>NZ_JAFLNL010000003.1 GCF_017313785.1 Flagellimonas aurea
ACAGAAAAGAGTGTATCACATATAGGATGCCGAGCAAGTTATACTAAAAGAAAAAAGTGGTTTAAGACAAAAAGAACATATTGACTATCTTTGAGAAACTGGACTATGGCTTTTCATAGGAGCCATTGTTAGCCACAGTTATTTTTTTGTTTTTATAATATTCCATCCAAGATTTTATTCTTCCGACAAACATTTTCAGATAGTTTTCAGTCAAGAATATATTCGACCAATCAAATCTTTGTGCTTGAACGCCAAGATAAAAAGCAAAAATAGACGCTCCTGCCTCTGGAATTAACTTAATTTCTTTTTCCGTAAGTTCTCTTACATTGCGATAACCATTAAGAAAACTTTCAACTTTTGATTCATATACTTCTTTGTCTGATTCTATGTGAAATAATTGGATAAAGAAATAGCCAATGTCTAAAAACAAAAATCCATTACCGCAATTGTCAAAGTCAAAAATTGTTATTTCTTCTTTGTTTTTGACAGTTACATTATCGTACCAAATATCGAGATGAACTATTCCTTTTTGGAATTCGGATTGTTCTATATCTTGAAATTTTTTGGTGATTTCAATTCCTGTTTTTTTAAGATATTTCATTTCGCTCAAATCCTCCGAGAAAAATTCCGTTAATCGCTCGTATGATTTAGTTAAAAGTAATTCTAAATTATAGTTTGTTCTATTTATACTCTTATTTGAAGTAATGTTGTGAAACTTTGCCATTAGAAGCCCCATTTCAAAACAAGTTTCATTATCCATAAATCTCATTTTTTCACCTTCAGCATATGAAAATAGCACAATGTAGCGAAGACCTTCAGGTGCATTGATTTCTTGTATCAGGTTATTTTCTTTATCTGGAATAGGATATGAAACGGAAAGACTATTTTCTTTCAAAAGTTGAAGAAGCCTTAATTCTTCTTTAATTTCAGTCTTGGTTCTCCAATCATAACAATAGACTCTTATAACATACTTATTGTTTTTGTCAGAAATGAAATAGGTGTGATTTACACCTGTTCTGAATAATTTACACTGAAATTTTTCATCCAAATTGTATTTATCCTTCACAAACTCACCCAAGTTTTTTTCTGATAAAATTGATGCTATAACTGGAAAATTGGACATTCGATTTCGTTTGTTTTTAATTGTGGCTAACTTGTTTATATGCTGAACTTTTATAGGCATATACTCCCAGTATGGTTGGCTATGCCCAAGTTTTGTGATTATTTAAATTATTATTTTTCATTGGATTCTAACGATGTCCAATTTATTTCTTATTTACAACAGGTTTATTGGCACCATTGTATAAGTTTTACCTAATCAAAATATTATTGTAAACACAAATCCTTATCCAAACCGGGCGAAGAGGGGACTTTTGCCTTATCACAAGGCAAGGCCGATTTTACATTTAATAAGAATATGGCTGTTAAAAAAAACAGTCCCAAGATAATAAAAAACTCTTAAAAAAATCTAAATGATTTTACGGCTCCATTACCTATCGAAATAGCTTTGAATAACCGATTCCTCAACCCATTCCCCTGCTTTCCGTTGCCCTCCCTACCTTCGGCAGGCAGGCACTCCGGGAAAAGCGCTTTGTCAAAATAGTCTTGGACACAACCCCTCCCACATTTCTCCTGTTTATCTTCTCGCTCTGCTAAAGAATGTTTAATTCTTAAAACCAATACTAAGCGAACAAAAATGAACCAACTTGAATTTGGTTTTCTGTAGTTCCATTGGCCCGACCAAAATCCAAACAAAGATTATCCAAACAGGTCTCTTTCGATTTTATTTTAGATCCTATCGGTATAAGTCAAGCCTCATGAGAGCCTGAAAAACAAAAAACTGTCCTTGTTGGGGACAGTCCTTCATTTGTTTTACTATGGTCTTTAAATTAAGTAAGATCTTCCACAGTCGCACCAGGTGCATTGTTCTTTACGGAAGCAATGCCGTTTTCCATGGCGCTGAATGAAGAGTACATTTCACTGGTCCCGATGACCTGGCCATTGGTAGCCTTTAAGTTGAAATACGGACTTCCGTTGGAGGACTCCAAACGTTCGTACCTGTCGTCATCCTGGGAATTGGTTCGGACGGACTCGATACCATTGGTACATCCCGATTTGGCCTTGTACCCCTCGCTGGCAAGGATGTTCTGGCCGTTGGCGGCCTTTAGGCGGAACCTGAATTCTCCGCCCTTGTCCTTATAAATCTGAAATTTTGACATCGTTTAATGGTTTTGTGTTCGGCACCATAAGATAACAAAAAATCCCCTATCATTCCCTTTTTTTCTTTCGGATCACCATGTGCGCTGTGGCCGGGTTATGCAAAAGACGGTCGATTTCCGTTTCGATAATATCCTGGATATCCTGTTTGATCTCCCTGTAATTACGTTGCACCATTTCCGGGGTGAGCTCCCGTACCGGGGCAATGGGTTCATAGGTCTCTTCCTCCCTTTTCAGTGCTTCATGGTCATTGATGATCTCGCAGTGAAAGGCTTTCAGGTCTATTTTATCCGTGGGATTGTCCGCGACCATCCCTACGAATTCCCCGGAACTCAGGGAGGAAATGGTGGAAGCGGGAACGGCCAGTTCCAATTGTTTGTTCTTGCTAATGGACGTATCCCCGGAATTGATGGATATACTTTCGCGGTCCTGCATGATCTTTCCAAAACGTTCAGAAAGGTTCTTCGCTGTGTCCCCGGTCACTTGCCCCGAGACTATATTACCGACGATATTGATCAGCACATCGGCCTGCTCCCTACCATAATCCTTCCTGAGCTGGCTAAAATCCTGAATGCCCATGCAGGTGGCCACCTTATTGCTACGGGCAGTGGCTATCAGGCTGTCCATATTGTTAAGATAAATGGTGGGAAACTCATCAAAGACCAAGCTGGATTTGAGCTTCCCCTTTTGGTTGACCTGTTTGACCAGCCGGGTGATGTACAGGGAGAGCACCGCCCCATAGGTCTGTATCTTTTGCGGGTTGTTACCCATACAGACAATTTTAGGTTCGTCGGGATTATTGATATCCAGGGTAAAGTCGTTCCCGGACATCACATAATACAGGCTGGGAGACGATAAGCGGGCCATGGCGATCTTTGCCGAAGCGATCTGCCCTTCGAGCTGTTCCATCACATCATTGATATAGGCATTGACAAAAGGATTGATCAGCACCTCGATTTCCGGTTCCATCCGCAAAAGGGTAAAGAGGTCGTCATACTCGGCCTGCATGAGTTCGATGACGTGGGGGAGCGTACAGAACTCCCCGTCCTGGTACTTGCGCAGGTACCAGATAATGGCAGTAAGGAAGTTGATGGGCGATTCCACAAAGAAGTCGCCCTGTCTTTTGATCCAGTCGCGGTTAAGCCCCATCAGGATAGTCCGTGCCGATTCCGCCGCATCGGTAATATCGATCATGGTGGAAGGTTCCAGTGGATTACAGCGGTGCATGATCTTATCGAAATCAATGACAAAGAAAGCGGGCGCCTTTTTGTAGCGATCCCTATGTTGGAGCCAGGTGTTATAGGCTATGCGGGAGAGATCGTCATACTTGAAGTCATAGACGAACATGGAAAAACCCTTTCGGATATGTTGGGTAATGACGTGGCGGATCACAAAATAGGATTTTCCCGAGCCTGGGGTCCCCAGTACCATCAATCCCCGGAATGGGTTGATGATGTTGATCCAGCTCTCCCTTATCTTGTCCTTAAGGCGGTATCGGGCCGGGAGGTTCACCGAGTATTCGTTTTCCAGCAAGCGTTCTTCCTGGGGGAAGGTCTCGTTCTGCCTGTTGAAAATATCGCTGTTGTCCAAGCTGGTGCGGATAATCCTTGACAGCAGGGTCCCACCGGTCAGGATGCACAGAAACCCCAGGGAGGTCATGGCCATATAGAAGATGGCCAGTGCCATGTCGTTCATGGGAAAATACCACAACCAACGCCCTGTAAAATAGAGCAGCAACCCCGGCACGATATGGGCCATAGCATTTTTGAGCTTTAGTTTCTCCTTTTTCTTTCCCCTGGCCCCGATAAGGGAGATGACCAGTATTCCGAGGGCCATCAACTTGGAGGTTTGGAAATGGTCAAAAAGGCCTGTTTCATAAATATTGTGGAGCAATCTGTTGGTAAATCCAGTTGTCAACTTCCACTGTTCAAAGGCGCTGAAACAGTAGTAATAAAAGTGCAGGCATAAAAGGAACACCCCTATAAGCCTTGTCATGTCCAGAATCTTGCGCAGTGCCTGTTCGTTCTCACCTGTTTGCATGGGTCGTGGTTTTGAATAATGTTGTCAAAGAAACCAGGGCTTAGGTTACGGCCTTGGTGCGGAGCCTGTGCCCGCCGAAGGGTGGTGCGGCGGAGTAGCCAAGGCGGTAACCCCATAGTTGTTCCCGGGCGGAATGCTTTAGCAAATTCGGCCCCGGAACAGGACCTGAACCAAGCTCCTCTATCGTTTCTTCTTTTTCTTATTTTGCTTTCTGAGGTGGTACGGCAGGTAATCCGCTACATTTTCCACCTGTAGCAATGTATCAAGCATTGTAGGTTCTTCCTTCGGTTGTGCAGGTGCGGGAGGATTTGACATGGCCTTGGTTTCTGCCGCAGAGGGCTGCGGCTGTAACCCTTCTTCCTGTTGCCGTGCGGAATGCCCTGGCTGATTCGGCACGGCGATTGCTCCTGGTCCCAGACGTTCTTCCAATGCCTTGGCACTATAGTCCTTGCCCAGTTCACTGCCGTTAAAGACGCATTGGGTCCGGTGGTCCACAAAGGTCACCCCATAGAGATGCCCTTCAGTGCTCTGACGTAGCCGTAGATGAATGCCCTGTGTTTCCAGGTCTTGTTTTAAACTTCCCAAGGAAACAATATCCGTGTTTGCCAGTGCTTTGTCCAGGACATTTTTAAGTTTGAGCTTATGGGGAAGCTTTTTAGGTTTGTTTTTAAGGAACCTTTCCTGAAGGTTTTTCAGGATCGGTTTGTTATAAAATAGACTCGCCTTAAGGGGTACCCCTATCCTATTTCCTTTATCATCCAACAGGCAAAATTGAAGGCCATTATGACGGTACATCACAGAGTCCTCCCCTCCCCGTTCTGCTGCTACGTTATACAGGTTCAGCACGGCATTCAGTTCCGGTAAACTGGCATATCTGTATCTGTCCAATACATACTGCAGTACCGTCTGGATGGCCGCTTTGGTGGTCCGTTTACCATAACTTGCCTTTTCCACATCGACAGGATCCAGGGCATAGGTATCCTTATGCCGACTCTGGGCCACTACCAGCCCGTATTCCACTTCAATGGTCTTCCGGGCCTGTTCCGACTGGTTCCTGCCGATATTGTTCATATCAATGCGACGGCCATCCGCACGGATGTTCACCGAACAGATATGCAGATGGGGATGTCCGGCATCCTCATGACGGTACACGAGATAAGGCTGTTTATCAAAGCCTATGCCCTTCATATAGGTATGGGCAATGCTGTTCATGTCCTCATTGGAAAGCTTTTCGGAAGGGTCGAAATTCAGTGAAATATGTACACTGTTCCGTTTCACGTTGGGGTTGAGCGCTGCCCGTTTCAACAGGCGGTTCAACCGCATACCAGCACTCATTCGGGTAGCCTCCACCGGGTAATTCCCCTGGCCGATGCAGCGCGCCACCCCTTCTTTGACCTTGTTCTCATTGTAGTTGAAAATGCGGTGTATCGAACGTCCGGTTTTGATCACTGCAACCATGCCGCTACCATTTTTTGAAGGTGGTCCTCTAAGGTATCGATCTTTTGGAAAAGGAGGGCCTTGTCCTTTTCATTCCGGTCGATCCAGGTCTTAAAGTCCTCGATCCGCCAAAGGGTGTACAGCTTTTTTACCGCCTGGTTATAGTTGTTCCCTATGTGGTTGAGCTCGTCCCTTAACTGACCGATCTCTTCCATAAGACCGTCCAGGGAAGCATTCCGGTAGGTGGTCACCACGGGTCTATTAAAAAGGCTATCGCGAATATATTGACTCAGTTTCCGGGAGGTGGTCCTGTGGAACTGTTGCTCCAATTTTTGGTATTCTTCCGGGGTAAAACGGACGTTCACCCAGCGTGTACGTTTTGAATTTTTCCTCTGCATATTCCTCTTCATTTGGTCATTAAAAGTACCATCTGTCTTATAGAAAGCAGGCCATACGAGTTCCGAGTAAAATGGCCCACAAAAATCGATTGTGACACAATCGGACATCTTGCCGTTTGCAAAAAGGCAGCAAACTATATTAAACTTTAAAGGGAGGTAAACATCGTTTTGTCCAAGGGAAGTATTCCAGATGGGATACGACGGTGAAAGTCACTAAAGGGACTACAAAGATACGTAAAATTCCGCAAAGCCATATCCGGTTGTTTGAACCTAAACCCAACATTCCGTGACATTTGGAACCGAAAATGAACATATGACACAATAAAAAAAAATCGTGTCGGATTCAGGATATTCCATCCCGGATTTAGGACACAATCCTTTCATAACAATCCCTTAATTTAGCTTATGTAATTACAGACAACCGACCCACTTCAAGGAACCACCTGTTCCCGATGCCCTTTTATTCTTTCATTGTTAACCATAAAATGCTACCCCATGAAATGGCTGACCAATAACCGTACTTCGGTCATCTATACTATTGTACTATTGCTATCCATGTTTTTGATGTACACTGGCCTTACAAAGGTTTGGGAAGGTGACCTCTTTTACCACAACATCATCGATTCGCCCATATTCGGAGGGGAGAGTATGGCCCTTGTGACTTCGTGGGTTTTTCCCTTCCTGGAGATCCTCACCGCAATGGCCCTGCTTTGGTCCAAAACCAGACGACTGGGCTTATTTATGGACCTAGGCCTTTTTCTGGCGATTACCATTTATTTGGTTTCCAATATATATTTCAGTGAATCCATACCCTGTACCTGTCGCACATTTTTCTCCATGTTGGATTGGCAGGGGCATTTGTACCTGACCCTGGGGTGCCTGGTGATCACTGTACTGACCATAATCTTATACCCGACAAAGACGAAGAGAACTTCTACATATAAAACCCATTTTGTTGCGCAACAAAGCCAGGAGTAAGCTGAAAACCTGTAATAGAGTAAGCACTTAATTATTAACTAAAAACAATTTGATATGAAAACTAAATTTTTATTGCCTGTACTGGCAGTGGTATTTGCCACAGGTATGTCGTTTGCGACCGCCAATTTGAATGCCGACCCGGATAATGATTACATTGAAAGGGATGGTTGGGAAATGATTCCTGAAGTTACTTCATGTACTCCCACTGAGCAAGCATGTTTTGGTTTATCACAATCGGATGGTTTGGTCTATCGGATTTATGATACACCTGATGTAAATGATCCAAAAGAAGGGAATGGTACAGTACAAGCTGTAATACCCTAATTTATTTTATTTAAAGGGGGTGTGATATGCACCCCCTTTTGTTATTATTTTCCCATTATGAATTCATAACGGTGGTCTTTGGCCAGATATTTTTTTGCAGTTTTCATGATATCTTCAACAATTAATGATTTTATATAAATATCTACTTCCGATTTGGACAACCAGGGAGCATCATACCTATAATATTCATATAATCTCTCGTCAACTTTTGAATTATTAAATAACCCTGTGGAATACTTGCTATCAATTTCTTTTAAGACCCGTTCTACCTCATTCTTATTAATTGTGCCCTTCTTTATATCCCCCAACAATTGGTGGATTGCTTCCTGCAACAATCGGAATTGTTTCTCTTTCTCAACTTCATTTCCCTTGGCGTTAAAATCTACTCTTAATATAATTTCGTACCTGGCAGCCTCAAAATTATATCCCCCAAAAACAAAAGGTGTATATACTGAAAAACCCTGATTTCGCAATACGGTAATAAGGTGATTTCTCATCATTGCAACTAAGACGTTAACCTTGATTCTTTCTCTCCAATCAAAGTTTTTAGTGACAATGTATTTTTCAGCATATACCATCCCTTCTTTCCCCTCTCCATATTTTGGTACAGGAATCTCAAATAATATTGGCCCATTGTCCAGTTTCACTCTCTTCTGTTTGTATGACCTGCTTTGATTTTGAGATGCCCTATCTGGTAAATTGCCTAAATATTTCTGAGCCATATTTATAACGACATCCTTATTATAGTCCCCTGTTATGATAAAAGTAAAATCGTTTGTTCTGCCAAAGAGATCTTTGTAGTGCTCGTAGGCCTTGTCCATGGTTACCATGGGCAGTCCTTCTACCATCGCAGTGGTATTGTTATAATTAATGTTATAATCTCCAGTCAATGATTTCATGGTGTTGTCCATATCATTGCGAAGTATATGCCCTTTCACATAACTTTCAAATTCACCTTTCTTCCAGTCAGAAAACGCATTTTGATCTATGCGAGGCTTCCTGATATATAAATATATAAGCTGAAACATTGTTTCCATATTTTCCAACGTTGTCTCACCTTTTATCCCTGTTTCAGAAACATTAATATATGGATGTACCTTTACCTTGTTGCTTCTTGAAGCTAAATAACGACTAATATCAAATTTGTCTTTATCTGCAATTCCCGAGTTAAGTACAATGGCTGAGGAATGTATAGCCGAAAAATAATCATCTCCTTTATAACACTGGGCTCCTATCGGGCTGAATCCATGTACTTTTATGCCTTCGACACCTTCTTTTTGTGGCAGCAGGACAACTTTGATTCCGTTGTTCAGTAACAATTCCTGTGCTCCGGTATCCTGGTTAGTGCTTTTGCCAGCATAATCTGGTTTGGTCAACGCAAGTACTTCCTTTTCCTGCATTAAACTTTCCGGTACTTCTGGTGGTCGATATGCTTCCACCGGAGCATTCCATGCATCTTTTATCCACGAACGAATATCGGTTTGATTCAAGGATAAAATGCTGTTGCCCTCGTAGGCTGCAATACCAATATCATCGGGTATAGCAGGTATCAAGGCTTTTATTTCCTCATTTACCTGGGTTAAGGACAACCCTTTGAACCAGCCCCTTAAATAGGTATTCTTGTCTTCTGGCAGGGCTTCCCCGTAAATAAAATGTGAGCTCATTTCCTCAATCAAAGATGATGTACTTTTGCTTTTACCCCTATCCATTTGCTGAATCTCTTCTTTTTTCAGCATGTTCCATTCTTCTTCCAACAGTCCGTGTTGATAGAGCTGACGTAAAAGTCTAATGGTTCTTTCAGTACCTTCTTTTGCACTATTGTTCTTGCTATCAATAAATATTGTAAACATATTGCGAGCTTGGAATATACCGAAAGCCTTTTTATAGGTCAAATACTTGTTAAATCCACTGAAATCGTTATTATACTGTTCTTCGTTATGCCGGGTACGAGTTAGGAGCACTCCTGATAGAATGTTCCAAAGCAATTCTCTTCTCAACCCTTCTTGGGCATGTAGTTTAGCCTTTGTATAGTGATCCCTATACCCTAAATGAAATATTACTTGTTGCTTATCAATATTATCCTGATTCCCCAAGGGAACAGCTACCTTCGCGAATTGGGGTTCTTGTATAAAATACATCGAATCCATATTCATAAATTTCCTTGGATTTGTTGGTTTTGGGATTTTAGAGAACCTTTTTTTCACAAGGGCCTCCACACTATCCACATCCTTTATATTACCCACTACCATTAGTGCACTCAGGTCCGGCCTGTACCAGTCGTTATAGTAGCGTCTTAAAATTTCCGGCTTGAAAGTCCGATGATATTCTATGTAATAATTCAAATCATTCCGCCAATTTCTTGCCCCAGGATCTATTTTTGATTGCAGTCCAATTCTTGACGTCTCCCTTAGGTCGGCACCAGCAGAGCTCTTACCAATTCGTTCCTGACTCAAGATTCCCCTTTCCGCATCGATCTCCTCAGTGGTTAGTTTAAGGTCACCGCCAACAATATCCTTGAACCACAATACCGCCTTTTCCAACGCATACGGATTTTTGTTAGGAATTTCAAAATTATACTTTGTATAATATTTTGATGTAGAAGCGGTAATATCAAAAAATCCTATTTTTAAACTGTCCAACTGGTCAGGAGCCTTAATTCCCAATGGGAAATGCTCGCTGGACTTGAATGCCATATGTTCTAAAAAATGGGCTATGTCAATCTGATCCATATCCTGGATACTTGCGCCTCCTTTTAGGACCAGGCTCATGTCTATTTTATCGGACGAGGAGGAAGTAGGTCTAATATAATAAGTAAAACCATTGGCAAGTTTTCCATAACGGATGCTTGGATCCAGAGGTATGGTGTCATTTTTTGGTTGTTTTTGGCATTGGACTGATAAGGTTGTACCTATCAATATTAGAATAAAATAAATATGATTGAATTTCATGGGTTGTTGTTAGAATTAATGAATAGCAAAGTCATGGAAAGTTTCCCCATCATAGAAATCTATGGATAACTTGACTGAATGATTTGAATTATAAATTTTTGCTTGTGGCTAAAAGGTTTGTCAATTAATAGCCATCGTTTTGCCCCAATCCAGGGATTTTCATACGTTCCTGTTCCGGAATAGGGTATAGCACATCGGTATCTTGCCATAAAGGGTTAGTGCTTCCCAAAGTTTCGGAGGCTTTACCTACTCGTTTCAAATCAAACCATCGATGCCCCCATTCCGTAAACAACTCTTTTTTACGTTCGATAAGGATTTCGTTAACCAAATCTTCCTGATTGATCTCGGGGTTTGTTTCGGATAATAGGCCAAGTCCTGCTCGGTCTTTGATTTTATCCACATCGGAGATTCCTCCCGATATATTGCCCTGTCGGGCTCGGGCTTCGGCCCGGATCAAATACTGTTCTGCCAAACGGAGCACCGTGGAATACTCGGTAATATTGTTCGTACTTCTCCCATCCTTATATTTATGGGGATAGTAGGTTTCCTTGTCCTGGTTATATCCAATCCAATAACTTCGCCGCATGTCCGAGTCTTCAAAAAAAGCTGCATATTCATTGGTCAACGCCAATCGTGGAATAGGGGAAACAAATAAATAACCATCATTTGTATTTGTGGAACTATTACCATTTCCGGCAGGAGAAATTTGCCAAATCGCTTCCTGACTGTTCTTGAGAAATACCTGGTCCAAGTCCTTCAAGAGTTCATAGTAACCTGATTGATTGATCACATTAGTACTATGTATTTCTGCCAATGCCCATTCCTGTCGATATAAATATACCCTTGCCAAAAGGGCTTCAGCTGCGAATCGATTCACGTTGATACGTTCGCTATCCGGATACCCGGCATCAAGAAGAGTAACGGCCTCTTGAAGATCAATACTAATTTGACTATAGACCTCTTCAACTGATGCTCTTGACATTTCGGCATTGATCCTGTAGTCCGTTGTCAATACCAAGGGTACTTCACCATATAGGTTGACCAATTGAAAAAAGGTAAAAGCCCTGATAAATCTGACTTCTCCTTCTAGTTGATTGCTTACCTCTACTGATATTTGCTCAGATGCCGATACCCCTTCCAATACCGAATTGGCCATATAGACAATATTATAAGCACTGCTCCAAAGGGAAAGATTGGCCGTATTATTAGGTAGGATTTCATTTTCCTGAAATTCCAAATAACCCAAATCCGTGGCCGTATTGAGGGTGAATATTTCATCAGCACTTAAACCCGCCAAGGCAGTCACACTATTACTTCCCCCATTGCAAAACGATGCAGACCGGAACAGTTCGTTATAGATACCCTGCATAGCACTCCGGGCTGTTTCATCACTGTCGAATACACTTTCAACTGTTAGTTTATTGGTAGGAACATCCACTTCCACAAAGTCATCACATGACAGGGCACAAAGCACTAAAGTAATTGCAATTATTGACTTTATATCTTTATAAGATTTCATATTCATTTTTTTAGAAATTAAGTTGGAGTCCAGCAGTAATGATGCGTAAATTCCCAAAACCTGTACCTGCACCAGTTGCAAATTCTGCATCCATCCCATCATAACCAGTTAGGGTAAAAAGGTTTTGTCCATTGACAAATATTTTGCATTCATCAATTCCTATTGTTTGCAAGGGGCTAGCTGGTAAGGTATAACTCAGGGATAAGGTTTTTAATCGTATAAATGAGGCATCAGAATAGATCAGGTCTGAATTTTGAACATTCAAATAAGCTAACAATGCTCCTATGGATTGTGAAATGTTCTGAAAGGGGCTTCCATCGTCCAAAGCCTCCGCAACGAAAGCTCTTTGAGCACCATAACGCCCTACATCGAATAGTGCCAGGTTTCCCTCTTGCTTGACAAACTGCCAAAGGAATTGGAGGGAAATCTTTTTATAGTTTAAGGTGTTGTTGATGCCTCCAAAGAACTGTCTGTTTTGGTCTTTAATGATTACCCGATCTTCAAAATCATACCTTCCATCGACATTGACATCCTCTACAGAATATAATCCAGTTTCAGGGTCAACGCCTACGTATTGATATAGCAGGGCTATGTTCAAAGGATGGCCTACCCGATAGGTATTGGCATAGGACGATTCATCAAGTCCAGGATAACTTACCAGCTTATTTTTGGGGAAGCTTACGTTGAAGCTAGTATGCCAGTTAAAATCATTGCTACGAAAATTAGATGATGAAAATTCCAATTCCCATCCCGTGTTTTGTACTGTAGCCGGGAGATTGGCTTGTACCATACTAAATCCAGTGGTTCCGGGTAACGGATAACCTACCAATTGGTTTGAGGACCGATTTCGGTACCAGCTTGCACCGAGATTAATCCGGTCCTTAAGGAATCCCAATTGTACACCTGTTTCCAGTTTTTTATTTACTTCCCAGGAGTAATCCGGATTGGCAAGGGCGGTGGGATAAAGTCCCCCAGGTGCCACCGTAGCCTCATAGGCATCCAGGTAACCATAGTCCCCGATCTGGTCATTCCCAGTGGTGCCGTAACTACCGCGCAACTTACCGAAACTTAAAAATTTCAGATGTTCTCGTACCCAATTTTCCTCAGAAAAAATCCAGGCGGCCCCAATGGCCCCAAAATTGGCCCATCGTTTTCCCGGACCAAAACGGGAGGAACCATCCCTTCTTCCTGTAAGGTTCAGAAAGTACTTTTGGTTCCAGTTAAGCCCTAAGCGTCCAAAAACGGCATGATAGCGATAGTCGGTAGTTTGATTGACTCCCTGGGTCAATGTTTCCGCAGCGGCAAGATTCCCGATAAGGGCTTCCGACACATACCCCGAACCTGTAACCCCAGTTTGATTGTTTTGGCTTTGCTGAAAGGTAGTACCGATCAAACCATCAATTTGAAGATTGCCGAGGTGGGTATTATAGTTCAATTGGGGTTCTATGATCCAGGACTTCCTGTGACCAATTAAATGGTCGGACCTGTGTTCCCTGGTCTGCCATGATGAAGGATTATAGGATCTTTTTGGCACCTTGATTAGTTCCTTGCTGTTTAAATTGGTAAAACCCAGGCTTGTACTAAAAGAAAGGTTGTTGAGAATTTTGTAATTTAAGTTTAAATTGGATATCAGGTTATTAGCCTCTGTTTTGCTGGCATTGAAATAGCCCTGAAAAGGATTATTGATACTCGCCTCTGCCCATTCCTCCCAGTGAAGACTTCCATCTTCATTAAAAATAGCAGGTGCATTTGGGGAAAGGCTAATGATTTGAGAGCCGGAAGACCCCACTAAATTGTTTATGTCCATACCATAATTCAGCTTCAAACCAAGGGATAATTTTTGGTCCTTGGTACTGTGGTTAAGGGAAAGGGCTACCGTGGCCTTTTCATACTTGGAATTTCCCGGATATATCGTGCCTTGTTCCTGATACCCTCCATTTATTTGAAATTGTGTATTGGCATTGCCGCCGGAAGCTGATAGATTGGCGTTGGTCACCCAGGCATTGCCACCCCAAAATACGTCCTGCCAATCCGTTTCACGGTTTTGGTCCCATAAGAGTAAATCATATGCATTTCTTGTTGTTGGTTCTACGCCATCATTTTCAAATGCCCTATTACGGATTTGTAAGTATTGCTTTGTATTGAGCAGATCCAGTCGGTTGGGAACCGTAGATACACCACTGTAAATTCGGGCTTGAAATGCTGTTTTCTGAGCAATCCCCTTTTTGGTCGTAATCAAAATCACGCCGTTGGCACCCCTGGAACCATAAATAGCCGTGGCATCCGCATCTTTTAGGACCTCAATACTTTCAATATTGGAAAGGTTCAGGGTACTTAAAGGATCTATCCCGGTAAAGGTTAATTTACTATTGTTACTTTCAACTGGCGTGGAATTGATGGGCATGCCATCAATAATATATAAGGGGTAGTTTCCCTCATCCCGTAAACTGTTCTGCCCACGGATACGGATGGTAGGTGCAGCACCGGGCAAGTCACCCCCGGGAGTGACCTCCATTCCTGCCACACGCCCCTGAAGCGCTTGAAGGGGACTGACCAAGGGCTGGAGTTCGACCTCCTTGGAGGTCACTTTGATTATATTCCCGGTTCGGACTTTTTCGGTAGTGGTATAATACCCCGCATTGAGCACCACTTCGTTCAATTCCGTTATATCTTCCTGTAATTCCACATTGATACGGGCTAGGTATCCTACGACGCGTTCCTGCGCTCTATATCCGATATAGCTGAAGACCAAAACATCCGTTGTTGAAGCAGAAATTTGATAATTACCATTAACATCTGAAAAGGTTCCCCTATCACTATCTTTTATATAGATGCTTACACCAGGCATGGGTCCCTGTGCATCGGTAACTGTTCCAGTAACAGTGTGTTGTTCCTGGTTTGGAGTTGTCAGGTTGGCAGCAGGTCCCGAAGGCATGTCATCGTTCAGGGTCAACACAATTTGCTTTTGTTCAATTTTATAAGAGATACCACTGTTTCCAAATACCTTTTGCAGTATCCGTTCCAGTTTCTCGTTCTTGGCGCGGATGTCCATTTTCCGGGAGGTATCGAGCTGGTCCTTGCGGTAAAGGAAGCGGTAATCGGTTGTGGTCTCTATTTCATGGATGACATCCAGAACCGTGGCCGATTTCAGGTCGAGGGTAATATTTTGACTGCGGTTTCCCTCCAGATTTGCATTGATCTGTAACAAGGTGGCAAAGAAGAGTGAGAGCAGCAGTTTCATCCGTAGGGTGATTTTAAGGCGGGAACTGTCCCGGTGCCTTACGGCATTCCTGATAATTTTCATACTTTTGGTTTGATTATTAGTTATATGTTTGGCTTGTAATCAATAGTATCGGAGGGTGTTGCGAGCACCCTTCGATTTTTTGATCTTAACTGGGTTTATTGCGTCATAGGCTGTGGTTTTTGGATGGTTATGGTCTTCTCTTTTATGTCATAATCGAAAACAGTTTGGTACTGGAACAACTTTAATATCTGGTCCAGCGGTTCCCGGCTAAAAGTCCCTGTGAACTTCACGTCGTTCAATTCCTCATAATGGTTATCTATCTTCACATCAAAACGTCGTTCCAGTTCCTTTAGGATCAATTCAAAACGGTCATCCAGAAAATAGAGCTCGCCATCTATCCATGCTGTGTATTTACGAATATCCACAGTTTCGACATTAATACTGCCGTCCTCGAAGACCGCACGCTGTCCAGGTACGATCTTTATGGGGTCGTCCTTTTTGGGACTATTAGGTTGGTAAACCCCCACGCTCCCTTCTTCCAGTACGGTAAAGGTGTTGTTTTCGTCCTTGTAACTCGAAACATTGAACCTTGTACCGTACACCTGGGTATTCAGCATGTCAGTCACTACAGTGAAGGAGCGTGTGGAGTCCTGTGCCACGTCAAAGAACGCTTCGCCGTCCAGGAATACGTTACGGGGCTTACCATGGGGGAACTGTACGGGATAACGCAACTTGGAGCCGGCGTTGAGATAAATATGAGAACCATCGGATAAGACTAATTCAAAATTTTTACCATAGGGTACTGTCAGCTCATTGTACACCAGCTCCGTTACGTCGTCCTTTGACCTTTGGTAGGTCAATATGTTTTTATTTTGTTTTCCCAGTGTCTTTCCTTTTTCAGTAATGACTACTCCAGAGGCCTCTTCGTCCATTACCTTAATGGTGCCGTCCTGTAATTCCAGGGTAATCTGGTTGGGATCGACAAGCAATGTTCCCTCCTTTGTAAAGAGGCCGAGTTGATAGGCCCCATAGCTCAACACCACTAATGGAATGGCCACGGCAGCTACCTTAATCAATCCCTTGCCAAGATTGTTAAAGAGGGATTTTGGACTGTTCATTCTGCCCCTTTCCCTGGTATTACGTTTTTCGATAATCTGCATCCATACCCGGTCCTTTTCATTTGGGGTCGGGGCGTCATCATCTTGGGCAAGCAATCGGACCATATCCCGGGCCGTTTCCACCACTTCCTGTTTCTCCGGGTGTTGGGCGAGCCAGTTATTCCAGAAATTGGAGGTAATGGCATCCTTCTCCAATACCCATTTCTGGAAATAATGGTCGTTTGCAAAATCTTCCGAAGTGTAATCCTTGTAGGTCACTATTGTTGTTTTTAAGGGGTAAAGGAAACAAGCCCCCTCTATAGAGTGGAGTAGATTTTTTCCTTGATCACTTCAAAAACGTGAAAAAAAATATGTCAAACATTTGTCAAAAGCTGTCAAAGGCCAAGAGTACTTAGCTTCCTGATGAAATTAAAGGGATTTCATTAATATCCGGAACCGGCTACAACAAACTGGAAAGGTTTTAAAACCCAAAATGGTCCCGTAGCCGTTTCATAGTTCGGGCCATGAGATTGTACACAGACTTGGTATCGGTATCCATGATCTCTGCTATTTCAGGGTAATCAATTTGGCAGTAGTATTTAAGGAAAATGATTTCCTGTTGGCTGATATTCAGCTTGGATACCGCATGTTTGATTTCTTTGCGGCGTTGGTCAAAGGCCTGTCGTTCTACCAACTGGTGTTCCAGGGATGGAACAGGTTCTTCCTCCAGCAATTCATTGACGGGAACCAGGCTCCTTTTTCCGGCCTTAATGGCACGGGCCACCACTTTTCTTCTGATGCAGGTCAACAGGTAATTGGTAATATTGCGTACCTCACCAAGGCGGTCCCTGGTCTCCCACAATTCGACAAAAAGGTCCTGGATGGCATCACCTACCAGTTCCCGGTCCCTGACCTGTTTGAGGCCATACCGGAACAGGATGTTAAAATTGCGATCATATATGGCGGCAAAGGCAGTTTCATTGCCTTCCCGGAACTTCTGCCAAAGTGCAGCATCGGATTGATTTTGGCCTAAGGCTTCTCCCTTCCCGGGAATTTCTCGGGGCTCCCTATCTGGTATGGATGATTTTCGTCTGAGGGAAAAAGCCAAAATCGGGGGTTTATTAAAATATTGTCAATCAACAGTTAACAGGGGGTTAAATTAAAAATTAAATTCAGAACCACACACATATTGTTTAAAAATTAAACATTTTGAGTATATCAAAACACCTTGCATTTTTCATCACCAGTACCTGAAAAAACTGATGTCAAAGGGAAATTGACCACACAATAAATAGCCACTTGCCCTACTCTACCAAAATGGAACAATGACATTAAAAAAATCAATAATGTAGTATTTATCCTTCTTTTGTGTCGTAAAAAAGAATCTGTTTGTAAATCTTTTTAGTATATTTTTGTTATTGGCATTTTATGGTTTTCCATTAATTCGTGAAGCTAAATAGCAGTATGTTGACTTTTGAAAAACCATTGTATATATCCATACCCTAAATTGGGTCAATAGATTTTATTCTCTTCCCCAATGTTTTTCAATGATAATTATTCTATGAATCAGGTATGGTGTTAGTGTGGTTCCCATATAAAAAGTGTCTGCAAGCTTGTGAATCACAGGTATAAAGGCAACAATCTTATATCGGGTATTGGGATAGAATCCGGGAGATAATGTAACTCGGTTTCTGAATGGATGGGAAAGCTGGGGTTATAGCACTTGAATAGCTATTATAGTTGGTCACAATCCCCTGGACAAAGAGGTTGGAATACTTAATATTCCGTCGGTTATGGTATCATTCACTAAAATTCAATTCGAGAATATTTGTCGCGTGCTCCATGAAATATCCACGGGCAATCTGGGGTACCGATTGCGATTCTCTGAAAGTGATGAGTACTATAACCTTCAGGCTAAATACCTTAACTTGATTGGGGAAATCTATACCCCATACCTGGTAGAATTGGCGAAACATGACAAGAAGGCCAATTTTCCGATCTTCCTGGAAATCCATCTGAGAGAAGACCTTATGATTAGGGAAGTCAGTCACAATATCTTTGGGCTCTTAGGGAAAAACCCTGGCGACTACATTGGCCTATCCTTCCGGGATCTCCTTACGGAGGAAAGCCTGAAAGGATGGAAAAAATTGAAATCCAACTTTTATATGCCGACCCCGGTACAATTTGGGACACGGTTTAATTTTCAGGTCAACCATTGGCTGTACTACTCCTGTTTCTGCTACATAACCGGGCAGCCAGACGGTTCTTTTAAAGTTACTTCCCAGAAGAATGAAAAGTACCGGGACGTCAACGCCATGATGCGTGACATGGGCCTATCAAATCAGAAAGGAAATTTTAAACATTCCCGGTTTACCATAACGGAAGCTGAAACCAACAAAAATAGGGATAAAGAAAACCTACAGAATTTGCTCCAGTTTATGGAAGAGCACCTGGAGGAGCCTACTCCGGATATGAAATCCCTGGCACATCGATTTGGCTTTAATGAAAAAAAACTGGTAAAGCATTTTAAAATGACCTATAACCAAACCCCTTATGCCTATTTTACCAATAAGAAAATGCAAAGGGCCATGAACCTGTTACAATCTACCCATTTGGGCATAGAAGACGTTGCGGCCTCTGTTGGATATCCAACCAAGTCCAGTTTTTATAAAGCTTTTAAAAAGAAGTTCGGCATACCTCCAGGAGCAGTTGAACGTGGGTTTTAAGGTAGTGAAATATAAAACCTGTGCATTTCCCTCCATCAAGGCTTGCCATTTTTCATCACTCAAAATTAAGATTTTGCATATCCCACTAATCGTCAAAATACAGGTACATATCTTCGAATTGTCCATCAGCACCCACCCCCTCTTCTACTTTAAAGTAAAAAGATCGGATTCTCGACACATATTTGGAGATTATGTAGAAAACAAGTCGGTTTTGTAGAAACCTTTGGAGCACTTCAGGACTATCAAGGCTAATTTTGCAGGCGTTGAAAGGTAAAGAAGAACGGTTTTCTATAGAAAAAATGAGGATTGTTGTCCAAAATCCCCCTATCCCCTTCTAAAATATTCTCTAAAGTGGACAAAATATTCTTTTATCAGGACTACTTAACCGATTAGTTTACAGAATTTTACTACCATATCAGAGGAACACAATAAATATACTGTAATCCATGAACAGGATATAACCGTTAAAACAATATACCGATGAGACCGATCCGATGGACATTGCCCAGCTTCTTTAAACGACACAAGGGTATCGTTATCGAGGTCATCTGTTTTCTTTTCATTCTATTGTTTGTGTATGCCGCGGTGAGCAAGCTCACCGACGTGCAGAAATTTACGGTGCAGATAGGGCAATCTCCATTACTCACCAACATAGCGGGCTTTACTGCGTGGTTTATCCCGATCGTTGAAATTGGTGTATCGCTCTTGTTGGCATGGCCAAGGTCCCGACTCTACGGGTTGTACGGGGCCTTTGGCCTTATGGTGATGTTCACAGCTTATATCATTGCTATCCTCAGTTTTAGCGAGCATATCCCCTGCTCATGCGGCGGTGTATTGGAAAAACTGGGCTGGACCGAGCATCTCATTTTCAACATCGTTTTTATAGCCCTTGCGGCCATAGGCATACTATTACTGACCCCTCCCCACTACCAACGGGATGACCTGGCACCACTCGGGGAACAAAGATATTCGCATTGAACTCCCTTCCTCCCAAAAGGGCATTGGCTATTGTTTTTTGAACGGCCAAAGATTCTACACAACTTGTAACATGCAACTTGAAACCTGCAATTTAATACCCCATGAAACGCCCATCCATCTTATTGCTCATCACCTTCCTATTTGGGATATTCATCGTACTGGCCCTCCATATCGCCGCACCCAAAAAGGAAAACCACAAGCATGCGGGGTTTGAACGGGTGTTTGCTCCGGAAGGAACTTTGGTACCATTGGATACGTTGGATTTAGGATATGGCTCATACTATATTGCGGGTATTGATCATGGTCATCTATTTCTCGGAAATAATCAGGTTCCCTCCCATTTAGTGGAAACTAACGTAGATAATCTGAAGGATACTGTACACCATAAAATAAGTATCCCTGAAGACAACTTAAAATACAGGTCTATTCAAGTAAAGGTATCCGCTCCTGATTTCTATGTAGTGGATGGTGTTGTTCCCTTTATTTATCGGGGAAGTATTTCAGATTGGACTGCAACACGCTATAAAAACAGCCCATATTTCCTGGATGCTGTTCCCATGCAGAATGGGGCTTTAGCACTTATAGGTGTAAACAAGGAAATGGAAAAGGTCTTTTATAAAGTTACCGAAGAAAACCCTCAGCCTGAAATTTTTCCGGGTCTTTTGAAAGCACAGGGTGATGAGGCAATCTTAAGCACAAGTGGCCAATTGCATTACGATAAAAACACAAAGATTTTAACCTATGTGTATTTATACCGCAACCAGTTTTTTCTTATGGATACCGATCTTAACTTACTCCGAGCTGGAAGCACCATTGACACCATCAGTCAAGAAAAAATAAATGTCGGAGAAATTAGTTCTGAAAATCTATGGAAAATATCACCGTTGTCGCTAAAAGTTAACGAGAGAAGCTGTGTGCATGAAAACCTTCTGTATATAAATTCTAACATCCTGGCGGGAAATGAAGATATCGATGTTTTTGACAGTATTTCCGTAATCGATGTATATCAACTGGATAATGGTAGCTACCAATTTAGTTTTTATATCCCCGCCTTAAGTAGTAAAAAAATCCGGGAGTTTGTCGTAGTACATCATAATCTCATAGTAGCAAAATACAAACAACACATCATTACCTATAAATTGGATACCTCACATACAATTTAAAAAAATATTGTTGCAACAATCAGGGGTAAGGACCGAAAACCCTGTGAAACAGAGTAGGCATTTATAAGTTTAATTTAAATCTTAATACCATGAAAAATTTAAAATTGTTTTTTTCGTCCCTGGCATTTGTTTTTGCCATAACATTGGCTTTGGCATTTTCTGATGCCAAAACAGAACCAGCTTTTGTTGATGAATATGGAGAATTTACCGGCGGCTGTGACCTTGGTACTTTACAGGAAAATCGAGAAGATTGTGATCTGAATGTTACAAACACCCCATGTACAGTTAAAAAACTAACTGAAACTAGAGATGCCCATGACAACATTGATGCACAGGGTAACTGCATTGACCCACTATACTTACAACCATAGTTTCAAAGTAAGTTTTTATTAATTTATGGACAGGTAGTTTGGGTTTCCCCCTACTACCTGTTTATTTTAGACAAATACCACGACTCACATATTCCTTTTATTAAGGCCTTTGATTCGTGATATGATTTTTGCCATTCATAGAATCTAAAAAAGCGTTCTTTTTGTTAATAAATCCTTTGCATTTTTATAAACCTCCAATCTTTTGGAAAAGATTTCTTTTCGCCTAGAGCTAGAAGCGGTTCTTATCGCTTTCAATAAAAATTCTTCTCCATTTTTAGAATCTCCTTTCATAAAATAAAATTCGGATGCGTAAGCATATGACCAAGCCTCTAAAACATTAACTTTTGAAAGTGTAGCCGATTTTAAACACATAGCTATAGCTAAGTCGTTGTCAATATCACTCCCTTCAAAAAACTTTCTACGAATTAGTGGAGACCATCTCTTAGCAAGGTCCCACGCATTGTTCATTATCTCCCACGGATAATTCTCTAACACCTCCTTTCCATAATTATATGCAGCTTGACTATTTATTTCAAGCAGGAGTCCAAACTTATCTCTCTTATAAGCTATGTTCTCCGGAAAGATTTTTATTAGTTTTTCAATATAGTCCAATGCATTTACAAAATCTGAATATTTGAGGTCTTTTCTATGAGAGTAATTATTTGCATAGTATAAATAACCATTATATAACTCCTTCCTCTTGAATTCCTTCTGTTCGTTAGTTAAAGCAGCTTCATTATTGCCCAGTAAAAGATCCAATTGATATTCAATATTGGTAGTTGCATCTCCTATGTGAGCAATCCTCCCTTCCTTATCAATAAAGTAATAAGTTGGATATCCCAGCTTTTTTTCTAAAGCGTTGGAAGTCCTTTTAACCCATAAGCTATCCAGTATTCGGTTCTGTTTAATATTCCCGTCAATTATTGGGGCATCAAATGCGACAGGCACGCTTATTAAATCTCCGGTTCTATCAAGATATTTTTCTACCTGGCTTAAACTGCTATGAGTCATCACCACTACAAACGTAACCTGGTCTTTATATTTCTCCTGTAATCTTGACATTTTAGCCCATCCTTCCATACAGGGTACACAACCGATAAAACCAAAATCCACCACATAAATATGACCTTTTTTAAATTCGTTAACCGGTTCACCTTTTAGCCATTTAGCAGAGTCTAGTGAAGGAGCGGAATCTCCAACTTTTAATATATTTCCGGTTAGGCCAGCCTGGGCACTACACACGCCATAGATGTATAAGAAAACGATGGCTATTCTATTTCTCAATAAATTCATAATTTCTATTTTTTTTAATTATTCGTCTCCTTCTTCAGGTGTAAGATTTTCCGCATTCCGAATAACCAACACTTCAATTTCCCTTTCCTCCAATACAAAACGCATTTTGTATCTTTTATACAGATATTCGTCTAACTCATCATACCTATTATAGTTGTCAATGAAATAAGAAGGATATTCTATATCCAACAAACCTCGAAATCCGGTTTTATCTAATAAGGGATAAGGAGAAGAAAGTTGTTTGGATTCTAAATAAGCAAGAAAACGTGTAGGTGTAAAATTTTCTATTTTGTAGGTTTCGTTTGGAGAACCTTCATTATATTGAAAGACCTTTTCGCCACCTCCCTTAAAATCAGTAATTAAAGTAGTGTCTCCAGCCTTAAGCACTAGACATTTTCTTTTTTGCTTTTCCCATCGGATATCCAGATTAAAAAAGTTTTGGATATCCTCCTGCATCTTCTTTTTGACTTGTTTGAATGTCCTGGGCTCTTTAAATATCAACCGATAGGTATAGAGATTTGGTAAGTACATTTTCCCATTGACACGGTCTTGGAATCTCATAGTATCTTTTGCTAATAAAATATAACGGTTTGCTGGGAGCCTCGGATAATTAGCCACCCCGGCTTTTGGACGTGGTTCATGAATCGCATAAGCATATCTAATCAAATTCAGAATACTCATATTGGGCAGAATTGTACCATTCGCAACAATTCTCATCCCTCTTGATTTTGGTGAGTAGGAAGATATTGTAGAGTAACATTGCAATTGACTTGCATCTCCCCAATCAACTCCTAAAAGATCGGGCAGGGATCTGCTAACATCCAATTTCTGAAATTCAGAAACCATTTTTTTTCCTGTCATGGACTTGGTATTTCCATCTAAAAAGAACCGAATATTTTCTTCGTTTAATCCACTTCCATCAGTAAAAGCTTCAAATCTTCCATTTGGGTCTATCCAGACGATACTGGGGTAACCCGAAGGAGGAAAAACTTTATACAAGGTGGTATCACCGGTAACCGAAGGTATTGTAAACGTAGTTCCGGAGTTTTTTTCCCAGTTGTCTATAAACTGCTGTACGGTGGCTTCATCCTGCATGTGGTTGACCAAAACAATCTGTATCTTATCCCCATACTTTTGCTGCAATTTTACCAATTTAGGCCATGAAGCTATACAGGGTTTACAACCGGCAAACCAATAATCCAGGATAATCGCTTTTCCCTTAAAATCAGAAATTTTGGCTGACTCTTCAGGAAAGTTGACCAGATTTACCAAAGGATAATCCGGTACCTTTTCGCCATAACTTAGGATACGAATGGCCTTATCAGAGTTGGCCTGGGCACAGGACAAACAGATACTGAATAAAAAAATCATCGTTAATTTCAAGGATAGGGTTCTCATATCTTCTTATTTATGATTTTGTAGTAAGTCTTATATTCTCTGCCTCATCCTAAAGGGACATAAATTAATCTCTCCTTCCTTTTGCTTAAAAAAGGAAGGTTAAGAGGATTTTTTAGGCAGCTTCTATCTTTATGTAAAAGCTTAGGGTATCAATACCCCTCATTTTGGGTAAGGCTCGGGTTAGCTTCCCTTTCTTTCTGTGGAATGGGATAGAATGCATCGGTAGGCTGCCAATCCGGTTTTATAGGTACTAACACTTCATCTATCCTATTGGTACGTTTTAGATCCAACCAGCGGTGTGCCCCTTCCGAAAATAACTCCACCCGTCTTTCCTGCATAATAGCATCCAATATCTCCTCTTGCGTATTGGCTGAACTTTCCCCTAACCCTGCACGATTTCTTATCCTATTGATATCTTCCAACGCTCCTGTTAAATTCCCCTGTCGCGCCCGGGCCTCTGCCCGGATCAGGTATTGTTCCGCCAAACGGCATATCATAGAATACTCGGAGGTGGGAACACTGGTATCCCTTATTTTGTATTTAAATGGAAAATAAAAAGTTTCCATGTTTGGTGTTACATCACCGACCCAATCCACTGGCCTCATATCTCCTTCTTCAAACGCATTTAACAAAGATTCAGTCAATGAAGCAAAAGGAATGTTCGTCCCACTTGAAGGCACAAAGTATTGTGCTTCCAGGGTATTGTTTATATTCACTGGTTTCAATTGCCATATAGCTTCTTCACTATTGGCAAGGAACACCTTGCTTAGATCAGAAGATAAATGATACTTCTCATCATTGATCACTAAAGTAGCCTGGGATTCCACATCACCCCAGTTTTCGGTAAACAAGTAAACCCTTGCCAGTAAAGCTGCGGCAACTGCCTGGTTTGGCCGTACCCGCTCCCCGTTGGAGAAGGAATAATCGACAGCCAATAGTTCTTTGGCATCCTGTAAATCGGAAATAATCTGTTGGTACACCTGCGCTATCGGATTCTTTGGAGCTACACGGTTAATTTCAAAATTGGTAGTAGTGATGATAGGTACATCCCCAAACAAGTTCACAAGATAGAAATAGGACAATGCACGCACAACCTTTGCCTCACCCTCCAATTGTCGTTGCACTTCTTCTGATAAACTGGTTGACCCTTTTATGCCCTCCAATACAGCATTCGAATAATAGATATAAGAATAGGCCGGTTTCCACAAAAAGTTTAAGACCGTGGCATTATCTGCCAATATGGTATTGTTAAAAAAAACGTTTGTAGAATTGGGTATAAATTCATCGCCCGAAAAACCGCACAGCACATAAACACTGCTTGAAGTGCCATTTATAAAACCATTGTTCGGATTCGCCATTTCACTATAAATACCCATTACCGCAGAGGTTGCAGAAGCATCATCCGTAAAGACGGTTTCCCTTATAATTTCATTCCGTGGAGGTTCTATATCCACAAAGTCACTGCATGCAAAAAAAACAACCATGAGTAGCAAAGGGAGGACCCATAATCCATATTTCTGTTGATCTTTCATCTTTATTATCTTTTTTAAAAACTTAATTGAAATCCCAGTGTAAGTACCCTTAGTGGTGGAAGACTCCGTGATACGAGACTTTCAGGATCCAACCCCTGGTAGTTGGTGATGGTAAACAGGTTTTGTCCTTGCAGATATAATCTACTATTGTCTCCAAGTCCCAATCTTTCAGGAAGGTTCCAGGACAAGGATATGTTGGAAAGACGGATATAAGAGGCATCAACGATACTACCATCGCTTTGTTGATAAAATGTATATGCTTCGCCCAAATCACTGAGATCTGTAGAAAATCCTTGAATATCAGTAATGTCTCCCAATTGCTGCCAACGGTCCATTACTTTTACAGGCTGATTGGATAGCGTCCCTGGTGAAATAAATGTACCATCACCAAAATAGTTACGGCCAGTTTGTTTGACAAACTGGATAAAGAAATCCAGTTCAAATCGTTTATAGCGCAGGGTATTTTGTAGTCCCCCGTAGTATTGTTGGGCTATTTCCTTTCGATATTGATAATCAGCAAAACGGTCCGTACCTTTACCATTGCCATCAACATCCTCAAAGGTGTAATAGCCTGTTTCCGAATCCACCTCCAAATAATGGAACCCCGAAGCGATGAACAAGGATTTGCCGGCTCTATACCGGTTAGCATATGGGGATGCCTCCAAATTTTCATATTCCAATAGTTTGTTCTCCGGGAAGGAAATATTAAAACCTGTGCGCCAACTGAATTTATCCCTTTGGATATTGATGGTGTTCAGTGTAAACTCCCAACCTTTGTTTTCCACTGTTGCCGGCAGGTTAAACTGGATGGTGGACTGTCCTGTAATGACAGGCAGAGGAAACCCGACCAACTGATTGGAAGAACGGTTCCGATACCAACTCCCGGAAATGAACACACGGCCTTGTACCAGTCCGAGTTCCAACCCTGCTTCCAGCTTTTTATTGGTCTCCCATTGATAGTCAGGGTTGGCCAGACGTGTAGGAATCAAACCAGGTTGTCCAAAATATGGATATCGAGTAGAAGAATAAGTGTCCAGATATCCATAGTCACCTATGGCATCGCTCCCAGTGGTACCATAACTGCCACGGAGCTTACCAAAACTTATAAAACTGTCCTGTAAAAATCGTTCTTTGGAAAATATCCAGGCCACCCCCACTGCACCGAAGTTCGAGAACCGTTTTCCCGGACCAAAGCGCGAGGATCCGTCCCTACGCCCGGTTAGGTTTATAATATACCTCTCCCTCCAGTTATAATTTATACGACCAAAAATGGCGTTGTAACGATATTTGGAGTAATCTGATTGATCAATAGTTATATTGGGTGCTGCCTGAATATTTTTTAATAAGGCATCACTGGTATATCCTGATGCACTGATTCGCTGAACTTCACTTGTATTTTGTTGAAATGTCGCTCCCATTAACAAGTTGAGCTCACCTTGTCCAATATTTCTTTTATAAGTTACTTTCGGTTCTACAATCCAGGTTTTTCTATGGCTATCCGAAAATTGGGAAAGACCTCCCCGATTTTGTTGATTTGGTCTTAAAGCAGTTATCGGCCGTATTCGCACTTCCCGGACTTGCATGTTGTTATAGCCAAATTGAGAAGAAATATGCAAATCTTTGATCAATTCATAATCCAGCGTTGCATTGGTAATAAAATTATCGGTAGTCCCCTCGTATTCTTGCTTTAAAAATGCCAAGGGATTGTCCCAAGTAGAATTTTCCCAGTTGAGCTCCCCGTTATCATCATAAAGTGCTGGCGCATTGGGTGCAAGGGTCAAAGCCTGTCTGGTAAGGTCCTGCGATAAAATATTGATATCGTCAGAAGTATAAGAGGCGGTTAAAACCGTCTTAAATTTTTGGTTCGGGGTTGTATGGGAAAAATTAAAATGTCCTGAAATTCTATTGTTGGCATTATCTCCTGGATACACGGTGGTCTGTCGGAAATAGCTTCCCCCGACTAAGTATTGGGTATTGGCGTTTCCCCCGGAGAGTGATGCCTGCATATTATTATAATATGCCGTGCCTCCTATCAGTTCATTTTGCCAATTGGTATATCGATCGGAATCCCATAGTTTAATGTCTGGCCACAATATATCATAGGCCGGGTTATCCAAATACGCTTCGGCATTATCATTGGCAAAGGCTTCCCGCCGCATTTCCAGATATTGAGATGTATTCAACAACTTTATGGAGGAAGCGACCTTTCCAGCACCACTATACACATTTATATTCACTTGGGATTTTCCAGGCATTCCTTTTTTTGTAGTGATCAATACTACCCCATTGGCCCCCCTGGAACCATAGATAGCTGTCGCATCCGCATCTTTTAATACCTCTATGCTCGCTATATTGGAAGGTTCTATACTGTTGAACGGGCTCATGGAATTGGGGAGCGTAGAAGTACCGACCCCCTGTGGATTCAATGGTGTTGAGAGATAGGGCACTCCATCTACTATATATAAGGGTTCATTGACCCCTAAATCTGTTCTAAGACTATTCTGTCCCCGGATACGAACCGTAAACCCTCCCCCGGGCACACCCGATTGTTGGGTTACCTGTACCCCGGGCATCCTACCAATCAATGCCTGTAATGGATTAGCCACAGGTTGTTTCTGTATATCCTCGGCAGTAATCCTGGAAATATTTCCAGTCATTTCCCGTTCCTTCACGGTATAATAACCTGCGTTCAATTCCACCCCTTCCAAAGACATTACATCCTCTTGCATTTGTATGTTTATGGTATCAGGGCCATTTACAGGAAGTTCAACCCTTTTAAACCCCACATAGGAAAAAGTAAGGATGTCATTGGTTTGGACACGAATGGAATATGTCCCATCCGGACCGGACATGGTGCCCTGGTTGGTACCCTTTATGATGATGTTCACTCCGGGCAGAGGATTTCCCTCCGGGTCGGTGATTGTGCCGTTTACCTCAAACTGTTGTTGGTCATCCCTCGGATTTACCCCAGGTGTTGGTGCCTTAGATACCTCCCCTTTCGGTTTTAGGATAATAAGCTTTTCATTGATGGTATAAACCACACCGCTATTCTTGAACAGAATCGCCAGGACATCCTCGATCCCCTTTTTCCGAGCATTGATGCTGACCTTTCGGGTCAGGTCCAGGTCCTTTTCACTGTACAGAAAGTCAAAGTCCGTAATCGTCTCAATCTCTTCGATTACCTCCAATACGGTCACCCCCTGCATATTAAGGGTAATCTTTGTCTTCTGGGCATAGCCCGTACCCGCTTGTAGCTGGAACAACGAAATGATTAATAGGAATACCGTGAGTTTCATCTTCAGGTCTGGTTTAGGAACGGGAAAGGGCCCGTCCCAAGGTTTGGTGAAAATTTTCATAAATTTGTTTTGGTTTTGGTTACGCTAGTACTAAAATCACATTCAATAGTTGCATTGGGAAGTGTGGTCGCATTTCCCAATGTTTATTTTAGACCTGCCCATACTGAGACAGGTCTTTTTTATTTACAGACTTTATGTTATCCCCGTTGATGTTCGGGATCTAAGGTCACTTTGAATTTCCGTTCCTGTGGGGTGAGACACTGCTCGTCGGAACAGGCCATAAACAGCACGCTGCCCTCCACGGTCACCGGAGTCCCGGTATTCGGTTTGAGTCTTACGGTCTGTATAAAATGAACAGTCCCTTCGTAATAGCGGGTATTCACCATAAAGACATCCTCATACTTTTCGATGGGCACACCATCCTCTTTGGTTTCCCCCATCAACACAATGGCCGGATCGGCCTTAAAGGTAATTTCCGTAGGCACGGGGCCACCGTCCTCCATATATTGGGAGTAGATATGCCAGGGATGCTCCATATTAGCGGTTAAATGCACCTCGTAAGTGTCCTCATCCACCGCCTTGGCAGCGAAATTCCACTCCACCGGGCCATCATTTTGGGCCCTTGCCCCCAGAGATAACAATAGGGCCAGAAACAGGATATAACTATTGTGTTTCATACAATACGCTTTACTATTCTACAATGGTTGTACTCCAGTGATTATCTGTGTGTTGGTCTTCTGTGCACTGGTTTGGTTTGGGGTACCCGATTACTGCCCTACCCTTGGGGGGTATGGTGTATCTAAGAATTCCGGTAACTGCTAAAAGGTTTACGTCTTCCTGAATGTAGCTTTAGGGCGGGGTAATGGTAATTGTATCCCCTTCCCGGCTAAATCGGAACGGGGTATATTGTTGGTAGGCTTCAAGGATATGCTCCAGGGTCTTACCCTTGAAGGTGGCCGTAAACTCCCTTTCATCCAGTTCGGGGTAGTTACTTGCTATGGTCACGTTAAAGTGCCGCTCCAGTTTCTTAAGGATCAAAGAAAAGGCATCGTTCTTAAAGTAGAGTTCGCCCCGGGTCCAGGCCACATATTTCTCCACCCGTACTGCTTCCACGGCTATGCTACCGCCTTCCATCACGGCCCGCTGGCCGGGTACAATTTTTACAGGTGCAGGAACATCCGCTCCGGGAGGGTACACCCCTACACTACCCTCTTCCAACACCGTATAGGTATTGACCTCGTTCGTATAGCTGGTGACATTGAACCGGGTGCCGTACACCTGGGTGTTCATCTGGTCCGTATGGACGGTAAAAGGGCGGAGCTTGTCACTGGCGACTTCAAAAAAGGCCTCTCCCATCAGGTACACGTCCCTGGGCCCTTCGGGCAGGAACTGTACCGGGTAACGCAACGTGGAGCCGGCATTCAAATATATGTGAGAACCGTCGGCAAGCACTAATTCAAAATTTTTCCCATAAGGCACCTTAAGCTCATTATATACCAGCTCCGTTGCTGCGTTGTGTGGTGTGTTGTTATATTTCAGAATGTTCTTGTCCTGGCTGCCCAGTGTCTGCCCTTTTGTTGTGGTAATGGTGCGGGTGTCGCCCTCATCGATCACCTGCAGACTGCCGTCCTGTAATTGCAGGGTGATTTGGGGCGGGCCTGCCACTGCTTGGTCCGTGAACACACCAAAATTGTACATCCACAGCACGGCCAGGCCCATGACAACTATCAACCCTGATACCATATACAATGGCCTTAGCTCTGTATCTTTCTTAAGTTTATGCACCCCTTGGGTCGTTTCCGCATCCATATGCTCGCGGATGCTATCAACTATTTCCATCCGCACCCGGGCAGGCATGGCGCCCTGTTCATCCGAAAGAAGGAGCAGGGCACTCCTGGCACTGGTCACCACCGCTTCCATTTCCGGGTGATTTTCCAGGAAATCTTCCCAGAAGCAGTTGCTTTCCACATCCGGGTGCCAGACCCATTGCTGAAAAAATTCATCCGCTATAAAATCCTTTTCATTAAAAGTCTTGTATTCCATACGTTCTTAAAATCTATGATAAAAGGACTGCTTGTTTATTATATAGAAGAGGTAATCTCCCTTTTTCCGAAAAAAAGTTGAACTTTCTTCAAAAATATGGGAGAAATGCCGAGAATTGGGTTTTTATGGCACACTGGGGCCCGTCTTTGAATGGGCTCCATTATCGGATTCCCTTCTTCCGCAAGACCCCAAGAAGAATGTCCAATGCACAGGCCGTATGGTAATAGACTTTTTTTACCGACATCCCTGTAATAGTGGCAATTTCGGCATAGGTCAATTGGGAGTTGAACTTCAAATGAATCATTTCCTGCTGCCTTTTGGTGAGTTTACCAAGGGCATATTGGAGTCCTTCCCTTCGATTGTCAGAGGCCTCATCTTCGATAATGTGGTGTTCGGGAGAAGAAGTACTACTATTTTTAAGTTCCCTGGAATCCGTCAGTGACAACAATTTCCCTTGACGCCTGGCCTGGTCCAGTACCTTTCTGCGGAGAGCCGTATATAGATAGGGTGCAATGGATCGTACCCTGCCAAGATTGGCCCTTTTGTCCCATAACTCCATAAAAAGATCCTGAACGGCATCTTTTACAAGTGCTTCATCGGCCACCAGTTTGCATCCATAGCGATAGAGCATGTCTATATTGCCCTCATATATCCGGGCATAGGCCGCTTTGTTTCCGGACTGGAATTCTAACCATAGTGTCGCATCACTATCGGGTTGTTGCGCTTCGGTCTCCTGTCCATTGGACATACTGTTGTTCCATACGATATCTTCCATGGCTATCCTGTTATTGGGTGAAACAAGCATTTTTCCCTGCGCCTTTCAACGCAGGAATGACCAGGTGTGCCTTGGTACACAGCGGTAGGTGGAATAAGATGGTAGCGAAACGGTGTCGATCAATGTTGGCACATCATGGTACGGCAGTGCTGCTGCCGGATCACATTTTTTGTAAAGGGAACTTTTATGGGGAGTTAATCACACATACCCCAGTTCTCCACAATGCAAAAACAAGAAGCGTCTTTATATAGATACACGGGACCATGACTGTAGCCATTGCTGGCACTTTTCCCTTTGGGATGGGGACACATCCGGCTCCGAAAACGGACCGGAAAAACGTTTTGGCCATGGACTCCGATGGATTTCAACCCCTGGGGCCCAAAATCATTAATATGGTATGGAATGGTCCAAAGTTATGAATATTAATCAAATAAATGGGTAATCAAAATGACCATAAGCCAACATTTACATTATCAGTAATTACGTTATTAAACCGAAAAATCCCCATTTTATAAGGGATTTCTGTAGAAAGTCCTACCACCATTCCGGCTTATGTTAGCGGCTAAAAATTTTCAAACTACCGATAACAATTTAGAAAGAATTCACTTTTCCTACAACTCTGTGAAAGTTTATTCATCGTTTAAATCTGGTGATTTTCCCTTTTTATACCAAGCATTGCATAAAGCGGAGCAATACCCTATCAAAATCACGGTCAGGCCCTGCTCAGGGTATTGCTATCTCGGTCCGGGTATGTTTCCTGTTCGTCCAGGACCTTGCAAAAATAGGCTGGTGATCTACCCGTGCGATGTTTGAAGGCCTTTACAAAACGCTGGACACTGCTAAACCCTGCCTCTTTGGCCAGGGACTGATAGTTGTAGCTCCGATAGATCTTCTGTTTGGTAAAAAGGTAAATGACATAGTCCACCTTCAGGTCATTGAGGTATTCAACAACCCCTTTACCCTTATAATGGTTAATGATCCTGGAAAGGTACTTGTTGTTCGCATTAAAGGAAGCGGCAAGTTTCACCAGGTTAAGGTCCTCCTTTAGAAAGTCTTTGCCCATCTCGAATTTTTCCAGTTGTTTCAGTATGTCCTGAACCACCCCGGGATTAATGTCCAGGTCATCAGGCTTAAAATCCAACTCTTTCGCTGGCCTGGGTTTGCCCTCATTGATCTCCCGCATTAAATTGGAGAATTTGCGCTTATCCCTGTAGCGCCGATAGGCCATGACCATGGCGACCAGTACCAAGGCCCCTGTGGCCATGCCCCAACGGGCATCACTGGTCTTATTGTCGGCCAAAAGGGCCTCTATCTCACTTTCCTTTTGTAGTAGTTCACGGTGTGTATATTCTTTATGGATCTTTCCGGACAGGTATCGGTAGGTACTACCCAAGACCTTATCCGCTTTTAGTAATTGCTTGATGTAGTACAATTGGAGTTCCTGGTTCCCCAAGTTTTCATAATGGCCCATCAGGAGTTCGTAACCTTCCCGGAGATCTGGCCGCAGATAGTCACGTTCGTTAAAAATGTCGTCCACTTTTTTGAAAAAGGAAATCGCCCGATCGGGCTCCCTTAAGGCCCAATAGCTTCTACCTATATAAAAGTATCCGACCGAAACATTGCCAAAATCACCCTTGTCCGCGATAGTAGGCACTACCACCTCAAGTGTTTCAATGGCCAGTTTATAGTTTTCCCTGAAATAATGATTGATCCCTTCGGAATGTTTGAAATAGATATCCATGCTATGGTTTTTCAACCTGTCGGCCTCGGCCAGCCCCATCGCATTGACCTCGGAGGAAAGCCCATAATTGCCCATTCGGTTATAGCAAAGCCCAAGGGAATGGAGACTGTTCAGGTAACCTCGGGTGTGGTTTTCCTTAAAATAGTTGATACAACCTTTGAACAACCTGATCGCATCTTCATAATATCCCAGATAATACTTGATATGGCCTATCATGTATTGCACCTTATATTTCTGGTAGGCATCCTCGGAATGCTTTAGATAATCATAGGCCAGGATGTAATGGTCCAATGCCATGGTATGGTCCTTCTCCCCATAATAGACGAACCCCTTGGTGAGGTACGCCGCGCCGATCAAGGAAGAATCCCTGGATTTGCGGGCTGCATAGATCATACTGTCCGCATAGGTGTGTCTTAACCCTTCATCGGAATGGTGCAGGTAGTTCTTGTACCCATTGACAATCTCTTCAAAGTTCTTTTCTTTTTGGGCCTTTTGTAAAAATGCCCGTAGATAAAGTTGTTCACGTACCGGGATCTTGGTGTTCCTTATCGTATCGAAAAGGACATCATAGCTTTTATTCATTAGGGGTTCCGTCCCTCCTTCAGTCTGTTGTTGGGGCAATATGGTAAATATAGAAATAACGCATAGTACCACAGCGGTTGGTGCATACATAATTAGGAATGTTAAGGTTGGTCACTGGCAATATAAGGCGGGAAATTTTATTGCCAGTATATTCATTATGGCCGACGTACGTGGTCTATAGTAAATATAAATCCATCGTTGAGCTTCACTCAAATTTAGCAAAATCAGTTCAGAAATCGGATGGTTTTAACATTAATAACGACCATCTCCCTACCCCAAAATCAGGTATATCATTTTCCGAAAATGTATATAATATTTTCCGAAAACGATATACCCCGGCCTTGTGTTGTCCGAAACCGCCCTATAGCTTTGTCCCAGGATTCCAAGAGTCTGGTTCAGCTTACCCGGGTGGAATGAACCGATTGAAACCAAAATCGGACATAACACAATTACACCATGAAAACTTTGGCAATCTTTTGTATGGGAGTGGCATGCCTTGCCCTCTCCTGTAGCCCCGACCCTGAACTAAACAATGAATTCCATGCCATCCGCATGGAGTCTTCCCTTACCGATTCTGCCAAGTCAACGAACATTAACGGACTGGCCGGAGCATTGTACAACGAATTTTTTACCCTTCATCCCTTGGATGCTATTTTTGGCTGGAGCCTTATTGAAATCGACCTGGAAGTTCGGTCCTTGTTTACGGAACACGGATATGAACTTTCTGTATCCTCCAATGAGCCGCCTTTGGATGGGGATATCGCATCATTTCTGGCCGGGTCCACACTTTCGGAACCTGCCAGTGAAAGTTTTTTGGTATTCCTGGATTCAATTACGAATACCCCATCCGTTGATTATATACTGGCCTATGGGGTTCAAGTGGCACAACAGTCTACCTGGACCAATGAAGACCAGAGGGTCATCTTAACCACCATTTCCCTCATCAGCGATGAAGAAATTGATCTTTTTGCAGATGACGGGGACCGGGATGATGAGGATTGGGACATAGGAACGGGGAACAAATCATCCACCGTTGTCAACGCCTTGGAAAATACATCGATGGCAATTAGCCTGGCCATATATTATTCCTCCCGTCATGGACTTTTTTGACCGAATGTACACGCTACGTTTTTCGAAACTGGGAACCAGGGTGGTCAATATTTTGCTCGTTGTGATCATATGTTTCAATCTGGTCAATCTCTATTTTGTCTTTGACCTGTACAGTTATCACGAAATCATTAAGTACCTGCCTGACAACTCCCTGAAAAGTCAAATCCCAAGAAAGCTGGCCATTCCGTTGTATCTGAACACCCTGGCAAATATCCTGCTATTGTTCATTTGTCTGATGTCCCGGCTTTCCCGGTAGTATAACCATAAACCGAATATCCCAAATCCAAACCACCTATGACATCCGATTTACCCCATTCCCTTGTTATTACCTACAACAAGGGGTATCAGGAAAGGAATGCAGAATTGCACTTGCCAAGCAGCAAACTTGCCATTTTGATCGTGGACAAGGGTTATCTGTACATTGAGTTGGATGATATTGGCACAACGCTCGAATCCAACGAGCTTTGCATCCTTACCGGGATATATTCCAAATCAGTCCATATTGAGAACAATACGGCAGATCTATGGATTATAGCATTCGATCCAAGTCCTATTTTTCAAGGGAAAGATCTGGAAACAGGTTCTACCTTCCTGGCCTTCCTGAATTCGGTGGGGTACACGAAAATACCACTGAAATCGACAGATCAGGCCACATTGACCCAATGGTTGAGATTACTGGTAAATAAGAACAGTATTAACGACGGTGGCCCGGAAAGGCCAAATATCCGTTTCTGGAATTTAAAATCTTTCCTTCGGGAACTGAGTGAGATCTATTTTCTGAACATTCCCAAACCGGGTAGAGGCTGGCATCGAGACCATATCCTTGTTTCCCGGTTTCTTCAGTTGATAGAAATACATTTCACCTTACAACATTCCGTTAAATGGTACGCTGATACGCTCCTTGTAAGTTCGGATCACCTATCCAAAGTGGTGAAGAAGATTACCCGGAAAACGGCAAAACAATGTATTGAAGAAAGGCTGATCGTTGCAGCAAAAAGCATGTTGCTGAAAAATGCCCCCATAAACAGGATTTGGAACATTTTGGGTTTCAAAACATCCTCACACTTCGGTTATTTCTTCAAAAAATATACCTCGATGGCTCCGTCGGCCTATCGAAAACAATCATTTATTAAAGAGTAATTCCTGCATATATGCTATGCTGGCATGTTCTTGTTATTTTGTATTGCCAGAGATTATGACCGTAAAACCCCGAAAACCGGGCTAAATAGTTTAAGCATGGCACAGGAATATCTCATAGCATGGCTCGATAATTTAGTAAGTATTACACTAAACCCGAAAAAATCCGGAATTCAATCCATAACCAAAAAGCAGGCAGAAGATCTACTGTTGAAAATTAAGGAGGAGACCACAAGCATCCAGTCCAGGCTAAAGCACCAGATATATGCCCTGACCAGGGAAAAACAAATCCGTCTTGTAGTGGTCAACTACCATACTTCATTATTATTTCTGAGAGATTTAATTTCAGACCTACAGGATGAGGAACACTTCCAACGGGAAGAGTTGAAAAAGGTTCTTGAGCAGTTGAGCGTTACTGTACAGGAACTTATTTTGTTTTTGGAGAAACGGTTTGACCATTATATCAAGTCAGGCAGCCTATTAAGGAGATATCCTAAAGCCAAGGTAAGCATCAATGCGAGGGACAAAATATTGTGCAACCTATCCACAGACCAGACGGCGCTGTTCCTACGTGCAGCGGACGAACTAAGGATCATCAAGGCCAAGTCCATGCGGAGTGTATTCAAACATATTGCACCCTACCTTTCCACACCACACAAGAAAGTTATATCTTTTGATGCCATGAGGGTCAATGCCTATAAAGCGGAAGAAAAAGATAAGGAAGTGGTGATTTCCGAATTGAAACGCCTTATCGAAAAAATCAAAAAATATTGACCTTAGTCAGGGGCATTTTTAATGTTTCCCATATTTCATATCCGCAAACCATATTTCCTTTCCTTCGGGAATTACAGAAATCTGTTCCCACCCACTTCCCCAAAATTGGAAAAAACCAAAAAAAAGTAATCGCTGTTAAGCCCCGATTTTATTGAGGGCTACAAGGCTACAACTTGGGCTACAACAAAAAGTTGTAGTTGTGCCGCGCGGCCATTCCCTGTTCCTTTGTCCTGAAATTGAAACCTCCTGCTTGTCGGGTAGGAGCAATTAAAACGCGGAACGATGATGACGGAATGGCACCCTTTTTACACAGCACTGATCCTGATCGTATTGATCTACTATAGCGGGTTACTAATATGGATCAGTTACCACAGGTTCAAAGACCCGCCCCGTCAATTCCCTGTGCCTAAAAAAACCGAAAGCACGGACAACCCGGTACCTTTTGAGGAAACCCCGGATGAAACTTTTCTTAAAGTCGAGGAATTGTCCGAAACCATAAAGAAGACCATTGCCACAGCTTTTGGCAATCATTACAACCGAAGTGAGCTCCTGGATAGTCTGGCAACCGTACTTCGCCAATATCCCTCCTTGCACCACTTTCCTTTTAAAGCGGCCATCCATGAGCTCATCACTTCGGAATGTGAAAAATATGGACCGGTCGGGCTCCGGGACAATGAGTTGAAAGATCTATGGCAGAGCGGGCCCGACCGTCCTTAGTGGAAAAGCTGTTCCTGTCCGTCCCGATGTGAATGTCACGAAAAGGGAGGTTGAAGGGGATGTGATGGCAGCAGCTTTCCACTTTTTATACACGCACCGAACTTATGGAAACCCCTATCCCAAAACCATCTGGACAGGGCAAAAACAAACCTTAATACAGCAAATGAGATGAAAAAATGTACAAGGAAAAGTATGGAAACCAAACGCCCCATTGCCGGGCTGATCCTATGGTTTTACGGTTTTAATGCCCTCGCACAGGACGGCATAGCCGGAATTGACGAGGCCAACCAGCAAGTGCGCAGCTATTTTGATGCAGGAACCAACCTGATGTACGCCATAGGAGCCATCCTGGGCCTTATCGGGGCCGTTAAGGTCTATCAGAAGTGGAACGCCGGAGATCCCGATACGGGAAAGGTCGCAGCCGCGTGGTTTGGCAGTTGCGTATTCCTGGTGGTCGTGACCACGGTAATCAAATCATTTTTTGGAGTTTAAAGGATTCGGTCATGGAAGATACGTTGAAAGAAAAGCTTTGGGCATTCATTGCCGAGAACAATCCGGACCTGATGTTCAGTTTACAGGAAGATTATTCGGTCCTGAAATACCTTAATGGTAAGATCAATGCCCTGCTCCCCCAGCTTGAACAATGGAAAAAGGACAAGGTTCCCGAATACATTATGGAGGACATGGCCATGCGGGAGTTGACCGCTGACCTAAAACCGTCGAAATTCCATTATATCCGCAATATACTGGAAGCGGAATTCGAGACCGACTTTTTACGGTTCAAGGAAGCAGGTGTTCTCACCTATGAGGTAGTGAACCTAATGGAGACAAGTAAAGAAGCCTTCGAGGCCATAAATTTCTCGGAGGAAAACAAAGAGAGCCGTAGGCTTCGATATGCCGTTATGGGCATGATAGCAGCCTACCTGGAGAGTAGGTAAAGGAAAGGGGACAAGATTTTGCACCCTTGGCATTAATGAAGCGTGAACAATGAGGTATGGGATACAATGCCAAAGAAAAATTAGCGGATAATATCGCAGCTATCCGTCTGGCCCTGGAAGACCGCAGCAAACCTTTCAGTGAAAAGGAGCTTGCCCTATTGCGGAACTATTCCGGTTTCGGGGGGATCAAGGCCATACTCTATCCCTATGCGGGCAAAGAGGAATGGGAAAACCTGGGCGCTACCAAGGCCGATCTGCGATTATACCCTAAGGTGCTGGAACTCCATGAACTTCTGGAAAAGCACCCGGAGGTACCATCCTACCGGGAAACCATGGATTCCCTGAAGAATAGTGTCCTGACGGCATTCTATACCCCTGGGGTTGTTCCACAGACCTTGTACAAGGCACTCACTGAACAGGGTATTAATCCCAAACGAATGTACGAACCCAGTGCGGGTTCGGGTGTTTTTGTAACGGAAGCCTTTAAGGCCTTTTCTGAGCTTGAGCATATTACCGCCGTGGAAAAGGACTATTTGACGGGCAAGGTAATCGATGCAATAGGCACTTCCTGGGAGGTATCCTCCGAGGTCCATATCTCCGGGCTCGAAGACACCGCCCAGGATGAAAACGGTCGTTTTGACCTCATCGTCAGCAACATTCCTTTCGGTAATTTCCCGGTGTATGACCAGTCCATCCCCGACAAGGACCTTACCGGAAAGATCCACAATTACTTTTTCGCCAAGGGCCTGGAGAAAATAGCCGATGGCGGGCTCATGGCCTATATTACCACAGATGTATTTTTGAACAACCCCTCCAATCGTCCCGCCCGGGAATATCTCTTTGACCGGGCCGACTTTATCAGTCTTTCCGCAATGCCCGACAACCTGATGCAGGATACCGGGAACACCCTGGCCCCAAGCCATCTTTTGATTGTCCAGAAAAACACCGGGAAGACCAGTCTCTCCGAAGAAGAGGCCCAATTGCTGGAGACAACCCCTCTGACCAATGCGTTCGGGGACTATGCGTTGAACAGTTATCTGCACCACCATCCCGAGATCATCATCGGAAACCGTATCAGTGCGGGCAAGAACCAATATGGGCAGGCAAACCAGTCCATTTGGCATGATGGGAATATCCTTGAAATAGCTTCCCCCTTGCTTTCGAACATCTCCTGGGACGTGCAACTCCGGTTGGACCGGGACCTGTTCCGTCGCGGGCAGGAAATGGCCATGGCCGACCCCTCCCTGCGCCCCAAGAATAAATTCACCTACCTCCCCATGTCCAGTTCCCAGAAGCAGGAATCTGGACTGCAGTTCAGCTTATTTGATTCGGATACCGAAATCTCAAGGGGCATGGATTATATGACGGCTAGGGATGAGGCCGTGATCAATACAAAAAGTGCCCGCATTATAGGTACTTTACGGACCACAGACCTCCCCGACCATGAGAGTGTGGTGTTCCTGACGGCACGGGAAAACAATTCCCATAGGTTCGTCTATACCATTCGCACCAATGTCCAGGAACTGGGAGGTTCCCCTAATTGGTTAAAGGCACCGGAACTGGCCTCCGAAATTTCCAACCTCTCCTTGGAACTGGAAAAATACGGACACTCCTACCTTTTTGAGGGGGATACCTACCTCCGTCAATCCCTCGGGTTCGACGGAAATATCACCTTTCCCGGATTGAAACCCTTTTACCGGGAGGGCACCCTAGTGGTCCATGAAGGGATACTCGGAACGCTTCACCAGATCGATAGGGGTCGGAAAGAAGCCCATTTCCTTCCTTCGGTACAACAGAATAACGCAGCCTTCTTTTCCGCCTATACTACACTTCGTGATGCGTACATGGCCCTCTTCTATAGCGAGACCGGAAGCCTGGGGGAAGAGATATCGGAGCGGGATAGGCAATCCCTTAACCAGCTCTATGAACAATTTACCGGACAATTCGGGAAGCTGAACCACAATGCCAATAGAACGCTTATCGAAAGGGACACTCCCTTCGGCCTTACCATGCTCTCATCCCTGGAACGGAGGTCACCGGAAAAAGGCTATGTAAAGGCCGATATCCTGGAGACTTCTCTACAACCCGAACCAAAGGTTTACACGACCCAAAAGCCGATGGATGCCCTGGTCCGTTCCCTGAACGATAAAGGACGGGTGGACCTGGAATTTATGGCCACCGCCACAGGCCGTACAGAACAGGAGGTCATCATGGTACTGCAAGGACATATCTATCGCAATCCGGAAACCATGGGTTGGGAGACCTCTGACCAGTACCTCAGTGGCAATGTGGTGGAAAAATTGAAAGTGGCCAGGGCGTATGTAAAGGGACATCCGGAAGATACGGAGATCATCCAAAGTCTGGAAGCCCTGGAAAAGGTACAACCCGAGCGTATCGCCTTCGATCTGCTGGACTTCAACCTTGGGGAACGCTGGATACCGGAATCCTATTACCAACGCTATGCCAGTGGGCTTTTTGACCAGGAGGTTAAGGTCTTGTATTTCCCCTCCCTGGATACCTTCAAGGTCCATACCCCGGTGCGCAATATACAGACCAACACGCAGTATGCCATTACCCCCAAGAGTGGACGTACCATGTACGGTTATGTCCTCTTTGAACATGCCCTGGAAAATACCACACCGTTCTTCTCCTATGAAATCGAAGGAGCGGACGGTAAAAAGACCAGGGTCGTGGACAATGAGGCCATACAATTGGCACACCAGAAAATCGAGGACATGCGCAGCGGGTTCATTGATTGGTTACAACAACTCCCGGATGATGAAAAGTACAATTTGGAAAACCAATACAATGTATTGTACAATTGTTATGTGCTGCGGGAGTACGATGGCAGCCATTTGACCTTTCCCGGTCTGGATAAAAATGCCCTGGGCATAGAGGACCTGTACAGCTCCCAGAAAAATGCCGTTTGGCGCAACGTACAGAACCGCGGGGCCCTTATCGACCATGAAGTCGGATTGGGAAAGACCCTGACCATGATCGTAGGGGCCCAGGAGATGAGGCGGCTCGGTATTGTCCGTAAACCAGCTATACTTGCCCTGAAGTCCAATGTAAGGCAAATTGCCGAAACCTATCAAAAGGCCTATCCACGGGCTCGCATTTTATTTCCGACCGAAGATGATTTCACACCCGATCAACGGATAAGGTTGTTCCACGAGATCAAGAACAATAATTGGGACTGCATCCTGATGACCCACGACCAGTTTTTCAAAATCCCCCAGTCCCTGGAGATACAAAGGGAGATCCTTGAGGAGGAACTCTCTTGTTTGGACCTGGACCTGGAAACCCTTAAGAACGAAGGAGGTCAACTGAGCAAGCGTATGTTAAAGGGTTTGGAAATACGCAAGAACAACCTGACCAACAACCTGAAGACCGTAATGGATGCCATCAGCATACAAAGGGATGAAGGGGTCCATTTTGGCAATATGGGCATTGACCATCTCTTTATCGACGAGTCCCATCATTTCAAGAACCTGACCTTTACCACCCGCCATAATAATGTGGCAGGTCTGGGCAATCCGGAGGGCAGCCAAAAGGCCCTGAACATGCTCATGGCCATTCGTACCCTACAGGAACGCTTTCAATCGGACCTGTGCTCCACCTTTCTTTCCGGTACCCCGATCACCAATAGCCTTACCGAGATGTTCCTGATCTTCAAATACCTCAGGCCACGGGAAATGGAGCGGTTACAGATCCAGAATTTTGATGCCTGGGCCGCGGTATTCGCCCGTAAGACCACGGACTTTGAATTTAGTGTGACCAACGAGATCATTTCCAAGGAACGTTTCAGGCATTTTATCAAGGTACCGGAACTGGCCATGTTCTATAATGAGATCACCGATTACAAAACGGCTAGGCATATTGGTCTGGATAAACCTGATACCACGGAGGTATTGGTCAATCTCCCTCCGACCCCGGACCAGGAGGAATTCATCCAAACACTCATAGCGTTTGCCAAAACCGGGGACGGCCGACTTATCGGTCGTCGTCCACTAAGTCCCAAAGAGGATAAGGCCAGAATGTTGATCGCCACCAACTATGCCAAGAAAATGGCCTCGGACATGCGCCTTATCGATGCCGAAAAATACGGGGACCATCCCGGGAACAAGATCAATGCGTGTGCAAACATCGTTGCGGAAATATACCGGGATACCATGGAATATCGGGGAACCCAACTCGTCTTTTCGGACATTGGCACACCCAAATCCGGGCAGTTCAATATTTACGATGCCCTGAAAAAGAAACTGGTCACGGACCACGACATACCGTCGGGGGAAATTTCGTTTATCCACGATTGGTCGGACAAGCGCAAACCCGAGCTGTTCCGGAAAATGAACTCCGGTCAGATACGGGTGCTCATTGGCAGCACCCAAAAGGCGGGCACTGGGAACAATGTACAGCAGCGGGTGGTGGCCATGCACGACCTGGATATACCCTGGAAACCCTCCGAATTGGAACAACGGCATGGACGGGGCGGCCGTCAGGGAAACTGGGTGGCCAAAAAATACCACGACAACAAGGTCCGGGCCTACATATATGGTGTGGAGCAATCCCTTGACAACTACAAGTTCAATCTTTTGAAAAACAAGCAAACCTTCATCAGTCAGATGAAGAATTGCGAAATGCAGACCCGTACTATAGACGAGGGAGCCATGGATGAACAGTCCGGAATGAATTTTTCCGAGTACATCGCCGTGCTTTCCGGGGATACCATGTTGTTGGAGAAATCCAAACTGGAAAGAAAGGTCAACGTAACAGAAGGCTTACGCATAGCCCATTTCCGCGAGGTCTCCCGATCCAAACGGAAGTGGGAAGAAGTACTTGCTGAAAGGGAATCCACCTCAAGCATTTTGGGAAACCTTCGGCAAGACCGAAAACATCTTGAAAGGCAACTACGGTATGATAAGGACGGAAAAAAAAGTAACCCCATAATGCTTAACGGGGTTAAAGAAAAAGATCCGGAAATCCTGGGAAAACGTATTACCGACCTCTTCAATGGTTGGAAACCGGACTCCGACGACATCCATCATCAACAAATAGGGTCTTTATATGGTTTTGGTCTCTATATACGCAGGGAGCATGAACCTTATGAGGAAAAGGGACTACTCAAATATCGCTACCACCATAGGCTATATGCCCAACGGAGCCATGAAGGTATCCGCTACACCTATAACAACGGAATTCCCAATACGGATGACCCCAAAACGGCAGCCCGCTATTTTCTAAGAGCCTTGGGACGTATGGAATCCCTTGAAAAGAAGTATGAAAAGCAATTGCAGTCTCTGGAAAAACGACAAGCTGCCCTGGAAGAACTGACCAAGAAGCCTTTTGCCAAAGAGACAGAACTCCGGAAAATGAAAGATGAGTTGGCTTCACTGGAGCGCAAGATAACCATTAAGATTCATAGTAAACAGCTCGGGGAAACTTCTGGGAAAGAGCTTGTATATAACAAGGCCAGTCCTGAGGATTTAAAAATCCAGACTATCAATAATAAAACCAGGAAATCGTCGAAAGTTAAACTGTAGTGTTGACCGTAGCGGATAAAATTCTTATACAAGTAACACCCAAACCAAATGATCCCTAAAATGGCTCCAACAATCTTCAGTCATATCAAATGCCCCCTACACCGATACACCTTCAGCATCAAGCCGCTTCGTATTTGGGTAGAACAGCAATGTGAGGGTAAGGTACTGAACCTGTTTTCGGGAATCACTCCTTTACAGGTGAGTGAAATTCGCAATGACCTTGACCCTGGTGCCATTGCCGATTACCATTTGGATGCCCTGGAATTCCTCCATCAATGGAGGGGATACAGGTTTGATACGGTTCTTCTCGATCCTCCTTATTCCTATCGAAAGAGCATGGAGCTCTATAAGGGCATCCGGTGCAGTCCGTTCCGTAAACTAAAGGATGCCATTCCACCCCATCTGAACAGGGGCGGCAAGGTCATCACCTTTGGTTATCACAGCGTCGTGATGGGAAGAAGCAGGGGGTTCCATCCCGAGCATATTGGCATTATTAGCCATGGAGGTGCCATCCATGACACTATCATAGCGGTAGAACGCTATAATCCAATAAAAAACAAAACAATGGACCATGACAAACAGTGTATATCAAAACCATAAAGGCATTAACCAAAGTATAGAATTTAAGGGGCTAAAAGCCCAATATATCTGGTACCTGGGCGGTGGGGTGGTCGTACTGCTCATCGTTTTTGCAGGCATGTACCTCATCGGGATACCCGCCCTGGTCTGTGTCCTTATCACTTTAGGTCTGGGCGCCTTCCTGATACTGAAAATCTACCGGATGAGCAAGACCTACGGAGAGCACGGCCTGATGAAAAGACTGGCACAACACCAAATCCCAAAGGTTATAACCTCCCGGTCACGAACTGTTTTTTTTAAACCCGAAAACTGATAGGAAATGGAAGAACATCATAATACACAAGACCAAGAAAAAAACCTGGCATTACGTTTCGCCGGGCTGTTGCCCACCCTGGACATTGCAGGGGACATTTATTGGGTGGACCTGGAAAAAAACTGTTTACGGCCTAAAGGCCCCTACTTTTCAAAGAGAATCAGTTTTAACAGCCTGGAAAACTATTTCTCCTGGACACAGGACACCTATATTTTTACGTACAACAAGCTCAAGCACGAACCCGAGGAAGTCGATTTTGTCGAGCTCTACGATATACCCGACAGTATAATTTTAGTGGAATTTCCTTCCATGGAGCGATTGGACCCTGTAGGGTATGCCCGCCTGCACCAAGAGGATATCTCACTTTATCTGGAAAACCTTGATGTTGACCTACACCACAAGGCCAGTGCCGTCGCGGTAAAACATACCTTGACACAATTGCTTCGACAAGACCAACAATCGCGAGAATTGACCCAAGGTACCATCTCGAAGAGCTCTAAAGACCACAATACATTTCACAAGAAAAAACCAAAAACCAACCTGGGTCGCAGATCATAAAAGAAGTAAAAAGACGAAACATATAACGCCCACCACTAACAAGCAGAGAGATGAAGAAAGAGAAAATGTTGGAGGACCTGTTCCCGATCATGGATGTGCAGCATGACTCTATCCTTTCCAAAAAAGGGGATGTCACCGTGGTATTCAAGGCGGAACTACCGGAGATCTTTACCCTGAGCGACCAGGAGTATGAGGCCTTCCACCAGACCTGGATAAAAGCCCTGAAGACACTCCCCCACCGGACCGTATTCCACAAACAGGACTGGTTTTGGGATACTGCCCATCAACCGGATTTTACCAGGGAGGACATCAGCTTTTTGTCCCATAGCAGCGAGCGATTTTTTAACGAGCGGCCCTACCTGGACCATCACTGCTATATATTTCTGACCAAAATGCCCGATGGCCGTAAGCCTGCAACATCCCTGTTCTCCAACCTGATCCGTCCGACCCTTGTTCCAAAAGATACTCTGGACAGACAGAAATTCCAGGACTTTATGGATGCCGCCGGGCAGTTCAGGCGCATTCTGGAAGACAGCGGGTTTATACAGCTTTCCCTTCTTAAGGAAAAGGATATCTGGAGCAATAAAGAAACGACAGGGCTACTTGAACAATACTGCTTTTTACAACCCTATTCCTCCGGAAAGCTGATCAAAGACCTCGAACTCTCCGGGGAGAATTTACGCATTGGGGACCAGTATGTACAGATCTATAGCCTTGGTGATGCCAGCGATCTTCCCGCACTGTGCGGAAGCCGTATTGATTACGATAGGTACAGTACGGACAAGACCCGGTTCTCCGTAGGTTTTGCCTCTCCCTTGGGCCAGCTACTTCCCTGCAATCACATGGTGAACCAATATGTTTTTATCGGAAATCCCCAGCGGACCTTAAAAACACTGGAGAGCAAACGTCTGCGATTGCAGTCCCTGGCGGCATACAGCAGGGAAAATGCCATTGCCAGGGATGCGGTGAACCAATTTTTGAACGAGGCCATCAGTGAGCAACGCCTTCCGGTCAAGGCCCATTTTAATGTGATGGTATGGACCGATCAAAAAGAGGAATTACCGGAACTTAAAAACAAGGTGTCCTCTGCCCTGGCCCAAATGGATGCCGTGGCCAAGATTGAGACTGCCGGGGCCGGACAGCTCTTTTGGAGCGGTATTCCCGGAAATGCCGCAGACTTCCCCATCAATGACACTTTCGATACGTTCGTGGAGCAAGCCACTTGCTTTTTCAACCTCGAAACGGGCTATCGTTCCTCGATCAGTCCAATTGGCCTTCGCCTGGGAGATCGGCTGACAGGGAAACCTGTCCATGTGGATATTTCCGATGAGCCGATGCGCAAGGGAATCTGTACCAACAGGAACAAATTCATTTTAGGTCCCAGTGGGTCTGGCAAATCCTTTTTTACCAATCATATGGTAAGGAGCTATTACGAACAGGGCACCCATATCGTCCTGGTTGATGTAGGCCATAGCTATAAAGGTTTATGTGATATGGTAGGCGGTTATTATTTTACTTATTCGGAAGAAAATCCCATCCGTTTCAATCCTTTTTATATTGGGGAAGGCGATACTCTCGACACCGAGAAAAAAGAGAGTATCAAGACCTTGTTGCTGGCGTTGTGGAAAAAGGATAATGAGACCTTTAGGCGAAGTGAATACGTGGCCCTCTCCAATGCCCTGACCGGCTATTATGAATATTTATCACGTACACCAAGTGAGTTTCCATGTTTTAACGGGTTTTATGAATACCTCAAAACCCATTTTATATTGGAGCTTGAAACCGATAATGTCAAGGACAGGGATTTTGATGTGAACAATTTCCTCTATGTCCTTCGGCCATACTACAAAGGCGGGGAGTTTGACTATCTACTCAATGCCCGGGAAAACCTCGACCTGCTCGGACAACGTTTTATTGTTTTTGAACTGGACAATATCAAGGACCATCCCATCCTCTTTCCCGTGGTGACCATCATCATTATGGAGGTCTTCATCAACAAAATGCGCAAACTTCACGGGGTGCGTAAAATGATCCTGATCGAGGAAGCCTGGAAGGCCATTGCCCGGGAAGGCATGGCCGAATACATCAAATACCTGTTCAAAACGGTCCGGAAGTATTTCGGGGAGGCCATAGTGGTCACCCAGGAAGTCGAGGACATTATCTCTTCCCCCATTGTCAAACAGGCCATCATAAACAATTCAGACTGCAAGATCCTACTGGACCAGTCCAAATACCAGAACAAGTTCGATCAGATTCAGGAACTGTTGGGGCTGACCGAAAAAGAAAAAGCCCTGGTGCTATCGGTAAATAAGGCCAATGATCCTACCAAGAAATATAAAGAGGTATTCATCAGCCTTGGGGGTATGCTTTCCAAGGTCTATCGTACCGAGGTTTCTTTAGAGGAATATCTGGCCTATACCACTGAGCAATCCGAAAAGGTAAAAGTGATGGAATATGCCCGAAAGTTCGGCGGAAATATCCGCAAAGGCATTGCCGCCCTGGCCTCGGACATGCAAACTGAAAAATCAAGAACGAATTAAATCTATATATCATGAAAAAAAGCATCTTACGAAAAGTTGTCCTGGTCATACTATGTACATTATACCTAAGCCCAGGACCGACCTTTGCCTTTACCTCTGCCCCACCGCCAGCTCCGGTCCCGGTGGTAGTGGTCATCAAGACGGCGGCCAAGAAAGTACTACGTGCCATTGACCTCAAGATCCAGCGTTTACAGAACAAGACCATCTGGTTGCAGAATGCACAGAAGACCCTGGAAAATGTATTGTCCAAGCTAAAACTCACCGAGATTGCCGAGTGGACTGAGCGGCAAAAGGAACTGTACCAGGGCTATTACCAAGAGCTCGTCAAGGTCAAGGCCTTGATTTCTTACTATCAACGTATCCGCGACATTACCAAAATGCAATCCGAAATGATAGCCGAATACGGGCGGGTATGGAACCTACTCCGACAGGATGACCGTTTCACCCCGGATGAACTGGACTATATGGAAGAAGTGTATTCCGGGATGCTGGAAGCCTCCCTGAAAAATATAGACCAGATCTTTTTGATCGTACAGGCCTTTACCACGCAAATGAGCGATGCCAGCCGGTTGGAGATCATCAACGATGCCGCTGACCGGGTGGAACAGACCTATATGGACCTGAAACGCTTTAACCGTCAAAATATCCTGCTAAGCCTACAACGGGCAAAAGCCCAGGGAGAATTGGAAGCGGTACGACAACTCTATGGTATAACCCGGATAAACTGAGTTCCTATGAAGCCTAAAAGCGCATTTTGGATTATACTGCTGATAGTTCTAATGGGATCACAAACGCTACGGTCACAAACCTTTTCCGAGTGGTTCCGACAGAAGAAGACCCAAAAGAAATACCTCTTGCAACAAATCGCCGCCCTGGAGGTCTATATGGATTTTGCACGGAAAGGCTATACCATCGCCAAAGAGGGGCTGAACCTTGTGGAAGGGTTTAAGCATGGGGAATTCAACCTGCATTCCGATTATTTCCAATCCCTGGACCAGGTCAATCCCAACATCAAGCAATATGCCCGCATCGCCGAGATCATGGCCCTACAGTTTCGAATAATCAACGAGCAACGCGAGTCCCTGGTAAGCCTGCGGCAAAGCGGGGCATTTGAAGAAAAGGAACTGGAATTCCTGACTGGGGTCTTTAAAAGGACTTTGGACCTGGTTTCGGACAGCCTGGACGACCTTATGGCCATTTGCACTACCGGGGCAATGGAAATGACCGATGATGCCCGGTTGGAACGCATCGAGCTGATCTATGGTCGCGCTATGGAACACTATAGTTTTCATCAGGAGTTTCGCAGGGAAAGTAAACAACTCGCCATGGCCAGACTCCGGCTGAAGGGCGATATCGAAAAAACGCGCCATTTATATGACTTAAAACCTTGAAATGATGACACGAAAAATGATTTATACTACGATCCTGCTCGTCGGACTCTTGGTTCCACCAAAGCTGACCGCCCAATCCAACGAACTGGTACAACTTACCCTCAACATTGAAAAACTGGCACAGTTCAGACAGATACTCAGTGATATGAAGAAAGGATACCAGATCCTCAGTACGGGATACAATGCCGTAAAGGACCTCTCCCAGGGCAACTTCACACTGCACCAGGTATTCCTGGACGGGCTCATGCAAGTAAGCCCTACCGTTAGGGACTACAAACGTGTGGCCGATATCATCCGCTACCAAGGGTATCTGGTCAGGGAATATAAAGCAGCCTATTCCAGGTTTCGGAAGGATGGAAATTTCAAGGCGGAGGAATTGGACTATTTGAACAGAGTCTATAACAAGTTGTTCAAGGCAAGCCTGCAAAACCTTGATGACCTGATCACTGTACTGACCGCAAACAAACTCCGTATGTCGGACGATCAACGCTTGGAATACATCGACGGCATTTTCAGTGATATGGAAGATAAACTTGAATTTCTCCGTCATTTCAACGAAAAGACCACCGTACTGGCCATCCAAAGGGCACGGGAAAAGAAGGACATCTCCACACTCGAACTGATCTATGGACTGCCCAAAAATTGAAACCATTATGAAAAGTGTACACAAAACTATCGGAATATCCTTGATACTGGCCATTGTCCCAGCCTTGGGGATGGCACAGAGCTCCGGGGAGATCAGCAGTCTCCACGGGGTGTTGAGGGAACTTTACAATGAGATGCTGCCTTTATGTGGGCAACTCATCGGTGTGGCCCAGGGCATAGCAGGATTTGCCGCATTATGGTACATCGCCTCCCGGATTTGGCGCCACCTGGCCAATGCGGAATCCATTGACTTTTATCCGTTGTTCCGTCCTTTTGCCATAGGTATCTGCATTGCCTTTTTCCCATCGGTCATTGGATTGATCAACGGGGTAATGCAGCCAACGGTGGATGCAACTTCCAATATGGTCAAAAATTCGGACAGGGCCATCGCCGGACTTCTGGAACAAAAAGAACAGGCCATGAAAAGTACAGAGGCATGGAAAATGTACATCGGTTACGATGGCACAGGAGATCGGGATCGCTGGTACCGATATACCCATGACAATGCGGAACCTTCCGATGAGAGTATCTGGGACAGTCTGGGCAACGAGTTCAAGTTCGGGATGGACATGGCCTCCTATAGGTTCAGACATTCCGTCAAGGAATGGCTCAGTGAGGTACTTAGTGTGATCTATCAGGCTGCGGCCCTTTGCATCGATACCCTAAGGACATTCCAGCTTATTGTCCTTGCCATTCTTGGCCCCCTGGTTTTCGGGATCGCGGTCTTTGACGGGTTTCAACATACCCTGTCGGTATATATTGCCCGATACCTCAATGTGTATCTATGGCTTCCCATTGCCAATATATTCGGTAGTCTGTTGGGTAAGATCCAGGAGCAAATGTTGAAACTGGACATCTCCCAGGTCCAGGGATATGGGGATACGTATTTCAGCAGTACGGATATGGCCTATATGATATTTCTGATCATTGGTATCATCGGGTACTTTACGGTACCGAGCATGGCCAATTATATCATCCATGCAGGAGGAGGCAGTGCCCTTACCCAGAAAGTGACCAATCTGCTCTATACCACTTCGCGAAAAGCCGTCTCAACAACAACGGGTGGGGCCGCCATGGTAGCCGATGCCATGGGCGACGGTTATGCCAGAATGTCCCAGAGTATGGCCGGCCATGGACATTCATCGGACTATTTTCCGGATAAGAAAAGTAGTTACCAAAAGGATAAACTGAGTGGAAACCTATAAGGCCCGGCTTTGGAACTTCTTACGGAACCCTAAATAACAAAGGAAATGTTTCAGAAAGCAAAAAATATCGATACTGCCTTTAAACAGGTTCGTTTGGTGGCCATCTTGGTCATCATTGGCTGCGTACTGCTGTGCATGGCCATTTCATACCAATGCCTTTCCATGGTATCGGGCATGCAGGACAAGATCTATGTATTGGCCAATGACAAGGCATTGGAGGCCTATGCATCCACCAGAAAGGAAAACATCCCAGTAGAGGCCAGGGACCATGTAAAGACCTTCCATCATGCGTTCTTCTCCCTGGAACCTGATGAAAAGGTGATCCGTGAAAATATCAACAAGGCCCTGTACCTTGCTGATTTTTCCGCAAAACGGGAATATGACAACATGTTGGAGAAGGGATATTTCACGCAGATCATAGCTGGAAATGTCAGCCAGACGATCCAAGTGGACAGCGTCAAAGTAAATCTCCGTGACTACCCTTACCCTTTCCGTTGCTATGCCACCCAACAACTGGTCCGCCCGACCAGTACGGTGACCCGGAGCCTGGTTACACAGGGATTTCTCCGCAATATTTCCCGGAGTGACCATAATTCACATGGTTTCCTGATCGAACAGTGGCGCATCCTTGAGAACAAGGACATCCATGTGCGCAATCGCCAATAACTTAATTGAGAAGATCATGAACAAAAAGACACAAAACCCTGACCAGGCAAAGGCCAAACAATCGGCCACACAACTTTTATCGGACATACAGAAAAAGTGGGCCTCTTGGATGGAGCGCAAGACCAGCAATTTTTCTCACGGAACTTGGTATATCCTGCTCTTCATATTGATTACCGTATCCATCGGATTCAACTCATGGCTCATATACGACAGCCTGATGGAGCGGGAAGAACAGGAAATATTCCTATCCAACACAAAAGAGAACGAAAATCCGACTTTCGACCAAACCAGGCTGAACGACACTCTTTCTAATAACAGGCCTGCGGATCCCCTAGTTATAGATCAAAAATAAACCCTTAAAACGTACAACATGAAAATAAGCAAGAAACAAAAAATCCTTCTGATCGTTCCCCTTGTGGTCATCCCCCTCACGCTATTGGTCTATTGGTACCTACACGGAAATCCAGTCCAGAACAATAAGGGATCTTCCGGTATCAATTTAAACCTGCCCACGGTCAACCATGAAAAAGAAGACCCCAGGAATAAGATGAGTTATTACAATAAGGCGGAGTCTGATTCGGCCAAATGGAAGGAAATGACCAAAAAAGACCCCTACTACGACCTAAATCCCAAGGAGGTGCCCCAGCGGAAAAATTCCCTTGATTTTAAGAATGAACGACCACCCACCAAAATAGTGGCTCCCGATAATAGCTATACCGATCCCAATGAAGAGATGGTCTATCGGAAACTGGATGAACTGGAAAAAATATTGAATGCTCCCGAAGTATTTCCGCAGCAGGCACGAACCGATCCGGTCATTGAATTTCCCTCTTCGGATGTTGAACGTCTGGAGCTGATGATGGAACAAATGACGGCCCCTGAAGGTGAAGACCCAGAGCTGAAACAGCTCAATAGCATGTTGGAAACCATACTTGACATCCAACATCCCCAAAGGGTACAAGATCGCTTGGAGGAGCTATCCGTGAAAAACAAGGGACAGGTCTATGCGGTTTCCACCGCACAAACAGAGACCCCCATTTCTGTGCTGGACCGTATGAATGCTGCACCTGAAGAACCCGGATTTTTTGGTCTGGAGCCGTTTCCGGGGGACGATAATCCCCTAAATACTATTCCTGCCGTGATCCATGAAACACAGTCGTTGGTCACCGGAGCTACCATAAAGCTGCGGTTGGCCCAGGACATATTTATAGCCGGGGAACATATCCCAAAAGGAAATTTTGTCTTTGGTACAGTCAATATTTCCGGAGAGCGCCTGAATATCAAAATCGATGGCATCCAATACAAAAATTCACTGTTTCCGGTAAATCTGGAAGCCTATAGTATAGATGGTAACCAAGGCCTGCACATTCCTGGTTCCATAGCACGAAAAGTGGCCAAGGAAAGTAGTGGGCAGGCTGTGCAGGGACTCGGTTTGACCACGTTTGACAATTCATTGCAGGCCCAGGCTGCAAGTGCTGGTGTTGAAGCCACCAAAAATCTATTGTCCAGGAAAGCAAAGCTCATAAAGGTCACGGTCAAGGCCGGGGATCGGGTATTGCTCAAGGATATGAACCAAAAAAACAATTAAATCAATATGATCATGAAAACAAAAATCAACTATCGTATTCTCATTTTGTCCGTTCTTGTATTGTTCATCGGCAAATCAGGTATGGCTGCCGACCTGGAAATGGTCCGCACCATAGAGGCCTTCCCAGTGTCCATCTCGACCAACAAGACAACAAATCTCATATTTCCCTATGCCATACGAAGTGTAGACCGAGGAAGTCGTGACGCACTGGTCCAAAAGGCCAAGGGTGTTGAAAACATATTGCAGGTCAAGGCTGCTACAAGGGACATGGTGGAGACCAACCTGACAGTCATTACTGCGGACGGAAAATTGTATTCCTTTCTGCTCCGATATGATCCCGATCCTACTACGCTAAACTATTCCTTTGGGAACCGCGAAGTCTCGGAAGTCGCTTTTTCCCCGGGAAACATCAATGAAAGTGTCCTGAAAAAATACTCGAAAGTGGCCGCAGGAAAAAAGAAAAAATTCCAAGGGGTCAAAGAGAAAAAATATGATATAAAATTACAATTGACAGGTCTTTATGTCAAGGGGGATATCATGTACTATCGCCTGCATATTGAAAACGGATCAAATATCCGATACAACATCGATCAGTTACGCTTTTTTATCAGGGACCGTAACAAGACCAAGCGCACCACCTATCAGGAAGAAGAGATTACACCTTTGTACACCTATAAGAACACGGAGGTTGTAGAGGGACAATCGGAAGAGGACATTGTCATTGCATTGCCAAAAAGGATTATCCCGAACCAAAAACACATGGTTGTCCAGTTGATGGAGGATCACGGGGGCAGGCATGTACAAATGAAGGTAAAGAACCGAAAGCTCTTGAAAGCAACGGTATTGTAAAAACAGTCAATAAATCATAAAAACAGAAATCATGAACCAGGAAAATGTAGATTATTTAAAAGAGCAGGTGATGTATGCAGGCTACGGTGATACCTTTCACAAGGAACTGGAAGCACGGATCAAGGAACAACCAGAAGAATTCAACTTGAAATACGAAACAAATTTTGGGAATGACAAGGTCGTATCCGAATTGAATTTCAGCCGATCCAACAGGGAGGACAGCGACTTTTACTTCTTCAATAGCCACAAACTGGAGCTTACCAGGGAAGGGGAGCCCGTCATGAAGCAGCAGTTCAACATTTATAACGGCAGTAACATCACCCTGAAGGAGGCCTATAACCTGATGTGCGGGCGTGCAGTGAACAAAACATTGAGGAACAAGGAAGGGGAACTGTACAATACATGGATACAGCTGGACTTTAAACACACGGACAAGTACGGCAACTACCTACAGCAGAAATACAATGAGGGTTATGGCTATGATGTGGAAGTGGCCCTTCAAAAATACCCCATATCCGAAATGGAAAATCCAATGTACAAGACCAATCTGGTCGAGTCCCTGAAAAAAGGCAATCCGGGGAGGGCCACCCTTACCGGCCCGGATGGGCAGGAACAGAAGGTTTATCTTGTGGCCAACCCCAAATTCAAATCCGTTACGCTCTACGACACCAACATGGAGCGCATCGGGCACAGAAGAAGGGAAAAACAGGAGAAAAAAGAAGGAAAGAACCAGAAGCAGACCCAAAAACCTGAAGGGGAGGAATCTTCCCCTTCTGCTCAAAAAAAGCCCAGAAAAAGGAGGGCTAAAAGTATCTGATCCAAAGTATTGAAAAATGAACAAAAATAAAGCCGATAGGGTCCAGGAAGATTTGGAGAAATGGTTGAAACGGGAACAACGTTTCCAAAAAATCTTCTCTCGGCCCTTGGCCGATAACCGTTCTTTTCTCAAGGAGAAGCTGAAATACTATGACACCATCAAATCCAAATACGGCAATGTGGCGACACGGGAAGAAAGCGCAACATTGCGCCTGATGAAAGAGGATCGTGGTGCCATAGAACGACAACTGTACCCCAATGCTATAGTGAGGTTAGCATTTAGAATTACGCTCAAGATCCGCAATGAAATAAATTCACAAAAAGAACAAAGGCAGAACCAAGCGAATTTGCAGGAATTAAGGAGTGTTGTCCATCGCCTTGGCCTTCCAGAAAATGCCTTTTCCGAAAGACATCTTAGGCAAGAAAGGGACATTCCCCCATTCACCTATCAAGTGGGAGAAAATGAACAGATGACGTTTAACTGGGATCTTTCCCAGGAACAGGATGGGGCTTATAAGTTTAATGGTTATACGGCCACTTTGAACATAGAAGGTGAACCACAACGTACCCAAAGGTTCCCTTTGGACGGCACGGATGAAATTACTGCTAGGCAGGCATACAACCTACTCTCAGGACGATCTGTACATATCGGTACGGAAAGGGATCGGCATTGGGTAAAACTGGACCTCAACGATAAGGACCGGGATGGTAACCATAAAGTCAAAAGGTTCTACGCCAATTATAACTATTCCCTAAAGGACCAACTGGCTAAAATTCCGATCAATTCCTTGACAAACTCCGGACAGATGAAAATGGTAGAGGGGGCTTTGCGCAATGGGGACCGGATAAAAATTCAACTTACAGGAGGTGAATTTCTCTCCATTGAGGCAAATCCACAACATCGGTCCATTGACTGCTATAGGGAGGGACGAAAGATACCTTTCTCCCAAGTTACGAAAGCACGGTCGAAGAGGAATAAAAAACATAGGGTACATGGTAGGTTAGGCAAGGGAACTCAGGGAATTTATCAAAAAAGGGTAATCAGGTAGCCCTTGGTCATTCCCCTTTTGGCAGGAGGTCCATCGAGTCGTTGGCACGTTTAAGGGACGTGGGAAGAATAATCCCCTATCGCTTTTGACCTGGATTAAAATAAAAAGCCCGCAAAACGGGCTTTTTGCTTATACAAAGGTTCAAAAACACGAGGGAAAGTATTTGTAGGAAAAAGATTGTTAACTATCTTTATACTACGCTTTTTCACAGGAAATGAAGTTGAGAAATGAAGAAAAGAGCGAATTCCAAAGAAATCAAAATCTCAGAAATCAAAGCAGAATTAGAGCAACAAAAAGAAGATATGCTCATAGAGTTTCTGGCAAGGATCATTGTAAAAATAACCATAAACGAATGTAATCATGAAAACAGCGATCAGGTACCTTCGGTTCAGCAGACTGGGTCAAAGTCATAGTTCAATCGAAAGACAGGAAATGGTAACGGATAACTGGCTTGAATTTAACGGGGTCGAACTTGTAGATTCCTTTATTGACCGGGGAAAAAGTGCAAGGACCTTTGATCGTCCCGATTTTAAAAAGCTAAAGATGTTCATTCAAAAGTATTCCAAAAGAGTTGACTATCTGCTCGTAGATCAAATGGACAGGTTCAGCCGGGAGGCCGGGGAAGCATTGGTATTGGTAAAACGACTTCAGAAAATTTATTCCATACAGATTGTTTCGGTTTCAGAAGGTATCACATTCGATTATGAGACCCCTGGCAGTTTTTTCCGGGCCGGTCTGCAGTTCCTTCTGGCCGAAGATGACAACATCAACCGAAGTATTAAGGTCAATGGAGGTATATATACAGCAAAAGTAAAGGAAGGGCGGTATATCTATGGCCATGCCCCTTTTGGTTACAAAAAAGTTGGTGAGGGCAAAAACAAACATTTGGAAGTAATGGATACCGAAGCGGAAATAGTGAAGTATATCTATGATGCATATTTACACGGAACCCCAGCCTATTTGATTAAGAATAAAGCCCGGAAATTAGGTATGAAAATGACGGGAAATTCCACTATAGATAATATACTCCAAAATCCGATTTATACTTCACTACAACGTGTCAAACCATTTAAAAAGCACCCAGGAGGGCTATTTCCGGTCAACCATGAGCCTATCATAGATAGGATGACCTGGCTCAATGTACAGGAGAAGCTCAAAAAACCGGATAAGAAACGAACTATCATTGATGACCATATTCCATTGAGGGGAATTCTAAAGTGTCATTGTGGCGATCCTCTAAGTGGGGCACCTTCGAGGGGAAGGGCGGGAACATATTATTATTACTACAAATGCCGTCATTCCAAGCACAATAATATTAGTGCAAAAAAGGCCCATGAGCAATTATCACAGATCTTTAAACTCATGAGCCTAAAGAAAGATAGTATCCTCAAAATAAAGGAGAAAAGCGAAGAAATGATAAAAACAGAGATCAATGCCAATCAACACAAGATCCAGGGACATAGGCTCAGTTTGCATCGGACCAAGGAAAAATTGATTTCGTTGGAAGAGAAATGGATCGAGAATTCCATTGACAGGGAAACCTATGACCGTTGGTACGCCACCTACAACAAGGATATTATAAAATTGGACGCCTCAATCTCAGTGCTTAACACTGATAAAAGCAGGATATACAAGGCATTCTATAAGAACCTGAAATACCTCACCAATCTGGACAGTTTGTATGAAAGACTGGACACTTTAGAGAAAAGGGAATTGGTCAATATGGTGTTCGACAGCAAATTGTACTATGAAAACGGGGCGTATCGAACCACCTATATGGCCGAAATACTCAGTGATAACACTTTAAAAATGAAGGAGTTAAATCTTCTGTATTACCAAAAAAAAACGGGATTTCAAGAAGAAATCCCGTCAAGTCGGGATGACTGGATTCGAACCAGCGACCACACGCACCCCATGCGTGTACGCTACCAGACTGCGCCACATCCCGTGTTTGACCTTCGGTCAAAAATTTTCAATAAACAATACCCAAATCCCTAGCCGTCTACTGCAGAGCAGTCTGGGTGCCAGAAGGAGTCTATCCTGAGCGTAGCCGAAGGACCACATCCCGAAAAGGGATTGCAAAAATATAAATTTTGGTGATACTATCACCCAGCACAACTAAAACTTTTTGGTACTAAGTTAGTCCTTGTTGAAGTCATTTTTCAAAAACAGGAACTCCATTTACTCCCGATATAGTGTAAAGTGGCCTACAAAGCGTTGTTTTTCAGTGTCGTTTGCATTTACCACGTACCAGTAGTCTCCTGTTGGAAGAGGTTTTCCATCATAGTTTCCGTCCCATTTTTTCACCTGGTCCAAATGTGCAACCACCCTACCATAGCGGTCATAAATAATCACATCTATATTTGGGAAGTATTCACGGTTCCCGGGATACCAATAGTCGTTCATGTTATCACCGTCAGGAGTAAAGAAATTGGGCATTTCCGGCATTCCTTCAAAATTAAATGGCATTACAAGAGTAGCCTCACAGCCATTTTGGTCACGTACCATAATGGTGATATTGGAATCTTGTATGATATTAAAGACATTCTCTTCACCAAAAGATTCTCCTTGGAAGAAGTACTCATAACCTCCAAAACCCCCAGTTGCAATAGCCGTGACTTCATCTGGACCTGTTTTGGTCGCTTCCAAAGTCAGTGGCTCATAAGCTTCAACCTCAAGCTCAACAAAGGTTACACATCCGTTTGCATGATAAATGTAAACGGTGTGCTCTCCCGCTGGTAAATCACCAAAAATCCGCTGATTGGTAGCCATCTGTATGTCATCCACATCCAAAGAGAACAATAGATTTGACAATTGGGAACCATCCGCAATATTTATGGTGACTGTACTATTTGGGAATATACCCTCACAACCATACTCCACAACCGGTTCGGCAACAATATCCACACCTATTCCAATTTCAGCGATCACATTGGTCTGACAACCATTGGCGTCACGTACAAAAACCACATAGGATTCACCTCCTTGGAGGTTATCGAAGAACAGACTATCGTTTTGTACAAAATCTGCATCGTCCGCAGAATTTACACTTGTATAATAGGGTCCCGTTCCTCCGGTAACTTCAAGAATCATGCTACCGTCTCCATCTCCCATACAGGTTTCCGGGGTAGTTTCCACAACTCCGGCCAAAAGTTCCATAGGCTGTGTAATCTCTACCGTTCTGGTAATGGTACAACCTAAATCATCCTGAATAATGATGTCATAGGTTCTTGGTGCCAAATCATTGAAGGTTTTTCTATTTGGATTGGCTGGGTCATCACCTTCGAAGAATTCACTTAACGTATCGGAGATGGAATATCTTATCTGACCTGTCCCCCCACTTGCTTCAATAATGATCTGTCCGTTCATATCCCCGGCACACAATACAGGCACAGCTTCCAAATAATCCAACACCAATGGGTCTTTTGGTTCAATATCAATCGGGGTCGACATCACTTCACATCCACCACTCTGAGCATATACAAAGTATCTTCCAGGGTTAAGTTCCCTGAATATCCCTGAATTCTGGGTGGGGCGTACAATGGATGACGCCGTCACAGGCAGCGTGTTGGAGTTAACCAAGGTATAGGTGTAGTTTCCGATTCCACCAAAAGCTTCGGAACGAATAATTCCCGTAGCTTCACCTGCACAGTTGATGGTTGCATTGTTCAAATCTAGATTGATGACCAATGGTGCAGCAGGATCTAAGGAAACTAAGTTGGATGTTTCATACGGACATCCATTGTCGTTTTGTACTTCGTATTGAAAAGGTCCTGCATCAGCACTAATATCCACAGAAATTTGAACACTTGTCACACCAGCTCCAAAACCAACAAATGCATCGCTTGTTCCCGCTCTTCGGTAGGAATAATTGACTCCCGGTTCTGGATTGGTCACCGTAAGTTCCATGATGCCCAAATCCCCACAACCTGGCGGTTGAAGTTCCCTCAATTCAGCAACCACTATTTCCGGGTCTAAAATGGTTATCTCATCTGTTTGGGCGCTACAGTTCCAGCCATCAAAAATGGTAATCCTGTAGACTCCTTCGGACAAATTACCAAATCGTGGCGTAGTCTGTAAACCGCTATTGGTCCCATCCGTAATTCTGTTCAATTGATATAGATAGTTTCCAGGCCCTTGACCACCGGCCTCATTGTATGCCTCTATAATCGCGTCATTATCATTGTTACAGGCCAATGGACGCACAATACGAATATCCGCTGTAATATCGATTGGTAGTGGTAGGTTCAGAGTTCTACTAGATTCACAACCTTCTAAGTCTCTAATATTTACCGTGTAAGTATCGGTTGATAGATTTTCGAATACTGGATTAGCATTCGGATAATCCACCAATATGGTTCCATCGGATGCCACCAATTGGTATTCGTAGGTTCCCCATCCTCCATCTCCTGAAGCTGTAATCTCTCCCAACCCGGGGACATTACAGGTAACCGGGGAAGTTTGCAATAAGTCAACGGTAAGTTCCCTATCCGGAGAACGTACCGTGGTAACATTGCTGACAGTATCACAATATGGTGAATCCAAAGCTTCTATACGCACTATCAAGTTGCCTGCAGGAACATTTTCAATACGTTCAGGAGTGTTGATAGGTGAATTGGTATCGAAAGTACCGGTTATGCCCGTAGAAGTCTCCACCCCAGAATTATCCCGGGTGAACACTTCATAATTATATTGACCATTATAATTATTGATATCCAAACTGATGACGCCATCTGAACCATTGAAACACATTACCGGTTCCACTTCGGCGATAACAGCTTCAATAGTATTGTACTCTGGCATATTGACGGTAGCCGTCAAATAAGTACATCCGCCACTTCCCACATCGGTAACCGCAAAAATGTAGTTGCCGGGCGTAGCAATATCCCAAGTGACCCTATCACTTCCTCCTGAACTACGGGCAGGTTCGGAGCCCAAAGGTAGTATCTGCACTTCATAATCCCCAGGACCCTCGTTTACTATGATATCAATGGAACCTGCACTGACCCCTGTTCCCGAAGTGTCACAGGTAATAGGGTTCACATTGTAGCTGAAAGTAATATCTGTAGGAGTGTTGATGTTTACCGTATCGGTAATTTCACATCCGTTTTGATCCCTTGCGGTAAGGACAATGGTCTGATTGGTTCCATTATCGATTACTTCAAAAGTGTTGCTTGTTTGGAAATTGGTTCCATCAAATTGTGGGGTTCCATCATTCATACTGTACGTGAACGACCCAGAACCAGTAGCTGCTCCTGTTCCATCACCATTGGTATCGGTATATATTGTGATGGTTGCCGTACTAAATTGGTTGCTCGATGGATTACAACTGAACTCGGTATTGACCGCATTAATCTGAACTTGCGTAGGTTCGTCTATTATGATATCCCCTGACCGTGCCGGACAACCCCTATTGGAAACTACTCCAACTTGATAGGTTCCTTGTGGCAAATTATCAAAGAGATTTGTCAATTGCGGTCCTGCTACTATTGTTGATGTAGAACCTTGATACAGTACATAGTTTATTGGAGTATCTGTGGCGGTTAGAGGGTCCAACTCTACCGAAATGGTTCCATCATCAGCCCCAAAACAGGTAATGTCGCTTTTTGGTGTGGCGGTAATAACAGGTGTATCCACAGTGGAAACAATCACCTCAGCTTCATCGGAACATAAAGGATTTGTGTTTGAATCCAAATCCGTCACCAAGATATTGTAGTTTCCAGGGTCAACACCATTAAAAACATTATTATTGATTTGCGGGGGCCCTACATTGGCCATACCATTGTCCACATCTCTTAGTTGGTATTCAAAATTTCCACTTCCTCCGGTTGTATTCACGGTAATTACACCATCACCTGCATTACAGGTGGGGTACGATGTGGCATCAGCGGAAATCGCGAAGAAATCAAATACATCAGCGGTTACCGTGTTGGTACATCCATTTCCGTCCCTAACGGTGATTACATAACTTCCCGGATTGGGAACAACAAATGACGTTCCTGATTGAAAACCGCTTCCAAGATCATATTGGAAAGTTTCTTCTGGCAATCCGGAACCTGTGGAAAGTGGAGAAACTATGTTGATTTGATATCCGCTGGTAGCCGTACACTGGTTTACCACATCTATTTCCGGGTCCGGAATCCCCGCCTCTTGGGTCACCGTCAGTGTGGTCATGGCGGTACAACCATTGGCATCCTGTACGTAAAAATCGTAGTCTGCGGGATAGGGCCCTGGTACTTCAAAAGTAGTTTCCGATGTAAATGTTGATGGTGCTGCACCTCCATTTGGCACATAGGCATAACTGTATGGCTCCGTGCTTCCAAAGCCTCTTACCGTAACCAAAGCTCCTGCATTACAGGTAGCTTCCACAAAATTGTCGATGGCTATGGAGACGGAACTGATATCGATGAAAGCTAAAGTACTTCCACTACAACCTGTACTATCGTCCGTAACGATTATCTGATAGTTTCCAGGCGCCAATCCTGTAACTGTTCCATTGTACGGTATGGTTTCGCCAGTAAATGTATCGGTTGAAACGGTTGCCCCAGTATCCGTATTCTCGACGGTTACGGTAAAATTGCCCGGTGCCGAAATTCCAGAGACCTCATAGTCAATGGAACCGCTGCCCGCTACGTTACACGAAGCCGCCAAGGATGTTGCGCTAACCGCAACAGGGTTAGTTGGACCGATGGAGTCAATTTCTTCAATATAGGTACAGCCGTTAGCATCCCTTACTTCGACAAAGTAAGTGACACCGGGAACGACTTGACCGGTTACATCAAAAATATCGTTGTTGGGCCCCTCTCCGAGTGTCCATGTCGGGTCTCCCACAAGTCTAAATTCATAAGGTTCGGTCCCCCCACTAGCCTGAACATGATATGGGAATGAAGTATCAGAACATACGGTTGGTTCTGCATCAATAGGTGTCAAATCCAATTCGTTTTGGTCTATGACCACCTGAACACGATCCTCGCACCCTAGGGCATCCGTTACGACCACAGTATAGTTGCCAAGAGGCAAGTTAGGGAAGTTCACCGATGTACTTGTGGTTCCTGTAGATGAAGATACGGTGCCTCCAAATTCATCTACCAAAACATAGTCATAAAGTGCAACACCACCAGAAACTATATTCGCTTCAATAGATCCATAAACCTGATCAAAAATTGATGAGCAAACGGCATCCGTAGGCGTGGCAGTTACTTCCAATGGGGCACTGGAACCTATGGTTACATCGTATATCGGGCTGATACATCCTCTGCTATCGCGAATTACAAAACCGGTATGTGTTCCCGCTCCATATCCTGAAAATATGTTCTGGCTGCCAAAAGTTGTTCCTCCATCATTACTGTATTCATAAGGAGGGATTCCTTGGGTGGTATCCGGAATCAATTCCACAATACCACTTGTATCATCCCCACATTGTGTGTCTGTTCCCACCACACTACCTGCAATGGTCTCAGGTGGCGAAATTGTCACGGTATTGGTTTCCGTGGTACAGCCTCGTGCATCGGTAATAGTAAACTGAAAGGTAGTATCAGAAATAATAGAACCATCATTCGGAATACTGTACACAAAGGAATTTCCTGTGATGTTGTTATTATCCGTAGTATATGGAGTACCGTTGATGCTCACTTCATAAGTACCATAATCGCCTGATGAGGTGTATCCATTGCTAATGTTTACCTGTATTTGACCAGGAGGCCCTGCACAATCCAGCTCTTGAATAGTTGTGGCATTCGCCATTAATTGAGGTTCGATAGTCGCGGTTATAGTATCCCTACAATCGTTGGCGTCCACCACCTCAATGGTATAGGTTCCTGGTGTAAGGCCCGCAAAACTATTGCTTGCCCCCAATACTCCATTGTTGATTCGATATTGGTAAGGTGCCAATCCGCCCGAAGCATTTACCACAAGGGTAGCTGCTGTAAAGTTGTCATAACAAAAATCGGAAGCTCCCATATCCAATGTAAGGGTCGGAGCATCCAAACGAGTCAATGTAAAACTATCGGTAATCGTACATCCGTTAGCATCGGTCACACTAACTTGATAGGTTCCTTCTTGTGAAAGATTGGAGAAGGTACTCCCGTTCTTAGGTCCTCTTGTGGAACCATCGGGCTGGGTCAACGTATATCGATTACCTCCCCATCCCCCAACGGTATTAACCCTTACAGCACCTGTATTTCCATTTTGGCAGCTCATTGCGGTAACATCCAAACCGGAGATACTGAAAGCTGTGGATGGTTCTTCTATCACCAACGTGGCCGTATCGGTACAATTGGTTTCTTCATCGGTCACCGAAATCACGTAGCTTCCGGCAGCCAACCCTGTCAATGCGATAATGCTATTGGTTTGACTTGTGGAAACCGGTCCGCCATCAATGCTATAACTATAAGTAGAGTTGAATCCATCTACCAGAAACCTTCCCTCTCCGTCGGAATCGCCAACGCAGGTAACCACTCGGGTCTGTTGCCCTTGCACTCCTATAGAGCTGATATCGGTAATGGCATAGTTTTCTTCATAAGAACACCCCTCATCATCGGTCACCCTAAAAGTATAAGTTCCTAATCCCAAACCTGCAAACGTATTATTGTTCCCATTGTTTACGGCACTAGCTGATGGAGATACAATTTCATAGGTATAAGTGCCCGAACCACCTGTTACGCTCAAATCCAAAGAGGCTGTAGTGGTGATACAATCCAAGCTGGAGATACTGAAATCAATATCTGTTGGTTTGTTCAAGGTGTTAAAAGGAATATCTGGTAAGGTTTGCACACATCCGTTTGCATCTCGAACCATGGGGGTATAAGTTCCCACTCCCAAGTTTGGGAACACATTGTTGCTTCCAAAACCGGCTCCAATACTATATTCATATGGTGCCGTTCCCCCGGAAACTCCAGAGATGGTTATTTGTCCTCCATTTTCATCGGCACAATCTGGGAAACTATCTGGTGCAGCCGATGCCAATATGGTAGATGGCGTTCCTATAGTTACTGTTTGAGGTGCAGTTGTACAGGTAAAAGAATCTTGCTCATACCTCAGTACCAAATCGTAGGTACCCGGTGCCAAGTTTGAAAACACATTGCTTATCTGAAAACTACTTCCATTATTAATGCTGTACGTAATTTCATAACCGAATCCGCTGGTTACGTTTACGGTTACCCTACCGTCGTTGGCGCCACCACAATTGGCATCTTCTTCCGTAAAATTGAATACTGGCGGCGGAATATTTTCAACATCTACAGCAGCAGTCCGTTGACATCCGTTCGCATCTTCAACCAAAATATTGTAGGTTCCAGCAGTTGAAACGGAAAAGCTTGATGTACTGGGATAGGTTGAACCAAAGGGCCCTCCATCCACGCTAAATCTATATGGCGCGGTACCCCCGCTAGTGGCCACGTTTACATTGACGGATGTTGCACCACAGCCAAAACTATCGGAAGCTGTTGCAGAAACTGCCAATGGACTTATCCCACCTCCTATTACGATTGGGTCGCCATCAATATCGGTGGTTACCGTTTCCGAACAATTATTAGTTTCTACGCGGATGTTATATGTACCCGGACTTACATTCGCAAAAGTATAAGTATCTGAACCGTTGGGGCCAAAAGTGTCCACGGTAACACCGTTTTTCACCAATCTATAAGTATAAAAACCAGGAACTCCCGACACGGCCACGTCTATGCTCCCCAATTCTCCGCTACATAAAATATCATGCGTAGTAACATCTACATTGATATCCAAATCTTCAACCCTCAACATATTTGATGGAAAGACACAGGCTGTTTCGGAAACATTTTTCAATCGAACATAAACACGATAATCCCCAGGGGCCGTAATATCAAAAAATGGGGCATCTTGGTAAGGACCTGCGGTACTGTTCAAACTATATTCGTAACCAGCTGGAACATTTGTAACTTCAACCCTTCCTGGATTCCCACAAACAATATCTTCTTTGATAAGTTGAGGATTCAACGGGTTAAGTGTTGATTTGAAGTAATAATATTGACCAGAATTTACTCGTACTCGAAATTCCCCTGCAGTGGCCAAGTTAAAGGTAGCTCCTGTACCGACCGTATTCCAAGTACAAGCATTGTTAATGGTAGGACAATCTTCCACCACAGTAGGTGCACAACTATTTGGATCTAATTGCTGCCATTGGTAAGAACTCCCAGATTGACTGAGCGTAAGCGTTCTGGTATCGCTGGTACCGCACAAAAAGAATTTGGCCACCGTACTCCCATCATTGGGACACGTAACCTCTTGATTGGCACCATTGATAATGGTAGCAAACATCGCGGTCGTTGCGAACAGCTCTCTTTCTTCGTTGGACGCATTTTTTGAGGTTGCATCTAGATTCTTTTCTTTGGTATCGGACTCTGTTTCTTTGGAAACCATATTGACAAGAATCCGAGCAACATGAGTCTTAGCTAATACCGTAGAACCGAAGATTGAAATGAACACCAACAACACGGCATATAATAAATGCCTTGTTTTTTGTGGGAGCATAGGTTAAGTCTTGTTAAGAAGAATATTCAGATTTGGGATCTCAACACTCTTTAATAGTAATTTTCTGTTCTTATAAAATTTCTCTTTATCTTGAATGGATCAACAATAAATGCAGTTTATCCATAAAACCTGTTATTTCAACGTAAAATTATGCAAAATAGTCTCTTGTTTCCTATTTTTTTCGTTGTACTGCTAGGTACATCGTGCGCACAAACCCGTGATAAAGACATCAATACGCCAAAAACCCTTGATTTTACTGAGGAATTGGTAGTTGATGGTATTCAGAACGGGTGGGGCATGGTTTTCTTGCCCGATGGTGCTATTTTAACATCCGACAAATCCGGACGGCTACTTTTATATAAATCTGGCAAAACCGTGGAAATTGAAAATCCTCCAAAAGTTTACAATAGAGGACAAGGCGGTTTAATGGATATTGAACTGCATCCAAACTACAATGAAAATGGTTGGATATATTTCTCCTATGCATCTACCGAAGGGGAAGAAAAAGGAGGAAACACGGCAATCATGAGAGCCAAATTATCCCAAAACAAGCTTATTAACAAGGAAGTTCTCTATAAAGCAACTCCTAACTCCACTCGTGGACAACATTTTGGGTCTAGAATAGAGTTTGATAAAAATGGCTACCTATTTTTTTCCATTGGCGAAAGAGGAAACAGAGATGTTAATCCCCAAGACATAACCCGGGATGGTGGCAAAATATACCGGCTAAAGGATGATGGCAGTATTCCTGAAGACAATCCATTCATTAATGAAAAAGGTTCAAAACAGGCCATCTGGAGCTATGGACATCGAAATCCCCAAGGTCTGGCCCTTCATCCAGAAACAGAAGCGCTGTGGGAACACGAACATGGACCAAGGGGCGGAGATGAAATCAATATAATTAAAAAAGGAAAAAACTACGGTTGGCCCGTTGTCACCTATGGCATTAATTACAGCGGCACCCAAATTACCGATGAAACCTCCAAACCCGGAATGGAACAGCCACTTTACCAATGGACGCCTTCCATTGCACCCTCGGGAATGACCTTCGTTACTTCTGATAAATACCCCAAATGGAAAGGTAGCTTATTGGTCGGCTCTTTGTCATTTCAATATTTAGAACGATTGGAACTAAAGAACGATAAAGTAGTATACCGGGAAAAGCTACTGGACGGCATAGGAAGGGTCCGGAATGTACGGCAAGCCCCTGATGGGTTTATCTATGTAAGCGTTGAGGGGCAGGGCATCTACCGGTTAGTTCCCAAATAAAACTTTTACTTTTTAAGCGCGTCAATGGCCAACTTGACCGAACCATATTTTTTGAGGGCTTTTTCAGCTTCTTCATAATCAAGGCCAAGTTCTTCCATAATATAGCGTGTACCCCTGTCAACTAATTTGGTATTGCTCAACTGCATGTTCACCATTTTATTTCCTTTTACGCGGCCTACACGGATCATGAGGGCGGTAGAAATCATATTCAGAACCAATTTTTGACTAGTGCCGCTCTTCATACGGGTACTTCCGGTCAAAAACTCGGGCCCCACATTGACTTCAATGGGAATATCGGCGGATTGGGCAAGCGGTGAACCTGGGTTATTGGTGATTCCCACTGTCAAAATACCATGGGCCTTTGCATCCGAAATGCCTCCCAGCACATATGGCGTTGTTCCCGAAGCTGCAATTCCGACCAACATGTCGTTACAATTTATATCATACTCTTTAAGATCCTTCCAAGCTTGCAATGTATCATCCTCGGCATTCTCCACTGCCTTGCGAATAGCTTGGTCCCCACCTGCTATGAGCCCAACTACCCTATCGTAAGGCATCCCGAAAGTCGGGGGAATTTCTGAAGCATCAAGTATCCCCAGTCTTCCGCTGGTACCTGCACCAATATAAAATAGCCTGCCCCCTTTTTCAAAACGTTGGGCCATTTCATCAACCACTTTGGCTACTTGTGGCAATACCAACTCTACTGCATCGGCAACTTTTTTGTCTTCATTGTTGATATTGGTCACGATATCCAAAGTATCCATTTCATCCAAACGATCATAATTGGATGGTTCCTCGGTAATCTTGATGTGTTTTTCTACCACTACTTTATAGTATTTGTATGTTCAAATTTTTGAATGCTTCTAATTTTGCGTCCCAAGGTTCCAGCTCTGTAATCATTACATCAACCTCCTCCACCCCACATATTTTATAACGCTGCAGGGAGCCTATTTTTTCTGAAATACATGGAGAAACCACTTTTCTGGAACTATGGATCATCGCTTTTTTCATTTGGACTATCTCCCAATCAAATTCCGTTAAACCTTCCGTAGGATGAATGGAGTTGGTCCCTAAAAAACAAATATCAACCTTTATTTCAGACAGCATATTAATGGCACTACCTCCAATTGTTATCTGGGAATCCTTAGATAAACGACCTCCAATAAAAATAACCTCTATATTGCTTTTGCCCAATAACTGCACCGCAATGGGCAGGCTTGGAGTAAAACAGGTCAGCTTCATTTTTGGCGGCAATTTTCTGGCCAATTCCAAATTGGTAGTGCCTCCACTCAACAGAATCACTTGTCCGTCCTTTATCAAACTTAGGGCCTTCTCTGCAATCTGAGACTTTTTATCCAAAGAATAAATTTTCTTGCCCGTGGGGTTATAATTATTAAATCCCAATGAGACCGCACCGCCATGTACCTTTTTCAACTGCTTGGCACTATGCAATTCTTTGATGTCCCTACGTATGGTATCGACCGAAACATTGAGCTGATCAGCTATGTCGGTCAAAAGAACCCTATTATGGATTCCCACCTCGTTGAGTATAAACTGTTGCCTTTCTTCCTTTAACATATGGTGGGTTAAAGTTAAATAAATATTAAAGCTCCGAACAAGAACAGCAAAATACTGCAAAAAATTGCAGAATTCAAGGATGATTCATCAAAAAAAGCATTTAATTGCATTATTTGCAGTTTTTTGCATATATTTGGAATTAACTTTTCAGCATTTTGCTAGAACATTATAAATTTTCTTATGTACCAGCCTTATCAGGAAGAATTAAGATTTGAAAAAATCCACACTATTATTCATGGGGATTCAGATGAAGCTTCGTTGTCAGTTGCCAACGAAATTGCAAGCTTGATCAAGCAAAAACAAGAACAGGGAACCAAAGCTGTTTTAGGTTTGGCAACAGGCTCCACGCCTGTAAAGGTTTATGATTACTTGGTCCAGTTCCATAAAGAAGGAAGACTGAGCTTCAAAAATGTGATCACTTTCAACTTGGACGAGTACTTTCCAATGGAACCCGACTCCATCCACAGTTATGTACGATTTATGAACGAACACTTGTTTGATCATATTGACATAGAGCCACACAACATCCATATTCCCGATGGAAACCTTTCCATGGAGGAAGTGAGAAAGTACTGTGAGGACTACGAAGAAAAAATCAAGAATGTTGGTGGCATCGATATTCAGGTGTTGGGTATCGGTAGGACCGGGCACATTGGCTTTAACGAACCGGGTTCCACCTTGAGTAGCAAAACTCGTTTGATTCGTTTGGACAGGGTGACACGATTGGATGCCGCAAGCGACTTTTTTGGCGAAGAGAACGTTCCCAAGAGAGCTATCACCATGGGAGTAGGCACTATTATGAATGCCCGCAAAATCATTTTGATGGCCTGGGGCGAAGGTAAGTCCAATATTATCCAGCAAGCAGTTGAAGGAGAAATCAAAGAATCAGTACCCGCAACATTCCTTCAACATCATGAAAACTGTGATTTTGTTTTGGATGAAGCCGCCGCTTCTTCACTGACAAGAATCAAAACACCTTGGTTGGCAACGGAATGTGATTGGAATGAAAAGCTTATCAAGACCGCCACCATTTGGTTATCGGAAAAACTGAACAAAGCAATCCTTAAATTGACCAACGAGGATTACAATGAATACGGCATGGGTAATTTGATCGCTGAAATAGGTTCGGCCGAACAAATCAACCTTCAGGTTTTCAATCAATTACAACACACAATAACAGGTTGGCCAGGAGGTAAACCTAATGCAGATGATAGTCAAAGACCTGAAAGAGCTCAGCCCCACCCGAAAACCTCATTGATTTTTAGTCCTCACCCCGATGATGACGTCATTTCCATGGGAGGAACTTTACTAAGACTGGTAGACCAAGGACATGATGTCCACGTAGCCTATCAAACCTCGGGAAACATTGCAGTGTTTGATGACGAAGTTATCCGATTCTTGGATTTTGCTACGGACATCCAAAAAGACAATAAAGAACTTAGAAAGAAATTTAAGCAAGTACGCGAATTTTTGGCCAATAAAAAACCAGGGGAATTGGACAGTCCAGAAGTACAACAATTCAAAGGACTTATCCGAAAAGGCGAAGCCTTGGCCGCTTGTAGGTACTGTAATGTTCCTGAGGAAAATGCCCACTTTCAGAACTTACCGTTCTATGAGACCGGTGCAGTTAGAAAAAAACCACTTTCTGATGAAGATGTTCAGATAACCTACGACTTGCTGAACAAATTAAAACCACATCAAATATTTGCTGCTGGTGATTTATCCGATCCACATGGAACGCACCGAGTATGTCTTCAAATCATATTCAAGGCGTTGGAAAAATTAAAAGAAGATAGAGTGGAATGGATCAGAAACTGCTACGTATGGCTGTACCGTGGAGCTTGGCAAGAATGGGACATTGCTGATATGGAAATGGCCGTGCCAATTGGACCAAAAGATATGGCCAGAAAAATCAACGCCATCTTCAAACATCAGTCACAAAAGGACAGCGCCATGTTCCCTGGAAACGATGAAAGGGAGTTCTGGCAACGTGCAGAACAAAGAAATAAGGAAACAGCCAACCGATATAACTCGCTCGGTATGGCAGAGTATGAAGCCATGGAAGGCTTTGTACGCTATCATTTTTAAACTCGCAAAATTTACTCTTTTTCAAACTAAACTCAATTAAATTAAACTACTCATTTTTATGCGAAAACTTCAGGATTTTCTAGGATTGAGGTTCCGATTGGTTTTGTTCGCTCTTGTGGCATCAACGCTATCTGCGTTTGGCCAGAGCCAATACACCTTTACGGGAACCATTACTGAAACCGGCACAAATCTGCCACTGGCAGGCGCATCGGTTTTTGTTGAAAACACAACTTTCGGTACAGTGACCGATTTTGATGGTAACTACAGCTTTACAGCTACTTTGGACTCTGGTTCTTACAACTTAGTATTCAGTTCGCTAGGTTTTACCACACAGAAGGTATCCGTTAATGCTGGCGGAAGCACCACAATAACCAATGACATAGCACTTGCAGAAGACCTTTTGAGTCTTGATGAAGTAGTCGTTACAGGTACGGGATCCGGAGCCAACAAAAGGGCATTGGGTAACGCTATTTCATCGGTCAAAGCCGAAGAGCTTACCGACAATGGTGCCACGCAAATTGACCAAGCCATTGCCGGTAAAATCACGGGTGCCTTGGTTCAACAGAACTCGGGTGACCCTGCCGGTGGTATCAGTATCCGTTTAAGGGGGCCAAGTACCATAGCCGGTAACTCCGACCCACTTTATATTGTGGATGGAATCATTATCAGTAACAGCAGTAACGAACTTGTAGACCTTGGTGGTAATGCCCAAAACCGTTTGGCGGACATAAACCCCAACGACATCGAGAAAATCGAGGTGATAAAAGGTGCAGCTGCAGCGGCAATATATGGTTCCCGGGCAAGTAATGGTGTGGTACAGATCTTTACAAAACAAGGAAGAAGCGGCGAACCAAAATTCTCTTTTATGACCAATGTTAGGGTAAACGAACTAAGAAAAGAGATTGACTACAATACCGTACCATTGGCATGGGAGGTTCCCGGTGACAGAACCAACTTAGCTACTTACGAAGTAGAGCGCTACAACCTTCAAGATTCTTTCTTTGATACAGGTTTCGGAATAGAAAACTACTTATCTATGACAGGTGGTTCAGAAAAAACATCTTATTACCTGTCCGCTTCTCACTTGGACAATGAAGGTATTGTCGAAAACACTAACTTCAAGAGATATGGTTTAAAAGCCAACTTGACTCAAAAAGCATTTGATTGGCTAGATATTACAGGTGGTTTCAACTTTATAAGAAGTGTAAGCAAAGATGTGCCAAATGGTGGTATCAACAATGCATATGGTGCAATTACAGGCTTTGTTTTCAGCGATAACTCAATAGATCCTTCACCAGATGAATCCGGAGTTTATCCTATAACTTCTCCTGCAGTTCCAAGAACAAATCCTGCCGAGGCCGTGGCCCGATTTGATTTTGGCCAAAAAACCAATCGTTTTATCACAAGTATTGCTTTGGATGCCAACTTTAATGAGCATTTGAGTGCGAAATATACTTTGGGTATGGATTACTACAATCAGTCTGCGACAGCTTACATCCCAATTGGAAACACATCCCCCAACCCTGATGGATATGCAAGAAGGGCTGATTTGAACAATTTTCAATACAACTCTGACCTTAATGTGACATACGACACGGATTTAACGGATGCCATTACATCAACTTCTACGTTAGGCGGGTCATGGCAGTATGAAGAGCGTGATCGTGTAGGAATTAATGCCACTGGTCTTCCACCCGTTGTTCAGACTGCCACAGGAGGTAGTATATTGGAACAAGGTGAAACAAGGTCTCAAATTTCTTACTGGGGTGCTTTTTTACAGCAATCCTTCTCTTTTAACGATAAAATCTACGTGAATGGCGCCGTGCGTATGGACGGAGCATCGACCTTTGGCGAGGACGAGCGTAACCAGCTGTATTTTAAAGCCAGTGGATCCTATGTAATTTCCGATGAAGATTTTTGGCAGGAATCACTAGGTGGTACGTTCAACCTACTAAAACTTAGGGCATCTTGGGGTCAAGCTGGGAACTTGACCGCATTGGGAGCCTTTGACAGATTCTCTATCTACAATCCATCTGCTTTAACAGGTTCGGTAAGTTTGATTCCTTCCACTGCCCAAGGTAACGAAGATTTGAAACCAGAAAGACAAGATGAAATTGAACTAGGTTTTGATGCAGGATTGTTCGACAATAGATTAGGTATCGAATTCTCTTATTATAAACAAAAAGTAACGGATCTTCTTTTGCCAAGGGTATTGGCGCCATCCAGTGGATTTGGCTCCAGGTTTGAAAATGTTGGCAACTTGGAAAATACAGGTGTTGAGGTTCTTTTAAGAGGTGCCCCGATAAGAACACCCGATTTTAGTTGGGATGTTACCGCCACATTTTCCACTAACAAAAACGAGGTGACCAGTGTAGCTGGAGGAGGCCGATTAACATTGGCCGGAAGTTTTTCCACCAACTATGTTATAGAAGGTGAACCACTTGGTGTGTTCTATCGTCAATTCTACGCAAGAAATGAGGATGGATCTATTGCATTGGACGAAGACGGCTATCCTTACAGAGGTACAACGGAAGACGGAGAGTCCTCTAAGGTAATCGGAGATCCAAACCCAGATTGGTTCGGCTCCTTGATCAATGAGTTCACCTACAAGGATTTTGGACTTAGAGTACAGTTCGATGCCGTACAAGGTTACGATGTTTTCAACTGGAACAGAAGATTATTGGACAACGTAGTGTTCGGAGGTGGATACAATGTTGGACAAGAATTGTTGGGCAACCGTCCTAAAGGTTACGGAAGTGCACAGGCAAACATTTTTGAAGAATTCGTAGAAGATGGATCCTTCGTAAAACTACGTGAGGTAGCATTGAGCTACAATCTTAAACCGAGCTGGGAATATATCGACAACATCAAATTTAGCTTGGTGGGTAGAAACCTATTCTCTTGGGACGATTACTCAGGATGGGATCCAGAAGTTAGTGCCGCGGGACAAAGCAACGGTGTACGTGGATTCGATTTTGCAACGGTGCCGATTCCAAGAACATATCAGTTAGGCGTTAACGTAAGCTTCTAATCTTAAAAAAATTGACAATGAAATTTTACAGATATAACACATATAAGCTGATGTTTCTGCTAACAACTGTATTGGCATTTACATCTTGCGAAACCGATTTTGACAATCCAAATTCAGCAACCAGCGATCAGGTGTTCTCATCGAGAGAAGGTATCTTGGCCGCAACCACGGGAATGCAGGAACTGTATTCCACAACAGGTTTGCGATACATTATAGAAACCCCTGCCATAACAACAAGAGAGGCAGGTATCACCACCACTTTTCAAAATATGATTGATCTAGAGGATGGAGGGGATATTCCAAACACTAACTCAAATGTAATTGGACTCTGGACCACCATGCTCAGAGTAATAGGTATTGCCGAAGATATTTCAACAAATGCTGCAACCATAGACATTGATCCAGGAACTCAAAGTGGATTGATTGCCTATGCAAACCTATACCATGCAATGAGTATTGGCGCCATGGCTCAAAATTATGAGCAAGTTATTGTGGCAACATCAGAAGATAACCCTCCTTTTGTTTCTCGCATAGAGGGCTTTAACACTGCTATTACTTTGTTGAACGAGGCTAAAAATACGTTGGCCGCCACTCCTGTTTCTTCAGAATTTGAAGAAGAGATATTGAGAGGGCAAATCGACTTGGAAAACACTTTGGATGCTATGTTGGCAAGGTTTAACCTGTACGCTGGCAATTATGATGCTGCCATTGCTGCGGCAGCAGAAGTAGACCAATCATCAACTTCTGTGTTCAGCTACGATTCACAAAACCTAAATCCTATTTGGGCAAGGGTATATCAAAATGGGACTCCAAACTTTAAACCAAGAGATAATTTTGGACTACCAGATTCATTTGATATCGACGAAAATGATGGTAGGACCGAGTTCTACTTAATTCCATTGGACACATTAAATCTTAACCAACTTCCTATCGAGGATCTAGCCGGTTTTTTTGATGAAGAGAATGGATCGGAGTCAATTCCTTTATATCTACCAGATGAAATGAACTTGATCATTGCAGAGGCCAACCTTAGGAAAGCCTCCCCTGATACTGGTGCCGCCATTACAGCCTTAAATTTAGTGTTGACCGACACAGATGATGTGTTCGGAGTAAATGCCAGTTTACCTGAATATGCTGGAGACACTTCAGTAGACGCATTATTGAACGAAGTTTATAAAAATAGGAGAATAGAATTGTTCTTGACAGGTGCAAGCTTGGAGGACAGTAGAAGATTTGGAAGGCCGGAACCGACTCCATCTGTCCAAAACTTTGAGGAAGAACGAAACAGAAACTTCTATCCTTATCCTAACACTGAAAGAGATAACAATACAAACACACCGGCTGACCCAGCCATTTAAAAGGTTAATGTTTTTAAGTTGTTAGTTGTTTAATTAATCTTGAAAAGGCCTACATTTAGTGCATACGTAGGCCTTTTTTTATCATATATATGCGTCGGTTTTTATACATATTGCCCATACTTTTTACATGCGCTTGCGCAACCGTAAAGGCACCTAAAAAAGAGTTTAGGGGCGTATGGATTGCCACAGTGGCCAATATTGATTGGCCCAAACATCCAAATGACGATGTTTCCAAGAAAAAAAAGGATTTCATCGAAATCCTAGATTTCTACCAAAAAATGAATTTCAATGCGGCAATAGTACAGGTACGCACCGCGGGAGACGCCCTCTACCCTACCAATTTGGCACCTTGGTCCAGATATTTGACCGGTACGGAAGGTAAAGCCCCCTCTGGTTTTGAGGAGCCGCTCAAATGGATGATCAACGAAACCCATAAACGCGGGATGGAATTCCATGCTTGGCTGAACCCATATAGAGCAACAGTTAGCTTGGATACTTCTTTACTTTCCCAAAAGCACGATTATTACCAACACCCCGATTGGATCATTCAATACGGGAAAAAGAATTATTACAACCCAGGACTACCCGCAGTTAGGGAAAAGTTCAATAAAATTATAGAAGAGTTGGTCACCACTTATGAGGTGGATGCCATACATTTTGATGACTACTTCTACCCCTACAAAGTAGAGGGGGACACTTTTGATGATGCAGCAACCTATGCAAAATATGGATTACCGAGTCAATCCTTGGAAGATTGGCGACGAAGCAATGTGGACTCGCTAGTTCAAAATGTGCATCGGACCATAAAAAAGCACAAGCCATGGGTTCAATTCGGGATAAGCCCTTTTGGAGTCTGGAAAAATAAGAGTACCGACCCCATGGGTTCCGATACCAAAGCGGGACAAACCACCTATGAAGATCTATTTGCCGACCCCGTACTTTGGGTCCAAGAAGGCTGGCTGGATTATTTGGCCCCACAAGTTTATTGGAGCATGGACTATCCGGTGGCATCCCATAAGATCATAACATCTTGGTGGGACCAGCACACACCCAACACCAATCTATACATCGGAAATGGCACCTACAAAATAAAGAACAACGCCGACAAGGCTTGGGACAAAAATAATGAGATTCCAAAACAGTTGAACTTTGCCCGGGAATTGGACCACATCGATGGAAATATATTCTTTAGTGCAAAATCATTGATAGGTCAGCATAAAAAAGTAAATGAGAAGCTTCAAAAGAAGTATTATCGTTTGCCTGCCGAAAACCCCGGACCACTCAACAAAGTTGTTCGAGAAGTTCAATTACCGGCCATCAAATCCGTTCAGTTGAACGAACAAATTTTGAATATCTGCGTCAACCATACAGATGAAATCCCCCGATTTCTAAATCTTTACACATCTAAAAAAGAAAAACACCAACTCGTTGGAAAACAATATATTTCAGAAAGTGATATGGAAGGATGCTATCAATTTCAACTGACCAAAAAGCAGTTACGAAACGATATACAAATCAATGTTAGCGATGCTTATGGCAACGAAAGTGCTATGCTACCATTAAACGTAAATTAGACCCTTATGCAGGATATGCTCGTGCGACTTTTGGACCTACCGGATATTTCAGAAGAGGAAAAAAATCTTTTCGAGATGGAAGGCATTGTCTTTAAAAGACCCATTACACCAGAAAGGAGTATTGTGGTGGACTGGGTCGGCAAGCATTTCAGCAAAAATTGGGCAGATGAGGCTGAAGCTGCATTTTCATCACTCCCCGTAAACTGCTATATAGCCCAGCGAGAACAGGAGATTCTTGGTTTTGCCTGTTTTGAAAGTACCGCAAAAAACTTTTTCGGCCCCACGGGGGTTCTCAACAAGGAAAGAGGAAAAAATATAGGTAAAGTCCTTTTGGTAAAATCATTGATGGCACTAAAAGAAATGGGATATGCCTATGCCATTATCGGCGGAGTTGGACCCGTTTCCTACTACGAACAAATAGTAGATGCAAAAATCATCGATAAATCTGAAAAAAGCATTTATCAAAACCTTTTAAAACAACCCAAATGAGTGTAGCTCCAAAAGATAAGAACGCATGGCTGTGGATTCCCTTTTTATACTTTACGCAAGGTATCCCGTACATTCTTGTTGTAACGGTTTCCGTGATTATGTACAAACGGTTGGGAATTGGCAATGCCGAAATTGGGCTGTACACTAGTTGGCTGTATTTACCTTGGGTGATAAAACCACTATGGAGCCCGATCGTAGATTTAAATGGAACCAAAAGGAAATGGTTTTTAGGAATGCAATTACTCATTTCAATGGCATTCTTGGGCATTGGACTTTTTCTACCATCGAATTCTTTCTTTATCATCACATTGGCATTCTTTTGGATGGCGGCCTTCGCCTCTGCCACCAATGATATTGCATCGGACGGCTACTATATGATTGGCCTCACGCAGAAAAAGCAATCCTTTTTTATAGGACTGCGCAGTACCTTTTACCGATTAGCCATGGTAACCGGACAGGGACTTTTGGTAATATTTGCGGGTTTTTTGGAGAATCAATACGGAGACAATACCAAAGCCTGGTCCGTTACCATGATAAGTGCAGCGGTATTAATGATAGTTCTTACCATTTCCAATTTTTTTACGGCACCAAAATTTGAAGAAACCACAACCGAACCTACAGAAAAACCAGCAGGATTCTTTGAAGTATTCGCTACATTTTTTAAAAAACATCAAATCGGAGTGGCCCTTTTATTTGTTTTGACGTATAGATTGGGTGAGTCACAATTAGTGAAAATGGCATCACCTTTTTTACTGGATGATTTGGGAGTAGGCGGACTGGCCTACTCTACGGAGGCTGTTGGTACCATTTACGGCACGGTCGGTGTCATCATGTTATCGCTTGGCGGTATCCTTGGTGGCATCTTGATTTCGCGTGATGGTCTTAAAAAATGGATGCTTCCTATGTTATTGTCACTTAATTTGCCCAACGCACTTTATGCGATTTTGGCCATAACACAGACCACAAGTCTATATGCGGTAGTAGGCACCGTTGTGATAGAACAATTTGGATACGGATTCGGTTTTGCCGCATTTATGATGTATTTGATCTATGTAGCCGAAGGAGCTTCCAAAACTTCACATTATGCCATTGCCACCGGTTTTATGGCTCTGGGAATGATGTTGCCCGGTATGCTCAGCGGTTATATTCAGGAATGGCTAGGGTACGATGGCTTTTTTATCTGGGTGGTCATTGCCGCCCTTCCCGCATTTTTTGTCTTACGTTATTTAAAATATCCCGAGGATTACGGTAAAAAAACGGCAGAAACCAATGACTAAAACGCAAGCAAAATATACACTTCCGACCACACCATTGACCTTATCTCAAAAAGTAGGTCAATTGTTTATGCCAGCGGTTTTCATCAACGACACCGAAGAAGAGGTTCAGAAAATGGAAAAGCTCATAAAGGAGCACCATGTGGGTTCCGTATGCTTTTTTCATAGCAAGGCCAGTGCTGCGACCAATTTTGAAGGCAAGAAGAAGATTGTGCACAACGAAAAGAGCTACGACCGTTTATTGGAACTTATCCACCGTTATCAAAAAGCGGCAACCGTACCTTTATTGATTGCAATAGATGCCGAATGGGGTCTGGCAATGCGTATTGAAAACACCCCGCAATATCCCTATGCCATCACCTTGGGTGCTTTGATCAATAATTATGATCTTATTCAAAAAGTTGGCGAAGCCATAGGAAATGATTGTAAGGCAGCTGGGGTACAATGGAACTTGGCTCCCGTAGTGGACATAAACAACAACCCGGAAAATCCTGTAATAGGCTACCGTTCCTTTGGGGATGATAAAAACAGCGTTCATACAAAAGCAGCAGCTCTTATTCAAGGGATGGCCTCGAGCGGAACACTGAATTCCATTAAACATTTTCCTGGCCATGGCGATACGGCAACCGACTCCCATTTGGGATTACCGGTTATTGATAAATCCATGGAAGAACTCATGGAGAATGAACTATACCCTTTCAAAAAGTTGATTGAATCCGGTATTGATTCGGTAATGGTAGGCCATTTGCTATTGCCACAGTTAGATGTAGAACACCCCTCCACGACATCATCAAAAATAATTTCTGATTTATTGAGAAAGCAATTGGGTTTTGATGGTGTGGTTATTTCTGATGCACTTAATATGCACGCTGTGTCCAAAAAATATCCTGAAAAAGGAAGGCTGGAAAATGCTGCATTCATGGCAGGAATGGATGTGCTTTGCTTTAGCGAGCATGTGGTTGAAGGTATTGATGAAATCATGAAGAATGCCTCCGAAGAGCGAATCAACGAAAGTTTTGAGAGGGTTTGGCACCTAAAAAAGAAATCTTTTGACCAAGACACTGAAGCAAAAAACCCAAGCTCACCGTACGAATTAAATCGAGAGATTGCTGAACGTGTAATCACAGAATTATATGGAAATCCTTCTGAGGTCAATAAAATAAAATCATCCAGTTTCCTAAATATTTCAGTGAGTGCTGGCAAGACCAATTCCTTTGCACAAAATATCCGATCGCACTTTGGGTCAGAGGTTATAGATTTAGAGAACCTATCCAGCGACAATAAGGAACAAATTGTATTGAGCATCTTCCCCCCTGCCGTAAAACCAAAGAACCAATTCGGCTTTGATAACGAAACCTTGGCAAGGTTGCAGGAAGTTATCGAAAAACACGACCCCCTGATTTACTTGTTCGGGAGTCCGTATGTTTTGGACATTTTACAGCTCAAACCCAATTCCAATGTGGTATTGGTCTATCAAGAATTCCCTACTTTTCAAGACATTGCTTTCAAACATTTTTTGGGAGAAAATCAAGGAAAAGGAAAGCTACCTATTCAACTGAAAACTTTCGGCAATGAGCGATGAGATAAAATCATCTTGGAACAAAAATGCTGAGGAATGGGTGAAAATCATCCAAAACAATAGAATTCCTTCAAGAAAATTTACCAATCCTGCCATTTTAGAGGAAATCAAAGAATTGAAAGGAAACACGATAGTGGACATCGGTTGCGGTGAAGGCTGGTTGACCCGCGAAATGGAAAAATTTGGTTGGAAAGCCACGGGGTTGGATGCCACCGAAGATTTAATCAAAGAAGCGCTCAAAAGAAGCAATCAAACCTTTGAAGTGTTCACTTTTGAAGATATCATCAAAGGGGAAAAGATGCCCAACCCACCTTTTGATGCTGCCATCTTCAATTTCTGTCTGTATTTGAAAAACGGCTTGACCGAATTGTTGTCAAACACATTGATGCAACTCACCCCAAAGGGAAGCTTAATCATTCAGACACTTCACCCCTTTTTTCTTTTACAAAACAGTTTACCTTATAAAAGTCAGTGGCTGTCTGATTCCTGGAAAGGGCTGCCGGGCAATTTTACGGACGGACACTCGTGGTACGCCCGGACCATGGAAGATTGGATCCAAGAACTCAATCAAATTGAACATATTGAATTCAATATCAAGGAAGTCTTGAACGATGATGATAAACCGATTTCCCTGATCATAAAAATCAACAAAATATGAGGACTTATAAAGTTATGGGACTGATGTCGGGAACCTCTTTGGACGGATTGGACATTGCCTATTGCCATATTTGGGAGGAAGATGGAAAATGGAACTTTTCCATAAAAAAAACGGCAGAAATCGATTATTCCGATGAGATGCGGGAATATCTCAAAAATGCGATTCATCTGTCCGAAAAAGACCATAGTCAATTGAATAAGGATTACGGCATTTGGTTGGGGCAACAGTCCAAAGCATTTATAGGCGAATTGGGAGAAGAAGTTGATTTTATAGCCAGTCACGGCCATACCTCCCACCATAGACCCGATGAGGGCATTACATTTCAATTGGGAGATGGGCAACTTTTGGCAAACACTTCAGGAAAACAGGTGGTCTGTGATTTTAGATCTAAGGATGTGTCCCTAAAGGGACAAGGTGCTCCGTTGGTGCCTATTGGGGATAAATTACTGTTTCATGAATATGATTTTTGCCTAAACCTAGGCGGTATAAGCAATATTTCTTTTGATAAAAATGGTGAACGGATTGCCTACGATATCGGTTTAGCGAACATGCCCCTTAATTACATCACCCATAAAATGGGATTGGCCTATGATGAAAATGGAAAGATTGCAAGATCTGGGAAATTGGACCGCGGACTGCTCCAAAAGCTGAACAGTCTACCGTATTACACCCTGCCCTATCCAAAATCCACTGGATACGAATGGTTCTCTTCTGAAATCATGCCTTTGATAGAGGATTCCAAGCTTTCAAATGAAGACTTATTGCACACGTTCATTCATCATAATTGTGAACAGATTGCATTTGCAGCACTGAAGCACAAGAACAATGGAAAATCCAAAAGTAAACTTCTAACGACCGGTGGTGGGGCGCTAAACCAATTCTTTATGGATACGCTTCAAAATAAACTCGGGAGCAGTATTGAGGTCATGGTACCCACCAAAACGCTTATTGCATACAAAGAAGCGTTGGTTTTTGCCTTAATGGGCGTACTTCGGTTGGAAGGGGAAACCAATGTGCTCAAATCAGTTACCGGCGCGACTTCAGATTCTTGTAGTGGCGAAGTGTTTTTTCCGAGCAACTAATTTAGGATGCGGCTATACGTTTCCGTTTGGGCAAATGTGTCAATAGAAACAGTGCCAGAGCAACCATACCGCAGATAGCCAAACCTGCAAAAAGGGGCCATACACTATCCTTTACAAAATCACCGATAAACGTAGCAATCGGAATAGAAAGTACGGTTGATACAAACCCATTTATGGCAGCTCCAATTCCAGCAATATGACCAATGGGCTCCATGGCAATGGAACGGAAATTACCCCACATAAAACCAAGGCAGAAAAATTGTACTGACAAAAATCCGACCAACACATATATGCTTGGGTTTGGCGAATTCAAAAACAAAAAAGAATAGGTCAAGGCCACCATACAGAATACGATTGTGGCCATCAACGACAACCTTCTCATTCCAAAGCGCATCACCAAAGTACCATTCATGAAGGTTGATAATCCAATAGATACGGCCAAACCTGCAAAGATGTATGGAAACACTTCCTTAAGCGCATATTGATCTTCAAAAATGTGTTGTGCTGAGCTCAAATACACTAAAAAAGCACCGGTCACCAATCCGGAAATCAACGTAAAGGCTACCGTCTCTCTATACTTTACAAATTCCTTTACACCATCAATAAATACGTGTCTGGTAAACGGAATCTTATATTCAGGATGCAACGTTTCCTGCTGACGTTTCCAGAACCAGAAAGCAACGACCAACACAAAGAACATTTGCACATAAAAAATGCCCTGCCATCCAGTTGCGTCCAAAATCAATTTTCCGATTGCAGGAGCCACCACGGGCACCAAAATAAAAAACGCGGTTACAAAAGACATGATCTTGGCCATGTAATCACCTTCATAAGTATCTCGAATAATGGAAATTGAAATGGTTCTTGGCGCGGACAGTCCAATTCCCTGTAAAATCCTTCCCACCACCATAACCTCCAATGAAGGCGCCATCAAACATATAACACTGGCCACCAAAAAGATGGAAAAACCCATGTAAACTACTGGTTTTCTCCCAAAACTATCGGAAATGGGTCCAAAGAAAAGCTGCCCAACGCCCAATCCCAAGAAGATCATGGTAACCAATAACTGATGGTCTGTAGAATCGGTACTGTTGATTGCCGCCCCTATGTTGGAAATTGCGGGCAGTATTGCATCAATCGCCAAGGCTACGATCGACATCAATGCGGCCATCATGGCCACAAATTCAAAGTTGGGTTTTTGATTTAACTTTTCCATCAGGCAAAATTAGTCATACCCAATGGATCGGTAAAGCATTTAAGAAAGGTTTAATGATAAAGAAACATATCCAACGTTGTAGTTGAAAATTGTTGCAGGACATAGGAGCATTTGTCTTTATCTAAACTTGATTGGAGCAGGTAAATCGCTTAGAGAACCTTATATTTAAATCAAATTTTTATCGTCATGGCAAGTTTAAAAGTGTTGGTAGTCGGATGCGGGAATATGGGTACGTCGCATGCTCGTGCATACCACAAATTAGATGGGTTTGAAATCGTTGGATTGGTCAGTAGAGGGTCAAAAAGCAGGGAACGACTTTCAAACGAATTGGGCGGTACCCCTATGTTTTCAGATTATGCTGAAGCCCTTGCAATCTCGAAACCAGATGTAGTCTCCATCAACACCTATCCCGATACTCATTTTAACTATGCCAGAATGGCTTTGGAAGCAGGAGCCCATGTTTTTGTAGAAAAACCCTTGGCCTTGACGGTAGAGGAAGCCCAAACATTGGTTGATCTAGCTCAAAAGCTGCAGCGTAAAATGGTGGTGGGCTATATCCTGAGAGTTCACCCCACATGGGCCAAATTCACGGAAATGGCCCAAGAACTGGGCAAACCTCTGGTGATGCGCATGAACCTTAACCAGCAAAGCTCTGGAGACCATTGGCACACCCACAAACAATTGATGAATTCCATGTCGCCTATTGTGGATTGTGGTGTACATTATGTGGATGTGATGTGTTCGATGACTCGCTCCAAACCCATCAGTGTTTCGGCTATCGGGGCAAATTTATCGGACGAAATCGCTTCCGACATGTACAACTACGGTCAATTACAGGTCCGCTTTGAAGATGGCTCTGTAGGTTGGTATGAGGCCGGTTGGGGCCCCATGATGAGCGAAACCGCTTTTTTTATCAAAGATGTAATCGGTCCAAAAGGATGTGTATCCATAAGCGATCAAGACAAAGGTGCCTCGGACGATGTTGATGGGCATTCCAAAACAGGTAGCTTAAAGTTGCACCACAGCAAACTTGATGCAAAAGGGCACTTCGCCAAAAAAGATGATATCATTGACACAGCCGATGAGCCTGACCACGATGGACTTTGTTTGTTGGAACAAGAATATCTGTTGGATGCCATTCATAACGACCGTGACCTCACTGATCACTTAAACGACGCTGTCAACAGCTTAAAAATTGTACTCGCCGCGGATGAATCAGTTAAAACGGGAAAAACTGTAATGTTGTAGGCAGAGTGACAATTCATTGACCGTTTACCCTTTAACCATCAACCTTACAACGGAATATTCCCATGCTTCTTCCAAGGGGTCTGAACTTCTTTGTTCTCTAGCATGGCAAACGTCTTCAATAATTTACGTCTTGTATCCTTTGGCATGATCACCTCATCAATAAAACCACGTTTGGCGGCACGGTAAGGGTTGGCGAACTTATCGGCATACTCAGTTTCCTTCTCCTTTAATTTGGCTTCGGGGTCATCGGCTGCAGCAATTTCACGTCTAAAAATGATTTCACTGGCACCCTTGGCTCCCATTACAGCAATCTCGGCGCTGGGCCAAGCAAAGTTGAAATCCGCGCCAATATGCTTGGAGTTCATCACATCGTAGGCGCCACCGTAGGCCTTACGTGTTATCACGGTTACCCTTGGTACCGTAGCTTCACTCAAGGCATAGAGTAATTTTGCCCCGTGCATGATAATGCCGCTCCACTCTTGGTCCGTTCCGGGCAAAAACCCTGGTACATCGACCAAAACAAGCAACGGGATATTGAAAGAGTCACAGAAACGGGTGAATCGGGCCGCTTTGGTGGAACTATTTACATCCAAAACTCCTGCCAGAAACATAGGCTGGTTCGCAATAATACCGATACTTCTTCCACCCAAGCGAGCAAAACCAGTAATGATGTTCTCTGCATAATCCTTATGGATCTCATAAAACGAATCACTGTCTATAATACCCGAAATCACATCGTGCATATCGTATGGTTTATTGGCATTGTCCGGCACTATTCCCGATAGTTCTTCCCTAATCTCATCCTTAAGCTCGTATGGAATTTTGGGTGTGACTTCTTTATTGTTCTGAGGAAGGTAGTCCAATAACTTTCGGATATCGTTCAAACAGGTTGCATCGTTGGCGGATGTTTTGTGCGCGACCCCAGACTTAACGGCATGTGTACTTGCACCTCCCAGTTCCTCGGCGGTCACATTTTCGTTGGTCACTGTTTTTACCACATTGGGACCCGTTACGAACATATAGCTGGTCTCTTCGACCATTACTATAAAATCGGTCATAGCCGGCGAATAAACAGCACCCCCCGCACAAGGGCCCATGATGGCAGAAATCTGTGGTATCACTCCCGAAGCTTGCACGTTACGATAAAAAATATCGGCGTAACCACCGAGTGAACGTACGCCCTCTTGTATACGTGCTCCACCGGAATCATTAAGTCCAATTATTGGGGCACCGACCTTCATCGCCAAATCCATCACTTTACAAATCTTCTCCGCATGAGTTTCTGAAAGGGCACCTCCGAACACTGTAAAATCCTGTGCATACACATACACCAACCTTCCGTTCACCGTTCCATAACCCGTTACCACACCATCGCCATAGTACATTTCTTTTTCCATACCAAAATCGGTGGTACGGTGGGTCACCAAAATGCCCATTTCCTCAAAAGAACCATCATCCAAAAAGTACAGTACCCTTTCACGGGCGGTCAGCTTTTTTTTCTGATGTTGCTTTTCGATTCGTTTGACACCTCCGCCCAAATGGGCTTCGGCAATTTTTTCCTGTAGTGCTTTTATCTTGGGATCCATAGGATTCAATTTGATGGTAATCTTACTATTTTTTTGTCCTCCAGATATTGATAGAGAGCTATCATGGCCGCAACTTCGGCTTCAGCTGCTGTTTGCTCCTTGATTTTTTCCGGAGAATAATGCGTTTTTACAAAATGCGTATCAAAATTTCCTGACCGGAAAGCTTCGTGGGCAAATACAAAACTTCCGAATGGCAGGGTGGTCTGCACTCCTTTTATTTTGTAATTCTGAATGGCTTCCAGCATGAGTTCTATGGCCTCTTCACGCGTTTTTCCATAAGTAATCAATTTGGACAACATGGGGTCATAATAGATTGGGATATCCATTCCTTCCCGAAATCCGTTGTCCACCCGAACTCCTTCACCCGATGGCAATTGATAGGTCTCCAGGTTGCCCACGCTTGGCAAAAAGTCGTTCAATGGGTCTTCAGCATATACTCGAAGTTCCACAGCATGCCCAGTAATGGTCAAGTCTTCCTGTTTCATGGGAAGTGCTTCTCCCCGTGCTACTTTTATCTGTAGCTCTACCAAGTCAACCCCAGTAATCAATTCGGTCACCGGGTGCTCCACCTGTAAACGAGTATTCATTTCCAAAAAGTAGAAACTATGGTCGGCATCCATCAAAAACTCAACGGTCCCTGCTCCAACATAATAACAGGATTTGGCCACTTTACAGGCCGCCTCGCCCATTTTTTTTCGCAATTCAGGAGTTAAAATGGATGATGGTGCTTCTTCCACCACCTTTTGGTGGCGGCGCTGGACACTACACTCTCGTTCAAAAAAGTGCAGCACATTGCCATGGGTATCTGCCATCACCTGCACCTCAATATGTCGTGGCGACTTTACGTATTTTTCCACAAAAACAGAACCATCGCCAAAGGCTGATGTAGCCTCGCTTATGGCCCGTTTCATACCGGATTCCAAATCTTCTTCTTTCTCAACTATGCGCATTCCCTTTCCCCCACCACCGGCAGAAGCCTTGATCAAAATAGGATAGCCTACCTCTCTTGCAATCTCTTTGGCCTTGTCCACATCGGTTATGGCCTCATCAATACCGGGAACCATTGGGATGTCGTATTCCTTCACAGTTTCCTTGGCGGCTAACTTGCTGCCCATAATCTTAATGGCCTTGGATTTTGGGCCTATAAAGGTAATCCCGCTATTTTCAACAGCTTCGGCAAAATCAGCATTCTCGCTCAAGAATCCATAGCCTGGATGAATGCCGTCAACCTGCAATGATTTAGCTACTTTAATGATTTTGTCACCTCTCAGATATGATTTATTGGACGGCGCCTCTCCGATGCAAACGGCTTCATCCGCCAGCAAGACATGTGGAGCGTTCCTATCCGCCTCCGAGAATACGGCAACGGTCTTGATGCCCATTTTTTTGACGGTCTTCATCACCCTGACCGCGATTTCGCCCCTATTGGCGATCAATATTTTTTTCATGATCCTTTATTGAAATTCAATCAACAATTGCTTTTTGTCCACAGCCTCACCTTTTGATACACTAACTGTTTTGATCACTCCGCTTCTGGGAGAGGTGATGATGTTTTCCATTTTCATGGCTTCCAAAATCAATAATTGGTCTTCTTCGTTTACCTCTTGGCCTTCTTCCACCAAAATATCCAGAATTAAACCGGGCATAGGGGCCGAAATGGAATCAATGTTTTTTCCTGCATTTACTGCAAATCCCATTTTTTTGATGAGCTCATCCAATGGTGTTTGTATTGAGGTCTCGAATTCGGTACCGTTAATGCTGACATTATATATGCCTCTGTTAAAATCAGAAGCCATAATTTTTAGGTGATAAGAAACCCCATTCTTTAATAAATGGAAGGTATTTTCACCTGTTTTGATCAAATCCAACGAAGAAATAGTGTCCTTGGAAAGTTTAAAGTCAAAGTCTTCTCCAACCTTGACGGAATAAGAGTCATCCATATTAGAATTTTCCATGGGTTAGGTTGATAAATATACGGGTAATACATTAAAAATCATACAAAGTTATGAGCCACCCGAAGGATTAATCATGACAATGATCATTAATTTCTGTATTATTAATCATTAATTATGTTGTATCTCAGATAGACAAGAGATGTTATCATTTGTGTATTTTTGATGCCAAAATTCAAACTATGCTGATCTTAGGGATTGCTGGCGGTACAGGGTGCGGAAAAACTACGGTGGTGAACCAAATAGTGGAACAATTGCCGACGGATGAAGTAGGGGTCATATCTCAAGACTCCTACTACAACGACCTTTCACATTTAAGCAGGGAGGAAAGGACCCATATTAATTTTGACCATCCCAATTCGATAGATTTTGACCTGTTGATCGAACATATTAAACTATTACGGGAGGGCAAAACAGTGGATACGCCCATTTACTCCTTTGTGGAGGAAACACGTATGAAGGAGACCGTTCCTACTCCGCCCCGAAAAGTAATGATCGTTGAAGGAATTTTGGTATTGAGCAATCCTAAATTAAGAGAACTGTTCGATATTAAGATATTTGTACACGCCGATTCGGACGAACGCTTGATACGAAGGCTGCAACGCGACACCCAAGAACGGGGACATGACCTAAAAAAAGTGCTTACCCGATATCAAACGGCCGTAAAACCAATGCACCTTCAATTTATAGAACCGTCGAAAGAGTTTGCGGACATCATCATCCCAAACAATCATTACAATACAGTTGCGGTAGATATCGTAAGGACCATTATTAACAACAAACTTGCGTAACATGGGCCTAAAGGAATTGAGAAAAAAGAAATGGTTCAAGATTATGACCAACACCTACATTCTGGTGCTGACCATTTTTGTGATATGGATGGCTTTTTTCGACACCAATTCCCTTATGATTCATTTGGAGCTCGAGAACGAAATCGATAAGTTGGAAAAAGAAAAGGATTTCTTGAAAAGCGAAATTGCCAAGGATAAGGAAATCTTGAAAAAGATGTCCGATGAAAAAGAACTTGAGAAGCTTGCCCGCGAGAAATACTACATGAAAAAGGACAACGAAGAAATATTCCTTATTGAATATGAAGATAGTCTAAAAAACAAGCAAGATGAGTGACACTGGCCTATTTAGTGAATTCCCAGAAGTATCCACCAAACAATGGAAACAAAAAATCCAAGTGGATCTTAAAGGTGCGGACTATAACAACACCTTGGTCTGGGAATCTTTGGAGGGCATCAATGTTAAACCATTTTACAATCAAGATGATTTAAAAAGCATCCCAACTTTTTCCTTGCCCAAAAACCATGATTGGTCCGTGGCCCAAGTCATTTATGTGGGTGACGAAAAAAAATCGAACACCAAAGCCCTCACAATACTTGAAAAAGGCGTCGAAAGTTTAATTTTTACCATTCCCAATGAAACCACGGATTTTGAAGTCCTGCTTTCGGACTTGGACATGGAGAAAATTGAACTCTATTTTTATTTTGAATTTTTGAGCTTGGAGCCCATCAAAAAATTGGTAGGTCTTCTTAGCGACAAAAAGGCAAAAGCCCATTTGAATATTGATATTATCGGACACTTGACCAAAGAGGGCAATTGGTATCACAATCTAGAAAAAGACCACAAATTACTTACCGATTTAGTCTCGCTCGGAACATCGGATATCTCAATTGTTGGGGTCGATGCTTCGCTCTACCAAAATGCCGGTGCCAATATGGTACAGCAATTGGCATACAGTTTAGCTCACGCCAACGAGTATCTAAACCATATTGTCACTTCGAGCGCAGTCGAGAAGTCTTTTCCTGTTACCTTTAAGGTGGCCGTGGGAAGCAATTATTTCTTTGAAATTGCAAAAATACGAGCATTGCGGTGGCTTTGGAAAAGTCTGGCATCAGCATATGGAATACAAAGCGAGTGCAACATCTTGGCCATTCCGTCCAAACGCAACAAAACGCTTTACGATTACAATGTGAACATGCTCCGCACCACATCAGAATGCATGTCGGCAGTATTGGGTGGAGCGGATACCGCATCCAATCTTGCCTACGATGCGATTTACCACAAGGACAATGAGTTTGGGGAGCGAATCGCACGCAATCAACTATTACTTTTAAAAGAGGAAGGATATTTCTCCGAAGCATCTGAAATGGCGGAAGGAGCGTATTATATTGAATCACTCACCAATCAGCTGGCTGAGAAAGCATTATCGCTATTCAAACAAATAGAAAAAACTGGCGGGTTCTTGGATGTTTTGAAAAAAGGTACCATCCAACAGAAAATCAAGGAGAGCGCCGAAAAGGAACAGCATCTTTTTGATGAAGGCAAGATAGTTTCACTCGGTACCAACAAGTATCAAAATCCACAAGACCGGATGAAGGAGAACTTAGAACTTTATCCGTTTGTAAAGACCAAGGCGCGAAAAACCATCATTGAACCCATCATAGAAAAAAGACTGGCCGAAGCATCCGAACAAAAAAGATTGAACGATGAGTAGAAAGGACCTTCAACATCTGGAATTGTCTGTCGGGTCGAGCACAGTCGAGACCCTCAATTACGAGCACGAGAATTTTGCCGCCGGCATTTCCCCTTTCCTTCGTGGCCCCTACTCCACCATGTATGTTCGCAGGCCTTGGACCATTCGCCAATATGCAGGTTTTTCAACTGCTGAAGAAAGTAATGCATTTTATAGAAGAAATTTAGAAGCTGGCCAAAAAGGACTCTCCGTGGCCTTTGACCTACCCACCCACCGTGGTTACGATTCGGACAATGACCGTGTGGTTGGAGACGTTGGAAAAGCAGGGGTTGCTATAGATTCCATTGAGGACATGAAGATTTTGTTCAACGGCATTCCTTTGGACAAAATGTCCGTTTCCATGACCATGAACGGGGCCGTGATTCCCATTATGGCCTTTTACATTGTGGCAGGTCTGGAGCAAGGTGTTTCCATGGAGCAACTTTCGGGGACCATCCAGAACGATATTTTGAAAGAGTTCATGGTTCGGAACACCTACATCTACCCACCCACTCCGTCCATGCAGCTCGTGGCCGATATTTTTGAGTTCACCAGTAAAAACATGCCGAAATTCAACAGCATCAGTATTTCCGGTTACCACATGCACGAAGCTGGAGCCCCTGCATCCATGGAACTGGCTTATACCTTGGCCGATGGCATTGAGTATATCCGAACAGGAATTAAGGCAGGGCTTAAAATTGATGAATTTGCTCCACGGCTATCCTTTTTCTGGGGTATTGGCATGAATCATTTTGCCGAGATTGCCAAAATGCGAGCAGGCCGAATGCTATGGGCAAAACTGGTAGAGCAATTCAACCCTTCGAACCCAAAATCCTCCATGCTCCGTACCCACAGTCAGACCAGTGGATGGAGCTTAACAGAACAAGACCCTTTCAACAACGTGGCCAGAACAACTATCGAAGCCATGGCGGCGGTTTTTGGGGGCACACAAAGCCTTCACACCAATGCTTTGGACGAGGCCATTGCATTGCCAACGGATTTCTCTGCGCGTATTGCGAGAAACACACAAATCTATCTGCAACAGGAAACCCATATCACCAAAACGGTAGATCCATGGGCAGGTAGCCACAAAGTGGAACAACTGACCCAAGAAATTGCAGAAAATGCCTGGGAGCTGATTCAAGAAGTGGAAAAGTTGGGCGGAATGACGAAGGCCATCGAAAAAGGCATCCCAAAAATGCGGATTGAAGAAGCCGCAGCAAAAAAACAAGCGCGCATCGATAGCGCACAGGATATTATTGTCGGGGTGAACAAATACCGACTGGAGAACGAGGACGACCTTCAAATTTTGGAAGTCGACAATGCAAAGGTTCGAAAACAACAAATGACCCGTTTGGACCAAATCCGAAACGGTAGGGATTCCCAAAAAGTGGAAAAAGCACTCGAAGCTATCCGCATCGCGGCCAAAAAGGCCATGGAAAATAATTCCGACCGCGGAAATTTATTAGCTTTAGCAGTAGAAGCAGCAAAAGAGCGAGCTACCTTAGGTGAAATTAGCGATGCCATGGAAAGTGCGTTCGGACGCTACAGAGCAAAAATTCAATCCTTTACCGGAGTGTATTCCAAAGAAATCAAAAACGACGAAAGCTTTGAAAATGCCCGCAAATTGGCAGATGCCTTTGCGGAGCAAGAAGGACGCAGACCACGTATTATGGTGGCCAAAATGGGTCAGGATGGGCACGACCGCGGTGCCAAAGTGGTCGCCACAGGATATGCAGACCTTGGTTTTGATGTGGATATTGGACCCTTGTTCCAGACCCCTGCCGAAGTAGCCAAGCAAGCGGTTGAAAACGATGTGCATGTGTTGGGGATATCTTCGTTAGCGGGAGGCCACAAAACCTTGGTTCCAGAGGTAGTCCAAGAACTCAAAAAATACGGTCGCGAAGACATTATGGTCATCGTAGGAGGCGTGATACCAAAACAAGATTACAAGCATTTGTTGGACAATGGGGCCGTGGCCGTGTTCGGTCCGGGCACTAAAATAGCAAATGCCGCAACTCAAATCCTGAACATTCTTTTAGATTGATTCCTATAACGGTCTAATAAATATCAGTTTAACTTTATTTAACGCTAAATAGCAGGTTTATTCACCCCCTGTTAACAAATTACATTTTATCGCATCCTAAATAATCGTATTTTTAGCACCTAACTTACTATGAAATGGGCAAGATTATTGCTATAGCAAACCAAAAGGGCGGAGTAGGAAAAACTACCACTACGGTAAACCTTGCAGCCTCCTTAGGTGTATTGGAAAAAAAGGTGTTGTTGATTGATGCCGACCCCCAGGCCAATGCAACATCCGGTTTGGGAATTGATGTTGATTCCGTGGAAAACGGGACCTACCAGCTTTTGGAACATACCATGAGCGTTGAAGAAGTCACCATCTCCACCGATTCCCCGAACGTAGATTTGGTACCGGCTCATATTGACTTAGTCGCCATCGAGATTGAATTGGTTGACAAGGACAATAGGGAGTACATGCTAAAAGAAGCTCTAAAAAATCTTGGGGACAAATACGATTTTGTACTGATAGATTGTGCCCCATCATTGGGATTGTTGACGTTGAACGCCCTAACAGCGGCAGACTCCGTAATGATTCCGATTCAATGTGAGTATTTTGCATTGGAGGGTCTTGGCAAATTATTGAACACCGTAAAAAGTGTCCAGAAAATACACAACAACGATTTGGATATCGAAGGAATGTTATTGACCATGTACGATTCCAGGTTACGGCTTTCCAACCAAGTTGTTGAAGAAGTGAAAAAACACTTTGCGGATATGGTTTTTGATACCATCATCCAGAGAAACGTTAGGCTGAGCGAAGCACCAAGTTATGGCGAGAGCATCATAAAATACGATGCAAGCAGTAAAGGTGCCTCCAATTATCTTAACTTAGCCAACGAAATTTTGAAGAAAAACAAGGAGAAAGTTTAGATGGCGAAAGCAACAAAAAAACAGGCGTTGGGAAGAGGCCTGTCCGCTCTTTTGAATGATCCTGAGAATGATATTAAATCAGTTTCGGACAAGAATGCGGACAAGGTTATAGGTAATGTAGTAGAACTGGATATCAATTCCATTGAAGTAAACCCATTCCAGCCACGTTCCAATTTTAACGACGAAACCCTTGAAGAACTGGCCAGTTCCATTCGAGAACTTGGCATTATACAACCTATAACGGTTAGGAAACTGGATTTTAACAAATTCCAGTTGGTTTCCGGGGAACGTAGGTTCCGCGCATCCAAATTGGTCGGATTGGAAACCATTCCAGCTTATATCCGCATTGCCAACGACCAAGAATCCTTGGAAATGGCCTTGGTGGAGAATATTCAAAGGCAAGATCTTGACCCCATCGAAATTGCTCTCTCTTATCAACGCTTGATTGATGAAATCGAGATTACCCAAGAGAAATTGAGTGACCGCGTTGGAAAAAAACGTTCCACCATCACCAATTACCTTAGGTTGTTGAAATTGGACCCGATTATCCAAACCGGAATGCGGGATGGATTCATCAGTATGGGTCATGGTAGGGCACTTATCAACATTGACAAGAAAAAAGACCAAATCGCCATTTATGAAAAGGTGGTTTCCGATGGCCTATCCGTTAGAGCTACCGAACAATTGGTGAAAGACCATAAAGAACCCAAAAGTTCAGGTTCCGAAAAGAAAAAGAGCACTTCGGATGTTCCTGAATTTGTTTCCAGCAGTTTGGACTCCATCAAAGAGCGACTAGCGACCAAAGTGGACATTACCACTTCAAAAAACGGAAAAGGAAAAATTGTGATACCCTTCCATTCAGAGGAAGATTTTAAGCGTATCAAAAAATTGTTGACAGGTGAATAAAAACCTCCTTTTATTGCTCTTTGCCTTTTTGTTGTTTCATTCAGGTTTTTCCCAAGAAGAAGAGGAAAACAAAGAAAAGGAACAGCCTCAGCAAACCAAAGAGGTAGACTCTATTACCCAAACCATGGAAGGAGAAGGTGTTACTTTTGAAGAGGTAACAAAGCAAAAGAGCATCAATCCCCTTGCTCCCAGTAAAGCTGCGTTTTATTCAGCCGTTCTTCCGGGTCTAGGACAAATCTACAACAAACGCTATTGGAAGGCACCCATAGTTTGGGGCGCCATAGGAACAGGAATTTATGTCTATTCCTTCAACAACACCGAATATCGGAGAGCAAGGAATGCTTTTAAACGGCGACTTGCAGGTTTTGAGGATGATGAGTTCTGGGATTTGAACGGAGATGGCAATGGTCCGGACCTAACATCCGAAGCACTGCAAGAAGCTCAAGAAAACACCCAACGGGACCGAGATCTTGCCCTGGTCATTACCATTGCACTCTATGCCCTTAATATTATTGATGCCAATGTGGACTCCCACTTGAAGCAATACAATGTGAGCGACGACCTAGCAGTTGACTTTAACCCTTATTTAGATATAAATCCGTTTACCAACAAGCCAAACTACGGTATGGCTATGGTGATAAAATTTTAATGTATGAAGATTGGTCTTTTTGGATATGGCAAAATGGGAAAGATGATCGAGCAGATTGCTCAGGATAGAGGCCATACCATCGTAGCAAAGATTGATGACCCTTCGCAGGATGTGGATTATTCCTCAATGGACGTTGCCATTGATTTCAGTACGCCCGAAGCTGCTTTTGACAATATCACCAATTGCTTTAAAAACAATGTGCCCGTCATCAGTGGAACTACCGGATGGTTGGACAAGTATTCCGACGCCATCAAAATTTGTGAAGACAACAAGAGTGCGTTTATATATGCCTCCAACTTTAGTTTGGGAGTAAATATCTTTTTTGAGCTCAATAAACAGCTAGCCAAAATGATGGCCGGATTGAACCAATACAAGGTTGGCATGGAGGAGATACATCACACACAAAAGTTGGATGCCCCAAGCGGAACTGCCATTACTTTGGCCGAAGGAATTATTGAAAACACCGCATACGAAAACTGGAAATTGGATGAATCGAGCGATAAAACAGTTTCGATAAAATCCATAAGGGAAGGTATGGTGCCCGGAACACACAGTATTGCTTACGCAAGTTCCGTGGACACTATCGAGATAAAACACGAAGCGCACAACAGGGAAGGGTTTGCTCTTGGGGCGGTAATAGCTTCGGAGTGGATACAAGGAAAAACAGGTGTTTTCTCTATGAAAGACGTGTTAAACCTAAGCTAAAAAACGTAACAGGAACATAGACCCAGAGTCTAACAAAGAAACTTTTTTATATGGACGGTATACAATGGATCATTTTTATTCTGATCATTCAGGTCATCCATTTCTTGGGAACTTGGAAGCTCTACGTTAAAGCAGGCAGAAAAGCATGGGAAGCCGCCATACCGGTATACAACGGTATCGTTTTGATGAAAATCATCAATAGACCTGCCTGGTGGGTACTTTTATTGTTTATTCCCATCATCAATTTGTTGATGTTCCCCGTAGTTTGGGTGGAAACCATCCGCAGTTTTGGAAAAAAGTCCCTTGTAGATACATGGTTGGTCATCCTTACCCTTGGTTTTTATATCTATTACATCAACTACGCAGAGGACGTAAAATATATCGAAGACCGCAGCCTAAAACCGACCACAGGTTTGGGAGAATGGGTAAGTTCCATCGTATTTGCCATTGTTGCCGCGACTTTTGTACACACGTATTTTATACAGCCTTATGTAATCCCAACGGGGTCACTGGAACGCACGCTACGTGTCGGTGACTTCTTGTTTGTGAGCAAGTTTCATTATGGCGCTAGGGTCCCCATGACAACCTTGGCCGCCCCTATGGTCCATGATACGCTACCTGTGCTAAAAACACGGTCTTACTTGGCCGATGTAAATCCGGAGACCCATAAAACCTCATGGATCAACAAATTGCAGTTGCCCTATATGCGTTTGCCCGGGTTTGAGAAAGTTGAAAAAAATGACATTGTCGTTTTCAGTCTACCTTCGGATACGCTCTATCAATTTTTTAAGGCACAAAAAGCGGTCATAAAGCCTATCGATAAAAAATCCAACTACGTAAAACGCTGCGTGGGAACCCCTGGGGATTCCCTGGCAGTTATTGATGGTTTTGTATATATCAACGGCGAACAGCTTAAATTATCCGACCGGGCCAAGCCCATGTATATATATGACATCTATTCCAACAATGGAGTGTCGAGCAAGTATTTAGAAGATGTTGACGCTTCGGATTATGTTAGAAAGTACATTGCCAGCAATATCAGCGAAGCCCAATATAATGCGGTCGTTCCCTATATTTCTGGTGGACGACCTACAGAAGATGGAAAAATTGAACTATATACTCGGGAAGATGGAATACCTACAGATGTAATCCGTCAATTAAGACTTTCGTTATCCGAAGAAAAACCTCGTTCAAGAACAGCTAATCTAACCGATGAGATGGTCGCTGCCTTGAAACAAAATCCAGGTATTGATTCAGTGGTAAAAACAATTGAACCCAAAGGAATGTATGGCGGAAACATATTTCCACAAAAGCCTAATTTGTACCCGTGGAACAACGACAATTTTGGGCCTATCTACATTCCCAAGGAAGGTGCAACGGTAGAGATCAACTCCAAGACAATTCCTTTTTATAAAAAAATAATAAGGGACTACGAGCACAACGATGTGGAAGTAACAGGTGGAAAAGTACTTATTAATGGCAGCGAAGCCAATTCCTACACCTTTAAGCAAGATTACTACTGGATGATGGGCGATAACCGCGACAATTCTGAAGATAGTAGGACCTGGGGGTATGTACCTGCCGATCATATTGTGGGAAAACCAGTTTTCCTTTGGATGAGCTTTGACAACTTTAGACAGGGAATCGCCAATTGGAGGGTTCGTTGGGACCGAGTTTTCACAACCGTTGGTGGTAGCGGGGAACCGGTATCCTACTTCTGGTATTTCATAGCCCTATTGGCCGCTTGGTTTATTTTTGATTTCTTCCGCAAGCGAAAGAAAAAGAATGCATAGGTAATTTAAACTCATCTGTTCTTTGAAAATTCTTATCCATCCTTCCTATTTTCCCAGCATTGCAACCTTTGCTGCTATCGTCCAGCATGAGGTAATTTGGGAGGTGCATGATAATTTTCAGAAACAGACCTACCGGAACCGTTGTTATATTTCTACGGACAAGGGCAAACATATGCTCAATATTCCTATAAAACACGTTGGTGGCAATGAGGGACGTCAAAAGTATATTGATGTAAGCACCGAAAATAGTTACAATTGGAAAAAAGAGCATTGGCGCACTTTGGAAACGGCTTACAGAACCTCGCCCTTCTTCGAATTTTATGAAGACGATATTAGACCTATCTACGAAGGAAACGAAGACTCGCTCTACAATCTGAACTTAAAAACCATTGAAGCCATTGCTGATTGTGTTGGAATAAAAATTCCAACAGCTAAAACCGAAACGTACCAGATTGAACCAACCACCTATTTTGATGCCCGATTTTTGGTAGAGGCCAAAAAAGAAAAAGATTGGAACATAGAACCTTATACACAGGTTTTTGAGGAGCGCCATGGTTTTATACCCAATTTGAGCATCTTGGACCTCTTGTTCAATGAGGGCACCAATACACTTAGCTACTTAAAAAATCTATCTTTAGGTTTTACAAATGACTAGGCATCTCATCCACTACGGTATACATTTTTTGGTTCCCATTTTAATTGGCCTTTGGTTCTTCAAAGGAGATAGTTTTAGGGTTATTTTGATACTTCTGGCCGGAATCCTAATAGATATAGATCACCTCTGGGCAATTCCTTTGTATGATCCCGACCGTTGCAGTGTGGGATTTCATATCTTTCATACCTATTGGGCCATTATACTCTATATTTTGCTGCTGTTCTTTAAACCTACCCGACTAATCGGTTTGGCATTGGTCATACACATTATAGCAGATTCCGTGGATTGTTTATTGATGTGAATTTAAACGTACAGTCGCCATTACCGGATAATGATCGGAAAGGCGTTTATCAAAATTCTGATGGGAAATCACTTCAAAATTTTGATCTGTCAAAATGTAATCTATCCGAAGCGGTAGCTTCCACAAATCGTATGTACGACCAAAACCACCTCCCTCTTCTAAAAAAGTATCTTGTAAATCACCTTTTGCAATTTTATAAACGTTGGAAAATTGAGTATTATTAAAATCTCCGCAAACAATATTTGCATAAGGACTCTCCTCTAAATGACTTCTGAGAATTTCAGCTTGCTCTAATTGTTTTGAAAAGGTATCGACCAATATCTTATAAGTTCTTTCCGATTTTTCGCCATCAGAAAAGTTATCCGTACTCGGTATAATCTTAAAAGATTGCAGATGTACATTGTAAACCCGCAGAGTATCCTTTCCAACGGTAATATCAGCATAAATGATGTTATTGATTGTACCCGGTAAATCCAACGACCCTTCCCCAACAATAGGGTGTTTGGAAAATATGGCCTGAGTTGTCCTTGGTACGGCGTTAGGTGTTTCACTCCTATATTTATATTGATTTAGCTGCCTATAACGATCCCTACTATGTTCTTGGACGCAGAGAATGGTAGGGTCCTGATCTTTCACAAATTTCACTATACTATCTCCTACCCCTGGTTGTTTCATCCAACCATTCTTATTAAATCCCCATGCATTGAAGGACATGATTTTTATATCCGATGACACTCCTTCTTGAGGAACATTATTGCCTCCAAAACCATAAAAAGGTCCGAACATAAGATAACCAAGAACGATAGCCGTGAACGAAAGCAAAAACTTTCGTTTCATTTTTGCAGCCCAGTACAGTAGAAACATTATGTTAAGTGCAAATAGAAAAGGTACCACCAAACTCAGTACCGAGATGGCAGAGAAAAACCGTAATGGCACATAAGAGATGAATCCAGTAAACAGCAATAGAAATGCAATCAAAATATTGATTGCAAACACCACCCTATCCCATATTGAGGTAGATTTTTTCACTGTTTAGTCTTCCTTACCTGCCTTAAACAAAAAGTCCTTCTCCTCCTTGGACAAGCTTTCATAGCCAGATTTACTGATTTTATCCAAAATCGAATCAATCCTTTTTTGCTTGGCCTGTTTGTTGTAATCCTCTTTGTTGTTAGCGGCTGCTTTTTTCCTGTAAACCGTCTTTAAGGGTGCCTTTTTCTCCTTTGGCTTAAATATGTTTAGGATTGCATCTCTAAATTTAGTGAAACCGGAACCTATATCATTTCCCTTGAACAATTGCCGAGCGTACATATATCCTAAAAAGGCTCCTCCCAAATGGGCCATACCACCACCAATGTTATCCCCCATTCCAATCAAGACCAAATCCTTTATCACCAAAGCAAGGCCGATATACCATAATTTTATATTGAAGAAAATTACGCGTACCTCTTGATTTGGAATATAGGCACATACAAAAATAAGCACTGCATTTACTCCTGCAGATGCTCCTATCAATGCAGTATTGGAGTTGACGAGGGTCGGAAATACATTATAACTTAGTAGAAACACCAAGCCGCCTAACATCAATCCCAAAAAATACACATTGATGAACCGCTGTGAATCAAATAGGTTCAGGAAAATCCGACTCGCAAAATAAAGCACGATCATGTTCCAAAAAATATGTCCAAAACCTGCATGAAAAAAGGAATAGGTCACCAAGGACCAAGGTTGGGTCAAAAATTCAAAAAAGTCCTTTGGCAAATGAAACCAACGTGAAAACGAATGGCCCAATAAAGCCCCCGAGAGTCCGTCCAATAAAAATATAAGCACATTGATGGCAATGAGCTTTTCGGCTATACTAAGCCTTGCAAATTGATATCGTAATCCACCGGTCATCATAAATTAATCCCACCTATTTTTGTTGAACTGATTTCTTTTCCAGTACCACATGATTATAAATCCGGTCAATGCTCCCCCAACGTGGGCCATATAGGCCGTATTGCTAGGGCTGAAAAAGGACTGTCCCGTAATTGCGGAAATCACATCCAACAAGATTATACCTGGAATAAAATATTTGGCCTTTATGGGTATGGGCAAAAATATCAACATAAGCCGTGCTTCTGGGTTCATCATTCCAAACGCTGCCAAAATTCCCATAATACAGCCAGAGGCACCTACCATACTGGCATTGTATATTTGAGCATACTCTGGCATTACCGCCCTTAGGGTGGAAATCTGAATTTCGGACAACCCTTCTTGGAGTCGGTTTGAAGCCAACATATCCAATATTTGCTGATTGGAGAGCCCCGTGCTCAACAATTCCGATTGGGCAGGTAAAAAATTAAAGTAGTAAAACCCTAACTGAAACAACACCGCACCCAATCCCGCAGAAAAGTAAACAAATAGAAACCTATTCTTTCCCAGTACTCGCTCAACAGGTGTTCCAAACATCCAAAGAGCGAACATATTGAACGCTATATGCATAAAACCCCCATGCATGAACATATGGGTGATTATTTGCCAAATTTGGAAATTTTCATTTTTGGGAAACCAAAGTGCCAACCATTGATACATTTGATCTCCATATAATTGAGTGGCAAAAAACAAGATCACGTTAATGATCAAAATGTGCTTTACTGCCTCGGTCATTCTACCCATCTAGTTGAATTTTTTATCAATATCCCCTTCGGAGATAATGGTATATGTTATTTTTTGAAAAGGGCTCAAATTAGGCTCCTTGCATGCAAAAAGATTGTTCACCAACATTAATTGCGATTCAGAATCCAACACATCCCCAGTGCGTACCGCTAGGTTCCTGCTAAGCGCTTTGGCCAACATTTCGGCCTGCGAAATGGAACCATCGGAGTAACCCTCCATATAATCAGCAATCAAGCGATCCAATACCGTGCCAATCCCACTTTCAGGAACCATCATAGGTACACCTGTCACTTTTACAGTCTCCTTTTCCAAGCTATCAAATACAAAACCTATGTTTGTCAGGCTTTCATGGATTTCTTTGACTACGGCCAATTCCTGCTTGTTAAAGCTCAGTTCCAAAGGAAACAATAATTGTTGGCTTACCCCTTCTTTCACCGTAATCTCACCCAAAAACTTTTCGAAAAGAATCCGTTCGTGGGCCCTATTCTGATGGATGACCAGCATTCCCGATTTTACTGTGCTGACCACATATTCTCTCCGCAATTGAAAGGTACTGGCCAAATGTTCCTCGACACCTTCACCCGAATACAACGTTCCTTGCTCCTCACTTTCAGACTCAATGACCACACTACTGAACTCATTGTGGTCGTTCTGATGACCGAGTCCTTCGTACAAGTCCTCCCAGCCTTTAGTGCTTTGTTTACGAAAACTGCCTCCGGACCCGCCTTTCTCTTGAAATGGATTAAAACTGGCATCTACAGTAACTTTTGGGATCACTGCTCCTTTTTCTTTGTATGAATAAGGTGTATCCAGGTTAGGGTCATGGTCAAAATCCAAAACAGGGGCCACGTTGAATTGCCCCAAACTATGTTTGATCGTTGATCGTAAAATCGCATACAGGGTGTTTTCATCATCGAACTTTACCTCGGTCTTTGTTGGATGTATATTGATATCGATAGAGGATGGGTCTACCTCCAAAAACAAGAAATATCCGGGATGGGTGTCTGATTTTATCAAACCCTCAAAAGCTGCAACCACGGCATGATGTAAATAAGGGCTTTTGATATAACGGTTGTTGGCAAAAAAGAACTGCTCTCCCCTACTCTTTTTGGCGAATTCTGGTTTACAAATAAATCCGGACACCTTTACCACTTCGGTCTCCTCGGAAACGGGAACCAAACGGTTATCCATTTTACTACCGAAAATGTGCACGATGCGTTGACGATGCTTTCCGATGGGAAGGTTAAAAATCTCCGACCCATTATTGTAGAAATGAAATTCGATATTAGGATGGACCAAAGCTACCCGATGGAACTCGTCGGTAATATGTCGAAGCTCCACTTGTGTCGATTTCAAAAAATTTCGTCTTGCCGGGATATTGAAAAATAGGTTCTTTACGGATATGGAAGTTCCTTCTGGGGTTGCGATTACCTCTTGGGACACAATTTTGCTCCCCTCAATTTTAAGGTGCGTGCCAACCTCATTGGCTGCGGTACGCGTTTGCATATCCACATGTGCTATAGCCGCGATGGATGCCAGTGCTTCCCCTCTAAAGCCTTTGGTGGCCAAATTAAAAAGATCTTGTGCGGAAGATATCTTGGAAGTAGCGTGGCGTTCAAAGGACAAACGGGCATCGGTCTCGCTCATACCCGATCCGTCGTCCACTACCTGGATAAGCGTTTTTCCCCCGTCCTTAACAATCAACTTTATACACGTGGCCCCCGCATCAATGGCGTTCTCCATAAGTTCCTTTACTACGGAAGCGGGTCGTTGTACCACCTCCCCTGCTGCTATTTGGTTAGCGACATGGTCCGGTAAAAGTTTAATGATGTCCGCCATTATGGATTCAGGAATATTGATAAGTCAAAATCGATGATAAACAGAAACAGCAAGACCAGAACGGCAACAATGATCCAAAAACGAAGTTTTAAATTTTTATCCCCTTCGGTCTGTAAATCGTCCATTGCAGAGGTGACTTTGTTTTTAAGTCCCCTGGTGGAATGTGCCGTGGTTCTGAATTTATCAAGCTTGTGCTCAATTTTATAAGGATTCCCCTCTCCCTTGTAATATCTGGGGGAGTAATCGAAGCTCTTATTTTTCCTAAGTTTTAAAGGGTTTCGCATAGTATCCTTATCGCTGTAACCTCAAAGGTACTTAAAATACAAAAAAGGGGTTGGACGATCGTCCCAAAAAATGTTAACAGTCCCTAGATGTTTGGATTATTGGAAGTAATAGAACTTACTTGCCCAACATAGCCATTTGAATGGCGGCAATAGCGGCTTCAGTTCCCTTGTTGCCGTGCTTGCCTCCGCTCCTTGCTCTGGACTGCTCAATGTTATCATCAGTTAGCACACAAAAAATCACAGGAACATCGTATGCGACGTTCAAGTCCTTGATGCCTTGGGCCGTTGCACTACAAACAAAATCAAAGTGGCTGGTCTCCCCTCGAATAACGCTGCCGATAGCTATAATGGCATCCACTTTTTGGGTCTGAATCATCTTCTTGCAACCGAAAGTAAGTTCAAAACTGCCAGGTACATCCCAGCGTAGAATATTTTCCGATAAAGTCCCACAATCCAATAACGCTTCTTGAGCGCCCTCGTACAAGGCCTCGGTAATCTCATCGTTCCAGTCAGAAACAACAATCCCAAACCGAAGATTTTTCGCATTTGGGATTTTATTTTTATCGTAAACGGATAGGTTTTTGTTCTCTGTGGCCATCTTTTAATTTTGCGCCAGTCCGATTAAAGCGTCAACACCATTGGCTTCTTGAGAGTTCGGATATTCTTCCTTGATTCTTTCAAAATATCCCAAAGCTTTGCTTTTTTCATCCAATTCCAATGCTACAACACCGGCCTTATGTAAAAAACGAGGAGCTGTAAATTCGTTATCGCTATGAGAAATTGCCTTTTCATAATAATCCAAGGCATCATCATTCTGGTTCAATTGAGAAAAAGCATCACCGATTCCTCCTTTTGCCATAGCGCCCATAATATCGTCATCGGAAGAAAAACCTTCCAAATACTCGATGGCCTGATCATATTGCTTAAGGTTCAAGTACGTCATACCAGCGGAATATTTTGCCAAATTGGCTGCTTTGGTACCACTGTATTCCTCGATAATATCCAAGAAACCATACTTGCCTTGAGCGCCGTTCAAAGCCAAGGTAAACAAAGAATCCTTTTCGGTTTCACTTGCCAACGCTTGGTCAAAGTATTGTTGCGGGTAGAAAAGTTCGTTTGCGGCTGTTGCCTCTTTTGGATTCTGGATGAATTGGTGATAGCCCAAGTAAGCTAAAACACCAACGGCAATCACACCGATTACGCCCAAAATATAATTTTGGTTCTTCTGAACCCATGCTTCGGTCTTGGAGGCACCTTCGTCCAAAGTATTGAAAACTTCAGCCGTTGTGCTGTCGTGTTCCTCTATCTGAGCTTCTTCCTCTTTATTTTTTGGCTTAAAGCCTCTCTTCTTGTATGTTGCCATCCGTCATTTAATTGGTCGCGCAAAAATAAAGTTTTTATCCAAAACCAAAAGGTAATTTATTCGTTATTTTTGGATTCCCTTTTTTAAAGGGCTGCCTTTTTATTCCAAACCGTTTCTCTGATTTTTATGTTTTTAAGACATTTATCTTTAGTCAATTACAAAAACTTTGATTCCAAGACCTTGGAATTCGACCCTGTCATCAACTGTTTGGTGGGCGATAATGGGGTAGGAAAGACCAATGTTTTGGATTCCATTTACCACTTGTGCTTTGGCAAAAGCTACTTTAACCCCGTGTCCACACAAAATATAAAACATGGCACCGATTTTTTTGTTGTTGAAGGTGAATTTGAGAAAAACGAAAGAACCGAAAAAATACTCTGCTCTTTTAAAAAAGGTACCAAGAAGGTGATAAAACGCAATGGAAAACCCTACGAAAAGTTTTCCGAGCACATTGGTTTTTTGCCATTAGTGATTATTTCCCCATCTGATCGTGACCTGATTTTGGAAGGCAGCGAAACCCGGAGAAAATTTATGGACGGGGTAATTTCCCAATCGGACAAGGTATATCTTCAAAACCTCATCAAATACAACAAGGTGGTGGCACAGCGCAATTCGTTGCTCAAGTATTTTGCCGCGAACCGTACGTTCGACAAAGACACCTTGAGCATTTACAACGAACAGATGAACACCTTGGGCACAGCGATTCATCAAAAAAGAGTGGAATTTATTGAGTCTTTTCTCCCCATTTTCAAAGAGCAGTACCATAACATCTCCGAAAAAGATGAGCAAATCGACCTCTCCTACGAAAGCCAGTTGAGCGATGAAAGTCTATTGGAGCTTTTAAAACAAAATATTGATAAAGACAGGGCCTTACAATATACCTCGGTAGGCACACACAAGGACGACCTTAGTTTTACCATTGCCGGTCACCCCATTAAAAAATTCGGGAGCCAAGGCCAACAAAAATCATTTTTGATTGCATTGAAGCTGGCACAGTTTCACTTTATTAAACAATTAGCAGACACTACACCGATTCTTTTATTGGATGATATTTTTGACAAATTGGACGAAAACAGGGTATCACACATTGTCGGACTGGTCAAGGATGATAATTTTGGCCAGATTTTTATAAGTGACACACACGCCGACCGTACCGAAAATGTGGTAAAGAACATTCATCAGAGTTATAAAATATTTACCTTGTAGCATCATGAAACACATACTTCCCTTTTTATTGATTTTACTGTTCTGGAGCTGTAATGATTCATCCATAAATAAAGAAGATTTACATTACCTGAACGGTTATTGGGAAATTTCGGAAGTCGAGTTTCCTGACGGATCTATCAAGGAATATGGAATGAACACCAGCATCGATTTTATTCAGTTGAAAGAAGAAAAAGGGTATAGAAAAAAGATGAAACCCCAGTTTGATGGCACCTACGACACCTCAAAAGATGTGGAAAATTTTGAAGTATCGGACATCAACGAAACCTTTACCCTTCGTTATAAAAATGAGTTCAGTGAATGGGAAGAAAAACTGGTGGAGTTGGATTCGGTTTCATTTTCGGTCATCAACCAAGAAGGTATAACTTATAAGTACAAACGTTTTGAACCCATAAAAATCCCCCAGTAATGGCCAAAAGACATAGTTCCCATATTCCATTGAGCGAAGCGCTTAGCGAGTTCATCCAAGAAAACAAGCTCCAAAAGGGCATGGACAAAGTGGATGCCAGGGAGGCCTGGGCAACATTAATGGGCAATGGGGTAAACAACTACACAACAGCTGTTGAACTGAAAAACGATACACTCTACATATCGCTCACCTCTTCTGTATTGCGGGAGGAATTGAGTTTGGGAAAAACCAAGATCATTAAAATGCTCAATGAGGAATTGGGCAAGGAACTGGTGAAAAAATTGGTTTTAAGGTAATCGGAATGTCATTTCGACAGCATTCGAAGGGGTTGTCAAATGGTACAGTTGGTTATTCGCTTGTTTGATTGGCAGCTATTGGATCGTTGCATAAGTGGTCACTCTGGTCTGGAGATTTCTCAATCGATACTTTGTATTTCGTTTCGAAATGACAAGTATAATCTAATGTCATTTCGACAGAGCGAAGCGAAGAGAAATCTAACTTAAATCCTATTCCTTGTTTATGAGATTCCGTGTCAAGCACGGAATAAATAAAAAAAGCCACCCGAAAAGGTGGCTTTACTAAAATTATCTTGTAAATCGATTAGTAGATTTCCCTTCCTGAAAAGTGGAAAGCACCTTCGATAGCAGCATTTTCATCACTATCGGAACCGTGAACCGCATTTTCACCAATACTGGCAGCATACAGTTTTCTAATGGTTCCTTCAGCAGCTTCTTCTGGGTTTGTAGCCCCGATCAAAGCACGGAAATCATCCACGGCATTGTCCTTTTCCAAAATGGCAGCAACGATTGGGCCCCTTGTCATAAACTCCACCAATTCGCCAAAAAATGGACGCTCTTTGTGGATGGCATAGAATATTTCGGCATCCCTAGTGCTCAATTGTGTGTACTTCATGGCCACAATCTTAAATCCAGCAGCCGTAATTTTATCCAAAATTGCCCCGATGTACCCATTTTCAACGGCATCAGGCTTAATCATGGTAAACGTTCTATTTCCAGTCATTTTTTAAATTTTGCGCAAACTTAAGCTTTTTCGACCAAGGTACAAGGCTCAATAGCTTTGTTTTAACTCTTGAAGAACAGTACCATTGTCCCCCATAATTTTAAATTCGGCTCTTTTCTCTTCAATATTCAGGTTGATGATTCCATAGCTTTTATCGGAAACCACCTCCCCTACGCGGTGTTGATTAGGCTCTCCGCTAAAGCTGAAATACGAATGGGTCAGCCCACTACTGGTAAAGTCCACCAATGGATAGGATAGGCCGTCAACATCAGCTCTGGAGAATTCAGAAATATGACGGTCACCCGATAAAATAATCACTCCCTTTGCTCCTGATTGCACAATTACATTTTCAAGTTTCTCCACTTCCAAGGGAAAGTTGCCCCAAGTTTCAAAACCATGTTCGCCCGAAAGCACTTGAATGCTGGACATAATCAGGTTGAAATCGGCATCCGATTCTTTAAGTTCTTTCCCCAACCATTCCCATTGAGCATTCCCAAGTATTGTAGCTGTAGAATCCATTGTTGGTTTGTATCTCCTATTTGAATCTTCATCTTTAATCAGCTCACTTCTAAAATAGCGCGTATCCAGTACAATCACTTTTACCTTGCCCGCTGGCACTTCGTAATCATGGGAGGTATAAACACCTTCTTGGTTTCTTCGCTCACTATCCTCTGGCACTCCCATAAAATCCAAAAATACCTGCTGGCTTTCTGCCTTTATCGCAAAATCGGACCCTCCGTCATTCACACCAAAATCGTGATCGTCCCAAGTACCGATAATCGGAACTTCGTTTCTCAACTTCGCATATCCTGCCACGGTATCCTGCATCGCATAGATAGTGCGTAATCGCTCAACATCATCCGTGTCCGCGTAAACGATGTCCCCACCCCAAATCCAAACATCTGGATTTTCAGCCAAAATATCGTCCCAAAATGGATTAGGTTCTTGTGACATATTGCAGGAGCCAAAGGCCACAACAAAATCAGGCGCAGGCTGCTCTTGGGACTCAGTTGTTTGCTCCGCCTTCTTTTTACAGGAAATAAACAAAACCAATGCCGCTAAAATTAGGTATGATTGCTTCATGATATGATTTTACAGAACCAAAAATACGGATAAACCAAGTTACCTCTATATTATATTATTGTATATTTGGCCGCATGAATTCAGCGGATATCACGACAGTAAAGTCGATTCTTTCCCAACCTCAAAAGATAGCGATCATACCCCACAGAAATCCTGACGGAGATGCCATGGGGTCCTGCTTGGCACTATATGGATTTTTAAAGAAAAAGGGGCATACCGTACATGTGGTCGCTCCAAATGACTATCCAAAATTCCTTAAATGGATGCCGGAGAACGATACCGTTATCAATTTTGAGAGGGAAAATCCAAAGGCAAAAGAAGTTATCAATAAGGCTTCTGTAATTTTTACCTTGGATTTTAACGACCTTTCCCGTGTTGGGCAAATGGAACAGGTCTTGAAAGAGGCGAGCGCCGATTTTATAATGATAGACCACCACCAACAACCGAGCGATTATGCAATGGTGACCTATTCCGATGTGACCATGAGCTCTACCTGCGAGATGGTGTTCAACTTTATTGATTTTTTAGGTGAAACCGATCAAATTGATGCCGATATGGCCACAAACCTGTACACAGGCATTATGACGGACACAGGTTCCTTTAAGTACCGTTCCACCTCGAGCAAGACCCACAGGGTTGTCGCGGAACTTATAGACAAGGGCGCGGACAACATGGCCATTCACCAAGAGGTTTTTGACACGAATTCTCCTTCTCGCCTACATTTGCTAGGTGTTGCGCTGAGCAATATGGTGATTCTGCCCGAATACAGAACCGCTTACATTACCCTAACCCAAGACGAGCTGGACCAGTACGACTTTAAAAAAGGTGATACAGAAGGTTTTGTAAATTACGGCCTAACTTTGGAAGGGATTATTTTCGCTCTTATTTTTATCGAAAACCGGGAAGAGGGAATTATTAAAATTTCTTTGCGGTCGATAGGGGATTTTTCTGTGAACGAATTTGCACGAGCTCATTTTAATGGTGGCGGACACACCAATGCGGCCGGGGGAAGAAGCGAAACCAGTATGGAGGAGACCATTTCCAGATTCAATGATATTTTAAAAACGTATAAAGACAAATTGAACCCATGAGATTTTTTCTAGCTGTTCTGTTGGTTGTATCTGTTACAAGTTGTGGGGGTCCGGAACCGAGAAGGCCCATAGAGGTTAAATCGGGCAGTTTCTTCAAGGAATCCATAGAACGCACCAAAAAATTGTTGGCCGAGGAGGAAAAGGCCATTCAGGAAATCATTTCCAAGGATACGGTCCACGAGTATATGTCGAACCCTAATGGGTTTTGGTATTATTACGAGACCAAGAACGATACTGCCACCTATCAATTAAAATCGGGCGACCAGATTTTGTTTTCCTATAATTTGATGAACTTGGAAGGTGACACCATTTATACCGCAGAGGAAATTGGGCCGCAATCGCATGTCATTGACAAACAACAATTGTTTCCCGGGCTTCAAAATGCCGTGAAGCTGTTAAAAATAAACGAGAAGGCTACATTTTTGTTCCCATCTCCCCTAGCTTTCGGCTATCAAGGTGACAATAAATCAATAGGCCCAAAAACACCTCTTAAATCATCCGTAGAATTACACACAATCATAATAGACAACGACAGTTTAAATTAAATTCATAAACAATGAAGAAATTATTTTACAGCATACCTGTATTTCTCCTAGTGATCATGGGGTGCAAATCCAGTAAATATGCCGATTTGGGAGATGGTATCTTTGCCGACATACAAACTACTAAAGGAGACATCATCATCCAATTGGAATACAAGAAGACACCTGTTACCGTGGCCAACTTTGTATCCTTGGCAGAAGGAAAAAATCCATTTGTAAACGAAGAGTATAAGGATAAAAAATTCTATGATGGAATTGTTTTTCACAGGGTCATTAAAGATTTTATGATTCAAGGAGGAGACCCGACCGGAAGTGGAAGCGGAAACATCGGCTATACCTTTAAAGATGAATTCAACGATTCATTGCGGCACTCCAAAAAAGGGATTCTCTCCATGGCCAACAGAGGACCAAAAACTAATAGCAGCCAATTTTTTATTACGCACAAGGCCACGCCTTGGTTGGACGACAAGCACACCGTTTTTGGTGAAGTGGTGGCAGGCATGGATGTTGTGGACACTATTGCCAATGTAAAGACCGGCGCCGGTGACAGACCTGTTTCTGAAATTGCCATGAACCATGTAGAGATTGTTAGAAACGGCAAGGAAGCACGTCAGTTTGATGCCATTAAGATTATGAGCGACTACTTTGAAGAAGCAAAACTAGCGGAAGCCGCATTCAAAAAAATGAAGGAAGATCTTGCCGCTCAATTTGCTGAGCAGATCGAACAAGCCGAAGAAACCGAAAGTGGATTGCGTATTTTAACGCTGAAGGAAGGTGAAGGTGAGCAGCCAAAAGTGGGTCAAAAAGTTTTGGTAAACTATGCAGGGTGGTTGTTCAACGCAGATTTGTTCGATAGTAACATCCAGGAAATTGCCGAACAATTCAACCAATTGAACCCAGGTAGAAGAGATCAGGGCGGGTACACTCCCTTCCCAATGTCCTACAGCCCAGATGCACAATTGGCCGCTGGTTTCCGTGAAGGATTGTTGACTATGAAAGTTGGTGATAAAGTACGTTTGTTCATCCCTCCACATTTAGGGTATGGCGATAACGATTATGGTCCAATACCTGGTGGTTCGACCTTGGTTTTTGATGTTGAAATAGTTGGAATCCAATAATAAAATTCCAAAAGCATAACTTAAAAAAAGCCGTACTTTTCCGTGCGGCTTTTTTTATTTTCCATAAAAACAAATTGCTCAACCTTCGATGAGACAAAAAACCAAGACAATTATTGCGATTGCACTCCCGGTTCAAATCATTTTGGTCAAATGGATAGGTAGTTATCCCAACCTTGTTGAAGCGTATTACAGTAATGGCATATATCCTTACATTTCAAGTTTTTTAAGAATACTGTTTGGTTGGATTCCATTTTCATTTGGGGACATACTCTATACCCTAATTGTACTGTTGGCCATCTGGTATATCTATAAAAACTGGAGAAGCATCAAGCAGAAACCTCTTTTTTTCCTAAAGGATATTGCAGTGTCACTTTCCGTAGTATTCTTTCTTTTTCATCTGCTTTGGGGCATGAACTACCACCGCCAACCCATCACTTGGAAGCTCAACATTGAGCATGAATATACGGTCGACGAATTGGTTGAACTGACACGGTTCATCGTGAAACAAACGAATCAATATCAAATGGAACTTACTGGAGATACCATCTCTCCTGTCCATATCCCCTACTCCAAAAAAGAAATCTTCGCCAAAACCGAAGAAGCCTATGCCAACTTTGCAGAGCAATATCCCGATTTCGGATATCAACATCTCAGTCTAAAATCATCCATTTATAGCATACCCTTAACTTTTATGGGATATGGCGGCTACCTGAACCCTTTTACCAACGAGGCACAAGTGAATGGCGTTACCCCAAAATTCAGATTGCCCACCGTAAGCTGTCACGAAGTAGGCCATCAGTTAGGTTACTCTGCTGAGGGGGCCACTAATTTTATTGGCTATTTGGTCACATCAGAAAGTAATGATCCTTACTTCAAATACTCTGCCTACAACCATGCCCTAGGATACTGCCTTACCGACCTTTTTCATAAGGATGAAGAAAAGTATAATGAGATTGTGGGCACCATCAACATGGGGGTAAAAGAAAATTTTAATGAATTAAGAGATTTTTGGGAAAAATATGAGAATCCTATGGAACCTATATTTAAATCCGTGTTCAACACTTTTTTAAAGGCGAACAACCAAAAAGAAGGCATCAAAAGTTACAATGCGGTCGTAGGTCTTATGATCAACTACAGAAAACAGCAAATGGCTATCCAATAAGACTTGTGGAGTCCTTTGAGTTACGTTATATTTAAACCGACTAATTCAATTCAAACCTTATGAAACTTAAACTTTTAGCGCTGCTGTTCTTTGTAGGCAGCGTTTCTTTGTTTGCACAGGATTACTTTCCAATCAATGACGGTGTAAAGGCAAAGAAAAACAACAATTACACGGCATTTACCAATGCCAAGATCTATGTAACCCCGACCCAAATTATCAACAAGGGTACTTTGCTGATTCAGAACGGTAAAGTAGTACAAGTTGGTAAATCCGTAAACATCCCAAAAAATGCAATTGTCGAGGATATGAGCGGTAAATCCATTTACCCCTCGTTTATCGATGTGCTATCCGGTTTTGGGGTAAAACTTCCTAAAGAAGCCAGTGGCGGAGGAAGGTCTGCACAATATGGTCCATCCAGGGAAGGGTTTTATTGGAACGACCACATTATGCCGGAAAACGACGCCATCAGCAGTTTTGAGTATGATAAAAAACAGGCCGAGGAGTTGAGAAATGCCGGTTTTGGAACCATCAATGCCCATATTGAGGATGGTATCGCCAGAGGAACAGGAGTTTTGGTCGCTTTAAACGACGAAGCTTCCGAGGCCCAACGTATCCTTTCCGATAAATCGGCCCAATACTTTTCTTTTGAGAAAAGCCAAGCATCCAGACAATCTTACCCAGGTTCCTTGATGGGGGCCATGGCCCTGATGAGACAGGTATATTATGATATGGATTGGTACAGCAAGGGTAATGTGAACACCAAAGATCGTTCTTTGGAAGCACTTATTGCCAATAAAGGACTAACCCAGATTTATGTTGCCGGTGATAATGGCAACGTATTGAGAGCCGATAAAATCGGTGACCTTTTTGGAATACAGTACACCATTTTAGGTGGTGGAGATGAGTATGAGCGTATAGATGAAATCAAAGCTACCAATGCCAAATTGATCCTACCCGTTAATTTCCCGGATGCGTTTGATGTATCTAATCCTTATCAAGCAAAATATATTGCTTTAAAAGATATGAGACATTGGAACTTGGCGCCCTCCAACCCAAAAGTGTTGGCGGACAACGGTGTCGAGTTTTCCATCACCCTCCACGGACTCAAGTCTCCAAAAGACCTAAAAGACAAAATAATGAAGGCTATTACTTATGGTCTTCCTGAAACCAAAGCACTAGAGGCCCTTACCACAATCCCTGCTTCAATATTGGGTAAATCCAATGAAATAGGGTCATTGCAACCTGGTAGCCAAGCCAATTTCCTGATTACCTCAGGCGATATCTTCGACAAAGGGACTACTCTTTATGAGAACTGGGTACAAGGAACCAAGAATATTGTGGAGAGCATGGACGTAATCGATATTAGAGGTGATTACGACCTTGCCGTCAATGGAACTACTTATAAAGTTTCCTTGACCGGCGATGCTGATAAACCAAAGGCCGAAATCAAAAAAGGAGAAGAGAAGGTTGATTCCAAAATCGATTATTCGGCTGACTGGCTCAATATTTCTTTTAGTGAGGACAATATCGGTTCTTACCGATGGGTAGCACAGGTTATGCCGGGTGCCAATAGCATAAAAGGCACTGCAGTTCTTCCCAATGGAGATGAAACTACGGCTACAATGACCAAGACATCTCCCTTCGAAGAAAAAGCCGAAGAAGATGAAACCGCGGAAAAGCCACAGCTTATGGCCGTTACCTATCCAAATGTAGGTTACGGTTTTAAAGAAAAACCCAAACAGGAAAGTATTTTGTTCAAAAACGCAACGGTCTGGACCGGTGAGAGCATTTTGGAGAATACAGATGTACTGATCAAAAACGGGGAAATTTCCAAAATTGGAAAAGACCTAAGAGCCGGAGGAGCAACAGTTGTTGATGCCACCGGCAAACACTTAACGGCTGGAATTATTGACGAGCACACCCACATTGCAGCATTGGCCATTAACGAAGGGGGGCACAATTCATCTGCCGAAGTGCGTATGGAAGATGTGATCGACCCAAAAGACGTTGCCATTTACCGAGATTTGGCGGGAGGTGTTACCACTGCCCAGTTGTTGCACGGTTCAGCCAACCCGATTGGCGGGCAATCCGCCATTATACGAATGAAATGGGGAGAAAGTGCCGAAGATATGGTATTTGACAACTCACCCAAGTTCATCAAGTTTGCTTTGGGAGAGAATGTAAAGCAGTCCAACTGGGGCAGCTACTCACGTTTCCCACAGACAAGAATGGGAGTTGAACAGGTGTATACCGACTACTTCCAGCGTGCCAAGGAATATGATGAAAAGAAAAAGAGCGGCGAACCATACCGCCATGATGAGGAAATGGAGACATTGGCCGAAATCTTGAACGGAGAACGTTTTATCTCATGCCACTCTTATGTGCAGAGCGAAATCAATATGATGATGAAGGTCGCCGAAAAATTCGGCTTCCGTGTCAATACATTTACCCATATTTTGGAAGGCTATAAAGTTGCCGATAAAATGGCCGAACACGGTGTTGGTGGCGGTACATTTAGTGACTGGTGGGCCTACAAATACGAAGTGAACGACGCTATTCCCTACAATGCTGCCATCATGAGCAGTCAAGGTGTGACGGTTGCCATCAACAGTGATGATGCCGAAATGTCCAGAAGATTGAACCAAGAAGCGGGCAAGACCGTCAAATACGGAGGCATGTCAGAAATTGAAGCTTGGAAAATGGTCACGCTGAACCCGGCCAAACTACTTCACTTGGACGACCGCGTTGGAAGTATTGAAGAAGGAAAGGATGCCGATATTGTGCTATGGAGCGATCATCCGCTATCCGTTTACGCAAAAGCTGAAAAAACCTTGATCGAAGGAAAAGTATATTTTGATCTCGAAAAAGACAAAATGCTCAGGGAATCCATCAAAAAGGAACGTAACCAGTTGATTGGAATGATGCTGAACGATAACAAAAAGGGTGGAAAATCCAAGACCCCTGTCCAAAGCAAGAAAGAAGAATTTAATTGTGACACCCTTTAAAAAATAGATCATGAAGAAAATATTTTTAATCATAGCAATTGTTTTTGGGGTTTCATTGAACGCACAGCAGACCCCTGCCCCGCCTCAATCCGAACAAATAGCCATAATCGGTGCCACGGCCCATATCGGCAATGGAGAGGTGATAGAGAACTGTACCATCATTTTTAAGGATGGTAAAATTACCGCTATCGGTGCAGGTTTGATGGCCCCGACAGTTGGGACCATGATCAATGCCGAAGGAAAACACGTGTATCCAGGTTTTATCGCTCCGTCCAAATCCCTTGGTTTGGTAGAGGTAGATGCCGTTAGGGCCAGTGACGACCAGGACGAAATCGGCGAAATGATTCCACACGTTCGCAGTTTGATCGCTTACAATGCAGAGTCCAAAGTAGTGGAAAGCATGCGCCCAAATGGTGTACTTATCGGACAGGTAACCCCTGTTGGAGGAACCATATCGGGAACTTCCAGCATTGTTCAGTTCGATGCTTGGAACTGGGAAGATGCAGCAGTCAAAACAGATGATGGCATCCATATGAACTGGCCGAACTTTTTCAGAAGAGGCCGTTGGTGGGCTGGCGAAGAAAGAGGATTTATTCCAAACAAAGAGTACGGCAAGGAAATGGCGGACATTGAAATGTTCTTCCAAAATTCCATTGCCTACGGAAAAGCCAGTGAAGATGAAAAAAACTTGCCATTTGCCGCCATGCAAGGCTTGTTCGATGGTTCCCAGCGCTTGTACATCCATGCAGACGGTGAAAAAGAAATGACCGATGCCGTGACAATGGCCAAGGAAATGGGTGTTAAAAACGTAGTAATCGTTGGTGGATATAGAGCCAATAAAATTGTGGACCTACTTAAAGAACACAATATTCCCGTATTGGTAGAACGCACACATGCATTGCCAAGTTTTGAAGACGATGATTACGACATTACTTATAAATTGCCAAAATTATTGGTCGATGCTGGCCTTTTGGTCGGATTGCAAAATGAGGACGCTGCCAATTTCCAGGTACGCAACCTTGCTTTTTATGCAGGACAAACCGTAGCTCAGGGATTGGACAAAGAAACCGCACTCCAATTAATAACCGGAAATACGGCCAAAATTCTTGGAATTGATGACATGTACGGAACTTTGGAAGAAGGTAAAAGTGCCACATTGTTTATCTCCGAAGGTGATGCCTTGGACATGAGGACCAACAAACTTACCAAAGCCTACATCGATGGCAGGGACGTTTCATTGGAAACCCACCAGACCGAACTTTGGAAACGGTACATGGGCAAATACGAAAGAGAAAAAGAAGGACAATAGATTTTTCCAAATAAAAAACGGCGCTCTAATGAGCGCCGTTTTTGTTTTCGCGAATTAATTCATTTTAATGGGAACGTACTCCCCATTTTCTGGTTTTTCGTAAAATGTTTCAGGTTTGGCATCGCCACTCAGCATAACTTCTTCAAAATTGACCGTGCTTGCCGGTTCCAATATCTTTCTTCCCTCATAATTATGCCATGTGATGGATTTTGGAAGTGCTAATCCGTTCACTTCTTGCCAGTCATCATAGCGAATCCATTTTACATTGTCCGAACTTTCCCCGGAACGGTAGGTTACGGTATAACCCAACCAAGCCATCTGGTGGGTATCTGCATCAAAATGGATGAAATATTCATCTTTGGATGAAGCACCAACACCTGATTCATAGGCTATTTGCAGACCGGGGTATTTTTTGCCTTCATATTCCAAATCTTCGGTAGCAGAATATAGGATGCCATCATCGGACAACACAAAGGGCATAGCGAAGAAATAAAACATCAAATTATGATAAAAGCCAGCGTCGCCCTCGTAATTGCCCGCTTCATCTAATAACCAAGCTTGTTCCCCGTCGAAACCCATCGAAAATTGTTCCGTGTCAATTCTGTCCTTTCGGGTCCATAAATCAATGGTATGGGTTTCGGATTGGTTTGGTTTTGGCAGCACAAAGGATACTGTTCGTTGTGATTTCCATTTTTTCAAACCTCCATGTGCATCAAAAACTTTCGTCAAGGCATCAGGATAAACAGCTTCGTCAACCACCATTTCCTGCTGAACTGGCGTTTCATTTTTTTCTGTTTTGGGATTTTGTTTACAGGCGGTTAGGCCAATAAAAAGTAATAGGATGGTTAATTTGTTCATGGATTAAATTTTACCAGTTGGTCGAAAAGCCCTTTTTATAATTACAGGAATGGCTATTTTTACCCAGTATGGAAGCTAAATTCATCAGCAGTGCCCAGAATCCCTTGGTAAAAAAGATTCTGCAACTCAAAGAAAAGTCCCGTGAACGAAAAAAAACGGGCCTTTTTGTTGTGGAAGGACAACGGGAGCTGGAATTGGCGCAAAAGGGAGGCTATGCTTTGCAAACGCTTCTCTATTGTCCAGAACTGATGGGTTCCAGCTCCGTTAATGCTTTTACCAAGACTTCCGACCAAGAAATTATCCAAGTTTCCGAAAGTGTTTACGGTAAAATTGCACATCGGGGTACCACCGAAGGCATCATGGGTTTGATGCGTTCCAAAGACCATGCGCTGGCAAACATCGTTTTCAAAGACAAAACACCTTTGGTGCTGGTGGCCGAAGCCCCAGAAAAACCAGGTAATATCGGTGCATTGTTGCGTACTGCCGACGCCGCATCCGTAGATGCCGTTTTAATAGCAAATCCCAAATCAGACCTATATAGTCCAAACATTATCCGTTCCAGCGTCGGTTGTCTTTTTACCAACCAGATTGGCGTGGGAACCACGGACGAAATCATTGATTTTTTACAAACCAACCAAATCAAAATTTACTGTGCTGCACTTACCGCTTCCAAAAATTATGTGGATTGCGATTTTAAAGCCGCTTCCGCCCTTGTAATGGGTACGGAGGCCACCGGATTAACAGAAAAATGGCTTCAAAATTCCGACCAAAACATAATTATACCGATGCAAGGAGAAATAGATTCCATGAATGTTTCGGTATCCGCTGCAATACTTATATTTGAGGCGAAGCGCCAGCGCGGATTTTAAGCTATGGAAAAAAACATCCTTTTTTATGTCATTCTGGCCATTCTTGTGGTCCAATACTTGGTTCACCAGTACTTGGAATACCTGAATGCCAAGCGTTTCAAATCTACATTGCCACCTGAGCTTGCCGATGTGTTTGATGAACAGGAATATCAAAAATCGCAACAATACAAGAAAATCAATTATAAATTTGGAGTCATTTCAGATGGCTTTTCACTGATTCTGACCATCTGCTTTCTTGCTTTTGGAGGTTTTGAATGGGTAGACCAACTTACGCGTTCCATCACGCAGGACAGTATTCCTATGGCATTGATTTTCTTCGGAATCATTATGTTGGGAAGCGCTATTTTGGGACTCCCCTTTTCCTATTACCGCACTTTTGTGATTGAAGAAGAATATGGTTTCAACAAAACCACAAAATCCACCTTTTTCTCCGATAAAATAAAGGGCAGCATCCTAACCGTTGTTCTTGGAGGAGGTATTTTGACATTGTTCATGTTGTTCTACCAATCTACAGGGGCCAATTTTTGGATCTATGCGTGGATTGCCGTTGGAATCTTCATTTTGTTCATCAACTTATTCTATAGCCGCTTGATCGTGCCATTGTTCAACAAACAAACACCGCTTGAGGATGGAAGCTTAAAAAGTTCGATTGAAAACTATGCGCAAAAGGTAGGTTTCGAGCTTCAAAATATATTTGTGATCGATGGTTCTAAAAGGTCCACCAAGGCAAATGCCTATTTTTCAGGTTTCGGGAAAGAGAAAAGAATCACTTTGTTCGACACCTTGATCAACGACCTTAGCGAAGATGAAATTGTGGCTGTATTGGCTCACGAAGTAGGTCATTACAAACGTAACCATATCATTGTAAATCTTGTAGTTTCGCTATTGACCACAGGTTTGACGTTGTTCGTTCTTTCATTGTTCATCAACCATCCAGAAATATCCTTGGCCATTGGGGTCTCCACCCCAAGTTTCCATGCTGCCCTGGTCGGGTTTGCATTGTTATACAGTCCAATATCCGAAGTCACTGGATTGATTATGAACTATTTATCCCGAAAATTCGAATTTCAGGCGGATGACTTTGCGAAAAATACTTTTGCGGCAACCCCTTTGGTCTCTTCCTTAAAAAAGTTGTCCAAAAAGAGTTTGAGCAATTTAACACCTCACCCAGCTTACGTATTCGTACATTATTCACACCCCCCTTTAGTGGAACGTATCCGAAACCTAAAGGCATAGTTTTTGTTGTTTAGATAATAAGATTATAGTAAATTTAATATACTATGACAGAGGCTGCTATTGAAAAAGAGAACAAGGAGATTGCGAAGCAGTACAAGGAATTACTTCGCATAAGCTACCAAACATTGACGGACGAGGACAAGAAGTTGATTCGTTCCGCATTTGATGTGGCCGTGGACGCCCATAAGGACCAACGAAGGAAATCCGGGGAAGCCTATATCTTCCATCCCATTGCCGTAGCTAAGATCGTAGCTTCGGAAATTGGTCTCGATGCCGTTTCCATTGCATCTGCCCTGCTCCACGATGTCGTTGAGGACACTGTTTATACCTTGGCCGATATTGAACGGATGTTCGGGGAGACAGTTGCCCGAATTGTGGATGGGTTGACCAAGATTGCGCATCTCAAGAAAGATAAAGATATAAGTCAGCAAGCAGAGAATTTCAGAAAAATGCTGCTGACCCTACATGATGATGTCCGGGTAATCATCATCAAGATAGCCGACCGTTACCACAATATGCTCACCATGGATTCCATGCCTGAGCACAAACAGGTGAAGATTGCTTCGGAAACCCTCTACATCTATGCGCCGTTGGCTCACAGAATTGGGCTGTACAACATCAAAACCCATTTGGAGGACCTTTCCCTAAAGTATACGGAGCCAGAGGTCTACAACGACATTTACGCCAAAATCGAGGATACGGAAGAGGAGAGCCTTGCCTATATCGAGGATTTTTCCAATGTGATCAGGACATCGTTGGACAAAGAAGGCCTTAATTATTTTATCAAGGGCAGGATGAAGTCCATTTTTTCTATTCGTAGAAAAATGAAGGCACAAAATGTCTCTTTTGATGAAGTCTACGACAAGTTCGCCATCCGAATTATCTATAAATCCGACAAGAAAAACGAAAAATTCCTTGCCTGGAAAATATATTCCATTGTTACCGACCACTTTACTCCCAACCCTATCCGTTTACGCGACTGGATTACCTCGCCAAAATCTACGGGTTACGAAGCGCTCCACATTACCGTTATGGGCCCCAAGGGCAAATGGGTAGAGGTTCAGATTCGAAGTGAGCGCATGCACGAGATTGCCGAAAAAGGATATGCCGCCCACTTTAAATACAAGCACGGAGCGCAAAAAGAGCAAGGTATCGAGGAGTGGCTAAACAAATTACAGGAGGCATTGGAAAGCGCCAATGGCAACGCAGTTGATTTTGTGGAGGAATTTAAGCTCAACCTATACTCCAAAGAAATATTCGTATTCACTCCAAAAGGAGATTTAAAATCGATGCCGAAGGGTGCGACAGCGTTGGATTTCGCTTTCAACATCCATACGGAAATTGGGATGAAGACCCGAGGGGCCAAGGTCAATGGAAAACTGGTACCACTGGGAACAAAACTAAGAAGTGGCGATCAGGTTGAGATCATCACCTCCGAAAGTGCCAAACCCACCCAGACATGGTTGGATTATGCAGAAACGGCCCGCGCCCGCTCCAAGATAAAATCATCCTTGAGCGAGGAGAAAAAAGAAGTCGCCGAAGAAGGGAAGGAAATTCTACGCCGTAAACTCAAGGCACAGAAAATTAACCTGAACGAGGATACCGTGAACAAATTGGTGACCTTTTTCAAACTAAAAACCAGTTTGGACCTTTTCTATCGGGTTGGTATCGGGGTTATCGACAACGACAAGTTGAAAGATTTCTCTTCGTCCTATCACAACGCATTTATCAATTTCTTCAAAAACAGGATACGTAAAAGTCCTGCTCCAAAAGATGTTGATAGAAATGAGATTACCACCAAATACGATCTGCTTGTTTTTGGTAAAGAGGAAGAAAGGCTCAACTATAAATTGTCCCAATGTTGCAACCCCATACCTGGGGACGAAGTATTTGGCTTCGTAAGTGTAAACGATGGTATCAAGGTCCATAAAAAGAACTGTCCCAATGCTATTTCACTTCAATCCAACTATGCCTACCGCATCATTAGTGCCAAATGGATAGATTCCTCTCAAGAAGAATTTTCCGTCGACATCCAAATCACGGGCATCGACAACATGGGGCTGGTAAAGGATATCACCAAAATTATTTCGGAAAATATGCACGTAAATATGAGGAACCTCAATTTTAGTGCGGACGGCGGAACCTTTAAGGGGAAAATTACGCTCGTGGTAAAAAACAATAATATCCTACAACGGCTGATGAACAATTTAAAGCAGGTCGAAGGTATAGATAAAGTGACCAGAATTTAATTTTTAACTGTACCTTTGTGCATTAGCATAGGTAGAAAGCCATGGGAAACAATAAAAATCAGGAAATTGTAAAAAACGTGTTCACGGCCTATCTTGAGGAAAAAGGACACCGCAAGACCCCTGAACGCTACGCCATTTTACAGGAAATTTATGAAAGCGACGATCATTTTGATGTAGAATCCCTTTACATTAAAATGAAAACCAAGAATTATAGGGTGAGTCGTGCAACACTTTACAATACCATCGAACTTTTATTGGAATGTAAGTTGGTTCGAAAGCACCAATTTGGAAAAAATCAGGCCCAGTACGAAAAGTCCTATTTTGACCGCCAGCACGATCACGTGATACTGACCGATACCGGCGAGGTTGTAGAGTTTTGTGACCCGCGCATTCAATCCATCAAAAAAACCATTGAGGAGGTCTTTGACATAAAGATCAGTAACCACTCATTATACTTCTACGGAACCCGAAACAAAGAAAAAAACCTAACTGAATAACCCACATATTACATGGTAGATTTATTGCTTGGACTCCAATGGGGAGACGAAGGAAAAGGAAAAATTGTTGATGTACTGACCAAGGAATACGATATTATCGCCAGATTTCAAGGAGGTCCAAATGCAGGGCACACTTTGGAATTTGATGGTATAAAACACGTTTTGCACACCATTCCGTCCGGAATATTTCATAAAAATGCCATCAATGTGGTAGGCAACGGAGTCGTAATCGACCCTGTGATATTTAAAAAGGAGCTCGATAATTTGGAGAAATTCAATATAGACATCGAAACCAAGCTCTTTATATCAAGAAAAGCACATTTAATATTGCCCACCCACCGGTTGTTGGATGCCGCTTCCGAGGCTTCCAAAGGGAAGGCAAAAATCGGTTCCACCTTAAAAGGTATTGGACCGACATACATGGACAAAACCGGCCGAAACGGTATGCGCGTAGGCGATTTGGAGTTCGACGATTGGAAAACTAAATATAGGGCTTTGGCCGACAAGCACGAAGCCATGATCGATTTTTACAATGTGGACATCCAATACAACCTTGATGAATTGGAAGCCGAGTTCTGCGAAGGTGTGGAAAGATTGAAAAAATTAACCTTCATCGATAGTGAAGAATACATCTTTAAAGCTCAGACCGAAGGCAAAAAAATATTGGCAGAGGGAGCACAAGGCTCTCTGTTGGACATTGATTTTGGAACCTATCCATTCGTAACATCGTCAAACACTACCGCTGCCGGTGCCTGTACCGGTTTGGGTGTTGCTCCCAACAATATCAAAAATGTGTTGGGAATTTTCAAGGCCTATACCACCAGAGTGGGAAGCGGCCCCTTCCCTACCGAATTATTTGATGAAGACGGTGCCACAATGGCCAAGGTCGGCAACGAATTTGGTGCTACAACAGGAAGACCCCGACGTTGCGGTTGGTTGGATTTGGTTGCCTTGAAATATGCCGTTCAAATTAACGGTGTAACAGAACTGATGATGATGAAAGCCGACGTTCTTAGCGGTTTTGACACCATAAAGGTCTGTACTGCATACCAATATAAAGGAGAGAAGATCCAGCATTTACCTTACAGTATAGAGGAAGAATATGTAACCCCTGTTTATACTGAAATGAAGGGCTGGTCCGAGAATCTTACAAAACTATCCAAAGCGGAGGATTTGCCTGCAACCTTAAATGATTACATTGCCTTTTTGGAAGAGCAGTTAAACGTACCCATAAAGATTGTATCGGTAGGACCGGATAGACTTCAGACCATTCATAGGTAAGTTTATACTTTTTAAGGCTGATTGGTTGTTTCATTTTTAATATGTTTTAAACGAAAATTGACCAAAAGTCAAGTACTATGACCAAGGACATTCTAAATGACCTAATCGCACAGAACCAAAAAACATGTGATTTTACCTTTAACGAAATCACACAGGAAAACAGTGCTCTAAAGTTGAACGATGACACCGCATCCGTCGGGTTCATTTATCGTCATATTGGTGAGATTATGCACCTGCTTGCCCAATTTCTAGGTTTCCCAACAGATGTGGAAAATACCACCATGGGCCAAAAAGACACGGGAAAAGTCTACGACAAGCAAGAAAGTCAAAAACTTATCGATGACGGCTACCAAGTATTGTACGGCCTTGTTGAAAACCTATCGGAAAAGGAATGGAAGGAAACCTTGGACACCCCTTTTTTCGGAACTATTTCCAGAGTCAGGCTATTAGGGCATATCTTATATCACACAACTTACCATTGCGGACAAATTACCTTAACGCTTAAACGCGGAAAATAAAAAACAAGGGGCTAACCATTTGGCAGAGAAATCCCAAAGCTTTCTAAACGATGTATGCCACTTCCGTTAAAAACCCTACTTTTGGGCAAAATTTTATGGACTTGAAAAGCATTTCATTTCTCATTCTATCACTTTTCGCATTTAGCGTTTTTGCCCAGGACCAACAACCTCAACAAGGTGGTCGACAGATCAACATTGTATACGGGGCGAATTTCACCAAAGATGAGGCCCAGTTCCCAGGTGCGTCAATTTTTAGCAAGGACGATGAGCGACAGGTACAGTTTGAACATCAAGGTGCAGACCTTTGGTGTGATATTGCTATTTTTTATGCCGAAGAGAACCGCTTAAAGGCCATTGGCAACATTCGCTTGCAGCAAGGGGACTCCATTGAAATGAACAGTGCAAAACTGGATTGGGACGGCAATACCAGTTTGGCCAAGGCTTGGGAGAACGTAGACCTGACCAACGGGCAAATGCGCTTGACCACCGATACCCTTTATTTTGATAGAGAGAAACAACTGGCCTATTACAATTCGGGCGGAAAGGTGGTGGACTCCGCTAATGTGCTCACTAGCAAAGTGGGTACTTACTTTATAACCCCGAAAAAATATCAATTCCAGCGTAACGTACATATCGACAATCCCGATTATATTATTGATTCGGAGCAGTTGGACTATTACACCACCTCTAAGAACGCCTATATGTACGGCCCTTCCACCATTACCGGAGAGGAATACAAAATCTATTGTGAGCGGGGTTTTTATGACACTACTATCGAACAAGGATATGGCATTAAGAACACCCGTATCGATTACGACAATAAAATAATCGAGGGAGACAGCCTTTATTTCGACAAAGCTTCGGAATTTGCTTCGGCCACGAACAATATTCAGATTACGGACACCATCAATAATGGGGTTATTCGTGCTCACTATGCAGAGGTGCACAAGGCCAAGGATTCCGTTTTTGCGACCAAAAGAGCGGTTTCCATCAGTTTGGTAGAAAAAGATTCCCTATACATGCATGGAGACACCTTAATGGTCACCGGTAAGGAAGAAGAACGAGTTCTAAGAGCCTTCAGAAACGCCAAGTTTTACAAAACTGATTTAAGCGGTAAGTGCGATTCCATCCATTTTGAGGAAAGAACAGGAATCACCCAACTGATCACCAACCCTATTTTATGGAACGTGGACAACCAGATTACCGGAGATAGCATCCATTTGATATCCGACATGGAGACCGATAAACTGGACTCCCTCAAAGTGATAGAAAATGCCTTCATTATTTCTTTGGATACCATCAGTAAAACTGGTTACAATCAAGCAAAGGGAAAAAACCTCTTTGGCAAGTTCATAGAAAATGAATTGAAGATTATTGACCTGGTGCAGAACACCGAGGTGATTTACTATGTATACAATGATGACGAAGAGCTGATTGGCATCGACAAGACCATTTGTAGCAAAATACGTTTGTTAATGGCCAACAACGACATTGAGGACATCACCTTTTTTGTAAATCCGGATGGGGATATCTTTCCCGAGACCGATTTGCCCGTAGAGAGCAGAAAACTAAAAGGATTTGTTTGGCGGGGCGATGAACGGATAAGGTCGAAAGAAGAAATTTTTGATGAAGACGACAACACTATCGAACTGGTAAAAATTAGGGGCATAGACAACCCTATAGATATTGATGCCGAGGAAAACGAGCGACAAAACAACCAGAACGATCCCATCAACGCACCCAACAACAAGGCGGTAAAACCCAAAAAGACCGCTGTTCAAAAGAAAGCGCAGACACCATAATGTCCAAAAAAGATTTTTTCACATACCAAGCCCAAACCTCCCCACATCCATTGGCCTTGGAGGTTTCTCATGCCAAGGGGAGCTACATCTATGATCAAGATGGCAATGCCCATTTGGATTTTGTGGCAGGTGTATCGGCTTGCAGTTTGGGACACAGTCATCCCAAAGTAGTGGATGCCATCAAAACACAGGTGGACCAATACATGCACGTTATGGTCTACGGGGAGTATGTTCAAAGGCCTGCCGTGGAATTTTCCAAACTCTTGGCCTCCCATCTTCCCGAAAACTTAAATACCACCTATTTGGTCAATTCAGGTACGGAAGCTATGGAAGGAGCCATTAAATTGGCACGTAGGCATACCGGACGTTCACAGGTAATCGCCGCAAAAAATGCCTATCATGGCAACACCATGGGGAGTTTGAGCCTAATGGGACTGGAAGAGCGTAAAAGTGCCTTCCGTCCATTGATTCCAGATATCCGTTCCATTCAGTTCAATACGGAAGAAGAAATCAAAAACATTACCCAAAAAACAGCCGCCGTGGTCTTGGAAACCATTCAGGGTGGGGCCGGTTTTATTTTACCGGAAAACGGTTATCTGGAAAAAGTGCGGAAACGCTGCAACGAAATGGGCGCATTGTTGATTCTTGACGAAATACAGCCAGGCTTTGGGCGTACAGGCAAATTGTTCGCCTTTGAACATTTTAACTGTCCGCCCGACATCTTGGTCATTGGAAAAGGCATGGCATCGGGTCTTCCCGTTGGAGCTTTTGTGGCATCCCACGATTTAATGGCCGATTTAAAAGAAAAACCGAAATTTGGGCACATCACAACTTTTGGTGGCAATCCTGTAATTGCAGCCGCAAGCTTGGCGACCCTAAAAGAAATCACCGAAACAGACCTTATCCCACAAACCCTGGAAAAGGAAAAACTGTTCCGAAATCTATTGCAACATCCACTAATAAAAGAAATACGCGGTAAAGGTTTGATGCTTGCCCCGATTATGGAGAGCAAGGAAATAGCTGACTATTTGGTCCTCGAGGCCTCAAAAAAAGGACTCATCCTTTTCTGGCTGTTATTTGAGCCAAAAGCTGTGAGAATCTCCCCTCCCCTAACCATTTCCATGAAAGAAATTGAGGAAGGATGCGACCAAATACTTGGGATTTTAAACAACTATAAATCCGATACTGTTAACTAATTTGTTGATAACATACCCCTAAAATGGACTTTAAGAGTAGCTCAAAGGGTTAATTTTAAGTCCATAGTTCAACCAAAAACGTTCCTATGGCGTTAGAATCTAACGAATATCCAGACAGATCCATTAGTAAGTTTGAGTCCATGCTCAAGACGGATGACGTCTATTTCTTTGATGCGGAGGACTTTGAGGAAATCATTCACCACTACTTGAACAATGGCAAAATCTCTTTGGGGAAAAAGGCCATCCAGATTGGCTTGGAACAACATCCAAATTCCATGGAACTTAAGCTTTTACAAGTAGAGGTTTTGGCTTTCGAAGACAAATTTGAAGCAGCGGAAACACTTCTGGACGAGATTCAGAACATCAATGCTGCAAACGAGGAAGTATTTATCCAACGGGCCAATATCCGTTCCAAACAGGACAAGCATCAAGAAGCCATAAATCTATTATTGGAAGCTTTGGATATCACCGACCACTCCTTTGACATCCATTCCCTTTTAGGTATGGAATATCTTTTCATGGACAACTACGAGCAAGCCAAACTGAGCTTTATGCGCTGCGTTGAAATTGATGACGAAGATTATTCATCGCTTTACAACGTGGTGTATTGTTTTGAGTTTTTGGAAGATTTTGATGGCAGTATCTATTACCTGAACGATTATTTGGACAGAAACCCCTATTGCGAGGTCGCATGGCACCAATTGGGCAAAATGTACCTTGCCAAAAAGCTATATATCGAAGCATTGACTGCTTTTGACTTTGCCGTGATTTCGGACGATTCCTTTATCGGAGCTTATTTTGAAAAAGGCAAGGTGTTGGAAAAATTGGGAAGGTACAATGAGGCCATTGAAAATTATGAGTCAACCATATCCATCGAAGACCCAACATCCTACGCATTTCTGCGACTGGGCAAGTGCCATGAAAAACTGGGAAACTTTGATTTGGCCAAATACTACTACTATCATACTGTTCACGAAGACCCTTTGTTGGATAAAGGATGGTTGGCCATCACCGATTTCCATTTTGGACAAAAGAACTACGAGAAAGCGCTGTACTATATCAACAAGGCAATAAATATTGATGGTGAAAACCCAAAGTATTGGAAAAAATCCGGTAAAATATACGCCGCACTTAAAAACTGGGACGAAGCCGATTTTGCCTATAAGCAAGCTGTGGACCTAGGGAACTACGAACTCTCCACATGGAAAAACTGGGCCGAAGTCCTTAACAAAATCGGGGATTACAATTCCGCCATCCAAGTGCTGATCCAAGGATTGGAGTTTTACCCCGACAATTGTGAACTCACCTATAAATTGGCGGGCTTACATTTAAAAAATGATGACTTGGCCGAATCAAAACAGATTTTATCCAAGGCCATGAAACTGGATATTGGTAAATTGCGACAGTTTGAAAAAGAATTCCCCGAATTCACTGAAGTCGATTGGGTGAAAGCGCTGGTTTCAAAAATTAGGAAAACAGCCAAGTAGCCGGTACATTTTATCCAAATTCATGCAAGCACGTCGTATACTGGACTACGTTTTTATCACCCTTAAAGGAATGGCCATGGGTGCTGCCGATGTGGTCCCCGGGGTCTCTGGAGGAACCATCGCCTTTATTTCTGGGATTTATGAAGAGCTTATCACCTCTATCAATAACATCAACCTTTCCCTCATTCCGGTTTTAAGAAAAGAAGGGATAAAAGCTGTTTGGAACAAGGTAAACGGCAACTTTTTATTGGCCCTGTTCCTAGGAATTTTCATCAGCGTGCTTTCTTTGGCAAAGTTTCTGAGCTGGCTTTTGGAGAACGAACCCATTTTACTTTGGTCCTTTTTCTTTGGATTGGTCGTGGCATCGATATTTTTAGTCGGTAAGGAAATTACAAAGTGGACAGTAGGCTCCATAGTTGTTTTGATTTTGGGTGCCGCGCTCGCGTTTTTCATTACGGAGTTGCCCGCAAGTGACAATACCGACAATCTTCCCTATCTGTTCCTATCAGGCGCTTTGGCCATTTGCGCCATGATTCTTCCCGGTATTTCCGGAGCTTTCATCTTGGTGCTGTTGGGGTCTTATAAAACTATTTTGGACGCCGTTCACGAACGCGACATCAAAATTATCTTGACCGTAGGACTGGGTGCAATTTTCGGCCTGTTGAGCTTTGCCCGACTCCTAAAATGGATGTTCAACCATTATAAAAACATCACGTTGGCTTTGTTGACTGGGTTCATCTTAGGATCATTGAACAAAATTTGGCCGTGGAAAAAGGTTCTCGAGACAAAGACTTTTGGTGAAAAAATCGTTGTTGTGGACGATATGAACGTACTCCCCGGCGCTTTTGAGGGAGATAGTAAATTAATGCTGGCCATTGTATTAGCCATCCTAGGTTTTTCACTTATTTTTATCCTGGAAAGATTAGCTTCCAAAAAATAAGGAAAACCCATTTTTGGCACATGCAGCAACCTAGAACAATTCTGGACAACTTCTTTTTGGTCATTAAAGGCCTCTGCATGGGGGCAGCCAATAAAGTGCCGGGTGTTTCGGGCGGTATTGTAGCTTTTGTTGCCGGTTTTTATGAAGAGTTCATCTATTCCCTTCAAAAATTGAACTCAAAGGCACTTAAGCTATTGTTCAATGGTAGATTTAGAAGTTTTTTCCGGTATATCAATGCCAAATTTCTAGGATTATTGATATTTGGAATGCTGGTCAGCTACTTTAGCGTCTCTAGAATTCTGGACTACTTTTTAAAGCACAATGAACTATTTGTTTGGGCCACGTTTTTTGGAATGGTCATCGGATCCATTTATCATATTGGAAAAGACTTTTCCCCATGGAACAAACGCACCATTCCTGCCGGGCTTATTGGACTTATTATTGGTATTTCCATCAGTTTTTTAAACCCTGCAAAAGAAAACGACAATCTTTTATTCATCTTTTTTTGTGGTATCGTGAGCGTATCCGGAATGACGCTTCCAGGTCTTTCCGGTTCCTTTATTTTGATATTGATGGGGAATTACGTGCTGCTTTTAGTAGATTCCGTCAATGCCCTGTACGATACATTTTCAGAGCTGTTCTCAGGTGATTTCACTTTTTTGAACAATGCCGAACGCCTCAGAACCCTAAAAATTCTGGCAGTTTTTACCTTAGGATCAATTACTGGCTTGGTCACATTTTCACATTTATTGAGCTATTTATTAAAACATTACAAATCCACCACTACAGCTGTTTTACTAGGTTTCATTACCGGTTCCTTAGGTGTTTTATGGCCTTGGAAAAAAACCATATTCAAGTTGGATCCGGCCAATAATCCAATTTTGGATACCAATGGAAATAAAATAATCCTAAACTATACACGCTATTTCCCCGATATGGCGAAGGCTGAAACATGGTGGGCCATACTTTTTATTTTAATGGGGATTTTGGTATTATTAATTTTGGATTGGTATGGCAACAACAGAAAAAAGAATGAACAGATACGGCCTTCTCGGTAAAAACATCTCCTACTCCTTTTCGCAAGGTTATTTTACCCAAAAATTCAACGATTTGGGATTGATGAACCACAGCTACGAAAACTTTGACCTTCAAAAAATAGAAGAGGTAAAGAATGTGCTCAATCAAGGGGATATACGAGGGCTAAACGTCACCATTCCTTACAAACAAGAAATCATCCCTTTTTTAGATGAACTCGACCCAAAGGCAAAACAAATAGGGGCCGTAAACACCATTCAGTTTTCAAAGGAAGGTTTAATCGGCTTCAATACCGATGCATACGGTTTTCAAAAATCTTTGGAACCGTATTTAAAGCCACATCATGCCCAAGCATTGATATTGGGAACCGGCGGGGCGTCGAAGGCGGTTCAATATGTGCTCAACGAACTTGGAATCAAAAGCACCTATGTCTCCCGTAGCAAGAAAAACGGCCAATACACCTATGATGAACTTGACCAAGATATCATTAAAGAAACTACCTTGATCATCAATTGTACGCCACTGGGAACTTTCCCGAATATCGAGGATAAACCTGCAATCCCCTATGATCACATCGGAACACAGCACTTGTTGTACGATCTGATCTATAACCCCGAAAAAACCAGTTTTCTATCGATAGGGGAATCCAAGGGAGCTTCTATTTGCAATGGGCTGAAAATGTTGGAAGGACAAGCTGAAAAGGCTTGGGAAATCTGGAATAATGTATAAAATCGGCTATTGATATAGCGATTCCACCAACGTGTACAACCATCATATTAAAGCAAAAGAAGAATCAATACTTTTGCTATTAGACAATTAAGTTGTTAAATTGGCTATAACTTTCATCAATCAATTAGGTAAACAAGCAACGAATGCAGGAAAATGATCGTAAACTTCAGCAAGCTGAAGGTGGCAAAGAGGAAATAACAGAGAGCACAAAAACACATTTGGAAGAGACCGAACAGGCCGAAGCAAAAGTGTCAGAGCAGACTGTACCTAAAAATGAAGAGGAAAAGCAACCTGAAAAGGAAACTTCTTCCGAAACCAAGAACGAGGAGACGAGTGCCAAAAACGATGAATCCAATGATCATTTGGACGAAATAGATGAATCCAATGCAGAGGATGCGGAAGATACCGAAAATGAAAAGAGACATACCATTCCCATGCTGGATTACCACTCCATGTCCATGGAAAATCTGGTAGGAGAATTACAAAGATTGGTCAAAAATGAAAAGGTCCAAGCCATCAACAAGCACGTAAGTACCATTAAATACGAGTTCGACCAAAAATTTCAGGATTTTTTAGATGAAAAGAAGGAGGAGTTTGTATCCAAAGGTGGTAACGAGATTGATTTTCGATACAACTCTGTCGCCAAAAGGCAGTTCAACGAAGTATATTCCGACTTCCGTGAAAAACGGGACCAATATTACAAGCAACTAGATCAATCCCTAAAGAGCAACCTTCAAAATAGATTGGAAATCATTGAAGAGTTGAAAGGGCTTATTGATATTGAAGAAGACATCAACACGACCTACAGTAACTTTAAAGATTTACAGCACCGGTGGAAAAATGCCGGTCCCATTCCACGTACCAATTACAACGATGTTTGGCGCACCTATCACCACCACATGGAAATCTTTTACGATTTCCTTCACTTGAACCGTGAATTGCGTGATTTAGATTTTAAACACAATCTGGAAGAAAAACAAAAATTGGTGGAACGTGCCGAGGCATTGGCCAACGAACCGGATTTAAACAAGGCCTTTCGCGAGTTGCAGACACTGCACAAGATATGGAAAGAGGATATTGGGCCTGTTGCCAAGGAGCATCGCGAGGAAATCTGGGAAAAGTTCAGCAATGCCACGAAGGCCATGCACCAGCGTAGGCAGGAACACTTTCAAGAACTGGAAAAGGTCTACGAAAAAAATTACGAGAAAAAACAGGAAATCATTGCTGCTATATCTTCGATTTCGGAGAATGTTGCGAACAACCACCGAGGTATCCAACAGCAGATAAAAGAAGTTGAAGCGCTTAGGGATTCATTTTTTAAAGCAGGTAAAGTTCCGCAAAGAGTAAACGAGGAGACGTGGGACCAGTTTAAACAGAGCGTCCGTAAGTTCAACAGAACCAAAAATGCCTTCTACAAAAACCAAAAGAAGGAACAACAGGAAAATCTGGAAAAGAAAAAAGAACTGTTGGAGTTGGCCATCTCTTTAAAAGATAGTGATGAGTGGGCCGAGGTAACACCTCAAATGAAGCGCATACAAAGCGACTGGAAAAAAATAGGTCATGTGCCCCGTAAATACTCGGACAAAATCTGGAAAGAGTTCAAGGATGCCTGCAACCATTATTTTGACCGTTTGCATTCGGACAAGAACGAGGCCCATGAAGAAGAGTTTGAAAACTTTAAGAAGAAGAGCGAGTGTCTTGACCGTCTAAAAGAATTCCAACTAAGTGGCGACAAGAAAAAAGATATAGAGGATATTAAAGCCTTTTTGGCCGAATGGAAAAAATATGGGCGCATTCCTTACAACAAAAAACACATCAATAGCAAGTTCAATAAAATTGTAGACGCCCTGCTAAAGAAATTGGGAGTTGGCAAACAACAATCCGAACTGCTCAAATACGGAAACAAGGTTCAGGAGTTGGCCAAAACAGAGGATAACTATGCCATTGGCAACGAGCGTGTATTTGTAAAGCGTAAAATTGATGAAGTAAAATCAGAAATCCGTCAATTGGAGAACAACCTACAGTTCTTCTCGAACGATTCCGAGGACAATCCTTTGGTAAAGGAAGTAATCAACAATCTGAACAAACAGAAAGAGGCGCTTCAGACTTGGAAGGAAAAAATGAAAAACCTCAATATCTTGGAGCACAAGCTCAACAAGGAATCCGAAGAAGAGGAAAGCGAAGGCAACGAAGAGGAGTAAAATCCACTATGCAAACAAAATCAAAGGGCCGCAATAGCGGCCTTTTTGTTGCCTATCATCCGTCAATGCATTCCAGTAAATAATTAATCAAATCGGTAGTGGTAACTATCCCCACGATTTTACCACCATCCACCACGGGTAGTGCATGAAATTCCTTTTTTGAAAGAAAACGCGCCACATCCCTTATCGATGTTTTGGATTCCACCGTTATAACATCACTGACCATCACTTGGGGTATGGTGAACATATTGTACACAATGGTATCCACATATTCCTCATGTTCATCGACCGCATCGGCAAAACTGATTCGTAATAAATCCGTATAGCTCAACATCCCTTTGATAGCCTTGCCTTCAACAACGGGGATATGTCGAATGTGATGCTTTTTAAAAAGTCTTTCGGCGGTCACCAAATCGTCATTGGTGTTAAGTGTCACCAATTTTTTGGTCATTATTTTTGAAACAGGCACACTATTTTTCATCATTCATGTATTTATGGATTCCTTGAATGAAGTTAGTCCTATCTCCGTTGGAAAAGTATGACAAATATCACTGTTGATTGAGCTTTCAACAACATGACAGGTCAAAAAAATTATACTGAAATCTCTCTTTGGTATTCTTTTTTTGGCCATACACCTCATTTTTTTGCTTTTGTTGTCACGTTTGAAGCATTTTTAAACAGTTAAACCAATCAACCATCATGAAATATTTTTTTGTTCCCCTTTTGATTTTCTTTTATTCGATTTCCGGATATTCCCAAAACTATTATGAAACCAGCTGGGTAAGCGGTGAAGTAAAGTACACCGCCTTGGTCATTTTTTACGAGGAAAATGAAGCTCTGGTCCGCGTAAAATATTATGCCAATGGTTCGGACAAACTGACCAACTATATCTGCAGCTATAAAAATTTTACAAAGTCCGATGGTACAGCGGACAGATATTTAGACGGGAATGATGCCTTTATTGTTCGTGGACCATCAAACTCTGGTTATAGTGCGGACAATTTTTATGTAAAAGAAAATGAAGGCTCATTCTCGGCTTATACTGCAGATGACAACGCCTTTGATGGTGGAGATTTCACGCAGACAATGAAACCTATGTTGTACTGGGTGAAGTTAAACCCTGAAGCGCTTACCAAAGAATACTTGGACGATTACTTTAATGAAGATGAAGATGTATTCCGATTGCTTGTCTATTTAAACAAAGGTGAAGTTTCTTTTCCTGTCAAAACAAATGCTGTAACAGTTCTGGCCAATGGTTTTGATGGCGAATCGGTCTGGGCTGCAGCCATGGAGAAAACGAGCAAAGTTTCATACACCGAACAGAAAATTAAAACATCGAACGAATTCCCAAGCGACTGGATTAAACAGGAATGGGACAATGGACTAAACATATCGGCTTTCGATTACGATGAATATAAAAATCAATTTACCGTTCTTATGAGCAAGGGGAATGGACTACAGCCACAATCATGGAAAAAATCGGATACTTTTCCCAAGGACTGGGTCACCGAAAAATGGAACAATGATTACCAAATCACCTCAATGACGTACGGAAACGGGAACTGGTACCTTGCCATGAACAAGAATACGGGATATATTACCCAAAGATGGAAAACCAGTTACGAGATTCCAAGAGATTGGATTATTGACAATTGGAACGAAGGCTACGCGATTACATCAGCTACCTATGGTAACGGTGTTTGGGCAATAACCATGACCCAAGGCTCAAAACTTGGCGCACAGACATGGAAAACGGAAACCACATATCCATTTGACTGGATAAAAGAACGAGCCGATAAAGGCTATTCCATTACAACAATATCCTATGGAGATGGCATGTGGCTTTTGGTGATGTCCAAAAATGAAACGAATACCACAAACAGATCCAGCACACAATATAGGGATGTCCCTATTGATTGGATATTAAGAAACGTTATTGCGAACTAGCGCAAGGTTACTTGGCTACGTTTACCGATCTAGTTTCTCGGATTACGGTTACTTTTACCTGCCCAGGATAGGTCATGTCCGTTTGGATTTTCTGTGAAATCTCAAAAGACAGCTCGGCAGCTTTGTCATCGTTTACCTTTTCACTTTCAACGATTACACGCAGCTCCCTACCAGCCTGAATGGCATAGGCTTTCTGCACTCCGTTAAAGCCAAAGGCTATATCCTCCAAGTCCTTCAAACGTTGGATATAAGAGTCCAACACCTGTCTTCTGGCCCCCGGTCTTGCACCACTAATGGCATCACAGACTTGAACTATTGGAGACAATAGTGTAGTCATCTCTATTTCATCGTGGTGGGCACCTATCGCGTTACAGACTTCATCCTTTTCACCAAACTTCTGGGCCCACTGCATACCCAAGATAGCGTGCGGTGTTTCCACCTCTACCTCGGCCATTGGCACTTTTCCTATATCGTGAAGCAATCCGGCCCTTTTGGCCAATTTTGGGTTTAGTCCAAGCTCTGCCGCCATTACCCCACATAGTTTGGCAACTTCCCTGGAATGCTGCAATAAGTTTTGTCCGTAAGAGGAACGATACTTCATTCGACCTACCGCTTTGATCAATTCCGGATGCAATCCATGGATTCCCAAATCGATTACGGTACGCTTTCCAATTTCCGCTATCTCTTCGTTGATTTGCTTTTCGGTCTTTTTCACCACCTCTTCAATACGGGCAGGGTGAATACGGCCATCGGTCACCAATCGGTGTAGGGACAGTCGGGCCACTTCTCTTCGTACAGAATCAAAACATGATAAGATAATGGCTTCTGGAGTATCATCAACAATAATCTCGACCCCTGTAGCGGCCTCGATAGCCCGTATATTTCGACCTTCACGGCCAATAATGCGTCCCTTTACGTCATCAGACTCCAAATTGAATACGGAAACACAATTTTCCACTGCTTCTTCGGTACCGATGCGTTGAATGGTATTGACGACAATTTTTCGGGCTTCTTGCTGTGCGGTAAGCTTGGCTTCTTCCAAAGTGTTTTGCAAATAGGCCATGGCATCACTTTTTGCCGTTTCTTTCAAAGATTCCAGCAACTGTGCCTTGGCGTCCTCTGCGGAAAGTCCAGAAATCACTTCCAACTGTTGTACTTGACTTTTGTGGAGCTTATCTACTTCGGACTGCTTCTTGTCCAGAATATCACTCTTATACTCAACCTCTTTTATCTTTTGTTGATATTGATCATTGAGTTTTTTGTTCTTGGCCAATTCGCTGCTTACTTGGGATTCTTTATCCCTGGTACGCTTTTCGGCCTCGGCTATTTTTTTATCCTTGTTGATAATAACTTTCTCATGCTCGGCCTTCAACTCCAAAAACTTTTCCTTCGCTTGGAAAATTTTATCTTTTTTGATGCTCTCCCCTTCTTTATTTGCTTCTTTAATAATGTTGGCAGCTTCCTTCTTTGCGTTGGCAATGGTCTTGGACGCTTTGCCTTTCTCCATCATCTTGGCTATTGCAAACCCTATTGCCAGCCCTACAACAGCTGCGACAACGATTAATATGATATTATCCATGTTTGATTGTGTTTAGTTTAAAAAAAAAGCCCACATCGGAAGAAGCTTTGTACAAACTCCAAAATACAGGTTTAGGGCTAACAAACTGATCAAGGATCCCTATGCGAGTAGGGCCTGCTTTTACAGCTTAAACTCACCCTTTCTAATTATATTAGTGTTGAGTTTGTCAAAAATAAATTACCAATGTGGGCAGTAACAATATTTTATTTAAAAGAACTTATTCCCCCAATTTAGAATGTACCAGTTCGTCCAAGGCCCTGAGACGCTGCATGGCTGCCTCTGCATTTTCCGAACGGTCTATTCCGCTTTGCTCAATTTTAGATGCAAATTGCAAGGCACACATGGCCAAAACATCCTGCTTGTCCCGAACGGCATAGTTTTGCTCAAACTTTTTTGCCAGATTTTCTATGTTCTTGGCTGCTTTTCGCAACCCTTCCTCTTGCTTGGGGTCAATCGTTAAAGGATACACCCTATCAGCAATGGAAAGCTTTATTTTGAGCTTCTCGTCCATATTCTCGGTACCAGTTAATCCGCCAACTTTGCAATGCAAACATCAAGTTCACGAATCAATGTATTTATTTTGAGCTTAGCTTCTGTTTTACTAGTATTACTACCCAGCATTGTGTTTGCCATTTTTAGGGAATCATATTTTTCCTCCCATTCGTTGAGCTCCTTCTGTTGAAGTCCATTTTCTTCTTTTTGAAGTTCCAATTCCTGTTTCAACTTGGCATTGAGTTGGTGCAACAGCTCCATTTTGTGAAGCAATTTGCTCACCTTGTTCTCCAAAGAATCAACAATCTCAACAAGTTCGCTCATATATGCAAACAACAATACGTATTACACAAAGTTAACGATCCTGCCACAACCTCGCAATACTTTTAAGATTTATTCTTAAAGCTTTGCTTCAAGTAAAAAGTCGTTTTCCGCAAAACTTTTTATCAAATCAAAACATTGGTTACTTTCGTAAGGAATTATTGTTTTTATATGCGCCTCTATCTTTTTTTTATCTACTTTTTTATTGCCCTGCATCTATCCGCCCAAAAAGAATATCCTCAAGATGTATTTGGTTCTCCCTTGGACATTCCCTTGGTTTTGGCCGGCACTTTTGGCGAGCTACGTTCCAATCATTTCCATTCGGGGATGGACATCAAAACACAACAGCGGGAAGGTCTTCCGGTATATGCCATCGCCGACGGTACGGTGACGCGTATCGTAGTTTCGCATTGGGGGTACGGAAAGGCTCTTTATGTGGCACATCCCAATGGCTACACCTCGGTGTATGCGCATCTTAAAAAGTTTGGGCCGGAAATAGAGGAATACGTTAAAAAAGTTCAATACGAAAAGCAGTCTTACGAGGGGGAAATGTTCCCTGATTATGGCGAACTCAAGGTGACCAATGGCAGTATAATCGCGTATTCGGGCAATACGGGAGGATCGGCCGGACCCCACCTTCATTTTGAAATCCGCAGCAGCGTTAGCGGCAAACCTACCAATCCATTACTTTACGGTTATGAGGTCAGGGATGCTACCGACCCAACTTTATTGGGATTGTACGGTTACCCGATTTCAGACGGAGCATTGATAAACAAAAGTGCAGAAAAAATCCAATTGAATTATACAAGACAATCCGATGGTTCCTTTTTGGCTGACAAAGTAACGGCCAGCGGCACGATTGGATTTGGAATCAATACTTTTGACCGCTTGGACATGGCCGCCAATCAGAATGGAGTTTACGCGGTAAAACAAACGGTGAATGGCCGGGTTCATTCTGAGTTTGATTTTGAAACCTTCTCCTTTGCCGAGACTAGATACATCAACACACTTATTGATTATGCCCACTATTATGACCATCGACAGCGCATACAAAAATGTTTTAAGGAGCCCTACAATCACCTTAGCATTTACAAATCACTGTACAACGACGGTAAAATAACTATTGAAGAGGGTATGTCCTACAACGTTGAACTGCTCATTTCGGATTTGGCAGGAAACACCACAAAACTTGTTATCCCGATTGAAGGCAAAAAAGAAGAGGAGAAAATAGCAAAAGAGGACAAAACCACGGAGAATTATTTGATTGCGGACAAACCGAACAACTTTGATCTAGGTGCCGCTAAAGTATATTTCCCTGCCAGTACATTTTATGAAGATTTCTTCATCAATTTGGAAAAAGGGAACGATACCATCACCATTCACGATAACAGCGTTGCCGCTCACCGGAACTTTACAATCAGTTTCGACCCTTCAAAATATGCAATGGAAGATAGGAACCAGATGTTTATTGCGCATTTGGACAGCAGAATGCGACCATCCTATTCCAAAACTTACAAACGGGACGGTGCCTTTACCACACGCACCCGAACTTTGGGCACATACACACTTGTTAGGGATAGCGTAGCCCCTCAAGTAAGACCAAAAAACTTTAAAGAAAAGCAATGGTTGAGCAATTATAGCTACCTAAGCCTTACCATTACGGACGACCTCAGTGGCATTGATTCCTATTCTGCCACACTCAATGGAAAATGGATTTTGATGGAATACGAACCAAAAACCAATACCATCACCTATAATTTTGATGATAAGATCGTCAACGAAACGGAATGTGAACTAAAAGTAACCGTTACGGACAATGTGGGCAACTCCACTACATATACTGGCACTTTTTTCAGGAAATAGCATTACTTTTACACACGAAAAGCAGGCTAGTCAAGTAAATGTCCTTTTTTAGAGCTCTAATAATCAACCTATCCAAAAGCGACCTCATCCAAAGATCAAGATTGTTGAATTAAAATTTGATGAATGAAAAAAATTGTCTTTGTTTTTGTTCTTTTCTCCAGTGTGCTAGCAATGGCCCAAAAGAACATTTATGAGAGCATAAGGTTTGATGAATATACCGAGGACCATGAAATTTTAGCGATCGTCCCCTTTATTGCCCACTTGGAACTTAAAAAAGCCGTAGACAACGATGAGCTCAATGTACTGGCCGAAAAAGAAGGGTATGCGGTACAAAATGCTTTGGAAACTTATTTTTCCAAACGGAAAAAGCGCAAAAAGTTCAATGTGGATTTCCAGAACATTATGAACACTAACGCTATTTTGGCCCAAAACAACATCAACTACAACAACATTGACACCTATACCACACAGGAATTGTGCAAAATATTGGATGTGGACGGCATTATAAGTGGCAACCTTAACCTCAATATTTTACTTTCCGAAGGGGTCCCGACCGATTTCAGTATTTTGGATTATTTCAGCGGAAATGCCAACTACGGACGAATCGGGGTCAAGATAAGTGATGGTGATACGGGAAAGTTACTTTGGAAATATGAGAACGAAATTTCCAAAAAAACTGGAAAAAACACCAACGAGCTTATCGATAAAATGATGAAAACCGCTTCCAGAAAATTTCCTTACGACAGGGAAAAAAGAAGGAATCGAAATTAATCAGCTATTCGCAAATTCTTTTAGGATCTCAACGGTGTAATCCAGTTCTTCCTTCGTGTTATACATGGAAAAAGAAAAGCGTAGACTGGGTTTATCCAACTCGGCCCCTTCCAAAATCTCATTCAGTACGTGCGAACCCTGATTGCTTCCCGATTGGCATGCACTTCCTTTGGAACAGGCGATTCCTTTCATATCCAAGTGGAACAATAGCATTAAGCCTTTCTGCTTATCAAAAGGCAACCGAATATTGGCCAAGGTATAGGTACTTTTTTCCAAATCTGCGGAAAGACCATTGCACTGCGCACCAGGAACCTCCTTTAAGACCTTATCCACAAAATACTTTTTCAGCTCCTTTACAGCTGCTGTCTCTTCATCCAAATGTTCGTAAGCTTTCACAAACGCTTCTTCTAGACCAACAATATTATGGAACGGTTCTGTACCTGCCCTGAACCCACGTTCTTGTGAGCCCCCTACGATCAATGGCTTTAAACCCGAGTTTTTTCGGATAAAGGCGAAACCAACACCCTTTGGGCCATGAAATTTATGGGCAGCCGCCGTCATAAAATCAACATGAACCTCCTGCACATCCCACGGATAATGACCAATCGATTGTACGGTATCCGAATGAAAAAGTGCATTATTGGCCTTGCAAAGCTCTCCTACAGCGTTGATATCAGTGATATTGCCGATTTCATTGTTCACATGCATCAAGCTGACCAACTTTTTGGTGTCATCCTTTTTGAGCAATTCTTCCAAATGCTCCATGTCCGGACTTCCGAATTCATCCAAATCCACATACCAAACATTGATGCGATACTCCTTTTCCAGTTCTTCCACAGTATGAAGCACTGCATGGTGCTCTATTTTGGAAGTAATGATGGTTTCTACACCCAAATCCCTCACAGCACAACGCAAGATCATATTATCCGCCTCGGTACCGCCCGAAGTAAAAATGATTTCCGAAGGTTGGGCATTCAAGGTTTTCGCGATGGTTTTTCTTGCTTGCTCCACAGCGGTTTTTGCCGATCTACCAAAACTATGGGTAGATGATGGGTTGCCATATTGCTGCGCAAGAGCTTCTTGCATCCGTTCAATTACCTCTTTCCTTACCTGCGTGGTCGCAGCGTTGTCCAGATAGACTTTTTGCATGATTCGGTTCACTTTTTAACAGGAGCAAAAGTACAGGAAATAAAGTTAATTTCTTTTAAAGTGATGCTAAGGATTAGTGTTTTAAAATGGAATTGCTTTAAATTTGATGCATGAGAAAATTTATCTTTTCAATTCTTGGTTGCATCACAATCCTTTCCTGTAGCGATGGGGATCTTCAAATCGAGACCATTGACTTTGACAGTGCCTCGATACAATATTGTGCCAATCCTGTTGCCGACGCCAAAAATTTGATGTTCAAAATAAATGATAGCGAAGCCCTCATATTAGAACTTCAAAGCGGGGCATTGAACCGCGGGGTTGCCGGAGATACGGTAATAACCGAAAGTACGGTCCCAGGACAATCCCAAGTAACGTACAGAGTTTTCTCGGACGCTGTTAACAAGGATTACTTTTGTAGCGATATCCCCACGGTGGACCCTAAAGTTATTGACGAAGTCGTTGCCGAAGGAGGTATGGTGATCATTGAGACTATGCCGGTAGAAAACGACACCACACGTTTTGAACACAATATAAGTCTTAGCGGCATATCTTTTGTCACCGGAAATGGGGAACGCATTACGAATTTGGCCATAAATGAATTTGGAGAAGTATTCACCGTAGTACCGGACTAGGTGTTTTGGTAAATATAGACCTCGGTAGCGCCCAACCCATATTTTTGATAATCGGCGTCGTAAAACTTTACATTGTCGTACCGATTGAAGAGATAGTGCAGTTCCTCTTTTAAAACACCTTCTCCCACACCGTGGATAAACACCACCTTTTGAATTCGCTTGTTAATGGCAAAATCCAATTGTCTTTTGGCGGTATCCAATTGAATGTTGAGCATATCGTAGTTGCTCATGCCCTTGCTTGACTTCACCAGTTGATAGATGTGTAGGTCAACTTCCATTTTTGGGGCACTCCTTTCTTTGGGCTTAATGATAGGAGCTTTTCTTCTTTTGGGGATTTCTTTTTCTTTTTTGATTTTGGCCACTTCATGATTGGAAACCGATATATCGCCACCAATCTTAACAAGATCACTACTGGCAAAATGCATGGGAAAACCATCGTCGGTAATCAATGTCACCAGATTGCCATCAACTTTTTGAATGATACCCGAAATGGCCTCATCCAACACCTCTGCCCTATCACCTATCGAAAATTTACCCATACTTAATTTCTAACTACAAAAATGGTCTGAAAATTAAACTTGAATACAAAAATAATAGTATTTTCGGGCTCTACAGACAATGATGTACCTAACACCGACCATAATCGCCTTTAATCTTGAAGATTATATGCTCCCTTGCCTGAACAAGCATCTCACGGGCATAGATTGCCCTGGATGTGGCCTGCAACGTTCGGTCAACCTCTTACTGCATGGAGAATTCATAGCTGCATTTCAGATGTATCCGGCCATTTATCCAATATTGGCATTATTGGCTTTTCTGGTCACCAGTAGTTTTGTAAAGTTTCAACGTTCAAATCAGATTAAAATGATTTTAACATTGCTTACCGTAGGTACCGTCATAATAAGTTACATACTAAAAATGAATAATCTCTTTAATTAAAAATTTGAAATTATGGAACAACAAAAACTTCCAAACGCGACCTTGATATTGGTCTTCGGAATTATCTCTATAGTGACCTGCTGTTGCTATGGTATAATCGGACTTATTTTTGGTGTAATCGGTTTAATCTTGGCCAACAAGGCTCTAAAACTTTATGCTGAAAACCCAGAAATGTACGAAGGTGTACAAAACGTAAAAACAGGAAGAATCCTTGCCATTATTGGTATCGTTTTAAATGTTTTGGCTCTCGCCTACTATATTTGGGCCCTTTCTTTCTTTGGATGGGAAACCCTACAAGATCCACAGAGAATGCAAGAAATCCTTGAACAATATCAATAAGATAATTTTATGAACCAACAACCCTTACCCGGGGCCAGTACAGTGTTGACAATGGGGATACTCTCCATTGTCCTCACTTTGGTATGCTGCGGGCCATTTGGTGCTATTTTTAGCATCATTGGATTGGTAAAAGCTAAGACCGCGACCCAATTATACGAACAAAGCCCAGAGAATTACACTGATTACAGCAATGTAAAAACAGGCAAAATCCTCTCTTATGTAGGATTGGCTTTGGCGCTTGTTTATTTGGTGCTCACAATCCTTTATTTTGGATTGATTGTAGCGGCAATAACTACAGGTGAGTTGAGTGGCGAATTTTAATTCGCCACTTCACTTATAAATTTAAGACGGTACAAACGGAGTTCTTCATCTTCGTAGTCGCCATCAAATTCATCAATGGCAGCGGATATGGAATCGGTATCGGCCTCCAAAAAGTAATCGTGGATTTCTTCTTGTTGGTCCTCATCCAATATTTCATCTATCCAGTAACCAATGTTCAATTTGGTTCCGCTGAAAACAATTTGCTCCATTTCCTTGATAAGTTCCGGTAATTCCAATCCTTTGGCAGATGCAATATCATCCAAGGGCAACTTTCTATCCACACTTTGGATCACGTAAAGTTTTAAAGCGGAATTGGCACCGGTACTTTTCACCACAAGATCATCTGGCCTTACAATATCGTTTTCCTCTACATATTTAGAGATAAGCTCCACAAAGGCCTTCCCATATTTTTTCGCCTTTCCTTCCCCTACCCCTTGAATATTGAGAAGTTCGTTCATGGTAATTGGATACTTTAAGGACATATCTTCCAACGACGGGTCTTGAAAGACTACAAATGGTGGCACTTCATGTTTTTGTGCCTCTCTTTTGCGAAGGTCACGAAGCAATTTCAATAAATGTTCGTCCGCAACCGCTCCATTCGATTTTTCGGCGGTGACAATGTTTCCGGTATCGTCCTTGGAGTACACATGGTCCTTTGTCATCATAAAGGACTCTGGGTTCTTGAGATATTCCTTACCTGATTCGGTAAGGTTCAAAATACCATATCGTTCAATTTCTTTTTTTAGGAGTCCGGCCACCAAAACCTGTCTGGTCAACGCCATCCAAAATTCTTTGTCCTTATCCTTACCTATTCCAAAAAAACTTTTCTCATCGGTCTTATGCGAAGAAATCATGGCATTGGTCTTGCCGACCAACACCCTTACAATTTCCTTGGTCTTGAACTTTTCCTTGGTATCTCGTACCACCGTCAAAAGCTTTACGACATCGTCCTTGGCCTCTTCCTTAGGTTTGGGGTTTCTGGAATTATCGTCCATATCTGCCCCTTCTCCGTTCTCTTCATCAAAATCCTCACCGAAATAGTGCAGTATAAATTTTCTACGGGATATGGATGTTTCGGCATAGGCTACAATTTCCTGTAAGAGCGCATTACCAATTTCTTGCTCCGCAACGGGTTTTCCAGACATGAATTTCTCCAACTTCTCCACATCCTTGTATGCGTAATAGGCCAAGCAATGCCCTTCTCCGCCATCTCGCCCTGCACGGCCAGTTTCTTGATAATAACTTTCAATACTCTTGGGAATATCGTGGTGGATAACAAAACGTACATCCGGCTTGTCTATCCCCATACCAAAAGCAATGGTGGCCACCACCACATCTACCTCCTCCATCAAGAACATATCCTGATATTTGGAGCGGGTCTTTGCATCAAAACCTGCATGATACGGAACGGCACTCACCCCATTTACTTGGAGCACTTGGGCCAATTCTTCCACTCTTTTGCGGCTCAAGCAATAGATGATTCCCGATTTTCCTTGATTTTGCTTCACAAAACGGATGATATCCGCATCTACATCTTTGGTTTTCGGACGCACCTCATAAAACAAATTAGGCCTATTGAACGACGCCTTGAACACCTTGGCATCCGTCATTCCCAAGTTTTTGATAATGTCTTCCTGCACCTTCGGCGTAGCAGTTGCTGTAAGGCCAATAATAGGAATATTGTCTCCTAAACGATTGATAATACCTCGGAGATTTCGGTATTCGGGCCTAAAATCGTGCCCCCATTCCGAAATACAGTGGGCTTCATCCACAGCAACAAAGGAAAGTTTTACTTTTTTTAGAAACTCAACATTTTCCTCCTTCGTCAAGGATTCGGGTGCCACATAAAGTAACTTGGTCACTCCGTTAGTAATATCTTCCTTTACCTGCTTCACCTCGGTTTTCGTCAATGAGGAGTTCAACACATGGGCAATACCATGCTGCTCGGATATGCCACGAATGGCGTCCACTTGGTTTTTCATCAACGCAATCAAAGGAGACACCACAATAGCGGTACCCTCTTTCATTATCGCTGGCAGTTGATAGCACAGGGATTTCCCACCTCCCGTGGGCATAATCACAAACGTATCGTTATCACTAAGGATATTCTGGATTACACCTTCCTGTAATCCTTTGAACTTCGAGAAACCAAAATATTTTTTGAGCGAGGAATGTAAATCAGTATTCATTAGGCTCATTTCCGCATTTTTCAATTTATTACAAGCAACCTAAACGGCAGTTGAAGCTTTTAATATTTACCATTCAATTACAGATGGATCTATTCTCACTTCCATAATAGTCTGTAAAAGATAGTTTGATTAGTTTTGTAATCTTAAATATAAGACATTCTTTTAGGAATGCAATCAGTTAATCGGTTTATTACATTATTATACTTTGAGCGACATTAAGTCAATTTTATCCATAGCAAAACGCACCCTCGAAATCGAGAGCAAAGCCGTAGCAAATTTGATTAGCCTTTTGGACGACCAGTTTGCGCATGCCGTACAGCACATTTTACAGTGCAACGGAAGAGTTATCGTATCAGGGGTCGGCAAAAGTGCCATAGTTGCCTCCAAAATTGTAGCAACATTGAACTCCACAGGAACGCCAGCCATTTTTATGCACGCGGCGGATGCCATTCATGGTGATTTGGGAACCATTCAAGAAAACGATGTGGTCATCTGCCTATCTCAGAGCGGCAATACCCCTGAGATAAAAGCATTGCTCCCCTTGATCAAAGTTGGGAAAAATAAGCTCATCGGCATTACAGGAAATATGGAATCCGTACTGGCCAAACAGGCTGATTTTGTACTGAACACCTATGTGGAGAAAGAAGCGTGCCCCAACAATTTGGCGCCTACCACCAGCACCTCGGCACAAATGTCCATGGGTGATGCCCTTGCCATTTGCCTTTTGGAACTCAAGGGATTCAGCAGTTCCGATTTTGCCAAATATCACCCCGGTGGTGCTTTGGGAAAGAAGTTATATTTGCGCGTTGCCGACATTGTGGCCAAAAATCAAAAACCACAGGTCGATATCAATGCCAAGGTAAAAGATGTAATTGTGGAAATATCCGAAAAAATGCTCGGCGTTACGGCAGTATTGGACCAAGAAAAGGTTGTGGGCATAGTAACTGATGGCGATGTACGAAGAATGTTGAGCAAATACGATAATATAAGTGGACTTACTGCAAAGGACATTATGACCTCGAACCCTAAGACGATAGACGTGGACACTTTGGCAGTGAAAGCGTTGAAACTGTTACAGGAAAAGAGCATATCGCAATTGTTGGCCTTTGATGGTGACAAATATGCCGGCGTGGTCCACATTCATAACCTTATAAACGAGGGAATCCTATAATGGCTAAAAAAGAGAGAAAAAGTCCAGATGAAATGTCCTTTTTGGACCATTTGGAAGAATTACGTTGGCATCTGGTACGTTCCACTTTGGCAGTTGTGATCATTGCCTGTGTAGCCTTTGTATTCAGGGGCTTTATTTTTGATACAATATTGTTCGGGCCCAAGAACATGGATTTCCCGACCTATCAGTTTTTCTGTAATATCGGAAAGTTCTTCGGGGTAGATTCCGAATTCTGTGGAGACACCATCCCGTTCACCATTCAGAGTAGGTTGATGGCCGGGCAGTTCTCCGCACACATATGGACCTCTATTTGGGCAGGGGTTATTCTGGGCTTCCCTTATATTTTATGGGAATTATGGAAATTCATCAGTCCAGGACTTTACGAAAACGAAAGAAAGCATTCCAGAGGATTCATAATTACGGCCTCAGGGTTGTTCTTCCTTGGCGTACTCTTCGGTTATTACATCGTTGCACCATTGTCCATCAACTTTTTGGGGTCGTACCAAGTAAGTAAAGAGGTATTGAACGAAATCGACCTTGCCTCCTACATTGGAACGGTAAGGGCTTCTGTAATTGCTTGTGGAATCATGTTTGAACTGCCCATCGTCATTTTCTTTTTGACCAAGGTTGGGTTGGTAACTCCAGAAATACTCAAGAAGTACAGAAAAATAGCCCTAGTAATCATTTTGATACTATCCGCGATCATTACACCACCGGATGTAACAAGTCAAATCATAGTATGTATACCTGTACTTATATTGTATCAGGTAAGTATTTTTATTTCCAGAATGGTAGTCAAACAAGAAGCCAAAAAAGAGAAAGCTAGAAAAAATGCCAAATAAAGTAGAAGAGTTCAATGCCTATCGTGCCAAGATGAACGATAAGCTGCTTGCCGAGAACAACAAACTCATCAAACGGATTTTCAACTTGGACACCAACGCTTATATGGCCGGTGCTTTGGACGTAAAGACCAAAGAACTACTAGGCCTGGTAGCCTCCGCAGTTCTCCGTTGCGACGATTGTGTAAAGTATCACTTGGAAAGCTCTAAAAAAGCCGGCGCCAATAAGGAGGAGGTAATGGAAACTCTTGGTATCGCCACTTTGGTGGGCGGTACTATTGTAGTTCCACATTTGCGACGTGCCTACGAATATTGGGAAGACCTAGAGGAAACCGAAGCTTAAAAAAATCCAAAAGACCATTCGGTAGACAAAGAATATGTTTAGTTTTGGCAAATTCCTATGAAGCTACGCGCAGAAAATATAATGAAGGCCTACCGGGGCCGAAAAGTTGTTAAGGGAATTTCCCTAGAAGTAAACCAAGGCGAAATTGTTGGGCTGCTGGGTCCAAACGGAGCTGGAAAGACCACATCTTTCTACATGATTGTTGGTTTGATAAAACCAAATGGCGGGAACATCTATCTGGATGACATGAACATTACCAGTTTCCCCATGTACAAAAGGGCGCAGAACGGAATTGGTTATTTAGCGCAGGAAGCATCGGTTTTCCGAAAATTGAGCATTGAAAAAAACATCCTGAGTGTGCTACAGCTCACAAAATTGAGCAAAAAAGAACAGCACATGAAAATGGAGTCCTTGATCGATGAGTTCGGTCTTGGACATATCCGCAAAAACCGTGGTGACCTGCTCTCAGGGGGGGAACGCCGTAGAACCGAGATTGCCCGTGCCTTGGCCACAGACCCAAAATTTATCCTTTTGGATGAACCCTTTGCCGGTGTGGACCCCGTAGCGGTTGAGGACATTCAGCGAATCGTGGCCCAGTTGAAGAACAAAAACATCGGTATTTTGATTACCGACCACAACGTTCAGGAAACCTTGGCCATTACCGAGCGCTCCTATTTGATGTTCGAAGGTGGTATCCTAAAAGCTGGTGTTCCCGAAGAACTGGCCATGGATGAAATGGTAAGAAAGGTCTACTTGGGCCAAAACTTTGAGCTTCGTAAAAAGAAATTGGATTTCTGAACCTACTTCTCCGAAGGCATCAGCAATGAAGCCAATACATAAAAAAGAATTATTACCGGTATCGCTAAAAACCGTAAGGTCAATAGCAACACCAGGCTTCCAATAATGAAAAGGTAACGAATCCCATTATCCTTAAAACCCCAATTCTTAAACTTTAATGCAAATAGTTTTATCGGGGAATTCAACAAATACGAACTCAAAACCGTTAAAACCACCAAAAACCAAGGATTTAGGATAATGTTACTCAATACCTCGTTGTTATGATACAGGAGAATCATGGGCAACGAAAGAATCAAAAGTGCGTTTGCTGGCGTTGGCAATCCTACAAAAGAAGAAACTTGGTTCTCATCCACATTAAACTTGGCCAATCTGTATGCCGAAGCCAATGTTATGGCAAAACCGACAAAGGGCAGCAGGGTAATTTCCGCATCGTGCCCAATGAAACCAAGGTTCCAACCGCCTCGTTCGGCCATGCTCAACAATTGGAACATGACCACACCCGGTACCAGCCCACTGGTAATCACATCGGCCAAGGAGTCCAATTGCACACCTATTTCGCTCTGTACACCAAGCAGTCGTGCAGCAAGACCATCAAAAAAGTCAAAGAAAATCCCGATAAACACAAAAAGCGCGGCCCACTCTAAATGATTGAGCACCGCGAACACCGTGGCAACACAACCACTTAATACATTGAGCAAGGTTAAAAAATTGGGAATATAGGACTTCATGAAATTAGATTTCCGTAAAAATAAAGGAAAAATTAAACTGTGTACAACGGATAGTAGACCGAGTCGTTTTTATTATGATATTTGTTCTGATAAAATACATAATGAAAAGAAAGCTGCACTTATTATTTTTTTGCTTTGCCATTGGGAACTTTCTATTTTCCCAAACCCCGCAGCTCACTGAAAACTCTAAAGTAAGCTTGCTCACCTGTGCCGCTGGCGACGAACTCTATTACGCTTTTGGCCACAGTGCTTTCCGGGTACAAGATTCTTCTTTGGGAATCGATGTAGTCTATAATTACGGGACATTTGATTTCAATCAACCAAACTTTTACCTAAATTTCACCAAGGGTAGAATGATCTATTCCCTTTCTCGTAGAAGTTTTGAAGCATTCCTTTACGAATACGAATTGGAAAAAAGATGGGTAAAAGAGCAAATTTTAGACCTAAGCATACAACAACGCAACCAACTCCTCGCTTTTTTTGAAGAAAACTATCTGCCCGAAAACAGAGATTACCTATATGACCCGCTGTTGAACAACTGTTCCAGCATCACGGGAGATATCTTAAAAGAACAATTTGGTGAAGCCATTGTTTTTGATGGTTCATATCTCGAGAAACAATATACTTTTCGCCAGCTGGTAAGGCAGTTTATGGATGTAAACACATGGTCCATGTTTGGTATTGACCTCGCTTTTGGCTCACCTGTGGACAGAAAGGCCACGGTTCAGGAACATATGTTTTTGCCTTATTACGCTATGGAGCAACTACGGCACACCACCTTGAACGGAAAACCTTTGGTAAAGAGGGAGCGTACCATTTTAGACTATAGCGAGCATACCCAAAAAAGTTTTTTTCCGCTCTCTCCCCTATTTTGGTTTTTGATGCTCTTGGCTTTTACGGCCGTCATCACCTATTTTGATTACAAACACAAGACACGTAGCCGCTGGCTGGATTTTTCGCTACTATTCATTACAGGATTGGTAGGAACCTTTCTATTCTTACTCTGGGTAGCAGCAGACCACACTTCTACCCCTTATAATTTTAATATTTTATGGGCATTTCCACCCAACGCGATTGTCGCTTTTGCCTTAGTGTTGCAAGATAAGGTTCCGCAATGGACTCCTAACTATTTATGGGGAGCTCTTGGCTTAATTGTCATTACGCTTTTGCTTTGGATAATTAAGATCCAGATTTTTTCTCCTGTCCTTATTCCTTTACTTTTGACGATGGCCATTCGATACCTGTACATCATCAGGTATTCCAAATTATAGACCGGCCCACAAACAATACCCATGAACTTACTAACGGTCGAAAACATATCAAAATCGTATGGGGAGCTGATGCTCTTCTCCGATATTTCCTTTGGAATCAACAAAGACCAAAAGATAGCCCTCATTGCCAAAAATGGAAGTGGCAAAACATCCATTCTCAATATCATGTCAGGAAAAGATACCTCAGAAACGGGTCAAGTGACCACGCGAAAGGGTATCAAAATATCATTTTTGGAGCAAGAACCCGACCTGAACCCCAATTTGACCATTGAAGAGACGATCTTTGCAACGGACAACGAAATTCTGCGGGTCATTGCATCCTACGAGAAGGCCGTGGAAAACCCCGATGATCAGGCACAATACCAAAAAGCCTTTGAGGCCATGGAGCGACTCAACGCTTGGGATTTTGAAACACAATACAAACAAATACTTTTTCAATTACAGCTCTCCAAGCTCGATGCCAAAGTGAGCACCCTATCTGGCGGACAAAAGAAACGTTTGGCCTTGGCCAACGCCCTCCTCAACAAACCAGACCTGATGATCTTGGATGAGCCTACCAACCACTTGGACCTTGAAATGATCGAATGGTTGGAGGCATACTTCGCCAAGGAAAGCATCACCCTGTTTATGGTTACGCACGACCGCTATTTTTTGGATAGGGTTTGTAATGAGATATTGGAACTGGACAACAACCAACTTTATACCTACAAGGGCAATTACTCCTATTACCTGAGTGAAAAAGAGGCCCGGATGGAACGTGAGGCCGTGGAGCAGCAAAAAACCAAAATGCTGTACAAAAAAGAATTGGACTGGATGCGCAGACAGCCCAAGGCCCGTACCACAAAATCCAAATCACGGATCGATGATTTTGCCGAAATCAAACAGCGGGCCCATCAAAGGCGCCAAGAGCACGAGGTACAATTAGAACTGAACATGGAACGGATGGGAAGCAAGATCTTGGAGCTTCACAATATTTCCAAATCCTATGGCGATAAGACCATCCTGAACAAATTTGACTACAACTTCACCAAAGGTGAACGTGTTGGCATTATCGGTAAAAACGGTACGGGAAAATCCACCTTTTTGAACATCATAACCCAACAAGAGAGTGTCGAGGGCGGTAAAGTAGTGGTCGGTGATACCGTAAAGTTCGGGTACTATACACAAAAAGGAATCCATGTTAAAGAAGGGCAAAAAGTAATCGATGTCATTCGGGAATTTGGTGATTTTATTCCTTTGAAGAAAGGACGCCAAATATCCGCACAGCAATTATTGGAGCGTTTCCTTTTTGACCGTAAAAAGCAATACGATTTTGTTGAAAAATTAAGCGGCGGGGAACGGAAACGTCTCTATTTGTGTACCGTGCTGATTCAAAATCCCAACTTCTTGATTCTGGATGAGCCCACAAACGACTTGGATATTGTTACCCTGAACGTACTGGAAAGCTTTTTGCTGGATTTTCCCGGCTGCTTGATCGTGGTCTCGCACGACCGTTACTTTATGGACAAAATCGTAGATCACTTATTTGTGTTCCGCGGAGAAGGTGTTATTGAAGATTTTCCTGGCAACTACTCAGATTATCGTACCTACGAGAGCAGTAAAATAATAGAAGAACGCGAAAACAAGACCACTTCTTCAGAAAAAATGGAGAACAACTGGAGGGATACCAGTGGTGGCAAATTGTCCTATTCCGAGCAAAAGGAATACAAACAATTGGAGAAGGACATCCAAAAGCTGGAAGAAAAGAAAACAAAGCTTCAGAACAAGTTCACCGACCCTGAACTGGATGGGGACGAAATCGCCAACCTATCCATCGAACTCAAAGAAGTAACCGATGCCATTGAGAAGAAAACGGAACGCTGGTTCGAGCTTTCTTCCATTCTAGAGAGTTAAATTGTCCCCTTGATGAGATTTTAGGGGTATAATCACAATGATGTTCAAAATACTTTCATACATAAAATTTATTCTCAAATCCACCAACCAACATGGAGTACATTCCCCTTTTGTGTTCCAATATGTGACGCAATGCCTCTACTCCAAAAAAAAGCTTCATTACAAGAAAAACATTAACACACTGCTAAAGACTATTGATTATTTTGGTTTTGAAAAGGTCAGCATCAAAAAAAATACTGAGTTCAAAGAATTGGTAAAACAGAACTTTCCCAATATCCAATTCAATGAAAATCCCGTCGACCTTATTTTTGTTGATGAAATGGACATTCCATCCTTTCAAAAAATACATTCTGAAGGAAAATTGCACAACAACAGCCTTATTTTGGTAAATTCCATTTATGACAACAAGGAGAATTTAGACAAGTGGAACCGTTTAATTCTCTTGCCGGAAATCACCGTAAGTATTGATATGTACCATTGCGGACTTATTTCCATCAGAAGAGAGCAAGTCAAGGAACATTTTACCATTCGAATTTAAAAAGGTAATTTTAGGTTATGGAAAATCTAGCAACGGATAACTCCATTTGGTTCATACTGGCCGTTTTGGGACTTATCTATCTGATTATTTTGTTCAGAAACAAGAAAGCGACAAAGCGTAGAAAATCCCGCAAGTTTATGGAGGGAAAACGCCAACACGACAAGAACAATGAACAATAACCATTCAAACTTTTACTTCTAATTGTTCATTGATTATTGCACATTGATAACTAACACCATGAAGATATATACCAAAACTGGGGACAAGGGCACCACTTCCTTATTTACGGGCACACGCGTCCCTAAACACCACGTTCGTATTGAAAGTTACGGCACCATAGATGAACTCAACTCCCACTTAGGACTTTTGAGGGATCAGGATATGGATGAACATTCCAAAAAAACGCTTAGCCTTGTCCAAGAAAAGCTTTTTACCGTCGGTTCCATATTGGCAACAGAGCCGAAAAAGGACAAAAGACTTAAAATTCCGCGTATAAGTTCCGAGGATATTGAATTTTTGGAACAGGAAATGGACCGAATGAACGAGGAGCTTCCGGAAATGACACATTTTATACTCCCGGGAGGGCATACCACCGTGTCATACTGTCATATTGCCAGAACGGTTTGCCGTCGTGGTGAGCGCATGATTTCCTATTTACATGAGAATGAACCGGTGCCAGAGAACATTTTATCCTACATCAACCGACTTTCCGATTATTTGTTTGTTCTGGCACGCAAATTGTCCAAAGATTTAAATGCCGAAGAGGTCAAGTGGATTCCTGAGAAGTTAGACTGACAAAATCACTTTTTTAACCTAAATGTTTTGTCAACAATAAAATAATTTTTAAATAATGGTGTTTTTACTTGGCAGATTGGGTTTAAAAATTATTTTTGCAAAAAATTTAAAATCAAACCGTTACTATGTACTGGACTTTAGAACTAGCTTCATATTTAAGTGATGCGCCTTGGCCAGCAACCAAAGACGAACTGATAGATTACGCCATTCGAACAGGAGCGCCGTTGGAAGTTGTAGAAAATTTACAATCGATGGAGGAAGAAGGAGGCGAGATATACGAGTCAATCGAAGAAATTTGGCCCGATTATCCCACCGAGGAGGACTATCTCTGGAACGAGGATGAATATTAGATCCGAAAGCACAAACCACGTTAAAAAGTCTCATTTGAGGCTTTTTTTTATGTAATTTTGACAGCCTAGCCGAAGAATTCCATCCTAATCCCATCAATGGAACGGCTTTTGACAATCAAAAGAAAAAACATTTCATGAGTTTTATTAATTCCGTACTTAAGGTTTTCGTAGGAGATAAATCGGAGAAGGATGTAAAGTCCCTACAACCTTTGGTAAAAGAGATAAAATCCTTTGAGCAACAACTTGAAGGATTGTCACATGATGAACTGAGACAAAAAACAGCGTCTTTTAAAGCAAGAATTGCTGAAGACTGTAAAGAAATCAACGATAAAATCGCCGAGCTGAAAGAAGAAGTGGAAAATTCGAACGACATTGATCGTAACGAAGAAATCTACTCCGAAATCGACAAGCTCAACGAAGAAGCCTATAAAATTTCCGAAAAAACTTTGGAAGATATCCTTCCCGAGGCCTTTGCCGTTGTAAAGGAAACTGCAAAACGATTTGCGGCCAACGAAACCTTAACGGTAACTGCCAGCGAATTTGACAGAGCACTTTCCAGCGACAAGGATTATGTTTCCTTGGAAGGTGACAAAGCGGTTTGGCAAAACTCATGGGATGCCGCAGGAAAAGAAGTAACTTGGGATATGGTGCACTACGATGTGCAGCTTATCGGAGGTATTGCACTACATCAAGGTAAGATTGCCGAGATGCAGACAGGTGAAGGTAAAACTTTGGTAGCAACCCTCCCGCTCTATCTTAATGCATTGGCTGGTAAAGGGGCCCACTTGGTAACGGTAAACGACTACCTTGCCAAAAGGGATAGCGCTTGGATGGCTCCCATTTTTGAATTCCATGGGCTTTCCGTGGATTGTATCGACAAGCACAGACCCAATTCAGACGGAAGAAGAGCAGCCTACAACGCCGATATCACATACGGAACCAACAACGAATTTGGTTTTGATTATCTCCGTGACAACATGGCGCACACCCCAGACGATTTGGTACAACGTCCACACCACTATGCCATTGTCGATGAGGTGGATTCGGTATTGATCGATGATGCCCGTACACCATTGATCATTTCTGGTCCGGTTCCCGAAGGAGACCGCCACGAATTCAATGAATTAAAGCCACAGGTGTCCAATATTGTTCAACAACAACGTCAGCACCTGACAGGAGTCTTGGCCGAAGCCAAAAAACTCATAAAAGAAGGAAATACCAAAGAAGGTGGTTTCTTGTTGCTACGAGTACACCGTGGACTTCCAAAAAATAAGGCACTCATCAAGTTTTTGAGTGAAGAAGGGGTCAAGCAATTGCTTCAAAAGACCGAAAACTTCTATATGCAGGACAATAATAGGGAAATGCCAAAAGTGGACGAAGACCTATTGTTCGTAATCGATGAAAAAAACAATCAAATAGAGCTTACCGATAAAGGAGTGGAATACATTTCCACCGATCAGGACAAAGAATTTTTTGTGATGCCCGACATCGGTAGTGAAATTGCCAAAATCGAGAACCAAAACCTCGAGATTGAAAAAGAAGCGGAGCTCAAGGAAGAACTCTTCAAGGATTTCGCCGTTAAAAGCGAGCGCATACACACCATGACCCAGTTGTTGAAGGCCTATACCCTATTCGAAAAGGATGTGGAGTATGTGGTGATGAACAACAAGGTAATGATCGTGGACGAGCAAACAGGTCGTATCATGGACGGTCGTAGGTACTCGGATGGTCTTCACCAAGCTATTGAGGCCAAGGAGAACGTAAAAATCGAGGCCATGACCCAGACTTTTGCGACAGTTACCCTGCAGAACTACTTTAGAATGTACAGCAAGCTGTCCGGAATGACGGGTACAGCGGTAACGGAAGCAGGTGAATTTTGGGAAATCTACGAGTTGGATGTGATGGAAATTCCAACCAATAGACCCATTGCTCGTGACGACAGGCAAGATTTGATCTACAAGACCAAGCGGGAAAAATACAATGCCATCATCGACGAGGTTACGAAACTATCTCAATCGGGCAGACCTGTACTGATTGGTACCACTTCCGTTGAAATTTCGGAATTATTATCCAAATTGTTGAGTGTCCGCAAGGTTCCTCACAATGTTTTGAACGCGAAGCTTCATAAAAAAGAGGCAGATATTGTTGCCGAAGCCGGTAAAGGCGGTATTGTTACCATTGCTACCAACATGGCCGGTAGGGGTACCGATATTAAATTATCCCCTGAGGTAAAAGAAGCAGGTGGTTTAGCCATTATTGGTACTGAGCGCCACGATTCCCGACGTGTGGACAGACAGTTGAGAGGTCGTTCCGGACGTCAGGGAGACCCTGGAAGCTCCCAGTTCTATGTTTCTTTGGAAGACAACCTGATGCGATTGTTCGGATCCGACCGAGTTGCCAAAATGATGGACCGTATGGGCTTGGAAGATGGTGAAGTGATACAGCACTCCATGATGACCAAATCCATTGAACGCGCTCAGAAAAAAGTAGAGGAAAACAACTTCGGTATCCGTAAGCGTTTATTGGAGTATGATGATGTTATGAATGCCCAACGGGAGGTAATCTACAAAAGAAGAAGACACGCATTGGAAGGTGAACGCCTAAAAGTGGACATCGCCAATATGATCTATGATACTTCTGAAGCCATTGCGGAGACCAATAAAATGGCCGATGATTTCAAGAACTTTGAGTTCGAGCTCATCAAATATTTCTCCATCACCTCACCTATTGATGAAGAAGAATTCAAGAAAATGAGCTTTCAACAGATTGCCAATAAAGTCAACGACGAGGCTTACAAGTACTACAAAGAAAAAATGGAACGTAGTGCCACGGTTGCCTTCCAAGTCATCAAAAAGGTTTATGAAGATCAGACCAACAAGTTTGAGCGCATCGTAGTCCCCTTTACGGATGGCATCAAATCCTTGAACGTTGTCACCAACTTGGAAAAGGCATACAATACGAATGGAAAGCAATTGATTACCGATTTTGAAAAAAATATCACGCTGGCCATTATCGATGACTCATGGAAAACGCACTTGCGCAAAATGGACGAATTGAAACAGTCCGTACAGTTGGCCGTTCACGAGCAAAAAGACCCATTATTGATCTATAAGTTCGAAGCTTTTGAGCTTTTCAAAGAAATGATCGACAAGGTAAACCGCGAAGTAATATCGTTCTTGTTCAAAGGAGAATTACCTTCCGAAAACACTTCTCAAATCCAAGAGGCCAGGAACGTTCGCAGACCAAAGGAGAATATTCAGACTTCTAAAGAGGAAATACCGAACAGTGATGAGTTGGCCGCACAGAACAGAGCTGCAGGCCAAACCCAGGGACAGCGACCTCAAGTAACAGAAACCATTGTTCGGGAAAAACCGAAAATTGGCAGAAACGAAAGGGTTACCATTAAAAATGTAATGTCCGGTGAGAGCAAAACAGTCAAGTTTAAACAGGCCGAACCCCTTATAGACAAAGGAGAGTGGGTTTTGGTGAACGACTAATCCAAACCTTATAACAAGTATAAAGTGGTAGTTATTAAAGCTGCCACTTTTTTTATATCAAAAACATAGTTAGATTTACATCGTAAAACACCCCATAAAGCTACTCTATTATACCGATTCAACCTTTTTATGATAGAGGGATATTCACGCGCAGCATATGAAAAGTCCTGGTAAGGATACATATAGGATACAAGATAAGATTACTTTGATACTAAAGGTAAATTACAATTCTTCCTTCTTTGCTGCCATCTTTGGATTGGTATGCTACTTCTTTTTGGGCATAGATGGCATTGTTCCATATACCTTTTGGGGCTATGCAACCATAAATCTGATAAATACATTGCTGTACAAGCAACATGAAAAATTGGTGCTCACCTATAACCTGACCTCTATTTTGTCTATGTTGGGCGCAATTGTGATTACCCTCTACAGCGGCGGTATAGACAGCCCGTTCGTTTTTGTTTTGGCGATAATAGTGTTTGCCGGTTATGTGACCACAAAAGTATTTGGCCAATTGTACCTCATACTAAATTTGGCCGTTCTCACCTTGCTTTTCCTATACGATACAGGTGATTTTAAGATATCTGAAAATACAATACCTTTAGAATCGCGCGATTGGTTTGCTTATTTGAGTGCCATGTTCGCTGTATACTTGTTGGGAGGGGTATTTGGTAAAAACCTTTTAAGTGCCCACCATAGGTTGTACAAATCCCGTAACGAAATTCAGGAGCGTATCGATGAAAAAGAGATACTTCTGAAAGAGGTACACCATCGCGTGAAAAATAACTTACAGACAGTTTCGAGCTTACTGAGCCTACAATCGCGATCTATTGACGATAGTAAAATCAGTAACATCATCAAAAGTAGCCAAAATAGGGTGGTATCAATGGCCATGGTACACGAAATGCTCTACAAGCGTGATGATTATCTATCCAAAATAGAGTTGAAACCATACGTTCAGGAGTTGTGCGACTATTTGGTTAGGTCCGTAAAAGGCAGCGTGAACGATGTAAAGGTCAATCTGGATATCAACAATTACAAGTTGAGCATTGACACGGTGATTCCCTTGGGCCTGATCATCAACGAAACTATTACCAACGCACTAAAGTATGGAATTGCAGAAGTCCAAAATGGTGAAATCCATGTTTCTGTAGAAAAAATTGATGACAATCGGTACAGAATGCACCTTGGGGATAACGGAATTGGTTATTCCGAGGAAATAAATCCAAAAACATCCAACTCACTTGGATTAAAACTCATCTACAACCTTGCACGACAACTAAGAGGCTCTATTACCAGGGACTATGCCAAAAAAGGAACCCACTACACTATAGAGTTTGAAGAAGTGATAGAACAGTTCAACTCTGTGGATCAGTAGAACAAGTAAGATTTGGCAGAAATGAAAAGGTCGGCTTACACCGACCATTCCTACCTATTTCCAATATAAACTTAAACTTCTATAGTTTTCTTTCCCTGAAAGAGAAGGCTATACTTGCCAAAACAAAGGCGATACTTAACGACAACACAAAGGGTATCAACATATCCAACACCATAATTAAGCCAATTTTGACTTATCGTTCTTTGTTTTAAAAGTAAGCTCTTTTTTGATTTTGGAGTTTTTAAACTTGTACAATCTAGCTGTTTTTCTATCCTTTCTGATTGTATGGTTGATTTCGATTTTCAACTCAACACCAACAGTAAGGGTATCAACTTTAGTTTCTTTGGGAGCATTTTGGGCAAAAGCCATGGTTCCGAAAAAAGTTACTGCGATAATGGTGAAAATTGTCTTCATTTGTTCTGTTTGTTTAACGATGTAAAATTACTTTCACGAACAAGGTCAAATCGATTTCCCTCGCTCAATGACACCTTTCTTTCGGTGAATAAATTTTTATCGGTTGAAGTGTTTTTTATCGACGACGAACGTTTTTAGGTCCAAAAACAGCATAACGAAGGCATGTGCATTTCATCGATAATCCGCTTTGCAGTTCATCTGTAACCTACTGAACAGCAATAATTTGTTTGTAAGAAAAAGATTAATTTTTTCAGGTCTACGTAAGAAAAAATGACTAAAATTGACATTTATCAATTTGAAACCTAGGATGGAGGTATTTCATCTTTAAGAAGGATGATTAACATTTTTTAACGGCCATCCAAGTAATTGTTGGTATCTTATTACAACTAAACAAGAAACTAAAATGAAAATCGTGAGAACTCCATTTTTAATTCTACTCCTAATGGCATCTATAAGTTGCCAACCCAAAAACAAATCCGACAAGCAGGAAGTTGCCCAAACAGAAGAATCGGACACCCACATAGCAACTAAATTGAGTGCAGAGCAACTCCAAGAATATGAGACAGCTTATTTTGCCAGCGGATGCTTTTGGTGCGTGGAAGCCATTTTTGAAAGCGTAAAAGGCGTTAAAGAAGTATATTCCGGATACTCGGGGGGTACAGAAAAGAACCCCACCTACGAAGAAGTTTCCTATGGCAGGACTCATCATGCAGAAGCGGTAGAGGTATTCTATGACCCCGATGTGATATCCTTTACCCAATTGGTCCAAGTATTTTTTGGTTCCCACGACCCCACGACCCTAAACCGTCAAGGGCCCGACCGCGGTGCCCAATATCGTTCCATTGCCTTTTATAAAAACGACAAGGAAAAAAAGATCATTTTGGATTACATGGATAAACTTAGGGTTGAAAATGTATATGGTGACCGCGCTATAGTAACAGAGGTGACTCCTTTTGAAAAATTTTATAAAGCTGAAGCATATCATCAGGACTACGAAAAACGTAATCCGAACAACAGTTATATCAGAAATGTTTCGATTCCTAGGTTGAATCGTTTCAAAGAGAACTTTAAGTCCTACCTAAAAGAAGATGCTCATTGATAAGTGATGTGGTAGGTGCTGGTCGTTGAAGAGTTATATCGACCAATATTCGAGGTGGTTCCTTGGGACGGGCAAAACAAGCTAGTTCTTAAGAACCACCTCGCTGTATTTGGAATTGATTTTGATGGTCTTGCCACCATTCTTGCTGATGTTATAACCTGTATGCAGATTGGACCCATGATTCTTCACAGAGGTCAACTTTAATGTTTTTGGGTACGTAAAACCAGAGGTTGTTTCATTTACAGAGATAACGTAGGAAGCTTCCGGAAGTTTACAGTCAAGTTCACCGTTTTCCATGGAAATGTTGATGGTATTGAAACCACTGGCTACCTCATCAATGCTCAAGGCACCAAAATTATTGGTCACCAATGCATTGTTCACCACCCTCCCGATTACTACGTTGGATGATACCGAGTTCAGTTTCAAATCCTTTACCTCTTTCAAATTCACCTTATCGGAGTAATCCGTCTTCAGGCTGCCATAGTTCCAATTTTGCACCACAACAGGGGAATAGGACACTCGAATATCGGTATTGGCCCCATCAATGGTAGAGGCAAGCAAGCTTGCGTAGGACAAGCTTGCGTTGATGTTTTTGGCATTCTCTGCCAATTTTACCTCACCGTGGCGCACATTCATTTTTACCTTAATGTACTTCGGCATTTTGATGATGATTCGTTTTTTGACCTTATACTCTTTATGTTTCCCGTCAGATGAAAAATAGAACACATTTGGGCTTCCGTGTACCCTTACCTCTTCACGTAGTTTCTGTCTGAACTCCGCCTGCTCAGCTCTAATTTCTGCTTGGTGGGCACGAATCTCTTCACGTTGTTCCTGAATCCTCTCATGCATTTCTTCACGTACTTTTTCGCGCTCTTCCCTAACTTTCTCACGTTCGCCCCTCAACTCTTGTCTCCGGGCCTCGCGCTCCTCGGCCAATTTTTCCATCTCTTCGCCCCATTTCGCAAAACGCTCCTTGTACTCCTTGTCAAAGTTTTTATCAAACTCCTTCTTCCATTCCTTCATATATTTATCACCGTCTTTTTTATAGGCGTCGTAATCAAAATTTATATTAGGTATTGGGGGCAAGGGTGGCATTGATGTCATTACCGCTATTTCAGCAAAATCAATCTCTGGCATTTCCGGTATCTCCACACTGGCCATGATCTCGGCAACCGAGGGCATTTCGGGAATATCGATGTTCACCGTGTTAAAATCGAAGGCATAGCTAGGCCCGGCCCCTTCGGTACTGACCTCTATTTCCTTGCTGTTGCCCATAATTTTGACCAAATCCTTTTTAAAATAAGAATCGGCTTCCTCCTTCTCCACTCCTTCCAGTTCGATTACTGCCGTAATTTCCACCTGGTCTTTGTCCCAAGTCTCAAATTGGATATCCGCATAACTGGTATTGATGTTCAGTTCCGTGTCGTTATCGACATCGAAGGTTTCCTTGTAGGTTTTGGACTTCTCCTGCGCTTGGCCGGTAAATCCGACCAAGGCAAGAAGCAATCCGCTAAACAATATTTGATGATTCCTGTTCATTTTTTGATGATTTTAATTGATTCAACTTTGATTTTAATTTTTGCAACAACTGCAACCGTAGCTGTAGGTTGTTGATCAAGGCATTGATGGTTTGATCATTAGGGCCCAATTCGTTCAACTCCTGATTAAGTCTCTGATATTCCTTGTTCAGTTCCGCCAAGCGATCCATATAGCTATCCACAAGCTCCTTGTTTCCAGGGTCATCGGCCAATTCAGCTAGTTGCAGATTGATATTAGTGGTATAATACGTTTCGATTTTCCTAAGATCAGGGGAAAGATCGCCCAATGAAATACCTTGATCCTCTATACTCTGGGTCCCCCTGTCCACTACGGTAATATTTTCATCCGGGTCCACCGATCCCCCATTGTTATTGAAATAATAAACGGACAACCCTACAGCAACCACAACAGAAGCGGCAATCTGCATCCAAAGGGAAATGACCTTTTTCTTGGGAGGATTATTGGGCAACTCCTCATCTAGCTTCGCAAAAAAGCGGTCCTCATGTCCTTCCCTCATTTTGAAGCCTTTTTGCTCCCTTTCCTTTTCAAACAATTCTCTAAGATCACGTGCCATAAGCTAAATCTTTTAATTTTTCCTTTAATTGTGTCTTTCCTCTAAGCAATCGGGTGCGCGATGCGGTTTCGGTTATTCCAAGTATTTCAGAAATTTCCGAGTGGTCGTACCCTTCCACTAAGAACAATTGCACAACATACCTATATTTTTGGGGCAACTCTTCAATCGCTTTCTTTACCTGGTCAATGGAGATTCCTTCCTCCACCGACCAATCATCTTCCTCTGCCACTTGCAAATAGCTCTCATTGAGTTCCACTGTTCGTTGGTGCTTCGACTTTAAAAAATCGATACTGCCGTTCACAACAATTCTTTTCAACCAGGCCCCGAAAGTCACATCGCCTTTAAACTGTCCTATCCGCTGAAACGCTTTTATAAAGGAATCTTGGAGTACATCCTCGGCATCATCAGAATTTTTCAAAAACCTCATGGCCACACAAAACATACCATCGCAATACTGACGGTACAGTTGCATTTGTGCCTGGCGGTCGTTCACCTTGCACTTTTCTACAAGCTCTATATGGAGCACACTCGGTTCTATGTCTGGTTTTTTAGTTGTTCTGTATTAAGGACGATGCAAAAAAAGCAACGTTGCAAATTAGTGCGTTTTTGGCGCATTTTTAACAAAAAAAGCCCCGTTGAAAAATCAACAGGGCTCATTATTAAGAAGTTAATCCGATTATTCGTCCAACAACAAATTCAGATGAACGGTAATATTATCGCGTGTGGCCTTGCTGTAAGGGCACATTTCATGGGCCTCCTTGATAATGGTCTCGCCCGTTTTTTTATCAACAGTGGGCAAATAGGTGTCCAAGGTAACTTCCAAGAAAAATCCTTCCTCCTCCTTATTGAATGCCACTATTGCAGTAACATTGAAATCTCCTAGGTCATCAATATCATGGTTTTTGGCAACGGCCTCTACCGCACCTGCGTAGCAAGTGGAGTAAGCTGCAGCAAAAAGTTCCTCGGGATTGGTGGATTTTGGATCAGGCTTTCCCTTAGAATTCGGCATGCTTATAGGAAAGTCCAAAACACCGTCCTCGCTCTTTACGTGTCCTGATCTTCCTCCTGTATTGGTGGCCTGGGCCTCAAAAATAGTCTTCATCTTTTAAATGTTTATAGGTTCATAAAAATCGACAGCTTTGCAGTTGCCGATCATTAAACGAATAAGGTACCAATTTGCTAGCAGATGTCAGCTCAAATAGATATTAAATTTTTGTGAAATGGATAGATTGGAAATCCGCCTTCAAACCGACCAAAGAACTGACAAACCCGTAAAATCTTCATAAATTCGTATAAACTGATGAACCGTACGCTTGGCAGACAATAATAAAATACCTTCGGACACCATTTCCAAAATCAAGGCACTCAGAAAACAAGAGCTTTCTGCCGATGCCTTGGCACAAGGTATTTTTGATGGCAACAAAGCTATGCTTGCCAAAGCCATAACGCTGCTGGAAAGCACAAAGACGGCCCATTTTGAAAAAGCCAATGCCGTTATTGAAAAGTGTTTGACCCGACCTACGAACAGTATTCGTTTGGGAATTACGGGGGTTCCAGGTGTGGGTAAAAGTTCGTTTATAGAAACCTTGGGCAAAACCCTGACCGACCAAGGCAACAAAGTGGCCGTTTTGGCCGTGGACCCCACCAGTTCTCTGAGCAAGGGAAGCATTTTAGGAGACAAGACCCGAATGGAGACCCTGGCCAAGGACCCTAATGCCTTTATCCGACCCTCCCCTTCTGGAACCTCTCTGGGCGGAGTGGCCCAAAAAACACGGGAAAGCATCATGCTGTGCGAAGCCGCAGGATACAATGTCATCTTAGTGGAAACGGTTGGCGTTGGTCAAAGTGAAATAGCTGTGCACAGTATGGTTGATTTTTTCCTTCTGTTGAAGTTATCAGGAGCTGGAGACGAACTCCAAGGCATAAAAAGGGGCATTATGGAAATGGCCGACGCCATTGCCATCAACAAAGCGGACGGCAGCAATCTGGAACATGCCCAGTTGGCCGTAACCGAATTCTCCAGGGCATTGCACCTCTACCCGCCAAAAGCCAACGGCTGGACCCCAAAAGTGATGAAGTGTTCCGCTATGGAGAAAACAGGGATTGAAGACATCTGGGAAATGGTGCAGCAATTCGTTGTGCACAATAAGGAAAACGGCTTTTTTGAAAAGAACAGACAACAACAGAACAAAAACTGGTTCTTGCAGACCGTGGACGAGTACATCAAACAATTTTTCCATCAAAAAGAAACCTTTAAAACAGAACAGGCCAAGTTGTTGACGGAAATCGAAGAGCACAAAATTTCACCGTTCTACGCCGCCAAAATCCTATTGGACAAGATTACCAAGGAACTTTAAATAAAAGCAATAAATTTGCACAGATTTTATACCGAATGAGCACCGTCACCGATTCCCTTTTATCCATAGTGGTTCCTTTGTACAACGAGGAGGACAATGTGGTTCTATTGACCCAAAAAATCAACGAAAGCCTTGAGGGGTACAATTACCAAATTGTGTACGTGGATGATTTTTCCACTGATAAAACCCGAATCAGGGTCAAGGAAATGGACGACAAAAGGGTTCATTTGATCGAGCTGAAAAAGAACTACGGCCAAAGTTTGGCCCTGGCGGCAGGAATTGACTATGCCGAAGGCGAATACATTATCACGATGGATGGCGACCTCCAGAACGACCCTTCCGACATTCCAAATATGTTGGAATACGCCATTACAGAAGAATATGATCTGGTGACAGGCATCCGTCAGAAACGAAAGGACTCCCAAGTCAAAAAAATACCGTCCAAAATCGCTAACTTTTTGGTGCGCAGGGTAACTAAACTAGATATTAAGGACAACGGGTGTGCACTAAAGGTTTTTACCAAGGACATTGCCAAAAGCTTGAACCTGTACGGTGAAATGCACCGTTTTATCACACTTTTGGCCCATTTGGAAGGTGCGCAAATCAAACAAGTTCCCGTAAAGCACCATGCCAGACATGCTGGGGTTTCCAAATACGGACTCGAACGTGTTTTTAAGGTAGTGGCCGATATGATGCTGTTGCTTTTCATTAGAAAATACTTCCAACGCCCCATCCATTTGTTCGGGATTTTTGGAGTGTTGCTGGTCATCCTTGGCATCTTGATCAATGTGTATTTGTTGATCGTGAAACTTGGATTTGGACAGGACATCGGAACCCGACCCTTACTCATTTTTGGTATGATGTTCATTGTTGGGGGCATCCAATTGTTTACTATTGGCATTGTGATGGAACTCTTGATCCGTACTTATTACGAATCACAGCAAAAACGACCATATCGCATCAAAAAAATAAGCATAGGTGACGGAAAAGCTGCGTAAAAGGGGCATTACCGCCCTAAAAATCATTGTTAGTGCGGTCCTTATTTACTTTATTTTCACAAAAATAGAGTTGAAGGATGTAGTCCAGACCCTGAAAAAGAGCGACCCGCTCTATATATTTCTGGCAGTTCTGTTTTTTGTGTTATCCAAAATATTGTCGGCTTTTAGAACCAACTTGTTTTTCCATCAAATTGGCGCCAAGCTTACCCAATGGAGTAATTTAAAGTTGTCTTTGTTGGGAATGTTCTACAATCTCTTTTTGCCTGGAGGGGTGGGTGGTGATGCTTACAAAGGCTATCTCATCCAAAAAGAATATCAGCCAGGGACAAAAAAAGTGGTTTCCAGCATCTTGTTAGATCGTTTAAATGGAATGTTGCTGCTTTTTGTGTATGCCTGTGTACTTGCCCTACTGTCCAAAAATGAGTTTTTTCAAAGTTTTTATTGGTTGATTACAACGGCTATTCCTTTGAGCGTTGTTGTATTTTGGTTGGTGAACAAGACCTTTTTTCCCTATACCCTACCCATATTTTGGAAAGCTGTAGGGTTTTCGGCCCTGGTACAGTTATCACAGTTGGTCAGCATACTTTTTATTTTGAAGTCTTTGTCCATCAGCTTGGACACCGTTGAATACCTTTTTGTGTTTTTGATCTCTTCGATTGTCTCCGTGATTCCTTTGACCATTGGAGGGATTGGCAGTAGGGAGGTTACGTTTTTATATGGAGCCAAATGGCTTGGGTTGGATGAGAGCACATCCATAGGTATCAGCTTTACCTTCTTTTTGATTACGGCACTTACTTCGCTCTTCGGTATCATCTACCACTTCAATAAGCCAAAGTTGGAATCGGTAGATTAATCCAGATGCACCAAATGCATTTTGTTCAATTTATCTTCACGAGTATTCGGATTCAAAAACTTAGCCTGCAGTCGGGTAATGCGGAACTGATCCACGGTAATTTGATTGTCCCAAGCAATTCCATTTTTCTTTAATTGATTCAATTCTTCGTCGGTAGCGTAGACCCAGACATCTTTAAAGTTTTTTAGCTCAGTGACAGAAACAATATTCACAGGGTTTTTATTGTAAAAATCCAACGACCAAGAATATCTCTCTGAAACCTTGTAAATGTTGTCCACGGGAATGTTCTTCTCCTGTATCTTTTCTGCCATATTGGAACCACCTTGATAATCGAGCAGTTTGGGGTAAAAATGGGCATTCATTAAACCGTTCAACAGCACTGAACTCAAAATGCCTACCGTTACAATTTTTGTGTAGGGAGTTTCTTTTTGAATGATTAAATATGAAACCAATCCGAGCGCTATCAACAATAACAAATAGCTGTACCAATGCTCCAATTTGAAGACGTAGAAGCTCACCAACAGCGCGAAGACTACCACCAATCCCAATATAAAATATTGGACACCCAAAATTACCTTGGCCATCTTCAATTTATGATTCTGATACAGAGCAAATAGAAAAGCTGCGGATAAAATTGAATACAGAGGCATCAGAATATTCATGTAGTGCGGCAATTTAAACTGCGCAAAACTGATAAGCAGGAACAAAATGGAAATCCCGCCCACGGTAAGAAATTCCAAATTGGGCCTGTAAGCAAACTTGGCTTCCCAGAAGGCTTTTATTTTTGTCCAATACCCAATCAACGCCAGAACCGTCCAAGGCAGGAACACCCATAAAAAGGTATGGAAGAAAAAGAAAAAGTCGCTACTGTTCTTCCCAACGCCCTCACCGCTCATCCTTTCAAAACTCTGCTCCCAAAAAATAAAGAAGATACCGCTACGGTTGTCTTTTCCACGGATCACTTTCTCTGGATGCAAATCAAATTGATGGTAATACGCATATAACATCGGAGCTATGGTCAAACCAAAAACAACCAAGGCAACCAGTAATTTCCAATTGAGCAATCTTTCCCATTTTCGGGTGTAGACCAAATGACACAGAATGGAAATACCTATCACGACCAAGGCAATCTGCCCTTTGGTGGAAAAAGCTATTCCCGCTCCAAAGGCCCCCAAGGCAATACTTTTCAGCGTTCCTTTTTCAATATAAGTGGCCAATTGCCAGATGGAAAAAATGGTGAATCCAGTAAGGACAGCATCGGTACGGACATCGATATTGGCCAAGACCATGGTTTGGGCCGTCATAAAAATCAATGAGGCAAAACGCCCTACATCTTTGTTATACAGTAGCTTTCCGAGTCCGTAGCAACTATAAGCCCCCAACAAAGTGGACAAAATACCTGGAATGCGATAGGCCCAATCGTGAATACCAAAAATTTTATAGGAAAGTGCGGCCAACCAATAATGCATGTGTGGTTTGTCCAGATACTCTTCGGGACCTTTAAAAAGGCTCAAAAAATCATTTTCCTGTACCATTCGCATGGCCATGACCGCAAATTGCGCGGAATCGTTCTCGAACAGGGTCACGAACATCCCAATGATGTACACCAAGACAATCAATCCAATATAAAACCAGTATCTGGCGGTCGAGATCATACCCCTATTTTTTGGAAAGCAAATATAGCCAACTTGGCCCACAACCAACCGAAAAGTGAACCTATCAAGGCGCCTGTCAGCACATCCAACGGATAGTGCACGCCAATATAAATACGGCTATAGGCCACAATACAGGCCCAAAGCAGCAAAACCCAAGAAATATATTTCACCTTTTTTCCGAACAACACCGTAAAGAAAATCGCTGGGCCAAATGAGTTGGCTGCGTGCGCAGAAAAATACCCAAATTGTCCACCGCAGTAGCTTTTTACCAATCGCATTGCACTGCTTACTTCGGGTTCGTGGCAGGGACGCAAGCGGCCGATGCCATACTTAAAAAAGTTGGACAGTTGATCGGTACAGGTAATCAGCAAAGCGATGGAGACCAAAATAATTCCTGTTCCCTTCCAACCAAAGGTTCGGTAAGATAAATAGAGTAACAGCAGATAAAGCGGCGCAGAGTTTCTAGTGGTCGTGATGAACATCCAGAAGCCGTCCCACGTTTCGGTTCCCAATCCGTTAAGGAACAAAAACAGTTCTTTATCATATTGCAGCAGTTGTTCGATCATCAATCGTCGTATCTGGAGACTTCTCGATCATAAAAAGCAGTGGCGGCCTCGATCAGGTTTTCTGTTTCGTCCATTAAATCAGCTTCATCTTCTTTGGAGAATTCTTCCATCCATTCTACTTCATCATTTTCCAGATTGATGATGAATCGTGGGTATTCCGTATGAACAATAAAAATGGCCTCGGGAAAATCCGTATTATCGGCCAATAAAAATTTAGGTAGTTCCATGTGTTCTAATTTTGATTCCAATCGTGGAATCTAATATCTATTTTTTTATCACGTCATGTTGAACTTGTTTCAACATCTCATCTAGATTATTTTTTTGATGAGACCCTGAGACAAGCTCAGTGTGACGAAACTATTTTAATATCAATTTCTTGGTCAAATAGTTGAATCGAAGATACAACATTACGGCCGATGCGGTAAGGCCCGATAACAATCCGATCCAAATTCCAGTGCTTTCCAAATTAGTGCGCAATCCCAAATAAAAACAAATCGGGAAACCGATCAACCAATAAGCGATGAAGGTAATGAGAGTCGGTATCTTCACATCTTGCAGACCGCGCAACGCTCCCAAAACCACCACTTGAAGCCCATCGGAAATCTGAAAAAATGCCGAAACCAACAACAATTTGGCAGCAATAAATATCACTTCGGTATTATCGGCCTGATTTGCGATATCGTCCACATCCAAATAAATGGTGGGGAACCAATGTCTTCCGATCAAGAAAATGGCCGCGAAGGCTATTTCCACAAGCAAGGTCAAGAAAAATACCGATTCGGCGATGCGCTTGAGTTCTTTATGGTTTTGAAGTCCTTTTTGGTTCCCGACCCTGACCATTGCTGCAACACTTAGTCCAGTTCCTACCATAAACGTCATACTGCTCAAGTTCAAGGCAATCTGATTGGCAGCCTGCGCATTTTTTCCCAAAACCCCGCTCAACCAAATGGCCGCGGTAAAAATGGCGACTTCAAAAAACATCTGTAATGCTGATGGAAAACCAAGGTTGATGATTTTTTTCATCACTTTCTTTTCAATACTTCTAAAGTTGAAATGGGTCACGTAGAATTCAAACTTCTTTTTTCGTTGGAGCAGATACCAAATAAATGCGACCATGATCACACGTGAAATCAAGGTGCCAACGGCTGCCCCTACAATCCCCATTTTGGGAAATCCGAAGGAACCAAAAATGAGAAGGTAGTTTAAGGTGATGTTGACCACATTGGCCACGATTGTCGTGTACATCGGGTATTTGGTCTGCGACAATCCATCAGAAAACTGTTTAAAAGCCTGGAATATGATCAAAGGCACCAGGGAAAAAGCCACCAAATCCAAATAGGGCAAAGCAAGTTCCACAACCTCAGGAGGCTGCTCCATATGGTGCATCAAAGGTTTGGAAACTTGAATGAGTCCAAATAGGGACAATCCCAATAAGGTACACAGCACCAAACCGTGTTTTAGGGCACTTTTGCCCGCCGCTTGGTCTTTTGCTCCATCCGCTTCGGCGACCAAAGGCGTAATGGCCGTGGAGAAACCAATACCAAGGGACATGGCGATAAAAACGAAACTGTTCCCCAAAGAAACGGCTGCCAGTTCGGCGGTTCCCAACTGCCCCACCATAATATTGTCCGCAAAGGCCACAAAGGTATGACCCAGCATCCCCAAGATTACGGGGTAGGACAATTTAAGATTATAGGCAAATTCTTTGGTGTAGTTTTGAAACACAACGGATACTTAAAAAGGATGGCAAATATAGCCAGATTGATGACATTTGTCTCCAAACTTTACGTTAGCTTACGGACAAATTTAAAGTTGCTTCGCCTCTTCCCAGAACACGTCCATTTCGGCCAGGGTCATATCGCTCATCGTTTTTCCAGCCTCTTTGGCTTTTTGTTCCAAATACTGAAACCGCTTGATGAACTTTTTATTGGTGCGTTCCAATGCATTCTCTGGGTTGATTTTTAGAAAACGGGCATAGTTCACCATGGAAAAAAGGACATCGCCGAATTCAGATTCCATTTTGTCGGCATCATTGGCCTCCACCTCTTCTTGAAGCTCTCCAAGCTCCTCTTTCAATTTTTCAAAAACCTGTTCAGGTTTTTCCCAATCAAATCCGACACCAGCCACTTTATCTTGGATTCGGTTGGCTTTCACCAAGGAAGGCAATCCGTTGGGAACCCCTTCGAGCACGCTCTTTTTGCCTTCTTTTAGTTTGATGTTTTCCCAATTCTGTTTTACCTGCTCTTCATTCTCCACCTTTACATCCCCATAAATGTGCGGGTGCCTGTTGATGAGTTTATCACAAATACCATGGGCCACATCCGCAATATCAAAATCTTGGGTTTCCGAACCGATTTTGGCGTAAAAAACGATGTGCAGCAAAATATCGCCCAATTCCTTTTTCACTTCTTCCAAATCGTTGTCCAGAATGGCATCGCCCAGTTCGTAGGTTTCCTCAATGGTCAAATGGCGTAGGGTCTGCATGGTCTGTTTTCTGTCCCACGGACATTGTTCGCGCAATTCATCCATAATGGTCAAAAGGCGGTCAAAGGCGGCCAACTGTTCCGATCTTGTGTTCATGGCTTTGGATTTTGTCCAAAAATACGAAGTCCGATTGGTTGAGATTCCATCATCAAAATTTACTTATGAAAAGTATTTTGGTATTTTTCAACAAAGCCCATTTACGAGAAAATATCACTATCTTGAACCTCATTTTAGGCAAAACCAGTAGAATGAAACATCTTATTATTGCGTTGCTCATGATTCCTGTGATCGCCATGGGGCAAACCGATAATCCCTTTGAAAATGAAGTTAGGGCAATCCAGCAAAAGAACGATTCCCTTTGGGATTCGTCCCGACCGACCATTGTTTTTACGGGAAGTTCGAGTATTCGTTTTTGGGATGATGTCCAGGAACGCTTTCCAGAGCACCAAGTATTGAACACTGGGTTCGGAGGCTCGCAATTTTCCGACCTTGAACTATATCTGGATGAGTTGATTTTAAACTACAAGCCCTCAAAAGTTTTCATTTATGAAGGCGACAACGATATTTTTGCCAAGAAGAGACCCCGAAAAATATTGCAAAGGGCCGAATATATTCTTGGCATCCTTCAACAGAGAAACCCCGACATGGAAATTGTTCTGATTTCTGCCAAACCGAGTATTTCCCGTTGGAAATATAGGGGCAGGTACCGAAGATTGAACCGCAAACTGTACCGATTGGCATCGAAGACCGATGGGATCGATTTTGTGGATGTTTGGTACCCCATGCTTGACAAAAGAAAGGTAAAACAGGACATTTTTATTGAAGATGGGCTCCATATGAACTCCAAAGGGTATGACATCTGGTACGATGTGATCAAAAACTATATTGACTAAAACTAAACAAACGTGATTTACAGATCAATTTTGCTGTTCGTTGCAGTTATCTGCATGGCAGCTTGCCAAACCAAAAAAGAGGAAATCAATTTTCCAAAAACAGACTTAGCCAATGCTCCGTTAATTCCAAAACCCATCAAAACCATTCCCACTGGAAGTGCTTTTGGGCTGGATGCAGGAACTGCCATTTATACCTCTACCACGAACCCAGAGTTTGAGAAAGTGGGCCTGTTTTTATCCGAAAGCATTAAATCCAAAACAGGGCTTGATCTTGCTGTGAATGCTTCATCCGAAGATAAGTTGGAGCGATTGATCTACATCAACCAATTCGATAGTGTGGATTTGGAAAATCCCGAAGCCTATCAACTTTACATTAAAAAAGATTCCATTTTACTGAACGCCAAAACTGCCGCAGGTGCTTTCAGGGGTATCCAAACGCTTCGCCAACTCATTCCAGAACAAAGCAATGATACGTTGACGGACCATCCGTTGTGGGTAATTCCTTCGGGTAAAATCATGGATGCGCCAAAATATGCATACCGTAGCTCCATGTTGGATGTGGCCCGTCACTTTTTTACTGTAGAGGAAGTCAAAAAATATATTGATGCTTTAGCTTACTACAAGTTCAACACATTGCACTTGCACTTATCGGACGATCAAGGGTGGCGTATTGAAATTAAATCCTGGCCGAAACTCACCGATGTTGGCGGTACCAGCGAAGTGGGTGGTGGCGAAGGTGGGTTTTACACGCAAGAAGAATACAAAGACCTTGTGGCCTATGCTGCGGACAGACATATTGCCATTGTTCCTGAGATTGATATGCCCGGACATACCAATGCGGCATCTTTGAGTTATCCGTTTTTGCACTATGCCGGGGCGGAGACACCTCGCGTTAGAACCGATATGAAGGTGGGCTATAGTTCTTTTGATGCCAGAAAAGACACGGTCTATAGTTTTTTGGATGATGTTATCGGCGAAATTGCCGCCATGAGCCCCAGCCCCTATTTTCATATTGGGGGTGATGAAAGCCATGTGACCAAAAAAGACGATTACATTCTATTTGTGGAAAAAGTGGAAGAAATTGTTCAAAAGCATAATAAAAGAATGATTGGCTGGGACGAAATAGCCCAAGCGGATATTGACTCTAGCTCGATTGCGCAATTGTGGAACGAGCCCGAAAATGCATTGAAGGCTGCTGAAAATGGTTCCAAAATCATTATTTCACCTGCAAAGAAGGCCTATTTGGACATGAAATATGATTCCATTTCGGAATATGGATTGAACTGGGCAGGCTATATCCCTGTTGATGTGGGGTACCAATGGGACCCGGAAACCTACGCCGAAGGACTTGCCAAAGAAAACATTCTCGGCATTGAAGCTCCGTTATGGTCGGAAACCATCAGCAATGGAACCGAATTGGAATATTTGGCGTTCCCAAGATTGATTGGATATGCCGAATTGGGATGGTCCCCCAGCGAACACCTAAATTGGGACGACTACAAAGAACGTCTCGCCGCACAGGTTCCTTATCTGGAAGCCATGCAGATCAACTATTACCCAACAAAGTTGGTGGACTGGAAAAAAGAATAGTGTTTATTCTTCCTCTTCTTCGGAAGCAGATACAGTAGGTTCCTCGGCATCCTTTTCTTCTTCAACAAAATCAGTGATATTGTTGTCGAGAAGGATGTTGTACCACTGTATGATTTTTTTGATGTCGCTAGCATACACGCGGTCCTCATCGTAATTGGGTAGTACTTCGAAGAAATACTCTTCCAACTCAATTTTTTCAGCTTTGTGACTGATGGAAGTTTTTTCACCTCCCTCCTTTTCTTTGATTTTCTGGAAAACTTCCTTTAAAGGAACTTCTTCTTCCAAGGTATAAATGGCTATTTCGGACAGCACGCTTACATTGCTTCTTAAACCAACCGTTACACGTTTGCCATCCAAAAGGGATTCGCCAACAAAGCCACCTCGGGTTTGGGTCAATAATTTGTAAAGTCCTGGTTTACCTCCAATAGATAAAATCTTGTCTAATGCCATTCAAATAATAATTTTATGGGCGCAAAAATATGTTTTTATCGCAAATAGCGATTTTTTTAACGTCCTTTTTTGATGTTGGGAAACCTCATTCGGTAATCCACACTGATTTTTCCTTTGGAAATTTTGTCCAATCGGTTTTTTATCAGTCGTTTCTTTAGGGTTGAAAGCTTATCGGTGAACAAAACACCTTCGATATGGTCGTATTCGTGCTGAATCACCCTGGCCAATAGCCCATCGTAGGTTTCCGTGTGGGGCTTAAAGTCCTCATCCAAATAACTTATGGTGATTTCTGGCTTTCGTTTTACATCTTCACGGATATCGGGTATGCTCAAACAACCTTCGTTAAAGTCCCATTCTTTGCCGCTTTCCTCTTCAATCTTCGCATTGATGAATACTTTTTTGAATCCATCGAGCTGTTTTTGCTCAGCTTCGGTCAATTCATCATCATCGGCAAATGGGGTGGTATCCACCATAAACACTCGGATGGGGAGTCCCACTTGGGGAGCGGCCAGACCAACGCCATGGGCATTGTACATGGTCTCCCACATATTAGTGATCAATTCTTCAAGTTTTGGATATTCTGATGTGATATCCTTCGCCTTTTTTCGCAAAACGGGATCTCCGTAAGCTACTATGGGTAAAATCATAAAATCAAAATCTGTTTAAATAGGCCTGCAATATCAGCGTGGCACTTATTTCGTCGACTAGGGCCTTGTCCCTTCTCTTTTTCTTTTTCATTCCGCTGTCCAACATGGATTGAACTGCCATTTTAGAGGTAAATCGCTCATCTTGGCGCTCCACGGGAATGTTAGGAAACTTGGCTTTCAGCTTATTCAAGAAATCCTGGATAAGTACCTCGGACTCGGAAGCGGTATTGTCCATTTGCTTCGGCAATCCTACTACAAAACGCTCCACTGATTCCTTTTGGGTGTAATCCTTTAAAAAGGACAACAAGTCTTTGGTCTCTACGGTAGTCAATCCAGAAGCAATCAACTGGAGTTCATCAGTAACTGCTATTCCAGTCCGCACCTTTCCAAAATCCAAAGCCAAAATTCTAGCCAAAATAATTTTTTGGCAAAAATAACCTTAAAAATGTTATGCGCTTAAAAATGGCAACCATAATTCTACTATGGGGCTTATCTTTGTCAAAACTTTAAGAAAAATGACAGAATTAAGAACGCTCATTGAAAAAGCGTGGGACAACAGGGAGTTGCTGGAGGAAGAAAAGACTCAAGACGCCATACGCGAAGTGATAAAGCTTATTGATTCAGGAGAGCTGCGGTGTGCTGAACCCACAGCGGACGGCTGGCAGATAAACGAATGGGTGAAAAAAGGGGTGGTTTTGTACTTTCCCATCCAAAAAATGGAAGTGCTGGAAGCTGGCATTTTTGAATATCACGATAAAATTCCATTGAAGAAAGGCTATAAAGAAAAAGGTGTTCGCGTGGTTCCTCATGCAGTCGCGCGACACGGAGCCTACATTTCCAAAGGTACCATTCTGATGCCTAGTTATGTGAATATTGGCGCCTATGTAGATGAAGGAACGATGGTGGATACCTGGGCAACTGTGGGAAGTTGTGCACAAATCGGTAAAAACGTCCACTTAAGTGGTGGTGTTGGTATTGGTGGTGTTTTGGAACCATTGCAAGCTGCTCCCGTAATTATAGAGGACAATGCCTTTATCGGTTCCAGATGTATTGTTGTAGAAGGTGTTCGGGTGGAAAAAGAAGCCGTTTTGGGCGCTAATGTAGTGTTGACGGCCTCAACCAAAATTATTGACGTGACAGGTGATGAACCTGTGGAATTAAAAGGTAGAGTACCCGCAAGATCAGTTGTAATCCCAGGCAGTTATACCAAAAAATTCCCTGCCGGCGAATATCAAGTGCCTTGTGCCTTGATCATTGGTAAAAGAAAGGAAAGTACGGACAAGAAAACATCGCTGAACAATGCGCTTCGCGAGCACAATGTTGCCGTGTAGCCACTTGTTTGATTAATGTAAAGCATTATTGACGGCCGCTTGTAAAAAGTGGCCGTTCGTGATTTTATTTCTTATTGCTTTTACATTTGAGACCATTTGATAATAGCTCTCCTCATTAATATTATCCAACTTTTCTGATAGTTCATCTAAAGACCCAATCGCAAAGCCTACCCGTTCCTCCTCAATTATTTTTGCTACTGCAGCTTTATCCCAAACGATCACCGGTAGACCTGCCAACAAATACAAAGAGGTTTTGTGCGGATTATTGTACTTAATATATTTCCCAAATGCACCATCGCACTCTTTGATGGCATTTCCGTTCCACACCAAGCCAAAATTGCCTTTCATTTTATCCAACACCTCATCGGGGGCAAAAACTCCCTGATAGTCCAAAATTGATTTTTCATCTACTTTTTCCTTTTGATACCCATTTCCATAGAGCTTTAGGGTAAAATCTTTTTGTTCCAACTCGTCCACCTTGTACAGGAAGGCGCTTTTTTCCATGCCCAATCCTCCAGCAAAAACAATCTCCCTCCCAGCTTCTTTCGGCGCTTCGGGCAATTCCTGATTGTGAGCGAGCAAGTAATCGAATAAATATAATGGCACCATTTTTCCTTTATATCCATTTTCTGCAAACCATTCAATCATCACTTCGTTGTGCAGCACAAGGACATCAGCTTTGTTGAAGCGTTTCATTTCCTTTTCCACATTTTTGTTTTTGCCCATCAAGGTTTTTACATCATGGACAATCAAAACAATTTTACATCTTTTAAGCTTGGCCACTCGAACTTTATAGCTGAAAAACTTGCTGAGCGGATATTGCATGCACAGTGTTGAAGAAAAGGGCAATAAAATCAAACCTTTGGTTATCCCCAAAAAACTAATGATGGCACCAACGGCAGAACTGGGATGATTGCTCTGCTTAAACCCTAAATTTTCAAAACCTAGTTTGGACAAGACATTTTCGCAATCCATTTTAGGTTTTGAAGCTGCATTCTTGGAGAATTTATAATTTCTGGAAATGTAGAACTGGTTAGTGTTTTGCATTATTCATGTGTTTGATTATCAAAAATATCCTTTTTTGGCAGCTAATCCATAAATTGCACAACACCATTTAAAAAATCATAAACACTGACCTAATGAAAAACAGCCCCAAATATGATTACCTGATTGTGGGTGCAGGCCTATACGGAGCGGTTTTCGCCCACGAAGCAACCAAGCACCAAAAAAAATGTTTGGTAATCGACAAACGAGAGCATCTTGGGGGAAATACCTATTGTGAGGAAATCAACGGCATCAATGTACATAAATACGGTGCCCATATTTTTCACACGAACGATAAAACCATCTGGGACTATGTGAACAGCTTTGTTCCATTCAACAGGTACACTAATTCGCCCTTGGCAAATTTTGAAGGCACCCTTTACAACCTGCCTTTCAACATGAATACATTTTACCAGCTCTGGGGGACAAAAACACCTGAAGAGGCAAAAGCTGTTCTTGACCGGCAGACAAACAAATACCAGAAAATCAATCCCAAAAACCTTGAAGAACAGGCATTAAAACTCGTTGGAGACGATATCTACCATAAATTGATCAAGGGATATACAGAGAAACAATGGGGACGAAAAGCCAATGAACTTCCGGCCTTCATTATAAAAAGATTGCCGCTCAGGTTCACCTTTGACAACAACTACTTTAACGATGCTTACCAAGGCATACCCATTGGAGGCTACAACAAACTTACCGAGGGATTGTTAAAAAATGTAGAGTGCAGAACAAATATTGACTTTTTCAAAGAAAAAAAAGCTTTGACCGGTTTGGCGAAACAAATAGTTTTCACAGGAAAAATTGATGAATACTTTGATTATTGCCACGGTAAACTGGAATATCGAAGCTTGGATTTTAAACATGAAGTGCTGGACATACCCAATTATCAAGGCAATGCCGTGGTAAACTATACGGAATCCAAAATTCCTTACACTAGGATTATTGAGCACAAGCATTTTGAATTTGGGAAACAAAAAACCACTGTAATCACAAAGGAATACCCATTGGAAGCTTCATCAGAAAAAGAGCCGTATTATCCCATCAACGATGCAAAGAACACTACTCTTTTCAAGGCCTATCAAGATATGGCCGAAAAGGAGACCACAATATTTGGGGGAAGACTTGCCGAGTATAAATACTACGATATGCATCAGGTCATTGGGGCGGCTTTGAGTAAGACAAAGAGGTTGTTCATCGAAAAATCTTAATCCGACACGCAACTCTAGGTCCATATTACCGTCTAACTATATAAATAGACTTTAATTAGAGTTTTAACAGAAGAGGGGGTAGGGAAATCGAAGAGTTGATTGTTTGTAAGAAAAAGAAACGCCTAAACAATTTTTACGCTACTTTTTTGTTATAGATTTGTAAAATATTAAACACTACACCAATAAATTATGGCTGAATTACGCACCCCAAAGCAAAAAATATCAGCACTTGTGATTACCTATAATGAAATGGGTTACATTGAAAAATGTATTGATTCCGTTTCTTTCGCTGATGAAATATTGGTCGTTGATTCCTATAGTACCGACGGCACCTACGAGTATCTTTTGAACCATCCAAAAGTGAAGGTGATTCAAAATCCTTTTGAAAACTTCACCGCTCAAAAGTCGTTTACGCTCAAACAAGCAGCCAACGATTGGGTTTTGTTCTTGGATGCCGATGAAGTGGTCACAGAAAGTCTTCAAAAGGAAATCTTAGCAACCATTAATAATCCAGATGCCCACGAAGCTTATTGGTTCTACCGAAAGTTTATGTTCCAAAACGAACCTTTGAACTTCAGTGGTTGGCAAACGGACAAAAACTATAGACTTTTCCGAAAGAGCAAAGCTCATTTTACGGATCAAAAAATTGTTCATGAAACTTTGGTAGTGGATGGTAAATCTGGAATCCTAAAAGAAAAGTTGACCCATTTTTGCTATAAAAACTATGAAGACTACAAAGGGAAAATGCTCAAGTATGGCCAATTAAAGGCCAAAGAGGATTTCTACAAAGAAAAGCATTTTAACTATGTATTGATGACGGTGAAACCCATTTGGAAATTCTTCAACCACTACATCCTCCGTGTAGGGATTTTGGATGGCAAAAAAGGATGGACCATTTGTTACTTGAACGCCCTTGGCGTTTTGGAAAGATTCAGAGAGTTAAAACGTTTGGAGAAGAAAAATGAGCTTGCCTATTATTTGGTGATGCCATAGTGCGTCCAAACTACTTTTTTTAATCTTGTCTCTTTACGAATAGCTTGGTTTTTGGCAATGGATTCAGGTGTTTTGTACCCCCTTTTATGGTCTAAATGCACACAGACCGCACTATAGCGCAATTGTTTGGATTTAATTCCAAAATTGAACAAGCGCTCGCCCAACTCACGGTCCTGTCCGCCATATTGCATACGTTCGTCAAAACCGTTTACATTTAATATATCCTTTTTCCAACCTGAGGAATTATGACCGTTCCAACTGGCATTGGTCGGAGTAACCGTGTTCAATAACTTAGATATTATTCCACTAGCGGTAAGCTTGTTGTTCTTGAAAGTCTTCGGAATACCTTTTTCCTTAAGCCAATTAATATTGAAACATTTCTGCTTTTCGATATCCTCCAAAGTAATCATTTTGGAAATGTTCATAGGAAGCATATAATACCCCCCTGAAATAAAATACCCCTGCTCCTTGTTAATGTAATGCACCTCTACAAAATCCTCTCTTGGAATGCAGTCACCATCTGTCATAATGATGTAATCCGCATTACAGGCTTCGACCGCTTTATTTAAAATCCTAGATTTCTGGAAGCCATCATCCTCTTGCCACACATGAATGATGTTATAAAACACCTTCTTGGACATTTCCTCCAATAATTCTTTGGTCTTGGGACCAGAACCATCATCTGCAATAACCACTTCAAAATCCTTGAAGAGCTGGCAATTGAACCCCCACAACACCTTTTTCAGCCACTCTTCGGCATTATAGGTGCTTATGATTACTGATATTTTTGGTGATTCTGTTTCGTTTAGGTTCATCTGGGCAAAAATAGAAATATTAAATGTTATCTCATATGCTTAATTTTGTGATTCTAAACTCCTAGAATGAAGGTCAAGGAAATTCCTGTTTCACTTTTTTATCAGGCCAATCTAACCAGGCAATCCAAAGAAAGGCTGATTTCTCATAAAAAATGCGTTCCAGTTATTGTTTCGCTGGCATCGATTCCATCCAGACTGGACATAGTCCACCTTACTATCCGCAGTTTATTGAATCAAGATGTGCTGCCCAAAAAAATTTTACTGTGGCTGCATGAAGACCTAAAGAATAAAGTTCCAAAAAAACTTAATGACCTAGTTGGAAATATCTTCAGTATAGAGTTTACAGATTACTATAGTTCACATAGAAAGTTGGTAGAACCGCTAAAAATATACCCTGAAAAAATTATTGTTACTTGTGATGATGATATGATGTATCGCAAAAACTGGTTGTCAAACCTTTATGAAGCCCATCAAAAGAACCCTGATAAAATCATCGCAAACCAAACCCGCTGCATAACCTACAATAAATCGGGAGAGCTACTACCGTACAAACAATGGAATTCCGATCTAGCAGAATGCAAAAACAAAAAACTTATACTGCCCATCGGTGCGGGAGGCACTCTCTATCCTCCAAACACCATGGATACACAAGTTTTTGACAGGGAGTTGTTTTTAAGGCTTGCCCCCAATGCAGACGATTTATGGTTCAAAATTATGGGGCTGTTAAAGGGGACAAATTCAATTCAAGCTACCAATAGTGGAAAAGAGCCGATTCCCATTTGGGGATCACAAAAAGTCTCGTTAAAAAAAGGGAATATCGGGATGGATAAAAACAGAATACAATGGGAGTCTTTGACCGAACATTTTCAACTAAAATTCTAAAACATTGATCGAAGAAATCAACAACTGCAATAAAGTACTGCAAGAAGGCGGGCTTATCCTCTACCCTACCGATACGGTCTGGGGCATTGGCTGCGATGCGACCAATCCTGAAGCCGTAAAAAAAGTATATGCACTCAAAAAGCGCGAAGACACCAAGGCGCTCATTTGTTTGGTGGCCAACCAGGCCATGTTGGAACGGCATGTTAAAGAAGTACCCGAAGTGGCCTACGACATTATGGACTTGGCAACCAAACCTACCACCATTGTATTTGATGAACCTATTGGAATCGCAAGCAATCTGGTGGCCGAGGACAATACACTGGCGATTCGTGTGGCTTCCGATAAATTCTGTCAATACCTCATCAATAAATTCAGGAAACCGATAGTGTCAACTTCCGCCAATATTTCGGGCAATCCAACCCCAAAACAATTCAAGGATATTGAGGAAGAAATTTTAAAAGGAGTGGACTATGTGGTAAATTTGCCCGAGGAAAATATAAACCCTTCCCCCTCCTCTATCATTAAATTGAGTAACGACGGACAGGTGAAGGTTATTCGGGAATAAGAATGGCGAAGGAATTCCATACAAAGGCAATACAACATCCTATTTTTAAACTTATTGGTGAAGCTTCAGATGAGTTGGGCGTAGATGCTTACGTCATCGGTGGTTTTGTACGTGATTACTTTTTAAAAAGAGGTACACCCAAAGATATTGATATCGTTGCCATTGGCAGTGGAATAGACCTTGCCAAAAAAGTAGCCTCCAAACTAAAGGGGAAACCAGAGATTTCGGTATTCAAGAATTTCGGTACGGCCATGATCAAGCACAAGGATTTAGAGCTTGAATTTGTGGGTGCCCGCAAAGAAAGCTATAATCGGGACAGTCGAAAGCCCATTGTGGAAGACGGCACTTTGGAAGACGACCAAAACCGCCGCGATTTCACCATAAATGCCATGGCTTTGGCATTGAACAAATCTAATTTTGGAGAACTTTTAGACCCGTTTGATGGTTTAGCGGATTTGGATAGGCAAATCATTCGAACCCCTTTGGAGCCTGGCATTACCTATTCCGACGACCCACTACGGATGATGCGTGCCATTCGGTTTGCAACACAACTGCATTTTACCATTGAGCTACAATCGCTTCAGGCCATTACGGAGAACAAAGACCGTATCAAAATTGTTTCCAAGGAACGTATCGTGGACGAACTCAACAAAATATTGATGAGTTCAAAACCGTCCATAGGATTTTCGTTGATGCACAAAACTGAGCTTCTATCTATACTATTGCCAGAGCTTACTGCTTTGCAAGGCATTGAAGAAATAGAAGGCCAACGCCATAAAGATAATTTTTGGCACACCTTGGAAGTGGTAGACAACATTTCGGAAACCACGGACAACCTATGGTTGCGCTGGGCCGCATTGCTACACGATATCGGGAAGGCACCCACCAAAAAATTCCACAAAAAAATCGGCTGGACCTTTCACGCCCACGAATTCGTAGGCGCCAAAATGGTCTACAAACTTTTCAAAAGACTTCGTCTTCCACTGAACGAGAAAATGAAGTTTGTACAGAAAATGGTATTGATGAGTTCAAGGCCCATCATTTTATCAGAAGACCACGTGACCGATTCCGCGGTACGACGATTGGTTTTTGATGCCGGTGATTTTGTGGAAGACCTCATGACACTTTGTGAGGCGGACATCACAACAAAGAATCCTCGCAAACAGGAAAAATACAAGAACAATTTTAAGATTGTACGCCAAAAAATAGTGGAAGTAGAAGAGCGTGACCACGTTCGGAACTTTCAACCACCGGTTACAGGCGAAGAGATTATGAAGACCTTCAACCTGAAACCTTCCAAAGAAATCGGCATCATCAAAGACGCCATCAAAGAGGCAATTTTGGAAGGGGAAATCCCTAACGAATATGAAGCTGCCTATAACTTTATGTTGGAGAAAGGCAGAAAAATGAACCTAAAAGTCCACTCCGAATGAAAAAGAACAAATATGTAGTGTATTGGTTGCTCACTGGGTGTTTTCTAATTTTTGTGATGGTTCTGGTAGGCGGTATTACACGCCTTACCCATTCCGGGCTTTCCATATCCGACTATAAATTGATTCACGGTACCATTCCCCCAATGAACGAGCAAGAATGGCAGGAAGCCTTTGACCTGTACAAACAATATCCTGAGTACCAAAAGCTCAACTATCATTTTGGAATTGAGGAATTCAAGGACATCTATTTTTGGGAGTGGCTTCACAGGGTTATTGGAAGGTTTATAGGGATTGTGTTCATCATTCCGTTCCTGTATTTTTTATTCAAGAAGAAATTGGACAGTCCGACCGTAAAAAAATGTCTGGTCCTGCTCTTTTTAGGTGGATTCCAAGGTTTTTTGGGTTGGTACATGGTAAAAAGTGGGCTTGTGGACCGTCCCGATGTGAGTCACTTTAGATTGGCCGCACATTTGACCACCGCTTTTCTAACCTTTGCCTACAGTTTATGGGTAGCCCTGGATTTAATCTATCCAGAGAAAAAAGAAATCAACAAGAAAATCAGGAACTTAGTAAGAGCTGGGCTTGTGGTTTTGCTGCTCCAAATCATTTGGGGAGCCTTTGTTGCCGGTTTGGATGCCGGTTTTATTCACAACTATTGGCCCTTGATGAGCGATGGCAAGTTGATTCACGAAACCGTTTATATTGAGCAGCAACCCCTGATAAAAAACTTTTACGAAGGCAAGAGCGGGGTTCAGTTTGTACACCGATATTTAGCGTACATCGTAGTAGGGTTTATAGCTTTGATTTGGTACAGAACCCGTAAAATTCAGAGGACTACGCTTCAAGAAAAAGGATTACAAGCATTGCTGGCATTGGTTTTTGTGCAATTTGTATTGGGTGTGCTCACTTTGGTTTACGCCGTGCCCCTGTGGCTGGGAATCGCGCATCAAATAGGTGCATTTTTCCTTTTGGCAGCCATGACTTTTACCCTGCACAGGTTCTCTAAATAAGCCCTATTTATTGTACCTTTGTGCCCACTCTAAAATTTGATGGATGATTTATAAAATCAGGATAATACTTGATGCTGAGGAAGATATCTTTCGAGATATCGAAATTGAAGACCAAAATACCTTGGAGGATTTTCACAATGCCATAACCCAAGCTTTTGGTTTTGAGGGAAGTGAAATGGCCTCTTTTTATACGTGTGACGAGGAATGGAACCAAGATGAGGAAATTGCTCTTTTTGATATGAGCGAGAACGGTTCCGATATCCGGTTGATGAACGAAACTACTTTGGATGATGTGATGACCGAAAATAATCCGAAGTTGATTTATGTTTACGACTTTTTTAGCATGTGGACGTTTTTTGTGGAACTTGCCGATATTGTTGAAAAAGAAGATGGCAGAATATACCCAAATGTATTGTTCACCTTTGGTGAACTCCCCGATGCCCCACCGGAAAAACAGTTCGAAGCAGACTCCAATGAGGAGGAAGACGGAAACTATGACGACCTTTTGGACAGCTACGACGACATGGACTTTGATGAAAACTGGAACTAACCTAACTCTTGACCAAGCTTTAACCATTAACATTTAATCTTAACATGCTAAACCTATATAACGCCCAAATTGAAAGTATTTCACTTCATCGTGTTGGCAACAAAAGTAAAAATGAGTCTGCCTTTTTATCCGCAGAACCTTTTTCGCTGAACGATGAAATGGCAGGACTTTTAAAGGAATACTTTTTTAAACCGTTTAGGGAAAAGGAGGAAAATTACTACAAGTTTGGTCATGAGGTAGATTTGGAGTTCAATGAGGTGCATGCGGCGGTAACTGGTATTTTTGAAAATCCATCTGACAACCACAGGCTTTCCAAAAAGATTACTACTTATCTTTTTGAACAATCCAACCACCCGCATATAAAAAGCGGCGAGGTATACGTGGTCCATTTTTCGGATATGGTGATAGACAACCAAAAAACGGATGCCGTTGGTATTTTTAAAAGTGAGTTGAAGCACGATTTCCTTCAATTTGAAGAAAATGAGCACAACTTGGAGATTATGATTCGACAAGGCATCAACATCAATAAGCTTGACAAGGGGTGCATCGTTTTCAACATCAACAAAGAAGAAGGATTTAAAGTTCTTTCCGTAGATAGCAACCGTTATGATGCTAAATACTGGCTGGAAAACTTTTTGGGAGTGCTGCCATTGACCGATGACAACTTCTACACAAAGAATTACCTGAAGTTCTGCCAAAACTTCGCAAAGGATGTGGTATTACCGGCCGAGGACAAACAGCAAGAGGTCATGTTCATGAACCGTGCGGTGAACCACTTTGCCAAAAACGATAATTTTGAGGAGACCTCATTCTTGAACGAGGTGATGGAAAACCCTGAACTGATACCGGAATTCAAGCACTACAAGGTTGAGAAAGGTCCAAAATATAGCATTGAGGATGTTTCCAATTTTGATATTGCTAACAAAGCGGTGAGCGATGCCCGTAAAAAAATCAAGAATGTCATTAATCTAGACACCAACATTCAGATAAAAATGGATTTCATCAACCCGGAATCCGCAGAAAAATTTGTGGAAAAAGGTTGGGATGAAGAAAGGCAGATGTACTACTACCTCGTGTATTTCAACAAAGAACAGAAAAGCTAGAACTTTTTATCTATAATCTGTTTCATACTTACATCTTCGTAGTTTCGTTTTACAAAATCCAAGGCGTGTATAAGCACTTCGCCCATTGTTTTGCTATCACGAAAATTGATATCTCCCGTAAGGTCCAATAACTGCGTTTTGAGCATTTCTATATTTTCTGGCGGGGCAATGGTGTCTACTTCGCATACATCCAACAGTCGCTTGAGCCTTCTGCCCCAACTCAATATCCTTTTGGCGATAATGGAGCGTTCTTCCACAATATATTGATTCACAGAGTCGACCGTCAATTTGCTCTGCACCAAATCGACCATTACCTTGTTCTCCTTAAAAAATTGGGGACGATAGACTTTTATTTTTCCTTCATAACATTGTTGATCAAAATCGATGGCCCTGATTTTGTAGTTCACACTATCAAAATCGTGCGTGGGCACAATAACATAGTTGTACGAGCGCATATCGCCCAACAACCGAATCATACAACGCTCATTGAACTTTACGAATTCCTTGGCAATCTGCGCTTTATCAAATTCTGAGCATTCGGGCAGATTTTTTTTGAAGAACACATCACCAGGAATACCTACAATATGCTCCTCGATCAATGTATTTTGATAAATGACAAAATTGAGGTTGTACGGCGACAACATATGCTCCAACTCCAATCCATAAACCCGCGAGGCATCGGTCTTTTTTACATAGAATAGGGTATAGTTGTCGTTCAAAATGTTACGCACTTTGATCCTAAAGGGCTTTGAGTTACCAAACGTGCAGTAGTCCACGTAATCCACGTTCAGATATTGGAAAATCTTATCACTACCATCCGAAACAAAATTGGAGTAAACCCGCTTTAGCGCCAGGTCTATCTCATCCCTGTCAAACTCTGGATAAAACACTCGTACCCAAAGCGTATCCTCGTCATTGGCGTCATACACCGAAACACTTCCCGAGAACCTGAGAAGGTCATCATAATGGATTGGGATTTCTATTTTTCGGTTATAATATTCCAAATATTCATCAAGTTCCTTGCTTATGGGGTAAGCAGGTTTCTTTTTCGACATCAACTTTTCTTCCGACATTGTATTCGATTATTTGTAACAAATTGTAATATACTTCGTCAAGTTAGTATAAACCATTCAAAAAACGATAGCATCTTTTGGAAACAATACTTACCGTAAACCATCTTACCAAAAAATTTGGTTATCTCACCGCAGTCAACGACCTCTCCTTTACTATAGAAAAGGGGAACGTTTATGGCATTTTGGGACCCAATGGAAGTGGTAAATCGACCACATTGGGGATTATTTTGAACGTTGTAAACCGTACTTCTGGAGAATTTAGTTGGTTCGACGGCTCAACAACTACCCATGATGCCCTAAAAAAAGTGGGGGCCATTATTGAGCGCCCCAATTTTTATCCTTACATGAATGCTATTCAAAACTTAAGGTTGGTATGCAAAATAAAAGATGTACCGGAAACCAAGATCCAGGAAAAACTGGAATTGGTCGGGCTTTGGGACCGTCGTAACAGTAAGTTCAAGACATATTCATTGGGCATGAAACAACGTATGGCGATTGCCTCTGCCCTACTTAACGACCCGGAAATATTGATTCTAGATGAACCCACCAATGGGTTAGACCCTCAGGGAATCCATCAAATTAGGGAAATCATCAAAACCATTGCGAATCAGGGTACCACGATTCTATTGGCATCGCACTTATTGGACGAGGTGGAAAAGGTATGCTCCCATGTTATCATCCTTAGAAAAGGAGAAAACCTTTACTCCGGTCCTGTGGACAGTATGCTGGCAAGTCATGGTTTTTTTGAATTAAGATCCACCGACTTGGACCAATTGCGAACGCTATTGGAAAAAAGTGCCAGTTTCGGCAAAATAGAAAACTTCAATGGAACGCTAACTGCCTATTTAAAAGAGGAAATGGATGCCGAAAGCTTGAACAAAATGTTGTTCGAAAAAGGGATTACGCTTTCTCATCTTGTGAAGCGAAAAGAAAGCCTTGAGGAACAATTTTTAACCCTGACCAAGAACCAATAATCAAAAAACGAATGTTACGTCTCCTACAAATAGAATTCATAAAACTGTGGAACAATAGGGCCAGCAAGGTGCTGATCATCTCCTATTTTGTGCTCTTGACTTCCATCGCACTTATCGCCGCCATTAAATTTGATATTGGCCCGGTAGAGTTCCATCTTGCCGACCAAGGCATATTCAACTTCCCCTACATTTGGCACTTCAACACCTTTGTAACTGCATTGTTTAAACTGTTTTTGGCCATTGTTATCGTTTCCATGATGTCCAACGAATACAGCAACAAGACCATAAAACAAAATTTGATAGACGGATTATCCAAAAAGGAATTCATTACTTCCAAAGTTCTTACGGTAATATCCTTTGCACTGATATCCACCTTATTTGTTTTCGTGGTCTCCATGATTCTTGGTTTGGCATATTCGGACTACAACGAAATGTCCATTATATTCTCTGATTTGGAGTTTTTGCCCGCTTTCTTTATCAAGTTGGTCGGATTCTTCTCATTCTGTCTTTTCTTGGGGATTTTAGTGAAACGCTCTGCCTTTGCCCTCGGTTTCCTCATCCTATGGACCATATTTGAGCAAGTGGTATTTGGTTTATTGGGCTGGAAAGTAATGAGTTGGGAAGCCGCTAAAGCAGTAAAACGCTTCTTCCCGTTGGAATCCATGTCCAATTTGATCAAAGAACCCTTTACAAGACTCTCTGCGGTACAAAATATTGGACAACAGATTGGAGAGGATATGAAGTTCGACTACCATGTATATTGGTATGAGTTCTTCATAGTCATTATCTGGACGGCCATTTTCATCTATTTATCCTACGCCTTGTTGAAGAAACGCGATTTGTAACAACATCGTGCAAGAATATTAGAGCTTTGCTTCTATTTAGCGACTGCCTTTAGTATTTTTACTTTATGAAATTTCAGGTAGTTTCCGACTTTAAGCCAACGGGCGATCAGCCCGAGGCCATACGACAATTGGTAGAGGGCATTAAGTCCAAGGCCCAACATCAAACCTTGCTCGGGGTTACCGGGTCCGGAAAAACATTTACCGTTGCCAATGTGGTGGAATCTGTTCAGAAACCTACCTTGGTATTGGCCCATAACAAGACCCTGGCGGCACAATTGTATTCGGAGTTCAAGCAATTTTTTCCCAACAATGCGGTGGAATATTTTGTATCCTACTACGATTATTATCAGCCAGAGGCCTATATCCCCACGAGCGGACTTTATATTGAAAAGGACCTTTCCATTAACGAGGATATCGAGAAATTACGATTGAGTACCACCTCCTCTCTCCTATCCGGAAGACGTGATGTCCTTGTCGTCGCTTCCGTTTCCTGTCTGTACGGTATCGGAAACCCTGTAGAATTTCAAAAGAACGTTATCACCATTCACAGAGATCAGGTCATCTCCAGAACCAAGTTGTTGAAGCAACTGGTACAAAGCCTGTATGCTCGTACCACGGCAGATTTCAAAAACGGGAACTTTAGGGTAAAGGGAGATGTAGTGGATGTATTCCCCGGCTATGCGGACCACGCCTTCCGCATTCATTTTTTTGGTGATGAAATTGAGGAAATCGAAGCATTGGACCCATATAACAACAATGTCATTGAAATATACGATACACTGAACATTTACCCGGCGAATATGTTCGTTACTTCTCCAGATGTGCTTCAGAATGCCATAAAGGAGATACAGGATGACCTTGTGAAGCAAATAGATTATTTCAAGGAAATCGGTCGGCCTCTGGAGGCCAAACGCTTGGAGGAGCGCACCAATTTTGACCTTGAGATGATTCGCGAACTGGGATATTGTTCCGGAATCGAGAATTACTCAAGGTATTTGGACGGGAGAAAACCCGGAACGCGCCCCTTCTGTTTGTTGGATTATTTTCCGGATGACTATTTGATGGTCATAGATGAAAGCCACGTGACCATACCCCAAGTGCACGCCATGTACGGTGGTGACCGATCGAGAAAAGAGAACTTGGTGGAATATGGATTCCGTTTGCCAGCGGCCATGGATAACCGTCCGTTAAAGTTTGAAGAGTTTGAAACCCTTCAAAATCAAGTACTCTACGTGAGTGCGACCCCTGCCGATTACGAATTGGAATTGAGCGAAGGGGTTTATGTGGAACAGATTATCCGCCCAACAGGATTATTGGATCCCGTAATCGAAGTTAGGCCCAGTGAAAATCAAATTGATGATTTGATAGAAGAGATTCAACAACGGGTAGAACTGGACGAGCGCACATTGGTCACCACCCTGACCAAACGCATGGCAGAGGAGCTCACTAAATATCTAACCAGAATCGATGTCCGTTGTCGCTATATCCATAGTGATGTGGATACACTGGAGCGAGTGGAAATTATGCAGGATTTACGAAAAGGGCTTTTTGATGTGCTGATAGGTGTAAACCTCTTACGTGAAGGTTTGGATTTACCAGAAGTATCCCTGGTGGCCATTTTGGATGCGGATAAGGAAGGTTTTTTACGTAGTAACCGCTCTCTGACACAGACCGTGGGCCGAGCTGCGCGTAACTTAAACGGAAAGGCCATAATGTATGCGGACAAAATCACCGAAAGCATGCAAAAGACCATTGACGAAACCAATTATCGTCGGGACAAGCAGATGACGTACAACAAGGAGAATAACATCACTCCTACAGCATTAAAGAAAAACCTAGATAGCGCATTGGCCAAAAATTCCGTATCCACCTACCACTTTCAAAAGGAAGAATTGAGAGCTGCCGAACCTGATCTAAAATATATCACTGAAGATCAAAAGGAAAAATTGATCAGGGAGAAGCGAAAAGCTATGGAAAAAGCGGCCAAAGAGCTCGATTTTATGCAAGCGGCCAAACTAAGGGACGAGATAAAAATGCTTCAGGAAAAGGAATAAAAAAAGCGCCCCCGCATATGCAGGAGCGCTTCTCAACTAACCAACTAATCCAACCATCATGAAACACCTATAGTTGGTGTTCTAATGTCTTATGCAATCTCTATCAATCTTTTTGGTTTTGGCAAAGCCTCTTGTTTTTTGGGCAATGTCAATTTCAACACTCCATCCTCGTACTTAGCGTCGATTTTGGAACCGTCTACGGTCTCAGGCAATGTAAAGGCTCTTTTAAATGAGGAATATGAGAATTCCTTTCTTGTATAATTATCATTGCTTTCTTCATTCTCAGTTTTCATTTCACTGGAAATGGTCAAGACATCATTGTCGATCTCAACTTTGAAATCATCTTTTTTCATACCTGGAACGGCAAGTTCCAATTCATATCCTTCCGTATTGTCCTTTATGTTTACTGCGGGAACCGATGTATTCCACTTTTCAGTTCCGCCGAACCAATCAGGACTTACAAAATCGTTCATCAAGGATGGAAAAAACAGGTTATTTCTTTTTACTATACTCATGGCGATTCAATTTTTAGTTAAACATTCAAATCACCATGTATAAGACAAAACTTATACCAACAGAAAATACATGTCTATTTGGCATGAAATAAAACAGGAAAGGCGTCAATTTGACATTAATTATAGTGTGCCTTGAAGATATTTATAAGCACATCGGGCGGAACAATGTTGTCTGGGTAGCGGTGCATCACCTCCAACACCTGAGTTATAGCAGATGGAGGCAAACCCATTTTCAAGCCAATATTATAAAGTGTATCAATCTCCTTTTTATGTTGTTCCTGATCTATGTTCATCAAAAGCATAAGTCTATGGAACTGTACAATCCGTTCTGCTTGGGTTTTTAATCGAATTTTGGGAGATTTTTGTTTGAGGAGACCATCGAGAACATCTTTATCTATCTCCAGACTATGGGCTACTTTCAGTAAAAAATCATATTCCGATTGTTTCAGGGAATGATCTACTCTGGCAAAGGCGATCATCTCGGAGAGAATGCTCAGTTTTTCCTCGTAACTACCCATAAATTAAGGTTTTTGTTAGCAATCTTAAATAGATAACTCCAAAACAGCTCATTTTAGTACACAAAAAAGCCCTGAAATTCAGGGCTTTTTCTAACTAACTCAAACAATTCCCGTTTTTAAGCGGTAATACGTACTGGGATTTCGTAAACCCTACCCGGTGCGACATTGTCCAATTGCACCTTTTTATAGTTTAAACGGCTTTTTACGAAACCTTCTAAAACTTCATCTTTGGTCTCTACAGAAAGTACGATCAATTCACCTTTTTCGTTAACGATGAACTTCACTTCTGCTGTCAACTCATTCTGGTCGGCATTAAATTGATTGTCCTTCAACATTTCATAAATCTGACCGGAAAGGTTGTTGTCGTTTGTAGCTTTCTTTCCTTTTGTTGCAAAAGCACTCATAGTTGCAAAAAATGCCAATGCTACCGTAATCGTTTTAAATTTTCTCATGATTTTTTGTTTTTTGATTAAAATTGATGATTAACAATATGTCAATATTTAGAGTTGATTAAACTCCCTTTTTAATGACACCTCAAAAATAAGACGATAAAAAAACATAATTGTTACACTCTTTAACGATTTAACAAATGTTTAATGTAGTTACCTCTGCAACAATATCACTAAATGAGCCCCTTTCTTTGTAAAGAATTCAAAGGATTAGAAAGAACTTATTGAATACGTAGGGAATATTGTTAACAGTATAGAAAAGCACTAAAATTTATGACGGATACATTGTGAAATAAAAAAAGGGCAACGTTAATAAAACGTTGCCCTTTTCTATTTTTAAGTGGTAGAACTAGCTCAACACTTCCTCTACCTTATCTGCAGCTTCTTTAAATTGTACAGCTGAATGTACCGCCAAGCCAGAGTTATCGATAATTTCCTTCGCCAACTCGGCATTGGTTCCTTGCAACCTTACAATAATTGGAACCTGAATGGCATCTCCCATGTTTTTATAGGCATCCACAACACCTTGGGCAACACGATCGCAACGAACGATTCCTCCGAAGATATTGATAAGGATTGCTTTTACGTTTGGATCTTTAAGGATAATACGGAAGGCCTCTTCTACCCTTTTGGCATCAGCAGTACCTCCTACGTCCAAGAAATTAGCTGGTTCACCACCTGCCATTTTTATCAAGTCCATAGTGGCCATCGCCAAACCGGCACCGTTCACCATACACCCTACGTTTCCATCCAAATCAACATAGTTCAGTCCAACTTCACGAGCTTCAACCTCGATTGGATTTTCTTCACGAAGGTCACGCATTTCCGCATAAGCCTTTCTTCTGTAAAGTGCATTATCGTCAATGGTCACCTTGGCATCAACTGCCATAATTTTATCATCGGAAGTCTTCAAGACTGGGTTGATTTCAAAAAGACTGGAATCACTCTCAACATACGCTTTGTACAAAGACATCACAAATTTTACCATTTCTTTGAATGCAGTTCCGGAAAGTCCAAGATTGAAAGCGATTCTTCTTGCTTGGAAAGGCAACAGTCCCAATCCCGGGTCCACCTCTTCAGTAAAGATCAAATGTGGAGTTTTTTCCGCCACTTCTTCAATATCCATTCCTCCTTCGGTAGAATACATAATCATGTTTCTTCCCGTGCCTCTATTTAGAAGAACTGACATATAAAATTCGCTGGTTTCGCTGTCACCTGGATAGTAAACATCCTCGGCCACCAAAACTTGATGTACTTTTTTACCTTCGGCAGATGTTTGTGGGGTAACCAAGTTCATTCCTATAATGTTACCCGCCAACTCTTCAACTTCCTTCAAGTTTTTGGCGAGTTTTACACCACCACCCTTACCACGGCCACCAGCATGTACTTGCGCTTTGATTACGTGCCATCCGGTTCCGGTTTCTTCAGTAAGTTGTTTTGCGGCATCTACCGCTTCCTTGGCGTTGTGGGCAACTATCCCTCTCTGGATTCTAACTCCAAAACTCGCTAAAATCTCTTTTCCTTGATATTCGTGAAGATTCATCTGTGAATTTACTTTTGTTTGAAGACAAAAATAGAAAACACCGCTGACAAATTGAAGATGTTAAATGATTAATTAAAGATAAGCACCTATAAATTGCATCTTTTGTCAAAGGGAATAACTATAACTTAAAATCTTGAAAGTCCAAAGGATCAAAGTTTTTGAAATGTCCGTTCATTTCAATCACCTCTTTGGTTCGATTCACCTTATTGAGAACATGGGTCGTTGTTTCTAAATGGGCCTTGATAAAATTCAAGCGGTCCGTTTCTTTGGTCATCAGTAATAATTCATATTCTTGCTCAAAGGAGAGACCCATTTTGTGGGCCAACGAATAACTGTTGAATTGTTTTGGCGATGTTTTTGCAAATGGCACATCCATAATATCGTATAGTTCCTCCACTTTTTGAAGCACTTCTTCCCTTAAACTTTCATCCGCATCGTTCTCGTGATATAAAAACTCGATTTCTCCCCCTCCGTAAAGTTTTCCCTCCATCTGCTTTTCAAAGCTCAGCACCTTAAAAACTTGACGCGCCACGCAAACGACATCCATCTCACCGGTATCATATGTGTTCACGACTTCTACCAATTGCACCTCGGTGCCATAGGAAATAGAATTGTTGATATAAACCGGAACACCAAAGGTCATGGCCTCTCTTCTACAATCGTTTATCAATTGTTTGTAACGGTCTTCAAAAATATGTAGCGGCACCGTTTCTCCCGGATAAAATACCGACTGTAATGGGAATAAGGGTAGTTTCATTGTTGCGATTTGCCTAAAAATACAGATGAAAACCTAAATCCGCAACTCCAAAAAAACCATAGTTGTTTTAAATAAAACAACTTGTTATATTTTGATAAAAATGTTTTATTTCTTGCGTGTATAAACAACAAAATATAGTTTTGCTCAAAATACCGTACAATATGAATTCTAAGGACTTACTTCAGCTAACCGAGCAATTTGGCGCACCGCTATATGTTTATGATGCCGATAAGATCACATCACAATACAAAAAGCTCACCAATGCTTTTAAGGGCGTACCCAATCTAAAGCTGAACTATGCGGCCAAAGCTTTGTCGAATGTTAGCATCCTACGATTGCTGAACAGTCTTGGGAGTGGTCTGGATACGGTATCCATACAAGAAGTAAAATTAGGCCTTCTGGCCGGGTTTAAACCGGAATCCATCATTTTCACCCCTAACGGGGTTTCTTTGGAAGAGATTGAGGAAGCCGCAGCACTAGGGGTTCAGGTGAATATAGACAACCTTTCCATTTTGGAACAGTTTGGAAGCAAGCACCCTGATATTCCCGTTTGTATCCGTATCAACCCTCATGTGATGGCGGGAGGAAATTCCAACATCTCCGTGGGACATATCGATTCTAAATTTGGAATCAGCGTACATCAGATTCCACACCTATTGCGTATTGTGGAGTTGACCAACATGAACATCAACGGTATTCACATGCACACAGGTAGCGATATTTTGGATATTGATGTTTTTCTTTATGCTTCGGAAATACTTTTTGAAACCGCGAAAAACTTCAAGGATCTAGAGTTTATCGACTTTGGTAGCGGGTTTAAAGTTCCTTATAAAGAAGGTGATATACAGACCAATGTGGATGAGTTGGGCAAAAAATTGACCAAAAGGTTCAATGAGTTTTGCAAAGAATATGGTAGAGAGCTTACCCTTGCTTTTGAGCCGGGTAAATTCTTGGTAAGCGAAGCTGGCTTCTTTTTGGCAAAAGTAAATGTGGTAAAACAAACCACCTCTACCGTTTTTGCCAGTATCGATTCAGGTTTTAATCACTTGATAAGACCTATGCTGTATGGGTCCAACCATCAAATTATAAATATTTCCAATCCAAAAGGCAGGGAGCGTTATTACTCCGTAGTGGGGTACATTTGTGAGACAGATACCTTTGGAAGCAACCGCAGAATCAACGAAATATCCGAAGGGGACATCCTATGCTTTAAAAATGCCGGTGCTTACTGTTTTACCATGGCAAGCAATTACAACTCCAGATACAGGCCCGCGGAAGTACTTTGGTATCAAGGCAAAGCACATTTGATTAGAAAAAGGGAAACCTTTGATGATATCTTGAATAATCAAGTTGACGTTAAGGAACTTTTTGAACCATCAAAAAAGCAAACCGTAAAGTAAGCACAAAGCATTATTAGACTGTTAAAGGCAATACTTTTTTGGCACAATTTTCGTTAGTTTTGTATTGATACGACGACGATTACGTCAAAAAACCAAGACTATGCGCTCAATTTTTACCCAAATCAGCTTACTTTTTCTAGTATTCACTAGCTTTAGTATTCAAGCTCAAGATATTAACTGGATATCATGGGAAGAGGCCGTTGAACTTTCCAAAACGGATGCCAAACCCAAAAAAATCTTTGTGGATGTTTATACGGACTGGTGCGGATGGTGCAAAAAAATGGACCAAAACACTTTTCAAAACCCCGAAGTATCCAAATATATGCAGGACAACTTCTATATGGTAAAAATGGATGCTGAAGGTAAAGACCCTATCGTATATCAAGGTAAGACCTTCAAGTATGTTCCCTCGGGAAGAAGAGGCTACCATGAGCTTGCAGCTGCACTATTACAGGGAAAAATGAGCTATCCTACGGTTGTTTTCTTGGATGAATCTCTAAATATGTTATCTCCCGTTCCCGGTTATCAACAGGTGGAACCTTTTATGCAGATTGCCAAATACTTTGGCGACAACATTTATAAGGACAAAGATTGGCAAAGCTACGCTGGGAAATAAAATTCCCCAGCCGCTTTGACCTTATTTCTTATCTGCTATAGTTCGGACTTTCTTTTGTAATCGTAACATTATGTGGGTGACTCTCGTGAATTCCGCTTGATGTAATCTTTACAAATCGAGCGTTGTTTTTAAGGGTTTCGATATCCTTGGCACCGCAATAGCCCATACCTGCCCGCAGCCCACCAATAAACTGGTGCATGCTTTCCATTAATTCCCCTTTGTAAGGCACACGGCCAACTATACCTTCTGGAACCAACTTTTTGATATCGTCCTCAACGTCCTGAAAGTATCTGTCTTTACTACCTTGCTTCATGGCTTCTACAGAGCCCATTCCGCGGTAAGATTTAAACTTTCTTCCTTCGTAGATTATGGTTTCTCCCGGAGATTCTTTGGTGCCCGCAAGCAAGGACCCCAACATTACGGTGTCCGCCCCGGCCGCCAATGCTTTTGGGATATCACCGGTATATCGGATTCCTCCATCCGCGATAACAGGAATACCAGTCCCCTTTAATGCGGCGGCAACTTCCAAAACAGCGGAAAACTGGGGAAATCCAACCCCCGCCACAACACGCGTGGTGCAAATGGAACCTGGCCCGATTCCAACCTTTACGGCATCGGCACCGGCCTCTACCAAGTATTTTGCGGCTTCAGCAGTCGCTATGTTTCCGACGACCACTTCCAGTTCCGGGAACGATTTCTTTACCGCCTTTAAAATACTTACCACACCTTTGGTGTGCCCGTGAGCCGTATCTATGATTACGGCGTCTACGCCAGCCTTGACCAAGGCTGCTGCACGATCTACCGCATCTCCTGTGACGCCAATTGCCGCAGCTACGCGCAATCGTCCGTACTGGTCCTTATTGGCTATGGGTTTTTGGGTAAGTTTCGTAATATCCCTAAAGGTAATGAGGCCTATAAGCTCGTCATTGTCATTTATTACCGGAAGTTTTTCAATTTTGTTCTCTTGCAGGATCACTTCTGCCTGTTGAAGTGAAGTACCCTCGGCGACAGTCACCAAATTTTCGGACGTCATTACATCCGCAATGGGCCTATCGTCATTTTTCTCAAAACGAAGATCACGATTGGTCACAATACCGATCAGCTTTTTGTTGCTGTCCACAATGGGAATTCCACCGATACTATGCTCTCTCATACTTGCTTTGGCATCGCGCACCAAGGATTCCAATGGTAGAGTAACAGGATCCATGATCATTCCACTCTCTGCCCGCTTTACTTTTCTGACCTTAAGTGCTTGTTGCTCTATGGTCATATTTTTATGAAGCACACCAATACCGCCCTCCCTTGCCATGGCTATGGCCATACGGGATTCGGTCACTGTATCCATCGCTGCGGAAACAATGGGGACATTTATGGTGATGTTCTTTGTAAATTTTGATTGAATATTTACTTCTCTGGGAAGTACTTCGGAGTATGCCGGCACAAGAAGAACGTCGTCGTACGTAAGTCCTTCTCCAACAATTTTGTTCTGGTGAGCTTCCATTGCAATTACGGATTAATTGCGTGCAAATATACCACTAATTTATTGGATTACCTCGCTGTGCCCGTATTACATTTTTTCGGCTCCTAGAAATTTGTTCGATTATTTAGAATCATTCTATATAATTATTACCTTTAGGGTTCAAATCTTTTTTTATGTGCAGATTTTTGAATGTGATGAGCCGGTCGAAAAATGGGGTGTTGACTTTCTGTGACCACACCAAATTATTTCAATTACTATACAACAACCTCTGTTTTGAGTTGTATGAATGGGAGCTAGACGCTTTACGAGAATACATTGAACAGCTAGATATTCCCTATTGGGAAAAACACTTGAAAAATTGGGGCCATCAACGTAAAATTCCAATCTCCGTGGGCAAAAAGCACTTCATCATCTTGGTAAACAAGGAAGAGGTCAACGAACTATTAAGCTTATTGTGCTTTGAAAAGCAAGGGGTAGAGTTATTAAGTCACGATGAAATCGACTATCAATTCATTGAGAACTAATACTCGATATTTTGAATTTGTTCGGAAACAGACATTGCCAAAGGACCAAAATTGCCGAGCCCGTATAGGTAAAGGTCATCAACATTCCAGAAAAAACAACGATGTACCTAAACCAGCTGACTCCGGACCACATCACATAGATACCACCGAAGGTCAGAATAATAGAAAGAAATGGTTCAAGGGTCAAAAATAGCTTTAGTTTTCTCGGAGCCTTTGTAAGCCAAACCAATCCACCCAATAGAAAAAATATAAGGGACATGGATAGCACGTGTGTGTGAACCACCGTCAACATTTCACGCTCTCCTTTTTTAAACTTCATCACTTCGGCATCCTCATCATCCTCGTTGCCCAAGTAATTTTCTTCAATCCCAACTGGGGTTGTCGACTCGGTTTCTTGGATAAAAAGCAATCCAGTGAAGTATCCCACGGAGAGAACAATCACGAAAGTTGCAATAAAAACACGCAATTCTTTGGGTAAATTGGGCAATAGACCGTTGTACTTCATAATGATGAATCGTTGGAAGCATCAAATATATCAATTTAGACTCAATCTAAATAAATGAAGGTTGATTTTATGTGTTCTGAAAAGATTTAATGATACACGGAGAACAATTCCGTTGCCTTATTATAGGCAGCTTCAAAAACCATCCAATTGACACCCGAATCAGCTTTCTCGGCTGTAAAATAGGAGAGCATTTTTTCCGTGGGCATATTGCCCGTCAATTCGTCCTTGGCCATGGGACAGCCGCCAAATCCTTGAACGGCACCATCAAAACGGCGACAACCAGCTTTGTAAGCCGCATCCACCTTTTCGTGCCATTTTGTGGGCGTAGTGTGCAAATGGGCCCCGAATTCAATATCTGGATATTTGGGAATCAAGTTGGAAAACAAATAATCTATGACCTCGGGTGTAGAACTGCCAATGGTATCCGACAACGATAGTATTCTGGTTCCCATTTCGGCCAGCTTTTCGGTCCACTCCCCTACAATCTCCACGTTCCAAGGATCTCCGTAGGGATTCCCAAACCCCATGGAAATATAGGTGACCACCTCTTTATTGTTTGCATCTGCCAGTTCCAAGATTCCCTTTAACGTTTCCACCGATTGATCTATCGTCTTATGTGTGTTCCGCATCTGAAAGTTCTCGGAAATGGAAAAAGGAAAACCTAAATAGTCTATGGCTTTATGTTCGCATGCGTCCTGCGCCCCACGAACATTGGCCACAATGGCCAAAAGCTTGCTTTTGGTGCGCGATAAATCCAACTTTGCCAAAACCTCTGCTGTATCCTGCATCTGCGGTATAGCCTTGGGGGATACAAAACTTCCAAAGTCAATCGTATCAAAACCGCATCCCAGCAAGGATTGTATATACTTTACCTTTTCATCCGTTGGGATAAAGGTTTTGATACCCTGCATGGCGTCCCGTGGACATTCTATGAGTTTAACTTTTGACATAGGCTTTCGTAAAAATAGCACTTATTTATCCGATAAAAATAGATAAACGGCAATCCCCACAAAAACAACTATCTGAACCCATTTTAAATAGAATCCTGTTTTTTGATGACGCGAAAGATACTTGGTGATTTTACCCGCCAAAACTGCAATTGTACCGAAAACAATAAGGGCAGAAAGCATAAAAAGCAATCCCAAAATATAAAATTGAACAACGGTACTGAGACTGTCACTGAACAAAAAACCAGGAAAAAATGCCAAAAAAAAGATAGTGACCTTGGGGTTGAGCACATTCATGGTGAACCCAGTCCAAAAAAGTTTTCGGGGTGATTTGACAGTTTTGTTTTTGTCGTCCAGAAGAATTGAATCATCGCTACGATAAACTTGATAGGCCAAATACAATAAATATATGGCACCAAACAATTTGATGACAAAAAACAAGGTATCGCTTTGTTTAATGATTTCAGACACCCCAAAAGCCAACAGTGTGGTATGCACCAAACAGCCCGAAACCAATCCCAAAACAGTGGCCAAACCAGATTTTGTGCCGTTGCTGATACTTTGGGTAAGTACAAAAATATTATCAGGTCCCGGCGAAATGGCGAGTACCAAAGATGAGACTAAAAAGCCAATCAATATAGGGGTATTGATGGTTTCCAGAAATATTAGCAAACCGTACATATTTTCTTAATCCATTTTCTCCAAAATGGCTTTGTTGATTTTTTTGATAAGTGCAGGGCCCTCGTAAATAAAACCAGTATAAAGCTGTACCAAATCCGCGCCTGCCTCCAATTTTTCCAATGCATCGGCTTCTGAATGAATACCTCCCACCCCAATAATCGGAAATGCTTTTCTACTGTTATCGGCCAAAAATCGGATTACCTCTGTACTCCTATCAGTTAAGGGTTTACCGCTTAATCCTCCAGTTTCTTCAGATAAGGTAAGGTGTGATTTTAAATCGTTTCGCGCAATAGTAGTGTTTGTGGCAATTACACCATCAATTTTTGTATCGGCAACAATTTCGATGATGTCCAACAGTTGGTCGTCAGTTAAATCAGGGGCAATCTTCAATAATATCGGTTTTTCTATCTTGGACGTGCTCTTGGCCAGTTTTTTATTCTGACTTTTTAGCTTTTTCAGCAACTTGGTCAACGGTTCCCTATCCTGTAACTCTCTTAGGCCTGGCGTATTGGGCGAACTCACATTTACCACAAAATAGTCCACATGATCAAACAAAGCTTCAAAACAGATGAGATAATCTTTCAATGCGTCCTCGTTAGCTGTTACTTTGTTCTTTCCAATATTACCTCCAACAATTACACGGTGCCTTTTCTTCAACTGCTCAACAGCCTCAAAGACCCCTTTGTTGTTGAACCCCATCCTATTGATAATGGCCTTATCATCCTTTAATCTGAATAATCTTTTTTTAGGGTTCCCCGGCTGTGGTTTCGGGGTTACAGTTCCAATTTCCACAAATCCAAACCCAAAATCCGAAAACTCGTTGTACAATTTGGCATCCTTATCAAAACCAGCGGCCAAACCAACTGGATTCTTAAATCTCACACCAAATACTTCCCGTTCCAATCTCGGGTTATCAACAACAAAAATCTTTCGAAAAATACCGCCCAAACCCAATCTTGAAAAAAATTTTATAGCCCTAAAAGTAAAGTGGTGCACGGCTTCTGGGTCAAATAAAAAAAGTACCGGACGAATAAGGATTTTGTACATTCAGAATGGATTTTGGACAAAAATAAAAACTCTTAAAACAGTTCTTAACATTTCGGTCAATTTTCGTCAACAGACCTATTTACGTAGATGGGGCGCAGGGTCATTTGGTTGCATAGCTTCAAATACCTATCATATTGTGTTTGGGTAAAACTCTCCAACAGTCTTTTATCCATCATGTGGACGTTTTTTGCCATGCTATCAATAAAGGATTGGTACTTTCTGGACACTTCAATCAGAACTTCGGGCGAGCTGTCCTCGTTTTGTTTCATTAGGTACTCTGCCCGTTCCTTAAAAATATCGTTCCTGATTTTTAGTTCGGCGCTCCAATTTTTTAAGTTCTCCCGCTGCTCTTCCGTCAGCTCAAAAACTTTGGTAATGGTCTCGTTATCCCTACCGCCAACACCTAAAATACAATCCATCTGGGCCGTTCCGTAAAATCCAGATATCAAAAAAAGAAAATATACTAGCGGTTTCAAGTGAAGTTGATTTTAATGGTTCGTGAAAGATACTTATTAATGCCCTTGATTTGCAAAATTACATTTGAATAAGCATTATTTTTGATGAAACTCGACACCCGACCATGGAAAAATTATTGTCCCGATTTTTAGATTACGTGACCACTGATACCCAAAGTGACCCGTATTCGCAAACTACTCCAAGTACTGAAAAACAATGGGACCTTGCCAAAAAATTGGTGATGGAACTGCACCAAATCGGTATGCAAGAGGTCTCCATTGACGAGAACGCCTACATTATGGCAACCCTGCCCAGCAATATTGAAAAAAGGGTGCCGACTATTGGTTTTGTCTCACATTTTGATACCTCCCCGGATTTCTCGGGCAGAAATGTAAAACCTCAGATCATTGAAAATTATGATGGAAAGGATATTGTACTGAACAAGTTGAACAACATTGTCCTATCTCCCGATTATTTTGAAGATTTAAAGGCTTACGAAGGACAAACCTTGATTACCACCGATGGTACTACTCTCTTGGGCGCTGATGACAAAGCAGGTATTGCTGAAATTATCACGGCAATGGAATACCTGATTCAACATCCCGAGATCAAACATGGCAAAATTAGGATTGCATTCACTCCCGATGAAGAAATTGGACGCGGTGCACACAAATTTGATTTGGAAAAATTCGGCGCCGTATGGGCCTACACCATGGATGGCAGTCAGGTGGGCGAACTGGAATATGAAAACTTCAATGCCGCAAAGGCCAAAATTACCATAACGGGAAAAAGTGTGCATCCCGGATATGCAAAGAATAAAATGGTAAACGCCATTGGGATTGCCAACGACTATTTAACCCATTTGCCTCCAAGTGAGGTTCCTGAGCACACTACTGGGCGGGAAGGCTTCTTCCATGTACACAAAATCAAAGGGGAAATTGAAAAGGCAGAAATAGAACTTATCATCCGTGATCACGATGCAGTGCATTTTCAGGCAAGAAAAGACCTTTTGAACGACATCAAGGAAAAGCTCAACAAAAAATATGGGGATTATGTGAATCTTACCATTGAGGACCAGTACAAAAACATGCGGGAAAAGGTAGAACCAATGTATCATATTGTGGAGATCGCGGAAGAGGCGATGAAATCTCTCCAAATAGAACCAATTATCAAACCGATTCGTGGTGGAACAGATGGTTCTCAGCTCAGTTTTATGGGACTACCCTGCCCCAATATTTTTGCAGGAGGACACAATTTTCATGGAAAATACGAGTACGTTCCTTTGGAAAGCATGCAAAAAGCAGTGATGGTTATCGTAAAAATTTGCGAACTTACTGCAAGTCAAATCAGATAACTATGGATAGGGGCGAAAAACTGGAAGCATATTATACCAAGGCACATCCGTTTAGGGAAGGGATTAACTTTTTGAGGGAAATTGCCCTGAAAACCGAGGCCGAGGAGCATTTTAAATGGAGTATTCCGGTATACACGCTGAACAACAAGAATGTCTTTGGTATTTGCAAGTTCAAAAACCACTTTGGGGTCTGGTTCTTTAACGGTGTATTTTTAAAGGATCCAAAAAAGGTTTTGGAGAATGCACAGGATGGCAAGACCAAGGGGATGCGACATTGGAAGTTCCAGAGCTTGGATGAAGTGGACGAGAAAATAGTACTTGGCTATATGAAGGAGGCACTGGACAACCAGAAAAAAGGATTGGAAATAAAAGCCGAGAAAACCAAAGAGGTAGAGGTTCCTGAATTGCTCCAATCCAAACTTGACAGTGATTCCGTTTTAAAATCCTCCTTTGAAAAATTTACGCCCTACAAACAAAAAGAGTTCTGCGAGTACATTGCCGAGGCCAAACAAGAGAAAACCAAATTGCGTAGGCTGGAAAAAATACTTCCCATGATTCAAGATGGTTTGGGGCTGAATGATGGGTATCGTTAAGAGCAAACATTTCTTCATTACAGAAACAGGTTTTTCTTTTCATTAAAATCTTCAATTACCCGGCACACAAAAGATTAAAACCCGAGCAGTTCCTTCTCCAAATTTCTGGACATCTATTGCTTTTTTCATTTTTTATTCTGATTTTTAGTCAGTTACACACTAACCTCAATTTATGGAAACTCTAAAACCAGAGCATGTCTCTTTTTCCGCTCTAGGAAAATGGACCAGAATCTCACTGATTGTTGTATTTATTATTGGCATATTGATTCGAGTTGTGCAGTACTTGGGAGGTATATCGTATTGGATGGACGAATTGTTCAATGTTGTCAATCTGGAAAACATGTCGATGAGCGAACTCTTAACAACACAGCCCGAGTACAATCAAGTAGTGGCACCGGGTTATTATCTAGTGCAAAAGGGATTATTATTGCTCGTGGGCCAGTCCAGCGAGCTGTTATTGCGTTTGTACCAGGTAATATGCTCCATCACTGCACTGTTCCTGCTTTACAAAATAACCGCCCGATACCTTAAAGGCTTATACTTGGTAATAACAATGGCCCTAATTTGTACCGCTCTGGGTTCTTGGTTTTACGGCACCTCGGCAAAGCCCTATGCTGTAGAACTGATGTATATTGTTTTTATTACGCTTTCATTGCTTAGGATGCAGGAAGGCCCTTTAAAAAAGTGGCAATATTTGTTGGTCGGTTTAATCGGTGGATTTGGAACATTTTCTTCCCTAATCTGCACCGCATTTTTGGCGGGGGCCGTACCTTATCTGTTTTGGACCGCATCCAAGGAAAACAAAAAGCTCAACCTAGTTTTAACAAGCAGTCTTTGGATTTTGGGAGGTGTGCTCACCGTTCTCTACACCTTAATGGCGCTGGACCCTACTGTAAAGGATGCTATGGGCGACACTCATGCCTATGGTTTTCCTCCAAGCAGTATTGCCGAGTTCCCATTGTGGGTTTGGAGCAGCTTTTATGAAGTTATGTTCTACTTTTTGGCAATCACCTTTCCCATACCTTTTATCAACATTATTTCGACCTTGCTTTTGATATTGGGTCTATTGGGAATTTATGCCTTGCTAAAAAAAGACTTAAAACGGGGCGTTTTGTTAGCGCTTTTTATTGCCATGAATTTTTCGTTGGCACTACTTTACATTCTTCCGTTGACCTCTAGGTACGGACCAGCCACCTTCTGGGTGTTCATTATTTTCGCCATGTACGGACTGGCCTTTCTAAGGGAAAAAGTCCCTTTTATAAAAAAATGGCTGGTCTACAGTATTGCCATTATTCTGGCTTTGCCCAGTTTTTTGATGGCAACCTTGGGTCTGCTCGGCCTTCCTAACGATTTTGACCCTACCGAAAAGCTTTTGGTAGAAATTAAAAAGGAACTTCAACCAGAACAACAAATTTTAGTGCATCCAAGGGCTTATCTACAAATTGACTATTATGCTCCGAAAAATGGTTTTGATGATTACTATATTATGCATTCAGAAACCACCCCGGAAGAATTGACTGCCAAGCTGGACAACATGGATCTTGATGAAGCATGGTTTGTGGTCGCCAACATTTTGGAATATCCTTCCAAACTTACCGTGGAATCTTTTATGGAGGTATTTGACCAACAGGCTGAAGAAGTAAAGCGAATTGCCTTGACAGAGGATACTTTTGCTGTTTTGTATGATTTTAAATAAAGTCCATTGATTGGCAACCCCTGACCTCCCTATTGTAATCCAAAACATTCGTGAAACGATATTTAACTATTCATTCACAGCTATTTACAGTCAAAATGCATTCTTTTGTTTTATGACTAAATTTTCACTGACCCTTATTTTTATTGGCTGTCTTTTGTTTTCTGTCAAAAGTAAAGCCCAAGAAAACTACCTGAACTACCATTCCAAAGTACTTGAATGTGAACAGCTAATTGCTGAAGGAAAATACACTTCTGCAATTGATACATTTGATTCTCTATTTAAACAGTTTGATTTCTCGTTTCTTAGAGACATCAAAGTTGCAACTGAACTCAGTGCATATCAAAATGATCATCAATCAGGATTACAGTTCACGAGACTGGGAATCAAAGCTGGTTGGACACTGAAGAGCATCAAAAAAAATGACAATTTACAGTCATTAAAAGAATCTTCGGAATGGTCAAAGCTTTTATCCGAATATGATTCACTCCATAAAACCTATATAACAGGGCTAAACTTGCCACTAAAGGAACAAGTTCATGAAATGTTCAAAAAGGACCAGAAAAAAGCACTTGGGGCATTGTTCAGAATTGGACAAAAAGCCAAACGGAGATATTCTGAAAAAAAATTTGCCCCTCATAGCGAGCAGCAGTTAGAACAACTGGAGCAAATTTTAAAAAATTATGGTTATCCAGGTGAACGACTTATAGGGAATAATTTATGGGGCTCCGTGATTTTAAGTCATCATAATTCAATATCCGTAAATTACAATTCGAAAGACACCATCTACGCTTATTTAAGGCCAAAATTATTAAATGCACTGAAACAGGGTGAAATATCACCGTATGAATTAGCCCAAATAGAAGATTGGCGAACTGCAGCTTTAAATAATCATGAATCAACATCCTATGGATTTCTTGGAGTCATTCCGAATGATGCAGCTTTGGAAACAACAAATAACAATAGAAATGTTATCGGATTACGGAGTATTTCCCTTAGGAATGATTTAATCGATGTTGAAAATAAAACTGGAATGAACCTACACCTACCCAAAGGGTGGCAGCATGGAAAAATAACAGTTGCCACAGACGCTGAACGGTAAGTCGAGTGGGGCAACTGAAACAGGGCATTGGTCAATCTCTAACGGATATTTGATCCTAAGAACACTAAATTCACTTACCGCCACCGAACTGGTTATCGATATCCTAGATTGAAAATTGGTGAAACAATAATTAAATGGCAATTATGCTGTATACTAAAAAAGTCCTCATAATATCTTTAATCATTCTTTTAGCTTCGTGCAAAAGTGAACCAGAAGTTTATTTGAGCAATGTAATGGACATTATGAAGGATAACTCAATAAACACAAAAAATATTGATTGGAAGAGCCTAAAAAGCTCTACACTTAAAAAAGCAGAGGGAAAAGAAACTATTGAAGAAATTTATCCGATAATTGATGAGCTTATAGTAGAGCTCAATGACAACCACAGCTTTTTCATAAGAAAACAACCTAAACTAAAAAGTATAGCAACTATTCAAACTATACCCGAAATTGAAGCAAAACTCTTTAACAAAAATGTAGCCTATTTAAAAGTCCCCGCTTTTAACCAAAGTGGCGATGCCGCCCTAGAATATGCATCCAATATTCAAAAAAAAATAAAAGCCTTGGATAGATCTGAAACTAAAGGATGGGTAATTGACCTTTCCGAGAATTCCGGTGGAAACATGTGGCCAATGTATTTGGGACTTGCCCCTTTGATTGGAGAGGGAATTTCAGGTTATTTTTTTGATTGGGAAAACAACAATTCGGAATGGGGCTTTAAAGAAAATGCAGTTTACAACGGAAGCAAGATTAAATTGAAACTTGAAAATCATACGTTCTAAAAAAAGAAGCCTCCAAAATCGCAATAATTACAGGAAAAAGAACGGCAAGTTCTGGAGAAGCAATTGTTATTGCATTCAAAGGTCTTCCAACTGTTAAATCATTCGGAGAAACTACTGCCGGATTATCTACTGGCAATGTAGTTTATGATTTAAGTGACGGCGCAAAACTTGTGCTTACAACATCTATTATGGCCGACAGAAACAAAAAACTATATGGAAACCAAATAAGCCCAGATATAATATCTTATCGTCCAAAAATAGAAGCTGTCGAATGGATATTACAGAAATAGCCCCCTCACCTAACGGTAGATTAAATACAATTCCCAACCTCACCCCTAATTTTAATCAAAAACTACCCTATCTTCGGGAACTTCCATCCATTATGGTACTGCTTGGATATTAGAGCATCGGCTTCCGAATGGTTAAACTTATGGTTTTCCGCATCCCAGAATAAGCGTTCGCCTGTTTTGTAGGCAATATTCCCCATATGGCTCACCACCGCGGCATCATAACCGATTTTAATCGGGGCCTTCAAGATTGATTTATCCCTCGACTTTACTGCTTCCAAAAAGTTTTGTGTATGCAATCCCAAACCTTGGCCAACGCCTTTTTGCAGTGGAACCGCTTCAATTTTAGGTCCTAAATCTTGACTCCAATGTGGCCGATCGTGTTCCGGGATTACCTCCCAACCACCACGATCGAGTACCAAAGTCCCATTGTTGCCAATAAAGGCAACCCCGTGGTTTCGTCCGTAATTGCCGCCGTCAATTCCAGTGGCATGTTCCCACAAAAGGGAAAAGTCTCCAAAATCGTAAACAGTCTGCAACGTATCAGGTGTTTCGGCCGCATCGTTGGGGTAGGCAAACTTACCGCCCATGGCCATCACAGATTTGGGCGTAGACGCCTTCATTCCGAAAAGAGCGTAATCAATCAAATGAACGCCCCAATCCGTCATTAATCCTCCTGCATAGTCCCAAAACCATCTGAAATTAAAGTGGAACCTGTTTGGATTGAAGGGCCTGTTCTCCGCTGGTCCCAACCACATATCATAATCTACGCCAGCAGGTACAGGGCCATTGGGCTCCACGGGAACGGATGACATCCACCCTTGGTACGCCCATGTTTTTACTAGCCTTATCTGTCCCAGCTTACCGGAATGCACATAATTAATTGCATCTACAAAATGGGGCTCGCTGCGTTGCCATTGGCCTATCTGCACCATTCTATCACTTGCATTTACCTTGGCCAACATGGCATCGCTCTCGGCCACGAAATTGGCTATGGGCTTTTCACAATATACATCCTTACCAGCATCAATGGCATCGGTAAGTTGTAGGCAATGCCAGTGGTCCGGCGTTCCAATAATGGCGATATGAATATCCTTATCTTCTAACAGTTTTCGGTAATCGGAATACCATTTAGGCTTTTTGATTCCTCCTTTTTCCAGCTCGGCCGTTTTTTCTCGAAGCACATTTTCGTCCACATCGCAAAGGGCTACAACTTCGACCTCGCTGTTCTGTAACATAGAACTCAAATCGGAAAAGCCCATTCCTTTACAACCAATAAGGCCAACCTGAATTTTATCATTTGGACTGATGGTTTTTCTAATTGATGCCAGCAACTCTGTTGGCAATACCATTGATGCTCCCATGGCCGCAGCTCCCAAACTACTTTGCTTTACAAACTGTCTTCTGGTTCCCATATTTTTTCAAAATTTGGAATAAGATACAAAAAAAACGTCCCTCGAAATGTAATTCCTAAGGGACGTTCTTGATGTAATATACTGTTTTCGCTTACTTCTTTTCGTCGGGAGTATTTAATTTTTTGCTCATTTCCATGGAAATGGCAGAGCGATCAAACTTTAAACGGCCAGCCATGGTCTCGATGACACAGGAAAAATCCTTGTCGTTCAATTCCACAATCTTACCGTGTAAACCACTCTTGGTAATAATCTTGTCTCCTTTTTTTAATTCGGAAGCGAATTTTTTCTCATCCTTCTGACGTTTGATCTGCGGGCGAATCATAAAAAAATATGCCACTGCAAAAATCAATATCAGTGGTAAAAACTGTTGTAAGTTTTCCATTTAGGTCTTTTAATTTATTTTACAGGACCAGCTGGTGTGGCTTCTGGTGCTTGTACAAATGCTTTGATTCTTACGATTTCAGAACCTTTGGCGGTGTTTGCTGTTACCGTAATGGTTTTGGTCACCTGGTTTTGACCAGAACCGTTGAATTTCACCAACAATTCTCCTTTTTCACCTGGAGCGATAGGCTCTTTTGGAGGGTTTGGCACTGTACAACCACAGCTACTTTTAGCATCTGTAATGATCAATGGAGCATTACCTGTGTTGGTAAAGGTAAATACGGTTTCTTGAGGTGTTCCTCTTTGGATGGTACCGAAATCGTGCTCGGTTTTCTCAAAGGTCATTACAGGAACTTTTTTATCGGCCTCATCTCTGCTTACAGCACTTTCAACATTGTCAGCAACTATCTTTTGCGATGCTTTGTCCTTGCATGATACACTGGTTAGGGCAACCACTGCTATCAAACTAAAAATTGTTGTTATTCTTTTCATGATTAAAATTTGTTTTCCCAAAATTAAGGAATTATTGTTTATTGTAGACCCCTACCTATTTTTTGCAGCCTTCCATCCGATTTGTACTCTTTTGCCAACTTATCCAACACCCCATTTATAAATATGCTACTCTTGGGTGTAGAATACTCTTTGGCAATCTCCAAATACTCGTTCAGGGTCACTTTTTCTGGAATGGACGGAAAGTTAAGTAACTCGCATATTGCCATTTTAAGGATAATGGAGTCGATCTCCGCAATACGGTCGTTGTCCCAATTCGGGGTTTTTCCCTCAATCTCCTTCTCCCATTTACCATCGTTAAGAAGTGTCTTGGTCAAAAGGTCGTTGGCAAAGTCCATATCCTGCTGATCCTTGAGCAATGCAGGCAAAAAGAAACGATCTCCAGAATCTGGCTTGGCCTTTTTAAGCCGTTTTACCAAAAAAGTATTTACAATGGGGAAATCATCTACCCAAGTAAGCTTATCGTCCTCAAAGTAATCGTATATTTTTTCGTTGGGAGCTATAATCTCTTTGAACAATTGTAGCACCACATCACGGTCATCAGTATAATCATCGGCTCCGTTCAGCATATATTGCTTATATATTTCGCTGGCCATAATTTCTTTGTAGATGATTTTCACATATTCATCGTTCAGGTACCAATTGTCCAGTTTGCGCTTGGAGAGTTCATTCTTCAACGCCTCGTTGTTGACCAGTTGCAAAAGCAATCGGTTTTTTACAAATTTTTCTGGATTGGGATATTTATCCTCTTCGGTGGCCACATATTTTTTGGAAGCGTGGCTTACATGTTTTTCGGCCAAACGGTGCAGTTCTGCCAAAAGGCTTAAAATCAAAAGATATAGAACGTACATATTTTCTATACTCACTCTTAGGAACTTTTCCTGCTTTTGAAGCGAATCGTCCTTGGATTGCACCAATGCATAAATACATTGCATCACTTTTACCCTAATGTGCCTTCTGGTTAACATGTTTAAAGAACTTTTAAAGTCATTATTTGGCTTTCACACCGCAAAAGTAATCTTATATTTGATTCTTACCTACCAAAGTTACTTTCTTATCAGTTTTATAACATTTACTTTGTGAGGTATGGTATATATTTGCGGGATTGTCTGCTTATATCGAAGCTAAAAAACCACCTTTCTCCCTCTTATGAAAGAACTGAAGCACTTAAATAAATATTTTAAGAAATATTGGCTTAAACTGCTATTGGGTATATTGATTACCATAATTGCACGGATTTTTTCCCTTGTAATGCCCTCTTACGTGAACAAATCCATCCAAGCGGTGGAGGATTTCATGTCGGATGTGATTACGTTATCGGATGCCAAGGGACTTTTGCTTCAATACATTCTGATTATCGTTGGAGCGGCCATTCTTTCAGGGCTATTTACTTTTTTGATGCGCCAGACCATCATCAATGTTTCCAGATATATTGAATACGACCTTAAAAATGAGGTGTTTGACCATTACCAGCTCCTTAGCCTCAATTTTTACAAAAAAAACAGAATCGGGGATCTAATGAACCGAATCAGTGAGGACATCAACCAAGTGCGTTTGTACGGTGGACCTGCCATTATGTACGGTATACAGACCTTGACGCTTTTTGCCTGCTTGATTCCGCTCATGTTTATAAAAGCTCCCACTCTTGCGGCCTATACACTGCTCCCGTTACCCATCTTATCGGTTTTGATATATCAAATCAGTAAGATAATCCACAATAGGAGCACCAAGGTGCAGGAATTTCTATCCACCCTTTCCACGTTTACCCAAGAATCTTTTTCAGGAATATCGGTGATCAAAGCGTATAGTATTGAGCCACGTATCAATAATGAGTTACGCGATTTGGCCCAAGAGGGAAAAGATACCAGTATGGCCTTGGCCAAAGTAAATGCATGGTTCTTTCCTTTGATGATACTACTGATCGGGGTGAGCAACCTGTTCGTTATATATATTGGAGGGCGCCAATACATCAATGGGGAAATTGAAACCATTGGAATCATTGCAGAATTTATATTATATGTGAATATGCTCACATGGCCCGTGGCCATTGTAGGATGGCTTACATCCATTGTACAACGGGCGGAAGCTTCACAAAAAAGAATCAACGAATTTCTGAAAGAGGAACCCTCCATCCAAAACATGGTAAAGGAGCCTACCCCGATCAAAGGCGATATCGAATTCAAGAATGTGACTTTCACCTACGAGGATACCAATATCACTGCCCTAAAAAATGTTTCGTTTTCGATAAAAGCAGGACAGACCGTAGCTATTTTAGGGAAAACAGGCTCCGGAAAATCGACCATATTGGATTTGGTGGCACGTTTGTACGACACCTCTTCAGGCGAAGTATTGATTGATGGAATACCCGTTCAAAACCTAAATCTGGACAGTTTACGAAGTTCAATCGGAGCCGTACCGCAAGATGCTTTCCTATTCTCGGACACTATTGAGAACAATATCCGTTTTGGTAATGAGAACGCCACACATGATGAAATTGTAGAGGTCGCAAAAAAAGCGGTCGTCCATAAAAACATCGAAGGCTTTGCCAAAAAATACAACACCATTTTAGGCGAACGTGGCATTACCTTGAGCGGTGGTCAAAAACAACGTGTTTCCATAGCCAGGGCGTTGCTCAAAGACCCAAAAATCTATTTGTTCGACGATTCCCTTTCTGCAGTGGATACCGAAACAGAGGAAGAAATTCTCAATAATTTGAAAAAAGTTTCAAAAAGCAAGACCACATTGATTGTGAGCCATAGGGTATCATCTGCCAAAAACGCGGATAAGATTATAGTCTTGGACAACGGAAGCATCATCCAAGAAGGCACACATGAAGAACTGAATAATACTGATGGGTATTATAAAGACCTTTACATTAATCAGCTTTCGGGCAAAGAATCATAAAAAAGTTGCTGAATTAGCTTTTTTTTTACATTTTTGGTAACGTAATTCAACATAGTACTAAATACACTATACCATATGGGCCAGAAAGATACAATGGATCAGGAAGAGATTTATTCGAAAGTCTTAAGAGCAGGAAGAAGAACCTACTTTTTCGACGTCAGAAGCACCAAGGCCGGAGACTATTACCTTACCATAACAGAGAGTAAAAAGTTTACTCACGATGATGGTTCTTTCCACTACAAAAAGCACAAAATTTATTTGTACAAAGAGGATTTTAGCGCTTTCCGTGAGATTATGGAAGAGATGATGGACTACATCATTGACGAAAAAGGAAGCGAAGTCATCTCCGAACGCCACCAAAAAGATTTTAAAAAGGAGGATGAAGAAGAAACTTTCAGTGAGAATGGAACTGCTACCGGTAGCAATTTTACCGATGTGAGTTTTGACGATATTTAAAAAACAATTCCTTCAATAATTTAAAACGACCTGTATTTTGCAGGTCGTTTTTTTATTTTTACCATAGCGTTACCACAACAAAAAACTAAGAACCATGGCTAGGACACCCAGCAACATGCTTCCCTTGGGCACCAAGGCTCCGAATTTTAAACTTTTCGATACCATTTCCGGCACATCCGTATCGTTGAACAGTGCAAAAGGTGAAAAAGGCACGGTGGTCATGTTCATTTGCAACCACTGCCCTTTTGTGATCCATGTAAACCCAATGATTATTGAATTGGCCAAGAAATATCAAGAAAAAGGTATTGCGTTTGTCGCTATATCGAGTAACGATGTGGAAAACTACCCCCAGGACTCCCCAGATCTTATGAAACAAAAAGCAAAAGAAGAGGGGTATACATTTCCATATTTGTATGATGAAACCCAAGAGGTCGCCAAAGCCTACGATGCAGCTTGTACACCGGATATTTATCTTTTTGATTCCCAACTAACCTTGGTTTATAGAGGGCAACTTGATGGCTCCAGACCTGAAAACGATGTTCCCCTAACAGGATTCGATCTTAAAAAAGCAATAGACGCTATTCTGGAAGGAAAAGAGGTTGACCAAGACCAAAAACCGAGTTTGGGATGTAATATCAAATGGAAAAACACCTAACTATAAATGAACTGTGCTGTTTTGGACAATACCGTAACATTGGTCCCTGTCAACCACGACAACCTTACAATCTACTTGACCATTGGCATTAAATCCTATCGCGAGAATTACCTCCATTTATGGGAGAATGAAGACCCAACACCATACATTTCAAATGGTTTTACGTCTGAGGTTGTAGAACGTGAACTACAAGACCCCAATGCTTTGAATTTTCTGGTCAACTTGGGAGATGAAACGGTTGGCGTCCTTAAATTGCTGAAAGACCGTGGCATTGATGAAATATTGGATACCGAGGCATTAAAAGCCGAAAAAATCTATCTTTTAAAAGAGCATTCAGGCAAAGGCATTGGTAAACAATTGATTCAGTTTATTGAAGAAACGGCCAGGGCACTGAACAAAAAAGTCATTTGGCTGGATGCCATGCAAAAAGGCAAACCAGTACAGTTTTATCAAAAAAATGGCTTTATCATTAAAAGGGAGAGCGAAGTAACACTTCCCCGTGTAAAACCAGAAGAGAAGCCCATGTATATTTTGACCAAAGAACTTTAGCCTACCACCCTTTGCGTTCAACCAAATTTAAGATATGCGAGTAATGGTGATTGCCATGCCATGCATAACGCCCAATGTTCTCCTTTAAATTGGTTTTTTGGTTTCCATCGGGATGGATAAAACTCCGTTGCAAATCCTCTTCTGAAAGTCCCTTCAACAAATACACCAACTTGGCATGTATGGCACTCAAATGGTACAACGACATGAGTATTGGAGCTGTCCGGGTGTCGAACAACTCCGCCCAAGCCTTTTCATTGTAGGCCTTTATGGTCGGAGTATCCTCTGTCAACGCCCACTTAAAACGTATATAGCTGTTATGGTGACTGTCAGAAATATGATGGACCAACTGCCGTACCGTCCAACCTCCGGGACGATAAGGGGTTTCGAGTTGTTGCTCCGAAAGCGGGGCAACCAAATCACTTAACCTTTGAGGGAGTGTTTCCAAATCAGTGATCCATTTTTCGAGATCATCACTTGTAATGGTTTCGGGAGTTTCAAATTTCCCGATCGGATAGCGCAGTTGTTCCAAGGTTTCATTTTCCATATACTAAAAATAATAACTTTTCGACAATAATACACTTCATCAAAAAAGCCGTATTTTAATACACTTTTAACTGATTTACAACCAGACAACCAAATAATCTAGTAATTTTGTAGAGTACTAATTTATAAACCTAAAAATAAAAATATATGGCAACTTTAAGATTGGGAGATACCGCTCCAGATTTTACTGCGGTTACTTCGGAAGGAACATTGAATTTTTATGAATATCTTGGGGATAGCTGGGGAATTTTGTTCTCCCACCCTGCTGATTTCACGCCCGTTTGCACAACTGAATTGGGCACCGCGGCCAAATTCAAGGATGAGTTTGACAAAAGAAATGTAAAAATGATGGCTTTGAGTGTCGATGGGGCCGCTTCACACTTGGAATGGATCAAAGATATCAATGAAACCCAAAACACTGAGGTGAATTTTCCGATAGTTGCAGACGTAGAGCGAAAGGTGTCCGATCTTTATGATATGATCCACCCTAACGCAGACAATACATTGACCGTTCGTTCGGTATTCATTATCGATCCAGATAAAAAAATCAAACTTACGCTCACCTATCCCGCCTCTACCGGACGTAATTTTTACGAATTGCTCAGAGTTGTGGATTCATTACAGCTAACAGCAAACCATAAAGTAGCTACTCCAGCCAACTGGAAAAACGGTGAAAAAGTGGTAGTTAGCCCTGCCATACCTACAGAAGAAGCGAAAAATATTTTTACAAAAGGGGTAGAAGAAGTAAAACCATACCTACGTTTGACGCCTGATCCAACAGCTTAATTTATTTTATTTGAAGAAAAAAACTGATTGCCAATAAATTAAACGTACCTTTGGAGCCAATTTAATTTTTTCAATTTATATTATGAGTAAAGGAACAGTAAAATTCTTCAATGATTCTAAAGGTTACGGATTTATCACTGAAGATGGTTCAAACACAGATCACTTCGTACACATTTCAGGTTTAATCGATGAAATCAGAGAAGGTGACGTTGTAGAATTCGAACTACAACAAGGTAAAAAAGGATTGAACGCCGTTAACGTACAAGTTGCGGATTAGGTTATAATAAACTTTTTTTCTAGACAAGCCTGGGCTTCTGCCCAGGCTTTTTTTTTGCTTTTTTTTCAAATTCTACGCAACCATTCCAAAGTTTACTATCTAAGAAATAAACAAACACTGTTCCCCATAACCATATAAACCTAACAATAAATGAATACCTTTTTCGGAGTACTTTCGTTTTTATTGATTGTCAATGCCCTGCTATTGGTATGGAGCGTCAATGGTTCAAAAAAGTAACAAAAAAGTAGATTAGGGCAATAGGTAGGGTTTTTTACCGTTGAACTGTTACCTAATAAACACGTTACAACCATGACAACTTTTTTAAGCATTCTTGTTGCACTACTTGCACTTAACGCCTGTTTATTGTTTTTGAGCGTAAACCGGGCCAAATAAAAAAAGCCTCCATTACTGAAGGCTTTCTATATTTTGATGTGAAATTTCTTATTTCACATTCATCAATTCAACATCAAAAATCAATGTTGCGTTAGGTGGAATAACTCCGCCAGCTCCTGTACTTCCATATGCCAAATGAGAAGGAATCACAAAACGTGCCTTGTCCCCAACTTTTAGCAAACTGATACCTTCATCCCAACCGGGAATTACTTGTCCAATGCCCAATGAAAAATCTATAGGTTGCTTTCTTTTATAGGATGAATCGAATACTTGACCATTCGTCAAAGCACCTTCATAATGCACGGATACGGTTTTACCTTTTTCTGCTTTGGCACCGCTACCTTTTTGAATAATCTTATAACGAAGCCCACTATCGGTCTTATCAAAACCGGCGGCCAACTTTTCCATTTCAGCCTCAGCGGCAGCCTTTTGCTCTGCAATACGCTTTTCCCTTGCACCTTCAAATGTACGGAAAGCCTCAATAGCGTTCCATTTTTGGGCCTCTTCGCCTACCCTTACAATTTCCAAGGTTTCAATCGAATCTCCTTGAGAAATGGCATCCACAACATCCTGGCCTTCTTCAACACGACCGAACACTGTATGCTTGTTGTCCAACCATGGGGTGGCTACGTGAGTGATAAAAAATTGGCTCCCATTGGTACCGGGCCCTGCGTTGGCCATGGATAGCACTCCAGGTCCATCATGCACCAAATCTGGATGGAATTCATCATCGAACTTGTATCCTGGGTCTCCGGTTCCAGTTCCGGAAGGACATCCGCCCTGCACCATAAAATCGGCAATTACCCTGTGGAACTTTAGTCCATCATAATACGGTTTTCCTTGTGGCTTAGCACTGTTCTCCATATTCCCTTCTGCCAGTGCAACAAAGTTGCCAACCGTTCCAGGTGTTTTATCATGCGTAAGCTTCACCAATATTTCACCTTTGGAAGTATTGAACTTTGCGTAGATTCCGTCTTGCATTGTATATGATTAATAGATTATTAGAAAATTGGATTCTTGTTTTTCCGATGGGCAAAGATAGGTGTTTATGGGCAAGGTAAAAAGTCGGTAATTACTTTGAGAAATACAGTATACATGAGACAATCATCCATTAAAAGGTTATGGAGCAATAATTTCTAGAAAATGAAACCAAGGCTTAAATTAGTAGTATGAAAAACACCATATCCGAGCGTATTGCCGATTTTCTAAAAAACTATCCCCCCTTCAATGCCATGGAACCCAAACAGCTGGAGCAGTTGTCCATTGAGGTCACCATAATCCACAAAGAGACCAACACGGTGGTTTTCTCCCAAGGTGAAAGCCCGCACGACAATTTTTATGTGGTGAACAAAGGTGCCGTGGCACTTTCCAAATCAGGTTCGAGCCAGATATTGGATATTTGTGATGAAGGAGATGTATTCGGGTTACGACCGCTATTGGCCAACGAAAGCTATAAATTGGAAGCTAAGGCCTATGAAGAAACCATCCTCTACGCCATTCCCATAAAAGATTTTAAACCTCTTGCGCTGGAAAACAAACGTATCGGGAATTTTTTGATAGAAAGCTTTGCTTCCAATACGGGAAACCCCTATTCCATTAAACATCGTGGCAAGCTCTATGGGGACAACATCGATTCAAATCAATATTCCAGCGACAAAATACTGGATTTGCAGCCCATTAAATATTCCACCAAGCTCATCACTTGCAAGGAGGGCACACAAGTAAAGACGATTGCCAACAAAATGACCAAGCACAATGTAGGTTGTATGCTGGTGGTTCGGGAAGACCTTCCCGTGGGAATCATAACGGACAAGGATATCCGGAAAAAAGTGGCAACAGGATTATATCCCATTACTGCATCCGCCCAATCTATAATGTCATCCCCCATCATCACCTACCCCAAAGGACTTACTTTGGCGCAATCGCAAATGGCCATGATGAAGAGCGATATCAGTCATTTAGTGCTCACCGAGGACGGCACGACCGACACAAAAGTGGCAGGAATATTATCCAAACATGATATAATGGTAGCTGTCGGGAACAACCCCGCAGTACTTTTACGCGCCATAAAAAGGGCTTCCAAAGCAAAAAGATTACGGGGCATTCGACATGGAATCATGAATCTGCTTCAAGGTTATTTGGAACAGAACATTCCGTTGGGACTGATTTCCAAAATTATTTCCGAACTCAATGATGCCTCCACGAAGCAGGTGGTAAAAATCGCATTATCGAAAATGGAAAAAGAACCCCCGGTAAAGTTCACTTGGTTGAGCATGGGCAGCCAGGGTCGTGGCGAACAATTATTGAACACCGACCAAGACAACGCCATCATTTTTGAAGATGTACCAAAGGAGAATTTAGAAGTGACCCGGGCCTATTTCCTAAAATTGGGCGAACGGATTTCCAAAATGCTAAATACCATTGGTTTTGAATATTGTCCAGCGGATATGATGGCTTCCAACCGTTCGTGGTGCCATAGCCTTAGTGAGTGGAAGGATGTAACAAGACATTGGATACATAACCCTGGGCCAGATGAAATACTTTTATCATCCATATTTTTTGATTACAATGTTACTTTTGGAGAAAAGGCATTGGCCGATGAACTCTCACAAAGTATTTTTGACAGTGTACAGGGATATCCATTATTCTTCACCCATTTGGCAAGCGGTGCGCTGCAAAACCCTTCGCCGTCAGGATTTTTCCGAGATTTTCTTGTAGAGCAAGATGGCGAGCACAAGGATTTTTTCGATTTAAAACTTCGCGCCCTAATGCCCATTATAGATGCTGCACGGGTATTGATTTTATCCCACTCCATCAAATCTATCAACAATACAGCCGAACGTTATGAAAAACTCGCAGAATTGGAACCCAATAATAAAGAGCTTTATCTAGCCTGCTCCTATGCCAGTAAAGCATTGTTGAAATTTAGAACGAGACAGGGGCTTTTGCACAACGATTCGGGCCGATATATTGCTTTGGATAAATTGAACAAGGAAGAAAAAATCAAACTGAAGAGAACCTTCAAGACTGTCAAGGAAATTCAATCCTTGATAGAGGTTAGGTTCCAAGTAAAAAACCTTTTACGCTAATGTGGCCGTTCTCCAAAAAGAAAGCGCTGGAACTACCGGATTTCTGGTGGGCCTATGAGGAGCATTTCAAAGAAAAGCTTCCAGAGAATATCCATGAAAATATTTTTGTAGTGTTGGATACGGAGACCACTGGTTTTAGTTTAACAAGAGACCGGATGCTGTGTATTGGTGCCTTGAAACTGCTGAATAACACTATTGTGACAAAAGAGAGCTTTGAAGTCTATATACAACAGGAGCACTATGATTCAGAAAGCGCCGAAATCCATGGAATCCTCAAGAAAAGTAAGAAGAACACTATTTCCGAACTTGAAGCCCTGAAGCAATTTTTGGTATATGCCAAAAGTCATATACTGGTGGGACACCATGTGATGTTCGATGTCAATATGATCAATGCCGCACTCAAAAGGAACGGATTGCCCAAACTCAAAAACAAGACATTGGACACTGAATCCCTATACATTAGAACCCTTTTGATTTCTTCTGTGGTCCAAAAAAAGGAAAGATACTCCTTGGACGACCTTGCCAAAAAATTCAGTATCTCCAGAAAAGATAGACATACAGCTTTAGGCGACGCCTTTATTACAGCTATAGCTTTTTTGAGAACCATTGAAAAACTAAAACCTCAAAAAATAAAGGACCTCCTAAGATAAAGAGGTCCCTCTTCATTTTATTGAACAAGCCTTTTTAAAGACTCTCCTTTATGATGGATTCCACTATCTCCGGGTTCAGCAAGGTTGAAGTGTCTCCCAGATTGCTGGTGTCCTTTGAGGCTATCTTTCTTAGGATACGTCTCATGATCTTACCGCTTCGTGTTTTTGGCAATCCTTCCACAAACTGGATTTTATCCAGCTTGGCAATGGGTCCAATATGTTCGGTAATCAATTGGTTGATTTCCTTTTTGAGGTTATCACGATTACGATCTTCCCCTGTTTCCTTCAGAATGATATAACCGTACAACGCATTTCCTTTGATATCGTGTGGGAAACCAACAATGGCGGATTCGGCCACCGCTGGATGTTCATTGATCGCATCTTCAATCGGTGCCGTACCTAAATTATGACCGGACACGATGATAACATCATCAACCCTACCGGTGATTCGATAGTAGCCCACCTCATCCCGAAGTGCTCCATCACCTGTGAAATATTTACCTTCAAAGGCAGAGAAATAAGTATCCTTATAGCGTTGATGGTTTCCCCAAATGGTTCTTGCTATGGATGGCCATGGGTATTTGATGCACAATCGTCCATCCACTTGGTTCCCCTTGATTTCCTGTCCATTTTCGTCCATAAGTGCCGGTTGAATACCTGGCATGGGCAAAGTTGCATATGTTGGCTTCGTTGGTGTGGAGAAAGGTATTGGTGAAATAAGGATTCCGCCCGTTTCTGTTTGCCACCAGGTATCCACAATGGGGCATTTTTTATCACCTACGTGATCATTGTACCAATGCCATGCTTCTTCATTGATCGGCTCTCCCACAGTACCCAGAACTTTAAGGGTGGAAAGATCGTGATTGGTCACAAAATCCAGATTCTCCTTGGCCAATGCCCGTATTGCCGTAGGTGCCGTGTAGAACTGCGTTACTTTGTGTTTTTGTACTACATCCCAAAAGCGTCCAAAGTCCGGGTAAGACGGAACACCTTCGAACATTATCGTGGTTGCTCCATTGGCCAATGGTCCGTAAACGATATAGGAATGCCCAGTAATCCAGCCAATATCGGCGGTACACCAATATATGTCCTCTTCACGGTACTGGAATACATTTTTAAAGGTATACGCTGTATATACCATGTAGCCCCCGGTAGTGTGGACCATTCCCTTGGGCCGACCAGTAGAGCCTGAAGTGTATAGAATAAACAAGGGATCCTCGGCATCCATTATTTCCGGGTCGCAATCGGAATATGCTTTATCCAATAGGGGTTGAACCCAAACATCCCTACCGTCTTTCATGTTTACTTCCCCTCCGGTTCGTTTAGAAACCAACACAGTTTTCACATCAGGACAACTTTCCAAAGCTTCGTCCACGATTGCTTTTAGATCAATAACCTTTTTTCCTCGGTAAGAACCATCTGAAGTAAGTACCATTTTAGCGCCACAATCATTAATCCTAGTAGCCAATGCGGTTGATGAAAACCCTGCAAAAACTACAGAATGAATGGCCCCAATACGAGCACAGGCCAAAAGAGAGATAGCCAAATCAGGAATCATCGGCAAATAGATCACTACCCTATCCCCTTTCTCTACCCCTTGCTCTTTTAATACATTGGCATATTTACAGACACGCTCATGTAATTGATGGTATGTAATATGCTCTGCTTCTTCATTAGGGTCGTTGGGTTCAAAAAGTATTGCCGTTTTATCCCCACGAATACGAAGGTGGCGGTCGATACAGTTTTCGGTTATGTTCAATTTGGCACCTTTGAACCAAGTAATTTCAGGCTTGGTAAAGTCCCATTCCAAAACGGTATCCCATTTTTTTCGCCATTGAAAATGTTCTTCGGCTACTTCTTCCCAAAATCCTTCGGGGTTTCTTACGGATTTTCGATACACCTGAAAATATTCCTCCAAGTGTTTGATGTGGTAGTTACTCATTATGTTTATTAAATTTTATGCTGCCTTAAAATTAAGGAAAAACAGGCCAATATCACAGTTATTTCAATGTTCACTTGCCTTTCCCGCTCCGTTGGGAATACGAATATTTTCAACGATTTCCTGTACTTCTTCCGGTGGTTGCGGAGTGAATTTGTTCACCGCGATGGCAACTATAAAATTAACAAGCATGGCTATGGTTCCGAACCCTTCGGGAGATACCCCGAACCACCAGCTTTCCTGAAGTCCGGCAACCGCGTCCTTTCCTCCATCAAAAATGCCAAACTTAAATTTCAACATATAGAAAAGCATGAGGCAAAGCCCTACTATCATTCCGGAAATAGCTCCTTCACGGTTCATCTTTTTATAGAAAATACCTAGGATAATGGCAGGGAAAAACGATGCGGCCGCAAGACCGAACGCAAGGGCGACCACAGCAGCCACAAAGCCGGGTGGATTGATTCCGAAATATCCTGCCACTACCACAGCGACAGCAGCAGAAAGACGTGCCGTCCATAATTCCGCTTTTTCGGAAAGATCGGGTTTAAGGACATTTTTTATCAAATCGTGGGATACGGAAGAAGAAATAACCAACAGCAATCCTGCTGCCGTTGACAAAGCAGCCGCAAGTCCGCCAGCAGCTATTAAACCGATTACCCAAGCAGGAAGATTGGCGATTTCTGGGTTGGCCAATACCATAATATCGCGATCTACCGTAAGTTCGTTTACCTCTGGAGATGCCACGTACTGTATTTTTCCGTCACCGTTTTTATCCTCGTGCGCTATCAACCCTGTTTTTTCCCATCTACTGAACCATTCTGGCATTTGATCGTACTCTTTCCCGCTAACCGTTTCTATGAGGTTGGTTCTGGCAAAAACGGCCACTGCTGGTGCCGTGGTATATAGAATTGCGATAAACAATAAGGCCAGTCCTGCCGACTTTCTAGCGTCCCGCACGCGTTTAACGGTAAAAAATCTAACGATTACGTGGGGCAACCCGGCAGTACCCACCATCAAGGCGAGGGTAATGGCGAAAACATCGATCATGCTTTTGGAGCCATCGGTATATTCCGCAAAGCCAAGTTCGGTGGAAAGACCGTCCAACTTATCCAAAAGATAAGTTCCGGAACCATCGGACAAGGTACCGCCAAAGCCAAGTTGTGGGATTGGATTCCCAGTCATTTGGATGGAAATAAAAATAGCGGGCACCATAAAAGCGAATATCAAAACACAATATTGCGCTACCTGCGTATAGGTAATTCCCTTCATTCCTCCAAGAACAGCATAGAACAATACAATGACCATTCCGATAACAACGCCTGTGTTGATATCAACCTCGAGGTATCTAGAAAATACGATTCCAACTCCTCGCATTTGCCCTGCAACATAGGTAAAAGAAACAATGAGCGCACAGATAACAGCAACAACACGTGCCGTTTTGGAATAGTAACGTTCCCCAATAAAATCGGGCACGGTAAACTTTCCGAACTTTCTTAGGTATGGTGCCAATAAAAGGGCCAAAAGCACGTAACCTCCAGTCCACCCCATTAAATACACGGCTCCGTCATACCCTGCAAAGGATATGATTCCTGCCATGGAGATAAAGGAGGCCGCCGACATCCAATCGGCTGCGGTTGCCATTCCGTTGGCCAAAGGGGACACTCCTCCACCGGCCACGTAGAATTCTTTTGTGGAACCGGCCCGAGACCAAATTGCAATTCCTATATACAGACCAAAGGATAGTGCCACCAACACATAGGTCCAAATTTGTACATCACTCATTTTTTAGGTTTTTGTGTTGATTATTCTTCGTTGTAACCATATTTTTTGTCCAACTTGTTCATAAGGCGGACATAGACAAATATGAGAATGACAAAAACATATATGGAACCTTGCTGGGCAAACCAGAATCCTAGTTTGAATCCGCCCAGTTTAATATTGTTCAAAGCATCCTTGAAAAGAATTCCCGCCCCATAGGAGACCAAGAACCAAATGACCAATAATATGACCAAATATCTTAGGTTCTCCTTCCAATAGGCCGTGGCTTTTTTTTGTTTTTCTGACATAGGTTGGTTTGTTTAGTTGTTTCCATTGTACCATGTCAATATATCAAATTAGTTTTAAGATTTGTCTGCATTCAAGCAATAAAAAAAGGGAATTCACAGAATTCCCTTTCATTTCTCGGGTACATAACAAGGTTGAATCGGTTATTGTGACAAATACGTAATAACATTATTTTCTATACGCTTTTGGAGATTGGAAATATCACTTTTCACGAATTTCTCTCCCGTAATATTTTCATATAGTTCGATATACCGATTGGAAACCGATTCAATATATTCATCCGACATTTCGGGAACCGATTGCCCCTTCAGTCCTTGGAATCCACTGGAAATCAACCATTGTCTAACAAATTCTTTGGACAATTGTTTTTGAGCTTCTCCTTTATCTTGACGTTCCTCGTAACCCTCTGCATAAAAATAACGAGATGAATCCGGAGTGTGTATCTCATCAATCAACACAATTTCACCATCTTTGGTCTTACCGAATTCATATTTAGTATCCACTAAAATCAATCCTCGTTTGGCCGCGATTTCGGTTCCTCTTTGAAAAAGAGCACGGGTATATTTTTCCAAGACCTCGTAATCTTCTTTGGATACAATACCTCGTTTTAAAATATCTTCTTTGGAAATATCCTCGTCGTGGTCTCCCTTTTCCGCTTTGGTAGCCGGCGTGATGATAGGTTCCGGAAACTTATCGTTCTCTTTCATCCCTTCGGGCATAGGTACACCGCAAAGCAATCTTTTACCAGCTTTATACTCGCGAGCGGCATGGCCGGACATATAGCCCCTGATCACCATTTCCACTTTAAAAGGTTTACAAGCTTTTCCGATAGCTACATTGGGATCTGGAGTGGCCATGAGCCAATTGGGAACAATATCCTCGGTATCCTTCATCATTTTGGTGGCTATTTGATTTAGAATCTGCCCTTTGTACGGGATTCCCTTGGGCATCACCACATCAAATGCAGATAGGCGGTCTGTGGCCACCATCACCAAAATATCGTTGTCCAACGTATAAACTTCCCTTACTTTACCTTTGTAAATAGATTTTTGCCCAGGAAAGTTAAAATCCGTGGACATCAGCGTATTCATCCCCATAATTTTTTAATATTGATTTTGGTGCTCTATATTTTTATAGGCATCAATCACCTTTTTCACCAATTTGTGTCGTATCACATCCTTATCATCCAGATAAATGATACTGATTCCCTCAACATCTTTCAAAATCAGCAAAGCTTCCTTTAGACCGGATATCACACGTCTCGGTAAATCAATCTGGCCCGGGTCTCCCGTTAAAAGGAACTTGGCATTTTTACCCATACGTGTGAGGAACATTTTCATTTGGGCGTGGGTGGTATTCTGCGCCTCGTCCAAGATTACAAAGGCGTTATCCAAAGTACGACCGCGCATAAAGGCCATTGGTGCAATCTGAATGGTACCGTCCTCGATATACTTTTCCAATTTTTCAGACGGAATCATGTCTCGAAGTGCATCATACAAAGGCTGCATATACGGATCTAATTTTTCCTTGAGGTCACCTGGAAGAAAACCAAGGTTCTCCCCTGCTTCCACAGCAGGTCGTGTAAGAATAATACGCCTCACTTGTTTTTCTTTCAAAGCTTTTACGGCCAAGGCAACACCTGTATAGGTTTTACCGGTACCCGCAGGACCAATGGCAAAAACCATGTCGTCCTTTTTACAGGCATCCACCAATCTTCGCTGGTTGGCGGTCTGTGCTTTGATCAACCTGCCACTTACTCCGTGTACCAAAACATCACCACTGCTTTTGGAAGATGTATACTCCTCCTTACTGCTGCTAGTAAGTACTCGCTCGATCATATTTTCATCGAGTTTGTTGTACTTAGCAAATTGGCTGGTAAGCTCGTCAAAGCGCTTGTCGAACTCTTCCAATAGTTCTTCATCACCAAATACCTTGATTTTGTTGCCCCGAGCTACAATTTTTAGCTTTGGAAAATACTTTTTAAGCAACTCGATATTGGAATTTTGTTGTCCAAAAAATTCCTGGGGGCTAATATCCGTAAGTTCAATTATTAGTTCGTTCAAAAATTGTGAGGTGTTACAGTTGTTTTTGAAGAATTTAATTCTTTCTTTTTTGACTAATTTTACAAACAAACTTAACTAAAAATCAATTTGAACGCGGAAAAACATATCAACAGTATTGTATGCCAATCATAACCCTAACTACCGATTTTGGATACAAGGACCACTTTGTGGGTGCTGTTAAAGGGGCAATACTGAGCAACCTCCCTGATATTAGCATTGTTGATATTTCGCACGCCATTAGTCCTTTCAACATTCAGGAATGTGCCTATATCCTTAGGAATGCCTATCGTTCGTTCCCAAAGGGAACGGTTCATATTGTTGGAGTGGATTCGGAAATTTCACCAGAGAATGAACATATTGTTGTTCAAGTGGACGGGCAATATTTTGTTAGTGCCAACAGCGGGGTTATTTCCTTGATAACTTCCGAGGTTCAACCCGAAAAAGTGGTGGAAATCAATCTGCCCAATGCGGAAGCTGGCGCTTTTCCCGTGCTCCATATTTTTGTTCAGGTAGCCTGCCATATTGCGAGAGGTGGGAAACTGGAGGTTATAGGCCGACCTTTCGAAAACTTGAAAGAGTTACGTGATTTTGAACCACGGATTACCAACGAAGGCAAATCCATCACGGGCAATGTTATTTATATTGATAACTACGGGAATGTGGTCACCAATATCCAGAAAAGTCTTTTTGAGGCCTATCGTAGCGGTCGTGATTTTGAAATTATTGCAAGGACCACCAAAATACGGCAAGTGCACCAGAGCTACAACGGCATCATCAACTATAATTTGGAACGCAACCAGCGCAAAGGTCCTGGGGATGCCTTGGCCCTTTTCAATTCTGCTGGTTATATTGAACTTGCCATTTATAAAAGTGACCTGAATTCCGTTGGAGGAGCCTCTTCCCTTCTTGGACTCAATTATAGGGACACGGTAACCATAAATTTCCTGTAAATGTTGATACGCATCGTAAAACTGACTTTTAAACCCGAAAATATTGCTAGTTTTGAGCGAATCTTTGAAGAAAGTAAAAACGGTATTTTGGCTTTTGAAGGCTGCAACATGGTAGAATTGTATCAGGACATCGCTAATTCCAACATCTTTTTCACCTATAGTTTTTGGGACACGGAATCGCACCTGAACCAATACAGGAATTCCGATTTCTTCAAAGAGGTTTGGGGCAATACCAAAAAATTGTTTTCCGACAAGCCTGAAGCTTGGAGTGTTCATAAAGTTCAATCAACAAACCCATCTTAATGTTCGCAATTTTTAAGAGAGAGGTACGGTCCTTTTTTACATCGCCCATCGGTTATTTAATTGTGGGTTCATTTTTACTGCTTAACGGGCTTTTTCTTTGGGTCTTCAAAGGAGAATACAACATTTTCGATTACGGCTTTGCCGATTTGAGCAACTTCTTTTTACTGGCTCCTTGGATTTTCATCTTTTTGGTACCCGCCATCACCATGAAAAGCTTTTCCGAAGAACGGAAAATGGGAACGCTCGAATTGTTGCTCATCAAACCCATCTCCATTTGGAAATTGGTGCTCGGTAAATTCTGGGGCGCATTTCTATTATGCGTCATTGCAGTAATTCCAACAATCGTATATGTTTTTGCCATCTCAGGATTGGGCATGGTGGAAGGCAATTACGACCTCGGTGTGGTATTCGGCTCTTACTTTGGATTATTGTTTTTAATGGCCTGTTATACATCCATCGGGATATTTGCCTCTACGCTTTCGGATAATCAAATCATTGCATTTTTGGTTGGGATTTTGGTCTGTTTTCTGATTTTTAACGGGTTTGATGCTGCATCTTCACTGTTTTCCAACGGAGAAACACAACAGACCATACAATCACTCGGAGCAAAGGCACATTTTGATAGTATTGCCAGGGGCGTGATAGACACTAGGGATTTAATCTATTTTATCTCATTGACCCTATTGTTTCTGTACCTCACTTTTCAACGTTTAAAACAATTACCGCGATAATGGGAAAGTTTTTTGTATCCATAGTAAAAGTAATTGTGTTGGTTGTGGTCATCAACCTATTGGCCCGTTTTGTGTACACCCGTTTCGACCTTACCGAAGATAAAAGATATACCCTTTCGGAACCCGCCGTAGCGGTAGCACAAAAATTTGAGACACCCGTAATTGTGGACGTATTGTTGGATGGCAACATTCCAGCAGAGTTTGCCAAACTAAAAACAGAGACTATACAACTCTTGGAATCCTTCGGGTCTAAAAATAGCAACATCAAATACAATTTGGTGGACCCTTTGGAGGATAGCGAAAATCCGCAGGAAACCGTTGCCCAATTGCAGAGCTTGGGTCTGCAGCCCGCTAATGTTACCGTAGAGGAAAACGGAAAGGTTTCCAACGAGCTGGTATTTCCATGGGCCATGGTCAACTACAACGACCAGACGGTAAAAGTGCCATTGCTCAAGAATAAATTGGGTTCTTCAGCAGAAGATCGCATCAATAATTCGGTACAACAATTGGAATACGCCTTTGCTGATGCCTTCACCAAATTGAGCATTGAAGAAAAAAAGAGTATCGCCGTAATCAAAGGAAATGGCGAACTGGATGATATTTATATTGCGGATTACCTCACTACCATTCGCGACTACTACAACATTGGCGCCATAACCTTGGATTCAGTGGCCAGCAATCCGCAAAATGTATTAAATCAGCTAAAAAACTTTGACCTTGCGCTGATTGCCAAACCTACCGAAGCATTTACCGATCAAGAAAAATATGTGATGGACCAATATATGGTTCAAGGAGGCAAGTCCATTTGGATGATAGACCAGGTCAACATGGAAATGGACAGCATTTATGCAGGTGGCGGAGAGGCGATTGCCGTTCCCCGAGATTTGAACCTGAAAGATTTGTTCTTCAAATATGGGATCCGCATCAATCCTGTTTTGGTCAATGACCTATATTTTACCCAAATAGTACTGGCCTCGGGTGAAGGGAACGATTCACAATACAATCCCCTGCCTTGGTTTTATTACCCCATGGTTTTTTCGCAGAACAATCATCCCATCAACACCAATATTGAGGCGGTACGATTACAGTTTACCAGTCCCATGGACGTCTTGGAAAACGATTATGAGAAGACCATCTTATTACAGAGTTCACCGCTTTCTAAAACGGACGGAATTCCGAGAGTGGTCAGTCTCGACATGATCAACCAACAACCTGATCAGGAAACTTACAACAATGGCAATCTTCCATTGGCCGTCTTGATTGAGGGTAGTTTTACCTCGATGTACAAGAACAGGGTTAAACCGTTAAAGCTTCAAAATACCTTGGAGGAAGGACCCGAAAACAAAATGATCGTAATCTCGGATGGGGACGTCATCAAAAACCAATTGCGCAACGGCAGACCGCTGGAATTGGGGTACGATAAATGGACGAATAGCTTCTACGGAAACAAGGAATTCTTGGTGAACAGCACAAATTACCTTTTGGACAACACGGGGCTTATTAACATTCGAAACAAGAAAGTATCCATCCCTCTTTTGGATGTTAAAAAAATAGCAGCACAAAAAACCAAGTGGCAGCTTGTAAACATTGGACTCCCAGTAGTTTTGACCCTACTGTTCGGCCTCTTCTTTGGCTATTACAGAAAACGCAAGTTTACCGCTTAAGTGTTGATAAATTTGTTTCTCTGCTAAATCCATTTGGGATATATTTGTTTTTATTGATTTTACAGGCCGTAAAACACGAATTAATTGCACAAAAAGCAACTATACTAAAGTATTTCGTTGATGAAATTTATCGTATCCAGTACATATTTATTGAAGCAGCTTCAGGTTTTGGGAGGAGTTATCAACAATAGCAACACCTTGCCCATTCTTGACAATTTTTTGTTCGATCTTAAAGAAAGTAAGTTAACGGTTTCCGCATCCGATTTGGAAACTACCATGAGTACGGTTTTGGAAGTGGATTCCGATTCCGAAGGAACCATAGCAGTTCCTGCTCGTTTGCTTTTGGATACCCTAAAAACATTCCCTGAACAACCGTTGACCTTTGTTGTTGAGGACAACAACACGGTAGAAATCAGTTCCAACCACGGTAAATATGCCTTGGCCTATGCCGATGGAGCAGAATTCCCGAAAGCGGTGGAAGTCTCCAACCCGAGCTCCACTACCCTATTGGGAGATATTTTGGCAACGGCTATCAACAAGACCATATTCGCTGCAGGAAATGATGATCTTCGCCCCGTAATGAGCGGTGTGTTCTTCCAATTCTCTCCAGAGAATTTAACCTTTGTGGCCACCGATGCCCACAAATTGGTGAAATACCAACGACAAGATGTAACAGCTTCTCAAGTAGCGGAATTCATTATGCCGAAAAAGCCTTTGACATTATTGAAAGGTATTTTGGCAGGTTCCGAATCCGAAGTGACCATCGAATACAACGATAGCAATGCCAAGTTCTATTTTGACAATACAGAACTAGTTTGCCGTTTGATAGATGGAAAATATCCAAACTACGAAGCGGTAATTCCAAAGGAAAACCCGAACAAATTGACGATTGCTAGAAATCAATTCCTTAGCTCGGTGAGAAGGGTTTCCATTTTCTCCAACAAGACCACGCATCAAATCCGTTTGAAGATTGCAGGAGCTGAACTCAATATTTCTGCAGAAGATGTGGATTACAGCAACAAAGCGGAAGAAAGATTGTCCTGTTCCTATCAAGGGGACGATATGCAGATTGGATTCAACTCTAGATTCCTTCTGGAAATGTTGAATAATTTGTCTTCGGACGAAGTTTCCTTGGAAATGAGCTTACCGAACAGAGCAGGCATCCTTACCCCAATCGATGGCTTGGATGAAGGCGAACATGTGACCATGTTGGTAATGCCCGTGATGTTGAACAATTAAACTAATTTAACTACACAACCATAATTGAGAAGATTGGTGTCTAAAAAGTCTTCATAACTTGATTTGTCAAGTTGAGCCTGTCGAAACCGATATTGATTATCCATAAGGTAAAAATATTTCGACAAGCTCAATATGACATCGTCTTATTTTTTAGACACTCTCTTTTTTATTTTACGATATAAACCTAATCGTCATAAAATATGAAGGTGATTCGCCATTCGACGCCTTCACTGCATTAACGATAGGCAGGATAAAACCTAAAATACCGGTAGCGATTAACCCCAAAATTCCCAATCCCAAAAGTAGAATGGCAGGAATGCTGATTATGATATAAAGGATAAGGCTAATCTGAAAATTGATGATGGCCTTACCATGTTCGTTCATCCCCTCGACCTTATCTTTAGAAGACAACCAAATGATTAAGGGAACTATCAAGCTACCAAAGCCCGTTACGTAAGATAATAGTTGGGTAAGATGCGTTACAGCCAACAAAGTGTTGTCCGTTCTAACTGCTTTTTGATTAATAACTTCCATTTTTGATTGATTTTGATGATTCATAATATTAGTAGTCAAAAACGTAAAAATGTTACAGACAGCTATGAATTCGTACTTTTGTGCCCATGTCGCATACAGATAACATCGTAGCCTTGGCCACTCCCTCGGGAACCGGGGCCATTGCAGTAATTCGGGTTTCTGGGCCGGAAGCAATCATCCTGGTGGACAAATTGTTCAAGTCCATCAAAGGCAAAGCATTGGCCCAACAAAAAAGCCACACCATTCACTTAGGCAATATTGTTGATGATGATAAAATATTGGATGAGGCCTTGGTTTCCATTTTTAAAGGTCCACATTCCTACACAGGTGAAAATGTAGTGGAGATTTCCTGCCATGGTTCCCCTTTTATTCAGCAACAAATCATTCAATTGTTGTTAAGGAATGGCTGCCGTGCCGCATCGGCCGGGGAGTTTACCTTAAGGGCGTTCCTGAACGGTAAGATGGATTTAAGCCAGGCCGAAGCTGTGGCCGACCTTATTGCCAGCGACAGTGAAGCTGCCCACGATATTGCCATGCAGCAAATGCGTGGCGGATTCAGCAACGAAATTCAGGAATTGCGACAAGAGTTGTTGAATTTTGCATCATTGATTGAACTGGAACTTGACTTCTCCCAAGAAGATGTGGAGTTTGCCGATAGAACCCAGTTCAATGAACTGCTTACCCGCATCAGTACGGTGCTTAAAAAATTGATTGATTCCTTTGCCCTTGGCAACGTCATCAAAAACGGAATCCCCGTGGCCATTGTGGGTCAGCCCAATGTGGGAAAATCCACTTTGCTCAATGTGCTGCTCAACGAAGAACGTGCCATTGTCAGCGAGATTGCAGGTACTACCCGGGATACGGTCGAAGACCATATCTGCATAAAAGGCATCGGTTTTAGGTTTATTGATACCGCTGGAATCCGTGAAACGGTGGATGTGGTCGAGAAAATAGGCATTGAGCGTACCTTTGAAAAAATTGAAAAGGCTCGGCTCATTATTTATCTTTTTGATGGAATGGAGTTTGACAAAACCGAGTTGAAGCAAATACAGCAACGCTATCCCAACAAACGGTTGTTGCCCATCTGTAACAAAATGGATCTCTTAAATCCAAATCAAAAAGAAAAGATAGCATCTGAGATACCCGATGTACTTTTCCTTTCTGCTAAACTTAAGGAGGGTATTTCCGAATTGGAAACCAGGCTTCTCTCCCTAGTTGATTCAGGAGCATTGAGCGGCGACACCACCATTGTGACCAATAGCCGGCATTATGATGCCTTGCTCAAAGCCTTGGAAGAAATCCAAAAAGTAAAAGAAGGTCTGGATATGGAGTTATCGAGCGATTTAATGGCCATCGATATCCGTCAAGCACTCTATCATTTGGGTGAAATTACAGGAAGTGTTACAACGGACGACTTATTGGGCAATATTTTTTCCAATTTCTGTATCGGCAAATAGGCGCCAATTTTTTTTGATTTAATTTGATTCGATTTGATGCTATACTATTAGTCATCAACACTTTACATTATAACTTTTTTGCCAACATCTTCCTTACTTACCCCTTTTTTAAGTAATTTTTACACCTCATTTACACCTCGAAACCGATTTTCAAACCCGAGGTGTAAAAATTTACACCTCAAATGAAAATACACCTCAGAAAGAAAAAACTCAAAAGTGGAAAAAAGAGCCTTTATATTGAATATTATAAAGGTCATAAAAGCACCTCCAAGAATAAAATTAAACATTTTCGAGAATTTGAATATCTAGATCTTTATTTAATAAATGACCCCCAAACGGCTCAAGATAAAAGGACCAATAAGGAACAACTAGAATTGGCCAAGAAAATCCTGGCGATCCGAAAAGCTGAAGTCTATCAAGGAAAATTCAAAATACAGAACAACTTCAAGGGTAAAACAACATTTCTTTCCTATTATGAACTTAAAAAAGAGGAACGCTATGAGTCCAAGGGCAATTATGACAACTGGGATGCCGCTCAAAAGCATTTGGAAAAGTACTGTCCTGAACACATCACATTCAATGATGTCGATGTGGATTTCATAAAAGGCTTTAGAAAGTACCTGGACACTGTAGCGGTCACCAAAAGTGAGAAAAAATTATCCCAGAATACCAAGCATACCTATTTCAATAAGTTCAAGGCTTGTCTCAGGGCAGCATTCGATGAGGGATTCCTAAAAGAGAATTTGGTAAAAAAGGTCAAAGGATTTACCATGGCCGAATCTACCAGGGAATACCTCACTTCCCAAGAGCTTCAGAACCTGGCAAGAACAGAATGCAGGTTTCCAAAGCTTAAACGCGCATTCCTATTCTCCGCCCTTACCGGCATCAGATGGTCGGATATCAACAAGCTCAAATGGAAAGAGGTGCGGGACGAGGGAAACAATCATTTGGGAAAACAACTGTATCGAATTGTTTTCAAACAAAAAAAGACTGATGGAGTTGAATACCTTTATATATCGAATCAGGCAAGGGACTTATTGGGGGAGCGCCAGAAACCCGAGGACAGTGTATTCAAAGGGCTCAGCTACAGTGCCCATATGAACATTCAGTTATTAAAATGGTGCATGCACGCCGGAATTACAAAACATATTACTTTCCACTCCGCCAGACACACAAATGCAGTCCTACTCTTAGAAAACGGTGCGGACATATATACGGTATCCAAGCGATTGGGCCACAGGGAAGTCCGAACCACACAAATCTATGCCAAGATAATTGATGAAAAGATGAAACAAGCAGCGGATATGCTGCCAAAGTTGAATCTGGAAACCATGGAATTACCCTAACTTAAATTCCCAAATTCTGTCTTTATGTCCTTAAACCAAAACTCGTATACCCTAAAAAATATATGTGACCATAAAATCACGTTGTTGATAACTCACATTTTTCGGTACAACCCATGATTATTTTTGTTGGTCATTGAAATCATTTAAAATTAAACGACAACAATTCAATACAACTTATTGTATATCTGCATTTTGTGAATATTATTACTGTTTCATCCATAGCTTAAACTGGCTTTTCTACCTACTTTTATCTACAGAATTCTACCATAGGAAACAAAGCGCTTTGTTCATTTTGAACCTTTAAATCCGATAAAATGAACAACATTGAATTAAACGAGAAACTCAACAACATCGAACGTCTTTTGTTGGGAGCAAAAAAGGTACTCACTTTTGACGAGGCCTGTGACTATACCGGGATATCCAGAAGCTATCTATACAAACTGACCGCTGCAGGTAAAATACCCCATAGCAAGCCTAACGGAAAATTGATTTATTTTGATATCGATCGTCTCAACAAATGGTTGTTGAGAAATGATAGAAAATCCACTTACGAGACAAACGACCAAGCGGTTGAATATATCCTGAGAAAGGGATAGCCCTGTTTTCATATTAACACCTCATGCTATTTCTCCATATAGCCAAAAAATCATTACATATGAAAAGTATTCCCTACATCAGGGTCGGGACCACTTTTTACAAGTTGGTCAGAATACCCACCATATCAGGACATTTCAATGAGCTACTGATGCCATGGAACGAACATATCATCAAACAGGACCATGGAAAGGATTATTTAAGCAATGTCCCAAAATACGATGGGTTTGCCTGTATTCCCAGCCATATTGATTTCAAAAAAGAACATCATGGATTTTACAATACCTACTCACCTTTGGAGCACGAGCCCAAAGCAGGGGACTTTCCGCATACCTTGTCCTTTTTGAACCATATTTTTGGACAACAATTGGAACTGGGACTGGACTATCTGCAGTTGTTGTACCAAAAACCGGTACAGATACTTCCCATTCTGTGCCTGGTTTCCAAGGAAAGGAACACCGGAAAAAGTACCTTTCTCAAATGGCTTAAGGAAATTTTCGGGAATAACCTGACCTATCTGACCAATGACAGTTTCGGAAGTCAGTTCAACTCGGATTGGGCCAACAAACTATTGATTTGTATTGACGAGGTGTTGTTCAACAAAGAGGAACTCACCGAGCGCATCAAGTACCTGAGTACCACCAACCGAAACAAATTGGAAGCCAAGGGCAAGGACAAAAGAGAAGTGGAATTTTTTGGCAAGTTCATCCTTTGTAGCAACAACGAGGATAACTTTATAAAGATCGATGCCCATGAGACCAGGTTCTGGGTACGAAAAATACCCCCATTAAAAAAAGAAGATACAGAGTATTTAGAACAATTAACAAAAGAAATCCCTATCTTTTTACATCACTTGACAAAAAGAAAACTCCATTCCCTGCAACGATCACGGATGTGGTTCTCCCCAAAGGAAGTATATACTCCAGCATTGAAAAAACTGGTTTACAATAACCGTAATCGTGTAGAAAAGGAACTGGCTAGTCTATTGGTCAGTGCAATGGAAAAATTTGATGTGGATTCAGTAGACCTCTGTCCCATCGATGCCCTACACCTGCTCAACCGGACAAGGGTGAAGACCGACCTGACCCAGCTGAGGCGGCTGTTGAAGAAAGATTGGAAACTGGACAACCAGCCGAACTCCAACAAGTACCAAAAAATAACCATCTGGAACAACGGTGAGATCAATGCCGAAGATGCCAAAGGGAGGTACTTTACCATTAAAAAGGAATTTTTAGTCCAAAATTTTGATGATTTGATGACAGATTGAGAAAATCCCAATGTTTATAAGGGTTTAGGCTATCATCACCTTATCATCATTTTGTCATCAAAATAAAAAATGATGACAGGGCCCATGAAGAAAAAAAATAAAACGATGAGCCGATGATAAAACGATGACTTGGGAACTATCAGTGTTAATAGGACTCCCCAAAGATTTGTCATCAAATCATCAAAAATCACCCAACAACAAAACCATGAAAGAAAAAAGAATGAACTGTGAAACGGCACGCAATCTTTGCATCATGTCTGCACTGGCGGATATGGGACATTTCCCAACCAGGGAATCCAAAAATGAAGCATGGTTCCTCAGTCCTTTGAGAAAGGAGACCCAAGCATCTTTCAAGGTCTCCAAAGTCCTAAACAGGTGGTATGACCATGGTGAGGGCATTGGTGGAAACCTGATAGACCTCATGATGAGGATCACCGGTTCTTCCGTACCCGAGGTATTGGAATTATTGGATGGAGGTATGTACTCCATATCACCGGCCCCTGCCCCGACCAAAGCTCCGGCCAGTACCAAAAAAGGAATAATCGTGGGAGAGGTAATGGACATATCCCATTTGGCCCTATTGCAATATCTGGAGGTCAGGTGCATCCCAATGGCCATTGCACGTTCCCATACAAAGGAGGTCCATTTTGAAATGGGAAACCAGAATTATTTTGCTATCGGCCTCAAGAACACCAAGGGAGGATGGGAGCTCAGGAACCGCTTCCAAAAACTGTGCTCTTCCCCTAAGGCCATAAGCCATTTCAACGAGGGAAAGGAAAACTTGGCCATTGTCGAGGGAATGTTCGATTTTCTATCACTAATAACCATAGCTCCGTCATGGTTAAAGGATTCTAACATATTGGTGTTGAACTCCCTGGCTTTTGCCAATCAATTGGGAGAAATCATTGATGGTTGCAATCAATGTAAGCTACTCTTGGACAATGATGCTGCGGGGGATAAAACGACCCAAACTTTATTGCAACAACACGATAATGTCTGGGATGAAAGAAAACTGTTCCATGGGTTCAAGGACCTTAATGAAAAACTCCAATCTGACCCTATGATGAAAATTAAAAGGAAGTAAGCTTAAACAATATCATCCCTTAAATTATTAAGCTTTCTTTTATATTTTTCAATCGCTTCAGGGTTCAGGTCCATGACCAAATGTTTCTTGCCAATTCGGTTTCTGCTCTCTACCGCATGGTCCTGAGCATACCCAAAGTCACTTTTCAATTCCTTCATTTGCTCCTCCAGATGTTTGTACCTGATCTTCGGAACGGTAACCTCGGTATCCAATAGTTCTGGATGGGAGGGTGTTTTCTTCTCAGTCAATTGCTGCTCGAAAAAATCGAAGTCCCCCTCCCATTCCTCATCATCGGATTCAAGTTCTTGGTTAAAAAGTACCTACATCATTTCAAAGGTGGGCAAGGTCTGTTCCTTTTCGATGTTACGCATAATGGCCACAATGGCATTGAACCTACGTTTGATAAGATATTTGAGACTGGCGACGGTCTCCCCCATTTCCTGATCCGGGGAGATACCATGACGTTCAAAAAAATCCAGCATGGCCAATAAGGTCATGGACCTGGGACCTGCCAAACTTCTTGGAAAACCTTCTGAACTTCAAGGCCACTAATTTCTTTATGGCCATATTCCTGAATTTCTCTTTTTCGTATCGTTTTTCCGTTTTTCCGTTTTTCCGTGAAAAATTTGTTGATTTTATTGGGCTGGCGGTATTTTTCCGTGAAAAATTTCAAATATCTCCCCTCAAATCATTTTCAAAAATTATATAATCAACTATATATCAGTGTTTTGATAAAAAAACAGATGTATAACATGGCGCTAGCCTGTTACCCTCTTGCTCTTCCTTTTCGTCCCATAGGGACAAAAACGCATCGCCATGCCACTGAAAAAAGACGGGCTTATTATATGTTTCGATAAATTGTACGGACTTTGGGAAAGTCAAATCGGATCATTGCCCCGTACCATCATTGGTTCATTATAAAATTAAGTTTTGTTGCACAAAAAACCCAATCATAATGATTGGGCTTGATCGGTTCCATTTATCATAATTCCCCTTTGCTTGGATTGTTGGATATCACATCAATTCATTATCGGCAAAACTGTAATAACTACCTTCCGGTGCCAAAATGATATGATCGAGCACCTTGACATCGAACAATTGCGCCGCCAGTTGGATCTTTTGGGTCAATTGTTTGTCCATTTCACTGGCCTTCAACTGTCCCGATGGGTGGTTATGGGCCTTATGTAAAATTTGACATAATGGGCCAGGATGATACCCACGGAAAGCGTCTTGAGTACAATGGCAAAAAGGATGCGCATGTCCACCAAGGTGCCCGTGATGCCCCCATGGGAAAGCGGATAGATACCCTTGACCTTGTTGGAGCGGTTCAACAACACGATCTTAAAGGTCTCGTGCAGTGCGATCGTATCACGGTCCCAGTTCGCGAACAGGAGTTCTGCCACTTCTTTGGAATTTGTGATCGAGAGCGATTTCAGGGTCCCCAGCTTTTCCCGGTAACTTATCTGTATTTCATTGACTTTGTGTTCCATGTTTTAGACCTTAGAAGTTGAAAGAAAAAGCGCCCCGAACCATGGAGCGCCCGATGGTTTCTACTCCTCATTGGTGGTTCCTCCCAACAATAAGATCTCGTTCACCACTACCTCGGAAACATAGCGTTTGTTCCCTTCCTTGTCCTCGTAGGACCTATGGGTTAGTTTTCCCTCGACAGCAATTTTCTTGCCCTTGGATACAAATCCCTCGATGATGTCGACAAGCTTTCCCCATGCGATCAGGGTGTGCCATTCAGTATTGGTCACCTGCTCCCCTTTACCGTTCCTGTAGTGTTCGTTGGTGGCCAGGTTCACCCGGGCCATGCGCTTTCCGTTCTCAAAATCGGTAATCACAGGGTCCTGCCCCACGTTGCCGATCAACTGTACTTTGTTCCGTAAATTTCCCATGTTAAAAAGGTTTAAAAGGTTAATGATTGCCCCCTCAGTTTATTTTATTCAAATTTTAAGGGGCGTTCGTTTGGTTTCCTTCGTGCACGGCACAATGAAAGAAGGGGGTTCTGTCAAGGCTTTTGACAGGAAATCGGGAGGGTATATGACGTAGTAAAACCCTAGGGTTTTCAAGGAAATGGATACCCTATTTGCTGGCAAAACAGGGCCTGGCCTTGAGAGGTTCTACAAGGGCCCTGGGAATTCCATCTGACCCAGTGGCAAGTGAGCGAACGGGAAGTTGAGCGAGTGAAGTCATTGTGTCCTGATTGGAAGTTCCCAGGCACTGCCCTGTTTTCCGATGCCCCGGAAAACAAACTAGGGCTTCTTTTATTATAACCCCTTAAAATTTGATGGTGACATAACAGAATTTAAGTCTCTAATCGGTTAGTTTCAAAATAGGTATTTCAAATGGAGAGTAGATTACAATCCATCGTTTTCGCACTATTTCGAAAATTAATTAATCTGGCTTTTTATTGAGCTTCCTGTGGAAAACGAGTCCTGATTATTATAAGATGCAAGTCTCAAGGTGTAATTTGCAAAAAATACCAAAAATTGGTATTTTTGAAGTAGAAATAGAAATTATGAGCAAGAACACATCAATATCACTTGGAAATTACTTTGACCAGTTTGTCAGTAACCAAGTTTCTGCTGGACGTTATAAAAACGTAAGTGAGGTAATTAGAGCTGGACTTCGACTTTTGGAAAACGAGGAAAGTAAAGTTATTGCGTTGAGAAACGCTATTCAAGAAGGAATTGACAGCGGAATTGCGCACGATTTTGACCCAAACAAGCATCTTCAGGAATTAAAAGCTAGACGCAAAAAGAATGTCTAAATATGAACTGACCAATAAAGCGGTTGAGGATTTGACTGGAATTTGGGAATACACAATTGAAAAATGGTCGGAACAACAAGCTGATAGATATTATAATTTACTATTGGACAGTTGTCAGGATATTGCAGATAATCCCGAATTAGGGAAAAATTATGACGGAATCACAAATGACTTATTCGGACTTAAAACTAGTAGACATATAATTTTTCACAGGAAACGAAATGATTTCCCCATAGAAATTACGAGAATTTTACACGGACAAATGGATTTGAAAATTAGAATAACCGAATAAAGGTTTATCTGGCAATGATGGTACCATTCAATTTATCATTCTAATTGTGTAAGATACCGTTTGCCTAATAAAGGCACAAATAAGCCAACTATTAGAAAAGGCATACAATTTCAGAACATATACAAAACATTTTTAATGAATACCAACTGGATTATCAACTGGTAGTCCTGAAATCCTGGTCTACCATTGAGCATGATGACATTGTGGAAACGCCCGACATTGTATACCACTCTGGTCGGATAATATTGAGCACTCCTAGACTCAACACACAAACCTAACATTCAAATCACTACGGCCAAATATTACATGGCTCAAACTTTCCGATTTTAATGATCCCGACCATCCTACTCATCAAAACTCGGCTTTATCAAACTGAAGACAATTTACCTTTGATGTTGGAAAGGTCTTGAAATGGATTTACCCTGAAATGTAAACAAAATTGTTTATATTTGTGGTATGATAAGTTATGCGGAAAAATATAAAGGAATACACCCAGGATTGATTCTAGAAAGGGAATTGAAGAAAAAATCGTTAAAGCAACGTCCATTCGCCTTGTCCATAAATGAACATCCGCAAACCATTAACGCCATTGTCAAGGGAAGAAGGGACCTTCCAATTGCAATGGCACTAAAGATAGAAGAGGAATTGGGACTCGAAGAGGGCAGTCTGGCAATGTTGCAGACCTTTTATGATATCCAAAGAGAGAAGAAGGGAAAACCTTCTCAAACTCCTGATTTCTCCATCCTACGTAAATCCCTATTTTGGGATACGGATATCGATAACCTTAATTGGGACAGACATTATAAGGCGGTCATTCGCCGTGTTTTTGAACGAGGGAACAAGGCTGAGCAAAAAGAACTTATTCGTTTTTATGGGGTCGATAAAGTTACTTCCGTAATCAGATCTTTGAATAGAATTGAAAAATATTAAAAACACTTAAGTGCTTCATTACCATACCGTCAATCCGCTTTTGAAAGAATCCCTTTTCCTATTTATGAAAGCTGATGAGTTTGATGACTTACGTTTGGTGGGAGGTACTTCATTGAGTCTTCAAATCGGCCACAGGGAGTCCGTTGATATCGACCTTTTTACCGATACCCCTTATGGAACTCTTGATTTTAATAGTATTGATGCCTATTTGGAAAACCAGTTTCCTTATGTTGATTATATTCGAGACCTTTTCCCCGGTATGGGCAAGTCATATCTTATTGGCCAGGATAGAAACAATGCCATAAAATTGGATGTGTTCCATACCGATGAATTTATTAATCCAACAAAGGTAGTAGATGGTATTCGTTTGGCATCCATCGAAGAAATCATAGCGATGAAGCTGGAGGTGATTCAAAATGAGGGTAGGAAAAAAGACTTTTGGGATATTCACGAATTGCTGTCAAGTTACCGTATTGATGATATGCTCAAATTACATGAGAAGAGATATCCCTATGGCCATAATCGTGAATTATTGCTGGATAATTTCACCAACTTTGAAAGGGCAGACGATGACTTTGATCCCATTTGTCTAAAAGGAAAAATTTGGGCCTTCATAAAGGAGGATATTCAGGGGCACATAGACAAGTTTAGGCAAGCCCGATAAACCTCCCAATAGGAATTAGACTTAGTTCAATCCTGTAGTTGCACCAAAAATCAGGTGAATTTATTTATACCATAAACATAGCTGACTTCCTTACGCTCCATAGCAACCAGACCAAATTATTTTTTTATAGAAAATTCCTATATTCATAAATGTTCGAATAAACGATAACTGTACCATATGATAGAATAACAAATCAATTACAACTATTGACAAACGGTTTTAATCAACTTAAAAGATATCAACAAGGTTTGATTTTCTTAACTTATTTACACCCCTATTACACCTCAAACTCTGGGACCCCCATAAAATAAGGAAAAGTACATATTGTATCGGGAAATAGATAACAACTACAACCAATAAAATTATTAAAGCTAAAGCTTAACGTGTTTTTGCTTCGAAAAATTACGTAAATTCATGGTCAGCTCTAAAGACCAATAATAATTTTTTAAGAGCTGTATATGAGCCAGCTAACGGACGAAAAGTTCTTACAACAAATCAAAAACCCTATACGGTTTATGATATTGTGCTATTCGGATTATTGATAAGCATTTGCATACATCGAACGGTTTAAAATGGTTTTTGGAGTTTTATCCTTTCTTCCCTTAACATCTTGCTTTCAAGGTTGACCATCAACTACTTGAATACTTGAAATCTGTTTTTTGAACTACTTTTTTAATTGAACTTTCCTTAAAACAAAACGATGGTGTGGTCTTTATTTTTCAGCATTTTATCATTTTATGGAATACTCATTGTGGTGAACATTCCAGCTCCCTTCCTTGGACTCAATTTTGAAAACGGGGAAGCACCAAAATTATGGTATGCACCGCCCGGATTTGTTATTCCCATTGTCTGGTTTGTACTGTTCACCCTTCTGGGAATTGGCAGATATTACCTGATTCAGACATCAACAAACCACCAATGGTGGCTGTACGGCCTTGCTTTATTGTGCGCTACTTACGCATACTACACGCTGGGATTGGCAAAAATAACCCATGTTTCTGCGCTCTGGTTCGGACTAATCGGAAATTTAGTCGTTATCATATTTGCCATTTTGGTTGTATACAAACTTTTTCCTATAAACAAGGTTTCCGCACTTTTAACTATTCCCGTGATTCTATGGACCATGTTCGCCTCAATAATAGTAATCGGTGAAATGAAACTCGAAAAATTGATATAAATCAATCTATCCAATATTTATTTCCGAGTTTTTATTCTGACGCTATAACGATTGCCCATAATTAGTGCCCCGCTATTTTTCAAACAAAACGTATCTTTACAACTGTTGCAGCGACCCCTTAACACTAATCAAGTAACACATCTATTGATGAAAGCGACCATTACGTCCATTGAACTAAGGGGACCGTTCAAATTCTTTGCCCTCTCAGCAACCTCCCTAAAAATCCTTAAACAATTAAGGGCTACAAACTATAAGGATTTCAAGAAAAAAGGAGTTTGGACCACACACTACACCATGACGCTCTGGAACACAGAAGAAGAATTGAGGGAGTTTGCCCATAGCGGCGCACACCTTGAAGCCATGAAAAACAGTGGAGAGATTGCCAAGGAAATACGCACCATTACCATTGATGCCGAGGCGCTTCCCAATTGGTCAGAAGCAAAAAAACTGCTTGAAAAAGGAAAAGTGTGGAAATTTTGAAAAATTACAGGAAAGTAGCTTGTACTGCTCTTTCTTGATGTATAGGCCAAATTAGCCATAGGTGTATTCAGCATACCATTTGCCGTCAGTTAGTATTTTTAAAAGGTTCTTCCAGCTTAGCATCATTACATTCAAAAATTTATGTTAAATACGGACTTGTTCACCAAAATCGGGCTGTGACACGTATTATCCTTCCATAAATTTTAATGATCTTTAGGATTTTTAATAGGACGAATGGGCAAAAGGAAGAAGCAAGCCAAAGTATTACGCATATTTAGAAAAGTACACCGAACCACAGGAGCATTATTATTCATTTTTTTCTTTTTTATATCCATATCCGGACTCATCTTGGGATGGAAAAAGAACTCCAACGGATATATTCTCCCCAAGACACAAAAAGGTACAACTGCCGACCTAAAAAAATGGCTGCCCGTTGATAGTCTTCATACCATAGCCATCACTACAATTCAAAATGAGTTTAGGGACAGAACTTTAGAAGTTGATCGTATTGATATTAGAAAGGAAAAGGGCTCTGTAAAATTTATTTTTGTCGACTCCTTTTATGAAATCCAGTTGGATGGTGCTAATGGCAATGTACTCTCCATCGGAAAAAGACGGTCTGATTTTTTGGAAAACGTTCACGATGGCTCTATTGTGGACGATTATCTAGGCACCGATGGGTATGTTAAATTGGTTTATACAACTGTAATGGGCGTTTCCCTATTTATTTTTACCGTCACTGGTTTTTGGCTTTGGTACGGACCAAAACGAATGAGAAAAGCCAACAAAGCGTAATTCTTACCAAAAAGAAAACCGTTCAAACATAGTGATTGAACAGCTTAATTTTAGTTTTATCTTTTATCCTTTGATTTTTTTCACAGGAACCGTTCCGTATTTATCGATAAGATAAACAAGGCTGGCCATGGTAGCGGCACCAAGTTCCAATTCGCGCTTGTTCACGTGCTCAAAAGTATCATTTTCCGCATGGTGATGATCAAAATAGCGTTGGCTATCAGGTCTAAGTCCGGCCAATACCATTCCTTCCTCCTTTAATGGCCCTATGTCGGCACCACTGCCGCCTTCATAAAACATATGAATCAAATACGGCTCGAACAAGTCTCGCCATCCTTGGATTTGCTTTAGGTTTTCTTCGGAAGCATCTATGGAAAAACCTCTCGGAGTAAACCCTCCTGAATCACTTTCTAAAGCAAAGATGTGATCTTCCCCTTTATTTCGAGCCACCTCGGCATACTTATTTCCGCCTCGCATACCATTTTCCTCGTTCATGAACAGCACCACGCGCAAAGTACGTTTTGGTTTATAGCCTGTTTCTTTTAACAGTCTTAGAACATCCATGCTTTGAACACAGCCTGCACCATCATCGTGCGAACCGTCACCCAAATCCCATGAATCTAAGTGACCTCCTACAACCATAATCTCTTTGGGATATTCACTGCCTGTAATTTCTCCGATAACATTGTACGACTGTACATCTTCAAGCTGCTTACAGTTTTGTTTAAAGTAAAACTTGGCATTCGGATTCAACTTAATGGTCGCACTCAACAAGTCTGCACCATTGGTACTGATTGCCGCCGCCGGTATACGCTTATCTACCGGAGTATCACCATATCCCATGGAGCCGGTGTGCGGATAATCGTCCAAACGAAGATTCATGGAGCGAACAATTACACCAAGGGCACCATATTTTCCAGCCTCAGCCGCACCTGAATAACGTTGGTCCACACATCCTGAATAGGCAGAAAAAGTGTTGATCATGGTAGGATCCATTGGGCGATTGTAGAAAACTATTTTTCCTGCGATTTTGTCTCTTCCAAGTTTCTCAAGGTCTTCAATTCCTTTTACCTCGATTACACTAGCTTTTAATCCCCCGGAGGGTGTTGCCACAGAACCTCCAAGTGCGCAAATGGGCACATTGGTGGTTAATCCTGGCTTGTTTTCGATATATGCAAACTCAGGAACTCCCCTGACCCATTTAGGAACCATTACCGGCTGTAACCAAACCTTGTCCAGCCCCAGAGAGTCCAATTGAGCCTTTGTATAGTCGACCGCCTGCTGCGCCTGCACGGACCCGGAAAGCCGCCCACCAATTTGATTGGACAAATAGTTGAGCCAATCGTAGGCCTTACCATTGGTCAATGCTTCATCATAAATTGCTTTTAATTGCTTTTCGTCTTCAGTTTGAGAAAAAAAGGGTGTGCTGACCAACAAAAAGGCCAAAATCAGAACAGTTCTCATGTAGTTTCTTTTTCCAGTTCTTGTTTAAAGGTTTCTAAATTAGCCTTTATTTCATCGTCCAGCTCAGGTTCCTCTATATCTTTGTACTTTTTTAACGCTTCCATCATTATGGAGGCCACAATTAAACGAGCTGCATTTTTATTGTCCGCAGGAATTACGAACCATGGCGCATGTTCCTTTGAAGTTTTGTTCAGGGCTTCCTCATAGCAAGCCTGATATTTATCCCAAAGTTTTCGTTCCTCAAGGTCACCTGGTGAAAATTTCCAATTCTTTTGTTTTAATTCGATTCTTCGTAAAAGACGCTGTCGTTGTTCTTCTTTGGATAAGTGAAGGAAAAATTTAAATATAATGGTGCCATTCTCAGAGATATGCTTTTCAAAATTATTGATTTGATTGTAACGTTTTTCCCAAAACTCATCATCAATATCCTCTACCGAATCAATCTTTGGAATGTTCTCGCCCAAAATATATTCAGGATGCACCTTGGTGACCAAAACATTCTCATAGTGTGTTCGGTTAAATACGGAGAATTTTCCTCTTTCGGGCAAAGCAATGTAGTGTCGCCAAAGATAATCGTGCTTTTTCTCTTTAGTTGATGGCACTTTGAAGCTATGCACTACCACTCCCCTAACATTAAAATCTTTGAACACTTCCCTAATCAAGCTATCCTTGCCCGCAGTATCCATTCCCTGCAAGCAGACGAGGACCCCATATTTTCCATGGGCATAGAGTGTATCTTGAAAATCCCCAAGGTCTTTTCTGATATTTTTCAACTCCTTTTTAAGCTTCTTCTCGGATTCGTTAAAGTCCTCGTAGGTATCTATTTCGGACAACTTTTCTGTGCCGGTCACTCTATAATCCTCTGTATTGATTTCTTTCATAGGATTGAATATAATTCATTTTGACTACTCATTCAACCCATGCATATCTTAAAGATGTAATTCATCGATACTTTTACCTCTTATACCTTAAGATGGTTATTTAATCGATCTATTTGCCCTTCAAAACCATGAAAATGTAACTTTATGGAAATCAATACGCAAAGTCCCAAATCCTAAAGCGTTATGAAAAACAATAAGATTATCCTACTTGTAGTCCTTGTCATCGGCTTGCTTATTCTATGGCTTATGGCCTCCTTTACCATCCCTGCAAATGCTTGTGAATATGCAAGTTCCAACATAGAATACATTAAAAACAAGATTGAGGATGCGGTGATGGCCGACGATTTAAACATGGCCAAATATCATGCTTACAAAGCCCTGAACGGCATTGAAAAAACCAAGGACAATTTTTTGGACTGCGGTTGCGGGGGAGCTATAGAAAGTCTGGAATTGACGCAAGATTATTTAAAAACAGCTACTAAAGCTAATGTCCTGGCCAAATCGAAATTGGTTTTGCACAAAGCCTTGGAACGCACTATTATTGGCATCAATGTCCTTAAAGAGTTCGAACAGGAAACATCCAGCGATTACGGAAGCAATGTATTGGTCATGAACACTACAGATGTACTTGATTTTAACCATGGTATGATGCTCACCCAAGGTGCATCCATAAAAAAACAAGTTCACCAGTGCTTATTGAGTTTTCAATCTTCCTTGGACAAAGTAGTTTCTGATGTGGATTGTAAAGATGCACGTAGGTTCGTTACCAACATTTATGAAGAAGCACGGCTGACGTTGTTGAACACCAATTTATCCCAACACAAAAAGGAATACCACCAAAGGGTAAAAACTTTGGCAAAAGAGGCATTGGATAGCCTTGGAAACTGTAATTGATTATTTACTGGCGAACAGCTTTACATCTTCTTCCGACACTTCCTTTCCGCCCAATATGATCAATCGCTCCACTACGTTACGAAGTTCACGAACGTTACCGGTCCAATCATAACTTTTGAGCAATTCCACTGCTTTTTTGGAAAAACTCTTTTGTCCGGTGCCCTGTTCGGCCGCAATTTTTGTAGAAAAATGTTCTATGAGCAAAGGAATGTCATTACGCCTTTCGTTCAAGGCCGGGACCTTTATCAAAATTACCGCTAAACGGTGGTATAGGTCTTCTCGGAACTTTCCCTCTTCTATTTCCTTCTTTAGATCTTTGTTGGTCGCGGCCAATACACGAACATCTACTTTAATATCCTTATCGGAACCCACACGCGAAATCTTGTTCTCCTGCAATGCCCTTAGCACCTTGGCCTGCGCGGAAAGGCTCATATCCCCGATCTCGTCCAAAAAGATGGTTCCTTTATTGGCGGCCTCAAATTTGCCTGCACGATCTTTAACGGCTGAAGTAAATGCCCCTTTCACGTGACCGAACAATTCACTCTCTATCAATTCAGAAGGAATTGCTGCGCAGTTTACTTCTACAAAAGGGGATGATGAACGTGGGCTTTTTTCGTGGATCCAATGTGCCACCAGCTCCTTACCTGTTCCGTTGGAACCTGTAATCAAAACACGTGCATCGGTAGGCGCCACCTTTTCGATCATTTCTTTTATCGCTTCGATTTCCTTGCTCTCTCCGATCATTTCGTAATTCTTGGAAATCTTTTTCTTGAGCACCTTGTTCTCAACTGCCAATTCCTTTCTGTCCAAAGCATTCCTTACGGTGGTAAGCAATCGGTTCAAATCTGGCGGTTTGGAGATGTAATCATAGGCCCCCAACCTCATGGTATTCACTGCCGTATCCAGGTCACCATGGCCCGATATCATGATAAAAGGTATCTCTGGCTTTATTTTTTTTGCAGCTTCAAGAACTTCTACCCCATCCATTTTTGGCATTTTGATATCACAGAGCACAAGGTCAAAATCTTCTTTTTTGATAACATCTATCCCTGCTAGGCCATCCTCTGCTTCGACCACATTGTAGCTATCGTTCTCTTCGGCCAGTATTTTAACCAATACTCTTCTAATTGCCGATTCATCTTCTATTACCAAAATTTTTGACATATGCTGCTTTTTTAAAATATTCCGATCTTGAAGCCTGTCCTAATATAAAAATTTGGGTCTTTATTGAACAAAAATACTTCTCCTCTTTCTTTGTTCCGTAATTTTCCTTCTTGTATCAGGGTAGTCCCTGCTATTGCAAAAAAGGAAATACTTTCCGTAACATTATACTGATATCCCAAACTCCCGACCAACGTATTAAACGATATCCGTGATGCTACCGATCCATTATCCAAAACAATATCGTTTTGCAGGTTCATAAAATAACCATCCAAGAACGATGCCAACTCAAAACTGTGCCTTTTATCCAGATGATATTTTAGGTTGGATTTTGGCACTCCCAGTACAAACGACCAATCTGGATGAAACCTTCTGTAATAGTGTATAAGGGGCAATGGCACAGGAACTCCTGCCGTGCTATTATAGGTTAATCCCAAAACAATCCTAAAAGGCTTATCCGCCTTCGGTTTCTCTTTCCAAAAGGCCGCGGAGGCATTCATAAAAAAATCCTCTTTGATTATCCCATCCAATAAATTGGATGCAATCCGCGGGGTCAAAATTGTCACCAAGTTCCAATCTTCGTTCCATTTTTTTATCAACCCCAGATTGAAATCAATGATATGGAACCTGATCATCTCCTTTTTATCAAAAGGAAGATCTGCGGTATATCCCATATCAAAACGGTTATATTCACCACCTATGGCCAAATATTCATCCTTTTCGTTGAGTTTTATGGGAACATTGAGGAGGGCTTTGTACCGTTGGGTCTTTACTCCGCTTTCATTTTCTGGTATATTGAGGTATTCCAGTCTTAAAATATCCGTGCTTTGCGCCAATAGACCTTGGCTACAGAGTATTACAACGAAAGCGAACCACTTCCAAATTGTAGTATGGTGACTTGATTTTTTTATGTCTTCTATTGTTTGGGCTGAATAATATGTATATCTCGTTGCGGGAATGGTATACTAACGTTGTTTTCCTTGAATTTGGTATTTATTTTATAGCGCATCTCACTTTTTATGCGCGGGTCCCTAAAGGTATCATTCGTAAAAAAATAAATGGAGAAAACCAGTGCGGAATCCCCAAAATCCTCGAACAGAACAAAGGGTTTTGGGTTTTTTAGTACTTGCTTTTGTGTATTGGCCACCTCTTCCAAGATTTTGGTCACCAGGTCAACATCACTACCATAGGCAACACCAACAGTTACTTTCTCTCGGGTGGTTCTATGGTTTTGGGTATAGTTGTAAACGATATCGCTGATAAACTTATGGTTGGGAAGAATCAACACTTTATCGTCCCGGGTTATTGCCCTTGTGGTACGGAGCTTAATCTCGAACACCTTGCCCACTTTACCATCGACCTCTACTACATCACCAACCTGTAGGGACTTATCAACTATAATAAAAATACCTCCAAGAATATCCTTGAACAATTCCTGTAAGGCAAGACCCAAACCAACAAATAGTGCTGCGGATGCCGTAATTACCAAGGTAATGTCCACCCCTGCCGCACTTAGGGTCACCAAAACGGCAATAAGGTAAATCACATAGTTGATGAACTTAAAGACACTGGTAAACTTATGCTTGTCCTCTTGCTCCATTTTGCGCGTAAATATCAAGCGCAACCACTTTAATAAGAACTTTGTTACCACAATGGTAACCGTTAACAACAACAAAAGCCCAATGGTAAGGTCTATGGACTTTTCACCTTGACCTATATGAACCCCAAGATCCAAAAAATCCTTAATGGACCCCCAGAGATCCTTCGTAATGATTTCTTTTATTTCTTCTGCGCCGTCTTGCATACTATTTTAATATCTCAACCATTTTATCAACTCTTTATAGGTCGGCTTTTTTCCATACATTAAGATACCTGTTCTGTAGATTTTTGCCGCTAGGGATACGATACCCAAAAAGGTAACGATCAATAGAAAAACGGACAACAAAAACTGCCACAAAGGTACTCCTCCTTCACCTATTCCTCCCGGCAAACGCATCAGCATAACAATGGGCGATGTTAAAGGAAACAACGAAAACCCAACTGCTATGGGACCGTGCGGATTACTGAACACAGAAAAGAATCCCACATAAATAGCCAACATTAAAGGTAATATAATAGGAAAGATAAATTGTTGTGTATCCGTTTCATTATCCACGGCCGCTCCAATGGCTGCGTAAATGGAACTATAAATAAGGTAACCAAGTACAAAATAGATAAAGAACGATACGATTAGCAAGGCCCAAGGAATATCATAAATTTCCTTCGCGTACATCATCATATCGCTGTCCATTCCGCCAAATTGAGACATTCCCGCCGCTCCCGGGGTCATAACGCCATCGTTTGAAAGCGCGCTAAGGTCAATGCCAAAAATCAGCACAGCCATAAACAACAATGCCGAAGCTGAGATGATCCAAATGGAAAACTGGGTGATTCCTGCCAAGGAATTTCCGATAATCTTACCGAGCATCAGTTGGAACGGTTTCACTGAAGAAATTATCACTTCAATGATTCTGCTCGTTTTTTCCTCGATAACGCTGCGCATCACAAACCCACCATAAATAATAATGAACATCATGATCGCATAGCCGAATCCGCCCCCGATAAAAGCTTTGATCTCGTTGATTCCCCGCATACTTTTTTCGCCATCAAACGTGGAAAGATTGATTTCGAAAGGTTTCTCCACAGTAGAAAACTGTTCGGACGTGACTCCTAGTTTTTGTAACCGGTCTTGTCTTAACTGATTTTGAAAAACATCCTCAAGCTCCTTGGTTACGGATGTATTGGGATTGTCCTTAGTAAAAAGGTAGGCTGAACGGGATACTTCTTCCACCGTTTTCCCTTCGGGAATGTATAGCAGTCCGTAATATTCCAATGCGTTGGTTGAATCCTTTGCCTGCTCCAAGGTCAAATTATCCATATGCACGTAGGAAATATTTTTGGAAGGATAGAATTCGCTCTGGAAAAAAGAACTTTTGTTCAAAACACTGACTACTCTGGTTTCGTCATCATTTACTTTGGCCAAAAAAGCAATCAGCACAATCATCCCCACCATTAAAAGTGGGCTCAAAACAGTCATAACAATAAAGGAACGGTTGCGCACCTTGGCCAAATATTCTCTTTTTATGATCAATCCAAGTTTACTTGCCATTGTCCTTGTTGTTTACGGTTTGAATGAATATGTCGTTAGCAGATGGAATGGTCTCTTCAAATCTGTTGATGTTCGCTACTTTGGATAGTTCCGTTAAAATATCGCCTGTGTGCCTTGATGCCAACTGTACTTTAAAATTCAATTGGTTTTCAATGGGGTCTATTTCTGAAGAAAGGATATTGAACTTTTCCTCCAAGGATTTCAAAAAGTCCCTAGGGTCCTTTTGCATCTGAACGCCGACGTTGAAAATGTTGTTTTTATATGCTTTTTTGATGTCCGACAATTTCCCATCCAAGATTTTTTCGGACTTATGAATCAGGGCAATGTACTCACAAAGCTCTTCCACGGATTCCATCCGGTGCGTGGAAAAAATTATAGAGGTTCCGTTTTCCTTTAATTGAAGAATCTCATCTTTGATGATGTTGGCATTTATGGGGTCAAAACCACTGAAGGGTTCATCAAAAATCAACAACTTGGGTTCATGGAGTACGGTAACGATAAACTGGATTTTCTGGGCCATCCCTTTTGAAAGCTCTTGAATCTTCTTGTCCCACCAATCACCAATATCCAACCGGTCGAACCAGTATTTGAGCCTTGTTTTTGCTTCACTTTTGGACAACCCCTTTAACTGTGCCAGATACAATGCCTGCTCACCCACCTTCATGCTTTTGTACAGTCCTCTCTCCTCGGGCAAGTATCCTATGGATGCAATATGTTTTGGGGCCAAGGGCTCCCCATTAAGCAAAATCTCACCTGAGTCCTGATGCGTAATTTGATTGATTATTCTGATAAAAGAGGTTTTACCCGCCCCATTGGGCCCCAAAAGTCCGTAAATGCAATTCTTCGGGATTTGAAGTGAAATGTTGCTCAACGCAGTGTGATTACCATATGTTTTGGTCACATTTTTGGCAACAAGGATATGATCCATGTAATCTATTTTTTCAAAGATATGTAATTGCTAGCTACTTGTTTTCCCATAAAAACAAAAACCCACCCTTAACAAAATCAAGGATGGGAAAAAAATTGCTATGAAAAAGAAAATTAGATATCGGTTACCCAACATCAGTTCCAAATATACGTTTTTTATTTAAACAGAAGATTTTTTTTCTTTTAAGAGAACATATCTTTCACTTTCTCAAAAAAGGATTTGTCCGATTTTTCAGGTTTTGGGGCAAAGTTTTCATCATCCTGCATACGCTCGAAAAACTCCTTTTGCTCTTTGTTTATGCTCTTTGGCGTCCATACATTCACATGAACCAGCAAATCTCCGGCACCATAACCGTTTAGACTGTTGATACCCTTTCCTCGAAGTCTTAAAATTTTTCCGGATTGCAGACCTGGCTCCAATTTTATACGGACTTTTCCTCCTATGGCGTCAATTTCCTTGGAGCTACCCAGAACCGCTTCTGGAATGCTTATATATAAGTCGTAATGTAAATTGTCTCCTTCGCGCTTTAGAGTATCATGTTCCACGGTTTCTATGGCCACCAGCAAATCTCCTGCGATACCGTTCCCCGGGGCATCGTTTCCTTTTCCGGTAACTTTTAGCTGCATACCATCCTCAACACCTGGTGGAATTTTGATGGATACGGTTTCTTCCACCACCTTGAGTCCCTGTGCATCGGCATCGGAAGGCTTTTTATCTATTGACTGACCGGCTCCACCACAAGTGGTACAGGTAGTCGCTGTTTGCATTCTACCCAGGATGGTGTTGGTAATTTTTGTAATCTGTCCCGTACCATTACAGGTTGGACAGGTTTTATAGGTTACGCCATCCGCTTGGAGCTTTCTACGTACCTTCACCTTTTTCTCGACGCCATTGGCAAGTTCTTCCAAGGTCAACTTTACGCGAATACGCAAGTTACTGCCCTTGGCTCTACGCTGTCCACCGCCGAATCCACCGAATCCGCTGAATCCGCCGCCAAAAGCTCCTCCAAAAATATCACCGAACTGACTGAAGATATCGTCCATATTCATACCTCCGCCACCAAATCCTCCACTACCATCGAAGGCGGCATGGCCAAATTGGTCATACTTTGCCCTTTTGTCAGGGTTGCCCAACACCTCATATGCCTCGGCAGATTTCTTGAACATTTCCTCCGCCTTGGTATCTCCTGGATTTTTATCCGGGTGGTACTCAATGGCCTTTTTCCGGTAGGCTTTCTTAATTTCTGCGGCCGAGGCTCCTTTGGAGACTCCTAATATTTCGTAATAATCTTCCTTCATACAACTTTAGTTTCCAACAACAACTTTAGGATGTCTAATGATTCGGTCTCCCAGTTTAAACCCTTTTTCCACTACATCTATGATCTTCCCTTTCATTTTCTTGTCAGGTGCAGGTATCTGGGTGATGGCATCGTGCACTTCTGCATCAAATATATCCCCTGGTTCTACCTCAACCTGCTCAAGACCTTTGTTCTTAAGGGTTTCCCTAAATTTATTACTGATGAGTTCCACACCTTTGAACATCTCTTTGTCCTCAGATTTGGAAAGTTCTTTTAAGGCACGGTCAAAATCGTCCAAAATGGGGAGCATGGCCACTATGACTTCTTGTCCGGCAGTCTTGAACAAATCCATACGCTCCTTGGAGGTTCTTCGCTTGTAATTTTCAAATTCCGCAAAAAGCCTCAAGAATTTCTCTTTTTCTTTGGCCAAATCTTCGCGCAATTTTTCCTCTTCCGAAAGCTCCTCCTCGTTTTGTTCCGCGTTTTCTGCCTCTATATGCTCTTCGTTCAGCTCAGTACTCTCTTCGGTTTGCCCTTTTTTAGGCTCATCTTCCATTTCCTCAACCTTACTTTTATTGCTCATGTTGTATTGTTTTATTCTGATTTGAAGTGGCAAAAGTACTGCCAATTGTATAAAAATGTCAAAATGTCACCGCAAAACATAAAAAAAGCCGCCTAAGCGGTCTTTCTATATTTAAATATGTTGAAATTTAAACGTACTAAGCTTCAACGGATGCAGGAATTCCTTCCTCTTGTGAAGCATATAAATTTTTAAGTGCCTGACAGATATTGGCATATTGAAAAGCAAAACCTTCCTCTTCAATTTTTTTTCCACTTACCCTTTGGCTGGCCAATAATAAAGTGGACATGTCGCCCAACAATACTTTTAGAATGAAAGCGGGCACATTTGGCAACCACAGGGGACGATCTAAAATTCTTGCCAATTCCTTGGTCAGCTTAGTGTTTGTTACCGGATTTGGCGCCACAGCATTGTAAACACCGGTAAGATTGTTCTCAACGGCAAACACAAACATTTGTGCCAAATCTTCGATATGAACCCAAGATTGCCATTGATCTCCAGTACCTATCGGTGCTCCAACAAAGTTTTTTACGGGAATGGCCATTTTTGGCAATGCGCCCCCTTCTGAAGAAAGAACAAGGCCTATTCTTATTTTGGTGACATCGATTCCAAGCGCCATAAAAGTATCGGCCTCTGCTTCCCATTTTGTGACGACATCTCCCAGAAAACCATCGTCTACCTTTTTGGTATCCTCATCAAAATACTCACAAAGAGAGTCCGGGTAAATACCTATCGCGGATGCAGAAACGAGGCATTCCAACTCCTTATTGCCAGACCTTTCCAAACCCTTTCTCAACGTTTGAAGACTATTTATTCTACTGGAAAGCACTCTCTTTTTATGTTGTGGGGTCCAACGTTTGGCAATACTTGCACCAGCCAAATTAATGATGGCCTGTACATCGCGAAAACATTCCAAATCAATCTCTCCTTTGTTCGGATTCCAATAAAATCCTTGGAAATCTTCGGAAGAATCTATCTTATCTTTGCTTGTAGTCAAATAATTTACTGGAATACCCTTTCGGTGCAACACCTTTACTATGGCTTGCCCCACCAGTCCAGTAGCTCCTGTTATCAACACCTTCATATATCATCCTTTTGTACAAAGTTATAGGTTTAATTGACTGTTTATGAGACCTTAATTTAGGTTTAACATATTTGTTTAAACTTTAGATCTATTTCTGACACTAAAAGGATAAAACTTAACAGCTTATTGGCAGTTATGAGGTTTTTATGGCTCTGAGCATTTCTCTTTTGCCAGGCGGTCCGGGCAATCGCTCCACGGTAAAGCCTACGGCCTGCATAGCCCTTCGCACACTACCTTTGGCAGCATACGTGACCAAAACGCCATCGATTGCAAGTGCTTGGTACATTTTTAAAAAGATTTCCTCTGTCCAGAGTTCTGGCTGTACCCGGGCACCAAATGCATCAAAATAGATAAGGTTGAACAAATCTTGCAGGTCGATTTGCTTAAAATCTTTTTTTTGTTTCAAAAGAGAAAAATCGGTTGTAATCGAAATGACTTCTCCCCATGGACAACTATGCATTTTTTGAAATGACTGCTCCAATCCTTCAAAACCTAATTGCTCGCAATAGTCCAACTGATTCACTTCTTCCATGGATACGGGAAACGCTTCCACACCAACATAATCGATTTGCAGGTTTTGTCCCACTGCTTCGTGAAGGGTAATGAGGGCATTCAGTCCTGTTCCGAAGCCTATTTCCAGCAGATTGACTTTTCGATTCTGAAATAACCTTAGACCATGCTCAATAAAAACATGATAGGCTTCTTGAACCGCACCATGTTTGGAGTGGTACTGTTCGTCCCAATCTTCTATTTGGATGGTCTTGGAACCATCGCCCGTGGTGATTATTTTTCGTTTCAAGGTTCGCTGGCAATCAATACACCATCAGCTTCAAACCTAAGCGTTTTCTTGGGGGTGGTAATTTGGGCCAGTTCATCTTCAGAAGCACCTTCATCCTCAGCGTAATGCCTTTGGTCTTCAACGGACATTTCTTCAAAAAAAACTGCACCGTTCATCACCACTTTTTTTCCTGCGGCATCCTTTGGGATAAAGAAACCGTAATCCTTAAAGCGGACAAAAACCTCATCATTGGACTCCAGTGCCACCTTCATCCAGCATCCTTTAGCTTGGCAAACTTCCTTGATCTCACCAACTATTTGGGTCTGTAAGGAATCTTTTCCAGAAATTCCATCAAATGGAGCCGATGTTTTGGAAGCCTCCCCGGAAATTTTGAATTCCTCTCCAAAGTAATCACCCTGTATGGTTTCTTGCTTACACGAAACCAGTACCATACCCAGTAAAATAATAGTAGCAAAAGTGTTAAAAATCCTCATTTTTGATAACATTTAAATAATTGTGGGTCAAGTCCAATATTTAGATTTGATAAACGTCCAAAACTAACAATAAATAGCTAATTTTATCCCTGTAAATGTAAGTGATATGGAAACATTAGCGAATAAAATAGCTATAGAAAGAGCCAAAAGCTCAAAAATCCATGATGTGGATTTTGACAATCTTTCCTTTGGAAGTGTTTATTCCGACCATATGTTGGTCTGTGATTATAAGAATGGTGAGTGGTCCGCTCCTAAAGTGGTCCCTTATCAGCCTATTACCCTGGATCCCTCTGCAAAGATTTTCCACTATGGACAATCCATTTTTGAAGGAATGAAAGCCTACAAGGACGAGAATGGCAAAGTGTGGCTTTTTAGGCCCGAAGAAAACTGCAAACGGTTGAACAAATCTGCAGAGCGACTTGCCATTCCGCAAATCCCCGAAGCTTATTTTATGGAAGGGCTCAATGCCCTTATCCAAGTGGAAAGTGATTGGATTCCCCAAAACCCGGGGAGCTCCCTTTATATTAGACCATTCGTTTTTGCATCAGGAAACGGATTCCATGCTTCCCCAGCAAACGAGTATAAATTTATAATTGCCTGTGCTCCATCTGGATCCTATTTTTCTGGAAAGGTGAAAGTTTTGATAGAAGAAACCTATTCCCGTGCAGCCAACGGAGGTGTAGGTTACGCCAAAGCAGGTGGTAACTACGCCGGGCAATTTTACCCAACAAAGTTGGCCGCTGACAAGGGTTACCAACAAGTAATCTGGACGGACGACAATACCCACGAATTTATTGAGGAGGCAGGAGCCATGAATGTTTTTGTCCGAATCAACGATACATTAATGACCGCTCCTACCAGCGATCGTATTTTAGACGGAATTACAAGAAAGAGTATTTTGGACATTGCCAAGGATGAAGGTATTAAAACCGAAGTTCGCAAAATATCCGTTCATGAATTGGTGGAAGCTGCGGAAAACGGCTCATTAAAAGAAATGTTCGGGGCAGGAACAGCAGCTGTAGTTTCTCCGATTTCAGGTTTTGGATATCATGGAAAGGATTATGATTTGCCAGAGTTGGAAGAAAGCTATGCTTCTTTATTGAAAAAAAGAATGACAGATATTCAGTACAACCGAGCAGAAGATAAATTTGGATGGCGACACGAAGTCATCTAGACCAAACCAAAAAGGCGCCGATCGGCGCCTTTTTTATTTATCTATAATAGTTTGAATGTCCGGTTTAAAGTAATTTGGCCCTTTTAGCACCTTCCCATCTTCACGATAAATAGGCTTTCCATCGGCACCGAGCTTGCTCATATTACTCCGCTGAATCTCCTCGAACACTTCTTCAATCTTATATTGCATGCCGTGCTCCAATATGGTTCCGCATAATATATAGAGCATATCCGCAAGCGCGTCGGCCACCTCAACCAAATCATTGTTGTTGGCGGCTTCCAAATATTCACGGTTTTCCTCGTCCATCAAATTAAACCTGAGTTTGTTCTTTTCTGCTCCTAAATCCGCTTTGGGTTTTTGCGACACTCCCAGACCAAACGAATTGTGGAAGAGCTCCACTGCCTTAATTTTACTTTCCATTACTTAATTTTGATTTAGCTTTGCATAAAAATATAAAATATGTTCAGCACAGGACAGGTAATTTTTGCAGCCCTATTCTTTATTGTCTTTGTCGTGATTATCGCTTTATCGTACCGAAAGGACAAAAAACTGCACAAAAAAAATTACAGAGGTGTTATTTGGATACTCGTTTCCTTTATATCTTTCATAATCATCCTCTTTCTAATTAAGTACTTCCTTAAAAATTAACAATTTATTTGCAGTTGCCACAAAAATTGTGGATTTCACAACAATAACAAGCATTAGATTTCCTTCCGATAAGAAAAGTCGTACTTTTGTCTTACCATTAATTAAGCACCTAACCTATAATGACTGTATTTTTTAGCATCCTGTTTGTTTTGCTTGCTGTTAATGCAATTTTATTGATTTTCAGCGTGAATGGAACCAAAAAAAGGTTTACAAAACCAATTCAACGGATTTCCGACATCTCAACCACCAAACTCTTCCCCCGAGAGACTGTTGAAACCGAGTACAAAGAAGCGGTTTAGTTTGTACCTTTAGGGCATGAAACAAGCCTTACTTGTCTTTTTGGGCGGGGGATTAGGAAGTGTTTTACGCTATCTGATTTCAAAACCGCTTAACCCTCTTTTCCATAATTTTTTTCTAGGAACATTCTTGGTAAATATCATTGGGTGTTTATTGATAGGTCTTTTTCTAGGGTTGTCAGCTAAAGGCAATATACCGAACTACAACAATACCTTATTTCTTGCCACTGGATTCTGCGGTGGCTTTACTACCTTCTCCGCTTTCGCTTTTGAAAAACACTCTTTATTAAAGGACGGCGACCTTCTTAATTTTTCTATCTACATGATTTCCAGTATTGGCATCGGCGTTTTGGCCGTTGTTCTGGGATTATGGATCGCCAAACACATTTAATAGTTATAAATTGCATTTTTCAAGTTAAAATTTGTTAAAAAACGAACAATTATCGCTTTTTAGGCGCTCAATCTTGTGAAAATTGAGCTCAAACACATTAAATGTTAACTTAAAATCAATAAATACCCAACAAACATTAACATAAAATTAAATACCCCTAAAATTTTGGGGGTATTTTTTTTATACCCATAAAAATAACCAACACCCCCCATACTTTTATATGGTCTTTACTTTTATCCTATATATTTGAGACATCAATTAACTACTTAATTATGAAAAAAGTCGAGGCAATTATTAGAAAATCCAAATTTGATGAGGTGAAAAAAGCCCTCCATCAAATTGAGGTCAACTTCTTTAGTTACTGGGATGTAACGGGAGTTGGAAATGAAAAACAAGGACATGTCTATCGTGGCATATCGTACAGCACTAGCGATATTCAACGAAGGTATTTGGTTATCGTGGTTAGCGATGACTTCCTGGAAAGAACCGTAAACGTTTTATTGGACACTGCGAGCACTGGCAACGTAGGCGATGGAAAAATTTTCGTCTCCGATGTTATCGAGGCTTACAGAATTAGGACCAAGGAAAGCGGAAGCGCAGGAATCAACTAACATTAATAGCCAAAACACTTTAAAAACTTAGATTATGATTGTACAAGAACAAGAAGCGATAGACAAAGCCGTTGAAGCCATTACTGGCGACATGGGGGCTCTTTGGATCACCCTTGCGGCTATATTGGTGTTTTTTATGCAGGCAGGTTTCACCCTGTTGGAAATAGGTTTTACCCGTAGCAAGAACACTGGTAACATTATCATGAAAAACGTAATGGACTTGGCCGTTGGTTCGGTCATGTTCTGGGCATTAGGTTACGGTATCATGTATGGTAGCGACCTTGTAGGTGGAGGATTCTTTAGGTCCAGTCCCTCCGACCAAGGATATTTCTTTTTTAGTGCTGATGATTGGTACAACCTGTTCTTCCAAACAGTATTCTGTGCCACAGCAGCTACTATTGTATCGGGAGCAATTGCAGGTAGGACCAAATTTTCGACCTATTTGATTTTCTCCGCTATCCTAACCACTATTATCTATCCAATTTCAGGTAGCTGGTACTGGCCATTTGATGACGATGCTTGGTTGAACACGGCTGGCTTTGTTGATTTTGCCGGTTCTTCCGTGGTACACGCCGTTGGTGGTGCAGCTGCATTGGTTGCCGCAATTTTGGTAGGACCTAGAATCGGGAAGTATGTAGATGGAAAAGCACAGGCGATCCCTGGTCACAACATGGCCTTTGGAGCACTTGGTGTATTTATTCTTTGGTTGGGATGGTTCGGATTCAACGGAGGTTCCCAATTAGCTTGGGGAGGCGACGATACTATTGCCGCCACAAGCGTTATCATAAACACAAACCTTGCTGCTGCCATTGGAGCTATTGGAGCCCTATTCTTTACATGGGCCAGATATGGTAAAGCCGATATTTCCATGACCCTAAACGGCGCTTTGGCCGGTTTGGTAGGTATTACTGCCGGATGTGGGGCCGTTAGCGCTTGGGGAGCCCTTGCCATTGGTTTGATATGTGGTATTATAGTGGTAGTCTCCATTGAATTTATCGATAAAAAACTTAAGATTGATGACCCAGTAGGAGCTATCTCCGTTCACGGAGTATGTGGTTTCATTGGAACTGTACTTATCGGCCTATTTGCACTAGACGGCGGATTGTTGTACGGCGGTGGAGCCAAACTACTATGGGTACAGACCTACGGATCGTTGTCCTACATTCTTTGGGCAGCCCTTGCATCCTTCATAGTACTTTTCATCTTGAAGAAAACTATTGGACTTAGAGTTTCTGAAAAAGAGGAAGTTGAAGGTCTTGATCTACACGAACATGGTGTAGAAGCATATCCTGAACATATTTCTCAAGACAAATAAGAAAGTCTTTCAAACTCACAACAAGATTGTAAAAAAAGGAACGGAGCGTTCTGCCAAACGCTCCGTCTGATAACCTTTTCAATCAAACTCACAATTATTACAACTAACTGTCCTTCAATAAAGGACAACTAAACGATTATGATATGAAAACGATTATAAATACAAATTTCGGAAAAATTTTGGCTATCGCCATTATTTCAATGGTAACATTTTCAGCCTCCGCACAGGAAGAAGAAACAACTCCAAAGTTTAGTTTCAGCGGTTCTGTAGATGCTTATTATAGAGCGAATATCACTGCTCCAAATGATGAGGAAGCCATTGCTCCAGGGTCTTCATTTGCTCAACTTCCAGGATTCTCTTTGGGTATGGCCAACCTTATAGCCGCTTACGAAGGTGAAAAAGTAGGGTTTGTTGCCGATTTGGTTTTTGGACCACGGGGTACAGATGCCATCTTTGCTTCTCCAATGTATTCCGCAACCGGTGATATTGTAAACCAATTATATGTGTACTGGAATGTAAGTGATGCCGTTACCCTTACTTTTGGTAATTTCAACACCTTTTTAGGGTACGAAGTAATTTCACCAGTAGCTAACTTTAACTATAGTACATCTTACTTATTCTCCTACGGTCCTTTTAGCCATACAGGTTTAAAGGCTGATTTTGATTTGGGTAACGAGTGGTCTGCCATGGTCGCTGTGATGAACCCTACTGATTTGACCGAATTTAATCCAACAGGTGATTATGCCGTAGGTGCTCAATTGGGCTACTCTGGCCAGTTCTTGAATTTCTTGTACAGCCAAGGTGGTTTCGAAGTTGATTACACCGGTGGTTTTGACCTTTCCGAGGAATTCTTCTTGGGAATCAACGCTGCTTATTATGATAATAGTGATGCAGATGTGGATTTTGCCGGTGTTGCACTTTACCCACAATATGCTGTCTCCGAAACTTTTAGTTTAGGACTTAGAGGTGAATACTTTACAGAAACAAATGTGGGTGCTATTGACCAAACAGATTCACTAACAGGAGATTTGGATGTATTTGCTGTCACTTTAACTGGAAGCGCCACTATAGGCAACTTAATTCTTAAGCCAGAAATTAGATTGGACAGCGCTTCTGAAGATGCTTTTATTGATAACGACTTAGCACCAACAGGAAGCTTAGCTTCTGTATTGTTCGCTGCGATTTACTCCTTCTAACAATATAATTGATATGACACGAAAAAAAGCCTTACTCCAATAGGATTAAGGCTTTTTTAGTCCTTGTTAAAATTTTTCACTCCTGCTCTCACCTTAGTTCTCAAATAATTTTGCCTTGGCACTAGAGGGCAGGAGTACTTTTTGTTATACACACAATAGGGGTTGTATGCCTTGTTAAAATCGATGATTAAAGTATCACCTTCGGGAATTGTCAAATCAATATATCTTCCTCCTCCATACGTTTCTTCACCATTTGTATTGTCCAGAAAAGGCAAAAACAGATATTCTTCGTATTCCTCATCATCCATTAGGCCCAAACTTTGGTAGACTTCCAATTGATGCTCTTCACCATTTAAGTTAAAATGGGCAATTCCATAAACAACTTCTTGGGTCTGTCTATCGGTCGTGGTCGGCATTAAAAAAGGTTCTGCATCTGGAGTACGCACAAAATGCGCCTTTACTATATAGTTGGTATCGGGCTCAAAAAAATCGAGCCCCTCGAAATCCTTACGGTATTTATCGGGCAAAGGGGATGAATCAGGGTCTCTGAAACTCTCGTTCTGTTTCTTTTGATAGTCTAAAATATCCGCGACCAAATCCGATTTTGGGGTAACGGATTTCCCTTCGTCATGGTATTTTTTACCTTGGCCGCAGGCCATCAAAAAAACGACCGATAATACAATTGCATATTTCATCCTGAAGCTGTTTTTACAAAAATACAGCTTAAACTTGGAAGAACTGAGGCCTTTGTCTACCGTCTATTTTCATCGAGTTTGATGTCATAACGTGCATCGTCCAGATACTTGGATACCATTTCGTTGAACTCCGGGGTAATACGGAACAAGGCTGTATGTTCCAGATTGTAGAGCTTTTCCTTATCCTTGAAACCCTTTTTCAAAAGTTCTTCCAAATAGAAGAGCGATGTTCCAAAATCATCATTTTTGGAACTGAGGGAAATGGTCTTGAGGTAATATTCATGATTCTCGGGCTCCAGAATGGTTTTTAGCATGTACAAAAATGTCAGAGCATCTTCATCCACCACTTCTTCGGAAGCTATTATCCGAATGTTATCTTCCGCCAAGGCATTTACAAAACCCTTAAGCCTATGGCCCATCTGTCTTTCATAGGGTTTGGAACCTGAAATAAATTTGCTAATCTCCCCCATTTGATGGTTCCACCATCCCAGATTGTTGAAGTTATGGGTGTACACATCTTCCTCCATATAATATTGGTAATCCTCCTTGAGCAAAGATTCCTTTAAAAAGGCAGCGTTTTCTGCTCTTTTCATCGCTTTAAAGCCCCTGTCCTTCCTGATATCCTTCTGCACCGACCTGAGGGAATCCATATTTTTTAATGCCCCGTACATGGACACCATTTCGGTCATGTATTGTTCCGCCCACAATAAATCACCAATGCTTTTCAACTGCTCTAATTTGTCCAAATCTTCTTGATAGGCCTTTTCTACATAGGTAGGGTCGTTTGGAATCCATTTTCTTCCCATGGCATCCAATGTAAAAAGCTGCATTCCTTTTTCCAAATACGAAACCCCGGGCCATTCACCGTTACCATCATACAACAATACTTGGTTGCGGAACTTATACCTGTCCAACAACTTGGCATCCGTCAACATAAATGGGTAATTAAAATTCTCTTTATTAACAATCCCTACAAAATGGAAAGGGTTTTTGGTATTTATCAGTTCACGATTGGCCAAAGAAGCTCCAATGGACATTGCCCCATTAACACCTGTGATCAAAACCGGAACCAAACTGGCAAACTGCCCTCCGGACTCATTACCTGCCGCATAAATCCTATCACCGTGTATGGGCAACATGCTTGTAACCTTCTGAATAGATTGACTTACCACTACCATATTCTTTGTCAAAGAAACACTGTCCAACAGTTTTGGAGCAGCCAGAACATACCCCTCATTTTCTGCTGCAACCACAAACATGGAAAGTGCCTTGGTCTCATTTCCCTCCGTATCCAACACCACCATCAACGGCCATTTTTTCTCCATGGAAAAGGTCTTGGGTATGTAAATGGAGTAGGTATTTTCTGTGGAATCGTTGATTGAAAGATTTTCAACAATCTCCCCTTTTTTTAAGACCAATTGTTGTGAGAAGACGGATAGTGCACAAAAACTGGTCAAAAGTGATAGCAAATATGTTTTTTTCATAACTCTATTTTAACAAAAATCTAGCCAAAGTCTGTTTCTAAAACATCAATTTAACAAGAAACTATTTACCGACTTTACTTTTTTTAATGGGAGAATTGGCTACTACGTTGGACAATACAATGTGTGTTCTACATTCACCGTAAACTATGAGTTCATCAATGAACTTTTCCAAATGGGATTGATCTCGGAGCACCACTTCCATAATGATGTTCTCATTACCGGTGATACGATAGCAATTTTCCACCTCCTGAAATGTTTTTACCTTATCCAGAAAAGGCTTCAACTTACCCATGAATGCACGCAACATGATTATCGCCTTCAGCTGGTATCCCGCCTCTACATAGGAAATGTTGGCACGGTAACTTTCAATGATGCCAAGGTCCTCCATTTTCTTTACGCGTTCCGCAACCGCAGGTGGGGTCAGGCCAATCTTTCTTCCAATATTCGCAAAAGATTCCCGTGCATTTTGCTGCAAATGATTCAATATTTGCCAATTCAAGTCATCTATCTTCATATAGAAAGAAATTTACTGCTATTTTTTTGTTTTCGAAAGTAAAATCGAATTATAGCTTTCGTAACAAAAGTAAAAAAATTTGATTCGTGCGTAATTTTATAATTCAAAATTGCTAGAAAAACATGGAGAGGAATTCTCTTAACTCCCTTGGTGTATACCGTAGATCTTTGGCCCTTCGCGACATGAGCGAGGCGGTAGCTGCTTATTTTACCCAAAACCGAGAGATTTTGTCACTTCGCAAAATCGATTCTTTTCGAGACGATATTTCTAAATCCCTTTTGGTAGATGCCGACCTGATTACCAAGGAATTGGAACAGGCCGCATTGAGCAATTGTCCATCCGTGCGCATGAGAAGCCTTTCTTACGTGAATATCATGACCCGCAATATTTTGGCCTATTGCAATGGGCTTGAACGCGATGGTGTCAAAGAGAAGGAATACCTGAACTTGCTTAGAAAAGAGATTCGAATCTTTCGAGTTTCCTTTAAAAAGTGGAGAAAGTCCTTGATCAACAAGAACGACTGATTCCTACATATTTCTTCGGTACTGCCCCCCTACTTGGAACAACGCCTCGGTAATTTGGCCCAATGAACAATATTTGGCGGCTTCCATCAATTTTTCAAAAATATTTTCATTGTTGATGGCAACCTCCTGCAATTCATTCAACTGTTTGGTGGCTTCGTCCTCTTCCCTTTTGTGAAGGTTTTGCAAGGTCTTTATCTGATTTTCCTTTTCCTTTTCCGTAGCGCGGATGACCTCAGCAGGTAAAATGGTCGGTGAACCTTTGGAGCTCAAAAATGTATTCACCCCAATGATTGGATATTCGCCAGAGTGCTTCAAAGTTTCATAATGGAGGCTTTCCTCTTGGATTTTGGAACGTTGGTACATGGTTTCCATAGCTCCCAGCACACCACCCCGTTCCGTAATTCTGTCAAATTCCATTAACACAGCTTCCTCTACCAAATCCGTTAACTCTTCAATAATGAACGACCCCTGTATAGGGTTTTCATTTTTAGCCAAGCCCAATTCTTTGTTGATAATCAATTGTATCGCCATGGCCCTACGGACGGATTCTTCGGTTGGGGTAGTAATTGCTTCATCATACGCATTGGTATGCAGCGAGTTACAGTTATCATAAATTGCATACAAGGCCTGAAGCGTGGTGCGGATATCGTTGAAATCAATTTCCTGCGCGTGCAAACTTCTTCCCGAGGTTTGGATGTGATATTTGAGCATTTGTGCCCTTGAATTGGCGCCATACTTTTCTTTAAGCGCCTTGGACCAAATGCGCCTTGCTACGCGACCGATGACAGCATATTCCGGGTCGACTCCATTGGAAAAGAAGAACGATAGGTTAGGACCGAACTTATTGATGTCCATTCCGCGGCTCAAGTAATATTCCACGTAGGTAAAACCATTGGAAAGCGTAAAGGCCAACTGTGTGATGGGATTAGCTCCCGCCTCGGCAATATGATAGCCCGATATGGAAACCGAGTAAAAATTACGTACCTGTTGCTCAATAAAATATTCTTGCACATCGCCCATCAATCGTAATGCAAACTCTGTGGAGAAAATACAGGTATTCTGTGCTTGGTCCTCTTTTAAAATATCAGCCTGTACCGTACCGCGAACTTGGTTCAAGGTCTTAGCTTTTATTTCTTGGTATATATTTTCGGGAAGTACTTGGTCCCCAGTTACGCCCAAAAGCATTAAACCAAGGCCATTGTTCCCTTCGGGAAGTTCGCCATAATAGGTGGGTTGCGCTATTCCTTTCCTTTTAAAAATGCTTTCAATTTTGTTCTTGACCTCTTTCTCCAGCCCATCCTCTTTGATGTATTTCTCACAGTTTTGGTCAATTGCTGCGTTCATAAAAAAGGCCAAGAGCATTGGTGCTGGACCATTAATGGTCATACTCACCGAAGTCATTGGGCTGCTCAGGTCAAACCCAGAATATAATTTTTTAGCATCATCCAAACAGCAGATGGACACCCCTGCATTTCCGATTTTCCCATAGATATCTGGTCGGTGGTCGGGATTGTTCCCATACAAGGTGACCGAATCAAAAGCGGTGGACAATCGCTTGGCAGGCATATCCATACTCACATAATGAAACCTTCGATTGGTACGCTCAGGGCCACCTTCGCCCGCGAACATTCGGGTCGGGTCCTCCCCTTCCCTTTTAAAAGGGTAAAGTCCTGCCGTATAAGGAAATTCCCCTGGTACGTTCTCTTGCAAGATCCATTGCAAAATATCGCCCCATGCCTTGTATTTGGGCAAAGAAACTTTTGGAATCTGACTGTGCGACAAGGATTCGGTATGTGTTTTTATATTGACTTCATTGTCCCTTACTTTAAAGGAATAGATTTCCGATTTGTAACGGGCAACTTTTTCATTCCATTTTAAAATAGCCTCCCAGTTGAGGGGATTCAAATGCATTTTGACCCGATCAAATTCCTTGATGAGCAGTTGCGCCAATGCTCTCGATTCTTCATTTTTGATGTGCTTCCCGATTTCCTCCTCGTCCAAGCCCGATTTACCCAAAAACAATTCCTCGGCCTGTTCTTGCTCTATTTCCAAGGTCGATGCCAAAGTCAAAAAGATACCGTACAGCTTTTGGGCCACTTTGGATTCTTCCTTCGCCTTGGTATCATAACTCCTATTGTTTTCGGCTATTTCCGAAAGATATCGGGTTCTTGCTGGCGGAATCACATAAATTTTCTCCGCCATTTCCTGGGTAATCTCAATAGTGGAATTCAGAGTGGAACCTGCTTTCTCCATCAAGGTATCCATCACCTTTTTATAGAGACTGTTCATCCCAGGGTCATTGAACTGCGAAGCAATGGTACCGAAAATGGGAAGCTCGTCTTCATTGGTATGCCATAATCCGTGGTTACGGGCATATTGTTTCTTTACATCGCGAAGGGCGTCTAAAGCGCCTCGCTTATCAAACTTATTGATGGCTACGATATCCGCAAAATCCAACATATCGATTTTTTCCAACTGTGTAGCCGCACCAAATTCTGGGGTCATCACATAAAGCGATACATCGCTGTGCTCCAGTATTTCGGTATCGGATTGTCCGATTCCAGAGGTTTCCAGAACAATCAGGTCGTAATTGGCCGCTTTCAGCACTTGAACGGCTTCCGAAACATGTTTGGACAGTGCCAAATTGGACTGTCGCGTAGCCAAGGAGCGCATATACACCCTATCGCTGTTGATGGCATTCATACGGATTCTATCGCCCAAAAGAGCACCGCCTGTTTTACGCTTGGATGGGTCTACGGAAACAATTCCGATGTGTTTATCGGGAAAATCCATCAAAAATCGACGTACCAATTCATCCACCAAACTGGATTTACCTGCACCCCCCGTTCCTGTGATTCCCAAAACGGGAACGCTGTTTTCTGATTTTTCAATAGTGGTTTGATACTTCTCAAATTCCTCATGACGGTTCTCTGCCAAAGAAATCAAACGTGCCAAAGTGTTCGGATGCTTCTCTTCCAACTGGTTCTCCAAAGTTTTCCCTTTGGGAAGATGTAAATCGGGAACGACTGTATCACATCGTTCCACCAAATCATTGATCATCCCCTGGAGACCCATTTCCCTGCCATCATCAGGGGAATAAATACGTTCTATACCGTAATCCATCAGCTCTTTTATCTCTTCTGGAAGGATAACACCGCCGCCGCCGCCAAATATTTTGATGTGACCTGCCCCCCTTTCCTTCAACAAATCGAACATATACCTAAAGTATTCGTTGTGCCCGCCTTGGTAAGATGTCATGGCAATGGCATTGGCATCCTCCTGAATGGCACAATCCACCACTTCGGCAACACTCCTATCGTGCCCCAAATGAATCACCTCTACCCCAGTGGCTTGGATTATTCTTCTCATAATATTGATGGCCGCATCATGACCATCAAAAAGCGAGGCCGCGGTAACAATTCTGATTTTATTTTTAGGGTTGTAGGGTTTTATTTGTTCCATCTGCAATAAAAGGTCTGATTTTGCACTGCAATTTACAGAAAATGCAATTGAAAATTGGTTTTGATTAAGATTGTATAAAAAATAATATAAGTTTGGGCTTCCTTTTTTGAATACCATAATTTTATCCGCTCAAATGTGTCCCATGAAACTGACCATTCTTATCAACTGCCCTGACCAATCAGGAATCATTCGTTCCGTTACCACTTTTGTCCACCAGCAAAAGGGAAACGTGGTATATCTGGACCAACACGTGGACAAACAGGCCGGTGTGTTTTTTATGCGCCTTAAAAGCGAGTTTGAACAGGAGATTGACCTATCCTCCTTCAAAACGGATTTTGAAAAAGAGTTGGCCAATGAGTTCAACATGGAATGGGATGCATACACCGACGATTACAAACCCAAAATGGCCATTTTCGTTTCCAAATACAATCACTGCCTCTACGATTTGCTGAGCCGTTACAATTCTGGGGAACTATTGGTAGACATACCATTTATATTGAGCAATCACACGGATTTGAAATATGTTGCGGAGCAGTTCAACATCCCTTATTTTCATATTCCCGTGACCAAAGCGACCAAGGACGAGGCCGAGGACAAACAGTTGGAACTTTTGGAGCAATATGGGGTGGATTTTATTGTTTTGGCGAGGTATATGCAGATCGTATCACCAAAGGTGATAGATGTATTCCCACAGAAAATTATCAATATCCACCATTCGTTCTTACCTGCCTTTGCAGGTGCTAAACCCTACCATGCTGCTTTTGAAAGAGGCGTGAAAATCATTGGTGCCACCAGCCACTACGTAACAGAAGACTTGGATGCAGGGCCTATCATTGAACAAGATGTTACTACCGTTTCGCATACCCATTCGGTTAAGGATTTTATAGCCAAGGGGAGGGATTTGGAGCGTATTGTACTTTCGCGGGCGGTTCAACTTCACGTAGCGCGTAAAACGATGGTCTATAATAACAAGACCGTGATTTTTTCATAATCAAAGATTAAGTATCTTATAATCAACGAGTAATAAACAAACAATTCAATCAATAGCCTAAAATGCATCAAGATTATATACAACCGAACCCATGGAGTATTATTGAGGAAGGTTTCGATAAAGATCGGATAAAATCTTCCGAAAGCCTTTTCAGTATAGGCAATGGTGCCATGGGGCAACGCGCCAATTTTGAAGAACATTACTCTGGGGCCACTTTTCAAGGCAGCTATATCGGAGGAGTGTACTATCCCGACAAAACCCGGGTGGGATGGTGGAAAAATGGATATCCTGAATACTTTGCCAAGGTTTTGAACGCTCCCAATTGGATTGGAATCGATTTATGGGTCGATGGAGAGCAGCTGGATTTGAACACTTGTAAAAAAGTGGTTGATTTCCGTCGCGAACTGCATATGAAGGAAGGTTGGTATAAAAGAAGTTTTGTCGCCATTATGCCAAATGACGTAGAAGTTGCTATTGAAGCTACCCGTTTTCTTTGCTTAGATACCGATGAAACTGGCGCTATCCAATATCAAATAAGGTTATTGAATGTTGATGCCGAGGTGATTTTTCTCCCATATCTGGATAGTGGCATAAAAAATAAGGACAGCAACTGGGACGATAAATTCTGGAACACGACAAAAATAACATCCGAAAAAAATAGAGCCTTTATTGAATCGCATACCATGAAGACCAATTTTAAGGTATGTACTTTCATGCATTCGGAACTTTTTTTGGATGGAAACAAATCAGAAATAAAACCAACATCAAAAAAAGATGAACTTTCCGTTGGCCATTCTTATGTGGTCGATGTCAAAAAGGGGCAAGAAGTTACACTAGTTAAATATGGAGGTTACACAGTAGACAGAAACCATCCAGCCGATAAGTTGATTGAGGCAGCTGATACTGTACTCAACGAAGTTTCCTCTCTCGGGTTTGATGGACTTTTAGAAGAACAGAAAAAAGCTTGGGCCCAGATTTGGGACATGAGCGACATTACGATTGAAGGCGACATAAAAGCCCAGCAAGGTATTCGCTTCAATATTTTTCAATTGAATCAGACCTACACGGGAACGGATTCCCGATTGAATATTGGCCCTAAAGGCTTTACGGGCGAAAAATATGGCGGCAGCACTTATTGGGATACCGAAGCGTACTGTCTTCCATTTTATATGGCCACGAAAAATCAAGAAGTAGCTCGGAAATTACTCAAATACCGGTACAATCATTTGGAAAAAGCCATTGAAAATGCCGAAAAGCTTGGTTTTAAAAACGGTGCCGCACTTTATCCGATGGTCACCATGAATGGTGAAGAGTGCCATAACGAGTGGGAAATCACTTTTGAGGAAATCCATAGAAACGGTGCAATTGCCTACGCCATTTTTAACTACACCCGATATACTGAAGATTACAGCTATATTCCAGAAATGGGATTGGAGGTTCTGATCGGTATAGCACGTTTTTGGCAACAGCGCATCAACTGGTCCGAAAATCGCAACAAATACGTTATGCTCGGCGTAACAGGCCCCAACGAGTACGAAAACAATGTCAACAACAATTGGTATACCAATTACTTGGCCAAATGGTGCTTGGAATATGCCCTTGAACAATTGGAGCATGTGCGGCAACAATATACTACCGATTATAAGCGGATACTGGAAAAAACGCAATTGACCAATGACGAAACCGGACTTTGGAAAAAAGTAGCGGCACATATGTACCTCCCCTTGTCCGAAGAACATGGCGTTTACCTACAACAGGACGGGTTCTTGGACAAAGATTTGGTCAGGGTGGCCGACTTGGACAAAAAAGAACGCCCCATCAATCAGCATTGGAGCTGGGATAGAATCCTGCGTTCACCGTACATCAAACAGGCGGACACGCTGCAAGGTTTTTATTTCTTCGAGGACCATTTTACCACAGAGGAACTGGAAAAACATTTTGACTTTTATGAGCCGTTTACCGTTCATGAATCTTCCCTGTCACCTTGCGTGCACTCTGTTCAAGCTGCAAAACTGGACCGGATGGAGCAGGCCTATACTTTTTATTTGCGCACATCCAGACTGGATTTGGACGATTACAACAAGGAAGTGGAAGAAGGATTGCACATTACCTCCATGGCGGGAACTTGGATGAGCATTGTAGAAGGTTTTGGCGGTATGAGGATAAGAGACGGCAAGCTTTGCTTTGCGCCTAAAATCCCAGAGCAATGGGAAATGTATTCCTTCAAAATCAATTTTAGGGAAAGAATTATAAAAGTGACGGTGAGCCAAAATAGTGCTGATTTTGAGATTGACAGTGGCGAACCCCTAGAAATCGTTGTCAACGAAAAACCAATCACATTATCCGCTTAATCCATCAAAGAAAAGAACGAAATAATTTTTGGATCGAGGTGATTTCAGCTAAAAATTGATAAAATCAATCAGTTTTAAGGTGATTCGAGCTATTTTCATATGAACTTAAAAATTTAACCATGAAAAGATTATTGCTATGCGTTTTGGTTTTCCAACTGGTGGGCTGTGCCGAACTGCAACAAGTGGTCAACCAATTACCCCAAGGTACAGGAATCGGAAATGATCAAATAGCCCAAGGACTGCGCGAGGCCCTGAACATGGGCATAGAAAAACAAGTAAACAAGCTGACCAGTGAAAATGGATTCTACAGGAACGAACTTGTTAAAATTCTACTGCCCGAAGAGCTTCAGAAGGTGGACAAAACTTTGCGGGATATCGGTTTATCCAGTCTGGCGGACGAGGGACTCAGGATTATCAATCGGGCTGCGGAAGATGCCGTTGGCGAAGCCACCCCTATTTTTGTGGATGCGGTAAAGGGAATTACTTTTAACGATGCCAGACAAATACTTTTGGGGAACGATAACGCCGCAACACAATATTTACAGCGTGCCACGAAGACCCAGTTGTACAACAAGTTCAATCCGATTATCAAAAATTCTTTTCAAAAAGTAGGTGCGGACAAAATTTGGAGCAACATCATCACCAAATACAACAGCTTGCCCTTGACCAATGATGTAAACCCGGACTTGACCGACTATACCACCAACGAAGCCCTAGAAGGTGTTTATACCATGATAGCCGTAGAAGAAAAAGAAATTAGGACAAAAGTTTCGTCAAGAACAACAGAATTGTTAAAAAAGGTATTCGCTCTTCAGGATTAATCATAATTTTTTGATAAAAACGCAATAACTCAAAAAAGAAGACGTTATAAACTCAATAATTAAGTATAATTATAACAAATTCCTAAAGTTAAATTAACCTTGATCTAGAGGTTAAACTTGAATTTTGTACAAGTTATCTGAGTTAGCATTTTTTTGAGTTAGTTAGTTTAAAAACCGGTGTTCCTCACCGGTTTTTTTCTTTTCCAGCTACCCCTAATAATTGCTTGAGCGTAAAAATCCGAAACTACCCTTTTGCATTTTTCAAACCCATGACCATCGACCACTATTTTGGCCCCTGCTTTTGAGTCAAGAGTTAAACCGATAAAATCATCGTGTCACTACATTTTAAACCAAATTGCAGTCATCACAAGGATACGTTAATATAATCCAAAACTATTGTTAGCGAAATCACGAAAAATAGCGGCATACGTTAAATTTTAGATAAATTACCTGATTTATAGACGTATACCCTTTCTAGCGTAGTCCACCAGTACGATTTGAACGTATCTTTGTTATTAACAAGTCTTGAGAGCTATGAATAATCAAAATTGTAAAGTAGGGGCTGTAACACCGATTACAGGTTTAAGCCAAGCAGCTTCCATATTGGAGGTGATGCACCAAAATTTTATGGAAAAAGCAGCAAGTGTTGCCGCAAAAGAGAATCAATTGGACGAGTTTTTCAAAAGAAAGGCCCAGAGTATCAAAAAGATTTTAGAAAGCCTATAATCGGCATTGATATGGCCTATTTGATTTTACTCAGTTCAATTTGCATTTCTTGCTGGATTTTGTATGCCTTTTTCGCAGCGACTTCGGCAAAGTCATTGCCTGTTGATGCGTAAATAATTCCCCTGGAAGAATTCACCAATAAACCTACATTTTTGGTGATTCCATACTTGCATACTTCTTGCAAACTACCTCCTTGTGCCCCCACACCGGGCACCAATAAAAAGCTCTCCGGTACAATCTTTCGAATATCCTCCAAATAAGAGGCCTTTGTGGCACCGACCACATACATTAATCTTTGTGAACCTTTGTACGTTTTGGAAACCGACAATACTTCTTTGTACAATTCCTGCCCATCCAAATTTTTGGTCTGAAAATCAAAAGCACCTTGATTAGAAGTCAATGCCAATAAAATAGTATGCCTGTCTTTAAATTCCAGAAAAGGCTCCACCGAATCTTTGCCCATGTAGGGTGCGATGGTAATGGAATCAAAATCCATGGTCTCAAAAAAAGCCTTTGCATATCGGGTAGATGTATTTCCAATATCCCCGCGTTTGGCATCTGCTATGGTGAACATTTCTGGGTGATTCGCATTTAGATACTCCATGGTTCGCTCCAAAGACTTCCATCCTTGCAGGCCATAGGCTTCATAAAAAGCGATATTGGGTTTATAGGACACACAAAAAGGATGTGTAGCGTCTATAATAGCCTTATTGAAGGCAAAAATGGGGTCTTCTTCTTTTAGAAGGTGATCAGGGATTTTATCCAAATCAGTGTCGAGACCAACGCATAGGAACGATTTTTTTTGACGTATCTGGGCAATTAAATCTTCTATCTTCATTTTGATGGTTTCTCGACCCGGCTGGAACTTGGTTTCAAAAGATTAAAATATTTCTGAAGCTTCTTTGAGTTTCTCGGTATTTTCCACCAACATCAACTCATCGATGATTTTTTGCACATCTCCGTTTATAATATTCTGCAAATCGTAAAGTGTAAGACCAATTCGGTGATCGGTCACCCTTCCTTGCGGATAATTATAGGTACGGATTTTCGCCGAACGGTCACCACTACTTACTTGGGAGTTACGTTTAGCAGCGTCCTCGGCCTGTTTTTTGGCCAATTCCATATCGTACAATCGGGCACGAAGCACCTTGAACGCCTTGTCCTTGTTCTTGTGTTGTGACTTCTCATCCTGACACTGCGCTACGATTCCAGTAGGTTCGTGCGTTAAGCGTACCGCAGAATATGTGGTGTTCACCGACTGTCCTCCAGGTCCGGATGAACAGAAATAATCGATTCGGACATCCTTGGGATCAATCTGCACATCGAACTCCTCGGCTTCAGGGATCACCATTACGGTAGCAGCACTGGTGTGCACCCTACCTTGGGTCTCGGTCTGTGGTACACGTTGTACACGGTGCACCCCTGCCTCGAACTTTAGCGTTCCGTAAACGTCCTCGCCATTTACTTCAAAATGGATTTCCTTGTATCCTCCACTGGTTCCTTCGCTCAAATCGATCACGTTGGTCTTCCAACCTTTGGATTCACAATATTTTGTGTACATACGGAACAGGTCGCCCGCAAAAATACTGGCCTCGTCACCTCCTGTACCTGCACGGATTTCCATGACCACATTTTTGGCATCCTCAGGATCTTTAGGAATCAAAAGAAATTTAATTTCCTCTTCCAATTTGGGTAAGGCACTTTTAGCCTCGTCCAACTGCATTTTGGCCATTTCAACCATTTCGGCATCACTACCATCCGAAATAATCTCCTCTGCCTCTTCTATATTGTTGGTAAGGGTTATGTATTCGTCTCGTTTGTCGCTGAGCAACTTAAGGTCTTTGTACTCCTTGTTGAGTTTTACGTACCTTTTTTGGTCCGCAATAATATCGGGCTGTATGATCAGGTCCGATACCTCATCAAAACGTTGTTTTACAATATTGAGTTTGTCTAGCATAAATCAATCCTCCTAGTGGAATGCGAATTTACGATTAATTTGTACATTTAGTAAATACCATGGCTCCATTATTCCGTTTTAAAACGTACCTACTGGTTTTTATGTTCTACAAAACCATTCTCTTGGCATCCACCTTGATTACGGTTCTACTCATGTTTTTTAAAGCACCATTTTCTTCAATAATCGCTTTAAAATTGGTTTTCATTGGATTGTTTATCCTTAGGTTTTCAAATCCAGGATATTCCAAAGATTTGGTTTTATATCAAAACTTTGGAATTTCAAAGTTTTGCTTGTTGTCACTCGCTTTTGTGTTTGACTTACTAATATCCATAATCATTTACATCATCTTTTTCCATTGATTCTTGAAATCGACAACATAGAACTTTCCTTTGACAACAAAACCATTTTGAGAGGTGTGTATTTGAAGGCGTAAAGTGGTAAAGTCACGGGTATTTTGGGGAGAAATGGTTCTGGAAAAACCTCCTTGCTGAACATTTTGTTCGGAAGTTTGGAACCAAAATACAAATCTATCCGAATTGATGGAAAATTCATTAAAGCACCTTTGTTCCAAAAAAATCAAATCGCTTTTCTACCTCAACACAGACTTCTTACAAAAAATATGACAGTGTACAGAAGTCTAAGATTGTTCAATGTGGATTGGGAGAATTTTATTGAATGTTTTGAACACTTCAAAATCTTTAAAAACCATTATACGTCCAAACTTTCCGGAGGCGAACTCAGGTTATTGGAAACCTATTTGATATTAAACAGCAAAAAAAGCATAATTCTCCTTGATGAACCGTTCTCCAACCTGTCACCAATCTACATTTCCAAGATCAAAAACATTATCCAGACTAACAAAACCAATAAAATCATATTGATTACCGATCATTTGTACGAAGAAATTATTTCCTTGAGTAATGACTTATACTTCCTTAAAAATGGATGCTCAAAATTGATTCACAATATTACAGATCTCGAAAATGAGGGGTATTTGCCTGTTAATTCCCAACAAAGGTAGTTCCAAGGGTCACTATAAAGGCGCTGAGCCCATCGCTCCTGTCGTACTGGCTAAATCTTAGGTTAATGGTCTTTAATCCAAAGTTGAGTACACTAGCACTTGTAAAAATATCCTTGTACTGTACCCCTATCCCATATTGGTGGGCATCGTAATTTGACAGATCATAGTCCGAAGTATAAAAGTCATAGGTAGACAATGCTTGCTCCTTGGGATAAAAATAATCCGCCGCTGTTTGGGTATAGTAGCGATATGTGGGAAACAAAGTGAACTTATCCGTAAGTTTAAATGGAGCTTCCAGACTGGCCGTGTGCGAACTGATGCCCCAATCATCCCAATAAAAACGGTAATAGGAACGCAGGATGACCAAATCGTTCAAATAATAATTCAAACGACCACCAACAGGTAGTTTAAAACGACTATCTGGCAATTGCTCCACATTGTCCGCCAATTGGAACTCATCAATATAAAAATCCTCGAAATCCGAGAAGTAGACCCGTTGAAATGGCGTGCTCAACAATCCGTTCTGGGAAACCACATCCATAAAAAGGGCTCCCTGCAATTTTTGGCTCAATATCTGAGAAAAGCTCAGGGAAAGTGAATAGGAGTTCCTGTTCTCATCATCAAATTCCGTAAAAATAGGGCTGTAAGTCCCGTTCCCCGAGATACGGTCATCAAAAAAACCTTCGCGTAGTTCTATGGGATACTGTGAATTCCATTTATCCAAAAACACGCGACCGCTCAGGGTAATTTCTGTATTTTTTTCGTTGAACAATTTAGTGAAGCTGCCACCAAACCCTATCGAAGAATAATCGTATTCCGATGAAAAATAGGCGTTGGCACTCCAAATGGTGTTTCGGTCATCTGAACTATGTTGGTATGATGGGTTGATATAGACCAACATATCCTTTCGTGATTCTCCCGAAGAAGCGTCAAAAGGAGTAACATTGAGTCCACCGTCCAAAGGATTCACGTTACTGGAAGAGGCAGAGGTATAGGCGGACAGACCAACATCCACCGTTAAAATATCGTCTTCGTTCATGGGCATTCTAAGAACTATGCTCGAAGTGGCATCCGTTAACTCTTCGGTACCTTCCCCACCAGTTACTGCTGCATTTTGCCCATCCTGATTATAATAACTGAACAATAAGTCGATTTCACTTGTCTCCAAAACCCTTCTCTTGTACGAAGTGTCCGCTTGTTGCGACCAGCCGATGAATGTTATCAAAAAGAAAAGGATTACGAAAACGGATTTTACTGATCTGGACAACTGCGTCATGAGGTTTTAGGTTGATTAAGCTAGCATCTAATTACATCCGCATCCGCCCCCTGTTTTGCCGCCATTGGCACCGGAGGACGCCTCTCTATAAATATGGAAATTGGTCTCGAACCGTTCGCAAGGCCTGGCACTCAACTGCATTTCTTCAGCGTTCACATAGACTTTATCATACTCTCGCACTACAACGCAAGAGCTCGCTAAGATTAAAAGGAACAATAGAGCAATAAGTTTTCCCATACCATAAATGTACTAATTCGTATCGAACATAATCCCTGAACTTCGATGAACTTTGTTCTCAGAATCTACCACAACGGCCTCTACCCCATCAATCTGATTAATCATGTGCAAACCAACATCGCGTCCCATTGTAAAAACTGCCGTTGCCAAAGCATCGCACAGCTCGGCTTGTTTGGCAAAAATGGAAACACTGTTGATTCCCCGCGTAGGATATCCCGTTCTTGGGTCGATAATATGGGAGTATTTTTCACCGTTGAGCGTGATGTATTTTTCGTAATTCCCCGAAGTGGCGACCGAGGACTCCACTACAGGCAACCAACTGAAAACTTTGCCCTTGCTCAATGGGTTGGCAATTCCTACCAACCATTTTTCCCCGGTTACCTTGGTTCCCCATGTAGTTAGGTCGCCAGAAGCGTTTATGATGCCTCCTTTCACATCCTTGGACACAAGCAAATCTTTCGCTTTGTCGGCAGCATACCCCTTACCAATGGCCCCAAATCCGATTCTCATTCCTTTTTCAGGGAGATACACAGTCTGGTTTTCCGCTTCCAATTTGATTTTTTTAAATCCCACTTTTGACACAGAATTTCTGATTTCCGCCTCACTTGGAATCTTATCCATGGTACCATCAAACTTCCAGATATTGTCCATGGAAGCATAAGTGATATCAAAAGCACCGTCTGTAATTTCAGATATTTTGATGGCCCGCTCAATCAATCCAAAAAGCTCTTGACTTACTTTAATGGGTTTTATACCTGCATTTTTGTTGATGAGGGAAGTTTCGGAGTTGTCGTCCCACGATGAAATAATCCGTTCTATCCGCTCAATTTCGGATACGGCTTCATCTATGTTGATGTAACCAATTTCCTCGTTTGGTGCCACCACGGTTATCTCGAACCGAGTACCCATTAATTTTAGGGTCTTTTTCACGGTGACATCTGTTTGCCCCAACTGCCCGAACGACAGCAGGTAAGATAGACTGCAAGCTAAGGCTACGAGGGTTTTCATTTTAAGAATTTATTGAGGGTATTAATATATTTTTCGGGACTGGTCCGGGCCACGAAACCTGTGGTACCCAATACATGTTGGTCCTTATCCATAACCACCACCAATGGAAAGTATCCTTTGGTATTGTATTTTTCGGCCAAGGCCTTATTCTGGTTCATTTTGGCCTCTGGAAGTTGATTTTGCTTTTTCCTGGGAAAATCTGCATCGTACATTACATAATGCTCCAAAGCGTAAGCCTTGAACTCATCACTATCAAAAATATGTTTCTTTAGACGGATGCAAGGAGCGCACCAATCCGACCCTGAGAAAACCAGAACAATCGGTTTGTCCTCCGCAGACGCTTTGGTAAGTGCATCATCAAAACTTTCTTGCCACTGTTGAGCCTGAAGCACACCACAGCAAGTGAATAGTAGAATGTAGATTAATTTTTTCATTCGATTTGGGATTCAAAAAACCTATTCATAAACCCGCAAAATGGAGCCATCGAGTTCCGTATTGTAAACTGTCAGTGCTCTGGCCGGGGTTCCATCCACCTGATTTAACGGGGTTCCATCCTGACCAAACCTTGAACCATGCACGTCGCAATAAAAAATACCTCCGCTCTGGTCCACAAAACGCACCTGATCATAAGATTGATGACTACAAACTTGGCTTGCCGCCACATATTCCCCTTGTAGGTTTCTGGCAACGACCACTAAGTTCTTTAAAATAAAACCTCCGTTTTCGGAAAGATTCGATGCTTCAGCTGAAGTAAGGTCAATGGTAAAGTCGATTCCTGTAGGTTCCTCGACCAGGTTACCATCAATTTCATCCTTGGAACACCCTTGTAAACAGGGAAATGTGAGGGCAAATGCGGCGCCAGCTCCCAAACTTCGGAGAAACTCTTTTCTTTCCATAGCATTAAGGTTTATATATTAAAACGCTATTTCCAGAGAAATCGTATGCTAGTAGTAAAACTTACCGTACTCGCTTTGGATGGTCAATTTTTTGGTTTCGGATGGTTCTACCCGTCCAATAATCTGCGCATCTACATCAAAACTTTGAGAAATGGCAATGATATTTTCCGCAACCTGCTCATCTACATACAGTTCCATTCGATGACCACAGTTAAAGACTTGATACATCTCTTTCCAGTCGGTTCCAGATTGTTCTTGAATCAATTTGAACAGAGGTGGAATCGGGAACAGGTTATTTTTGACTATGTGCAGATTGTCCACAAAATGAAGAATCTTGGTCTGGGCTCCGCCACTGCAATGCACCATCCCATGGATTTCATCGGAAGAATATTGCTCCAATATTTTTTTGATGATGGGTGCGTATGTTCGCGTAGGCGACAAAACCAATTTCCCTGCATCAAGGGGCGAACCGGGCACCTCATCAGTTAGTTTTGTATTGCCCGAATACACCAATTCATCAGGAACAGATGCATCAAAACTTTCTGGGTATTTTTCCGCCAAATATTTAGAAAACACATCATGCCGTGCAGAAGTCAGTCCATTACTGCCCATTCCGCCGTTATATTCGGTTTCGTAGCTCGCCTTTCCAAAGGAGGCCAACCCAACAATTACATCTCCAGCCTTGATATTGGCGTTATCAATGACATTTTTTCGTTCCATTCTGGCCGTTACGGTAGAATCAACTATTATAGTACGCACCAAATCGCCAACATCTGCAGTCTCACCTCCCGTGGAACGGATGGTAATGCCATGTTTGTCCAAATCGGAAATCAATTCCTCGGTCCCATTGATAATGGCCGAAATTACTTCACCTGGAATCAAGTTTTTGTTCCGTCCAATTGTGGAGGACAGCATAATATTATCGGTGGCGCCCACGCAAATCAAGTCATCCACGTTCATAATAAGTGCATCTTGGGCGATTCCCTTCCATACCGAAACATCACCTGTTTCTTTCCAATACATATACGCCAAAGACGATTTGGTACCTGCACCATCGGCGTGCATCACCAAACAATGGTCGTCGCTACCTGTTAAATAATCGGGTACAATTTTACAGAACGCCTTGGGAAAAAGTCCCTTATCAATATTCTTGATGGCGTTGTGCACATCTTCTTTGGAGGCTGAAACACCCCTTTGCGCATATCTTTTACTGGTATCCGATGACATATGAAAGGTTTGGGCAAAAATAACAGAAAGCCATCAAATTATTGACATGCTTTCCGTGTTTTCAATTTTTACTGTTTGTTCTATTTGGAAAACAGCATTTCGCGATACTTGGTAAACGGCCAGAATTCATCGGCAATCAATTTCTCCAAGGCATCCGAATGCTCCCGTATCTTCTCAAAATATGGCCTTACATTGTTACAGTATGCCTGGGCCTTTTTATCCACCACGGACATTCCGTTGGCCCTTTTACGGGCATCGGCCATTTCATCGGTCAATCTTTTGATTTCCACAATGTGCTCTCCGATTTGCTCTAAAATATTCAATTGGACTTCTGCGGTTTTCTTATGTGCAGCCCCATATACTTCTTTGAGACCACTGATGTTTTCCAACAGCATATTTTGATACTTCACCGCTGCTGGAATGATATGATTATAGACCATTTCCCCCAACACACGGCCTTCAATCTGGATATGGAAAATATATGCCCCCAACTCCACTTCTTTGTGGGCCTTGAGTTCTACCTCGCTCATCACATCCATCTGCTTGAAAAGGTCAAGACTCTCCTTTGATGTGATTACCTGAAGTGCCTCTGGTGTATTTTTATTGAAGCTCAGTTTTCGTCTTCTTGCCTCTTCCTGCCATTCTGTTCCGTAACCATCACCTTCAAAACGAATACGCTTGGAGGTTTTGATATATTCACGAAGCACATTGAAAACGGCTTCGTCCTTTTTCAGGTTTTTTTTGTCTATCAATACATCAACCTCCTTTTTAAAGTCGGTCAGCTGTTTGGCCATGATCGTGTTGAGCATGGTCATGGGCTTGGCACAGTTCAACTTGGAGCCCACGCCCCGCATTTCAAACTTGTTGCCCGTAAAGGCGAACGGTGATGTTCTGTTTCTATCGGTGTTGTCCAATAAAATTTCAGGAATCTTACCCACCACGTTAAGCTTAAGCTCTGTTTTTTCCTGGGGCGATAGCTTTCCTTTGGAAACACCTTCCAATTCGTCCAGCACATCGCTCAGCTGTTTTCCGATAAATATGGATATAATCGGCGGCGGTGCTTCATTGGCACCCAACCTATGATCGTTACTTGCAGAGGCAATGGATGCCCTCAACAATTCTTCATACGTGTCCACCGCTTTGATGGTATTCACAAAAAACGTCAAGAACTGCAGATTTTTCATGGGTGTTGAACCGGGACTCAACAGGTTCACTCCCGTATCGGTTGCCAAGGACCAGTTATTGTGTTTGCCAGAGCCATTGATCCCAGCAAATGGTTTTTCATGGAACAGCACCGAGAAATTGTATTTATCGGCAATCTCTTCCATCACATCCATAAGTAAAAGGTTATGGTCTACGGACAGGTTGGCCTCTTCAAAAACCGGGGCCAGTTCGAACTGGTTAGGTGCCACCTCATTATGACGTGTTTTTACCGGAATGCCAAGTTTGGTACATTCTTTTTCCAATTCGCTCATAAAACCAAGCACCCTGGCCGGTATCACCCCAAAATAGTGGTCATCCAGCTGTTGACCCTTAGCGGAAAAACTTCCCACCAGGGTACGGCCGGTTACGGAGAGGTCCAATCGGGAATTGGCCAGTGCTTTGTCTATCAAAAAATATTCCTGCTCCCATCCTAATGTGGCATGGACTTTTCTTACATTTTTATCAAAATATTGCGCCACTCCTGTCGCAGCTTGGTCAACTGCTTGCAAAGCTCGTAGCAAAGGAGCTTTGTTATCCAAAGCCTCGCCTGTATAGGCCACAAATATGGTGGGTATACAAAGTGTTGTCTTATAGACAAATGCCGGTGAGGTTGGATCCCATGCGGTATATCCGCGCGCCTCGAAAGTATTTCGGATTCCACCGCTCGGAAAACTGGAAGCATCTGGTTCCTGCTGTACCAATTGTGCTCCTCCAAACTTTTCCATTGCCTTGCCGTTGGGCAGAATATCAAAAAATGCATCGTGCTTCTCTGCCGTTGCACCTGTCAAGGGCTGAAACCAATGCGTATAGTGCGTAGCTCCCATGGAAAGTGCCCAGGCCTTCATGCCCTCGGCTACTTGGTCCGCAATCTTTCTATCTATTTTTGTGCCTTGGAAAATAGCTGATTTTACTTTTTCGAATGCTTCACCGGTAAGAAATTGAAGCATCTTATCTTCATTGAAAACATTTTTCGCAAATAGGTCCGATCTTTTGCCCGTTTCATCAATATTGATATGTTCCCTATTGCGGCTTTCGACCAAAGCTTGAAATCTTGTTTTCGGCATATTCAATAATTTTTAATTTTCAAATCTACAATTAAGAATTTAATAATTTAAACTTCAAAAATTACTTTTTTTTCATTGATCCCTTTCAAAAACAGGGGTAATATAAATAATAAAGGGAAGTTTGTGATTTTACCCCCTTAAAACATTGATAATTAAATGAAAAAACTATTTTTGTTAATCATAAAATTGAGAACGATTAACTACCAGAATTATGAGCAAATCTAAATTAGAGTATCTATGGTTGGATGGTTATGAGCCAACAGCCAACATTAGAAGCAAGACTAGAATTGAGGAAGATTTTAGCGGTAAATTGGAAGACTGCCCTACGTGGTCCTTCGATGGTTCTTCTACCAAACAAGCCGAAGGTGGTTCCTCTGACTGCCTGTTGAAGCCTGTTGCGATTTACCCTGATCCAGCAAGAAGAAATGGTTATTTGGTAATGACCGAGGTGTTGAACCCTGATGGAACTCCACACGCGAGCAACTCCAGAGCTACTATCGATGATGAGGATGATGACTTCTGGTTTGGATTTGAGCAGGAATACTTTATTATGGACACTGCAACTCAGTTGCCATTGGGCTTTCCTGTTGGAGGTTATCCAGGACCACAAGGTTTATACTACTGTTCCGTTGGTGGAAGAAACACTTGGGGCAGGGACCTTGTTGAGGAGCACGCCGACCTTTGTTTGGACGCTGGTCTTCAGTTTGAAGGTATCAACCAAGAAGTTGCCGCTGGACAGTGGGAATTCCAATTGTTCGCCAAAGGCGCCAAAAAAGCCGGTGATGAAATTTGGGTTGCACGCTATATGCTACAAAGATTGACCGAGAGCTACGGTTACTATATTGAGTACCACCCAAAACCTATCAAAGGTGATTGGAACGGTTCCGGTATGCACGCCAACTTCTCCAACAACCTGTTGAGAACTTGTGGTTCTAAAGAAGTTTATGAAAAAGTATGCGAAGCTTTCCGTCCGGTGACCAAAGAGCACATTGCCGTTTATGGTGAGTACAATGATGAGCGATTGACCGGTAAGCACGAAACTGCTTCCATTAGCGATTTCAGTTACGGTGTTTCCGATAGGGGCGCTTCCATCAGAATCCCTATTATGACCGTTGAAAGAGGTTGGAAAGGATGGTTGGAAGATAGAAGACCTGCTTCCAATGCCGATCCTTACAAAGTTGCGGCCGTTATCGTAAAAACGGTTAAATCCGCAAAAGTATAATAAACACGTATATAAATTAGTTGTTGATTATAGATGAAAACCGTCCCGCTTTTTGGGGCGGTTTTTATTTTATGGTAAAATAAACAAAGGTGACATAAAAAGCCAAGAGAATCAATCCGTCTCTCCAGCCCAAACGCAATCCCTTGGGAAAGAAAACCAAAGGAAGAACAAGAAAGGATATTCCCAACATCCAAAAAATATCACTGGACAATAAACCTTGGTCCATTACCGTAATAGGAGTAATAATTGATGTTATACCCAGTACGGCCAACAGGTTAAAAATATTGGAACCAATCAAGTTCCCAAGAGATATTGCTTTTTCCTTTTTTAGTACCGCGATTACCGATGCTGCCAATTCCGGAATGCTTGTGCCTACCGAGACTATTGTGATTCCAATTATACGATCGCTTACCCCAAAGGAGGATGCCAATCCTACGGAGCCATCTATCAATAATTCCGAACCTCCCCAAAGCGCCGTTCCCCCTATTCCCAAATACAGAACGATCTTATACAGAGGCAAAGGCACATCATCCTCTGGCATTTCATCCACAACAGCTGTTTTCTGAAATCTTAAAAGGTACACCAAGAACACAAATAGAAAGGACACCAAAATAATCCCTTCGTATTGCTGAAGCTCTCCATCAAAATATATAAAACCACCAAAGAGCAAAGAAGCAAACATCATAACGGGCCAATCTGTAGTATAGAAGCTCTTTCGTACATCTATACTTCCCAATATAACGGTAATGGCCAGAACCAAACCTAAATTAGCTATATTGGAACCGACCACATTACCTAGTGCCAAGTCGGGAAAACCATCAAGGGCCGCTTTTACACTAACTATCAATTCCGGGGCTGAGGTGGCAAAGGAGACCACCGTCATGCCGACGACAATCTTGGGAATATTCATTCTAAGGGATAATGCCACTGCCGATTTTAACAACCAATTTCCGCCTGCAATCAACAGTACCAACCCCAAAACAATAAAAAGTAAATTTCCCAAAAAGTAATTTTTCGGTCAAAGATAAGGGAAGAAACCCGCAACCAAGAAGGTTATCTAAAAAATAAAAACTACAAAAATAGTTAATAAACTATAAAAATAGTTGTTTAACTAAATTATTAGTATTAGGTTTGAACCATATAAGTACAGAATCATGCAAAAATTGACGAATAAGGAAGAGGAAATCATGAAAATCCTCTGGGAACTCAAAAAGGCTTTTGTTAAGGAAATTCTAGAGGAGATTCAAGGTGAAAAACCGCATTACAATACGCTATCTACCATTGTTCGGAATTTACAGGAAAAAGGATTTGTTGACTACGAGGCGTTCGGTAATACCCATAGATATTTTCCTATCGTAAGCAAGGAAGAGTATAGAAAAAAATATGTAAATGCTGCCATTGCTGATTATTACAACGACTCTTTTAAAAGTTTGGTCTCCCACTTTGCACAGGAAGAGAAAATTTCCATTTCGGAACTCAAAGAAATTATTGACTTAATAGAAAAGAAGAAATAATGGAACCGATATTCATGTACCTTTTACAGTCCATCCTTATCTCTGGAGGTTTTTTGGCGGTTTATCATATTTTCTTAAAACGTGAAACCCTTTTCAAAGAGAATAGATTGTTTCTTTTATCGGGTTTGGTATTGACCTTTTTGTTTCCTCTGATAAAAATCAAGAGAAACATTGTGGTTGACCGACCTATGTTCACTGAAACCGGAGAGCAGTTATCCCAAGTGGCTCAAACAGCTTCTGAAAGTGTTTGGTACTCTCCAGAAAATATTCTTCTTACCTTATATATAGGAGTCTGTATATTCTTAATGGTAAGATTTATTTTGAAGCTGGCTTCACTAAAAAAACTGGCCCAAAATGCATATCGAAGAAGAGAAAGACCGTTTTTGCACATGGAAACGGAAAAGAAAATCTCCCCCTTCTCCTTTTTTAATTACATTTTTTATAATCCAAGTCTTTTTGAACCCAATGAGCTGCACTCAGTCCTTGAACACGAAAAAGTGCATGCCCGTCAGTTTCATACCCTCGACATATTATTATTGGAGGTTTTAAAAATATTTTTCTGGTTCAATCCTGTGTTGTGGTTTTACAAGAGTGCCGTAAAACAAAACCTAGAGTATTTGGCCGATCACTTTGCCATTGCAAACGCAGGCGACAAAAAATCCTACCAGTATCTGATGCTAAAACAAGCGGTAGAAATTCAGGAATATACTTTAGCCAATTCATTTTATAATTCATTAATCAAAAAACGAATAGTTATGTTAAATCAAAATCAATCAAAAAAAGTGAATGTTCTTAAAACTTTAATGGTCGCTCCATTATTAGGCTTGCTGTTGGTAAGCTTCAATATTGAGGAAAAGTTCCTCTATAAAGACCTGGACAGCATAGATAGTGTTATCGGCAACGAAACGGCCCCAAAAGATAAAACGGTGGAGTTGACAATCGACAAAAGCACAACTGATACCGAACTGGAAAAAATCAAAAAGGATCTAGCCAAAGACGGTATCGATTTTAGCTACACGACCGTTAGAAACGATAACAAGGAAATTATTGATATTTCCCTACAAATGAGCGGTAAAAACTCCAAGGGGAAAACGTTTAGCGGCAATTATAGTAGCAATTCCGATGACGCTATCGACCCCATAACGGTATTGTTTGATGATGAGAGCAACGCAGTTTCTTTTTGGAATGCAAGAAAGAAAAACGTAAGAATCCATAAAATTAAGGGCACAGGCACTATCAAGACCGATGACAGCACCCAAATCGTAATTAGGAAAGCGAGCGATAAAAAAATAGTAATCGTAGACGGTGAACAATTGAGTGATGAAGAGGTTAAGGAGATTCGTATTGGCAGCGGTTCGTCGGTACACGTGATTGATGAAGACTCCGACTCGGATAATAAGCATATTAAAATCCGTAAAGTCGAAAAAAACGGAAAAGGGAACCATGTTATGGTCATCAGGGATTCTGATGACGATGAGGACATTGAAGTAATAAGTGGGGACGATGACTCCAGCTTCTTTTTTATAGACAATGACGGTAAAGGGGAGCCACTATATTATGTGGATGGCAAAAAGGCCAAATCAGAGGATATCAAAAAAATTGACCCCGAAGACATTGAGCGTATGAACGTATTAAAAGGTGATAAAGCGGTTGAAAAATATGGCAAGAAGGCCAAAGATGGAGTTGTTGAGATAACTACCAAAAAAAGCAAATAATTACATTAGGATCATATTTTGAATTGTCAGTAGAACCGTCTTAGTAAGGCGGTTCTTTTTTTATTATGACAAACGAAAACCTTAAAATAGGCTCATTTATAAACGAAAGTCCCCTAGGTTTTCAAAAAGAAGACAAAAAAGCCCCTGTAAATCTAACATTTTCAAATATAAAAATCATTTTAACCTTACAATTTAAAACTTTTTTCAAGGAAAGATATTTCAGTTGAAGAAGCAAGTCGTTTTTAAGGATACAATCTCGTATTCAATTACATTATTTATTGCCTAATCACTTGGAATCATGATATCTATCATTATATATTCGAAGAAACAACAATAAAATAACTGTTTTTTCAAACCTAAAATCAATCAAAAAATGATAGCAATTGTAAAGTTTTTCATCACACTTCTAGTGCAACTCTTAACGCTTATATTTATCTAAAACCGTTAAGGGTTGCCACATTGCTATTGAACCTGATAGCTTGTGAACAGCTTTCCCTATATTTGTAAGAAGCAATCTAGCGATATGTTTTACAAGATATTGGCAAAAATCAACAAGGCAATACTCCCCTCCTACACCAAAAAAGGTCTGGATCTGGCCAAGGCTTCCAAACTACAACTGGCCATAATTGGATGGCGCTATTACGTTACCAAAAATGCATTGGACTAATATTGCAGCAAAGCGGCCTTGGGATAGTTTTTAATTTTGTCGGCGCCTTTCAAAAAAGTAAGTTCAATCAAAAAATTACACTGCACCACTTCCCCACCAAGTCTTTCTACTAGTTTACAGACTGCTTCTGCTGTTCCTCCTGTTGCCAAAACATCATCGTGCACCAATACCTTTTCTCCTTTTTCAATAGCATCCGAATGCATTTCGAGTGTTCCTGTGCCATATTCCAAATCGTAGGACTCCGAAATCGTTTTGTAGGGAAGCTTTCCGGACTTACGAACGGTTACAAAACCTGCTCCCAGTTTTTCAGCTAACATTGGTGCAAAAATAAACCCCCGGCTATCCACTCCGACCACTTTATCAATTTTCATATTGCGTGTAAGACCCAACAAGGCATCCCCTGCTTTTTGGAATGCAAACGGGTTTTTCAATAGTGGGGTAATATCCTTAAAAACGACTCCTGGCTTGGGGAAATCCTCAATATCTCGAATGTAGGGTGCAAAATCCATTTTTTGTATGCTAGGGTTTTGTGGTAAAGTTAAAAAGAAATATATTTGCAGCCCTTAAATAAGGCCGCGTGGCGCAACTGAATAGCGCATCTGATTACGGCTCAGAAGGTTGCAGGTTTGAATCCTGCCGCGGTCACTAGGTAGCAATACCAAAATAATGGAAAACCTTACAGAACTTATAACTGTAAGGTTTTCAGCGTTTTTAGGGGTACATTTAATTTGTTTTGATTTCATATCAATCGGTAACAAATCGGTCAACAAAATCCAATCGTCAACAGTGTTGACCGAATACTCCCCTAAAGCACTGACACATAGTTGATTTGACTTTCATCTTAACATTTAAACCTAAGATGACAACTATGAAAACATCACACACCTTTTCAATCCTATTCTGGATTAACAAATCACGAGCTATTAATAATAAAGCGGAAATCTTTGTAAGAATAACCGTTAATGGAAAAAGAGCCAATATTGGTATTAAGAGAAAGATCAATATTGATCTATGGGACAACCTTAATAAAAAAGTCAAAGGAAAAACAAAAGAGTCTCAAGATATCAATCGGTACTTAGATCTTGTTCAAGCCAGATTATTGAATATTTACCAAGATTTAAAATATAAGGGCGACCTAATAACTCCCCAATTGGTCAAATCACTTTACAACGGAGAAAATATCAACTCCAAAACTCTATTGGATTTACTGAAATACCACAATAGAAAAATCGAAAACACCTTAGCTCCTGGTACTATTAGAAATTTTGGAATCACTGAGAATTACATTAACCGGTTTCTGAAAAACAATCTAAAAACAACTGATATTTATCTACGTCAGCTTAATTACAAGTTCATTTCAGATCTTGAAATGTTTTTGGTTAATTATTATCCGAAGGGTCATCCAAGGGCAATGAGCCATAACACCGTTATGAAGCATCTGCAAAGGCTTAGAAAAATCATAAATCTCGCTTATCAATTGGAATGGATTGAAAGAGATCCATTTTTACGTTGGAAACCTAAATTTGAGCAAAAACAAAGAGAATTCTTAAGCGCGAACGAACTAAGCAATTTAGAAACCTACAAGTTTTTAATTGATCGATTAGATTGGGTTAGGGACCTTTTCGTCTTCAGCCGTTATACTGGTATCAGTTATTCTGACATTATGGAATTGACAAATAACAATCTAATAGTTGGCCCCGATGATAATATTTGGATCGCAACAAAAAGACTCAAGACCAAAACTTCTGTTCGAGTACCCTTGTTGGTACCTGCTAAGAGAATATTGGATAAATATAAAAATCATCCTGTCACTATTTGCTCTAAAACACTACTACCAAAAATCACCAATGAAAAAACCAATTTATATTTAAAGGAGATTGCAGATGCAGTAGGTATAAATAAGAATTTAACCTTTCATATGGCTCGCCACACATTCGCGACAACAGTTACTTTATCAAATGGAGTACCAATAGAAACTGTTTCAAAAATGCTGGGCCATACCAAATTGGCCACAACTCAAATTTATGCTCGTGTGTTAGATAAAAAGCTATCTGAAGATATGATAGCCTTGCAAAAAAAGCTTGAACTCAAGAATTAACTTCTTCGTATTTAATTGATCCATACAAAGAAGGCGGGTAAATAAATTCCTAGATTAGAACTTACATTGGAAAAAATTCTTCGACCCCTTTTTTGCCATCAACTAAATCCAATATCGTTGTGCTTTCAAGTACATTAATGAACTTAGACTTATTCCCTCCTATAAGTTTATGTAGAACACAAGGATTGTCCATATCACAATTGCGGATACCCATAACGCATGAATTCAGTCTATTCTCTCCATCTATAACCTTTACAATTTCCAATAACGTGTGCTTTCTATCTTCATCACTCAAATAAAATCCTCCTTTTGGTCCTCTAGTTGAAGAGATAATACCATGCCTTGAGAGTTCTTGTAATAGCTTGGCCAAGTAAGCCTCTGGCACATGAATGGTATCATAAATATCTCTCACCAAGACCTTATGGTCAGCATTGGAGTTCAATGCTAAATAAAGTACCCCTTTGATGGCATATTTGGAAGAATTGGAAAGCATGACATAAAATGTATAACAAAGATTAAAAGATATTTTTATCCTTTTTATGACATATATCATGTTATAGGTTACATAGCCTATATACTTTTGGTTCGAAATTCTAAAGTTTAATCCTATGAAAACAATACTAAAAGGAACAATACTGCTCATTTCCCTTATCATGTTAAGCTGTGGAGGAAAAGACAAAGAAAAAAGAGAGGATGGTTTTAGTGTACAACGAAAAAAAGCTGAAACCGAACGGCCCGTTGCAACCAATGCTGCCAATGAAGTAAAAGCATCTGAACGTATTGATTTGACCACAAAAGGAATCGGTCCAATAAAATCCATTGAAATTCCTGCCGAAATTGATCAAGCCATGGCGGCAAAGGGTAAAGAGGTTTATGAACAAATGTGTTTGGCCTGTCACAGGGTTGGTAAAAAATTTATTGGACCTGCCCCAAACGGTGTACTTGACAGAAGAACTCCTGAGTGGGTAATGAACATGATTCTAAATCCTCAGGAAATGGTGCAACAAGACCCTTTGGCCAAAGACTTGCTTCAGGAATTCAATGGATCACCCATGTCCAACCAAGGACTTACCGAAGAACAGGCCCGGGCTATTGTTGAATACTTTAGAACCTTAAAATAAACCCTATGAAATCAACCATTAAACTTAGTATAATAAGGCTGTTTTCACTACTGACAATATTTAGTAGCTGTAAAAATGGGCCTCAAAACGAAACGAAGGACTTAGGTCAAAAGGAATCCACTATTACCTCAGAATACACCAAAGGCCAAGCCTTTATCGAAGATGATGGGTCCACACCCAACGTTTTACAGATAGCTTTGAAATCCGAAGACCACACTACACTGGTTGCCGCTGTACAAGCTGCACAATTGGAAAATGTTTTGGTCAACGCAGGACCTCTAATGGTTTTCGCACCAACAAATACGGCTTTTGATGCGCTTCCCGAGGAAACCCTGAACGACCTTTTAAAAGCAGAAAACAAAGATGCTTTGTCCAATATTCTCAAGTATCATGTAACTCCTGGTAACTACTCAAAGGACTTTTTGAAGAATTTTAAAAAATTGGGGCAGGCCAACAACCAAGATGTCTTTGTTGAAGTCAAGGATGATGATGTCTATGTCGGGGGTGCCAAAATTATCGGCAGCATATCGGCAGGAAATGGTATCGTCCACATCGTGGATAAAGTAATCCTACCCCCTAGCCAATAAACACAACAAAAAAAACAGATAAATCCTAACACAATGAAAATTAACAACCATTTACTAACGACCTTTGGGGCCTTCTTAATGCTGGTTTCCTGCGGTCAGCAGAATCAAAGCTCAAACGGGGCCCTGTCTTCCAGTGCCGCCGAAAAAGTATATGTCGCTCCAGGGGAACAAGATGAGTTTTACGCTTTTTTGTCCGGGGGATACAGTGGAAACCTAACCGTATATGGATTGCCATCAGGTAGAATGTTCAAAGAGATTCCTGTATTCTCCCAATTCCCAACTTCGGGTTATGGTTATTCAGAAGAAACCAAACCTATGCTCAATACATCCCATGGATTTGTGCCCTGGGACGATGCCCACCACCCAGACATATCCCAAACCAATGGGGAGTTGGATGGTCGTTGGATATTCATCAACGGAAACAATACACCAAGAATTGCACGTATTAATTTAAGCACTTTTGAAACTGAAGAAATTATAGAGGTACCCAACAGTGCAGGTAACCACAGTTCTTCCTTTATTACGGAAAACACGGAATATGTCGTTGCCGGCACACGTTTCTCTGTTCCAATTCCCCAAAGGGACATGCCCATAAATGAATACAAGAGCAACTTTAAGGGATCCTTGTCCTTCATTAGCGTGGATCCAGAGCATGGTCACATGGATTTAAAATTCCAATTGTTGATGCCTGGATTCAACTATGATTTATCACATCCCGGTAGAGGTAAATCCCATGGCTGGTTCTTTTTTACTACCTACAATACAGAGGAGGCCTACACGCTCCAAGAAGTCAATGCTTCGCAAAACGACAAGGACTTTATTGCCGCTGTCAATTGGAAGAAAATTGAAGAATATGTTAACAATGGAGGTGGCACAAAAATGCCTGCCAATTATGCACACAATGTGTATGATGAAGGCACACATACGGCTACAACCACTATGAATAAGGAAGTATTAACAGTAGATCCATTAAAAGTTCCAGGAGCTGTATACTTTTTACCTACACCAAAATCACCTCATGGATGTGATGTAGACCCTACTGGTCAATACATCATTGGAAATGGTAAACTTTCCGCCGACTTGACCGTACACTCTTTTGATAAAATGATCGCTGCCATTGAGGGTGAAAAATTTGATGGAGAAGCCTATGGAATTCCAATCCTTAAGTTTGAGGATGTATTGGCCGGACAAGTAAAAAGTGGTGGACTCGGCCCATTGCATACCGAATTTGATGGAAATGGTAATGCATATACCACCTTTTTCATCTCATCTGAAGTGGTAAAATGGAAGTTGGGTACATGGGAGGTCATCGACAGAAAACCAACCTATTACTCCGTAGGGCACTTAATGATTCCCGGAGGCAACTCCAGAAAACCATTTGGCAAATATGTAGTGGCCATGAACAAGATTACCAAGGACCGATATTTGCCCACTGGTCCTGAAATGGAACACTCTGCTCAGATTTATGATATCTCAGGAGATAAAATGGAACTGATATATGATTTCCCTACGCATGGTGAACCTCATTATGCAGCTGGAATACCCGCTGATATTTTGGCTCCTAAGTCTCAGAAAATATACAGATTGGATGAAAACGAACATCCTTATGCCGTAAAAACTCCAACAGATGCCAAAGTAGTTAGGGACGGGAACGAGGTTCATATTTATATGTCCACTATCAGGAGTCACTTTACCCCAGACAACATTGAGGGAATCAAAGTTGGTGACAAGGTATTCTTTCACATTACCAATCACGAACAGGATTTCGATGTGCCGCACGGTTTTGCCATAATTGGTCAGAACACTTCAGAGCTTCTTATTATGCCCGGACAAACCAAAACCTCTGTTTGGGAGCCTAAGCAAGTTGGGGTATGGCCATTCTATTGTACCGATTTTTGTTCTGCTTTGCACCAAGAAATGCAAGGATATGTAAGGGTTTCCCCCGCCAATTCAAATATAGAATTGAAATGGTCACTTGGTGAGTAGTTCGGATTGATTCACCAATGAACAAAGCGGGCTGTGTCTAAGACCTGCCTGCTTTTTTTTACAAATTGAAATACAACCATCGACCAAAAAACCGCACTCAATTTGTAACCTCTAAATAGAAAAAAATGAAAAAGGCTAGTTTACTTATGATCATTGGCCCGCTCTTCTTGTTGGGATTATATGTTTTCCCACTTTGGAATATTATGTTGGGCGCACCGCAATATCCAGATCCCTTGGGTTTACATATTCATATAAGTGGGCTACAGGGTGCCAATGAATTTGATATTCAAAATATTGATGGCTTGAACCATTATATTGGAATGCAAACATTGCCCAAACCTGAGGACATGTGGGAGTTCGGCACCTTTCCCCTAATTATAGGAATCATGGTGGCCATAGGCGTATCAATAGGTATTTTGGGATACTTTGACAAAGTAAGTTATAAATGGTTTATCGGTTGGTTTGCATTGATGTCCATAATGGGTGTTTTGGGCATGTACGATTTCAACGAATGGTTGGTGGATTATGGTACCAACTTAGATCCCAACGCCATAATGAAATTGACCAACCTCGATGGAACTCCTATGACATATAAACCACCATTATTAGGACATGTAAAAATGTTGAATTTTGATGTGACTTCCTTGCCTTCCATTGGAGCCTGGTTAATGTTCTTAGGCATGATGCTTACCCTGACAGCGGGCATTTTGGGTTGGAAAAACGCTATAAAACAATAATCCCTTTATTATGAAACCATCTATTATCCTTTTTCTTGTAATCCTAGCGGGTAACATAGGTTGCTCCGTTAGTCCAAAACCCATTGATTACGGTCATGTGGGTTGCCATTACTGCAGTATGACGATTGTTGACAAGCAACATGCCGCACAATTGGTTACCAAGAAAGGTAAGGTCTTTAATTTTGATGCCATTGAATGTATGATGAACCAATTAGAGGATGAAGACAAATCTACCATGGCAATGTTCATGGTCAACGATTTTGACCAGCCCGGCACTCTTATTGATGGTACCAAGGCCACCTATTTGATCAGTGAAAACATTCCAAGCCCTATGGGAGCTTTCCTTAGTGCCTTCTCCGAAGAGCAAGCTGCCCAACATGTTTTGAATGAAAATGGCGGGAAGGTTTACACATGGTCGGAAATTAAAAAAAGGTTTAAATTTTAACACGAGTACAATGATAGATTTGGAGCCCTTAAAATGCGAACATCTCTTGATTGACAATTATGTCGGTCGCTTGGCCTATATCGCCGAAAACGAACCGTATGTGGTTCCATCGACCTACTATTTTCTTAAGGAGGAAAGGAGTATTCTATGTTTTGCCTCCAATGGACATCGGATCAATTCCCTAAGAAAACACGACAAAGTCACATTTCAAGTCGATAGAATCGAGTCTTTTCGTCATTGGGAGTCGGTACAAGTACATGGAAGATTCGAAGAGCTTACGGGAGATTCTGCCAAGCAATATCTAAAACAATTTGCAGAAGGCGTGCAGCGAACCATAGACCATAAAAATGCGGAGCGTCCTCATTTTTTAAGTCATTTTTCCGGAAGGTTGCAAGAAGTGGAAATGCCTGTGGTATATCGTATTGCAGTGACCCTAATCACAGGAAAGTCAGTTCATGATTTAAACGCAAATTAGGGAAGTAAAGACCCTTTGAATTTCAAACACTTATGTTTCTATTCCATCCAAATAGCAAATACATTTTATGGTTCCTCTTGTTCTTAATGGGGGTACCTATGCGGGCAAGTATATGGAAGGTCTGCAATACCTGTGAAAACAGTTCTATTAAAGAAACAATTGCACGAGCCCATGCGTACGATACCCTTTTGGTTCAAAAGGGCAGGTATCGAGAATTTGAAATATTGGTGGATAAACCCTTAGTTATAAGAGGAATTGGTTATCCTATCGTGGATGGTGAAAAAAAAGGGGAGATTTTTAGGGTTACATCGGACCATGTCACTTTAGATGGACTTTTCATCGTCAATGTAGGGGTAAGTTATACCAAGGACAATGCGGCGATACGCGTGATACAGAGCAAAAATTTTCAGATTAAGAACATGGTGTTGGAGCAATTGTTCTTTGGCATCTATTTGGAGAAATCCTCCCATGGCAAAGTGTACCACAATAGAATTATTGGAGAGGCCGTGGACGAATATAATTCGGGTAATGGAATACAACTTTGGTATTCTTCGGACATAGAAGTATTAAAAAACCATGTACAGGGCACTCGTGACGGTATCTATTTGGAGTTTTCAGACCGGGTTACCATTAGTGAGAATGTAAGTATGGACAACCTCCGATATGGCCTCCATTTTATGTTTTCGAACAACGATATTTACACGAACAACACTTTTGAAAACAATGGCGCGGGGGTGGCCGTAATGTTCTCCAAGTTCATTACCATGAAGAATAATACTTTTCGGAAGAATTGGGGTACAGCTGCCTATGGGATGCTTCTAAAGGAAATCAACGATGCAGAGATCAAAGGAAACATTTTTGAGGAGAACACCATCGGTATCAACATAGAAGGATCCAACCGAATCAAGTACACCGACAACGATTTTATTGGTAATGGTTGGGCCATACGTGTCATCGGGGCTTGCTATACCAATAGCTTCAAAGGCAATAATTTCTTGTACAATTCCTTTGATATCTCCTACAACAGTAAACTCAACGATAATGTCTTTGAGGGTAATTTTTGGAGTAGTTATACGGGCTATGATCTGGATAAGGACGGCATCGGGGATGTCCCATATCGTCCAGTAAAACTATTTTCTTATGTTGTCAACCGTACCCCGGAGACCATTGTGCTATTGCGGAGTCTGTTCATGGATATTATTGATTTTTCCGAAAGGGTGTCCCCAGTTTTTACGCCCGATAATTTAAAAGATGCCCAACCTTTAATGAAAGTACGATCATGACCATTGAAATAAACAATCTTCATAAGCAGTTTGGTAAAAACCAAGTTTTGAAAGGGGTCGACCTCACCATTGAAAAGGGTAACATTTATGCCGTCCTTGGCCCGAACGGTTCTGGTAAAACCACTTTGATCAAGAGTATTTTAGGCATGGTAATTCCCGATAAAGGCAAAATATCAGTACTGAACGAATCCATCAAAAAAAACTGGAAGTATCGCAAAAAAATCGATTACCTACCCCAAATTGCCAATTTTCCGCCCAATATTAAGGTCAAGGAATTGATTGGCATGATCAAAGATCTGAGAAATAGCTCAAGTGAAGAAGAAGAACTCATCGACCTCTTTGGCCTAGAACCGTTTTTGAACAAAAAACTATCCACTCTATCTGGTGGTACCAAACAAAAAGTGAACATTGTATTGACCTTTATGTTTGATAGTCCATTGATTATTTTGGATGAACCTACCACAGGTTTGGATCCCAAGGCATTGATTAGTTTAAAGGAATTGATCCAAAAAGAAAAAACCAATGGAAAAACCGTTTTGATCACTTCGCACATAATGCAGTTTGTGGAAGAAGTGGCGGATGAGATCGTATACCTACTGGAAGGAGAAATTTATTTTAAAGGAAGCATTGAAAAACTATTGGAACAGACCGAACAAGCCAATTTTGAACACGCCATTGCGGCCATAACAACAGGTAGCCATGCTTAAAATATTGAAGTACAGTTTTTATGATCTTATACGAAGCCGTTGGAGCTATGTTTACTTTTTGTTCTACCTCGCCCTGGGTTTTGTATTGTTGTTCTTGAACAACGATGTATCCAAGGCTGTGATTACCCTAATGAACGTAATCATTGTACTGATTCCCTTAATCGGAACCATATTCGGAGTAATGTACTATTACAATTCCCGGGAATTTACTGAACTCTTGTTGGCACAGCCCATAAAGCGTAGTTCCATTTTTATGGGACAGTATTTTGGCGTGGCCGGTTCACTGACCCTAAGCTTGGTTTTGGGGTTGGGGATTCCATTTGTATTGTACGGGCTTATGCAGAGCAATGCCATTTTTGATTTTTCCCTATTACTGGTCACCGGGGCATTTTTGACCTTTATTTTTGTGGGATTGTCCTTTGTAATCGCCATATCTAACGAAAACAAGATAAAAGGCTTTGGCTATGCTGTTTTACTCTGGCTCTTTTTGGCCGTTATCTACGATGGGCTTTTCTTGATGTCGCTCATTGTTTTTGAAGAATATCCTTTGGACAAATTCTCCTTGGTGGCCACTATACTCAACCCAATTGATCTTTCCAGAATATTGATATTGCTAAAATTGGATATTTCTGCACTATTGGGTTACACAGGAGCCATTTTCAAAAAGTTCTTTGGTACCAATCTAGGTTTTCTAATTTCATTGGCCATTCTTTTATTGTGGACCATACTGCCTATATTAGGGTTACGTTACAAGGCTGGCAAAAAAGATTTTTAATCTTGATTAAGACATTTTTTTAAATTATTTAAAGTGAAGGATAAATCATATCGATCGCAACTTCAAATTGCCATGGTATATTTTCTCGTGGCAGCCATTCTTGGTTTATTGCTGCGCTTCTACCCTATTCTTGGCTTCAATTTCAATTATAAGTTTGTTGTCCATGGGCATTCGCACATAGCCCTATTGGGTTGGGTATATGTTGCTTTGACCACTTTGTTACATTTTTGCTTTTTGGAAAAAAAGAAATCCAACCGAACCTACAAACGTATTTTTTGGTGCACCCAAGCCACATTGGTCGGTATGCTGTTTAGCTTCCCATTTCAAGGGTATGCCCTATTTTCCATTGTTTTTTCTACGCTGTTCTTGATTGTATCTTATGTATACGTTCATCATTTTTGGAAAAACATCGACCCAAAATACAATCATAGCAAGGGGCTGAAATGTGTAAAAGCCGCTCTAATCTATATGGTGATTTCCAGTTTGGGGCCTTGGGCCTTGGGAGCTATTATGAACAGCATAGGGCCTAACTCCATCTGGTATCGACTGGCCATTTATTTTTACCTGCATTTTCAGTACAATGGGTGGATGATCCTTGCCCTGCTAGGGTTATTCCTTTTTGTTTGGGAACAATATGGGTTGAAAATTTCCAAAAAAACCTTCGTCCGCCTTTTCTTGAGCCTCAACGTGGGCATTACCTTCACCTTTTTCTTATCAACTTTATGGACAAATCCATCTATTTGGTATTACACTCTTGCTGGCATCGGAGCAATTGCACAACTATATGCATTTGCTTGTTTATGGCGAATAATAAAGCATCGACTCTCTGAATTATCCATGTCAAAAATGCAATCCTCGCTATTGATGTCGGTGATCATATTGGTGTCAATAAAAATAGTTCTACAGCTATTGACCGTACTCCCCTATTTCTCCAATATGGCGGCCACCATTCTTGATTTGACCATTGGTTATTTGCACTTGACCTTTTTGGGAGTTATTAGCATAGGCCTATTCTTTCTTATGGATTATTTAAAGTTGTTTCGAATTTCCCAAAAATCATATCTGTGGTATATGTTAGGATTTATCTTAACAGAAATTCTAATATTCTACAAGGGTTTGGCTGCTTGGCAGCATTGGAGCCTAATTAAAGGGCAAACAATAGCATTGGCTGTTTTCAGTCTTTTAATTATCGTGGGGCTATCCTTTATGCTGGTTCAAAATTGGAGGAAATCTTGGCCATTACATAATGATTCCGCATGAAATTGAGGTGAGAATTTATCTTAGATTGGTAGGTTTCTCCCCAATAAAAATAATAAAAGACAATTTTATCCTATTTCAATAAAAAGATTATCTTTGTATTAAGATTAGGTACTAATGATGTTTTCTAAAGCTTGCGAATATGGTATACGTGCTGCTGTTTATATTGCGCTGCAATCCTTGGATGGAAGACGTGTAAGTGTTACCGAAATCGCTGAGGAAATTGATTCCCCCATTGCCTTTACGGCCAAAATCCTGCAGCAACTAACCAGGAACAATATTGTGAATTCGGTAAAAGGACCCACTGGCGGTTTTGAAATTGATAGAGAGGAAATGGACAATGTAAAATTGAACATGATCGTCAAGGCAATCGATGGGGATAAAATCTATAAGGGCTGCGGGCTTGGACTAAAAGAATGTGATGCACAAAAACCCTGTCCTTTACACGACAAATTCGTAGACATTAGAACTGACCTAAGCCGTATGCTTAAAAGTACCAGTCTTTTTGAGCTCGCTACTGGACTAGAGATTGGAATGACCTTTTTAAAACGTTAAAAAAAATTTATATTAATAAAGGACAATTTTATCCTTTTTTAATGGATCAATATTAAAAATCGAAATATTATGAATCATATCATCGAGAAAACAATCGGACAAATGGTAGCACAAGACTATCGTACTGCCCAAGTCTTTAAAAATCATAAAATTGATTTTTGTTGTAAAGGCAATCGCACGCTTCAGGAAGTTGCCGATAAAAAGGGTCTGGATTTGGAAACCCTGACCCAAGAACTTGATTCGGTGCAAAATCAAGACCAGTGTGACCAACCCAATTTCAAATCGTGGCCATTAGATCTATTAATTGATTATATCGAAAAGAAGCACCATCGATATGTAGAGCAACAAATTCCGATTCTAAAACAGTACCTGAACAAACTTTGCAGGGTTCATGGAGAGCGGCATCCTGAATTACTTGATATTTTGGAACATTTTAATGCTTCTGCGGGAGAATTGTCAATGCACATGAAAAAGGAAGAATTGGTCCTATTCCCTTGGATTCGTAAAATGTCAAGTGAAACTTTAAACGATTCAACGGTTGAGCCTCCCCATTTTGGAACCGTAAAGAATCCTATAAAAATGATGTTGGACGAACATGACAATGAAGGAGAGCGATTTAGAAAAATCGCCCAATTGAGCAATGACTACACACCACCCTCCGATGCCTGCAATACCTATAGAGTAACCTTTTCGCTACTTCAGGAATTTGAAGATGACCTCCATCGACATATTCATTTGGAAAACAATATCCTTTTCCCGAAGTCGGAAATATTGGAAACCAAAGTGTTAACCAACTGATTTTAATAAAGCAGGATGACCATTGGGTTATTTAATGCCCTTTAAAAAGTAAATAGAAAGCTATATAAACTAGAATCATGGAAAATTCAACAACAATTTCAATGAGACATTCGAGGTCTGAACATAAAGCAAAAGGATGGAATAAGATATACAAGCTGGCATTCCGTGAATTTAAAAATAAGCAACTTGGTTATTCTACCATTGCCATTATCGCACAAAGTTGCCTTGGTTCTGCAGCAGCCATGTTTTTGTTGATGGGAGCCCTAGATATGATCTTGAAAATGGCACTTCTCTTTTTCATCACCATTATTTGCATGGCCTTTAACGGAGCAGTATTGGCTCAATTAAAACCGTTGTATACATTCAATCTTTTGATATTAAGTGTTATTTTCAGTTCGTTGGTCATTATTGCCCACATTATATAATAGCAAAAACTTAAAAAAATTGTGCAAAAAAAAGAAATCTTAAGCCTGGAAGAGATAAAACAGTTGGTCGACCAATTCTATGAAAAGGTTAGAAAGGATCCATTATTGGCCGATATATTCAATAGGGTCATAAAAGCTAATTGGCCTGCTCATTTGGAAAAGATGTATCGTTTTTGGCAAACGGTACTTTTGAAAGAACACACCTATCAAGGTAGTCCTTTTGCTCCCCATGCAAAGCTTCCTGTGAATGCCAAACACTTTGATAGATGGAAACATTTGTTCTTTGAAACTGTTGACGAAAACTTCTCAGGAAACAAAGCGGAAGAAGCTAAGTTCAGAGCCACAAAAATGGCAGAAATGTTCCAATTAAAAATTGATTTTATACAGCAAAGAGAATGAAACTTGAAATTCAACCATAAGCGAACGTAACGAAGTGGAGTGCTGCAAGCCCCAAATCTTACAAAAACTAATACTACTGAGCGAGGCAAATTTTGACCAACACGTGTTCTTATTGGTCATTTTTTTGTGAAAAATACCTTGATTTTACTGGGATGAATCCCCTTTTTTAGTGAAAAAACCAATTACCGCTATAGTCAATACAATGATATATCAAGAATTGAAGACACTTTGGTTCAAAGGGCCAAAATTCAATTTTTAAGCTAAAAATGAACTAAACATGAAGAACTGATATTTTGCCAAACCCCTTATTATATAGGCCTTTCCGAAGGAAAATAAATCAATAGCGCTGCGCCAGCACGCTATCCTCTTGCTACTCATTTTTTCTTTGCAGGGCAAAGAAAACCTGAATAGCTATAGTTAAGGAGTTGTTCGAATAATGTCTGAAGATATAGTAAATAGGTCATTGCACCCTATTCCAATTTTACTTCACGCTTATCTTCCCGAACACTATAAAATTGAAACAGGAACCAGGTGCAAAAGTTGCGGGTAAGGATTTGGAACTCAAAAATTGATAGTTCTTGTTTAAAGTGATTTAAAACATTTGAAATTGTTATCTTTAAATCGAAAGTTGAATCATCGAGAATTACAGCTAAATTAAAAGACAGTAATTCGGTCAACAGTTATTGTAAGGTCTAAAAATCCTTTAAATATGGGGCATGCGGTAACAGGTTTGAATCCTGCCGCGGTCACTAAACGGGATTTTTCACAAATCGAGTGGAAATTCCCGTTTTTTATTACCTTCAAATTACCTGAAAACGAACTGATTACGCCAAAAATTTCATTGACCCGAAAAGTTTGAACTGCTTTGTTTTTGAAGTCATACTCAATCCCGTCGGGGAACACCATATATTGTATGGCCCTTTTTGTTTCCAAATCCCCTAACTTCCATAAATACGGTAAGTTACAAGCGTAATCGAGTGCCATTATTACTGATTTTTTGAGGTTTGAACTATTTATCCCGCCATTCTCCAATTTCATCTCCAATTCCCTTTGTTTAGCTTTTAGTTCAGGCATAAAAAGATCATATTGGGACTTTGTGATTTCGTTCAGCAAAACGAATCTTCTTTCCAATGTATTTATCTGCTCTCCGATTTGAGCAAGTTCTTTGGTCAATCGTTTTTGGTCGTTAAGTGCTTCTTGATTGTTGGCCAACAAGGTATCGTGTATGATATCGGTCAAAGGTTCGATATACTTTTTATCGGCTATGGTATACCTGTTCAAAACATTGATAAACTCTTCATGGAGCTTTTTTGCACTTCTGCTTTCCCTGCTTCCCTTACGTCTGTTCTTGTAATAATATAGCCCCTTTTTCTTCACAATAAACCCAGTATAAGGTGTCCCACAAACCGAAGATCTGACAAACTGTTTTAATGGCAGATTTTCATCGTCGTACGAATATTTCTTGGGTGTATCTCCCTCGTGAAGTAAATTATGGATCTTTAAAAAGATTTCTTTCGATATCAGGGCCTCGTGTTTTCCCTGAATCACTTCTCCAGGAATTAGGCTATTGACAATAAGTCCACAATAGAATGGATTTCTAAAAAGATCGGTCAATTTTTTTGCATGTATGTCCAGGCCCTTTTCTTTGAGCCGTTTTGCAATCTCGACATGGGACATATTGGCATTGGCCTTCCATAAAAAAGCTTGCTTCAACAATTTTCCTTCTTCGGTAATTACGAAATTCGGGACCTTTCCTTTCCCAGGATTTGTATTGGTATATCCAAATGGGTAGGCTCCCGTCCAATGCCCCCTTCGCAGCTTCTCCCGCATTCCCGTAATGGATTTGTCCCTACGGACCTGATTGTCAAAGTGGGAGAACATATGGTATAGGTTTTCTTGAAAGGTCCCAGCACTCGTGGTTACATCGATTTCCTGGGTGGCCGAAATAACGGCCACTCCCTGCTTTTTTAACTGCTCGCTGATATAGGCACCGTTCGCGCCCGTACGTGAAAACCTATCGTAGGAATAGACAATGATATAGCCAATGTTCTTTCTCCTTTTGACATATTTCAACATCCTTTGAAATTCCCTACGTTCATCGCTCTTTGCAGATTCATAGGTTCCCCCGAAATATTCCAGAACTTCCAATTCCTTTCGAAGTGCATACTCCTGGCAATATTTAAGTTGTGTGCTGAGACTGGCATTTTTGTCAAATTGCTCTTTACTGGAAACACGGGTGTAGATAACGGCCGTATTATTTTTCCCTATAATCCTTCCCTTTTCCCTTTTGGCAAATTGACTGAATACCTCTAAGTTCATATGTTCCCTTTTTGGACATGGCGGCAAACTATGTTGGCGAGTTCCCTGAGTTGCTCCAAGATTTTTTCCGCTTCTTTCTCCGAATAATCCTCAAACCCTTTAAATGTCTTGAGCCATGTGCTGTTGAATGTTCTGTTTTTCTGCCTTTGTTCAATGATTGTGTTGGACATTTCCATTAAATAGCGGTAGCTCCTTTATCTTGTATGGTCACTACCGTATTTGTATAAGCAGGCTTTAATTTACCTTTTTAAACTATTTAAATCCAGTATCGGATGACAATTTTATCCATTGAATATTAATGGTTGGTTAACTTCTTTTTGTTTTTGCCAGAGGGGAGACTTTTTTTCTGAATATCCTGTTTACACAAACAATCTTACCATTGCTTTGTTTGATTTCCAGGTTCTGAAAATCATGTTGTTTCAACATATCGATGATACGCTCCCCTGTGTCCAATCGTTCCAGACCTTCAATGGCATCGACCTCCCCGTTCTTGATGATCACTTTGATGGACAGGAACCTTTTACTGCGTATCATCTCCAATACCTGGATCTCGGAGGGGGTCATTCCTGAAGGTTTTTGCTTATTGTTATTTTCCATAAGTTCAAGTTCTAGAGGCCCAGCCCTTTCCTTTTCTTCTTTCTTTTGGACTTCTTCTTATTAATATCATCTTTGAGTTCCAGTTTGAAAGGATTCCACTCCGCTTCATCCAATAGAGGCTCGACTACTCCATTTCCCTTAATTTCTCCCACATAACTTTTTGATTGTTGAGCAGAATTTTCAGTGCCTTTTGCAGTCCTATTATTTCTTGGTTCAACCTTGACTGTTCCATTATGGTTTCCTTCGCCAATTTTATCAGTTCCTCGTTCCTTTCCATTAGTTGAGAGTATAACTGAACGGTCTCTTGTTTGCTCATAATCGATTTGTTTTACGATACTGTTCCATGAAAAATTTTTACCAAGGGTACTGCCTTTATATACTATGCCTTGATAGTTGAACGATATGCCCGAGACCCTTCCTGTGGTTTTGCTAATGTTGAATCTTGGCGATATACTTAGCTCTTGCAGTAATTTGACAAATTCAGTTGTATCCGTTGCCCTTGAGATTGCCAAACCAATCCGCTCCTGTAAGATAAGTTTGATAGGTAAACCGCCTGTTCTCAGGGTTTTCTCTATTTCCTTATGGTCAAGTGATTTTTTTGCACAGGCTTTTATTGAAATTTGGGTCAGTCCATAATTCCTTTCCAGATCATTGAGCACTTTCCGGCTTCTTCTTTTAATGTTACTATCATTTGTTATCCTGCCCGAATACCTTACCCTGTTGGCCACTATATGGATATGTTCGTGTTCCGTGTCGGTATGGCGGTACATGATGAACTGGTTGTTATCGAAACCCATTTTCATCAGATAGTCGCATCCCAATGAAGCAAATTCTTTATCGTCCAATTGGTCAGAGTACGGCAGGTTCAAGGAAACATGGAATACCGCATTCCCAAGTCCCGGACGCAATTGCCTGATCAAATTGAATTCCTGTGTCATGTTTACCGCTGTGGAATTCTCTATATTGGAATCGATGACATATCCTACTCCTTCGTTTACCTTTTTTTCATTGTAGACCAGAACACCATAGAAATCTTTCCCTATTGTTATCTTACCTATCATTGTTCGAGATATTTGATTTGAGCTGTTTCAATAGCATTTTCACCTCCTCCAATTGTATATGAATGCTGAAAGGGTCACGGATACCTGAGTTCGAGGTCCTGGCGAGTTGGTTCAGGTTGTTTCCCATCCTGCTCAGCTCGACAAAAAGTTTGCGGTCCAACGGATCTACCTTTTTCTTTGGCAGGGATTTTCCTGTACATTTTCTTCGGATATATTCGGCTGTGGACAATCCAATTGTCTTCGCATTGTTGGTAATGATCAAGTATTCGCTTTGTGTAACTCTAAAGGCGATGACAATCGTTCTTTGTTTTGATATGTCCATTTTAGGTCTTGCCATTTTCCATGAATTTGGTATTGTTCAAAAGGTCACTTGTAAACGAAGTGCGCAGTTTTTGTTTACAAAAACACAACTTGCTTCGTGACCTCCGATTAACTATATGGCAAACCTAAAGTCTATGGGTTGCTTGCAAGGGCTTTGCCGTACATGGTATTTTGTACGGTAAAATAGAAGGGCTTATATATTAGAAACCGTACATCTTTGGATTAGCATGTTTCATGAACTCACATAATAGGCTGTTAAAAAGAGGCTTAGCCTTTTGAAAGAAGACGCTATGAAATTGAAATTAGGATTGTTGTTTTTATGAATTACCAAGTTTGTAGGTTTTGACAAGTAAGAAGAGTGGGGACTTGTATTTTTTACATATTTTTAATATTCTGTTTTCAGAAACAAGTAATCATGATTGAATTATTTTTTTATGGGAAAACCTTTTGGAGATGAATTAAGTTTACTTAAGAAAACGGTCGATTGGACCAACAAACTAGATTTAAATCATCTCAAAATCTATCTGGAAAAACTTCCGTCCCCAATTTATATTGTAGGCTCGGGCGGATCATTGAGCGCATGCCATTATGCCGTTTCCCTTTTCAATGACCATGGGAAATTTGCAAGAGCGGTTACCCCCTTGGAATTGTTCTTTTCCGAAAAGACCATCCGAAATTCCTCCATTCTCTTTATCACGGCCAGCGGTAAAAATTATGACATTAAGTTCTCCTTTAAAAGGGCCCTTGAATATGAACCAAAAGCTATCGGGGCAATAACTATGAAGGAGAACAATCCCTTGTCCTTACTCACCCAAAAACACGGTATTGCCGAAACATTTGATTTTACTATTCCTTCCGGTAAAGATGGATTTCTCGCGACTAACTCCTTGATTGCATTTTTTTCCATCCTGAACAAAACCTTAGGGATTCCAGGCTATAAGGTTCAGAACACCTCGAAAGATTTGAATGTTAGAATTTCTAAATTCTTGAATGAAATTTCCAATGATTGTACTCTAGTGATATTGCATGGGAGCTGGAACAAAGCGGTTGCTGTAGACATCGAATCCAAGTGTACCGAGGCTGGTTTGACCACAACCTTGATTGCAGACTACAGGAATTTCGGTCATGGGAGACACCATTGGTTTGATAAAAATCCCAATTCAGCGATTATCGCCCTTGCCAACAGAACAGAAACAGGTCTTTGTCATAAAACATTGAAAACTCTTCCCAATAGTATCCCTAAGCTAATTTTGGAATCAGCATCTGAGAATCCTGATAGTGCCCTGGACATTTTGATTCAATCCTTTGAACTCATAAAATATTTGGGACAAAAAGTGGGCATTGATCCAGGCAGACCCGGGGTGCCCGGGTATGGGAGAAAATTATACCATTTGCCTTATTCAAATCTTATAAAACCTTCAAAAAAAACCACCCTTACCAAACGGGCTGAGCTCTCCATAAAAAGAAAACTGAACATGGATGACCTTCAATCCATCGATAAAAAAGAGTTGGAAGTTTGGAGAAAGTCCTATTCAAAGTTCATGGGCAATCTTTTGCGGACCTCCTTCGGAATGGTACTTTTTGACTATGATGGTACCATTTGCTCTTCCAAGGAAAGATTTACAGGCCCATCGAACGAAATGACAGAAAAACTTCTTTCAATCTTAGAAAAAGGCTTTATGTTCGGGGTCGTTACCGGTAGGGGCAAATCGGTCAGAAATGACTTGCAGAAAATCATCCCCAAAAAATATTGGGAACAGGTATTGGTAGGGTATTACAACGGTTCCGAATTTGGCACTCTTTCCGATGATTCCTTACCGGATAAAGGCCAAGAACTTCATCCATCCCTCCAACCGATCATCCCCCTATTATCAGAAATTGAAACCCTGTATGGCATCAAGGTTACCAAACGACCCAATCAATTGACTATAGAAATAGAGGGTAACAAAAGATGGGGCTTTATCCGAAATCTAGTCATCCAGACCATAAAGACCAGTGGCCTGAACGAAATACAGATTCTTGAATCCAGTCATTCCATGGATATTATCCCAAATTCGATATCCAAAGTAGATATGGTTCCCTCGGCCAAAGAAAAGTTGAAGGAAAGAAACCTACCGCAACAAATTTTGTACATTGGCGATAAGGGCCAATGGTCCGGAAATGATTTCATGCTATTGGATAATGAGTTTGGGTTAAGTGTGGATGAAGTATCCTCAAAATTGGATGCCTGTTGGAACATTGCCTCACTTTCCAACAGGAACTCTTCAGCAACCATGGAATATCTTGATTGCTTAATCTTTTCAGAAAATGGAATACGTTTTAAAATATCTAAATGAGAAGAGCGCTTGCGGAAACATTACTGGCTGAAATAATGGAGTGGTCCACTGAAGAGGTAGGTAATGAAAGACCCCTGCTACAGGCGCTCTCCAATTTCAAATACAATGAGTATCAACAATTCTCGATTGGGACCTTATTTATGGAAAGCTTGGTCAAATGGCTCAATAATTTTGATGGTAGTAAGGAGCGGAAAATTGCTTATGAGTTTATCAAAAATCAATTGATTTTCTTTTCCAACAACCAGATTCTTCATTTGGTGAATACCACCTTTAATACAGTAATACAACCTATTCTCATTGAGAAAACTTCTACCATACTTAATACTGGAAAATATCAGATTTCTTCAATTATCAATAGTCCTACCTACCAAAGCGTTTCTAGAAGGGCATTATATATTGGACTTAGTGATGGTGCCCGCATCGACCAACTTCGTCGAAGCAGCCATTTGAACAATGAGCAGGTTATTCCAACATACGAGGTGGGCAGGGCCAAAGTAGATGATATGCTAAAGGAATTGTCCGATTCTGGAGAAACTAAAAAATTTGATACAATATTTTTGGTGGATGACTTCACGGCAAGTGGGACCAGTTATTTCCGGACTGAAGGCAGTGCTTTAAAAGGAAAAATATTCAAAACAATTGACAGATTTTTTGATACAAAGGAACCCCTTTTCCAACTTGTGGATGCGAGTAAACAAATTAGTATTCATTTGGTCTTTTATATTGCCACCGAAGAAGCCATTGACAAAATATCAAATATTGAATCTTTGATTTCAAAACAGGAAAAGTACAAAAACTTAAACTTTACAATCCATGCTCTTCAAAAGATAAATTCTTCTCTTAAGGAAGATATCCTTCAAAATCAAAAAGCTTTTATTGAATTATCCGAAAAATACGTAAATGATTCAATTGTCGACGACCACTGGAAAAAAGCAAAACATGGAAAACACTATTTAGGATATAATGAATGTGCTTTACCTATAGTACTGGCCCACAATACGCCAAATAATTCACTTCCTTTGATTTGGTGGAGTTCAAAGGACAATGATTTTGTTGGTTTATTCCCAAGAATTACAAGACACAGTTAAGATGAGCGATGCCTACCGTAATCCATTCAAACTAAGAAATTCCGAGAAAATTGACAAGGAAATAGGTTTCCTTCGCCTTTTCAGTCCGCTGGCATTGGAAGCTTTGGTACAAAAGCATAAATTAGGTGTCCTCTGGGGAAATGTACTTTTGATCCACAGTTCTCCCGGAGGAGGTAAAACATCTTTGTTGCGTGCATTTGAACCAGGTTCCCTCACTACTTTATGGAACAGCAAGTCCGCTTCCGATTATCGAGATCTTTTCAATACCCTAAAAGGGATTGACGTAATCAACAAATCCGAAGTAAAACTTTTGGGAGTTTCCCTACCCTGCACCAGAAATTATCAAGTTCTTGAGGAACTTAATATTTCCGAAGCACAGAAAAAACGCCTTTTTTTCTCCCTGCTTAATTCCAGAGTCATTCTTTCAACTTTGCGAGCTGCATGTAGATTGAAAAACCGTAAATTCCCCGAAGGCCTTGAAGATATCGAGTTAAGATATGATAATAGTGATAATTTCTTTAAATCCCTAGAGGTTCCTTGCAATGGAAAACAATTGTTTGCATGGGCATCAAATATCGAAAGGAACATCTACAAAACCATCGACAGTTTCATTCCGGAGGTCGATGTTGTGGTTGAGGGCCATGACGAGCTGATTTCACTGTTGGTACTTACTCCCCAAAACCTATATTACCAAGGAAAGTCTTTGTGTTCAAGAATACTATTTATGTTCGATGATGCCCATAAGTTATCTGACCCACAAAGATCACTCTTTAAGCAATATATTCTTGAGAAAAGGAGCGGAGCCAATGTTTGGATTTCGGAGCGACTTGAAGCTCTCTCTCCCGATGAGCAACTCAAATCGTTCGAAGGAAGGGATTTTGAAGAGTTGAACTTGGAGAATTTTTGGAATAAGAATCCTAGCAAGCTGAAGAAAGTCCTTCGAAACATTTCCGATAAACGGGCTGCACTGTCCTCTGAGGAGGTCACTTCCTTTCAGGAGTATTTAAGTGAAAATCTCTCAGAAACTAATGCGAACGATAATTTAGCACAGGCAGCACTTCAAATCTCTGACAAAATCCAAGAAATATCAAAAGCCACCAATAGGTTTGATGATTGGATTGGTGCTATAGATGAGCTTGAAAATGAAACTCTTTTAAACAGGGCCATAAGGTTGAAAGAGATTGAAATATTGATTCACCGGAATTTGGGCAAAAACCAATTGAGCTTTGATTTTCCAATGCCTGTCGAGGAGTTAGATAAAAAAACCGGCAGTGAGGTCAATAAGGCCGCGAAACTTTTTCTTTCAAATAGTCATGATATTCCTTATTATTTTGGTTTTGAGGATTTGGTCAGGTTGTCGTCATTCAATATTGAACAGTTCCTATCCTTCAGTTCCGAAATGTTCGAGGCCATGATTTCCAATAAAATCAAGGGGAATGAAATTATCTTATCCGACAGGAAACAACATGATATCATCCTAAAGGTTGCCAATCATAATTGGAAAAAATTGAGGATTGAGATTCCCTTTGGACAAAATATACGCCGGTTTTTGACAGGTTTGGGAGAATATTCCCGGGCACAGACATTCAAACCAAATGCTCCTTATGCCCCAGGGGTCAATGGCTTTGCAATAAAAAGTAATGGCGAGAACAAACTGTATACTGAAGAACAGTGGATCAATAATTCGATTTACCAACCTTTGGTCAATGTTGTCTCCACTTGCGTGGCCTATAATCTTTTGGAAAGGCACTCCGTCCTTCAAGGACAAAAGGGCCAAAGTCATACGGTTTATTATATGAACCGTTGGTTGTGTGTTTATTTTGGGTTGCCCTTATCCTATGGAGGGTGGAGGCACCAAACTCCAGACCAACTAATAAAATGGATTAAAAAATGAACCAATTAAGATGGAGCCCCAATATATTGATCAAGGATAATGCCGTTGATTCTTTTTGGAAGGAACACTTTGCTGAAGAAGGGCGTAAGCTATTATTTGTACTTGGCAAGGGTTTTGATGTTCGAATGAACTTTGCACTATCCAGATTGCTGAATGCCCGGCCAGACATCAATTTGGAATGCATCCTGATTGAATTCGACGAAGGAAAAACCTCTTCCTCCTTGGATTACAATCCTTTGGTGACAGAAAATATGGAAGAGTTTGAAAAGATCATGGAAAGTAGACCTATTCAGGTCAAAAAAATAAAAATGAAGAATAAGTCTGGTAAAAGGGGACGCATTGTTGGGGATAGGAATGCTGCCGATTTGATAAAGAGCCATTCTGAAATAGAGAGTTTTACGGATATAATCGTGGACATCAGCTCCTTGCCCCGGGGGATTTACTTCTCCTTAACAGGTAAGATTCTAAAACTTATTGACCAGAACCAGCAAAACCAACAAAACCTATTTTTGACCGTAGCTGAAAATGTCAAAATCGATTCTCAAATTCAGGAAACCGATCTCGAAGAAGACCTCACCTATCTGTATGGTTTTGGAGGGCAAATCGAACTTGAAGCTGAAAAGGAACAACCCTTGATTTGGTTCCCCATTTTGGGAGAGGATAAAAGTGCTCATATCAAAAAAGGTGCGGACAAGATCATGGAGGATAAGACCCGATTGCATGAAATCTGTCCCGTGTTGCCCTTTCCTTCCAAGGATCCACGCCGTTCCGATGCTCTTTTAATTGAGTACCATAATTTATTATTTGATTCTTTGGATATCGAACCCCAGAACATAATGTACACGACCGAACGAGACCCTTTTCAAACCTATATTCAATTGAGCGATGCCGTAGCCAATTATCGAGAATCCCTGAAAGTGCTGAACGGTTGCAAATTTGCCCTGTCCACTTTTTCAAGTAAATTGATTTCCATCGGGACTTTGTTGGTTGCCTATGAAAATCCGGAATTTGTTGGGATTTTGAATATAAATTCCGGGGGATATCAAATTCTGGATGAATCCGAAATAAAAAACTTGAAGCAAGAAAGCGAACTTTTTGTAACTTGGCTCACTGGAAGTCCATACCATCAACAATCACCAAAAAACTCTAATTAGACGCTTTGAACAGTATCATAGGAACAGGTTTTCTCGCATTGGATATTATTGTCAACGGTAGTACCGAAACCCCACCAAAACTCCAAGCTGGCGGGTCGTTCGGGAACGTCCTTACCATTCTTTCGTACCTAGATTTCCAAACTTATCCAATATCTAGGTTGGCAGATAACAAATTCACGGATCTACTTCTTGAGGACATAACCCACTGGAACGTCAATACCCGCTTGATTTTTAAGGATGAAAAGGCCAGCACTCCGGTAATTATACATCGCATTCTCAAAAACTCCCATGGAGAACCCATACACCGATTCGAATTTAGAAATCCAACCACTGGTAAACGACTTCCCAGCTATCGCCCTTTCCGATCGGATAAAGTGAGTGTCATTGAAAATTTGATCCCAAAGTCCGATGTTTATTATTTTGACAGAGCCAATAGAGGTTCCATTGAATTGGCCAAAATAGCAAAAGACCGAGGAGCCTTTGTGTTCTTTGAACCTTCAGGTTATGGCGATCCTAAGCACTTTAGGGAAAGTGTCGAAATTGCCGATATTATAAAATTTTCCAATCAACGGTTATCCAACTACCGCAAACTCTATCCCAACTCCAATGCTCTTTTGGAAATAGAGACCAAAGGATCTCAAGGCCTTAGTTTCAGGTTGAACTCAGATGCTTGGGTCGATTTGGAACCAAAGACCATCCATGATATTGTTGATACCGCAGGTGCGGGAGATTGGTGTTCTGCCGGTATCATCAAAATAATTTCATCCAATGGCCCATTGCAAAATCAAACCCAAGGGCAAATTGAAGATGCCCTCCAAATGGGACAATCCTTCGGTGCCGTAAACTGTTTGTTTGATGGAGCAAGGGGGGCCATGTACCAATTGGATTCCGAGGAATTTTTAGCTCTGGCCCAACAAATTCTGGACAATGATATCAATATTGGAGATAATATTGGAAAAAAGACCATATCAAGCACTTATACCCATAGCGACCTTAAAGAATTATTTGAATTGGAACTTTAAATTTAGCCATATACCTTTTCACTCCTATTTATTTTGATTCAATAAGGACTCAATTCCTCAACCCTATAAACCCTTAAATAAATACTGTCAACAAAGTTTTATATCATTGAATTTGGTCTTGAGCGTAAATTCGGCATTGGGTTCTTTAAAATACCTATCAAATCCATTTACCAAATGTTCCAAAGCAACCCTATACCTTGCCTTTCCATGGGCATTGTCTTCATAATAAGTGCATGGATCTTTGGGATGTACCTCTGTCGGTGTCCTAAATACTTTGATATTGCGGTTCATATACTCAAACCGTAGTGAAGCTCTTTTATGAATATTCCCAAGGGTAAGTTCACTTGGATATTCAGGTACATCATAGTAGATTTCTTCCAATATGACAATGAATGCCCTTCTACGGGAGAGTTTGGGTTTTATTGAAGCCTTTTCCAAGTCATCTCGTAGGTCTTGGACAATTCTTTCGGCCATCCTGATCTGGGATTGGGTGTATTTATTGCTCCCTATCAAGGGGTTCTCCTCATCTCCCAATTTTTGAAGATGTCTGAGCAACACATCCGAATCGATCATAGACTTGGCCCTTCCTTGCCTTTTTGTCTTGATACTTCTTTTTGGATGAAACTTCCCAGTATCTTGGACATATCCGTTGTCCTAGCCGAAAGCCTCATCATATTTTCCTGAACGTATGACCCAACGAGCAGAAATTCTGCTATATTGATCTTTTGAGGCTCTAACATTCCCTTGGCCATCATTTGCAGGAACAGTTTTTCTTGAGAATCCATCTTTCCATCCTGAATGTCCAATTGCTCTCCTAATTTTTGAAGGCAACTTTTTTTGTCCAAGACATTATCCCACTTGATATGACCAAAAACCGTTTGGCCCACATAAGCCATGACGTAACGTCCATATTCCCATTTTCGGAAAGAGGTGGTCGGGTCCAACAGTTCCATTTCCACAAAATCCAATAACCTTTCATTGGAAAGAATTTCTTCAATGTTGTGTTCCATTTGGAGGAGAAGCTGAAACTCTTCTTTGGCTCCTTGGTCCAAGTTGTTCAACAAGTGTCCTGCAAATGTTTGGGACACCTGAAACAACGGGAGCTTTTCCTCTATGAGGGCATTTAAAAAACGGTAACGTTTTTCCTCTACCAATTCATCATAATGGAGCCCATAAGAAAATAGGATAGCAATCAGCGAGTTCAATTGATCTGTTGAGAGTTTTACCTTTGAAATATTGGTTTCCTGTTGGACAATTTCTTTTATAGTATCATGAAACCTCTTATTCTCTATCTGACTCTCAAAATTCAATAAATCGTAAACAACCTCATCCATATGCTTTATTTTCTGATTTGATTTACATACCTGTGCTTCATGGTAATGCCAAAAATGTGACCTCCTTCTATATTAAGTACTGGTCATAAACAGAGAATCGGGGCCGCTCATAGCATTGGTTACATGCCTTTTAACCTGTTAGTCATTTCTTCGATTCTCTTTATTCGCCATTTCATTTCGTCAAATGCTCTTACAAAGACTTCAAGTTCATCATTTGTCAAACCTTCAGCTATAGCTTTACTCTAAAGCTTAGAGTAGTCCTGATCTGCGTTCAGAAAATCCTGCATTTCTTTCAATATTTTATCAAGCTATTCCCTATCCATGAGATATTGTCATTAGTTAGGGGAGTATTAACTATTGCTAAAGGAATCAGCTACTCTCTGAATTCTTTCTTTTGAAATGCTATTTGGCTGAATTTCATAATCTTGAACAATCTCACGAGACATTTCCAATCTTCCATTCGAAAGCCTTACAATATACCTAAACCTCTCGTTGATAAAATGTTCTTCATAGTTGCCAATTTCTGGATTTAAAATTCTTGCTTCTGAAACTATGCCCGTTACTCCATTAGTGTTTTCTGTTGACTTGTTCATCTCATTTTAGCTTCTTTCCAAAGAATTTCGTTACTTTCTTCAGTTGTTCTTTTGTGTGAACATGGGAACAATTTTTCCTATATAGATAGCCCAAGCTAATGTTTTGAATTTCGTTAAGGGTAATGTTATTAGCGAATGCCAATGTTCGGAGTTCTTTAGCTCTTCCTTCGTCTAAAGGATGCCCGGCAAAAATTAAATCTGCCGTTCCAAATGCTCCACCTATCCTTGTTTGGATTTCTTCCAAAGCATCTATTTTGTTTGTTTTTTCTTTATCTGTCATAATGGAGTTCGATAATTGCATATAGCGGTCTCGGGTATGAAACGTTGGGCATTTCATGGCAATTAAAACTGTCCGCCAGAAACGAACTTGATTAAAAGCTAAAACTTGAGTAAATCACTGTCTGCTCTATGTTCTATACCTATTGTTAGCAGAAGTGTTTTACATCATTGGATATGGGAGTCTTTCTTTTTTGCTTTCAATTTCTTTTTCCTTTTTGAATTCTATTTCAGTTTGGACAAAAAACCATCCATCGGTAGATCTAGTCTCTAATTTATCATTACAGACAGGACATGAAAGTTGGACTTCTGACTTTTCATCGGAATAAAACAGATTGTCTTCAACGATTACAACGGTTGTTTGACAGTTTTCGCATTTAATTAATTCTTCCATCTTACTATCATTTAGCTTAAAAATAGTCTTTTTAAATCAGGGACACCTACTTGATTAAGATAATTGTCCCTACACCAACAATATCCGCATTCTCTAGTTTTAAATTTCCCTTTAAGGATGTGACCGTCTGGCACATTTTCTTTAATGAGTTTTACAGTCTCATTAAACAAATGAATATTCTCATTTGTAAGCGTGACACGAGGATCGTCTACTAACACTCGTCTGACTGATTCGAACAATATAGGACTAGAATTCTTTCGTATTGTTACCATCATTTTTTGCCTAGAGTAATATTTCCAATTATCACGCAGTTCTGCAACGCTCTGAAAATATCTGTCTTCCATTGGAGTTTCTTTTTTCCAATAGATAGGATTATTTTTTGTTATCCAAATCTCATATTCGGTATTCTCAATTAAGCTTACATCAAATTCAAATAAAATAGGACCATAATAATTCTGCCTGCTGAAATAAGTATGTAAATCCGTTGTATCTAAAAATACATCATTCCAAACGTCTAGAACCTTATCAATATCATCAGAGCTTTGAGCTGTTTGGTTTAGTCCAAGGCTTTCTACGGCTCCACGTGATAATAGTCCATTTTGATTTAGGTAAGTAATGGATGTTTGTGTCGTGTTCGCGTGATAGAGCACTTCAATCTCCAATGATTTGAAGAAGTCAAAAAGTTCCTTGTTATCTAGTCTCATTTTTAGTTTTACATTTCTGCCAACGGTTTGACTATGAGCAGTGTCCCTAAGGGCATTGCGTATAGGTGTTGTTAGCTGCTGGTTTTTATTTTATAATCATATTTTGCTAATCTGAGTAATGCGGCAATCAGTAGGAACATTTGATCTGGATTATACTCTTCATAGTCTAAAAAGCAATGAGCTACATTGTTTCGCAGATTTAATCCGCTCTCAGATGAAAACAAATAATTGAAGAGCAAAAGGTCATCGTCATTGAAGAATTTTTTGATGATATCATTATCCAACACATTATGGATATACACTTCTTGCATGCCTTTCTTTCTAATATGACTCGTTGGAATTTTCATCCTTTCACAAAAATCCCTAAGAAGTCCTTCAAACTTAATAGTCAGACTGTCAACAGCAAGAACAAAACTTGGTCTATAGTACTTAGTACTTACCCATCCTTGGATTTGAATGAAAAATTCAATTATTGATGGACTTAATAATCCAATCCAATTGACTGCCTTTCCTTCGCCTCCCAAATCATATTTTAGATGCGGTTTCCCGATCCATGATTGAGTTGCTATGAACTCGATGAAATTCTCAAAAGTTAATTTCCCTGATTTAATACCTGGAACCAAAATGTAGTGTAAATAAGGGAGAACACTCATTTTCATTTGATAGCTATAAGTGTCAAAAAGTTTCTTGTCTTTCTCTGCATCCGTTCCCTTACTTGATATGTTTTTGTTTTTGTCAAATTGGATAGTTGTCACAAAATTCAGAAAGGCATTCTTATTATTCTCAGATGCCTTGATTACATCGCTGTATTTTGGAAAAAAGAAACCATTTGAAATAGTTCTGTATATGTCTTCTGGATCTTGTTTAGTTATGTCTTCAGCTAATTTTTTGATATAGTCTTGAAATTCTTGCAGTTGTTTTTGAGTTTCTTCATCAAAGTCAATTCTTGTAGTAGGTAACTTAACTTTAGGTTTTAACTCAGAGTATAGGGTTTCCGCGTCTTTTACCTTTTCAAGATTTCCTGCTGAGGTGAAGGCTTTAATGGCGCTCGCATAATTATCTAGTTTTAGCCAAAATCTATCTTCTTCAGTTTCTCCTTCAGCAATCCTCAAGTATGCTAGTCCACATTCATTGTGCCATTTCCTTACATCAGATTTTGTTTTAATTGCAATTTTTAGAGCCGTTGGGATATGGTAGTTTACCAACGAAAAATCATCAGTTTTCTTTCTGTCATTTTTTAGTTCATTTTCAAAAATGGATAGCGTTTGCTTGAAGTCATCGGACTTGAAAAGCTTCGGATAGTCAAGCATATCATTTAAAATTCCATGTTTAGTGTAGAATTCAAAATCGGATTTAAAAAGTAGCTTTTTAGTAAGAATTTTAATCGGAGATAGCTCGGTTTTAGTGCTATTCGCTACCGCAAGTAATGTTTCATATAATCGACCTACTTGGTAGGGTGTTTCTTTTCGATGACCTTCTTCAAATTGATCTAAATATGATTCTATTGATTCAATATAGTTTTCAATGGCTCTTTCTGCATACTTATTGTGTTTAATTGAATTGGGGCATTTCCACAATAAGTGATTGTACTTTGCTTTCAGTATGGGATTTGAAGATTCCTCAGATCTTATTGTTAAGTAGTGGATGACTTCAGATTGTAGTTCATTCAAGTTGGGGTAGCTCTTGACCCGTTCACTGGTCTCAGTACTTGAATATACTTGTGAGAATAACTTATCTCCTTTGACATCAAACAGGGAAAAGTCAATTTCCCATTGGGCTTTTTGTTTTTCTCCTTCATCAGATGATTTATTTCGATACGCTACCCAAAGGTCAGTTATGTACCAATTTCTTTCTAATTCAAAAGCATTTTGGTCTACAAAAGCATATAAGTCTTCAATTTTTTCAAATTGGTTTATGTCGATGTCTTTGCTTTTCAAGATGTTTTTTACTTCAGTTTTCGGCGTATTTACTTGCAGCTAACACCACGCGGATATGGCGAGTTGCGTTGCGAGCAAGCTCGCAAAAGCTATGGTAGCCATTGGACGCATATTCGCTGTATCCGAAGTTGGGTAACAGTGGCAAAGGCAATTTAGTGAAAATAAGTGATCGGTCTTGTTCCGGTGTTTTGGCGAATGTGCGGTCGTACCGCGTGGCGTTGGGAACATTTAGTGTTTGCAGGTGGCACGGGGTGCCGCAAACACGTGCCGCAGGCATTGTTCCCAACTTATTTATATTCTAAACTTTGTTGGGCATATACTGCCAATCTGGTCGGCTATGCCTAAGTTTTGTGATTTTCGGTTTAGGGTAGCTTTCAAGTTTCGTGTTAATTTCTTACCATACAAGACAACCATATTTATTGATCATCAAATGAATCATAGATGATTTTAAGTATTCTAAAGGACATTCATAAAAATGTGACAAATTATCAATTGAGTGAATTTACCCTCTGAGGTCAAGTACATACTGGGCTTGGGATTTTAAGGAACATACGAGAAACTTTGTCCAATTCTTGGATCAAACCCAACCCGACCTAATAAGTATTCTCATGATCTGCATGGTTAGTTCAAAAATGGCAAATATGGGAAGAACAAACCAGATACCTGGGATAAGCCCGATAAGGATGATTACCAATAAGAATGGCAACCTCAACAATCTCTTGATTCGCAGGATTCCCAAATAAGTATAAAGAACCACCCATAGAAAACCCACCAAGGGAAGTTCATTGTATAGTTCCGAAAATGTCATAATCTTTGATTTTAAGTTCGATTTCTGTTATGTGAAAAAACGACTCGCAAAACCCTATAAATGACCGATAGGACAACTTCGATACCTATTCTTTTTTCGTTCATTTTTTCACCAGTTCCTGTAGGCTTACCACATGGAGTTTGCAAGGAAAAAAAGTTCCTGCTTTGTAAGCGATACGGATAAAGCCGATGTAACACCCATCCCCATATTCCAGTACCTTTATCCCTTTATATTTAATGTCATGAGGGCCCTCCAAGACCTTGCCCCTGCGCTGTACAAGATGGTAAAGTGCCTGTAGTTTTGTTCCCTGTACCCTGCTCCAGTTTCCCAACAGGGCGACATCATGGATCGCCCAATAATTGGATGCCTTTATGAACACTTTTTTATTGTCCTCCATAGTTCCCTAGACTTTTATGGGGTTGACCATTCCGCTTTTGAGGTTCACAAATCCCCCGTGGACGGATAATTGTCTATGCGACAACAACCTGAACAGGCAGTCCGATGCGTGAGCCACCAAGACATCGTTGATATAAAGGGACTGTTCCATCAACCGATCGGCATAGGCACATCCCCTTCCCTGTTGGGATTCAGTATCATGGTCTTCCAAATTCGGGAAAAGGTCGGTTATCTTCTTCAGTCTGCTTATGCACTCCAAAGAACCATCGTCCAATTTTCTATCTTCCTCGAACAGGCTTCCGAGAACGAACTGCCCCGTGTCCCTACTGTTGCCGATGTCGAGCCAGTAGAACATTGTCCTATGTTCAGAACCCCTATGTGGATGCTGCAAGGCCAAAGAAAGTGCCTTCCTATATTTGGCATTGTCCACACAGGTCACGATGATGTTCGATCTGATGTCATCGCCAAAGGCCATGGCATTCATCGGTATTCCTTCCCATTGCAGCCCAAAGGCACGGTTGATCTTGGTCAAGGCATTGACCACCTTGTTTTGTCCAAGGTCATGGGGGGTGAACAATTGCCTACCGATGTTCATGGGTTCGACAACATCCCCGTCAAATGCCCTGACGTGCAGTCCGGGATGTCCCGTTTGGCGAAGGGCATGATCCAACCTCGCCAACCTTGCGAGCATAAGGGAGCCATTTCCACCTACCCCTATCAACGATATTGTGATCGGGTGTGTGGGATTGAAGAAATAATTGGGGGCGATATGTATCCTATCTTTCATAGAATTGTTTTATGGTCATGTTGTTCGTAATAAGTAGGTTATCGTCGAAACGCTGCTTTCCATGGAGACGTTTCATCATTTCCACAAGGTTTCCCTTGATCAGGTCGTTATGGTGGGTTTCCGTGAACACCGAGGAAAAGAACTGTTTTTCCATAAACCCCATGATGTCCTCATAATGCTCGAATCCGTCATAGTCCATGGAAACATTGCCCATGCAGACCCTGCCCCGTGCATTGACATTGGGCAAGGGGGCATGGTACAGTAAAGCATCCCCGTCAAGGACATCGCTCCGTTTTAGGGCGAATACATTCAGAGTGTTCCCCTTCAACGAAAATACCAGTTTGGGGAGGGGGTACTGCCCTATCGGGATGCCCATCCTTTCATCGAAATACAGGGTGTGCCGTTTAGGGTGGATGATCCACACCAAATGCAAATCGCCCTTAAAACCGAAGTGGATAAGGTTCTTGGGCAACAGTCCCTTAAAGGAGAATTTTATCAATTCCCCTTCCAAGCACCTGAACAGGTTCCTTGCAGTGTCCTTGGTCAGGGGCATCCCCGCTGTAAGACATTCCCCGACTATCCTATGGTAGGCAAAATAGTGCTCCGTATTATAATAACTCGGTGTACTGGCATAGCCTATCAATGCAAATTTTGGCGCCAAATGATCGTCCATGTCCAATTCCATGATCTTTTCCATATCAAATCCGTTCCATCAGTTCGTTCAGTTCACAAATAAAGTTTTCCACTTCCTTTAGTTTTTCCTCCAATCCTTCCTCAAAGGTCTCCATCCCATTGTTGCTCACGGTTGCATGGGAATACGTGGAGAGCAGATCGTACTCATTGGAGCAATCATTGAGCATGTTGATGTACGATCGGGTAAACTCGCTCTCGCCATCATCGGTTATCAAGAACGTATGGTAAAAATCGACCATGCTCTCATATCCATCACGGACGGATATCCGTTGTACCACCTGAAAATCCAACTTTTCCGAAGTCAAAAGGAGTTCTTTTAGCTTCCTATATACATCCTTTTGGGGTCGGTAGCTTTCCAATCGGGATTTCCAGTCCATAATTTGAAAGTCGTTGTATTTCCTTTCGTAGCGACTCAGAAAATCAACTGAACCTTTCAAACGCTCTCCATAATCCTCATTGTGGGCTTCCCTACAATATGCCATTTCCTCGATCAAAAAAGTCCATATCCAGTCGATCCTGTCCTCACACGTATCGAAGATCGAATCAAAGGGAAGTCCCTTGATGAAGGATAGGAGTATCTCGAACAAGTTTCTGTTCTTGCGCTTCATCCCGTACAACGGCATTAGGTTGATACAGTAGATATTGCCCTTGTTCCCAATGTACCGTTTCAGGTCTAGTTCCAATTCCCCGTCACAATTGTGGTACACATCGATCAGATCGACCCTTGCCCTGTCCCTGAGCCTGTTCGCACATCTAAGGATAAGGCCTTGCAAGCTGTCCCCGTTATCGAACCTCCAAGAATCGATGCTCCCCGTGAACTTTCGGGTAACCTCCACCATCAACCTTGCCAATTGGCGAAGTCCGTCACCTGAATACTTTTCCGATAAATCGTTCAGGGCAATGGGCCATACGTTCACGTTAGGAAACAGTCTGTCCTTCTTAACAATGCCTTCATCCGCCTTGTCCCTATGGTGTGGCTTTCCTGTTGGAACGCCCTGAAAAGGTCGTTGTGGAACTCCGTGAGTTCCCGTGAGGTGATGGTCTTTGATGGTGTTGTACATTTTCCCTTGTTTAAAAATTCATCCACGTTCATATCATCAACCTTTGGTTCCTGCCAATGATTGGAAGTGTATCTCATGTAACCCATCATTGATGCCCTTGTCCACGACATTGGCATTGGTCAGTTCGGGATATAGTGCGGAATAATGCTCCATGATCCGTTCATGCCCCATTTCGGGGTCAATGTCCTCCAGTTCGATCTTTTCCCTGTTACCGTTCAGGAAAAGGTACTTTCGTGTTATGTTAGCGATCTGCATCTTGGAAAAGGTTTGGTGATTCATATTGGGACATCTGCTCCAAGACCTTTTTGGCCTCTTTGTTATCGGGGTCTAGTGCCAAGATCTCCTTGGCGGCTTTGATCGCCCTCTCATGGTCTTTCATCGGGTTGAAGTCCTTATCCTTGATCAGGCTCTGCAAGGCGGTGGCCTTCTTGCCCACGGATTCTTTCTGTTTCTTGGCCTTTGCCGTCCTGCCCTCTGAAACCTTTAGTGATGCTTCATAGGCCTCCACGCTGTCGAACATGGTCTTTGTGCGCTCCAATGGTCTTTGGACGGCCTCGAAGAACTTGTTGTCCATTTCCTCGACACTTGCCCGTAGGCTCAATGGTCTTAGGGATTTCAGTCCCTTGTCATCGGCATGGCTCTTGGGCAGAACGGACACCGATACCTCTCCATCGGAAAAGGTGATGCTCAGCCCCAACTGTCGTATCCCCGTTTTTTCAAGGGATGAAAAAAATTGGTTCATAAACGATGTATTTAACTGTTTTACAATTGATTAACTATTGTAAATATACGATCAGGGGGTGGGCAGGGCAGGGTAATCCGAGGAAATATCCACCATTTTCTTCTTCCTCCCTTTCCACAAAAAAAGCACCCGTCAGGGTGCCATGTCCCATGACAGCATCCATGGGTCGATAGGGGTCGTAGTCCCATTTTATGGGTAGGGAAAAGAATGATCCGAGCGGCGGGAAGATAAATGCAAGTGGGCGTTTTTTCGCCCGCTTGCTTATGCGCGGTTCCGAGGGGGTTGAACGCCCTGACCGAAGGGAAGGGTCTTCAACTTCCGCAGGAACAGGGATGACAGCGTAAAATATACTTCATTATGGTAATCCTGCCCATTCTGTTCTTATTTTTTGGGAGGGGGAAATTCCATTTTCATTTTCCAATCCAAGGCATTCAACTTTTCCAAAAAAACTTGGATTCCTTGTATCAGATCTTTGTACGTCGGGGAATCCCCATAAATCATCTGTTCCTGCATTGTCCTATAATCGGCCTGCCAAGCTTCTTCAAGATCCGAAGGTGGGATGGGCCGTATAGTCTGGGGTTGGTGCAGGTTATAATCCACTCCGCCAAGTCTTGTGAACACATATCTGTGGCTGACAATGGTTTCATATAATCCTTTGTCATGGATGGCATTGGTCGCAAATTCCGTTTTCGCCAATTGATAGATATCATAAAGGTGGCGGCTAAGCCTATCCACCCTTATCTTTTCCTTGGGACGTTGGAATTCCTCGTGCAAAAGGAACAGTTTTTCCAAAAAAGTCCTTTCGGGCGTTACGGATGGGACCATCACCGGAGGCTCTATGAATTCGTCATCGGGATATTGTTCATCCACAAAGGAACTTATCGGTTTGGGGCTAAAAGGTTCCCTTAGGGAACGGCAACCGATCTCGACCTGGACCCTTGGCTGTATGTATCCGGGGGATTTGGTGATATGGGGATAGTAGATTTCTATGATACGTGGATCTTGGTCGCTTGATTCGGCGGGAACGATATTGAAACCGACATCATTGAATCCGTTCTCCGTGAACCGTCTTTGCAGTTCAGGGTAGAATTCCCCTGAAATGTAGGAACTTGTTTCTTTCCTGAGTTTCGTGAGCTGTTTTTTTGATAGTTCCCCGGAATACCCAAAAAAACTACGGTCAACGGCGAGGTCAATATCCTCGCTGAACCGTTCTATCAGTTTCCATGCCTTGCTCAAGGATGTCCCGCCCTTGAACACCAAATGTTCACCTATTCCCATTTCAAAGATCGTCCTCAATGTATGGACGACCCACCAGTCCTTTTCAACTGCAAAATCGGGCACTCCCGTTCTGTTCCCTACATTTTGACAGATGGCCAGTTTATCCTCTTTGGGGATGTTGTAAAATGTGGTTTTATCCATTGTCCAAGCTCTTTTCCATAATTTTCTGTATCCATACCGGTGCCAGTTCTATATCATGGAGCAGGTCCTTTTGGTCTTCTTTTTTCAAAAGGGCCATGATTTTTGCTTTCTCCTCTTCCGTTAATCTGTCCTTTCCAATTTCACGGAGGGCCTGTATCACCAATCTGCTTATCCCGCCCTTGGCCGATAGATTCTTGGGGGTGGTCTTTTTCAGTTTTATGCTTCGTTTGCCCAGTTTTATTTCCCTGGGGGCTCCATCGGTAAGGAAGACAAGTTTCATGGGCACTTGTGTACTGAGCCCCAGCGCACTTAGGGCATATGCCCCGGTGGGCACCAACCTTATCTTGTCCCTTTTGGCTATGGCCATTGCGATTTCCTCTGCCGTTGGCAATACCTCCCCTGCATATTTGCTTATTTTGGGACGCACATAGATTCCCTGGGCCACCCTTTGTACATAACCTTCCTTTTCCAATCTATGGAGGGCCAAACGAACCGCTTCGGATGAACCCAGTCCCCGAAAGTCATCAGGGAACAATAGCTCTCCCCGTTTCTTCCTGGAAATACTTTTTTTTATTTTGGATTCGATACTCTCCACTGGTTTATTTTGTAACAAATTTAGCAAATATTTGTTACAATAATTTTTCCATGAAAGCTTTTTTACCATTTGGTATTGTACCCGAGGGTATAAAATTGGAACCATGGCCTTGGCAACAGTTCATAATGATCGGCCCGTCCCTACATCCAAGGACTCCGAATGGGACATCACCGATTTTTCCGGTTCTTTTTCCTTATCAGTAATATCCACATCGAACTTTTTGTCCAGTTCATCGTTGATCTGTTCCATTCTCGTTTCCATCTCCTTGAGGTCGTCCAATTTATCAAAATCAAGGTCCAATATTTTTTGGTTGGCGGTAATGTGGTGTCCATGGTCAAGGGCCAGTTCCTTTTGGTCCTTGATCGACCGGGGAATCTTGGAAAGGGCATTGTACATGTAATCGGCCACGCTCTTGGGGTTCACAACGATCCGTCTGGCCCCATGTCCATAGGTCGCATTGTCCGTGCGGACAAATAGGGAATGGGTCTCCATATCCTCTATCCTGATGCAGAGGCTTGCCCCATCCATCTTTAGGACCTGATGTTCCGAAACCATGCCCTTGCGCTTTTCAAAAAAATCGATAATGGCCTGTCCAATATCCGTATCCTGGGTGTTGGACGGAAGCCCCATCGCATTTCTGATAATACCGTAATAGGTTTCCTTGCTTTCCATCAATTGCCATAACGGTAGGTCCCTTTCGAGCTTTTCAATGTTCTTGGACACCTTTTCCCTCTCCCTGGAATGGAACCGGATGTTGTTCTCCGCTTCAAGCCTGTTCCGTTTGAAAATGGACCGTTCCAGTTGCAGCTCTTCCAACCTCTTGCCCAGTTGTTCCTTTTCCAGGAAGAGCGGGTCGTTCTTGGCCACGGCCAACAGGGTCTTGTAATCGATGGAACCGTTGTCGTCCACTGGGCCCATATCCAGTCTGTTGAACTGGATGGTTCCGTTGGTAATCTGTTCGATAAAGTTCTTTTTGGTATTGACATTGTTGAGCATCAGGGCATCGGTGGAGTTCTCGACGATATAAAAGGAGATAATGACCTTATTTTCCCAATATTTTTTGGCCATTTCATTCCCTTTCCTTGCCCCCCTTCCGTTACGCTGGTCCACGTCCGTGGGTCGGTGGGGAATATCGACATGGTGGATCCTGACCATCCTACGTTGGATATTGGTCCCGGTTCCCAATTTTTCCGTGGAGCCTATAATGATACGGTACTTGCCGGAGTTCAGGTCATCAAAGCATTGGAGCCTTTTGCCATCGGTCTTGAAATCGTGGATGAACACCACCTCTTCGGACGGGACATCGTATTCCTCGGTCAGGATCCGCTTGATCTCCGAATAAACGTTAAAGGTGTCCTTTGGGGTGCCCAGATCGGAAAAAATCGCTTGGGTCCCCTTAAAATTGTTGCTCTCGGTATAGGTCCGATAGACCTCACGGGCGATGATCCGCAGTTTTGCCTCCCCGGGATCCTCCAGATCGGGGTTGAGCAATCTGGGATCGATGGAGGCATGGCGCATATGGTGCAGCGCAATCAAGGACATTGCCCCCTTTTGATCCTCGGTATAGGTCTTGTTGCCATACAGATAATCACTGTTACCGGTCCCAAGAAAGGTCTTTATTTGTTCAAAATAGGCCAACTGGCCCTCGGTGGGTTTGATGGTATGTACATCCATCACCGCTTTGGGCCGATCGATATGGTGGGTCCGTGCATTGACGATGATGGATATTTCATTGTACAGGGTGGACAGCAATTTCATTTTCTTGAAGGAGCGGAACCGCTCACGGACCTTGTAATCTCCGGAGACCGTGGGCTCGAACTCATAGGATTTATTGGCGAAAACCTGGGCCCACTGGTCAAAGGAAGCTATGTTCATTTCCTTGAGCCTTTCCGGAATGAGGTACTTGAACAGAACGTACACCTCGGTTATGGAATTGGAAATAGGCGTGCCCGATAGAAAAGTGGCTTGAAAGTCCTTGCCCCTGGACCTTTGGAGGGTCCTGATCGCCGTGTACAGGTTTTTGCTCCTTTCAGATCCGGTACTGGTGTTCAGGCCTGCCACCCTGGAATGCCTGGTGGTGTACATCAGGTTCTTGAACTTATGGGATTCGTCGACCATGATATGCTCAAATCCCAATTGGTCGAAGGTCAATATCCTGTCCTTCCCTTTTTCGATCTGGTGGTAAACGTTCTGGAGCTGTGCCTCCAGGTTTTCCTTTCTGATCTCCAGCCCCTTCAGCACCCTTTTGTTGATATCGTACTTGTTCTCATAGATCACTCCCAGGTCCTTTTCCAGATTGTCCAGTTCCTCTTGGATGATTTCCTTGATGATCTCGGGGGACTGCGGTATGAACTTGAAGGTATCGTGGCTCATCAATACCACATCGGGACGTTGGGAGACGACCTTCGCAAAAAAGGCGTTCCGCTTTTGGATTCCACCGACCTCCCTGTCGTTGGCCACCAACAGTTTCATTTGGGGAAAGGCATTGCGGAACTCCTTTTCCAACTGTACCACGGTCGATCTCAGGCCGATGATCACCGTCCTTTTGGACAGGCCGAGTTCACGGAGCTTTTCGGTGGAAAGTGCCATATCCAGGGTCTTTCCGAAACCGACCTCCTTATTGACCAACAGTCCTTGGTTGATGATGATCCCGGCCACGGTGTCCTTTTGGCTAAGGTAAGGTTCAAAATGCCTCAATCCCTGGAACTCCAGATAGCTCCCATCGTACTTGGGCATGATCTTGGCATCATAGATGGAGTAAAATTGGAACTCCAACGACTTTTTGAGTTCGCTGTTCCCGATTACATATTCGTTGAATTCCCTGTACATGATCTCGAACTTTATGTTCACCTCCTGCATCTTGGTCTTGTCGGTCCTTTTAAAATCCCCGGACCCCTTCGATATATAGGGTATGGTGGAATTCAGGGCTCCTTCCAGAATGTCCTTGAAACCGTAGTATCGGTGTTCGGAACTGACGTAAAACTTTTTGACGCTCGCATAGTCGTATTTTTCGATCTTGACCATGTATTTTGACGTGGTCTCATTGTAACTTATGTGTGCCAATGTCCCATAGGTGTCAAAAATAAAGGATTGGGTTACCTCAATGGGAAACCAGGGCTCATGGATCTTGACATCGAGATCCTCGAACGGGGTGATCGGCGGGTTGACCTTTTCCAGTTCCAAAATGGACCGGGAGAGGATGTCCCTGTCCACAAAGGAACGGAACTCCCCAAAGTCGTTGTTCCGGTACCATTGTATCTTTTTATGGATGACACCGGACACAAACAGATATTTTGGGACAAGCCTACACCCATCTTCGGTCGGGTCGATGAACAACAGGCCCTTGGAAAGGGATTCCCCGATCACCGTTTCCTTGGACATATCAGTACGCCCGGCAATGGCAGCGATATCGATCCTATTGTACCGGTTCAGGGAAAAATAAATGGCATCCTGTAGGGTCAACAGTTCGGGGCTTTCTTCCACTTGTGGGGCCCAAGGGGTCAAAAGAAATTGGCCCTTGGCAAAAGTCCCTTGTTCAGGGCTTTCCAATGCCAATACCAAAGGTCCCTGGACATCTAGGGTCACTAAATGGTAATTGGCCTTGTCGTTCAGGTTCCCATATTGAAAAAGGAACACGTCGTATTGATAGTTCAGGTCCTCCCAGATTTTCTGCCCATCTACGACCTTGGGTTCCAAGAGTTTCAAATAGGTGTCCCGTAGGGAGATGATCTTGGTCAGTTTATCGAATTCGGCCGGGTTGGTCTTCAGGTAGTAATACTGTCCTGAATCGGTGATCTTTGCAATTTTTTGTTCCGCCACGATCAGGTTGCCCGGTCTTAATGGGCCTTCATATGACTGCTGAGGGTTTCTAGGCACAGCGGCCTTATCCGTTTTTTTCTCCGTTATGATTCTGGATTTTATGCTCGATGGTCTAAAGGTTATCAAGGCCTCCCTTATGGCGGGTTCGATCGTGGCAATATTGTTGGGGTTCTTTACGGTATAATCGGAATGGTCATAAAGTCCTCCCGGTTCCATCGTACCCATGATATTTTCGGGATGGGCATCAAAATAGGCATTCATTTGGATTTCGTTGTCTTCAAGATTGACCTTTGCCGTTCCCATGAAAAGTCGGTTCCTTTCTTTCTGTTCCAAGGATGGGTTCTTGGCACGGCTTTTTTGGAAGACCAGGATATCGCCGATCACCGAGGTGTTTTCCTGCTCAAAGGCATTGTCCGGTAACCTGACCCCGCCCAAAAAATCATTGTCCTTAATGATATTTTCACGGATCTGCCCATATTTTGCCTTATCGAGGAAATTCTTGGTACATATCAATACCACCATTCCCCCCGGTTTGGCCAATTCCAGACTTTTATGGACAAAGTAGCTATGGACATTGCTGGTAAGCCCGTCCCTTAACGGGTGGCCCGCCAGATCGGGGTCGAAGACCTTATTGGCCCCAAAGGGAATGTTGCTGATGACCAGATCATAACTTTTGGCAGCATCGCTCTGGCCGATACCCTCAAATGGGATGCCGAAAACCCGGACATTGTCACTGTGCTTGAAATTATGTTCCAAGATCCTTGCGGTCAGGATCTCCTTTTCAAAGGCCGTGACGTTGGCCTTGGGATATCGGCGCAACAGTTCCCTGATGATAAGCCCGTTCCCTGCACTTGGCTCCAAAATGGTCCTAGGGGTAAAGTCGGGTATCCCGGCCAAAAAATCCATCATGGCCCGGATTACGGGCACTGGGGTATAAAACGAGTTCAGGGAACCCTTTTTCAGGCTGTCCACAAGGGTATCTGTATACGTATCGCCCACATACTGGTTCAATGCACCTAAAAACCGTTCCCGGTATTTTTCATTTTTGAGGATGTCGAAGATATTGCCGAACCCTGGATTGTTGATGAAGGTATGCCCGAGGGTGTCCGAATTTCGCAATGCGTCGATGGTCCGGACCATAAAGTCCAGATATTTCTTTTTTGAGTATTTCATAGATCGTGAGTTAAGGAATTTTCCGGACCGTCCATTAAGGCCGGCCCTGCAGGGATTGTTCCCCTGCTTTAAGGTTATAATGCCATAGTGTTATGTTCTTTTAAATGTTAATGCCGACGCATCAAGGTCAATGGAGATTGTTACCACGTTCAGGTTCTTTGGCCCTGTCCAATTGGATCCTGGCCGAAACAACTGTTCTGCTGTCCGGGCCGTTAATGCCAAGGATGGATCTCATGACCTATAGTTTTAGCATGTTCTGTTCTTTGGGTTTCTTGATCTGCTCCTTTTCCAGACCATATAGCATTGGATCGAATCCATAGGGGTAATCATTGCCATCAAATGTGCGTGGTTTTCCTAGGTCTTGGAACACAAAGTCCCGTAACGGAAAAGAAGGTTCCCCCGTTTTCGTGGTATGATGGGGCACCCCCTCCACAAGTACATAATGGGTCCCCGATCCATCCCTTACGATCTCCCTTTGCCAATGGTCATACCGGTCCGTTCTGGTGATTGTTCTTGTTTTCATGGTTCATATATTTAGCGTGTTTTCGATTTTCCTTATGTCCAGTTTCTGTTCTTTGATCGCATCCAGTGCCATCTGTAGATTTTCTGAATCCGAATAATGGGTCCGTAGGTGTTGGATGACCGGCCCATTGACAGGCCTGAAATGTAGTTCTTCATCATTTCGACCAGTTTCGGCAAAGTACCATTGGCCATCCATATAATGTCTTTTTAGATAAGCGGTCCGTCCACCGCTTTCCAATCGGATCGCACCCTTTTCGATCACAAAGTCCTTTTCCTTTACGATCTCTTTGGCCAGATAGTACTTGACCTTGGCACTATGGACAGGGGATTCCATGGCCTCCCTGAAAGTTGTCCAGTCCATCCCCTGGGTCTTTTCGACGTTCGTTTTGCCAATGTACAACTGCCCCTCCTTGATGCCGAGGACAAGTCCGAACCTGAGCTTGGCAATCCGATCGACCCGTTCGTTCCGGAGCATTTCTTGGATCTCTTCACGGGTTAGGTGCAGCAAATCCGTAGAGGTCTTGAGAAAAGGTTGAAAGACAAGATAATGTGCATTGGCCTCCGTCAACCTTAGGATCTCATGGCCTTTTATCGATGCTGGGATCAGGATCGGTCTGTGCAGATGCTCCAAGGGATGCTCCAATACCCCTGCATCCAATGGCAATACCCCCTTCCCAAAGTACTTATTGGACCTAAAGGACTTTTCGATAATGAGGTCATACATTTTACCGAGGGATTCGAAATCGGATGGAACGGTCCTTTGGATGTCCCTTGCAAAAAAGGAATGTCCGAACTCAAGTCCGTCAGTTGCCTTTGGATGGAGGCTGGACAATCTTCCCAAAAGTTCCGGCCAACCCAATGGTTTCCACATGGGAATGTTATCATGGTCCCTCAGGGCCATAACGGGGGCCTTCCGATGCCTATCGTACCCGAACCGGATCGAGGCCAGGAGGTCGTCATTTTCCCTGACCTTGATGGTTCCCATGGCAACCACTCCTTGGTCGAGTTTCACCAACCCTTCTTTTTTCCGATGATAGGAAATCAGGCTGTTCAACGAAGCATCCGAATGCCCCGATTTGGCCATATCCAGGTTCCTGAGGTACTTGAGCCTTTGGATGTCCTGGATGTCCTCCGGGCGGACCCTTTCATATTCCAACGTGGCAAAGTCCCTAAAGTCCCTGTTCAACAATCTTTCCTTAAGGTTCCATAATCTGGCCATGAGCTTTCTTGCCCTTTGCCATGGGTCTGGTCGTCCGCTTTCCTGTAATGGCTCCATAATTATTGTTCGATGAGTTCAAGTATGATCTTACGCTTCAGGTCCAATGAGGGTATGGGATCGATCTTTTCGCCGTTCTTGCTGACCTCATAATGCAGATGGTACCCAGTGGAATCCCCTGAACTGCCCACCGTCCCGATCAATTCGTGCTGCTGTACAAATTGCCCTTTGCCCACCAAGATCTTTGTCAGATGCCCATAAAGGGTCCTGAAGCCGAAACGGTGCCGGATGATGATGTGGGTCCCATATCCCGTTTTGGAACGGACGATGGAAACCACCGTGCCCGATGCAGTGGCATATACCTGTTTGTCCCTGGGTGCCGCAAAATCCAATCCCATGTGTTTTTTCCTTTTTCCGGAAATGGGATGTACACGATACCCAAAGGCACTGCTCAACCTATAGTCCCCTTTTTCCAAGGGCGTACATGAGGGAATTTCGTCCAACAGTCCCGGGCTATATCTAAAATAGGTTTCCAATGAGGACATATAGGTATAGTCCGGGATCTGAAAAAGATACTTTACGATCCTTTCCTCTATTTCAAAGAGCAACCGCTCCCTTTCCCTGTCCGAGACCATACTGTCCATTGGGGCATTCCCCGAGCTGGCCCTGAGTGAGGTATCATAACGGTCCATGGCCACCATCTGTTCCCCGATATCCTCCTCCATCATGGAAAAGGCCTTGCCCAATAGAAGCACCGTTAGGGCAACGATAAGGAATATGAGGTACCGGACCTCCTTCTTGCCGAGGGACATCAGATGTCCCAATATCCGTTTCAGACCTTTTTTTTTCAAAACCATTGCCATTTGAAAAAGTTTTATATATTTGTGGTGTCAGTTACAAACTTATTAATTATTTACAAATAAACAATATTTAATCATATGTTGGACCGTTGGTTGGACAAAGACCATTTGATAGACCTCCCCGCCCTGTTCGGGCATTTCGGATATGAACCTGTAAAAAGGGAACCCTCCCATGTCCTGTTCAAAAGGAACGGCCGTTACAGCGTGGTCATCCATACCGAAAAGGGATTCCTATATTACCACGTGGAGAGCCCCCAGAACAAACTGTCCGCTTCGGACCTTGTCTTGGAAGAAGTCTCCAGGACAGAGGGGAAAAAGAGCGAAACCCTTTGGGACAAGGTCGATCAAAGGTACCATCAGGTGACAGCGGCCAAGGAATTGATGTTGGATTCGTCCAAGGATGTCGGCCTTGAAAGGGTTACTACGGAATTTAACCACTTCCATTCCTATGCGGTGCCGTTCAAGGGAAGGTCGGAGGGGGTTTATTCCGATGTTGCCGGAACGGATGTCTTCAAGGACCGTATCTTCGAGGCTCCTACCGGGGAGCCATTGTTCCCCCTCTACAATATCCAGAACGAGACCACCGGATATTTCCTGGACAGTGACAAGGGGGTCCGGCCCTATGGGGAATCCGATGCCAAACATTCCCTTTGGTATTCCAATATCCCCAAAATGATCGAATGGTTGGTCGTGTTCAAGGATCCCAGGGAGGCCATAGCCTTTCACAGGAAGTTCCAGCTCGACAATGCCGTCTATATGGCCCTTGGGGAGATCAATTATGAGACCACCAAGATCTTGTTCGAGATCCGCAAATTGACCAAGGTAAAGAAGATCATCCTCTCGTTCACCGGTAGCAAAAAGATAGAAGGGTATCTACGGGACCTCAGTTTCATTTCCTTCATCGATGACACCAATTTCATGTTGAAACTTGGTGAAGGGGACCTAAGGGTCAAGTTCCAGGTAGGGGACGAAAAATCCTTTCTGCGCTTTTATAATTCCATAAAGGCCTTCAACCAGGGATTGGCAAAAAGTTTTTTAAAGTATAACAAGGCATTGGACCAATTCCGCATCAACCGCCACAGTATTGTGGTCGGAAAGGAAGGGGACGGTATTTCGGTAAGGGTGCCCCTTGAGGTCGGTGCCATCAAATATTTTGTCTGGTCCTATCATAAGAACTATCTGGGCAAAACATTGGATATCCTCAAACCCAAAATGGCCAATTGGCATTTGGAATGGGAATCAGGCCAAAGTATCACATTAAAGGGGAAGGAGGTGCAGATGGAGGATTACCGGATAGCTTTATAAAATGGAAAAAGAGCGCTCCCGCCCTCTTTCCGAAATATTCCTTAACTCATCGATAAATGAATATCAACAAGTACCGCAAAGGTACGAAAATCAATATTCCTTAACAATTAAATACTCAGTAAAATGGAAAAACAAGTAGAAAGGGTTTTCGTAAAAGTGAACCAAATTTGGCAAAAAGGGGAAATCCTCTCCAAAGAGGAAAGCATCCTAAAGATCAAGACCCAGGGAGGCCTGGAATTCAACATTGACGAGACCAGTCCCTATGTGGAGAAAATGCGGTCACCCGCCCAACGGTTCGCCTATGGGGAGGCCAAGGAAAAATTGGAGGGTGCCTATATCAGTTTTGACAAGCTTCCCGAGAACGTACAGGATGCCCTTGTCAAGGGAGAGGAGCATATCCATCGCTCCACCTATGTCAACGAAGGGGAACTCAAGGAAAGTGTCAAGGCCGTCCAATTGATGTACAGTTCCCAGAGCGGGTCCAAATTGGACGTCCAGATCAAAAGGAACCGGCCCGTGACCCTTGCCCAGGCCACCGCCTATAACCACCAGTTCTCCAAGGAAGAGTTCGAGGCCATGGTCAATGACGGTAGATCCATCGTCTTCAATGGGGTGACCAAGGATGGGGAAATGTTCCCGAAGCTGGCCTATTACGAGCCAAAGCTCAATGACATCAGGACGAAGACCGCCCTTTCGGAGAACACCTATTTCTATGGGCAGCAGTTGACCAAACAACAGGCCGATGCCATGAACAAGGGAGAGGCCGTGGAAATCTCCATCGCCACCAAGAAGGGCAGGAAGACCTATAGCGTCACCTATAGCCCCAGGGCAGAAAGGTTCATTACAAAATCCCCGGAAAAGGCCAATGTAAAGGATCTGGAAACCAAGGGTGCCGTTGTGGTCGGGGACGAAAAAAAAAAGAAACGGCATAATGTCATGAGCAAATAGGGGCCAAAAGGTCCATTTGATGAACAAAAGCCGACATATTCAGATATATCGGCTTTTTTCAATCCTATCGGCAATGAAGAACACTATAAGTTACAAAGAAGACCCTGAACATTACAAGCGGTTGATCGGTAAGATCAACGGGGAAGTGGACTTTGAGGGCCATCTATTGCGCACGGGCCACGTACTGCTCAAAAAAAGTGCAGGATCAATGGAATTCGCCAAGGAGGGCGACCGGATCGTCCTGATGACCTCAAGGGACCCCATCTCCTATTTCAACCGCAATGACTCGGAGGACAAGGGACTTTTCTTTTCGTTCCTCAGGAATAGAGAGAAGAACTTTTACAGGGCCGTCGAACAGGGCCTGGAAATCATTGACAGTGCCCACGAACATGTTGCACAAAACGCAAAGGTCCCCCAAAAAAGGGGCAGAACGAGATCCTTGGAGGAAAATTACAACATAGTACCAATGCGCAATCCCATATACCTTACCAAGGAAAGGGGCATTGCGATGGAAACCCTTGCATCCGATCCCTTTAGGGGCAGGATCTTCAATGCCTTCCACCATAACGACAATGGAGGCAAGATCGCCAATGTGGCCTTTCCAAAATTCGATATCGGGGGAACCCCCAGGAACTATATCCTGTACAACAGGCCCTATAGGGACAGGCATACGGGGGAATCCAAAAAATTCCGCCTGGTGCTCAACGGAAAGGACCATTTTCTGTTCAGTTCCAATCCCCCAAAGGAAGGGGCCCAACGGATCGTTTTTGGGGAAAGCGGGGTGGACCTGCTATCCTTCCATGAACTTGAGGGAAAAAAGGGTGACCTTTATATTTCCTTTGGAGGGAACGTCTATACCGAAAAACTGGATTTCTTTTATGAGCTCATCACCCCCATTCTTTCAAGAAAAGGAATCCAGCTCGTTTCCATTTTCGACAACGATGCCACGGGACACCGATTTGACATCCAGGTTTTTACCAAGCTCATCAATGCAATGGCAAAGGGGGTCTATATCGAGAACAGGATCAACCGGGAGAGGGTATCGATGAACATCCACTACCATATGGACCGTCGTGGTCAAATGGCCCATGATGCCCGTACGATCGAAGACTCGGTCGGTAATGCGTTCCCAAAGGGCCAAGGGTTCAAGACCCTCCTTTTTTCGGACAAGTTGGCCCTTGAATTTTCCATCTCGGAATCCAGATCCACAACCATCTTGGATCCACAGATGGCCAAGGCACTACGGGCATTTTTGACCACCTTGGGCGGGCTGTACCTTCCTGTAAGGGCCAAGATCATGAAATCGATGGGAAAGGATTGGAACGACGACCTGAAAAGCAGCAAGAAGGAAAGGTACGAACAACTTGGGACCATGGATCTGGATAGGATACGCCCAGGGGACAAGATCGTCCTCAAGACCAACAGCGGACCGGAGGGTGCCCCCAACGAGGGCATCGTGGAGGAAATACGCACCACTGGGGTCTTGGCCGATTTTGGGCTCCGGTATTCCTATATGGTCCCCTTTCGGGCCATTGCGGCGCACCTTAGGCACAAAAAGACATCAAAGGAGAACATCGCACAATTAAAAATATAAAACCCTCACGGAGGGATTTTTTGGGACATATCAAACACCAATATCCATAGAAAGGGGGAATAAACAAATATCAATGTATTGACTTAAATTTAAACAAATGAAAATAATGGAAGAGCTATCGGAAGGGTTGAAGGACCACCAATATTACTATGAACTGCTGGATGCAATTATCGAAGAGAATGATATGGAACTCAAGAACCGCCTCCAAATGGGGGATGGATATACCCAGTTCATCCGGGACCAATCCAAGGTCCTGATGGACACTACCATCGAATTGGTACGGGAGAAGGGGATTTCCTTTCAGGAGGCATCCGACATCGCTTTGGAGGGATGGAGGGAAAGGACCTTTGGTTGATTCCTTAATGGACAATATTCTTCCCTTCCATGCAAGATAAAAGGTTGGCACATTCGGCCATGTTCCTCTCCGTGGCACTTTTTGCGGCGATCGGCTATATCGATCATTATGCGCTATTGGCCTACCATGGGATCGATGGCCCGATACTCCGATGGATCTATGGATTTTTCATGAAGTTCGGGCCGTTGCACCAAAAGTACTTGGGCAAACTGTTATTGCTCATGGCCATTGTGGCGGCGGTCATGTTGTACCACCCCAAAAAGGTAGCGGGAAAGACCTATACCAAGGGAGTGTCCTATCTGACCCTTGGAATTATATTCTTTGGTGCCAGTGATGTCCTTAAGGTTCCCAATATTGTTTTGTATTGGTCTTCGGTGCCGTGCTATTTCCTGGGGTTCCTGTTTTCCCTATCGGGCAGTGTCCATCTCTTTCAGGTGCTGTCCTTTACCGACCTCTCCAAAGAAGACCCTTTCAATGACGGGAACGAGACGTTCCAACAGATGGAACAAAAGATCGATACCCCCTATTCGGTGAACATTCCCTATGATTACCGTTTCAAGGGAAAGATCAGAAAAGGCTGGGTCAACTTCGTCAACCTCTTCAGGGCCCTGTTGATCATCGGTACACCGGGAAGTGGGAAATCGTTTGCCCTTTTTGAGGAGATCATCGAGCAGCTTATCGGCAAGATGTTCACTTTGCTCATTTATGACTTCAAGTTCGATACACTCTCCCGTATCGCCTATAACCATTGGCTGAAGAAGAAGGAACAACTCGGCACTGATGATCCGGAACAGTTGGGTTCCCTGCCTGGGTTTTACACCATTTCCTTCGATGATCCGGAAAGGACCCACCGGAACAATCCCATTAGCCCCTACTTGATGAAGTCACAGATCGATGCCTCGGATGCGGCCACCATTATCATGAAGAACCTCAATAAGGAATGGATCAAACAGAACGATTTCTTTTCAAGGAGTGCCATCAGTTTTGTTTCGGGGCTCATCTGGTACCTGAAGAAGAAAGCGGAGGAGACCGGGACCAACATCTGTACCCTCCCCCATGTCATCATTCTTTCAACGGTCAACATACAGGTGCTCTTGGACATCATCCTGAGGGACATGGAAGTCCGCAACCTGATGATCCCCTTCAAGGATGCCCTGGAGCGGGAAGCGGGACAACAATTGGCCGGTCAAACGGCGAGTGCCCAGATATCATTGTCCATGCTCGCCACCAAGGAGATATTCTATGTCATGACCGGCAATGATTTCCAATTGGACATCAACAGCACTTCCAGGCCCAAGATCGTGTGCGTGCAGAACAATCCGGACCGATCGGAGATCTATGCAGCACCCATCGGTCTTATCATCAACAAGGCTTTACAGGTGGTCAACAGGCCCGGGGGCAGACCTATGGGCGTGATCCTTGACGAGGTACCCACGATTTTCATCATGGGCCTTAGAAAGATCATCGATACGGGGAGGTCCCATTTGGTGGCCACTGTCCTTGGTATCCAAAGCGTCTCCCAGCTCATCGCCGATTACGGCAAGGAACTGGCCGATGTGATCTTTGACAACTGTGCAAACGTCTTCAGCGGTGCGGCCAAAGGGGAAACGGCCCGGCGCATCAGTGACATTTTTGGGAAAATCCACCAGGAAAAACTGTCCAGGACGGTCTCACGGAACGATACGACCACCAGTATGGGCACCCAAATGATGGAACTGATGCCCAAGAGCAAGATAACCGGGATGTCAACCGGATATTTTGGCGGTATCGTGGCCGATACCTTTGAACATCCCATCAAGCAAAAACTGTGCTTTGGCCTTTTGAGACCGAACATGGAGGCAAAGAAACACCAGGACAAATTCCCCCTTCCGGTAACAAGGGACTTTAGAACCCCGGACCATGACAAAAAAGTAAGGGAACGCCTGGAATTGATGGAGGATATCGGCTTTTTTGACAAGGTGGCCCGACTTGATCTCGCCCAAAACGATTACATCGAATTCTATAATGTTTATCTGGAAACCTTCACCAAAGAAAACTGTGATGGGCCCATGCAGCGGATGCAGTTCACCTCCTTGGTCCGTGACCTAAAAATATACGATCATTTAAAGGAACTGGAGCAATTGGTCGACAATAAGGAAGCCAATGGCTCCCAGATAAGGGCCTTCATGGAAAACCTTGTCGGAAGGATGTTTTTGGACCGGGAAATGGAACGGGTCCTGGACGAGGCCTTCCACAAGGTACTAGGGGACATTGATGATCTGGTCAAGGACGAATATTTCAAGATCAAGGGGGAACATCCCAAGTCCTCGATCTTCGATCCCGATAAGATAACGGATGAAATTGGGTCTTCCCTGGACGCAAACAGGGAAATCGCCCTGGAATTTTTGGAGGATTTCAACCAAGTGTCCGGCCCCGACCTGTTCGAGGATATGGACGGGTCACAGGAAAGACCTACTTTTAAGGAAGATAATAGCAAAGGGGAAAGTCTGGCCACCCTATGGGATGGGGCCGACTTTTTCGAGGAAGAACCTTATTCCTCCTACCCCGTTCAAAATTTATAGACATGAAGGACATCGACGAACTCAAAAACGCGAAAGCGGAGGATTTTTATTATATCGGAAAAAGGCTCAGGGAGATCCGGGACGATCTGGTCGAAGCGGACGATACCACGGACAAGCGCAATTCCCATTATTCCAGAAAAAATGTTTGTGAACGATTGGGCGTCGATTATTCGACCTTGACCAATGTGGAACGCGGTACGATATCGCCTACCACCTTTAAACTGATCCTGTACTATTATTCCTTGGGCTACAATCCCATGTGGATCATCGCCACGGACAATGAGTTCATCCCGAAGCGCAATATCGGGGAAAACCTCGTCTATCAGGAAGGTATCCAAGAAAGTTTCAAGACCTTGGAATCCAATATCCTGGAAGCCCTTTCGGGGTTCAAATCAAAAATTTAAGCAACGATGGAAAACTGACACGGACCGTCATTGGACATCTATATTGAAATATTCATTTATTCATTTATTCATTTATTCATTTATTCATTTATTCATTTATTCATTTATTCATTTATTCAAATAAACATTTCACCAAATGAGCGATCATCCAACTGTATGGACATACAGATATCCATATCAACAAATATCCAAACCATTGAACAAATGCCTATGTAATTGACCCTATATACAAATATTCCTTTACTCACTTAAATACATATCAATATGAAAACAAAGATCATTTCGGTCGCCGGGGAAAAAGGCGGCGTGGGCAAAACGACCCTTAACATCATGCTGGCCACCAACCTGTTCCATACCTATGGAAAAAAGGTCGTCCTTTTAGATGTGGACGACCCCCAGTTCTCCATTTTCAAAAAAAGACAGCGCGAACTGGACCTTATCGGCGAAAACGAAGAGGACAGCCTCCCCATATATCCCATAATCCGGGTAACGGTAAGGACCATTAAGGACAAAATCCTGCAGCATTATGGAAAAGTGGACTACATCATAATCGACTTTCCGGGAAGCCTGAGCCTCGAAATGGTACAGGGCCTTATGTTCGTCGAACATATCTTCATACCCTTCGACCATGATGAGCTGGAAATCGACAGTACCTTTAATTTCTACAGGACATTGAAGAAAAACTTTCTGGACAATGAGGACAGGGTACTGCGATCGGTCCATCTTTTCTTCAACAAATATCGGGAGGTCCAAAAGAACAAGTTCGCGAACTTAAAGGGCGATGTCCTGACGGCAGGCCTTCCCTTTATGCAGCATGTGGTCAAGGAGAAGACCATATACCGGGAACAGTACAGGAGCACCCTCCATCCCATCCCGGAACAAATGGAGACGGGACCACGGGATATCAGGAACTTTTTTGAGGAAGTCCTTAAATTATCCAGTAATTGATATGGCCATGAAACCCTCAATGAGGGATTTTTTTAGGACGGGCCAAATACGGCTACAAAAGACAAGGACCAAAAATAAAGCAGTGAACAAATGAAAAAAAGTAAAGATACTGGGCAACTGATAAAGGCCATAACGATGGACATGGACAAAACGGATGGCATGTTGGACAGGTTAAAAAAGGAAAGATCCTCCGGAATGGAGACCGATCAAACTGGGGAAACGGCCGATCTTACCAACAATGCCATAACGGGAACTCCTGAGAAAAAAGTACCGTTGGACAAAGATCCGGATGGTTCTGAAACCCCAAAGGATGGAACCGTGGTGCGGCCCATGGAAAACGTGAACCGTCCCAGCAAGGGTAAAAAAATGACGAAATCCGAGGAAAGAATTTGGCAGGAATTCAATAAAACCATTGAATCTGAGTTTTATAGGGACAAAAAAGATGTGTTCCAGATGTCCCTGAGCGGGGAATGCCTCGACGGTTATGAAAGATTGGCCCTTGGATTGGGCTATAAAATGGGAAAAAAGATCAACCGGAACGAGATCTTGAGGAAGGTCCTGGAAGAATTTGTCCATAAGAACGGGACCAAATTGGAGAAACTGATAGAAAAACTATAATAAACTGTATTTGAACCTTTTCTGGAAAATAACATTGGGCATTACGGCCATGTATTACGTATACGTGGCCTGGGTCCTGTTGGTAAAAAAGAAAAGGGACAGCAAAAAAATCAAAGAAAATGATGATTATTTGTATTTAAATAATAAATTTGTAAATAATTCACAAGAAGAACAAGCCGATTTGGAAACCATACTCAGCCAGGTGGATGAAGTCGAGAACAACTCCAAACTCCTGGAGGCTTTCAAAAACAAAGGCTCTTCAAGTGAAGCATTGAACAATTCCTTAACTCGCACAGAAAATGAAAAATTCAAGATCATCCGTAACAGGGATGTTACGGACAAAAAGGGTCCCGACCCGGAAACTTAAACTCTTGCTCCTTATCGGGTTGGGCCTTTGCCTGCCACATGATTCCTTTGGGCAATTGAACGAACTGACCCAAGAACTCCAACAAGGGGAACGTGACCTCTCCAGGATCGCTGACATCGTCATCAGTGCCGTCAAGACCATTGCCGGGACATCCACCATTTTGGGTGGATTGGTATTCCTTTACTTAAGGGACCAACAGAGCGACCTGACCAAAAAGGTGGGACAGGTCATACTTGGCCTTGCCATTTTCTGGATCCTATTGTCCGTGGGGGACAGCATGCGTTCTTAAAAAAGGCCCTCATGGAAGACAAGTTTATCCTTATACGGAAAGGACTCCAGAAGGAGGTCCTGTTCCTCGGCCTCAAGGCCAGGTATATCAATCATTGTATTTATATAGGCCTTGGCATACTCTCCCTAGGGTTCATTTTATCCATGGTCATCCCTACGTTCATGGCCCTATTGGTGACGGCCTGTACCCTATTGTCCATGTTCGCCATCCTCTTGTTCCATTCCAGGACCTACGGGGCCAGGGGGTTCATCAAAAAGATGGCCGATGCCTCCAGACCGGACAAGATCAAGATCTCTCGACCGTACAAAAATATGCCCCTATGGAAAGGATAGCCGATATGATGGACGTGTTCCCCATTTATGGACATGAAAGGAAATCCCTCATTTCAAAGGAAAAGGGCTGTTTGACCATTCCCTTAAAATTGGAGCTCCCAGAGGTGTTCACTTTGGACCAAAGGGATTACAATACCTTGAACGGACTCTTCTTCAATATCATCGACATATTGGGGCCCAACATGATCCTGCACCGACAGGACTATTTCTTTGAGGAACGATACGGCCCCATCCCGCAACGGTTGAACGGTGATTTCATGGAGATCGGCAATGAGCGGTATTTTGAGGAGCGTCCTTTTCTAAGGGCCGAGCATTACCTATTTATCAGCTTGGTACCGACGGGATACTTCAACTATGGCCCCACCAGGGTCAATTCCTTTCTCTCAAAAAAAAGGGATTTCTTTTTGGACAGGACAATTTCCAAAGAATTCCTTGACCGGGATCTCTTGTTGGATTTTGAGACGAAGGTGGAAAGTGTCTCGAACCTATTGAACGGGTCGGGCCTTATCCGGTCGGAGATAATGGGATATGATGGGTTATTTGACGATGAAGGGCTATACACAAAATATTTCAGCCTTTCCGCATCCAACAAAAACCTGCCAGATATCGACTTTTCCAACAATTCCATCAAGATCGGGGAGAAACAGGCCCGGTTCTTTACCGTGGAGAACCTGGACCAGTTCACCAAGGAATATCTGGGGCCCTATGAACTGTACGGAAAATTCACAACACGGCACAACCGGTTCCCTGTTGGCAATCTGTTTTCAATCGGGTTCAAGATACCCCATGAACACATCATCAACCAGTACATCTATATCCCGGAGCAGGAAAGGGCCCTTAAGGGATTGCGAAAAAAGGCCAAGCGTTTCGACCAGTTCGGCAATGGAAAAAAAGACGACAGCAACGGGATCTATGCCGACCAGATCCGGGAGTTCAATACCGACATCCTAGAGAACCATAAGGAGATCGTCTTTTACCATTTGAACGTCCTGGGGTTCAACAACGCAGATGTGAACCATGGAAAAATATGCAGTGCCGTGGCGGACGGCTTCAAAAAGCTCAAGATCAATGCCAAGGAAAACAACATTGACCGAAAGAACCTTCTCTTTGCCGGAGTCCCCGGTAATGCCGTGGGCCTCCCATCGGATATGTACATGCCCATGTCCAGCGATATGGCGGCCTCCTTGTTATATTTCGAGGGCGGGTATAGGGACAGCTCCCAAACGGTCGATGGGCTGCGGTTGATCGACCGGATCAGTGGACGGCCCCTGTCCGTAAGTGTCTACCGGGAACCCGAGAGAAACCATTGGATATTCAATCGCGGCATGTTGATCGCCTCTGGATCCGGCGGTGGCAAGTCCTATGTGGCCAACCATTACATTGCCTCGGAACTCCGTCAAGGGGCGGAGGCCATCATCATGGAGGACGGCAATTCCTATGAACGGATCACAAGGGTGTTTGGCGGGACCATCATCGAACATGACGACAAGCAGCCCTTTACCTTCAACCCCTTCAAGTTGGACGAATATGACACCATTGAAAAGAACGATGAATCCAGGGCATTGAGCGAGGCCAAGGTCATCAACCTGATCACCCTATTGAAATTGATAACGGGTGACGACCGTGGCGTTTCTAGGGATACAATATCCCACGAGGTCAAGAATACCGTTCTTGAAAACCTTTTGCCCGGATATTATTCCCATATGTGGGAGACCGGGAACACCGATTTCCGGTTCGATACCTTTTATGAATACTGCCAAGGACATCTCAAGGTCCTTATCAATGCAAAAAGGATTTCCAAGGAAGTGTTCGACCCCGATGTCTTTCTGTTCCTTTTGGAGAAATACTATAAGGGCGGACCAAGGGAAAAGTTGCTGAACCGGGAAGATGAAAGGATTGCCCGTCTGGGCGAGGAAAGGTTGGTCTATTTCAAATTGGGGAAACTCATCGACAATGAACTGTTGTTCCCCATTACCGCCCTGATGGTCATGGAAATTTTTGACAAAAAACTCCTCGATAGGGACAAACTGGCCATCAACAAGATGATGGTGGTCGATGAGGCATGGAAGGCCCTTTCCAGAAAGGAGTTCGAGGGTTATTTCAACAGCCAGTCCAGAATGGCCAGAAAGTATGGTGGCCAGCCCATCTTCATCTCCCAAAAAGTGGATGACTTTATCGCCTCCGAGGTCATCAAGAATGCCATTGTGGTCAATTCCCATATCAAGGTCTTCCTGGACATGGGGGATTTTGAGAATGTATTCGAGAACATCCAGGAAATGATGGGTCTCAGTGAAAAACAGAGACAATCCATCCTTTCCCTGAACAGAGATCTGCCGCTCGAACGAAAATATCGTGAGGTGGCCTTTTGTTGGAAGGACAGGGTGAAGGTCTACGGAGTGGAAACCTCATTGGTGGAAAAATGCATTTATGAGACCAACCCGATGGAATCGCACAAGATCAATCAACTGCATAAAAAGAACCATAACAATTGGGAACTGACGGCCAAGGATTATTCCCTAGTGCCTTCCCATAAAACACAGGAAAAATGAAAAAACTCATCTACCTATTCAATTTGGTCCCCTTGGTCGCCCTGGGCCAGATCCCCGTCACCGATGCGGCGACCAACGGCTCCCTCGGAATCGCGAACAACCAACTGGCCCAGATCCATATACAGCTCCGGTCATTGGGCAACCAAGTGGCCGCCACCAACCGGAAATTGGACCGGTTGATCGACCTGATGGAGAAAAACAACGATCAGACCACTAGGTCAAGGGAAATCCTAAAAGAGGAACTCGATGCCATGAAGATCGCTCCGGATTATGTGCTGGAATCCACGGAACTGTCCAACATCACAGAATTAAAGGATAAGATCTTGGAAGCCTATAGGACATCTCAGGAAACCATCGGGAACCTTAAGAATTTGGAGTCCGAGCAGACCAAGGAATTCCTGGCCATTGCCACTGATGCGCTGTTGAGGACAAAGGACCTTTTCCAGCAGAGCAGGACCATCCTGAACACAAGGTCCCTCATGCACCCCGAGGAACGGCTCAATAAGATCAACGACATTACCGATAAGTTGAACGGGGTATTGGACGGTCTGATCGCCCACAACAAAAAAATGAAGCAGCTCGATGCCAGCAGGGAAATACGAAGAACATTGATAGACCTGAACCGATGACCTTGCTGGCCTTGACACAAAATATGACCGATGCAGGTATCCGGGAAGAGGTGAACGAACTCTTTGACCAATTTATCCTGGACGCCTTTGACGCGGTGGATCCCATAATGGACATTGGACAGGAATTCGCCTATATCGGGATAGGCATCATCGCATTGAAGGTGTTCATGAACGAACAGACCCGGGCCGATTTTTTCGCCTATCTCAAATGGGTCCCATTGGCGTTCATCCTGTTAAAGTACAAGGTGTTCGCACGGTCGATATTCCAATTCTATGAGGGTATCGGAAACTCGTTGAAAGGCAACGATGTCTCATGGGACATCCTACAGTTGAAGATATATCATGCCCAGACAAGGGCCATGGAGGACATCGGTTCCTCATGGAGCCTGTTCGATATGGACTGGTCGGCATTGGAATCCCTGATCTTGAGCGGTATGACCTCCGGGATCACCACCTTCGCCTCCATTGTTTCCACCGTGGTCTTCATCGGGATTAAGGCCATGTCCGTGATCTATCTGTTCGTACTCATCGTTTTCGGCCCGCTCAATATCGGGCTGTCGTTCATCCCTGCCCTATCGGGAATGTGGAAGGCCTGGTTGCAGAAATTCATGTCCGTCTGCCTTTGGATCCCCATGTTGCACCTGATCGACAATTTTATGCTCAAGATCATGGAAAAGCTCATTGACTCCCTATTGTTGCGTACCGAGGCCAATCTGGGGCTGGTCCTGACCAGTGCCCTTCTGATGCTGATGAATCTGTTCGTCTACCTCAAGGCCCCCACTCTTTCCAATTTTATCGTACAGGGGATGAACGTGAATGCCGGGCAATTGAAGGAAAAGACAAAGCACTACGCCAAAAAGGCCGCACAAACGGCCATTGATATAAAAACGGGTGGGACTACAAAAGGTGTAAGAACTTTGATTCAATAAGAAATATGGAATTCAACGAAGGTTATAGGGTTTTCAACGATATTACAAGGGCAGAGAAAAGATCCAACCGCTTGGTTGTCCTATCTTTAACTTTCATGCTCTTTAGTTTTTTGTGCTGTACCTATGTTGTCTATAGGGTCAATGAAAGTGCAAAGAACAGCTTTTACCTTTTGGACAGCGGCCAGAAATTGGCCACTGTCAGGGTCAAGGACTACAAAAGGGCCATCGATATACTGTGCGAGGGACATGTGGGGATTTTTCATGAACTTTTCTTTGGCCTGGAGCCGGACCTGGGGTTCATCAAAAGGAATATCGAGGGAAAGGCGCTTTATATGGTCGATCGTTCGGGCATACGGCTCTATAACCGTTTGGTGGACCAGGACTATTACGAGGATATCGCCAAAAGTGGCTATTCCATTGAACTGGAGAAGGACAGTATCATCATTGACTATTCTTCCTATCCGTTCAGGTTCAGGTTCATCGGAAAGCAAAAAATTGAAAGGGACGGCGAGACCGAATATCGGAACCTGGTCACGACCGGCTATTTGATGGAGACCAAATCAACCCCCAATAATCTGAACGGCCTAAAGATCGTCCGTTTCGATGTATTGGACAACAAGGACCTACGCAAATGATATTTGTTGACAACATAACCCGGTACGGTACGATCAGATCTCGATTATCGGGTAAAGAAATTTTACTATGGCATTGAACACCCATAAATTGAACGATTGGATCAGGAACCATAAAGGGTTCGCCCTCGCCCTTCCCGTTGCCATCCTGCTCCTGGTCTATTTTTTGTCCACCAGTTTTGATGGATTGAGGGGTTCGCCCCAAAAACAGGAAATCGGCAACGGCTACAACGATTCCCTTCCGAACCAGTCCAGTGGGCTGGAAATAAAAGATCCCAACAGCTACTATAAGGAGTCGGTCAAGGATTCATTGGAAAGGTCAAGAAAGAAAAACGGGGTTGCAACCCTAGTGGACAGGGAGAAAGAGAACGACTCCCTTGAAAAGATACTGAACGATCTTGAGAATTTTTCATTGGTCGATGGCAAGGCCATGTCCAAACCCGAAACGGAACCATTGGGGAACACCGTCACGGATAACACGGACGACCCAGGGACAAAGGGACTTTCGGAGACCGAAAAGCGCATCGAATACCGAAAGATGCTGTTGAGGGCCAGAGAGGAACGTAAAGCCATAAGCCAGGATTTCTCCGCCCCGAACGAAAGCGTTACACAGCATGGAGCACTTTTGGCCAATATAAGGGTCAAGGCCTCGGTATATCGGGATCAATTTGTCGTTCCCGGCAGCAGGGTGACTCTTATCCTACGGGAGGAACTTAGGGTTGCCGATCGGATTTTTCCCAAGAACACTTTTATATATGCCACCGTGAACATCCAAGGGTCCAGATTGTTGATGGACATTTCCAACATAGGGAACTTTCCGATAACACTGAAGGCGTATGACCAAGAGGACGGCGGTCTCGGTATCTACAATGAAAGGGCGGGGAAACTGCTCACAGAATTCTACGCCGATGTGGAGGAGGGTGCCGTGGGGGACCTCTCAAGGGAGCTATCCAATGGAATGGACCTTCCCATGACGGAAAATGCGATACGGGCATTCGGCAAGTTCTTCTCCAATAAAAAAAAGAAGGACCGCGACGAAATATTGTTGATCAACGGGTACAAGGTATTCCTGAAAACGTAAACGGCACTCTATGGGTAAAAAACTACTATTGTTTCTTTTCTTTTTATTGATGAACCATGGGCTTTCCGCTCAGGGCATCCGTGATACCATCGAGGTTTCCAGAAAGTTCAAGACCATTTTGATCTTTCCGGAGGATATCGCCGAAAGCATCATAGGGAGCGATATCGGCTTTGCAGTGGACTTTCCAAAGGAAATCGGGAGCCGGTTCAACCCACGTATCCTAAAGGTGTATTATGATGATCTGGCCTTGGAAAAGGAAAACTATACCAACCTAACGGTCATCACCAGATCCGGGAACCTCTTTGATTTTATCCTGCAATTGAATACCAGTCCCAAAAAATTGACCTGGACCATCGAAGCCGAAATGGCGGTGACCAATATTGATGACAGGGCCGTCTCCTATCAGGGACCAAAGGCCATGCAAGGTCTGGAACCCGGATCCAATAACGGATCTTTACCAAAATCGGAGGAATCCGGTCCGTTCTCCATGCAAGAGATCGAGAAAATACCGAAGGACTCGGTGTTGCAATTGGCCACCTCGGACCTTTATGCCCATGACCCCAACGAGTACTATCGGTTGAGGAGTTATTACATGCAGTTCGACAAGGCCCTGATCCCGCGTTATTTTGCACGGAAAGGCGATGTCTTCCTGTGGCTCAAAGGGGTCTACTATAACAACGACGAGCTCTATATCCAGTTCAGGCTGGAAAATAAGGAAGGGGTCGACCTCGATATCAACTTTATCAAATTCTTCATCAAAAGTTCGTACAGAAATGCTTCTGCACAGAAAATCCCGATTAATAAAAATAACGGTCTTATGCTCGAGTACAAGGTCCCCAAGATCGTAAAAGGGGGATCCGAGAACCACTTTGTCATCGTCCTCAAGAAATTCTCCCTGGACAACAAAAAGGAACTTTTGGTGGAACTCGATGAAGAGGGAGGAAACCGTAACCTGTCCATGTCCATTGGCAGGGACATTATAAACAATCCTAAACGATTTTGATTATGGGAAGATCATTGGTGCTTTTTTCGTTCTTGTTTATGGCCATATCCCTTTCCGCACAGCGGGGCGGGAACTATGCCTCTTCCGTGGGTCTCAGCGGTGGATATGCAGAGGACGGTTTCGGGATCATGGCAACGTACAATTACCACCTGAACAGGAACACCTATGCCCAGTTGAGCATATTTGCCGCCATTGCAGTGGACAAGGGGGATTATGATATCCCCTACAATATTTTCACGGTCCAACCCGGCTATTTCCTAAAAGTATGGGAACAACCCAATTTCAGGAGATATGCACTGAACGTCGGCGGGGGCGGGGTCATTGGATATGAAGTGATCAACAACGGGAACAATACCCTGGATACCGGGGCCGTGATAGGTGGCAAGAGCAGGTTCATCTATGGAATATATGCAGGTATCGAATGGGAGATGATCCTGGGGAACGACCTTTCGCTATTGATAAAGGCCAATGAGTACTACCATATCAATTCTGATGTCGGCAATTTTTATCCCTATGTGGGGATCGGCCTGCGCTACTTTTTATTCTGAACATAACCGGACACTATGAAAAAAATTACTCCACTACGCCTTGTTTCCATAATCCTGTTGAGCTTTTTGTTTGTTCTGTCATGCAGCAAGGATTTTGACGGCATCGTCCAGGATTCCTTTGATTTTACCCTTACGGAAGACCACAATAATGATGGCTTTGTCTTTGAGGCGGTCAAGACGGATTTTTCCCTGGAACCGGAAAAAGTGGTCACCACGACCTCCTATTATATGAAGTACCGTATCGAGAACGGCAAGGGATACTACCTGTCCATAGGGAATGATACGATATACCAGAACGATACCATTCCCATCGGGGATTTTGATGTGTCGTTCCGTTATATGCCCATCGATACAGGTGCACATAAGGTCAAAATCCTTGCCTGGGACTCCAACAAGATCGAAAAGGAACTGGATCTGGTCTATAATACCACATATGCAAGCTTTGGCTTTTTATTGGGCAAAGGGACCGACCAATTTATCATCAACAGCAAAAACCCCGTAAGTGTGACCCTTTTAAGGGACAGGGACACCGAAGATCCCGCAAACAACGGAAACCAGGAATTTGAGGTTTCCTACCAATTGGAAAACGGGACCGGCAAGGTCTATTTTGGTGATGCCGCCTATGATCCCGGGGATGTCTTTGCGCTCCCCAAAGGGGTCAGCGACCTCGAATACCTTCCTGAGACCTTGGGCAAACACAAGTTGACCATGGTGGCGAAGGCTCCCGATGGTGCTACCATCACAAGGGAACTTGTCCTCGATGTGGGAAACCTTAACTTTACCTTTCGGGCCACGGGCGCTTCCACCCAAGTGGAACTCGACACCAACATCGCCATCAATATCGACCTCCAGACACAGGATGGGGAAAGTGACGTCACCTATGATATCGGACATTCCTTTTCTCCGGGAAGTGAGGGTGGCGGAACCGTTAGGGACCAAAACGGGGGCGTAATGGATGCCGGTGCCTTTAGGTCCATACTCCCGGGCAATTACAATTTCACCTATAAGGACAATGTGCTCGGCCAACGAAAGATCTACTTTGATGTTCGCGACAGCAACGGCCAGATGAAAAGGGATAGCGTGGAGATCGAGGTGGCCAATATTCCGTTCACTTTTAGTGGCAATGCGGAGAGCAACCAGGTATTTGTCAACCAAAGGACACAGCTCAATTTCAACATCAGATCCAGCGGAAATACCTCCAATATCGATTATTTCCTTTCCTACAACATAACCGAGGGCAATGGAAAGGTTACGGGGACGGGCGGGAACAATATCCAGAACAATACGGACTACCCTGTCGACCTTGGAAACTTCTCCCTTTTCTATACCCCAGAAAGCCTTGGGAGCCATCAGATCAGTTTTCTTGTGACCGACAATTTTGGGCAAGAGGTCGGGCCAATCGAAATAGATCTGGACGCAAAACAATTGGAGCTCGATTTCAGTGCCTCTGCCAACAACAGTGAGGTATTGGTGGGCCAACGAGGGGCCATTTCGCTGAGCCTTATCGAAAAAGGGGATTATGACGGGGTTTCCTATGAGCTCAACTATTTCATTACGGGTGGGGATGGCCAACTCTATAACGGGAATTCCCCGATAACGCCCAGTCAATATTTTACCGTTACACCGGGAAGTTTCTCCTATGATTTTATAGGGCAGCAGGCAGGGACCTATGAAATCTCCTTTTTATTGCGCGACAGTAATGGCCAGCTTTTGGAAGAACAGGTCACTGTAGTGGTGGGCAACAATGATTTCAGTATTGTCATGACCCCTTCGAAGGCAACCGAATTTTCAAACAATCCTGTTGGTATCATTGTGAACATCGATGAAGTTCCGAATGGGGCGAACGACACCTATACCGCCTTTTATTCGTCGAGCCAGAACGGATCCATGTTGGTCAATGGGGTTTCCTATGGACCAGGGGAGAATTTTCCAATGGGCCCCGGGTCGAACAACATTACCTATACAGGCCTGGAGCCTGGTCAGCACAGTATTGTACTGAGTGTCAAATCAGGTTCTGACGTTACCCGTACGTCCAATACTACTATTACTTTCGATCAAGTCGATTTCACCTTTACTGGGGGCATTCAAAGCTCGGATATTACCGTGGAGGAAATTACTTCGCTGAACTTTAATATTTCCGAGAGTGTGGGATCATCCGACTATACCATGCGCTTCAGCATGAACGGAAATGCCATCATCAAGGACAGTAATGGCAATGTGGTGAGTCCTGGGAACCTCTATGAAGTGCCAAAGGGCAACTTCAATTGGAGCATTGAGGGTACTGACGATGGCACGGTAAGCATGACCTTTTATGCGAAGAACGATACAGGGCTAGAAAAATCGGTGAACATTGCCGTGGACGTTACGGCCAAGGACTATAATTTCACAGCTTCCGGAACTGCCCAACAGGCATACACCGGGGAGGAAATCGATGTGAATTTCAATATTTCCGAAATAGGCATTGGTGGCGATACCTATGAAATGTACTTCTCCGTTAGTGGAAACAACGGCTCTTTTCGGTATAATGGCAATACCTATTCAGCTGGGGAAAGTTTTACGGTACCGGTAGGCTCCTTTTCCGGAAAATATACCGGGAACAGTGAGGGAAACCATAATCTGACCTTTACGGTGCGTTCCTCTTCCGATGTGGAGAAGACCGCCAACGTCAACGCGAATTATGAAGTGTACCAAGAACCTTTCACGCTCAATATCAGTCAATCGGCCCAGGATAAGTACATCAACGACCCGTTCGATATCACCGCCATAACCAATGCCACGTCTGGCCATGACCAGAGTGTTGGTTACACATTGGTGTTCACCTTTACCGGGGCCAGTGCCGGCACTGTCAGGTATAAGGGAATCACCTATAATGAAGGGGAGGTCGTTCCTCTGGATTATGGTAGTGCACCCATGCAGTTCTTTCCGGAAACGGATCAAAGTTTTGTGATCAATTTCTTGGTGCAGAACTCCACGGGACAGTCACAGACCGAGAGTGAATCCATCGAAATGTTGAAATTGCCGACCGTTGCGGCCAAGGGTGAAAAGCATAACATCAATTGCGGAGGTCTTAACGGGTGCGATTATCAGGTCAGGATATATACCTGCTTTAACATTAACTGTTCGGAGGCCTATAATGGAGCAAGCCTGGAACAGGTCGAAATCCGTATTTTCAACAGACAGGACAATCGTTGGGATACTAAATTGTTGAACTACAGCGAAGCCAAGGGAAGTGGTGTCGACAGATATTTTGAGATGGAGACCGAACCCCGTGAAAGTAGGTTGAAATACCTAGATCAGAACTATGAGGTACGGGTCAGGGACAGTGATGGCCAATGGAGCGATTGGGTTACAGGGAGGATAATTAGAGTTTGACAAATATGGTTGGGCTAATTTCCTATTATTTAATATGGGGAATCAACTCCGTTTATAGGTATAGGTGATGACAACGTCCTGATTATGCAAAAAATCATTCTGTTCCAGTACGAGTCGGTTTTTGGTAAACTCAATGATCCGCATATCATTTCTGTTCTCGAAGCGTAGAATTTCATTGTTGATCAATTCATATTTATCATCCTCGACGTTATTATATGCCGGAACTTCTCCACAGGACAAACCGTTTTCATTAATGGAAAAATCATTTTTTTCTCCGGTCATACCTTCGGAAAAAAAGGTCAGGTTGTCCTTTGAACACTGGCGGATTTCGTTTGTGTTATATAGGTCAATGTTAACAGTGCCGTCACCATTGATGTCAACGGCTGTATCAGAATCAATAGCCTCATATTCCCATTGGCCAAAAAGAGCCTCGTTTCTGTCCTCAACCGAAATATCTTCGTCATTATTGCAAGAAGATAGGATCGATAAGGTTCCAACTACCAGTAAATACTTTCGCATGAAATAAGTTTTCTACTTAGAAACAACAAAAGTTGAATCAAATTAAAATACCGGCAATCCTTAATTAACAAAAAATCTTAGCATAGTCAGAGATTCATGTCATTAATTCAATTCTAAGCCGATGAACAATTTTAAAATTAGGATAAAATAGGGTAATGATATTGTTAAAAATTAAACTCCTAACTATAAAACAACTTGTTAATTTATTTTTTTCAAAAAGGTAATCAAATTGGGGATTTTTGCCTGCATGCTGTAACTAAATATTTTTAGCACTAATACTGATGGTCTCCTATTCCATCTTCAAAAAAATTGATCTATGAGTTACCCAAGAAGAGGTTAGGTTACAACATTAAATGAAATGCTTGGAATATTCTTAACTTAGATGAAAAGCTATTTCAATGAAAAATAGGCAAAGAGTAATCATTGTTGGCGGTGGGTTTGCCGGACTTGAGTTGGTCAAAGGATTGGCAAACTCAAAAAAATATGAAGTTATTTTGGTTGATGTGAACAATTATAATTTTTTTCCGCCATTGATTTATCAGGTTTCCACAGGCTTTATGGAGCCTTCTGCCATAAGCTATCCATTTCGTAGAATACTCAGGAAAAAGGAAAATGTCCGTTTTAGATTGGGCAGTCTCGAAAGAGTTGTCCCTGAAGAGAACAAAATCATCCTGAGTAATGGAGAGCTAATCTATGATATCTTAGTGATGGCAACAGGAGCAGAAAGCAATTTTTTTGGTAATAAGAATATTGAACGATACAGTCTTCCAATGAAGACCATAAGTGATGCTCTTTCCCTCAGGAATACCATACTGGCACGATTGGACCGAGCCACTCGTCTACCCAATTTGGAGGATCGTAGGCGATTGCTATCCTTTGTGATCGCAGGTGCGGGGCCAACAGGGGTGGAACTTTCGGGTATCATGGCAGAGATGAGTTCCTTTATCCTTAAGAAAGACTATCCCGAACTGAGTCAGGATGACATTGGCGGAATTTATTTAATCGATGGCCAGGATGCTGTATTGACAGCCATGTCAACGAAATCACAGGAATATACTTATAAAAAGCTAAAAAAGTATGGGGTCGAAATTAAACTGAACACCTTTGTAAAGGACTTTGACAATGAAAAGGTAATGTTATCCGATGGAACTGAAATTAGGACCAAAAACCTTATTTGGGCCGCAGGGGTCTCCGCAAAAACATTTGAAGGGTTCCAAGTTGAGAGCTTTGGAAAAGGTAAACGGTTAAAAACCAACACCCATAATTTGGTAGTGGGTTATGATAATATTTACGCTCTCGGGGATTGTGCACTAGTTTTAGGCGACAAAACCTATCCAAATGGACATCCTCAATTGGCTCAACCAGCTTTGCAACAAGCAAAGAACCTATCTGAAAATTTGAAAAGGACGAACGGCAAATGGAAGGCTTTCAGATATATAGATAAAGGGTCATTGGCTATCATCGGGAGAAATAAGGCGGTCTTGGACCTACCGGGCCAAAATTATTTTGTAAAAGGTTTCTTGGCGTGGCTCATATGGATTTTTGTCCATATTATGAGTCTTGTAAATTTCAAGAACAGGGTAAGGGCCTTTTTTGATTGGATCGTTTATTACATTTATAAGGACCAATATTTTAGAATGATAATCAAACCAAAGGAAAGAGATTCGACGAATCGTTAAGATCCTTCAGTCAATTTTTGACAACAGTATATTATCGTGTTGTCCGGGGCAAGATTTCCTGATTATTTACAGCACCTGATTTATACCTTCCAATTCATAGGATTCAGGAACTCCAAACCAACTTAAACGGTCACAAATTAATGTTTTTTGCACGTTTGTACCATTATCCATTTGTGAAGAATGTCACTTTTGCGGCACTATTGCCTGCATCGGAAAATACTTAAACATATGAAACTTTTTTGCTGGATCATTTTCAATAAATTCTTTCAATTCTTGTTCATTGTCAACTTCAATTATACCAAGCCCATAAGGAGATTTAGGGTCAAGTACAGGGCCAAAAACAAGAACCTTTCCCTTGTTCATTAGGCTTGACCAATAAGCAAGGTGCCTTTTCATAATGGACTGCTCATCTGTAGTCCTTGTTTGAGCAAAGTCAGGCCTCAAAGGATACATATGTAACACAAAATATTTTTTCTCCATATTTTTTTGGGAAATACATCAACGCCTTTCTCAGGTTTAAGCCATCTTTTTATTTACTGCTCACCTTATGTAAGATTGACATTTCTTCTTCTGTCAAAGTGGTACTAATCGCTTCTTTAAACGCTTTTAAATGATGGGGCTTTGTAGCGCTCGCAATCGGTGCGGTCACACCTGGTCGTTGTATGATCCAAGCCAAAGCTACACCTGCCAATGAAATATTATGCGCATCCGCAATTGGATCCATGGCTTCCAAGATTGCCAATCCTCGCCCATTTAGATAATTCTCCACAAAGACTCTTCTTTCCTTACCTATAAAATCGCTCTCCTTACGGTACTTTCCCGTTAGGAACCCACTCGCCAATGAAAAATAGGTGGTAACGCCTAGACCGTTGTCCATACAAATTTCTTGCATTTCACCTTCAAAGGAGTCTCTTTCCAATAAATTATATTGTCCCTGATAGACTTCATATTTTGGCAAACCTTGTGTCCTTGAAGCTTTCAGGGAGGCCTTGAGTCGGTCAGAGGTAAGGTTGGAAGCCCCAATATGCTTTACCTTGCCCTGCTCCATTAGCTCCTGATAGGCCTCCAATGTTTCTGTTACAGGGGTTTTATCATCATCCCAATGTGTATAATACAAGTCAATGTAGTCCGTTCGAAGCCTTTTTAGTGAATCTTCAATGGCCTTTAAAATGTAAGGCTTAGAAATATCCTTACCTCCTTGGCCCATATCGGAACCTACTTTTGTATGAATACTAACATTTTCCCTGACCCCTCTATCCTTCATCCACTTACCGAGTATGATTTCAGATTCGCCACCCCGGTTGCCCTCTGCCCAACGGGAATACACATCCGCTGTATCTATGGTATCGTAGCCCATTTCCAAAAGTTCATCCAGCATTTTAAAGGATTCTTTTTCATCCAATGTCCATCCAAATATGTTACCTCCAAAAATGATGGGGGCCGTACTTAACTCGGATTTTCCAAATGTTTTCCTTTCCATATTATTATAATTTTCAACTGATTTTTGTTATTGTTTTACTTGTCCCCTGGTTTATGTGCGAAAGTATAGTAAGATTATGCCCAATGTCATACCGCAGCTGACCCAAGGTCTATACATCAGGAATCAGGGAACCATCAATACCCTTCCCAATCTACCTTTTTGTTCAGCCCTTTCATGAGCCTTTTTGACCTCCGATAGTCGAAACACCTTATCCACGGGAACCCTTACTGCTCCATCGGCTACTGAAAGTAAGCTCTTTTCAATGATTTCCCTGACCCATGGCTCATGCATCACGGTTCCCAAAAGACAGCCGATAAGATGCAGCCTTTGCGAGATGATATACATAGGGTCGATATAATCAGATGTATTAGCATTGCCTGAAATCATCACTACCTTCCCCCCTGCTTTTACTGCCTTCATACCATCCAATAGGATATTTCCACCAACAACATCAATAAAAGCATCCACACCCCGATTATCAAGCATATCCTTAACTTGCTCATGGATAGGTCGCGCTCCAATCAAAATTGTTCCTTTGGCACCATACCCATACAATTTTACCAAGGTGTCGGGGTTTCGTCCGCCCACATATACCTCAATACCCTTGTTGGCGAGCAATTGAAGTACGGCATTGCCCACACCGCCAGTCGCTCCCGTTACCAAAACCCTATCCCCTTTTTCAACCTGGCTTAGATGAATCGCCAAAGCAGCAGTACCCACACTTATAAACGAGGCTATCGCCGTCTGAACATCCAAACCGTCCGGAATCATAAATGTCGTGGATTCCGGGGCAGCCCTCAATGTGGCATGGGAACCTTCGAAATCAAAGGTCACAACCTTTTGCCCGATTTTGAATCTGTTGGCTTTTATGCCTGTTTTTATTATTTCACCGGCCGCAGCAAACCCCAAAATATGACTTGGATCAGTTGGAGGTTGCGATCGACGTTTGGACAAATCTCCACCCTCTATGGAAATAGCTTCAACATTGATAAGCACGTGATCCTCTCCCATTAAGGGGTCGGGTACCTCCTCATAATCGAAAACATCCGGTTTGCCGTTTATCCTATATGTTGCTGCATTCATATTAAAAAGTCATTTGTAACGTTCACACAAATAGATGATATAGTTTATATTCCTTATCAATAGCTATGGTTATGGACATAGGTCAATATGGGAGTGTTCGTGTTTTCAAGCAACATTTCCCCCATCAGGTGTAAGTCATTGAATCTCTTTTCGTCCGAGAGGGCATTTAATTTTAAAGCGACCAGATCGTAGGGATTGTTCAATAAACCGTTCAGTGTACCGGATACTACATTACTATCGTTTATAATTTCGAGTTTTGCCTGTTGAATATCATGTATTTCGCAAAACTGTTTCATCGCCCTTTTGGTCTCTTTAGTGGAAAGCCAATTTTCACGGGTATTTACATAGAGTAAAGTCATTTCGGCCTTCGTTATTTTCTTGATGAGCTTCAAATTTTCCATGGCCCTTACCGATGTATTTTGGAAATCCGTTACCAATAAAATATGATTTATGGAATCCAGGGAAACTTCTTTTTTTAAACTCATCACCGATCCATTGGCAAACCTTAGTATATCCCTTGTCGTAGACCCAAGGTGTTCAGGTATCTCCCGGTCCTTGTATCCCATAAAGGTGTAATTGACATCATGATCGAAGGTAGCATCAAGAATATTGGAGGACGCGGACCCGCTTACAATATCAATTTCCAAGTCCTGCAAAGACCCAAACATCCTGTCAAGATCGTCGACAAGCGTCTTTGTTGCGGCATCGATCAAAGTCTTTTCCAAAGGCCTCACACTGTCGAAGTCCAAATAAGGGTATTGAGGAAAATCAAGACAATGCAATACTTTTAACCTATAACCCAATACCGCAGCCACCTCCCTTCCCAGTTTCAATGCATGACGGGCTTCCAATGAGAAGTCGTACGGAACTAAAACTTTTGAATCCATAACAAGTACAATTTCTGTTCAAAGCATTAATTACAAGGCGCCAAAATATGGTTCCAATTGGAACTACTTTTTACTAGGCTCAATAGGATTTAACTTCCTGCACATTACAAATCCACGAGTAACTATTAGAGCCTATAACCAGTAGCCATTTTCCTATTCAAAATTACCTAATTAAAATCTAATTACCGTTATTTAACCAAATATTTATTACTAATATTGTGAATATTTAACGTGCCACTACTTTTTGGTTAGGGCTAAATCCAAAAGAACAATTCATAAAAAATATAAAGCAACAGTTATATGCCAGCATTGCCATACTGGTGGTAACCATATTGCTTGTGATTTTCATATTATACAGAAATGGTTACTTTGATAAAAATTGGTAAAAGTTGGACATCGGTCCATTTATTTCAAAAAAAATGGCGTTAAAGTGTCATGTCTTATAAACTCTCGACATGGTATTATTCCATCCTTTGCCATTTATTTGCAAATAAAATTCGAAAGGTTTTCATCCCCTATCCTCGAAAAATTTCAGATGAGTTTTTTCTACCCACTAAACGACGTGCATATTCCAATCTTTTGTTTTGAAACCACTTTATCCTTCATTCCCTATAATCCTTTTGAAGTTGTGATTTAAAAGATGGAAGATCATATTTCATACATATGCAAGTTACAGCAACGTTAGTTTGTTCAATTTGCTATCATCAATTGTTCGGGTAAGTTGATATATGGATCGATCATTGTTTTCGATATATTCAAAATGATTCATCATCAAAAATTGCCCCTGATGATAATCTGTCCGAGGCCAAGGCTGGCATTCCAGTTTACCATTTTTGTTTTATCATTGTATTTTTTCCGATACCTTTTATCCAAATATCTATCGATAGATTCCACCGTAAAGATGCTTATTGCAACTCCAAAGGCAATATCAGAAAGCCAATGTTGCCCATCCCACAGTCTCGAAGCACCGGGCACCATACCTACAAGGTATATCCCGGTCTTTACCCACGGATTTTCAAATTGTTTTGCAATTGCATACGCATTGGAAAAGGCCAATATGGTATGGCCGGATGGAAAGGAGTGAAAGCTCCTATTGGGGTTGAAGGGGTCAAAGGTATCCTTGCCATTACCATATTCCGGACGTGCCCTCCCTATAATCGATTTACTTACTTGTTGCAATAGGCCAGCTGAAGAGGCGGATGCCAATAATAAGACCCCTAAGCGTCTTAATTTTTCATCCTTGGTCAGCAAACCTGTCAAATACACCCCTCCAGTTAGCATGTAATTATAGGTCGGACTTCCCACCCTGTCCCCGTAATAGTCAATAAAATCAGGAACTCCCCCACGTTGCCTCATAGCAAATTCAGAAACCTGTTCATCAAAAACATACAGCAGTGCCGTACCCCCAACAACCGCCCCAAAGGTGGTCCATTCCTCACTTTTCCAATGAATCGGGCGGGAATAGGAATATCCGATTCCTCCAAAGACACTCCCCATATCATATTTGAAAAGTTCCCATGAGCCCGGCTCCGAGGAATCAGACTCTTTTTGCATTTGGGAATTAACATGTTGGGACGATAAAATAAATACAACGAAAAAGATTGATCTATTCCAAAATCGCCCAGCTTTCATACGTTTTTTTTCCATTTGTTCATACCCCCTGAGTTCCATGGCCGAGCAAAAGTTTTTTTTAAAATATTAAAAGGATATCCAACAGGATTTTGAAAAGACCTTGTTAGCAGTTTCCATACAGTAAACTTTAGCATAATAGCCTGTATGTTTTTTTATACCATTAGTAACAATTACTTAGGGAGTGTCATGACATGTGTTATTTTTTAATCTTATAATAGTATATCCATACGAATTAATGGACCCTATTCCTTAAGCTTACCGCGGAGGTAATAATGTAGGATCCCCCCATTTTTGTAATAATCTACCTCAATTGGTGAGTCCAACCGCGTCACTACCTGAAAAACAATTGAGCTTCCGTCAGCCCTGAAGGCTGTTATATCCAATAACTTCTTAGGGTAGAATTCTTTTGATATCCCTGAAATCGAAAAGGATTCCGTTCCATCCAGACCGAGGCTTTTTGCACTTTCACCCTTTAAAAACTCCATGGGGAGAACGCCCATACCCACTAAATTACTGCGATGGATCCGTTCATAACTTTCCGCCAAGACCGCCTTTACCCCTAACAAGAAAGTTCCCTTGGCCGCCCAGTCCCTGGATGAACCACTACCATATTCCTTTCCGGCCAATACGATCAAATCAGTCCTTGTGGATTTATAGCGCATTGCAGCCTCATATATCGTTGTTTGCTCACCGGAAGGGATATATTGGGTATAGCCCCCCTCCTTTTCGGCCAATTCATTTTTGATTCGGACATTGGCAAAGGTACCTCGCATCATCACTTCGTGATTTCCACGACGCGAACCATAGGAATTAAATGAGCTTTTCACCACACCATTGGCCTTGAGATAGCGCCCTGCTTCCGAAGCTTCAGAAAAAGCACCAGCGGGTGAGATATGATCGGTGGTAATGGAATCCCCTAATTTTAGCAAGACCCTGGCATCTTGTATATCCTCAAGCTGACCTACCTCGGTGGGAAGCCCTTCAAAGAACGGTGCTTCCTTTATGTAGGTACTATCCTCGTTCCATTGATAATTCTCAGAAGGCACGAACTCCAGATTCTTCCATTGTTCCTCTCCGTCAAATATGACATCATAGGCGCTTTCAAAATCCGATTTTTTGATGGATTCGGAAATCACCTTCTGTATTTCTTGGTTGGAAGGCCAAATATCCTTGAGGTACACCGGAGCCCCATCGGGGTCAGTGCCAAGGGGTTCCTTGGTCAGGTCCACATTGACAGTACCAGTAATGGCATAGGCAATCACCAACAGGGGTGAGGCTAAAAAATTCAACTTGACCTGAGGATGGATCCTAGCTTCAAAATTTCGGTTGGAGGACAAAACGGCGGCAACCCCCAGATTGTTTTCATTAATGGCATCCGAAATATCAGGGTCCAATGGCCCACTATTTCCGATACAGCTGGTACAACCGTAACCTACGGTATAAAAATTAAGTGCTTCCAGATCGTTTTGTAGACCTGAACGGACAAGGTAATCCGTGACCACCTTACTTCCTGGGGCCAAACTGGTTTTGACCCACGGTTTGACATTGAGTCCCTTGTTTCTTGCATTTCGCGCCAAGAGCCCGGCTCCCACCATGACGCTAGGGTTAGAGGTATTTGTACAACTAGTGATCGCAGCTATGGCAACTGCCCCATTTTCTAGATAAAATCCCATTTTTCCCCTTTCCAACCATGAAAGGTTACTGTGGGACGTACCGACCTTTTCCAACAGTTGGGGAAGGTTTTTTTTAATACTATCAATAGGAATCTTATCCTGCGGCCGTGTTGGACCAGAGATAGTGGGTACGATAGATCCCAAATCCAGTCCAATGGTATCGGTATATTTGATATCTTCCTTTCCGGTACGCCAGAGCATATTTTTCTGGGCATAGGATTTTACCCTATCGAGCAAACTGTCCGGCCTTCCTGTAAACTTCATATAATCAATGGTCCGCTCATCAATGGGAAAATAGGTAACGGTACATCCAAATTCCGGGGACATATTGGCAATAGTGGCACGATCTGGGACGCTTAGATGATCAAGACCTTCACCATAGACTTCGACAAACTTACCAACAACGCCGTATTCTCGAAGTAGATTTGTGATGGTCAAAACCATATCTGTTGCGGTAGTGCCCACGGGAAGTTTCCCTTTGAGTTCCAATCCTATTACCTCCGGCGCGGCAAAATAAATGGGCTGGCCTAGCATGGCCGCTTCTGCCTCGATACCGCCAACCCCCCAGCCCAAGACGCCGATACCGTTCACCATTGGGGTGTGGGAGTCGGTACCCACCAAGGTATCCGGAAAAAGCCAATTGTCCCTAAGACTGATTCCCTCTGCAAGATTTTCCAAATTGACCTGATGGCAGATGCCCATTCCCGGTGGAACCACCCTAAAGTTATCGAAAGCGCTCTGTGCCCATTTAAGCATTTCATAGCGCTCCTCATTCCGTTCGTATTCCTTGGCAACATTTTTGGGATAGGAACTCTTGCTTCCATAATAATCGACCTGTACCGAATGATCGACAATAAGGTCTACGGGGATGGAAGGATTTACCAAGGCACCATCCTGACCCCGTCGAACCATTTCGGACCGCAGGGATGCAATATCCACGATGGCTGGAACCCCAGTAAAATCCTGCATCAGTACCCTACCCGGTTTATATGGAACATCATCGTCCGAAGGCGAATCTGCCCAATGGGCCAATATGTTAAAGTGATCCTCCGTGACGGAAAACCCATCAAAGTTTCGAATGACATTTTCCAATAAAATGCGTATTGAAAAGGGCAGGCGATGGATTGTTTCGATGGAAGACAAATCCACCATTTGATGCCCGTCTGTTGTTTTGACCGTATGGTGTATCATTTTCATGTGCTGAAGTTTTAATATCTGTAATTTACAACTAGAAAGGCAAATGGACAACTTAGGAACTGTTTAAAAAGTGCCTCTGGTGTTGACATCACTTTTAAAACCGGCTTGTCACACTGTACATGGTCTGTTACCGAACGGGGTTCTTTACGGCCTATGGGTGGCAGAGTCCCTTCACATAATTCTAAACTTTTATCCTAATGGAGTATCGCAACGGCAAACAATTTCATTTCGTCATATCCGGGCAGTACATCTTCCAAAAGTTCCAGCTCGATAGGATTCGCAGTACTTACCCTCAGCTCTTGGGCAGTTTTTAATTTAGCCACTAAATAACCAAAAGCGATGGTTCCCTGTTTGATTTTCCATGTATCCAAAAGATCATCATCCAGATACCTGTCCAGACTATATTCGATATAACGCTCAGTACTTTCCCTATCCATACTTATCACCTCTTGGCTGTTCCTCAAAAAATCCTCAAGTTCAACGACACCGTATTCCTTCCAAAGGTATACAGGTAAATAGGCTACCACATCTTCCTGAAAACCATACTTATTCTCCACTTCGGTTCCTTGGACCTGGCTAAAAGTGTAAGGGGTCGTTCCAAAACTCATAAAAAGGCTGCACTCCAGAAGCACCCTGCTTAAATTCGAACTAAAATCACTGTAATTCAACATTTCATATTTAATTCATTTATCTTCCAATTATGGTCCATTGAACGCAAAAACCCATTCAACAGCTCCCGGATATCCATCCATGAAGGAACTGCTAACTCTATTTTTACTATCCGCTGTTGGTCACCAACCTTTTACTTGTTTTGGTACAAAAATTCCTCACCCAACAAATACAGGGTAAACGGCTCTTCAACCCCTTTTAATCGTTCCACAGTATGCACAGCGTTCGGTTTGTACCGAAGTTGCATGAAAACCTCCTCGGATATGATGAAGTTATTATTGAGCTTTTTGGTGAGATCTTGGATACGCGCCGCTACATTGACAGGATAGCCCATTACCAACTGATGTGGATTCCCATGGAGCAATAGGTCCCCAGCCGCCACTTTACCGAGATGGGCCCCTACCCCTACCTCAATTTGTTGGTCAAAATACTTTTTGAAATATGTCTCGTTCAATTGTTCCAAGGCCTTGAACATTTCACTGACGGCATCCACTGCATTATTGGCACTTTCCTTTGCATTTTGATCGAAACCAAAGGCCGCATAAAGACCGTCCCCTGCCGTTTCGACTATCCTACCGCCATGTTCCTTGATGATCTCCTCGAAATGATAGAACAATTTTCTGACCACATGGATTACATCAAAGGCCAAATGGTGTTCCACAAAAGGGGTGAAGTTCCTGATGTCCATAAACAAAAGGCAGAGTCGCATTTCCTTGCCAATATTTTCGTTGCCCATAATCTTGTTCCTCAGGTAAAGGGGATAGTCGCTTTCATCGTTCATGATACGCTTGATTTTCACACTCCCCCCTTTCACATAGGTTTGACAAGCCAACCTAACATTGTCCGCAAGACCAAAATACCGTTGCACATTTTTTTCCGCAGTGTTTGCCTCGGATAAGTGTTCCTCGCCGCTGATCACCAAAATACGACAGGTCGAACAACGTGCTCTTCCCCCACATTCACAGCAGAACGGTATTTCCTTTTTCAGGGACGCTTTTAAAATGGAATCATCGGAGCTGATCAGAAAGGATGCCTCCTCATTGACAATGGTAATATTGTGATATGTCCGTACCTTATCATTCATCCTCCCCCATGGTTTGCCATCCTCCGCCCAAGGCCCTATATAAATTGATAACACTTACCTTTCGCTCAAGCACATCCATGATTCCTTGCATTTCCGCTGACAACAAATTCTGTTCAGAGGTCAGTACATCTGTATAGTTGGTCTGTGAACTGTATTCCAATAATCGTTTGGTGTAGGAAACCGATTTGTTCAGCGCTTCCAATTGACCGATCCTTTTTTCACACTTGATATCCGCTTGTTGGTAGGCAAAAAGGGCGTCGGAGACCTCCTGACCTGCCGTTAGCAGAGTTTGTTCAAAAGTATAATATGCTATCTGTTGTTCGGATTTGGCGACTTTCAGGTTTGCTTTCAAAGTTCCCCGGTTGAAAATAGGCTGCAACAGGCCTCCTGCCACATTGGCGAACAGGCCAACATTCTCCTTAAAAAGATCATCGAATTCAAAACTGGAAAAACCAGAGGCCCCTGTTATAGTAAACGAAGGGTAAAAACTGGCTTGGGCCACATTGGTGTTCTCAAATGCCTCACGAAAGGCCAGTTCACTTTGGATCACGTCCGGTCTATTGAGCAAGAGTTGGGAAGGAACGCCAATGGACAGCTCCATGGAAACCTCTTGGGCCATACTATCATAAGAGCTACGGGGAATGCTGCCCGGTTTTCTTCCCAATAGCACGGAAAGCCCATTTTCAGTTTCCCGAATCTGTCTTTCCACATCGGGGATGACCAGTTCGGCTTGGAATTGGTTCGCCTCGCTCTGTACAACAGCCGCCCCGTTCACCACGTTGGCCTGTTTCAATTTATTCATGGTGACCACATAGGATTTTCGGTTTTCAGCGGTTTCCCTCAACACTTTCAACTGTTGGTCCAAAGCGATCAATTGAAAATATTTTGTTGCCACATTGGCCACCAGGGCAGATTGTACAGCCTGTTTGGCTCCCTCTGCCTTCAAAAGGCCGGCCAATCGGGCACGTTTGGCACTCCCCAGCTTCCCCCAGATGTCCGCTTCCCAGGAAGTGGTCAGGGAAATATCATATTGCGTCACATTGTCCACCAAACCATAACCTTGCGTGAACGAAAGTTTGGATCGGGCCACGGATGCATTTCCCTGTAATGTGGGTAGAAATGCCCTTTTGCTCTGTTTGAACATGGCCCCGGCAATCTGTATCCGCTCAAAGGCTATCCTCATGTCATGGTTTTTGGCCATGGCCTCGTCAAGGTAGCCATTCAACAGGGAATCCGTAAAGAAGGTTTCCATTGGAAGAGCCGATAATGCCTTCAAACTATCCTTATATCCGGCCTCAGTTCTGTACAGGCCCTGGGTTTCCATTTCTGGCGTTTTGTATTTCTTGGTGATCCCACAAGAGGTCATGAACAAGAAAGAAATAAGCAATAGGAGTATATGATTTCGATATGTCTTCATAGTGGTCAAATTATTCATGATCGTGATCTTCTTCTTTATGCAGTCGCAAGCTCAATCTTTCCTGTAGGGCCTGGAACATTACGAACAGTGCCGGGATTACAAAAACACCGCACAAGGTCCCCACAAGCATTCCCCCAACGGCAGCCGTTCCTATAGATCTGTTACTTACTGCACCTGCCCCACTGGCGAACATCAAAGGGAGTAAACCAAAAATAAAAGCAAAGGATGTCATCAAAATAGGTCGGAGCCTTGCCTTTGCAGCACGGACTACCGATGATGCCAAACTAAGACCGCTCTTTCGGTGCATCAGGGCAAATTCCACGATCAATATCGAATTTTTGGCCAAGAGCCCCGTAAGCATGATCAAACTGATTTGCAGGAATATATTGTTGTCGATACCAAATAGTTTGGCAAAAAGGTAAGCCCCTGCCAATCCAATGGGCAATGGTAGTAAAATGGAAAACGGCAAAATATAGCTCTCGTACTGGGCCGCCAACAGAAAATAGACGAACACCAGACACAGGATGAATATGTACACCGTTTGGTTCCCGCTATTGACCTCTTCCCGGCTCAGTCCGGCAAATTCATAACCATACTGCTTGGTCAGGTTTTCCTCGGCCACTTCTTGTATGGCCTTTACCGCATCCCCTGAACTGTATCCCGGAGCGGGTACCCCTGTAACGTTGGCAGAGGTAAAAAGATTGAACCTTTTGATGAACTCGGGGCCAAAGATCTTTTTTAGACTCACAAACTGTGTTATTGGCACCATTTCCCCATTTCCGGTCCTTACCAAAATGGAGTGCAGGTCCTCGGGTTTGGCCCGTGGTCCTGGCTCGGATTGGACCATGACCCGGTATTGTTTGTTGAAGCGATTGAAATCAGAGGCATAGATACCTCCATAGTAACCCTGCATCACGGCCAACACTTGGTCTGGTGTAATGCCGGCCATCTCACATTGGGCCACATCCACCTCGAGTTCATATTGGGGAAAACTGTTACTAAAAGAGGTAGTCGCATATAAAATCTCGGGCCTTTGGTTGATGGCCCCCATATAGTTTCCGACAACTCCGTTGAACTTGTCCATGTCATTGGCGGTACGGTCCTGTAAATTGAACTCAAAACCATTGGTACTTCCAAAACCCTGTAATGTGGGAGCTGCAAAAAATATGATATTGGCCCCCTTGATACCGGAAGTTTTATAGAATAATTTATTTACCACACTTTCGATGTCCTGTCCTTCCCCTTGACGATCATCCCATGATTTCAAACGAATAAAAAAGGCCCCGTATGATCCACCTGTACCGCTAATGATGTCCCGTCCTGCCATTCGGGTCAAACTTTCGACCTCCGGTACGGTCTGGATGATACTGTCTACCTTATCGGCCAATTCCGTGGTACGCTCCAAAGATGAGGATGGTGGTAGTATGATGTTCCCAAAAATGGCCCTACTATCTTCCGAGGGCACAAAACCCGTGGGCGTGTTTTTGATCAGTCCCCAAGCCAAGGCGGAAAAACCGACTATCAGACCAATGGCCAACCATTTTCTTCTCAAGAGGAACTGTACCCCTTTAATATATTTGAAGGTTACGGCCTGAAAGGCTACATTGAACTTGGCATAGAATCGCTTCAAAAATCCTTTGGGAGCATCTTCCACATCATGGTCATGGACCTTTAGGAACAGCGCACAAAGTGCTGGGCTCAAGGTAAGTGCATTGATTGCCGAGATAACAATCGCAATGGCCAATGTAAGTCCAAACTGTTTATAGAACACCCCTGTGGACCCCCCAATAAAGGAAACCGGCACAAAAACGGCCGCCATGACCAACGTGATGGAAACAATGGCCTTACTGATTTCACTCATCGCATGGAGGGTGGCCTTTTTGGCCGTTTTTGATCCCTGATCGAACTTGGCATGGACCGCTTCCACTACGACAATGGCATCATCCACAACGATACCGATAGCCAATACCAGTGCAAATAAGGTCAATAGATTGATGGTGAACCCGAACAGCTGTAAAAAGAAGAAAGTACCAATGATCGCCACCGGGACCGATATGGCAGGAATCAACGTTGAGCGAAAATCCTGCAAAAAGATAAACACCACAATAAACACCAAAATAAAGGCCTCGATCAAGGTGTGGATCACCTTATCTATCGAAGCATTAAGAAACTCGTTGGCGTTCAAAAATGGAACATAATCGATACCCGATGGAAAGTCTTTGGCACTCTCTTCAACAATGCGTTGACATTCATTGATAAGTTCATAGGCATTTGACCCCGCCGATTGACTGATGGCAATGGACGTGCTGGGGTACCCCAAGGTCTTGGTACTGCTATTGTAGTCCAACGCACCCAGTTCCACCTTTGCCACATCGTCCAAACGAAGCATTTCCCCGTCCTTACCCGCCTTGATCACAATTTCCCCGAATTCTTCGGCAGTCTGTAATCGACCTTTGTATTTTATGGTATACTGAAATGCCTGATCTCCGTTGACACCGAACTTTCCAGGGGCTGCTTCAATATTTTGTTGTCTCAGTTTGCCAATGACATCGGCCGGTACCAATCCGTACGAGGCCATGGCATCCGGTTTGAGCCATATCCGCATCGCATAGTCCCTTGCTCCATAAATAAAGGCGTCTCCGATACCGTTGACCCGTTTGAGCTTGGGCAATATGTTCAAGCTCACATAGTTTTGCAGAAAATTTTGGTCATAGCTGTCCTTGGTACTGTAGATACTGAAAATATAGACCAGACTACTCTGCACCTTGCCCGTCGAGACCCCAGACCGGATAACCTCTTCGGGCAATAGGTTACTGGCCTTGTTTACACGGTTCTGGACGTTCATAACGGCCAGGTCGGGGTCAGTCCCCAACTTAAAATATATCGTAATCGCCGCACTTCCATCGTTCCCTGCGGTGGACGTCATGTACTGCATGTTCTCCACCCCATTGATCTGCTCTTCCAATGGGATTAAGACACTTTTTCGCACCACATCGGCATTGGCTCCCTGATAGGAGGTCGTGACCTCGACCGTTGGAGGGGCAATGTCCGGATACTGGGAGATCGGAAGCGTATAAAGACCTAGAATCCCCAGAATCACAATAATGACGGATATCACCGTGGAAAGTACGGGTCTATCGATAAAGTTTTTTAACATAACCTTGAATTTTATGGACAATAGATATCCAGGGTTATCAATGTAACCTTCTTGATATCCGTATTTTAAATTTGTTTACTGTATGATTTTGGGATGTATTTCCATATCCTCCCGCAGTGTCCCGGCACCTTCATATACCACGATATCCCCCGGAACCAGTCCTTGTGTAACCACAAAACTCTCATTGGTGGCCAAGGACATCACCTGTATTTCCGTACTCACAACACGGTTATCGACCACCTTGTATACCATGCGTTTGTCCTGGAGTTCAAAGGTGGATTTCTGAGGGACCAATAGCGCGTTTTGATAGGTCTGCTCCATGATCAAGCTACCACTACCCCCACTACGGATCATATAATCACTGTTCGGAAAAGTTGCCCTTATCCTGGCGGCCCCCGTATTTCGATCGAGTAGCCCGGCTATCGAAGTAATGGTCCCTTCCGCCTTCGCCCGCTCTCCATTGGAAAGAACGAGTTGGACTTTTGGGAAATGCTTTAATTTTTCGTCCAGAGTCTCGCCTTCATAGGCATTGTACAAGTCCAAGAATTCTCTTTCATCCAGTGAAAAGTAAACGTGCACCTCATTGATGTCGGAAACTACGGTCAGCGGCTGTTGTACCTGGGGACTAACCAAGCTCCCTGTACGAAAGATGATTTCTCCAACAACCCCATCCACGGGACTCTTGATCAGGGTGTATCCCAAGTTGGTCCTTGCCTGGACCAGATCTGCCTTCTTTGCCTGGAGATCGAGGATTGCCATCTCCAATTCATATGGGTTTACGATAGTGTCCGCGACAAGAGGGCGGGTCTTGTCCACATGGATCTGGGCGTTCTTGACCGCGGATTCCGCTGCGATTACCGTCTGTTGGTACTGTGGGGCGCTGATCTTGAACAAAAGGTCCCCTTTTTTTACCGTGGCCCCTTCATCCACATAGATTTTTTCCAAATAACCCTCTATCTTGGGCCGAACCTCTATATCCTCCCTTCCCGCTATGGTAGCGGGATATTTCTTTTCCAAAACGGTCTTGGCCTGTTGCACTTCAACAGCAGGGTATTCGGGAACCTGCCCACCTTGTGCGGTCTCTTTGTTCCCACATGAACCAATGGCCACCAGTAGTACAGTGGCCAAAACATATGATATTGGTTTTTTTCTCATCATCAACAGGTTTAAAATTAGCATAGCATACCCTGTCGGGCCTTCAAAAAGACTCCCGAAACAAAGGCAAAATGTATGAACGAAAATTTATAACCATGCCCGGACAATCAATAAAACCAGGCATGGTTAAAGGACTCAGAGTGCTAGTTACACAATTGCAGAATATCGCTTTTCGACCTCTTTCCAATTAACTACATTCCAAAAAGCATCGATATACTCCGGCCTTTTATTTTGATAATTCAGATAGTAGGCATGCTCCCAGACATCCAATCCCAGAATGGGTGTTCCGTTATCCAAGGTGGTATCCATCAATGGATTGTCCTGGTTTGGCGTGGAAGTGACTTTAAGGTTCCCTTCTTCATCGACGATCAACCAAGCCCATCCAGAACCGAAACGTGTCGCTGCCGCATTGGAAAAGGCCGTTTTGAACTCTTCCAAGGAACCAAAAGTCTTCTCGATGGCAGACGAAAGTTTCCCCTCGGGCAGGTCAGATCCGTTAGGGGTCAAAATAGTCCAGAACAGACTGTGGTTGTAGTGTCCCCCTCCATTGTTTCTGATTCCAGAAGAGAGTTTGGAAATTTTACCGAACAGATTTTCAAGATCGGCATCTTCCAACTTGGCCTCTTCAAGTGCAGCGTTCAATTTATTTACATATCCTTGGTGATGCTTGGTATGGTGTATCTCCATAGTTGCAGCATCGATATACGGTGCAAGGGCATCATAGCTATACGGTAATTCTGGTAACTTGTGACTCATAATATGTAGTTTTGAATAAATATCTTTAAAAAACAGTCCAAAGATAGTATATTTACAAATTAAAACAAATATTTACTTTGTTTATTATGGATAAAATGATCGAAGAAAACGAAAAGGCTATGTGCATCCTTAAAAATGAAGGAGAGAAGACTCTAAAGGATCTGGCCAAGATGCTTGGAATAACAACAGAGGGGGCCAGGTTCCAGCTTTTGAAATTATCCAATGAGGGGTATGTAAAGTCTGAAAGCAGAGCCATGGGGAGGGGACGTCCTCAACAATTTTGGTCTCTTACTAAAAAAGGGCATGACAAATTTCCCAATAGGCATTCCGAGTTGACCTTGCGACTTATCAATAAAATAAAAAAGGAGTACGGAGAAGACGCCTTGTCCCAGATCATCGCATCGACCGCTGAGGATAACCTCAACCATTACCGCAAGACCATCGAAGAAACCGATACGCTGGAGGAGAAGGTAAGAAAATTGGCTGAACTAAGGGAAAGGGAAGGATATATGGCCTCCTTCAAAAAAACGGATGACGGTGATTTCATGCTCATTGAAAACCATTGTCCGATATGTGACGCAGCCAGTCTATGTCAAAAGTTTTGCTCGTCGGAACTCGATATTTTTCAAACGGTCCTGGGACCAGGGGCCCAGATTAAAAGAACAAAACATATTTTAACAGGTGACAGGCGCTGCGCCTATTTGATTCAGGAGTCGGATACCTTAAAGGGCTGAACAAACCCCACACAAAAAAAGCATGAGGCGCCCGGGTCAACAACTTACCTTGACAACGAGATTCAAAAGTTACGATTGAGTAACATATAGTTTCCCCGGTAAGTTAAATACATCCCTTACAAGTTCATTCCGCTACCTCTTAGATAGTCGGAAGCGCAAGAAGTTTTCTTTGCCAATGGTCCGGTTGAATCAAATTTGATGATTCTTACAACCTTGATTTTTCTCCCATATTTATGATTGTATTCCGATACCGTCTTTCCGTTCCGGGATATATAATATACTCGATCACCCTAGAAGTATGAATTAAAGGAAACTTCAATAACGCAATGGTAAAAGCCAGCACTAATGAGGGTCTGCACCTATGGTTTCCAGGAAAATCTGACAGCGCCAAATGTTATCCATTTGCCAAAAAATCAACCATTCCCCCCACTGCCAAAATATAAATTAAGGAAAAAGCTGTCATGGAATACAAGCCTTAATTGACCATAAATGGAAACGCCCCTAGACTTTGCTTCCGTGTTTGATCAATTAAGCCATATCGAGCCTGGGAACGGTACACAAGATCCTTCAAAGGCCCAGGCTATTTTTGAAGCTCATTTGCTTGTCCAAACTTAAGATTCCAGTACATTGATGGACAAGAATAAATTCAAAACGAAAAAGAACCGCCTGTTTTTTCAATCAAATATATCTCATCACCTCACAACTTAAATTGATTGCCACTGAACATTCCGTTCTTGTAACAATCGGAATCGGAATCGGTAAAGAACAACACCAGTTCCGTATCCGGTTCTGCCTCCAACTGAACAGGTTCATCCTGCATGACCACACTTTCTTCTTTAATGAGTCCGATGGTTTCGTTCAATAGCACTTCTCCTTGAAAAACATAGAGTACCGCCGTTAAGCCCTTCTTTGGCAAAGCCGGTAGTCCCAACTGGGTTTGTTCCTTCACCCTAAGGTCATAGATCCAAGTTTCACTGGTAAAGCGCAATGGGGTTTGTGGCGTGGGTGAAGCCAATAAACGCCAGTGGTCCATACTGTCAGTTTCTTCAAGGTCATAAAAAGTGACCTTCGGGCTATCATCCTTATGCTGTGGTCTTATAAAAATCTGGAGGCCCTCCAAAGGCTCCAAAATCCTTTCCTCATGGTAAAAAATACTTCCTGCCTGCATCAGCATCAATCTTTTACGTGATATCTCAGCCGAGATATTTTCAGAATCCATGTGCTTTGACACCCCGGTCCTAAAATAAGACAGGATATCATCGTTGATGTGTGGGTGCATTTTTATGGTTATCCCGGAAGGGATCCTTGCATGGTCAATCTTCCCTATGGTCCCTAAACCTGTATCTTCTGAAGATATACCGCAACCTGGAAACAGGCTGGAAATTTTTTGACTTTTTATCTTTTTATCTATCCCGTGTTTATGTATCATACATCAATTAAAGTTATATTGAATCCGGAAGAAAAAGTTCAGGGCTTAAGCACAGCTTTATCTTGATTAAATCAATTCCAGTGACGTCAGTACCTTGATTAAATCCAAGCCAAACCCCACCATTTTTTTCATGGTCATCGCAACTGTGCACAACTGTCCCCTCCTATTTCCATCAACGTATCTCAAAATATCGTCAGAAAGACCTAATAATCCAAATCAATTTGCGGAAAGGATCGAAGACAGATCAAAATATAATTTTTGTGCACCTTTAAAAGAACTGACCGGCCCTTTTAAAATGACTAATTTTTCATTCTAAAAAAGTTAAACTCATTGCTTTTGATCACATACCCAAAACGAATCATACTCCTGAATTCCTCATACTCCAATAAGCTTTCCCCGTGCCCCCAATACCACTCCACCATGATATATTGATTCGATGTATTTTTTCCAAAGGGTGCAAAATAGAGTCTCGGCCGGAATGCCCCCTTAGCCTTAAAATTCAGTCCCTTTCTGAGCAAAACATTGAGGTATAATCGGTTCTTTTTCAGTTCATGTTCAAGATTTATCTCCGCTAAACCCGTATATTCCAATAGTTCGGGATTACCGTTTTGGTAACCAAAAGGCACCCAGGCCTTAAATTCAGCCACAGTTCTTTTGGTCAGGTTGGTAATATAGCTTGCAGTGATGCGGTTCCAGCTTCTTGAATAAATACTGTCCCGTCCATTGGACTCATGCTCAAAGGCGATTGTGGCAATACCCTCCAATTTCTGGTTTTTGTCAAAAACCGTTTTCCCCAGCACCAAGCTTGGGTTGAAGTTGATGTCACGAAAGGGATAGGAATCCTTATAAATGTTCCAAAAGGCCTTTTGCGTATAGGTAATGAACAGATAGGTTTCCCAAGGAAGTCTATCCCGGGTAATCATCTGCTTAAAACTGATCTGGTATTTGGCATCCGCAGTATTACTATTGATATCATTGGTCAAAGGAAACCCGGAAATAAAATAATTATCCTTGTGTATCGTAAAATAGGAAAAGTTTTGGATGGAATCATTCAATTCCGACCTACTTATCATTTGGCCATGGCCCAAGAAGATACAAAAACAACAGATTATCAGAGTATTAGTAAGTTTTGTCCTATATGACATGGAAAGTGAAAATTTGATTTTTATACCTCTTGAAGGCAATTGTTAAAAATAAGGATTCAAAGATAATTCTATTGGAAATGCATACACAAACTTATTTTATGATCCAGCCAAAAGCCTTCAAGGATCAAAAAATTTATGTACATAACAATCAACATGCATTTACCATTTACAAGAAATACTGCATGAACACCACCCCTCCCTAAAATTGGCGTTTGGAGATATCTTTACTTCAAAATTAACCTGCAATCTTCGATTGCATTGATGCGTTTCAGGACTACTTTTGACATCACAAAAAGTTCCAATTCCAGTCCTTGGTGTTCTTATCTTATAATTGCTGGTTCAACACGTTGGAATGATTCACAAATATTTTACTAAGGTTATAGTATCAATATTATAGAAATCGTTAAAACCATGAGAATATTTAGGTAAAACCTAGATTAACACAACTTTATGACAATCGCTTTTCCTTGCATATAACATATAAAAACCATGAAATAAACTGATTAACAGACACTTAAAAAAATGAAAGGAAACCGAATAGACTTCGCCATTTTTTAGAGCCATTTTACACGCTCTTAGCGTACAATATTTATACCTGAAACAAGTTAATAATCTATAATGTAATGTTCCCCTAGGGGTCAGGTCAATTTAAATTTATTGAATCGCGCCATATTGGATATATTGAAACCAAAGGCCTACTGAATTCCTTTAATGATGGAATATAACATAAGAAGACAACTTGAAGCAAGGAACTTTATACACTATAATAAAATGAATACAAACTCCAAGTTACTGATTGAGGTCGAGAACTATGTTAGACATCTGCTTCTTGAAATTCTGGACACTAACTTTTTATATCACAATATCGATCATACCCTTCGAGTGGTCAAGTCGGTCGAGGAATTGACCGAGTCCCATGGCCTTTCACAAAGCGACTCGGAAACCTTATTGTTGGCAGCATGGTTGCATGATATAGGCTATATTAAGGATGCTCAAAACCATGAGGACATGGGCATGTCCATGGCCCGTGATTTTTTGGAACAGAAGAAATGTCCGGAAGACCGGATAAAAAAAATCGAGTCTTTGATCTCAGCGACAAAAATAGGACACGTACCCATGAATTTTTCAGAAAAAATCATTTGCGATGCAGACTGCTCCCATTTTGGTCAAATCGGTTATCATCTCATTGCTGAGCACCTAAGACAAGAACTCATCAAACGGGGCGTAGTATCCTATACTTCACAGGAATGGGCAGAGCAGAATATTGAACTTTTACAAAACCATCATACCTTTCATACACCATACGCCAAAAAAAAGTGGGAACCTATCAAACAAGAGAACATCAAAAAGCTTCTTAAGGAAAAGGCCTTTTCCTCTAACATTGGCCAAAAAGAAAAAGATATTTCTTTGGATTAAAGGGTGCGATGGTACGGTGGAAAGTTTATTATTTACCCGACCAAATCATCGATCTACATAAAAAACTTTCGGTTCCCAGGCGCGATTTGAAAATATGAGGTCCATGCCAGTGAATCTGACATACTGCATGATTATTATTGAAAGGATATGGACATCACCTAGGGTCACTACCTTGAAATCTGCATATATTGGTGGCATGGATTTCCCCCAGACCCCACCTTTATGGGTATGGTCGGTTTTTTTACTTTTGTCAGCGCAATGGCAGATTCCCGTACTTCATGCAACACCCTTTATTTTCAAAATTCCCAGGAGGAAGTTAATATTATCCATGAAAATTTGGATACTGCCCATATATGGAGTACAACCCTCGTTCACTACCAGCGTTGCCCAATAAATTCAGAAACCAACTTGAATTGACATCTTCTAGATGTCCCCCATGTCCCCGGCATGGTAACGATCGATAGCCTCATTTATTTGCTGTTCCGTATTCATTATGAACGGACCACGGAAAACCAGTTCTTCTCTATGAGGCTTACCTGCCAGTAGAACTACCTGGGCATCCTCGTTGGCCGTCAGCCTGACCGAATCCCCATCAAAGTCCATGACCGCTGTTTGAGACTTGGTCAGCAATGTTTCCTCATTGCCCACGGATATAGAGCCCTTTATTACATAGAGAAGTATATTTTCACCGACGGGCAAAGTTTTGACAAAAGTGCTATCGGACTCCAACTTAATATCCAGCAGGGTAATATTCTCAGGGGGATCGATCTTGGCCTCAACATTCCCCGCACTACCGGACACCACACGTACCTCTGTTCCATTTTCGGTGAATAGTGGTATATCGGGACCGTCTACGAACAAAACCTCAGGGTCACAAAGCTTATTTGGTGCGGAAAGATTTACAAATATCTGCAGTCCATGTGCCATTTGACCAGCTACCTTGGGATGCTCATCGTGAAGCAGTCCCCTCCCGGCAACATTCCATATCACTCCGCCGGGTTTCGCTTCCAAATTCCCTCCTAAACTGTCGCGGCTAACAAAATCCCCCTCACTATCCTCAAACAAATAGGTTATTGCAGCGAAACCTGCGTGTGGATGTGGCTGAAAAACGGGTTGTCTCATGCGGAAGTCATCAATGGAAATGATGGGGTCGATCTCCTTTCCTACCGATTGGAAAGAAATATTGGATGCACTAAATGCATAGTTGTCCATTTTTTTCTCCGCTTTTCCGATTGCGGCTATACTTCTATTTTTCATCTTGTAATTCCTTATGTTCTGTACCTTTGGGTCCCCCCAACAATAATTGGATCAAAAGATCAAAACGTTCTCTATATTTTTGACAAATATTCCCCCTATCATCATAGAGTTCCGTACGCTGTATGGGAATACTGAGGGGCGCTGTCCAAGCCCGCAATGCCCTGGCTACGGCATCCATAGCTGTTATACCTTGGATGGCTTGGACACCATGGGCCCAGCACACCAAACCTACCACTTTGCCACTTAAATAGGGAACAGATTCCTTTGAGCTGTATTCCATCCAATCCAAACAGTTTTTCATAGCACCGGTCATACCTCCATGATAGAGGGGACTTAGCCATATATGAACATCTGCCTCCCTGAAAATTTGGTTCATTCGGATTACCGACTGGGGCACAGGTGTCATAGGTACTTCGAATACCGGTATATCATAATCGGAAATATCAAATACACAGGTTTCAACTCCCAATTTGACCAGAACCGTTTCCAAATAACACGAGAGCTGTTTGGCAGTCGAATTTTCGGTTCGCTCAACGGCACCATTGAATATCAATACTTTCATTTTTCCTTGCTTTTAAAGATGACCTTGGGCAATCCGACCTCTCCGTACATCAAGGTGGTCACCAACGGCTTCAATTTGCATGTGGCGACAACGTACAATTCCGGTGGGATCAACTGATCTTGTCGGACCACGACCTTCTGACCTTTGAAACGGGAAAAGTCAGCGGATGTAATGCACGCACTCCAAAGTTGCACATCCATGGTCTCTGGTTCAGCAAAAGCAATATCAGAGGCTATGCCCTGTAATTTTTCCGTGACGGACATATAGGCCCATTGAGGTACAACGGCATCTTCAGTACATTGAATCGCAACAGGCTTGTCCCTATAGACTTCCCAATCCGTTCCGGCCAAGAATGACCTAAATTCCCTTTCGACCAGAATGGTTCCATGGGTCAATCCCATTTTTATATCGAAAAGAATACTTGGTTCCACAGGTCGATAATCCAGCAGATCCAACACAAAAATATCTTTCATCATCCCGATGGTATTTTATTCAAATTCAGGGGCACACGATCGCGTACCCCTGGCAACAAATCAACAAATCAACAAATCAAAACATGAAAAAATTCCTTGGGCGATTATACATATGCCCAAGGTGCACAATCCTAGTTGTTTGATGCTTTGATAACAACCTCGATATTGCCTCTGGTCGCATTGGAGTAAGGACAGATTTGGTGTGCGAAATCGGCCAATTCCTGTGCCTTTTCCAAACTGACATCTGGGATGTTCACAAGCATTTCCACAGCCAATTTATAACCTCCCTCCTCGGTCTGACCCAAACTCACCTTCGATGTCACGCTGGTGGTCCCGGTTTTTACCTTTGATTTGGATATGGCCAGATCCAGGGCACTACCAAAGCATGCGGAATACCCAGCAGCAAAAAGCTGTTCTGGGTTGGTATACTCATTATTGGCCCCACCGAGGCCAGTGGGCATTCTAACTTCAAAATCGAGGACATTGTTATCACTTTGCACATGTCCATTTCGACCTCCCATAGTGGTCACGGTCGCGGTATATAAATATTTCATAGTTGTTAAAAATTTTGTTCTATAATTATTCCAATTTTCAAGTATTCTCTATTGGTCACTAACGAACTTTATGATAAGAACGCCCGCTTTCAATCATCATTACTCCTTTGCAAAGGGCACAAACAATAGGTTCCTCTTCAAAAAATTAAAACGAAACTGGCAAAAGGATTTTTTTTATTATCGGTAAACGACCTAACAAAGGTAGTGAAATTCTTAATTAAACAAAATATTCATTTGTTTTATTTGTTTAATTAACTGTGTGAAATTGGACCGTTTCAAACCTTATATGATATCGGGCATTTCCATTTTCGACACATCATCGTTATTTTTATGAGTTTTGATGTATTGCCGACCGGTTTCCGGTCACATCTTCATCTTTCGCGATACCTCATCTGAAACGGTTACTGGATGTCTTCGCAGGACCCCGGACGTTCAAGAAAAAAATTATAGACCATTGCACTGCCCTGTTTTTTGGCGCTTTTAAATTCTTAGAAATTGTCCATGAATGATAAGGGGCTAACGATCATCAATCCCAAATACCCTGTTATTACAATCAATCATTGAAACATGGGGAGGCCATCCGAACCTCCCCATGAACATTTATCTTTAAAACACCAAGCAGTGATTAATCTATTGGAATTGAAAGCATGGGAATATTTAGCCCAGAAGCCATTTCCCTGGTTTTACTTCTATGAATAAGAGATTCCCAGAACCCGTATTTTTTTGGAATCATGACGAGAAGATTCGAATTTGAATCGATAATCTCTTTTTCAATTTCCCAAATCACTTTATCGGAGTTCACTTTTTTATAGAAATGGACAACATTTTCCAGACCTCTATCTATATGCTCGAAAACATCATTGTCTTCTTTTAGTTCGTCGAGTTTCTGTTCCACATAAAAAACGGTAACCTCGGACTTTAATCCAAGTGCAATTTGCTTTAATCGAACCAATATCCTCAGGGGTATTCCCTGCATTAGGTCACATGCAAAAAGAATCTTGTCTATCCCCATGAACTTGGCATTTACAGGAACTGCAAGTACAGGAAACTTTTTCATGCTTATTAATGTGGTGGTCGGGTTTCCCATTAAATTCTGTTCCATGGATTTGGCCGACATGCCCATCACAAGGAACCTTGCCTTATGGATCTCCATCAAAGAATCTATCTCCCGTTCCAAATCCATAATTCTACATTCATAGTCCACAGTTATGCCAAATTCCTCGGATAACCCCAAGGCCTGTTCCTTTAACCGATTCCTGTTGACCGCTACCATTGCATCCATGGATTCAGCGGATAACCAAGTGTTCGAAGCGTGCACAGGCAGCTTGAACACATTAAAGAGCACAAGCTTAGCTTTAAACAATTTTGCCAAGTGAGCAGCATATAATACCGCGTTATCCGATGTCTTCGAAAAATTCGTTGCTACTAATATGGTTCCCATCATAGATATGTGTTTTATTTCCAGCCCCCACCAAGTGCCCGATACAACTCTACGATGGCGGTCAATTGGTTATATTGGGAATTCACATAATTAAGTTCGGAGTTCAACGCATTTTGACGGGCGGTCAACACCTCAAGGTAGTTGGCCAGGCCATTGTCCAATAACTCCTCTGAATAATCTTCGGCCATCGCATAGGCCTCAAGCTCTTTGGAACGTGCTTCCATTTTCTGCGTTTCCGCATCATAAGTATACAGGGCATCACTGACTTCCCGTCCAGCAGTGAGCAAAGTCTGTCTATAACCCAATAGCGCTTGCTCTTGACGTGCTTTGGCCACCTCCATTTGGGTACGAAGACGTCGCCCGTTGAAAATAGGCTGGGTAAGCGAAGCCGCTAAATTGGAAAACAGCGAACTGGCATCCAACCAGTTGTCAAGCTCTAAACTTTGAAAGCCTCCTGCAGCTGACAGGCTAAAAGATGGATATAGGCTACTTTTGGCCACATTGGTCAATTCAAAGGCATTGATCAGACCATACTCTGCCTGGACCACATCCGGGCGGTTTGTAAGCAGCAAATAGGGCACTCCCGTACTCAGTTCCGTGTCAATGGTTTGATCGTCAAGACTACCACGTTGAATTTTTTGAGGAGCTTCGCCCAAAAGGATACTGAAGGCGTTCTCCAACAATTTTATGTTGTTCTCCAGGTCGATGACAATTATCTCCGTGGTATGAACTTGCGCTTCCGTCTGTTTTACAGCAACCTCGGTCAGCTGTCCTGCTTCCCTAAGGGCAATGGTGGTCTCCAAACTGTTCCTTCGGGATTCCAAGGTTTGCTTGGAAACCTCCAACTGTTTGTCCAAGGCCAACAATTGATAATAGGTACTGGCTATACCGGCAACCAAGTCTGTTGTAATGGCCTGATGCGCCGAAACACTCTGTAAATATGATGCACTGGCTGCCCTTTTGTTGCTTCGAATCTTGCCCCAAATATCAGCTTCCCAGGAAAGAGCTCCGGAAAGCTCATATTGTTCGAGGGCGCTAGTAAAAAAGCTACCGAACTGGCTATTCCTCGAGTTTTTGGTCCTGGTAAAGCTCGCAGTTCCGGAAAGTGTGGGGTAATATCCCGCTTTTCCTTGCTTTAGGTAGGCCTCGGCGGCCACGACATTTTGTAGCGCAATCCTAATATCGATATTGTTTTCAAGACCCTGCTCTATGTATGATTTCAACTGAACATCACTGAACAGGTCCCTCCATGATATATCCGCCATGGATATACTGTCCTGAGACAAATTGTCCGTGCGATATAACCGATCTATTTCCTTTAATTCTGGACGGTCATAGTTTTTTGCAACGAAACAACTCTGTAAGGTTGCGGCCATTACGGCCAAAACCATGAACTTGCTGATTATACTTTTAGTGGTGAATTTCATAATTATGCTTCTCTGGTTTCAACAATGGTTTTTTTGGATGCTTTTTCATGCAGCCATTGGAAAAGAACGAACAAACTTGGAATGACAAATATTCCCAATATGGTTCCTATAAGCATTCCGCCGGCAGCCCCGGTACCAATTGAATTGTTTCCTTCGGCCCCCACACCTTTGGCCAACACCAATGGCATCAATCCTAAAATAAAGGCAAATGAGGTCATCAATATGGGTCGCAGACGTGTCTGGGCACCATGAATGGCGGCATCTACCAGGTTTTCTCCCCGTCGTCTTCTTTGCAAGGCAAATTCCACGATAAGGATGGCATTCTTGGCCAAGAGCCCCACCAACATGATCAAAGCTATCTGGAAGTAGATGTTGTTTTCCAAGCCAAACATTTTCGTTGAAAAGAACGCTCCAAAAACACCCAAGGGCAACGAAAATATCACAGCCAATGGCAAAAAGTAGCTTTCATATTGTGCAGCCAGAAGGAAATACACGAAAATGATTACCAGAAGGAATATCATCGTCGTTTGATTCCCAGCATTGACCTCTTCACGGGAAAGCCCTGAATACGCCAATTCATAATTACTGGGCAATGTTTTCAATTCTTCCTCCACAACCGCAATGGCGTCACCGGTACTATATCCAGGGTTGGAAGCTCCGTTGACCTTTGCCGAGGTATAGAGATTAAATCGGGTTACCGATTGTGGCCCATAGATACGCTCCAAATCGATAAACTGGGTAATCGGGGCCATTTCCCCACTACCTGTCCTGATATATATTTCATTAAGGGATTCCACATTGGCCCGATCTTCGGGTTTGGCTTGGACATACACACGATATTGCTTACCGAACCTAGCAAAGTCAGCAGCATATATACTACCTATATACCCTTGTAGATTGGAAAAAATACTACTGACCGACACACCATATCGTTTGGCCAACGGAACATCGATTTTCAGGTCATATTGGGGATAATTGGTATTAAAGGACGTTTGTCCATACTGTATTTCAGGGTGTTTCATCAAATTACCGATAAATTCCTTGGTGGTCTTATCCAGTTCATCAAAGTTCCCTCCTGATTTATCCAACAAATTGACCTCAAACCCTCCTGACAGCCCAAACCCTGGAATACTTGGTGGCGCAAAGAAAATGATATTGGCCTCCGGAATGGTGGCTGCTATTCCAAATAATTGCCCGATAATGGCCTGTGATGATTCGGTCTCACTTTCTCGTTCGCTCCAGTCATTGAGCTTGATAAAGCCTAAGCCATAGTTACTTCCAGATCCACTTATAAGGCTTCTACCACTAATAGAGGTTACGGCATCTACCCCGGGAATCTGTTTGGCCTTTTGGTATATTTCCTGAGTTACCAAACTGGTTCGGTCCAACGATGAACCCGCGGGCAATTCCACATTCATGAATATGATTCCCCGATCCTCTTCAGGTACAAAACCGGTGGGAGTGCTGTTTGCCGCCCACCATATGCCCACTCCGGACAACAAGAGTATTAAGACCGTGGTCCATTTGTTCCGGTATAAGAATCGTAGGGAGTTTCCATAGCGGGTTACCGTAGCGTTGAACCCTTTGTTAAAACGGTCATAAAAACGCTGTAAAAATGACTTCTTTTGCCCTTCATGGTCCTCCTCATCATCATGGCCTTTTAAGAACAGTGCACATAAAGCCGGACTCAAGGTAAGGGCATTTACGGCAGAAATCAAAATAGCAACGATCAAGGTTATACCAAATTGTTCATAAAATACCCCTGAAGGTCCCTGAATAAAGGTTACAGGGACGAATACGGCTGCCATGACCAAGGTTATGGAGATAATGGCGCCTGAAATTTCATGCATGGCATCCAATGTTGCCTTTTTGGCATCGTTGGCTCCTTCATCAATTTTAGCGTGTACTGCTTCCACTACAACAATGGCATCATCCACAACGATACCAATGGCCAATACCAATGCGAACAAAGTCAATAAGTTGACCGAATAACCAAATAAATTCAAAAAGAAGAACGTACCCACGATGGCCACAGGCACCGCAATAGCAGGAATCAAGGTAGACCGAAAGTCCTGCAGAAAAATAAACACTACGAGGAACACCAATAAAAAGGCCTCGATCAGTGTACTTCTTACCTTGTTCATCGATGCCGTTAAAAACTCATTGGTATCATAGTTGATCAAATAATCCACACCTTCAGGGAAATCTTGGGAAAGGCGGTCCATCTCCGACTTGATGTTCTCTATGATTTCTTGCGCATTGGAACCTGCCGTTTGGAATATACCCATATTCACACTGGGATGTCCATCGGTAAAACCAAACACATCATAGCCCTGTGCGTCCAATTCAATGGATGCCACATCATTTAGGCGTAAGTACTCACCATTATCAAGCGCTTTAATTACAATATTGGAATATTGTTCCTCGGTTTTGAAACGTCCACTATACTTAATGTTATAGGTAAAAGACTGTCCATCATTTTGCCCAAGGGAACCTGCAGAAGCCTCAAGGCTCTGTTCCCGCAAAGCCGCCGTTACATCCGCGGGCACCAAACCGTAGGCCGCCAACTTTTCAGGCTTGAGCCATATCCGCATGGCGTAATCACCGGTTCCAAATACCTGAACGTTACCCACTCCATTGATACGTTGGATAGCGGGGATCACATTGATTTTTAAGTAATTTTGAACATAGGTCGCATCATACTCTTCCTCGTTTTCCGTATAGACCGCCATGAACATCAGGGCGGAGGTCTGTTGTTTTTGGGTTATCACCCCTGTTTGTACCACTGCTTGGGGCAGGAGCGCATTTGCGCGTGCCACCCGGTTCTGTACGTTTACAGAAGCAATGTCAGGATCCATTTCTTGATCGAAATACACCGTAATATTGGCAGAACCGTCATTGGAAGCCGTGGAAGTTATATAGGTCATACCTTCCACCCCATTGATTTGCTCTTCTATTGGGATAATGACACTTTCCATTACCGTTTCGGCACTCGCACCTGGATAGGTGGCATTGACCTGAATGGTCGGAGGTGCAATATCGGGATATTGTTCAACAGGCAATGTTGTATATCCCAAAACCCCCAATATGACGATAATGATGGAAATTACGGTAGAAAGTATCGGTCTTTCTATAAATGTTTTTAACATGATCTATTTTCTTATTTTATTGAAAAAGGGGTTTTATTGGCTTTGCAATACTGTCAAATGCAACTTTTTGGGGCTGGATAGGCGTACCGTTCCTCAACTTGTCGATTCCGCTCACTACAATCAAATCCCCAGCTTTCAAACCTGAATCGACAATATAGAATGTCCGGTTTTCATCGGCAATTCCAAGCAAAGTGGATTTTGCAGTATTGTCCTCTCCAACGGTATATACATAGGTTTGCCCCTGCTGTTCATAGGTCGCCGCTTGTGGAACCACAACTGCGTTTTCATATGTTTTTGGAATCATTATGGTACCGCTGTTCCCATTGGTCAACAAGGTGTTCGGGTTATCGAATACAGCCCTAAAACTGACCGTGCCCGTATTGGCGTTTATCTGTCCTGTTACGGTTTCGATAGTGCCTTGTTGCTCATAGGTCTGCCCATTGGCCATGACCAGGGCCACCCTTGGAAAATTCTTGATTTTTTCCTGTAAGGTCTTGCCTTCAGCGCGCTGAAGAAAGTTCAGATAATCCCTTTCATTCATTGAAAAGTAAGCAAAGACCTTGTCGATGCTCGTAACCGTGGTCAACGGAACTGCATTGGTGGCACTGACCAAGGATCCTTCCCTAAAAGGAATGGCCCCCACATATCCATCTATTGGACTTGCCACGGTGGCATATCCTATATTGGCAACGATGCTGTTATAATTGCTTTTGGCCTGTGCCAAATTAGCTTGGGCCGTTTCCAATTGGACCTCGCTGATGATTTTCTTTTCAACCAAAGGTTTTAATTTATCAACCTCGACCTGTGCCACCCGAATGCGAGACTTCGCCGCTTCGGCATCCTGGCTCAGGGATTGCGTTTCTAACTTGAACAAGGGCTGGCCCTTTCTCACTTTTTGGCCCTCATCCACCAACACCTCTTGGATATACCCGGAAACTTTGGCTCGCACCTCACTGTTTATAATCCCCTCGATGGTTGTTGGGTAAGTGGTATACGCAGTTACATTTTTATTCGGCACAGTGGCCACCTCAAAGGGCAATGGACCTTGCTGCTGGGGCCCCTGTTGATTTTGTTTACAGCTAGCCAATAATATTACTGTGATTCCTGCTAGGAATGAAAGATTTATGATTGTTCGTCTCATTTTTCTATTGAATATTGGTTTTATTTGTTTTTAATGTTTCTTTCAGCTTGTTTATCGAACTTGTCGCTCCATCCAAGAATTTGATATAATCGATATGAAAGTCAAGTTCAAATCTGTTTTGCTCTTCCAATGTCACATTGACATCCTTTTTATAATCCATAATTTCCAGATGAATTTGCTTTTCCCTTTTCCAATCCTCTACCATATCGGTAATCCTTTGGACCATGGTATTGAAATCGGTATTGATGATAAAGTATTTTTTCCTATCACCGGTTTTGGTGAAGTATTCCAATTTCCTTAAATCCTGGAGATGGTTAAGGTGTGTTGATATCGTGCTTTTGCTCGCACAAAGGTTTTCCACCAAGTCCTCAAAGGTGGTGCCCTGTTTGCCCGTTAGAATGATGTATGAAAAAATTCTTGCGGCGACAGGGGCCATATGCTCTTTTTTCTCCAATAAAATACCCAGCTTCTCAACCAGCTCACGTTTTCTTTTTTCTGTAGAATCCATCTTGTTCGTTTACGGCGCAAAATTATCGTTTAGTTCGCAACATTCCGAACTAATTATGGTTAATTTTTTCTTAATGTTTTTTTAATTTGTTAAACACTGTTTATCAGTAATTTAATACATTGAAACTAAAAGACGCCTTACCAGACTCCAAGTAGCTTGTGCATCGCATCATTTCTATTTTGTTTGTACCCTACAGTTGGTCGACCTTGCGCAGATGGCCTCCGCTACTTTTAAAAAAGGAAGAAAATTGATAATCTTTGGATTATCCCAATAATTTGTTGTCATAACCGGATACGGTAATGCCCCTTAAATTATAAATGATTAAATGTTTGAAGACGTCCGTATCGAGATACCGTTCAATGAAATAATTGTCCTTGAACAATATCTCCTCGAATTTATTAAAGTACAAATCGCAAAATAAATCCAATTTGACCTCATGAAGAATGAACCCATTTTTCTTTGCCTTTTCAAGTAAATCGTAAATAACCGTTTTTATGATATGGGATCTAAAACCCTGAAAAACCTCGTAGGCGCTTGGGTAATATTTTTTGATTCCAAAAATAAAAGAGGGTCTGAATTTTTTCAACCGTTCAAATCCATTTTCATAGATCAGCACTATACTGGTAATGGGGTCTTGATTCTCTTTGATGATCTGCTCCACTTCAAAAGCGAACTCATCGGTCAAAACCTTGACACTCGCCATCACAAGATCCTCTTTGCCCTTGAAGTATTTATAAATGGTCTTTTTGGAGATTCCAAGTGTTTGGGCAATTTCATCCATCGTAAAATGCTTGCTCCCGTATTTTGTAAAGCTTTCCACTGAACACCTGAGAATTTCCTTCTTGCCTATCATACCGTAAAATTATTGTATTAATGTCAAGTACAAAATTAATTATTGCTGATGTTTTGAATCTCCATTTTCCAATATGACCACAAATTCACAAGGCCCTTACTTCATTAATAAAGAATCCGCTTGATTCATTCCGCATAAAAAAAACGACTAACCGAAATTTTGAAAATGCACCGTATCGAACATATTTTTCCTCTATATCAATCTTTAAATCCCTATTTCCACTCTACATTGTTAAGCATGGAAGAATCATCTAATTTTAAGATGACAACTTACCACCATGCAATAAACCTTGGAATAAGGGTTCAAGAAACATTCCAGCCGAAATGGTTTAATATGGTCTGTTTTTCAAAACTCTCAAGTCATTCCCCCATTCCAATGGCGATAAAACCTAAAAAAAATCATGCCAAGGTCACTTGAATGTTCATTTCAATTAATTTGTTCTTGTAACTACGTCAACTAAAAGTGTACTATTTTTTTAACAATTAAAGAAAAAGAACATTTGACTAATTTTAGTAGTATACTACAATAGAATAGTAGGTCTGACATGGATAGGAAAGAAGAAAAAATTAAAGATCGTAAAAAAGCAGGAATGGCCATACGGGATACTTTGGATGTGGTCGGGGGAAAGTGGAAACTTATATTGATTTCTATTATGCGTGAGGGGCCAGTAAGGTTCAAAATTGTCGAAAGTGGCAAAGATAATGTCTAGAATCCTATCCAAAGAAGTGAAAGAGCATAGAATGAACGACCTGGTAGAACGAAAAGTTAATGAAACCCGCCCAATAAATGTGGAATATTCGTTGCCCCTTTATTGTAAAACCCTGGACAGTGTCATTAATTCCATGTTGGATCGGGGCATTCAGCATAGAAAAAACATTCTTGCCAAATAGTGGTTTAAACACAATCTAATTCTATGGCAGTGGTCACTCCGTACAGCATCGCCTTCATTAAGACCAACTTGATCAACGGACTCACCCCTCGCATTAAGGTTATCTATAACGATTTCCAAAAAAAATGGCGGAACGGTGCCTCTTCTAAATTTAATTTCACGAACTGATTTAAGTTTAAATGTTTGCTTAAAAACCAACTTTTTAATCTCCCATTTTTGTGTATTCCCTGCTCAAACCTTCCTCAATGATTTAAGAACGCCATTAAACATTCAGAAAATCCCTAACTTTCAGTTGTATGAAAATAATTTAAGTCAGTTTGTCTAAAAAAATGTAACCACGAATGATCGGTTTTATCAACAAGTTTAAGGAGTACAAGGCTATGTCCCCTATAATCGAGAAAGAACTTTTGTCCAAGATAAAGGTGCTCCATAAAAGAAAGGGGGATTTTTTATACCGTGAAAATCAATTCCCGAACAGTGTTTATCTGATAACAAAAGGATGCTTAAGGACATTTTACCATAAAAATGGGAAGGAGAAAAACACCATGTTCATTTTTGAAAATTTAATTTTTGGATCCACCTCAAGTGTATTTTTAGAACTACCTTCCATCGACAGTGCCCAGTTCCTGGAAGACTCAACCATAGAATATGTCTACCATCCAGATTTGGTAGCCCTATATAACAAATACACGGAAATGGAAACTTACAGAAGAAAAATAGCCGAAGAATATTGCATCTTTCTCGAAGAAAAAATAAGGCTTACGGAAAACACTGCCACGGACAAATATAGGATAATAGTTGAAAGGTTTCCCCATATCCTTCAAAGGGTCAGCCTTCAGGATATCGCCAACCTTTTGAATATCAGCCAAGAAACACTGAGCAGGATAAGGGCCAATATCCGTTTTTGACTTATGTCAAAAAATGTGGCCCAAATGCTTTTTACTTTTAAGGTATAATCTTTAAAAGTAGTAAAAATGAAAACAGGTTCAAAAAAATTAAGTATCCCCCATTTGATAGACGCAGAACGTGATTTGGCCTTTAAACCCGACATGGGCACCAATTCCTTCTTTGCCATTGCCGATGTTGAAACAGAAGAAGGCAGAAAATTCAACATTCTCATCCACCAACTTGAAGTACCGGCACCCGCTGGAGTACCTCGAAAATTCCTCAGCATTTTCAATGTATTTGATATAGATAATGGGACATTTAAAAGCGATGAGATTATTCATTCAGAGGAAGAGGTAAAATACGAAACCGATTGCATGTTCATTGAGATGCCGAATAGCAAAATAAGTGGGGATTTGCACGCCATTAAGGCCTCTGCCAATTTCGACTGGGGCTCGGTGGAACTTGATATGCAGTTTCCCGGGGAGGTCATCTACAATGGCGGGACCGGGGTCTTCGATTTTGTGGGCAATATTCCCACAGGACAATACTCCGTAACCAAAGGATTGGGCAGTGGCACTTTAAACTTCAACGGCGAGACCCATAAGGTTTTTGGCAAAACATGGTATGACAGGCAATGGTTCTGGCGCCATGATTTCTTTGGAAACAAAGAAAAGCCAATGAAAGGAACCTTTCAGGAACAGGACATGTACTGGACATGGATGAACCTTACACTCGATAACGGAGATGTATTGGGTTTATGGGATATCTATCTTTATGGAAAACTATCCAGTTGGGTGACCATGGCAGAACCGGATTGTTCCCATATTGTTGCAAATGTCGAACCTCTTGCCGAATCTGCAAGCGAGTTCTGGATAAGCCCAATGGGGCAACGCTATCCGACCAATTGGGTCATCAAGATACCCGAACTGGAGGCTGAACTGATCGTAAGGGCAATCAAAAAAGAACAGGAAGTGCCTTCTGACATTTTACCTAAATACGAAGGCTTATGCAATATTACCGGAACTTTTAGAGGAAAACCTGTAACAGGGTACAACCTTGTTGAAATGGTGGGCAACTGGAACAAGGACAGAATGTTCTGATTTTCTGTGTATTTTTATGTTAGACATTGGAACGGGCTGGATTTTAAAAATCCAGCCCACTTCTTCCAACCCTGAACCATTCTAATGGATTAGGTTCAAGGCCATATCGATAATTTATAATCAACTGGAAAACAATACTGTGAAATCAAATCGGTCAGAAGTTAAAAACCATAGAAAAAACAAAGAAATAGAAAAAATCATTCAATTTTCGACAACCAACGAAAGTGATGTGTTTTAAGCATTGGAAACGCTACAGGAACTAAACGGAAAAAGGAGACATAAACCTTACGGATTATATAATTATCAAAAAGGAAGAAAATGGAAAAGTCAACCTCAAGGAAAATACCTACAGTGGGTTTGGTGGAACATTGGGTTCATTGGCAGGTCTGAACACCGATACAATCAATTCAATGAGTACCAATGAACTGCTCGAAAAAGTATCCACTGATTTGTCCAATGGAAAGGTCATGGTGGTCGCCCACATTTTTGAGCAATAGGAAACTCCGTTGAATTCGAGTATTGGGGCGTTGGCAGAAATCTCTCTTGTAGATAAAGATGAAGAAATATCCAAGGCCATCGAAGCCGACCTTGATGCGAAGCATAAGGAAATAGAAGAAGCCAAGGAGAATGTCAAAAACGCCGTTGGCGATGCCAAGCAAAATGCCCGAAGCAAATTGGACGTGCTTGGGGATCAGAGGGACGAAAAACAAAAGAAGTATCGAGATAAAATGAACGCCAAAAAAAACACCTTGAAGACTTGGTTGTCCAACACCCAAGAAAAAATCAAAATTACTATTGACAAGGATTAATTCTTTTTACGGCTGTAAATCTTCAACCAAAAGTGGACTGAACTTAGCCAAAAAATATTTATTAAATATTTGATTTAATCAATTGATCCATTTTAAAAAATCCCACTTCACAATCTTGTAATAGATGCCTGATATGTTTTTCTATGGTATCCGAAAACCACTTGGCAAGGCCACTTTCATACTATCATGAAGTACTGATGAATCGAACCATGTACAAGTATTATTCCTCATACTTGATATGATTATGTCCATTTAAAAAGAGTCACTATAGTATTAAAAGTCTTGCCAACCCAAATATCAATTACTTGGCAATTTAAATAAAGGCATCAATTATATTTGTGCCAATAATCATCATTGATGCAACTGACAGTATATATCCTTGTTTATCCATGGCTCTGGCTCATTTCCAGATTACCCTTTAAAATCATCTACTTTATTTCAGATGGCCTCTTCCTACTTGTGTACTATGTAATAGGATATCGCAAAAAGGTTGTTCGCTACAACTTGGCACTTGTTTTCCCTGAAAAGCCCCAAGAACGACGTCTGCATATTGAAAAAAGGTTTTATCGTCATATGTGCGATATGTTTTTGGAGATGATAAAGACTATGGGAATTTCCAACGAAGAGCTTCAAAGACGGTTTACCTTTGATAATTTGGGTCTACTACACCGGCTCGAAGCCAGAAACAGAAGTGTCATGCTCATGTTTCCACATTATGCCAGCTGGGAATGGGTCATCGCTTTGGATACACACATTGGTTCCAAGGGATATGCCATCTACCAGAAATTGGGAAATAAATATTTTGATCAACTGGTACGTAATATCCGTCAAAAATTTGATACCACCTTGATCACTACCAAAGAAACCTGGGCCCTTGTGGACCAAAACAAACGTGCGGGTATACTTGGGACATATGGGATTTTGAGCGATCAATCACCTATGGTGAAAAAGGCCTTGTTATGGACATCCTTTATGGGGATAACCGTTCCGGCGCACACAGGAGCTGAAACATTGTGCAGAAAACTGGATCTGGCCGCTGTTTACTTAAAAGTCAATAAAATAAAACGTGGCCACTATCATGGTTCTTTCAAGTTGATCACTGAACATGCAAAAGAAATGAAAAGGTTTGAACTCACTGAATCCTTCCTGAAAATGACTGAGGAATCCATTAAAGAAGCACCTGAATACTATCTATGGACCCACAAACGCTGGAAACATATGGGCAAAACACCTAGAACATCCAAACAAAACCAATAGAAAACAGGCAATGGAAACCAAATGTAATTTTGGATCAGGGGTTGTGCCCAATTCAATTCTTCAAATATTATCTGGACATCATTTTCAAAAAAGTAAAATCACCCTGTTGCTCCCATAGCGGAAAAATGTTACCAAGTCCAATAAAGAAAAAATGACAGCAACTTAGAGAGAACATTGTTGTTTTCAAAGTAAAAACGCTGCTATTGTTTGAATACAAAGGGCTGCCTTTTACACATAGCGAGTTACTTTTTTACTATTCTCCTATTGTTGTTCCCCCAGATGGCCATTTCATTGAATACATCCCAAAGACTCTTACCTTCCGGGGTCAAAGTATATTCGACCCTAGGGGGAATCTCCTTGTATTTTCTTCGGATCAATAGTCCATCCGATTCCAATTCCCTTAACTGTTCGGTAAGTACTTTTCTTGAAATGTTCGGGATACGTACCGCCAAGGCCCCAAATCGCTTGGTTCCGGACATGAGCACATATAAAATAATCGGCTTCCATTTTCCGCCAATGACCTCAAGGGTTGCCGTTACCGGGCAATCATAAAACTCCATATTGGCTTTCATTTAGAGTTACCTTTTTGTTACCACTATTTTTCCGACTTCAACCATTTAACTGTAACTTATTTGAACTATTATTAGTTACTTTGAGAAACAAATATAATCCATATTTAAAGTTATTCAAACAAAATGATACTAATCACAGGGGCCACAGGGCACTATGGAGCTACGGCCATAAATTCCCTTTTACAAAAAGGAATCAAGTCCCGTCAAATCTCTGCCCTTGTCAGGAATTTGGAAAAATCCGAAGACCTAAGAAACAAGGGCGTTAATATAAAACTGGGGGATTATTCGGGTTACGAATCATTGGTAGCTGCATTTGAGGGAACGGAAACCCTTCTCTTTATTTCCGGCACAGAGATATCCACCCGCCTCAAACAACATGAGAATGTCGTTAGGGCGGCTAAAAAAGCAGGCATCCAACATATCGTGTATACAAGTTTTCAACGCAGGAACGAAACCGACACCTCCCCATTGGGGCTTTTGGCACATTCCCATTTACAGACAGAAAAAATGATAAAGGAAAGCGGCCTTAGATATACCATTTTAAAAAACAACCTGTACATGGATTACATTCCATTTTTTTTAGGGGATAAGTTTTTGGAGACAGGCTACATATACCTACCCGCTGCCAATGGTAAAATAAGTCCCGCTTTACGTTCAGAGTATGCTGAAGCTACCGCCAGCATACTGGCCAACCCTTCTGCACACATAAACAAAGCCTATGATTTTACCAATGTTGAAGCATATGACTACAGGGAGATAGCGACGTTCATTTCTGAAATCACGGGAAAAGACGTGCAATACCGGGCGCCAACCGCCGATGAATTCACTCAAACTTTGGTTAATTCAGGAGTTCCGATGGAGGAGATTGGATTGATGACCCAATTTTCCATGGCTCAGGCACAAGGTGAACTGGATGTTGCCAGCACCGATTTGGAAAATCTCTTAGGCAGAAAACCAACAACATTAAAAGCTTATCTCGAAACTATTTATCACTAAAAAAATAAAAATGAAAATTACCGTAATTGGAGCATCTGCAGGAATCGGTTTAGAGACCGTATATAGAGCATTAGACCGAAACCACAAAATAACCGCCCTTTCCCGATCGGAAATAACGATTGATCATTCCAATTTCCAATCCATTTCGGGCAGCGCCACCAACAGAACCGATTTGCTTGACGCCCTGGAAGGTGCCGACGCGGTCATCGTGACCTTGGGAACGGGTACCAGCACCAAAGCCACCACACTATTTTCGGACTTTGCAAAATTATTGGTCGATATCCAAGCTGAAAAAGCTCTTGACATCCCTTTTGTTCTCGTAACCGGATTTGGTGCTGGAGAAAGTATCCATTTTGTGCCAGAACCAGTAAGACAAATGATGGAAACCGTCCTGAAGGATGTATATGCCGATAAGTCTAAAATGGAGGAAATCATCGAAGGAACCGAGATGAACTGGATCATTGTGCGTCCCGGTTTACTTTTGGACGGCCCACTGACCCAAGAATATATTATCGAGGACCAACTGTACAAAGGCATTGAAGTAGGTGAAATTAACAGGACGGATGTGGCCGATTTCCTAGTCAAACAAGCCGAGGAACCAAAAAAGACAAAAACCTATTACACCATACGATCCAAAAGATAGACCATAACTGAAAAGTAGAACCCTTAATACAACAACCATGATGAAAAAACACGGATTATTCATTGCAATTTTAGCTGCTTTATCACTAACTGCCTTTACAGTGCAGGAACTTTGGATACTAGATCGACCACATTCTGAATTGGGTTTCAGCATTACGCATTTGGGCATATCGGATATTTCCGGGACCTTCGATGATTTTGAGGCTACCATAGAAAGTTCCGAAACGGATTTTAGTGATGCCCATGTGGAAGCGGTCATACAGGTAGCTTCGATCAACACGAACAACAGCTACCGGGATGACCATTTAAAGGGTCCCGATTTCTTTGAAGTAGAACGATATCCTCTAATAACCTTTAAGAGTAAGAATGTTAAACGTGTAGGAGAGGGTAAATTTAAACTCTCTGGCGAATTGACCGTAAAGGATATCACCAAAAATGTTGACATGGATATGTGGTATCGGGGCACAGTTGAAAACCCTCAGAACCAAAAAACTACAGCGGGCATCAAATTGTCAGGAACCATTAAACGGTCTGATTTCAATATAGGCACAAAATATCCCGAAGCCATGCTAAGTGAAGAAGTACACTTGGACATCAATGCTGAATATCAAAAAAAATAATGCTACATACACATTTTTTTCATTTTGTATATGTTTTGAGTTGAGCAGCACCCTGTTTGGCAGAACAGGGTGCTAAAATATTAAAGATAAGGTCTGTTCAAAACAAAACAAGAATCCAAAATTCTGGAAATGCCTACCTGGTTTCGCATCAACACCGATACACCGATGCTCTTGCTTAATTAGAAAACACCAAGCCATTACATATGTTTTCCAAATGTACCATCCTTATCATCGTCCTTGACGGTGTACCTTCATAAAAGATGGGCCCTACCAAACTCTTCTAATTTATCTATAATGGGCAAAGAATTATAACCTATATTCGTCAAACTATATTCGACACGAGGCGGAATTTCCGGATAGGCCTTTTTATGTACCAATTTATGCTCTACAAGTTGATTTAAGGTTTGTATGAGCATTTTTTCTGAAATACCTGGTATAGATCTTTTTAGCTCTCCATATCGTATGATCCGATTGTTAATCTGATATAAGATAATCAAGGGCCATTTACCTCCCAAAATGGATAATGATGCCTTAACCGGGCATTTTTCATCGGATATATCAATTTTTTTTTGACTGTAATTCATTACTATACTTAATTTTTACTTTTATGTTAGTACCCTACTTATATGTCAGTACTTGCACAAAAGTAACCATTTCCGTAATTTTGAGCAATAATTAAATAAAAAACTATGGGACATATTGAACAATCAGAAAAGGTAACGAGCACAATTGAGTATGGCTCGGTTAGCAATGTTCCCCGATTACCGGAAGGCTTTCAACAAGTTTTCAAGAGTATGATGGTGGATACGGGTGAAATAAACATTCATGCCGTTGTTGGAGGAAAGGGTGAGCCATTATTGCTACATGCTGGCTGGCCTCAGAACTGGTATGCTTGGCGCGATTTAATGCTGCCATTGAGCGAACACTTTACCATAATTGCAATCGACCCAAGGGGTTTTGGACTTTCTGGAAGACCTGATGCAGGATACGATATTAAATCGTTGGCCAATGACATGTTTAGATTGATGGATATCCTTGGGCATGAAAAATTTCACTTCGTCGGGCATGACCTAGCTGTAATGGTTGGATATGCCATGGCTTCATTGCATCCCGAAAGAATACTGAAGCTTGTAGTTGGTGAAGCCATCATTCCGGGTGCCTCACCTTCCCCACCATTGATAACCGATGATAGAAGAACCAGTGATTTTCTTTGGCATTTCAATTTCAACCGTGCATTGGAGGTCAATGAAAGACTGGTAGAGGGCAAGGAAGATGTATATTTTGGGTATCAGTTTGAGTCCAAAAGCGGAACACCCGATGCCATACCAAAATATGCACGTGATTTCTACATCGAAATATTGCGAAGAAAACCAGGCACCTTGAAGGCCAGTTTTGAATATTATAGAGGTATTGACCAAACCATCCCTCAGGTCCGTGAAATGATATCCTCAAAATTAACCATGCCTGTACTCACTTTTGCGGGTGAACTAGGTAGTGGTCCTTTGGTGGAGCACGAATGGCGCAATTTAGCGGAAAACGTGGAATCCGCTATCATTGCAGGCTCCGGACATTTCCCAGCGGAGGAAAAACCAGAGGAATTATTGAAATTACTGATGGATTTCCTAAAATAATTCAGCAAAGAACAAATGGGCGCATAATGCCCCATACCAACAATCTACCGTGGGCCCCAAAATGGCCCCTTACTGATCCTTAAAAAATTTATACGATGATGAAAGTAGAGATATGGAGTGATATAATGTGCCCCTTTTGTTATATCGGAAAACGAAAATTCGAAGCAGCACTGGAACGGTTCCCCCAAAAAGACAAAATCCAGGTAGAATGGAAGAGTTTTCAATTGATGCCGGGATTACAAACCGATGCCAGCGTAAAGCTCGATCGGTTTCTAGCCGATGAAAAGGGAATCAGCTTGCAGGAGGCCAGGGCCATGAACAACTATGTCAGTCAAATGGCCAAAGGAACAGGTCTTGACTACAATCTCGACCGGGCAATCCCGGCCAATACCATCAAAGCGCATCGATTTGCCCACTATGCAAAAGCACTGGGTAAACAAAATGAGGCAAAGGAACAGCTGTTTAACGCCTATTTTATGGAGGGCGAAAACATCGACAATATCGAAACGCTCATTGAACTGGGAGAGAACATTGGCCTGGACGGAAAGGAAATAAGAATAGTCCTGGAAAACAATCACTATGCGGACGAAGTGCAAACGGATTTGTATCAGGCCCGTTTAGCAGGTGTCAGCGGAGTCCCTTATTTCGTTTTCAACAAAAAATTAGCCGTTTCCGGTGCCAAAGAAGCTGATACCTTCCTGGAGGCATTGAACAAGACCTTTGAGGAATGGAGCGAGAACAACATCGAAAAGAAGATGGATATAATAGATGGACAATCATGTTCCACAGATGGAATTTGTGATTGAGCCAATGTGAACCACTAAAATACAAATAAAATGAAACGATTAAAAAACAAAGTTGCCATAATCACAGGGGCAGCCAGTGGTTTTGGTGCCACTGATGCCAAATTATTTGCCAAGGAAGGTGCAAAAATAATGCTTACCGATATCAACGAAGAAAATCTAAAGCAGGTTGCGGAACAAATCATACAGGATGGTGGTACAGCCATATATGCGACACTCAATGTAACGTCTCCGGATGATTGGCAAAAAGTTGTAAAAAAAGCCACCACCGAATTTGGGGGAATTGATATTCTGATAAATAATGCGGGCATAGCTGGTTATTCCTCTTTTTTGGAAAGCGATTATGATACATTCAAAAAAATATTGGACGTCAACCTGAATAGCCAATATCTAGGAATCAAGGCTGTTGCACCTGCAATGATTGAACGAAAGGGTGGCTCCATCATTAACATGTCATCCACAGTCGGCGCTACGGTTGCTCTTCCCGGTGGAGACCCAGGATATGCAACTTCCAAAGGAGGTGTCAGAGCACTTACCATGCAGGCAGCGGCGGAATTGATCGGACACAATATACGTGTCAACTCGATACATCCGGGTATTTTTAGGACGCCGATGAACCAGGCTTTGGTCGATAATGTAGATGCATATCAGCAGGCCGTACAAGGAATACCTGCAAAACGGTTTGGTGAAGCCGAGGAAATAGCCAATGCAGCCTTGTTCTTGGCAAGCGATGAATCTTCATATATGGTTGGATCTGAACTGGTTGTTGACGGAGGATTGACCATCATATAATATCAAACAGATTTGAAGAGGGGCACAAGTAAAGCCCGGCGGCACAATCGTTGTAGTTTGTTGTCCGTTATTCCCCTTGTGTCCCTATTCTGTATTCACATTTAAACAAAAACAACATGGCCTACGTATATATACACTGATTTATTGGTTATCGCCGGGATTATTCTTGTTGTTTATGACTTTCAGTGCATTTGACTTTTTGCTTTCACCCAACATAAAAAATAACTTTTTACCACCTTGGTTTTCCAGATTATTTTACAAATGACCTAGCTATTTGCAACCTTATAGGCTCAGCGGTACTTTTGCTTCCCCATATGCAAAAAAAATCTCAAGCAATTTATCTATTCAGGTTTTTTTTATTTATATGGTCTCAATAATCATTGCCCATACTGCAAAAAATGATCCGGCCATCCATATTTTAACCCCGTTCCCATCCATAGTCCTAGGTTAATTTCATATATATTTTATGAAAAACTGTAAACTTAAACCTCTTTTCACCCCAGATCAAACTTCTTCCTGACAAGAAGGTGGGGCTTTCATTGGAGAAAACCCGTACAGCAACTTGATGTAAATGACAATAAGGGATTCCCTTTTGCATTTTACAAATTAACATACGCTAATAGTTTGACCATTTAGCACCCTTCACTATAGATCCCAGAAACCATGTCATAGTCCATTTCCATTCCAGTGACCTGTTATATTCGATTGCAACAAAGCGATAAAGGTAGAACGGGTGAACATCACAAAAAAAAAATGATGGACCGACATAAAAAATAACTTCATATCCACTTTTGTTATTTGTTTTATAACCAATCTGAACTTTGCAAACCACGGGGTATCCCACTGTACCAAATCCACAAATCCCAGCCTAAAACCCAACATTGTATATGAGGTCCTGATTTCTCTTCCTTATTATTTTCCAATTCCTGATTAAATAAAGAAAGTATCATCCTAGTGCTAGGCAGAGTTGATTTCCTTTCTATGCACTATAATAGTAATGACAGATTAAAAAATTCTCAATATGTAACTACAAACCAATATGTTACGTTATTTTTCAAAAAAAGGTAACCGAATAGGTAACTTTTAACCGTTTCAATATGCTTTCGCTATGCGAAATAATAAATTTTAGTAACATTTTTGATTAATTGAGTTCAAACCACTGGTTAATTTAACTTTCATGTTATTGATTTTTAAATATGCAAGTAAGTGAACCATACTATCTTTTTTAATGAATGGATATGGATTTCAAATACTATTTCCCAACTATTTTTTGTCTATGTAACAATCCCCAGTCCCGCATGGCATCAAGTAACTTTTCTAAAGTTGCCGCATGTTCAGTAAGTTCATATTCCACCTTAGGGGGAAAAGTATCAAGAACGGTTCGTTTTACAAGCTGATTCATTTCCAGTTCTTTCAATTCTTTTGAAAGCATCTTATCACTAATGCCTTCTACCTCTCGGGAAATTTGTTTAAATCGTTTTGTGCCTTCGTAAAGAGAAGTCAAAATAGGAAGTTTCCAGTTTCCACTCAAAACATCCATAGCATCCTTTACAGCTCGAATGCCGCTCGCATGACACTTAACAATATTCCGCTTTTCCATAATTCAAATCTATACTAACCATGAAGATAGTGCTAACCAATAGTATAGTAATTACTATTGGTTAGTAAATTTACATACTATTGTAATACAAACAATACCTCATTAATTAGAAGGTGAATGAGTAAAATTCTAATAACAGGTGCAACAGGTCTCCTTGGTGGTTTGGTCATTGATTTTCTATTGCAAAAAGGAATTGAAGCCAACGAGATTTCGGCATTGGCACGAAGTGAAGAAAAGGCAAAAACCTTAAAAAATGTAAATATCAATATAAAGGTGGGAGATTATAATGATTATGATTCACTGGTAGCAGCATTCAAAGGCACGGAAAAATTACTATTTATTTCGGGAGAAGACCTAACTGCACGATTGTCACAGCACGAAAATGTAGTGAAAGCTTCAAAAGAATCAGGTGTAAAACACGTGGTCTATACCAGTTTTCAGCGCAGAAACGAAACTGAAACTTCTCCATTGGGGTTCCTAGCCCAATCGCATTTATTAACGGAAAAATGGCTAAAAGAAAGTGGCCTTAACCATACCATTCTTAAAAACAACCTGTACATGGACTACATTCCATCCTTTATTGGTGATAGAGTATTGGAAACCGGAACCATTTATCTGCCTGCTGGGAAGAGAAAGATAAGTGCAGGTTTGCGTACTGAATATGCTGAAGCCACAGCTAATATCCTTATCTCAGAAGGACACGAAAATAAAGTCTATGACTTTACCAATATAGAAGCATATAGCTATGGAGACATGGCAAAATCAATTTCCGAAATCACGGGTAAAACCATTCAATACATTTCGCCAAGTATAAACGAATTTACACAAGCTCTTACGCATGCAGGTGTTCCAACGGAAAGCATCGGCGTACTATCCGGGTTTTCCGTAGCACAAGAACAAGGGGATTTGGATGTTACAAGTACCGATTTGAAAAATCTGTTGGGCAGAAATCCAACTACCCTGAAAACTTTTTTAAAAACGGTCTATTCATCTTAAAAATGATATTAACAGAGAAAAAATAAAAAATGAACATATCCATAATAGGGGCATCCGCTGGTATTGGCCTAGAAACAGTTAAAAGAGCATTGGCACGAAAACACACGGTAACCGCCCTTTCCCGTTCAAAAATTGAAGTAGGCAACGATGCGTTGACATCCGTAAAGGGCAGTGCTACCAACAAAACTGACCTGTTAAGGTCAGTCGAAAATGCAGATGCGGTGCTTGTAACCTTGGGAACGGGGACAAGTATGGCGGCAACGACCTTGTTTTCGGATTCTGCCAAGTTACTGATTGAAATTCAAACCGAAAACAAGCTTGATGCCCCTTTCATTTTTGTTACAGGTTTTGGTGCTGGGGACAGTATAGATTACACCTCAAAAGCTGTCAAAGAATTCATAGAAACCGCACTTAAAGATGTTTATGCAGATAAAACAAAAATGGAAGGAATGATTACCAATTCAAACCTAAATTGGATAATTGTGCGACCAGGTGCATTACTGGATGGTCCGATAACGGAAAAATATCGAATTGAAACCCAATTGTACCAAGGTTTCGATATAGGTTCCATAAACAGGGCTGATGTAGCGGACTTTTTGGTTAGACAAGCAGAAAATCCCACGGAACTCAAAAAATATGTAGCCATTTCCGCAAACTGACCACCAAATACAGCAATATTGAGAGGAGCATATAATTTAGAATAAATATAATAAAAAGAAAATATGAAAACAAAAGGAACTGCGGTAATCACAGGCGCAGCAAATGGATTGGGACAGGCTCATGCAGTCAGATTGGCAAAAGATGGATTTGACATAGCAGTGGCGGACATAGTTGAACCTAATGAAACAAGAAAATTAGTCGAGGCTGAAGGAAAAAAATTCTTTTCTTCAATAGTTGATGTGACTTCTGAAGAAGCAACCAAAGATTTTGCGATACAGGTTAAAGAGGAAATGGGTATTGTTACGGCATTAATAAATAATGCGGGAATTTATCCTCATGCGCTGTTCTCAGAGTTGGATTTCAAATTATGGAAAAAGATACTGGATATAAACTTAGATGGCACGTTTCTCATGAGTAAGGCCTTTGTCCCGCAAATGATTGAAAACAACTACGGCCGCATTGTAAATGTAGCAAGTACAACTTTTTTTATGAACGTAACCCATGGGTCTGCCTATCTAGCAAGTAAAGGTGGTATTATTGGTTTAAGCCGTGGACTGGCAAGTGAGGTTGGAGCAAATGGTATTACAGTCAATGTTATTGCCCCAGGACTTACAGATACAAAAATGAATAGAAAATTGGCGGGTGATGAAGCGTTTGAAAGTTTTCTACAACTGCAAGCCATTCCAAAAAACCTTCAACCTGAAGATATGTCCGCAACGGTTTCATTCCTTGTTTCAGAAGACTCTGCTATGATAACAGGGCAAACCATTATTGTAGATGGTGGGCAAATTAGAATATGATGAAAGCTTATCGTACACATTGCGGTAGAACTTAAATATTTTGATGTGACTATGCTTTTTTATTTATGGTCAACAGGCTCATATCCCAATATCCGGTCCAATGTAGTAAGTCCATAGCACCAATTGAGACAATTTGGATTATTGGAAAAAGTTTATTGCCAAACAAAGATGTCCATGAGAGCTATTGAAATAAAAGAGATAAGACCAAAACTGACATGTACATCTTCAATCAAAGGTGTGCTGAACTTCCAAATTTTCTAAGATTGGCCGTAACGGCAGCATTTATTATACAGAATTTTTATCAATTTGTCAAATTGCACATAAAGTATTTAAGTGGTCTTCAAAAATGAGATTGCTTCTACTATTGCTCGTAGTCCCTGCTCAGAGAATTAGAAGATTTACTTAAATTTATTGAACATAAATAAGACCAAACCAATGAAAAACAACCTTTCTATTTTGACTCTATCAGTATTGACGTTCTGCTTACATTCTTGCGATAATGGTGGAGAAGGCGAAAACGGTAATAATGATGACAACGGATTTGACTCGGAGATCGTGGGAGAATCCGGTATTTTGGAAAATTTGAACACTACAAACCTTGATACATCCGGTTTTCCTTGGTTTTATCAGGACGATGTCAACCAAACAGGGTGTGGACTTTCCGAGTTGACCAATGGAAAACTGAAAAGATGGGATATAGAAAATGAGGGTCTGATACCCGTAAAAATCGGTACTGTGGCTTTTGCAACTGAAGCCTTGGACGCCATCGAGGATAAATTGGGAATGACCTTGTTCGATAGGACAAGCATAGGCAACACTCCCAATGAAAATGTTTCTAAGGGACTGATCTTTAGTGATGGGACCGCTTCCGGGCCCAATCCATCCACTGATTGTGGACATGTTTCTTCGGGTGTTGGGACGTTCAGTTACCCGTATGAGGGAGAGGACTCGGAATACTCTTCTGAAAACATATATTTTGAGTATGACAATGAGGGAAACATCGTAGGCCATGACAATCAGATGGTGGGACTAGCCTATGACGAGGCCGGTAATGCTGTGGGCAACATCTTGGAGGACACACCCTTTATTTTCGACGACAATGGAGCCGTGATCGGTATGAAGGCAGATGAAGATGAGTTGATCAAAGATATCAACGGGAATGCCATTTGTACCATACTGTACAATAAGACCCTGTTTGATTCAAATGGAATGGCCATAGGTGCAAATGCATGGATCGGTGGGAGCCATGAAGATCGGGATGCCTACCTGATCAAATACCGTGTGGTCGAAGATCCCTTCTATGATGCAACGGGCCGTATTAATACAGTTCTGTATGTTCATATTGGCTCTTCGGCCTGTGAAAGTGAAATCGATCTGGACTTGGTCGTGCACGAGACAGGGCATGCCCTTGGACTTGGAGCACATTTTGAGGGATTTGGCTATGGCCCTGCAGTGGATGGCAATTTCTGGAACGTCCTCAATACCCTTTACCACAATCCCATAGGAAGCGACGAAAGTTCCCTGAACATCCACCAAATCGAGTTTTAGGCCCAAAGGAAAAAAATATGGAATCCCAACTGGTCTATTTGTCCCCCTGTTGGGTTTGTTTCAAGGTCCTGACGAACTGTTTCAGGTTCTCATGGGAATGGCTCAACCGGCCGTTCACCATAATTACGGGGGTGCCCACTTGGTTGCCGATGACCCCTTGTTCCCTGAGCTTGTCCCACATATAGGCACCGTATTCGGGATGTTGGGTGAAATTGAGCAAGGTAAAGTCCACTTTGTTCTGCACCAGGTAATCCGTCGCATAGGCACATCTCGTACAACCATCCCTGCTGAAGACCACGATCCCCTTTTCAAACTTTTTGTAATCCTCTGGGTCGTAGAGCCTGTCCGGCATAAGGACCTGGTTGTAACCGTAGACATAGCCTATAGGTCCCCCGATTTTTTTGAGTTCGGCCACCAATAAGATCTTTTGCGGCTCCACGAGCTTTACAATGGGTTGCCCATCATGTTCCAATCCAGTGACCTCACTGAGTTCAAAGGTAATTTCCACAGGTTCATCCAAAGTATTCCTTGCCTTGAACACCATATGGTTAGCTGTTTCCTCTTCAAGGATTTCTACAGCAACCTGTGAGAAGGAAAAAAGACCTGATAAAAGAAAGACAAAATGGACAAAAAATGTTTTCATGGAAAAATTAGATTTAATTTAGTAAAAAGAAAAAAGGTCTTGTTAAAGAAAATACCGTTGTAAAATACTAAAAGTACGAATCCAAAAATTACCACAACGTCAAGATATAAAAATAGTTGATTTTTATGCTGTCCGAAAACGGGGGAGCCTTCAAAAAGGGTAAGGCTACACTTTAACGATGGTGCAGTTATCAGACGTGTTCTAGGTTTTGTGAACCGCGGCATCGGTCGTCGATAAGGCCAAATAGTGGCCGTATATGTTGATTTTTAATGTGTTGCGAATAAAACTTGTTGCCAGATCACATAGAGCATCCGGATATGTCGAGTAGGTAAGCCGTAGCGGCGGTCTTTGCAAAATGTCCCTTATCCTACGGCCAAATGTAATCCGGCATTGTTGACTACTGACTTTATTATTTTCATTTTAAATACCCAATGTTATTTGGTCTTTTACATTATGGTACCTTAAAGATGCTTTTATGCATCCCTTTAATTCTGTTTCAGGGATTTTTTGGTTGAGTTTGAAAACGATTGCCCGTTTTCCCTCAAATTGAAATTTGTGGCCGAAGACCAATCTGAAAGTGTCGACTAATCTACTTGTACATTGAAAGTACATAGCATATTGGTCAGGTGTTCTTTCTTTCCAATCCATTCGCAAAGTACTGCCGTTTTTAGTTACAAAACTGGGTTCTCCCCATTTTAAGGTTTCTTCCAAAACGGCTATATCCTGCATTTCTTCTGCCGTTTCAATTACCAATTCCCGCAAATATTGCATCTTATCCCTAACAAAATCAGGATAATTCTCAAATTTCTCAATTACTTTCGGATTGGTTTTTAGTTCCATTATTTATTCTTTAACCGCGACAAATATATCCACTTCCGCATTTTCTCGGTTTTGCGATTTCTCTCCGTAAACCTCAAAATCTGCCGAGTAAGTTCTGTTTATCCCTGATTTCCAAATTCCTTCCCAAGTTTTATAAACAATTCCTTCATTCAAACTACCTTTAGAAACAAATTTCAAGTAATTTCCGCCTTCAAATTCTTGTCCAACCATTCCTTCGGGTATTTTTCGCAATGAACTTACCTTGCAACCTAAAATAGTTTCGTATGGTTGTGTGAAGTCTCCCTGATAATTTGTGTAAATCGAGAAAATTGAATTCTCAACTTTATTGGGGATTTTTTCAGCGATTTTTTCAGTTAAAAATTTTGCCCATAATTCTCCAATGTCTTTTGCTGATTGACCGTTTTCATTTGTTGTCCTTGCCTTAATTCCAATAACGTTAAAAGGCTCAATTTTTACCGTTTGCATAGTTTTAAATTTTATTGTTCGATGCAAAGTTAGATTGACCTTATGTCAAAGGTGTGTCAGGGGTTGAAAGACAATTTTTTCTGCATTCCTCAAAATATTCTTCCAAGGTTATTTTATGTGGATTGAATTTTTTATCGGTTACTACTAGGTTTTGAATGCGGTCGAGCCTAAACGCCCGAAAGGCATTTCTCATTTGGCAATAAGCTATTAAAATCCAATTATCTTGCGTGGTGTATAGTGCAAATGTAGCCTTACCCCTTTTAGGACATCGCTAAATTCATAAAATTATCATTAATGTTGTCTGTTTCGGGGAAGAATTCTTCCCCGAAACGGTTCTTGTATTCCCTGGGCGGCATATCCCCGATGGATGAATGGGGATGCCTTGTATTGTAATCCTCCATCCATTTTTGGGTCAGTGTCCTTACTTGGTGCAGGTCGTTGAACCAATAGGCATCGAGCACATCCTCCCTGTAAAACCTGTTCAGTCGTTCCATATATCCGTTCTGCATGGGCTTGCCGGGCTGGATGAACTGCAGCTCCACCCGTCTGCTCTTGCACCATTGCGATAGTGCCTTGGATATGAACTCAGGGCCGTTGTCGCAGCGTATGGTCTTTGGCAGGCCTATTTCTTCCCCCAATTGTGATAAGGTCTCCACCACCCTTATAGCTGGATAGTTAAGCCCCACGTCCATGGCCAGGGCCTCCCGGTTGCAGTCGTCCATCACATTGAACACCCTTATCTTCCTCCCATCTGACAGTACATCGGCCATAAAGTCCATGCTCCAGACCTCGTTGAGCTCCATCGGGGCCTCCAATGGGTTCTTGGTCCTTGCGGGAAGCCTCTTCTTGTGCTTCCTCCTGAGTTTTAGGTTCATGGACCTGTAGACCCTCAGCACCCGTTTTCTGTTCCAGTTGTGGCCTTCGCGACGCAAACGCTTGTAATATACCTCGAATCCCCTTGTCGGCAGCTCTTCGGCCAGCTTGGAAAGGGCGTCGATCACCTCGGTGTCGTCCCTTCTGCTATGGTAGTACCACATTGACCGCGCAAGGTCCAGCACCCCGCAGGAACGCGATATGCATACCGAATACGTCTCCTGGAGATATTTGGCGCGCTGCTTCTTGTCGGAAGGCCCTAGAACTTTTTTGACAGTACGTCCTTGAGCATACGGATGTCCAAACTGGCATCGGCGTACATCTGCATGAGCCTGCGGTTCTCCTCCTCAAGCTCCTTCAAGCGCTTCATATGGGCAACTTCCATGCCCCCGTACTTCTTGCGCCAATAGTAGAAAGTGCTCTTGTCGATCCCCAACTCCCGGGATATCTCCCCGACGCTCCGACCTTGTTCGTTCTCTTTCAGTGCCTTGATGATCTGGCTCTCGGTAAACTTGCTTTTTTTCATGTGACAGTTAAAATTTAAAGTTAGAAAATTCTAATTTTAAGCTGTCCTATTTTTAGGGAAGGCTACAATGTCCCGATAAACCGTTTTAGGGAAGGCTACATTTTTAGGGAAGGCTACACTAGAATCAGGCTAAAGATTCGAAGTGTGCGAAAGCATCCGAATCAAAAAGGTTGGCGTCGGTTTTCTGATATAAATATTTTGCTTTTCTTCTTAATAAGCTCTAATATTCCCAAGTGGTCTTCGGCTTCTATGAGATCAACAAAATTGGAATCAGCGAGACAATAAACGAAAAATTGTTCTTTTTTTGAAAAGGGGATTTTTAATTCCTGCAATCGAAGGGAATCGTTGAACAAATACTCAAACTCCTCTAATTTAATAGTTTGTTCATTTTGTTCTACCAATTTTTTTAGCTTTTTGGTTCTCCCCGATGCTCTATTTAGAATTTTATGCAGATTGATGCTAATTCCCAATCCAAAGTAGTGTCCATACAAATTAACAAACTTTCCATTATCAGCTTCAAACAGTTTTCGTTCATATTGGGAAAGGACCCTCACATCGGCATTGGGAAGCCCCAAAGAAGAAGCATCAACATTTTTTGATAACCTTAATGCTGAAATGTCCTTGTCCAAGATTCCAGTCAGATTATATGGTCTTACAACCACTTCTTCCAATTCGTTGATAAGCTCCTCTAAATCTATCCTCAAATGGTTGGAGGATAAAATATCCTCTGTTACAACCAGATATTTATGCTTTAGTTGAACAGATGAAAATAATAGTGTATCCTTTGATATGACACCTATAGAAAAACGTCCATACGAATCGGTTATGGTCCCTCTCTTGCTAGTAAGGTTTAGAATGTGTACGCCTTCAACCTCAGTGTTAAGGCTTTTGACCGTGCCATTTAACATAAGTCGAGTCTCTTGACCAAATCCGAAAGAGATTGTGAAGAGTAAAGCAAAAAAAATTATATGTTTACTATAGGTTTTCATTTTTTTTGTCGCTCCTTTATATATGAAAATAGAAAACTGAATACAGTAACATAAAAAATGATGGGTAATATAAACCTATACAAATCCGAGAATTTTGGTCTTGAGCGTCCTGAAAATACCTCTGATAAATAAGTAAAAACATTTTCCGGGAATTTTATTATACCATTCGAATCATAAAGCAATATTCCGCCTAGTACAATTAATATAAATATTTGACTCGTCAGTGCATAAAATACCAAAAAAAAATCTTTGCCTCTCAAGTGACGAATAGATGTTTCATTTTGAAAAACCTTTTTTAAAATTTTATTTGATGCCATTCTTAGGTTTGGAACCCCAATCATATCCGATAATACCCAATATCCATCATAACGAAGGAAAGGGTTCAAATTAGCCAGCAATGACAATGATATGGCCGAGCTGTATACTAAATAATTGTTTGTCCGAGTTATAAAAAAAAATAAAACCAATATGGAGGCAATCAGTAATTCGATATAGATTCCAGATAGATTCACGATGATTCTTTTATTCGGTTTTAATTTCCATATATCTGAAACATCGGCAAACATCACTGGTGAAAGTAGGTAAAAACCGAATCCAATATCCCCAAATTTAGCACCAAATCGATGACAGGCGGCAGCATGTCCCATTTCATGGAAAAACAACACTGTACCTGCAAATAAAATATATAATGCCCATTGACCAAAGTTGAGATTTTCAAGACCTATTTTGATGGAGTTAAAATGAGCGATTAATGTTCCAAAAACGACCAAAGAAAAAATAGCCAGTAAAAAGTAAAATAATTTATCTGAGAACAATGGGGACATAAGCCTCACTATTGGCAATATGGTCTTATTCTTTAGCAATGTGAAACTTAGCTTTAAATAAGAGGGCTTTCCTATTTTCTTAATTTCAACATTTGCTGATTCTATAATCCCGTAAGTGGCCAAGGTACCAAATAATAAATTGTCAAGCAGATTGGCAGACACACCTTTGTGTATACCATAAAGTTCATTTATCTTTTGAAGATTCCGTTTACCGTCCACTAATTTAATTATATCCAAAGTATCCTTATTGACATTTATGCGATGTCCATATTCAGTTTGTTTTATGATAAACTCGTTCTTATCAAAAGGAAGGATTTCAATGTTTGGTGATAAAACAGGTATTTTGCTTTTAACGTCCATTTAGGCTCGACTTATAGTTTTCCAATGCAACAAAAGAGACAACAGAAGTGAACACCCCATTAAAGTCTTGCAAGACAATGTTTGTTCCTTTATTATCCTTTTTCCATCCATAGATTTGTTTTTCAGGATCTAATATATCCGGTGAGGGTATTCTCATAGAATAGTTTCCCCTCCATGAGCCATTTTCTAATTGGGCATTTAACAAAATTTCCGACAAAAGTTTATCAGGCAGATTATCATAATTAAAAATATGCTTGGACTTGATTCTGCTCAAAAGGCACAAGGCAACATAAAATATATTATGAGCCCCATCCTTGACAGGATTGGATTTTTTATTTAATTCATTGCAACAAAGGTTGAATATTTTTTTATTCATATTGATACAACATGCTAACACCAAGAAAGAAATTGCATAATCCCTGCTTGTCCACCAGTATGGTACTTCATCTAAATCTTCGATTTTATCAATTAGAAATGACTCCAATTTTCGTTTTTTATCATTATTAATGCCTAGCTGACAAAAAACTAAATATGCAACAGCGCTAACACAGAAATGTGAATTTAACCAACCTTCAACGTTATTAACTTCCTTGGTGTTTAGTGAAGCCAATAGCTCTTTTTCATTTCTATAGGTACAAAAACCTCCATCTTCATTTTGAAAACTGAACCATTCTTCAAGTTCGTCTTCACAGAAATCAGTTCCCAGACTATGTAAGGCAAGTATTGTGAAGGACGTAGAGTCTGCGTCTGGTATCCAGTTTGAATTATATCCCCATAAATTCTTTTCTTCATAGCGATTGGAAAGTAAAAACTCCTTTGATTTACTCAAATCAAAATGGGACTTGTACCAGTGAGATAAAAAATAGCATACAAAGGAAGTAGTCCAAACATTACTGTTCCCTGCATCATTAAAATAATCTGTCCAACTACCATCTTCTTCTTGAATTTCAAATAAATAATGTAAGACTTCGGAATTTTCTATTTTGCCCGAACCATTACTCGATCTATCAATATGTTGTGATTTCAAGTATTTATTAAATCTTATATATCCATTTATATTCAGGTTGTTTATTGTAATTGTATTTTGCATCCGCTGCAATTCATCCTTCCATCTGGGCGCTTTATAATCTCTCACAAATTCAAAGGCCTTTATAATATGTTCATAAGCCTTTAAGTATAGTTCTTCGGCCACACCTTCCAGATAAAGAAGCTTTTTTTGATCACCTAAACTATATGATTCAATGTCATCGACTCTCTTTTCTAAGTGGTTTTTTGAAATATTGAACTGCTGATTAATATAGTCTTCCTCATAATCTGAAACATCATCCAATATTTGAAAAGCAACATAAAAATCCTTGTGCGATTTAAGAACGTTTTGGTATTCATTTCGATAATGTTTCCCTGTAAGTACAAATAGAGCGTCTATCGCTATTTTTCCAAAAGAAGACTTGTAATCGCATAAAACCTCATATTCCGCAAACGAAGATATATTGTGGCTTTGCTTGTCCAATTTATAAGCCTTAACATATTCAAATTTTCTTTTGCCCCATATCTCCCAAAATTCAGAATCAGTTTCAAAGAAAGTCGATAATATCTTGACAGTTTCCTCTTGGCAGATATTAATTGTTAGAAAGACGTTGAAATTCGATGTTTCTTTTTTGTTGTCAAAAATATCGTCCATCAAAATAATGGACCGATAGTAAAGAAATCCAGCGATTGACAACATATCCAACACCTCTTTATCAGAAAAATCGAAAGCTGAATTGAAAAGATATGGGTAATATAAATAGTAATCAGGGTTGTTCCGGATAAACTTTTGGTAGCAAATATTATCGATTACTTCCTTGGGATAGCCAAGCCCATTCAAGTATATCTGTACATTTTCAATCGCTTCTTTGAAAAGATTGTCATCTCTGTAATCAAAAAAATATTTTGTACTTATCAACCAATCACTGTTTATATAATTTTCTTAAAAATCAATTACGTAAATCCCTTATGTCCTTTAATATCTTTCTTTCCTCTTCACTGAAGAACATTGTATTGTTCTCATTCCAGCCTTCCAACTTTGGTATTGCAATAACTTGTTTGTTAAATCCTTCTTCAACATCGTAGTTAGTAGACAACTTTTTTGGTGATATGTGTTCTACACGCGTCAATATATATTTGGCGTTTGAACTGTACCTGTAGCTTTCTTGGCCTAAAATGCCGTTCCTAACGTTGTCCACTTCAACAAAAGAAAGGAAATATTTATCATGGACTTTACGATATTTTATCGTTGCTTTTGCCTCTATTAATATAAATACAGGCTTTTTTGATTTTTTCCCCTCAAGGGATGATGCCACAATCGCTTTAATTTTTTCTGGATCTTTTTGCGTTTCTATCTGAACAATTGCCATGGTTTCTCTTTCAATATAAATTTTACCCATATTGTTGTTATAGATATTGTCGTTTGATGGTGAGAACCCGATAATGAGAATAGGGTTTTCCCTAGATTCGATTTCTCCAACATATTTGAAAGTATAGTCTGAAAGATTGTCAATATCGAACATTCTGCTTTTTGAACGTACCATATCGGCGTTCCGAACAATCGTGGCTATGCCCCCAACGGCATCTAAATTTAGCTTTGTGTGGTTTTCTGTTCGACGACCCTGAATGATTTCTGCTTGATAGCCTTGGGGATTATTGTCTCCTTCATTATAAGTCATAAAAGAAACTTCGGTTAACATAGCGCCTTTTCCATCTTCCTGTACACTTTCACGATAAAAGCCATAAAGATTAAATGGATTCGATATTATATTCTGTGGGATGCTTTTAATAGCTTTTATTATAATATCCTTTGCGGTTTCTCCCCTAACAAAGACCTCCTCCAAACTGATAATATAAGGACTCAACCAAATTGTATCCTTTTTACTTAAGTTATTTTTTTTGATATTTTTTTTTCGATAAGCTAAATGAGAGAATTCTATATTATTGGATTCGACAAAATAATCAATTGAAAATTTTCCAACTTCGTTTGTGGTTGTTCCCTGACCTTTTTCATCAGTGATGTGGGCAAACTGTATTGGCTCCCTGGTCATCGAATCCAAAACTATTTGAGAATGTAGATGAATACTCCCAAGAAAAAAGACAATAAAGTATATCTTTTTCATAAATCAGGCATCTTTTGGTAAATATTAAGACTAATTCGTTTAGAACAATATACATCTATTTGAATTATTTAGCTGAATTGCAACGAATTAATAAAGAAATTATATAGGATATTAGGGCAAAAGAAATCCGGATTCATTTATCATGAATCCGGATGACAAAAGTTTGATAGGTTTAGAAAGTGTAACTAGCTCCAATATAGCCTCTACAATCACCACTTGTACAAGCATAATTACTCTCGTTTTTCCACTTTGCCATCTCTAATCTTTGCTCTAGTTCTTCGACTTTGAAGTTTTTTAAATCTTCACTTTTGTTCATAATTATAGTTTTAGGTTAATGCAATAAAATGCCTTTCTATTTGTAGTATTAAACTTATGAATATTTTTTTAAATTGACACTATCCGGGTTCAGATTATTCAAAATTTTTCTTAAAATGAAATCCACTACAATTATTACAATACTGTTTTGTAGCCTTCCTTAAAAATGTAGGATATCGTTAAATTCAGTGACCTCCTTTGTATTTCTAATATTAAATGATTTAGCGATAATAGTTTCGATATCCTCCTTCAAAAAGTTTGAACTCTGTCCCGTTGAGGTCACGAACAAAAAAAAAACGCCAGAGCAAAGCTTGGCGTTTTTTTTTGTTATCCATATTTTTCACTACAACAATTAGTACGTTAGGACATTATAGCCCTTCGCTTGTAATTGAAGTACCCGCACAGTCCATGTGGCAACAGGTTCCATGCCCGAAATTAACTGGTCTTCAGAAACCCCCAATTTTTTCATGGCCACACTGCATACACTCACTCGAACTTTTCCCTTATACTCTTCATACAAGTCTTCCAACTCAGAACCTTTCACCAAGTTCTTCACGAACTTTCCCTTTGCAACAATTTCATAATCAGTGATTTCTACACCGCTTGCCAAGAGTTTATCATACAAATTTAACACCCCCCTAAAATGCCGCTCTTCACTGACACCAAAAGCAAATTGCTTTGTTTTTTGTAGGTCGGATACAATTTCTGCATCAAACTTTTCCTGTGCAACAAGCATAGGACCGGAAAATACGGTCAGGATTGTTAAAATAATGGTGTAAAGAAATGGTTTCATGTTATACTGTTTTGAGTTGCTCTTTAAAAATACATTTATTGACTACCATCTTCTATCAAAATCGTCCTGTAAACAGAAATTGGTTTCCCATAGGTAGTAAATCCATCCAAGACAACTTCAAACTCGCCCGTTAAGTCCGAAGTATAGAACTCAAATTGTAAATCTTCGTCGGCAATCTCAATATGTGGTTCCCATAATAGGATTCTACGGTAATCCGGAACCCGCTTTCCTTTTAAGTCTTCCGCATTGTATCGCTGTTTAAAATAGTTCTTTTGAGGAGAGGCTTTTTTTATAGAAACATTTATACCATGTTCGGGTGCATAATCTTCAAAATAGTTTCCATCTTTGGTTTTTACGGACATCATTCCTTGATAATCCTTTCCTGCCATTCTAAATTGATCGCGTACCAGACTGATGGATTCAATTTGCTTTGCATCAAAATTCTTCACCTTTTCATGGTCCGGAATATAGACACCATCAATCAACAGAATGGCAGGAAAATCATTGGCCCGTTCATTGTATGTTTCAAAATCTTGGGCTATCCGAATATAATCGCTGCCATCAGGATTATTTCTGTACCCCGCATAATTGAGTACTTCAACAAGTGTTTCCTGAAAAGTGGGAAAACGCGTAAAATCGTCCAAATTTATAGTCTGTGACATCCCACCGTCGAAAGGATCGATAGGAGTTCCCAATAATACGGAATCGGGCTTTACAAAAAAGAATTGATTCTCCAACTGATTATGAATGCTTCGTTTTTTAATGAACCCGGAATATCCGGGCTGTAATAAAAAATTTTTAAAATCCAACCCGGAAGCGTCAAGTTTTGGTACTTCACCTAAAATAACGTTTACATCTTGCTTATTTTCGGCTACTTGCATTATGGCCCTGCCCTGCTTATAATCTTTCCGCAAATAGGTATAAAAACTCCCGCCACCGTCAGTTATGGCAAATTTGAGCAAAAACTCTTCCCCTGGAACGGAAACCACCATTTTTGTACCTACGGAAGGTTGACCTTCTGCATCGGTTACTTTACCGAACAAAAGTTCGCCCCGTTGTTCGGGCAACAAAATACTATCGCCTACGGCTTTATCTAATTCTCCCTTGACCCCAAAATAAGTATTGGCATATGTAATGGCGTTTTCGGGTGGCTTCACTTGCATTTCGTCCTTCTTTTGAATTTTTAACGTGTAATTCCCATACCCCAACTGTGACTTGTAGTTTTTTAAACTGACGGTTACCCTTTCTCTGGTCCCGATATCGATTTTGGCCAATTTTATTTGTATAACGCTGGAATCTACAGGTTGACCTACTGTTTCGGTTACCATTTTTTCTTCTTCCCAATTATCCGATAGGAGTTGGGATTGATTTATCTGATAAGGATTGATAATGACCAAATCATCCTTGAACACCTGCTCCATGCCGTTGTTTTTCATCCATTGGGTATACCCCAGCAGTTTGTAATTTCCTGAAGGCACATCGGTATTGATAAAAAAGTCTCCTTGAGACCTACCCTTTTGCAATCGAATTTTTTGTTCCAACACATACTCCCCTAGGTGATTGACCAAGGCCACATATCCAACAAAGCTCACATTACTGGCACGGTTATTCTGTGCATTGAAACAATAAAAGGCGTAATACAGATATTCGCCCGTGAATACAATTGGCCCAGTGTGGTGCACATAGACCTTTTCCTGAGGCAAGCTTTTCAGGTCTTGTAATTCTTCCTCGCTACTTATTACATATTGGGCCCGCCCTTGTAGGGTCACAGCTACTAGAATCAGAAAAGCTATCCAATGTTTTTTCATAAGTTTTGTTTTTTAATCTATCCAGAAATCGGGTTTTACATTTGAGCCAACTACATTACAATCTCCACAGATTGTAGGAACAACAAAATAAGGACCTTCACATTCATCCGGTAGAGTAGCGTTATCTTGGTAATATTCCACCAATCCAAGTTTAATACTACCAATTAGAGGTCTGGCACAATCTGCCGGAGGAGGTAGAGAGGGGCCATCTCTTTCTGGATTACCAAGAATCGGAGCGATTGGATTTTCACAATTGACGGTCCCAAAATATGGAGGAAGGGGTTCTCCCGGGAACAAATCCTCGAAATTGAAATATAGGCGTTCGCTAACCTCGGTGCTCACATCAAAAAATCCGATTACAGGAACACTACCGTCAACACTGGACATATTACCCTCCAAGCTACCTGGCTGTACTTGGCTAAAAAGCGACTCACTTTGGGAAAATGCAACCAGTTTTTCGTAAAAATCAAAAGCTTCTCTCGAAACTCCTCTTTGTTTTACCAAAATACTGTAACGATGGGATATAATTGGATTATCGATTCCTATGAACCGAACCATGGTACGTTCTGCCCTATTTCCGTTGAGTCTGTTGCCATTTAACAAAACTTCTCCATTAGAAAAATCGGTTCGGTAACAAACCTGCTCCTCTCTTTCTCTGGGCACCAATTGAACATCAGGATACAAAACCTCAATATCTCCATTGCTAAATTCTATAATCTCTTGGTTTTCCCTTATGATCTCAAATTCGTAAGGTGTCCAATAGGGAGCTATAATATTGTAGGTTTCTTCGTAAGCATAACGAAACAACTTACTTCCGTCAGATTCAAAAGAGGTGTCCACAAAAATACCAACACCGTCAAGACCAGCATCACTAACCATACGCTCCGCATAAACATTATCTATGGTAGAGGTTTCCGGCAGCTGCATGGGGGCCGAGGAATATTCTTCACCATTGGAAGTGGAGACAAACAATTGATAGGAAGCATTTGGAACGGCTCTAAATGACGTAACGGATTCATAAGTACCTTCCTCAGTTTCTTCAAATCGGTAAACCGTTCCATTGTTCACACGAATTTCAACCTCCGCTCCTCTTTCAAAATCAGGTTGAAGTCCACGTTCTATTACAAAAGGAGCATTGGTATTGAACAACCTTTCTTCTTCCACATTAACAGTGCTATCACTTTCCACTCGCTGCATTCGACTTAGGAAAATTCTCTGAGCCGTTTCCACATCTGTGATATTGGCTTCCACCACCAAGGCTCCCACCATGCTGGTATCGGAAAGTATTTCCGAAGTTGCCTCAAAAGGCTCCACACAGCCAACTATCGATAAAGCAATCACCCAGCCATATGTGTATTTCCTAAAACTCATTCTTCCACCCAAAAATCTGGTTCTACATTACTTCCCAAAAGTGTACAGTCCCCACATATTCTTGGCACAAAGATATACGGACCAGGACAGGACGCATTGGGCACCAACCCTTCGTAATAATCTTCATAATAGCAGATCAACCCCAAATTCACTTGCTCTATAACAGACTGTGGGCATCCATCTGACCCTGCGTCAGGGCTACAATAAGATCCATGAGATTCTGGAGATGTATACAATCCACAGTTGAATCCAAAAGCATATTGCGGCAGATCTTCTTCTGGAAAAAAATCATCAAAATTAAAAAATAGCCGCCAATCCGAAACTCCCAGGGCCTCCACATAGCCCAAAACATTCTCACTGGTTCCATCCTTTCTATGTACATTGGCATAGATAGCCCCTGGCTGTATTTGGGAAAATACATTATCCGACTGGGAAAACGAATTCAGGGTTTCATAGAAAGAATACGCATCAGCTGATTGTACCTGTTGTTGCACCAAAATGCTATATCTATGGGAAATGACAAAATTATCCTTTCCTATAAAACGGACCAATTTTCCTGAAATATTGCTCTCTGGCAGACCTGCTGTACTTAATTGGTCTATTGTCGTTGAGGAAATTGTATTGTAGCACACCTTATTTTGTATCTCCCTGGGCACAATTTCCAACGTATAAGTTGGCACTGGTAAAGCGCAGGGGTCATAATTTGTTAACCTAAAATCATCTTTTTGCCAATACGGTGCCACTATTTTATAGGTTTCTTCGTAAACATATTTATAAAACTGTGTATTGCCTTGCTGTGGTTCGCTATCTGCATAAATGGCAATCCCTTCCTCTCCGTTGTCACTTATGGCTCTTTCTGCATACACATTGGTTAATTGAGACTTTCCCGGTACGATCAATGGGTCCGATTCATATTCCACACCACTGCTGGTCTCTATTTCCAAGATATAGGAAACCCCCATTTCCAAGGCAAATTGTTGGTTGGAAAGGTAAATACCCTCATCGTCTTCGGTAAAGCTGAATTCAGCACCATTATCCCCAATAACCCTTACTGTTGCGCCACCCTCCATATCCACCGAATCCAACGGCCGGCTTCCCAAGGGGATGTAGGGATTATAAATTGTGTCCGTCTCAAGGTCCAAATGAAGACTGCTACGACTCAAATACACTTTTTGCGTGATCACCTCGTCAGTTAACCCAGCTTCCACGACCAAGGAAGGGGTTTGTCCCTCTTCTCCTAGTGTCTCAATCTCGAGCTCATCCAAACATGCACATAAAACCATAAATGGCAGTAGGCACAAAACAATTCGATATCTAAACTTATAAGACCTCATCAAAACTTGAAATTATAGGTTATAGAAGGGATCGGGACTCCGAAAATGGAGCTTTGCAATGCTTTTACTTCGCCCTCTTCTGTTACAAAAAACACAGAGTATGGATTGTTTCTTCCAAGTACGTTGTACACTTGGATGGTGATAAAACTATGGGCCAACTTGTTCTTTTTGTGATTACCCTCTATATTGATTCCCAGATCTAAACGGTAATAATCGGGTATCCTAAATTTGTTGCGATCGCTAAAAGTGACATAATCCGCATTGTTGAACCTAAAAGTTCCCACGGGATATGTAATGGGCCTACCAGTTTGGTATGCAAAGTTCATGGACACGCTATAACGTCTTGTAAACTTGTAATTGGCAATAACGCTCAGGTCATGGGGCTTATCAAAATTTGACGGAAAAAACTCCCCATTATTAATGCGTTCCTCACTAGTATCCCCATCAAATCTATATTTAGATCTGGAGTAGGTGTAACTGACCCATCCGTTTAAGTCGCCCCTGTTTTTCTTTAAAAGAAATTCAACACCGTATGCCTTACCTTCCCCTTGAAGCACTTCGGTCTCCACATTTTCATTGAGCAATAGGTCGGCTCCGGTTTTAAAATCGAGAACATCATCCATCCTTTTATAATATCCCTCCAAACTCAATTCGTACATGTTTCCGTTAAAATTTTTAAAAAGCCCAAAGGTGGCCTGATATCCCTTTTGAGGTTTAATGTTCAAGTCCGATAGTTTCCAAGTATCGATGGGTGAAACGGTGGTATTGTTAGAGAGTGTGTGAATAAATTGATAGGAGTTGTTAAAGCTGGCTTTTATAGAGAAGTCCGGGGCAAATAAATATCTGGCCGACACCCTTGCCTCCGGCCCTCCATAGGTTTTTATGAATTCACCACTGCCATAAGCAATGGTATCTTGAACAGTGGTCTCGCTCCGAGGAGCATCCTCCTGATAGGTGTTTTGTGTTGCCTCTCCCATGGCCACATAAAAAGCGTACCTCGCCCCCACATTGAACAGCAACCTGTCGGACACCTTAAACTCATCACCAATAAAGAGCGCCCCTTCCAAGGCCTGCTCTTGATCGATGGAAATGGGCTCTACGTTGGAATCGGAATCCTTAGGCTCAACATTTCCGGGTTCCACTGCGTAATATTTTGCAGAAAGCCCGTAATCGAATGTATGCGCATCGCTCAAACGGGTATTCAACCTATATCGGAGTTCCGATTCATTGATACTATAGTCCAATTCGAAATTGCTATTGCCCTCGTCATCATAATCAATACCAAAATTGTAATTGCTATTGCTTGCCGTAAGGACTCCCGTGGTTTTTTCGCTAAGCTTGTGCGCCCAGCGAATCGAACCTAATCGGTTACTGTAATTGTATAGCGAATCTGAAGTTATACTGAAATTATCCTTACTGTAGTATGCGGTTCCTCGTATCTCACTATTTTCATTGAATTTATGGTGGTACTTTACAATTCCATCAAAGAATGATGCCTCACTATTGTTCAAGGATTCCTCGTCCAACGATTGAAGTATCCAATCAGCATAGGCTCCCCTTCCACCAATCATTAATGAAGATATTTCTTTTTTTAGTGGGATTTCCAAAGCCAAATTACCTGTTACCGGTCCAATGGATCCCTCCCCTGATATCTTTTCTGTATCCCCATTCTTGGTCTCGATATCCAATACCGATGAAAGTCGCCCTCCAAACTCTACCGGTGGTGCGCCTTTATAAATATTTACCTTTTCTGTGGTAAACGGATTCAATGCTTGAAATATGCCGAAGAAATGAGTAGGATTATAGATTACGGCATCATCCAGCAAAACCAAGTTTTGGTCCGTTTTCCCCCCTCTCACATTCAATCCGGTTGCACCTTCACCTGCCGATGAAATTCCAGGAAGTGCTTTGGCCACCTCCAAAATATTGCGTTCTCCCAAAATCAGTGGAATATCCTTTGACTCTTCTGAGCTTATCTCCTCACTACCGGATATAGCGTCCTCTACATTGCTCCCGGCATCTGCCTCCACTACTACCTCTTGCAATTGCTCTAGACTTTCCTGCAATTGAAGGTTCAAGGTTCCATCGTTGTACATGATCACCTCTCGTTCCGAATCCATAATTCCCATAGCACTGGCGACTATCACATTATAACCTGCAGGCAAAACAAGTTCATACTCTCCTTGCTCGTTAGTCACTTCAACACCATTGCCCCCCCTTACTCTTAAGGCCAAATCAGGTATGGGCGCTCCTGTTTGAGCATTTATCACTCGGCCCGATAATCTATATGTAGACCTTAAATTTTGCTCATCCGTTCGTCCAATTCGGACCACTGGAAGGTCTTGTGAGGTTTGCGACACTTCATCATTGTAGAATATAGGAGGGGGAAGGTTTCCTTGGGCAATCGCCCCTAGTTTTTCCGCAATTGAATCATTTTGCTTATAAAAACTAGGTGGAAGTCCATCATAAACTACTGTATTCTGTAATAGAAATACTCGATTCTCCTCCTCCAGAACGTAAAAGTTCAATGATGTATCGGATAAAATAGCATTAAGGATTTCGGTAATCGAAGCATCCATAAAGTTTTCTGTCACCTCTATATTTTCAATCCAATCCTCGAGGTAGAAAAAAGAATAACCGGATTTGTCTTCCAATTCCCGAAAGAACTGAGAAGAAGTTTTAGAATCACCCGAAATGGTAATGGATGAATTTTGAGAGAACGTCAATTGTACCATCAGAAAGATGGCAACTAGACTTCCCTTCTTGCGAAAAGAATAAAATCTAAGAAAAAATGTCAATGGTTTGTTGAATTAGCTTAAATAAATTTAACAAAAAATTAGCAACAAATTGAAAATTCTTACCTGCTATCCAATATTCACCATAAAAATTATTGTTTTTGAAAATCTAGAGCAATCAAATTGACAGTTAGCTAAAATTTTTGAACGAAATTCAAATACCAGACAAATGAAACACGTTAAATCATTGAAGACCAATCCTAATTAGCAACAATACGTTACATCAAAAAAAACTGACTTGCAAACCAACAACTGTTATTAAGGGCTATTCCTGTAAAGAATCCAGCACGTGTTGCGCCTCTCTTAAATCGACTTGAAGTTTTTGGTTCTCCAATATATACTGTTCACGCAATTGCTCCATTCTACGTTCAAATTCATCTGCGGGAACATACTCAGGTTTTAAAAGTGTTTCATTAAAAATACTGATGAGGGTGAACAAAAAACTGACTGCAACCGCCAAAATCAATCCCATAAGCATCAGTTTTTCACGTTTTAAGTCGGGTGTAGCTTTTTTGATTTGCTTTTTCTCCTCCTTTGTCAGTTTTGGCATTCCCGACAGTTGTCCAAGAAAGGTATCCCACTTTTCTTCCTCTTTTACATAAAGATTCATAAATCCGCCTTCCTCTAAAAAGTCCTCTGTGCTCGAAGTGGATGCCAACATAAACATATCCAATCCGTTACCTCCCATAACATCTAAAAGAGTGGAGTCATAAGCTAGGATTTCCCGTACCAGTTGCTGGACATATTCCAAACTGTAATTGGGCCTCAAAAATTCGTCGTACAGGGTATATATTTGAAAGTAGTCGCTCCGCTCGAGAGCATATTCCAAAAAACGGTCTTTCAATTCAGCCTTAAAGAATTCACTCATTTTTAAAAATGGGCGGTTTATGGTTGGTTTTGGTCGTTAGGCTAAATGTAAAGAAATGGGGAATCAGTAGAATTAGGTCAGGATAAAAAATTCATAAACTTTGCTGTTAGGTTTTGGTTTTCTCTAATAAAATGTGTGGGATATGCCAAACTAAACGATTTCCGCACTCAACCCGGCCTGAAGCAATTTACTGCATTTGGGTTCAAGAAAAGAATATTCACCTGTTTTTACTGTGCATTTCCCTTTGTAATGCACAATCAGTGAGCATTGTTCCGCCTGTTCGGGAGTGTGCTCACATACATTGATCAAGGTGGTAATAACGTGGTCAAAGGTATTCACATCGTCGTTAAAAAGAACTATTTCGTGCTCACTTGTTGTCTCTTCTTCCAAGAGGACATCTTCCAACTCTTTTTCTCTAGTACTCATTTTGTTAACGGAGTTTATGTCTATCTAATTTACATATTTTGCCGCAACCCAATTGTTCTTCTCCAGATTTTTTTCAAATTCCAAACCATATGCGCCACATTTTGAGGAAATTGCATCCAAATCCTCTAAATAGAAGCCACTTAAAAATAAGGAACCGTTCTTTTTGAGGCAGATAGCGTAGACCGATATATCTTCCAGTAGAATATTTCGGTTGATATTGGCCAATATCACATCATATTTTTTGCCCTCTAGCAAACTACTGTCTCCTTGAAAGGCTTTGATATCGGAACAACTGTTTCGCTCTACATTTTCTTGGGTATTTAAAAAGCACCATTCATCAATATCTATAGCCTCGGTATCTCCCGCGCCACGCTTTTTGGCCAAAATGGCCAGCACACCTGTTCCGCATCCCATATCCAGGACTGATTTTCCATCGAAATCGTTGTCCAGAATATGTTGCAACATCATATGTGTGGTTTCGTGGTGCCCCGTACCAAAACTCATTTTCGGTTCTATAATGATATCGTATTCCACATTGGCAGCCTCATGAAATGGAGCTCGAACCATACACCTATCTCCTACTATTATGGGATGAAAATTCTTTTCCCACTCTGCATTCCAATTCTGCTGTTCGATTTCCTTATGGGACCAACTTATTTCAAAATTTGGATTTTGGAACACAAATAGTTCTTCCAAGGTATCTTCTTTCCATTCTGATTTGAGAATGTAAGCCAATAGTCCTGTTTCATTTTCCACAAAACTCTCAAACCCCAATTCCCCCAACTCCGCAATCAAAATATCGGTTGCGGGTTGGAGCGGGCTTATTTTAAAGTCGTATTCGAGATAGACCAATGGATTTGCTTTTAAATGGCCTTGATGATATCCGAGAAATCTTCAGCTTTCAATGAAGCTCCTCCGATCAAACCACCATCTACATCTGGTTTTGAAAATATTTCGGCAGCGTTGGCAGGTTTTACACTTCCACCGTATAAAATGGACACATCTTCGGCAATGGAAGAGTTAAATCCTTCCGCAATGGTTTTTCTGATGAACGCGTGCATTTCCTGTGCTTGTTCCGGACTGGCGGTTTCTCCTGTACCAATGGCCCACACAGGCTCGTAGGCAAGTACTATCTTGCTCCAAGCGCTGGCATCAAGGTCAAACAGGGCGTTTTTCAACTGGCTTTCCACTACGGCAAAGTGATTGTCGGATTTTCTATCCTCCAATTCCTCACCAAAGCAGAAAATTACTTTTAGACCCTTCTCGATGGCAGTTTTCACCTTTTTGGCCAATAACTCATCGTCTTCACCAAAGTAGGCACGTCTTTCTGAGTGACCCAAAATGACAACATCTACATCTAAACTAAGTAACATATCAGCGGAAATCTCCCCTGTATAGGCCCCACTTTCTGCAAAGTGCATATTTTGAGCGGCCACTTGTATTTTGGAATCTTGCAATGCTTGTTTTGCGGCTTGAAGGTTTACAAATGTAGGCGCAACTATCACATCGGCATCGGTATCTGGTAGTTTGGCGGAAAGCTCGGCCAACAATTCCTCCGTTTCCTGAAGGTTCTTGTTCATTTTCCAGTTTCCTGCCACAATCTTTGTTCTCATGTTCTCTGTTATTATGTTATACTGTTTGGTGTTTGGTGTTTGGTGTTTGGTGTTTGGTGTAAAAATTATTCTTTTTCCCTATTGTTGAATTTTTGTCCTCTTATTTTAGTGTTTCGAAGGTAATACATAAACGCCCCAATTTTGTTGTTACAGTGTTCTGTCATCTCCAGAGCTTTCATGTAATCCTCATCAGAGATTAGCTTCTTGTCGAAAGAACGATAAAATTGAGATTTCAACTCTGTACACGAACCTTTTGAAAAACTCAAAAAATTATGGAACTCTTTATTCCCACCTCTTCCAAAGCCTTCTGCTATATTATCCATAATTGAACCTGAACTTCGCTCCATTTGGTTACGCAACGCATAATTGTTCCCCAACTCAGTTGTTTGAAAAAGGTGCTCTACTAGTTGACACAGTTCCCTGGAAATTTTCCAGACTTCCAAATCTTCGAACCTATCTATCCTACCCATCTTACATCAAAACATTTAAACTGAAAAACAACAAACATTAAAACTCCAGTTCCTCAAAATCGTTGTAATGGACCTTTTGCTGAATAGTCCCCTTACTGAGCACTAAAATAGCTGGATTGGAACGTACAATAGTCTTCAAAGTTGTTTCATCTGTAAAATAGAATTCAAAATCCAATCCGTAGGTTGCAATAATCTTCTCGGCCATATCGCTGCTCGAAGCTGACATACCTATAACTTTGTAACCATTTTGTTTTGCCTTTGCCGTTACCTCGGCAACTTCCTCAAAGGCCTCAAGGTTGCTTTTTGCCATATCATAGGCAATCACCATTACCAATTTATCCTCTTCTAGCAGTTCAGATGCGTAGTTCTGCCCTTCCTGCTCAATGGTGAAATCGTGTATTGGCGGTTCATACCCTGCTTGTATCTGAGTAGTTTCCACGTCAATGAACTCTCCATCTACCGTGGGATAGTCACCTTCGGTCACATAAATTTTTTCTTCTCCATCTACCTTAAAACGCCATGCATATTCGTAAATCGGTTGGGGAGCATCTTCGGGAACGGACATTCCTTCTTGAATGTTTGCACCAATTTTATAGGGCCTAAAATCCACCGATGGCAAATGGGCCAATACATGATTTGCAAACAGGGCACAAGCCAGCAACGACACTCCCCCAACTATCCAATTGACTTTGGGACTGAACAATGGTGTAATATATTTTCTGCCAAAAAACAGAATCAAAATAAATACCAATAGAATCACGTCTTTAGTAAAGGATTCCCACGGGGTTAGTTTGATGGCGTCTCCAAAACATCCGCAATCGGTCACTTTATTGAAATATGCGGAATAAAACGTCAAGAAAGTGAAGAACACGATCATGAGCAGTAGGCTCCAAACCGTGAATTTGGGTTTAAATCCAATCAATAGTAAAATGCCCAAAATCACCTCAACAATAACCACAAAAATAGAAATGGCCAATGCCAAAGGCGTCAAAAAAGGAAGGTCCAATACCCCTGGACTGAAATACTCTTCCAGTTTGAAGGAAAACCCCATGGGGTCGTTCAACTTTATCAGCCCGCTGATAATGAACAGCACTCCTACTATAATTCTTGATATCCAGACCAAATATTTCATTCTTCTTCGTTTAAATGAATCAATGCAAAAACTGCATAATTAACCATATCCTGATAGTTGGCATCCACGCCTTCGCTGACCAAGGTGGCTCCTTGATTGTTCTCAATCTGTTTTACACGCAGCAACTTTTGCAAGATCAAATCGGTAAGGGAGCTTACTCGCATATCGCGCCAAGCCTCCCCATAATCATGGTTTTTATCTTCCATGAGCTTCTTGGTAATGGCAACTTGCTCATCATAAAGTGCTATGGCCTCCTCGGCGGTCAAATCTGGCTGCTCTACCACTCCCTTTTTAATCTGAATGAGTGCCATAATGGAATAGTTAATGATTCCGATAAACTCGGAACGCTCGTCTTCGTCCACCTTGCGCACATCGTTCTGTTGAAGACCACGAATACGTTGTGCCTTAATAAAAATCTGGTCTGTCAATGAGGGCAACCTAAGGATTCGCCAAGCGGTACCATAATCCTTGGCCTTTTTTGAAAACAATTCGCGACAGGTTTGTATCACCGCATCGTATTGTTGGGAAGTCTGCTGCATGTATTGTTGCTAATTTGCGTAAATTTCGTCCAACTTATCTGTGCCCATGAGCACTTTGCCAAAGATAATGAAACCCGACAAAGCAGATATTTTTTATGACCATAAACTGTAAAGGTGAGCTTGTAGACCTAAAAACGCCCAAAGTCATGGGCATTCTCAACCTTACTCCAGATTCCTTTTTTGATGGTGGCAAGTACAAAGACGAAGCATCCATCCTTAATCAAGTGGAATATATGCTCAACCATGGTGCAACTTTTATAGATATGGGCGCCTACAGTTCCAGACCCGGTGCCGAACATGTTCCGGAAGACGAGGAGCTGAAACGGATGATTCCTGTTATCGATCTTATCCTAAATAAATTTCCCGATATTTTGATTTCGGTGGACACCTTTCGGAGCAAGGTAGCAGCTGAAAGTATAGAACACGGTGCGGCCATGATCAACGATATATCAGCTGGAAATCTGGATGAAGCAATGTTCGATACAGTCGCCAACCATCAAGTTCCGTACATTATGATGCACATGAAGGGCACTCCGCAATCCATGCAAAAGGAAGCAACCTACGAAAACCTGATCAACGACCTCAGGTATTATTTTTCCGAAAAAATAAAAGAAACTACATCAAAAAAAATAAACGACATCATCATTGACCCAGGCTTTGGCTTTGCCAAAACAACGAGGCAAAACTACACACTACTGAACCATTTGGACATGTTCCAGACCTTTGGTCTGCCCATTTTGATAGGTCTGAGTAGAAAATCCATGATCTATAAAGTGCTGGAATCATCACCGCAAGAAGCGCTAAACGGAACCACGGCGCTGCATACCGTGGCACTTTTAAAAGGTGCCAATATTATTAGGGCCCACGATGTAAAAGAAGCCGTGGAATGTGTTAAACTTGTAACGGCCTTAAAAGAGAACGCCCTCTAATTTGATGTTCTCCTATTTTTGCTAATTTTACAAAAAAGCAGCGGTTGGATTTTTTAAATTTTATCGAGTTCAAGATTACGGATATCATCGACATAGTCCTCGTCGCCGCGCTCCTCTATTACATTTATAAATTGGTCAAAGGCACGGTGGCCATCAACATTTTTATCGGGATAGTAATCGTTTGGGCCCTGTGGAAACTTACCGAACTGCTCCAAATGAAAATGATCAGCAGCATGGTAGGTGGTTTCATGAATATTGGACTGATCGCGCTGATCATTGTATTCCAACAAGAGATTCGAAAGTTTCTGTTGATGGTCGGTTCCACTAATTTTGCCTCCAAAAGAATTTTTTTAAGACGCTTTAAGTTTTTAAAACAAGAAGCGGTCTCTACCACCACAGATGTTGATGCCATCATAAATGCCTGCGAACGCATGGCCTCATCCAAAACCGGTGCACTCATTGTTATAGAAAGGAACAACTCCTTGGATTTTGTAAAATCTACCGGAGATACGATGGACATAAAAATAACACAACCTATTTTAGAAAGTATCTTTTTCAAAAACAGTCCCCTGCACGATGGCGCCATTGTAATCCAAGAAAACTTCATTACCGCTACCAGAGTGATTTTGCCCGTTTCCAACGACCGTAATATCCCCCTTCGTTTTGGCCTACGCCACAGAGCCGCCGTGGGCATTACCGAAAAAACAGATGCACTCTGTCTTGTCGTCAGTGAGGAAACAGGTTCCATATCCTACATAAAAAATGGCGATTTTATTCCTTTTAAAAACAAGGAGGAATTGGCAAAACGAATTAAAAAGGACTTGGAGCAATGACGTGCAAGAATTGCGACACAAGACTACGAACGGATTTTCTTTATTGTCCAGCTTGTGGCGGAAAGGTAATTCGCAACAGAATTACAATTAAGAATCTCTGGACCGATGTTCTAGAGCGATACTTCAACTTGGACAATACGTTCGTAAATACGTTTGTTCATTTGTTCTCAAAACCGGAGGTGGTCATCGAGGGTTATTTGCAAGGACTTCGTAGAAAATACTTGAATCCCATCAGTTATTTAGGGATAGCCTTAACGCTTTCAGGAGTTCAAATTTTCCTTATGTCCAAATCCATCGATTTGCTTGATTTCGATTTCTATGACACAGAAGAACAAATAAAATTTCAACAAAAATTGATGGGTTTCATAATGGACTATCAATCTTTGGTATTTATTCTTTTCATTCCATTGATGGCCATTTCTGGGTGGCTGTGTTTTGATGAAAAGAAATATAATTTTGCAGAGCGCACCATTATTTTCATGTACACGTTATCACATTATAGCGTCGTAATCTTTATCCCATCAGTTTTGATTCTCTTATTTGCTCCAGAAAACTTTATGATATTTTCATTAATTGGCTCATTGATGATGCTTTTATATGCCTGCTTCGTAGTTATTCGCGTATCAAGTTCAAAAGGGTTGGCACTGGTTGGAAGGTTAATATTTTTCAATATGGGTTTTGTAATTCTTTATATGATGATTGCCACATTGATACCGCTTATCATGTTGTTAACCGGTATGTTAAACATTGAAGATTTTGTGCCTCCACCTCAAAATTAGAGTTAAGCCACTTCCTCTGCCAAAAACTGTGCCTGATAAAGGTCGTTGTAGTAGCCGCCTTTTTCCAACAGTTCCTTGTGGGTTCCGACCTCAATGATTTTACCGGCATCCATTACAATAATTTTATCCGCTTTTTTAATGGTTGCCAAACGGTGGGCTATAATAATGGAAGTCCTGCCTTCGGTAATCTTGTCGGTGGCTTCTTGTATCAGTATTTCGGAATAGGTATCCACGGATGATGTGGCCTCGTCCAAAATAAGAATACTCGGATTGCTCACATAGGCCCTCAAAAAGGCAATCAATTGACGCTGACCGCTGGACAACATGGTCCCACGCTCTTTTACGTTGTATTGGTACCCACCTGGAAGGCTCGAAATAAATTCGTGTACGCCAATTTGCTTGGCGGCCGCCTCAATCTGTTCCGTGGTGATATCTTTATCACGAAGTGAAATGTTATTCGCAATGGTATCTGCAAACAAGAATACATCTTGCAGCACAATAGCGATATGTGAACGGAGCGAACGCAGCGTATAATCCTCCAAACGTACATTGTCGACCAAAATTTCACCGGAGTTGATCTCGTAGAATCGATTGAGCAGATTAATGATTGTAGATTTTCCTGCACCTGTGGCACCGACAATGGCTACGGTTTCACCTGCCTTTACATCAAACGAAATTCCATGGAGTACTTCTTCATCCGGCACATAGCCAAAATGTACATCCTTGAATTCTATGTCGCCCTTAACGTCCTTTTTCTCAACTTTTCCATTATCATCAATATGGCTATCGGTATCCAAAATCTTGAATACACGGTTGGCAGCTACCATTCCCATTTGCAGGGTGTTGAACTTATCGGCGATTTGACGTAGTGGCCTAAACAGCAGATCCATCAAGAAAAAGAATGCCAAAATGGCCCCCTTGTTGTCCATCCCCACATTTTCTATATTCTGAATCACACCAAAATACACCACCAACCCAATACCAATGGAGTTGGATATTTCAGCGATAGGGAAGAATATGGAGTTGTACCAGACCGTTTTCAACCAAGCATTTTGATGCTTTTCGTTGATAACGCGGAACTTCTCCTTTTCAATCTCCTCACGGTTGAAGAGTTGAACGATTTTCATTCCAGCTATTCGCTCCTGTACAAATGAATTAAGATTGGATACCTGTGCCCTAACTTCCACAAAGGCCACCTTCATGGCTTGTTGGAAGAGTCGCGTGGCAATCAAAATAACAGGTAGAATAGCAAATACGATCAAGGCCAACTTCCAGTTAATGACCACCATAATAATGGCTGCGGACAGCATTTTAAGAGCATCGGCCACTATCATAAAGAACCCTTGGCTAAATATTTCGCCAATGCGTTGCATATCCGCTACGGCCCTGGTCACCAAAACCCCAATGGAAGAATTGTCGAAGTAGGTCATTTTAAAGCTGGTCATCTTTTCAAAAAGATTGATGCGGATATCCCTGATGACCGACTCTCCCAATAGGTTCGCATAATAATTGAACAATAATTGCGTAATTACCTGGCCGAGCAAAAAAGCAAGCATGAGCATAACATTGTTCAGCAATTGCTCAGAATCCTTGCTTTCCAGAGACTTGTTGATGATTTCCTTGACCAACAAGGGAATTCCGATAGCAAATGCCGCCGATAAAATGGCCACTATGGCCACCAGCCAAAAAATGCCTCGATAGGGCCTGGTCCGTGAAAAAACACGCTTGAACAATCGAAAATCAAACGCTTTTCCTACATCATCCTTTTTGCTCATCAAAAATTTCTTTTGGATATGAAACCTTGGTCAAATATAATCCTTTTGCCGGGACGGAGACACCTGCCTCTCCCCTATCTTTACTTGCTATAATCTTATGAATATCCTCAGGGGATATTTTACCCTGCCCCACATCCAGCAATGTACCTACCACGGCTCGGACCATGTTCCGTAAAAAACGGTCGGCGGTAATGGTAAAGACCCATTTTTCTTTATCTACTGTCCAAACTGCCTCGCGGACATCACATTTGAACGTTTTTACATCGGTATTGGATTTGGAAAAACATTCAAAATCAGTATAATTCAACATCAATTGCGCCGCCCTGTTCATCGATGGCAAGTTCAAAGGATGCTTTACCAAGTGGGCATAATCAAAAAGAAAGGGACTCTTTTCCTTGACGAGCCAATATTCGTAAGTGCGTTCAATAGCATCAAAACGGGCATGGGCTGTATCGATAACAGGAAATATGGCCTGTACGGCAATATCATCCGGTAAAAAGGCATTCAACCTGTACACCAATTCATCAATATCCGATATTGAATCAACATCCATATGGCAGAACATCTGCTTGGCATGCACTCCTGCATCGGTTCTTCCAGCACCTACCACCTCAACCTTTTCACGCAACAATGTGGACAGTGCTTTTTCCAAAACCTCTTGCACGGTAATGGCATTGGGCTGGTTCTGCCAACCATGATATGCCTTGCCGAAATAAGAAAATTGGACGAAATATCTCAATGGAATGGATTACTTTTAAGCCTGTAAAGATAATTGAATCCTTTCCAACATAAATCCGACCGTTGGTTTTTAGCATATTTTTAGCGAAATGAAGAAAATCCTGTTGCTTTCCGACACGCATGGCCATATGGACCCAACTATCTTAAAATATGCAGCGCAAGCTGATGAAGTTTGGCATGCAGGCGACATTGGAAGCCTATCTGTTACCGATGAGCTGGAAGCCCTAAAACCGGTTAGAGGCGTGCACGGAAATATTGATGACCATGTGATCCAAAAAGAATTTCCAGAAAATAACCGATTTATGTGCGAAGGGGTCGATGTTTGGATTACGCACATTGGCGGTTATCCGAACCGTTATAATATTCGGGTACGGGATGAAATCAGAAACAATCCGCCCAAACTATTTATTTGTGGACATTCCCATATATTAAAGGTAATGCACGACAAAAAATCGGGGCTGTTGCACATGAATCCAGGGGCATGTGGAAAGCATGGTTTTCATCAGGTACGCACTATGTTGCGTTTTGTTATCGATGGAGAAAAAATATCGGATTTAGAAGTTGTGGAATTGGGCAAGCGATAGCCAAATACATAAAAACCCTGGCCAAAGCCAGGGTTTTTTCGCACTAATACTACTAAGATGTTAGGTTCAACGTAAGCGATCAACAGATTTTACAAGATCTTCATCCTTTTTGATAGCCCTGTTGGCCAGGACCAGAAAAACGATAGAAAATACAGGAATCAGCATCCCAATACCCTTCTCAGAAACCACAGTTTCTCCGGATAAGCTTAGCGATCGATAAACGAAAAATCCTAGTAAAAAAAGGTTCAATATCATATTCAATCTGTTCACCACAAATTGATTTTGTCTTTTCTTGTACATTACAATAGATACAACTGCCAAAACGGTCACAGTGTAAAAAACTAGGCTCACCAACACTTCGTCTTGGGCAAACACCTCTTTTCCACCTATTTCCACCCACAAGTTCAAAAAGAACGGTAGCACGCCTGAAATAAGGCCTACTATGAGCAAAAATAACGTTTGTATCCGTTGAATCATTGTACAAATTGCTTTGGAATGGCAAAAATAGGCGTCTTTTTGAGAATTAAGGCCTTATTCTTGAAAAATTATTTGTAATATTGTCTCGTTATTATCAAGCACCTACCTAGGAATTCTTTCTCCAGTAGCATTCATAAATAACTTTACTTCAAATTTTAGAATCACACAAGTTTAACTTATTCCATTACTTAATGTTCGAGATTTCCGATCTAAAAGCTAAAAAGCTTCCTGAGCTGCAAGAAATTGCAAAGGATCTTAATGTTCCCAAATTCAAATCATTGAAAAAATTGGACCTGGTCTACCAAATATTGGACTTACAAGCGTCCAATCCCAAAGCAGTTAAGGAAACTGTAGCAGCGACTACCGAAGAAAAACCTGAATCCAAACCACAAAGGGCCAGAACACCTCGTCCAAAAAAGGCCGAGGAGAAGAGCACTACTAATGAAAGTGGTGATAAAGCCCCTCCAAAAAGGGAGCCCAGAAACAAAAAAGACGATTCAAAGGGACAAAGTCCCCAACCCAAAAAGGACAATAAGCCACAGAGCAATAGTAATAGCAACAATAATAGTCCTCTAAAGAATCAGAACAACAATAGAAGAAACAACCAGAACAACAAACCACATCACGACAAAAAGAACAGCAACTTTGACAAGGACCTGAAAAACAGGTACAAAGAACCAGAGTTCGAGTTCGACAGTATTATCGAGAGTGAAGGTGTCCTGGACATTATGCAAGATGGTTACGGATTCCTTAGATCATCCGATTACAACTATCTTTCTTCCCCAGATGATATTTATGTGTCGCAATCCCAGATACGTTTATTCGGACTAAAATCCGGTGATACAATCTTAGGGAACATTAGACCCCCAAAAGAAGGTGAAAAATATTTCCCATTGATCAAAGTGAACAAAATCAATGGACTGGACCCACAAGTGGTTCGCGACAGGGTAGCTTTTGAGCACCTTACTCCATTGTTTCCAAAGGAAAAGTTCAAATTGGCGGAAAAGCAAAGTACAATTTCAACAAGGATCATGGATTTGTTCTCTCCTATCGGAAAAGGACAAAGGGGAATGATCGTTTCCCAGCCCAAAACGGGTAAAACCATGTTGTTGAAAGATATTGCCAATGCCATTGCGGCCAACCACCCTGAGGTGTACCAAATCATCCTATTGATCGATGAACGCCCTGAAGAGGTTACGGACATGCAGCGTAACGTACGCGGAGAAGTTGTTGCTTCCACTTTTGACAAGGAAGCCACAGAACACGTAAGGGTTGCCAATATTGTATTGGAAAAAGCAAAAAGATTGGTGGAATGCGGTCACGATGTTGTGATCCTATTGGATTCCATTACCCGTTTGGCCCGTGCCTACAACACCGTACAACCCGCTTCCGGCAAGGTATTGAGTGGTGGTGTGGATGCCAACGCGCTGCACAAGCCAAAACGTTTCTTTGGTGCGGCACGTAACATTGAAAATGGAGGTTCTTTATCCATTATCGCAACAGCCTTAACGGAAACTGGCTCCAAAATGGACGAGGTTATTTTTGAGGAATTCAAGGGTACCGGCAACATGGAACTTCAGTTGGACAGAAGAATTTCCAACAGAAGGATTTTCCCTGCCATCGACCTTATTTCTTCCTCTACACGAAGAGACGATTTGTTGTTGGACGAAAACACCATTCAACGTATGTGGATCATGCGAAAGTATCTTGCCGACATGAACCCTGTTGAAGCTATGGAGTTTATGGAGCAACGCATAAAGCAGACGAAGAACAACGAGGAGTTTTTACTCACCATGAACGAGTAAAAGCACACCGTACTTCTTACAATATAACAATAGACCCTTCAAGTTTTGAAGGGTTTTTTATTGAGTCAATTTACAGAAAAGGCATATCTTTATTCCGGTTTCCTCAAAACTGAACTAAATACTTAACTATGAAAAACAACAAAACCATTCTGATCGCTTCTTTTGGGGCAATTTTATTACTACTGGGAGCCTGTCAAGAAGCACCCAAAAAAGAAGAACCGACCGAACCTGGACAAGAAAAAATTGCTCCACCCGAGGGCATCATTTCTTTGGAAGAATCCAAATCATTGTATGACAATTACACCAAGAACAGGATAGACATTATACGAACATTTGAGGCCGAACGGAACGCTGATGAAAAATTTATCCCAGCGCGGTTCACATCTTTTACCTATGCCGATATAAAACAATATATGCAGTATGTTGAGCAAGAAGCAGAGGAAGCCGGTGTTAAAGTAGCCTCGTTACGACTCTATTTCGCCAACTATCCCGATAAGCCAGATTTTCCTGATGGCAAAAAAATAGTACACCCCAGACAAAATTCTATTTTTATTGTACCCACTACCATGATCGATGGAAAAGAGAAAGGTTTTTATATAGGGTCAGATGGAAAGGCTAAACCAATAAGAGCAGTTGTTGGCACCAAGGAAACCGGAGAAGAAAGCGAACCCAATACTTCGCAGGCCAGTTTTGCTCCCAGTCTGTTCCAAGGTGGAGACACGAGCTTAAATCTTAATCATGGGGGCTCGGGGCCACCTCCCTACACAGACTTTTAGCATAAATGCTTCAAGAGCTCATCAAATACCTGACAGAACATTTTTATGTTCCATTATACCTATTAACATGGATAGTAGCTGTAATCAAATATCGCAGTTACTTTGATACGCCTTTGAAATATTTCCCCATGTTGATCATATACACTTTTTTTACAGAGCTTTTGGGGGTTATCATAAAATACAACAATAACTTCGTATTTTTTTCTGATGGCAGATATTCATGGCACAATGTAATCATATACAATATCTATCAGATTGTTTTTTTTCTCTTCTTTTTTGAGGTTTTCAGAAAAGTCATAAAACAACACGCCATTAAGAAGCAAATACGTTATTTGAGCTTTTTTTGTTTGTTCGCTTACATCGTCAATGCAATAATATATAATCCGCTACACAATCAGACCACCTATGGTCATATTATTGGCTCCTTTATATTATTATACATACTCGCTATATATTTTAGAGAAAAGTACATGGAGAAAGTTCCATATTCGCTAAAACACAATTTACTTTTTTGGATAGGAAGTGGGCTTTTGGTTTTTTACTCAATTTTTCCATTGATTTCAATAATTTATCTATTGAACCTCAATATTGGCATTGGTATCCAGGTTTATTTTAGACCATTGTTGCTTACATCAATCCTATTAATGTACAGTCTCATAATTATTGGGTTACTAGTAGGCAAACGAAAGGCATTTCGATAGCAAATTCTTCAAAAGTATAAGCCTCCCTTTTTAGGAGGCTTTTTTTGTTATTTTTACCGTCCAACCAAACTGAAACCAGAGCACTGTCCATTAGACGGTTACCATAGAATTATGGATGCGATTCTAACCTTTATCACGGAACATTACATTATCCCTTTCTATCTTATTGTTTGGTTGGTATCCGTGGCCTGTTACCGCACTTATTTTGATACTCCGTTAAAATATTACCCCATGTATCTCATGTATACATTTTTAACAGAGTTGCTGGGATATTTTATAAAGTTCCATGAGGAATTCCAAGTGGTGAGCAACAACAAGTACAATTGGTACAATGTTATCATTTACAACATCTATTCGGTGATAACATTTTTATTTTTTTATTACGTTTATTGGCAGGTATTGCATAAAGAAGTGCACAAGAAATGGGTAAAAATAGGCACTGGGATAAGTTTATTAAGTTATGCCATTAGCTTATTCTTCCAAGACCCTTTCTATTCAAATCTATACTATGCAGATCTAGTTGCTTCCATGGTATTACTATTCAGTATTTGGCTGTACTACAAAGAGAAGAAAATTGAGTTCAACCCATACCCCAAAAAACATAATTTGATGTTCTGGACCAGTTTGGGGCTTGCCGTTTTCCATTCAATTTTCCCTTTTCTGATAATTATAGGTTATGAAGCTCCTAAAATTTGGGTCAACTATAATCTACGCAGTGTTCTTTGGATTTTTATCCTGTTTATGTATGGCACCTTTATGATTGGGGTCATGGTACATAAAAGAAAGGCCTTTAGGTAGAACTTTACACAAATAAAAACGCCCCCTAAAAGGAGGCGTTCTACATATTGTGATTGGACACGATTACATTGCTGCAACCTGAGTCATCAATTTACTTTTAAGGTTTGCGGCCTTATTGTTGTGAATGATGTTTTTCTTTGCCAATTTATCGATCATGCCAACTACAGTAGGCAACAAAGCTTCAGCAGCCTTTTTGTCTTCCTCGTTACGCAATTTTTTGATGGCATTACGCACAGTTTTGTGCTGATACCTGTTACGCAAACGTACTGCTTCGTTTCTTCTAATTCTCTTTAATGCTGACTTATGGTTTGCCATTGCTTACAATTAATTCTTTCTAAATCCTTTCTTTGTAGCCCGTAGGGGAATCGAACCCCTGTTACCAGGATGAAAACCTGGCGTCCTAACCCCTAGACGAACGGGCCATTATTTCAGTCTAAAAAATTTCAAGCTTCAAAGTTAAAAAATAAAAGCTTTTAAAGCTTAAAACTTTTCTTTGTAGCCCGTAGGGGAATCGAACCCCTGTTACCAGGATGAAAACCTGGCGTCCTAACCCCTAGACGAACGGGCCATATGGTTGCATAATTGCGGATGCAAAAATACAACTATTTTTAAGTCTTGCAACAGTATTTTTTATTTTTTGCCACCTCTTTAGTATGCCTTTGCAAACAACACCCTTTTATTGGACGGTTTTCCTGTTACCATACACTTACCTTGTTCCTCTTTTGCATCCAATGGAATGCAGCGAATAGTGGCTTTGGTCTCTTCTTTTATCCTATCCTCGGTTTCGGCCGAACCGTCCCAATGCGCTGAAACAAAACCTCCTTTTTCCTCGATAACCTTTTTGAAATCATCATAGGAATCCACTTCCGTAATGTGCCCCTTTCTATAATCCAACGCTTTGTTAAATATGTTCTCTTGGATTTCATCCATTAACAAAACCACTTTTTCCACTACCTCATCGGCTTTCACGATTTCTTTGGACAGGGTATCCCTTCGGGCCACTTCAAAAGTGCCATTAGCCAAATCGCGCTGGCCCACTGCCAAACGCACGGGAACCCCCTTCAACTCATACTCATTGAATTTAAAGCCTGGTTTATGGGTATCTCGGGTATCATATTTTACGGTAATGCCCTTATCGCGTAGTTCCTTTACCAAAGGCTCCACTTTTTCTGAAATGGCATCCAACTGGTCCAATCCTTTATAAATAGGTACGATTACCACTTGAATAGGCGCAAGTTGAGGTGGAAGCACCAATCCGTTATCATCACTATGGGTCATTACCAAGGCTCCCATCAATCTGGTGGAAACGCCCCAAGATGTTGCCCATACATAATCTTGTGTGCCTTCTTTGTTGGCAAATTTTACATCGAACGCTTTTGCAAAATTCTGACCTAAAAAGTGGGATGTTCCTGCCTGTAGCGCCTTACCGTCCTGCATCAAGGCTTCGATACAATACGTTTCTTCGGCACCGGCAAAACGTTCGCTTTCTGTTTTGGTCCCTTTGATTACGGGAACACCCATATATTTTTCAGCAAATTCGGCATATACGTTCATCATAAGCTCTGCCTCCTCAATTGCCTCCTCTCGGGTTGCGTGTGCGGTATGCCCTTCCTGCCATAAAAATTCGGCAGTTCTAAGAAAAAGACGGGTCCGCATTTCCCAACGCACCACATTGGCCCATTGGTTTACTTTTAACGGCAAATCACGATAGGATTGAATCCATCTTCTATATGTATCCCAGATTATGGTTTCCGAAGTGGGACGAACAATGAGCTCTTCTTCCAATTTGGCATTCTCATCCACCACTATGCCACTCCCATCCTCGGCATTTTTCAAACGGTAATGGGTAACCACAGCGCACTCCTTGGCAAACCCTTCAACATGACTGGCCTCCTTGCTCAAATATGATTTTGGAATGAACAATGGAAAATAGGCATTCTCATGACCCGTTTCCTTGAACATTTTGTCCAATTGCGCCTGCATCTTTTCCCATATGGCATAACCGTACGGCTTTATCACCATACAGCCCCTAACACCCGAGTTCTCAGCCAAATCCGACTTTACCACCAGTTCGTTATACCATTTGGAATAATCCTCTGCTCTGCTCGTTAAATTTTTACCCATCAATTGTAGTTTGGCACAAAACTTGCGACTTTATTAATAAAATGATTGGGTAAAACTAATTATTTTTAGTATGTTCAACAATAAAAATTGCGCCATGTTAAAGTCTTTACTCCACAATAATCTTAGAACCCCCGCCATATTGATGGTCAGTGCCATCTTTGCGTCTTCCTGTGGTTCCTATCAACAAGCTTCTTATTATGATGACGGCATCTATTCCTCCAACGACCGCGTTGTTGGTGTTGAAAAGAGAAATGCCCAAGGTATGAGAATCGAAGAGCAGGAAAGCAATATGTACGGTGAATACTTCGGTGACCGCGCTAACGAAATTGGCGAAGTATTGGATAGCGAAGTTTTTACAGATATAGATAGCTATTCCAGTCAAGCACAAAACGACTCAATTCCTTACGGCGAACAAACCGATTATTTCGCATACAACAACAACTACAACGGAAACCCTGGATGGGGAGACAATCCTACCAGCATTTCCATCAACGTTTATGATAACAGTTGGGGCTGGGGCGGCTATTACGGCTGGAACGACCCATGGTTATGGAATGCCGGCTGGGGATGGAACTCTCCATACTACGGCTGGGGCTGGGGATGGAACAATCCTTGGAGGTATAACCGTTGGGGCTGGGGCGGATACTACGGCTGGGGACACCCATACAACGGTTGGGGCTGGGCCGGCAACTTTGGTTGGGGCGGATATTACGGCTGGGGTGGATACTACGGCAACTACTGGGGCCGTCCATATTACAACCGTGGCTATTATGGAAGAAACTACGCCTACATGTCAGGACGAAGAGGATATACTTCCCGTATACCTGGCACTGCAATTACATCTAGGTCAAACGGATACTCGACAAGATTTAGAAATAACAGTGGACGTTCCAATGGAAACGTTTCCAGAAGTAATGGCTTGGCCAACAGAAGAAGTTCCAATGGCTATAGCAATAGGTCCAACGTAAGAAGGTCCGTAAGTGCTGATGCAGTTTCCAGAAACCAAAATTATAGAACAAGTAGAAGTACCCGTACTTCCCCTAGTTACAATGGAAGTTCCAGAACATACCGTTCCTATGGCACTTCCCCTTCTACTAGAAGTAGCGGAACCTACAACCGAAGCTCTAGAAGCTATCAATCCAGAAGCACGGCACCGAGCAGAAGTTACAACCGTTCCTCTACCGGATCTAGTTCCAGAAGCTATCGCAGTAGTGGTTCTTCCAGAAGCAGCAGATCTAGTGGCAGTTATCGTAGCTCCGGAAGCAGCTCCAGAAGTTCCGGTGTAAGCCGTTCTTCCGGTGGTGGCTCAAGATCTTCTGGCGTGTCACGTTCATCAGGTGGCAGCAGAGGTGGTCGAGGTGGCGGTAGACCTTAATTTCACAAAGTTATATTGATTAATCTAAATCAGAATAAATGAAAAGAATCTCAACTTTCATAATGGTATTGGCATGCACTTTTGCAAGTGCCCAAACCATAGATGATGTTATGCGCTACAGCACAGAAAACCTACAGGGAACCGCAAGGTTTCAAGCAATGGGCGGTGCATTTGGAGCTTTGGGCGGTGACTTATCGGCCTTGAACGTAAATCCTGCTGGTTCCGCAGTATTCAATTTTAGCGAGATATCGATTACAGGATCAAACTACCATAGGAACAACGATGCCCTTTATGGCAATACCACAAGAAACACTACGGACAATTCATTGGAATTTAACCAAATCGGTGGCGTTTTTGTATGGAACTCATCTACCGATAGCCCTTGGAAAAAAATTGCATTGGCCGTCAATTATGATATGGTCCAAAATTTTGATAACCAATTGGTCGTTACAGGTTCCAGCCCCGTAGGAATCGACAACTATTTTCTGAATTTTGCCGATGGCGAACCTCTAGGTCCATTACGTACCCAACAAGGTGAGTATATTGAAGATGCTTATTTGGATATCGGTGCCAATCTAGGGTACTCCGCCCAACAGGCATTTCTTGGATTCCAAGCGGGTATTATTGAACCTGTTGAAGATGATGACCAGAACACCTCTTACTTTTCCAATGCGCAATACGGCACTGTAAACCAAAGATATGTTCGGAACACTTCTGGCTACAATAGTAAATTCACATTGAACTTTGCAAGCCAATACAAAGAAGACCTATACTTGGGTGCATCTTTAAACTTTCATAACGTACTCTATGACAGGGTTTCCTATTTGGATGAAGAAGGTTATGATGCCGAATCTCCGATTCAGAGCATTTCTTTTGACAATCTTTTGCATACCGAAGGTTACGGATTCTCGTTTAGTCTAGGAGCCATCGCTAAGGTAAATCAAACGGTTCGCGTTGGAGCCAGTTATCAATCGCCAACATGGTACACCCTAACGGACGATACCTCACAGCGAATCAACTCAAACTTAGCTGTATCGGATATTGATTTCATCAACTTTACCATCGTAAACCTTTACGATGAATACAGGATAAAAACCCCTGAAAAATATACAGGTAGTGTCGCTTTGGTATTTGGACAAGATGGACTCATCAGCTTTGATTACTCTTATCAGGACATGTCCAAAGCACAACTCAGACCTACTTCCGACCCTAGTTTTGCTGCTGAGAATGATTTTATTTCAGACACGCTTGGTGCCGTGAACTCCTTCCGTGTAGGTGGTGAGTACCGTATAGACCAAGTTAGCCTTAGGGGTGGTTACCGATATGACCAAAGTCCATATGAGGATACAGATTTTGTGGGAGATTTGAACGGTTTTTCTGCCGGTATAGGTTACAATTTTGGAGCTAGCCGATTGGATTTGGCCTACAGCAGGACCGAACAAGATGTGAACTCCTATTTGTTTGATGGCGGAGTCGACAACGCAGCGCTTATCAACAGAATAAACATCAATATATCTTTAGGCTACACACTAAAATTTTAAAAATCTAAAAATAGAAAGTACAAGGCTGGAAGAAATTCCGGCCTTTTTTATATCAGCGAACCAATGAAAAATGTCTGCGAACCGACTTGGCCACAATAAGACCATCTTCATCGCGCCCATATTCCAAACGGAACCAATAGTCGGATGAAGGCATATCCCTACCGTTAAAAGTACCATCCCATCCAACGTTCACATTCACTTGTTTTAGGAGTTTACCATAGCGGTCAAAAATATACACCACAGGGTTTTGCAATCGCTCCACCCCGTAAACGGTCCAGTTGTCGTGGGCACCATCGCTGTTAGGGGTGAAGAATTTTGGGTAACCAACCACCAAAAACTCGATAGGTTGGGTGGTACCACAACCATTTTTATCGTTAATGATAACGGTATTGGTGCCCGGAGGAACATCTTCAAAAATAGGATCATCCTGAAATTCACCACCATTTATGGCATATTCATAGTTCCCATCCCCCACCGGAACAATTTCCACATTGTACGGGTCGGTCTGGTCACTGTTCACCAAATCATCAATGACCCGAACTTCTTCCAGCTCCGGAGTGCCATAAAATGTGATTAGGATATCATCGGTAATCGTGGTACCAAACGTGGACTCGATTGTAACCCGATAGCGACCGGAATTTGGACTGGAAACCGTAAATTCTGTTTCACTGGCACCTGTAGCCAATATGGTTTCATAAGTACCGTCATCATCAGCATCCAACTTCCAAATAATATTTGAAATACTTGGTCCTACCGGAGAATTTAAAGCGGACAAAGTAATATCCGGGTCGCCCTCACAGGCCACAATATCAAACCCTAAAAATTCATCTCGCAAAGTACAATCCAAGGCATTGTCCTGATCTTCATCCACGGAAGAACCTGTAAAAGTCAACATAAAAGACTCTGGCTCTTCATCAAAATTGGTATTGTAGTTATTGATGTACAGGTAATAAACCTCCCCCTGTCTCACATTCAACCATTCATCGTAGGTATTCTGACTTGACTTTACAAAGGGAGCACCCTCTCGCCCATCAACAGGGTTCACCCCTATTCCTGTAAAACCGGTATCGTTGTATTCATAGTTACACCGAATGGGCTGTGCGCTGCCATCTCCCACTATGGTGCAGAAGTTATCGTTCATGGTTTCATCAAAAGGGCCATACAAAGCAAAATCCCATTCCGAGGTAATCGGGCTACCGGGCGTTACAGGAAGCGCCTCGATATCAAAACCGATTTGACCGTCCGTACCCGCCCTAAAAACGTACCAGGCCGTATTGTTCTCAATATTGGCAGAGCTCACACTCCCCTTCTCCAAACAGCCTGTCTGGGTAATTACCTCCGGGTCAAAATCATCGATATCACCGCTACCGTCAGTGGTTCCCAAAATGGGTTCATCGGCACAAACAGGAATGGCTGTCCTACAATCTGGTGAGTTTTGCGCGCTAACCGCCTGAAATAGAAAGAAGCAACAGATAGCGCTAAATAGGGCTCTCATAGAATTTTGGGGCTAATGGTTATTCTACTTACAACCCTTATAACTCCATTAACCCTACCTTTAGTATTTTTTATCGAAGAAATTTGCTCTTAATCGACTAACAACATCTGTGCTAACGTCTCAAGGAGAAATGACTTTGGATATGCTTGGCGAAAGTTCGGTTGCCATTGTCATCCACATAGGATAATTTGAACCAATAATCCGTGGATGGTAGCGGTTTACCCTGAAAGCTGCCATCCCATCCGGGGTCAAACTCGTTCATTTGCTTGATGAGCTTACCATATCGGTCATAAATCGTAACAATGGGTGAATTTAAGGTAGAGAGTCCCTCGATTTGCCACGTCTCGTTCATTACATCTCCATTGGGCGAAAAAATCGCCAAATACCCAACCACAACAATATCCTCTTCAACAATGCCGCATCCATACGGGTCTTGCATACGCACAGTATGAACACCGGGAGGCACGCCCTCGAACACATTGCTCACTTGAAAATCCCCGCCATCTATGCTGTATTCGTACATACCATTGTTCTCCGTATTGATGGTTACCGTATTGTTTACGCTCAAATCCTCGATGTCCACACTGGAAATTTGTGGCATTGTAGAAACTTCCACGAACACGGTTCGGCTGGTTTCACAAAGAGTTCCGTTGGATTGATTGGTCACCGTTAACGTATATTGACCGCTTTCGGAAACTGATATGGACGGTGTTTGTTCACCTGTACTCCATTGATAGGTATAATTTGGATTAGAATTTGTTTCCCCTATTTCCAGACTTCCAACCGACTCACAGATTACAGCTTGGTCCGAAAAACTTAGGATCGGAGTTTCAATGGCATTCAAAGTAAAGCTTTGGGAAGCATCATAACATTCTGGGTTTGACAAAGAAGTAGTCCTAACAAATATGGTTTCGAGACCTCCAGTTGGAATGTATTGTTTTTCCAAAGGATGATTTCCAGCATCAGCATCTGCTTGCGAACTATGGTAACTGACCACAAAATCATCAGGGTCCGTGCCATTCAATGCCTCGGAATTTTTATCATTCAAGTTAAATGCCATGTTAGCTTCTTGGCAAAAGGTTTCATCAGTTAACGCACCTGTAACAGGCACTTCATTGAATCCCACCTGAACATCGCTCACTATATTTTCGGTAGATGTAGTGACTACCACTCGGTACTGTCCTGTGCTTTGAACATCATAAGTGGCCGCATTTGCACCTGCTATCAGTTGGTATCCGCTTCCAGAATCATTATACCACTCGTAATTAGTGGCTCCCACAGTAGTAGCGTCCAACACAATATTATCACCTTCACAAGCAGCGATTGGTGGCCCAAGCAAATTGTTTATGATGGTGCAATCCAATGCACTATTGGGGTGGTCCACCCAAATATTTCCTGTAAACTGAATGGAAAAACCAGAATTGACATTACTGAAGTTATTGATAAAGAGGTAATAGTCCTCGCCAGCTTCAACTTGGAGCCAATCTTCATAATGAACAGAATCCAAATCGCCCGTAGGATCTTCCCCTACCCCGATAAAACTGGTGTTTTCGCTATTATCAAAAAAATTACAGCGGACAGGGTCGCCCAGATTGCTGCAATCCGTTGCACGATATAGGGCAAAATCCCAATCCTCATCACTGCTGTGCCCAATATTAAAACCTAACTGCCCCGCTTCGGCCGTTCTAAATCGATACCAAGCAGAATTGGATTCAATCGCTCCGGTCGTGGTCTGCTCCAAACATCCACTGGAAACCGCTCCATTAAAATCATCTGTACCAAAACCATTGGTGCCCCCATTAATAGGGGTGTTACTACAAATAGGAACCGCATCTACACAATCTTGTGCAACTTGGGCATTCGCAGCCTGACAAATCAGTAGCAGAAATAAGGTCTTAAAAAAGGGTTTAAACATAAAAGACTGTACGTTTGGGCATTATAAAAGTACCGTGGCGTTAGGGTTAACAATAATTTATGTTGTCAAACCTCGGCAAGCAGATGTTAAATCCCTCATTAATGTATATCTTTGCTGTCTTTAAGCAATAGCTATGAAACTAGAGCAGGCATTGGAAGAACAATATGAAGAAAGAGGAAACGACCACGTAGGTTCCTCATCGGACACCCCGCTAAGGGATGATGCTTTTGTATTGAGCGACGAAGAAAAAATCGAAAGAATACAGAAAAGCGTAAGAGAGATCATGCTTACCCTTGGTCTTGATTTGGATGATGACAGTTTGAAGGGAACACCCAAACGAGTGGCCAAAATGTACGTTCAGGAAATTTTTGGTGGACTTCATCCGGACAGAAAACCGAAATCTTCAACTTTTGACAATAAATACAAGTACGGTGAGATTTTGGTGGAGAAAAACATTGTGGTTTACTCTACTTGCGAGCACCATTTGTTGCCCATTGTGGGCCGAGCGCACATCGCCTATATTTCCAACGGAACAGTAGTTGGGCTTTCCAAAATGAACCGCGTAGTGGATTATTATGCCAAACGCCCTCAGGTTCAGGAACGAATGAACATCCAAATTGTAAAAGAACTTCAAAAAGTTTTGGGTACTGAAGATGTAGCTTGTGTTATCGATGCCAAGCACCTTTGTGTAAACTCTAGGGGAATTCGAGATATTGACAGTAGCACGGTGACCGCCGAATACGGTGGAAAGTTTAAAGAAGAGGCCACCAGAAGAGAGTTTTTGGATTACATTAACTTGGACACCGAATTTTAAACACCAACCTGTTAAATGCAACTTTATAAAGACCAAACCTTAAGAATCCATAATTCACTTACTGGAAAGAAAGACATATTCGAACCCATAAACGAAGGCCATGTGGGCATGTATGTTTGTGGTCCAACAGTTTACAGCAATGTGCATTTGGGCAACTGCCGTACGTTTATGTCGTTTGATATGATTTTTCGGTACTTCAAACACTTGGGGTACAAGGTGCGCTATGTTCGCAATATTACGGACGCGGGCCACTTGGAAAACGATGCGGACGAAGGCGAGGATAAAATTGCAAAAAAGGCAAAACTGGAGCAGATTGAACCAATGGAAGTCGTGCAACGCTACACCGTTGATTTCCACAATACCCTACAACAGTTCAACCTATTGCCCCCGAGCATTGAACCTACGGCCACAGGTCACATCATTGAACAGATAGAGATTATCAAAGAAATCCTTGAAAAAGGATTGGCATACGAGGCCAACGGTTCTGTTTATTTTGACGTGATCAAATTCAATGAAGACCATGACTACGGTAAATTGAGCGGAAGAAAGTTGGAGGACATGATCACCAACACCCGTGAACTTACCGCCCAGGACGAAAAAAGAAACCCTCAGGATTTTGCCCTTTGGAAAAAAGCGGAACCCCAACACATTATGCGTTGGCCATCCCCTTGGGGCGATGGTTTCCCAGGATGGCACTTGGAGTGTACAGCCATGAGCACCAAATATTTGGGCGAAACCTTTGATATTCACGGCGGAGGAATGGACCTTAAATTCCCCCATCATGAGTGCGAGATTGCACAGGCAGAGGCCAGCACCGGAAAATCTCCAGTTAATTATTGGATGCATGCCAATATGTTGACCCTGAACGGTAAAAAAATGTCCAAATCCACGGACAACAATATTTATCCTTCAGAGATTTTTAGTGGGAACAATAATATTTTGAGTAAGCCCTACTCACCAGCTGTAGTTCGCTTTTTTATGATGCAGGCACACTACACCAGTATTTTGGACCTTAGTGACGAAGCTTTGCAAGCATCCGAAAAAGGATATGGCCGTTTGATGGATGCCCTGGATAGCATCGATAAATTAAAAACCGGTGAAAAGTCGGATTTTGATGTGGCCGCTTGGAAGCAGAAATGCTACGATGCCATGAACGACGACTTCAACACCCCGATTTTAATCGCGCAGTTGTTCGAGGCCGTAAAGCACATCAACTTAATCAAGGAAGCCAAGGAAAGTATTTCCGAAGAGGACAAAGATTTTCTGGCAAGTTCGTTCAAAGCCTTTGTTTACGATGTACTTGGTATTGAAAATCAATCCATGGGCAAAGATGATTCCAATACACTCAACGGAGTGATGGACTTGTTAATTGACATTAGGAATGAGGCGCGTGCCAAAAAAGACTTTGCCACTTCAGATAAGATTAGAGATCAATTGGTAGAACTCGGCATCCAGATTAAAGATGGCAAGGACGGTACAACCTTTAGCGTAAACTAGTGTTTCACAAATTTTGATTGGTATTCACCTGGCGAAACATGGATTTTTCGCTTAAAAAGTCGATTGAAATAAGAACGGTTCTCAAACCCACATTCCATATAAACTTCCTTTATTTTCCTATCAGGATTCTTTAAGAGATTGATAGCCATTTTAATACGTTCGCTGTTGATGTAATCAATCGGCGTAACGCCCAGTTCGTCTTTAAAAGTTTTATGGAAGTGAGACTCGCTCATGTATGCTTTTTTACTTAACTCCCCTACCGTTAAAGGCTCGTGCAGGTGCTGAGAGATGTATTCGATTACATAGGCCAATCGGTTGTTGGAACTTATTTTAGAGGCATTTTGCGCATATTTTTCTCGGGTATTCCCCTGCAAGATTCTAATTATCAACTCTTGGACCATATTATCCACAAAAAAATCCTTGGAAGGGTGATTTTCCGTGAACAGGTACAGCAAGCGTTGGATAATACCATAAATACTGGCATCATTAGTAAAATGGTAATTGTAATCCATCAAGGCCCATTCCGAACCATCGTGCTTGGGCATGGATTCGTTCATCAAATTGATGACCTTATTGATTTTTTCATCGGAAATGGCCATGGCCAAACAACGTGTCGGATTCTCTTCGTTCGCTTCGGGAAAATCGATACACATGACTTCATTGGAAGGAAGTATCAAAGATTCACCAGGTAGAAAATTGAAAGATTTTTTGTCTCTAAGATGCATCACCTTCTTCCCAATCAACATGGAGGCAAGTACAGGCTGGTCAAATTGAAGGAGTACTTTTTCCGCTTGAAGATGCGTCTCGAATACATGCATTGATGCATTGTTCAAGGTGTAGGAAGTTTGGTTTTCGACCAAATGCTCCAGTTTTCTTTCTTTATAGAATTTATCCGGCAATCGCATATTCAATACTCACTCCTTAACATATTATGTAAATAGTTATTAAATATAAAAAATATGATATGATTTTTTGTTAAAAACATAAAAACAAAGAGGATTGGTCATGACATTAATAGAATACGTCAGATGTACAGAGTTCAAAATCAATACTTTTAGAATCAGTCACTTGAGCAAAGTGTGAACGAACATAAAATTAACTTTAACAACAAGTATTATGAGCAATGTACAAACTACTGAACGCAGTGTTTTAGAAAAACCAAAGTTTAAAGATCAATATGAAAATTACATCGGTGGCAAATGGACCCCGCCGACAAAAGGAGAATATTTTGACAACGTTTCCCCAGTAGATGGCAATGCATTTACCAAAATTGCGCGATCCACAGCAGAGGATGTGGACAAAGCCATTGATGCCGCCTGGGCAGCGGCACCAGAATGGAACAATTCCTCCGCAACATACCGCAGTAACCTTCTTTTAAAGATTGCGGATGTCATGGAGAAAAATTTAGAAGTGTTGGCACGCGCAGAAACATGGGACAACGGTAAAGCGTTACGTGAGACACGTGCCGCGGACATGCCATTGGCAGTAGACCACTTTAGGTACTTTGCGGGTGTAATCCGTGCAGAAGAAGGTTCGGTAAGTGAATTGGACAGCAATACCGTATCCATGAACATTATGGAACCCCTTGGCGTGGTAGGACAGATCATACCTTGGAACTTCCCTATTTTGATGGCCGCCTGGAAATTGGCTCCCGCCTTGGCCGCAGGAAACTGTGTCGTTCTAAAACCAGCGGAACAAACACCAGTAGGCATATTAATACTGATGGAGCTGATAGAGGACATCCTTCCGGCCGGTGTACTAAACATCATCAACGGATTTGGTATTGAAGCTGGAAAACCTTTGGCATCGAGTTCTCGAATCAAAAAAATCGCCTTTACAGGAGAGACCACAACGGGTCAATTGATCATGCAATATGCATCAAAAAACATCATACCCGTTACTTTGGAATTGGGCGGTAAATCGCCTAACGTTTTCTTCGAAAGCATTATGGACGCCGACGATGAATTCTTCGATAAATGTTTGGAAGGTGCCGTTATGTTCGCATTGAACCAAGGGGAAGTATGTACCTGTCCATCCAGAATATTGGTACAGGAAAGCATCTACGACAAATTCATAGAGCGAGTTGTGGAGCGCACCAAAGCCATCAAACTGGGACATCCGTTAGACCCGGAAACCATGATGGGCGCACAGGCCTCCAACGATCAGTTCGAGAAAATCATGAACTACATCCAAATTGGTAAAGAAGAAGGATGTGAAGTGTTGGCCGGTGGCGAGGCTGCTTACAACGAAGGGCTTGAAGGTGGATATTACATTCAACCCACCATTTTGAAAGGAAACAACAAAATGCGCGTGTTCCAAGAGGAGATTTTTGGGCCTGTGGTCTGCGTAACCACATTTAAAGATGAAGCCGAAGCCTTGGAAATCGCAAACGACACGCTATACGGATTGGGCGCAGGGGTCTGGACTCGCGATATGCACCAAGCCTATAAAATATCGCGACAGATAGAAGCTGGTAGGGTTTGGGTGAATTGCTACCACAACTACCCTGCACATGCACCATTCGGCGGGTATAAAAAGTCGGGAATCGGTAGAGAAAACCATAAAATGATGCTCAGTCATTACACGCAGACCAAAAACATGCTGATTTCCTACGACAAGAACAAATTGGGATTTTTCTAAGATGGGAAATTTGATAAAACGCGTATTGGTATCTGACAATGCCATAAAAATCATTGACCAGTTAAGGGAGCGCCACGGCGAACTTATGTTCCACCAAAGCGGGGGCTGCTGTGATGGCTCCTCCCCCATGTGCTTCCCCAAAGGCGAGTTGATGCTCAATGGGAACGATATAAAATTGGGCACCATACATGGATGTGATTTTTTTATGAGCAAGGACCAGTTCGAATATTGGAAACACACACAGCTTACAGTTGATGTAACCACAGGGCGTGGTGCCAGTTTTAGTCTGGAAATTCCGTTGGGACTCCGTTTTGTCATCAAATCACGAATGTACACGGATGAGGAACGGGAACATCTTGAACCCGTTCAATCTGCTGAAGAAGTATAATCCAAGCCCCGATTTTGTCGGGGCTTTTTGCTACCTTGTCCCTATCCATCACTTGAGGTTTACATGAAGAAAATTTTGATAGCGCCATTTGTACTGTTGGTACGGTTTTACCAACTCTTTATATCCCCCATGCTTCCCGCAACCTGCCGCTATTCACCTACATGCTCTCAATATACCTTGGAGGCCCTAAAAAAACACGGATTGTTCAAAGGTGGGTGGCTGTCCATCAAGCGTATTGTCAGTTGCAATCCTTGGGGTGGAAGTGGTTACGACCCTGTACCCTGAAAAATTGCACTTTAATTAACCCGTGCAACCATTCAAAGTAGTTATATTAGTCCAAAATTTAGATAAATGTATTTTCTCGGATTTGATTGGAACCCCGAAGGAACCCTGTTTAAATTGGGTTTCATACAGATAAAGTATTATAATTTGTTGTGGATTGCCGCCTTTGTTCTGGGCTGGTTCATCATGAAGAAAATCTTCCTGAACGAAAAGAAATCCATGGAAAAATTGGATTCCCTTTTTATTTACACAGTAGTCTCGATCATGCTCGGTGCACGGTTGGGCCATGTTTTCTTCTATGATTGGGACTATTATAAAGACCATTTAGCCGAGATTCTGTTACCCATTAGGGAAAGTGCCAACAGCAATCTTTTTGGCATCATCAACGGGTATGAGTTTACTGGGTTTACAGGTTTGGCAAGCCATGGCGCCACCATTGCAGCGATTATTGGGATTGCATTGTATTGCAGAAAATGGAAAGATATTAAAATGCTTTGGCTATTGGACCGATTGGTGATTCCTTCCGCCATAGGCGCTGCATTTGTTAGGTTCGGTAATTTTTTCAATTCCGAAATCAATGGAAAAGTAGTCGACAAGTCCTATTTTTTAGCAACAAGATTTATCCGTGATTCGGATGATATGCCGGCGTACCAAGCAATGGCCCTGACCAAGGAACAAACCCCCAATGCCGCCTATAAAGCCATTCAGCACAATCCGGAATTCTCCGAAGTGCTACAATCCATTCCTTTCCGTCATCCAGCACAATTGTATGAGGGCTTCTGCTATGTATTTGTATTTATAGCCCTATACCTTCTGTATTGGAAAACCGATTGGAAGAACAAACCTGGCTTCCTTTTTGGATTGTTCATGGTGCTGTTGTTCGTGGTACGTTTCTTCGTAGAGTTCTACAAAAAGAGTCAAGGTGGGTTCGAGGATACACTTGGCATGCTCTCCACAGGGCAATGGCTCAGTATCCCCATGATTTTAATCGGGGTGTATTTTATGGTTAAACCAGAACCAGTAGAACTATAACAACATGTTACGAACAGGAAAAATAGCGCTTTTGACCTTTGCCATTACTTTGGTGTCGTGTAAATCGGAGCCTAAACAATCCATCAAAACGGAAAATATCTCCTTCACCAAAGAAGGTGAGCTTGACATACTATCATCGAAAACAGACTCGATAAAAGCGAATTTTGACATCGAGATTGCAGAAACGGAGTACGAAACCCTAACAGGGCTCATGTACCGAAAATCCATGCAGCAAGACCGGGGAATGTTGTTCATTCAACCTGAAGAGGCTGAGCAAAATTTTTACATGAAGAATACCGAAATCCCTCTGGATATTATTTATATCAACTCCGGAATGAAAGTGGTTAGCTTTCAAAAAAATGCAAAACCCCTTGATGAAAGTAGCCTACCTTCCAGAGCTCCGGCAAAGTACGTATTGGAAATCAATGCGGGACTTTCCGACCAATTGGGACTGAAAGTGGGCGACAGTATTTCCTTTTCCCGCAATTAAATGTCGAAATACCTTTTAGAAAACCAAACTTCAGAAAGGCTGATTTTTCGTAAGCTGAAAGAATCGGACTTTGAGGAATGGTTGCCCTTTTATCACAATCCAAAATCCACCCAATATTGGGAAGGTCTTCCTGCCGACCCTATTGAAGCCTGTACATCTCAATTTGACAGAGTTTTTGAACGCTACGAAAATGACTTGGGCGGCATGAACGCCCTAATTTCAAAAGAAACAGGTGAGCTGGTCGGAATCTGTGGCCTACTTGTCCATATGGTAGATAATATCGAGGAACTGGAGATCGGATACTCCATTCTACCTAAATTTTGGTTACAAGGCTATGCGTTTGAAGCTGCACAAAAATGTAAGCAGTTTGCTTTCGAAAACAGTTTCTCGGATTCATTGATTTCCATTATTCATGTGGATAATTTACCTTCCCAAAAAGTGGCTCAAAAAAACGGTATGTTTTTGGACAAAACCACTACGTACAAGAATAATCCGGTCCATATTTTTCGGGTAAAGCGAGGATAATCGTAATTTTAAGTCCTTACGTTATTCTCCATGAAGCTATCCAAAAGCTACGTCATCCTTACCCAAAACAATTCGAACATTGACCAATTGGTTCAAAATTTGCTCCGCAATCACGCTGTTCCCGGTTTGACCGAGTTTCAGCAACTGGACGGTCTTCTCTTTTCCCGTTCCGAAATCAACAGGTATATGGACGAGGAGGAGCGACATGATATCAAAATACTGACAAAGGACAGCGAACAGGCATTAAAAACCATGAGCAGTGGTGAACAGAAAAAAGCCTTGCTCAACTTTTTATTGCAGCAGGACCCTGATTTTATCATCCTCGTAAATCCTTATGATAATTTGGACGTGGCCACTCAATCCCAACTCAAGGAACAACTTCAGGATATCGCTTCAAACAAAATCGTGGTTCAGTTGGTAAGTAGGTTGGATGATATTTTGCCTGATACGGCCCATTTTTTTAAGTTGGACGGCGATAATCTGCACCCATATGAGTCTACGGATGCTTTTTGGGAAGAAAATAAAACTGAATCCACCAATTTTAATGGAACAATACCTCCACCGTTATCCCCTATCAGTATTGACTTAAAGGAACTGGTCAGCTTCAAAAAGGTATCGGTAAGTTTTGATGGACGCAAAGTACTTGACGAAATCGATTGGACTATCAAAAAAGGGGAGTTTTGGCAACTCATTGGTCCTAACGGCAGTGGCAAGTCTACACTTCTATCGATGATTACCGGTGATAGCCACAAAGGATACGGTGAAGATTTGACCATTTTTGGACAAAAAAAAGGAAGTGGTGAAAGTGTCTGGGACCTGAAACAAAAAATTGGATACTACACGCCAGCAATTACCAATAAATTTCGTGGTTACCACACCTTGGAAAATATGATTATCTCGGGGCTCCATGATTCAATAGGGCTATATGTGCAACCGACCGACAGTGAAAAACAATTAGCCATCCAATGGTTAAACCTTTTAAACTTAAAAGATAGAAAGAATGATCACTTTCGAGACCTCTCTGTTGGCAACAAACGCTTGGTGATGATGGCACGCGCGATGGTAAAACACCCCCCCTTACTTATTTTGGATGAACCCACAGCAGGTTTGGATGATTCCAGCGCAAATTTATTTGTAGCGTTGGTAAACAAAATAGCCAAGGAAAGTGATTCCACTATTGTTTTTGTCTCACATCGCAAAGAGCCACAGTTGAATCCTGAATATATTTTCGAGCTTCATCCATCGGAAAAGGGTTCAAAAGGTGTTGCATCAAACATTTAATTAACTCACAAGCAAACACTTAAACAAATCAGCTGTTTTTTTGCTATCTTATAGGGAATTCAACATTTAACCCTCCCTTACATGCAAAAGATTACTGTAAAGCCAGGTGCCAAACTTGTGGATTACAAGGCGTACGGCTCCCTCTACTCCTCTGTTCTGGATTTCACGGAACAGTCCAAAGAACCTATTGAATCACTTAAAGGCCGAACCATCTGGATGATAAATTCCACTGCCATTGGTGGCGGAGTCGCCGAAATGCTCCCGAGTCAAATGAGAATTTTACGGGAGCTTGGCGTTTCCATTGAATGGCTCGTCATAGAAGCAAAAAAGGATGCCTTTTTTGACTTGACCAAACGTATACACAACGCCATTCACGGAAGTGGCAATGGCATTTTTACGGAAGAAGACCGGAAAATTTATGAGGAAGTCAACCAAAATAATCTATCCAAGGCATTGGAGCTTATCAATGATGGAGATATTGTTGTGGTACATGATCCCCAGCCCATGCCATTGGCAGCAATGATCAAAAAGAAAAAAAACGTTTCTATCATTTGGAGATGCCATATTGGTCTGGAAGATGATACCGACGTTACCGATGCAGTTTGGAAATTTTTGGAACCCTACACTAACGATTATGATCATTTTGTTTTTAGTCTTCCATCCTACGTTCCAAACCCCTTGAAGAACAGAACCTCTATTATTCCACCTGCTATTGATCCTTTGAGTCATAAGAACCGGGAACTGCAATTGCACAAGTGCATCGGAATTTTATATCAATCTGGCATACTGGACGATCATAAGGCCATTCTTTATCATCGATATAAACATTTAGTGAGAAGGGTAATGCCTGATGGTTCTTTTGATGTGTTGGACGCAGGAAAAAACCTAGATCTGATTTATCGTCCAATAGTTACCGAGATCTCAAGATGGGATCGCCTAAAAGGTTTTAAGGAACTAATGGAAGCCTTTATCAAAATGAAGGTGGACAATCGAAAAAATGGCGACCCCAAAAGTCTGGAGTACAAACGTATTGAAATGACATTGTTGGTGTTGGGCGGCCCTGACCCTTCGTTTGTTTCCGACGATCCAGAAGGTAAAGAGGTCCTCAAAGAATTGACGGAGACCTATAAAACGGTGGACAAAAACATGCAGAACGATATCGCCATTTTGTTGCTACCATTGGACAATCCAAAAGAAAATGCACTGATAGTAAATGCGCTTCAGCGTTCCTCCAGTATTATTGTGCAAAATTCCATCCAAGAGGGATTTGGACTTACGGCGACAGAGGCCATGTGGAAAAGAAAACCCGTTTTGGTATCCAATGCGGCCGGACTCAAATATCAGGTGGTTGATAACAAAACGGGAAAGATAAACCCAGATCCAACCGACATTGAAAACTTATCCAAAACCTTGGCCTATATGCTCAATCATCCTAAAGAAAGGGATAAATGGGGTTTTAATGGTCAGCTCAGGGTCATCCAAAACTTCACTCTTTTTAGTCAATTATTATCGTGGCTGGGAACATTATCCGCAAACAAAACCTAAAAACAAAGGCCCTCAAGTTGAGGGCCTTTATTATAAAGTGTAATGTAAAAAAAAACGAAAAACTATGCTCCTGTAGCAGCAGCAATTTTCTTCTTTAATGAGTCGAACATTACAGGTGTTGCGATAAATACGGAAGAGTATGTACCTACAATTACACCTACGATCATTGCAAACATAAACCCTCTTAGGCTTTCCCCTCCAAAAATGAAGATGGCCAACAACACGATCAACGTGGTAAGCGAGGTGTTCAACGTTCTACTCAAAGTGCTGTTCAATGCATCATTAATATTTACTCCATCATTGAATCCCTTTAGGGCTGTAATCTCACGGATACGGTCGAATACTACCACCGTATCGTTCAGTGAGTACCCGATTACGGTAAGAATGGCAGCAATAAAGGCTTGGTCGATTTCCATATTAAACGGCATGATGCTTCCCGTTAGCGAGAAAATACCCAACACGATCATTACATCGTGGAATACCGCAACCACGGCACCCAATGAGAATTGCCATTTTCTAAATCGCAATAGAATGTATAGGAAAACTACCGCCAAGGAACCGATAATGGCCAAAAAGGCATTTTTCTTGATGTCATCGGCAATCGTGGGTCCTACTTTTACAGATTGTAGGATACCTATCGATTTTTCGGACGCACCAATGGTGAAATCTTCAAAAGAAGTTCCATCCGGTAAGTATTTTTGTAATGTGGTGTAAAGTTTGTTCTGAATTTCCGTGTCCACTTCCACACCTTCTTCATCCACTTTGTATGGCGTGGTCACTTTAATTTGATTAGCATCACCAAAGGTCTTCACCATGGTGCCGCTACCAAATTCCGTATTTAGTTCAGAAGCAATCTCTGAAGGGTTCACCGCTTTCTCAAAACGGATTTGGTATGAACGTCCTCCTATAAAATCAACACCTTGATTTAGCCCTTTGGTAAGCAATGAGAACACACTTACCGCTACTAAGATTCCAGAAACAATGTAAGCAATCTTACGCTTGGACAAAAAATCGATGTTCATCTTGGTGAAAAGGTTCTTGGTAATCCCCGTACTGAAATCCAATCGTCTACCCTTCTTACTGGTATAGGCCTCAATCATCAATCTAGTCACAAATATGGCCGTGAACAGGGAGGTAACAATACCTATCATCAATGTAGTGGCAAAACCTTTAATAGGTCCAGACCCAAAGATGAAAAGGATAATTGCCGTTAATCCAGTAGTAATGTTGGCATCCAAAATAGAAGACAAGGCATTTCCAAAACCATCGGCAATGGCTTGGGCTTTTCCTTTTCCACGGGCCAACTCTTCTTTTATCCTTTCAAATATAAGTACGTTGGCATCCACCGACATACCAATGGTCAAAACGATACCTGCGATACCTGGCAATGTCAAAACAGCTCCAAGGCTGGTCAATACTCCAAAAATCAAAAGAATGTTGAAAACCAATGCGATATCTGCAAATACTCCTGCTCTACCATAGTAGAAAATCATCCATACCAGCACAAAGATCATAGCGATGACGAAGGACATAAACCCACTGTCGATAGCTTCTTGTCCCAAGGATGGTCCTACGACTTCGGACTGGATAATATCTGCGGAAGCAGGAAGTTTACCAGCACGCAATACGTTAGCGATATCTTTTGTTTCGTTTACAGTAAATGTACCTGTAATCTCGGAACGTCCTCCAGAAATCGGTCCTGAAGAAACACCTGGTGCAGTGTACACTTTGTTATCCAAAACAATGGCGATACCTGTTTGGTTGTTGTATGCATCTCCCGTCAATTCCTCCCACTCTTTTGCACCACGAGTGTTCATCGTCATACTAACAGCAGGTTTATTGAATTGGTCAAAGGTATCCTGTGCATCGGAGACTACATCCCCGCTAATTCTGGGCGTACCTTCCCTATTGGATTTCAAGGCATACAAATCAACAATTTCGACATCTTGTGCCGGACGCTCCCAAAGGAACTTGGTAAATTGAATATCATTTGGCAACAACCTTCTAATCTCTGGCATTCTCAAGTACTCGCCTAGTTCGGCGGTATCGGAAACCATGGCCCTTGCAATGGCGTGGCTACCTGGATTAGCAGGAATCAGTTTGCCCAAAATAGGATTGGCCTGAGCGGTCATATCCAAAGAATCCTGTGAAACATCGGAAAGCAATGAATCGATTTCGGACTCTGGTTTTGCTTCGGTATCTTCTTTTGCTTCGGGCTTCAAAATCTCTTTAAGACGCTCATTGGCACTTACCAAAAAGTTTCCAATACTGTTGTTGCTCTGTGGATAGGTTTCCCAGAACTCCAATTGTGCGGTACTGGACAGAAGTTCCTGTGCACGGGCAATATCCCTTGCTCCTGGAAGCTCAACTAAGATTCGGCCAGAATTTCCTTCCCTTTGGATGTTTGGTTGGGTTACCCCAAAACCATCTATACGCTCACGAAGTACTTCAAATGCAGAAACGATAGATTCATCAATCTTTCTTCTGATGACAGGCTTCACCTGATCATCCGTCATTTGAAAATTGATATCATCGCTAAGACCTTTGTTGGCAAAAATATCTGGTGATGCCAATTTGGTATCTCCCTTGATTTGGTCAAAAGCCTCAAAAAACAGCTCCAAGTAGGTATTATCACTACTCTTGGATGCTTCATCTGCATCGGCCAATGCTTTGTTGAAAACTGGGTTCTTGGTATTGTTGGCCAAGCCTTTCAAGATATCCTTAACGGAAATCTGCAAGGTAACGTTGATACCTCCTTTAAGGTCCAATCCCTTGTTCAACTCTTTCGTCTTGGCATCTTCATAGCTCGTAAAGCCCAAAACAGTGTTATCACTGATCGAGTCCAAATACGATGCCTCTAAAGCTTCACGCTTTGCAACATAATCTTCCTCAGCCTCCGAAATTTGGCTAACTGCGTATGCTTCAGCGTCTCCTTCCAACTTGTTAGTGATGAAAGTATAAGACAACTGATAGATGCTCACCAAGCCAAAAAGGATCGCGAAAAGCCTTATAAGTCCTTTATTCTGCATTGATTGTTAATTTTTTAGAAGTTTTCTTAAACAGCGTGCAAATATATCATTTCCGATAACATTTGACAATAGAAATTGATGTAATTGCAATTACGGTTGATGGTTACGCTGTTAAAATAAAAATGTCATTCCGGACAAACCTTTAAATTTCCATCCAAATTGATGGTAAAACTCTTTGAGGTCGTGTCCGAAATGACATTTTAGTTGGTTATCGATGATTTGGTCTAGACTTCTAGAAGTCCGTTTGTTTTTTTAACGCCTTCTGCACTCTCTTGCATTTTGGCTTTTTCTGCATCGGACAATTCGATTTCAACAATTTTTTCGATACCTCCTTTACCCAAAATAACTGGGACACCGATACAAATGTCGTTCAATCCGTACTCACCTTCCAACAAAGTTGAACATGGGAACATTTTCTTTTGGTCGCATGCAATGGCCTGTACCAATCCGGATACGGCAGCTCCTGGGGCGTACCACGCACTTGTTCCCAACAATTTGGTCAAGGTGGCGCCTCCAACTTTGGTCTCTTCCACTACCCAGTTCATTTTATCTTCAGACAAAAATTCGGAAACCTTTACACTGTTTCTAGTGGCATGACCGATTAGTGGAACCATTCCCGTATCACTGTGTCCACCAATTACCATACCGTCCACATCAGAAATTGGAGCTTCCAATGCTTCCGCCAGTCTATATTTAAAACGTGCACTGTCCAAAGCACCGCCCATTCCAATAATTCTATTCTTCGGTAATCCAGTTGCTTTGTGCACCAAATAGGTCATAGTATCCATCGGGTTGCTCACTACTATTATTGTTACCTCTGGAGAATGCTCGATAAGACTTGTTGCAACGGTTTTTACGATTCCAGCGTTGATTCCGATCAGCTCCTCGCGCGTCATACCCGGTTTACGTGGAATACCAGAAGTAATCACTGCGATATCACTACCTGCAGTTTTACTGTAATCGTTGGTACTTCCAGTAATTTTGGTATCAAAACCGTTCAAAGAGGCCGTCTGCATCAAATCCATGGCCTTACCTTCTGCATATCCTTCTTTGATATCCAATAAAACAACTTCTGCCGCAAAATTTTTCATTGCTATGTATTCTGCACAGCTTGCTCCCACTGCGCCTGCTCCAACTACGGTAACTTTCATTTGTATAGATTTAAATTTTAGTCCTCAAAAATAATGCATTTGATGCAGAAAGAAGCTGACTTTTACCAGTTTTAGCGAGCCAATTCCATCAAATCATACCCTCTAAAAGTTATTTTGAAGCAAAGAAAAGCCGATTACAACGGTTTGTATCTAAAAAAAGAAATATTTTATAAGTTTTATGCAATAGATTCCTACAAAGCTGCGTTCTTATAGTCCCAAATTTAACGTAACCTACTTGACCTATGAAAAAGCTCTTTTCATTGTTGTCCATTGTTGGCATCATCGCCATAAGCAACTGTACTCGCGTACCAGAGAACCACGACCCTATTCTGGGCATCTGGGCAAAAACTGAATCTTCTAGTATCGAGGGCAAAAATTCCAGCACCGTTCGCGAAGAATGGATTTTCAACGATGTATACCTAGGCAGGTACCAAAGGTATTCGAACTCCAAATTGATTTTTTACACTGATTTTAAATGGTCCCAAGAAAAAGGAACCTATTCCATTATTTACGGCGATCCCGAAGTAACGGATATCACCGTAAGCTTGGAAAAAGCAAAAACACCAGAAATATTGACCTTGGATAATGGCTCGGTCTTCGCCACCAGGGAATGACGTGAAGACTACATATATGAAAATAGGAGGCCCCATTACGGGGCCTTCTTTATTTTTGGTCAGTTGATTTGGTTTCTTTCTACCTGAACCCGAAGTTAACACCAAAGGTGAAGGTGCTGAATTCAGCTATATTGTATTCTGCATTAAGCCTAAAAAAACCAAGCTTTAATTTGGTACCCAGCGTGGCGGCTACCCCACTTGCATTCTTTGATACCGTAAAAGGGTCTTCTACGGTCTCCGAAAAGAAAGGTCCATTTGCCTGATAGGTCCCTAGCAAGTCGATGTCCGATTTACCGGTAATGTAACCAAGCCCCCCATAAAAATTGATTACAGGAATGTTTTTTGTTGAAACGACAGCACTAAAATTCCAAGTTTTAAAGCTTGCATCAATCCGCTGATTGCTACCTTCAATTGTGGATGAATCGGTAAAGTCGTATTCACCGTTTAAATTGGTATATCCTATCACCGCTGAAATAGCAACGGGCATCACTTTATCGGCAGGCAATATTTTGGTGAAATCGTACTGCAATCCTGCACCAAAGAGCCCAAGTTTTGCGTCGTCATCAAATTTTATTTTTGGTAAAAAGCGAGCTTTAACTTCCAATCCTTTTATCAAACCCACACTTGCCTGAATATATCCAGACGGGATAAAATTGAGATTTTCCGCAGCAAGCCCCGATGGAAGCTCAAAGTCCTCACGGAACACACCGCTTTGGTCTTCAACAAATACCTCTACTCCCTCAATATCACCTAGAGCGGTCGATACCATTCTGGCTTGGCCAGGGTTTTGCACAAAGTCCAAGTTTTCATAATCCGCCGGGTCTAACAAAAATGCCTTTTTATCATCTTTGTTCTTAAAGCCAGTCATGTTTCCAATAATTGAAATCTCGAATCCGCCCAAAGGTTTTGCATCTGCAGTATTGTACCATCCATTGGAAATACTGTAAATGGCCCCTTCAGAAACGGGAGACAAATAGGCATTGGCAAATCGTTCTGCATCTGCCACACCCGAAACAAAGATATCGTTCAAATCTTGGGCCTTGCCCATGGTCACGGAGACCAACACTAGAGCTACAATTATTCTTTTCATAATGTTGATGTTTTACCCAAAACTAAAAAACTCGCCCTACGAAGGCGAGTTTTTGTTGTGAAATGCTTGTTATCTATACATCTATATTGGCATAGACGGCATTTTTCTCTATAAATTCACGTCTAGGCGGTACTTCGTCCCCCATTAACATAGAGAATATTCGGTCGGATTCCGTTGCATTGTCAATTTGTACCTGACGCAATTTTCTAAAATCTGGATTCATCGTGGTATCCCAAAGCTGTTCGGCGTTCATTTCACCAAGACCTTTGTAACGTTGGATACCTGCTCCACCGCCCATTTCTGCATTGATTGCATCGCGCTCCTTATCGTTCCACGCATAACGTTTTTTGGCGCCTTTTTTCACCAAATATAACGGAGGGGTTGCAATATATACGTGCCCACCTTCAATAAGCTCCCTCATATAACGGAAGAAGAATGTCAAAATCAACGTTTCAATGTGACTACCATCAACATCCGCATCACACATGATCACTACTTTATGATATCGCAGTTTTTCAAGGTTCAGCGCCTTACTGTCTTCTTCCGTACCAATGGTAACCCCAAGTGCAGTATAAATATTCTTGATTTCCTCATTTTCAAAAACCTTATGCTGCATGGCTTTTTCCACGTTCAAAATCTTTCCGCGCAATGGCAATATGGCCTGGAAATTTCTGTCCCTTCCTTGTTTTGCCGTTCCACCTGCGGAATCTCCCTCTACAAGGAAAACTTCACATTTGGTAGGGTCTTGCTCGGAACAGTCAGATAGTTTCCCTGGCAATCCACCTACACTCATTGGGTTTTTTCGCTGAACCATTTCACGGGCCTTGGCCGCTGCGTGCCTAGCCTGTGCGGCCAGCTTCACTTTTTCCACAATTTGCTTGGCATCATCTGGATTTTCCTCCAAATAATCGGTCAACATTTCGGAAACTGCCTGACTTACTGCACTGGTAACCTCACGGTTCCCCAGTTTGGTTTTCGTTTGACCTTCAAACTGCGGTTCTGCAACTTTTACGGAAACAATGGCCGTTAATCCTTCGCGGAAATCATCTCCGGATATTTCGAACTTTAATTTGTCCAACATCCCGGAATTATCGGCATACTTTTTCAAGGTAGTGGTAAGTCCCCGTCGAAATCCGGACAAGTGCGTACCTCCCTCATGGGTATTGATATTGTTTACATAGGAATGAAGGTTTTCGGAATATCCCGTGTTGTAGACCATCGCCACTTCCACAGGGATACCGTTTTTCTCGCCCTCCATCGAAACTACGTTCTGGATCAAAGGTTCTCTATTTCCATCCAAAAATTTGATGAATTCCTTCAGACCTTCTTCGGAATGGAAAGTTTCTGAAATAAATTCTCCCTTTTCGTCCTTGTTCCTTTTGTCCGTGAGCTTAATGGTGATTCCTTTGTTCAAATAGGCAAGCTCGCGCATTCTATTGGACAAGGTATCATAATTATATTCTGTTGTCTGGGTAAAAATGGTATCATCTGGAACAAAGGTCACTATGGTACCTGTTTCCTTGCTCTCCCCTACACTTTTAACCGGATAAAGGCTTTTTCCTCTTTCGTATTCTTGCTCCCAGATTTTACCGTCACGATAAACTGTCGCTTTCAACCTAGTCGACAATGCGTTAACACAGGAAACACCGACACCGTGGAGTCCTCCGGAAACTTTATAGGAATCCTTATCAAACTTACCGCCCGCACCAATTTTGGTCATTACTACCTCAAGGGCAGAAACTCCTTCTTTTTTATGAAGGTCAACAGGGATACCCCTACCATTATCTTCCGTAGTTATGGAGTTATCTTCATTGATGGTCACCTCGATTTTATCGCAGTAACCGGCCATCGCCTCATCGATGGAGTTATCCACAACTTCATAGACCAAATGATGCAATCCTCTGACCCCTACATCTCCAATATACATGGAAGGTCTCATACGTACGTGCTCCATTCCCTCGAGGGCCTGGATACTATCCGCGGAGTATTGTTTCTTGTTAGCTTCTTCGCTCATATATTTTCTGTATTTGCCTCAAAAATTCAAATCTTACAAATATAAGCAATACCCTGTGTAAATGGCCTTAAACTGCTTGTTGGACACCCTAAGTTATCAACAAAAACTGTGGAAAACGACTTGGTTTGGAGTTTATACCCACCTACTGCTACAGACAACTAAAAAGCCCCTTGGATAAGGGGCTTTTCGGACTAATTAAAAAATGAAACTAGTTAGATTACTGCTTCATAACGTTTGGTTGGTTTAAACGGGGGTTATTTCACATACGCATCGGTATGAACCTTAGCCACGGCTCTTCCCGATGGGTCGTTCATGTTCTTGAAAGCTTCGTCCCATTCCAGGGCAATCTTGGTACTACAGGCCACTGATGGCTCTTGTGGTACGCTCAACGCTGCCGCATCCGACGGGAAATGACTTTCAAAAATTGAACGATAATAATATTCTTCTTTCGATGTAGGTGTCTGAATCGGAAACTTGAAATGGGCATTCTCCAATTGCTCGTCGGTAACCTCTTCGGCCACTACGGCTTTTAGAGTATCTATCCAACTATATCCGACACCATCCGAAAATTGTTCCTTTTGTCTCCAGACCACACTGTCCGGCAAATAATCTTCAAACGCTTTTCGCACTACCCATTTCTCCATTCGTTCGCCATTGATCATCTTATCTTTTGGATTGATGCTCATTGCTACATCCATAAACTCCTTGTCCAAGAAGGGTACACGCCCTTCAATACCCCAAGCGGCCAATGACTTGTTTGCCCTAAGGCAATCGTACATGTGGAGCTTATCCAGTTTTCTCACTGTTTCCTCATGAAAATCCTTTGGGCTTGGAGCTTTGTGAAAATACAGGTATCCACCAAACAATTCATCCGCCCCTTCACCTGAAAGCACCATTTTAATACCCATGGATTTAATCACCCTTGCCATTAAGTACATTGGAGTTGAAGCTCTTATAGTTGTAATATCGTAAGTTTCCAGATTATATACAACATCTTTTATCGCATCCAGCCCTTCTTGAATGGTAAATTTGATTTCGTGGTGCACTGTTCCAATATGATCGGCCACTTTTTGGGCAGCAGCCAAATCAGGCGAACCTTCCAACCCTACCGAGAAAGAGTGCAATTGCGGCCACCAAGCATCGGCAGTATCTCCGGACTCAATTCGTTTTTGGGAATATTTTTTTGCAATCGCAGAAGTTACGGAAGAATCCAATCCTCCAGACAACAATACACCATAGGGCACATCGGACATCAATTGACGGTGCACTGCGGCTTCCAAAGCATCCTTTATTTTTTGAATACTGGTCTCGTTCTCCTTTACAGCGTCGTACTCCATCCAATCGCGCTTGTACCACCTAACAAATTCACCATCGGAACTATGCATGTAGTGTCCGGGAGGAAATAATTGAATCTTGGAACAAGTTCCTTCCAAAGCCTTTAATTCGGAGGCTACGTAAAAGGTCCCGTTTTTGTCCCAACCTATATACAATGGAATAATCCCCATATGATCACGGGCAATGAAATACTCATCCTTTTCCGAATCATAAATGGCAAAACCAAAGATTCCGTTCATCTCATCCACAAAATCAGGTCCTTTTTCCTGATACAATGCCAAAATAACCTCGCAATCGGATTTCGTTTTAAAATCATATTTTCCTTCGAACTGCTTTCTGAGTTCTTGATGATTATATATTTCGCCATTGGCGGCAAGCACCAATTTGCCATCGGCGCTCAACAACGGTTGTTTTCCTGAAGCTGGATCCACGATGGCCAATCTCTCATGGGCCATAATAGCTTTTTCATTGGAATAAATCCCGCTCCAATCCGGACCTCTGTGCCTAACCTTCTTCGACATCTCCAACAATTGGGGCCTAAGTACTTCCGTACTTTCCTTCACATCAAATGCGCATACAATACCACACATAAAAATAAATTTAATAACAATCTTTAAACAAAAGTGAGTTTAATTATTAAAAAACAAAACTCTTATTCCTAAAAAGATTACATATTAAAACTTAAAAATGCAAATAAATATAATTTTGCAATAAAAATTATAGTTTATCTTTTTAACCCGAGCTCCATTGTAAGGTTACTTGATTTCCCCGTCTGATTGTTTGAACAGAATTAACTAGTTTTGAAATAAACTTAAATCACAATCATGAAGAAATTAACAGTATTACTTTTAGTGCTTTGCACAGGATTGGTATTCTCAACGGATGCCGTGGCCCAAAAATTCAGTGGATTGGACAAAAGCCCTGCGGACATCGCCTATTATCCAGCTAGTTCTAAGGAAACCGCCAAAGCAGCCCGCGTTATTTATAGCCGTCCACAATTAAAAGGACGTAGCTTGGCCGAATTGGCTCCTGTAGGTAAGGTTTGGAGAACGGGTGCCAACGAAGCCACAGAAATTACATTTTATAAGGATGCCACAGTTGGTGGAAAAACCATTAAAGCTGGTTCTTACTCTTTGTTTACCATTCCAGGTGAAGATGAGTGGACGGTAATCTTGAACAACAATCTTCACCAATGGGGAGCCTATTCCTACGATAGTGATGCAGACGTGGTTCGTGCTACGGCCAAGGCTTCTACCGATAGCGATGAATTGGAAGCTTTTGGTATCGCTTTTGACGATGACGGAAACTTGGTCATGGGCTGGGGAACTACAAGAGCTACCTTACCGATCACTTACTAAGAAAGTTTTTATCTTAAATATGAAAGCCCCGCTTCGGGGCTTTTTTATTTTTCCATAATGGAAGGAATTATTTCTTCTGAACACCGCCCAAGAAAACATGTTCGGCCGTTACATTTGGAATTTCTTCAGAGGGAATCGTCATAATATCATCGCTCAATATCACAAAGTCGGCAAATTTACCAGGCTCGATGCTTCCTTTTTCCTCTTCCTCAAAATTGGAATATGCGGCCCAGATAGTCATACCTTTTAAGGTTTCTTCCCTGCTCAAGGCATTTTCCATTTGAAAACCGCCTTCCGGGTATTGTTCCACATCTTGACGGGCTACAGCTGCATAAAAAGTCAAGAATGGGTTTACCTGCTCTACTGGAAAGTCGGTTCCCAAGGCAACTAGACCTGCTTTATCCAATAAATCTTTATAGGCATAGGCACCTTTGACACGCTCAGCACCCAACCTATCTTCGGCCCAGTACATATCACTAGTTGCGTGGGTAGGCTGAACCGAAGGAATAATGCCATTCTCAAAATAATCGAAATCGGATTGCGATATTACTTGTGCATGCTCCACTTTCCATCTGCGGTCGGTTTTGCCCTCCAATGCATTTTCGTAAGCCCTCAACACGACAATATTTGCAGAATCCCCAATGGCATGGGTGTTCATTTGATAAGCGGTTGCCGCAATTCGCTGTGCGAGTGCTTCAATCTGGTCCACTGGGGTCACCATGGCCCCAAAATGACCGGGCTTATCGGAATATGGTGCTCTTAATGCAGCTCCTCGAGAACCCAATGCGCCATCGCCATATACTTTTACAGAACGAACATTCAACCCTTCTGTTTTGATAATTCCTTTTTCCAAAAAGTAATCCAGATTCTCGGGATAGTTGGATACCATGGCGTACACTCGTATGGATAGTTCACCAGCTTGTTGCAGACTATCTATCAATTCGATGATGTCCCTTGGCAATCCTGCATCATTTACCGTGGTCAATCCGTAATCCAACGAAATTTTCTCGGCGTCCTTAAGTGCCTGTATTTTTTGTTCTAGACTCGCTTTTGGAATTACATTATCAATCATTCTCATTGGGCCATCTACCAATACTCCGGTAATATTGGTGTCTTCATCTAATACGATTTCACCTCCTTCAACAAATGTATACTCCGTAATTCCAGCTAAATTAAGTGCCGCTTGGTTAACCAGATAGGCATGACCATCAATACGTTCCAAAGCCACAGGGGTATCGGGGAACAATTCATCCAGTTTATCCTTGGTCGGAAACTCTTTTACTTCCCAATCGTTCTGGTCCCATCCTCTCCCTAAAATAAAACTGGAAGGACGCTCTTGTTGAAACGCCACTACCTTTTCCACAACTTCATCAAAACTATGTGTACCTACCAAATCAACCACTTGCTGGTTCTGTCCCAATCCATAAAAATGACAATGGGCGTCTATCAGTCCTGGAACAATGGTCTTGCCCTGGGCATCAATCTGCTCTTGGGCTTTGTATTTTTTTAAAATTTCTTCGGTATTGCCAACACCTACAAACTTTCCATCTTTTATGGCCACACTTGATGCCTTTGAAAAATCTGCATCTACTGTGTATATGTTTGCATTGGTAACGATTAGATCAGCTTCCTCCTTATTCTCGCATGAAAAAGCAAGAAGAGCAATCACAATTAAATAGAATTTTTTCATTTCTGTCGATTTCCATCAAAAATAGAAAAAGCAGGAATAAGGAAATCGTGATTACCTGAATAAAGTAATCTGGGGATTTCTTAAAGTTTAAATTTTAAGAATTTCAATTCATTATTATTACTACTTTTCGAAACATTTTTGATAGCTAATTTACCTATGGACTACGTATCAGCTTTTTCCTTTTGGACAAAGGCTATACTGCCTGTAAAAATTGTAGAGACCGCCATCCCCAGCGAACTCAATCTACTCCATTTTATATTCATTGGAATATCCCTTTTGGGTGCTGGAGTTGGCAGTTACCTTATTTTTTTGAAGAAACATAATTTGTATATGGGAATTTTTATGATTGCCATGTCCACCATTCTTCTCGAGCTTACCCTATTGTGGTGGGATGGTGTGCTGCATATACCCAAAATTCCATTTTATACAAGTATTATGTTTCTTTTGGGGCCCTCACTTTTTTTGTATATCGAAGGGAAGGTATATCCCAATAAAAAAACAACATTCAAAACACTTCTATACTTTAGTTTTTTTCTGGTCAGTCTACTATTGATGCTGATATTGACCAACACAAGCGATAATATTACTGATGTTGGGTTACGGGGACTGGGCATTAAACTCCTGAACAGTTACTACTTAAAGGGTTGCTATTTTGCTGTGTTTTGGATTTTGATCTTAAAACAATATTTCAAGTATCGAAAACGAATCGATATCATGGACCGTAATTGGTTAAGAACTCTTGTACTCTTTTTTTTCACAATCTTTCTTATATCAATAGTAGGTGCTCTATTCAAAAATGAATTTTCCCTTATATATATTACGAGATATATAATCGCCTACTTTTTTTCAGTTTTCATAATTATCATTTCTTTTCTGTTATATCTATTTCCTGCTATTGTCACCGAACCTTTACAAATTAGATTGGACAAAGATCAAATCAAAGAAAAATACCAGAACTCTGGCTTAACCACTGCCATGGCTAGTGCATTAAGGCTACAACTTTTAAACTCTATGGAGGACAAGGTATTTTTGGATTCTGCACTATCACTGGAGATCTTGGCCGAAAAGCTTAATACAGACCGCTACAGTCTCTCACAAGTCATCAATCAAGAATTCAACAAGAACTTTTATGAATTCATTAATGATTATCGCATTAATGAGTGCTTGGCCCGTATTGATGAAAACCCGCATCAAATAGACTCAATTTCCGACCTAATTTATGCGTCTGGATTTAACAACAAAGTATCTTTCTACAACGCTTTCAAAAAGCGAAAAAGTATGACTCCAGTCCAGTATATCAAAGCTTTAAACCAGTAATTTTTTTTGACTTTTTTAAGAGAAAGCTACTTAGCCCAAGTTTTTTAACATAAATATAAGTATCTTATTTACAGATACTTAACGCAAAGTAAAGGTATATATTCGTCGGTAGACCATAAACCTAGGTCGGTCGTAATCACCATCCCATCACCTCTCATTTATTTTATCCATTGATTAAGATTAGCACGGTCATTTTTCAAAACATTATGTAGTCTAACTGGCCCATTTGTTTATTTGGATTAGTCCCCAAAAAATTGACCGGCTTTTCTTAGTCAAAAAACTAATTCAAAAAATGATTCTATTAATTAACACTCAAATTAAATGAGAACAAAAACAAAAGTATTACTGACACTTTTGATGGCATTTGTTGTACATCTGTCTTCCGCACAGGAAAAAATGATAAGTGGTACAGTAACTGATGGGAACGGATTGCCATTACCTGGCGTAAACGTTGTTATCAAGGGAACCACTCAAGGTACCCAAACCGATTTTGATGGTAACTATAATGTACAAGCAGAAGTTGGTCAAACACTTGTGTTTACCTATTTGGGCCAAAAAGAGACCCAGGCCACCGTTGGTGCACAGAGCGTCATAAACATACAAATGGAAGAAGACGCCCAAGCGTTGGAAGAAGTTGTAGTCGTCGGTTATGGTGTTCAAAAAAGAAAGGAAATCACAGGAGCCATTGCAAGTGTGTCCGGAGGAGACATCCAAGGACTTGTAACACCCAGTTTCGAAAGCCAATTGGCAGGTAGGGCGGCTGGTGTGCAGATAACCACAAACAACGGTATTATCGGGGAAGCTCCAAGAATCAGGATCAGGGGTCTGGGTTCCATAGGTTCTGGAACTTATCCTTTGGTGGTCGTTGATGGTATTCCGATCATTACAGGAGATACTGGTGGATATGCATCGACCAACGCACTGAGCAGTATCAATCCCAATGATATCGAATCCTTCGAAATTCTAAAAGATGGTGCCGCAACAGCCATTTATGGGTCTCGTGCAGCCAATGGTGTAATCTTGATCACCACCAAAAAAGGTAAAAAAGGTACCACCCAAGTGAGCTACAACGTGGTGACCGGTTTTGCATCACCGATCAAAACCTTTGATTTGTTGAACACTGCACAGTTCTTGGAAACTGCAAACGAAAAACGCACCAACAGAGGACAAGCTCCTTGGGCCGTTGGAAATGACTATGATACCGATTGGCAAGATGCTGTGCTTAGGTCAAACGCACTCCAAATGGACCATAACCTATCCGTAAACGGAGGAACCGATAGGACCAAATACTTCATGTCCCTTGGTTTCACCGATCAAGATGGTGTGGCCGTACCAAACAACTTAAAACGTCACAGTATAAGAACCAACCTTGAGCACGATGTGTTCGATTGGTTGACAGTGGGTGGAAGTGTTGCCGTTACCAGAAGTGAGTTCAATGGATTGAATACTGGAGGAAACTCACTCTCCGGGAACATTTTCAATGCTACAAGACAGCTTCCCAACACCCCAATCTATGACCCAAACAACCCTACTGGTTTTAACCTGTCCGCAGATGGAAGCGTAGTGGGTCAATGGGACAACACCGACCCTGTTGGTGACAACATTTCCAACATTGCTTACGTGCTTGCCAATAACAAGTTCCAATCCAAAGAAAACAACACTTTGGTTAGTGTGTTTGGCGACGTAAAACTGATGAAAGGTCTTACCTACAGGTTTCAGGCCAGCGCCAACAACACCCTTACCTCCGGTTTTAGGTACTGGAGCCCAGTACATGGTGATGGACGTGGTTCAAATGGTAGATTGGACAACGATAACAGAGATATTCTGAGATGGAATATCCAGAACATCATAAATTACAATACCAGCATAGCTGACGCACATAATATTGCCGTCACTGCCGTAGCCGAATATCAAAAAGACAAAAACCAATATTTCTTTGGGTCAGGTACCGATCTTTTGGATGAGTTCTACAACAAAAACCTTGTAACTGGGGCCTATGGCACCCAAACCTCTGGAGGTGGTGTAACAGAAAATGGTATCAGCTCCTACGTTGGCCGTTTGAGCTATAATTTCAAGGAGCGTTATTTCCTTCAAGGATCTATTCGTAGGGATGGTATATCCAAATTAAGTGAAGCTACCCGTTGGAATAACTTTACAGGATATTCTGCAGGTTGGAACATTGCCAATGAGGAATTTTTCAGCGGATTAAATCCTACCATTTCACTATTTAAACTTAGAGGGTCATACTCGGAAGTAGGAAACACCGACATCGGTAGCTACCCATATTTGGGATTGACCTCAGCTTCCCAATACGGTACCTTAAACGGTATTGCATTCACTCAATTCGGTAACGATCAGTTATTATGGGAAACCAGTAAAAAAACCGACTTTGGTGCTGATTTAGGCTTCTTTAACGATAAATTGACGGTAAGCGTTGATTACTATAAAAACGATATCGACGGTTTGATCCTTGATGTTCCCGTACCACACTCCTTAGGTGTTCCTGATAACACAATAAAGAAGAACATCGGAGCAATGAAGAATGAAGGATTTGAATTCTCAGTGAACTACACTCCCTTCAATTCAGAAAACTTCAGCTGGAATGTATCTGCCAATTTAACCTTGGACAAAAACACCGTGACCAGTATTCCTGATGGACAGGATATTATCGGAGGTACTTCTACCAACACTAACATAGCTCCAAACTTAATCATTAGAGAAGGTGAATCCATCAACTCCATTTATGGACACAGGTATTGGGGTGTTAACCCTGCCAACGGAAACCCAGTTTACTATAAGGCCGATGGCTCTTTGGTACAGGGCAACTTGGATACACAGACTTATTTCGTATTCAACCCTAGCAACCCCGGAGATTTATCAGAAGCTTCTTCTTTGAGTGCTGCGGACGACAAGTTTATTCTTGGAAACTCCTTACCTACTTATTACGGTTCCGTGATCAACAGGTTCACATACAAAGGCTTTGATTTTAGCTTTATGTTCCGTTACAGTGGTGGAAACGAAGTATTCAATGCCACTCGTAGAGATTTGGTGACCCAGAACTTCAATAACAACTCTACCGAGATTTTGGGAAGATGGCAAAGTGCTTCCAATCCCGGAGATGGTACTACACCTAGGCTTTACGCAAGTAGCAACACTTTTACCAACTTAACAGGACATGCAACTACTAGATTCTTGGAAAAAGGTGATTTTATCAGCTTGGACAACATCACTTTGGGTTATAAACTCCCATCAATCGTAACCGACAAGTTGAATGTGGACATGGTAAGGTTCTTTATCCAAGGACAAAACCTATTGACCATTACAGACTATAAGGGCTTGAACCCAGAAATGGAATCCAGTGGTGTTGACATTAATGGTACACCAAGGTCAAAAGTATTATCCATAGGTCTAAATGTTAATCTATAATTCTTAAAAATGAAAAAGATATTCAAATACATCACCCTTTCCTTTTTTGGAATTAGTGTGATCTCATGTTCTGACGAAACTGTCCTGGACCTTAGTCCAATAAACAACATTTCGTTGAGCGATGCCTTTTCATCCCCATCTTTGATTGAAAGTTCAGTTAACGGGATGTACAATGCTGCCGCGATTGGCCAGTACAACTCAACCAACCCCAACGGTGGTCGTGGATATATCTGGGGTGCCGCCTTCGTACAACAAGGGGACAACCGAGGAGAAGATGTGGTCAACACAGCCACATTCTATCAATTGACCTATACGGCCACTTATGACCCAACTACAGCGAACAACGTTTACTATTGGGTTGATGGCTATCGTTTGATCAACAGGGCCAACTTGGTGATCGAAGGAGTTACCACTGCTGCTGAAGCAGGTATCATTACCCAGGCCGTTGCCGATGATTATATTGGACAAGCTAAATTTTTACGTGCCATAACTCACTTCGAGTTGTTGAACTTCTTTGCAAGACCATATAATTTTTCTGCAGGAGCTTCACATCCTGGAGTTCCTTACAGAGAGGTAGGTATCGACACTCAAGCTGAAATCGATTCAGAAATCGTGCTCGGTAGAAATACAGTAGCAGAAGTTTACGAAAAAGTATTGCAAGACTTGGACGATGCCGAAAGCTTGATTACCAATACTTCTTTGACAAAAGCATCTGTAAACGCAGCCATCGCCTTTAAAACTAGGGTATATCTTCACATGAGAGATTGGGACGGGGTTATTGCCGAAGGCAACAAACTTATTGGTGAATATGCATTGGAGGATTCCCCAAATGGACCCTTCCTTGATAGCTATGGAAACTCGGAGTCTATTTTCTCATTGACACAGGCTGCAACCATGAACCCTGGTGTAAACGCAGCTTTAGCTTCACAATACAACAGGAGAAGGTTGGTTGCCATTAGCCCTATCATTTGGAGAGATCCTAGCTGGTTGGCAGACGATTTGCGCCGTGAGGATAATTCTACCGAAACGGAAGTAGGTACCGGAATGGTATTTACCGCTGGAGGAGCAAAATTCACCCTAAAATATAAAGATGGGGTGAACTATACCGATGCCTCACCTGTTATCCGCTATGCTGAAGTATTGTTGAACATGGCCGAAGCACAAGCTAGAAAAGCTACTCCAGACTTGGGCGCCTCATTGGCCCTATTGAACCAAGTAAGAAACAGATCTCTTGCAGACCCAGGCACTCAAGCTTATGTGGCCGGTGATTTTGCCAATGCTGGAGAACTTGTTGGTGCAATCCTAAAAGAGAGAAGAATCGAGTTTTTGATGGAGGGCAGAAGATGGTCCGACATTCACAGACTTCAAGGAGATGATCTTCAACCCATCAACGGAATACCACAGAAGGTAGCCAATGGAACTCCTGCAGCCGAATTGTATACTTTGGGAACTCCATACGATGGCCCTTACGGTGTACCTGCGGTTCCTTATGCAGACTTCAAGTTTCTCTGGCCTATTCCTCAGATAGAGGTCAACGCAAACCCAACACTTGCGGAGCAGCAAAACCCGGGCTGGTAATCATTCTGAGATTTAAAGCATATGCAATAAAAAAACCCGTGGGCTTTCCCACGGGTTTTTAATTTTAATCTCTTTCTATTCTAAAAAATACTTATCAACCAGTCAAATTAAAAATCAAATTTATAGGACACTCCTGCCAAGGCTTGGAAACCTTGAACCCTAAAGTTGGCCCAACGCTGGTAATTATTGCCGGCAATATTTGATGCTTTCACAAATATGGAAAGTTGTTCGTTAAACCGGTATCCTACGTGTGCATTGGCGTCAAAAAAGCCATCTAAAGTAACTTGCTGGAATTGCAATTCTGAATCAAGTGGGTCAATTTGAGACAATAAATCGTCCCTTTCGCCGACATAGAACAAGTTGGCTCCCATATACCATTGATCGGTAATCTGGTAATCCATAAACACGGAACCTTTAATTGACGGCAGGTTCCATGCTGGATTGTCGGTTTCAGTATCATAGTCATAGAATTCACCATTAATGCCCAAGGAAAAGTTACGGTTTACATCCACATTGATTTCACCGAACACGCCCAAGGTCTTTACATCATCATAAAACACCTGAAAAGAGTTGCCGTAATAGTAACTTTTTTCATCATCAAGGGAGGTATTAATGGGGTTATGAAAGAACAATGGCTTCCTGTTCTCCGCCATATACGAACCTTTGATGTTGTACCCCACATTCGAAGTCAACTGCCCTTTCAAACCTAAATACCCTTCGTATTGTTGGTCGGTCGGAATAATATCCAAAGTCGGAGAGACAAAAGGGTTATCATTCACAAAATCGTAATAGTTGTTTTGCTTCAACTCCCCTTCTACTCCACCATAAGCGATTACATTTTCGTCCATCACACGGTACGATGCCGTTACAGCTGGATAGATATAAAAGTTGTTCTCACTGTTTTCCATATCCAGACCATAGACAATATTGGCCCCTAAGTTGATGGTCAAGTCATCACGCAGGATCAATAAACTCGGCGTTACCCCTGCCTGAAGATTGCTATACTTTTTCTCTCCTTCATTGGCACCTTCCGTGATAGATCCATTTTGAAAACTACCGCCCACATAATCCACCTTGGCCGAAATGGTAATCAACTCCTCGGTAATGGGCAGTTCAAAAGTTGGATTGATCAATGCTCGGTTCTCGGCCGATTCGACCGCATCCCAAAAACGCCTCAACAAAAGGGCCCCACTTTTAAAAGGGGAATCTTCCGTATTAAAATGGGCCTTGGCCTCCGCGTTGAAATAGTTTTGCGTTTCATCCATGGCATTGATCTCATCCTCACTGAACAACTCACTTTGGATGCCGTACCAATTGTAAAGCTGGTGCTGCAAGCCTATTGCCGCGCCCCAATCCATATAACGGTCTTTTTTGGCATAGGAAGCATTCAATTTGGTATCATAGAAATCGGTTTCCAAGGGCGTAGAATCCAAATCTCCACGGGAAGAGTTGTGGGTGAGACCAAAATCCAGCAAATCTTCTCCCCTGTTGAATTCCCGACTGGAATAAAAATCCACCAAGGCATTGTTGTAATTGCCCAACCCGATTGATGCATAGGAATTGTACAAGGTGGGCGGTGGTGTTTTTTCCACTCCCGAAGCTTTTCCCTTTGCCGGGGTAAAGGTGGATGCCACGGGCACCGAAAATATGCTGTAATTGATTTTCTTTTTTTGAAGGACAATGGAATCGTTCAAACTGGGAGACGATTTTATTTTAAAGGCATCCGAAACGGTCGGGGAATACGGTTTAACCACCGTTACCGTTTCCGTACCAATGTTATCCTCTTCCTGGGCGATAACCATTCCGCAAAGGCTCAAAAAAAGTAATGAAAATATATAGGTTCTCTTTTGCATTTTGTGTCTCGTTTAGTTTTCGTTGGGGTCTACGGATGAATTGCTCTCTGCTTCCTTGGCCTTAATGGTGGCCAGTTCACTTTTGGCATCCGAAACGATTTCATCAAATTCGGCGAAATTGGAAATGACACTTTCCAAAATGTAGGTGGCTTGGAAGGCGTCTCCCAAATTATAGAAGTTCTTGGCCATGATCACCAAGCCTTTTCCCGCCCATTCCTTGTAGGCCGCATAGTCCTTGGCCAATTTTTGAACGGACTCGTTGGAGGCTTCAAAATCCTGTTCCTTGTTCTTAAAATAGGCATCGTAGTACCAAGCTTCTGCCGCCAATTCTCCAGATGCAATTTGTTTTACATCTTGGTAAGCAGTTTTAGCTAAGTTCTCATTGTTCGTAGCGATGGCCGAACGTGCAATCATGATCTGCGCATCACTTTTGATACGGTCATCGATTTTGGGAGCATTCAGCACTTTCTCGGCATAAGCAATGGTCTGCGAGTAATCCTTTTGACCATAATACCCTTTCATCAGGTTGGACTGAGCGAAGGTTTTGTTCTCCGAAATATCCGCAGTGTTCTCCAATCTTTTCAAATACGGAATAGCGCTATTGTAGTCTTGCTTATCAACATATATCTCACAAACACGGGTCAGGGCCTGTTCAGTGTATTCACCGTTGCCTCCATCGGCCACCGCTTTGTATTTTGGTAGAGCCTTATCTTTTTCCCCATTGGCGAAATACAATTGTGCCAGCGCAAAATTGGCGTTCTGGGCATGTAATCCGTTGGGGAATTGCTTCAAGTAATCCTCGTATCCACGTATGGCGGCTGCGGTTTTGCCCTCGATTTGTTTTCTCTCGGCGGACTCAAAACTGGCATTGTCCAATTCGGAGTCGGTCACCTCTACAAAATCCAAATTTCTGGCCCAAGCGGCGTATTCGCTCACCCGACCTTCGTCCACATAGACCAATTTGGCCGTGGCCACCGCTTGTTTGGCCTCTTGGGTGTTCGGATATTTTTGGACCACTTCCTTAAGTTTGCTCAACGCCTGCTCATTTCGGCTGGAATTGTAATAGACCAAACCGGAACGCAACAATCCGCGCGGGGCAAATTTACTGCCAGAATACTCGGCTACGACTCGGTCGTAGGTTTGCAGACCCAAACTTTCTTGGTTGTTGTTGATATAGGAATTTCCAAGTTCAAAAAGGGCATCGTCCCGTAATGATGATATTGGGAACATCCTCAAGAATTCGTTGAGACCATCGATTTTTGCCGAATTGTTGCCCAAAAAACCATCGCAAAGTGTTTTTTGGAAAGCCGCATAGTCGCGCTCGGGACCGTTCATACTGGATGCCGTATCATAAGCTTTTTTTGCCAGCTGGTATTTACTGTTTACAAAGTAACTGTCCCCCAACCTTAAATAACCATCGTTCTTTCTTTGATCATCAATGGCATTGGAGCTTACCACATTCTGAAAATAGGATATGGCGTTGTTGTAGTCTTTCAGTTTAAAGTATGAGTACCCTAAATTATAATCCAGTTGTTCATATTCCGGAAGCGACTTGGCCGCCGGAGCGTTCTGGAACCTCACAAAATCGACCAGGGCTTCTTCAAAACGGTTCAACCGGTAGGCCGATTCCGCTTTCCAATACAGTGCACGGGCCTCAAAAGTAGGATTCGCAGCACTTTTCAGGGATTTATCGAATCGTTCCCAAGCACCTTCGTAATCGCCATCGATAAAAAGTTCCACCCCACGGTAATATGCTACTTTTTGGTAGGTTTCCTTGCTGGCGTAGTTTTGATTTGCTTCCAAAAGTTCCATCGCCCCTTCAAAATTTCTAGAGGTAATGTAAGAGTCTACCAATAGTTCTTGGATTTCCATTTGATGCTCATCCTTTGGATATTTCTCCAAATATGTGGTCAACACTTGAGGGACTGGCTCGTAGGCATTACCTATTTCATAGCTCAAACGGGCATAGTTCAACCAGGCATCTTTTTGAATCTCTGGACTGAACTCCATCTGTGAAGCATTTCGGAACGCATTCAGGGCTTCTGATTTTTTGTCCAACTTTAAATAGCATTCGGCCAAATGGTAGTAAGCATTTTGGGAAACGGCATTGCTTCCCCCAATAATTTTATTGAACTGTTGAATGGCCTGTTCGTAGTTGCCCAATTTATAATGGCTGTAGCCCAAGAGGTAATAATCGGTGTTGTTCCATTTTCCACGTTTGCCCCTGTATGCTTCCAAATAAGGAATGGCTTCGGCATATTCTTCCAAGTTGAAATAACTCTCCCCAATAATTTTGTTGAGTTCGGAAATTTCCTCTCTATTTGATTTTGGCAATTGCTTTTTGGCCAGTTCAATGGCCTCTTGGAACTTACCCAGCTTAAAATTGAGGTCAGCTTGATAATACGTCAACTTTTCATCGAGCAGCTCTGGATCGCGGATTTGGTCGAACCGAGCACTTGCAGAATTGTAATCGTCCTGCTCATAGGCAATATATCCCAAATAATATTTGGCCTGCGAGCCGTATTTCTGGGAGGTGGTGACCTTGTTCAGATAGCGTTCAGCCTCTTGTGGACGCTTGGATGCGTACAAAGCGTAGCCGTTATTAAAGTTAAAACGGTCGCGCTCCGAGTAGGGCATTGAGCTCTCATCTACTTTTTTGTACCATTTTAAGGCATATGGATATTTCCCGGTCTCAAAATAGTAGTCGGCCACATCCAAAAATGCGGAGTTTCGCTTTGTTGATGTAGGATATCGCTCCACAAAATCTTCCATCATCTTATCCGCTCCGCGCTGGTTCAACCGAATCGCAGCATTGGCCGCGTAATAAGCACTATTGGCTTCGGTTTCATCATCTTTGGTAGTGGCCTTCACAGACTCAAAAATGTTCTGTGCTGCTTGGTACTGCTCATTATTGTAGAGCGCCAAGGCATCTTGATAGGCTTTGTTTTCGTGGGTAAATATCTTGGTTTCCTGCGCGGACGGCACAAAAAAAGTTCCCATAAAAATGGGAATTAAAAGGAGGTTTTTTCGATTCATAGTGTTCTACGCTCTTCTCGATTGACTTTACACATAACGTCAAATTTAAGGCCAAAGTATATTTTAATCTGTCATTTACCGAAATTTACGAACCTGAACTTGATTTATTGGCACGAAATAGTATTTTTAAGTCCTCTATTGAAAACCCCTTCAATAGCAATAATTCCAAACCTCAACATATAAAGTCGTTTTTGGCTTTGCAATTACAAAAAAGGGGGACAATCCTTGGATTTGTACCATTGTCTAATTTATACCATGTTGAGATGACCTATTTTACAATTATTCTGATTCTGATCATATTGTTCTGCGTTTTCCTGTACAATAACTTAATCAGCAAAAAAAACAAGGTTGAAGAATCTTATAGCAGCATCGATGTAATGCTAAAAAAGAGAACCGACCTAATTCCGCAACTTATTAATACTGTTAAAGGCGCCATACAGCACGAACGGGAAACCTTGATGGAGCTTACCCAGCTAAGGGAAAAAATATTGGCAAAGGATATCCAACCCGAAGAACGGTTTCAATTGGAAAGCCAACTGGGGATTATGTTGGGGAAATTGCAAGTTCGTGCCGAAGCCTACCCCGATCTAAAAGCGAACCAAAACTTTCTTTTGCTGCAATCCAGCCTAAACGAAGTCGAAGAACAACTATCCGCAGCCCGAAGAGCCTACAATGCCGCTGTAAATTCGTTCAACAATGCCATTGAAATGTTTCCTTCCAACATCATGGGCAAATTGATGCGCTACTCCAAAAGACCCTTGTTCACCATTAAGGAAGAGGAAAGAAGTGTTCCAAAAATTTCATTCAACTAACCACAAATGGTCGATTTAAACAAAATCAGGGATGAGGTATATCCGCTCCTAATTAAAGCTGAACACATCCGAAGAAAACATCTTTTTTATCAAAAGATATTTTCAGTTTTAATGTCACTAATGATTTTTGGTTTTTTGCTTTTGCCCATGGTCACCTACTTTAACAATGCCGGTTTCAGCAAATGGATTGCCAATGTTACCCAAGGAAGCTCATGGAACCCTTTTCAACTAATAGCGACAGTGTATTGGGTACTCTTTTTCATTACTATGGTTGCTTCCTATACCACTAAAAATAAGTACAGGACAAGCGAAAGAGAAATATTGAAGAAGGCCTTGCATAAAATGGTACCCGAATTCAAATTTGACTTCAAAAAACAGATTTCTCCCAAACTAATTGAAGAAAGTAAACTACTCCCTTCCTACGCACAAGTGAAAAAGAATAAACAGAGTAGTTATAATCTTCACTTTGGAACTTTATCCGGAAGGGTGGGCGACACCCAGATTGCCATGGGCGATGTCAATATCATCAACCAAGGGGTCTATAGTTCCTTTTTAATGTACATTCCTTTGTTCCCCTACCTCAACTTCGTCTATAACTATATCAGACCTTGGTTTTCCAAACACCATTCTAACGAGAATATGGGAAGTAGTTTCGTTGGAATGTTTGCCGTGGTCGATTTTAATAAAAAGTTCAATGGACATACCATTGTTTTGTCCGATGCAATGGAAAAAAGAGTGGGGCATCTTGCTAAAAACCTACAAAATTTTAATGCTGCAAGAGGTATACTTGTAGAGCTAGAAGATACTGAGTTTGAAAATGATTTTATGGTATACAGTACCGATCAGGTCGAGGCACGGTATATCCTATCCACTTCTCTAATGGAAAGAATAACCCGTTTAAAAAGAAAGATCGATAAACCCATCATGCTCTCATTCAACAAAAACAAATTGTATTTGGGCATACAGCATCCATATGGTTTCCTTTGCCTAAATAAAGAAGAGAGTTTATTAAAATCAGATGTTTTTGAAAAAGTTCATGAGGATATTTATGCAGCCATTGGTATTGTGGAAGATTTAAACCTGAACACAAGAATCTGGAAAAATCAATCCATGGAAGTTTCAAAATAAATTTGGGATTAACCTTTCATTTTGATGTCGCTTAGCATATTTTCAAATACTTTTGTGTAAGCTGTTGAATTAAAATTATGTCCGATACCGTAGTAAAATTACAAGACGTTGCCGTATTTCAGGATGAGAACATGGTTCTCAACGATATTGACCTTGAGGTCAAAAAAGGGGAATTCGTCTATGTAATCGGCAAAACAGGTAGTGGAAAAAGTAGTTTTATGAAAACACTGTATGCCGACCTTCCATTAAAGCAAGGTGCTGGACAGGTAGTGGACATTGACCTAAAAACGATGAAAGAAAAGGACATACCCTTTTTGCGAAGAAAGTTGGGCATCGTTTTTCAGGACTTTAAATTGCTACCGGACAGAAATGTCAATAACAACCTTAGGTTCGTACTCAAGGCAACCGGTTGGACCGACCCCAAGAAAATGGATGATAAAATCGAAGAGGTGTTGGACAAAGTCGGTATGAAAACCAAAGGTTTTAAGTTTCCCCACGAACTATCTGGTGGCGAACAACAGCGTATTGCCATTGCAAGGGCCCTACTGAATGACCCTGAACTTATTTTGGCCGACGAGCCGACAGGGAATTTGGACCCGCAGACAAGTGTTGAGGTGATGAAAGTATTGCAGGACATTAACCAAAATGGGCGCACCATTATTATGGCGACACATGATTATGCATTAATCTTAAAATATCCGCATAAAACCCTAAAATGTGATGGCAGCAAAGTGTTCGAGGTAATACAAAAAGCGATATAACACCCAAAACACCTTTCTAGTGGATTGATTTCCATTGAAATTATTCGGTCAACAAAAGTTTTTGTTACTTTGTTCAAACTAACATTGATTCCTTTCTATGGAAATTCTTGGTATTGATATTGGCGGGTCGGGCATGAAAGGTGCCCTAGTAAACGCCGAAACTGGAGAGATGTTGACAGAACGCTTCCGAATCCCAACCCCAAAATCAAAAAAGCCCAAAGATATGGCCAAAGTGGTGGCCGAAATCGTGGAACACTTCAATTATGAAGGGCCTGTGGGCTGTGGATTCCCATCCATAGTAAAAAACGGGGTTTGCAAATCGCCAGGAAATCTTCATCCAAGTTGGGTCGGTGTTAATATCGATGAATTATTCACCGAATATACCGGGCATGAATTTACCGTACTCAACGATGCAGATGCCGCTGGCTATGCCTCAATGAACTATGGTATTGGAAAAGGTAAAAATGGTCTTGTAATAATGATTACCATCGGAACAGGACTAGGTAGTGGTGCCTTCTATAACGGTGTGCTCATCCCAAATTTTGAGCTGGGCCAGATTCCATACAAAAAGCACAAAAAGATTGAAAAATGGGCGGCCGCTTCGGCAAAAGAACGAGAAGAGCTCAGTTTTAAAAAGTGGGGCAAACGCTTCAATAAATTCCTAAAACTGGTAGAGCTTATCGTTTGCCCGGACCTTATCATTGTTGGCGGGGGAACCTCAAAAAATTGGGAGGAATTCAGTCATCATATCGATATTGAGACTGAGGTGATCAAGGCTGAATTAATGAACCATGCAGGTATCATTGGAGCTGCCGTAGCGTGTTTGCGAGAACAGCACCACGGACATTTACAGTAAATTTTAAGATCAAAGAACTTGGGCCTCTTCGCTTGTTTTAAAAAGAAAAGCGAATGAAGTGTATCACTCCATCCGCTTTATTCAAATGTCAAATTGAATTATCTTAAACTACCTTGTTTCTTTTTCTATCCACTTCTTTCAGGTATATTTTCCTAAGTCTCAAGTGGTTTGGGGTCACCTCTACGTATTCATCCTTTTGAATGTACTCCAATGCTTCTTCCAGAGAGAATTTGATAGCAGGAACAATCTTTGCCTTGTCATCAGCTCCCGAAGAACGAACGTTAGATAGTTTTTTGGTCTTGGTCACGTTCACTGTCATATCATCCTGACGGGAGTTTTCACCGATTACCTGCCCTTCATAGATATCCTCTCCCGGGTCAATAAAGAACTTACCTCTTTCCTGAAGTTTATCGATGGAATAAGGGATCGCTGTTCCGTTTTCCATGGAAACCAAAGAACCGTTCAATCGCTGGGCGATATCCCCTTTCAATGGTTGATATTCAAAAAACCTATGCGCCATAATGGCCTCACCTGCGGTAGCCGTCAACAATTGGTTTCTAAGACCGATGATTCCTCTGGATGGAATAATGAATTCACAGACCATTCGGGAACCTCTTGCTTCCATACTGGTCATCTCTCCTTTTCGGATGGACACCATCTCAACCGCTTTTCCAGAAACTTCTTCTGGCAAGTCAATGGTCAAGTGTTCCACCGGCTCACATTTAACTCCATCAATCTCCTTAATGATAACCTGTGGCTGACCAATTTGAAGCTCGTAACCTTCTCTACGCATGGTTTCGATCAAAACAGAAAGGTGCAATACCCCACGGCCATAGACCAAGAATTTATCTGCACTATCGGTTTGTTGTACACGAAGCGCCAAGTTTTTCTCCAATTCTTTTTCCAAACGCTCCTTGATGTGACGGGAAGTAACAAACTTTCCATCTTTACCAAAAAACGGACTATCGTTGATCGTGAAAAGCATACTCATGGTAGGCTCATCAATAGCAATGGTCTTCAATTTTTCTGGGTTTTCGATGTCGGCAACGGTATCGCCAATCTCGAATCCTTCCATACCAACAATGGCACAAATATCCCCAGCAACCACTTCTTCCACTCTCAAACGGCCCAAACCTTCAAAAGTGTAAAGTTCCTTAATTCTTGTTTTTACGATAGAACCGTCTCTTTTCACCAAAGAAACCTGTTGCCCTTCACGAAGTTTACCACGTTGCAATCTTCCGATGGCGATTCGCCCGGTAAATGACGAGTAATCCAAAGAAGTGATCAACATTTGAGTAGTACCTTCTTGAGGTTTGAACTCTGGAACATGTTCGATTACCATATCCAATAGCGGCTCAATGTTCTCTGTCTGTACTTTCCAATCCTCGCCCATCCAGTTGTTCTTTGCAGAACCATAAACGGTCGGGAAATCCAGCTGCCATTCTTCGGCACCCAATTCGAACATCAAGTCAAAAACTTTCTCGTGCACTTCTTCCGGAGTACAGTTTTCCTTATCAACTTTGTTGATGACCACGCAAGGTTTCAAACCAAGGTCGATTGCCTTTTGAAGTACAAAACGGGTCTGTGGCATGGGCCCCTCAAAGGCGTCCACCAACAACAAAACCCCATCTGCCATGTTCAGAACACGCTCTACCTCACCACCAAAATCGGCGTGACCAGGGGTATCTATAATATTGATTTTTGTGTCTTTGTAAACAACGGAAACGTTTTTGGAAACAATGGTGATTCCACGCTCCCTTTCCAGGTCGTTGTTATCCAATATCAGGTCGCCCTTGTTCTCATTTTCTCGGAACAACTGGCAATGGTACATAATTTTATCAACCAAGGTAGTTTTACCGTGGTCTACGTGTGCAATGATTGCAATGTTTTTGATTTTGGACATAACCTAAATTTTAAGCCCGCAAAGATACTGCTATTTTTTCTTGTGCAACACACCTTAATGTTATTTTTATCTTATTGATTTTGTGGAAGTTCCATTATTTCACTTTCTACCGACCACCCACCCGAGCTTCAAGGCAAGAAAAATACCGAAGTTACTTTCAAATTCATCAAAGAAATAACCGGGCCCAAACTCGAATCGAAATTGCAATCCTTTTTGGCTCGTCCGTTGGAGACCATAAACGGCGCCGATACCCCCAAAATAATCAGAAACATAATCCAAATCCCCAATTATTGCCTTACCTCCTTGAATGGCGATTGTGGGAGCAATATAGTTACCCGTATTGCCTGTAATGTTTTTTCCTTTTGCCAGTCGTCGGTCAAAATTATAGTAGTATCGGTACTGTAGCCTTCCAATAGGGTATATCCCAAATCCACTTTCCACAAAGTCGGATTCCCTGTACCCAAAACCCATGGTAGCCTCTGCCGTTATAGTTGAATTTTGGGAAAGTCCCTTTTCATAGATGATGCCGGGAAGTAGTACATTTAAGGTGAGTTGATAGTCTTCAACGTTCTTCACAGATTGTGCAATTCCAACAACTCCAATGGATAAAAATAAAAGTAATGAGGAAATAGTTTTCATAAATGGTTAGTTTGAATTTCCTCAAGAAGGCTCAAATATTGTACCAGAAAAATGATCACAGACCAACACACCAGCGCTTTTCGCTGATAATCCACCCAATACTCAAGTTTACCACGGGTTGGATGGTGCCTTTGAACGGTCCCACATAATAGCCGGCACCGGCATCAATAGAGAAGCTGAAGCCTGAATCAAAACTGCGTTGAATGCCATAAACCAGACCACCATAACCGTGAATACCATCTACCAGTTGCCCCTCGACCACACGCTCTCCGGGAGAAAAAACAGCTACGGAAGGTGCTACGTAATTACCGGAATTTCCAAAAATAGACCTTCTGCGTCTTTCCCGACTGTTCAAGTTGTGGTAATATCGGTTTTGAATGGTAATGGCAGGAAAAAAATCAAAATCTTCCAAAGGTTGGGAACTAGCTGGTTCCAGAGCGACCTGATATGCTACGCGAATATCCAGCGTACTGTTCACGCCCAAAGCCATTTCGTACTGGATACCCGGATTGATGGCATTGAGCTTAAACTGACGGACCTCGCAATTGGTGCCGTATTGAGCATGTACAAAAAATCCTGTGGACAGGAATGCCAAAAGCAGTAAGCGACGCATGTAGGTTAATTTGGTAGTACTATAACCCCAACTTTATCAAAATAGTATGCTCTGACCTCTTTATTTAATCAAGGTACGGGTCTTTTTTCTTTCGTTTGGTGGCTACCCATCCAAAGGTAAAATTAATCAAGGGCCCATAACCATTGGGTACGCCATCTCCGCGATAGTATCCTGCCCCAACTTCCACATTAAAATTGAAACCTTTTTCATACGTGCGTTGAATGCCATAGACCATTCCGTAAAACCCCAAGTTAAAATCATCCGGGCCTTCCACATCGGTCGCAACTCGTAGTTGTGAAAAAAAGATAGCTTGGGCGGCGGCGATATAATTCCCAGAATTACCAGAGGTGTTCTTGTCCAGTCTTTCCCTTCTATCAAAATTATGATAATACCGGTAACGGTTGTTCATTGCCAAACCCAATACATAGCCCTCTTCATAAGTGGCGGTGGCCAAACCCAAGTTTGTAGAAATACTTTGATTTTTAAAAATTCCAAGCTCATATGTAAATCCTGGGCTCAATAAATTCAATTTAAATTGATGTCGCTCCAAATGGGCCAAACCAAAAGTACCTCCCCGCTCTTGCCATTGAGCGTATGTGAAAGCTGAAACAAAACAGAGTAAAATAAGAACATATTTATTTTTCATGGTCGATGGTTTGTATCGATAAATCTAAAAAGGATACCATGGTTTAATATTATATTTGTGCAAACTTTAAGAAATGGACATCACCAAAATCCCACAGATAAAACACACGGACAGCGATAATTTTTTCTTATTGGCAGGCCCTTGCGCCATTGAAGGCGAGGAGATGGCCATGCGCATCGCAGAAAAGGCTGTTGCCATTACCGATAAGCTTAACATTCCTTATATTTTCAAGGGTAGTTTTAAAAAAGCGAACCGGAGCCGCATGGATTCCTTCACCGGAATTGGTGATGAAAAAGCCTTAAAAATCCTTCGAAAAGTTTCAGAGACTTTTGGTGTTCCTACCGTAACCGACATTCATGAAATTTCTGATGCCGCCATGGCTGCTGAATATGTGGACGTTCTTCAGATTCCTGCCTTTTTGGTCAGGCAGACCGATTTGGTCGTAGCTGCCGCAGAAACAGGCAAGGTCGTCAACTTGAAGAAAGGGCAATTTATGAGCCCTGAAAGCATGAAGCATGCCGTTACCAAGGTAACGGAAACCGGAAATGAGCAGGCCATTATCACCGATCGTGGAACCATGTTCGGATACCAAGACATGATCGTAGATTTCCGTGGGATTCCTACCATGAAGCAATATGCCCCTGTTGTACTGGATGTTACACACTCCCTTCAACAGCCCAACCAATCCTCTGGAGTTACCGGCGGAAGACCCGCGCTGATAGGAACAATGTCCCGAGCGGGAATCGCAGCTGGTGTAGATGGACTTTTTATGGAAACCCATTTTGATCCTGCAAATGCCAAAAGTGATGGCGCCAATATGCTGGATTTAAGTTTATTGGAAAAACTTTTGACGGATTTGACTGCAATTAGAAAAACTATCAATTCACTGTAAATTCTTTCCAGACTACAATTTTAACAAAATCAACACGCTGATTTTAAAGTTATTACATTTAATTTTTAAGTTTATTTATAATTAGTCTAAATATTTTTTGTCTGATTAAATGCTGGAACATACATTTGCATTCGAAATTTATTTAGACCAATTACAAATAACTAATGAAAAATATATTATTCATCCTCAGCCTAGCTGTCTTCTCTTTTTCGCAAGCCCAAACAGGAAGTTTGGAAGGAAAAGTGACAGATCAAAGAAACAATGCCCTATCAGATGTAAACATTATGCTGTCCAACACAAGTTTGGGCGCCACATCCGATAGTTCGGGTTCTTACAAAATTGAAAATCTTGCTCCTGGCGCCTACACGCTCACCTTTTCTATGGTAGGTTATGGAATGCAAACTAAGACCATCACGATCAATGCTGGACAAACCACACAAGTTCCAACGGTTAAAATGGTAGAGAAACAAGAACAGCTCAACGAAGTTATTGTTGAGGGACATCAAAACAAATACCTGGAAAGGGAGCCTTCAACTTCGCTTCGGCTAAAAACCGAATTGGTAAAACTGCCACAAAATGTGCAGGTCATCAGCGACGAGCTCTTAAAAGATCAGCAAGTAACCACCATAATGGACGGACTTACCCGAAATGTGAGTGGTGTTACCATGTTGGAACATTGGGGACAATTTGCCCGGATCAACATGCGTGGGTTCCGTTTACCAGCTTTCAGGAACGGAGTAAACGTCCAAGACAGCTGGGGACCATTGGCCGAAGACATGAACACGGTGGAACGCATTGAGTTTGTAAAAGGCCCGGCCGGATTTATGATGTCCGCAGGTGAGCCCGGTGGTTTTTATAATGTAGTTACCAAAAAACCTACAGAAGAGTTTGTGGCCAACGCATCTTTTACAGCAGGTAGCTTTGACTTTTATCGTGGTACTGTTGATGTGGGTGGCAAAGCCTCCGAAAATGGAAAGTTACTTTATCGCTTCAACGCCATGTACCAAACTACGGACAGCCATAGGGGAAATGAGCAAACCGATAGATTTGGCATTGCTCCTGCCCTAACCTATAAGTTTAGCGATAAAACCTCCGTAACTACAGAAATGAACTTGCAGGATGCCGAATCCTTCTTGGGATCCGCCTATATTTTTGCGCCTGTGGAAGATGGATACGCGAGCCTGCCCCGTGACTTCAACTTTGTTGATACCAATTATCCAAAAACCGACATCCAAGAAGTTACTTTCTTTTTGAATGCCAAACACGAATTTTCTGATAATTGGAGCGTTGAAGGTCAAATGGCATATTTAAGATATGATCAAATTGGAAATTCTGCCTGGATAGCAGGCCTTGATATCGACACTGGAGATGTTGTTAGGACCATATCCCAGTGGGATGCACTATCCGTAGGTAAATATGCTCAGTTATATATCAACGGTGCCTTCAATACAGGAGCTGTCTCACATAAAATATTGGGAGGTTTCGACTTTAGTGAAAAATCCTATTGGGCCGACTTTTCGGTTACACTTCCTGTAGATACTGCAACACCCTTTAATATTTACAATCCCCAATATGGTGTTACTATTCCAGAGTTTGACCGTTCCGTAAATGTTCAATACAGAAACGGAGGTGCTCCATATAGTGCAAATACGTTAAGAGGATACTACCTGCAAGATGAGATTGGTTTCTTGGATGATAAAATTCGATTGACCTTGGCCGGACGGTATACCAACTTGTATACTCAAGGAAAAACGGAAAACGATGACGTATTAACACCACGTGTTGGTTTGAGCGTTGATATTTTGCCCGATTTGACCGTTTACGGACTCTACGACCAATCTTTTTTGCCACAAGCAGGAATGAGTGTTGATATGGAACCTTTGAACGACCCTGTGGATGCCAACGATATAGAAGGTGGTATTAAAAAGAGCTTTTTTGATGGACGGTTAAGAACTTCTTTAGGGGTTTACCAAATAACGAAGGAGAATATTTTGACCACAGATCCATCCAATCCTAACTTCTCCATGTATTTGGGCGAAGTACAATCAAAGGGTATAGAATTCGACCTTCAAGGTGAAATTACCCCAGAGTTAAATGTAATCTTGAACTATGCCAACACCAAGGTAGAGGTAACCGAAGATCCCAACCCGGATATTGTAGGCACCAGAGTGGCCGGTCATGCCAAACATGTAACCAACGGGTGGTTAAATTATAACTTCGCCCAGACATCATCGTTGAACGGATTCGGTGTTTCTTTAGGCTACCAATACCAAGTAGACCGATCTACTTGGGCATGGGCCGCTGACAATCAGTCCGACCTTCCAGACTATTTTAGAATGGATGGTGCCCTATCATGGAGAAACAGCAATTTCAGGGTTCAGCTGAACATCAACAATATTTTGGACGAATATCTTTATTCCGGTGCCAACTATGGTTCCTACCTATATTGGCAATCAGAACCAGGCATCAATGGAAGACTTACCGTTGCTTATAGTTTTTAAACCGAAACAATTTAATCAGGGCCCATGGAACATCATGGGCCTTTAAATGTAAATGATCATGAAAACAAAATTCATTCTTTTTTTAACCTGCCTCTTAGGGACCCTTACGGCCCAGGCACACTACCTATGGATCGAGACCAATACCAACGGAAAACTTGGTCAATCCCAAGAAGTACGTGTACACTATGGTGAGTACACTTACGGCGTCATTGAAAAAGTAGAAGGTGAGGCCTTTCCCGCAGTTTCTAAATTTACCCTTTGGGTAATCAGTCCCGATGGTTCAAAGACTGAACTTAAGACAGAGCCAAAGGAAGACCATTACTTGGCCAGTTTCACGCCATCACAAAACGGTGTTTATACCATTGCCTTGAACAACAATGAAATCGATGTAATCGATTATACTCAATACGACTTTGGAATTTTCAAGACGCACTATCATTCCACTGCAAAGGTTCAAGTAGGGACAAATGGAGACACCAAAGCGGAAAATCCAGAAGGAATAGTGGTAAAACAATTGGAAAATGACGGGAAGGAAATCAAACTCCAAGTTTTGTACAAAGGAGAGCCTATACCCAAAAACGAACTTAAAGTATATGTTGCGGACCTGTGGTCGAAAACATTGTACACCGATGATAACGGTGAAGTTTCCTTTGCCTTGCCATGGGATACAAAATACATTGTGGAGACCACGACCAAAGAAGAGATTCCAGGCACCTACAATGGCGAAGAGTATGAGTTTATCTGGCATTGTGCCACCTACTGTATAAAACAATAACAATGCTCACGGGAATTTCCCTTCTAACCTTGATTTCCTTTTACCTGCTGTACAGTACATCAAAAAAAATGTCGGCCGTTGGGAATCTGGGCTTTGAAAAGTCGATTGGAGAACACGGAAGAGCATCCAAGTGCATTGGCTTGGCCTTAATGATCTTATCATTGGGGCTGAGTTGCTTTTATTGGGGCATAGGTGCAGGAACATTTACCTTTTTTATCATTTTAATGACGATTGCCAGTTTAGTTATACTCTTGGCTCCCTTGCGATTGCTGAACTATACTTTTTTACTATTGATTTTTACCTGTTCATTTATTTTTGAAGTTCTTCTGTTTTAAACTATGCCCGCCAACAAAAAATACCTGACCCCATCGACCTCGCAACGTTTTGCCAAGATATCTGCTGCTATTTTGGGTGGTTTGATCGTTGCGGTAATGTTCCATATGGCCTTGGCCAGTTGGTTCGACCATGTTACCGTAATCATCACCAGTACCTTTTCCGCTTTTATTCTATGGGCCATTTTAATGGTTGTAGCTTTTTTGGGCAAAAATGGCTGGAAAATCTGGGGCATCTATCTTTTGGCAAGCCTTGTGCTCTTTGTGATCTTTTATTTTGGAAACCAAACCAACCCACTTGTTTAAACCATGGGAAACCGCATCTACAATATATTGTTCCACACGCATACCGTAAGCGGTATCGTAATCAGCGTTGCACTTTACGTTATTTTCTTTACAGGTTCGTTCTCCTTCTTCAGGGATGAGATTACCAATTGGCAACGCGGGCATACCGTGACCCAGGAGGATGCAATATCCGGAAGCGTGGACCAATATCTTGACGAACTCTCCAAAGAACACAATCTTTATGGTCGTGATGTGGAGCTGCGCCACTATTATAATGAAAGAAATATTTCCGTAAGCATTGGGGCTTCTCAAGACTCTCTAGCTGCTGAAAAAGACAAAGCCCGCGTCTTTTTTTATTTGGATACGGTGGACAAGACCAAAGGAAGCTACGAGGGCAATTACCATTTGGGCGAGTTTTTGTACCGCCTTCACTTTTTGGACCAAATCCCATATCCCTACGGCAGATATTTATCGGGATTGGTTGCCTTCTTCTTCTTATTTGCCATTATCACGGGAATCTTGGTGCATTGGAACAAGATTGTCTCAAACTTTTACACCTTCAGGCCGTGGGCCAAGATAAAAACTATTTGGACGGATGCCCATACCGCTTTAGGGGTAATCGGTTTCCCATTTCAATTTGTGTATGCCGTTACCGGAGCCTTCTTTTTGTTGAAAGGCATTTTGATTCTTCCTGTGGTGATGGGAATGTACGATGGGGACCAAAACAAACTATTTGAAGACCTGGAGTACAATCATCCTGTATATGAATTTCAGAACGAGAAACTGACCAAAGAGATCCATCTTGATCAACTGGTGGATGAAATGAAGGAGGAGTGGCCCGATTTTAGAATGACCGAAACCCATATCTTTAATTACGGGGACAAAAATATGCATGCCGCAATCAGTGGATACCTTGGTTACGAAACTAAATTAAATGGCCTTGGATACCGAATCTACAATATGGGAGATGGCTCCATTGTAGAAGAAAAAGTTCCTGCCAAGAACAATTCATATTTGGATGGTGTTAAAAATATGATGTTCCGTCTTCACTTTGGTGATTATGCGGGCGTAGGACTTCGTTTGATATCCTTTATTCTTGGACTGGTCTCCTGTTTTGTTATCCTATCCGGGATCATGATCTGGCTTGTAGCTCGTGATAAAAAGAATATCCCAGAAAAGCGTAGAAAATTTAACGCACAAGTAGCCAATTGGTACATGGCCATCTGCCTTACCCTGCTTCCTGTTACCGCCTTAGAGTTTATTCTTGTAAAGTTTGCAACAGAAGTCAACCGTACCTTTTTGTACCAAACCTATTTTCTTGTTTGGTTAGCTGCATCTGTTTTCTTTATCCTTAAAAAGAATATTGCCTTTACCAATAAATGGACATTGATCTCTGGTGGTATTTTGGGATTGTTGGTTCCGATTGCGAACGGGATTGCGTCCGGCAATTGGATTTGGGTAGCCTATCAAAATGGATACCAGCACATTCTTTTGGTGGATTTGCTCTGGTTGATATTGGGAATTGTATCGCTCTGGATAGCTTTCTTTAAACTGAACACCTCTAAAAAAGAACTCGCACCTTCCTAAATCTACTTTTTGTAAAATCCTTTATGTTTAAGCGAATAGCATTCCTGTAAAACTTCCACCAACACCTCTTGGTCGATTTCTTCCAGCGAAAAATAGCGAAGCGATTTAACCACCTTTCGGTTTTCATTGACCATTTTATCCAAATGCAATGTTAGATGGGCCGAATTCCAAAAGGCAATGTCCACATACCTCTTTTTTTGGGACACATTTAAATAGCAGATGGGCTGTTTGCCCGCATAAAAGCATGGGATGCTCCATTTATATTTCATGTCAACATCAGGAACAACAGACTCGATCACCGCTTTTAGGTGCAACAAAATGCTTCTGAAGGGTTCTTTCTGGTTGATGATATACTCTTCTGCTGGATTCATAAAAATGACTTGCTTACGACTTACTTTTGAACAGCTTTTTCACCAACTTCAATATTAGAAGCGCAACAAATCCGATGACCAGCCCAAAAATAAAGTCCTTTAACAAGGAGGGCAGGCTTGGGAACAAATGATGGAAAAATTCAATATTATGGGTAAAAATACCCCCTGAAACCAACAATAGGGCCAAGGTTCCAACAATTGACAAGCCCTTAATGATTTTTGGAAGCGCATTCACCAAAACTTTGCCCACCTTATCTGAGAAGCTATCCGTTTGTTCGTTCAGGTTAATGAGCTTGTAACCGTAATCGTCCATACGAACAATTAAAGCAACAATACCATAAACCCCAACAGTGGCCAATAACGCTACAACGGACACAGTGGCAATACGAATGGTCAATGGTTCATTGACCACGGTACTCAGAGCGATGATCACAATCTCAATGGAGAGGATAAAATCGGTTATGATGGCCTGCTTTATTTTTTGTTTCTCAAGCTCCGGCAAATCTTCTTTGGGTATTTCGGTGGGGGGGGCGTCATGGGCTTCCTCTCCTCTATGAAAAATGTACTCGTATACTTTTTCTGCTCCTTCGTAAGCCAGATAGACACCACCTAAAATCAAAATAACAGTAATAGCAACGGGCAGATAGGCACTCAACAAAAATGCTATGGGCAGAATAATCAGCTTGTTCAAGAATGAACCTTTGGTAATGGCCCATAGTACGGGAATTTCCCGGCTGGATAAAAATCCCGTCGCCTTTTCGGCATTCACCGCCAAGTCATCCCCCAAAATACCTGCTGTTTTTTTTGTGGCGACCTTGCTCATCGTTGCCACATCATCCATAAGTGCGGAAATATCATCTAAAACAGCAAAAAAACCTGATGCCATAAGCTTTGTTTAAGGTTAGTGATTTAAGTTGGAGACAAAATAAATAAATCCAACCTTAAGAATGGTCAAAATCGAAAAAACTATTGTCTTAAATGCCTTCCATGGACATTAAGGTGGCCACCCAAATAATTACAGAGGAGAAAAAGATGCCGATCGTATTTGCCGCAAAAGCTTCGCGCTTTTTCATTTTGAATAGGTATGCTGCTATGCTACCGGCATAAACCCCTGTACCTGGCAGGGGAATCATAACAAACAATACAATCCCCAAGAATCCGAAACGCTGTATTTTGTTTCCCGAACCCTTTTTGGCTCTTTGACCTACGAAGACAGCGGACTTTTTATAAAAACGCCATTTGATCAAATGACGGTTGATGTATTCCAAAAAGAACATCATTAAAGGAAATACCATTACATTGGCCAAAAAACACACAATAAATACAACGTACTCATTAACCCCTTGGTACATCCCGTAGGGAATACCGACCTTGGCCTCTCCAAAAGGCGATATACTCCAAAGTGCCGCTATGATCAAATCTTTGTGCAACGTAGTTATAATTTAAGCTGACAAAATTAATCAGGAATTTACATTTTGCGTCTTTGGCAACCCTTAAAAGTTTATTAATTGTGATTTATGCCGATTAAGTTCTAAATAACTTTAAGCCAGGGAAGAAAATGATGAGCCATTTATAGCCTGATCAAAACCAGACAGAATTTGATTAGCATACTCCTTTGGAGTTCTATCCGATATAGAAACCCGTTTATTGTCCACATCCACATTGAAATGAAAGCTGGAAAAGTCGGTATCGACATCCAGTCTAGACAACAGGAATCGCATAATTCTTGGTCTGAGGCTGTACTCTAAATCAATACAAGTCCTTTGCATTGCTGGATTGTCATCTCCAGAAAACACCCAATTGAATTTCACTGGCTTATGGAAATTAGGACACACAATATACTAAAAAACAGTCCTCAGTCAACCTATAACCATGTTTTTTGGACGAAGCGTTATTCTTTACCGTCCACGTAATCTTGTAGGTATGCATAACGTTCGGTCAGCTTCCCATTTTGGGTCATACGGGCCCTTTCAAGAACTCCGTCTTTGTCGTTATTGAAAAACGAGGGGATTACATACTTAGAGAATGCTTCGCTAAAACCAACACTGGCATCCCTGGGCAATTCACAGGGCAAGTTATCCACGGCCATTACGGCAATGGCATTTTCCGACATAAAATCGGTCTCCGTTTCAGAATGCGGATCATAGCCATAAATGGGGTCCGCAATGGTAGACGGACGTATGGTGGATGCCACCGGACCATCAATATCACAACTGATATCGGCCACTACTTTTATTTTGAACCGAGGCTGTTTGGCATCTTTCCGGGTATACAGGTATGGTGCGCCGTCACCATAAAAATGTCCTGCAATATAAAAATCTGTCACTTCGGCAAATCGGAAAAAATTTGATTTGTATTCCCTAGGGTTCTTAAAAAAATCCAATTTGTTGCCACGGACACCATCCTTACGCTTGTTATAATCAGATGCATCTATCTGGCAATATACTGGCTCTTTGAAGGTGTCGCTCAGGTATTCGGAGACACTTACTTTTTTTAAACCTATACCATCCAACATTTCCTTTGCCCCATTGCCCACTCTACCTTTGCCGGTAAGCAATATTTTGATGTTGGGCAGTTTTATTTTTTTAAGCTCGGTGATCAGGGCCTTCTGATCCAGAAGAGACTCGGCTTTGGGCAATTGGTACAAGTTATATTTTAACCCGTAGGTCCTAAATCCATTGTAGGCTCCAACGATTCCTGCATAACGTCCAAAGGCTACCAGCCTAGCCCCTTTGGCGTTGGTTATGACCTCATGATCGTACAACTCGATGTTTTTGTCCAATATGGCTCGGAGCAGTTCCCTATTGTAAGGTTGCTTTTTTATGGTATGGGAAAAAAAGAAATATTTTTTATTGGGAATCAACGCATCAATGGGAACTTCCTTTACGCCAAGTAGCACTTCGCAAACTTCCATGTCATTGACCACTGACAGGCCTTTATCGGTATATTCTTGGTCTGAAAACACTCGAATTGGTGAGGATTCGACCAAAATATCGGCCTTTGGGAATTTGGACAAGACATTTTGACATTCTTCTGGGGATAGCACTACCCTGCGGTCTGGTGGATTTTTACGTTCCCTGATGATTCCGAACTTCATATAACATTTTGGTATAATTGTTGACCAAAATAAGAGGAAAAGGCAGGGTAAGCAAACTTTTTATTGTTTGATGGATATGCGTTACCTTTGCCGACCGCGTTAGGGATAGAGGCAAGTACCCTGCCTGCGGCAAGCAGGCTTGTACGGCCGATAGCCCGACCGAAATGTTGCGAAGCGACTTTTTGGTAACGCCCACACTTCGACAGAGTTCATAGAGAGCATAGTCGAAGTACTCAGTGCAGTCAAGTTCTTTGATAAAAAAGTGAGAAAGCGTTTAGACCCTTCGGCGCAGTTTATGCTGAGCATGGACGAAGTACTCAGGGCATAATTCGTTTACGGTAAGCAAAGCTTACCTAACTCATTATGGGGCCGACCGGTTTTGACAGCAAGACCAATGGCGATGTAAGCATGCCGAGCGCTGGGATACAGCTCGTTAATCTCATGTTTCACACTTTTAATTGGCGAAAATAATTACGCTCTTGCCGCATAATCTGAATTATAGTAGGATTTGCCTCGTCCCTACAAGGTAGGGAAGCGAGATGTTCCTGAATAGCCCTTGTTGATGGCGATTCGTTTAGGAGCACCAAAAAAGTCAACACAAGGGTGTCCGCTCGCTTTGGCGGCACCTCTAAAACCTAAAGAAGATAAGTGTATGTTAGGCCGTATCTGGTCAGGCATGCATCGAAAACTAAGCAGATACTAAGCATGTAGAAAGCATAGTTATTGCTTGTTTGGACGAGGGTTCGAATCCCTCCGGCTCCACTTCAAGAGCCACCTTAAGGTGGCTTTTTTTTTTGTTCTTCCTTCGGGATTCGAAGGCCAACGCGACCAGCACGTCGCTTTACTAAAAAGATTTGCTAGACTTCTCTTAACGCTCGGTCGTCTCCGACTCCACTAAGACCGGAAACGCCGGACATAGTATACCCCCTTCGACGGGATTAAAGTAAACATAGTAGAAATACCAGTAACTATTTGGATACCTATTAAACTGGTTCAAAAAATCCATTTTTGGTGGTTCTCTCTATCTGTCCTTTCCAGGTTCAGCCCTACATCTAAATAAACCAATTCATTTACGACTGAAAATTCTGAATGGTACAATGGTATACTTTATGTGTACACAGCCAACCGAAGGCCTACCTGGTTTTCATTACTCCTTAAATCATGCCTCCTTCATTACCGGGATGGTAACTGCCATGAGTTCTTCCTTAAAAAATAGAAGTTCGTTTTGTATATTGGTGCTTTCAAAATGCATGAAGTCCCGGAACAATTCCTGATAATAGGCAATTCCATTGAACAAATTACTTCTAAAACCCTCCCATTTTTTGGTTTGCTTGGTCGTGACTTCTTCCGAAATGGATTCTATTTCATTTTTCAAATAATCCACATACATTTTCAGCTCTTTGACAAACATATTTGGCCGATATAGGGAAGAAAGTACAGAGTTGGTTCCATAGATATGTTCCATCATTTTGGAAAGTGAAACTTCCTTATCAAAATAAGCCATATTAGGTCCTGGACAAATAACCACCCCTTGCTCTTGGCCTTTTATTTTAATATCGTTTTCCAAAAAGGAAGCATTGGCCAAGCCTACACAAAGGCAGGCCTTTTCATATATTTTGCCTTTGGCATTCTCATACTTGTCTTGAGAGATTTCAGAGCTTTTAGCTTCCAATTCTTGTAGTTTCGCGTCCTGATACTTTTTTGAAGCCGTGCAAATACCCTCTGGACCGAATTCTTTGCTCAGTGCCAAATATTTTTTTGGGCAAGAACTCCCCGCTTTATTGTTAAGGATACGCTTTTGTTTATGATACTCATTTGAAGTTCCTTTTATAGTGTTAAAAGGAACTCCTAAAGGAGAAATACCACTTAAATACAAATCTTCTTCCATGGATTCAGCTAACAATTTTCTGGTATTTTTATCCACGGATGTGGCTTCTGGAACCAACAAAAAAGGCGTTCCCCAACCCACAGAATCCACTTGGTAATTTTCAAGTAAAAATTCGTGTTCGTCGGCCGTGCCGACACCACCTTGAACGGTGATGTTTAAATCTAAGGGGTGTTCGGGAACAGCCAGCCCTTTGTGCTGCAACCCTTTAGTCAGAACATGGTGCGTATCTTGCACCAGCTCTTCTTTTTTATTTTTAAATTCTTCTAAAATAGGCCCCAGTAAGTAGCCATCCGTGGCAAATGCGTGTCCTCCACAGTTTAAACCAGATTCAATTCTATATTCGGAAACCCAAAGTCCCTTTTTTGCCAAAAATTTACCTTGTATGATCGCCGAACGGTAATCACTGACCTTTAGAACAATCTTCTTTTTTAACCGGTTGTTCCTATCGGGAAAGAAATCTTTGAAGTTTTCAAAATAACTATATAATCTTGGGTTCATTCCTGCCGAGAGCACTACTGAAGAATGTAGATTACTATTGGCAAAACCCCGAAGTGAGGCATGAGCATCGTTAAACTCAATAGGCAATTGCTGGCTCTTGGCAAAGTTATCCTTATCAACTTTGGTCATGATATTCACATCAATGTCCCCAGCTTTTAAATGCTCGTCCAAAAAAACTTCAATATCATTTTTAGGTACTGGGCTTTCATTCATCAGATTGGAAAGTCCTTCCCCTATATTGGATTTATTGGGCAAGGTAGCGATGAAGCTTTCCAATGCCAATTTACTTTCGGCCAGTTCCTTTTTAAATTTTGCGAATTTTCCCTTAACAATGGTATCCACCAAGTTTAAATAAGAAGTAACTCGTTTGGCCCGATAATCCTGCACTTTTTTTGAAATTTCTTGATAGGGAAGATTGAATTTCTTGCTGTAAAACGAATTCATTTTCTCCATAAGCTCATCATCAATTATGGATATTACCGAAGAAATTCCATAGTGGGCCACACGAATTGGACTGTCTATGGTGTAGGCTAACCCCATTACCGGAATATGGAAGGTGTGTATTGATTTAGGCACAAACTTTTTTTAAATTAAACAAGACACAAAAGTGAGCTTCTTTTTTTATCCAAACGCTGACATATGTCATATGTCAGCGTTTTTTTAACCGTGGTACCCTTCTGAAAATTTACCAAGAAAACGGAATGGGACCGGAAAAAGATGTCCATACATCATGAAGAAGTGTTGGAAAAAACAGTTCCATCCAGAGGTGGCCTACATTCCCTTTTCTATATACTATCATAACAAAGCATTTAGGATTCACTATTATACTTCGCGATGTATGTCTAATTCATGATCCATTATTTCTCCAATAGTAATTCCATCATGGCCAGTGAAGAAGCTTCTCCGATTTCAACTATCCGTTCTTTTGGCGTATGGTCCCCTATTTCATATGTTATTCCCACGGCACCTTGCCCGTACAAAAACCATCCTTTTGACACTGGCTTGTTGCTATTGGAATCCTTTTCATTGACTTCATAGTCTTTAATATCTTTTTCCAACCTCTCGAACCAATCATCGATAAAGTGGGGCAAGGTAGTCCCTCTTCTGGTTTTGTTGGTATAGAAAACATCTTCGTAGGTGGAATGGAAATCCAATCCCAAAATAATTTCTCCTCCATCCTTTTTACTGATCTCCGTAATAAATGACACTACATTCTCAACCTCAGGTTGACGGTATTTTGACCAATCCCGGTTCAGGTCCACCCCATTGGAATTATGTCTCCAATGCCCTAAATCCACCCCATCTGGATTAAGATTTGGGAAAGCCAACACCCTATATTTGCTTAAAAATTCAGTGGAAAGTACAGAGCTTTCCACGACAGTTTCCACAAATTCTTGAAAAGCGAAGAAGCCTGTGACTTCTGGAGGATGCTGTCTAGTTAAAAGAACAACAATGGGTTTCCCTTCCGGACTTCCCCTATATATGTCCAAAACCGGGATATTTCTACCCAAACTGGACTGACCGGCGCTTCCCAAGTGTACAAAATCATTGGAATCCAAAATATGCTGCAGATACCATTGTTCCACATCATCTGAACTATTGATTTCTTGGGCCGCAATTAGTTGAGGCTCCCTATCTACCATTAGTCGTAGCATCCGCCCTTTATCCGATTTGATTACATTCACGGAATCCACAATGCCCCATTCCCCATTCTTTTTTCTTTTGGGTTTGTACCTGTGCCTGAATTCTTTGGGATACTCAAACTCAAAATAAACCTGCCTTGGTAATTCGGACCAAGTTTCAAAAGCATAGTAAGGGCTCTTGTTGATGGGAGTGTTCTCTGGTGCAAAATACAATGTAATCGTTGAATCATTCAATTGGTTCGCACCGTTGAGGCGAGCTCCATCAAATTCATTGCTTACTGAAACTCCCAATGCTTCAAAGTAATAAGTCTTTTTAGTTTGATAATCTATCTGCCTGTCCCTTGTGTCTACCGGATTTTTGAATTTCACTTTTTTTGGTAGGCTGCAATCCACCATTACTAGCGCCAATGCAATGGGCAAAAAGGTTCCCCAATATCTCTTTATTGTCATATTCGTGGTATAAATTATTGTATCGACCGTCAACACAACCTCATTATAAAAATCTGATTATCTTGAGAATAAATGTTTTGATAGTATTTTAGGTCGGCGGTTCATCGAAAAGAACTCCATCTAATCAAAGGTTTTGTCTATTAATTTGCTGGAACTCTTTGGAATCAATCATTAAAAAAAACATTTCCCAAGGCATTGCTCATCTTGGCCCAACCCGAAGCATCCTGACGAAGTTTTGGCCGCGCCTGCTCAATGTGGATAAACCTTCCCGATGTTTCTGTGGCTGAAGTGCCACAAGGATCGGGAGAACTATTGATAAAACGACCTTGTGTGTTGGTAAACCCCCGTAACCTGGTCCAATCGGTATCGATATGGGCAATTTTGAAGGTCAATGAGGCATCCTCTTCCAACAGGGCGTCCCTGATCAAGGAGGCATAATCGTTCTCGGGAGTTTGGTCCGTCCCATTACTCATGATCACATCCGGGTCATTATCGCCCTTGCCAAAACCATGTAATTGTACAAATACTGTACTAGGTAGGCTTGTGGCAATAACCTCTGTGGTTCTTTGGAAGGCCGAACCAGTATTGTGTGCCAAATCCGATATACGGTATGCACCACTACTACCGCAAGCTGAAGTCGTCCCGGAACATTCCGTTTCGGTGTCACTGTTGCACCTATGGGCACTGCTCAAAAGAAGCGCCTTGGCCACATTGTTCCTAAAGGAATACGCCGCCTCATAGCCTGTATTGGTATCATATTTAATGTGTGGCGCCATTAAAATAAGATCTTCGCTTTCCGGTGCCGCGCTGAATACATAGATACCCCAATAATTCGTTTTTGCGCTTTCGTATTCAGCCAAAATATAAAATACCTGATTGGGGGAAAGTGTGGTATCCGTAAATTCCGTAACCTGATAATTAAGTTCTGCGGATTTCGCTACGGCTTCCGAAATCTGGTCGTTGAGCATATGGCCGACAACTGTTTCCCAAAGGTCCAGTTGTGCGTCAACTGGAGCGGTATAGCCGTCCTGTCCGCTTCCTGGTACACTATCTATCAGCTTTCTCAGATAGCTATCGATGTTACCGGATGCAAACTGCAATTCAGCCGCAATGGTTCCCGTAGTGGAGACTTCCAGGGTTTCGCTTAATTCCGATTCATTTCCTGCAGCATCGGTCGCTAAAACCTGATAGATATATACGTTGCCGGGCTCCAGATTGTCCAAAGCATAAAATGTTTGCCCTGCACTAGCCAAGTAGCTCCCGTTCTGATATATGGAATAGTTCTGGACCCCGATATTATCTGCAGATGCATCCCAGCGTAATTCTGCCGTTGTCCGGGTCACGTTTTCCGCGATCAATCCCGATGGCGCGGTGGGAGCCTGTGTATCCTTTTCCATAGTAGGTTCGTCGTTTCCTCCACTTGAAGAGCAGGAGACCAACAGAACCAACAACATGACCATTCCCATCACGTAGGTAAGCTTTGCCATTAATTTAAGTGTTCTCATTCTTATTATATTTTGTTCTGGAAGAGAGTAGCACATCCAGGCTTTTTGAGTACCGTTTGAAAGTTGCATCCTCTCAACCTTAACTCTAGTAGAAGCCTACCTTTGCAATACTCTTCCGTTCAATTTTTCTGTAAATTTTCTGTTCTCGATGGAAAACTTTCCATTGATAATACTGTAGACCACTCCTTCCGAAAACTGAAAAGCATCCATATAATCCGCGTTATCCGAAAAGTTAATAGGGTCAAAAATGATGATGTCTGCATAATTCCCTTCTCGGATCTTGCCCCTTTTGGGAAGTTTAAGAATCTCTGCAGTTTTGGAGCTGCTCCGATTAATAAAAGAGGCCATGTTCAAGACACTATCTTGCTTAACAAATTTTCGGTATTTGTATGGAAAGGTTCCATACTTTCTTGGATGTCCCGAACCTCCGTCCGAACCGGTCACCACCCAAGGTTGTACCATAAAGTTCTCAATATCATAAGAGTTCATATTGAACGAGGCTATTTTAATATAGCCTGTTTTCAATATATCGAAAACAGCATTTTCAGGTGACTTTCCAAGGTCTTCTGCTATTTTTAGAACATTCTTTCCCACAAGTGTGGTATCCGGCGCCTGTATGACCAGTAATTTGTCCGCTCCTCCCCTTCTTGTGATGTTCCTCTGCGTCTCTCCAAGTATTTTACTCCGAAGTGCCGGATTTTGAAAACGTATGAACAATGAATCGCTTCCACCACTTTCGGCCCATCGGGGTACTACGGCAGCTTTTAAACTTGTTGCGGATGCATCATACGGGTATTGGTTGGCTGTGATATCGATGTCTTTTTGTTGTGCCGTTTCCACTATTTTTAAAATGGAATCACTTTGCTTCCAAACATCGACACCTAAACATTTTATGTGTGAAATATGTACTGGAACATTTGCTCTTTCACCAATCTCAATGGTTTCTTGCACAGCTGGTATCAACCCAATGGAATAAGTGCTCTCATCCCTCATATGAGTATCATAAAAACCGTTGTTTTTGGCAACGACCTTGGCCAGTTCCACAACCTCGTCCGTTGTAGCATAGCTGCCCGGTGCATAAAACAGTCCTGTTGACATTCCAAAAGCCCCGGTATTCAGCTCTTGCTGCATCAAATCCTTCATCTGCTCCAGCTCTTCCTGGGTGGCCTGTCTGTCACTTTCCCCCATGACTTGCTTTCTGAGGGTCCCATGACCTACCAAGGTGACCACATTGGTGCCTACACCAATTTTTTCGCACGCTTCCCTGTATTTTGATAGGGGATAGGGACTGCTTCCATCATTACCTATGGTTACCGTTGTTACACCTTGAAAAAGAAATGGTTTGTTGTGTGAATGTTCCGGGTCGTCCAAATCGTTTGTGGCATGGGTGTGTGGATCAATAAACCCGGGGGACACTACAAATCCCTGTGCATTTATGGTTTTTGTGGCCATCACTTCTCTTTTGTTGTGGTCACCGAGCCAAACAATCTTATCGTCCTTTATGGCAATCGCAACGGATTGGGGTCGTGTTCCCACTCCGTCGTATACAGTACCGTTTACAATCAAAATATCTGCTTTAATACTGCTATTATCTTTACAGGAAAACAACAGGACCACAAGTACCATAAAACCTAGAAACTCTCTTTTCATTTGGATTCTTCTTTAATGGAATGTCAACCCCATAAGTATGGGGCTGACATTTCAATTTATTTGAGCATAAAATTATCCTCAAAAAACCAATCAAGAACAGTACTAATCCTCCGATTCATAAATGATCACATTGTCAATATCAAAAGACTCGGGTGTAGCGCCAGATTGTATCTGAACGACCAATTCATAGGAACGCACTCCTTTTAGGTATCCACTATTGATTTCATACCACTGCCCTGCCACTTCTTCTACATCATCACTGAAGATACTGGCCAATTCAAGGACATCTGCACCGGAGTCTGTTGTAATATTGGCATAGGCATGTATACCGTCCAATTCCTCCCAACTGGTATCTCCAAAAAATACTTGAAAAGATACCCCGGAGTTCTGCTGCCCCTCGGGCACCTCCACGGTATCAAAGGTGAGACGTATAGCTCCATCGGCATCTTCCGAATGGAATCCTTGGGTTCCATCAGGATAGGCCTCATAATCCTCAAAAAGAGAAAAAACACCTATACGTTCGGCCGAGAAGCCGAGACTGCTGCTGCTGATATCCTCTATTGCTATGTATTCCGCATCGAAACCAAGCTCATCATCCACGCCAGTGCCCACTGCCACATAATCCACGTAGGGGGGTACATCTCCATTGATCAAGTCAAGGGTCTCATCATTGCTTCCGTTTCGGTCATACGTGTCGTCCTCGGCACCAATCGGAACTTCTTCAAATGAGGTTCCCCTGATTTTTTTACCAGCGGGTTGAAAAAAGGAAATGGAAAACTCCATGGCCTGATTCGGGAAATACAACTTGGATCTATCCGTGGTATCTCCCCCTTCGTTCACGTTATTATCGTTCAAATCCGGCGAGGCACCGCTAAAGGTGCCATTCGGACTGGTTACCGTACCCACAAAGGACATGGTGGACCCCAGTTCGATGTCATCCTCAGTCAGACCGAGCGCATCAATAATATCACTGATGGAAAGTTCCAATTGATAAGGAAACTCTGTTACTGTGACGATATCCTCTGCTGTTGTATCTCCGTAGGTCACGGAGAGTGAATAACTGTCGGCATTGCCGTTGGAATCCACCAATTGTGCACTGATTACATCGGAATCCAAGCTGAGCACGCTATAACTGAGTTCTGGTGTTTGATCAAAGGAAACAAAACCGCCTCGGTCCGTAATGTCCTCAAACGTATTGTTATCATTGGAACAGCCTATCAAAAATAACAGTCCCAATAGAAATTGTATGCTTATATTACTTTTCATAATAGAAATCGTTTTGCTGTTTATTTAATGAAACTATCGGGATTCGTGTCCCAGAATACTTTGTCATAGTTGTTTTTCTGTTCAAGGGACAGGTTTCGCTGCACTTCCAACCTGGATAATGGAAAACTTCTTGGAAATACGGGATTGTCATCATCTATGGGCACCTGCATGTCGGATGGATATCCCGTTCTTCGGTAGAAGTTATAAGACTCTATGGAGTTTCCGTAAGCGGCCAAATAGTATTCCTTCATTACAATATCCAATCGTTCCTCATCGGTGGTGGCATTTGAATAATCCTGCATAACCTCACCTACATAGGCGTCCACATCGGCAGCTGTGGGTTGAAGATCAGAGGTTACTCCTCCGAATGCCATTACTTTGGACATGGAGTTTCGAATTCCAGTCTCAAGCAATGTTGCTGGGTCTCCATTGGTTCCAAGGGTCAATGCTGCTTCGGCACGCAAAAAGCTAACATATGAAGAGGTCAATAAGGGCAGGATTCCCGCTCCGCCCAAATTATCGGTAGTGCTGGGTGCGCCTACAAACTGGTCCTCATCAAAGCTGCCACCGCCCGGGTAAACCCCGTAAACGGTTCTCAGCAGATTGTCCCCTCTTCCTACGCGGCTTTCCCCATGGTCGTAGCCCCAATACTGATCGCCAATGTAGCAATAATCTACGTCCGGATCTCCTTGACAAGGTAGGTACGGAGGTCCACTGAAAGGATCTTCGTTGGACTGTCTGTAGAGGTAATAACGAATCCTTGGATCTGGATTGTTTTTGGATTCCTTGAGCTGGTACATAAAATAGTTCCCGATATATTGGTCAAAACCGCTCACATAGGCTCTTTGAAAGTACAGATGTCTACTTTCCGGTTCCTGTACGGTACTATAGGACCATTGAAAATCCTCTTCGGCCGAATCAATCAAGTTTTGGGACGATAGGGCATTGATTTCGGCTTGTATATCTGCTATGCCTATATCGGTACTTGCCAATCTTGCCTGAACAAGCATCCTTAATTTGAGGGAATTTGCAAAGGCTATCCATTTGTCTTTATCACTTTGATAAAAAAGATCAGTAGAAAAGTCAAAGTTGGCCTCTTGAATCTCTGTAATGGCTTCATCAATATCACCAAGAACCGTTTGATAAAGCTCTGCCCCACCATCGAGTTCGGGATTGGGAAACTCTGCATTGTTCACGGCCTGTGAATACGGTATCGCTCCCAGGTAGTCCACCATGGTCACGGTCATATAGCCCATCAAGAGCTTCGCGACACCGCTATGGAAGAGCAGGGTTTCATCATCCTCTGCCAGTGCCTCAATAGTCCGTACATTGTTCAATGCCTCATAATAGGTATCCCATTCTTTACTGGTATCCCCATCCATAACACTGGTGGGGACCACATCTCCGTAGGTGTCGGTCATGGCTTCATATCTCATCACATCATCCGTGTTGACAATCATCCATTTCATGTAATGCTGGAAGAGGTACTGTACCTCGTTGAGCATGTATTCCGGGTCCGCACTATCTGGTGTCAGATAATTGGGGTTCTCCTGTAGATCGAAATCCGAGACCTCGCAACCCATAAAGAGCAGTAAGGCCAGTGTGCTTATACTAAAGTATCTTACTATATTTTGCATGTTATTTCTTTTTAGGTACGATTAAAATGTTGCGGTTATGCCCAATGCAATCCTTCTGGTGGAAGGGACTGTACTGTTTCCTTCCAGTCCATCACTTTCTGGATCATAATTGGTATACCTTGGGAAATTCGGTGCCCTGTACCATAGGTTTCTTCCAGAAAGGGTAAAGTTGATACTCTTAAAGGGGAGTGATTGTCCTTTTTGTGTTGTTAAGGTATACCCCAAAGCAACCTCCCGTATCCTAAATATCGAGGTATCCCACATGGCAAGGTCATTGGCATTGTAGTAATTGGAATACGATATCCTACCTGGATTCATTTGAAAGGTGTTGGGAATCTCGTTCCCATTTGCATCCAACAAGGGCGCTCCGGTAGCATCGTCCGCCAGATATCCGGGAATGACGAATGCACCGTCCCTATCCTCGGTATCCCTAGTGACCCCTCGTTGCAACATACTGCTCACCGCCGAGGAGTAGATCTCGCCACCATGTCTGTATTCAAGCTGTGCCGAAAACCTAAAACCTTTATAGCTAAAGGTGTTGATGTTGGTCAGTCGCCAATCGGCATTGGAATCTCCGATGACCTTATCATCAAACCCGACATCGCTACTGGTAATCACTTCACCTACCCTTGTACTGGAACCGTTTCCGCTTATAAGCAGATTCCCATTCTCATCTCTAAGGGCATAATCCCCCATGATAACTCCAAAAGGCTGCCCCTCTACAGCAAACCTGTCGTCCGTAGAGCTAAGGTTGATGTTGGCCCCTGTGTCTGTAGTCCTTACCACTAAAGATTCGTCCGCGGTGAAAATGTTGCGGAAATTCCATTGGAAATTATCGTTCTTGAACAAATCTATGCCGAGGTCAATTTCAACACCTTTATTATCGACTCTACCTAGGTTGATATACTGCGTGTCAAAACCTGAAGACCCTGCCAAGGGCGCACCTACAATCTGATCTTCGGAAATTCGTTTGTAAACGGAAGCCTCCAAGGTCAATCTATTGTTGAACATATTGGTCTCCAACCCAAGCTCGAACTCACGGTGCAGCTCTGGTGCCAGGTCTGGATTAGCATACCTTGTACTGTACCTATTGGTTACCGGGTACGACCCATCGGCAGCTGCAAATCTGAGGTTATCTATCACCAAGGTTCCCCTGGTCCTGTATGCACTCGGATACCCTGAAGAGGTTGCATAAGCCCCCCTGATCTTTAAAAAGTTGATTACATTCCCCCCAAAATCAAAGGCAGAGGTCGGCACAAAAGATAGGGACGCCCCTGGATAGAATAGGGATTGATTGGCTTTTTCGACCGTACTCCCCCAATCGTTTCTTCCCGACAGTGTTGCATATAAGTAGCGCTTGTAAGCGAACTGGAACTGTCCAAAAACACCGGCTAAATTCTCATCTTCCGACTCGTATTCCGCTTCGGTGGTAACGTAATTACTGGGTCTTAAAAAACCATATACCACCTGTCCATCGGAATCCGATGACCGACTCTGGTACCTCGTTATTCTGGAGTTTGCCCCAATCTGTGCCTCCAAATTTAGGTCTTCCGTAATATTCTTATCAAACCCAAGTATTACGGTCTGGTTGACATCCACATCTCTTTCGCTATCCAAACGCAGGTATCCAATTTTAAAAGTATTGTCGTCGTATCCTCCTTTATTGGAGTATTCAAAACCACTAAAATGCCTACTATCATAACCTGCTCTATAAGTCAGATTAAAGTCATCGCTCAATTTGTAATTGGCATTGACGGTACCGTAGACGTGCTCGACAATATCGTTGGTCCCGGTATTGTGCAACATCCACAACGGATTTGTATCATTTCTGTAATACACGGATTCACCGGTCAATGGATTCTGATAGGGAAGCTCGGTCAAATCAATCCATCGAGGCTGATAGTACACTACATTGAAAATACTTTCACCGTACACCCTATTTACTTTTCGTGACGAATAGTTAAGGGTAGCGCTAAGGTCCAACTTGTCGGATATCTGGGCACGCCCTCCGACACTGATGTTAAACCTTTTTAAATCGTTATGGTCTATAATTCCTTTTTCATCCGTATAGCCAGCGGTAATATTGAAACCGACCTTTTCCTGCGATGTGGCCACGGTCAATGAATGTGTTGTCCCGATCCCTGTCCTGAATATATTCCGAACATTATTAGGTTTGGCGGAAATGTTCATGGTTGCGCCTTCGTATTGTGGAAAAATATCGCTCAAAGGAGCATACGGATGGTCAATTGTACCAATATCCGAAAATGCGGGGCCCCAATTGGAAAGATAAGTAGGCTGGAACTCGCCCTCTCCTCCGTTGGAATATGTATTCTGAAATTCCGGCAATTGTGATACCGTATTGGTATACACGGTGGTAGAATAACTGGCCGTAGTCTTTGCCTGTCCTGTTCTAGCAGAGCCACTTTTGGTCTGGATCAGGATAACCCCGTTCCTACCCTCACTACCATAAAGTACGGAAGCATTGAAACCTTTGAGTATGCTCATACTTTCAATATCGTTGGGGTTGATGTCCCTGAGCAGTCCATTGAAAGGTACATCGTTTACCACGATCAAAGGGTTGTTGGAGCCGGTTATCGATACATTTCCACGTATTCGTATAGGGGAATCGGAACCTGTCTGTCCATCGGCCGGGGTAATCACAACACCCGCAATCTTACCTTGTAGGGTCCTTGCCAAATCCGCTTCGGGACGCTGCTCGACCTCTTCTGATTTTACTTGTGAAATGGCATAACCCAAGGCTTTTTTGGATTTTTTGATACCTTGAGCAGTAATCACGACCTCTTCCAAGGCTTGTGCCGTTTCTTTCATTACAACATCTATCGTAGCTTGGTCACCTACTTTTACCTCCTGTGTCTCGAACCCCATATGCATAAATTGGAGCACGTTTTCCGGATAAGGCACGGTAATGCTGTAGTTACCATCAAAATCCGTTGTGGCCCCCTTGGTGGTTCCTTTGATCAAAACAGTTACATTGACCAACGGGAATCCTTCTTGGTCGGTAACGGTACCGGAAACGTTGATCTGTGATCGTCGGCTGCGTGAATCCGCCTTTTTCACCATTATGGTGTTGTCCGTTGTCAAAACAACATCGAGATTGCCCGGTTCCAGACTTTTTTTGAGCAGTCTGTTCGTACTGATACGTCCCTTTTTTACCGGTATGGTAGGATAATCATCAAACATCCCAACCTCATAGATAAAACTGTAGTCGGTCTGGTTCATAATCAAGTCAAAGATCTCATCAACCGTCATAGCTCCGTCCAAATCGATCTTGATACTGGATTTTTGGGAAACGAGATCGTTGGGAGCAAAACCGAATACCGTAAGACAACATAGAAAGATAAATGTTCTCATGAGTAGCAATAGAAGCCGGTTTCCCAAAAGAAACCTGGCTTTCGTTAGTTTAGTTTTCATAAATTTGATTGTTATTAGTTAGTTTCTGAACAATTAATTAATAATGATTAATGGGGGCGTGGCCATTGAACTTTGGCGAGTTTGGCTCGTCCCTTTTTTGATGGCGTTTTTAGGTCATAAGCATTTTTTTTATGGTTTGACTTCCTTTTATGGCTGGTTATCTGTTTATTTCAATATGACAGTCTTATCGTTGATCTCATAGCTGTGCAACGAACTAGACATAATCACCGAGAGCACTTCTTCAATGCTCTGGTTTCTCCTAAGCACCCCTTTGAACCTTTTATTCTCGAGGGATTTGTTTTCAAAGACCACTTCCATATCGTACCATCGGGAAAGGGTTCTCATAATATCCTTCAAAGGCTTTTTCTTAAAGCTGAAAACGCCGGACATCCATGACGTCTCGGAAAAGACATCTACTTCGGACACATGTATCGTACCTGTCTCCAGATTGAGTCTTGACTGCTCACCTGGGGCTATTTCTTGAGTACGTTTCCCATTGCTAACAGTAACCTTTCCCTCCACTAGGGTAGTAAGTACTTCCGGTTCGTCCTTATAGGCCTTAATATTGAATTCGGTACCCAATACGCGGACCTCCTGTTCGTTGTGGTATACTTTAAAATCATCCCCTTGGTTCTTTTCGCTGGATGCGACCTTGAAATAGGCCTCCCCATATAGAAGATATACCTCCCTACTCTGTCCCTCCACGAAATCCACAGGATATTTCAGTTTGGATTCGGAGTTGAGCCAGACCTTGGTACCATCGGAAAGCAACAAAGAAAACTGCCCTCCCCTGGGCACGGAAAGGTAATTATACTCCATCTGACTGGTCTTGCCCTGTTTTGCAGCATATACGATTTGATCTTCTTTGGCATTGAGGGCTTCAGTCGTATAGTCCGTCCCCTTGCCCAGCTCAACTTCCTTACCATCCCCAAGGGTCAGTACCGCTGCATTGACACCAGGTCGTATTTGGTTGTTCCTTACTACGGGAGCGGGGGGCATGGAATCTTGCGCAGAAGAAAGTATGTTTTTGAAAAAGAGTGTCGAAGCGATCAAGACAAGGAGTACCGCCGCATATTTCATCACAGTGGCATAGCTGAAACGTTTCCTGGGTGCCGGAATCTTATCGAACAGTTGTTCACCGTTCGCAAATGACCGCTCTAAGTTCAACAAATGGTTGATTTCCACATATTTCCGAAAATATTTCTGATTATGCTCGGACTTGAGCCATTCAGATAAGGTTTCGCTCTCTGCCTCGGAAAGCCTATTTTCAACTAACTTTAGCAGTAATTTATCAACCTTCGTTTGATTCATACTTAATAATTATTTAATCTTATGACGCGGGAGAATTCCATCCCCCCCTTTAAAGGACAAAAAATTTATGTTTTTGCTCTTTTTTTAAAAAAACAACCTCTTTTTGCAGCAGCGTACTGACATATTTATACTGAATGCCCTCAAGAAAGGAGACAAAAAAGTCTTTGAAAAGCTCTATTCCTCCTATTACCAAAAGTTGTGTTCCTTTCTTTTGAGTTATTGCCAAGACCACGAGATCATTGAGGATGTGGTGCAAGATGTTTTTTTGAACCTATGGGACAAGCGCAGGGAAATCAAGATCCAAACGTCTTTGAATGCTTTTCTTTATAAGTCAGTGTACAATAAACTCATGGATAAATACAGACATCTCAGGCTCAGGAACGAAATGCTTTCCTCCTACTACCATACGGCCATCATGCTAGCTGTGGAAAAAGAAGAGGACCGACCAAAAAAGCACATAATACTGTTACGCCAATGTATGGAAGGACTTCCTGATAAATGCAGAGAGGTCTTTTTAGGGGGCAAGGTCCGCGGACTGAGCTACAGTGAAATCTCAAAAGAATTTGGAATTTCAACAAAAACGGTAGAAGGACATATTGCGAGAGCTTACAGACTTTTGAAAGAGTGTATGGATAAGTATAAATAACCAAGAAAAAGCCCAAATTCAACTAAAGGATAAAGCCTCCCACTAAAATTTTACGGAAAGTAGCTTCCCTTCGGATAAAACAGCATGAACGTATTGGTTTTCCTTCATTTGAATCGCTGACCTTATTTGAATCAATCCTACAAGTCAAGGTGTATGTGTGACTTTTTCAGATATTTAAACACATCGTCATTCTTGAAATTTCAAGCTTCAAGCTTTCGATTTCAGTCTTTCTATGGTGGGGCATCTCCATCAGTGGAGATCATTTCCCCTTTAGACCGCCAAATGCGGAAGGTATCGATAAAGAATGTCACTAAAACGGATACTTTGAACCACCTCACACCTCATATAGATAGCTGTTTATCGGTCATATGATTTCACATTGCTCATTTTTTCCGTTTAAGGCGGTATACCACGACCGTACATTCCCCCCACTTACCGAAACTACATAAACGGTCCCTGTTTTGTCACGCAGATTAACGCCGGCTAAAACATTTTCATTGGGCGAAACCCTTCCTCGGTCACTTTAAAATCTACATTGGCCTTATTTTTAAGGTCTTCCTATACAGCCTCCAAATTCACTTTGTTGGCATCTATACTGATGCGTTGTCGCAGGTGTTGGGCATCTGCGGCATAAATGAATTTTTTGTCCGTTTGCTTTTCGATAAGGTCGAACACCTTTTCCAGGGTCACACTTTTTAGGTTAAAATTGATGATTTCAAAATTTTGGTTTTTTACCGCTTTGTTCACCGAAATCGGAACAACAGTTGCCCAACCCAACAATGGCAAACACAACAGCAGTACTAAGAGGTTTAATTTCTTCATTTTAAAAAGAGTAGTTTAATATTGGTTCTCAATAATTTTTTAGTTTTTAAATCAGGATTACAGTGTCGTCTTTGTCATATAGTTTTTTTGTGGCGGGGGTTAATATTGTTTGTTCTTGACAACCATATTTCTAATGGTTTTGAGGGCTATGGCCATATGGCTTTCAACAGTCTTCACGGAAACCCCAAGAATCTCGGAGATTTCCTTATACTTGAGTTCATCCAGTTTGTTCATCTCAAAGATTTGACGGGACTTTTTGGGAATATGGTCCAAGATTTCCTGTATCTTCCTGACATACATTTCCCTTTGTTCCTGAGCGATGACCTCTTGTTCAATACATGGACTGGCGACATATTCATCCTCCAATCCTTGATCCAGTGATGGTTTTATCCTTTGGTACGAAACGGACTCCATGAGTTTATTTTTGATCACTACAAAAAGATATGGCTTGGGCTATTCGATCTCTTGGAGACACTCATGGGAATTCCACAATTGGAATCATCATTCGCTTGACCATGGTTCGTAAAAATTACTATTTCAAGGTTTTAAAAAAGTCTGTTTCAAAAATATACGCGCAACACGTACTATCATTCTACTTAATAGCTTTAAAATCTTATTTTAATACCCTTGAGGATTAATCATTGGACGATGTTGCATATCTTTATCAGATTTAATGGCTAATTCCGGTATTATTTGGATATCAACATGCCGGAAATGGGTGGTTTTGAATTTTGCAGCATAGGGTCGCAAACAATTTTCAAGATAGTTTTGAGGTCATCATTGTTCCTCCTTCAAAATCCTGGACAGATTGGGAAATGGCTAAAGAATATGGGGAATATGTTAGGTATTTTATTGCTAAGCTCCTATCTCGGTTACATTTGATGCAATATATATAATTTCTGTGCGTATAGTTTATCGTTATATATTTTTATCTAAATATCATGTCCGAAATAAATCCTTTTTTGAATTATGGAGCCACATCCTTGGAAAACCTGAAGGACTTCTGCCGAAAAACCGTCCAAGAAAAGATTGATGCGGCAGCATGCAGGAAGGATATGGTCTGGACCATGGACAAAGATTACAAGCTTACCGGATTCAATGATCTTTTTTACCAAAGACTGAAAAAAGAAAATATCGACAATGTGCATTGCGGTATGGATCTACAGGGGATTTTTAAGGACATTCCTTTCTTTCGAGTTTGTATTGAAGGTTGTAAAGAAGTTTTCGACCATAGTGCGCCCACCTCCAGGTTTGAAATCAGTGAAAAGGAAATGGGTCAAATCCATGAATTTTCCTTCCATCCGGTAATGATCGCCCCTGGGAAGGTAACGGAATGTTACATCTGTCAAAGGGACATTACAAGGGACATCCTTAACGTTCTTAATTTGGAGGACCGGGAATACCGGTACCGAGAAGTTCAAGAAGTCGCCAATTTGGGGCATTGGGTTTGGGACATTGACAAGGATGAGATTAGCTGGTCCGATCAATTGTACACCATTTGGGCCAAGGACCATGAGCGCTTTGTGGCCAATTACGATTCTGTTGTAGCGATAATCCATCACGATGATCGGATGAGATTCATAGAACATTTGGAAGATTGTTTACAAGGTAGGGCAACCCATGATATCACCCATCGGATCGTATTGGATAGTGGGGAGGAAAAATATATTCACACCAAGGGCAATTTGTTCCGTGATGCCTCCGGAAAGCCAATTCGCATGTCAGGAACTGCCCAAGATGTCACCAAGGAAATTAGGAGCCATCATAAGATCTTGGACCAAAACCTGGAGCTTCAAAACTTTGTGCGCATTGTTTCCCACAACCTCAGGGCACCCATCTCGAATTTATTGATGCTTTCTAAAATATATGAATGGGGCCAGGACAAAACCAATGATGATATTGTCAAGAACATTGAATCCACCACTTTGGCCCTAGATCATACCATCAGGGACCTAAACAATTCGTTATCCTTTAAGCGTACTTTAAGGGAAAGGGTGGAAGAGATTCATTTTAAGGAGATCCTCAAGGATGTTCGCGCATTGTTGTATAGTGAAATTAAAGCAACAAAAGCTTCCATTGCAGTTGATTTTACAACAGTTTCAAATATTTACTCCATAAAGAGCTATGTGTCCAACATCTTGTACAATCTATTGGTGAATGCCTTGAAATATTCCAAAGAGGACATACCTCCAAAAATAGTGGTATCCACCGAGGAAAAAAAGGATTGGATTATATTGAAAGTATCGGATAACGGGATTGGAATGGAATTGACGCCGGAACGTAAATCCAGAATTTTCGATATGTATGGCAGGCTCAGTGCGAAAACCAAGGGCAAGGGTATGGGACTTTTCTTGGTCAAGACCCAAATCGAGGCACTAAATGGCTCTATAGATGTAATCAGTGAAAAAGGGATGGGCAGCACATTCATCGTTAGTTTTCGAAAATAAGCCCCTCTTTCATATAGTACCTGTTGACAATATTTAACAATACACGTATAAGGCAATGCCACGCATTGGTGAAAAGTGTGTTACTCCATAAAATGCCACATGATGCCATTAACTTCCCAGATATAGGGTCGTTTTCATTTTGATATGGATTTGACACCAAATCTTTTTCGTTGAATTTCATCAAAGACCTTTATATAATCCGGGTTTTCCGTCCCCATCAGCCGGTCCCAAAAACGGAAATAGTATCCATAGTTGCCTATGAACTTATGGTGGTGCAGATTGTGGTGCACCGAGGTCACCATAATCTCAAAGAAAATAGATTTCCTGAACCACCTTGGCACAATCTCGTACCCTAAATGTCCGTATACATTGAACGAATACGCAAACAGGGCAAAAAAGATCAGGGCAACCGGGTGCATGGAAACAAGGAACACCACCAATGGGACGACCATCGCCTCCAATATCCCTTCCATAAAATTGAAGGAATACGATGCCAGTGGACTTGGATTGACGGACTTATGGTGAACAATATGGAACATTTTGTACAATGCCCTATGGTGCACTGCTCGGTGCATCCAATAAAAGTAGGTGTCGTGCAAGGTTATGGCCAAGAGTATACTTACGGGTACCCACCAAAGGCCATGTTCATGGATGTCACTATAAATCTTACCATATTCTCTTAGTGGGGTATAGAGTACCAACAGGTTCATCCCGATAAAAATGACAATGGTCTGTAAGGAATAGGACAGCTCACGGACAAAGTCTTTTTTTCTTGCAAAACGGGTCTGTATCTTGCTTTTGGCAAAGACATTGGGCCATAGTACATAAAAGGACAGGAAAGCCATTCCACCAAGCACTGCATATCTCAGCATGTTGAATAGCACGGTAAACCAATAAGGCAATAACGTTTCCATAGTGCAAAAAGTTACATAAGGGAGGGGCGAACCCGTTCGGATACCGCCCCCTTTTTACCATGAAAGATCAATTGGACAATACAATATAGGTTTGCCCTTCAATGGTAACAGTGGCACTGCCATTACCCATAAATTCAATGGTCCCCGAATATGAAAAAGAGGCATTGTTACTGGTTCCGGTCAAGGTGAAACTGCCGCTTCCCGAAGTAATGGAGTCGGTTTCCTTATCTATGACAAGGCTGTTCAGTTGCATATTTAATTCACTTTCTACATTTTTTTTGGAAACGATCAATTGTTGGCTGTAGTCGCCTTGATAGGTACCGGTCAAGGTATAGGTAGATCCATCGGCCTCCAACCCATCCAAGCTTCCGGACATGCTGGAAGAACCTGTGGCACTTATCCTTGGGGTACTTGCCGTAGCTGTCTTTTCATAAGAATACGTGGCCGAATCCGGAAGGTTTTGATCATTGCAATGGATCTGGTAGGCCCAATTCCCCGTATATGAGGCATCGATACCGTTTTGATCATATTGGTATGAGATACCATCTTCATAGGTAAAACCGCAAGTGTATTCCGCTTCAATGGTCACCTGCACTTCTATGGTGAGCTTGACCATGGTTTCGATACTTCCCCCGGAGTCCTCCTCCAAGGAACTGGCCACCAATTGTGCCGCTTCCTCCTGTGTTATGGCCTCCTCGGCGTTGGAATCATCATCCTCATTGGAACAAGAAAAATTTGCCAAAAGTACGAAGGCCAAACAGGCATTTACCAAAATCATTTTTGATGTTTTCATAGCTGATACGTTTAAAAATTTTAAGACAAATGTAGCCTGTACGCATAGCCCACGTCGTTAACAAAAGATAAGAAATGTCCAAATGGGATTTTTCTATGATTTGGCCTTTTGCGCAATGCGTTTCCGTATCCTGCTCAATGAAACAGGGGTGATGCCCAGCACATTGGCGATATACTTATCCGGTACCCTATTGGTCAAACTGGGATTGGATTCCAAAAAGTGCAGATAACGTTCTTCCGGGGTTTTTAAGGTAAATGTATCAATGCGTTCAAAGGCATTCTTCAATAGGTTTTGAAGGATGTACTTACGGTTCATATCCAACTTCCGGTTCCGCTCCAAGACCTGTTGGAGTTCATCATAGGCAATATGGAAGGTTTCCGTTTTCTCCATGGCCTGAATATAGAATCGGGAAGGTTGATCAAAGAAAATAACGTCATAACTGGCCACCAGTTCATTTTCACAGCGCAGTTCGGTCGTAATCTCGTCACCGCGCTCGTTGACAGCGTAAATACGGACCAACCCTTTATATATAAAATACACTTGGTTTTGAAGGGTATCCGCTTCTATAAGGTATTCCCCGTGAAGAAAAGTTTTACGCCCTGCGGCCTGAAGCAAATGTTTTACATCAGAAAAATTTAGGTCGCCAGCAATACTGTAAATACGCTTTATTTGATCTAGATCGATCATTTATCTTTAGATATGGAGATTATTACTATTGGTATAACAATTCAATAAAGCAAAACCCTAACATATATTCTCCACATGCCGATTTTTAGGATCCTCATCGACAAGCTTCATGGTTACACAACATTAAATTGGACCTGGCCCCGTAAAAGGTTAATTTCTCATCAGTTAAATACAATCAAATGTACAAAGAAATATACCTGGTAGATGACGAGGAACTTATCAATACCGTACACGCTCTAATGTTCAGAAAGTTAGGCCTAGAGGATAAGCTAAGAAGCTTTACGAACCCTGAATTGGCTTTGGATTGCCTTCGATTTCGAGAAAACCCCGAAGAACGCATTCTTCTTTTTTTAGATATCAATATGCCCGAAATGACGGGATTCGAATTCTTGGAGTTCATGACCTTGGAAAAATTCCTTCCTACGGTTGATGTGGTCATCGTCAGTTCATCCATCGATCCAAAGGATGAGATAAAAGCGACCACATATGGAAAATATGTACGAGGTTACCTCAACAAACCCTTGAGTTTGGGTAGCATTGGTCAATTCCTGGGCGTAGAACGGGCCATTCCAAGTGCAACCCCATCATAAACATAGGATTCCAAAGGCGCAACAGGCCAACAAATCACGAAATCAGCTTCAGAAATAGGGAGTGGGATTACGTGGTTTGCATAGAAAATATGGAGAGGGCTGGACATCCGCGGATGCCTATCGATAAGAAATATAACCTAAAAGACCTGTATCAGTCTTATTCACAGGACCACAGCACAAAATATTTTAGTAATTTGATTTCCACATAGTTCACGAAAAAATTATAGTTTTAAAGACCGAACCCAGTTGAATACTGCTACATTTACCATTAAGAAATAATGCATTAAATATGGATGTTTTCGATTTTAGATACCTAACCAACTTGGTATTCACCTCCATTTTCGCTGCATTCGGGATTTATCACCTACTCTCGTATCTCGTTTTAAAGCACAAAATCCTGCTTGATTATTTGGTACTGATTTGGGGAATCACCCTTCACTGGAGCCTTTACTTTTTTATGAACAACTCCTTTGGCAGTGAAATCACTGCAGTAGCGGACAAAATTTCCCTTACCACTGCAATGATCACCACCTTTGGCCTGCTGCAGTTCACAAGAAATTACCTTGCGATTAAAAAGGACGACCATCCACGTCTATCAAGGACTTACAAACTATTGATCGGAACGGTGGTTTGCCTTCCGTTTTTGCATATCACCAACACACTTACCATTGGACTGGTCTGGTTGAACGAAATCCTGGTATTGCTAGCGGCGGTTACTGCATTGGCCGCTGTACTTTTAAATATTTTCTCTGGTATCCTATTGTTCAATGCCCATAAATTGAACAGATACTATTTATATTCCTATGCACCTATCCTGTTATCCGCAATAATATATATAGGCGCGTGGTTTGCAAAACAGTATTTCGATTTCGACGCAACCCCAATAATTATTGCAACTTCAGTATTGACGACAATCCAATTGATTCTCTTTTCGCTGCTCATCTCCTATAAATTCAAAGAAATTGAGATTGATAATTTGAAAATGCAACTGGAAGCCAATACAAAGCTCAAAGATGAAGTGGAACGGCAGACCAAAAAGCTTACAGTTGCCAAGGCAGAACTTGAAAACCAAAATGCCGAGCTTGAACAGGTCAGTAAACTCAAGAATAAATTGTTCTCCTTGCTCGCCCATGATGTCAGGGCCCCACTCAACAATTTTGTTGTCATCATACAATTGATCGAGGCCGAATTGGCGGATGAAGAACTAAAGCGATTGACAGAAAAACTAAAAAGCGAAGTTTACGATAGAATTTCAATGATCAACGATTTACTGCAATGGTCCTATAAACAATTGGACGGGGTGCAATTGGACAAAACCATCTGTAACCTGGAAGACGTATTTCATGCAGTAAGCCAAGAGTTCACAAGGATGGCCAACAATAAAAATATAGCGATAGAGCTGAACATCTCCTGTCGGGAGCTTTTCATGGATGAAAACATGCTAAAGGTCGTTCTCCGTAATTTAATTTCCAACGCCATCAAGTTCAGCAACAACGGCCAAAAAATATTGGTATGGTCAAAACGCAGCGCTGATACTGTGGAAATAGGGGTACAAGATTTTGGAATGGGCATGGATACGCATTGGTTCAGGCAGCTTAAGGCGGACGAAAAACCAAAAACAAGAAGGGGCACGGAAGGTGAAAAAGGTACGGGCTTTGGGCTATTGATCTCTAAGGATTTTGTGGAGATGAACGGCGGCGAATTGATTTGCGAAAGTGAAATTGATAAGGGCACAAGTTTTATACTGCGCTTTAAGGCTGATTCCAATGCCCCTATTGTAGACGAAGCATTATCCCACCACTCCGTAAATACCACCTAAAGGTTTCAATTAGTTTTGCCCATTCTCTTGGACACCAACTTTCGTCCAAGAGTCACTTTTCATCATTTAGGTGCCGATTTATTATTGCCATCACTACATTGAACATTAAGGTAATCTACTTTTAATGACATGTCTAGCTTTTGAAACCTTTACTGTAGCATCTTAAGGTCCAGTCATCACAACTTAAAAAAACCGTTTTTTTGCCCAATCCCTGCTGGCAAGGAAAGTTGACCTAAAGAACCATTAAGGCTATGCCCTATCCATGATATTTTCTCTTGTAACCAGTCAATTTGGCTTTTTTGGCAGCATAAATGGTATTGAGTTCCCTAGTGAATTCTTCCAACTACTAGAACATCATCAAAACATTAAACCTGTAAATCATTGATTTACAGGTTTTTTTTTGTTTTTAAAATGGATTGAAATAAAAAACAGGCTCCTAAAAGGAGCCTGCATCAAATTAACTAAACTAACTCAAATCCACTTTATGTACTTTATCTTTCCATAAAGAAGGTTTGGTTATTTTATATAAATCATGTAATCAAATTACCATCCTCGTCCCATTCTGCAATGACCCCGCGTTGGCTCTGGTCCACACACTTGGCCAGCCATTCCTCGTCGTAGGCCACACCGTGCTGGTCCAGGACGTCCTGTGGCACCCCGTCCCATACATTGGGCATATTTCCCTTGTAACCGATCTCCTCTATCCCGATCTTGCTCGTGTAGAAGCCCGTCATCGTCAGGTTCCTCACCAAAGAGAAGAAGTTCACCTCAAAAGGGCGCTCGTTGCCCGGCACTTCGGGGTCGTAGTACGCGATCCCGTCCAAAATGGTCTTCTGCTGCTCCTCGGTCGCCTCCTTGAACTCCACTCCGTGCTCCGTGTTGCTCCTGTGGTCCAGCCACATCAGCCCACCGCGGATGTCCGGTTGCAGCGTCTCAACGTCCTTGGCCATGAACTCGATGAAGCCCACAACGTCCGCATCCGATGCTCCCTTGTACTCCTGCGTCGCCGGGAGTATCAGGTCGCACAGTATGGTCAATGTCTCCACCTCGTGCGGGTTCAAGAATTCTTCCTCCCTCAGTTCCTCTATGTGCTCCAGCTCTTGGGGCACGCGCCCCGGATAGGTGATCTTCGGCGCCTCGGTCAGTTCCGTGCCCTCCGTGGACGGCCTGCACCCGTGGATGGCCAGCCCTCCGGCCACGGAGCCCAATACTATCGACTTTAAACTCTTCCTTCTGTCCATACCCTATATGTTTTGTTGTTTGAGTTGTTCCACGATGTACTCCGA
>NZ_JAFLNL010000004.1 GCF_017313785.1 Flagellimonas aurea
AAAAAGTTTTTGCCGGTACCGTAAACCAAAAAGGAAGCTTTCAGTTTGTAGCTGACCGGGTGGGAGGGGAGACCCTTTTGTCCCAGATCATCAAGATGGTGCAGGAAGCACAGGGGAGCAAAGCGCCCGTACAAAAATTGGTGGACAGGATTGCCGGTATTTTTGTTCCCGTGGTAATGACGATTTCAGTGGTGACATTTATCACCTGGATGTTCCTGGGAGGTGAGGACGCTTTTACCCATGCACTGTTGACCGCAGTTGCCGTATTGGTAATAGCTTGTCCTTGTGCGCTGGGTTTGGCAACCCCCACAGCCATCATGGTGGGAATCGGCAAGGGGGCCGAACACAATATCCTCATCAAAGATGCGGAAAGTTTGGAGTTGGGTTACAAAGTGAATGCCATTGTTCTGGATAAAACGGGTACCATAACTGAAGGAAAGCCTGTGGTGACCGATATGGTCTTTGCGGACCATGTGACCGATCACAGGGCCCTGGAGCAAATTTTATATGCCATGGAAGGACAGTCCGAACATCCCTTGGCTGAAGCCGTGGTCTCCTTTTTAAAAAATAGAAAGGTAAATCCGGTCGAAATTTTGAACTTCAATAGTATTACAGGAAAAGGTGTTCGCGCTGAGGCATTGGATGGAACCCAATACCTTGTGGGCAATCATAAGTTGATGGTCGAAAAAGGAATCGCCATGGATGACAACCTGGGGCACATGGTCGAAGGGTTAGAGCAGGAGGCCAAAACGGTCATATACTTTGGCGGTGGAGGCAAGGTGAAGGCGATTTTGACCATTATGGATAGTATAAAGGAATCCTCAAAGGAAGCCATACGGGAAATGCAGGGGAATGGTATGGAAGTTTACATGATGACCGGTGATAACAAGATGACCGCCGAAGCCGTATCACAACAGGTGGGTATCAAAAGCTATGAAGCCGAAGTACTCCCATCAGAGAAAGCTGATTTTGTGAAAAGGCTTCAAGAAAGTGGAAAGGTGGTCGCCATGGTGGGCGATGGTATCAATGATTCGCAGGCACTTGCCCAAGCAGATGTCAGTATCGCGATGGGCAAAGGGTCCGACATTGCCATGGATGTCGCGAAAATGACCTTGATCACCTCTGATTTAAATGCCATTCCCAAAGCGTTGAAGCTCTCCCATAAGACCGTTATAGGTATAAGGCAAAATCTTTTTTGGGCCTTTATATACAATATCATTGGAATTCCTATAGCTGCAGGGCTGCTGTATCCGATCAATGGATTTTTGTTAGATCCGATGATAGCTGGTGCCGCTATGGCTTTTAGCAGTGTATCGGTCGTATTGAACAGTTTGAGGCTTAAAATGATTAAACTATAGTAATTTTCTAATTTAAAATCGATGAACATGAGTACATTACAATTCAAATCAAATATTAAGTGCAGTGGGTGTGCCAATACCGTAAAACCATTTTTGGATAAGGTGGATGGCGTGACCGATTGGTCTGTTGACTTTGCCTCCCAAGACAAATTGTTGACCGTACAGACTACAAGTGCTACGGAAGAGGAAATCACTTCTGCTGTTGAATCGGCTGGATATCATTTGACCAAGAAATAAAGGAATGTCCAGAAGAATATATTAAATGGTTCGAATAGGGTTGGGGGTTACCTTAATCCTATTCGGGTTGTATAAGTTTATTGGATTTTTCTACACAACTTCGGTATAGGCATGGTCATTGGTAGTATTGAAAACATCGTAAGATTCAGGTATCACTGCAATCAAAACCTCTAAACTTGATTGTGTCCATCATGTAAGGTGGACCAGTAATGGCTTGGCTGGAACACTGGTGGCAAAAATCTAAATCTTGTAATTTATACAGCTAGTTTAAAAATGACAATCAAAGTTCTTATTATATCTGCTTGTCGATAGGCCGAATAGATGCTTAACTTGTTTGTGATGAGCTTTTGAACTCACAAAAATTCCTTTGTCTATTTTGATTTAAAATTAAATAAAACAAGATGGTGTGGTTTGATTTTAAATATCGATATTTACGTTGTGAAAATCATTATTTCACACGAAGATGTCCTATGGGATGTCCTATTTTGGGAAAATCGACATAATATTCTGGATATTAATGGGTTAGCACCTCGTCAAGAGGTCAGTCATCCCGACTTATCTTATTTAAGTAAAATCAAAACACTGTTAATCTTATGATTTTCAGTGTTTTGTATTTTTAGGCATATCGTTTGAGTTCATTTAAAACCATATAAAAGGTGTAGAGTTCGTTGAATGAATGGGATGAAAATAAGGGAGGGCTCCATGGTTTGACCTTCAGGGGTAGTTTGTCGAACTTACTATATTTTGGGCCTTTTACTGATGATATAACAAATTGAAAATCAAAGATATATCATATCGATTGCTGCCTATTTTTGTTCTGTTTTGAAATGGACCAAAACGACTTTAAGTTTCATTTTATTTTAAAACTATACAGGTAAGGGGCTCTATGGGCTCCCCCGGTAAATAGCTTTTCATGACGGACCAAGTTTTTTGTAGCCAGCATCCTCCGTTGGAATGCGGTACGCTTGAAGGTTTCGCCCATTATCTTTTCATAGGCATTCTGCAATTCTTTCATGGTAAATTTTGTAGGAAGCAGATTCATGCCCAACAATTTTTTATCGAGATTTTCACGCAGGGTTTCAAGTGCTTTTTGGACAATTTCCTCATGGTCCATCATCAATGGGGGAAGTTCATCCAATGAATACCACTCAATACTGTCGGCCAAAGGATCAGGAATGGGATTGACTTCTTCAAAATTGATCAAGGCATAATAGGCGATGGAAATAAACCGGTCCAATAGCCATTCATGTGCCTTGATGTCCAATCCATTCATTTCCAATATTCGCTCCATGGCTTTGGAATCAAATCTATCGAGGTTTCCGAAAGTATGGAACTGCTCCAAATAAAGGTCTTCTATTCCTGTACGCTCCATAACACCTTTGGTGACAGCATCTTTGAGACTTTCGTTTCGTTTTACAAAACCTCCAGGCAAAGCGAATAAGCCGGTGTTTTGATATTCCAACACCAAAATTTTTAACTGCTTTCCATTGAAACCAAATATGACAGAATCAAATGCGATATGGGAAAGATAGTCTTCCTTTTTAGGCCCCTGTGAATGTTTGTCAGTGTTCAAAATAGATTTTTTGTAAATAAAGCATGAAAAGTCGAAAAAACAAAGTATTATTGTAACAAACTGTTACAATAACAAAGAGAACAAACGCACAATGAAGAAATTAGCTATCAACTTAATAATTTTATTAGGATTTGGCATAAGTGCTCATGCACAGAACACTAATGCCTTTCCAGTCCAAGTGAAACTGAAAAACGGGACAATTGAAGGACTTTATGATACACATTCGGGCATCCAAAAGTACTTTGGGATTCCCTTTGCAAAACCACCTGTAGGGGAACTTCGCTGGAAAGCTCCCCAACCTTTGGATACATGGGAAGGTGTTAAGGAAACCAAAGCATTCGGTCCTCGACCCATACAGGCCATGGTGTTCGGGGATATGAAATCCCGATCGGAAGGCTTGAGCGAGGATTGCCTGTACCTTAATGTATGGACACCTGCCAAGCACAGTGAAAAAAATCTTCCTGTTTTGGTCTATTTCTATGGAGGAGGAAACGTCGCTGGAGATGCATCCGAGTATAGATACGACGGTGAGAGTATGGCCAAAAAGGGCATTGTGGTGGTGACCACCAATTATCGCTTGAATATTTTCGGGAATTTAGCACACCCTGAACTGACCGCAGAGGCCCCGTACAAAGCATCCGGTAATTACGGTCAATTGGACCAGAACATGGCCCTCAAGTGGGTACAGGAAAATATTGCAGCATTTGGAGGCAATCCCGAGAAAGTGACCATTGCAGGAGAGTCTGCAGGTTCCATAGGCGTGAGTGTACAGATGGCCTCCCCCTTGTCAAAAAGCCTGATTGCAGGGGCAATAGGGGAAAGTGGAGCGGCCATTGCACCGACGATGGCCCCTGTTTCCTTGGAAGAAGCGGAGAAACAAGGGATGCAATTTCTTGAAAGCGCAGGTATAGAAAGTATATCAGCATTGAGAAAACTGAGCACACGTGAGATTTATGAAAAGTACAACGACTCCAAAAGATTTGGTTTCCCCATGGTAATTGATGGCTATCTTCTGCCCAAAACTCTACCTGAAATTTTTGCTTCGAAACAACAGGCCCAAGTGCCTTTATTGGTTGGATGGAATTCTGCAGAAATACCAGGTATGGCATTTACGCAGGGACCGATCACAAAAGAGACTTTTGTAGAAAAGGTAAGGCAAAACTATCCCAAAAAATATGAAGAATTTTTGGAACTCTACCCTCATGGTACGTCCACGGAAGTAGAATGGGCAGCGACCAATCTCGCATCCGATAACTTTATAGTTTACAGTACTTGGAAATGGTTCGATTTGCACCGTAAAAACTCAGACCAACCGGTTTATCGATATCTATACAGTAAGATACGTCCACCTTTGCGGGACCAAAGCAAAGTCTCAGGATTGGCGGGCGGAACCGTAGAAAGGGATTCCGGAGCACCTCAAATGCCCAAAGCAATCGGGGCGCCACATGCCGCAGAAATCGAATATGCTATGGGCAATTTACATCTTGTGGATGATTATGCCTGGACCGCCGATGATTATAAAGCATCCGCCACCATGCAGGAGTTCTTTGCGAACTTTATTAAAACAGGTGACCCCAATGGTGGGGAGCTTCCTACTTGGGATGCCGCCAAAGCAAATGATGGTAATCCTCCTGTAATGGTCATTGATACCAAAAGCGAATTGATCAAAGCATCGAACGATGCTCGCTATAACTTTTTAGACCAAGTTTATAAAAATTGATTCTCTTTACTGGAATAGCGATTACTGTGGTATTGCTGGCACTTATCCTTTCTAAAAAGGTAAGTGCCCTTTCCGCTTTGATTCTGGTCCCAATCATTGGTTCGTTGATGGCTGGCTTTGGTCTGGATACCGCAGATTTTGCCATACAAGGCATCAAAAATATTGCCCCGGTGGTCGCCATGTTCGTCTTTGCCATATTGTTTTTTGGTGTTTTGACCGATGCTGGGATGTTCGACCCAATCATCAATACCATCCTTAGATTGGTGGGGCGCAATCCAGTAAAGATTACCATAGGTACGGCCATTCTTTCAATGATCGTTCACTTGGACGGTTCTGGAGCGGTCACTTTTCTCATTGCCGTTCCAGCCATGTTGCCTCTTTTTGAGGAGCTCAAAATGGACAAAAGGGTATTGGCCTGTGTTGTTGCCCTTGGTGCAGGAACAATGAACCTGGTGCCCTGGGGCGGACCTACCATTCGGGCAGCTACGGCACTACAGGTCGAGATAACGGAATTGTACACTCCTGTAATGATACCCCAATTGTTCGGAATATTGTTTGTTTTGGTCATTGCATGGTATTTAGGCTCAAAAGAGGCTAAAAGACTCCAACTGGGTTCCATTGATGATGATAAAGTTGATGGCTATCAGAAAAAAGTTTCAGAAGAAGAAAAACGTATAAGAAGACCTCGATTGTTCTGGTTCAATATCTTGTTGACCATTGCAGTGATTGTATTGCTGATCAGGGGTATTGTCGCCCCTGCACTGCCATTTATGCTAGGTACCATAATTGCCTTGATGGTAAACTATCCAAACCTCAAAGATCAAGCTTCCCGGATAGATTTCCATGCAAAAGCATCCCTTTTGATGGCAAGTATCCTACTGGCAGCGGGTGTCTTTACCGGTATCATGACAGAATCCGGTATGATTGCTGAAATGGCAAGTGCAATGGCTGATGTAATTCCTGATGGTGCAGGGGAACAAATTCCGCTCATCATGGCAGTCACTAGTATGCCCTTGAGCTTTGTTTTTGACCCAGATTCCTTCTATTTTGGATTTTTGCCAGTCATATCGGAAGTGGCAGGTCAATTTAATGTAGAACCCATTAGTGTGGGTCAGGCCGCCATATTGGGGCAAATGACCACTGGGTTTCCATTGAGCCCATTGACAGCAACGACATTCTTGCTCATCGGTTTGGCGAAAGTGGATTTAGCGGAGCATCAGCGGTTTACTTTTAAATATGCATTCGGTGCGACCATTGTTATGACCATTGCATCTATATTGATAGGAACTATTCCCATATAAAGTATGATACCAGAAAAAATTATTCGCATTGGGTCGGGAGCAGGGTATTCGGGTGACCGGATAGAACCTGCTGTGGACCTGATAAAAGAGGGCAATTTGGATTATATCATATTCGAATGTCTTGCAGAGCGAACCATTGCCTTGGCACAATTGCAGAAAATGCAGGACCCTGAGCTGGGATATGACCCCTTGTTGGAAGAACGAATGAAGGCCTGCTTGGCGCATTGTGTCTCAAAAAAGGTTAAACTTATCAGCAATATGGGTGCGGCCAATCCATTGGCAGCAGCAAAGAAGACCGCAAAGATTGCCCAAGAACTTGGTCTAACCAACTTAAAAATAGCCGCCGTGTTCGGGGATGATGTTATGTCCATGTTGGATTTCAGTACACAGACCTTTTTGGAAAGCGGCGAATCCCTATCGGTTTTAGGAAATAAAATCATTTCCGCCAATGCTTATATGGGCGTTGAGGGAATTTTAATAGCATTGGAAGAAGGAGCTGATATCATATTGACAGGAAGAGTGGCCGACCCTTCCTTGTTTTTGGCTCCACTTATCCATGAATTCGCTTGGTCAATGGATGACTATCCTCTCTTGGGAAAAGGAACGGCCTTGGGACATTTAATGGAATGTGCAGGCCAGATATGTGGTGGCTATTTTGCCGATGGAGTAAAAAAACAAGTTCCGAACTTGGGCAATCTGGGGTTTCCCATTGCAGAAATAAACAACGATAGCTTATTCCATATTACCAAATTAAAGGATTCGGGTGGTATGGTGACAACTGCAACCTGTAAAGAACAATTGTTGTACGAGGTGCATGATCCTTCCGCATATTTGACGCCTGATGTGGTTGCGGACTTTTCCAATATAACATTAAAGGAGATAGAAAAGGGCAAAGTTGAAGTTTATGGTGCTTCGGGAAAGGCATTGACCGGAAAGCTGAAGGTTTCGGTGGGGTATCACGATGGTTACATGGCTGATGCGCAAATAAGTTATGGTGGGAGCTATGCATTGGAAAGGGCCCAATTGGCCATTGAAATTGTCAAGGAGCGACTTAGAACCAAGAATCTCGAAGTAGAAGATATTCTTTTTGATCTTATCGGAATCAATAGTCTTTTTAAAGAATATACTTCAGACATCTACCCTCAAGAATTACGATTGCGCATAGCGGCTAAAACCAAAACTAAGGAAACAGCCGTAAAATTGGTCAATGAAGTGGAAACACTCTATACCAATGGTCCGGCAGCAGGTGGTGGTATCTCCAAATTAGTTACGGAGGTCATAGCCATTCAATCCATTTTGATAGACAAAAAAAAGGTGGTGCCAAAAGTTGAATATTTTAAAAGTTAACCAATGAAACTTAAAGAGATTGCACATTCTCGAACAGGAGATAAAGGAGATATGGTAAATATCTCTGTGATCGCCTTTGATGAGAAGGATTATCCCATAATTCAAAAAAAGGTGACCGCCGAAAAAGTAAAGCTGTTTTTGGGTGAAACCATACAAGGCGAAATAATACGGTATGAGGTTGCTACACTGGGCGCAATCAATTTTGTAATGCACAAAGCCCTTAGGGGAGGGGTCACCCGTTCGTTGCGATTGGACAAACACGGCAAAACATTGTCCTCTATTCTGTTGGAAATGCCCATAAATACTAACGATTAAAAGCAAATTGATGAAAACATTTTTACAATTCACATTGATGATTTTCGCCTTCCATGTAATGCATGCGCAATCTGGAACGGGGAGTATTGTCATTGATTCCATTTATTCGGAGCATTTGGTGAATGATTTTGGAGAGAACCCTACCCGGAAAGTCGGGGTATACCTTCCACCTAACTATGGAACAGAAACCAAAAAATATCCGGTCATCTATTTTTTGCACGGATTTTATGGCGACCATACCATGTTGGAGCCTATGAAGGAAATTTTGGACTTTGCCATAACCACTAAACGTATTCGACCCTTTATTCTGGTGATACCCGACCAGAAAACAACTTATGAAGGTAGTTTCTATTCCAATTCAGAAATTTTTGGAAACTGGGAGGATTTCACGGTAGAGGATTTGGTTGCCTACATGGACGAGAATTATCGTACCATACCCAAAAAGGAAAGTCGTGGAATAACCGGGCATAGTATGGGCGGTTATGGAGCCTTGAATATTGCCATGAAACACCCCGATGTGTTCAATACAGTATACGCCATCAGTCCAGGAGCTCTGGCCATAGTTAGGGAATATGGACCTAACAGCGACACCTTTAAGGAACTATCTGAAATCTCCACCTATGAAGGATTGGAAAAAACCTACTTTGGAAAAGTAATGGTGGCATTTGCACGCTCATGGTCTCCGAATCCCAAAAATCCACCTTTTTATTGCGATTTTCCATTTGGATACGAAGATGGGGAATTGGTCATACACCAAGAAATACTCAAAAAATGGCACGATAATATGCCGTTTTACAATCTTGAGAATTACATAGACAACTTGAAAAGTTTAAAGGCCATCAAAATGGATTGGGGGCGTAATGCGGGTGAAAGGTTTACGCAACAATGTAAAATGTTCAGTATTAAATTGGAGAATCTAGGCATTGATCATTTTGCAGAAGAATATATCGGAACCCATGTGAACAATATTTACACGAAAGATGGCCGTATTCCACAACAGGTGTTGCCCTTTTTTGAATATTATCTGGAATTTAGATAAAGGCAATAAGTTTGTAGGTAAAATTAGGATTTCAATATTCTTTACACTTAAGTAATTCATCAAACCGATTTTTCCAAAAAGTCATCTATCATCCATTTCTGAAATTATCTACGAAAACCATTTCGAAACCCTGTTGATTAATTATGTAATTTGTAAATATCTGTAAAACAATATGTTGTGTGGTTTCTTTTGAGCGGTTCAATTCAAGCCGAAACAGTCTTGCTTTGGATTGTTTTAAATTAAAGAACACTTTTGAGCCGGGCATTTTTTATATTTAACCATATAGTTCAACAATTAACTTCCATGTATTATATAGGTATTGATTTGGGCAGTTCTTCAATAAAGATTGCACTTGTCGAAACGTCCACAGGTAAAAAAGTAACGGTCGTACAGGAACCGGAAGAGGAAATGTCCATGATGGCCATAAAACCAGGTTGGGCGGAACAAAGCCCTGAACTTTGGTGGGAATTGGTATGTAAAGGGATTAAAAGAATTTTAAAGGATCATAAGATATCGCCGGCCAATATTTCAGGGCTTGGAATTGCGTATCAAATGCATGGACTTGTTATTGTGGATACCGAAGGTACGCCACTAAGAAATTCCATTATTTGGTGTGACAGTCGTGCCGTGGAAATTGGTAATCGCGCCTACAAGGAAATGGGCGAGGAAAAGTGTGATACCAGATTATTGAACGCTCCGGGAAATTTTACCGCATCCAAATTAGCCTGGGTCCGCGAAAATGAGCCACAAGTTTTTGATAAAGTCTATAAGTTTATGCTGCCCGGCGATTATATAGGGTACAGACTGACCGGTAAAATAGCTTCAACCATATCAGGTCTGTCAGAGGGGATATTTTGGGATTTTGTGGAGAACCGGGTTTCCAAAGAAGTTCTTAATTATTATGGAATTCCAGAATCTATGGTTCCGGATACTGTAGATACCTTTGGGAACCAAGGAGAGGTGTCCAAAGAAGGCGCACAACAAAGCGGTTTATTGGAAGGTACGCCAATTTTGTATCGTTCAGGGGACCAGCCCAACAATGCACTGTCCCTTAACATTTTTGAACCGGGTGAAGTGGCTGCCACAGGCGGCACTTCGGGAGTGGTGTATGCCATAACGGACAATCTCTCGGTTAAGGAAAGCTCACGGGTCAATAACTTTGCCCATGTCAACTATCGTCCGGACACTCACACTAGAATAGGAAAGCTGCTATGTATCAATGGGTCCGGTATACAATATAGATGGCTTCTGAACAACCTGGATGTAGCCTCCTATGAAGAAATGAACGGTTTGGCATCGGAAGTAGAGATTGGTTCGGACGGACTCAGTATAATTCCGTTTGGCAACGGAGCCGAACGTATGTTGAACAACCAAGATATTGGAACCCGTATCTTGAATCTTGATCTTAATAGACACTCAAAGGCACATCTCTGTAGGGCCGCCTTGGAGGGGATTGCATTTTCCTTTGTATACGGTATGGAAATCATGAGTTCGGATGGCGCAAAGGCAAAGGTGATACGGGCAGGCAACGATAATCTATTCAGGTCGGCCATATTTGCCGGTACCATTGCCACCCTGATTCAAGAAGAAATAGAAATATACAATACAACGGGCGCCATAGGTGCGGCCAGAGCATGTACCATATATGAACATGGCCATGAAAAGTTTACATCTTATATGAACAACGACCATGTGATGACCTACAGGCCCCTTGACAACAAGGAGCTCTATCAAAAGGCATATGAGAATTGGAAAAATGAACTACAACTAATATTAAAAACTAAAAAATAATGGCACATTTAGGCAGCAAAGAATATTTCACCGGAATAGGTGATATTAAATTTGAAGGAAAGGAATCCGACAACCCTTTGGCATTTAAATTTTATAACCCGGACCAAGTGGTGGCGGGCAAAACCATGAGGGAACATTTTAAGTTTGCCATGGCTTATTGGCATACGCTATGTGGAACAGGGGGGGACCCTTTTGGGCCCGGCACCAAACAGTTTCCATGGTCTACGGATAAAGACCCAATTAAAGCAGCAAAGGATAAGGCCGATGCCGCTTTCGAATTTGTGACGAAAATGGGGTTCGATTATTATTGCTTCCATGATTTTGACCTAGTGGATGAGGCAGATTCTTTGGCCGAATCCGAAAAACGACTGTCTATCATAGTGGATTATTTGAAGGAAAAGCAATCTGCCTCTGGGGTAAAATTGCTCTGGGGAACCGCCAATTGCTTTTCAAACCCTCGTTACATGAACGGTGCAGCTTCCAATCCCAATTTTGATGTACTGGCCTATGCCGGTGCACAAGTAAAAATGGCTCTGGACACTACTATTGCACTTGGCGGTGAAAATTATGTTTTTTGGGGAGGTCGTGAAGGATACATGTCTCTATTGAACACGGATATGAAACGGGAGCAGGACAATATAGGGCGATTTTTGGGCATGGCTCGGGACTATGCACGCAAGCAAGGTTTCAAAGGAACTTTCTTTATCGAGCCAAAACCGATGGAACCCACAAAACATCAATATGACTTTGATGCTGCAACCTCTATCAATTCGATACGGGAATACGGATTAGAGGATGATTTTAAGCTCAATATTGAAGTAAACCATGCCACCTTGGCACAACATACTTTTCAACACGAACTACAGGTTGCAGCCAATGCCGGGATGCTAGGAAGTATCGATGCTAACCGTGGTGACTATCAAAATGGTTGGGATACCGATCAGTTCCCCAATAATGTGCTAGAGGTAACCGAAGCCATGTTGGTTTTCCTGAAATCTGGAGGATTGCAAGGCGGAGGTGTCAATTTTGACGCCAAAACACGAAGAAACAGTACCGATTTGGAGGATATTTTCCATGCCCACATAGGAGGCGCGGACACCTTTGCCAGGGCACTTTTGGCCGCTAACGCAATTATTGAGGAATCCTCATACGAAGAACTTTTAAGTCAAAGGTATGCATCCTTTCAAGAGGGTAAAGGAGCTGAGTTCAGCTCAGGAAAATTGGAATTTTCCGATCTTTTTAAGCATGCTCTGGAAACAGGTGAGCCAAAACAAATCAGTGGCAAACAAGAGTTGTTTGAGAACATTGTAGGGAGATTTGTCTAGTGTTCCAATAATTAAAATTCACGTTTATATTGACTGCCCATTGGATTTTTGAAATTCTTAATGGGCGGTTTATCTTTAGTTAAATTCCATTTGGAATGCTCCTGCCATAAAGGTGGTTTCGATGATATTAAATTGCTATCTTTTAGAGCTATATTTATGGTATCCATGAACAAGTTGACCCTAAAGGCCATTGCTGCCCATTTTAATGTATCTGTATCCACGGTTTCCAAAGCTATAAACGATAGCCATGAAATTAGTGAGGAGCTTAAGGTCAAAATCAGGAAATTTGCCAAACAAAACCACTATAAGCCCAATCGTGTAGCCCTCAATCTTTTAAATAGAAACACCAAGACAATTGGCGTGGTGATTCCTAATATTTTGAACTACTTTTTTGTCCAGGTCCTATTTGGTATAGAACAGGTTGCAGATGAAAGGGGATATAGTATTATTACCTGCAGTACCAATGAATCTTTAGGGAAAGAGGTTAAGATCCTGGATTTCTTATGCTCTGGGTCAGTGGACGGGGTTATTATTTCCACTGTTGCAGGAGAGGCTCAATTGTCCGAACATATTGCACATTTTCAAGAATTATTACAAAAGCAGATTCCATTGGTCATGTTTGATAGGGTAACCGAAATGATCGAGTGTGACAAAGTGGTCGTGGACGATATTGAGGCCGGTTACAAGGCCACAAAACATTTTTTGAAAACAGGGTGCCGCGCTTTGTCCATCATAAACCCCATCCCCAATTCCTCAATAGGCAGGTTAAGGATAGAAGGTTTTAAAAGAGCATTGGAGGAACAAGACATTCCTTTTGATTCAGATATGGTGGTATCGCTCGGAGCGGATGATGATCTAGAGCTAGCTATTTCACTTTCTTTGAACCTGAAAGAGCTAAATGGAATTTTGGTCTTTGATGAGATTACTACCGTTAAGGTAATGGACCTTTTGCGCTCCAAGGGCTTTTTGATACCAAAGGATATCTCTGTAATCGGGTTTACCAACGGAGAACTATCAAGATACGCCAGCCCACCAGTAACAATGATTAGTCAGCATGGGCGTTTTATCGGGGAGACCTCAGCCAATAAATTGATTGACAGGATCGAGGGAAAGGACGATAAAGCGAAGTTTGAAACTAAGACTATAAAAACAAGTCTTGTGGTAAGGCAATCCACCCTTAGTATGGAACAACAAAATTCTTGAACTATAAGCGAAGAATATTGGGATGATGGAATTTGCAAAGGCTCTGTTTATTAGGCTAGTTTACCTTTCAATAATTAGTGACAAACGTTTCATCATCAACAATAAAAATAATTCAGGTAAGGGCCATTGCCCCGAGTAAAATCTGAAGCATACTGCGTTTATTGGTAGTGTCATACATGTATGTGATATCCAGCTGAGTAATCGGTTTTTCATAAGATTGTATATGCTGTTTTGATTGCCGATATTCTCACAAAAATCAAGAGAACAATAATGCTCTCCTGAATTGTAGGGTATGATTATTGGGCTGCTTTGATATCTCCATTGGCTTATTTAGATGGATTCACATTATTTTTATAAACCTTTCCATCCTTCATTACAAAGACCACATTATCCATGGTGGAAATAAAATCATTTTCCAAGTTCCCTTTTACTGCAATAATATCCGCATATGCCATAAGACTTATTGTGCCAATGTCCATTTCCTTATTTAAGTGCATCGCGGAAATATAAGTGGCAGACTGTAGAATATCAAGGGGTTTCATGCCGGCCTCAAAATAGTTTCGCAGCATATCCTTGGATGATTTACCACGACTGACTCCCATTTTGGTATAATTATCGGAACCTGCCACAATGGGAACTCCTTTTTCAATGGCTGTCATTAACCTCTTTTTTCCTTTATTGATGTATCCACCCACCCAATCCATGCTATTGAGGTCATCACCTATTAATTTGGCGTAAGTTTCCATATAAGACCTGCTGTTTTCCGTGGGAACAAGAAAAATCTTTTTTTCAGCCATAAGTGTCAATGTAGAATCGGTTAAGTTGAATCCATGTTCAATACCATCCACACCAGCCTCTATGGCATTTCTTGCAGATTCATTGGTAATGCAGTGTGCTGTTACAGTGAGGTCATATGAATGGGCCATTTCAACTATGGCAGACATTTCTTCCACGGTCAAAAATGCTTTGTTGGGAAGGTTGTCCGCACAAATTTTAATGAGATCCACATTTTGGTTAATGTGTTCCCGAACAGCATTTTTTGCATCTTCAGAAGATTTAATGATTCTATATTCCAGATCAATAATATTTTGATGTTGATGCGTTACTCCATAAACTTGACCTCCAACCGCACTTAAAATAGGGCCGGCAGCAAAGATTCGTGGACCATCAATGGTTCCCTCATTAATTGCATCACGAAGGGCCACATCCAAATACAGTCCAGAATTGCCCAAATCCTTAATACTGGTGATTCCTTCCTCTAGATAGCTTTCTGCTCTTTTGGCTCCCCGTAAAGCCCGTAATGCATCACTTTCCATGGTAAGAGTCTGTATACTGTGACCTGCAAAATCTTCATTGGCCTCTTGGGAAAAAAGAACATGGGTATGGGCATCAATCAATCCGGGGAGAACTGTATAGTCGGACAGGTCAATTACCTTTTTGTCATTGTCCATTTTACGGAACCCTGTAATGGATTTTATTGTGGAGCCTTGAATATGAATAATCTTGTTGGGCAATAATTGATTGCTCTTACTGTCATACAAAAGGCCGGCCTTGATGTAAACATCACTTTGTTGCCCAATTGACTTGGTGTAAGGGAATAAGACAATCAGTAGGAAAATAAATAGTACTCTGGTCATGTCCATTTCAATTTAAGAAATTTTTTACGGCCATGTTGAGTTTTTCCAAATCACAGCCAAATGTATAATGTCCACATTTGGAATTTAAATCCAAAGATTGGGCATTTAACCCCTTTATAACCTCCAAATTGGCTGAGGGAGCTACCAAATGGTCCGTTCTTGAATATATGATAAACGCCTCGCCTTTGAACAGCTCGGATAGGGATGTAACCTTATGTTTGCTCAAATCTCGATCCAAACTATAATTGGAAATGGCCAGCATTTGACTGTGTAGGTCCCGAACATCATAATGTTCGGCCTCATCTTTGATTTTTTGCAAAACTTCATCGATGGATTCAGTACCACCTTCATAGTATTGAGGCGTAAGTCCCAACGCGTACTCCAACATCAAAAAAGTTTCTTCCTTTGTGCCATGCTGTATCTCCTTGTTCAGTATCTTCTTGAAGATTTCATAGTTCAGTTGGTCATAAACGGATAGTTTGGGCGAGCCCACAATTGGAATTGCCTTATCAAAAAAATCAGGGTAACTGGCCATCCATTGGTACGTTTGCATACCTCCCATGGAAATACCGGTTACAGCATACAAATGGTCCAGGCCCAAAACCTCTTTGACTAGTTTATGCTCCAGGTCCACCATGTCCCCAATTCCAAATTCCGGAAATTTGCTCCCGTCCTTTATATCTGTATTGGAAGGGGAGGAAGAAATCCCATTGCCCAACGCTTCCACAACCACAACATAGTACTTTGTAGTATCTATCATAGCTTCTTTGCCAATGTAAGGGGTAAGACTTTCACCCGTTCCAGCATACCATGTAGGGAACAATATGGCATTTTTCTTATCAAGATTGAGGGAGCCATAGGTGCTATAGCCTATGCGTGCATTTTCCAATACCTCACCGTTTCTAAGAGTATGGTTGCCAAACTCGGCAAACTTTACCTGAGCGATTATATTGGAGAATTGTAAGACCAGTAATAAAAGTATTAAGGTTGATTTTTTCATTTCTATATTATTTTTTTAGTTTTCATTAATCACATTTCCGCTTCCCAAGATATTTTTGGTTACATGTGGATTTCCTTTGTAAAATACTTTGGCACTGCCATCGATTTTCACGTCAAGTTCGTCCGTACAGCTGATTTCTACATCTCCGGAACCCATGATATCTATGGAACACTTATCGGCTAAAAATGAAAATCCGGAAATTCTGCCACTTCCTTCGTTTTCTATGCTTAGCTTATTCGATGCTCCAGAGATGCTGATATTACCAGAACCCATATTATCCAAATAAAATTCTTGGCTGTCCACGTTGGCAACTTTCAATGTGCCAGAACCTTTATTGGCAACACCGTTCAATGCTTTTGCCATAATGTCGAGATTGACATCAATATTCTTGTAATTATGTCCCGAGGTCAAGTAAATTTCCAAGATACCATCTTTGATTTCTGTTTTAACTAGGCCGATGATGTTGTCATCGGCCATTATTTTTACATTTTGGGCATTACCTTGAACAATGTTCACATTTGCTATCCCATCTACTGAAACTGCAATAAAAGCATTGAGTTCCCTATTTTCCGTAGTGAGCACACCTGAACCGGAGATATCGTCCCATGTACACGACACAAGTAATGCTGCTATCAATACTAATACTATTCCAACAGTACTATTCTTCATTTTTTATTTTGATTGATTTTCTTTACTTATATCCTTGAAAAAAAGCATCTCTTTAATTCTTTTTGAAGCCCCATCATAGAATCCAGTTTCATGTGAATAGCCCTTTGGGTTATTGAAAGTGCCAAAGATGATATCGAAAATGGGCAGGTCGGAATAATTGTACGCATGTATACCCTTGGCATGGTGCACGGTGTGGCTTTCGGGGCGTTGGATAAGATATCCCAACCATTGCGGGGTAATAATGTTACTGTGCTGAAAAATGCCCAAAAACACGGTAGTCAACAAGATAATGGTCGATGCTCCAGGAGTAAAGCCAGTAATTCCAACAAGGCAAAGACTTCCCAAAAGTGTAAAACCTGCCATGTCCATTGGGCTAAAGTAAAAGGCGCCGTACGTATCTATACGTTCTGCACTATGGTGCATTTGATGGAAAACTTTCCATAGAAAATCGCTTTTGTGAAGGCTGTAATGCCAAAGAAACAGTCCAAATTCATAAATAAGTACACCTACTACAGCACCTCCTAGATCTCCCAAGAAGGCCAAATCAAAAAGTTGGTATTTGGATATATAACCGTCCCAAATTAGAGGCAAATAACTGGATAGGTAAAAAAACACTCCGAAGGTCAGTAGTCCTCTGGTTTTCCAATTCTTGACATTTGGTAGTTCTCTGGCAGGGAACAACGCCTCCCAAATCATTAAGCTCGCATAAATCCCCAAGACAACCAAGGAGATAGGGTCCAATAAAATTTCTAGCGGTGTGGGTAAATTTTGTAGTGTCTCCATGATTATTAAATTTTAGATTTAAACTTAGCGTTGAACTCCATTTTCCTTCTCTTCTTAATGGCCCATAATCCTTCATTGGATTGATAGGCCTCAATAAATAATTGTCGTTTCATTTTTAATTGATTTTTGAAATGATGAATAAACACGGGTGTATCCCGCTGATTTTGAGAGCGCAAACCTAGCGTGACAATTTTAAATCAAAAAAAAGAGGGAGGTATATGGAGTGTACAGTGTAGGAATAAGAAGTAGACTTAATGGCCCATTAGGTAGACATTAGGTAGACAAAATGTATTTATGGTGTTGTAAAAAACTGAAAATCAGAAATCTGATTTTTATTTAAAATCCAATAAAAAATCAAACAGATCTGTCTCAGGAGACAGGTTCAACTTTTTTCTGAGCCTGTAGCGTGCTGTTTTTGTACTCTCTGGGGAGATGCCGAGGATGTTGGAAGCCTCTTTGATGGATAAATTGAGCCTGGTGAGGGCGGCAACTTTTAAGTCATTTGCACTTAAATCGGGGAATTGTAGCTTCAAGTTGGTGAAAAATTCAGGATGTACATTTTCAAAATGTTGCTTAAAGTCTTCCCAATCCTTTTCCTTGCCCTGGTTTATTTTTATGGTTCTTTCCATATCGGCCATAATTTTATTGACCTGATTTAATGTAGTTGCTTTTTTTGCCTCTTGTATTTTGTTCTGGAACTCATCCAATAGCTGATTTTTTTGAACAAAGTTCATGGCATATGAAGTAAGTTCCCGGTTTTTGGTATCCAGTTCACCCTCAAGGTCCATACCTTTGAGCTGTTGGTTTTCCAGTTCTTTTTGGGCAATAATATTTTGTTGTTCCAGCAAATGTTTTTGGTTTTTTGAACGTTGCTTCGCGCTTTTGATCAGGAAGAAAGATAATAGGGCAATGATCCAAATACCGCCGATCAATATCCATTGTATGGTTTTGCTCAATTGCTGCCTTTTGGAAAGCTGTTCCAGTTCGTTTGTTTTTTGTTCCAGTTCGTTCCTAAATTCCAAACCGGCAATTTGATGGGATTTTTTAATGGTAAAGAGAGAGTCCTTTAAATCCACATATCGGGAAAAGTAGTAAAGGGCCGAGTCGTTTTGTTGGGTCTGTCTTTTAAGCTCTGCCAAATTTTTTAAAATTGACAATTGATAATTTTTCAGGTTCATTTCATTGGCCCTGCTCAGAGCTAACTTAAAATGCATGTCGGCCAACTCATATTCTTTTTCCATGGTAAACATTCTGCCAAATTGAAGCAGGTTGCTCACCATACCATCTTTATCGTCTATTCTTCGCCCAAGAGTCAACGATTGCCTAAGATGGTAGTTGGCCTGTTCAAGGTCGCCCTGTTCCAAATATACACGGCCCAACCGATTGTGGGCCTCTGCCATGCCATATTGAAAATTGTTTTTGGTATGAATATTAAGTGCATTGCTGATATTGGTATGGGCTTTGTCCAACCGCCCGGTTTCCATTTGTAGGGTCCCCAGCTTGGTATACGCAGTGGCAACCCTGTTATCCAAATTTAGCTGACTAAATCCATTGATTGCCTCGCGGTAATTTTTAAGTGCCAACGAATCTTCATCAATATCGGCATAAACCATGCCTATATTTAATTTTATGTTGGAGACTCCCTCAAGGTCATTTAAGCCTTCATACAGTTCCAGCCCTTCATAAAGGTCAAAGAGAGCATCTTTTGACTCACCTAGGGTCCAATGTCCTACTCCTGACACCCTTTTGGCGAAAGCGGCACCCTTGGAATACTTTATTTCATCAGCCAATGCATAGGCTTGCTGGCCCAGCTTCACTGACTCCGCGGGGTCCCTTATCCATAAATCATACCCCTGTTGGGCTATGCTATCGATTATTTCTGTCTCGGGACTTGTTTGTTGGTGGTTTGGTTTGTCTTGGGAAAAGATACTGAAACTAAAAACAAGCCAAAACAACGATGCCCAGAAACAGTTTGTAATGCGAGGTTCCATTACTGGCTGATTTAGATATTATGGATTAAAAATTCTAAAATTAAAGAATTGTATTGAATTGAAAATCCAATTGATACCAAATGCCAATAGTTTTTTGATTTATCATTTCTAATGAAACCAAAACCGTAAAAATGCTTGATAGATAATGTGGACATTCCACTGCTCCCTAATTTGAAGCTACGCCTCCGACAAATAGCAAAATAAAGGCAATGACTCCCAATATGATCAAAATGGAAATAATCATTACCCAAGGAAACCTGTTTCTTTGGCTGTTTGTAGTTCTGTTTCTAAAATTGGCACCTTTTCTACCTGTGGTTGGCATAGGGGCACTATCCTTTGCTTTCCAGTTTGTTTTTTTTCCTTTTTTTTCCATGTTCCTCTTTTTTAAATGAATATGCTGCCAGTGTTACTTTTTGATTTATAGTATTTTAAATCGATGGCAATCCTTATCGTTTCTTAAAAATTAGGAGTGATCAATAGAAAACTTTGCCCTAATTAAAACGAAAATTGTCCCTATCATAGCTAATCGGCTTGGCTATAAAAGGTTCACTGCAAAAGGAAAGGGGCTAGGATGGTATTAGCTTAACGATTAAAATAACCGCAAATAGGAACAACACCAGATAAATTATCCAAAAATGTTGAAGTTTTGTTGGGTTTTTGCCGAATAGGAACTTAGTGATCGTTAGTAGGGCAGAACGGTGATTTGAAACGAATCGATAAACAAAATCACTGAAACCCCTGAACAAGGAGTTGTTTTTGTACCAAGAAATAAGAAAGCTCCATGTTGAGGTTTTTTCAAAGATTTTATAAGCTGCACCGGCACCGCTATAAATTTCACCATTTGTATCTATGAGACGTACGGCCTTTTTGAAAGCATTTTTTGGAATCTCTTCGATGGCTTGATGAATTTGTTGGTAAGGGCTATACAGGACCGATTTTTCTGTTAATTGCTCAAGCCAAGTCACCCAATATTTGCAAAAACCACATTGTCCATCCCATATCAACAAAGGTGCAGTTGGCCTGTATTTGGTATGAGAGGGAAGTTGCATATCAAAGTGTTCTCTATTCTTTACAAAAGTGGATTTGAATAAAAGGTATCGAAAAAATAGGGTATACTGGAAGATATTTTCAATAGGGTCAATATTTTAGTGTTTATGAGCAAGATTCAATCGTTGCCCTGATGGAGTTTGATAACTACTTCATTTGACTCTACTGTACTTGTTCAAGTATTCCAAAGGAGTGACCCTTGTATGTTTCTTAAAAACATCCCTAAAGGCCTTTGGATCATTGTACCCCACATCATACATAACTTCATTGACGGTTTTTCTTCCTTTTTCCAGCTCCTTTTTTGCGGCCTCTACCTTAACCCGTTGCAAGTATTCGATAACCGTGTTCGAAGTAGCTTTTTTGAACCGTCTCTCAAAAGTCCGTCGACTCACAGCAACTTTTTCGGAAAGTTCGTCCACTGTAATCTTATCCAAGTAGTTATTTTCTATGAACTCTTGTGCCTTCAAAACCTCTTTGTCGTTGTGGGATTTTTGTCCTTTAAAAATAATGAAGGGCGATTGGCTGGCACGGCTGATATCAATCTCAAAAATTTTTGATGATAAGACGGCCATTTCTCGGCCTGCAAATTTTTCGACCAAATAAAGGTTCAGGTTTAAAGATGAATAGGCGCCTCCACTGGTATACAATCCATTTGAATCGGTAATAATCTTGTCATCGATCAGGTTAACTTCTGGATACATGGCCCTAAACTCACTTGCAGCCAGCCAATGGGTGGCACAATCCCGTCCATCCAACAAACCTGTGCCGGCCAGTATAAACGCACCAATGCACAAGCTCGCCACCTCGGCACCATTGCCATATTGTTGTTTGATCCAAGGAATAAATGCTCCGTTTTTGGCAACCACTTCCTTGTAATCGCCATGAATGGCAGGGATTATGATCAAATCCGTTTTGTCTACCTCATCAATTGTGGTATCGGGTATAATGCTGAACATTCCATTGCTCAACCTTGCTTTATTATGGGTGCCCACAAGGTGTGTTGAGAACAATGGAGCTTTACCAGCTTTTTTCAAGGCATCATTGGTCATATTGAACATTTTAAAGGTAGCCTCTAAATTGCTCAGGCTGGAATCGCCTTCGGGAACAAGTATCGAGATATGTTTCATGTTATGAAAATCAATGGATTGTGGTTGACTCAAAGGTAGATCAACATCTTGTCGTAATCAACCCGTGATATTGACGTAAATGTACCTCTAAAGTACGGATTGGTACCTGTATCTTTGGTAACCTGTTGAATATTAGATAAGAATAAAGGATTGAAAGGTTGTGTTAAAGACTCGCCCATTTAAAACTGGAGAAAATTTTCAGCTCACTTTGGTCTTAAGCAAACCTTATATATCTCAACATATTAAACATAGAGAAAATGGATGATAGAGTTTTAAAAGAATATGATACAACAACATCAAAACTTGTAGGATTGCTTTCCTCATTGTCCAATGAGCAACTCAATTCAAGACCTGCAAATGGAAGCTGGACAGCGGGACAAATCGGTGATCATTTGGATAGATCTTATAATGTATCCAATATTTTGATGGGAACCACGGAGGTGACCAAGCGTGCCCCTAATCAAAAAATGGAGGAAATACGTGAACTTTTTTTAAATTTTGATATAAAAATGGACTCACCCAAAGCTGTGGAACCAACTGATAGACCGATTGACAAGAAAAACCTCCTGACCAGTTTGAAGAAGAAAATTGAATGGGTGAACCAAAACTGCAAGGATATGGACCTCTCAAAAACATGTTTGGATTTTGAAATCCCTGAATACGGTCCGTTCACCCGCTTGGAATGGATAGGCTTCAATACCGTACATACACAGCGCCATATCCATCAACTGAAACAAACCATTAAATACATTAAAGCATGATACCTAAAAAAATCTGGGCAAACCTTGGCGTGGAAAATGTGGAACGGACACAGGAATTTTATCTGGCATTGGGAATTAAGCAAAATGGAATGCCTACAAATGATTTGGTGAGCTTTCTATTTGGAGAGGATGAGTTTGTGATTCACTTTTTTGAAAAAGAAAAACTAAAGACAAGTCTTGAGGGAGAAGTGGTCGACTTGGATCAGGGCAATGAAATTATGTTCACCCTCTCCGCCGAGAGCAAGCAAGAAATCCATGATTGGTTGGATACCGTGAAAAAGTTAGGGGGGAGTATTAGATATGATCCTAGAAAAGACAGCAAAAAGTTTTATGACGAAAATGGTTTTTACGTTGGAGTTTTTGCCGATTTGGATGGGCATTTGTTCAATTTGTTTTGTAATTTGAACGGTTAACCTATTAAAATTCAAACAAATAATGATACTTCAGAAATTTAAAATAACCATTAATGCTACACCCGAAAAAGTATGGCAAATACTTTGGAACGATATCACCTATCGAAAATGGACAACTGTTTTTGCGGAAGGATCTTTCGCCGAAACCGATTGGCAGGAAGGTAGCAAGGTTCTTTTTCTCGGTCCCGAAGGAAGAGGTATGGTAAGTAGGATCAAACGGAACATACCCAATGAGCGAATGACCATAGAACATTTGGGAGTTGTTGAGGGAGGTATTGAAAACTTTGAAAGTAAGGAGGCCAATCAATGGGCAGGAGCAACAGAAGATTATACGCTAGAGTCGGTCTATGAAGGAACCCTATTGCGGGTAGAAATGGAGACAATCGAGGATTACAAGAGCTTTTTCGAGGAAACTTGGCCAAAAGCACTGGAGAAAGTAAAGGAACTAGCAGAAAAGTCATTATAAACACATATATCACATTAATTCAAAAACCTAACACAATGAAAGTAAGCCCTTATTTAAATTTTAATGGAAATGCCGAAGAAGCCTTTAATTTTTATAAGTCAGTATTTGGTGGAGATTTTACAGCATTCATGAAAATGAGCGATGCACCGGACAGCGATAAAATACCAGCAGAAGAAAAGGACCGCATCATGCATATCTCGCTTCCCATTTCTGAGGACATCACATTAATGGCGTCGGATATTTTACCTTCTATGGGCCATTCCCTGAACAATGGTAACAATGTTTACCTATCGTTGCATCCCAACAGTAAAGAAGAAGCAGACCGTTTGTTCAATGGACTTTCCCAAAATGGTGACATAGAAATGCCCATGGCCGATCAATTTTGGGGAGATTATTTCGGAAGTTTTGTAGATCAGTTTGGTGTTCATTGGATGATCAACTATAACCCTGAATTTTAGTAATCTTTCAAAAATTTACAGAAACCGCTATGCACAACAGTTATATTGAGCAATCTATAAAAATAGTGGAAGTGTTTTCTACCTCTGTGTCATCAATTGAACAAGCTGAATTCCTTTTGGATAAACTCCAAGAGGAATTCCCATGCTATGAAATCAATTTTGATCTGGAAGATTGTGATAATATTCTTCGTGTAGAGAGTGTTGGTACCAACATAGATTCCGAAATGGTTATCTTGATTATGGAAAAGCATGGGGCAAAAATCCAAATATTATGATTATTTAGTGGTCGCAATGGGTTGACCATACAAAGAAGGTGTACCCAGAGACAAAAGGAAAATAATATTGCATACATTTACACCTAAATAAGTTCTTTACTTAATTTCTTTATCAAAACGATAGGGGTTCTCGACAAGTCATTGTCGGGATTAAAAGGGAATCGTGTGTAAATCACGAGCTGACGCGCAACTGTAAGTCCGATTCCAATTTGGGATAGCATGTTTTTGCCAATTATGCCATTGTCCACCATATATAGTGGATGAGAAGGCGGCAGAAATCGAACAAGCCAGGATACCTGCCTATATCGTTCCTACTTTGTAGGATTTTGACGGTGCCTTCGCGTAAAGGGCAGGTCGAACGTTTGAAATTTACCCAAAACCTTGGGCAAATTCCACTCCAGTTCTTCTTGTTCAAGGCATTGCGAAGTTGAGCTAAGGAGCTTTTATCTAATTATTCAATTTTATAAAAGCTTTAGCAATGAAAACAAGCAATTTGGGATACCCTAGAATAGGGGCCCACCGCGAGCTGAAAAGAGCTTGCGAAAAGTATTGGTCGAACAAAATTTCTTTGGAAGACCTTATCGAAGCTGGTAAAAGTATCCGTGCGGAAAACTGGAAACTGCAACAAGAGAAAGAAATCGACCTGATTCCATCCAACGATTTTTCCTTCTACGATCAAGTTTTGGACACCACCTTAATGGTCGGAGCCATTCCAGAGCGCTACAAAAAAGCCAGAAAGTCAAACAAAAACCTTTTGGATCTCTATTTTGCAATGGCCAGAGGTTTACAAAAAGATGGAGTGGACGTCATCGCCATGGAAATGACCAAATGGTTCGATACCAATTACCATTACATTGTCCCAGAATTTACAAAAGACCAAGAATTTGAATTGGTTTCCCAAAAAATCGTGGAAGAGTTTCAGGAAGCCAAAGATCTGGGCATTCAGACAAAACCTGTGCTTCTGGGCCCAGTGACCTATTTATTGTTGGGCAAGGAAAAAGAGGAAGGCTTCCACCGTCTTGATCTTTTACCGAAATTACTTCCCGTCTATCATTCTATTTTGAAAATGCTTGCAGATGCAGGAGCAACGTGGATTCAATTTGATGAACCCATACTCTCTACAGATTTTTCTGAAAAAGAAAAAGAAGCAATCGGTAAAGTCTATAATGGAATTACAGAAGCATTTCCCAACCTAAAAATCCTATTGGCCAGTTATTTTGGCGATTATGGCGATAACCTCGATACCGTCCTAAACCTACCTGTTTGTGCCCTGCATTTGGATTTAAAAAGTGGAGCGGATGATTTGGATAAAGTTTTGGAAGCGGGAAGGCTAAATCAAATTACATCTTTGTCATTGGGTGTTATTGACGGTAGAAATATCTGGAAAAATGATTTTGAATCCTCACTACGGTTTATTCAGAAAGCCAAAGAAAAATTAGGGGAAGAACGTATCATTATTTCACCGTCCTGTTCATTGCTCCATGTTCCCAATGATTTAGATCTGGAGCAAAATGAAAAGGTTCTCTCAACCGAGGTAAAGGACTGGGTGGCATTTGCCAAACAGAAATTGGAAGAACTCCAAAGTTTGAAAATACTGGCAAATACAGACTATAAATCCCAACAGCTCTTTTTGGACAATGCCGCTTCAATGGAAAAAAGGCGTAGTTCCAAACTGATCCATAAAACCAAGGTAAAACAACGGCTCGAACATTTGGAAGCCAAGGATTACCGTAGAGAGTCCTCATTCGATAAAAGAAAAATCCTTCAGGACGAACATTTAAAATTGCCACTTTTTCCTACCACAACTATTGGTTCCTTTCCACAAACGAAAGAAGTTAGGCAAAAGAGGTCACAGTTTAAAAAAGGAGAGCTTACAGAGCAGGGGTATGTGAACTTTTTAATGGAACAAACGTTCGAGACCATTCGTTTACAAGAAAATATAGGTCTAGATGTTCCCGTTCACGGCGAATTTGAACGGAATGATATGGTAGAGTACTTCGGAGAACAGTTGGAAGGCTTTACGTTTACCCAAAACGGTTGGGTGCAGAGTTACGGTTCGCGCTGTGTAAAGCCACCTATTATTTACGGGGATGTTTCAAGACCTGTTCCCATGACTGTTTTCTGGACATCTTTTGCACAATCATTGACCAATAGACCTGTAAAGGGAATGTTAACTGGACCGGTAACCATCTTGCAATGGTCCTTTGTCCGGGATGACCAGGCACGCTCCGTGACCTGCGAACAAATTGCATTGGCCATTTTGGACGAAGTATTGGATTTGGAAAAGGAAGGCATCAGCATAATCCAAGTAGACGAACCAGCAATTCGCGAAGGCCTGCCCTTGCGTAAAAAGGACTGGGAAAAGTATTTGGACTGGGCGATAGGAGCTTTTAAACTGTCCACGAGCGGTGTGAAGGATTCTACACAGATTCATACCCACATGTGCTATTCCGAGTTCAACGACATTATTCAGAGCATTGCGGATATGGATGCCGATGTAATCACTATAGAATGCTCCCGTTCCCAAATGGAATTGTTGGATGCCTTTTCCGAGTTTGATTATCCCAACGATATTGGTCCAGGGGTGTACGACATCCATTCCCCAAGGGTTCCGTCCGAGGAGGAGATCATCAAATTATTGCAAAAAGCAGAAAATGTACTGCCTGCATCCAAATTGTGGGTAAATCCCGATTGTGGCCTAAAAACCAGAGGTTGGGAGGAAACCATCAGTGCGCTAAAGATAATGGTGTCCGCAGCCCAGCAGATGAGAGAAACTGTTGGTCAACCATCAAATTAAAACAAATCGGGGCCAATATGCGTATTGGCCCCTTAAACAAAAAGAATATGGTAAACGAAAGTAATATCCGCATTTCACCATTGCTCAGTTTCGACTTTTATTTGGAAAATTATCACAAGTTGATGCTGCAACTCAAAAAAGAAGTTGACTTGAAGCAGATGAAATCACTCTTGAGAAACGATATTGACCACAAGATTCAACAGCTTATAAAGACAGAGGATTATGATGCCTTGGTGATTACCGATTTAAACCAAGCAATAGTCTGGGTAAACGAGGGTTTTACTGAAATGACAGGATACCATAAAAAATATGCATTGGGAAAAAGACCTAGTTTTCTGCAAGGAGCCGAAACATCAAAAATGATTAAAAGGCAGATTAAAGAGCAGCTTGTGTCCCATAATTGCTACAAAGGGGCCATAGTAAATTATAGAAAGAATGGGCAAGCCTATCGTTGCCAAATCAACATCTTTCCAATCTACGGTTCTAAGGGAGACCCGACCCATTTTATTGCATTGGAAAAGGAATTGTTGGCCGCTTAAGAATCAAATCTATTGCAAATTATCTAATTCTTTAAAGTATAATTTTTACCTTCGCCGAACATGGGGTGCCCTAAATGGGCTGAGATTATACCCGGAAGTCGAGTACTTCGCACCTGATCCAGATAATGCTGGCGTAGGGAATTTGGCAAGAACTGCCCGTATTCCAGTTTGGGTACCCATGTTTTTTTAATGTTGGTTACTTAAACAATGGAATACCTTTCACAACTCGTGGTGTTACAATGGATCGGAACCCTTTTTGGAGTGGTTCAGGTTCTTTTGGCCAGACAGAACAATATCCACAACTATCTTTTCGGCATTATCGCGATTCTGATCAGCATTTGGGTGCTCTATCAATCCCAATTATATGCCGATATCTTGCTCAATATGTATTATCTGGTAATGAGCATTTATGGCTGGTTTTATTGGAAGATGGGCAAGCAACAGCAAGAGGCGCCCATTTCGTTTTCAACAAGAAAGGAGCACGGTATCGCCGTCGGTATAGTAGTGGGTTGCTTTATTTTGATGGCCTATTGGCTCGGACAACATACAGATTCCGATGTGCCATATTGGGATGCCGTGGTCTGCGCTTTTGCATGGGCCGGTATGTGGTTGATGGCCAAACGGAAGATTGAGAATTGGGTCTATCTGAATATCAGTAATATTATTTCTATCCCTTTATTGATATATAAAGAACTGTATATCTACGCTGGATTGACCGCTTTTTTGTTCACCGTTGCAATTTCTGGGTACATCAAATGGAAAAAAATAATTGATAAGAAAAACAGCGAGACCTATGCAGGAGCTTGATGCGTTGGATTTTAAAAAGCCCATTTTTAGCAAAGAAGTGTTGGAGTGGATAGCCAAAGAAAACCTTTGGAACCTTTGGGTGCCCAAGTCGTATGGAGGGCTGGAAATGTCCCTGTCCGAAGGTCTTAAAAAGCTACGGTCGGTGGCCAAAGTGGATGGGAGCCTGGGCTGGACCGTTACCTTGTGCAGTGGGGCCAACTTTTTCGTAGGTAATTTACCGAAGGAAATAGCCGAAGATATTTTTATCGATCTTAAAAAACCCGTATGTTTTGGTGGTAGTGGTGGAGTCTTTGGAACCGCTGAAAAGGATGGTAACGGATACGTTATCTCAGGGATTTGGAAATACGCAACTGGGGCACCGTACCTTACCCACTTTACCTTGAATGCGAAGATTCAAGAAAATGGAGAAGATGTTATCCAAAAGGATGGCACTCCCATGATCCGTTCCTTTTTACTTCATAAAAACCAAGTAGAAATCATAGAGGATTGGCAAACCATGGGGCTTAAGGCAACAGCCACCCATTCATTTAGGGTCGAAGAGCAGTGGGTTCATAAAAAGTATAGTTTTGTGTACAATGAAGTGCATCAGCCGCACCCAATTTTCAAGGTGAATTTTTCCTTGTTTGCAGACCTTACCTTGTGGGTCAACTATTTGGGAATGGCCGAACACTTTCTGGAAGAAGCGAAAATCATTGGCAGCTCTACAAAAGATATCAATCAACTAAAAACCTACATCGAAAAGGGTGATTCGCTTCTTGTTGATTTTGCAGCTGAAATAGAAAAAAGCATTGAACAAGGCTATACGTTTTCAGAAAAATACATCAATACTGTTCACCATGAAGCATCTAAATCCGTACAACTCCTTTCACGGGGTATTTTGGGCACGTATCCAAGTCTGGGTATTTTGGCCAGTACGGAAAATCATGTTTTAAATCATGTTTTCAGGGACTATTTTACTGCCACACAGCACCATATTTTTAGAAAGGGAACTACCGAATCGAGAATCTTCAAGGACTTGGAATAGAATCTTGGGTGACGCAACTTATTGAAATATTTCCATCTTTTACACAAACGCATTTATGGAAAAGTTAATCTCGAGTTTGCTCGTCCTTGTATTGTTGAGCCAATTTTCGGCATGTAACAATGATAATAATGATACTCCAAACCCAACAGATACTTCCATTTTAGGAAAATGGAAATTGACCGCGGCATACATTAGCTCGGGCGGACCACAATACTGGGTAGATGTGGAAGATGGTGAAGAAATTGAATTCCTTTCTGATGGTAGTTTCACTTCGACCAATTACCCAGAATGTAAAGAAGAAGGGTATATCCTGGATGGTGAAAGTCTGGTGCTGGATTATGATTGTGGAGATACGGAGCTGGTAGCCGAAAACGAAGAAGGCTTGATTACCTTCCATATCGAATTTGAAAATGACCATTTTCTTTTATCCCCAACCAGTGTTATCTGCATAGAAGGATGCAGCTACAAATATGAAAGGATGGATTAATGAGGGTTATGGGTTATGAAATTCGCAAATAACCTAGTTCTCAATCATAAAGCCTGTAATTCCTGTATCATACCATTTTAGATTGTCTAGGTATTTAGTAGATTTGGCAATAAACCAACTTCTAACTAACTCATGACCTTAAAACATCGTTCTTTTTATTTCCTATTTACATTTTTGTTGAGTTGTGCCACCTTTGCACAAGATTTTGAAGCCTTGGAATACCGTACCATAGGTCCCGCTAGGGGAGGTAGGGTAACCACAGTTACCGGAACAGCGATGTTGCCGGGTACTTTTTATTTTGGTGCCACGGGTGCCGGTGTCTGGAAAACCGAAGACTACGGAACCAGTTGGCACAATATTTCCGACGGATTTTTTAAAACACCCTCTATCGGGGCCATTGAATTGGCTGCCAACGACCCGAACATCATTTATGTGGGTACAGGTTCCGATGGTATCCGTAGCAACATCATCGAAGGTAAGGGCATGTACAAATCCATTGATGCCGGAAAAACTTGGGAACACATCGGGCTGGAAAATGCGGGCCAAATTGGTGCCGTGGAAATAGACCCGACCAATAGCAATATTGTTTGGGTAGCCGCCATAGGAAATGCCTTTAAGTCCAATAAGGAAAGAGGAATATTTAAAACGACCGATGGAGGTAAAACTTGGGAAAAGGTTTTGTTCGTTTCCGAAGAGACAGGTTTTGCCGATTTGGAACTGCTTCCCGGAAACCCAAATGTCGTCTATGCCGCTGCCTGGAAAGCAAGACGTACCCCTTGGACCATTGATTCAGGCGGGGAGAACAGTGAAGGTGGAATTTATAAATCCGTGAACGGCGGAAAGGATTGGGAGAAATTGGAGGAAGGACTTCCAACGGGACTTATCGGTAAGATTGATTTGGCCGTTTCTCCTTCCGACTCCAGAATATTGTATGCCGTAATCGAGGCCCCGGGTGAAGATAGGGGGTTGTACAAATCTGTGGACCAGGGTAAATCCTTTGAGCATGTTTCGGATGATGAAAGACTGGTCAACCGACCTTTTTATTACACCAATATTGAATTGGACCCTACCAATCCCGACATTGTTTATTCCAATGCCAATCCATTGATTAAATCAACCGATGGCGGTAAATCTTGGACACGCATGAGTGTTCCCCATGGAGACAACCACGATATTTGGCTCAATCCGGATAACCCGGACCTGTTGATTCAATGTAACGATGGTGGAGCGAATATATCCCACAACGGAGGGAAAACATGGTCCACCCAATACAACCAGCCTACGGCCGAGATTTATCAAGTGGCGGTGGATGATCAATACCCTTACTGGGTGTATGGCGCACAGCAGGATAATACAACCATAGCCATCCCAAGTATGGCGCCCACAGCAACTTCGCCCGCCAATGGAAGTATAATGATGGATGTGGGTGGATGTGAAACCGGACCTGTAATCCCGATGCCGGGCAATCATTATATCGTTTACAACAACTGTAAAGGACGCTTTAGCGTGTACAGTAAAAAAACAGGACAAAGCCGTGAGTATTCCATCGGGGCATCCAACATTTACGGGCATAATCCTAAAGATTTAAAATATAGGTTCCAACGTGTGGCACCTATCCATGTTTCCCCATTCGACCCTGAAGTGGTGTACATGGGCTCCCAATTCCTTCACAAAACAAATGATGGAGGTAAAAACTGGGAAATTATATCTCCAGACCTAACAGAGAACGACCCTGATAAACAAGTGATTTCTGGTAACCCTATTACAAGGGATATTACCGGTGAAGAATATTACAGTACGCTTTATTCCATCAGGGAATCCAAGATAAGTAAAGGCGTTATATGGACAGGGTCCAACGATGGTGTCATTTCGGTTACGAAAGATGGTGGTGCCACTTGGAAGAACGTAACGCCTAAAAAATTACCGAAGGGCGGTAGGGTAGAGTCCGTGGAACCATCACAGTTTGACCCGGCAAAGGCTTACATCGCCGTGGATCGCCATTTGTTGGGAGATACCACGCCTTACTTTTATAAAACCGATAATTACGGCGAAAGTTGGAAGTTGATAAGCACCGAATCCAACGGGATACCATCGGACCATACAGCGAGGGTATTGCGAGAGGACCCTGTACGTAAGGGACTTTTATATGCCGGTACCGAGTACGGAATGTTTGTATCCTTCGATGATGGCGCAACATGGAAAAAGTTCCAACAAAACCTTCCTGTGACACCGATTACCGATATCATTTTGTTCCGTGGAGATTTGATTTTAAGTACCATGGGACGTGGCTTTTGGATTCTGGATAAAGTTACCACCTTAACCGATGAAAACATTACACAATTGGGAGATACGCCGGTTCTGTTCAAACCTGATGATACCTATAGATATCAAACTCCATGGGGCGGTGGAGACTTTCCACAATACCCATCTACCAGTGTAATTATTGATTACTACCTGCCATCGGATATAGAGGAGGGAATCAGCTTACAGATTTTGGATGCCCAAGGAAAAGAGGTTTCGACCATCGTGAGCGATTCCACAAAATTGAAGGCCGCTACGGAGATGGTCGAGGACATGAGCCTCAGCATGACTTTTGTTTATATGAACGAGAAATTGGAAGCTAAAAAGGGACTCAATCGTTTTGAGTGGAACATGCAACAAAAAGGAGCTTGGGACCAAAACAAAAGGAGAAGGTTTGGCAACGGCCCCATGGTGCTGCCTGGAAAGTACACCGCGAAACTCACCGTAGGTGAGCAATCACTCGAGAAAAGTTTTGAAGTGCTCATGGACCCGAAGCTTGAAGAAGATGGAATTTCCTTGGCCAACATGAAGGAGCAACAGGAACTTCAGTTTAAGGTAATTGATTTATTGTCGGAAGCTCGAAAATTTCAGGATAAGGTCGAAAAGAAGATTAAGGAGCTGGAAAAGTCAAATGCGAGCGAAGCCCAGCTTCAGCCCTATAAAGATGTTTTAAAGGAGCTAAAAAACGATGAAGGAGCCTATCCCGAAGTGGTTATGGTAGCTCAAATTTCTTATTTGTACTACATCTTGAGCAGTGCGGACAAAGAACCTGGACAAGAGGAAAAAGACCGTTATCAAGAATTATTGGCCCAATTCAACGAACTTAAGGGAAAAGTTGATCTATAATTTAAAAGCCCCTTTTAAAAGGGGCTTTTTGTTTACTGCTCAGTGCAATTCTTCACAATGAAAACCATTGTTCTGTAAGAGCGTTGAAATTATTGGAGCCTTCAGGTTCTTGGTTTCGACCCTGAGTATGTTGTCGCAATCTTCGAGGTCAAAATTCCAGCAACCATTAGTATCGACCAGCCTGTTCAGCCAAGGACGAAGCTGTTTCACTTCTCCTTTTCGTTTTACGGATGTCTTAAAAACATGGACGGTCATCATAACTTAGCTTCGGTCGTAAAAAAATGGAGGTTCAATATCAAGGGCACGCAGGTAAACATAACCTTGGGCACGGTGGTGAATCTCGTTATCCACGAAATACTGTATACTGGATAAGACGGTACCCTCATACTGCCCAAAAAGTTTTATATCCTCTTGAAATCTCTCGAGGCTAATTTGGCTCCAAAGTTTATTGATTTCTTCGGTGTCCTGGTCCCATTTTTTTAAAAAATCGGCTTTGGTGCTACCGTAGTCACGGTGTTCGTCAAATTCAACGGTTTTTCCTGATACGATTTCAGTAAGTCCTGGAACTGCAATGGCAAAAAGTTCTTTGGTCATTTCAGCAAAAGGACGCATCCCTCCAATACTGTAATTAAAAAACTCTTTTTCAGGAAAGGCCTCGATAACCCTTCGGGTAAGTCTTCTGTGTCCTTGGTATTGTTCCAAAAACTGTTCAGGTGTCATTACTTGGGTCGTTGTCTGTTCATTAATGGTGTTTTCCATTTGATTGTGATTTAAAGGTTTATTGTTTCTGAAAACAAAATTAGGAGGGGGGTGTGACAGCCCCGTGTCAGTAGTAAAAATTAAATTCAAAAAAAATACTGTTGACAAGCTGCTGTCATATGTTCCAAATAATTTTGATGGAGACAATGCATATAAATGATATAATATGAGCAGGAAAACATCTTCCATCCACGGATTGAAATCCTATCTTTGGGAGATAGCTCACGCGATTATGGGAATGGACACCGTTAAACGTTTTGATAGAATAGTTGCTATTCTAATACAGTTACAGACCAAGCGGATTGTGAAGGCGCAGGAACTTGCGGACCGCTTTGAGGTGAGCCTGCGTACCATTTATAGGGACGTTAGAACCTTGGAGGCCTCCGGGGTCCCCATTATTAGTGAAGCTGGGGTTGGATATTCCATTATGGAGGGGTATCGATTGCCCCCGGTAATGTTTACGCGCGAAGAGGCGGGAAGTTTTGTGGCGGCCGAAAAATTGATGCAGCAATTCACGGATAAGTCCCTTGGTGCTTATTACGAGTCCGCGATGTTCAAGCTAAAGTCCGTTCTGCGGGGCAAGGAAAAAGACTGGGTGGAAGCATTGGAATCCCAAGTGTCCATAGTGCCCGGACAGGTCTTGTTCAATGATAAAGTACCCAATGCCCTAGAGATATTGTTCGAGAGCATTGCAGAACGGAAACAAGTGTTTTTACGATACGAATCATTACGGGAAGAAACGCCTTCGGAGCGACGCATAGAGCCTGTTGGACTTTTTAATGAAAATGGATTTTGGTATATTTTAGGGTATTGTCATCTGCGGACAGATTATCGTCATTTTAGAACGGATAGAATCCATAAAATAGCAAGAACCTCGCTTGATTTCTTACTGGAACATGGCACCATTGACGAGCACAGGAGCAAAAGGGAGGAAGTTTCCAAAACCAAGGTGAAAATATTGGTGGATAAATCCGTATCCAGGTACATCCAGGGGCAAACCAAATATTATGGATTGGTTTCCAGTGAGATAAAAGGAGACCAAGTCGAAATGACGTTTATGACTACCGATTGGAAAAACGGTTTTTCACGTTGGTACCTCATGTTTGGTGACTATGCCAAAATAATTGAACCAGAGGTGCTAAGGGAGCGGGTGGCTGAGATATTGACCAAAAGTCAAGAAAGACTTTCCCATTAAAAAGGCTCAAATATAAAAGATGGATTTATTCACGAATCAGATAGACCCCAATCAAAATATATTGCCCAAGGACGGAACCGTTAATTATTTTGGTCCCATTGTGGAGTTGGAAAAGGCTGATTTTTACTTTGACAGACTATTGAACACGATTTCTTGGGAGCATGATGAGGTACAAATGTTCGGCAAGCAAATCACGACCAAACGAAAAGTAGGTTGGTATGGGGAGGAACCTTTTGAGTATACCTATTCCAATACTACAAAAAAGGCATTGTTCTGGACTCCCGAGCTAATGGAACTTAAAAACCTTACCGAAAGCCGAACAAATGAGACCTATAATTCCTGTTTACTTAATTTATATCATTCAGGAGAAGAGGGAATGGGGTGGCACACCGACGATGAAAAGGAACTTAAACCCAACGGTGCTATTGCTTCTTTAAGTTTTGGAGCAGAACGCAAATTCGTATTTAAACACAAAACAACCAAAGAAATGGTAGAATTATGGTTGGATCATGGGAGTTTACTGGTAATGAAGGGTGAAACGCAAACACATTGGTTGCACCGTTTGCCGCCAACAAAAAAGATAGGCGCTCCAAGAATCAATTTAACATTTAGGACGATAAAATCGTAATCTACAGGTATTGGTTTCATGTAAGTCATATTTCAAAGCCCAGTTTTGTAAATTCATTGTTTAGAAGGAACTTTACCAGATAAATTAGCGAGAATGCCGATTATTTTTAGGGTTATATCCACTATGTTTCTATTGGGCTGTGTATCGGTCAATGGGCAGCAGCTATTGCCCCCTATCCAAAATTATCAGTTGCTGGATTATAAGGGAGGTACAAAAAACTGGGATGTTTCCGTCAATGAAAATGGAGAGTTGTTCGTTGCGAACAACAAAGGGCTGCTTCATTATAATGGTGAACAATGGACGTTGAACAAACTGCCCAACAATACCATAATCAGGTCCGTTAAAAGTATAGGCGACCGGGTTTACACAGGGTCTTACGAAGAATTTGGCTATTGGACCAAAAATGAGTTTGGTGAACTGGGTTACACCTCATTGACGCATCTTATTAAGGACCATACCTTTACAAGTGAAGAATTCTGGGAAATTTTTCCAGCTTCGGATGGTAGGGTAATGTTCCGTTCTTTTTCTGCAATTTATTCTTATTCAGGAGATAAGATAACAGTTGTTGATCCTCCCTTTGTGGTTTCCGATCTTATCGAATTTAATGGAAAATTGATTGTGGCCGGTGGTTCCGTAGGACTTTTTGAAGTACAGGGAGATTCGTACGAGCCATTGTTAAATCAAGATTTATTGGTAGGAAAAACCATTAACGACATAGCCATTTTTGAAGGTAACTTATTGGTGGGCACCAAACTAAGTGGATGTTTTTTATATGATGGGAAAAAGTTGCTTCCCTGGCAGACATCTATCAATGAAGAGCTCAAGGAGCACCAACTGAACAAAATAACCCTTTTAGGAGAAAACCTGCTAGGCTTCGGGACCATTAAAAATGGAATGTATCTCTATAATTCAGATTCTGGCAAATACAGAATTCTAAACCGTGAATCTGGTCTTCAGAACAATACGGTACTTTCTTCATTATTGTACAAAGACCTCCTTTGGTTGGGGCTGGACAATGGAATAGCTCGGTTGAGGCTTAATAATCCCATTACATACTTTACAGATTATACAGGATTGTTGGGCATGGTCTACGATATTGCCTGGTACAATGGTAAACTGTTTCTGGGAAGCAATACAGGGGTCTTTTATTTTGAGGGTAGCGAACTTAAGTTCGTGAACGGATCACAAGGACATGTGTGGGACCTTGACGTTATCGAGGGCGATTTGCTGTGTGGACATACAAGGGGAACATTCAAGGTGTCCGAGAACAGTTTTGAGTTGATGAGCGAGATTGCCGGTGGTTATCAGATGATAAAAGTGCCGGATAGGGGATCCACCTATGTCCAAGGAACCTATAATGGTCTGGCCATGTTCACCAAACATGATGATGGCACTTGGGAGGTGGTTAAGATAGAAGGAATGGATGAACCTGTGAAGCAATTATGCTTTGAAACACCGAACATACTCTGGACGGCGCATCCGTATAAAGGATTCTCTAGAATCCATTTTAATGAAGCCCAATACAATAAGGTCGATAGAATACAGAGGTTTAACCAGAAAGGGGCACCGAGTGAGTACAATGTAAAGCTCTATAATATTAAGAACCATATTGTGCTAAACAGTGAAGGCAATTGGTACGCATACAACCCGATTGGCGACAAAATCGAAAAATTTGAGGAATTCAAAGATTATAAAAATAAGGAACTGCTGTTTTTTGATCAAGAATATTTTTGGTTCGTTGATGATGACGAACAAAAGGCCATCATCTATACAGATTTAAAAGGAGACAGTTTAATGCTCACAGACCTGCCGTTGCGCAAGCGATTGGCACCGGATTCCCAGAACTTGGTAAAAGTAAATGACAGTACATCTTATATTACCCTAATTGATGGGTTTGCCAAAATCAATGCTCCCGGGTTAAAGGGGATATCCGGGCAAGAAGAGCTTCCGGTTCCGAGTTTGATAGTTTTAAAAGATCAAGAGAGCAAGCATTCGATAAAGGGGAACAGTATTGAAATTCCTTTTAGGCATTCCCAATCCATAACCATCGAAGTAGCATCGCCAGAATACATTTATCCTCATTATTATTATAGGTTGGAAGGGCCAAAGGAATATTCGCAATACGTGGAGAGTGGAGCCATCAATTTCCAAAACCTGCCTTATGGTGAGTATACTTTCAAAATTGCCACTTCGGGTATGGACAATACCATTTCCGAGTACAAGCAATTGAATTTCACTATATTCCCACCCTGGTATTTTTCGTGGTGGAGTCTCTTTCTTTATTTGGCATTGGCTGTTCTTGCAATTTATTTGGTGAGAAGATACAATAGGAGAAAATTGGAAAGAAAGCATAGGGAATTGGAAGAACGTTTACACCATGAACAGCAAGAGAGGATGGCCAAGATGGAAAAAGAAGAACTGGCCAAAGAAGTAAAACAAAAGCAGAATGAACTGGCCAGCACCACATTGAACATTGCACGGAAAAATGAAATGATACTGGAATTGAAGAATATGCTTGTTATGAACAAGGATAAGTTCTCCAATTCACAGCGGTACCGAACATTTATAAAAAAGCTGAACAGCTCCATAGAAGATACCGAAGATTGGAGACGTTTTGAAGTAAATTTCAAGGAATTGCACCAAGATTTCTTTGAGCGATTGTTGAAATCCTACCCGTCTTTAACCCCAAAAGATCTAAAGCTATGTGCTTACCTAAAAATGAATCTTTCTACAAAGGAAATCGCACCGTTGATGGGGATAACCGTTAGAGGGGTGGAGATACATCGATACCGTCTCCGAAAAAAACTCGATATGGATAGTTCGGACAATCTTTCCAACTTTCTCATCACCTTTTAAAACCTATAATATAAGAGCTTTAAAAGTGGTTGGCGCAGTTTTTTGACTACATCAAGACTACATCACTATGTTAATTTTTTTTACATCAAAATAAAGAGGGCATACTGCAAACGCTGTGAAACAAGGCTTTCAAAGCATTTTAAAAATGATGTATTTATTATGTATTCCAATCAGCCTGCCATCGACACACTCTTTATTAATTTAGTAAAAATCTAACTCTATTTTTGCACAATTATGAAAATTAAAAGCAAACTTTTGCTAATGTCATTTTTATTGTTTCAGGTCGTCGTTTTGGCCCAAAACAATATAACGGTTTCGGGAACGGTAACCGATGAACAAGGACAACCCTTGCCTGGAGCAAGTGTGGTACTTGAGGGTACTACAACAGGAATCCAAACGGACTTTGATGGAAACTATACCTTGGACAACGTCCCGGGAGATGGTTCATTGGTATTCAGTTATGTTGGTTTTACTTCTCAAACCATACCAATTAATAATAGAACAACAATAAACCTAACTATGCAAGAAGACACGCAAAGTCTTGATGAAGTTGTTGTGGTTGGTTATGGTACGCAGAAGAAAGCTGATTTAACAGGTTCTATTGCTACTGTGGATGCTGAGCAAATAGAAAAAACACCTTCTGCTAACCCACTTCAATCATTACAAGGTAAGGTGGCGGGTGTGCAAATTGTTACTACAGGTTCACCAGGTGCATCCCCCAACGTGCGAATCAGGGGTCTCGGAACATACGATTCTGAAGATTCAGCCGCTACTAAGGTACTGTATGTAGTTGACGGTATGTTCTATAGCAACATAGATTTCTTGAATCCCAACGACATCAAATCGATGAACGTACTCAAGGATGCTTCCTCTTCCGCCATTTATGGCGTAAGGGCTGCTAACGGTGTAATCATTATAGAGACTAAGTCTGGAGGTAAAAACAGGAAGCCAACTATTGAGTACAATGGCTATACAGGTATCCAGCGAGCCCAGAATGTTTTACAAATGGCCAATGCAGAGCAATTTGTGACCATGGCAGTTGAATCTGGATCCTCAGCAGATGTTCAATTTGTGCTAAATGCCATGCAACGCTATGGGAGAAGTCGAGTTAATCCAAACGTGCCCAATGTAAATACGGACTGGTACGATGAGATTATCCGTGATGGACTTATTCAAAACCATAGCATAAGTGTTACAGGGGGCACAGACAATGTATCCTATTCTTTAGGGACCAACTATTTCTCCCAAGAAGGTTTGCTGGATATGAACAATGAGTATGAAAGATTCAACATTCGTTCAAAACTGGATGTAGATGTTCTTGATAATTTAAAAATGGGGGTAAATACCGTTTTTAGTAATGCTACTCAGCAACAACCGGAAAATGCAGCGTGGTTCAAGGCATATTTTGCAGTTCCCATTCTTCCTGTTTTTGATGATATGAATACTGAGGCAACACCAACCCGTTACGCAAATGCGCAGGCACTGGGGTATAGGAGCACACAAAACCCTTTCCCGGATATGGATTATAACAACGATAGACTGAAGATACGTAAGTTGTTGGCCAACATCTACCTGCAAACAGACCTTATTAAAGATAAACTTACCTTCAAAACCACATATAATATTGATTTTTCTGCTCTGGAAGAACGCTATGTCAACCTGCCGTACAATATGGGCTATGGTGATCAGCGAATTTCCGATATAAACAGAAAGCAAAATAACTATTACAATCAAATTTGGGACAATGTTCTTACCTATACGGATACCTATGCCGAAGACCATAATGTGACCGTGATGGCCGGTACGTCCTTTAGGGATGAGGCATCCAACAGGTTTGAGGCCACAGGTAGGGACATTGCCGGTATAGACTACGAGACTTCCTGGTATTTGGATTTTGCAGACCCGTTGTCGTTCAACAATAATGTAGAAGAAGAAAACAAAAGGATTTATGGTCAATCTTATTTTGGTAGAGTTTCCTATAATTTTAAGAACCGCTATTTGCTCTACGGAACATTTAGGGCGGATAGGTCATCCAAGTTTACAAAACAACAATGGGGCTATTTCCCTTCTGTTGGTGCGGGTTGGGTAGTTTCCCAAGAACCTTTTATGGAAAATGTAGGTTTCTTCGATTTCTTGAAGCTAAGAGCCGCATGGGGACGTTTGGGTAACGATAATGTTCCAGCAAGTGCAGGTGCAAACACTATCTCCAACGAAACTGTGGATTTGGGCGATACCCCAAATACAGGTGTCACCGCGACCAGTACATTCACCGACCTGACATGGGAAGTAGTTGAAGAGTTGGATTTTGGTTTCAATATGAACATACTCAACAACCGTTTATCACTTGAGGCGGATTACTACATTCGAGATACCGAAGATGCCATTATGCCCGTCTACATACCTATAGCGGACAAGACAATCTCAAGAAACTCAGGTGTTATACGAAACTCTGGGGTAGAGGTGGCATTAAACTGGAGTGATGAGATTACATCCGATTTCACTTATACCATCGGAGCCAATTTTACTACGGTTAAAAATGAGGCCATCAAGATTGAAGACGAAAGAGGTTATATTGATTCAGGTTCGGCCGAGTTTAGACAAAGAACCATTGTGGGCGAACCCTTGTATGCGTTCTACGGGTACGAAACCACGGGTGTTTATCAAAATCAAGCACAAATTGATGCCGATCCTGTCGCACAAAATGCCATAGCTGACGGACAAAATATACAACCTGGCTATTTGATATTCAACGATAGGGATGGGGATGGTGCCATAACAGACCAAGATAGGACTGTTCTTGGTTCCTTTCTTCCTAAGTTCACCTATGGAGGTAACATCGGATTAAATTATAAAGACTTTGGTTTTTCCATGAATTTCTATGGTCAATCCGGAAATAAGATATTGAACAGAAAACGAGGAGAGGTCATTTTTACCAATGATACCAACATGGATGCCGATTTGGCTAAAAACCGTTGGCATGGCGAAGGTACTAGCAACAGCTATCCTTCATCCGCAGGACTTAGAAACAGTTGGAACCAACGTTTGAGCAATTTCTGGGTAGAGGACGGGGATTTCTTCAGAATCCAGAACATACAGTTGGCTTACACCCTCCGAGGGGATAAACTCAAAGGCAACATGCCCGATTTTAAATTCACATTGACCGCAGAACGTCCTCTGACCATTTTCAGCTACAACGGATTTAATCCAGAAGTATCGGATGGTGTTGATCGTCAAACTTATCCAGTTCCTGCGATTTACACCATAGGTGTTAATGTTAAACTATAAAAAGAAAATTGAGATGAAACGTAACAATTTATATAAAATAGTATTTGTCCTGATTGCGATGTTGACCATCCAATCGTGTTCCGACAAGTTCGAAGAAAGAGAAGGACAGCTCAATGCCGATGATTTGGATTACACCGCAACCGAAAACATGGTTCAAGCATTGATCGGATCCTACTATGTAATAGCCACAAGAGGGTGGGAAGAACCCTTGTTGCTTTCTGTTCGTGGAGATGATGTAAATGCAGGGGGACTTGGAGATCAACAGCCTTTTGCGGACACTGATAATTTTGTGTACGCACAAGGATATTGGATGTACAATTCCTTATGGAATGTTCACTATGGTGATATAGTCGAATTGAATACACAAATAGAGCTGATAGAAAATTTTAAGGCCTTTGCGGACGAAAGCGGAAAAGCAACTGCAGATCAATACATTGCAGAGATAAAGGTGATGAGGGCTTGGTTGCATTTTAACCTGGCAAGGGTATGGGGCGATGTATTTATCATAGAAACCACACAGCCCGATGCCGAAATCGCCAATGGAACCGCGACCAAACAGGAGATGATGCAATATATATCCGACCAAATGGACGAAGCCATTCCATTGTTGCCCGACTCCAGGCCGAATGAAAGAACTGATATCCCTGGAGGAGTTACACGCTATACTGCATACGCATTGAAAGCCATGGCCCGCATGGAGATGGAAGATTACCAAGGAATGGCAGACGCCTGTTCCGCGATAATCAACTCCAACAAGTTTTCATTATATCCTGATTTTTACAGCTTGTTCAAAAAACCCGGAGAATTGAGCGACGAGAGCCTGTTCGAACTGCAATTTTCTGATTATGGATCAAGTACTGGAGATACGTTCTATCATTTGTATGGTCCATTTGGCCCGCAAGGTTGGACACCTGCAAGGGAAAATGCCTCCGATGGATGGGGCTTTTACGAACCTAGTATGAAGTTCATCAAGTTTATGTTGGACAGGGACGAATCTGTTCGTTTGGAAACCAGTGTACTTTGGACCGATAGGGGTATCGCCGAATTGCAAACAGATCCAAATTATGCTACACTTCCCGCTTTTGTGAACAAGACCACAAGAGACGGGGATATTATAAATGATTTTGCAAGAGCATTGTTCTCTAGTGGCAAACATTACCTGCCATCGGTACAGCTCACCGATCAACGAAATGATTACGGAGGAGGAAAAAATATGATCGTAATACGCTACGCGGAAATATTGTTAATGTATGCAGAAGCTTTGACCAGAGGAGCCAGCGGTTCAGGAATGACTGCCGATCAAGCAGTAAACCTAGTTCGTGGCAGAGCAGGAATGCCTTCATTATCAGGAGTTTCTTCTGATGATGTGATGGACGAGAAATTTGCCGAACTGGGAATGGAATGGGGAATCCGCTATTATGATATGATTCGTCTGGACAATTATTCAGAGCTCAGCTATGACGGACGCACTTTTACAGCGGACAAGGAACTACTACCATATCCACAAGCACAAGTTGACGCACTTCCAACTCTTGGTGGCGGTAGCGGTAATGATTAAACTAACTAAATAAACAACACAAGATGAAATATGTAGTTAAATCCATAATAATGTTATTGGCACTATTGGTAGTGTCCTGTAACGAAGGGATAGATCCTATAACCGCAGTGGATGCCGGGGTCGATGAAACCGCTCCACAAGTCACCATAAGCACACCAGTTGCAGGAAGCGTGATTCAGGTTCCGGCCGAAACCACAAACGTGCCAATTTCGTTTCAGGTGACCGATGATATAGAGGTAGGGTCAATTAGCGTACAAATGAATGGCAGTACCATTGCCACATATAGTGGTGGGTTCACGGATTATCGCAGGGTATTTGTAAGTGATCTGGTTTATGAAGGCCTTATGGACGGTGAGCATGAGCTGACCGTTACCGCAACGGATTTGGATGGAAAATCTACTTCCGCTACAGTAAACTTTTCCAAGGAACCTCCATATTTGCCCAAATACGAGGGAGAGATACTTTATATGCCTTTCAATGGCGATTGGATAGATCTGATTTCTTTCCAAACCCCGACAGTAGTAGGTAGCCCATCGTTTGCAAGTGAAGAAGAAAGCCTAAATGGCTCTGGAGCTTATGCAGGGGCGGAGGGTGCTTATTTAACGTTGCCAACAGATGGATTGACAAATCCAGAGTTCAGTGCCATTTTCTGGGTAAAAATAAATGCCGTGCCGGACAGGGCTGGTATTTTGACCATGAGCCCACCAATGACAGATGGAACCACTAACGATAGAAACAAAGGCTTTGCCTTTTTCAGGGAAAATGCCGGTGGGGAACAAAGATTTAAGCTTACTGCAGGTTATGGTGAAGGAGCGGAATGGTTTGATGGTGGAGAAATGGCAGATGTAGATCCTGCCACTGGTGAGTGGGTCAATCTGGCATTTACTATTTCCGGTTCGGAAGCTGTTGTCTACATCAATGGACAAGTGGTAAGTCAAAACACATTTCCGGGTATCGATTGGACAGATTGCAATGTGTTGTCCATTATGTCTGGAGCACCCAACTTTACCGAGTGGAACCATCTTTCTGACCAAAGTTTGATGGACGAGCTTCGAATTTTCAATCGAGCGATCACCCAAGAAGAAATTCAAACTATTATGGCCGATGATTCGGGAGAATTGGTTTCATCTTACCCACCAACATTTGACGGCGAATTCTTCTACATGCCATTTGACGGGGATTATATGGAAATGTTCAGGGAAACTGAGGCGACCGAAGTTGGAAATCCAGGGTTTGCAGGAGAGAGCGTAGAAGGTACCGATGCTTATGCAGGGGCGGTTGATTCTTATCTAACGTTCCCAACACAGGGATTGACATCAGACAATTTTAGTGCTACCATGTGGTACAAAATGAACGTGACCGAAAACAATGCAGGTATTTTAACGGCAGGACCGGAGGATACCGAAAATGCTGGCTATCCAGAAGTTCAGAACCTTAGAACCAGCGGATTCCGTTTCTTTAGAGAAAATGTAGGTGGAATGCAACGCTTCAAGCTAAATGTAGGTGATGGAACAGCAGATGCATGGGTAGATGGCGGAGAAAATGCCGACCTAGATCCATTGGTTGCAACGGGTTGGATACACTTGGCCATTACAATTTCTGGTTCCAATGCTGTCGTTTATATTGATGGAGAACCAGTGGGGCAAAATACAATATCCGGTATCGATTGGTCCGATTGTGATTTCTTCAGTATCGGTTCCGGTGCACCAAGATTTACCGAGTGGGGCCATTTATCGGATGAAAGTCAAATAGATGAGTTGAGGTTCTTCAATAAATCACTTACCCAAGAAGAGGTACAGGAAGTCATGAACAATTAATGAGCTACTTGTTTGTAGCACATCAAAATATTTGAGTTAGTAAGTTTAGTTATTTCTATGAGGTTAATTGTATTACCATTGGCCGTTGTCACCCTACTTGTAGGGTGCAATGGCCAAAAAACTAAAGAAAAAAGCAAAGAATCAATATCTGAAAGTTATTCGGATAGTTTGGCTTATACCGATGAGGCATTGCTCGATTCGGTCCAATACCAGACCTTCAACTACTTTTGGGATGGAGCAGAACCGGTCTCAGGATTGGCTAGGGAACGAATTCACATGGATGGAGTTTACCCCAACCACGACAAGGATATTATTACCACAGGAGGTTCAGGTTTTGGACTGATGGCCATTTTGGTAGGTGTCGAAAGAGAATTCATAACCCGTGAACAGGCACTGGAACGCTACGAGCAAATTGTTGGTTTTTTGGAAAAAGCAGACCGTTTTCATGGGGCTTGGCCCCATTGGCTGTTACCATCAGGAAAAGTGACCCCTTTTAGCAAAAAAGACAATGGAGGAGATTTGGTAGAGACAGCTTTCTTGGTGCAAGGATTACTGACCGTTCAAGCCTATTTTAAGGATGGAAATGAACGTGAACAGCAATTGGCCCAAAAAATCCAAGAGCTATGGGAAGAAGTTGAGTGGGACTGGTACACCAAAAACGGTGAAGATGTGCTATACTGGCATTGGAGTCCCGAGTACCAATGGGAGATGAACTTTCCCGTAGGGGGTTACAACGAAGCCCTGATTATGTATATTTTGGCAGCAGCATCTCCCACACACCCTATCAAAAAATCAGTTTATGAAAAGGGTTGGGGAGTCGACGGACAAATCGCCAAAGATACCACATACTACGGCCTGGAAACTGAGCTCAATCATTATGAGCATAGTGATGCACCCGTTGGGCCTTTGTTTTGGGCCCATTATTCCTATTTAGGACTTAATCCTAAAGGGTTGAAGGATCAATTTGGCGATTATTGGAAACTGAACAGGAACCATGCATTGATTCACTACAAATATTGTGTGGATAACCCCAAGGGTTACAAAGGTTACGGCGAAGATTGTTGGGGGTTGACCTCTAGCTATTCCATAAATGGATATGCTGGGCACCGACCCGAAGCTGATCTGGGCGTAATTTCCCCAACCGCAGCACTTTCTTCCATGCCATATACTCCTGAAGAGAGCAAACAGTTTTTACGGTTTATGTACAAAGAACAGGATAGCCTCATAGGAAAGTACGGTCCTTATGACGCTTTTAGCCTGGAAGACGATTGGTACTTGCCACGATACTTGGCAATAGACCAAGGTCCAATTCCAGTGATGATTGAAAACTATCGAAGTGGATTGTTATGGAAATTGTTCATGGCCAATGAAGAAGTGCAAAAAGGCTTGAAGAAATTGGGTTTTGAAAGCCCCGAGATGACAAACACAGATGATTAAAAAAGCAATATACCTCTCACTTTTTTCCATCGTGATGCTGTCCTGTGGAGGCGATGACTATACCTATGTTCCCACAGAACCAGAGCTGCCGGGTAGCGGTTCCGAAGAAGAGGAAGAAGAACCTGCAATTTCGGATGAAGAGCTATTGGATTTGACCCAAGAGGAAACCTTTAAATATTTCTGGGACTATGCCGATTCCAACTCCGGTGGCGCAAGGGAAAGATATCACCCCAATGACCCTGGAAACAGCGAAGGTGTGGTAACGGCAGGCGGAACCGGATTCGGACTTATGGCTATTTTAGTGGGTATTGAAAGAGGTTTTGTTTCTCGGACAGAAGCCGTGGATCGATTGAATACCTTATTGGATTTTCTTGAAAATGCGGACCGATTTCATGGGGCTTGGCCACATTGGATGAACGGGGCTACAGGTGCCGTAATTCCATTTAGCGATTTGGATGATGGAGGTGATTTGGTAGAGACCGCATTCTTGGCGCAGGGTTTGGTTTGTATAAAGGAATATTTCAAAAATGGGACGGATGTAGAACAAGCACTGGCCCAACAGGCTGATGATCTGTGGAAAGGTGTGGAATGGGATTGGTATACACAAAATCAAAATGTACTGTATTGGCACTGGAGCCCAAATCATGATTTTGCAATCAACATGCAGCTTAAAGGGTACAACGAAGTTTTGATAACCTATGTCATGGCGGCCGCTTCACCCGATTTTACTATCGAAAAAGAAGTTTATACCAACGGTTGGGCTTCCAATGGAGGAATACAATCATCAAATACCCAATACGGTTATCCACTCTTGGTAAAGCACAACGGCGCTGAGCAATTTGGTGGGCCACTATTTTGGGCACATTATTCCTATTTGGGGCTCGACCCAAGAAACCTTTCCGATGATTATGTCAATTATTGGGACGTGAACGTGAGCCATACGATGATCAACTATGAATATTGTGTGGCGAATCCCGGATTTCATCAAGACTATGGAGCAGACTGTTGGGGACTAACTGCGAGTTACTCAAGAAACAATGATGGGAGCATAGGGTATGATGCCCATAGTCCAAATAATGACACAGGAGTAATTTCACCAACCGCAGCCATTAGTTCAATTCCTTACGCACCGGAAGAATCTTTGGCGGCAATGCATTATTTTTATAGAAATAGAGCAGATTTGTTGGGACCGGCCGGGTTTTACGATGCCTTTAGCCCAGAATACGATTGGGTGGCAGAGGCGTATTTGGCCATTGACCAAGGACCACAGATCATTATGATTGAAAACTATAGAACCGGATTGCTTTGGGACTTGTTCATGGCCAATGAAGACGTTCAGGCTGGTTTGACCAAACTTGGATTTTGATATGACAAAACGAGTATTATTTTTTCTGATGTTCCTTGCTTGTACATTGGTTTCTGCTCAATGGCAGTCTAAATATGAAGCTAAAATGTTGATTGATGGGAGCGATACCTTAAGATATCGCATTATGTATCCAAAGAATTTTAAGGAGGACGGAAGCTATCCTGTCGTCCTTTTTCTTCATGGAGCCGGAGAGCGCGGTAACGACAATGAAAGACAATTATGGAATGGAGGTAAACTGTTCGCAACGGATTATTTACAGGAAAAATATCCGGCAATCGTCATTTTTCCACAATGTCCTACGGATAGTTATTGGGCCAGTGTGGATGTTGACAGAAGTTCGTACCCCATTAACCTGGATTTTAAGTATAGTGACGGTCCAACAAAACCCATGCAAATGGTTATGGACCTGCTCGAGACCACCATTCAACAACCTTATTCCAAAGATGACCAGATTTACCTGATGGGATTGTCCATGGGAGGTATGGGCACATTTGAATTATTGAATAGAAAACCGGATACCTTCGCAGCGGCAGTGCCGATATGTGGTGGAGGTGAACCAGGGTCGGTTGCCAATTACGCCAAAAACACTCCGTTATGGGTGTTTCATGGGGCACAGGACAATGTGGTACATCCATTGAAATCCATGGAAATGGTCTCAGCACTTTTAAAAGCTGGGGTATATCCAAAATTTACAATGTACGATTTTGCCAATCACAATAGTTGGGACCCTGCTTTTGCTGAGCCTGATTTATTGCCTTGGTTGTTTTCTCATGTCAAAAAGCCAATTCAGGCAATATCAGAATAAGAATCAAATATCAAAACAACCTGATCATGTACTATAAAAAACTCCTGCTCGCACTAATGGGATTTGCCGTTATGGGTGCAAACGCCCAAAAACGGATTCCTCAAGTAGAAGAGTTACTGAACAAAATGACCATTGAAGAAAAAATAGGTCAGTTGAATTTATTGACGCCCGGTGGCGGTGTTGCTACTGGTGAAGTCGTAAGTAAAGATGTAGGATCTAAGATTAAAAATGGTCAAGTAGGAGGCCTTTTTGGGGTAGCCGGTCCTGATAGGGTGAGGCAAGCACAAGAAATTGCAGTGAACGATAGCCGATTAGGTATTCCACTGTTGATAGGTTCCGATGTAATCCATGGCTACAAAACAACATATCCTATCCCGTTGGGGCTATCATCCAGTTGGGACATGGATTTGGTAGAGCAAGCAGCTCAAATGGCCGCTAGGGAAGCCACCGCAGATGGTATCAACTGGAATTTTTCTCCAATGGTGGATATTGCACGCGACCCACGTTGGGGACGTATCTCCGAAGGGGCGGGCGAGGATCCTTATCTGGGCTCAAAAATAGGGGTTGCGATGGTCAAGGGATATCAGGGAGATGATTTGGCTGCTTCCCATACCATGTTGGCCTGTGTAAAACATTTTGCGCTTTACGGTGCTGCCGAGGCCGGTAGGGATTATCATTCAGTGGATATGAGTAAGATCAAAATGTTCAACCAGTACCTGCCACCGTACAAAGCGGCCATTGATGCAGGAGCGGCCAGTGTGATGAGTTCTTTCAATGATGTGGACGGTGTGCCCGCCACAGGAAATAAATGGCTGTTGACCGATTTGCTACGTGATCAATGGGGGTTTGAAGGTTTCGTGGTATCCGATTATACCTCATTAAACGAAATGATTCCACATGGCTTGGGAGATCTTCAAGCAGTTTCTGCATTGGCGTTGAAGGCAGGATTGGATATGGATATGGTGGGTGAGGGCTTTTTGACCACTTTAAAGAAATCCTTGGATGAAGGCAAAGTGACCGAAGCGGATATTACCAACGCCTGCCGAAGAGTATTGGAGGCCAAATACATTTCCGGACTTTTTGATGACCCCTACAAATACTTGGATTCCAAGCGTCCTAAAAAGGATATACTTACCGATGCGAACAGGGCATTGGCCCGCAAATTGGCAACCCGGTCCTTCGTATTGCTAAAAAATCACAATAACATACTTCCCCTAAAAAAGCAAGGCAAGATTGCATTGGTAGGCCCGTTGGCCGATAGCAGGGAAAATATGCTCGGAACTTGGGCGCCGACAGGGGATTTTAATTTGGCCGTGACCATTTTGGAGGGATTCAAAAACGTGGCACCAAACGCTAGTATTGATTACGCCAAAGGTGCCAATATCTCAGATGATGCAGATTTTGCCAAAAATGTAAATTCACTTGGGGAAAGAATCGTAATCGATACGCGCTCGCCTGAAGCAATGCTCCAAGAAGCTGTTGAATTGGCAAAAACTTCGGATGTGGTCGTTGCAGTGGTCGGTGAGGCGACCGAAATGAGTGGAGAGTCATCCAGTCGTACCGATATTTCCATTCCAGAAAGTCAAAAGAAACTGATAAATGCATTAGTGGAGACCGGGAAACCGGTTGCCTTGGTTTTGATGAGCGGCAGACCGTTAACGATTCCAGAAGAATTTGATATGCCTGTTTCCATCTTGCAGGTTTGGCATCCAGGAGTGGAAGCCGGTAATGCTATTGCCGATGTGGTTTTTGGTGATTATAATCCATCGGGGAAGTTGACCGCTACGTGGCCAGTAAATGTGGGGCAAATACCAATCTATCATAGTGCAAAGGTCACTGGTAGGCCTGCGCCGGAAAGTGGCGAATTTCAAAAATTCCGCTCCAATTATCTGGATGCGCCCAATGCACCACTCTTACCTTTTGGGTATGGGTTAAGCTATACCACATTTGAGTTTGGGAATCTCAAATTGAATAAAAAAGAAATCGCTCAGGATGAATCAGTTTCAGCTACCGTAACGGTTAAAAATGCAGGGGATTACGATGGGGAAGAAGTCGTGCAATTGTATTTGAGGGATCTGGTCAGAAGCATTACACCACCAAAGCGTCAATTGAAAGGTTTTCAGAAAGTCATGCTTAAGAAAGGGGAGAGCAAGGAAGTAACGATTACCCTTTCGGCAGACGATTTAAAATTCTACAACGCCCAGCTTGAATTTGTATCAGAACCAGGTGAATTCGAAGTGTTTGTTGGAACCAATTCAGATGCCGAGCTTTCGGAAACCTTTGTACTTAAACAATAGAATATGGTTAAAGAAAGCAAAGCATAATATCTAAAATCTATATAAATAACAGAAAAGCCCGATAAAAACAAATCGGGCTTTTTTATATACCATGGTCAGTGTTTAGTATATCCTATTTTTTTAACTACTCGTCTGCGCCATCTGCTTTGGCCCTGTCGATAGTGTATTGGGCTACTTCACGACCTTGGTCCGTTCCAACCGTGGCATCAAAACTCCAATGAATGCCGCCATATACACGTGAGATGGCCGCTTCTTCGGCCCACGCCCTGACTGTAGCTGCTTCGTTGGGGAACACATAGGCCAAAACCTCCGAGGCAGCAGCGGAAAAAACACTGTGGCCAGATGTATAACTAGGGAAGTTGGGAGTTCCGGCGATAGTTTCAAAACCTTCGATCAATTGAATGGGTCTTGGGTAGTGGTAATAATATTTCGCGTCCCAACAACTGATACCTGCGTCCATTATGGCCATATTCATATAAGCCAGTGTTCTAGTGGTCTGCAATGGGTTGAGTTTGTATTCTACCATAAACTCGTTGGCAATACGGTTCCAATGCCCTGGAGGAGTGTAGGTTCCCAAACCGTCTTGCCAGAAATTGGCAATCCTTCTTTTTTCATCGGTCATGTTTTTGGCATGATCCTTTAAAAGTTCCACATCATCCAAAAATTCTTGTGAATCCAATTGTGGAGGTGGAATCGGGCGCACACTTTCCACATCATCAATGCTCCACATGGTTACCTTACTAAACAACGGTGTAAGCCCTACGGGCCGCACTGGTATTTCCAGATTGTCCCAGGCCCAACCAAATCGGTCATAGGCAGCTTGTTTGATGGAATCGGATACGGCCTTCGGTGTTTGAGCGTTCTTCATTCCATCGTTGGATGCCCTTGTCAACGCCGTTTCTGACACGGCATCACCTATTTCCAGCCCTGCGGTAATATCGCTCATAACGTTGCCACCGGACAGCAACAGACTTTCAAGATGTTCCTCTTCCATTTTTTGAAGGTATTCCACTTCCAAAGGAAACATGGCCGAAAGAATGTTTCTGGATGCCCTTGCAACTACGGCACCATCGGAAGGATAAGATGGAAGATTATTTTCTTCATAAGCATAGTCAATGGTTTCATCCAGTTGAAAAGGAGCTGGCCGATTGTATTCATATTTGTAGTGCCATGCCGAAATAAGTCCATCAAATTGTGCCACGGACATATAGGCCAAAGCTCTACAGGCATATGGTGGGTGCGCAAAAGGAAATGCAGGTGGGCCCTCTGGATTGGATGGGTTTGGCAAAGTATAGGTACCATCAGCATTGGGTCCGGGAATCAAATTGTATTTGGCAATGAGTTCCAACGCAATTTCATTCCATCGAATCGCCGGGTTGTTGGTCCAATATTTTATAGCTTTTCTTTGATCGGAAGTCATGGTTGACATAGCCTCTTTCAATTCTTGAATTTCACTCAAATATTCCTGTGAATCAGTCGCCATGGGGACTGCAATGTCTATAGCATCGCCGGAAGATTGGAGCACAGGAACCCAATTCCCGCCATTTGTATTAAGTTCGGCGTAGGTATACCCTTCATACGGAAGGTATTGTGGTGTGTCCTTTTCACAGGATATTAGGCTGATAACCAATGCGGTCAAAAGCAGTATGGTAATATTATTGCGCATTTTCTTCATCAGTTTGTTTTTTGATTACGTTGAATTGATAAGTCAGTCCAAACCCGGTATTGCTCATTTTTGGTGCGTTTCTTCCATCAATTACTCGGTTATGATAGGCCACGACGCCCAATCCTTTAATGGATTTAAAATAGTATTGGGCCGAGAATCCCAATCTGTCAACTTCAACTTTGTTGGTAGGTTGGGCCGCATTATAGGCCCTAATGTCATCACCACTGGTGGAGGTGAGGCTGGAGTAGCTCAGTTCCAGCTTTAAGGAGGTGTCGAACAACCATTTTCCAAGAATGGTTTCATAGGTCCATGCATTGGGCACGTCCATCCAAGCGGTATAATAGCTCCCATCATTATAATAATAATCGCGCTCTGCCTCGGTATATCCTCTCCAAAGGTGTGCTGCAGAGGCACGGAAATAAAGTTGATTTTTAAATTCATATTGAGCTATTGCCCTCAGGGAAAACTCCGGCGCTCCTGCACCAATGCTATAGGGCCTGTAATCGGAAAGATAGTTGGTAAAGGGAGTGCTGAACCCTGCGGTTCCCAAAAAGGAAATCCGACCAGGTCCCCATTCCGTTCGAACGGGTCTGTATTTCAAGGCAAAACCAATGTCCTGAAACCCTCTGGCCCCGGTAAAAAAGCCTCCGTTAGGTTCTGAAGATTCGGTGCTGATAAAGGGTAGGCTCACATAAAAATTAAGGTTGTCCAAAATACCTATGGCAGCCATGGGCAGAACCATATTTCGGTCAACAGTAGCTATGGTCTCATTGGAACGTAGATCGGAACCCTCCCAATATCTATCAAAAGTGCCCATGTCATAGGAGAAAAGAACGCAGATGTTTTTGGAAGGCATCATAAGCCCATCGGATGGAGTTTGCGCACATAGAGCTTCGGATGTAATGATGGCTATCACTATCCCCAATAGCTGCATTGTCCTTCCTAGTTTTTTGTCCCAATCGGGAAAGAAGGAATGTAATTGTTGGTGTAATATCATAATTTGAATTGGATGGATTGCACGTTAGGCAATACTGGTTGTGATTGATAATGGTTGTTTGTAAAAGATTTGCAGGCTAAAGTAGACCTCTGTACGACTAATGAAGACTAAGGGATTACCAAAAAATATTATGAAAAGGGTAAAACGGTTGTTGAACGATTAATTTGGATTAAGGAAATATAAATTCCACTTTATTTTTCTGATAGTTATCATGTTATGGAGTGGAACAGACCTACGAAGCGTTAAAATAAAGATATGATAACATCTATACTTCAGAAATTGGATAGCTTGCATATCTTTAATATAATTTGATGACCCTATACCAATGCAAAAATTAGTACTCTTTTTAGTTGCAATACTTTCTGTTTCAATTGCTAAAAGTCAAACCATTGACATTATCTCCTACAATATCCGATACGATAATCCAGATGATGCTCCCAATAATTGGGACAACCGAAAAGACTTTCTCATTTCGCAACTCAATTTTTACAATCCTGATGTATTTGGTATTCAAGAGGGATTGATTCATCAGGTAAAGGAGATAGATGAGGGACTGAAGGATTACGCTTATTTTGGTGTGGGTCGTGACCATGGCGATGAAAGAGGTGAGCACACAGCAGTTTTCTACAATAAGGAAAGAGTCAAATTACTTGAAGAATCTACATTTTGGTTATCCTCAACTCCCGAAGAACCATCCAAAGGATGGGATGCTGCCTTACCAAGGACATGTACGTACGGGATTTTTCAGAATAAGGGAGATGGGACAAAGTTTATGGTCTTTAACACCCATTTTGATCATGTGGGAGTAAAGGCTCGTGAAGAAAGTTCCAAGCTCATTCTCCAAAAAATAAAAGAATTGAACACGGAGCATTACCCGGTAGTGGTCACAGGAGATTTTAATCTGGAAAGTGACAGCCCAGGTGTTCAGGTTATCCTTACTGAAATGAAAGATACCCATGTGGCGGCGGGCGAAAATGCATTTGGGCCAGATGGAACTTTTAATGGTTTTAAATTCAATAAACCGGTTAAGAATAGAATAGACTACATATTTGTTTCCAATGAATTTGAGGTTTTAAAAAGTGCCATTTTGAGTGATTCCAAGGATACACGATACCCATCCGACCATTTACCAGTTTTTGCCCGGTTGAAGTATTGAAATCAAGACTTTTAAACCATCTATCATTATCCGGTTTTTTGACTTGTGGAACCAATAATGCCGCCCAGTTATTTATATCCATTTTAATTAACCTCAAAAAACCTAAAAACAATGTTAATTTTTAGGGATGTTGTAAGGGAGTTTCCAGAAATGTTCCAAGAAATATTTAACTTCAAAGGAATTAATCAACTATATGGCAACTTATACACTTAACATCAACGGAACAAAACAAGAGGTTGATGTGGATCCATCCACTCCAATGCTCTGGGTTTTACGAGATCACTTAAATTTAGTTGGAACAAAATACGGATGCGGAATCGCACAATGCGGTGCTTGTACCATTCATTTGAATGGCACGGCTACTCGAGCCTGTATGTTGACGGTCTCATCTGTAGGAGACCAAGAAATCACCACTATAGAGGGGTTGTCAGAAGAAGGTGACCATCCCGTACAAAAAGCTTGGTTGGAAGTGGACGTACCTCAATGCGGGTATTGTCAAGCAGGTCAAATCATGACTGCTTCTGCTCTTCTGGAGAAAAACCCCAACCCAACTGACGAGGAAATTGAAATGGCCATGAACGGTAATATCTGCCGCTGTGGAACGTACACAAGAATCAAAAAAGCCGTAAAACTCGCGGCTAAATCATAACCCATAAAACTAGTAGAATGACACTTGTAAAGACTAAAATAGGGCGACGTGCCTTTATTCGGAATACAGGATTAGCTAGTGGAGGGCTTGTGATAGGCTTTAGCTGGTTGGCTTCTTGTAAAATGACTCCCGAGCAGGTAAATAATTTACCCAAAGAATGGTTCGACCTGAACGGCTTTCTAAAAGTAGGCGATAACGGTTTGGTGACCATAATGTCACCAAACCCAGAAATTGGTCAGAACGTGAAAACATCCATGCCCATGATCGTGGCCGAAGAATTGGACATTGCATGGAAAGATGTAATTGTGGAGCAAGCACCACTGAATACGGACATCTTCACTCGCCAATTGGCGGGAGGAAGCCAATCTATCCGACAAGGGTGGGAAAGCCTGCGTATGGCCGGTGCCACCGCAAAGCAAATGTTGAAAGAGGCCGCCGCTCAAGCATGGAACGTTTCAGCAGATGAGATTACAACCAAAGATGGTGTGTTGACCCACGAAGCCAGTGGAAATTCAGCTGGTTATGGTGAAATGGCCTCCGCTGCCACAAGTATCGAAGTGCCCGAAGAGGTGCAATTGAAAGACAATGGAACTTTTTCCATAATTGGAACAGACAAGAAAAACGTGGATGGGCCCAAATTAGTTACAGGGAAACCATTGTTTGGTCTCGATGTCTATAAAGAAGGAATGTTGACCGCCATGATCGTGCATCCGCCAGCATTCGGTATGAAATATAAAGGCATGAACGCCGATGCGGTTAAGTCCATGCCCGGAATCAAAGATGTTTTCCATTTTGAAGTATATCCCGAAGGCATAGAGAAGCAATGGTCCGATCAAGGTGGAATTTCCGAATTGGTTGCCATTGTTGGGAACAGCACTTGGGAATGTATGCAAGCTAAAAAGGCACTTGAGGTGGAATGGGAGCAGGATTCAACGGCGGAAAGTACATCCTATCATGAAGAAGAACTGACCGCATTACTGGAAAAGCCAACAGAAACACCAGCAAGAAAAGATGGTGATGTGAACGCGGCATTCGCCAAAGCGGCCAAAATTGTGGAAAGCACATACTCGGCACCTTATTTGGCACACAATACCATGGAGCCGATGAACTTCTTTGCGCATGTTACACCAGAGAAAGCCGAATTGCTGGGACCTATACAAACACCTGAATTTACCGAAAAAACAGTAGCTGCGCGTTTGGGAATGCCAGTAGAAAAAATAGATATTATGATGACCCGTATGGGAGGTGGTTTTGGTCGCCGACTCTATGGGCCATTTGTGATAGAAGCAGCCGTGATTTCCCAAAAAATGAATGCTCCTGTTAAACTGGTGTACTCAAGGGAGGATGATATGACGCAAGGTACTTATAGGCCATCATACAAAGTTAAGTTCAAAGCAGGGCTCGATGATAAGGGCAATTTGATTGCCTGGCATGTCAGGGGAGCCGGTACCAACGATGATTTGATTTTTGAAAACCGATTCCCGGCAGGTGCAGTGGACAATTATCTGGCCGAAAAACATAGTTTACAGACCAATGTTACCACAGGTGCTTGGAGAGCGCCCCGTTCCAATTTTATTGCGGGGGCAGAACAAGCTTTTATAGATGAGGTGGCCGAAGCTGCGGGCAAAGACCCATTGGATTTCAGATTGGAACTATTTGATAGGGCCATAAACAATCCAGTTGGTGACCCGGAAAGCAACGATTACGACCCTGCACGATATGCTGGAGTGCTTAAATTGGTCAAAGAGAAAGCCAATTGGGGAACCGATACAGGAAAAGCCAGAGGTGTGGCGGCTTACTATTGCCATAACTCTTATGTGGCTCAAGTAATAGAACTGGAAGATGGCGGAGATATACCTAGGGTAGATAATATTTGGTGTGCGGTGGATTGTGGAATCGTAATCAACCCATTGGCGGCCAAAAACCAGATAGAAGGTGGTATGATCGATGGAATAGGTCACTCTACTTACAGTGCCATGACATTTAAGGATGGTAAGCCAGAGCAATCCAATTTTGATACCTATCGACTTATCCGTCATTCAGAGGCTCCAAAAAATATCGAGGTTCATTTTGTAGACAATGGAATTGATCCAACAGGTCTGGGAGAACCATCCTTGCCGCCTGCAATAGCAGCATTGTCCAATGCTTTGTATAAGGCGACAGGAAGACGTTATTACAAGCAGCCGTTCATTAATGACAAGCCACCATTGGTAGGTTGATGTAGACGAGCATTAAATAATATTTTAAGATGGCCCGTAATTTCCAAATTACTGGCCATTTTTATTTTGGAATGATATAAAATAAATCTCATTGTGTTGTAAAGTACATATAATCAATTAGTTATACGTATTAAAAAAATATCCAAAAAAAGTTGCAGTATTGGATTTTTATTTATGTTTGCCCCCATAAAATGAATCCGACCAATTAGGGTTCATTGCCTATAAGCTTTGAAGAATTTTTTCATGTTCGGGCTTTTGGGGATAAGAAAGTCTACCCAAAAAGCCGTCTTAAGATCAAGACACCGAATACACGGGCTGACTTTCGAAGAACTACATCATTATAACCGTGATTTTTCACGGAATCCCTATTTTGTGCCTTATACCGTATTTGAATTTCGTATCTGAGAAAGTTTGATTTTTAGACTTCTATTTTTCTCATTATCTTTTAATACAATTACGAAATTTAAATGAAAACAAAATATATCGATCTTATCGAGCAGACCTACGATTTTCCACAAGAGGAATTTCAATTGGAGGACAACAAATTACAATTTCATGGTATAGACCTGTACGGACTTGCCCAAAAATATGGTACTCCCTTAAAGTTTACCTATCTACCCAAAATATCGGATAATATCCAAAGGGCGAAGGGGTGGTTCAATTCGGCTATAAAAAAGCACAAATACGCTGGTAAATATCATTATTGTTATTGTACCAAGAGTTCTCACTTTGAGCATGTTTTGAATGAAGCGCTCAAAAATGATATCCATATCGAAACCTCTTCGGCTTTTGATATTAATATTGTGGAACATCTAAAAAAGACTGGAAAAATTACCAAGGACAATTATGTGATTTGCAACGGATTCAAAAGAGATCAGTACATTCAGAACATAGCCCGTTTAATAAACAACGGACATAAAAAATGTATTCCGATAATCGATAATTATGAGGAGATCAATCTCTTGAGCGAAGAAATCGATGGCAAGTTCCAAATTGGTGTCCGTATCGCTTCGGAAGAAGAACCAAAATTTGAGTTTTATACATCAAGATTGGGCATAGGGTACAAGAACATAGTTCCATTCTTTAACCAATCTATAAAACCAAATGAGCAAGTGGAGCTGAAGATGCTCCATTTCTTTATCAATACCGGAATCCGTGATACCGCTTATTACTGGAACGAATTGATGAAATGCTTAAAGGTGTATATCAGCCTTAAAAAAGTCTGTCCAACATTGGATAGCCTTAATATTGGCGGTGGTTTCCCGATAAAAAATTCTTTGGCCTTTGAATATGATTATGAGTATATGGTGGATGAGATCATTCACCAAATTGGTCAGGCCTGTGATGAAGCAGAAGTGGAAGTCCCCAATATTTTTACCGAGTTCGGAAGCTTTACCGTAGGTGAGAGTGGCGGAAATATTTATGAAGTACTCTATCAAAAACAACAGAACGATAGGGAAAAATGGAACATGATCAACTCGTCCTTCATCACCACCATGCCAGATTCTTGGGCAATCAGTAAACGTTTCATCATGTTGTCAATTAATAGGTGGAACGATGAATATGAGCGTATCCTATTAGGCGGCCTAACCTGTGATAGCGATGATTATTACAATTCGGAGCAGCACATGAACGCCATTTATTTGCCAAAATATAGAAAGGACAAACCACTGTATATTGGTTTCTTCAATACAGGGGCATACCAAGAGACCATTGGAGGTTTTGGAGGCCTACAGCATTGCCTAATTCCACATCCTAAACATATTTTGATCAATAGGGATGAGGATGGGAACATAACTACATCGGTATTCGCCAAACAACAAACGGCAGGCGAGTTTTTATCCATATTGGGCTATGAAAGCAAAAAAGATTCCGATGTTTTGGTAGAGGCGGACAACCTTCAGGAGCCAAGCAAAAATTGAAAAAGGAATTAAAATAAAAATGAAAACAGAAAAAACTTATGCCGGAATTCCAAAGGAATACGGTTCGGCCGAAAAAGCTAAAGTAGTATTGTTGCCCGTTCCTTACGATGGTACCAGTACTTGGGGCAAAGGTGCGGACAAAGGTCCGCAAGCCTTCTTGGAAGCCTCCGAAAACATGGAGACTTACGATATCGAGACCGATAGCGAAGTGTACAAACAAGGAATTTATCTTGCAGATGCAATAACCGAGCTGGATTCCCCGGAAGAAATGGTAGAAGCCGTTCATGGAACGGTCAAAGATTACATTAAACGCAATAAGTTGGTTACCATGATAGGTGGGGAACATTCCATTTCCATAGGAGCCATAAGGGCGTTCAGTGAATGTTTTGAAGATTTGACCGTGCTTCAGCTTGATGCACATACCGATCTTAGAAAAGAATATTTGGGGTCCAAGTATAATCATGCCTGTGCAATGTACGAGGCCAAGGAAACCACAAATCTGGTCCAAGTTGGAATTCGTAGTATGGATTATACCGAAACCTTGGTAATGGACAGGGACAATGTTTTCTTTGCCCATGAGATGATTTCCGATGATTTTTGGATGGACTCTGCATTGGACTTAATGACGGATGATGTGTATATAACATTTGACCTCGATGCACTAGATCCATCGATAATGCCATCAACGGGAACCCCGGAGCCAGGAGGACTTTTCTGGTACGAGACCCTTGACTTTTTAAGAAGGGTCTTTAAAGAGAAAAACGTGGTCGGTTTTGATATTGTGGAGCTATGCCCCAACAAAAATGATAAATCATCCGATTTTTTGGCAGCGAAACTTTATTACAAGATGTTGAGCTACAAATTTTCAAACAATAATGAATTCATGGATGAAAACTTTGAGGACGGTGACGACTTCAAAAAATCCAAAAATAATTTAGAAGATTACGATGAGTAACAAAGGAGAAATATCACAATTTATACAAAAATACTTTTTGCACTTTAACTCGGCAGCCCTAGTGGATGCCGCCAAAGGGTACGAAGACCAATTGAACCAAGGATCCAAAATGTTGGTGTCCCTTGCCGGGGCGATGAGTACCGCGGAACTAGGAAAAATATTTGCTGAAATGATTCGTACCGATAAGGTTCATATTATTTCGTGCACCGGGGCCAACCTAGAGGAGGATTTAATGAACCTAGTGGCACATTCCCATTACAAAAGAGTACCAAATTATAGGGACCTTACACCACAAGAAGAATGGGGTCTGTTGGAGAAGGGGCTTAACCGAGTAACCGATACCTGTATTCCGGAAGAAGAAGCGTTTAGGAGATTGCAGAAACATATTTACGATATATGGAAAGATGCCGAAGAAAAGGGCGAGCGCTATTTTCCACATGAATATATGTACAAGCTCTTGCTATCTGGTGTCTTGGAGCAGTATTATGAAATCGATATCAAGGATTCTTGGATGTATGCAGCTGCCGAAAAAAACTTGCCGATCGTAGTGCCAGGATGGGAAGACAGTACCATGGGCAACATCTTCGCCAGTTATGTGATCAAAGGCGAGTTGAAGGCAAGCACGATGAAATCAGGTATCGAGTATATGACCTTTTTGGCCGATTGGTACATGAACAATTCAGAAAAGGGCATTGGCTTCTTCCAAATAGGTGGGGGTATTGCCGGAGACTTTCCGATCTGTGTTGTGCCTATGCTATATCAGGATTTGGAACAGACAGAAACTCCGTTTTGGAGCTACTTTTGCCAAATTAGCGATTCCACCACAAGTTACGGATCATACTCTGGAGCAGTTCCCAACGAAAAAATCACTTGGGGCAAATTGGACATAGACACGCCCAAATTTATTGTAGAATCGGATGCGACCATTGTGGCGCCTTTGATTTTCGCATACTTATTAGACATGTAACCATGAGAAAAGGACAAACCCCCGTTTTAAAACGTGTAATCGTTGATTATAAAAAGTTGGATAATAACATACTCAACCTTCTTGTTGAGAAATTTCCCGATGGTTATGACGACGATGATATAGTAACATACAGAAACGCCAGCAACGAAGTAGTGGAATGTGTTGAAGTGAGAACTGATGACACGGCTTATCTTATAAAAGTAAGCAAGCGTTTGGTGATGGCCATGGAGGATTTTGATGATTCGGACAATGAAGACAGCGAAGATTCAGATTTGGACACCGATGAGCTCGAAAGTTCTGAAGAAGAATAACCTTGTTGGCTAGACTAACTTATTAAAGATGGAATCAAAAGCAATGGCGCTTTACCTCGCAGCAAGTATCAACATACCCGCTTGCAGGAACGCCCTGAGCAAAGAGCTGGTTTATGGAGATCGTGATGAACTTTTTTATTCCGATGCATCACGTTACCTTTATATTTTCAGATATGGTGTTGTTTCCTTTTTTGGGTACGCCGAGAACGAAATATCAGAAATTTTAATGGAAATCAAGCCATTTTGTGAAGAATGGCGTCAATCGGATATTACGGAGACGATGGATATGGAACTCGTTTCTGATCGCGAAAAGGCAACAATAGACCATGATAAAGTGATATTGCCAAAATCAAATGTGGAAGGTATACGGTTGGCATTGTTGCATCTATCCCAGTCGGTAGCTTTGGATTATTTTGCAGGACTCTCCGAACAAGCCATGAAAGAGACTCGGCAGCACACCACCTATCTGGAACAAAAAGGTAAATTGGACTTGGGAGGAAAAAAGTTGAAGCGTCACATTGCAAAAGTGTTGAACATCAACAACCAAATCTCTGAGAACCTCTATATTTTTGATTCACACGAAGTAGTGTGGGAAGACATGGAACTGGATCGACTGGACAAGGGCCTAAAACAAATCTTTGACCTCAAGGAAAGGTACCGCAATATAAAGGAGCAGGGTATTGTGATCAAAGAGAACCTAAGTCTGTTCATGAATATTATGGATCACAGGGAAAGCAGCAGACTGGAATGGATCATTATTATTTTGATCTTGGTTGAGGTGGTTGACCTGTTTATAATGAGATTAATCAGTTAAATAAATAGTTGTTTTGGACGATTTAAAAATATTGGGTAGCGAAGAATGGTGCCGTTTTGATGATTTAGGAATTCCTGCCATAAAGGCAAGAGTGGATTCCGGTGCAAAAACATCATCGATTCAAGCCAGTAAAATCAAGGTTTTCAACAAAGGATTGGAAGAATGGGTCCGGTTCGAGGTGAATCCCGTTCAAGACAATAGAAGCATATCAATATTATGTCAGGCCAAATTAGTGGATGTCCGTAATGTAAAGAGTTCTCAGGGCATTGCGGAAGAACGTCCCGTAATAAGGACGTCGGTCACTATTGCCGGAAAGAGTTATGAAATAGACTTGACCTTGGCCAATAGGGATACCATGGAGTACCGTATGTTGCTGGGCCGCGAGGCTATGAACGACAGATTTTTGGTGAATCCTTCCCAAAGCTTTATTCAAGGGGATATTACTGAGGAACAACTCGAACAAAAATATAAGCCCTATACCACCGAAAAAAAAGGGTTAAGGATAGGTCTTTTAGCTAGCAACCCAAACCTTTACAGTAATAAAAGAATCATTGAAGCGGGCGAGATGCGCGGGCATAAAGTGGTTTTTTTGAATGTGGAGCACGTATATATGAAATTGGATGCTTCCACACCTGAAATCAGATATCGAGGTGGAAACATTCTGGATAAGTTCGATGCTGTTATTCCAAGAATAAAACCAGCGGTTACCTTTTACGGTTGCGCTTTGTTACGGCAGTTCGATACCCTCGGGGTTTATTGCTTAAACACGGCCGATTCTATAGGTAGGTCAAGGGACAAGCTTTTTGCATCCCAATTGTTTTCCAAAAACGATATTCACATACCCACAACAGGTTTTGCCAAATCACCAATGGATACCAAAGACCTTATTCGTATGGTCAGCGGTGCCCCATTGATCATTAAATTATTGGAGAGCACTCAGGGCAAGGGCGTTGTGTTGGCCGAAACCAATAAGGCCGCCGAGAGTGTGATCAATGCCTTTAAAAGTGTACAGACCAATATCTTGGTTCAAGAATTTATTAAAGAAGCCAACGGGCATGACATTCGTTGTTTTGTAGTCAATGGCAAAGTTGTGGCCTCCATGCAACGTACAGCGCAAAAAGGAGAGTTTAGGGCCAATATTCACCAAGGTGGTGCGGCATCTAAGGTCAAAATAACCCCAGAAGAACGAAAATTGGCCATAAAATCTGCAAAAGTATTCAATTTAGATGTTGCAGGTGTTGACTTGATTAGGTCTAACAAAGGACCTCTCCTTTTGGAGGTGAATTCATCACCTGGATTGGAAGGTATCGAAAATACCACAGGAAAGGACATTGCCAATGTAATGATCGAAACCATCGAGAGAAAGTTAAAATATAAGCACTAAATAGCTTGAACAATTCAATTTGTTGAAAATCAATAGACTGCTATTTTTGTAAATAACTTCCTACGCAGACCTCCAAAATCTCAAATATAAATTGAAAAGGGCCATTCGTTAAATCAAATGGCCCATTCGTTAATTGTACCCCTAACAAATCATATTACCGTTGTATGTTTGTCCCAGTTAACGCAAAGCTTTAAAGCTTACGTTCAAACCTTAAATAGGATGGGGTGATTATGGGGTACTTTGTGTTCTTAACCCAATATCTTATTTGTAAAAAGGTTTACGTTGCTCCAAGGGGTTTTTGAGGTTGAGCCCCTTGGTTGTGACGGTTTTCTAAAAGATCAAATGTTATGTTCCCATAAATTTGACCTACTTTTTCGGAAAAGAGCCGTTTTTTACGGCTCTTTTTTATTTGGACGAACCCGAAATGATAAGCTCCTAATTTCTCATTCACAATTGTTCACATCTTTTTAGGAAACACAGAAAATCAAGGGTGTAAGTTTTTGTACAAAAAACCTACTTTTGTAATGTAACATTTCAGGAAGAAGATATATGTCAGAACAAGTGGAAAGAATCAAAACATTGATCATTGGATCAGGACCAGCAGGATATACTGCAGCCATTTATGCTGCAAGGGCGGATTTAAAACCGGTAATGTATACAGGATTGGAGCCAGGTGGGCAATTGACCACAACAACTGAAGTGGATAACTTTCCCGGATATCCAGAAGGGATTGATGGGCCTACCATGATGATGCAATTACAACAGCAGGCCGAACGTTTCGGTACCGAGGTAAGAATCGGGATGGTAACTGCGGTTGAATTAAGTGATGAAGTAGGGGGAATCCATAAAATTACGGTGGACGATTCTACGAAGCTCGAAGCGGAAACTGTAATCATCTCAACAGGTGCATCCGCAAAATATTTGAATTTACCTAGCGAGCAACGCTTGCGAGGTGGAGGTGTATCTGCTTGTGCGGTGTGTGATGGCTTTTTCTATAAAGGTCAAGAAGTGGCCATTGTCGGAGCAGGTGATACAGCTGCGGAAGAAGCATCTTATTTGGCGAACATTTGTAGCAAGGTAACCATGTTGGTGCGCAAAGACCACATGAGAGCATCCAAAGCAATGCAGCATAGAGTAAACAGTATCGATAATATTGAAATCCGTTACAACACGGAAGTAGATGAGGTTCTTGGTGATCAAGTTGTGGAAGGACTACGAATTGTAAACAATGAAACTGGAGAGAAAGAAGAAATCTCTATCACAGGATTGTTTATAGCAATAGGCCATAAACCCAATACCGATGTGTTTAAAGGACAGTTGGATATGGATGAAACTGGCTATATCATTACACATCCAAAATCCACTAAAACAAATAAGCCAGGTGTTTTTGCCAGTGGCGATGCACAGGACAAAATATACAGGCAAGCAGTTACAGCAGCCGGAACAGGCTGTATGGCCGCTTTGGATGCAGAGCGTTATTTGGCAGCTGTAGAGAGCAAAGAAGTGTTGGCCTCATAGCAAGCTGATTATATTAAAATACTGGATATGAAAAAAGGCACTGAAATTTCAGTGCCTTTTTTCATGATTGTCATTGTTTAATCAATCCGCTTGTAATTTTCTGAAAATGTTCTGTTTCCGTCAGAATCAACAGTGATTTGGCTGAAGGTATCTTCCTTGAGGATAAGTTCGAAAGTGAAGTTTCGCATGGTGTCCAAAGCTTTCATCATATCATCGTCACCATATTCTATCACTTCGATTAAGGAGTTATCCGTAACCCTGTATGAGCCATAGCCAAATCTTCCATTGGGGTCATCTGGGACGTATCGGGTCCACATGATTTTTTCTTTGGAGTACATCTTAACCTGTCTGTATCCATCCGATTTTTCTATGGTATCTATAACGTTTTCCCCGTCATAGTTGTAAAAACTTTGAAGCTCCCATGTTCCTTCAATAGTTGGGTTCTTTGGTTCATGTTTCGTGAAACTTCCTGCTATCACGAAAACGAAAACAAGAGTGAAAAGTAAAACTAGTTTTTTCATAATGCCCTACTTTTGATGATTTATAATTATCTAAAAGATAGGGATAATTTTTGATAAAATTAATTTTTAAGATGCTAAATTTTAACATTTTGATAATGTTTGAAATAAATCTATTAAGATTTAGAAACTAAAGAAAGGTTTGTTGCATGATAGATATTTAGAAAATAGGGCTACTATTTGAAGATACTTGATTCAAAGGCCTAAAATTATTAATAATCAAACATTTCTATGTTAAAATGTTTGATTTGTAAAAAAAATTAACCACTTTTCGCCCTTATTCACTTAAACCTAACCTAATGAAAAGCATGTTTTTAACATTTGCTGCAATGTTCTCATGCATTGTCGCATTTGGTCAGACCATTACAGGTACCGTGTCCGATGTATCGGGTACGCCATTGCCCGGGGTGACCATAGTGGTTAGTGGCACGAACATAGGTGCAACTACCGATTTTGATGGAAATTATTCCATAAATGCCTCTAGTGGGCAAGTACTACGATTTTCCTATATAGGAATGAAGCTAAAAGATGTTACTGTAGGTTCCGAAACCACAGTCGACGTTGTTTTGGAAGAAGATTCAACACAACTGGACGAAGTTGTGGTTACTGCCTTTGGTATTGAACGGAAGGAAAAATCTTTAGGGTACTCCGTTACTAAGGTTGAAACAGAAAATCTTAATCTAGCAGGGCAAGCAAACCCAATTGAAAGTTTGCAGGGTCGTGTGGCCGGTGTTCAGATCAACCGATCATCAGGGACTTCTGGTGGAGGAGTCGATATTTTGATCAGGGGCATCACTTCCATCGACCCTTCGAGGAGCAATCAACCCTTGATCATTGTTGATGGGCTTGCTATGAACAACGATACATTTTCGGGAGAAGTTAGACCAAGTTCGGGTTCCAATTCGCCCAGTAGTAGCGAACAATTTGCCTTCTCAAATAGGGCGGGCGACTTAAACCCTGAGGACATTGAGAGTTTTAACGTATTGAAGGGGGCAGCCGCAACGGCGCTCTACGGTGTTAGGGCTGCCAATGGTGCAATCATCATAACGACTAAAAAAGGGAAGAGTGGAAAGGCCAAAATCAATGTTACGGCTTCCACTACCTTCAGGGAAGTAAAAACTACGCCATCTCTACAGACCAAATATAGGGAAGGCTTTAACGGAGCTCCAAGAACACTTTATACTCCGGAGACGGATACTGGATTTACCCGATTGGGCGGAACCTCATTCTATTCTTGGGGTCCAGAGTATGCTGTTGATTCCTTTGAAGTGGATGGAGAAACCATTGATTTGACAGATGACCGGTTCTATAGTCCATATGATATTTTTAGGACAGGCTTTAATTCACAGATCAATATGAACATCAGTGGTGCAAACGAGCGTTTGAACTATTTCTTCTCTATGGGTAACAACAGCGAACAGGGTATTTTGCCTAATACGGATTACAAAAAGACCAACTTTAGATTAAATGCCGGTTACAAGGTAACGGACAATTTTACAATAGATGCTTCCATTTCATTCACCAATTCTGGAGGAAGAAGGCCCAATGGTGGTGATAAATCCGTTATGAGTGCACTATCCTATTTTTCTGGTACCTTCCCCATCAATGATTATTTGAACCCTGATGGGAGCGAAAGGGATTATTCTTTTGGAATCATAGATAACCCGAGGTACCTCATGGAAACCAGTAACTTGGAAGACGATGTAAACCGTTGGATTGGAAATGCAACTTTCAAATGGTCCCCAATGGATTGGTTGAACGTAACGTATGCCGCTCAGATTGATAACTTTTCTGATGCAAGGAATCGTTACGTAGGGCCTGATTTGGATGGAGGTTCCCAAGTTGGCGGATTCATTTTGGAGCAGAACATCAACTATACAGGATTGGAATCCAACCTTTTGGTAGCAATGAGCAAGGATTGGTCGGATGATTTCACCACAGACCTTACCTTGGGACAACAAATATCAGATTCAAAAAGAAGTTATTTGGAAGCTAGGGGTGAAGGCCTGAATATAGCTGGAATCAATGAAATAGGAAATACCACTAACTATTTTATCAACAAAACGGTTTCCCAAGAACGCAATGTTGGTGTCTTTGCAGAGTTTAAGGCGGGATATATGGACAAGTTGTTCTTGTCCGTAACAGGAAGAAATGATTGGGTATCTACTTTGCCTCAAAACGAAAGATCTTTCTTTTATCCTTCTGTAAGTTTGGCCTATGATGTATCAGATTTATTTGGGGACAGCGATACATTTACCTTCGGAAAGCTGAGGGCTTCATATGCAGAGGTTGGAAAAGGACCTCAATTTGGTAAGGCTCCTGCCCTGTATGTGGTCGACGGAGATTTTCCTTTTGGAGGAACCGGAGGATACAGAAGGGACACTTCTATTGGATATGAACTAAAGCCTGAACGCAATAAATCCACAGAGTTTGGTGCCGATTTAAGGTTTTTGAGCAATAGGATTAGATTGGATTACGCATATTACACCACAAAAGTTGAAAACCAAATATTCGATGTAGGTGTAGCATATTCTTCAGGATACTCCGTGTTAACAAGAAATGCAGGTAACTTTAAGGTATTTGGACATGAAGTTCTACTTAGTGGGGACGTCATCAAGAACAAAAATACCAGATGGGAACTAATCTTGAACTGGTCGACCAGTGAGGGTGAAGTCTTAGGGTTGCCCGAAGATATAGAATCGGTAATCTTTGCTGATTCAGGATTTGCAGGTGTGACTTCCGAAGTTAGGGAAGGTGATAAAATGGGTTCGCTGTACGGTTATAAATGGGTGTACGAAAATGGTGAGCGCTATATCGGGCCAGATGGGTATCCGGTAATAAATACAGATGAAAGAGTACTTGTGGGAAATGCATTTCCAGATTTTATTTCATCCATAGGAAGTAACCTAAACTGGAAGGGAATTGGCTTCAACTTTTTGTTGGAATGGAAGAAAGGCGGAGACCTTTATGATTCAGGGCTTAGAAACTCCATTCGTAATGGAAATCCTTTGAGTACTATACAGAGGGATGTGGATGTGGTTTTAGATGGAGTGATGGACGATGGTAACGGCGGGTTTGTTCCCAATACAACAGAGGCCTTGATAGATCAAGACTATTATAGAAATTCAAATGTATACAATAGAGCTTCCGAGGTCTTGGTCCAAGATGCCTCTTGGGTCAAGTTAAGGAACGTATCCTTGTCTTATGATTTTGCAGGTCAGTTTGTGAAAGACCTGAGTTTGGATAAAGTAAGTGTTTCAGCAAGTGCCAACAATATTCTTATCTGGACACCTTTCGACGGATATGATCCAGAAGGAAATCAATACAGTGCTGGCAGCAATGTATATGGGTTCACAGGGTTGAGTATTCCTGTGTCCCAAAGTTATTCATTAGGCTTAAACATAGCATTTTAAAAAAACAACTATGAAAAAAATAAATATAACCAAACTGTTTCTAGTATGCTCCTTCGTGGGCTATATTGGATGTAGTGACGAATACTTTGATGTGAATACCCCTTCCAATACAGCGGAAATAGAGCAGCTTGGAATGAAGGATTTAATAGCCCCGGTAATTCATAGCACTTTGGAAGGTCAAAGGTCGGCCGAACTTTCTTTTGGAAATTATGTACAATATTTTGTGAGCACCGGAGGCGGTGCCGCAGGACAGACTTCGGCCCTTGGACTATGGGACCAGGTTTATTTGTACGTTTTGCCAAACCTTCAGGCTATCAAAGATAAGGCAGCAGAAAACAATGCAACACATTTTGATGCGGTAGCCGATATCTTGATTGCGGCCAACTTGGGCATAGCAACGGATACTTGGGACAATATTCCCTATTTTGAAGCCATACAGGGACCCGACAATAATTTTCCTTCTTTTGATACACAACAGGAAATATATGATGAAATATTTAATCTTTTGGATGGTGCCATTGCCAAATTGGAGGTCCCCGACACTTCAGTATTTGAATTGGGCTCTGAAGATTTGATATATGGGGGAAATGTAGAGAAATGGTTACGTGCTGCATACTCCCTTAAGGCCCGCTATCAGTTACACTTGGTGAACAAAGGTTTAGTTGCACCTGCTGAGGTTTTGGCAAGTGTGGAAAACGGATTTACCTCTAATGAAGATAACTTTGCCATGTATTATAGTGATAGAAACATAAACCCATGGTATTCTGAAGAAGTATTAGCTAGAGAAACTGGGAATTTGAGCAAGGATATTGCAAGTCAGCTGGTAAGTTGCATGAACGGGGATTACTATCCATTTGAAAGTGGGGCATTGGAAATTGACCCTAGATTGCCATTATTTGCCCAGAATGGAGATGCAGACGAGTATAAGGGTTATGTGAGTGGAGGAGAAGGTGAGGCCCCAGATGGAACCGATGCCAATACAGGCTTCAGAACGGACGGTTTTTACACAAGTGTTGATTCCCCATTGATCCTAATTAGTTATGCCGAAGTATTGTTTATTAAAGCAGAGGCTGAATTTTTGGCGAACGGTGGTAACGAAACCAGTACCGGTTCAACGACCGAAGCCTATACCGCATATATGGATGGGGTTGCCGCAAGTATGGAAATGTACGATGTGGATGGAACCGATTATATGGCGGACGGAGTTGTGGATGTTGGTGAAGGAGCGCTTATGTTGCATCACATCATGAAGGAAAAATATATCCATAACTTTTTAAATCCAGAAACTTTCGTGGATTATAGGAGATATGACTTTTCAGATCAAGTTTTCACCGGACTGGAAATTAGAAAGGAAGCAGATGGTGTGGATAGTGAGTTTGCAGGCCAATGGTTTAGAAGAGCTATCTATCCAACCACTGAGTTGAATAGAAATGAAGCCAATGTCTTGGCCAACCAAAAAGAACCAGTAGTTCCGGTTTGGTGGGATGAATAAATGAACATGTTTATCGTAAAAATTAAAGGCCATCCAATTTCGGATGGCCTTTGTTTTTATAGGTTCACACAATATTAAAAAACATCCTCTTTGGTCAGGTACAACAAACCTTCCCTCGTTTCATTTAAAATACGCTTGGTGCGCAGGTAACGGTTGTAATTGTACTCATCAAACTCATCTGAATCTTGGTCCATAGTGCTTATATGAACATTTCCTGCCGAGTGGATAAACTGGTTATCGCCAATCCACATTCCCACATGAATTACGCGTTCCGAAGTGGAATCAGTGGCTTTGCGCCCAAAGAACAAAAGGTCTCCGGCAATCAGTTTGTCAAACTCCTTGGAATCATCGATCAAGACCCCTTCATGAATCTGTTGTGAAGCATCACGAGGGATAATCATTCCGTTCATTAAATAAACCGTCTTGGTAAAACCACTACAATCCACACCTTTGGTGGAAGTGCCTCCCCATAAATAGGGCACACCGAGCATGGTCTTGGAGGTCTCTACCAAACTTTCCTTGGTAAAAGCCAACTTGGATTTCCATTCGTCAAAACTATTCGCTTCGCCCTTTAACAGGTATGCTTCTCGTCCGTCTGGATATTTTATCTTGTAAAAGTCACCATCTTCGCCCACAAGGCTAAAAATATTACCGGCCACCACATCGGAAACGGCATCGGAGCTCGCATCCGCTTCGGTGTATGACTTTCCATATGTATCCGTGTAAATAACCTTATCTGTAGCTTTCCATGTATCAAATTCCTCCTTGGTCATTAATTCAATGCCTCCTGCATCTACCCATCCGAGATAGTTGTCCGGAGTTTGTATATGGTACCAGCTCCTCTCTTTTTGATATACGTTAAGGGGCATTCCCAAAATGCCCTGTGTAACCAATTCAGCAGAATGGGCAGGGTTTGACCTTAGGTTGGCAACCGAATTATTGATTACCCCATAAATCTTTCCCTCTAACTTTTCTGAAGGCAATACCTCAATACTGTCCGTATACTTTATATTTTGGGAATCCAACTCTTTTTTAAGAGCATCCAACGCTTCTGGAAGGTTTGTTTTCCCCTTTAGGATGTAGCCAGAAGAATTCTTTCCAGATTGAATGTCAAAAAGGGCCACCCGTTTGTCCGGCGCATAGTTTTCTTTGACAGCGGCAATCACACCATCTACCTTATTTACATCACTACTATTTTCAGGATTGCAGGCTGAAAAGAAAAGAACTGTCAATACTATAAATAAGACTCCGAATTTTGGCAAGTAGGGAAATTTCATGGTTTAAATTTAAAGTTATAATCAGATTGGATTGCGCAAAATAACCAATAAGGCAGATAAAGCGGTTAACTGAAGTGAGCATTAACACTTTTGGCCAATTTTTTAATATCATCCTCCGTATGGTAAGCGCTCAATACCAACCGACTGACCAAAGGCCCATTTTTATCTGGATAATGAAAGTTGGTAAAAATAAAACCATCTTGGTGCAGTGCATGTGCCAAATCTTTATTCTGAAACTCAAAAGTGGGATGTCCGTCTAAATGATTAAAATATGATGGATTTCGCAATTCGTATTTTAAAAGTTGATAACGGGATTTTAGCACCTCCAATCGTTCGGAATATATTTCTGTTGCTCCCATAAGTGTTGCGATAAATGCTGGTGAAGCTGGGCTGGCACCTCCATAAAATGCAGAATTTTCAAGAACTTCGATGATTTCTTTGTTGCCGAAAACGGCCCCTGCCTGCGTTCCAAGTGCCTTTCCCAATGAACAACAGATTAAAAGATTGGAAGGATTTAATTGTTTGAGCATTTGATAACAGCCATTTCCATTATCTCCAACCAGCCCTATGCCATGTGAGTCATCGCCAATCAATATGATTTTATCCAACGGAAGACGTTGTAAAATTTCAAAGTTTGGGAATTGATTTCCAGAAAAATCAATAGTGTCAAAAAGAAGCGTCGGACACAGATTTTTTTCAATTTTATGGTCTATCAATCCAACCAGTTCTTGAGGGTTGTTTGTTTGTTCCACACCAGGCATTAAAAGAGCGGTATGGGCATGCGGCGCCGCAATCACAGGATGCCCCTTTTCCAAGAGCGTTTGTATCGTCAATTGGGCTGCCAAATAACCACTGGACATGGTAAGACACCCTTCACTGCCCACCCATTCGGCCAGTTGTTGCTCGGCCTGTTCATAAATATTAAGCTTTATGTTCGATTTTCTGGAGGCTCCATAATGCATCCCGTATTCCGATACATTTTTTAAATACAGTGTTTTAAAGGGGGCATAGTTCTGCAACCCCAAATAAGCCGTCCCTCCAAAATAGAGGTAAGGCTTTCCTTCGATGAAGATTTCCCTGTCCGGTATGCGTTGTATGGAGTGGGCCATTAGAGCAGTTCTATTCCGCTTCCTGGTAGCTCGGGAAAAATAACTTTTCCGTTATCCAGAATTTCCACCCCTTTGGCTATATCGCCTTTTAACAACATGGCACCATCCATGTCCACATAATCCAGTTGTGGCAATAATTGTGCAATGGCGGATATTCCAACGGTAGATTCCGTCATACAGCCGACCATAAGTTGCAATCCCAGTTCTCTTCCTTTTTTGATCATCCGTCGTGCGGGGGTGAGGCCGCCGCATTTGGTGAGTTTAATATTGATGCCGTGAAAATACCCGCCACAAGCTTCCACATCAGTTTCAATGATGCAGCTTTCGTCTGCAATAACCGGTAGAACGGATTTTTCCTTTACCAAGGCCATACCTTCCCAATCGTCGGCTTTAAGAGGTTGCTCCAAAAATTCAACACCCAGTTCTTTCAACAATGGGGCGTTTTTGATGGTCTCTTCTGCTGTCCAAGCGGTGTTGGCATCTATTCTGAAAATGCTATCGGTATGTTTTCGAAGTTCACGAACAATAGCAACATCGTCTGAAGTCCCAAGTTTTATTTTATAAAGGGGCCATGGTTTCTCTTGGAGTTTTTTCACCATTTTCTCGATGGTATCAATTCCAATGGTATAATTGGTCATCGGATATTTTTCGATAGTGGTGCCCCAGATTTCATAAAGGGGCTTCCCTTTCAACTTGCCATAAAGGTCGTTTGCGGCCAGATCCAAAGCGCAAAGGGTAAATTTATGAAGGTTGAGCGACTCTAAAAATTCGTAAAAATCTTCGGGAGTGTCAAAATTGTACTCTTCAATTTGATTTTGAACTGCTTCTATTTCGGCCATCATCCCTTCAATGGTAATTTTATAATATGGATTGGAAGTGGCTTCGCCATACCCCGTTTTTCCATCCAACGAAAGGCAAACGATCAAGGTGTCCTGTTCGTCCCTGGATTCTCTGGAAATGGTAAAGGTATGTGCTAGTTGAAGAATATATTTTTTGAGTTTTATCTGCATAGTTTGTATTGGTATTATTCGGTGCTAATATAGGATTTCGAACAAACATACAAACACAAAAGCCCACTGAAAACTCAGTGGGCCTTTGCTATTTAAAGGGAATTGGATTAATATTTACTAACGCTGCCCGATACGGATTTTTTGGTCTCTACGCTGGCATCACCCGTATACCTAATATCTGCACCACTACTTGCATCGGCGACCAGAGACTCCGAAACATTCACGGAAATGTCTGCCCCGCTACTTGCATCGGCGTTGCACCTTTTTACAATTAGGTCTTGCGCTTTAATGTCGGAACCACTGCTTGCATCTGCAAAAAGAGCATCCGCTTGACCGGAAACTTTAATATCTGCCCCACTACTGGCATCGGCAGAAACCTCACCCGCCATTACCTCTGCATGTAAATCGGCACCGCTACTTGCGTCCAGCTCAATATTTTCTGCTTTGATAACATTTTGGGCAATAAGGTCAGCGCCGCTGGAGCTTTCCAAAGCAGTAATCTCTGGAAGGGTTACATAAACGTTTTTTGTGGCACGCCCGATATTTTCAATGGCATGTATCTTTAGTCTACCATCTTTGATGTCGGTACCGATTAGGTCTATGATGTTCTCGTCTGCCTCCACGGTAATGTTGAAGTCAGAACCTTGGGTCACGAATACATCTATACCTTCCGATGCGGATACGATGTCGAAATCCTCTTTTACATCGCGGCTCTCTTCTACGACTTCGCCGTTACCGGTTTTTCCGTTGCCGAAGTTCATATCCATCATACACGAGGATGCAAAAAGGGATAGGAGTGCGGCGATTGCTAATCTTGCTAGTGTTGTCATGATTGTTGTTTTTACTATTGATTGATTTTGAAAATGGTTAATTGTCTTCTGAAATAAATTCAGTGTAAATGTCCTTTATTATGTGCTTTATTGGAATTTAAAAATACCCAATTGTAGAAAACTGTTCCCCAATTGTAATTTTTGGTTTTGTACCTTTTCCTTCATTCTATCCGCGTTTTATTACACCACCATTTGATATATCCGACTTGATTTTGGGGTTACCTGTATAAAAAATAGTTCCTCCACCTTTCACTGTGCCATCAAGAAGTGTTGCGACTTGAGCGGTTATTTTTCCGCCTCCGTAAACAATGGCAAACAGAGAATCGATAGGTGTTGATGCCATCTCAAGATTTCCTCCATCTTTTACAGAGCATTTAAGGACCTCTATTGGGGCGAAACCATCCTTTATTTTGAGTTTCCCGCCTCCACTTAACTGAATTTCATCAAAATTTGGAGTCCCTATATGGATTTCAACATGGCATTTATCTAAATGGTTGTCCTTACTTGAAATGCCTAAGGTTTTTGATGAAACGGCCTCATCGATTTTTTCCACACATCTTTTTTCTCCTTTCAATTGCAATGTGGTTGTCGAAGAAGGGTACAGGTAGACATTTCCTCCTGTTGTAACAATTAGACTTTTAAAAGGCTGTATGGTTTTCTCTACCTTTACAACATCTTTGTTCCCTAAAAAAGAATTGTCTTGTGCTTTGCATGATGGTAATGCGAAAAGGCTGAATAGGATTACGGGTATTGAAATAAACTTTATCATGTTGATTTTTTGATTGATTTATAAGGTGTAAACCTGACTAGTTTTTTGCTTTAACTTTTACGCCGTCTTCATTGATCTTCATTTCAAAGGAATCCTGGTCATCCTGAAGGTTGATATCGATACCGTCTTCATTGATAATGATCTTGCCGTTTCCATCGAATTCCTCTTCATTCTCATCTTCTGGGCAATCCAGACATTCCAGTTCACCTTTGTCGTCCATTAACCAATGTTGTCCTGCCATGCCACTTCTGTAAAACCCTTGGTCATTGTCTATGCCTCTGCCAATGTATCTGCTAGTGGAGTCGTCAAAATACACGGTTTTACCTTCAGGAACATAAATTGTCACGGTCACTTCTTGGTTTCTGGCCTTGTTGGATGTTTCCGTGGTCAAGTATTTGTCCAGTACAATTTCATTGCCATCAATGGTGTAGGCATATTCAATGTTTCTGGCTCGGTCCCGAGCTGCCGGGGTAGAACTTCCATCCGCATCTTTTCTAATGTTGATGCTAATGGAATCCGTATCCGACTTTCTTATTTTGATGTCAATTTCATCAGACATAAGAATACGGTCGTCGTTTTCGTCATAACCAAAGGTCATTCTTCCAAAATGAATATCGTCTCGGTTATAATCCATATCACCATCCTTCATTGTAATGATCAATGTATCGGAGGGAATTTCCAATGCCAGTTCTTTTTTGTCGTTGACACTTCCCGTAAATGAGAATTCAGCGGCCTGTTTTATGCCAAGGGCAATCAATGCTCCTACGGAGATCAACCAAAGACCCAACAAGGAGAACTTCGCAATATTGCCAATAGACTTCAGGTTGTTCACTAATATCTTCAATCCCAAGTACATCAGAAAGAAAAATGGAATACCAAAGGCAAAAAAACCAAACAATAAAGTAGCCCATACTGGAATAATTCCAGCTTCAATTATGGTATTGTAAACGTCTATGACAGGAAAATTTGAGGCATCGAAAGCACCGAGTGTCACAATGGCGATAAATAGCGCAATGAGATTTGCCGCACCGACCAGTACTAGGATAATCCCTATGAACTTCCCGAATATCTTGAAGAGGAACAGGATAATGTCCCCGATGGTATCAAAAAAGGTCTTGGAGCTGCTTTTGACCCTGTTGCCCACTTTTTCGTAGTCAACGCTTTTTACCTTGTCGGCAACATCATCAAACCCCTCTTTAACTTTGCGTTCTATATTGCTGATGTTGACGGGCTCCCCCCGCATATCCAATTTTTGGGAGGTTGTGGCGGCCTCTGGAACCAATATCCAAAGCAGGATATAGGCAATAAGCCCAAAACCACTGGTAAATATGGCCAATAGAATAAATATGAGCCTTACCCAAAGGGAGTCTATGCCCAAATAATGCTCCAAGCCCGCACAGACACCTCCAATATATTTGTGGTCGATGTCGCGGTACAACTTTTTCGTTCTTCTGGCGGTGGGTTCGGCGTAGCTCTTTTTGGGCTCGTCCTCAAAAATGTCCTCGTCCACCATGTAATCTTCGGGTTGCCCCATAACATCGATTACCTGATCCACCTCTTTGTGGGTGATCACTTGGCGCTCGTTCTCCATTTTTTCCAAGAAGAGTTCGGCTATCCTGGCCTCTATATCGGCAATGATCTCGTCGCTTCCCTTGGTACCCGAAAAGGAGCGTTTTATTGACTCCAAGTACCGTCTCAGCTTGTTATACGCATCGTCGTCTATATGGAAGAGCGTATTTGCTAGATTTATATTTACTGTCTTGTTCATTTTTTGATTCTATTTTGTGTTGGTTACCAGATTGACTGCATTTCTTAGTTCGTCCCAGGTGCCGTTTAGTTCGTTAAGGAACAACTGGCCCGTTTCGGTGAGACCGTAGTATTTGCGGGGAGGTCCCGATGTAGATTCTTCCCAACGGTAGTTGAGCAATCCTGCGTTCTTAAGCCTTGTGAGCAAAGGGTATATGGTACCTTCCACTACTAACATCTTTGCGTCTTTTAAAGCGTCCAGAATTTCGGAGGCATACTTGTCCTCATCTTTTAGGATGGACAAGATGCAATACTCCAGAACACCTTTGCGCATTTGTGCTTTTGTGTTTTCTATGTTCATAATTTCATGGGTCTAAATTTATGCTGAACTGGGTTCGGCATTTAATTAACAGTTTTTTCTTGTTCTTTGATTGATGATGGTTTCTTTCGTTTTTTGATTGATGTTTAAACTCCTTTTCTTTGATTGATGATGAATTTTTCGGAGGTGATTAGGCTCCTATATATATTACTTGATGAATTTTATGGTAAATGGATATTTGAAATATTCTCCCTCATTGGTTCGGATTGTGGCCAGAACGGTGAAAACGATGTTTACAACGCCAAGCGCCACCTGCAAGAATCCTGTAATGCCCACTGGCCAGAACAATCTGCCAAACCTAAAATCGTCGCTGTCAATATGAATGTTCAAATTGTTGAGGTCGCTCAACCCATGGAACCCGAAAAAGTTCCAATCGAACAAGTCTGGCCAAAATCCAATAAAGAACGGGATGGTGACCAAACCTGCCACGATGGAGTAAAGCAACATACTAATTTGAAAATTAAGAGCCTGTTTGCCGTTATAATCGACAAACGCGTGCTCTTTTTTGTTTGCGGTCCATAAGATCAACGGAAGTATAAAGTTTCCGAAAGGAATAAAGTACTTCGAGAACATGGACGCGTGGATGATCGCGGATAAATTTCGTTCGTGTTTGGTGATTGTAGTTGCCATTTTCTGATTGATGTTTTTTGATTGTAAAGGGGTTAACCTATTAGCTTACGATGCAAATATATATCCAAAAGATGGTACTATGCAAAACAAAGTACTATAATTTAACATATAATTAACAATAATTGGTAACGTCTTTTTACCTATTTTTAGACAGATTTAAATAAGCAGTATGGCACTTACACCCAGTAAAATCAATATGTTCACATTTATGAACCTCCCTTCGGCATGGTGGTGCGGGGTACGGCTCAAATATATTGATGATAAAAAAGCAATGACCACTGTAAAGCTTAAATGGATGAATCAAAATCCGTTCAAATCCATGTTTTGGGCTGTTCAGGGGATGGCCGCCGAGTTGAGTACAGGAGCTTTAGTGATGAACGAAATCCAAAAAAGCGGAAAGAAAGTGTCCATGCTCGTCGCCAATAACAAAGCCACATTTACCAAAAAAGCTACGGGACGCATCAATTTTACCTGTGAGGATGGGGAACTGATTGCCGATGCGATACAAAAAACCGTTGATACTGGGGAGGGGCAAACCTGCTGGATGAAAGCCGTAGGGGTCAACCAAGATGGGGTGGAGGTGTCCACCTTTCATTTTGAGTGGACGGTGAAAGTGAAGGGATAGTCAAGGTAAAGGGTTAACGCCTAAAGGGTAAAGTTTTTATCAAATAAGAATGTAACAAAAACCAAAACAAATCAACAGATAAACAAAACAACATTCAAAAACAATCCTATAATGAACGCACACGAAATAGACTACCACATTTACGGCGAAGAAATGCAGTATGTGGAAATAGAGCTGGACCCTCAAGAAGCCGTTGTTGCCGAAGCAGGCTCTTTTATGATGATGGATCAGGACATTAAAATGGACACCATCTTTGGTGACGGTTCCAATCAAGATACTGGCGTTTTGGGGAAATTGTTTTCCGCAGGCAAGCGTTTGCTCACTGGCGAGAGTCTTTTTATGACCGCTTTCTTGAACATTGGTCAAGGAAAGAAGCAGGTAAGCTTTGCTTCGCCATATCCTGGTAAAATTGTTCCAATAGACCTTTCTGAAAAAGGAGGGAAGTTCATCTGCCAGAAAGATGCTTTCCTGTGCGCCGCCAAAGGCGTTTCCGTAGGGATTGAATTCTCCAAACGTTTGGGGCGTGGTTTTTTTGGTGGTGAAGGCTTCATTATGCAAAAATTGGAAGGCGATGGTATGGCCTTCGTGCATGCCGGTGGCACCATGGCCAAAAAAGTATTGGCACCCGGTGAGACCTTGAAAGTAGATACAGGCTGTATCGTTGGTTTTTCCCATACGGTGGATTATAATATTGAATTCATCGGGGGCATCCGAAACTCGGTGTTCGGTGGAGAAGGCCTGTTCTTTGCTACGCTTCGTGGGCCTGGAACTGTTTATATTCAATCCTTGCCGTTTAGTAGATTGGCCAGCCGTGTGTGGGCCGCTGCACCGCGAGGTGGCGGAAAGGACAAGGGCGAAGGAAGTATCTTGGGTGGTCTTGGTGATTTGCTCGATGGCGATAATAGGTTTTAATTTTAGGAGTTAGGAGTTAGGAGTTAGGAGTTAGGAGTCAGGAGTCAGGAGTCAGAGGTCGGTTATCTGATTTCTGACATCTGAATTCTGATTCCAGAAGTCTTAAAAATTCACTTCTTTTGTGGATATGAATTTCAACGACCTGTTCCATTTTCTGGAAGAATTACAACAAAACAATAACAAGGAATGGATGGATGCGAACCGTAAATGGTACAAATCCCTCCGCAACGATTTCATTACTTGGTTGGATCATTTGGATATGACCATGGCCCAGCTCCATGATGATTATTACACAACTCCAGGAAAGAAGGGCATCAATCGAATCAACAACAATTTGATGTTCCACCCGAACAAACCCATTTATAAGGACCATTTTGGTGCTGGATTGGACAAAGCTCCGAATTCAGCCGATTTTTATATCGAAATTGGTCTAAAAAACTGTCTTTTAGCAGGAGGTAGATGGCGACCCGATTCCAAAACGCTCCGCAGTATCCGGGATGCCATTGATTATAATGGGGAGGAATTGCAAAAAATTCTGGACAAGCCTTCATTCAATAAAATGTTCGGTGGATTGTACGAGGACGAAAAATTGGTGTCATCGCCCAAAGGTTTTTCCAACGATCATCCACACATAGAATTATTGCGTAACAAAACCTTTGCCGTGGAATATAAATTGACCAAAGAGGATGTCCTAAGCGATGATTTCAAGGAAAAAATCGTTGATGTTTACAAGGAGATGTTACCTTTTCGTCAATATTTGAACCAAGCGGTTACTGTTTAATCTAATTCATCCGAAGCTTCTATCAAACGGGCAGATAGGTCTGGACGTTCCATATCCTTATCATAAGGGAACATAGGACGTATGATTTTTTTGTGCCCCAATCGTTCCAAATCTTGGTCCACACCACCGGGCGTCAACATCATGATCCAGTCTCCTCGCATGTTATACAGTTCAGGAACCAAATAGCCAATTTTTACTACAATGATATCCGTTTCACTTGGTGTAAGTCCCAAGTTGGTGAAATCCGATTTTCTATGGTACGGTTTCCTCTTTTTTGTAACGATGATATAAGCATTGTCCACTTTTACCACGACCTCGGTCTCTGCGTGAACGTCACCATGTTTTATGGCGGTCACTTCCCCCGTCAATTCTAAAGGCGGAGCGTATCGGTCATCTATTTCAGCGCCTACTGGAGCACTTACCTGCCCGCCAACTCCAACTTTCAGGGCTTCCTCAACCAATTTGGGTCCAGGAATGGATGCGTAAATCAAAGATTTGCCACCTGGCACATGGAATTCTTCATGTTTTAAAAGCTCTGTCAAGGTCCAAGTAACATCGCCAGCACCACCTGCGGTGGGGTTATCGCCCATATCGCTCAACATAAATGGTTTCTTGTCGCTGGCAAGGGCAGTTTCCAGCGCTTCCTCGTAGGGTTTTGTAGGAGCAACGAATTCAAACTCTTCGCGGACATCCCAAAAACTATTGGCCAATTTTTCCGCACCTTCGGTAACAGCTTTTTTATCATCTCCGGTAACCATGACCACTGCATGATTTCGCGGCTCATCGGCCCAAGCGTAGCCAATCCAAATGGCCGCATCGATCACACCTTCTTTTTGTTCTACTTCGGGCACTTGGGCATAAAGACTTTTTCCTGGTTCAACTCGGGTACTCGTTTTTTCTCCGGGGAGCAAGATGGGTACGGGGACCCACGCTTTATATTTTGGTTTGCCTTTTCCGTTTTCCAATCTAGTGACCAAGTTTTCCACGGCCCGTTTACGCGATTCTGTGGCATCCTCATGAGGGGCCATACGGTAACAAGTAATCAAATCGGAATGCTGAGCCAATCGTTTGGAAACATTTCCATGTAAGTCCATGGAAGTGGAAATCAACACATCGGTACCGACCACTCCACGGATTCTTTTGATGAGGTCGCCTTCGGGGTCGTCCAGTCCAACAACACTCATCGCACCGTGGATGTCAAAGAAAAGACCATCATAGGGCATGTTTTCTTCCAGCATGGTCAGGGTTTTGCCAACCAAGGACTCATAAGCCTCTCGTGTAACTGTTCCGCCCGGCAATGATTTTCCCACTAAAGTGGGAACCCATTCGGCCCGTTGTCTCAATGAAGAATCAGCATCCATAAAAGGATAACGGTTAAATATGGAATCCCCAATTTTAGGGTGGAACGCTTCTTCATGGGTTAGGGCAGGTGAAAACGTGCTGGATTCAATTCCCAGTCCTGCAATGGCTATTCGGGGCAGTTTTTTTTCGGTATTCTTCTTACAACTTATCAGAATGGCAAAAAGAAATAGATAAAGTAGAGGCTTACGCATATTATTAGGTTTGGTCGGTTTCATCAAAGCATAAATATCGACATTATTGTGATGGTGTCAAAAGGAAGAAGTGATTCATCCGGATAAATGGATTAGCATTATATTTAGAAAAATTTATTCATTTTGGCTAACGACAGAATCAGAAACATGCAGCGGGAGCTGCTTTCAGATAATTGGTATACGCTTGAGAAAATCTCTTTTGAATATTTACGGGATGATGGTGTTTGGGAAAAGCAAACCCGCGAAGCTTATGACCGTGGCAATGGTGCCGCTATCCTTTTATATAATGTTGATAAGGGAAAGGTGGTGCTCACCAGGCAGTTCCGGATGCCCACATATGTAAACGGTAACGATGATGGGATGATGATCGAGGTTTGCGCCGGACTGTTGGAAAAGGGCAATGCCGAGCAGACCATAAAAATGGAAGTGGAGGAGGAGACCGGCTATAAAATTGATAAGGTAAAAAAGGTTTTTGAATCCTACATGTCCCCTGGTTCGGTTACGGAAATTCTCCACTTTTTTATAGGGGCCTACGAAGATGGTATGAAAATCAGTGAAGGTGGTGGTGCGGATGATGAAACGGAGAACATTGAGGTGTTGGAGCTGGATTTTGAAAAAGCCATTGCCATGGTGGAATCTGGTGAAATACGGGATGCCAAAACCATCATGCTGCTACAATATGCCCAAATCCAAGGAATTTTTGATCAGTAGTTTTCGTGAAGACTTTTTAATGTAGCATACATTGTTTGCCTGACTTCTTTGGAAGGCACCCTAAAATGGTTGTTCATAAAACTGAAGATGAGCAATTTGCCCGATATCGTCTTTATATACCCACTTAAATTATAATTGTTGCCCACCGAACCGGATTTGGCAAATAGAAAAGGCTCTGTGGTGGGGTCTTCCCATTGTTCAACCGTATTATCGGGTCCCCACATCGGAAAAATTCCGAATAGGCGTTCTTCCGGGATCTCATCGTACATTTTATGGAGGATTTGGACAAAGGACCTCGGTGTAAACAGATTATATCGGGAAAGCCCGGAGCCATCTACCCATCGCGGTTGCTGTTTCAAGTCCTTGAAATGATTGTCCAACATATAATCAATGGCATTTTGGGTGCTCAAGGTATCGGAGACCATTCCCGACGCTGCCAACAATAATTGTTCCGCCAAAAAATTATCGCTCTTCAACAGCATTCTTTTATAAATGGAGTCCGTTTCAATGCCGTACAATGTTTGTTTTTCGCCTTCGGGGTAATGTTGGGTCAAGAAAATCTCTTTTCCTGTGGCTATTTCCAATAAATGTTTCGTCAAACTATCACTGGTCATATAAGGAACTTCCAAAGTGTCCTGCTCCATTGGGGCAATATAGAATTGGTTTTTGAATTCCACTCTTTTTATGGTTGTATCCTTTACCATGGTTTGGTCTTCAAAATATTTTGGGGAAACCTCCAAAGCACCGTTGTTTGAAATGGTAGCTACATTTCCGTAGAGTGGCAAAGTAGATTTCTCTGGCGAGAAATAGGTGTCATAATCTTCCCATGCCCAGCCGGGTCCATACCGTTGCTCATCATGATTTTTGGTGTAGAGTGCAATGGTTTTTTGATTTTTTAACCAGTTTATGGCAGTGCTGTCGGAAAAATAAGGATGCAGCCAAGTTGGATCCCCAGTTCCTTCCACAAATACAGTGTCATTGGCAACCAAATATTTTAGAGTAGGGATGTTTTTGGGAAGCAAATTAAGGCCTGTATAGAAAGTCACAATCTTAGTGTTGCTGGCAGGGGTAAAGTATTTATCCCCGTTCAAATTATAGACTTCTTTTCTACTATTTGCATCGACGACAACCAAACCATGGAAAGAATTTTGAAGTTTATCGTCCGCTATTTTTGAATTGAGAGTTTTCTTGATGGAACTGCAACTGGTCAGTAAGGTGGTAACTATAAAATATCTGAAAATCAGTATTTTGAAATGATTTTTATGTGTTTTAAGCATATGATTCTTTAGTGGAATTTAACAACAAGATATTCAATTTTTAACTGGAAGTTAGCTTTTTTAAACCTCTTTTTTAGTAATTTAGGTCACAACCTATTTACCCAATTTAATCAAATTGATATGCCCAGAGCTATGTTAGATTACACCAAAACAATCCTTCAAAAGGTGAGTTTTGATGCTAAACTCTTCGCTAGGGAGCTTCAGAAAGCAATTTCTAGATTGTTACCCAATGAAGTAGAAGAATTGAAAATCTGGTTGCAATTTTATATTGTGGACAAACCGGAATTACATTCAACAATTTTATTATTAAAAACTTAAACACTAACAAGGGCCGCTGAAAAGCGGCTCTTTTAATTTTTGGACAACGGACTGATGATTTTTACGTCCTGAAATGCAATTGCTCCACGAACAATACTGGAGATAACTTCTCTTAGGGCGTCAGTTATCTGTATTTTTAGTTCGCTTTTATGGTATATCATACTTATTTCTCGGGCAGGTGAAGGGGTTTGGAAAGATTTAAGGTTTATAGTTTTTTCTTTATCCAAGTGCAGGGTGTTTAAGTAAGGTAACAAAGTCATTCCCATACCTTCGTCAGCTAAGCTTACCAAAGTTTCAAAGCTTCCGCTCTCTATTTTAAAGTGTTCGCTACGTAGATTTTTGGAAGCTTTGCATAAGTTGATGACCCCTTCTCGGAAACAATGTCCATCTTGCAATAAGAGCACATCATTGACATCCAAATCACTCGTGGTAAGTTCATTTTCTGCAGCCAAGCGATGATTTTTTGGAACATATCCTACAAAGGGTTCATAATAAAGGGGTCGTTCTTTTATAAATTCAATTTCTAACGGAGTTGCAGCAATCCCAGCATCCAAATGTCCGTCCATAATATTTTTGATCATGGTTTGGGTAGACTGTTCCTTAATAATAAGGTTGACCTTTGGATATTTCTTAATGAATGCGTTCAAGAACATTGGAAGCAATGTTGGCATTACAGTAGGAATGATTCCCAAGGTATAGTCCCCACCGATATATCCCTTATCCTGATCTACAATATCTTTGATGCGCTCAGCCTCGGCAACAATGTTTTTAGCTTGGGCCACTATTTTTTTACCAACTTCTGTAATGGTTATAGGTTTTTTGCTCCTATCAAAAATCAGTACATCCAGTTCGTCTTCCAACTTTTGAACCTGCATACTCAGTGTGGGTTGGGTAACAAAGCTCTTTTCCGCTGCCAGAGTAAAGTTCTTGTGTTCGGCAACAGCTAACACATATTGAAGCTGGGTAATGGTCATTCAATTATAAGTTTAGGGGATAAAAGTATAAAAAACCATCAGGTTAATCTATAGAAAAAACGTAATCCTGAATCATTATAGCGGATAAAAAAAAGCCTACACTATGGCAGGCTTTCTTTTGATTGATGATGTTTTTTCTAGGCTAGAACCTAATGGTGAACTCCAAATCTTCCTCGCCAACAGTAAACTTTGCACTATTAAAGCTAGGTGGCCCCATGGTCATATCGTTACCGGACATACCATAGCTTTCTTTGGGCATTCCGTTGGATTGATAGTCCATTCGATTGTTTTCATTGGCATCGTGCATGGCCATAATGGCATAGTTTCCGGGAGTCACGTTGGTGAATGTCAATGTGACTTTACCATCGGTGATGGCACTTTGTAAATTTTGTACGCCTTGTCCTTTCATAAAGGTTTCTTCGGTATGCAGACCTGCGAGAACTTTGCCTTCGTCTTTAGTAATATTGTCAATGGTAACGGTAATATCCACGCCGGTTTTTTCTTGTGCTAGGCCAACGATGGTTACTAAAAAGAGACTTAATGCTAGTGTTACAGTTTTCATAATGGTTGTTTTTGATGTTTTGTATGCTTCAAATCTCCAAAAGAAGAGGTTCTAAAAAAATTTCAACCTACCGAAATGTTGATTTTTTGGAGTGAACTGCAGTCGGAAATCAGGAAATCAATTCGGTTATAAAAATCTACAGTTGGGCACTTCCTTTTGGTTTGGCAACCTGCATCCAAGCAATTTTGTGGCATCAATCTAAACGATCAGTCATGAAAACCTTTATCAATATTATCACTTTTTTATTTTGCACTGGTGCTATTTTTTCGCAGCACACAATCTCTGGAAAAATCACAGATGCCAAAAACAATCCCATAGAGGGGGCCAACATCTACCTGGAGGGTACATACGACGGGGCCTCTTCAGATATCAACGGAAATTTTAGCTTTGAAACCAGTGAAGAGGGTACACAAACGCTTGTTGTTTCCATGTTATCTTTTGAGCCCCATCATGAAGTGGGTGACGTTTCCTATTTTGAAAATTTACATATCAAATTAATGGAATCCGTAAATTCATTGTCAGGGGTTACTTTGACCGCCGGCACGTTTGAAGCCGGTAACAATTCCAAGGCATCCGTATTGAAACCACTCGATATCGTGACCACTGCGGGTGCAACTGGTGATTTTGTGGCCGCACTGCAGACCCTACCGGGAACAACAACGGTGAACGAGGATGGTCGCTTGTTCGTAAGGGGCGGTACGGCGGGCGAGACACAGGTGTTTATCGATGGACTTCGGGTTTTTCAGCCATTCAACGCTACGGCAAATAATACGCCTACCCGCGGAAGGTTCTCCCCATTTTTGTTCAAGGGTATATCCTTTAGCACCGGAGGGTATTCCGCAGAGTACGGTCAGGCGCTTTCCAGTGTACTATTATTGAACACTACGGATGTTCCGTTACAGGAGAAAACCGATATATCCATTATGAGCGTTGGGGGTGGGCTAGGGCATACCAAGATTTGGGGCGACCAATCGTTGAGCATCAACACCTCTTATATGAACCTGGCGCCTTATGAAGCCTTGATTCCTTCCACACAAGGCGTTCGTTGGAAAAGTCCATATGAATCCATTTCCGGTGAAGCCGTTTTTAGGAGCAAAGGCGAAAAAAGCATGTTCAAACTGTACACGGGTTTTAACCATTCCAATTTGGATATTGAACAGGAAGACATCAATTTTGATGATTTTGTACGCTTTGGTCTGAAGAACAACAACTTATATTTTAACTCATCCTACAAATACTATTTTGGGAATGATTGGAGCCTAACTTCGGGCGCTTCCATTGCATGGGACACCAACGATATTGGTATTAATGAAGGTAATGTGGATAGTAAGGAAACGTCTTCGCACCTTAAGGTAAAGGCCCGTAAAAACTTTAGCAATCGATATGATTTGAGTTTTGGAGCAGAATATTTCCATACCCATTATGATGAAACATACACGGATGTAAATGTTGATGGATTCGCCAATGGTTTTACCGATGGACTTTGGGCCGGTTTTGCCGAATCCGACATCTATTTGAGCAACAAGTTTGCCATGAAGTTAGGGCTAAGAGGCACACACAGTAGTTTATTGGATGAATTTAAATTGTCACCAAGACTATCACTGGCATACAAAATGGGCGAGAACGGACAGTTTTCTTTGGCCTACGGTGATTTTTATCAAAGACCAATTTCGGATGTCATCAAGTTTGATGAAAGCCTTTCCATGGAGAAAGCGTCCCACTACATTCTAAACTATCAATATATAAACAACGGTAAAACATTTAGAACTGAAGTCTATTATAAGGATTATGACCGATTGATAAAATATGATTCCGAGATGCCACAGTTTAATTCCGAATATAGTAATTCTGGAAATGGATATGCCCAAGGTATTGATGTATTTTGGAGGGATAGTAAGAGCATCGAAAATTTGGATTACTGGTTTTCCTATTCTTATTTGAATACAGAGCGAGACTACCAAAATTTTCCTGAACGGGCCACTCCCAACTTTGCACCAAAGCACAATGCTTCATTAGTGACCAAATATTGGGTGGACAAATTGCGCTCGCAAGTGGGTCTATCATATTCTTACGGTTCGGGAAGGCCTTATCACAATCCCAATAACCCTGGTTTTATGCAGGAAAAAACCAAATCGTACAATAATTTGAGCTTTAACTGGGCCTATCTTATCGATCAACAAAAAATTCTGTACTTTTCAGTGAGCAACTTGTTGAGCCTTAACAATGTAAGCAATTACCAGTATTCCAATTCTCCAGATGTAGGAGGAGTATACAATAGAAGGGCCATAACCCCTCCGGCGGATAGTTTTTTCTTTGTTGGTTTCTTCTGGACGATAAGTACGGATGGAAAAAGTAATCAGTTGGACAACCTTTAGGCTATTGCTGCATTTTAAGGTAATAATCAACGGAATGCTTTCCAGAACCGTAGACAATAAAGAACAAGGACGTAATTAAGACGATAACGGCCAACATAAGATAGTTAGTGTTCATTACCCCTATAAAATTGGTGAGAATCGCACCGAATAAAATCGGTAACTGTGCTATGGCGGCCCATCTGGTCAGCAAACCGACCGTAATCAGGATACCACCCACAAAATGAGCTGGAATTAAATAGTGAAGAAATATCATCCCCCCTGGAATATCTTGGAAAGGTTCTGCCAACCGCTCCATTTCCTCATGGTTGGACATAAATTCGATTCCCTTGACAAAAAAAACGACACCGAGTAAAACCCGGATTAAATCTAGTGAAAGATAGGTATGGGCATTGGCCCATTTGTTGAGCTTTTTGATGAGACCCATGACATTGAGGTTTGCGAATTGATTACATAAGGTACTCATTTTAAGTGATATATTGAATTTTTTTCACATAAATCGTGAGTAGCCATTGAGCCTAGGTCAAAATGAACCCACTAAATCTATCAATGAAGGCAACTAATTTGGAAACGAGGCTATCCAAAAATCACTCCAAGGTCAATTCCATCTGAATATCGCTACGGGCATATGGGGATTTTACTTTGACCATTTCTACAAACCCCAATTTTTTGTAGAGCGACAATGCCGGCGCCAATTTTCTATTGCTCTCCAAAAATATTTTCTTGGCTCCCAATTGCTTTGCTTTCTCAATAATATGCTGGCCCAACAATTTACCTATTCCTTTTCCTTGGGCCGCAGGTGACACACCCATTTTGGACAGTTCAAAATCGTATCCATCATATATACAAGGTATCAAGGCACAAACTCCTACCGGTTGCTCATTCAATAAGGCAACTGCAATATATCCGCCTTTGTCCAAAATGTAGCCTTTCGGATTGTGCAGTGCAAGACGGTCCATTTCCTCAATCTGGAAATATTTGATGATCCATTCCTCGTTCAGATCTCTGAAAGCATCTTTATAAATTTCAGAATATTGAACAATAGTTAAGGAAGTGCCCATTTTGGAGGTATGTTTTGAGTTTGTTTGATCAAAAATAATTTGAATTTTACCAAAATCTATAAACTTAAATTCACTTTTTGTGAACTGAAACAGCTTATCCATCAATTCGGTATGCTATTCAACGAAAAAATTACCAGTTGGACGATAAAATAATTAGTTTTACATTAGATTAGTCATAAAATTCTTACAAGGTCCCAAATCTTGCGAATGACAAACTTAAAAACATATCGGCCTGTCCCAATCAGGCAACTTAACCTACAAATTCCAATCGGCTATGGAGATAAAACTACCCAAGTTTCCCCAAACTACATTCCCGTACCCATTTGAGCGCTATCTATTTGCGTTCATGGTTCTTATTTTTCTTGGCCTCCCATTGCAGGCACAAGAGGAAAACAATCCATATGTGAGTTATGATGTCCCGTTTCAAAACCTGTTGAAATTCAACCGGTTTTTGATCAATCCCACCTTTTCATCCATTCGGGAGGACAAGTCTTACATTAACTTTTTTCATAGAAGCCAAAGTGCTGATTTCGACAACAACCGCCAAAACTATTTTTTAAGCTATAGTGGCCAGTTGAATGATAGAATAGGCCTAGGTTTTAGTCTTTACAATCAGCGAGAAGGGGTGATTTCCAACCTTGGTGTGATGGCCAATTACTCCCATGGTATTCAGTTGGGAGAAGAGAGCAGCCTAACCTTTGGGGTAAATATTCCTTATTATGTAAGTAGTTACGACCCTAGTAGGGCAATTGCCTTGGAGGAAGATCCTGTTTTGAGCGATGCGAGCGAAAGTTCCATTATCTCTTTTCAACCAGGGCTTAACCTTAGTTTGGGCAAGTTCGATTTTGGTGTTTTTGCCCAAAATTTGGTGGATTTTAATTTGAAGTCCGGAGAATCGCTCACCCAGTTCAAAGAAAAAACCTTTTCAGGCCATATACAGTATGTTCACCAGTTGGAATATGGTAAAGGTATTTTTGAGGATGCACGATTAATGCCGTTGGCAAGAGCCCGTTTTGAAGGTAGTGAAGATCCTGTTTTCGGAGGGGGGATCATTTTTGACCTTCCTAAACTGGGTTGGATACAAGCCGGATATGATCAATTTTATGGAGCATCCGCAGGGACAGGCTTCAATTTGAACCAACGATTGTCCTTTGGCTATAATTTTGAGAAAAGTTTGGTGAATAGTATAGCCAACCTTGGGGTTACCCACGAAATTTCCATTGCATACTCTTTTGTGCCCAATCTTTCCAAAAATACATTTGTATCCAACGATGAAGACGTAGAGAAAAAGAAGATTGAAAATTCAACTGTGGCGGACGCAGGGGAGGAAACCAAAAAGACCGAACAAAGCAGTAAACTGGATGTTGAAACCACTTTACGCCCTACCAATAAAGAAGAAAGGGCCTATTGGGAGGAACGAGTTGCAGAATTGCAAGAAAAACAAGAAGATAGCTATGCCGTTATAGACGATTTGCTCTACAAGGTAGATTCCATGAAGCAGAGCCGTGAGCAAGACATGGAAAAGCGTTTTGAGATGGTGATGCGATTGGTAAAACGGCACAATGGTGACGATATTCCCGATATAAAGGAGAAAGCCCAAAAGCTCTACATGGCCGATAGTAAAGATTTGGATTCCTTGTACAATGCCTTTGATGCTTCAACCGCATCAGCTTTGGCAGTAAACTCTACGCCCATATCCAAAAAAGTTGAGAAGAAAAGCGAAGGAACTTTTAACGGTGGTGCGTTCAAGCCCATTGAAAAATACATCAATCTTGAAGGTGTGGGGCAAGGACATTACATTGTGGCAAATGTGTTTAAGAACGAGACGTACCTGAAAAACTTCATGGAAGAATTGAAGAGCAAAGGTCTACAGGCACAATACTTTAAGAATCCGGATAACGGTCTAAACTATGTCTACTTGGCCAAGTACGAGGAAAACGAATTGGCCTACCAGGCATATCAATCAAAAATGAAAGGCAAGTACCAAGACGAAATTTGGATCATGCATGTGGAAAACCCAAGGTACGCCAACTGGGCCGATGCTATTTTTCAGGATATTGAATAATCAATCAAGACTTTTGTCCCTCATAAAATCTGCAATGCCCTGGCTCCCTGAGTCGGGGCGTTCTTTTAGTTCAGATATTATTTTTTGATGATCATCGGAACGGGTCTGTGATAATTTATACGTTGCCTGTATATCCGAAACTCTTATCTGAAACCCTACCACACCCTTTACCTGACGTAGCGTTTTTGAAGACATATTTTTGAGTGAAATCGGGTTTTTGGAATCTTTCTCATATTTATCTACCAATCGGTGCATGGCTGCCATGGTCTCTTCTTCCGTAAGAATGCTCAACTTCCCGTAAACGTGAACGGCTATGTAGTTCCAAGTAGGCACTTCTTCCTCCTTGTACCACGATGATGATACATACGCATGCGGGCCGTTAAAGATGCAAAGTACTTCGGACTCATCCTTAAAATGTTTCCATTGTGGGTTGGCTTTGGCTATGTGTCCCACCAAAATATCGTTTCCTTGCCCGTCGGTTTCCAGTTCCAAGGGAATGTGCGTCCCCCATGGTTTATTGTCCACGATATTGATCAAAATACCAAAACTGTTTTGCTTCAAAAAAGCTTTGATCTCTTCAATATCATTATTGCTATAATGGGGAGGGGTGTACATAGACGCGCTTCAATTTTAAACCGAACGCTAAAATATAAATTAAGTTGCGATGGACTACGGTTCATCCCCGAATGTTCACAGTTGGGTAAACCTTCTTTTAAAAAAAGCAGTCTTGTGGTCATCTTTGTGGCATCAATAATCAAAAACAACAGTCATGAAAAAACTTATTTTAGCTATTGTACTCATTGGGTCAACATTGGTAAATGCGCAGGATCGCTATTCCAGTGGAATGGAAAAGGCCTTTGAATTATGGCAGAACCAGAAAACAACAGAGGCATCTAACCTTTTCGAGCGAATTGCCACTGCTGAACCGGATAAATGGTTGCCCTATTATTACGTATCGCAGATCAATACCGTAATATCTTTTGGGGAGAAGGATGAGGAAAAATTGAGCAAGCAATTGGAAAAAGCCAAAGAGTTTTTGGATGTGGCAAAGGCCATTTCTCCGGACAACCCAGAAATCCTGATTCAGGAAGCCCTTATCAATACAGCATGGATTGCTTTTGATGGTGTTACTTACGGGATGACGCTTTCCCCAAAAAATGTGCAATTGTACCAAAAAGCTCTTGAAATAGCTCCGGATAACCCAAGGGTGATACTTTCCAAAGCGGAATGGGACATGGGGTCGGCCCGCTATTTTGGTAAGGATGTTACCCCATATTGCAAAGATGTGGAAAGGGCCTTGGATCTTTTTGCTACCTTTAAATCCGAAACTCCGTTCTACCCGACCTGGGGAAAAGAAAGGGCGGAAGAGGTGTTGAAAAGCTGTGGTAAATAGAAATAAATGAAACTCTTTATAAAAGAACTTATAAAAGCATTTTTAGTGGGGATAGCTATTTTTATAGTTTTCCTCATTATTTTCTTTATCAAGGGATGGGACCTTACCTATCAGCAGTTATGGGAGGAGTTTTGGGAAAGTATGATCTTTTCCGTCATCATTTACATGTTCAATGCCGCATCTTTTATCTTTTTGATGCGCAAATACGATAAGGAACTCTTTACAAAAAAGTATGTTGGTTATGGTATTCTAGGGAATATTATAGCTTCCATACTTGGAATTATTGTTTCCAGATTTGTATTAATGGTTCTGGTATATCAAAAATCCATAAGCCAGTTCTTTGCGGAGGAACGCTCTGAATTCTATGTAAGCTCCTTTATCATTTCCATGGCGGTGGCATTGATGTTCTATGCAGCCTACTACTACAAATACTACAAGGAAAAGCAGGTAAAGGAGCAAAAAATTATTGCCGGGTCGGCCTCGGCACGTTTCGATGCGCTGAAAAACCAATTGGATCCCCATTTTTTGTTCAACAGCCTTAATGTATTGACCAGTTTGATAGATGAGGACCCACACCAGGCACAAAACTTCACCACATCGCTTTCCAAAGTATATCGATATGTGTTGGAACAGAAAAACAAGGATCTTGTTACGGTTGATGAGGAGTTGAAGTTTGCTCGAACCTACGTTAGACTACTTAAAATGCGCTTTGAGGACAGTATTATTTTCGATATTCCGGATACTTGCTCCCAGCCTGAAGCTAAAATAGTGCCCCTGTCATTACAGCTTTTGTTAGAAAATGCAGTCAAGCATAATGTGGTCACTTCTTCCCGGCCATTGCATATCAAAGTATTTGAACAAAATGGCATGTTGGCGGTAAGCAACAACCTCCAAGAAAAGCAGGTGGTGAAAAAAAGCAGTGGGGTAGGACTCCAAAACATAAAACAACGCTACAATATCCTTACGGACCGTGAAGTGATCATTGAGAAAACAAAAAGTGATTTCATGGTTTTTATACCCATGCTCACCCAAAAATATACGGTTCTGGAGACACAGGAGAGCTATATTGAAGAGAAACGCTATGCCAATGCTAAGGAACGGGTCAAGAATATTAAAGACTTCTATGGCAATCTTATGGCCTATTGTATTGTGATTCCTTTTTTATGGTGGCTCAACTTTCGCACTACGGATTTTCTATGGGCTTTCTTCCCTACATTGGGTTGGGGATTTGGACTTACAGCCCACGGTATGGCAGCTTTCGGCTATAATCCGTTATGGGGAAAACGTTGGGAGGAGCGCAAGATCAAAGAGTTGATGGAGAAGGACGATTTCTAGGAAATCAGTTCAGTTTTCTGATTGCAGAAGTCAGCAGTCAGTTTTCGGTTGTTTAGATAAGATGAACTCAGCATAAGGGTTGTAATCACGAAAATTTCACGAACTTCCCTCAACCCTCAACCCTCAACCCTCAACCCTCAACCTCTCTATCTACAACTCATCCCATTAAAATTACAGTTCGGGAATTCACTTTTCTTTTTGCAGATAGGTATCCTGATATTTGACCTGTAATCAATAATTAAAACCGAACAGTCATGAAAAATGTAAACGAACACCGATACACCAGAGCAAAAGAGAGAGTGGAGAGCCTAAAATCTTTTTACCATAGCTTAATTGCCTATTGCGTGGTGATTCCACTTTTGATCTACATCAATTATAGGACCACCGATATTCCTTGGGCCATTTTTCCCGCCGTTGGATGGGGACTTGGTTTGGTCAGCCTTTGGATGACCGCTTATGGATACAATCCCATTTTCGGAAAGGATTGGGAAGAGCGTAAGATTCGGGAGTTTATGAACGATAAAGAATTTTAAGAATGAGTATTTTTAGCTATAACATCACATCAAATAACAATACCATGGAAACTATAGATAAAGAAAACAAATATGTAAGGGCACGTGAGCGTGTTCAGGAACTCAAAAAGTTTTATGGGAACCTCACTTCATATGTGTTTGTAATAGCCGGATTGGCAGTTCTAAATTACTACACTACGGGCTTTGGCTATATGTGGTTCTTGTGGGCCGCCTTTGGTTGGGGAATCGGGATTGTTTTTCATGCCATTAAAACATTTGACCTTAATCCCTTTTTTGGAAAACAATGGGAAAAACGCAAGCTAGAGGAGTTTATGCGCGATGATGAACAAAACAATAAATGGAAATAACCATGGAAAATAGTAACAAAGAAAAATACAATAGGGCCAAAAAAAGAGTGGATGAACTCAAAGGCTTTTATATCCATTTGGCCATTTATGTGGTGATAAATGCCTTTATTTTGGTGAACCTGTACCTAAGAAACGATGACTTTTGGAGATGGGAGCATTTCTTTACTTTGATTGCCTGGGGAGTAGGAGTTCTATTCCACGCGTCAAAAACCTTTGGGGTCAACCCATTGTTGGGTAAAGACTGGGAAGAACGCCAAATCCAAAAGTACATGGACGAGGACAAAGAAGAAATGAACAAGTATAAATAAGATGATGGTCAACAAAGATACAGCGAGAGAGAACGCTAAAAAACGCGTCAAGGAGCTCAAAGGATACTATAGGCACATTTTCATTTTTATTGTCGTTAATGGCTTCTTATACCTTCTTAAGACCGGAGTATTAAATTCGTTGTTGCCGGAAACATTTCCAAAGGAGTCCTATTACTATGATTGGATCAATGCAAACATCTTGATTTGGGCCGTGCTCTTGGTCGTACATACCTTGATTCTGCAAAGGCATAAATTTACGTTCTTTAAAAGATGGGAAGAACGGCAGATTCAAAAATACATCGAAGAGGATAGGAACAAGGTGGATAAATATAAATAGCATCATGGACAGAAATTCCGTTTTTGAAAAGGCCCAGCGAAAGGTGAATGCCATAAAAAGGTTTTACTATCATTTGGTGTTTTTTATTTTAGTAAGTTCTGTCCTCTTGGCCTTAAAAGGAAGTATCGTTGATCGGTTCATGGAAACCAGTGGCAACTCTAATGAAGCTTTTTTGAAATGGATAGATTGGAATATTTTGGCGATACCCATAATTTGGGGAGCTGTGATCGCTGTCCAAGGAAGGTATGTTTACAGACTTCATTTTGATGATAAAAAAGTATAGTGAAGAAGAAGTAACAATAAAAATCACAACAAGACCTAAACCTAAACCACAAACCAAACCTATATGAATGTCCTGATTATTGAAGACGAAAAACCAGCAGCAAGAAGATTGTCCAGACTGCTCTCCGAATTGGAAATGGAGGTCTCCACCATGTTGCATTCCGTTGAAGAATCCATAGCATGGTTTCAGAAAAATCCGCATCCCGATTTAATCTTTCTGGACATCCAATTATCCGATGGACTTTCCTTTGAAATTTTTGATGAAGTCGAGGTGAAAAGTGCTATCATTTTTACCACCGCTTATGATGAATATGCACTCCAAGCATTCAAGTTAAATAGCATTGATTATTTGTTAAAACCCATAGACGAAGAAGAGCTGGAAAGTGCCGTAAAAAAGTACCGGAATTTTAAGCCGGAAAACCAAAAAATACCAATCGATTTTAACGACATAAAGAAGCTTTTGGTGAACCCTTTGGAACGTGAATTCAAGAAGCGGTTTACAGCTAGGGTAGGACAGCATTTAAAAATTATAAATGCCGATGAGGTAGAGTGTTTTTATAGTGAGAACAAAGGTACTTATGCCGCTACTTCGGATGGAAGAAATTATTTATTGGACACTACCCTGGAACAGTTGGAGGAGGAGTTGGAGCCACAGACATTTTTTAGGGTCAGCCGAAAATTTTATGTGAACATAAACCATATAGGAGACATCATTTCGTATACAAATTCAAGGCTTCAAATCAAGTTAAAACGGTTTGATGAGGCTGAAGTGATAGTAAGTAGGGAACGAGTAAGAGACTTTAAGTTATGGTTGGAATAAATTAATTTAAAAAACTGATTTTCATAATTTTGAAAATTTATAAAACTAACAATAGGTTTTTCTTATAGTGGGTTTTTTGAGTAAAAAACCTACTTTTCTTCAACTCGATTGTCATCAAAAGCGGAAGGAAGAAGCTTAGGTATCAATTTAATAAAAATAGGCAAAAGAATCGCTCCTCCGGGTAGCATAAAAATTGCCAAGGAAGGAATACTTTTAAAAATATCCATCAGTTGGTTTTGAACTTTTTTCTTCTCTTCGTCACTCAAATCCTTCACGGTCGACTTGGATAAAAGTGCGACCAATTCCCTACTTTCGGTCAGTTCTTTTTTTAATCTTTTGCTGTTTCGTAGAATTAATTTGCCCACGTTTTTTGACATTCCATCATAGAATTGGACGGCCAAATTTTTGTTGCTCAAATAGGCAATTTTATCCTTGTTTTTCTCGAAGAAATTCATCACAAAATCGAGCTCAGATTCTACTTCTTTTTTGGACTTTCCAAGGTCCTTTCCAAGACCAAAAATATAGTCCGTTTCAGAGTAGTCCAACGTCTTATCTTCCCATATGGTCAAGCATGCCATATCCAGAAAATAATCTTTCTCATTTTTGGTGAAATTCCGGTTCAATAAATCCGAATATTCGCCTTCAAATTTTGTATTATCAAGATCAACATAGGTGAGGGAAGACCCCAACAATTGAATCAATTTGGCATCCGATTCATGGGTCTCTTTGGAGTTAAGGGCATGGTACACAATATTAATGGTAACATACTCCAAAAGTTGTGCATGGCTCATCATGTCTTTATCGCTTCGGAGATAAATTATGAAGATGAGAATGTCTACATAAAGTAATGAATTGGTCAAACTATTTCCGAGTGCCCTACTAAAAGTGTTGTCGCTTAAATAGATTCGGGAATCAATCAATTTTTCCAGTTGGGAAATTGTTTTCGAGCCGCTCAATATCTTGCTCAAAAACGAAATCCTGCTCACATTCAAGGATTGATAATATTCGAATATTTTGTTGACGAAGGCCTCGAAATCGGTCTTTCCAACCTCAAAAGTATAGGTGTAGTATAAAGCGGTCAGTAGATTGATCTTGGCAATCTCGTCCTCGCTCAAGGTGTGTTCCACTTCTATAAACGATGGGATGCTTAAGTGGACACCGTATATGAAACCATTTGTTTTGAGTTCTCTGTACAAACTGTCGAAGTCTTCAAAACGGGAAGACTCTTGAGCTACTAGGTGACCAAACTTGTTGATCCAGCCAGAGGCGGAAGGGTTCATGGATACATTTTAACGCATCAAAGTAAAACAATTTCTCTGACTTTGTTTTGGTGCAGGCCAATGACTTCGATGAAATTTTAACATTTCAAAACCAAACCGCGTACTACGCAGTTCCGTAGGTAGGGTAGATACAAGCCCTAAAACAACAAATAAAATGAAAGTAATAATACCACGTATCTGTGTATTCCTCGTCTTGATGTTTCTGGTTTCTTGCGTTCAAGAACCGGAAGTGTTCAGAACAAACAAATCGGACTATGATCACTTTTTGGTATCAGGTCCGTTAAAGACTATACCCGCTAATTTACAGTTTGAAGTAGAAGCCAATTCTGGTAGTATGCAATTGCCCGGTTTGTGGAACTTGACGGACGATAACATGCAAATTTTTAGGGAAACAGGGGATGTGAAATTCTTAAAAAATTCAGAGAGGACCCTAAAAAAAGCAGTTGAAATGGCTACTACTGAAAAATCTGGATTTATAAGGGCTTTGTCCAGAAACTATATGTTACAGCACAGGTTTAAGGAAGCTTTGTTATTGGCAGAAGAGGCAAGAGCCTTAGGCACCGATGTCGAGGCGACCCAGAGTTTGCTGTTTGATCTTCATATGGAACTTGGCAACTATGGACTTGCAAACAAATACTTGGACAGCATTAAGGATGTATCAAGCTATGAATATTTGGTCAGATTGGCTAGGTGGAACAATTTCAAGGGACATTCGGATTCCGCTATCAAGCTTATGGAAAAAGCGACCGAGAAGGCAGAGATTTCCCAGAATGAAGACTTGTTGTTGTGTTCCTACGTCAATTTAGCGGATTATTATGGAGCAACAGGACATATAGAAAAAGCTTACAAACTATATCTCAAGGCGCTTCAAATATCGCCACAAGATGCAAATGCAAAAAAAGGAATCGCTTGGATCGTGTATTCTTACGAAAGAAATGGTATGGAGGCACTTCGGATTTTGGACTCCATCACACAAAAGAACAAATCCCCAGAATATTATTTGTTGAAAGCAGAGATTGCAGCTTTTATAGACGATGATATGTTGAGGGTTCAGGCATTGGATGATTATTATAAGATGGCAGGGAAAAACACGGACTATGGCGACATGTACAATGCCTATAATGTAGATTTTTTACTGAGTATGGATGTGGAACAACGAGCCTATGAATTGGCCCAGGAGGAGGTGAGTATTAGGCCTACACCCGAATCTTATGGGTGGTTGGCCTACAGTTTACTTCATTTGGGAGAAAAGGAAAGAGCAATGGAGGTTATCGAAGAACACGTAATAGACGTTACTTATGAACCTGCTATTTTGCAACGCGCTGCCGAGATTTATAAAGCGAACGGGAAACAGGACAAGGTAAAAGCGCTAAAAGAAGAATTAATGGGGGCAACCTACGAGCTTGGTCCCATAAAGGAGGCAGAGGTTGCCAGTTTGTGAATTTCCCCCGCTAAAAGCAAGGTTGAAGACCGATAGGGTCTCGGCTTGGTTGTTGTTTTTAGGTACGCCATGGTATTTTTGCCATGGCGTTTTTTTAATCTTCGGCTATGGCATTTTGGGTCTCGCTTTCTTGCTCTTTCAAGATTTCAATACCTTTTTGTATGACCAGGTTGGTGGGGATGGTAATTCGTTTGCCATCATCGGTGCGCATAAATAGGTAGAATCCGCTTATGTCCTCAACTTTTCCGGTCCAGTCAAAATCCTTGTCCATCACCCTTATTCTGTCACCCAAACGCAACGGATGGTTAAAAAAGAGGATAACACTTGCCGTAAGGTTGGAAAGGATGGACCACTGCGCCACAAAACCAACCCCCAATATGGCCAATATCGAGGAAATAAATACCGAAAACTCTTCGAAATTGACTCCCCAAATCAATGAAATGCCGATAAAGGCCAGCAGATAGAACATCAAATTGCTTAAATAAAAAATTATTTTTCTACTGTTCATATCAATAGAGCTTGTTCTGCCGAACCGTCGAATAGCTCTTTTGCTCAAAGAGTTGAGCGCAATGATAATGGCCAAAAGAATGATAGTGAACAAAATCTCGGATTTGAAGGACATAGTGTCAATCATGATGCTTCTTAGTAAATTTGATTTATATTGATAAGTCTAAACTACGAATAAACCCTTTCATATTTTTAAGCCATGAAAACAGATTTTGAAGAAAATTCGTGGGTAATAAATTACTCTCCCGAAAATTACTCTAATCACAAATTCTCATTGGAGAGCGATTTGTTGCTTTCAAAAGGCGACAAATCCATTACTTGGGTAAATACCTATGGTTTGGATTACATGGAAGAGTTTAGGCAAATGGTGAACGGCAATAATCTTGACGATTTTTTACTGCGTCTGCTCTTGAACCAAAAGATGGGAAACAAGGTCATAGTGCTGGAGGACCAATTGTTTATTGCGGCCCGAATCCTTAAAACAGAACACGATACTATGGAGTCCGAACAAATGTATTTTGTAGTTTCAAAGGACTTTAATTGGTGCATCCAAGAAAAGAGGGGAGATCATTTTGATTGGATTCGCCAGCGAATATTCGAAAACAAGGGTATCATCAGAAAAAAACGAGCCGATTACCTGCTTTTTTTTATCCTGGAGACCTTGATAACCAATTACAAAGATAAGTATGAGGAAACTGTAATCATGGAAAATGCCTTGGATGCCATCGTAAAACGTGAACCGACTCCTGAGTTTATGTTCGAGGTGGAGCAGAAAAAGGCTGTGATACAAGATTTTAAGAAAGCAGCACAAGGTCTTAGGGATATCATCATTAAGTTGGAACGAGTTCAGGTCAAAGGCTTTCACACCAAATATTTCAGTGAACTTCGTGAACAGATAAATGGCCTTATTGCCGATATCGATTCGGATATTATGGAACTCGAAAGCCAAATAAACCTCTTTTTCAGTGTCCAAGGCCACCGTTTGAACGAGGTAATGAAGACCCTGACCATCTTCTCGGTGGTTTTTATTCCCCTGACATTTTTGGCAGGTATTTACGGGATGAACTTTGAAAACATGCCCGAGTTAAGGTCACCTTATGGTTATTTTATTCTATTGGGCGTAATGCTCATAGTCACCATAATATCCATAGTCATTTTTAAGCGGAAAAAATGGTTTTGATAAATTGAATTATTTCTTTTTGATGGCTTAGTGATTCCTATTTGTCATCCAATGATAAACATCATATTCTTGAAAAACCCAGCTCGGTAGATTTGTCTCATCATTTTAAATAATATACGATGAGAAAAAGAATACTTGTAGCGGCTATCGCTGTAATGGGATTAACAAACTTGGCAGTGGCACAAGATGCCCCGGCGGACAATAGCGGAAAATGGCAGTTTAGATTAAGGGGAATCGTGGTCTCCCCAGATGAAAGCGCGGATATTGAAGCCATTGGTGGGGATGTGGATATTTCCACCTCAATTGTCCCTGAATTTGACATTACCTACTTCTTTGATGATAATTGGTCGATGGAGTTGATTTTGGGAACTACAAAACATGATGTCAAGGCAGTAGAAACTGCTGTTGGAGAAATCGATTTGGGCCATGTTTGGTTATTGCCCCCAACACTTACAGGTCAATACCACTTTACCGGAGGTAATTTTGTTCCCTATGTTGGGGCTGGGGTGAACCTTACCTTATTCTACGGTGTTGATGAAGGACCGACCGTTGATGATATCGACTATGATACGGCTGTTGGCTTCGCCCTTCAAGGTGGGTTTGATTATATGTTGAACGATCAATGGTTCCTGAACTTTGACGTTAAAAAATTGTTCCTGAATACCACCGCGACCGTGGATGCTACTACTGCTTTGGGAGCAACAGTAGACGCCGACGTAGATATAAATCCTTGGATTTTTGGGCTCGGAGTAGGTCTTAAACTTTAATATTCGATTGTTTTTTAGATAATCTAAGTTTTGAAGGTGGTTTGGCTTTGCCGACCACCTTCTTTTTTAGGAGCCTACGGCGCCAAGGGTATACAATTGCTCCAATGTTGGTGTTTCGCTACCACCTTCGGGTTCTAAAGTAATACCAAACGCTTCCGATTCATTCGCGTTTTCCAATGTAAACAGCTTAGTGTCCACCGATGCAAAATCATCCAATAATCCGATGCTGGTGGGGGTCAATGGGTCCAATTTTAGGGACCAGACCTGATAGGTGAAACCTTCGGGTGGTTCTGGAAGCCCTTTGGCATCAATAATCACTTTGCTTTCTACTTTGTTCCAATAGGCTTTTGCATAAGAAGAAGGAGAGACCGTTTGTCCCCCTAATGCAATCACCGTAACGTTTTGATCTCTTATATCCTCAAGGAGCGACTCTTTGTAAGTAATTTCCTCTTGGGTATCCGATAGTATATCCTCTAGACTTTGTTTCTCTTTGTTGGTAAGCTCTATTTCGGATTGTAGCTTGGAATTCTCGGTATACATCCAGAACAATCCGACTGCCAATAGCACCGATGCTGCCCATCCCAAATAACTGCCCCAAGAGGTTCCTTTGCTGGAGGAGCCTTCAGGTGTAAATGGAATAACATCATCTATTCGTGCTTTTATCTTGGTAAAACCATCCGAAGGCATCTTCGGTGAAGCTGCTTCGGTAACTGCAAGAATAGCCCGCTCTATAGCCTCTATTTCATTCCTTATTTCAGGATATTGAATAGCATAATGTTGCACCTCCAAGTTCTCCTCTATGGACAATGCTCCTGCAACATACAGTTCCAATTTTCCAGACGCTATGTATTCTTTCACATCCATGCTCATGCCATATTTTTTCTAATATTCGAAATACAGCTTCTTATTCTCGTTTTGATGGTGCCAACTGGCGTATCCAGCTCTTTGGCAGCTTCTTTTTGTGTATAGCCTTTAAAATAAAGCATATCAATCAGTAAAATGCACTTTTCCTTTAATCCTTTTAACAAAGACTGAAGCCCAATAGTGTCCATTCTACCATTAAGATCTTCGCCGTTTTCAAAGATACCTACGAGAGAATCTACGGGGAGGTTCTTTTTTTGATTTTTATGGGTTTTTGAGCGCACTTCGTCGATTGCGGCGTTACGGGCTATATTCAAGATCCATGTAAAAAAACGGCCTTTGGAAGTGTCGTACTGGTCCGATTTTTCCCAGATTTTCACAAATACATCTTGACAGATCTCTTGGGAACGCTCCGTATCCTTCACAATTACGTTGATTACCCCACATATATTTTCAGCGTACATATTGTACAAGGTTTCAAACGCGACGCTGTCCTTTTTCTGAAATTTTTCTATGAGGTTGTCCAATTGCATAACCGGTTGGTTAAAGATATAAAAAGTTGGCTGTTTTTGTGCTATTCAATATTGATTCCCTTCAGCACCAATGTTTTCCATTCGGGATGTTCTTTAAGATATTTGGCAACAAAGGGGCATAGGGGTATAAGGGTCCAATCTTCCTTTTTGATATGTTCCAAACTTTGTTTGATAAGCTCAGAGCCAATGCCTTGGCCTTCATAACCTGGCGGAACTTCGGTGTGGGTAAGGTAAATTTTTTCTTTGGCCTTGATGTATTCAATTTTTGCTACATCGCCATTATCCAGTTCAAACTGGAATCTTTTGGCAGATTCGTTATCTACAAGTTGATATTGCTTTTCCACAAAATTTTAGTGATTGGTTATCGGTAGCTCAATGCGCCCGATGGACATTTTGAGATTTGTTGTTTCAATTGTTCGGTGGAAGCGTTTTCGGCTTTTATCCAAGGTTTTTCTTTGGGATTATAGACCTTTGGCAACATTTTTACGCAAATTCCAGCATGTTGGCAGAGTTCGGGTTTCCATATCACGGATATTTCCCCGTTAGAGTATTCTTTCATAGCACACACGAATTGAAATAAAAAAGAGCTGCCTGAAAGCAGCTCTGAATAATCTTTATTGAATGATACCTGTACAAGCGATTCTTGCACCGGCAGCTCCGGATGGTTGGGAGGTATAATCATCCACTCCTTGGTGAACGATTACTGCTTTGCCCAAAATGTTTTTCTTTTCGTCATCGCAACCAATGCACCATTCATCCGTAGAAAAATCTACTGTTGCATTTCCATCTGCATCTGCGGTAAAGTTACCGATATCGCCTTTGTGGTAACCATCTTCAGCACCCCATTTACCGTGCTTTTCAAAAGTTGGGTTCCAGTGTCCTCCTGTTGATTTCCCATCGGCGGAAGAACAATCTGCTTTTTCGTGAAGGTGGATGGCATGTTCGCCTTCATCAAGTCCGGTAAAGGTCGCTCTCATGATAACTTCTCCATTATCTTGGGTAAAAACAACCTCACCGTTCACATTACTGTCACTTTTAGGTTCCATACTGAAGGTGATAACCTCAGGGTCAATGGTTTCAACCACTTGGTCCACGGTTTCCTCAATTTCTTCAGTTGCTTCTTCTGTCTCTTTTTTAGCTTCTTTACAGCTAAATGCTGTTATAAATACTAGCGCTAGGGCTATTACTTGTATACTTTTCATTAAAATGAGTTTTTAGATTAACCACTAAGTTAGGTATTATTTATGCCGCTGTCAACCATTACCGTGCTCTATTGATCAGTTTTTTTGCCTTTAAACAATCCTCTTAAATCTGGATTGTAAAAAACGGCCAGTTGCAATCTATCATAAACGGCATTCGCAAATTGGTTTCTCATATATCCCAATTGGATGCTCATGTTTTCTGTAACATTCAAACCAACAGCGCCATACAACCTATTTTGCCCAAACAAATCATCTTGAAGGTTGATGAACAACTCATCGTAAAAGTTCAAAAAGAACGTATTGGTCAATGGCAGGGTCATTTGAATCCGATAACGCGCCCGATGTTGTGTATCGGTGGTTTCCCCAAAATCCAAAAAACGCTGCTCCAAACGGTAGCGGTGTTCAAACAGGAATTCCCAAACCTTGTTTTTGAGTATAAATTGCTCAAAAATCCGATGCTCCTTGGAATTGACCTCACCTTCAAACTCATAAAAATTGTTGTCGGTATCTATAAACGCATAGCCTCCTGTTGCAATAGCATTTGGATCGATATGGTAATTAAGTCCCGTTCTCAACAACATTTGATTGAAGTTGCTCGTGGTTTCGTAAAACCTGAACTGTGCTTCGGTATGAATGCTTAAACGTTCCGAAATTTTGTTGGTGCCAAAGTACATGTACCAAGCACCCATTTCATCTTCACCCGGTTGTTGTGCGTTTATGGTCAATATTCCAAGAAATAAAAATAGGCCTGTTAGTCTTTTGATCATTTATCTTCTTCTTTTATCGGCGTGCTTTTGTCCTCTTTCAAGTATTCGTCCAAAAATTCTAAAATTTTACTGTATGCAGTAATTTGATTCTCTTTTTTGACAAAACCATGTCCTTCATCCTCAAAAAGCACATACTCTACGGGCACACCATTTTTGCGGACTCCGGCAACAATTTCGTCAGACTCTGCCTGCAATACCCTAGGATCTTGCGAGCCTTGAAGTACGATCAATGGTTTGGTGACCTTATCGGTATGGAAAAGAGGGGAAATCTGTTTCAACCGAACAGAGTCGGCACTGTAAGGGTCTCCCAATTCTTTGTACAGTGCATCTTTAAAGGATTCCCACCATGGCGGGATACTTTTTAGGGTTCTCATCCAATTCGTCACCCCAAATAGATTGACCCCTACATCAAATTCTTCAGGGGCGTAGGTCAAAGCGGCCATGGTCATGTATCCGCCGTAGGATCCTCCAATAATTCCTATTTTCTCCCCATCGATTTCAGGTTGTTGAGCCAACCAATTTTTTCCCTCTACGCAGTCTTTCAAATCCTTGTCACCGTGGTTCAGGTCATCCATTTGGTAGAAGGTTTTGCCATATCCACTGCTTCCGCGATTGTTCACTGCTAAAACGGCATAACCATGGTTCACCAAATATTGGATGAAAGAGCTGAAGTTTTGACGGGATTGCCCCCCAGGACCTCCGTGTACCCAAACCAAAGCGGGCACTGGATTTTCCTCGCTTGCTTGGTGTGGGGTGTAGTAAATCGCAGGGATTTCCAAGCCATCAAAGGATTTATATCGGATTACCTCGGCCTTGACCAAATCCTGTCCTTGGATTTCTGGATTCAATACATCGGTCAGCTTTTTCTGCTCCTTGGTCTCCAAGTTGTATACGTAAAGGTTTGATGGTGTATGCGAGCCACCTGCATAAAACCGCATCATGGTTTCGTCGTCGGAAAAGCTAACGCTGGTAATCTCCATGTTCTCCACTTTGGGGAGTTCTATGTTTTTGCCCGTGGCGACCTCCATCACTTCGATGGTATTTTTGGCATCTTCATTAATGTAAGTGACTTGATAGGTGCCATTATCCGTAAAATAACTACCTGAAATATCCCAATCGCGTTCCATCGCCTTTTCGTACGATTCATCAGCAATGGTATATTTCATCAAATAAGAAAATTCACTGCCATCATCGGTGGTGTAATAGAGTGCGGAGCCATCGGGTGAAAAATCCTGCGGTGCATTTCCACTTTGGTTTTTGTTGATTTTCATCAATGCATCGGACTCCAAATTGTACAAGAACAAATCACTATCGTTCGTGTTGATGGATTTGCTCAACGCCACATATTTTTCATCGGGGGAAACAACGCCTACATTGTACCCATCATCATTTTGATAGATAAGTTCGGCGTCCATAGTTTCCAAATCCATTTTGTAGAGGTCCATAAATCGGCTATCCCGCTTGTTGGAGCCATAAAAGAATGCGGATTTGTCCTCGGACCATTGGTAAAACAGGGAACGGGCCCCTTCCTCTGGTGTCAGGTCTTTGTGGCTGCCATCGGTGTCCCGTACAAAAATGTGATAGATTTCATCACCATTGTTGTCCATACGGAAGAGCATTCGCTCATCATTCGGAAAATAAGAAATAGAGAACACCGAAGAGCTGTCCGACTGCGTTATGGGCATCATGTCCCCGCCCGAAGTGGGTATGGTGTACATATTATAAATGCCCGAACGGTTGCTCGACACTAACAATTTGGATTTGTCGGGCGAAAAACTTCCTCCTCCAATGGATTCGTTGTCCATCATTTGGGCAATGGTGTAGGTCTTCATCGTATCCGCTACGGAAGGTTCCTTTTTTTCTTCTTTGCACGCCCAAATACTGGTGATAAGGGCAATGGCCAATAATTTTTTCATGGTTCGCTTATTTAAGTTCAAAACTTTCGGTTTCCTTAAAAGGAGATAGATCCAATGATTCAATGGATGTTCTGTACGATTTCCATTCATCATTAAAGAAGGTATTGGTGCTTTCCAATGCTGCCTTTAGTTCTTCTTCTGCAAACCGAATCATTCTTCTTTCGGTTCCGGTGATTCCAGATTTTCTTGTGTTCACATAGTAAGAAGCATCTCCCAATCTGGTCATTACGTTGGGTTCGGGGTCATCGGTGATCCCTTGTCTTTTGTCTTCCTTGCCCAAATACAGGGCAATGACAGAATCGATTTGCTTTGTAATTTCTTCGGATGCTTTTATTTGTTCCTTGAACTTGTCCTTGTCCAGTTCCTTGAGCTCTTTTTTGAATTTTTCAGCCAAATTTTTGCTTTCCACCAATTGTTTTACGGCATCCGCGGCTGTTTGTGTGTACCCTTCCAGTTTTTTGCCAGTTTCGTACACTTCGTTGATGGAGGCGAGATCAACATCCAACCTTGGGTCCGTTTTAACGGTTACCATGGTGGAATCCGATACATCGCCATAAATGGCCTTTACTTTGTAAGTTCCAGGTTTTACCTCGATACCACCACGTTCTCTGTCGCGTTTGCTGATGGTTCTCGAAGGTCTATCGGGACCTTTTTCATCCAAGTTCCAATAAACTCTATGGAAACCAGCCTTTTCGGGAGTTTTGTATTTCAATGTTCTGATGAGCCTATCACCATCATAGAATTCAAAAAAGATGGAATCCTTGGTTTTTTCCTTTGGCTTTTCGTCCTCGGCCTTATCATCTTCTTCGCTTTCGTCTTTTTTCTCTTCCTTGGACTTGTCAGCTCCTTCTTTTAGGTAGTATGTGATCATAGCTCCTGATTCCCTGTTCTCACCGCTGTAAATGGCATCTCCTCCAAACCTACCGCCAGTGGGCTGTTGGTATGCGGCCAAATAGGCATCAGGACTATCAAAAAGACCGATTTCTTTCTCTAAAACAGAAGTATTGCCCGCCAATTTTCGCAACGGTCGGATATCATCCAATACCCAAGCGGCCCTGCCGAAGGTTCCGATGACCAAATCCTGCTCCCTTGGATGAATGGCCAAATCTTTTGTGGAAACGGTTGGGAAATCCTTGTTCCATTTTTTCCAATTGTTGCCTGCGTCCAATGAAAGATAAAGTCCATCATCCGTACCCAAGAACATGAGGTTGGGGTTTTTTGGGTCCTCGATAATGGATAGCGTGTAGCTTTCCACATCGTTTTCATCTACAATACGGGTCCAGGTTTTGCCATAGTCTTTGGTGCGGTAGGCGTATGGCGTATAATTGAACCTTCTGTAATCGTTTGCGATCAATAGGGCTTCACCTTTATTGTTCTGAGAAGCTTTTATCTGTGGAATCCAACTTCCCGTTGGTAAGCCTTTAATGTTTTTGGTGACCTCGACCCAGGTTTCGCCACCATTTTGGGTATAGTGCACACGTCCATCGTCCGTTCCAATCCAGAGCATATCCTTTTCAACGGGTGAAGGTTCTATCACAATGATGGTGCAGTGGTTTTCCGCCCCTGTGGCATCCATCGTAAGTCCACCGCTTTCGCTCTGTTTTTGTTTTTCCTTATCGTTGGTCGTCAGGTCTGGCGAGATTACTTCCCAAGTCAAACCTTTGTTTGTGGATTTGTGCACAAACTGACTTCCAAAATATACCGTGCTGTTATCAAAAGGGTCTTGTCCAATGGCCGCGTTCCAGTTAAACCTAAGTTTTGTGTCCGCATCGGGAGGGGTAGGGCGTACAATGTAACCGTTCCCTGTTTTCCAATCGTAACGGCTCACATACCCTTGCTGGCTCATGGCATATCCATATTGGCTATCGTCCCTGTCTGGAACCACATCGAACCCATCGCCAAAGGCGATTTCTTGCCAATAACTGTTTCGGATGCCCTGTGCTTTCCAAACATAGGCGGGTCCTCTCCATGAGCCGTTGTCCTGCATACCTCCGTATACATTGTACGGGTACTCGTTGTCCGTACTGATGTGATAGAACTGTGCCACGGGCAAATTACCAATAAAGCGCCATGTTTTGCCTCCGTTTTTGGTAATGTTGAGACCTCCATCGTTTCCATCCATCATGAATTGTCCGTTTTCGGGGTGAATCCACCAGGCATGGTGATCGGGGTGCACACCATTGTCCACACCATAGGCGGGCATCAATTGGGTGAAATTTTTACCGCCATCTTCGGAAACATTGATATAGGTGAAAACCGAATACACCCGATTTTCGTTTTGAGGGTCTACATATATTTCTGAATAATAAAATGGGCGGTTTCCTATATCGCTTTTATCATTGATTTTTTCCCATTTGAAACCACCATCGCTGGATTTGTACAAAGCGTTTTTTTTCGCCTCTACCAAGGCATAGATGATATTGGGTTTGTTTCGGGCAATCGCAACACCGATCCTTCCCAAATCTCCTTTGGGAAGTCCATCTTCCGCGGTGATTTGTTTCCATGTTTTACCACCGTCGTGCGTAATGTGCAATCCGCTGCCTTCTCCGCCCGACTTAAAGAACCATGGTTCTCTTTTGTGCTCCCACATGGCAGCAATCAATTTGTTCGGGTTTTTTGGGTCCATGACCAAATCGGCAACGCCTGTTTTGTTGTTCACGAACAATACCTTTTCCCAAGTTTCACCACCATCCGTAGTTTTAAAGACACCTCGCTCGGGGTGCTCGCCCCAAGGGGAACCAATGGCACCTACGTACACTACATCGGGGTCTGTTGGGTCGATTATGACCCTATGGATGTGCCTTGTTTTCTCCAAGCCCATGGATTTCCAGGTTTTACCCCCGTCCAGGGACTTATAAATTCCATATCCGCCATTTAGGCTGTTTCTTGGGTTGCCTTCTCCTGTACCTACCCAAATTACGGATGGGTTGGATTGTTGGATGGCTACAGCTCCTATTGAGCCTGTTACTTCATTATCAAAAACGGGTTCCCATTTTATTCCACCAGAAGTTGATTTCCACAAGCCGCCCGAAGCTGTTCCAACAAACATTACATCGGGATTGGAATGGACCACATCAATGGAAGTGACACGACCGCTCATTCCTGCGGGACCAATGTTTCTTGGTTTTAGGTCTCGCAGCAGCTCCACATCAAAATCTTGTGCGGTGATACTGGCCGTAATAAGAAGAACAAAATAGAGGATTGATTTTTTCATTAGTTGGCTTTGTTTTTTGAGTTTAGCTTTGACCAGATAACGGCATACTTCGGACAAGCACGGTCATTTTTTGGTCGCCTAAAGATACCAAAAACCCCTGCCTCATTTCTTAAAAGGATGTTAATGAACTGTGAAGGGACAGCGTAGTTTATTCATCCTTGTAAACGACCCCATCTTTCATCACATATTTTACGTGTTTCATTTGAGAAATGTTTTCAACAGGATTTCCATCCACAGCAATGATATCTGCCAAGTATCCTTTTTGAATCATTCCCATTTCATCAAAATGAAGAATTTTTGCATTCAGTGAGGTTGCGGACTGTAAGGCTTTGATGGGTTCCATGCCGTAGGCAACCATAAGTTCCAGTTCCCGGTAATTTTCTCCGTGAGTAAATACACCAACATCGCCACCAAAAACAATATCAACTCCTGATTGCAGTGCCAGTTGAAAGGATTTTTTCTTTTTTGCCACTCGTTCTGGGTCGGGTTCGGCACCTTTTTTCCAACCTTGATATTGCGATATGGCATCTCCCGCGGCAAGGGTAGGGCAAAGGGCTACTCCATTTTCTTTCATCAAACTAAAGATTTCAGCCGTACCGCCATCTCCGTGTTCAATGGTTTCCACACCGCCCAAAATGGCGCGCCGCATTCCTTCTGGGGTACTGGCATGGGCCACCACATAGCGACCAGCTGTGGTAGCTGCAGAAACCATAGCGTTTATTTCTTCCTGTAAAAAGGTAGGTTGGGAGGGCTCTCCCTTGCCCCAGCGGTAATCCGCATATATTTTTATGAAGTTGGCCCCGTTGCCCAGTTGAGTTCTCACTTCTTTGATGGCATTTTCCCTACCGCTCACGGGAACGGCACCGAGAGGCACTGTAACACCGTCATGGAACCCTTTTGGACCATAAGCTCCTGTTGCCACTATGGCTGGACCCGCCATTAAAGTGCGCGGGCCTGGAATAATACCGTCGTCAATTGTCTTTTTGAGGTAGATATCAGTATAACCTGCTCCCTCCGAACCCAAGTCGCGCATGGCGGTGACGCCTGCCATCAATGAATTTTTGGCGTGAACGGAGCCTCTGATAGCTCTCTCAGTGGGTGATTCCTTCAGAACTTGGTCGTTCCATTCTGTTTCGTTGTATGGGTGCAACAGCAAATGGGAATGTCCTTCAATAATCCCTGGCATCAGGGTCATGCCCTTTAATTCTTTTTTGGTGTAGGAACTGGCTCTTTTCAAGTCACTTAACGGGCCAGCGTAAGAAATTCGGTTGCTGTCAATAGCCACCACCCAACGGTTATGGATTTCCTTACCATCAAAAACCCGTTCGGGTACGAGTAGGATTTGTGATTGCAACGTGTTCACTAATAAGGCAATAGCTAAGATGAATAGGTGCTTTGATTGCATGATGAGGTTGTTGTTTTGGAATTAATCCATCACTGAGTTCTTCAATAATTCCTGAAGTTGTTTTTTAGAAAACACCTGATTTCCCTTGATCACGGAGTAAATCTTCTGGGTATTCTGGATGTTTTCCAATGGATTGGCATCCAAAATGACCAAATCGGAGACTTTTCCTTTGGAAATTCGCCCATAATCATCCGTTTGACTTAAGAATTTTGCTCCGTTTGGGCTAGAGGTTCGCAGTGCATCGAGAGGTGATATCCCGTTCTCTACCATGGCCTGTAATTCCTTGTGCAAGGAAATACCAGGATAGGCATAAGAGTTGAACGCCCCGCTGTCCGACCCAGCCAACAATTGAACTCCTGCAGAATCGAGCGATTTCGCCAATTCGCCAAAAAAAGCATCCAATCGCTTTCTATTTTCCCTGGCCTCTTCGGATGAATTTAATGCTGATTGTATTCTGCCTTGATAGGTTTGAACGATACCATCACCCATATATTGAAGATAGGCATCGTTGCTATGGTCCACCTCGTCCATATAACTCAATGTTTCGCCAATGTGAAGGGTCGGAACTACAAAAACATCATTTTCTTTTAACGTATTAAAGGTTTTGTGCGCAGTGCTGTCCGTATAACCTTCCATAAGGGCGGGCATGGCATCCCAAAAGCCAATTTCACCCTGATTCAGCTTCTCGGTAATTTCCATTTCATTGCTGGCACAACCTTTCATGATGTAGTAGAGGTGCTCAATGCCATCCATCCCTGCGTTTATGGTCTCATCCAAGGTTACAGTGAACGGCATATGCCCAGAAACGGTAAATCCTCTTTTCTTGGATTCCCTTATTGCTGCCAAGTAGTTGTCAGGTGAAATTCTACTGTCATAAATTTTTACAAAGTCCACGTTTAAAGATTCTAGCGAATCCAATGCTTGTACAATATCATCTTCCGATTCCACTTCCAAGGAACCTGCCCATCTGCTATTGGGGCCATCTATTTTTGGTCCAGCGGTAAAGATTGTGGGACCAACCAACTCTTCTAATTCAATTTGATTTTTCCAGTCCATAACGGAATGGGTGAGGTCGCCGCCTGCATCACGAACCGTGGTAATGCCATTGGCAATGAACAGTTTTAGAAAGTTTTTGTTGTTTTTGATTAAGCTGTCACCTCCCCGTAAATGGATATGATTGTCCCAAAACCCTGGCAATACATACTTTCCAGAGGCGTCGATGGTGGAATCAGCCTTAAAATTACTAGAGTCCACAGGTTCGATAGCTTCAATTCCCCCAGCGGAAATAAGTATGTTTTGCTTTTCAATTTTTCCGGTTTCCAGATGGATGACCTGGGCATTGGTAATTGCGAGATCGTAATAGTTGATAGTTTCCTTCTTACAGCTAGCAATCATGAAGAGAAGGGATAAAAGTAGAGGCCTAATCATTTTGGGTTGGTTTATTATGATCTTTAAAGATACCTGATTTTTTATTTCCCATCCCTTTGGGTTTTTCCGATTTTTTTGGTGATTTTTAACCAAATACAAGTTTTGAAGGAAACAAAACCAAGCTGGCTCTATTTACTATTATTGATTCTCTCAGGTGAAGCCATCTTTATCCTTCCTTTTGTATTCCCTCGGGTTTTTAGGCCCACCGTATTGGATGTTCTGGAATTGGAGAATGTAGAGTTGGGACTCTGTTTTTCCGTTTACGGTTTGGTTGCCATGGTTTCTTATGTGTTGGGAGGGCCTTTGGCCGATAAGTACCAACCCAGAAAATTGATAGCTATTGCATTATGGATGACCGCTTTGGGCGGGTTCATATTTGCCCAATACCCGGACATGTGGGTGCTTCAGATAGTTTATGGCTGGTGGGGGTTTACGACCATCTTTTTGTTTTGGGCAGCCATGATAAAGGCCACAAGAATTTGGGGAGGCACCAACTCGCAAGGAAAAGCCTTTGGTTTTCTTGATGGTGGGCGAGGACTTACGGGAGGGCTTTTCAGTTTGTTGGGGGTAGTGGTATTTTCTTTCTTTTTATCCGAGTCTCCCGAAGTTGCCGACCTTAATGACCGAAAGGAAGCCTTTACCTATGTTATTTATTCTGCTTCCATAATCATTATACTCATAGGAATTCTGGTCTGGTTTTTTATGAAATCGGACAAAAATGATGAGAAAGTGACCTTGGAGCGTATTTCTTGGAATGAAATCAAGCAGGTCTTAAAATTGCCATCGGTCTGGCTTCTGATGGTAATTATTCTTTGTGGTTATGTGGGATATAAGATTACGGACATCATTTCCCAATATGCCGAAGAGGTGATGCTCTACAACCAAGTGGAATCGGCCAAGGTGGGAACATTGTTGCAATTTCTTCGTCCGGCCACTGGTATTTTGGTTGGTTTGATAGCCGATAAACTTAAGATTACCTGGCTTCTGTTCGTGAGTTTTGTATTGACCTTGATTGGAGGTGTATTGTTTGCCAGCGGGGTAATTGCACCTACTACAACGCTTTTGTTCTTTATGTCTGTTGTTGTAATAGCGGCAGGTGTATACGCTATTCGGGCATTGTACTTTGGCGTAATGCAGGTGGGCAAAATCCCGATGACCTTAACGGGAACTGCGGTAGGACTCATTTCGTTGATAGGATATACTCCGGATGTGTTTGCCGGTCCCGCGTATGGTATGCTATTGGACGCGCACCCAGGCGAAGAACTGGGTCACCAACATGTTTTTTGGATGCTGAGTGCCTTTGCCTTTGTTGGCGGTTTGGCAGCATGGTTCTACCAAAGAAAATACGGTAGATGATTTTTCTAGTTCCTGTATTTGACGTTTTTTTCTGAAAAGGTGATGATTTCCTTTATTCTTTTGTTTCGTGTTTCTTCCCGCTTAGCCTGATTAAGCCACATGAGATATCCTTTCCGTTGCCCTACGGTGAAATTCTGAAAGTTGGTATGGGCATTTGGCCTCTTTTTAAATGCCTTTTGCAAATCTTCGGGAACCACACCGTTTTCGGCATCATCCAACACGGTCCAAGAACCGTTTTCCTTGGCAATTTCAATCGCTTTTAACCCACTTTGGTGCATCAATCCATTGTCTAACAAATCCTTTATGTAATCCTTGTTCACCTTGCTCCATGTACTCTTCGGTTTTCTTGGGCAGAAGTATTGTTTGCGCTTTCCATCTCCTAAACTTCTTACGGTACTGTCTATCCAACCGTAGCACAGGGCCACCTTTACGGCCTCTTCCCAACGCATACTTTCTTTATGGTGTTCCACCTTGTAGAAGATAAGGTGGATGCCACTGTATGAGCTATGGTTTTCATGAAGCCAATCGCGCCACTCCTCATCATTTTTAAAATAATGCTCCGGGTGCTTCTCCAAATCAGATTTTTTTGGTCTCTATGTAAAAGTTTTTATCGAAAACCACTTGGGTTCCATCTAATTTTTCGGTTTTCCATTCGGCACTTGGGAACAACCACTTCTCGGAACCATCAATAAATAGACGAACTGGCATGTCAAAATCTTGCAACACATCTGTGTATCGGAACTTAATCTCGTCTCCTTCCAACTTGTATTCCAAAGTGGGGATCATTGTGGTTCGGAGATATTGATTAAAGAATGCGGATAAATCTTTGCCCGTATGTTTGCTGAGATAACCCTCAATTTCTTTGGTGGTTACTGTTTTGTGATAGAAATCTTTGTTCAGTCCTCGTAAAATTTGACGCCATTTGTCATCATCCTCTACCAATTGGCGAAGTGTATGCAACATGTTGGCACCTTTATAATACATATCCCCAGAACCGGATTTGTTGACTCCGTAGGGTCCGATAATGGGACTGTCGTTCTGGATATTGCTTCGGGTTCCTACAACATAAGCTTCAGATGCTTTTGTACCAAAATGATAATCCAGATACAGGTTTTCCGAGTATGCTGTAAACCCTTCGTGAATCCACATGTCGGCAATGTCCTTGTAGGTGATATTGTTTGCAAACCATTCATGTCCCGCCTCGTGGATTATGATAAAATCAAACTGCAAACCCCAGCCAGTTCCAGACAGGTCCCTTCCCAAATATCCGTTCTCGAACTTGTTTCCGTAGGTAACGGAACTTTGGTGTTCCATGCCCAAATAAGGAACTTCCACGAGTTTAAAACCATCCTCGTAAAAAGGGTAGGGGCCAAACCAATACTCAAAAGCTTGCAGCATCATCGGGGCCTGTACAAACTGTTTTTTGGCCTTTTCCAAATTTTCAGGCAGTACATAATAATCCAATTTTAAAGGACCGTTCTCACCTTCGTAAACTTCATCAAAATGGACATAGTTTCCAATATTTACGTTTACACCATAATTGTTGATGGGGTTTTTTACTACCCAATTGTAGGTTTTGAATTCACCTATTTCCTCAACGCTTTCCAGCTGTCCGTTTGAAACATCCATTAGTTCTTTGGGAACGGTAACGCTGATGCGCATACTGTCCACTTCGTCGTACATATGGTCTTTGTTGGGCCACCAAACACTTGCTCCCAAACCTTGGCAGGATGTAGCTACAAAAGGATTGCCATTTTTATCCTGTTTCCAAGAAAAGCCACCGTCCCAAGGTGCACGTACGGCCTCTCGTGGTTGCCCCGAATATGTGATTTTAACTTCGTTGAATTCTCCCGGAACTTGTTTTTTCTTGAGTTTGATGAAATGTGCATTGCCCTCAGAAGTGAACTTCAATTTTTTTCCATCTTGCTCAATAGATTCAATCTTCATGGGTTCTTGAAGATCAATTTGAAGTACTTTGGCTTCTTTCAAAACTTTATACTTTACCACGTTGTAGCCCGAAATAAACTTCTTTGAAGGCTCGACCTTAACATTGAGGTCGTAGTGATTTAAGTCCCACCATTCCCGTTCGGGTGTAATACTGCCCCTTAAAGTATCTTGTCTTGTAAGTTCTTGGGCGTTAATGGACCATACCCCAAGTATAAAGGCAAAAAGAATTAAACTTTTTTTCATTGTTTTTTTGTTATCTGAATACTTTATTTGGAAAAACTACTGGACTTTCGTGTCCATCTTTACCTATGGACGCAACACCAAAAAAGAAATTGTCTATCACAACACCATCTAAGGTGTGTTCGGTTACATTGCCCACATATTTGTAGTTGTCCCAAGTAGGGGAGGTGGTATCTCTCCAATATATTTTATACCCTACGGCTCCCTCGACCTTGCTCCATCGAAGTTTTGCACTGGGTTCCACAATTCCACCGATTTCAACAGTTTCGGGAGCGGGTGGCGCCCATGCAATGGATGCAAGGGTAATGGCATTTACGGCGGTCAGCTTTTTGGCGTATTCAAAATTAACGTGCTCCAAAACGTCTCCGTAGGCAATGCCGTTTTCCTCGCGTATATCTTGATGTTGCTGTGTGTAGTTCTCATGGGCTTCCATAATTCGGATTCCAGCATATCCGGCGTCGTTGAACGGTCTATGGTGTCCACCTCTCCCGAACCTATCCAGTCGATAGATCATCATGGGATTCATTTCGGGCATATAGGTTTTGGTGGTTTCGTACACGTAGCGCGCCAACTGACGGGAAATCCCATCCACTTCGCCACCATAAAAACGTCTGGCCCTTCTTTCTTCCTCTGTTTCGGTTGGAGGCACAGGTTCGGAGAATATTCTAAAATCCCTATTACTCACAACGCCATCGACTCCTGTGATGTTTCCGATCATATCGTTGTTAAGAATGCCCACAATATCCCATCCCTGTTCTTTGGCGTAGGCCGCTAATCCCTTACCGCCATAAAGGCCCTGCTCTTCGCCCGAAAGTCCAACGTAAATGATACTGCTCTCGAACTTGTATTTGGATAACACACGGGATGCTTCAATGGTTCCTGCCATTCCGCTGGCATTGTCGTTGGCTCCAGGGGAATCCGAAGTATAGTTGGTAGGGTCGCTGACACGGGAATCAATATCCCCGCTCATGATTATAAAACGGTTGGGAAATTTGGTCCCTCGCTGGATGGCGACCACGTTCACAATTTCCACATCTTTTACGATTCGGGCATTGTCACCTTTCTCGATTAGATTTTTTTGATAAAAGACCTCTAAACAATTTCCACAATCGGAAGAAATTTTATCAAACTCTGACTTGATCCATCTTCTGGCGGCACCAATCCCTCTAGTCTGGGAAACCGTATCGCTCAAGGTATGTCTGGTTCCAAAATTGACCAAGGTGGTAACGTCAGATTCGATACGTTCCGACGAAACCGCATTGATAATGTCATAAATTCTGGTATCGGTTTGCGCATGAATTGTTGTAGTGAAAACCACAAATAGCAAGGAGAATATTTTTCTCATATTAAAAAGCGTTGGTTTTTTTCTGAAAATATGAAGCGTGAAAATAACAAAAAGGACCCAAAAGTACATACACAATGCCCGGAAGACCATAATATAATCCCAATTGGAGTTCTGCAATTACGATGGAAACAAGGGCAACAAGTACAAATAACCCAAAATGCCGGGCATAAAAAAGATGTGTCATATTGCTGTTGTTGGCTTTTTTGTAGACCCTTAAATACATAAGGGCATAGCATGTGAAGATGAGGAGAAATCCAAGACTGTACAGTTGGAACAATGAAGAAAATTCATCTGCATTGATCTGTAGTGCTCCCGTCCACGAATTGATCAAGGATTTTATGGGGAAAATGTAGTAGAGTATCAAAAACAGCAGAACTGCATTGAGGCCAATGATCATATTGTCCATATAATTGGTTCTTCGGAAAAAGTTATAGTGCACCGACCACAATCCAACCAAGGCAAAAAAACTGACACCAAAACTCAAAAACACCATCCAGTCCACTTGGAGTATGGAACTTTCTGCCTGGGTGCCCACCGAAACTACCAATAATGTGGCAGCAAAAGCAAAAACCCCATCGCTAAAAGCCTCAATTCTACTTCTATTATGGGGTAGCTTCATTTTGGTTATTGAATAAAGGTGACCTTGGTAATTTCTCCGTTCTTTACTTCGTAAATGGCAATGGCCCTTACCAAATTTCCATTTACGGTTACGGATTCATAATCTATGACTTTGTTTCCGATTACGATTCTGTTTACAATCTTACAGTTCAAATCCGGTGTGCTTCCAAAAAATGAGCTGTACTGTTGCTTTAGTTTTGAAACACCCTTTAAATTGAGTTTTTTGGGAAATTGATAGAGTTCAACATCTTGGGCATAAGTTTCAGAAAAAGCTTCGATATCTCTGTCGTTATATGCTTTCAGTTGTTCTTGTACAATACTTTCCGCATCGGTCAAGGGCCCATCGGGGAAAATAAATGTCATGGATGCGATAAGTCCATTTTCAATCTGGTAAATGGCCACTTGATGTCCTTCCCTGCCATCCACTTTGGTAATTTCCTCATCGATTACGGTGTTTCCCAAAATAATTCGATTGACCACTTCTACGCTCGATGATTCCACATTTTCAAAAAAGCGTTCGTAGTTCTCCTTCATCGTATCATTTCCCTGATACATTTTCTCATTCGGAAAACGTGTGACCAGCACATCCTCTGCAAAACAAGAGACAAAACCATCCAAATTTCGCTGATTAAAGTCCCTCACTTGCTTTTGAATGATCTTTGCTACGGATTCCTCCGCAACAAAAGCCAATCTTTTACGGTTTGGGCTGATGGCAATTCGGCTAATGTTATTGATTTCCTCCTGATCAAATTCAATGATGGGCTGCCATCCATCTTCCGAGCCAATATCCTTCGTTAAGAGCTTTTTGCCAGCTCCCGTAATGATGGTATTTTCATCCAACCAGCAAATATCTTCTTCTTTGCCATAGGTGTTGGTAATTTTTTTGGATTCGCCCGTTAAGGGGTCTAGGGAAAGAATTTCCCAGGCATTGTTCTTTTTGCCGATAAAACTGACCAGATCGCTATTGGGGATGTTGTGCAATGAACGCCCTACATTTTCGTAAACCGTATTTTGGGTGTTTTCTTCCAAGTCCAAGACCACGAGGTCCATGCGATTTTCAACCAATACCGTAGCCACCAATATATGATTGTCGAACCAAACGTGGTATCCTATCTTTAGGTCTGATATCGGTGTTGATTTGCTGGTTTCAACATCATATTCGTAAAGGCGTTGAAGACCGTCCACATCCAAGCGAATGGCAGAAATTGCCTTCTTTCCTGGAATCCGAAGAGGTGAGTATTCACTGCCCGCCGTAGTGTAGGTCAACCATGATGAAGTGCTTCCTTCATTGACATTAAATTGAAGAATGTCCGTTTGGTCTTCTCTGGTCGAAGCGAACAAAACACTGCCGTCGTCCCAAAAAGAAGGTTGATTGTCATATCCTGGGTTGTTGGAAATGTTTTTAGGGTTGGTCAAAAGGGGTTTTCCATTATTCAGTTCCAAATCAAAAAGATAGACCTCTGTTTCGGCCTGTGCCCATCCTTGGCCATAGGCCAACAGAAAGCAAATAATAAAAAACCTTTGTATCATGGTTTTGTAAAACGTTTTAAAAGCTGCCTTACCCTAGCGGTGTTTTCCACATGGTATTTGGCCTGTGTTTTTTTAAGTCCGACCTTAACGGTGATTGCCGAATCGGGTAGTTCTTGGAACATAAATTCATCGGTCCAATCATCGCCGATGGCAAAAACAAAGTCGTAATCATCTTCGCTTAACATACGAGTGGCAGCCCTTCCTTTGTTCACGTTGCTGCTCTTTATTTCCATGACCTTGTTTCCGTTCAATACACTAATATCGTCATTACCGATCAAACTACGCAACACTGTATTGAGCTCTGTGGCCCTTTTTGTTCCAAAATCGGGGTCGGTGTTGCGATAATGCCAAGCCAGTGAGTAGTTTTTTTCTTCGATGAACGATCCTGGGGTCCTGTCCACGAAGGATTCGAGCACTGGTCGGATTTTGTCCATCCATTCGCCCTTTACCTGTTCCAACATCTTAAAATCCTCTCCATTTCGGGAAATCCATACCCCGTGCTCCACGATCATGTTGTATTTTTTGGGCAAGAACCAACGTCCAAAGGTTTGTTTGTCCCTTCCGCTTATTAAAAACACGGTAGTATTTTCCTGGGCGTTCAGTTCGTCCAAGAGTTCGTAAAGTTCTTTATCAGGCGAGGCTTGTTGCGGATCTTTGTGGAATCCAGCGAGGGTCCCATCATAATCCAAGAACAACAACCGTTTTTTTGATTTTGCATAAGCTCCTTGGATGGACAATAATATTTCGGAGGACATTTTTTCGGAAATAAACGCTTTGCCCAGATCTCTTTTTTCTTTGAGGGCATTCATGAATTCATTGGCCCAAACCTCCACATTATAGCGTTCCAATCTTTTCTGTAAAAAGGTGTTTCGGGACACTTGCTCTTCCAAGGGCATGTTAAAGGCTCTCTTCAAAGTGTCCGCTTGTTGCTCAAAATTGTTCGGATTGATTAATAAAGCCTCGTTCATTTCATACGCCGAGCCTGCCATTTCGCTCAGGATAAGCACACCAGACTTGTCGGTACGTGTGGCGATGTATTCCTTGGCCACCAAGTTCATTCCATCTCGCAATGGGGTCAACCAGGCAATATCGCTGGAGGTGTATAGGTCGATCAAGCTTTCAAAGGGCAGGGAACGATAGAAATACCAAATGGGGGTCCAGTTTACCGTGGACAATTCCCCGTTGATTCGGCCTACCAATTCATCGACCTCTCTTTTTAATAATTGATATTGGGGCACGTTGGAACGCGAGGGCACGGCCAATATGATCAATCGTACCTTTTCTTTGTATTCTGGATATTTTTGAAGGAAATATTCAAATGCGTTGATACGCTTTGCAATTCCCTTACTATAGTCCAAACGGTCTATGGAAAGAATAAGCTTGGTATCGGGTGCGGATGCCTTGTGGTTGTCCAAACGGAGCTGTAAATCGCTTCGCTCGTCCTTACTTTTAGAGTCGTGCAACACGGCGGCATCCCTAAACTTTTTATAATCGATACCCATAGGGAACGAATCCACTTTAATAACCCTGTTGTCCAAATAAATCTCATTGAAGCTTACATCCAGTCCTATCAGTCTTCGTACAGAGCTCAAAAAATGTCTCTCGTAGTCGTAGGTATGAAAGCCGATAAGATCGGAACCCAACAGTCCTTCCAAAATCTCTTCACGCCAAGGAAGGGTTCGGAAAATTTCAAAAGAGGGGAAGGGAATATGTAAAAAGAAGCCAATAGTGGTATCGGGACGTTTTTCGCGCACCATTTGTGGAACGAGCATCAATTGGTAATCATGAATCCAAATGGTATCGTCCTCATCCGAATTTTCGATGATGGCATCGGCGAACTTTTGGTTTACTGATTTATAGGTGTCCCAATAATTCAGTTCAAATTCGGAATACTTCAAAAAGTAGTGGAACAAAGGCCATATGGTTCTATTACTGAAGCCGTAGTAAAACCCATCAATTTCATCGGCATTCAACTTTACTTTGGCGCAGCCATGCTCTTTTAGGGCCTTGTCTATATCATCTTCCAGTTCTTCTGGCGTTTCTTCGTCCGTTAGTCCAGACCAACCGATCCATAGACTTTCGCCTCCACTGTGCACAGATTTCATCCCTGTGGCCAAACCTCCAACACTTGGTATTGCATTGAGTTTTCCATTGCTAATTTGTAACTGAACGGGTAATCGATTTGAGATTATGATAGTTTTGCCCATAAAAGGATAATTTTTGACGTATTTTAATTTTTTGTTTCTTTAAAATTCGGGAAATTCGAGCGCAAAACCAATTCATTCTAACCCTTTTGAGAAATTTTGACCTATGGACAACTTGAATTACGGAATTATAGGAAATTGCAGGAGTGCGGCATTGATTTCCAAAGAAGGCTCCATGGATTGGTGCTGTTTGCCCCAATTTGACTCTACTTCAATATTTGCAAAATTGCTCGATGAGCAAAAAGGAGGCAGTTTTGAAATACGTCCAATAGGCGACTACAGCATTGAACAGGAATATTATCGCAATACCGCAATTTTGATTACTCGTTTTTCTGAAGGCGATAATGTGTTCGAGTTGCATGACTTTATGCCCCGTCACCATAAAATGAACGGAAGATACAAAGCGCAGCCCGAGATTATCCGTTACGTTAAATACATTTCGGGAACGCCAAAATTTTCGGTGATCTATAATCCCAAGTTGGAATATGGTTTGGGGGAGACCAAGCATTACATCAAGGAAGATTTTATCGCCAGCCTTACCCATAAATTAAAATATGACACCTTGTTTTTATACACTTCATTTGACAAGGAAGACATTCTGGAAGGCCATGAAATAACACTGAAGGAGGATGGTTACTTCCTGATTCGATATAATGAGAAGATATTAAAACCGACCACCGAAAAAATGGGGTTGGAACTGGAGCGCACGAAGGTGTACTGGTTGGATTGGTCCGCAAAGACACCCGATTATCAAAAGTTCAAGAACCAAATAATTCGTAGTGCCATTACGCTTAAAATGCTCACGTACGACAAGACTGGTGCCGTTTTGGCCGCTGCGACCACATCGCTTCCAGAGACCATTGGCGAGGTCAGGAACTGGGACTATCGTTTTTGTTGGATTCGGGATGCCTCCATGGTAATCAAGGTGGTATCCGAACTTGGGCATAAGAACTCGGCCAAGCGTTACCTGCAGTTTATTATTGATTTGATGCCCGACAAGGATGAGAAACTCCAGATCATGTATGGCATCAACAAGGAAAAAACATTGACGGAAAGGACTTTGAGCCATTTTGATGGATACAAAGGGTCTAAACCTGTTCGTGTGGGCAATGCGGCCTACAAGCAACGTCAGAATGATATTTATGGCATTTTGATGGATGTGATTTATGAGCAGTTGAAGAATTTCAGCAACGATATTGAAAATGTGGAGGAACTTTGGAGCATTACCAAAGGTATTGTTTGGATCGTAGGGAAGCACTGGGAAGAACCTGATAAAGGTATTTGGGAGTTCCGAGGCGAGGACAAGCACTTTACCTTCTCCAAAGTTCTGTGCTGGGTTGCCTTGGACAGGGCCATTAAGGTCGCGAACATGTTCGGGAAAACCAGAAAATTGGAGCGTTGGACGGCCCTTGAGCAGAAAATTAAGGATGATATCCACGAAAATGCATGGAACAGCGATATCAATGCTTTTGTACAGTCGTATGGATCCCGTCATTTGGATGCATCCGTACTGTTGATGGAACCTTATGGTTTTATCCATGCCCGTGATCCAAAATATGTGAGCACAGTAAAGGCCATAGAGGAAGGTTTGAGCAATGATGGTCTTTTGTACCGCTATAAAAACGAGGACGACTTCGGATTGCCATCATCGTCTTTCACCATTTGTACGTTCTGGTTTATCAATGCACTCTTCAAAATAGGGGAGGAAGAAAAGGCTTTGGAGCAGTTCGAGCGTTTATTGAGCTACAGCAACCATTTGGGATTGTTCAGCGAGGACATCGATTTTAAGACAAAGCGTTTGTTGGGCAATTTCCCACAAGCGTACTCGCATTTGGCACTCATTGAGTGCGCCATCAACTTTTCTTCCAAACAGAAGGACGAGCGCATATTGGAGTCCATCAAGTAAGCTGTATAAAGAACAATTGTCATCTCGAGCGCATTCGAGGGGTCCTTGGGAAATCGCAAGTTTGGTTTTGGTCTCGACTGCGCTCGACCTGACATAACTGTACCAAATAAAAAAGAATAAAAAACGCCCCGATCGGGGCGTTTTCAAATCCTAGAGGGTTGAACCCAGCAATTATTTGAATTAGTCAAAGGTATACCCGTTATCTGCGGCAACTTTGTCGGCAATTTGCGTTCTAAGTTTCACAACATTGGGTTGGTTTGTATACTTGGTGAAGCGTTTTAGGCCCATCAGCATCATTCGTTGTTCATCACCCTCGGCAAAGGAAACAATACCTTCCTTGGCTTTTTGCTGAATGATGTCGACCGTTCTGTACAAATACAATTTCGACATTGCGATTTGTGTAGCTTGTGCTTCTTCACCAAAGCGTTTTGCATTTTTCTCCGTTCTGAGGATAGCGGATTCTGCCATATAGATTTGAATCAAGATATCGGAAGCGGCCATCAGCAACATTTGATGTTCTTCCAAATCGGGACCAAATTTCTGAACAGCGCTACCAGCGACCATCAAGAATACTTTTTTCAATCGTGCGATCAAATCTTTTTCTTCTGAAAGCAGTTCCGAATAGTCTGGGGTGTCGAACGATGGAATTCCCATCAACTCTTCACCCACTTTTGTAGCAGGGCCCAAAAGGTCAACATGGCCCTTCATGGCTTTCTTCACCAACATGCCTACGGAAAGCATGCGGTTGATTTCGTTCGTTCCTTCGTAAATCCTTGAAATACGGGCATCTCTCCACGCAGATTCCATTGGGGTGTCGGCGCTAAAGCCCATTCCCCCGAACACTTGAATACCCTCATCGGTGGTGTGCTGAACGTGTTCGGAAACGGCTACCTTCAAAATGGAACATTCAATGGCATATTCCTCAACACCTTTCAACTCTGCTTCTTGGTGGGAATTACCACTTGCTTCGCGAATGGCAATTCTGTCCTCAATATTTTTTGCGGCACGATAACATGCTGCTTCATCCACATAGGCATTGGTGGCCATATCTGCAATTTTTGCTTTGATGGCACCGAAGTTTATGATAGGGGTCTTGAATTGGATGCGTTCGTTAGCGTATTTGGTCGCTTCGTTGATAACACGACGCTGAGCTTCCAAACAAGCTGCTGCCAATTTGATCCTGCCCACATTAAGGGCGTTCATGGCTATCTTGAATCCATTTCCTCTTTCGGAAAGCATGTTTTCAACGGGTACCTTGGTCTCATTGAAGAACACTTGGCGGGTAGAGGAGGAGTGGATACCCAATTTCTTTTCTTCGTCACCAAAACTGATTCCGTTTTCCTTGTCATTTTCAACAATAAAACCTGTAATGTTCTTATCGTCCTCAATCCTGGCAAAAACAATGAACAGATTGCAGAATCCAGCATTGGAAATCCACATTTTCTGCCCTGTGATGCTGTAATATTTGCCATCATCTGAAAGTACAGCCTTTGTTTTACCAGAATTGGCATCGGAACCAGCTCCTGGCTCTGTTAAGCAATAGGCTCCGAACCATTCGCCCGTGGCCAATCTGGGAACATATTTTTGCTTTTGCTCCTCGGTTCCGTAGAGTGTGATGGGCATGGTACCAATCCCTGTGTGCGCGCCGAACGCCGTACTGAATGAGCCAGTGGCGCCAGAAATGTAGTCGCAAACCAGCATGGTGGACACAAACCCCATTCCCATACCGCCATACGCTTCGGGTACCGCTACGCTCAATAAGCCGAGTTCGCCTGCCTTTCGCATGCATTCTTCGGTGTATGCATAGTCTTTTTTCTCAAAGCGTTCCCAATGGGCCCAAAGTTCGCGGTCTACGAATTCCTTGGTGCTTTCGCGCATCATTTTTTGTTCTTCGTTGAGGTCCTCAAGGGTAAATACATCCTCGCATTTGGTCTCCTTGACCAAGAATTGACCTCCTCTCAAAATTTCTTTGTTTGTAGTTTCTGTACTCATTTTTTATTGATTTAAGATTCAGGAGACAAGAATCAGGACTTATTTCAAACCATCTTGAAACCTTGAAATCATTTTCTGTAACTGTTGGATTTTTTGCTCTAAAAATTCAAATCTTTCATCGGAAATATATTGCTGGTTAAAGGCAACTATCAATTGTGTTTCCCACTCAAAACTTGAGCCTAGACTATCCTCTATATATTTATTAAAATGCTTATTTGATGATTTGCTAGTGCCTTCCGCAATATTTGAAGGAATTGAAACAGCACAACGAATCAATTGGGAGACTAGATTGAATTTTTCCATAGTAGGAAATTCTCTAATCATTTTATATGTTTCCTCAACTAAAACCATTCCTTCTTGCCAAATCTTAAGTTTTTTGAAATTATGTTTACCCATAGTCTTGATTCTTGCTTCTAAGAGTCCTGGTTCCTACGATAAAAACTCGAATATCCCCGCGGCACCTTGGCCTGTACCTACGCACATGGTCACCATGCCGTATTTGCCCTTCATGTCCCGCTTTCTCATTTCATCAAAAAGTTGAACGGACAATTTGGCCCCAGTACATCCAAGTGGATGCCCGAGCGCTATGGCTCCTCCGTTCACGTTGACGATGTCCTGATTCAATCCAAGCTCTCGAATAACAGCTATCGATTGCGATGCGAAGGCTTCGTTCAACTCGATGAGGTCTATTTGGTCCTGTTTCATCCCTGCTTGTTTTAGCGCTTTTGGAATGGCTTTTACAGGTCCAATCCCCATGATTCTTGGTTCCACACCTGCTGCGGCATAGTTGACCAATCTTGCAACGGGCTCCAAGTTCAATTCTTTGACCATTTCCTCGCTCATTACCATTACAAAGGCGGCGCCATCGCTCATTTGCGAAGAGTTACCTGCGGTTACGCTTCCTCCTTCGGCAAAAACTGGTCTTAACTTGTTCAACGTTGGGATGTTGGTTCCTTTTCTCGGACCTTCATCTTTTTTGACGGTGTATGTTTTGGTTTCTTTTTTTCCAGCTTCGTTCACAAACGTGTGTTCGACTTCAATGGGCACGATTTGATCTTGAAAACGACCTTCTTCTTGGGCCTTTAATGCTTTCATGTGGGAATTGAAGGCGAATTCATCTTGGTCCTCACGAGATACCTTGAATTGTTTGGCAACGGCTTCGGCGGTAAGCCCCATGCCCCAATAATAATCTTCGTGACCTTCTTTGGCCGTAGCGTAATCAGGAGTGGGTTTGTAGCCCCCCATGGGGATATAGCTCATGCTTTCGGCGCCGCCAGCAATGATGCAATCCGCCATTCCCGACTGTATTTTTGCCGTTGCAATCCCGATGGTTTCCAATCCTGATGCACAATAACGGTTTACCGTAACCCCAGGTACATCCTCAATGTTCAGACCCATTAAGGAAATCAGTCTTCCCATGTTCAAACCTTGTTCGGCTTCTGGCATGGCGTTCCCCACAATAACGTCGTCAATACGTTTTTTGTCCAGTTGGGGAAGCTCATTCATCATGTATTCGATGGTTTCCGCCGCCAGTTCATCTGGGCGCTTAAACCTAAACAGGCCTTTGGGCGCTTTGCCTACGGCTGTTCTGTATGCTTTTACTATGTATGCTGTTTTCATTTTTTCTTTTTGATTTTTAGATTCAAGAACCAAGAGTCAGGATTTTAGGTCTTGGCTCTTTTGTCTTGATTCTTGTTTCTAATTTCTCAATGGTTTCCCAGTCTTCAACATGTGTTGGATACGTTCCAGTGTCTTTCTCTCGGTACAAAGTGATAAGAATGCTTCGCGTTCCAAATCCAAAAGGTATTGTTCGGTTACCATTGTCGCTTCAGAAAGGTCCCCGCCCGCCATTACATAGGCCAGTTTGTCGGCAATCTTTTTGTCGTGTTCAGAAATGTAATGTCCAGCTTCCATAGAGTCCGTTCCTACCAAGAACATACCCAAAGCCTGTTTTCCAAGCACCTTAACATCCTTGCGTTTGACGGGTTTGGTATAGCCTGCGTCTGCCATCAGTTTGGCATACGCTTTCGCTGTTGCAATTTGACGGTCTTTGTTGACAACGACCACATCTTTTCCTTTTTGAAGGATACCTAAATCAAAGGCCTCATAAGCTGAAGTTGATACTTTGGCCATCCCGATGGTAAGGAAGTACTCTTGAAGCACGTTGAGCTCCACATCGTTTTTTCTGAAGGTATCGGAAGCCCGAAGCGCCATTTCCTTGGAACCGCCTCCGCCAGGAATCACACCTACGCCGAATTCAACCAAACCAATATAGGTTTCGGCCGCGGCCACCACCTTATCCGCATGTAGCGAAAGTTCGCAACCACCGCCCAAACACATACCATGCGGTGCAGAAACTGTTGGGATGGAGGAATATCGCATCCGCATCATGGTATCCTGGAACATTTTGATGGCCATGTTCAGCTCATCATATTCTTGTTCCACGGCCATCATAAAAATCATCCCGATATTGGCACCAACAGAGAAGTTGGCAGCTTGGTTACCAATAACCAATCCTGCAAAATCCTTTTCGGCCAGATCTACGGCTTTGTTCAAGCCAGCCAACACATCGCCCCCAATGGTGTTCATCTTGGATTGGAACTCACAGTTCAGGATTCCATCACCCAAATCTTCGATAACAACACCACTGTTTTTGAAGACTTCCTTGGTTTTTCTGATGTTGTCCAAAATAATGAACGCATCCTGGCCAGGAACTTTTTCCATGGTCTTTTTGGGAATGTCGTAGAAGTAGGTGTTGCCTTCCTTCACGGTGTAGAAGGAATCAATTCCCGCTTCTTTCATTTCGGATACCCAAGGAGCGGCTTCCAGACCTTCGGCCTTGATGAATTCAAGCCCTTTGTCGAGTCCTACGGCGTCCCAAATTTGGAACGGTCCATGTTCCCACCCGAAGCCAGCCTTCATGGCATCATCTATTTTGTACAATTCGTCCGTAATTTCGGGAATACGGTGGGTCACGTAGGCGAAAAGTGCTCCAAAGCTCTTTCTGTAGAATTCTCCTGCTTTGTCCTTACCGTCTACCAATACGGGGAAACGATCAATTACTTTATCAATGGTCTTGGTGAGCTCCAAAGTGGCAAACTTTGCACTTTTTTTGGAGCGGTAGTCCATGGTGTCCAAATCCAGTGTTAGGATTTCGCTCTTACCATCGTCTCCCTTGACTTTTTTGTAGAAGCCTTGTCCAGTTTTACTTCCCAACCATTTGTTATCCATCATGGTTTGTATGAAGTCGGGCAATTGGAACAGTTCATGACGTTCATCGTCCTTGCAGTTTTCACTGATTCCGTTGGCCACGTGTACAAGCGTGTCCAATCCAACCACATCCACCGTGCGGAAGGTGGCGGATTTCGGTCGTCCGATCACAGGTCCTGTCAACTTATCCACTTCTTCCACCGTCATACCCATTTCCTTGACCATGTGGAACAAGCTTTGTATGCTGAATATTCCGATACGGTTACCGATAAATGCGGGTGTGTCCTTGGCAACGACCGAGGTTTTCCCCAAGTATTGTTCACCATATCCATTCAAAAAGTCCAGAACCTCTTGGGAAGTTTTAGGACCAGGAATAATTTCGAATAGCTTTAAATATCGGGCTGGGTTAAAAAAGTGTGTTCCACAGAAATGTTTCTGGAAATCATCACTTCTTCCTTCGCTCATAAAGCGGATGGGAATCCCCGATGTGTTCGAAGTGATTAAAGTTCCAGGGGTACGGTGTTTGTCCAAATTCTCAAACACTTGTTTTTTGATGTCCAACCGTTCCACGACCACTTCAATGATCCAATCTACATCGGCCACTTTGGAAATATCATCTTCCATATTTCCAGTTGTGATGCGATCGGCAAAGCTTTTGTGATAAATAGGGGAGGGTTTGGATTTTAAGGCGGAAGCCAGTGATTCGTTCACCAAGCGATTGCGGACCGCTTTGTCCTCCAAGGTGAGTCCTTGCGCCTTTTCCTTATCGGTAAGTTCACGTGGGACTATATCCAATAATAGTACTTCGACCCCAATATTCGCAAAATGGCATGCAATGCCACTTCCCATAATTCCGGAACCGATTACGGCAACTTTGTTTATATGCCTTTTCATGTGCGGGTTTGTAATTTAATTATTAGTTGTTTTTGTATAGACTTTTTTGTCTGTAATAAGCTTATTGATGATGTCAATTATATTAAAGAAACCCACTAAATCTTCTTGCGTGGTATTTTCTTTGACCACTTCATTAAAACGCAGCACTACTTCTTTGGATTCTTCTCTTTTTTCCAAACCAAGTGGAGTCAAAAAGATTAGCACACCTCTGCCATCTTTTGGGTTACGTTTACGCTCTATATAGCCTCTTTCTTCAATATTCTTTAGTATTCTGGACAAACTTGTTGCTTCCATTCCCATTTTAGGTCCCAAAGTGGTACTCGGTGTACCTCCTTTTGGGGCGATGCTCAGTAAGGTAAATCCAATGGCCATTGTAAGCCCATAATTTTTAGCTTCCTCATTGTACATTTTGCTAACAGCTTGCCAGGTTGCCCTAAGGGCGTGATCAATGGTCAAATCTTTCATAGAACTTGTTTGGTATTCTCAAATATATAAAAATTTATTATGCATGCATAATAAATTTGGATTAATAATGGCGAAAAAAAAGCCTGCAATCTGCAGGCTCTTAATTTTTTTAAAGGAATGGATCAATGCCCATAAATATCATTGTACAAATCCAGATACATTTCCTTAACGGGTTTACGTTTTAGTTTCATGGTAGGGGTAAGGTGTCCGTCTTCCACACTCCACACATCTGGTGTAAGCCTGAACTGTTTTACCTTTTCCCATTTGGCAAATTCTTGGTTGGCCCAATCCACTTCCTCTTGCATGCGAGCGATTACCTTTTCGTTTTTCACCAATTCTTCATTGGAGCCTAAGTCGATTTTATGTCGTTTGGCCCATTCCTTAACGAACTCAAAGTTGGGCTGAATCAGAGCGGCGGGCATTTTTTCACCCTCGCCCACTACCATAATCTGCTCAATGAACCTTGATTGCTTAAAACGGTTCTCCAACAATTGAGGAGCCACATATTTTCCACCAGAAGTTTTGAACATTTCCTTTTTACGGTCGGTAATGCGCAAAAAGCCTTCGGCATCAATCTCACCGATATCCCCCGTATGGAAATAGGCCCCTGTCATTACCTCGGCTGTTTTTTCGGGGTCTTTGTAGTAGCCCATCATTACATTGGGACCTTTGCAAAGGATTTCTCCATCCTCGGCAATTTTCACTTCTACTTCATCAATCATTTTGCCTACGGTTCCGATTTTCCAACCTTTATTACGTTGGTCGTTCACAGCAATCACGGGAGAGGTCTCCGTAAGTCCATAACCTTCCATTACGGGCATATCTGCGGCCGCAAATACCCTGGCAAGTCTGGGCTGCAAAGCTGCACTGCCTGAGACCATCACGGACAAATTACCGCCCAAACCTTCTTTCCATTTGCTGAAAATAAGTTTTCTGGCCAGTCCAAGTTTTTGCTCGTACCACCAGCCGTTGGCCCCATAAGGTTCAAACTTGAGACCTACTTCCACGGCCCAGAAGAACAATTTCTTTTTGATGCCCGTTAAAAGCGCTCCCTTGGCAATTATGGCATCATATACTTTTTCCAATAGACGAGGTACCACCGTCATTACGGTAGGCTTGACCTCTTTGATATTATCACTGATTTTGTCCAATCCTTCAGCAAAATGGATTTCAACTCCGCAATATTGGTATAAATACAAAATCATGCGTTCAAAAATGTGGCACACGGGCAAGAAACTTAGTGCCACCCCTTCGGTTTCAAAAGGTACCCTCGGTTGACTGCACAATACGTTGGAAACGATGTTGTTGTGAGATAGCATCACCCCTTTTGGTCTTCCCGTGGTTCCAGAAGTATAGATCAGGGTTGCCAAGTCATCAGGTGTAACGCTTTCTTTTAATTTTTCAACTTCTTCTTGATTGGAGGTGTCAGCTCCCATTTCCAGGACCTCGCTCCAGTTTTTGCAATCACTGAGTTGATCAAAGGAAAAAACATCTTTTAAATTCTTGACCTTGGATTGGATGGCCTTGACCTTTTCAAACACCTCTTCGCAAGAGACAAAGCAAATCTTGGCTTCGGAGTGATTCAAAATGTATTCGTAATCCTCTTCTGCAATGGTCGGGTAAATAGGTACGTTCTGCGCCCCGATTTGGAGAATCCCGATATCAACAATGTTCCATTCCGTACGGTTGGTCATGGAAATCACCGCAATTTTATCATTGGGTTTGAACCCCATCCTGAGCAAGGCCCTGCTTATCGCATTCGCTTTGTCAATGTATTCCTTGGTGGATGTTGCTATCCACGTACCGTCACTTTTGGTGACCAATGATTTTTCTAACGGGTATTTTTCAAGCTGATAGTATGGGAAATCAAATAATCGGGTAACAGTTTGCATAGTAAGTTTTATGTAAAGCGATTGCAAATTAGGGAAAGAGAACCGTATTTTAAAACGAGTTATTCAAAAAAAAGCATAATTATTTGGTAATTTTATATAATATGCAATTTCATGCCTTCATGTGAATCTACAAATCCCAAAGTTTTATAAAACTTAAGTGCATCTGGTCGTTTTTTGTCCGTAGTCAGTTGTACCACATGTGCACCTCTTTCTTTTGACCTTTTGATGGCCCATTGGAACAATTGTTTGCCAACACCTTTGTTACGATGATTCTGATGAACCCTTACAGCTTCAATTTGAGCACGAATACCGCCTTGATAGGTCAAATATTGGATAAAACTCAGTTGCAGTGTACCAATGACTTGGTCGTGCTCATTTAAAATCACAACCAACTCTTGATTGGGGTCATTATCAATATTCTCAAATGCTGAATAATATTTTTCGGGAAGAGGTTCTTGAAAATCTTCCCGAAGTTTGCCCAACTCATCATTGGCAAGCATTTCCACGATAAGCGGTACATCTTCTATTTTAGCTTGCCTTATGATCATATTATTTGTTTTCCAACCATTCCCTAGCATTCACAAAGGCTTGTAACCAAGGCGATACCGCATCATTTCTATCCTTTGGATAGTGTGCCCAGTTCCATGGGAAGGTGGAGCGTTCAATGTGCGGCATGGTCACCAAGTGCCTACCTGTTTTGTCGCACAGCATAGCAGTGTTGTAATCACTTCCATTTGGATTGGCAGGATAACCTTCGTAACCATACTTGGCCACGATATTGTATTGGTCCTCGGTATGTGGCAGACTGAATTTACCCTCACCATGACTGATCCATACACCCAAGGTGGTCCCCGCCAAGTTGGACAACATCACGGAGTTGTTTTCCTGAATTTTCACAGAAGTAAAACCACTTTCGTGCTTGTGCGAATCGTTATACGTCATTCTGCCATGGGTGCCATGTTCTGGGTTGATAAGATCCAACTCCATGAACAACTGGCAACCGTTGCAAATCCCTACGGATAAGGTGTCTGGTCTGGCGAAGAAATCTTGCAGCGCTTTATTGGCCTTTTCGTTGTATTTAAAGGCACCTGCCCAACCTTTGGCACTGCCCAACACATCGGAGTTGGAGAAACCTCCCACCGCACCAATAAATTGGATGTCCTCCAAGGTTTCCCTTCCTGTAATGAGGTCGGTCATGTGCACATCTTTTACATCAAAACCAGCCAAGTACATCGCATTGGCCATTTCGCGCTCGGAATTACTTCCTTTTTCACGAAGTATGGCCGCTTTGGGTCTATCATTGCCTCTCGACTGTGCTCGAGGTGACAATTGACCATCAAAATTTTCGGGGAAAATATAGTTTAACTGCTGATTCTTGTAATTATCAAATCGGTTCTTGGCCAAACCATTGGCAGTTTGTTTGTTGTCCAATAGATAGGATGTCTTGAACCATGTATCTCGCAAGGATGCAATGTTCAATCCTATTTCAATGCCGTTGTTCTTGATTTTCAACGTGCTTTCTGAAGATGGACTACCGATTTTGGCAAATTCAATACCCGAAGCTTTCAATTCATTTTCTACTGAATCATCCTTGGCTTGGAATACCACACCAATATTTTCAGAGAACAATAGTTTGATGGTGTCCTGTTCGTTCAAACTGGACAGATCTAAGTTGGCACCCAAATCATTATCAGCAAAGCAAAGTTCCAAAAGTGTAGTGATCAAACCACCTGATGCCACATCGTGCCCCGCCAATAGCTGACCATCTTTGATGAGCTTTTGCAAGGTATTGAAAACGGTCTTGAAATAACCAGCATCCAAAACAGATGGGGCTTCATCGCCAATGCCGTTCAAAATTTGTGCAAAGGAAGAACCGCCCAATTTGTGGCCGTCTTTAGATAGGTTGATATAATAAATGTCCCCGCCGTCTTTCTGCAAAACAGGTTCCACCACTTGGTTGATGTTGTTGCAATTGCCTGCAGCTGAAATTATTACCGTTCCTGGGGACAATACGTCACCGTCCTTATATTTTTGTTTCATGGAAAGCGAATCCTTTCCTGTGGGCACGTTGATGCCCAATGCTATCGCAAATTCCGATAAGGACTCCACGGCCGAGTACAAACGCGCATCTTCACCTTCATTTCTGCAGGGCCACATCCAGTTGGCGGATAGGGATACGGATTTAAGTCCATCTTTTAATGGTGCCCAAACAATATTGGTCAAGGATTCCGCTACGCTGTTCCTGCTTCCTGCAACAGGGTCTATCAAAGCTGAAATAGGGGAGTGGCCAATACTGGTGGCGATGCCTTCTTTTCCTTTAAAATCGAGGGCCATCACACCGCAGTTGTTCAATGGCAATTGCAAGGGTCCTGCACATTGTTGCTTAGCTACGCGTCCTCCCACACAACGGTCCACTTTGTTGGTCAACCAATCCTTGCAGGCCACGGCCTCCAGTTGAAGCACTTGTTCCAGATAATCATGGAAATGCTCCAGGGAATAATTGAGGGCTGGATATTTTTGCTGGGCAGTCTTGTCCGCCATAATAGTTTTTGGAGAGCTTCCGAACATATCGGAAAGTTCCAGGTTCATTGGGGTTTCGCCAGTTTCACCAGAAGTAAATTTAAAGGTATGGTCGCCTGTAACTTCACCCACATTGTACATGGGGGAACGTTCACGAGCCGAGACCCGTTCCAATAGATCTAAATCTTTCTCACCGATTACCAATCCCATACGTTCTTGGGACTCGTTCCCGATCAATTCCTTTTTGGAAAGCGTAGGGTCGCCAACGGGCAATTTGTCGGTATCAATGGTACCTCCAGTTTCCTCGACCAATTCGGACAGACAATTAAGGTGTCCGCCAGCTCCGTGATCGTGAATGGAAACAATGGGGTTATCGTGACTTTCGAACAATCCGCGAACGGCGTTCGAAGCTCTTTTTTGCATTTCAGGGTTGGAACGCTGTACCGCATTCAATTCAATGGCAGAACTAAATTCCCCAGTATCTGCACTGGATACTGCGGCCCCGCCCATCCCGATACGGTAGTTGTCACCGCCCAGAACAACTATTCTGTCTCCCTTACTTGGCGTATCTTTCAAGGCTTGGTCGGTTTTTCCATAACCGATACCACCTGCCATCATAATCACTTTGTCGAAGCCCAATTTTCGTGCTTCTTCCTCATGCTCAAATGTCAAAACGGAACCAGCAATCAGGGGTTGACCGAATTTATTTCCAAAATCAGATGCACCGTTGGATGCTTTGATCAAAATATCCATCGGTGTTTGATACAACCAATCTCTTTCTTTCATGCCCTTTTCCCAAGGACGGTTTTCTTCCAATCGGGAATAAGAAGTCATGTAAACCGCGGTTCCTGCCAATGGCAAAGACCCTTTTCCGCCAGCCAATCGGTCACGAATCTCACCTCCAGAACCTGTTGCGGCGCCGTTAAAGGGCTCCACAGTGGTCGGGAAGTTATGGGTTTCCGCTTTTAGAGAAAGCACGGAATCAAACTCTTTTTCTTCATAAAAATCGGGCTTGTCCGCACTCTTGGGTGCAAACTGGATAGCCTTTGGACCCTTGATAAAGGCCACATTGTCCTTATATGCCGAAACAATATCGTTGGGGTTGGCCTCGGAGGTCTTTTTGATCAATTTGAATAAAGAAGAAGGTTTCTCTTCTCCATCAATCACAAAAGTGCCATTGAAAATTTTATGCCTGCAGTGCTCGGAATTAACTTGGCTGAAACCAAACACTTCGGAATCGGTCAATTTACGATTCATTTTTTTGGCAAGTCCTTCAAGATAGGCAACTTCTTCTTCGCTCAAGGCTAACCCTTCTTTTTCGTTGTAAGAAGCAATATCATCAATCTCCTTGATGGATTCTGGAACAATTTCAATAGTGAAAATATCCTGCCCCAGTGATGTATATTTCTGGGAAAGCATGGGGTCAAAATCAGTGAAATCCTCTGAAACAGCATGGAACTCCTCAATTCGGATAATTCCCGTGATGCCCATGTTTTGGGTAATTTCAGTGGCGTTTGTACTCCAAGGAGTAATCATTGCGGCCCGTGGCCCAACAAAAAAGGCGTCAAGTGACGCCGCTTCGATTTTAGGCTGGTTGCCAAACAACCAGATCAGTTTGTTAGTATCTTCCTGAGCGATTTCCTGAGCGGTTTGGACGGCAAAAACCTTGGTAGCCTTGTCCCCAAAAAAATGGATCATACAATCTTTGCGTTGAACGGTTTAAGAAAGTGCAAAAATACGATTTTACTGCGTAATTCATCCTACTGTAAAGCTGTTTTGTTAACGAAGTGTTGTTGATAGCATGGTTGTTTGAAAATTTAGCGATATAATTTTTATCAATTCACTAAAAGTCAAGCACAGAGGTGTGTAAAACTGAATCGATTGAAGTTGTTTCCTTATCTTAGAAGAATTATAGCTAACTCAAAACCAACCTTATGAAAACTACCAAAATCCTGTTGAGCGGGATTATGCTGTTCGCAGGCGTAGCCACTTCAACAGCGCAGAAAAAGTACTCCAAAAGTCAAATTAAAAAGTTTAAAGCCGAAGTAGAGGCCCTGGTCGAAGCCAATAAAAAGCAGACGCAGGTGATGGTCGACAAGATTTTCAGTTTTGCCGAACTGGGCTTTCAAGAAGAGGAAAGTTCCAAATACCTTACTGGAATTTTGGAAGATAACGGTTTTACGATTGAGCATTCCATTTCCAATATCCCGACCGCATGGTTTGCGACCTGGAGCAATGGGGAAGGACCTGTAATTGCCTTGGGAAGCGATGTGGATTGTATCCCGAAAGCATCACAAACACCAGGAGTGGCCTACCATAAACCTTTGGTTGAAGGTGCACCTGGACACGGTGAAGGGCACAATGCAGGCATCCCGTTGAACATTACTTCCGCCTTAGCCGTAAAAGAGGTGATGGAGAAAGAAGGTATTGGAGGTACCTTGATCCTTTGGCCTGGAATTGCCGAAGAGTTGGTGGCTGCCAAAGCGTGGTATGTCCGTGATGGTCTTTTTGATAAAATTGACATGTGCATTTTCACCCACGTGAGCAGCAATTTAAGTGTTTCTTGGGGACCGACCCGAGGAACTGGACTGATTTCCGTGGAATACATGTTTGAAGGCGAAGCGGCACATTCCGCAGGTGCTCCTTGGCGAGGTCGTAGTGCCCTTGATGCCGCAGAACTGATGAATGTAGGGTGGAACTACAAAAGGGAACATCAGCATCCATTAAAACGTTCCCACTCCATTTTTACCGATTCTGGAGATCAACCGAATGTGGTGCCGTCCAAGGCTGCGATTTGGTATTATTTTAGGGATATTACTTATGAAGGAATTATGGAAATGTACGCCGAGGCAAATGATATCGCAAAGGGCGCGGCCATGATGACCGGTACCACCATGACATCCAGAGTTTTGGGAACCGCTTGGCCAAGACATTATAACAAGGTGATTGCCGAAACCATGTACGAAAACATAAAAGAAGTTGGACTTCCAGAATGGACAGAGGCAGATCAAAAACTGGCCAAAGCGGTACAAACCGAAGTGAAATCACGGGAAATTGAAGGACTGCCCACGGAGCTTTCTGAAATTGGGTTGCCTGTTACAGAACCTGTTAGCGGAGGATCTGACGATATTGGTGATATCTCTTGGAAAGTGCCTACGGTAACCATGCGCTTCCCGTCCAACATTCCTGGACTGCCTGGACACCACTGGGCCAATGCCATTGCCATGGCAACGCCCATCGCCCATAAAGGGGCAACAGCAGGTGCCAAAGCCGAGGCTATGACCATTATGGATTTCTTGTTGAAACCAGAGTTGTTGACCCAAGCATGGGATTATTTCAACAATGAGCAGACCAAGGAAACCAAATATGAGCCGATGATCTCTGCGGAAGATATGCCTCCGACCTTCTTGAACAAGGACAAGCAAGATATGTTCCGACCCGCTTTGGAGGAGTTCTACTACGATGAAACCAAATACGATAGCTATTTGGAGCAGTTGGGTGTGGAATACCCTACGGTGAAACAATAATTAATTCTTTGTCAGTTCGAGCGGAGTCGAGAACCTAAAAACATCTCGACTGCGCTCGATGTGACAAATCCGGCAAATGGGACAAAATACAATCTTCAGTCTTTGCACTTCTTTATAATGACAGTTTAGAGCCATTGATTGATGTCATTCCTGCGAAAGGAGTTCAATACAAATTGTACAAATTTCTCGAACAGCATCCATTTTGGGGCAATTAATTGAACGAAGCCCTAAAAGCCATAGGGGATAGGTTGGTCTTTGTCTTGAAAAGTTTGCTGAAGGATTGTGAATGCTCAAATCCTAAAGTATAGGCTATCTCACCTATTGAAAGTTGTGTGGTGGATAATTTCTCTTTAGCTATCTCAATAAGTTTTTCGTGTATGTGTTGTTGGGTACTCAGGCCTGTTAGCACTTTTAGTAAGCTACTTAGGTAACTTGAAGAAACATGTAGGCTGTCGGCTATAAATTGGACGGACGGAATTCCTTTGTTGATGGCTTCTTCTCCGTTGAAATAGCTGTCGAGAAGATGCTCCAACCGAACCAAAATCTCGTGGTTATTGATTTTTCTGGTAAGAAATTGTCTTTGATAGTATCGTTCGGCATAATTGAGCAATAGTTCTATTTGTGCTATGATGATATTTTGACTGAACTTGTCGATATTGGACCTATACTCATGTTGAATATTTAGTAAAATGTCGGTTATGGTACGTTCTTCTTTGTCCGAAAGAAATAAGGCTTCGTTTATGGCATATCCAAAAAACTCATAGTTCTTAATGGTCTTGGCCAAGGGGGTGTTCCACAAAAAATCGGGATGAACCAACAATAGCCAACCTGAAGGCTTTTTCTCCGTCGGTAACATTTCAAACTGAAGAACCTGCCTTGGAGCTATAAAGGATAGTAGTCCCTCATCAAAATCAAACTCCTGCTGGCCGTATCTCACTTTGGCCTGTATATCACGTTTTAAACCAATGCTGTAAAAGCTTTGCATCCATGTAATTTGACTTTCTATGGTTTGATAATTAACCTGCCCATAGTCTATTAGGCTAATCAGAGGATGTTCTGGATTTGGTAGTGCACAAAACTTATGGAACTCGCTCAAGGTTTGAAATGTATTCATCTTCAATGCTAATTTAAGGGCAAGGCAGGACCTTGCCCGTTTTAAATTACAAACTAGTTTTTAAAATCGGTAGAATAGCTCAACTCTTTATTGGCTTCCAGTGCGTCTGCCAAGGTTTTCAACTTTTCATTTGCCATGCCATAAGCATCGCTCCCCAAAAACAAGTGTAAAGCTGGTTCTTCACTTTCTGCCATGGTTATTAGTGCTTCAGCAGCCTTTTCAGGATCTCCCAACTGGTTTCCGGCAATCTCTTCTTTGTGCATACGCTCAGATTCACGAGCTTGGGCATAAACGTCCATACGGTTACGTGCCAGTTTTAATGAATCGTCAGAAAGAAATTCAGTTCTAAAATAACCGGGATACACCAAAGTTGTTTTGATTCCGAACGGGCTTGCCTCCACCGATAAAGCCTCCGTAAGACCTACAACTGCAAATTTGGTCGCACAATAGATACCAAAACCGGGAAAACTTCCTACGATTCCTGCGACGGATGCAATATTGAAAATATGCCCCGATCCTTGCGACCTAAGTTGTGGCATGGATTTACGGATAACATTTAAAAGACCAAACACATTCACATCGAAATTCTGTCGTGCTTCCTCGTCTGAAATTTCTTCCAGTGTACCATTCTGTCCATAACCTGCATTGTTTACAATAACATCAAGCTGGCCAAAAGTTTCAATTGCTTTGGAAATACCATCTTCCACACTTTCCTCGTTCATAAGGTCCATTTGGATAGGTAGGAATCTTTTCGAACTACCGACAGCTTCGCTAAGATTTGCTAAACTTCTAGAGGTAGCTGCAACCGAATAACCTTGATGTAATAAGGTTTTCACCAAAACAAGCCCTAGCCCTTTTGATGCACCAGTGACCAACCATACTTTTTTTGTGTCCATTTTCTTAGAATTTTTGTTGTTATGAATTGACACAGCAAAGTTGCCCTTAGTAGAGGGAAGGTATGTAGCCTAATCTATGATTGTTGTAGTCTAAATCTGGTTGGGATATAAAAAGTAAACTTTTATTTCCTTTTTAGTAGCGCCATATAGAAGCCGTCAAAGCCAGTTTCAGAGGCAAAAACATTTCTTTCCCTGACAAATTCAAACTCTTTCCCATTTTCGGATGCCAAAAACGTTTTGACCTGTTCTGTATTTTCTTGGGGTAGGATAGAGCAGGTAGCATATACCATTTGTCCACCTTTTTTGACCATTTTACTATAATTCTGAAGGATATCTTGCTGAACTCCCATGATACGGTCCACAAATTCAGGCTCCAATTTCCATTTGGAGTCAGGATTTCGCTTGATTACCCCTAAACCAGAACATGGAGCATCGAGCAGAACCCTATCGGCGCTATTGTGCAGTTTTTTGATGACTTTGTTGGAGTCGATTACACGGGTTTCCACATTGTGGACCCCGTTGCGTCTTGCTCTCTTTTTGAGCTTTTTCAGTTTACTTTCATAAATATCCAAAGCGATCAGTTGTCCTTTGTTCTGCATTTGCGAAGCCAGGTGAAGGGATTTTCCACCCGCTCCTGCACAGGCATCCACCACGCGTTGCCCAGGTTCCACTTCCAAAAATGGGGCGACCAATTGTGAAGAGGCATCTTGTACTTCAAAAAGTCCGTCCTTAAATGCCTGTGTTACAAATACATTTTGGCGTTCCACAAGTTTCAGTGCATCAGGGTAGCCATCAATAAATTCTGTAGCGATATCTTCTTTGGCCAAAAACGATTTTAATTGGGGCTTAGGCACCTTGAGCGTGTTGGTCCTTAGAATTACATCTGCTTGCTTGTTTTGGGCAGCGATTTCTTTGGTCCAAAGTTCTGTTCCTAAAGATTTTTCACCTAGTTCATCCATCCAATCAGGAACGGATTCACGAATTTTTCGAATTTTGGATAGTTCATCGAACCTACCTTTAATGCGGCGTTCTGGTGTGCCTTCCAATTGTTTCCAATCCGGAATGCGAATACCTCTAAGAACGCACCAAACTCCGAACAAACGGAACAAATGTTCTCGGCTGTATGGTTCGTGGACCTCTGCAATTTCTGAATATAGGCGTTTCCATCGTACTATATCGTATGTGGTCTCGGCGATAAAGCCACGGTCTCGAGAGCCCCAACGCTTATCGTAGCGCAATACTTTTTCTATCACCTTATCGGCATATTCCCCTTCATTAAAAATCATGTGAAGGGCATCAATCACGGCAAATACCAAGTTCCTGTGTAAACGCATCATATAAAATAAGGTTGCAAAGGTATGATTTCTCCGTACTTTTGAAGAAAATAAATACGATGAGGTCGATTCTTTCCCTTTTAGCCGTTTTGGTTTTGTTTTCTTGTGCCCAAGAACCTAAAAAACAACCTTTTCAATCTGTAGCTGTGAGTCCTGTTTTTCAGGATTCGGTTAGTATTCGTGCGATTACATTTTTGGATGGTAGAACATTAGCGTTTGCAGGTAGCAATGGGATGTACGGTACGGTAGATGTAAGCTCCAATAAGGTAAGGGCCAGCACTCAATATTATGATTCCATCACACCAAGTTTTAGAGCGGTGGGTGGAACTTCGGAGGATTTCTTTATGCTCTCGGTTGAAAGTCCTGCGTTATTGTACAAAACTGGCGACCAAGGAAAAATGGAATTGGTGTATACCGAAGAGGGCGAAGGTGTGTTTTATGATTGTCTTGCCTTTTGGAACGATACCGAAGGTATTGCCGTTGGCGATACGGTGGAGGGTTGTCTCTCCATAATTATTACGAGGGATGGTGGAACCACTTGGACCAAATTGGCATGTTCGGATTTACCCAAAGGAATCGAGGGCGAGGGTGCCTTTGCGGCAAGTAATAGTAATATTGCCGTTCAGGGAAATAAAGTTTGGATAGGTACCACGGAGGGAAGAATTTATTTTTCTGCGGATAAAGGAGTTTCTTGGGACATTCAAGAGACCCCAATAATTTCAGACGAACCGACCCAAGGCATCTATTCCATGGACTTTTTTGAGGAAAGCATCGGGTTTGCCATTGGTGGTGATTACACGCAGCCCGATTCCAACAAAGCCAACAAAATAAAAACTGTTGATGGCGGTAAAACTTGGCAATTGATTGCCGATGGTCAGGAACCTGGGTATAAAAGTTGTGTGCAGTTTGTTCCCAATTCAGGTGGTGAAGCATTGGTGGCGGTCGGATTTACTGGAATCTCCTATTCTTCCGATGGGGGCGAGAGTTGGAATGCGTTGAGCGAGGAACCTTTCTTCACCATTCGCTTTTTGAATGATTCAACAGCCTTTGCAGCAGGGAGTAATAGGATAGCGAGATTGGATTTTAAATGATTTTTTAGGAGACAGGATTCCAACAATCCAAGAATCCATCTTTCTACGAAGAAAACGACTGCATCTCTACAAGTTTCTTGTAATTTTTGTCAGACTTCATCAGCTCTTCATGGGTGCCCTGTTCCACGATCTCGCCTTTGCTCATCACCACAATAGTGTCCGCATTTTGGATGGTGGATAAACGGTGCGCAATAACAATGGAAGTTCGGTTCTTCATCATTTTCTCCAACGCATCCTGTACCAATCTCTCGCTTTCGGTGTCGAGGGCAGAAGTGGCCTCGTCCAAAATCATTATCGGTGGATTTTTGAGCACCGCCCTAGCAATGGAAAGGCGTTGTTTTTGACCTCCACTCAATTTATTTCCGCTGTCGCCAATGTTGGTTTCATAGCCATTGGGCAAATCCATTATAAAATCGTGTGCGTTGGCTACTTTGGCGGCCTCCATAATTTCGTCCATCGTAGCATTTTCCTTTCCAAGCGCTATGTTGTTCTTTACGGTGTCGTTAAAAAGAATGGAGTCTTGCGTAACCAATCCCATGAGTCCACGTAGTGATTTCTTCGTGATGTTTTTGATGTTGGTCCCATCTATCAAAATCTCACCTTTGTTAACATCATAAAAACGTGTCACCAAATTTGCCACGGTACTTTTTCCACTACCGGACTGACCGACCAATGCCACTGTTTTGCCCTTGTCAACCTTTAGGTTTAAGGTTTTTAGCACATAATCATCTTCGTATTTAAAGCCAACCCCTTTTAGTTCAATACCTGTAGTAAAATCCGTTTTCTCTTCGGCACCTTCCATGTTTTTGATAGGGTTTTCCGATTCCAGTATCTCCAGAACCCGCTCAGCAGCGGAATTCCCTTTTTTAACGGCGTAAGAAGCTTTGCTGATGGCTTTGGCGGGTGTTAAAATATTGAACGCTAGACCCATATATGAGATGAATGAGGCAGCATCCAAAGTGCCCTCCAAGAGAACCATGCGCCCACCAAACCATAGTAGTACACCGAATACAACAATCCCGAGGAATTCACTGGTCGGTGATGATAGGTTTTGACGGTTCAAAAGTGAATTTGAAAACCTAAAAAAGCGAGATGTAGAATTCTTAAAGGTACCGTAGAATTTAGATTCTGCATTAAAGGCTTTGATGACACGAAGTCCACCCAATGTTTCTTCTACTATGGATAGAAATTCACCTTGTTCTTTTTGAACCCTGTCTGATTTTTTCTTTAAAGATTTCCCGATGCGTGAAATGATCATTCCTGCAATGGGAATAAAAATAAACACAAAAATGGTCAGTTTAACACTAATGATAAACATTACAATAATCGTGAAAAGAATGGTCAATGGCTCGCGAACTATCAACTCTAGAATGGAAAGGAAAGAGTGCTGTATTTCCAGAACATCTGACGTAATCCTTGCAATAACATCACCTTTCTTTTTTTCTGAAAAATAGGAGATAGGGAGATCCACGATTTTCTGGTACATCTTGTTGCGAATATCCTTGAGCACACCATTGCGCAAAAACGTGATGAAGTACATCGCCATATAATTGAAGATGTTCTTGAAGAGGAACAAAAATAAGATGAGGCCTACCGCCAACAAAAGCCCTTTCATGGGGTCTTCACCAGAGAATTGGGTCACTTGATAGTTCATATACCCCTCAAAATAATCTTTGAGCTTGCCAATGCCTTCATAGGTTGGCGGCTCGTTGATTTGCTTGGTCTTGTCAAAAAGAACGTTGAGCATTGGAATTAATGCGGCATAGGACAGCGCACTGAACAATGCATAAAGAATATTGAAAAAAATATTCAGAATACCGTATCTGCGATATGGTTTCGCAAACCGGAGAATCTTTTTAAAGTAGTTCATTCACTATAAATTCAGCTCGGATAGGATACCTTCTATTTTGGTTTCCAACTGCGAATTTACGGATTTATAATCCGCTGCCTTGTCCAATTTTGCATTTGTGCTGATGTAGAACTTCACTTTGGGTTCCGTTCCACTGGGTCGGGCTGCAATTCGGGTTCCGTCTTCTGTTTCGTAGATCAATACGTTCGATTTAGGTAAATGGAGCGTAAACTCTTCACCAGTCTGTACATTTTTAACGGTAGAGGTATTGTAATCTTCAATGTAAAGCAATTTGGAACCTTGCACGGTGTCGACCGGATTTTCTTTGAAATCCTTCAACATTTGTTTGATTTCCTCTGCTCCGCTCATCCCTTTTTTGGTGAGGGATATCAATTTTTCCTTGTAAAAACCGAATTCCACGTAGGCATCGATCAAATCTTTATAAAAAGAGCTTCCATTGGCCTTGGCGTTGGCCGCTATTTCGCAAGCCAATAGGGTAGAGGTGACCGCATCCTTGTCGCGGACAAAATCACCGACCATATATCCAAAGCTTTCTTCACCACCTCCAATAAAGGTAGAGCTAGGGAAGTCCTTTATCATTTTACCTATCCACTTAAAGCCTGTCAATGCTGTTTTGAATTCCACGCCGTATGATTTTGCCATTTGTTGCATCATGGGTGTGGAAACAATGGTTGTGGCGATAAATTCGTTGCCCTTAAATCCTTTTTCCTTGTACTGGTCCAAAAGAAACTTGGTCATGAGAACCATGGTCTGGTTCCCGTTCAGGAGTTCTATTTTGCCATCTAGATTGCGAACGGCAATACCTAAACGATCACTATCGGGGTCGGTACCCACTACCATATCGGCCCCTATTTCCTCTGCTTTGGCAATGGCGATGGACAATGCCTCGGGCTCTTCTGGGTTGGGGGATTCCACTGTTGGGAAATCACCATTGGGCTCTGCTTGCTCCTCTATGATGGTCACATTTTTGTAACCGGCTCTCTTCAAAACTTCAGGGATTGCGGTGATAGAAGTACCGTGCAAGGAAGTGAAGACGATTTTAAAATCATCTTTTCCCTTGGCATTGAAACTTCCATTTTTTACCGATGCTTCAAAAAAGGCTTCATCCACTTCACTATCAATAAAGTGTATCAGACTCTCATTCTTATCAAATTTGATGTCCTCAAAGGAAAGGGAGTTGATCTCTGCGATAATCTCGCCATCCTGAGGTGGGACAATCTGTCCGCCATCGGCCCAGTATACTTTGTATCCGTTGTATTCTGGTGGATTATGGGATGCAGTCAAGACAATTCCTGCATGGCAACCGATGTGTTTTACGGCAAAAGAAAGTTCCGGAGTTGTTCTTAAATCAGAAAATAGGTGAACCCTTATCCCATTAGCAGAGAAAACATCCGCTACCGTTTTGGCCAAGGTTTTGGAGTTATGTCTGCAATCATAGGCAATCACAACCCTGATATCGTCGTCGGTATACGATTTTTTAAGGTAATTACTGAGTCCTTGGGTGTTCTTGCCCAAGGTGTATTTATTGATTCTATTGGTTCCAACGCCCATAACACCACGCATGCCACCGGTACCGAACTCCAAATCCTTATAAAAACGTTCTTTAAGTTCTTCGGGGTCATTGTCTATCAAATGCTTGATTTCCTTTCTGGTGTCTTCATCAAAAAAATCAGTCAACCAAGATTGCGCTGTTTTGGTAATGGAATCCATAGTGTTTATCGTTGTTTAGTTGCTTAAAAATACAAACTTTAAAAGGTTTGTTGGTGCTCAAAGGTTAATTTTGTCGGAGATATTGTATCGGGTGTCATTTTTTCGGGAACGCACCATGATTTCTCCAAGAAAACCCGCCAAGAACAATTGGGTTCCGATAATCATTGCAGTCAATGAAATATAGAATTGGGGACGTTGGGTTATCAAGCGACCCAAAGGGTTTAAAAAGAGCTTGTCTATACCTAAATAAAGGGCGAATCCGAATCCTACCATAAACATAAGAACACCCCAAGCGCCAAAGAGGTGCATGGGCCTCCGTCCGAATTTGGATACAAACCAAATGGTGATCAGGTCCAAAAATCCGTTGATGAAACGCTCCGCTCCAAATTTTGTGGAGCCGTATTTTCTGGCTTGGTGCTGTACCACTTTTTCCGAAATATTGGAGAAACCTGCGTTTTTGGCCAAAACGGGAATGTATCGGTGCATTTCGCCCGAAACCTCGATGGTCTTTACTACTTTGTTGTCAAAAGCTTTTAGACCGCAATTAAAGTCGTGCAATTTTACCCCGGATGTTTTCCGAGCGGCCCAATTGAAGAGCTTTGACGGTATGTTTTTGGTGATGACGGAATCGTAGCGTTTCTTTTTCCAGCCCGATACTACATGGTACCTTTCTTGGGAGATCATTCGATACAGTTCGGGAATCTCTTCGGGATTGTCCTGGAGATCGGCATCCATGGTAATTACTACCTCACCTTCGGCAGTCTTAAAGCCGGCGTGGAGCGCTTGCGATTTTCCATAGTTCTTGAGGAAACGGATGCCTTTTACGTTTTTGTTGATGTTGGATAGTTCCAAAATGGTTTCCCAAGATGTGTCGGTACTGCCATCATCAATAAAAATAACCTCGTAAGAAAAATGATTGGATTGCATCACTTGTACAATCCAATCATGTAGTTCTTTAAGCGATTCTTGCTCGTTTAGTAAAGGAATTACAATGGAAATCTGCATTGTTCGATTCTGGAATTCCTTCCAAAAGTAGCATTTTTTGTTTTAGTAATCCGCTTTGGATTTTTTCAAGATCAAACCGGTAATCAAACCTAAAATCAGACCCAGTACCGTGTTCATGATCAAAATGACGGGATATTGGATCCACGCAAAACTTTTTTGCATTTCCACGCCTTGTTCCCATTGCTCCTCAGTCATATTGGGGTTTTGAGCCATAGCCTTTGGCTTGGCGATTTCCATGGCTTTGTCCATAAAGTCTGGCTCTATAAAGTTGGTGAGTACAAATTGATAGAGCAAAGTGATTATGGCACCTACCAGGGCAACCCCTACTCCTACTTTTAAAGCTTCCGAAATGGTCAAATACCCTCCGTTTGCTTTTTTAAACCCATTAACAGCGACAAAAATAATAGCTGCCAAGATGACAATAGAGATGACTACTACGGCCGTACTTGTCTCGTAGTGCATTTTTTGAGTGTAGAGCATTACGCCGAACACCACGGAAATTAGACCTAACAATAGTCCGTAGTTCAGTGCAAATTTTCCGGTTTTTGGTTGTTGTTCTTCCATGATTTTTAAAATTAGTGTTGCTTATAGAAGGTTAGTTATAGATTGCTTATTTTTGTTACATATAAATTTAACTTTATTTTTTTAGTGATTTTAAGTTGGAGGTCTCAAAGAAATCATTAAATTTGCACCCTGAAAATTCTGAGATTAAGCATTTAAGACGATGAGAAAAGATATACACCCAGAAAACTATAGATTGGTTGCTTTCAAAGACATGTCAAACGATGATGTGTTCCTTACCAAGTCCACTGCTGAAGCAAAAGAGACCATCGAGGTTGATGGTGTTGAATACCCTTTGGTAAAATTGGAAATTTCAAGAACTTCCCATCCATACTATACAGGTAAGACTAAATTGGTCGATACTGCTGGTAGAATTGACAAGTTCAAGAACAAATACAAGAAATTTAAGAAGGAAGATAAGGAGGAGGCCGAGTAGGTCTTACTTTTTAACGAAATATATGGACGCTCTCGATGCTTTTCGGGGGCGTTTTTTATTTTTGGTATTCAAAGCTGAGCTATGAACTATATCCTTTCCGACGGTAATCACCGTGAAGACCTGTTCCCATTTACATTTACCCGTCCAGTATCGGAGATTAGGGTTGGTATTTTGACAATTACCGAAAAATGGGGGAAATGGTTGAATGCATCTATGAGCCATCAAACGGAAGAGTATCTTTCGGAAAAGTACCCTTTGATGGCGGGTGAAGAAAACACCGTCATCAACAGTAGCTACTTACCAAACGAATATTTGGTTGAAGCCATCAAAAACCTAAAAATGGGCGAAGCTTTGATAGGGAGGGACGGCTATATCGCCTACGTAACCGAAAACTTGGAAATAAGCTTCGAAGAATCGGCATACACAGCTATTCCTTTTGATGATGAAGTACTGACCATAAAAAATACATGGGATATCTTTTCCCGAAATGCTGAAGCCCTTCAAGCGGATTTTGATTTAGTTACCAAAGGAAGAACAAGCCAGCCCATACCTGATACAAACCAAGTAAAGAATCCCGAGAACATTTTTATCGAAGAAGGCGCTTCGGTGGAGTTTTGCATTCTGAATGCTTCCACGGGCCCCATTTACATTGGTAAAAATGCCCTGATGATGGAAGGTTGTATGGTCCGTGGTGGATTGGCCCTTTGCGAAAGCGCCATTTTAAAAATGGGAGCAAAAATCTACGGTGCGGTTACTGCCGGACCAGGATGCAAGCTCGGCGGAGAGGTCAACAATGCCGTGCTGTTCGCCAATTCCAATAAAGGTCACGATGGTTTCTTGGGAAACTCCGTGCTAGGGGAGTGGTGCAACATTGGAGCAGATACCAACACCTCTAATTTGAAGAACAACTACGCAGAAGTTCGACTTTGGAACTACAAAACCGAGGGTTTTGCCAAAACAGGACTTCAATTTTGTGGACTCATGATGGGCGACCACAGCAAATGTGGTATTAATGTGATGTTCAATACAGGGACAGTGGTAGGGGTGAGCGCCAATATTTTTGGCAGTGGTTTCCCCAGAAACTTTATCCCCAGTTTTAGTTGGGGCGGTGCTACGGCCGGCTATACCACTTTTAGAACCAACAAGGCATTTGAGGTTGCCGAGGCCATGATGAAACGTCGTAATATGGAATTTAACGATACTGAGGCCAAGATTTTAGAGCATGTGTTTGAGTTTACACAACGATGGCGGAATTTTTAATTAAAGTGTAATTGCTTATTTTGATAGCGAAACATTTATCTTATTGTCTTGAATGGATGTATCAATCAGTATCATTCTTTACAATCTGCCCTTCTTTCATTACAAAAACCACGTTTTCAAGAGCTTTGATGTTTTCCAATGGATTTTCATCCAAAGCGATTATATCCGCGAAATACCCACTTTGAATAAGTCCGATTTTTTCTTTTCCGGACACAAGATTTCCTGGATGCATGGTTGCAGATTGCAATATTTGTAAATTGGTCATACCTGCCTCTTTATATGATTGGTAGGTCCTAACTGCAAGTTGTCCCCGTGTCAATTCATTATGGTGATAGTACATGTCCGATCCAAATGCAATTTTGACCCCTGCTTGCAACGCCCTTTGTATACGTTGCTGATACCTTCTAACGCCTATTCTGTCGGTGGGGACTAGATATGTTCCCTGATTAGCCATTACATCCAAAACCTCTTTGGAAATGGTATATCCGTGTTCTATGGAATTAACACCTGATTTAACCGCCAACATTGAAGGGTCATCTCCATGAGTGGCATGGGCTGCTACCTTAAGCCCAGCTCTGTTTGCTTCCCCAACAATCATATTCAACTCTTCTTGGCTCAACACAAGGGAATTGTTATTTACGATTACCTTGATACAATCCGCACCGTCATATATGGCTTGTCTGACTGCTTTGCGAGTGTCTTCGATACCGTTTATGGCAACATATTCCTTTGGAATGATTGCACTTTGTGCCTCGTACGCCATAGTAACAAATTGCCCCCCGATTGGAGATAGAGCTCGGGTTGATGCAAACATACGTGGTCCAACCGCCCAACCTTTATTTATTGCGTTACGTAAGGATATTGCGGCTCCCATCCCTGAGTTTCCTAAATCCCGAACGGTTGTAAAGCCTGCCATGAGCATTTCTCGAGCATTTTTGGCACCCAACAAAGCGCGGTCCCCCTCATTGCGCAACACGGTTTCTGCGATGGTATTGGAACCAGGAACTATATCAAGGTCGCGACGATATTCATGGCATAGATGGGTGTGGGCATCGACCAAACCAGGAATGATGTATTTATTCGAGACATCAATGATTTCAAGCCCGTCTGGAATTTTAAGGCCGTCACCGATTGTTTCAATTTTTCCGTTTCGAATGTATATGGCGGGATTACGTATGGTGGTACCACTTTCAACATCTATCATTGCTTTTGCCAGCAACACCATCGGTTTTTCAACGTTTTCAGTCACTTGGCCGTGCATATAGATACTTATAAAAAGAAGTATAAGGGTGGTTGGGAACAATCTGCGCGGGACTATTTGCAAAGAGCTTAAAAGAATGGGAGTTTTCATGGATTTTACACTTTATTTTATTTACTCATAAAACAGTGTAGTGTTACATGATTTAAAAAAAAAAAATGATTGTATTTCTGGTAGTTTATTTCAATTGCCGAACCATGGCAGAATTTCTAACTCGATTTACAAAAAGGAGTTTTTTTTTGCTTTGATTGATGCTGCTTTGGTCGGAGAGGGCGGAGGGAGGTTCTTAAGGTGCGAGAAAAAGAGTTATCGGGTTGTTGTATGAACATAAACTCTTATTATATATCCTCATACGTCTCACACTGTTCAATCATGGCAGTCAATCGTGCTTTGGCTTCTTGGTAAAAGCGCAACATAAATCCATTGATAAAAACCCGATTGGTAATGTAGTTTTCGAACTCTGGTTTATGCAGCAACTCCTCATTGTTCCTTTCAAATTTGGAGGGGCTTAGCTGGAATGGGTCGCCCGAAAACAAGTTACGGTTCAGGGAGTTGTGCAACAGATAATCAAAATAGGTACTGCCCCTGTCCACATAAAAGTCGCCCCAATCCAATAAATTGGCATAAAAGGTTTCCCATTCTATCAATAATACTTTCAGTTCCTCATTGGACAAGCTGGATAGCTTCCCAGAGTTTTTAATGTTGCCCAAGGTGTATAGGCTCGGGTCCCAAACAGACATTCGGGAGGTCATGCTCACCAGACTGTCCACAGCGGGTAAGGTGCCATATTGGTAATCAGGGCCTGTGTGTTCCAGTAAGGTGTTGCACGAATTAATAATTCCCTGAATGGCGGCAATATCGCCGTTGAGGGTACCGAGGTTTTTTTTGAACTCCAGTTTAAGGCTAGCAATAGTGGCTTTTTCTTCTTGGTACAATTTCCTGTTTTCGTTCCAATTGTTGATGCGAAGGGCAATCAATATCCCGATGACCACGAGAATAATTTCCCCGAGGGCATAAAGCAAGTATTTGCTGATTTTATTTTCGCCTAGTAAGCGCAACCGTATGGTACGAAAAAATCTAAACAAGACAAGAGGGGTTGGTTTCTCTAAAGATATGATTTTTATACAATTAGAGAATAAAAAATGGCCAACGCATTTGCATTGGCCATTAAGGAATTATTTGGGTCCGCTTTTATTCTTTTACTTCTGGCTTTTCGGTAAATGGGGTTATACCAAATGCAGGATACACCTCGGACGGGTAATAGAACGTACCCCCGCGTGATACCATGGAGATGGTCTTTATGGCCTTGATATCTTCCACAGGGTTGCCAGGAACCAAGAAGAAATCGGCCAGTTTGCCTTCTTCAATGCTTCCCAAGCTATCGTGGCCTAAATACTCGGCCATATCGTAGCTGGCCAATTTTAGTACTTCGGCAGGGGTGTAGCCCAATTGTTCGGTATAGAGTTCCAGTTCACGGTGTAGGTTAAAGGCTCCGCCCAAGTCGGTTCCGGGTACGATCAAGATGCCTTTGTCCTTCATCATTTTTAAGGTTTCCACGATTTTGTCGTAGGCTTCAAGGTAAGCCTTATCCTCTTCATCATCGGCAATCTGTGCCAAGGCCACTTTAAGACTACGTTGCTCATTGGGGGGCATATTCTCTACATAATCCAAAGCTCCAGGGGTCACCTCTCCGTTTCTGGAGAGCATCAACCGCTCGTGAATGGATAGGGTAGGATCCATGGCGGTTTCGTTGGCCACGAACAAATCCAAGGTTTCTTGCACCTTGTCGCTGTTCAAATCCAGCTCAGGGAAACGTTTCATGGCTGTTAAGCGCAAAAGGGTACGGGTATCTTCTTCAGGTTCGAGTACCCAACCCAACATGGTCTGGTTAATGTGGGTCATTTCGTCAAACCCTGCGCGTAGCATGGCATTTGCATTGGAGAATGCAGGCACGTGGCCTGCCACGAACAGGCCTTGGTCGTGTGCCTTTTTTACGATAGCTGGCGCCCAATCCCCGTTCATACTGTTGTAGAGTTTCACACCATAAAAACCTAAGCTGTCATATTTGTCCACAGCGGCCAAAGCTTCTTCTTCGGAGGCTACTAAAATACCGTTATTGGCATTGTATTCACTTTTCCCTTCTATAAAGCCCATTCGGGTCACCCGTGGACCGGCAAGCACTCCGCTCTCAATTTTTTCTACGAGTTTGGACAATACTTCATTATTGTTCCCCATATCACGGAACGAGGTAACACCTGCCAAAATATTCAATAGGGCACCATTGTCGCCGGTATGTGCATGCATCTCGTAAAGGCCGGGCACCAACGTCCCGCCATTACCTTCGATAACGACTTCGCCTTCTCCAGTGGCATCGGCAGCTTCAATGGCCGTAATTTTTTCACCTTCCACAACTATGGATACAGGTTCGGTCAGGGATAAGCTCTTTGGGTCAAAAACCTTTACATTTTTGATACGGACTTTTTTATCGTAGTTGTTGGCGTATTCTTTTTGCAATTTCTCGTAGCGCTCCGCAGAATAGTTTTCTGCCAATTCGCGTAACTCTTTTTCTTCGGCCTCGTAGCCCTCTCTTACCACAATGTATCTTGGGGAGATGTAGGCAAAGAAGCGGTTGCTGTCATCCATAATAAAGTATGATGGATTCATTTCGGCTCCAGAAATTGCGTAGGTGGTCAAGGTCATCTCGCCCTCTCCAGATAAATTCTGCACGGTAAGGTCTTCCATTTTGGTCAATGTAAGGTTGCCAGCCGGAAGCACGGGCAGCGTGTTCTCAGGGGCCTTCATCAATAGGCGGGCCGCTAGAACGGCCGAGTAAGGACTGCCAAATTGGTTCACGTAGAGCTGTGCAGCTTCCACGGAAGCATTTCCAGATCCGGTGGCGTCCGTCCAAGAAGCTTCATTGCCTTCAAGGGAAAACTTCTCGTCCACGGCATTGCCAAAAGTGGTGTTCCCGGTCACTGACCAGCTTATAGGGTAGCCTTCAGTGTTCAGCACAATGGTCTCCTTCATGGTCGGGCCACGGCCATTGTTTTTGTAATCGTAATCGATGTTGATGGTGTCGCCAGAAGTTTCGGCCTTTAAATAACCGACTTTGGTCTCGCCCATGATCACGGAATAGTTTTCTTCCCCTTGGTAATCGGCCAAGGAAGAGGTTGGTTCTGTTTTACAAGAATAGCCGGCCAAAATAATTAGGCCAGCCAGAATTAATCGTAGTTTCATCGGGTTGGTTTAAGTTAGACGTTGAAGTTAACGAATTTTGGCGGTTTATTTATCGATATGTTTGATAGATGTAAGAAACAAAAACCCCCAGTGCCACTGGTACGTTGGCAACTGGGGGTCCCATCATCAATCAAAGTAAAGAGGCAAATACTTTTAGGGGTTTCTATCCTATAATGGACTCTATTATTATTAAATCATTATTCAACTTTAATGGAAAGCATCCCGATTGAACCCCCAACGGTTTTATCGTTGAACAGGTCTATTGATTCTTTTTTGTCCTTCAACCCCAATACATAGATTAGGGGCAAATAGTGCTCGGGCGTAGGAATGGACAAGGCAAAACTGGTGCCTTGTTTTCCATAATCTATCAGTGCCTGATGATTACTATCCAGTATGAAGGATTTTATTTTTTCGTTGGCTTCTTCGGCCCAATCCCAAGCATAGGTATCGTTCAATTTATCCCACTTTACCTTGCGCAGGTTGTGCACTACGTTTCCGCTACCCACGATCAATACTCCTTTGTGCCTCAACGTTTCCAGTTGTTGGGCCAATTCGTAATGATATCTTGGAGGTTTTGTGTAATCCAAGCTCAGCTGTATTATGGGTACATCTGCATCGGGATACATATGCTTGATGACGCTCCATGCACCGTGGTCCAATCCCCAGTGAGTGTCCAGCTCCACATCGGTCTTGGTAATTATTTCCTTGGTAATTCTTGCCAATTCAGGACTTCCGGGAGCAGGGTATTGCACATCGAACAGCGCTGGTGGAAAACCACCAAAATCGTGAATTGTCGGAGGATTCTGCATCGCCGTTACCTTGGTGCCCTTGGTTTCCCAGTGTGCTGAAATACATAAGATTATTTTAGGCTTGATTACTTCCTCTCCCAATTTTCTGAAACAGGCAACAAACTCATTCTCCTCAATGGCGTTCATTGGGCTCCCATGCCCCAAAAACAAAACGGGCATTTTCTGCGTAAAAGGCAGACTTTGGTTAAGAGAGCGTAAAGTTTCTAAATCTGTCATCGGAGATACCTACATACCATGCTTTAGATGATATGTTTCTACCACAAAGGTTGGGTATATTTAGAAGTAGTGGGTAATACGTTTGGGAAGAAACGTTGTACTTTTAAGAAATGAGCTGTTTCATTTCCTTTCGGAAAATGGTTGGTGTGTAACCTGTTTTTCGTTTAAAGACCTTGGAAAAATAGGCTTTTTCGTTGTATCCGATCTCAAAACCAATTTCAGCAATGGTCTTATTACTGTTCACCAAAAGGTTTTTTGCTTCGTTCAACTTGCGGGTCTCAATAATTTCGCCGGCACTTTGCTGCATTACCTCCTGACATACAATATTAAGGTTGCGTTCGCTCATAAAAAGCTTTTCGGCATAGAAAGAAATTTTAACGTTCCGTCGGAAGTTATCTTCCAAAATGTGTAGAAAATGAGTATAGGTCTCCGAGGCGGAATTGGCCGAGTCTGACTGGATATTGGTGGGCCTTTCGTGGTTGATGATGGTAAGTAAGGTCATAAACAATTGTTTTATGACGATGAGCCCTGGATTGGGACGTTGGGTTTCGTCGTGCATCATTTGGCACAATACCATAAGCCTGTCAAAGCATTGGTCCCCGGGAAGCGTGACGTTGGCGCGATTATGAAAATAACCGTACATCTTAAAAATCACTTCCGACATAAATTCACTTCGGAAGCGGATAACCCAAAGATCGCACTCTCCTTGGTGTATTTGAGGGAGCAACAGGTGGGGCTTTCCCTTGGTCACGAAGCTAACAAACGGAGCATAGACCGTTTCGTCCTCAAAATCGATGAAATGGGAAATCTTTCCCTTGGCACCAATGATCAATTCTTCAAAATCGTGGACATGTGCTTCGATTTGTTTGTCTTCCAGAGCTTTGGCATCTTTGGTAGTGTACCTAAATATTTTGAAGAGTTGGTCCAAGGTCGAATCAATTTATCTTCGATTGAGAAAATAGCGTCTTACGAAGTTACATCAAAATGAAACAATCTTCATTCTATATTGGCCGTTGAAGGAGTGCTTTTGGGGGTAAGATCAAACTTTATCAATTGTGAATTGTAATCTATGGTAACTTTAAAGTGCTTTAACAGGGAACCGCCTATGGCTCCTTTCACAATTTTGTCCATAGAGTGTATCATGCTTTGTGTATCATGCTTTCGGACCAAATTTCATCCTTTCGTCTGGCAAAGAGCACAGGTCCTATTTCGTGCGTGCCTACTTTGACCACTGGCACTTCGATGATATCCCTGTCCAAATCCGAGGCGTGATATATTTTCCAATCGGGATGATTCTTTTTCCAACGCTCAAAGATTGAAGAAGCAATAAAGGAACCGCTCATGGGTCTCTGTTTGGGTGTTCAGTAATTTTTTGCCTTGATCGGAGAGCACAAAACTGGCTCCGGTATCAAAAAGTACGTCAATCGGTTCACCATCGACTATAATTTCCATGCTGGGATGCCCAAAAACAACTGAACCTTGTTCGTTCTTTTTTAATCCGATTTTTTGTACATCTGGATTTGATAGGTCTTTTGCTCCCAAAGGTGTATTGGTCCAAATCTCCTGATTGGGGTAATCTATGGTCCAGGATTTCCCCATAAAAAAGCCTTGTCCAAGAAAAGCATCCATTTCAGGAACTTTTTCTGATACCATTTTTAGCTCTCCATCCATTGGGAATTATTAAAAATGATTCTTTTACGGGGCTGAAAGGAGTGCGTACGATAAAGTTCCGCATAGGGTAGGGACGTGGTATGTCGGTGTTGTCCACGATATCATTGAACAGTACATAGTCAAAAGGCATCACTCCTTTTAAAAGTCCTGTTTTTACATACGGTTCTATATGCTCTTGTTCTGTGACTCTTGGTAGGACCATTGAAAACCCGCCACCGGTATCGCAATATGCCAGAATGGTATCGTTAGAAATTAAAGGAAGTTTGACGAAAAACCTGGAGCTGTCCATAAAAATCGATGGGAGTTTTTTGGGGATTCCCCGATTCTCAGGAATTTCAGCAAATTGTTTGACTTTCATAATATTTCCGTCCAATTTTTTGATGACTAAAAATTGGATGACCACAACTAATACTAAAAAACCTAGGATGACTAGAACTAATTTGATGCCCCTTTTCATTTTAAGTAAGTCTCTAAAAAAATTAAAATAGTAAAATTGTCAACGGGCTCTTGGCCGTGACGTATACACCCAAAGGTGTTAAAATGTAATGGGGTTACATTTGCGCAGTAAGGTCACTTATGAACTGACAGGTGCTAAAATAAACATAAAATTGGTTAGAACGACATTTTTAGGCTTTTCAAGGGTTTATTTTCGAGTTATTTCGATGACAAAATCAGCTTGGTCATAATCCCGTCCCTTTGGGAGCTGTACCAGTGTTCCAGAAGAAGTAGTCTCATGCTTCAATTTTTTCTTGGATTGAAAATTGATTACGCTTTTAATACTTCCCTCAATGGTCGGAAAAAAGAAGGTGTCGGTCTTCCAGTCCATAATATGAAGGTAGATTTTATCATCTTTATGGGTGGATACCCCCCAACTCTGTGGCGAAATGGGGCCTCCTCTAGTTCCATAAATGGTTTCACCGTAGGTATCTGTCCACTCACCAAGAACTTTTAAGGTCTCCACAAATTCTGGTTGAATCTTGCCATTGGGCATAGGACCTACATTGAGCAAAAAGTTGGAATTGTAGCCTGCTGCTTTCACCAAATACTGAATCAGTTCTTTGGAAGACTTGTATGCCTTGTCCTGTAAAGAAAAACCCCAACGGTGCGCCATGGTCTCTGCTGTTTCAAGAGGTAGCTTTCCAACGGTTGCTTCGGCGCTGTAACCACCTTTGTTTTCTCCGGGCAGATCACGTTCGAACATTTGAAAATCCTCTCCAGGGTTCGGGGCTTGGTGGTGGTTGCTGCCAATCATCGCCTGAGGCTGCAGTTCATGAATCAAATCATACGTTTTGCGAAGTTGCCAGTCGGCATCTTTCTTGTCCCACCAGCCATCAAACCAAATACCGCCTATTTCTCCGTAATTGGTCAAAAGTTCTGTAAGTTGGCCGTTCATGTAATCCAGATAGTTTTCCCAATCCCCTTTGTCTGGCCTTCCCGATTTATTGCCAGTATCCCCTCGCGGATAATAATCGGGGTGGTGCCAATCCAGTTGCGAGTAATATAGAAATAATTTTATGTTGTGTTTTTTACAGGCTTCTGCCATTTGTTTGATGATATCTTTTTGGTAGACAGTCCTGTCCATTATGTCCCAATCCGATATTTTACTGTCGAACATGGCAAAACCATCATGATGTTTGGTGGTTATGGTGATATATTTCATACCTGCTGATTTGGCCAACAATACCCACTCTTCGGCATCGAATTCGGTTGGATTGAAGAATGCGGGCAGTTTTTCATAAGTGTCCACATCAATGGACTGTGTTTCCATGACCCATTCGTGAACCCCCAAAACGGAATACACGCCCCAATGGATAAACATACCGAATTTGGCGTCTTGGAACCATTCCCGGTTCTCAAGATTCTCTGGACTGGGTTGGTATTCTTGCGCAAAGGATAGGTTGGTGAGTAGAGCCAACAAGATGAGGAGTGCTATTTTTTTCATTGTGTTGTTTTACGGTTGGTATGGACGAACAAGTTAATTAAAAGAAGTCAGAATTCAGTGGACAGGAGTCAGTAGGCAGTCAATAATTGACAATGAATATAAACAGTTGTCAATTGTTATTTCGCCCCATTTCGACTCCATTAAGAGACCGGTTCAGAATGACAACCTGAATAATCCAATGATTCCTTCACCCTTCACCTTTGACCTTTTTTCCCTTCACCATCAACCCCAACCATCCAATCATTTGCGATAACTCCCAACAAATCACTATCTTTGCGCCCCTTAAACATAAGGCGGGTATATGAACAAAAAAGTCGCATTTTACACATTGGGTTGTAAACTCAATTTCTCCGAAACTTCTACCATTGCAAGAGGTTTTGAAGAGGAGGAGTTTGAGCGTGTGGACTTTTCGGAGGAAGCAGATGTATATGTGATCAATACCTGTTCGGTAACTGAGAATGCCGATAAGCGTTTTAAAACCATCGTAAAACAGGCCCAAAAGGCCAATCCGGATGCTTTTGTGGCAGCCGTTGGTTGTTATGCCCAATTAAAGCCAGAAGAGCTTGCGGAAGTGGATGGCGTGGATTTGGTTCTGGGTGCAACCGAGAAATTCAAGATTACGGATTATTTGAACGATTTGACCAAAAATGATAAGGGTGAAGTACATTCCTGCGAAATCGAGGAGGCCGATTTTTATGTGGGCAGTTATGCCATCGGTGACCGTACCCGAGCATTTTTAAAGGTTCAAGATGGGTGCGATTACAAGTGTACGTACTGTACCATTCCCTTGGCCCGTGGTATTTCGCGTAGCGATACCTTGAGCAATGTACTGAAGAATGCCGAGGAAATTGCCTCACAGGACATTAAGGAAATCGTACTGACAGGCGTCAATATTGGCGATTATGGTAAAGGGGAGTTCGGCAACAAAAAGCACGAGCATACCTTTTTGGACTTGGTAAAAGCTTTGGACACGATAGAGGGCATCCATCGTCTTCGAATTTCTTCCATTGAACCCAACCTGTTAAAGAACGAAACCATAGATTTTGTGGCCCAGAGTAATTCTTTTGTGCCCCATTTTCACATACCCCTGCAAAGTGGAAGTGATGATATACTTAAAAAAATGCGCCGTCGTTACCTGTCCAATCTATATGTGGACCGAGTAAAGCGTATCAAGGAGGCAATGCCCAACGCCTGTATCGGGGTAGATGTGATTGTTGGCTTTCCAGGGGAGACCGAGGAGCATTTTTTGGAGACCTATCATTTCTTAAACGATTTGGATATTTCCTATTTACATGTGTTCACGTATTCCGAAAGGGATAATACGGTAGCAGCAGAAATGGGTGATGTGGTGCCCAAAAAAGTTCGGAGCAAGCGAAGTAAAATGCTTCGTGGATTATCGGCTAAAAAACGAAGGGCATTTTATGAGAGCCAATTGGGCACTGTACGAACTGTATTGTTTGAAGGTGAGAACAAAAAAGGTTACATCCACGGATTTACCGAAAACTACGTAAAGGTAAAAGCACCTTGGAACCCTGAATTGGTAAATACCTTGCATCAAGTGGAACTAACGGATATTGATACCGATGGATTGGTTCGATTTGAATTTGTTTCCAGTGAAGTGATGGCATAAAAAAACCTCCCGGTCAAGGAGGTTTACATGCTTTTCTGATGATTGGTTAGATCAGATACGGATACCAACTGGTAACATTTCCTTGTATTGCCTATTTTTTCTTAAAAAACCTGCAATCTGTGGACTTGTTGGAACAACTCTAAGGTTGTTTTCTTGGATTTCATTCAAAACAGCTTTAATGAAATCCTCTTTAAAGCCCTCATTTGTAATTTCTTCCGGAATAACCAGTTTTGTCAAAAATACTTTGCGCTCCTGTGAAGAGTACTCAATTTTGGCTAAATGCCCATTGACCGTAGTTTCAAATTGACGTAAGAAACTATTGTCAGTGATTTCCAATGGTGTCATATAGTACTTGTTTTTTTAAATGACTTGTAGAAAAACCCGAAACGGGTATTTCTAAATTCCCCCTGATTAAAAAAATGTGTTCATTAAGTGGGGTTGGCTGCAAAAGGGATACAAAATTAGTCAAAATATTGCTAATTTCCTAGTCCTTGTCGATATTTGGTGATATATGCCCGATATAAAAACCCATATTTACTTGATGCCAGGAATGGCAGCCAACCCTTCAATTTTTGAAGCGATCCATCTTCCGGAAGACAAATTTGTAATCCATACTTTGGAGTGGTTTTTGCCTGAAAGAGGCATGAGCCTGCACGAGTATGCCGAAAGGATGTGTGAAAAAGTCAAGGAACCCAACCCTGTTCTCTTGGGCGTTTCATTTGGTGGTATGTTGGTACAGGAAATGGCCAAAATTATCCAGGTAAAAAAAGTGATTGTGGTATCATCCGTAAAAAGTAAGCACGAGTTGCCCAAAAGAATGATTTTTGCGAAGTACACCAAAGTCCATAAACTGTTGCCTACCAGTTTGGTCAACAATGTGGAACTTTTGGCCAAGTATGCCTTTGGTGAATCTGTTACGAAAAGACTTCATTTATACGAGAAATATTTATCCATTCGAGACAAATATTATATTGACTGGTCCATCGACCAAATCGTTAATTGGCAGCAAGAAGCACCTCCATCAAACATAGTACATATTCAAGGGGAACGTGATGCCGTTTTTCCCTTGGTCAATATCAAGGACTGCATTGTAGTGAAAAATGGAACCCATACCATGATAATCCATCGAGCTAGATGGTTTAATGAGCATCTCCCCACAATTATTTTGGAATAATTTCGTCTTTATAATAGTATCTTTACGTTTAATAAAAATTGCGATGACATGAAACACTTAAAAAATATATTGGCATTTATTGGATTGATAGCTGTAGTGAGCACCTTGATTTTTGCCGTGCAGTCGGATGGAGTAGAGGAGAAGCCCGAAACAAAGGTGGTAGAACCGCAGGTTACAGATAAAAATGTGGCCGATACCTATCAAATTAGTGCCATTGAGATTCCCAAAGATTTAAATTTTGCAGGTGAAGCCGTACCACAGGAAGACCCTGAGATTATGGAGCGCGTAGATCGTGAATTCTTGGTGAATACATATTGGCAGTCCAATGCCTTATTGTTGATGAAGAGAGCCAACAAGTACTTTCCGATCATTGAGCCGATTTTGAAGAAGAACGGTATTCCTGATGATTTTAAATATTTGGCCGTTGCCGAGAGCGGATTGGAGAATGTTGTTTCGCCTGCTGGTGCCACAGGTTTTTGGCAGATAATGAAAGGCACGGGAAGAGAGTATGGTCTTGAAATAAACGATAATGTGGATGAACGCTACCATGTTGAAAAAGCTACCCAAGTGGCCTGCGATTATTTGAACAAATGGAAGGACCGTTTTGGAAGCTGGACCCTGACCGCGGCAGCTTACAATGCCGGACCCGCTGGAATCCAGAAATATATGGGCATTCAACAGGTGGATGATTATTATGATTTATTGTTGGGGCAGGAGACAGGACGCTATGTGTTCCGTATTTTGGCCATCAAAGAGATTATTTCCAATCGTGACAAATACGGTTTTCAATTGGAGGAAGATGATATGTACGAAAAAGTACCCACCTTTACGGTTGAGATAGATACCGCAGTGACTAATTGGGCAGATTTTGCAGAGCTTTACGAAATCAATTATAAAGTTTTAAAGCGCCATAACCCATGGTTGCGCGAACCACATTTGAACAATGCTTCACGTAAAAAGTACACTATTGAAATTCCGAACAAAGGATATTACCGAGTGGGGAGTACGGGGAGGTAAATAACATTGCGGCTCCTACTGAATTTTGAGCTTTAATGCGTCATAGGTATCGGTTCTTATACCAATTAGGCCATATTTGGTTTCCCCCTTTTCTATAACCGTACCGCTGATGTTGTATTCCAACAATTCGGCCTTTAGTTTTTTATTTGCTGAGCCTGCAGCTATCATATTTCCTCCAGCCAAACCGGGCCCCAATATTAGACCGATAGGTGTTGAACTTGTTTGCTCCGGTAAACCATAGGAATTAGTTTTTGTGGTATACAGGTTTAGAGGGGTCAAAAGCAAATACCATAAAAAGGAAGCAGGACTTTGCTTTAACGTTTTAAAGACTTTTTCATTTTCCATGATATAAACGCCATTTCCATTTTCGTATTCTAGTGTGACATCTTTACCAAAGATTAAATCCTGGTCAGAGTTATTGGTGATTTTAATCGCAACTAATTTGACCCCATTTTTTTCTTCTTTTTTCTCATATTTCTTGTCTAATAGATCGTATCTGTATTGGAGGGATATTCCATCATTTTCATTGGTTGATATGTAATTGATGCCTCTTGGTTGAATTGTTTTGTAGTTGGAAGCACATCCTGTCAAGTATAAAACAACAATAAAAAGAAGAGACGTTTTGATAAATTTCATGAAAGTATTGTATTAATTGGATTTGGCTACCGATTTCGAAAATTTGATACAGAGCAGCGAAGAAAAAGGAAAATAGAAAATTAAAGTATGTGCAATTGATGAATGGCCCATATGAATTGACGGATGCAATTTTATACTGTATATATTAATAAGGATAAAGCTGAATTTCAAAGACAGCTAATTAATGAGTGTGGAATACGGCAAGTAGGTTTTTGGCTATACCGTTTTTAATACCTGAACAAAAAATAAGGTGAAGGGAAGTAGGTTTCAACTTTTGGTAGTAATTGAGGAGAGACATAGCCCCAATCCGAGTAACCGGCATCCATAGCTGCTTGGGTTAGGATTTGTAAATGGACATGGCAAAACCAACCACCGCTATCTTTTTCCTGACCGATGTGAGCAAACTTTTGCCCCGCCGTGATTTTTTCTCCAACATGGACCAAGTGTGGAGTTTTTAAATGCCCGTACAAGGAATAAAAAACAACTTCATTAATGTTATGTTTTAGGATGATGTAGCCACCGTAATTGCCAACAGTGGTTTCTTTTCCTGTTTTATAGACTTCGGCGTCCAACGGGGAATACAATGGGGTATCAAAGGGAACGATGATATCCAGACCAAGATGATAAAACCGTTGCTCCTCGATAATATTGGGGTAGGCCCTTAATAGGCTTTTGCGCTCTTCCAAATACCTGCCAACACCCCATTGATGGGAAGATGCATGCAACTCACCAAAAACCATAGTATTAAATTCCTCGAAATCGAATAGGTTGTATTCCAAGATTTTTGGGTTGTTTGATGAAAAATCAAAGATGTAAGGCTTTCCTTTAAGGAAATCACCAAATAAAGGATAAACATCTACGCCATTAAGGCAGAGCGGATAGCACATAGTTGAAAAATAGCCTCAAAAATAACAACTATTCAGTGTGAAAGGATGGGTCGGGTCTGAATTATATTTAATTTTTAAGCAGGAGGTTTTGTGTCCATCAAATTATCATATGAAGCTATCTGTACTTTTATTCTTTAGCTGCCCGCAAATGGTGTCCCGAAGATGCCAACGGCAAGTTCAACCCAAACCATAAGTAATACCGCGAACAATGCAATCCCCAAGATAATTCGATATCGCAAGGTTTTTATTTTCCTTAAAATGAATTCAAGCACGAGTCCTGTGCCGATCAATAAAATACCTACAACGAGGAAATCAAAAATCGACCAATGTACCTCATTGGTAAAACCCATGGCGATAAGCGGGATGGACAGAATTGACAAGGCAACAGCCAAAATAGTGATAAGTCTTTTGTTTTGATGAGTAAGTTCCATAGTATCTGTATGTGTTAAATGATAAATATTCCCAATAATAGCTGGGCGAAATAAAAAGAGAACATCTTTTATGAAGAGTTTGTTTGCTTTTGCGTAACCGTTTTTTAAATAATAAGTATTGAACCGCTCCATTAAATCCCCTTCTATTTCTTCCCGAAAATCGGGATGGCAATACCAATTAAAGAATGCCAATGCAATTCGTAGCGGCTTATGTTCTTTTGGGTTCATTGCTTAAAAATTGAATGATAGCTTGGGTATGGCATTCCAAAGGGAATTTCTTTGGGCTTTTGTCAGGTCTAGTAATTCTTGACCCTCCGCGGTAATTTCATAGAGACGTTTTCGTTTTCCGCCGCGCTCATTGGTGGCATCACCAAGATCTGATTTCAACAAACCTTTCTTCTCTAGTCTTTTTAAAACGGTTTGTATTGCTCCCAAGCTGACATTCCGATCCAAGCGCTCTTCAATTTCTGAGATAATGGTTACGCTATAGGCATCACCGTTGAGTATGGCGACAACCAGTAAAACAATCTCCTCAAATTCCCCAAGTGTTGCTTTGTTCATTCGATTTATATTCACCACAAATGTAGTTAATATAGTTTAATAAACTACATTGTAGTTAAAATATTTCCCAAATCAGAAATATACTGCTTTGAGTTTGCTGGTTGAAAAATCAAAAATGTATGGTTCTCCTTTTAGGAAATCACCAAATAGGGGGTGAAGGGTAATATCGTTTAGGTTGAGGGGGAAATACATTATTGTAAGGTTAATTATTGAGCAATAATTTTTGGGGAGTTACACTTATCGGTATGAGTATATGAAAAGTAGGCGATTTCGAAGCACTAAACTTTCAGTTATGCACAAAGTTTGATACGAGCCAAAAGTCTTGATTTTATTACTATCTCGCCTATTTTTTATAGCATCTATGTAAAAGCAGCCTGTCGAGTATCTTTAAGATTCACCAAAATCAAAAGATATGAAAATACGACAAACTGCCCCACCCAAGTTATTCATTGGCATCGACATACACAAACGCAGTTGGAAGGTGCACTGTGCCACCGACCTGTCCATGGGCAGGACCTTTTCCATGTCCCCGGATCCCGAAGGGTTGAGGGAATATGTGGAGAGGCGCTTTCCGGGGCATGAAGTCTCCTCAGCCTATGAAGCGGGCTGTTGCGGTTATCGGGCCCATCGCTGTTTCGAGGGCTATGGCTGGTGCTCCCTGGTGGTGAACCCTGCGGACATATTCAGGAGGGGCAGGGAACGACACACGAATACCGACCGTATCGATGCGCAGTTGATCGCCCGGGAACTGAACGATGGACGTTTGGAAGGTATAGAGGTCCCCGATAGGTTCAGGGAGCAGTTGCGTAGTCTGTTCCGTCGCCGTAACGATCTGGTCAAGGACATGCGCCAGGTCAAGAGCTACATCAAGATGCAGTTGCTGTATTACGGCATAGAGGTTCCCGCAGCGTACGACAACGACCATTGGAGCCATGGTTTCAGGGACTGGCTCGATGGTCTGGAGTTTGAGTACGAATCGGGAAAAGAGGTCCTGCGCAGGCGTATGCGGAGCTTTCGTTTCATCGACCGGGAGTTCAGGGAAGTGTCCACCTTGCTCAGACGTCATACCAAGGAGCACTTTCAAAAAGATGACATGCTCTTGCGCAGCATACCGGGAATTGGGCCCATCGTGGCCAGTGGTATCCTGAGCGAGCTGGGGGACCTCCGCAGGTTCAACAACATCAAGCAACTGGCCGGATATGTGGGCCTTGCCCCGGGCATCTACCAAAGTGGCGACACCGTTCGCCACACGGGGGTGAGCATGCGTGCCCACCGATTGATAAGGAGCTATTTCATCGAGGCCTCCTGGCAGGCGATCAGGACGGACCCGGTAATGCAGGGATACTATCGCAGGCATCAGGGCAAGAACGTAAAATCGGTGATCGTCAAAGTGGCCCGTAAGCTATTGAACCGCACACTAGCGGTTGTAAAAACAGGGGTGCCCTATGAGATAGGGGTAGTGGAATAAGGAAATTTAAACTGATGTACAGAACATAACAAAGCTCAAAATGGAAGTAGAAAAGTTTGGATCACAGAACAATGTAGGTGACCTTGCCCATGGCAAGTATCACATCGGTTAGCAAGTGACCAGACTTATTATAGCTTATGATCATACAGATGCTGGTGAACACAGAAAAGAGTGTATCATATATAGGATGCCGAGCAAGTTATATTAAAAGAAAAAAGGTGGTTTAAGTAAAAAAGAAAATATTATTTAATTTTAGAGAACTGGACTAGGGCTTTTCATAGGATACATTGTTAGCAACTGGCTTATTTTTAATTTTCTATCAGCGTTTCTATTAATTCTACAAGCTTATTTGGTTGTTCTTCAGGTACATAATGTCCGCAAGAGCTTATAACTTCGTTTGTTACATTAGAGGCAATTTTCTCCATAGCTATGCCGACTTGATTTGCAACCGCATACTCTCCGCCAATCGCAAATACTGGAATAGTCAGTTTTGAATCAAATTTTTTGTTTTGTTCTGCACTTTCATTAAAGGCTCTATAATAATCAAACCCATTTTTCATTTTATCCTTTCCCTTATATGCTAAATAATAGTTTTGTAAATCTGTTTCGGAAATGGCTGTTTTAATAAATGATTTTTTTGAAAAATACCACGATAAGTATTCCTTTTCTTTCCCTTTGGTTAAAAATTCGGGGATTTCGTCTACCGAATGAAAGTAAAACTGCCAAATTTTGTTTGCGTTTTCGGGCTGAAAAAGTGAGGACGGAATAAGTCCTGGAATTCCTGCGTCAATAACGGTAAGTGTTTTTAATTTATTCTCAAAATTAATTGCGAATGGAACAGCTACCCAACTACCAATATCGTGACCAACCAGATGAAATTTTTGGATGTTTAAACTATCCACAAAACTGTTGATAATTGTTGCGATATTTTTAGTGTCATAATTTTCTACTTTATCACTATTTCCAAGTCCTGGCAAATCCACTGCAATTGTTCTATACTTTTTTGAGAGTGCTGGCATAATTTTTCTCCAAACAAAAGATGTTTGTGGCCATCCGTGTAGTAAGATAATAGTTTCGCCTTTGCCCTGTTCATAATAAGCTATTTTGCTGTTATTGATTATGATTGTTTTTTCAGGTGGCATTTGGGCTTCAATTTTTGATGTCATTAATGTAAAAAATAGTATTACTAATATTCGTATTTTCATTACTTTGTACGAGTGTTTTTGCTTGTTGCTAACTATTAAGCTAAACGTCGTTTTAATGACGCTTTAGCGACAGATAAGTGAAGTTAGATTTTTTCTGGTTAAAATTCCAGAGGAAATTGACCAATACCTCATTTGAATTGACGAATTGCCAATCCAACAGAAAAAGAAAAGAAAGATAAGGAGGGATAAAGATTAAATCTTCTTCATCTGCTGCTGCATCATCTTGATCTGGTCGGTAAGCATATTGTTCTTGTCCAATTTCTTGGCCTCGTTCAACAATTGGGTGGCCTCACGCTTTCTGCGTTTTTGCATGGCAATGCCCGCCAAGCTCAATTTGGCCATGGCCACGTCGTAATCCATAGTGAGACCATATTTTAGGGCCTTTTTAAAGTACTTCTCGGCCTGGGTCAGGTTTTTTTGTGAGTAAATGATACCGTGCAAATAGTTGTAGTAGCCCACCTGTTTTTTGATCAAAGCAGATTCTGGGTTCTTTATTTTATCAAGCCACCCTTGTACACCTTCCAAATCCTGTTTCCTCATTTTAAGAAAGGCCAAAAGGATAAATTCATTTCTAAAGTATAGGAAAATGAAAACCAGGGACAGCAAGATCAATGCAATTCCGTTGCCAATGTTGCCTTCCACAAACTGGTAAACGGCATAAGCGATAATGAGAACTGCAATAGCAAGCTTGATATTTTTATTGAACATTGCGTAGTATTTTTTACCTTTAGTTAAGCGCTGGCAAAAGTACTAAAAACTTAATTAAATATTTTAAGTTTGGGCTTGCCAAAGTAAAAAGTCTTTGTATATTTGCGCCCAGAATTTTTTAGGGAAGTTTAATTTCCCATCAACAAAATCCATAAAACAGTTCGGAAATGAAAAGAACGTATCAACCATCCAAAAGGAAGAGAAGAAACAAGCATGGTTTTAGGGAGCGCATGGCGACTGCCAATGGTAGAAAAGTTCTTGCGAGAAGAAGAGCCAAGGGAAGAAAAAGACTAACTGTTTCCTCTGAGCCAAGACATAAAAAATAATGATAGTATCCTATTATTTAAATTAAAGGTGTTACTTTTCTAGGTAACACCTTTTTTTTGACATATAAGCAAATAACGAGAAACCCCTAAAGAAAATGCCAAAAAGAAAAGATTTAAATTCCATTTTGATTATTGGTTCTGGTCCGATCATCATCGGTCAGGCATGTGAGTTCGATTATTCTGGTTCCCAAGCACTTCGCTCCCTTCGGGAAGATGGTATCGAAACAATTTTGATAAACAGTAATCCCGCCACAATTATGACGGACCCCGCCATGGCAGACCATGTTTATCTAAAACCATTGACTACCAAATCAATCATAGAAATTCTTCAAAAACACCCAAATATTGATGCGGTATTGCCAACGATGGGAGGACAAACGGCATTGAACCTTTGTATAGAAGCTGACGAAAAAGGTATTTGGGAAGACTTTGGAGTGGAGATCATAGGCGTGGATATCGATGCCATCAACATTACCGAAGATCGTGAGAAATTTAGGGAGCTCATGCTTAAAATTGGAATCGGAATGCCACCTCAAGCTTCCGCTACCTCATTCTTAAAAGGAAAGGAAATTGCCCAGGAGTTTGGTTTCCCCTTGGTGATTAGAGCATCGTTTACCCTTGGTGGGGCAGGAGCAGGTATCGTTTACGATCCAGAGCATTTTGATGATATGTTGAGCCATGGATTGGAAGTTTCTCCCATCCATGAGGTAATGATAGATAAGGCCTTGATGGGCTGGAAAGAATACGAGTTGGAGCTGTTACGTGACAAGAATGACAACGTTGTCATCATCTGTACCATTGAAAATATGGACCCGATGGGTATCCACACAGGAGATTCAATCACTGTTGCACCGGCTATGACCCTTTCGGACAGTACTTTCCAACGTATGAGGGATATGGCCATCCATATGATGCGAAGTATAGGGGACTTTGCTGGGGGATGTAACGTTCAGTTTGCCGTTAGCCCTGATGAAAAAGAAGATATTATCGCAATCGAGATTAACCCAAGGGTGTCCCGTTCGTCTGCATTGGCGTCCAAAGCAACAGGATATCCGATTGCGAAAATAGCGGCCAAATTGGCCATCGGTTATACTTTGGATGAGTTGGACAACCAGATAACTAAGTCCACTTCCGCCTTGTTTGAACCGACTTTGGACTACGTAATTGTAAAAATACCACGTTGGAACTTTGATAAATTCGAAGGTTCCGATAGAACTCTTGGACTTCAAATGAAATCCGTAGGAGAAGTGATGGGTATCGGAAGATCGTTCCAAGAAGCCTTGCACAAAGCCACGCAATCCCTCGAAATCAAACGAAATGGATTAGGCGCTGATGGAAAAGGGTATAAGGACTACGAAACCATTATCGAGAAATTAAGAGTACCAAGTTGGGATAGGGTTTTCGTGATCTACGATGCCATTCAACTTGGAATTCCATTAAAGCGCATTCACGAAATCACCAAAATAGATATGTGGTTCCTTAAACAATATGAGGAATTGCACTTCTTGGAAATGGAGATATCAAAATACACCATAGAAAGCTTACCAAAATCATTGCTGTTGGAAGCCAAACAAAAAGGTTTTGCGGACAGACAAATCGCTCATATGTTGGATTGTTGGGAGAGCGAAGTGCATACCAAGCGTATGGAATTGAACATCAATAGAGTGTATAAATTGGTTGATACCTGTGCCGCTGAATTTAAAGCGGTAACGCCATATTATTATTCCACTTTTGAGGAAGAGATAGAAACTGCCGACGGCGAACGCTACGTGGCCAACGATAGTGTGGTGACGGATAAGAAAAAAGTTGTGGTACTAGGTTCAGGTCCAAACCGAATTGGTCAGGGTATCGAGTTTGATTACTGCTGCGTACACGGTGTGTTGGCAGCGGCCGAATGCGGTTACGAAACCATTATGATCAACTGTAACCCGGAAACCGTTTCCACGGATTTTGATACGGCGGACAAACTATACTTTGAGCCTGTTTTCTGGGAGCACATATACGACATTATTCTTCACGAAAAGCCAGAAGGCGTCATTGTGCAGTTGGGAGGGCAAACCGCATTGAAATTGGCCGAAAAGCTGGATAAATACGGAATCAACATCATCGGAACCAGTTTCCAATCGTTGGATTTGGCAGAGGATAGGGGTAGTTTCTCCACTTTGTTAAAGAACAATGATATTCCGTACCCAAGATTCGGAGTAGCGGAAACAGCGGACGAAGCCTTGGATTTGGCAGATGAGCTTAAGTTCCCATTGTTGGTGAGACCATCTTATGTATTGGGCGGACAGGGAATGAAAATTGTGATCAACAAAGAAGAGTTGGAAGCCCATGTCGTGGATTTGTTGCGCAAGATACCAAACAACAAGTTGCTCTTGGACCATTATTTGGACGGCGCTATTGAAGCTGAAGCCGATGCCATTTGCGACGGGGAGGATGTATACATTATCGGAATCATGGAGCATATTGAACCTTGTGGAATCCATTCGGGAGACTCTAATGCAACTTTGCCACCGTTTAACTTGGGAGAGTTTGTTCTGCAACAGATAAAAGACCATACCAAGAAAATCGCCTTGGCGCTCAATACGGTTGGATTGATCAATATTCAGTTTGCGGTGAAGGATGATATTGTGTATATCATCGAGGCCAACCCACGGGCATCGCGTACGGTTCCATTTATTGCGAAGGCATACAAGGAACCTTACGTAAACTATGCGACCAAAGTAATGTTGGGGGAGAAAAAAGTGAAGGATTTTGAATTTAAACCCCATTTGGATGGATATGCCATCAAACAGCCCGTGTTCTCTTTCAACAAATTCCCTAATGTGAACAAAAACTTAGGTCCAGAGATGAAGAGTACCGGAGAGAGCATACTTTTTATTGATAGCCTAAAAGACGATGAGTTCTATAACTTGTATGCAAGAAGAAAAATGTACTTGAGCAAGTAATAGACTGTATCAAACACATTATAAGCCTTTAAAGCGGTTTCCTAATCAATAAGTTCAAAAGATTCGGCAATCGTTTTAAAGGTTTTTTTATGCTCCTCTTTTCTGTTTTTAACGGTCCAGGCCATTATCATATAAACCTTTTCACCACCATCAACAAAGGTTAGGAAATAGAAAATTTCATCCTCTACACCATTCACTTTGGCCTCTAGTTCCAAGAATTCTGCATCTAGCCCATTTATTTTAAAGGGTTTGGAATTGAATTTATTAATGATTTTCGTTGTTCTCGAAAGTATTTGAATCCGGGCATCCCTATAGTTCTGCAGTACGGAGAGCTCATCATCATACTGCTCTAAGTCCCTGTATACTTGCTCAAAACCTAATTTGGGTTCATCAATTATAAGCAGGTAAGCCTCATGGCGCAAGCTTTGATACTGCAAAGATGCTTCTTCGTTCAAACCAGTAGTGCCATTCATAAAACGAGGAATTTCTATTTGATACTCATTGTTGACCCCAACGGTGTTGAAATTTTCATCTTTTGGTTCGGAATCGTTTTCTTTTGCCTTGAAGTTTTTGCATGCAGAACAGAAAAGTATCGACAAAACAAATATGGAAGCAAATTTGGTTCTCATATAATGGTTTTAGAGGTATTTAGGACACACTAATATAGGATATATTTGTTTGATATGTGCTAAACAAACAGAGGCCCACAATGGGCCTCCTCTATATTATTTACCGAAAATACTTATTTCTGTATAGGTTTATGGGTGCTTATCGCAATACGGTTCCACGCATTTATGGTAACAATGGCCATTATAATTTGTGAAATGTAATTTTCATTGAACAGCTTGGTAGCTTTTTGGTACGTTTCGGTACTGAGCCCATTTTTATGTACTAAGGTAACTTCTTCCGTAGCCTTTAGGATTACCTTCTCTTCTTCAGAAAACAGGTCGGTTTCCCACCAAGCATCCAACAAAAATATCCGTGTAGGGTCTTCGCCCAGCGCTAAGGCATCTTTAGTATGCATGTTCAGGCAAAAGGAGCAACCGTTGATCTGCGAAGCCCTAATTTTTATCAATTCATAATGAATTTTGTCGAGTGGACTCTGTTGCAGATATTTTTCCAGGCCAAACAAGGCTTTAAAGGCCAACGGTTCCACCGCATCAATTTGAATTCTTTTTTCCATAATAATATCTTTTAGATTGATAATGCTAAGGTATTCCAGTTGGAAGGCAGAAAACTTAAACGGGTTTAAGAACGGTTCTTGGCCCGTATTTCACTCACATATTCAGGGGTCAAACCTAAAAAAGAAGCGATAAGATATTGAGGTACACGTTGGGCAAAATCTGGGAAATGCTCTGTAAAATGAAGATAAATTTCCTCTTTGGACAAATCATAGAGGTATTTGACCTTGATTAATGAGGCCCCATAAGCAATTTGATAAATGGTTCTAAAATAGCGCTCTAGCATTGGAAACTCCTCAAGTAATAGCTCTTGTTGTTCGCGGGAAATGGATAAAACCTGACTTTTTTCCGCAGCTTGTATGTTGAAATCCGTACTGCTGTGGTTTTGGAAAGCCAAAAAATCCGTCAGCCACCAACCCTCCAAGGCAAATTGAACAGTACGTTCCGTACCTTTTTCCGTAGTAAAATACATATGGAGACATCCCTTAACCACAAAATAATTGTAGTTGCATAGATTTCCAGCCTGCATCACCATTTCTTTCTTGTCCAACTTTAAAGTTTCAAAATAGGAAAGCATTTTTGGAAAATCGGTACTTTCAAAAGAAATATACTTTTTTAAGTGATGGTAAAAAGGGTGTTCGGTAGCTTTCAAAAGGAATGGTAAGTTTTGAATGTAAATTAATGCAAAAGATTCAACTTGGACGGTTTTTAGTTCAAATCATCAAGTGAAAAGTTATGTTTTCGAGGAAATTTTAAAAATACAAATTATCTAATTCTAATTTTTCACCAACGTTTACAAAATTTTTATCAAGAAAAATAGTCCACTAATCGATTTTAACCATAATTAACAATAACCATTTGTTGGATAACATTGGGTGACATAGCTTTGTTCCCCGAAATGAAAAAGGCATTTGCAAAATATCTGTTTCCGCTCTTTATTCTGCTATTAGGTGGATTCATTAATTTATATGCAGATTCGCAAGAAACTACAATTGCGGATAATGCCTGTTATCTTCAAAATTTAGAACAACAGCATTCCTCGGTTACTATCACCCCACTTCAATCTGGATTTGAAAAAAGGTATTGTGCTGAAATCGATATCGAAGAAAAAGATGAACGCGAGGAAGAAACGGCATCACATAGTTTTTTATTAGAACATGGCGGAATATATACTGCCAGTTTATTTGCCGCCTCCTGGGGGCAACTATTTTTGGAATCTAACTCCAATTTTGGGCTGGAACACCCAAAATCGTCTTCTCCCATAAAGAAGCATGTTAGATTTCAGGTATTCCGTATTTAGAATCTTTTTCTTGAAGCCCTACTTGGGCTTCGAAATCTTCGCAACCCTTTGGGTAACAATCAATAAACAAGGGCAGTTCCCTTTATGTGGATTCGGACCTCCCTTGACCATTTTCTAAACATTTTTTTAAACAGTAAAACTATGAGGAGATTTTCAATCTTCATCGGCTTGCTTGTAGCGGTATGCTATGTGAGCTGCGAATCCAAACAACACGAAAACAAGGAAGAAACCAAATATCTCGTGTCCAGTCCAATACAAATGGACACCTCAATTACCAAAGATTATGTATGTCAAATCCATTCCGTTAGGCACATAGAGCTAAGGGCCTTGGAAAAGGGTTACCTGCAACACATTTATGTAGATGAAGGCCAACACGTGAAAAAAGGCCAACGCATGTTTTATATTATGCCCAATGTGTACCAGGCCGATTTACAAAAAGCCAAAGCCGAGGCCGAGGTCGCCGAAATTGAATATAAGAATACCAAACTGTTGGCAGATGGCGATGTGGTATCTGCCAACGAACTTGCCATGGCCAAAGCAGAGTTTGATAAAGCAAAGGCCGAAGTGAGTCTGGCCGAGACCCATTTGGGGTTTACGGATATCCGCGCTCCATTTGACGGTATAATGGACCACCTTGAAGTAAGGGAAGGCAGTCTTCTGGACGAAGGAGAATTATTGACCAAACTATCCGATAATTCTAAAATGTGGGTGTATTTCAATGTGCCCGAAGCAGAGTACCTGGATTATATTACCAGTGCCAAAAAGAACGAGAAACAACAGGTGGAACTTTTAATGGCCAACAACAAAAAGTTCAATCAGCCTGGGGTGGTCGAGACCATTGAGGGAGAGTTCAACCACGAAACGGGAAACATTGCCTTTAGGGCTACATTTTCCAATCCCGATGGAATTTTAAGGCATGGTGAAACAGGTAGTATTTTAATGAGGGTTCCATTGGATGGGGCAATGCTCATACCGCAAAAGGCAACGTTCGAAGTGTTGGACAAGAAATTTGTTTTCGTAATAGATGAAAACGATACTGTACAACAAAGAGAAATTACCGTTGGTGCGGAGCTTCAACACTTGTTTGTAGTAGAAAAAGGTCTTTCAGTAAAGGATAAAGTCCTTTTGGAAGGTATCCGAATGGTGAGGAACGGCGAAAAAATTCATTACGAATTTGAAAAGCCCGAATCCGTGCTGTCGCACCTTGATTTGTATTCTGAGTAACAATCCCATAATCTTTTACAATGTTTAAAAAATTCATACACAGACCTGTATTGGCTATTGTGATTTCGGTCATAATTGTATTTACGGGACTGTTGGCCATAAAACAACTGCCCATATCGCAGTTTCCGCAAATTGCACCGACCACGGTCAATATTTTTATAGCTTACCCGGGTTCCAGCGCCGATGTGCTGGTGAAGTCTACCCTTATTCCTCTGGAAACCTCAATAAATGGGGTACAGGGTATGCGATATATTGCTTCCGACGCCACAAGTGCTGGTGAAGGAACTTTACGGGTCATTTTTGAACCGGGTACCGACCCCAATCAAGCAGTTGTTAGGGTTAAGACACGGGTAGACCAAGTAATGCCATTATTACCCGAACTTGTACAACGTGAAGGGGTCATTATAACTCCTGTTCAACCAAGTATGCTCATGTACGTTAACCTGTACAGCGATGCCGATGACAATGATGAGAAGTTTCTCTACAATTATGCTTATACCAAGATAATTCCAGAAATACAGCGGATCAATGGTATAGCAAGCGCCCAAATTTTGGGTAGCCGAAAGTTTGCCATGCGGGTTTGGTTAAAGCCGGACCGAATGCGTGCTTACGATGTTTCAGCGGAGGAAATCCTTACCGCAATGGAAGAGCAGAGTATTTTGGCCCGTCCTGGACGTTTGGGACGAAGTTCCGGAAAAAGGGCACAATCGCTGGAATATGTTCTGGTCTATCAAGATAGGTACAACGAACCCGAGCAGTACAAGGACATCATCATTAAAGCCAATGATGAGGGAGAAATGCTGAAACTTGGTGATGTTGCGGATGTGGAACTCGGAAGTGAGTTCTTCGATATTTATTCCAACTTGGATGGAGATCCCTCCGCTTCCATAGTTTTAAAGCAAACATTTGGCAGTAATGGTAGTGATGTGATCGATGCCGTAAAGGAAAAACTTGTAGAGCTTGAAGAGGAAATGCCGCCTGGGATTGATTACAAAATAAGTTATGACGTTTCCAATTTCCTTGATGCATCCATAGATCAAGTGTTGCATACCCTAAGGGATGCCTTTATTCTGGTTGCCGTGGTAGTGTTCCTCTTCTTGGGTGATTGGCGTTCTACTTTGATTCCAATCATTGCCGTGCCCGTATCCCTTATTGGGGCATTCTTTGTGATGCAACTCTTTGGATTGTCCATTAACCTGATTACCCTGTTTGCCCTGGTTTTGGCCATCGGTATTGTGGTGGATGATGCAATTGTGGTGGTAGAGGCCGTTCACATGAAGATGGAAAAAGAAAACCTGACGCCCTACAAGGCCTCTTATGAGGTTTTGGGAGAAATAGGTGGAGCAATTATCGCCATTACCATGGTGATGGTGTCCGTATTTATACCCATTTCCTTTATGACAGGACCTGTAGGTGTATTTTATAGACAGTTTTCAATCACCATGGCCGGGTCGATCATCATTTCCGCTGTGGTAGCACTTACCTTGACACCTGTGCTCTGCGCCATGATGCTGAAAAATAATCATGGTAAACCGAGACGTAAATCACCCATTAATCGATTTATAGATTGGTTCAATAGGAGGTTCGAAAAACTTACTGGAAGATACATCGGTGTACTGACCAAAATCGTAAACAGACGGGTTGTCACCTTTGGCGTTTTGATAGCTTTTTGTGCAGGTATATTCTTTACCAATCAAACGCTTCCAGCAGGATTTATCCCCAATGAAGATCAAGGAATGATCTATGCGATTATCCAAACGCCTCCGGGTGCTACGTTGGAAAGGACCAACGATGTCGCCAGAAAGCTTCAAGCAATCTGTGAAGAGACCGAAGGTGTGGAATCCGTTTCCTCCTTGGCAGGTTACGAGATAATGACCGAAGGTCGCGGTTCCAATGCGGGAACTTGTCTCATCAACCTAAAACCATGGTCGCAACGGGAACATTCCGTTCACGAGATTATGGAAGAATTGGAGGAAGAGACCAAAGACCTTGGCGCGGTCATCGAATATTTTGAGCCGCCAGCTGTGCCCGGGTTCGGGTCTTCGGGTGGTTTTTCCATGCGATTGTTGGATAAAACGGACGGAACGGATTATCATGAATTTGAGCGCATCAACAACGATTTTATGGATGCTTTGCGTGAACGCAAAGAGTTAAAGGGATTGTTTACGTTCTACGCTGCCAACTATCCGCAGTACGAGCTAAAAATCGACAACAAGGCTGCCATGCAGAAAGGGGTCTCCATAGGTAAGGCTATGGAAAACTTGAATATTCTCATCGGAAGTACCTACGAACAGGGCTTTATCCGATTCGGAAGGTTTTTTAAAGTGTACACACAAGCAGCTCCCGAATACCGAGCACTTCCATCTGATCTTGCAAAACTTTTTGTGAAAAATGAAGAAGGTGAGATGGTGCCCTATTCCGCATTCATGACTATGGAAAAACGATTGGGCCCCAATGAGATCACAAGGTACAACTTGTACAATTCTGCTGCCATTCGTGGTTTACCGGCCTCTGGGTTTACCAGTGGCGATGCCATTAAGGCCATCGAGGAAGTTGCCGAACAAACCTTGCCAAGAGGATATGATATCGCTTGGGAGGGACTATCGTATGACGAAGCACAGCGTGGAAATGAATCGCTATACATTTTTATAGTCGTACTCATCTTCGTGTACCTCGTTTTGGCCGCACAGTACGAAAGTTTCTTGTTGCCTTTAGCGGTTATCCTGTCGCTTCCCGTCGGTATTTTTGGTTCCTTTTTCCTCTTGAAGGCGATGGGGTTGGCCAATGATGTATATGCCCAGATCGGAATTATCATGTTGGTGGGATTGCTGGGTAAAAATGCCGTATTGATCGTAGAGTTTGCCGTACAAAAGCGTCGCGAAGGTTCTACCATACTCGATGCCGCCATTGAAGGTGCCAGACAGCGTTTCCGTCCAATTTTGATGACATCCTTTGCATTTATTGCCGGGTTGATACCCTTGGTAATTGCAACAGGAGCAGGTGCCATAGGAAATAAGACTATTGGTGGTTCTGCAATGGGAGGTATGATAGTGGGTACGCTTTTCGGTGTTTTGTTGATTCCTGGTCTATATTACGTTTTTGCAAAAATGGCCGATGGCAAGAGTTTAATCAAGGATCAACACGACGAACCCATGTCCGAAGAGTTTTTCCATAGGAACGATACGGTGTTCCGACTTAAGGCACGCCTGCGTCTGATGAATAAACGTTTGAAAAAAATGACGACTCCAAAAAATGGAAATAAGAATAAAAAAGGCAACCAAGATGAAGCATAGCAAATCACTTTTAGTTGGAATTATTATGATGGTGGGCCTATATTCCTGTGTACCCACTCGCGAGATAAGGGACGAGAACGTATCTGTCCCGGAGTCCTATCAAAATCAATATTCAGACACCACGAATACCGGTTTGGTAGAATGGAGGTCTTTCTTTAAAGACCCAAACCTTGTTGCTTTGATAGATTCGGCCTTGGTGAAAAACCAAGAGTTGAATATTATGCTGCAACAGGTCGATATGGCGAAGAACAGAATTCAGGCCAAGAAAGGTGAGTATTTGCCCTTCGTCAACCTTCAAGCTGGTGCCGAAGTTGAGAAAGTAGGGGAGTACACCCGAAATGGAGCCGTGGAGAAAAACCTTGAGGTGAAGGAAGGCGAAGAGTTCCCCGAACCCCTGACCAATTATATGGTCGGGGCCTTCGCCACATGGGAACTCGATGTCTGGAAGAAGCTCCGTAATGAGAAGAAAGCAGCTGTATATGAATATTTATCCAGTGTTGAAGGCAGGAATTTTATGGTGACCAATCTCGTTGCGGAAATCGCTGATTCATATTATGAATTGATGGCATTGGACAATCAAATGGCGATAATTGACCAAAACCTAGAGATTCAGCAGAATGCATTGCGTATGGTAAAATTGCAAAAGCAGGCCGCTCGTGCCACGGAATTGGCAGTGAAGCGTTTTCAGGCAGAGGTGATGAAAAACCAAAGCCATAAGTATGAGATTCAGCAGGAAATTGTGGAAGTGGAGAACCGATTGAATTTTTTGATTGGTCGTTCACCGCAGCATATCCAGCGGGCATCCGATAATTTTATCGATGCACCGATCGATACCATTTATGCCGGAATACCTTCCCAATTGTTGCAGAATCGTCCCGATGTACGTAGTGCTGAGTTTGAATTGGCAGCGGCCAAGTTGGATACAAAAGCTGCCAAAGCCAATTTCTATCCGCAATTTACCATTAAGGCAGGGTTGGGGTTGGAAGCTTTTGATACCAAATATTTGACCACTACGCCCGAATCCGTATTGTATTCGGCCATTGGTGATATGGTAGCTCCCTTGATCAACAGAAATGCAATAAAGGCACAGTATAAGAACGCTACTGCTCGACAGTTACAAGCGGTTTATGAGTATGAAAAGGCCATTTTGAACGCTTACATAGAAGTGGCCAACCAATTGTCCAACATCGACAACCTTAAAAAGAGCTATGATCTAAAAGAAGGTCAGGTACAAGCTTTAACGGAATCCATAGACCTCTCTACACGTTTGTTCCAATCTGCAAGGGTGGAATATATCGAAGTGCTTCTGGCACAGCGTGAGGCCTTGGAATCTCGAATGGAATTGGTGGAAACCAAAAAAGACCAGTTGTTGGCCCAGGTAAATATGTACCGCGCCTTGGGCGGCGGCTGGAATTAAGTCCCAAATCGATAGCTTTACCTGCTGTCTTGGCTATTGATTTACCCAAAAGGAAGCCCGGTTTACAATTGTAAATCGGGCTTCTGATTTTTTGATGGTTTATTTCGTAGCTATATCGTTCAGGGCTTGATAAAGCTCGAACAACACTGGATTTTTAAATTCATTGTTCCAAAGGACGACAATACGTTCGTTGTCAATAAAACGAAGTGCATAACTGGAGGTTCCAGCCGCAGCGCCACCATGACTGACCGTTGCAGCAAACTGATTTTCCATATACGGGAAATCGATCAGGCTAAAACCATAGCCGTATGGACTTTGGTGAGGCCCCCATCCGCTTTTAGCTTCTTCGGGCAGAGAATGGGGCTGAAATGCGAGAGCCCAAGACTGTTTTGAAATCAATTTATCCGTTCCTACGGCCATCATAAATTTGTGTAAGTCCTGCAAGGTGGTTTTTTCCCCACCAGGACCTGTAAAATCAAGTTCTTTTGCAGGTAGCAGTGGCTCGCCTGTTTCAAGATAATAAACGGGCATGCTTGGCCCATAAATCGGAGCGGACCAATATGTGTCCGACATATGCAGGGGCTTAAAGATTTTTTCCTGTAAAATGGCATTGTAATCATCCCCCAAATGAGCCATTATAATTTCAGAAAGAAGCACATATCCTGTATTGCTGTATAAAAAAGCTGTCCCAGGCTCGAAGGCCAACGCTGTTTTTGCAATTTTTTGCTCCAGAATACTCCTTTGGCTTTTTTGGTCGTGCTCCGCTTTCGCTCTTTCCTCATAAACTTGACTCGAGAACCCTGAACGATGGCTCAATAGATCATGTATGGTAATTTTATCGGCCATGTTATGCTTGAACCATGGAAGGTGTTTGGAGATTGGGTCTCTCAAAGACATTTTTTCTTCTTCGAGCAGTTGTAAGATCAATACGGCCGTAAACATTTTGCCCACGCTTGCATCCCAGAATCGCATTTTAGGGGAGTTGGGAATGTTCAGGCTACGGTCTGCCAATCCGAATGCTCCCTCGTAAATAACGGTTTCCCCCTCGGCGACCAATAGCGCACCGTGTGTTTTTCCTTCATCAAAAAGTTGTTTGGCAAAGGCCTCGATTTTGGGCGCATCCTCTTTGGTAAGTTGACCAAAACTTACGGACACGATAAAAAGACAATAAACACATATGAAATAGTTGACTCTCATCTTCAAGTTTAATGATTTATGGGTTCTTGTGATTGTCGATTTGTGTTTGGGACAGTCCCAAAAACTCAGCGGCATTGTCATAAAAAATATCCTCTTTTTGTTCCAGTGTCAGAAATTCTGCGGAATTGATGGCGTCCACCGCAATATCGATGGTCTCGGGCCAAACCATTTGATCGGTACCAAACATGATTCTGTTACCGAAACCTGAATCCACCAAACCTTTAATGAAGTTATGGAACTCCGCTTTGGGCAATACCCAGTCAATCGCGGCCACATCCAAATACAATTGCGGATGCATGTAAAGCATGGCTTTCATATCCTCCAAATAGGGCCATCCACCGTGCATTACATAAACCTTGAGGTTCGGATGGGCAACCAATACGTCCTCTAACTGTTTTGGGTTGGCATTTTTCACCCTGATTTCACTCATTCCCAAATGATAAAGTCCTCCAGGAGGTCCTCCTGGCATAATATGGAAGCCTACGGGCAGATTCGCTTTTTCGGCCAAATCGAACAAGGGTTCAAGTGAGGCATCATCTGCGGTAACACCGCCGTAAAACGGATTTAGTTCACCAATGGCTACCAATTCCCCTTTTTCGGCCATCGTTTTCAACTGTTCAAGAGGCATATTTCGTCCACTTACCAGAATACGTTCTGGATCGTCCTGTTTCCATAATTGCCCATCGGAGGTCAGCGCCAGCACAATGTTGTGCTCATCCATTTTTTTAAAGGTTTCCATCTTTAGCTGTTCGGGTGTTTTCACGCCCTTGTACATTTCATTTTTCAATGGATTTGGATGGTCCATACCGAACATCATACCGCCTAATTCTTGATTGTAGGCGTGCAGGTGCATATCTATTATGGGGCCTGTGTATTTTTGGGAGTGCAGGGTTCCCCAAAAGAAGAATAGTACCAACCCGATTAAAATTTTCTTCATGATTTGATGAACTAGTCGTTGAGTGCAACCAAGGTATCCAATTCAGAAATTATGTAATTGTAAAAATCCGAACTCTTTGATTTGAAACGTAAGAACTCGGAAGGGGAAATTCCGCCAAATTCCCTAAAATCTTTAATGAAATGTGCCTGGTCAAAATAACCGCATGCATAGGAAATCTCGGTCAAAGAGCTATTCGAATCGCTTGAAAGCAATTGAGCGGCCTTGTTGAAGCGAATGATCTTTCGGTAATATGCAGGACTCATTCCGATATGTTTTTTGAACAACTTTTGCAGTCCTCGATTGGAAATACAAAGGGACTGACTCAACGTATCAATGGAGATGGAGTTTTCCGAATTCAAAAGTTGCAGTGCGTAGGGGAGCCTGGGGTCAACTTCGGGAAATCCCATTTTTTTGCTGATGAATATTTCCAGCAAGGAAAACTTCTCTCCAATGGATTTGCATTCTCTAAGTTGATTGGAGACTCTTTTAATCTCGCTTGCAGGAAAAATGATATCCAACTCGCTCAACGTGTCCAGTAACTCAAAAGCGGGTATTTTTTTTAAATAGGAAAGGCCGTAGCTACTAAATTGAATGGTCATGAACTTCATTCCAGCATATGGTTTAAAGAACACCGTGGAGCTGCAGGAGGTATAAATGGAATGGGCCGATGAGGTTTTGTTTACAAGTATCTGCTCATCCAACGAAAACAGGATGTTTGTAGTGGCATTGGGGAAGATGGCCGTATGTCCCTCTACCATATCTTCATGAGTCAACTCCACATAGCTCATAAACTTTACGACCTGTGAAAGCGCTGGGTTTTTGGGTATGTGGAGTTGTTGGATCATATTGGATTATACGTTACTCTACCATGGTGGTATCTAGGGTCTGAGTAGGCATCGGTAATTCGGTGACGGGAGCGTCCCAGACCACTTTCCATTCCCCGTCCAATTTTTCCCAAAGCACCAAATAATTGCCTTCGTCTTCCATAGCGGGGATAGGAGAGGTTTCGTTTGGCGTAAAGGTCATGGTATATTTTCCGTATTCCATGGCCAAATCTCCACTGGCCTTCACTTCTTGCGTGTTAAGGTCGAATTCCCATGTTCCAAATTGAATGTGCTGTTTCCAAGCGGCTTTATAGTTCTCGACCCCGATAACAGCAGGTTGGTTGGGCATAAACTGGATACTGTTGTCGGCGAAATGTACGGCTGCTGAGTCGATCATGCCCGAGGCATAAAATCCTTCGATTTTCTCATTCTTTTCTTCAATGATTTTTTGAATTTCAGATGAATATGCTTTTCCCGACATTGGTTCAGGGGTGGGTTGCTCACAACTGGCGGCAAAAACAATCATCAGTAATGTGGTAATGCCAAATACGAATTGATGTTTCATAATGATATAGTTAATGGGTTATTTGATATTCAATCCTTGGGCAGCCTTAAAAATCTGGCTGCGTTGTTGTAAAAGATATCCGCTTTCTGTTCGTACGTCAGAAAATCGGCATCATTTATAATCGCGATGGATTCTTCTATCAATTCTGGCCAAATAATCATATCCGACCCGAACATGATGCGTTTGCCAAACCCAGCATCCACCAACTTTTTTAAATGGCTTTGGTAAAAATATTCTCTGGGGTAGCACCATTGTATGCCTCCCAAGTCTACATAAATTTGAGGGTAATGGTACATCATGGCAATAAGTTCGTCAATGAACGGTTCACCATAATGCGCTATGGATATTCGCATTTTAGGATAGCTTTTCAGCACTTCTTCCAGAAGCAATGGGTTGGAATGGGCAACTTGGTATTCTGGATTCAGAAATAAAGGCGTCCCTGGAAGACCACTTCCCATGTGAAGCAAAACGGGAACATCCATCTCTTCTGCCAATGCATAATAAGGAAACATTTTTGGGTCGTTGGGTGCAATACCACCATATTGATTGCTGATTTCGCCCAATACTTTCAGTCCTTCAGTTTCTACCAACGATTGCAAGCTGTCCACGGGAATATTGTCCCGATTGATTCGAAATTGGATTCCTCGGATAAACTGATCGGGAAAATGACCCATCAATTTTTTGGTTGCGGGAAGGCTACCGCTTGTTATGGCCGTAATCTTATATTTTTCGACCTGATTGCTCAGCCTTTCCACATACTCCTCATAGGTAACGGGAGACCAATAGGGGTTTTCGCAATCGGGATTTGCCGCTTTGCCCCAAAACACATCCCCAAAATCATTCTGGGGGTCAAAATGTTGAACAATGGTGGATAGGGGAGTGCACATCGCCATAGGTTCTGGCGACAGTTCATTTTCCTCCAATGCATGGAGGTGCATGTCGATTATTGGGCCTTGGTAGGCTTTTTGTTCACTTGATTCGCTCTTTTTGTTTGTACTGGGGGAACATCCTAAAAAACAAATACAAACTGCAAGAAACAGGTTGTTTTTCACAGATACTTTCATTGTCAGAATGTTTGTAAACAGGGGGTTAAATTATTCTATGACCAACGACGATGCAAGCTCCCTGAACAACTTCCATTCGCCATTTTTATCTTTTTTCATGATCACCAAAAAAGTGTCCTCCATTTCGTGGACAATTCCATTCACATCGGTATAATAAACAGAACTTACCCCAAAATCGTAGGCCATGGTATCCGATAATATCACGGTTTCCTTGGGGTTCATTTTTATACTGTCGTAACGGAATTTGTTTCCATGTTCTTCCCTTAGCTTCCGATAGGCAATCCAGTCTTCGCTCCCTGGGCCAATGGAAATCATATCATCCGTTGTGAACTTTCCCAGATCTCCGTACCGTTTTTCCTTTACTGTTTGTTCGAATGATTTTCGAACCTGCTCGATTTTCGCCAACTCTGCTTTCACATCAATTTCGAGGGTCTGTGCGGGCTCAACAACGACCTTGTTCTGTTTTTCTCCACAAGAAATCGTTGCGCATAGGAATAAAAGAACTATTGATTTTTTCATGGGTGTTTATTTACTCTCCCTCTTTGTACTTCTCAAACCATGCCAACACGGCAGCTATTTTGGCAATCAAATTACTCGGTTTGTTGGCAATACCGTGCGAAGCACCTGGAATACGGACCATGGCCGTTTCCACGTTCTCCAATTTTAACGCCGCATAAAACTGTTCCGATTCGGCAATGGGGGTTCGGTAATCTTCTTCACCTGTTAATAGCATGGTCGGGGTGGTCGCATTGCCCACGTAAGTAAGGGGGGAGCGTCTCATATAGTTTTCTGGGTCTTCCCAAGGCTTTTTTCCGAACCAATATTTGGAGAAAAATTGAACTCCATCGGCATAGAGCACAAAACTGGTCCAGTTGATGACAGGTTTGGCGACCACCGCAGCCTTAAATCTATCTGTTTTCCCAACAATCCAAGCGGTGAGTACACCACCACCTGAACCTCCAGTTACAAACAGGTTGTCTTCGTCCACGTAGCCTTTCTCCAAAAGGGCGTCTACGCCCGACATCAAATCTTCGTAATCGTGGTTGGGATAGTCATGATGTATCAGGTTTCCAAATTCCTCACCATAGCTGGTACTTCCGCGGGGATTGGTATAAAGTACCACATAACCCTCAGCTGCGTATGCTTGGATTTCAGCCGAATAGACCGCACCGTAGCTTGTAAAGGGACCACCGTGAATTTCTAAAATCATCGGATATTTTTTGGATGGATCAAAATCTGGGGGCGTTACCACCCAACCCTGTATTTTACGCTGATCATAGGAGGACTCCCACCACATTTCTTCGACTTTGCCCAATTTTTTGAAAGAGAACAAATCATCGTTCACTGCAGTCAAACGTTTTGAACTTTTGGTGTCTGCCACACCCAAATCCGAAGGATGACTTGTATCACCTAAGGTATAGGCAAACTTGTTATTGGTGGATGCGGAGAAACTTGCAGCATTATAGGGCCTTCCCAAGGATAGACCTCCCAATCCGTACGTAATATCGCTCACTTTTCCCGATAGCTCTATGGAGGCCAACTTGCCCATCCCTTTATCGGTATATATAAAATGAAGTCCATTGCCCTTACTGTTCCAAGCCATATCCTCTACATCTCTATCAAAATCCCCAGAAATCAGCTGGGAATCGGAACCATCGGCATTCATCACATACAATTGGGTGAGCTGGTAACCTTGCAAACGGTCATCGTAACCCAAATAAGCTATTTTGGAGCCGTCAGGAGACAGGATAGGGTTGGAGTCTGGACCATAGCGGTCGGTAAGCGGATTGGTTTCCCCAGTATTTACATTAATCGAGTAGATTTCACTATCTGCAGGTTCAAATTCTTCATCCTTGTGGAAGTTGGCACTAAAATATAAATGGGCGTTGTCGGTTGCCCAAATTGGCCCGCCATGATCAAACTCGGAAAAAGTGAGCTGCTTTGGGGTGCCTCCGCTTATTGGCAAAGTGAACAACTGTGAATTGCCTCCTTTGTAGTATCCTGCACCATCGCCGCGATAGTTCATTTTATCAATGTATTTGGGCGGTTCGTTCCATTTGGCACCTTCGGGCTTGCCAGGCATTTTTATGATGGATTTATTGGCTTCGGGCACAAACATGTTGAAGGCCACATGTGTATCGTCATGCGACCAAGAAACGGAACCTGGCGATTGTGGTGTGTTGGTCAGGGCCATCGTTTCCTTGGTATCCAACCACATCAGGTAGAGTTTCATTTTATCGTCCGCCATGTTGGACTTGAAAACTATCTTTTTGCCATCGTGCGACCATTTTGGGGCAAAATCATTCTGATTGCCCGTGGTCAACGGACGGTTGTTGGAACCATCAAAATTGATGATCCATAAGTTGGAAAGGTTTCGGTCCGTCATCACATCCTTAAAGTTCCGTACGTAGATGATTTTTGAGCCATCAGGAGAAATCTGGGGGTCCGAGACATATTCCATATTGAAGATGTCCAAAAGCTCCAGATTGGACTGTACTTGACCAAAGACTAAAGGGTTTATGGCCACAAGAAGCAGCAAAGTGATGCGTAATTTTTTCATGAGGTTGGTTATTTAGTTTCCTAAAAATAAGCAAATTATCCCATGCTGGGACATCCCGATGAAAAAGTAGGTGAATTAATAGGTAGTGGTCATGTCTTGGTCCACACAAATAATGAAATCGGCGATATTCTGGTTTTCCTGCTCTAAGGTGTGTACGTCTTCCTGCGTTACCGTGGACAAGGTAGCGTATTCCAAATTGGGCCGTTGTAATTTTAGATACCACAGGATACCCTCATAGTTGTTGGAATGGTATGCTCCATTATAATGCAGGAACAGGGCTCCCTCTTTATAGGTTTCAAGAATAAAATGGGCCATGGTGGCGTCTTTCAATGCTTGTGCCATTGCAAGTGAAGGTGTTGCATGTTCCCCCATCATTTTGAGCATGTTGCGATACCCAGGTAATTCGGGGTCGTAGGTTATGGGCAAGGGGGCAATCCATCTTTTTTCTTCTTGTGACAAGGTGTCCAGTGCTTGGAACCCCCCACCTTTATAGACCAAACTGGCATAGCGTCTTGGCACGTTGGATGCCACAAAAACCAAACTGCTATCCTTCGCAAAGTCCACCAAAGGGGCATAATCGGTCTTGTGGTTGTTCCATATCCTAGCGGTGGAATCCAAAGCCTTGTAGTCTATTTTGCCCGATAAATAATCGTTGAGTTCGTCTTGGTTGTCTGCTTCTATCATTTCAGCGCCCAGAATAAGCTGTCTTTGGCTATGAAGGTCGACTGTAAGCTCGTATTGTAGCCAATGCGCAATGGGATTATTGTGCAGCTCCCCGAACAGCACCATATCCTTTTTCTCCAAAGTATTCAGCATTTTTTTGTAGGAGACCTTTTTTCCTTTGGCGTTGTAGATTACATAGGGTTGTTTTTGAGCTGTTGCGGTCAAAAATGTCAACACGAAGGTGAATAGGAAGAGCGATTTTTTCATTTCCACCAGCCTTTATGTTTCCTCAAATAGACTATTTGCCCTAAGTGATAACCTGTATGGGCGCTCATGTTGATAATTTCCTCGCTCCACTCTTTTGTTTTGATGTCGTTCGATTTTTCAACGGAAACTTCCCACTCACTTTGTATGCTGTCCAATCGTTTCAATGTTTTGAGCCATTCCTCCTCAGTAGGGGTTTGAAAAGTATCTTCATTTACAACCTCTTGGTCTGGAATCTCCAAACCCTTGAACGACCTCAAATTCATTTCGTTCCAAAAAGCGATGTGGGAAATCAACTCGGCTATGGAATGATTGGTTGTACTGTCTTTCCAAATGGCTTGTTCATATGTCAAACCTTCAAGAGCAACACTTGTGGGAGCAAACCATTCCTCATTGGTGTGCGTATTTTGTAATTGAGCTTTTACCAAACGTTTTAATTCCTCGTCCTCTTTCTTTTGAGAGCAGGATAGAACAAATCCGATTAAAAAAAGAAACACCCAACTTTTTCCGGACATATGCTTTGCTGATTAATTTATCGTTCCCACTCCGTATGGAAAATACCTTCACGGTCCAAACGCTCGTACGTATGCGACCCAAAGTAGTCACGCTGTGCCTGTATCAAGTTCAATGGCAAACGACTACTGGTGTATGCATCAAAATAGGTGAGGGCATTGGACAATCCTGGCAATGGAATGCCATTCGCCGCCCCATAACTTACCAAATCCCTTGCGGCATCCACCGTGCTTTGCACTTTTTCCACAAAAGACGGGGAGAGCAATAGGTTCTGTAAATCCTTATCAGCTTGGTAGGCATCGGTAATATCGGCCAATAGCGCGGCTCGGATAATACAGCCAGCACGCCATATTTTGGCAATTTCGCCCAGCTCCAGTTCGTAACCGTACTCCTTGGAGGCATCGGCCAATTGGTGCATACCTTGTGCATAGGTGATGATGAAGGCAAAATAGAGTGCCTGCTCCGCTTTTTGGGTAAAATCATCTTTGTCCACGGCAGTTGGGGTAGGGCGGTCGTACAACGCGTCGGCTTTGATGCGTTCATCCTTTAGAGCGGATATTTCCCGCATGCTCACCGCAATATCAATGGTTGGAACGGGAATGCCGAGATCCATGGCGTTTTGTGAGGTCCATTTTCCAGTACCCTTCTGCTTGGCCTTGTCCAAAATCATATCGACAAGGTCGTTGTCCGTCAATTCATCTTTTTGTTCAAATATTTCGGAGGTGATTTCTACCAAAAAGGACTGTAGGCGACCTTCATTCCAGTCGGAATAGGTTTTGTGGAGCTCATTGTTGGTAAGTCCGCCCGCTTTTTTGAGCAGGTCGTAAATCTCGGAGGTCAACTGCATCAAACCGTATTCGATGCCATTGTGTACCATTTTTACGTAGTTCCCTGCCGATTTCGGGCCCAAATACGCCACGCAGGGTTCTCCTTCGTATTTGGCCGAAACAGCTTCAAAAATAGGCTTTACATGTTGGTAGGCTTCCTTGGATCCGCCTGGCATAATGCTTGGTCCTTTTCGGGCACCTTCGGCCCCGCCAGAGACACCAGCGCCAAAAAAGTTGATTCCTTTTTCTTTTAAATACGCTTCGCGACGGTCCGTATCGGTATAAAAGGAGTTTCCTCCATCAATAATAATATCGCCTTGGTCCAAATGCGGCAATAGCCCTTCGATTACGCTGTCCACTATTTTTCCGGCAGGTACCAGCAACATGATTTTTCTGGGAGTCGTCAACGACTCTACAAATGTTTTAACATCGGAAGTGGCGTTCACTTTGTCAGTATTGCCGCCTTCTTTGATCAATGCGCTTACTTTTTCTTCATCCAAATCATTTCCGAATGCTGTAAATCCGTTATCGGCAACATTCAAAATAAAATTACGTCCCATTACTCCAAGGCCCACAAGGCCAAAATCATACGTGTCTGCCATTCTAATTTTTTCTTCTTCTTAGGTGTTAAGACATCACTAAGGTTGATGTTTCTTGAATTACGAACCTAAAATAAACCTTATATTCGTGATGCTCAAAAATATTGACGTCATATTGAAATCAATGTGCCAATAGGAGTGTAAACTCGCCAGAAAACGAAAAAACTATGAAAAAGACCGATAATCAGATGCTCGTTATTTTTGGGGCATCGGGTGATTTGACTGCTAGAAAACTTATACCTTCCTTATTCAATCTATACTTGGCAAAACAACTGCCAGAAAATTTCGTGGTACTCGGTGTTAGCCGTAGCAACCTTTCCGATGAAGCTTTTCGTGACAGGGTGGTTTATGAAAGCAAGTATTTAAAGGAAAAGACCAAGAATTTGGATGACTCCAAGGTGAAAGGCTTTGCCGATAAGCTCTATTATGAGGATTTGGGCGACAGCTACGATACGGATTATGGCCCTTTGAGAAAACGGGTAGAGGCATTGAAAGAAAAACACGATACCTCGGGAAACATAATCTACTACCTTTCCACTCCGCCGACCTTGTACGAGACGGTTTCCCACAATCTTTCGGATGCGGGGATGAATACACAGAACAATGGATGGAAGCGCTTAATCGTGGAAAAACCATTTGGCTATAGCTTAGAGACGGCCCAAAAATTAAACAAAGGACTGCACAAATATTTTAAGGAGCATCAGATTTACCGAATAGATCATTACCTCGGAAAAGAGACCGTGCAGAACCTCTTGGTGACCCGATTCTCCAACAGCATTTTTGAACCGCTCTGGAACCGAAATTACATTCAGCGGGTCGAGGTGACCAATGCGGAAAGTGTTGGGGTGGAGAAGCGCGGTGGCTATTATGATAAATCCGGGGCCCTACGGGATATGTTCCAAAACCATTTGCTACAGATTGTTTCGTTGGTGGTGATGGAACCACCTATTGGAGCGGATGCGGAAGAAATCAGGAACGAAAAAGTGAAGGCCCTTAAATCGTTGCGTGTTATGACGGACGAGAAGGAGCTTTTTGACAATACCATTAGAGCACAATATGTTGCATCCAAAGTGGATGGCGAAGAGGTGAAAGGTTATCGCGAAGAGGATGGGGTCGACCCCAATTCTACCACGGAGACCTATGCTGCCATCAAATTTTATGTGGACAATTGGCGCTGGCACGGGGTTCCGTTTTATGTAAGAACTGCCAAACGGATGCCCACCAAGGTAACGGAAATTGTGATTCACTTTAAAAAACCGCACCATCAAATTTTTAAGGGTTCCGAAATGCAGGAAATGGACAATAAATTGATTATCCGCATACAACCTGATGAAGGTATTTTGATTAAGTTTGGTGTAAAAGTTCCCGGTCAAGGCTTTAAGGTGGAGCGGGCCAATTTGGATTTTTATTATGCCAACTTGGCCGAAACCTATGTGATGGAAGCCTATGAACGCTTGTTGTTGGATGCCATGCAAGGCGATGCCACCCTCTATGCGCGGGCCGATGAGGTGGAGGCTGCTTGGGAATTTGTGGACCCGATTTTGAACTACTGGAACAGTGGTGAAGATGTGCGAATGTACGGTTATGCCGCAGGAGCCTGGGGTCCTGAAAACGCAGATGATTTGATTGAGGATGATGGATATTGGAGAAACCCTTCGGAGAACTTGGCAGATGACCCTGGTTATTGTGTGATTTGCTAGTATTTAGGAGCCAGGAGTCAGGAGTCAGGAAAAAATATATCAGTTCGAGCGCCTGCGGCAGGCAGGCAGTCGAGAACAACTAATTAATTCAAAATGGATTTAAAAATATATAAGGATAAACAAGAGGTGGCTGAGCAATTTTCCAGCTATTTTGTAGATCAATTGAAAGATAAAGCTGCTTTTCATGTGGCATTGTCTGGAGGAAGCACCCCAAAAATCGTTTTTGATGTGTTGGCCGAGGATTTTTCGGATAAAGTGGATTGGAGCAAAGTACATTTTTATTGGGGCGACGAGCGTTGTGTGTCGCCTTCGGATGATGAGAGCAACTATAAAATGACGGTGGAGCACCTTTTTTCCAAGATTAATGTGCCCGAAGCTAACATCCATAGAATTTTGGGTGAAAAAGACCCCGTTAACGAGGCTATGCGCTATGGCAATCTTCTTGAAATAAATTTGGACAGGGTTGATGATGTACCTCAATTTGATTTGTTGATCTTGGGAATGGGCGATGATGGCCATACAGCCTCCATCTTCCCGCACGAAATCGATTTGTGGGATTCCGAGGAACATTGCGTAGTGGCAACGCACCCCGATTCAGGACAAAAACGGGTCTCTATAAACGGGAAAGTCATCAACACGTCCAAAGAAGTGGCTTTTTTGGTCACGGGAGCATCCAAAGCCGAAAAGGTGGAAGCGGTTATTGAAAAAACCGAAGGTTCCGATGCCTATCCTGCATCCTTGGTCAATCCAATATCAGGGAATTTAGTGTGGTTTTTGGATGAGGAGGCAGCAGCAAAACTTAATCAAAATCCATCTTAACGTTTTCGCCCTGTAAAAATTCCAAATACTCGTTTACTTTAAAGTTGTTGGACTCATATTTGCTATCCCGCTTAAAGGCGGATTGCTTACGCTCCTTGCTTCGTGCGAAACGACGAATATCCTGCTTGGTCTTTAGTATAAGCCCTGGAACTGTTTTGTTCTTTCCATCCTTTCCTTTGGCCACCATGGTAAAATAGGAGGAATTGCAATGTTTTACCTCTCCTGTGGTTATATTTTCCGATTCAACCCGTACGCCTACAACCATAGAAGTTTTCCCAGTATAGTTGATGGATGCTTTTAGTGTGGCCAGTTCACCCACTTCAATGGGGTTTAGAAAGTCCACCCGATTTACAGAAGCGGTCACACAATAACTTTGTGAATGTTTTGAGGCACAGGCAAAGGCTATTTGGTCCATAAGATTGAGAATGTGCCCACCGTGCACCTTGCCACCAAAATTGGAGTGGGAGGGCAGCATAAGTTCGGTGATGGAAACCCTACTTTCTCGGGATGATTTGAATTTTTTCATATGTTGTTGGGGTTTTTCATATATCTATTTCCTGGGAGGGAAATTGTTTTCCCCTCTTTTTAGAGGGACTAGGGGTGTGTTATCTAATTCCTAAAAATCGGTGATTTTTCAGACTTTACTTCTGTGATAAAATATTTGGTGTCGCCCAACCAGAAAAAGGTGGCGTAGCGCTCTTTGTAGGTGACCTTGATGTACTGCCCCTGGAATTCCTTCATTTTCTCCACAATTTCCTTTTCACTGTCCTCCACGGAGAACGAAAACACATTGGTGCCAGATAGCCCTTGGCTGATCTGTCCTTCCCATGTCTTGACCAAAACCCCTTTTCTACTGAATTTAATGAGTTCCCCAGAACGATAACCCTCACTGTAGGGCACATAATAGATAAAGGCAAAATACCCTGCAAAACCAACTAGAATGGCAGCGATAAAAATGATCAGGAATTTTTTCATGGTAGTATTTTCTAATTGAGTTCTTCAAAATCGTCATCCAATGCACGTTTGAGCAATTTATCGTCTATGCTCTTACTGGCCTTGGCTCCCAAGGATTTAAGTTTTTCAACTCGTTTGATCAAGTTGCCGCGCCCTGTTAGCTTTTTCATTGTGCTTTGATAGGTGTTTTGTACTGTTCCAATCTGATTGCCGATCTTCAAAAGCTCATCGGTTAAATTGGTAAAGGAATCGTACAGTTTGCCCGCCTCAGTGGCAATTTCAATGGCAAATCGCTTTTGTTTGTCGTTTTTCCAGAGATTGTCAACCAACTTTAAGGCAGCCAAAAGCGTAGATGGGGTAACAATGATCACGTCTTTTACAAATGCATCTTCGTACAAATTGGGCTCAAATGCCGAGGCAATCGCAAAAGCAGGCTCCGTTGGTATGAACATAAAGACCGTATCTGGGCTTTCGTCAATCAAGAGTTGATAGTTCTTCTTGCTCAACTCCTCTATATGTCTTTTAATGGAATCTATATGTTGTTTCAGGTAGATTTCCCGTTGTTTTTCATCTTCATCGGATACGTATCGTTCAAAATGAACAATGGAAACCTTGCTGTCCACAATCATTTTTTTGCCGTCTGGTAAATGGATCAGCACATCGGTCTGGTACCTTTTCCCTTCCTCGTCCTTAAAACTGTCCTGTAGTGTATATTCACGGTCTTTGGTAAGGCCAGATTTCTCTAAAATACGTGTCAAAATCACCTCGCCCCAGTTCCCTTGCATTTTGCTATCACCTTTTAAAGCTTTGGTCAAGTTCTCCGCCTCTTGAGTAATTTTAAGGTTTTGACTGCGTAAATCCAACAATTGTTGTTTTAAAGCAGCGTGCAGACCAAAATTTTCCTGCTGGGATTTCACTACTTTTTCCTCAAACTCCTTGATTTTTTTATTGAGCGGGTCCAGTATGTTGTCGATATTTTCTTTGTTGCTCTTTGTGAACTTTTCGCTTTTCTCGTCAAGAATCTTATTGGCCATGTTTTCAAATTCTTTGGTGAATTTCTCTTGAAGTTTTTCCAGTTCCTGTTTTTGCTCCAAGAGTTTTTCTTCCAGATTGTCCGATTTGGATTCTTCTTTGGCCAGAGCGATTTCAATTTCAGATTTCCTGCTTTGAATCTCTTTTATTTCCTCTTTCAGTGAGGACTCTGTTTTTCTAAATTCGATTTCCTTGCTTTCCCAAACACTCTCTGTTGACTTGGTCTTTAGTTTTTGAATGTACACCCCCACAAAGAGACCTATGCCCAATGTGATGATGAATCCTATAATGATGTAGATAAGTTCTGCGCCCATTAAAAAATTTCTGAAGGATAAAGATAACGGATTATAAAGATAAAAATGCCATTTCAGTGAAAGCAGAAATCCACAATATTGTTCATTAAATTAGGTGTGCCAACTGCAATTCGACTACGCTCAGTGCCCGTTGGAGCGCAGAGATTTTACTTATTCACTTTAAAAGAACCCGTTTTAGCATCAAACTGCACCATTTCCGAAGGGAATAATTTGTCGAAGTGTTTTTCTTCGATGAGTTGACAAGGGTCTCCGAAGGGGTGGTTCTTTCCGTCCAAGATCAATATGCGGTCGCATAACTGAATGGCCAGTTCAATTTCGTGCGTGGTGAACAGGATGGTTTTTTGTTTATCGTGCGCCAATGCTTGCAGCATTTTTAAAATCTGCACTTTGTGATAGAGGTCCAAATGCGTGGTGGGTTCATCCAAGAGGATCAACGAAGTGTCCTGGGCCATGGCCCGCGCCACCAACACCCGTTGTAACTGACCATCACTGAGTTCGTGGCATTTGTTGTTACGGAGATCGTTCAGCAAAAAGGAATCCAAACTTGTCTGAATCTGTTGCTTATCTTCCTGTGTCAATGTACCGAGCCAGTTGGTGTAAGGCTGTCGTCCAAGGGCAATCAATTCCTGAACCGTGAGATTTTTGGAAGCGGGTTGTTCCGTTAATACCACACTGAGCTCTTTGGAGAGTGCAGTTGAGGTATATTTTTCGAGCGGTTCATCATTCAACAAGATAGTGCCAGAAAGTTTTGCTTGAAATCCGCCCAAAGTGCGCAGCAAGGTAGATTTTCCGATACCGTTAATGCCCACAATACCACAGAGCATTCCAGCTTCCAAATCAAAATTGATGTTTTGTGCTATGGTTTTGGAACCGTACCCAATGGACAAATCGGCAATGGACAATATGTTTTTCTCCGTTTTCACCATCAGAACATCATTTTACGTTTGCGGACCAAGAGCCATATTACCACAGGAGCCCCCACCAATGATGTAATGGCGTTTATGGGCAACACGCTGGCAGAATTGGGCAGTTGCGCCAAGGTGTCGCACAACAGCATTAGAATGGCACCGCACAGCATCACGGCGGGAATCAACACTTTGTGTTCCATGGTATCGAAAATCTGTCTGGTCAAATGGGGAACGGCCAAACCTACAAAAGCAATGGGTCCTGCAAATGCGGTGATTCCGCCAGCCAACAATCCAGTCGCGATTATAATGGTCATTCTAGATTTTTTCAAGGAGACCCCCAAACTTCGTGCATAGTTTTCGCCCAAAAGAAAGGCATTCAACGATTTTATCGAGACAATACTCAGTAAAACGCCGACAGCTACGATGCTTCCCAACAAAAACAATTGATTTATGGATAGATTGCCCACGCTTCCGAAGGACCAAAAATTAAACCGTTGCAAATCCTCTGCACTGGAAAAATAGGCCAGAACGCTCACAATCGCAGAAGTGATGCTTCCGAACATTAATCCAATAATGAGTAAGGCCATAGTGTCCTTTACCCGTTGGGCCACGATCATTACTATCAAAAGCACCAAAAAACTACCAAAACTTGAGGCGATGGATAGGGTTATATCACCCAAAAATGATAGGGAGGTGTACCCTGCCAAAATGGATGTACCCATTAAGAGTAAGGCAGCGCCCAAACTGGCTCCCGAACTGATACCCAATACAAAAGGGCCTGCCAAGGGATTTCTGAACAGGGTTTGCATCAAAAGTCCGCTCAAAGCGAGTCCAGCACCCACCAAAATAGAGGTGAATGCCTTTGGTACCCGATAATCCCAGATAATATACTCCCACGAAGCAATTTCAGGACTTTCCCCGAACAGGGTAGACAACATATCGGCAAAAGGTATGGTAACCGACCCCGAACTGATGTTCAAAAGCCACGAACACAGCAAGGCGAGCACCATCAGTAAAAACGAAAACCGATATGTTCGACCTCCTTGCATTTATTGTAACGGTTTGATGAATTGAAGTTTGTGTTGCGGCAATAGTTCGGGATGTAGTATTTTGATGAGGTCTTTCAACACCAGATCGGGCCTATGTGGGGCCGATTCATAAAAAATGAGCCCTCCCGTTTCGCCTTTGTCAATGGCATTGGAAAACACATTTTTGATTTTGAAAGCATCAAACTGTTGATGGTGTGGATTGGCTTCGGCCAATTCGGTATACGTGGTTTCAGCTGACGGATTGAACCAATATTCGGCGTCTTGGGCTTTTTCTAAAACCGATTCCAGACTGAGTCCTATGCTGCCCGTTTCGTTGTTATCGGCCCAAAGATAATCGGCATTGGCATCCTCCAGAAACTTGGCCATCCAGCTTTTCCCGCCTGCTACGTACCATACGTCTTTGTACAGTCCGCCTGTTAAAACCGTGGGTTTGGTCTTTGCTTTTTGGGCCAATTCCTTGGCTTGTAGGTAGGAAGATTCAACTTCTGCAAAAATACTATCGCCCAAGGCCTCTTTTTGAAAGAAAGGTGCAAAGAACTTGATCCATTCCGCTTTTCCCAAAGGGGTGTGTTCTACCCAATCGCCGTTGTAGACCACGGGCGTCCCTGCTTTTTTGATAATGTCGTACGCCTTGTTTTCATTGTTGATGCTAAACCCGACAATAAGCTCTGGATTCATGGCGAGCACCATTTCAGTGTTAAGCATGTCGTTCATGCCCAGATTTTGGATTTGCCCGTTTTCCACCAGTTTTCGCGCCTCTGGGGAAGAAATGTAATCCGTATTGGGAAAACCGATCACGGTATTGAGTTCGCCCAATTGTTTTAGGGGCTCAATGTGGGTGGTGGAGGTAAGCACCACTTTTTCAACAGGAGTGCCGATAATGGCATCGTAGGCATCTCTTGGAAAGGACATTGCTATCAATTTTTCCTTCGGAACCAGGGCGTAGGTAAAATTGTCGGCTCCTGGCCACGCGGAGGTGACTTCAACAAGGGTTATATCGCCTTCTTTTTTTACCGTGAAGCCCTTTGCATACGTAATGTTCGATGCTGTTTCTTGAATTTGAACAGGTTGCTGCTTTTTTTCTTGTTTACAACCCGTCAGCGCTACCAGAAGCAATGCCAGTAGTAGAATCAATCGATGTTTTTGTGCCATGGGTCAAAAGTAAGATTATTTAAGTATTTATGGAGTTTAAGGAACCTGATGATTAAAGTCAAAATTGTCATGTCGATCGGAGTCGAGACATTTTAGACCCTTCGACAGCTCCTTCGACTGCGCTCAGGATGACGGACGAAAAATCATTGTAAAGAATCGTACAAAAGATTAAACAGATTGATTAGCTTTGGCCCCGAATTTTGGTTCGCACGGAGTTTCCGTGGGATTAAAAGGGAATCCAGTGCAAAACTGGAGCTGTTCCCGCAACTGTAAATGTACGCCAAATCAGTTTTGGCACCTCTAAATGAGGGTGTTGTTTACTACATACCCACTGTCCATTTTTTTTGGATGGGAAGGGCGAACAACATTACATAAGCCAGGAGACCTGCCAAATTCAAACAAACAATGTTAAACTTTCGGGATAAAAGTTTACGTATGCATCACATACTATTCTCCCGTTTATTCAATTAAACGAAATGAAAAAAAATCATTTATGGTTGATTACCGCCCTATTGGCGGGCAAGGGAATTTTTGCGCAAAATGTACAGCAAGATTCACTTAAAGTGCAACAACTGGACGAGGTTGTTGTAAGCGATTCAAAGTTTGAGTTGAAAAGAGAAAACTCTGGAAAAACAGTGATCAAGATCGCTGCTGAAGAAATGCAGCGCAACCAGGGCAGGACGGTTGCGGAAATCATCAACACCAAAAGCGGTATCGAGATTGCAGGTAGCCGCGGTCGTGATGGGGATGTGCTTGGGGTGTATGCGCGTGGTGGCCGTGGACGTCAGGTTTTGATCATTATCGATGGTGTTCGTGTGCAGGATCCATCTACATTTTCTGCAGAGTACGATCTTCGCTTGCTTTCGCCCAATACCATCGAATCCATTGAGATCATTAAAGGAGCGGCAAGTACGCTTTATGGAACCAATGCGGTAACGGCCGTAATCAATATCACAACGAAAAAGAGCTCCGAAAAGAAGATTGCAGGAAATTTTGAAACGAGCGTAGGGACCAATCAAACAGCCGATGACCAGAATTATAATATCGGGAGCATTCAAAATTCTGCGAATGTGAACGGTACTTTGGGCAAGTTCAATTATGGGGTCGATTTTTCCAACCGATATAAGAGTGGGCTCTCTGCCGCGGTGACGCCAGAGAACGAAGAGGACATTTTTTCCCATTACAGCACCAATCTAAAGCTAGGGTATCAGTTTTCGGAAAGTTTTGGGGTTCAGGTTTATGGTAATCAGACCAAGTTCAAGAATGAATATGATGCTTCAATGGCCGAAGCTGATAATTTGGGTGAAAATGAGCAGCAACGCGTAGGTCTGTCATCAGAATTTGACTATGGAAAAGGTTCGGTGCACCTGAATGCAGCTTTCACCGATTATGAATCCGTGGCCAACGACACCTTTGGTGAAAGTATGACCGAAGGAAGTAATTGGGTGTTGGACGTGTACAACAAATACGTTTTTGCCGAAAAGTTCCACACGGTACTTGGGGTGAATTATATAAAGGATGAAGCGATTTTTACAGAGGAAGTGGATTTTACCATTGTTGACCCTTATGCCAATGTGGTCTATGTTTCGGATTTTGGATTGAATTTGAATGCGGGCGCCAGACTGAACAATCACTCCGAATATGGAAACCATTTTGTGTATAATGTGAATCCATCATTTGTGTTTGATACTGAAGAGGGATATGTAAAATTGATGGGGTCGTATGCTACATCGTACATCACACCGAATCTAACGCAATTGTTCGGTGCTTTCGGCGGGAATCCAGAATTGGAGCCTGAAGAAAACGCTACCATTGAAGGAGGTATTGAATTTAAACTCGATAATACTTTCCGAATCAGTACGGTTTATTTTGATAGAAACGAGACGAATGCCATTGGTTACGATGCCAATTTTATGAGCATCAATGTGGCGGATGAAATCGATGCCAACGGAGTAGAGGTGGAGGCTACGTGGTTGCCCTTGAGTAATTTTAGTGTCAACGCCAATTATACCTTCACGGAACGAAAGGGCGACAATGCCATCCGTATTCCCAAGCACAAGGCGAATGTGTCTTTGTGGTATCAATTCTGTGAGAGTACCGATGCGTCATTGACCTACGCTTACACTGGTGAACGTTTTGATACGGATTTTGCTACGTTCTCGGATATTGCCTTGGAACCATTTTCACTGTTGAACTTTTCCATTAGGCACGAACTGATTAAGAATAAAGTGAATGTATTCTTGAATGCGGATAATTTGCTGAACGAAGATTATAGGGAGTTGCTCGGATTCACGACCCGAGGACGAAACTTTAGGGTTGGACTCAACCTGAACCTTTAAAAAAGAAAAGCGGCCAATTGGCCGCTTTTTTAATACTTGTTAAATTTCAATGGCTTGTCCAAATACATATTGTCTTTCACGGGAGTGTGCAACCTAGAAGAGGTAAAAGACTCAGCAGGCATTTCCACAGTAAAGTCGATTTTCGCAGAACCACCTGAAATTTCTTGAAGGGCACGGGCCAAGAGCGGCTCGTTTACATCACCCAAAACACCAAGGTTGGTCAAATCTTCACCAAGGGTAATATCTGGAACCAAACCACTGGTGTAATCGTAGAATCCATCTGCATTCTCGTTGCGCCCAACAAGGGGTTGTATTCCCCAACTATTGTTTGGATTAATGTCACCTTCTCTACTGGAAGAATAAAGAAAAGGGAGGTCTTGGTCTGGATCATCGACCAATGTAATGGAAAATTCATTTTTTCCGCGAGTGGTTGTACCAATGTGGATAACATCTATATAAGGTTCAAGGCCGTTCATGACCAATTCGCTTGCCGAAGCAGAACCATTTGTTGCAATAACAAATACTCTATTCAAGTTTAATGAGTTTATAGGGCTGTTAGCAGGAGGCGGAGTGTTGCTTTCAAAATAGTCGGTGAGGGAAGCATCGCTAAATGCTGCTTGGACTTTTGAGTTCCAACGTTGCCTAATATAAACTTCTTGTGTTTTGGTACCATAGATCATACTGGCCAAAAGGCGAGAAGTGTTTACATTGCCACCAGGATTGTAACGCATGTCCAACACCAACTCTGTAGCTCCATCCGTCTTAAATTTTGCAAAAGCATCATTCAAATCTTCATTAAAACTGCTTAAAAAGCGATTGTACATCAAATAAGCAACCTTAGTGCCGTTCACATCCAGAGTTTCCGCAATCAAGATAGGATCTTCTATTTGGTTCTCTATTTTGGTAAGTTGAACTTCTTTATCATTGTTGGAAATAGTTTCGTTTTCAACGGTGGCCATGCCCAAGGTATATGTGCTGTTGTTGCCAAATAAGAGTTCGGTGTAGTTGCTATCTGTCAATTGAATGCCATCTACCCTAGTAAAAAAATCACCTCTTTGTATATCTTTTGTTGATGCATTTGAACCGGGCCAAACGTAAAGTACGTAGCCAAAGACATCGTTGGTGTTTCCAATATAAGACAATCTAAATTCCAGGCCATTACTTTGAGAAATACCAGAGAGGCTGTTTACAAGTTCTTTATAATCTTCGTTAGCAAAACTGAATCGGTCTATGGCAGTTTCTTCCCCAACTATTCTCTCATGATCATTACATATACTGTAGTAAAAATTCTCTGGGTCGGGATAAGATTCCAAAAAAGCTGTGTATTCGGCATTGGTAGAGAACCTATCATCAGCAAGATCGGGAACATCACCCTGCCAAAAATACCAAAGGTTCATGGCCTTCCACATAAAATTTTGGGCAGCCACATCTGCAGTTGGGTCCGGGTCGGGGGTTGGACCAGGTTTAATGCCGTTGTCGTCATTGCTACAGGATGCCAGCAACAAGGACAATCCTAAAAACAGGAAAGAATACTTTTTCATAGCTTAATTTTTACTGAATTCACTCAAATTTTGTTCCAAGTTGATTATTGGTGTAGGTTGGATTGAGTAGTATCACATGGATAACCATGTAAATTTACCCTGCAAAATAGGGCTATATAAGGAGATGGCAAATTTTTTGTAACAAATTTCGATATGTATCGTCGTGATAGTGTAGACCGATAATTAACAGACTGAACAACAAAACAACCAATGAAACAAACAGAATTCTTAAATGTGGTTTTACCATTTCAGGATAAACTGTACAGGCTCGCAAAACGCCTGTTGGTTTCCAGGGAAGAAGCGGAGGATGCCACTCAAGAAATTTTGTTGAAGTTATGGTCGAAGAACGAGTCGATGGAGAAGTACAAAAACGTAGAAGCTTTTGCCATGACCATGACCAAAAACTTTTGCTTGGACCGTTTAAAGTCCAAACAAGCGGGAAACCTAAAATTGGTTCACAGCAACTATAGCGACGAAAACACCTCCTTGCAAAAACAGTTGGAGGCCGAGGACAGTGTAAGTTGGATGGAACGTATAATGGAAGACCTGCCAGAACAACAAAAAATGATATTGCAGCTACGGGATGTAGAGCAATACGAGTTCGATGAGATATGCGAGCTATTGGACATGAAACCCACTGCGGTGCGCGTAGCACTGTCGAGGGCCAGAAAAACAGTACGAGAAGAATTAATAAAAAAACACAACTATGGAATTGGGTAACATAGAAAAGATATTGGAAAAGTATTTCGAGGCCACTGCAACAGTGGGCGAAGAAAGAACATTAAGGGAGTATTTTTCACAAGATGAGGTAGCCCCTCACTTGGAGCAGTACAAACCTATGTTCAACTACTTTTCCATGGCCAAGGAAGAAAAGTACACCAAGCAGGTACCATTAAAACCTAGAGTAAACTATTACAAGTGGCTATCCGTTGCAGCAGCAGTAGTTTTGACCTTTGGCATTTATTTTGGAAGTCAGTATCAAGAAGAACAGCGCTTGGAACAAGAAAAGGCGGAGTACGCCTACGAAGAAACCAAAAAGGCCTTTGAGCTCTTGGCGGAAAATTTTAACAAAGGCACGGAAAAAGTGGCCTATCTAAAAGAGTTTGAAGAAGCAAAACAAAAAATTTACAACAACAATTAAAAAACGTATCAACATGAAAAAGTATATTTTAATCACAGTAATGGCTTTATTGCCTTTGGCAGGGTTTTCACAATCACTTTTTGATAAGTTTGAGGACCTCGACGATGTAACATCCGTAGTGGTGAACAAAAGTATGTTCAATCTGCTCGCAAAAATCGATGTGGAGGTGGATGATCCAGAAGCACGGGATTTTATGGATATTGCCAGCAGCCTAAAAAGCCTAAAGGTGTTTACCACCGAGAACAAGAAAATCGGGGAAGACATGAAATCCTCTGTGGACAGCTACCTAAAATCTTCCAAAATGGAAGAGCTGATGAGGGTAAAGGACAAGGATGCCAACGTAAAGTTCTACATCAAAGAAGGTAGGGATTCCGACCACGTGAGCGAGCTGCTTATGTTCGTTACCGGAATAAACAACGTTGAGGCCAATGGGCATAAATTTGAGACCGTGATTTTATCCCTTACCGGAGATATTGACCTGAACAAAATAAGTTCCTTGACCAAAAAAATGAATTTGCCCGAAGAACTCAACGAAGCTGGCAAGAAGAACTAATCACACTTCGGTTGACAATAATCGGAAGGGAATTGTAACAAAACACAGAAACTCCCAACTTATTATTGTCAATCGATTTTTAGATTTCAAAATCAATCAAAAAAATAGAAAAGATGAAACACATTATTAAAACCGTATTGTTAGCCGGAGCAGTGCTTCTGGCTTCCTGTGCTTCGCAGCCAAGTCTGCAGGAGTATTACGTGGACAACTCGGAGAACCCCAATTTTTTATCCATAGATGTACCTGCCAGTATTCTTAAAATGGACGGGATAGATTTGAACCCGACACAAAAAGAAGCCATTGAATCCTTGAGAAAATTCAACTTATTGGCCTTCAAGAAGAATGCCGATAATGAAGCAGAGTACGAAATTGAAAAGAAAAGAGTTCGAGAGATCCTAAAAGGTGATGACTTTGTGGAACTGATGAAAATCAATTCAAAATACGGAAAAGGAGTCATTAAATATTTGGGCGATGAAGACGCTATCGATGAAGTGATCATTTATGGAGATAGTGAGGATAAAGGCTTTGCCTTGGTAAGAGTACTTGGCAAGAATATGAACCCCGCCCACATTGTCCAATTAATGCAGGCCATCCAAAAATCCGATTACAAAGGTGAGGGACTTGGCGAAATCGGGGACTTTTTAAAGGGCTAAGACCAATCATCATAACTTCAATTAAGGGCGACATTTGTCGTCCTTTTTGTTTTTGGAATGTTTTGAACGAATAAATGAGTGACCTAGTTTAGTATCTTAGTGTCTCATTATAAGAAAACTAACAAAACCAAAACATCATGGAGAAAGCACAAGAATGGTTCGATTATGGGGTTGAACTGGCAAAGGATTTTGGCCCAAAACTGGTAACGGCACTCCTCATTTATCTCGTAGGAATGTGGGTGGTAAAAAAGATAGTTGGGGGAACCCGCACAGTAATGTCCAAAAGTAAGTACGATCAGTCTCTTCAAAAATTCCTACTTAACTTATTTTCTTGGGCCTTAAAAATTTTTCTGATCATAATCGTGATCTCCCGCTTGGGAGTCGATGTCACTACCTTTGCTGCGGTAATCGCTGCGGCCGGCCTTGCCGTGGGACTTGCTCTTCAAGGGTCGCTCTCCAATTTTGCCGGCGGAGTCCTCATCATGATTTTTAAACCCTATAAAATTGATGATCTTATTGAAGCACAGGGTGTTTTGGGCAAGGTAAAGGGCATCGAAATATTTACGACCAAATTGGTAACACCGCAAAACAGACTGGCCATTGTGCCGAACGGGGCCATGGCCAACGGGAACATCATCAATTATACCGCCGAAGGCAAGATAAGGGTGGACACGGTCATAGGTGTGGGATACGGCGAGGATATCAAAAAGACAAAGGAGGTATTGCTAAAGGTGTTGACCTCCAACGACAAAGTACTCACGGACCCTGCGCCCTCGGTAAACGTGATGGAATTGGCTGACAGCTCAGTGAATTTTGCCGTTCGTCCCTTTTGCAAGCCAGAAGATTATTGGGATGTGTATTTCGCCACCCACGAAAATTGTAAAATCGCTCTTGACGAAGCTGGAATCGAAATCCCTTATCCGCACAGAGTTCAGATACAAAAAGAAAGCTGAAAAAGAGTATTGCTTAAAACTTGTTCAAAAAACCTAAACCCCGGTGTAATTCGCTGGGGTTATTTGTTTCAGTTCAGTTTTGATGGCATCCGAAACCTTCAAAGTTTCAATAAAATCGGCAATGGATTTCTGGTTGATTTTCTCGTTGGTACGTGTCAAACCTTTCAAAGCTTCATATGGGTTGGGATAGCCTTCCCTTCTTAAAATTGTCTGGATAGCTTCCGCAACAACGGCCCAATTGTCCTCCAGATCCTGTTCAAACTTGGCTTGGTTCAGCACCAACTTGTTCAAACCCTTTAAAGTGGATTGAAACCCGACAATGGTATGTGCAAAGGGTACTCCCACATTCCTTAAAACGGTACTGTCCGTTAGGTCACGCTGCAAACGGGAAATGGGCAATTTTGCCGATAAATGCTCAAAAATTGCATTGGCCAAGCCTAAATTTCCTTCAGAGTTCTCAAAATCGATGGGGTTTACCTTGTGCGGCATGGCAGATGAACCGACTTCCCCTTTTTTGATTTTCTGTTTAAAGTAGTCCATAGAGATATAGGTCCACATATCTCTGTTCAGGTCTATCAAAATGGTGTTGATACGTTTGAGGCAATCAAACAAAGCAGCCATATGGTCATAATGCTCAATTTGAGTGGTCGGGAATGAATGGTGCAGGCCTAGCTTTTCTTGTACAAACTGTTTTCCAAATGCCCTCCAATCATTGGTTGGGTAAGCTACTTTATGGGCATTATAATTTCCGGTTGCACCCCCAAATTTTGCAGCACTGGGTATATCGTTCAATAAATTGAACTGCTCCTTAAATCGCTCCACAAAAACATCGATTTCCTTGCCCAAACGGGTAGGGGATGCCGGCTGACCGTGTGTTCTGGCCAACATGGGGATATTTTCCCATTCCGTGGTAAGTGCTTTTAATTTTTCAAATACGTCCAAATAAGATGGAATGTAAACATCGTTTATGGCCTCTTTAATGGAAAGTGGTATTGCTGTGTTGTTGATATCTTGTGAAGTCAATCCAAAATGGATGAACTCTTTGTACTTTTGAAGATCTAAAGCATCAAACTTTTGCTTGATGAAGTATTCCACCGCTTTTACATCGTGATTGGTAGTTTTTTCAATATTCTTGATCGCCTGCGCATCTTCCGTAGAAAATTCTTGATAGATTTTCTGTAACTCAGGGAACAAAGCTGTGTTGAAATCGGCCAGTTGAGGTAAAGGAATCTCGCAAAGCGCTATAAAATACTCAATCTCTACCAGTACACGGTATTTGATAAGGGCTTCTTCCGAAAAATAGTCTTTTAAGGCTTTGGTCTTGTTTCTATATCTACCGTCGATCGGCGAAATGGCGTTTAGTGGTGTCAGCGACATGGTCCAGAAAATTTTGAAAGGGTCAAAGATACTTAAACGTTGCGGTTTAGACACCCAAACCGGTCAACTTATCCAGAGTTTTTTTTGCACGGTTCTGGTATCCTGTTGTCCCCGAAGCATAGCTTTCTTCCAGAACCAGTTTAAGTTCGGGATGGACCCAATCAAATTTTAGCCCCAGATAGTAAAGACTGGTCATGGCAAAAACCTTGGGCGCCACATTCATGGGGCCGATGAGCCAATCAAAACAAGCGGTAACCATGCTCTCCAAATGTTTATCCTTTACATTTTTAACAAAAAGCGGGTGCTTTTTCCTAAAATACGCTTCGCAGACCATTTCACATACATGGGCAATGGGCCTAATACAGGATTCGGACTTTAATTTGGCCAATCCATTTGTAAACTCATCAATAAAGGGGATTAGAAAAACAAGTTGCTTCCGCATCAAGTGGTCAAAGGTCCAACTCGCATTGAACTTACCCTCTTTGTCTTCAATCAAAACCTTCTGATAAAGCACCTGTGCCAACAAGGGCTCATCTTCCAATTGAAGCACCAAGCCATCTATCTGGGATTTTGATATCCTACCGGAATCAAGTGCGGTATAAAGCTGTTCTTCTGTCACAAAAAATCAATACATTTATGTAAATCCAAGGAAAAATGAAAATAGTAAAAAAAATAGCAATTGTCCTCTTGATCGTATTGATCGGGATGCAATTTTACCGTCCCGAAAAGAATAAGGCCGAAGGTGATTATGTGGCTGCTTTTGAAGCTGAGACCCAACCCTCCGTTGAGGTAAAACAAATTTTAAAGACCGCCTGCTACGATTGCCACAGTGCCAATACGGAGTATCCTTGGTACAACAACATAGCTCCGGTTTCCTACTGGTTGGCCGATCATATCGAGGACGGAAAGCGACATTTGAATTTTTCCGATTGGGAAAATTATGATTCTAAAAAGAAAGATCACAAACTTGAAGAAGTAATCGAAGAGGTGAAAGAAGGCAAAATGCCCTTGAATGAGTACACATGGACCCATGCCGACGCTAATTTGTCCGAAGACCAGATAAGTGCATTGTTGGCCTGGGCAAACAATGCCAGAGCTAATTATTAATTAACTGTTCAACCAGTTCAGGAGTCCCTTCCGAAGCAGTTTTTGGGATAATACTGAGGTTTTTAAAATCGGACTGTTTAATGTTGGGCCGTGGATCTATAAAATAAATAGGTGTATCCTCCGGAGTATAGTGAATCAAACTTGCTGCGGGGTAAACTTGCATAGACGTTCCCACAATAATCAAAATGTCCGCTTGTTGGGTAATCTCGGCAGCAGTTTTCAACATCGGCACCATTTCGCCAAACCATACAATATGGGGGCGTAATTGATGTCCGTTTTCGTCGGTATCGCCTAGAATCAAATTTTTTTTCCAGTCCAAAATATGATTTTCGTCTACGGTACTCCGCACTTTAAAAAGTTCACCGTGCAAATGGACCACATGGGAGCTACCGGCCTGTTCGTGCAGGTTGTCCACATTTTGGGTGATGATGCTCACATCGAACGCCTGTTCCAGCTCAGCCAGTGCCAAATGGCCTTTGTTGGGCGAAACATTCAATAATTGTCGTCTTCGTTGGTTGTAAAATTCGAGTACCAGTTCCGGGTTTTTGGCAAATCCTTGTGGAGAGGCTACTTGCATTACATCATGGCCTTCCCACAGACCATTTTCATCACGAAAGGTCTTAAGCCCACTTTCGGCGCTCATTCCAGCTCCGGTAAGTACTACAATTTTTTGTTTGGGCATAATTAAATTATTGTCTGTTCCAGTTTTTAAGACGGTCCAAATACAGATAACTCTCGACAAAATCACGATGCTCACTACTTGTCATGGTTTCCAGTAGATTCAACGCGGATATATAACTTGCCAAGTTCCCATTGGAGGAGTAAAACTTACCATCTTTCACAAAAGTTACCAAACTATCGTCCTGAACTTTTAAGTTGGGATAATCCTTTTGTAACTGTTCACCGCCACCTATCCAAGTTACAATTTTCTTGCCGTCCGCAATTCCAGACTTACCAATCAGCTGTGCGCCGGCACAATTACTTACCGTGTATTGGGTTTCTTCATTTTTTCTTTTGATGAATTCCACGATTTTATCGTTGTGTACCTGCGCATACATATCGTAAGCACTGGGAACAAACAATGCAGTCAATTTGGGGCAATTGTCAAAAGTGTAATCGGGAACAAAATGCATGCCTTCTTCAGTGGTTATCGGGTTTTCTGTCTCTGCTATTGTGATCACGTTAAAAAGTTGTTCTCCATCCGCCGACGGTTTTGCAAATACGTCAGAGGTTGCCACAACTTCGCTTTGAAGTACTCCGTTATACATTAAAAGTCCGATTGTAGGCAAGTTTTCCTTGAATGGCTTTAAGTGTTTGGTCAATGTATCCGATTGGATTCCGGAGGACTGATTTTCGGATAGGTCACCTTTAACTGAGTTTTCGGACTTATTGGTATTACAGCTAGAAAGTAAAACAATGAGCAACAGAACCAGAGGAGTTTTCATATCTCTATTTTGATTGGGTTAAATTTATCTTTCACAAAGCTACCTCTCAAAAGCGGAATAAAAATTAAACTGGTTTAAGAAGATTTTTTAAAAGGGTCATCTTTCTATAAGTATATCCAAGATTATACTCTTGAACATGGAAACTCCAGTTGAAAGTAGTTCATCGGGGAAATCATAATCAGCATTGTGCAGAGCGGGTGTAGAAACTCCTGAACCTATGCCGAACATTACGGTTTTGTAGGATTTGGAAAACCAACCAAAATCTTCCCCAAATTTGAACGGCGTTTTTCTTTGGATTATGGACAAATTATTTGCCTCTGCTGCTTGTCGGACAAATGCATTACTTTCACTATCAACAGAACTGGCCGGAAAATGTTCCAACCATTCCAGTTCATACCGTAGTTTGTGCTCATGGCTTATCTTCTCCACCAGCTTGATGAGTTTTGATTTCACCCCATCCATTTTAGCTGTGCTCCATGTCCGAAGTGTATAGTGCATCTCTCCGTTCGCAGGAGAGACTCCATAGGATTTTTGCCCCATGTTGATATGTATCGGGGTTAAAAGGGCAAAACTGGAATCGGATGGCTCTGGAACGTTGAGTTCCGATATTTTTTGGATGATTTCAGAAAGACCCAAGGCGGGATTGATTCCATTTTCAGGTTCCGAGGCGTGGGATTCCTTTCCTCTAACCTTGATGATGACACTCTGAACTTCCGCAGAAAACCCATTGTCCATTAAAATGATGCTGTGCATTGGCTCTTTGGGAATATTGTGAAGCGCAAAAACGTAGTCGGGCCGTATTTTTTTGAATTTTTCATCCTCCATGACCCGTTTGGCACCCTCACCTGTTTCTTCGGCAGGCTGAAACAGCAGTACGACCGTGCCGCAAGCCAAAGGTTTACGTTCTAACCACGGTGCAAGACTGGCAATAATCGCCATATGCCCGTCGTGACCGCATTTATGGGATATTCCTTTTTTGGTGGATTTGTGGTTGAAGAAATTGGTTTCCTGTATCGGCAGGGCATCAAGTTCGCAACGAATTGCAACCGTAGGGCCTTTTTTTGAAAATCTGTATACTGCTGCCAAGCCAGCGCCACCAATTCCTTCGATAATTTCCGTGGGATGATATGGTGCCAAAAAGTTTTTTATCAATCCGGCTGTGCCATATTCCTGATTGGATATATCGGGATTTGCATGTAACAGGTGCCGTAGATCCAGTATATCTTTTTCAATCATTTGCTGAGTATTCGCGGGTTGTCCAAAATTATTCTCCCCCGATCCCTTCAAAAGTCATGATCACCGGTTTTATGGTCCCATCTGGATTAAATTCCATCTTGTCCATACAGGTTACACGATGGTCACGGTCTTTATTGGGAATGGGCCTGCGGTGATAAACTATGATCCACTCATCCGTGCCCGGTTTATTGATCACGGAATGATGCCCTGCACCCGTGGCGATATCTCCTTCCTTTGATTCCAAGATGGTGCCGATACGATTGTAGGGCCCTGTTGGCTCATCTGACATGGCGTAGGCTACTTTGTAACTTCCATCGGTCCAGTTTCCTTCGGACCACATAAAATAATAGATGCCGTTCCGTAAAAACATGAACGGACCTTCTACATAACCTTCCGGGGTAACTTCTTTGAACAAACTGCCATCTTCCCATGGCTCAAAGCCCGTAAAATCCTCATTGAGCTTCCCCAAGTTGCAATGGCTCCATCCACCGTAGAAGAAATAATGAGTGCCGTCCACATCTTTAAAAACAAATTGGTCAATAGGTTGTGCATCGTTATAGAAGTCGGAAATCAATGGCTCGCCCAAGCAATCTTCAAAGGGTCCACCTGGATTGTCTGCTACAGCCACACCAATGCCCCCATAATGATTGATGTCGTTATTTGGGTCGTAGGAACTTCTTCCGGGCCGTTGAATGTCGTTGGCACCAAAAAACAGGTAATACTTATTGTCTTTTTCAATAATGGAAGGTGCCCAAAGAGCCTGCCTTAACCATTTGATTTTGGTCGTGTCCAAAATACGCTCGTGCTTTTCCCAATTTACCAAATCCTTGGATGAAAAGGCATCAAAATGAAGTTGCTTATCATAATCATCCGAAAAGGTCGGGTAAACCCAATAGGTGTCCCCAAATACGATTCCTTCGGGGTCGGCATACCAGCCATCAAAAATGGGGTTGTTTCCTTTTTGTTCTTGATTTTGTGCTGTTATTGGCAAGGTTAATACAGCAAGGAGTGTGGTTAGAATAATTCTGAGGTGCATGGGTGTTTTTTAATTTTTATAAGTATTACTAGTGATTTTATAGCTTTTCGTTTGTTAACTGGGTCGTTAATGATTTTTCCATACAGGTAGTTTTATGTAACTATCGTTGTGCCAATCTATTTGCAATGGCTCATGGGCATCTTTTATGGTTTCTTCGAAAACAGGTTTGCCAGAACCGTAGTTTATAATCTCAAAAGGATGCTTGTTAATATTAAGCAATATAACAAGTTGACTGCCTTCACCAATTTTTTTACTTACAAATCGTGTATTTTCAAAAGCAATAGTTTCTTTTTGGTAGGGAGTCAAAAGATTCCTTTTTGTTGGATCTAGGGAATAACTTGCCCTACCGACATACCGCGTAATAAAAAAGTAATTACCATCAGGCTTCAGCTCGTACAGGGCCAAAGAAACATCCATATCCTTCTTATTTATGGTTACGGACAAGTTTCCGCTAAATGAGCCATTTATGGAAAATTCTGTTTCAAAAGGTAAGGTTTTGAAGATAAGTCCCCCGCTTGCATCAAGAGAATCAAAAATAATTTGAGGCATGTAATAGTTATTTTGATTTTCTCTATCGGCAAAGTCCACGGTTTGTTTTTTGAATGACTTCTTCTGTGGTTTCTGGGTCTTCAAAGAAGCATCATCCAAATAAAGGGTCAGGGTATCGTTGTTTATTTTTCCCAAGGAAGGAGCATGTTTCCAAAGATTGGTTTCCATTACCTGATAGTTTACCTTGTCCTTTAAAATTTCTGGTTTGGTTTTGTCCTTTAAAATATAATCCAGCCAGCTATATGCCAATTCCATCATATTGATGTTGGCCACGCTATCGATTTCATAGCCCATCAGGTCTTGGGATGGTTTTCGTTGACCGCCCCAATGATCATATGGGCCTATCACTAAATAATGTTCAGGATTTTTATCGTACTTGTTATGATTTTTAAAATACTGGAGTGCCCCGATTTGTGAGTCATCATAGTAGCCGGTTGTCGTTAAAATGGGTATGTCTATATTGGCATATTCTTCTGGCGTAGGTACCATGGATTGCCAGTACTCATCGTATGCTGGGTGTGATAACCACTTTTGAAAGATAAAATTTCTATATCCGGCCAAGCTGTCCATGCTTTTAAAAGCAATGCCGTTTTCAAACCATTCAAAAGGCAGACTTCTTCTTATAGGCTCTTTTTTGTAGATATTGGCATGGGGCCAGTAGAGGCCTAAATTCATTTGTACGTTGTTCTCCATGGGAGTGTCGTAACCAGGCATCACAGCTACTTGTGGAACAATGGTTTTTAGTGCAGGGTGGGGGTTCTTCATGGCTGCCCACTGCGAAAAACCGGTGTAGCTTCCGCCATACATTCCAACATCTCCATTGCACCACGGTTGCTTGCTTATCCACTCAATGATGTCATAAATATCTGTAGCTTCATGTTCATAAGGCGCATAATTCTTTAAATCGGTCCTTATTCCACGTGCATAGGCAATAACACCAACATATTCCTTGTCCGCAGATAGTTTGGCAAAGTATTGGTCCGATTCCCCTTGGTGATAAGTGGTATAAAATAGTATTACGGGCAGAGGCGTCTTGTTCTTTTTGTTTTGGACTATTGTTGCAGAAATATCAATATTGTCACGTGTTGGTATGGATACGCTGTCCTGAATACTGTAAATATTGTCGTTTTGTATCGAATTTTGGGCAAATGTTGCGGAGAAACCGCAAAGGAGAATCAGGATAAATATGAGTTTTCTCATTAAGTTTTTAATGCTTGTCAATTAATGGCAGAACCTAAGATAGCAATTCCATCTTTCAGGAAATAGAAATTCCAATTTTTCCTATCTTGGTTTTATGTTTGATGATGATTTGTTGACATATCTGGAATCTTACCTTACAGAAGAACGTAAACAACGTTTTTTGGATGTTCTTCAACAACGAACCAGGCATATTACCATTGCTATTGAAGATGTGTATCAACTGCACAATACCAGTGCGATTCTACGTAGTTGCGATGCCTTTGGAGTGCAGGACCTTCATGTGATAGAAAACCGTTTTGGTAAACGTTTGGACAAGAATATTGCCATGGGTGCTGAACAATGGGTGGACGTGTACCGCTACAAAAATGTGGCTGATTGCATTTCCAAATTGAGGGAAGATGGTTATCAAATAATCGCTACTACACCTCACAACGATTCCACTCTGTTGCCCGACTTTTCGCCTTTGGAGAAGTCCGCCATTTTTTTTGGTACGGAGAGAAAGGGACTGTCCAACGAGGTAATGGAGCAAGCAGATGGTTTTCTTAAAATACCGATGGTCGGCTTTTCCGAAAGTTTGAATGTTTCCGTATCCGCAGCTATCATCATACAGCAATTGGCCCAAAAAGTGCGCGACTCTCAGGTTGAATGGCAATTATCTGATATAGAGATGCTTGAAAAACGGTTGGATTGGACCAAAAAATCCATTAAAAACGTGGATGGTATCATTAAAAGGTATCTTGTCAAGTAAATAATTTTTGTATTTTTAACTGTTAATCAATCAATTACACAGTTATGCTAATACTTTATATTGTCTTGGCAATAGCCGCGCTTCTTCTTTTGCTGGCCGCCATTGCACCAAAAAATTATAATGTTTCCCGTTCCATCGAAATTAAACGGCCCAAAGGTGTTGTTTTTGAATACCTCAAATTCTTGAAAAATCAAGATGAGTGGTCCCCGTGGGCCAAACGTGATCCGAACATGGAAAAAAAGTTTACCGGCACGGATGGCGAGGTGGGGGGCATTAATTATTGGAAAGGTAATAAACAGGTGGGCGAAGGGGAGCAGGAGATTACCAAAATCGTTGAAGGTAAACGTATTGAAAGTGAACTTAGGTTTTTAAAACCTTTTAAATCCACTTCGGATGCATATTTAGAAACCATTGAGGTCGGAAGTGATAGAACCAAAGTAATTTGGGGATTCTCGGGAAAGAATGTATTCCCAATGAGTATAATGATGCTGTTCATGAGCATGGACAAAGCTGTTGGAAAGGATTTTGAAGAGGGTCTGGCTAGTTTGAAGGAAATTCTAGAAAATAATTAAGCGATGGATTATAATATGGTTGGCTGGTTCGAGATACCCGTAGCGGATATGGACCGTGCAAAAAAGTTTTATGAAGCTGTTTTTCAGATTGAAATAAGTTTAGAGGATTTTGGGGGAACCCAAATGGGATGGTTTCCTGCGGATCATGGAAAGCCTGGGGCTGCAGGTTCTTTGATTCAAAATAAGGATTGGTACAAGCCCAGTGAAACTGATGGGGTGATGGTTTACTTCAATAGTTTGGACGTTCAAAATGAACTAGGCCGTATTGAGTCAAATGGAGGGAAAATCATTCAATCCAAGACACAAATAAGGCCTGATATAGGGTATATGGCGGTTTTTCTGGATTCTGAGGGAAATCGGATTGCTCTGCATTCCAGACAATAAGGTCTATTCCACAAGTTCCAAAAGGGCGATATCGAAATCATTGTCCAAAATCACTTTTCCATTGGCCACAACGACCTGGGTTTCGGAATAGGTGTCGTACAACGTGGTACCATCGCCAAAGAATCCTTTGACCCAAAGCGATTTTTTGCCTTTAGGCAAATCCAACCCGACAACCACCTTATCACGGTAATCTCCGTTTTCGTATGTTCTGGAAAATACATAGGGTGATTTGGCCAAACGTTTGTGCTTGCCTGCACCGATGGCAGGATGATTGGCCCTGAACTGCCCAAGTTTTTGCCAGTGTTTGTGTATTTTTTGCGTTTCCGGCAAGCTGTCCAAATCTTCCCAGTTCATAAACGACCTGAGTGTTGCGTCGCCTTCAGCTCCTTCAATGGTAAGGCTTCTAGAGGTTTCGTCACCGTAATACACTTGCGAAGCCCCGGGGGTCAACAGCAATACATTTGCGGAACGATATGGTTTGGAGCGATTTTTATCATAAGGGGAGCCATCGTCATGTGAGGTCAAATAATTGAGTACACTTTTATCCTGTAATTTGGTATGCAGCAATTTGCTATATTTCGTGAAAATGCTCTCATAATCATTGTCCGCATCATGCTTTAGCTCAAAGTTGATAAGACTTTTGAATCCATAATCAAAGAAATCCACTTTCTTGTCACCAAAATCAAAATCCCTTCCACTGGATATGCCATAATTATAGACTTCCCCGACCATGTAAAAAGGATTGTCGTCCAATACGCTGTTTTCATGTTTCTTTTTCCACATTTCAAAAGTGTAGTCCGCTTCTTTATGGAGGTCGGTCCAAGCATTTTCGTTGACATGTTTTACAGTATCCACCCTAAAACCGTCAACACCAAATTCGTTGATGTAATCGGTTAGCCATTTAATAATGTAGTAGCGGGGTGCCCTTGGGTAGCCTGTGCGTTCAAAAAACAACTGGAGTTCGTCGAGTTCCTTGCTCAAACGGCCCTCATCTTTCCATTTTGCCAAAAGTGCATCGGGCAGTTCTACGGGTTTGTCGGATTCGGTAAGAATATCGGGTAAGTTTGCCACTAGCGTACATTCCGTAGTATTTTCATAGGTTGTAAACTCACAAGTTGGTCCAGTTCTTACCCAATCGTCTGGCCAAACAGGGTCTTTGTCCGTAACGGGTCCGGTATGGTTGAGAACTACGTCCAAAATTACTCGAATTCCTTTACTATGTGCTGTTTTTACAAGTTTGGAAAGGTCGCTTTTAGTTCCAAAATTAGGGTCTATAGCGGTCCAGTCCTTGGTCCAATACCCATGATAACCATAGGTTTTTCCTGTTCCCTCGTCTGTTCCGCCATGAATTTGCTCTACTATCGGGGTGAACCATATGGCATTGATTCCCAAATCGGTAAAATACCCCTCTTCTATCTTTTTTGTGATTCCTTGAATATCGCCTCCTTCAAACCCTCTTAGTACGGCAGTCTCTTCAGTTCGGTCAAAGTTGATATCGTTGTTGGGATTTCCATTGTTGAAGCGATCGGTCAACAAGAAGTAAATATTGGCACCTTCCCAAACAAACGGAACCTCCTTTTTAGGGGTTTCCGCCACAACTACCTGCGTCACTTCCTGTTCTTTTTTAACTTTTTTGCAGCCAATAAATAAGGGTATCGAAAACAAAACAACAAGGAGTTTTTTCATGAATTGGGAATTTGTTTAAAGCTATAAAATGCCTTGGTAAATATAAAATTTATTTATATCCGTTTTAAACAATCCCGAAAGCTATTCTTATCGTACTATTTATTGGGTGCGGTTGAGTACTTTATATTCTTCGTAACAACTGGAAATTGCATCCAATATCTGAAGGTCATTAGCTGTTTTAATGAAGGATTTTGAGTAGTTACAGTTGTTGAGGATGTCCTCTATGTCCACTTTTTCCAATTGAAGGAGCTCGGTCAAGGTTTCCCTATCAAATTTTGAAGCCAAAAGGTCCCTGATATTATCATCTTCCTTGATTTGACGAAGCTTACGCATCTGCCTTGGCTTTTTACCGAAAAGATTCCGTAGCAAATCGGCAGGGTTCAAAATGGCCCCGAGTACTTTGGTGACTGCACTTGGGCTTTTATTACCGGCTTCGTAACTTGTGTTCAATCCGGAGATGCTATATTGATATGCATTGTTCACCGGAAGGTTCTTTACATCAATTTCGAGGTATCCTGTAAGCTGATATGGTGTTACCACAACCTCTTCCAAGGCATAGGCAAGTTCGGTCAATGCAATTTCGGTATCTCCAAATCGGAACATATCGTTGGTGACCCTCACTTTTTGGGTCTTAAAACCAAGATAGGAAAAGTACAGTGTATCGTTCACCGCAGCAGGAATGGTAAACTTACCATCTTGATTGGTAATGGTCCCCTTAACCTGATTAAGATTGACTACGTGAACACTCTCCAAGGGATATTCCGTTTGGGCATTAATCACCGTAGCCGTAAAATCCTTTACTTCTTGGGATTCTCCACTATCGGTTTGTGAAAAACCGAGCAAAGGAAATAGGGACAATAGTATAAGTAGTACTCTTCTCATGCAATCTTTGTAGGTATAAAAATACTAAACAAAGAAAAATAAACAGGAGGGACTTATCATTTAATATAGAATTAACTAATAAAAGCCCTGCTTTTTCTTACCTCCTTTTTTGCCGTAACCTCCTTTTTTTCCTCCTTTATATGACTTGTTGCCACCTCTTCGGTTTCCGCCACCGCCTTTATTGCCTCGACGTTTTTTCCCACCTTTTCCACCGCCACCGGCGCCTGGATTCTTGGAAACTTCCACGTTTATGAAGCGTCCTTCCAATTTAAAATCGGTAAAGGTTTGAAGGATGAATTCAGTGAGTTGGGCATCGGTATTAAAAAAGGAGAAAGAATCTTTGGTGTCCACATTGTAGACGTCTTCTTTTTCCAAGTTCAAGGTGTCTCTGAGGAAATCCTTCAGGCTCATCCAATCATAACCATCGCGTTCCCCAACATTGATAAAGTATCGTACGGAACCTTCCGTGGGTATATCACCTTTGGATGCACCATTTCCTCTTTCAGCATCTTGACTGTTGAGGTCTTTGGTCTTGCTATAATAATTGTAGAATTGGGTGAATTCTACTGAAAATATCTTCTTGATCAGCTCTTCCCGATCAACTCCTTCAAGTACATCGTTTATAGCAGGCAAATAGCTGTCGATTTCTGCGTTTACCTTGGTTTCTTTTATCTTATTGGCCAAGTGGTACAATTGAATCTCGCAGATTTCAATGCCGTCAGGAATCTTTTTGGAAATAAAATCTTGCTGTATTTTTTTCTCAATGGCCTTGATCTTCCTTAACTCTGAACGAGTGATAATAACCATGGAAATTCCGGATTTTCCGGCACGTCCAGTACGACCACTTCGGTGAGTATAGGTCTCGATTTCATCGGGCAATTGATAGTTGATTACGTGGGTTACATCGTCCACATCGATACCACGGGCAGCCACATCGGTAGCTACCAACATCTGTACTTGTTTTTTACGGAACGAATTCATGACCAAATCACGCTGATTCTGGCTCAAATCACCATGTAGCGCACCGGCATTGTATCCATCTTCAATCAATTTTTCTGCCACACGTTGTGTATCTCTTTTGGTTCTACAGAACACTACAGAAAAGATACCTGGGTTGGCATCGGCCAAACGTTTAAGGGCAGCGTAACGGTCACGTCCACCTACTACATAATATTCATGTTGTACCGTAGAGGCGCCTGCATTTTTGGAACCAACAGTAATCTCTACTGGGTTTTGCATGAACTTTTTGGCAATGGTAGCCACTTCTTTCGGCATAGTTGCCGAGAACAGCCATGTAAACTTTTCTTTGGGAGTATTGGACAAAATGTCCTTGATATCTTCATAGAAGCCCATGTTCAACATTTCATCGGCTTCGTCCAGTACGCAATAGTCAATTTTGGAGATGTCCACCATGTTTCGGCCGATCATGTCCTTCATACGACCGGGAGTGGCAACAACAATCTGCGCCCCTCTTTTTATCTGTCTGGCCTGGTCGGTAATGCTGGCACCACCATAAATGGCAACAACATTGATTCCTTTTACGTATTTGGAATAAAGTTTTAATTCGTTGGTGATCTGTAAACAGAGTTCCCGAGTAGGGGAGAGAATCAATCCTTGGGTGGTTCTACTGTCGTGTTGGATTTTTTGAATCATCGGAAATCCAAAGGCAGCGGTTTTACCTGTTCCTGTTTGTGCCAAGGCAACCAAATCGGTTTCTTGCTCCAATAAAATTGGGATTGATTTTTCTTGTACTTCAGAGGGGGATTCAAATCCAAGGTCGGAAATAGCATCCAATAGGGGTTTGTCCAACCCCAAGGCTTCAAATTTTGTCATAGCGGTGTAAATACCTTAAATCGCAAATATGTTTGTGTTGTATAGAGCGATTTTTAGTATTTCCCGTTCAAGCCCATCACAACACCTTGCCCATACCGGCGGCGTTAATAAAGCGGCAAAGGTACACTTATTTTGATCGGTGCAAGCTAAGTTGCCTTCTTTTTTAAAAATCCCACCAATTTTTGTATGGCCCTACCTCGGTGACTAATAGCGTTTTTGGTCTCTGGAGGCAGCTCACCAAAGGTTTTGTTGTATCCATCAGGTCTAAAAATTGGGTCGTAGCCAAAACCTCCTTTTCCATGCTGTTTGGTGGTAATTTGTCCCTCAACAATGCCATCGAAAGTGAAACTTTCGCCTTTTAGGTTTAAATGTACCACGGTTTTAAAGTGTGCTGACCGGTCAGTACCCCCCTCCAGTTCGGATAATAATTTAGACATATTGTCCCCAGCATTCTTTTGTTCTCCGGCATATCTAGCGGAATAGACTCCGGGCGCTCCGTCCAAAGCGTCTACAAGCAAACCCGTATCATCCGAAAAGCAATCCAACCCATAGGTTTGGGTTACAAAATCCGCCTTGATTTTGGCGTTTTCTTCAAGGGTATCACCGGTTTCTGGAATTTCATCAAAGCATTCAATATCCTTTAAGGACAACAATTCAATATTTTCAGGAAGTAATTGCTGAACTTCCTTTAGCTTGTTGTCGTTATGTGTGGCAAAAACTAGTTTCAAATCAAAAAAGGGTTCTATTTGAGATTCAAAAGTAGTAATTTCGGGGTTTAACCAAGTTTATATGAAAATGAAAGTGCCCCCAGCTTTGGTGATGTTGGTTTTTGGAGTTTTGATGTATGTTTTGGACAGGTTTCTGCCAGTAGGTGAGTTCGATTTTTTCGGGAAACATTGGCTAATATGGTTTTTGTTCGGTCTTGGCAGCTTGGTAATCTTGATTTCCGTAATCCAATTTTTGATACAAAAAACTACAACGGACCCATTGAATCCTAATAAAGCATCCAAATTGGTAACCAATGGCATCTACAATTTTACCCGTAATCCCATGTATTTGGGGATGTTACTTTTTTTATTGGCCTATGGTCTCAATCTGGGAAACGCCTTTAATACTTTAGTTGCGGCGGGATTTGTTTCCTATATGAACCATTTCCAGATTAAACCCGAAGAGGAGGCTCTTAAAAAAATATTCGGTCAAGAATATAATATCTATTGCAAGCTCACAAGACGTTGGTTTTAAGAAAGGGAAATTGAAAAATTCACTTTTTTGGGTGCTATTTAAAACAAATCGTAATGGTTTTTTGATTTATCTGTAAATGTGTAAGGTTTTTGGCATCTTCCGATTATAAGGATGGAATTAATGTTTAATTTTACACTTTAATTTTTTTGAAACGACCCATGGTAGAGACAGGACGCAAATATGTGTTCGATTTTGACAGTACGCTCACACGTGTTGAGGCGTTGGATGTTTTAGCTGAAATGACCCTGCAAGGCAATCCAAAAAGGAACGAGATCGTGGCGGAAATCCAAAAAATCACCAATTTAGGGATTGATGGGGATATTTCTTTCACGGAATCCTTGGAACGAAGAATTCGTTTGTTGAGCGCCAACAAGAGCGATTTGGAGAACTTGGTAAAAGAGCTCCGACAAAAAATCTCAAAATCGATTGAAGCCAATAAACAATTTTTTCACGAGTTCTCAGAGGATATTTATGTGATTTCCTGCGGTTTCAAGGAATTTATAGACCCAATAGTTGAAGAATACAACATTCCATCCGAAAGGGTGTATGCCAACACATTTAAGTTTGATACCGATGGAAACATTATCGGTTTTGACGAAACAAATGTTCTGGCGGCCCACAACGGAAAAATAGAATGCTTAAAAAACTTGGATTTGGATGGCGAGGTCCAAGTAATAGGGGACGGTTATAGCGATTATGTAATGCGCGAGGCCGGAATTGCCCATAAATTTTTCGCCTACACCGAGAATGTGCATCGCGAAAAGGCGGCCAACAATGCCGATCACGTGACACCGAATTTAGATGAATTTTTATATATAAACGATTTGCCAAGAAACTTATCATACCCCAAGAACAGAATCAAGATCCTTTTACTGGAAAATGTTCATACTGCAGCTTTTGACAATCTTTCGGAAGAAGGATTTTCAGTAGAGTTGATCAAAACCAGTCTTTCCGAAGATGAACTTATTGAGCGTATCAAAGGCGTACATGTGCTTGGAATCAGGTCCAAAACACAGGTGACCCAAAAAGTTTTGGATGCGGCCGATAAATTATTGGTGGTAGGTGCATTTTGCATCGGAACTACCCAAATAGACTTGGAATACAGTAAGAAAAAAGGGGTTGTGGTCTTCAATGCCCCATATAGCAACACCCGTTCCGTAGTGGAGCTTGCGATAGGGCAGATTATTATGTTGATGCGTAGTATTTTCCCAAGAAGCACGGAAATCCATAATGGAGAGTGGAACAAGACCGCTGCTGGATCGCAAGAGGTTCGCGGAAAAAACCTAGGTATTGTAGGTTATGGCAACATTGGTAAACAGATGTCCGTTTTGGCCGAGGCCATGGGGATGAAGGTGTATTATTACGATGTCGACGATCAGTTGGCCATTGGTAATGCCGTTAAATGCAATACATTGGAAGACTTGCTGAATGTTTCAGATGTGGTCACCTTACATGTTGATGACAATAAGGCCAATAAAAACTTTATTGGAGAGCGCGAGATCAACCAAATGAAGGATGGTGCAAAGCTCATTAACCTGTCTAGAGGTTTCGTTGTTGATATTGACGCTCTGGCATCTGCCTTAAAAAGCGGGAAATTGGGAGGAGCTGCTGTAGATGTTTATCCTTCCGAGCCACGTAGCAACGGAGAATTTCAAACCCCGTTACAAGGACTTTCCAATGTTATTCTTACACCGCATATTGGTGGTAGTACCGAGGAAGCTCAACGCGACATTGCGGATTTTGTGCCAAATAAGATCATGGATTATATCAATACGGGAAATACGGTGGATGCCGTTAACTTCCCGAATATACGTTTGCCTAAACAGAACAAAGCTCATCGTTTCTTGCACATTCATAGAAATGTTCCGGGAATCATGGCCAAGATCAATGAAATATTGGCACAATACGGGCTGAACATTTCTGGTCAGTACCTTTCTACCGATAGCGAAGTGGGTTATGTGATCACTGATTTGGACAAGGAATACGACAAGGATGTGATCAAGGCGCTCAAGAAAATTGAGAACACAATCAAGTTTAGGGTGCTTTACTAGTTTCTTAGGCATAAGACATAAGAGTCAAGATGTAATGATCAAATAATCAGGAAAAAGTCTTTTGTCTTGTCTCTTAAAGCGTAGCGGTCTTTTATCCAATTCATTGATGATGATACGGTTCGTTCCTGAGAATAGTAAACCCTCTATAAATCTGTTCCACTATGAACAATCGCACCATTTGGTGAGAGAAGGTCATTTTAGATAAACTTATCTTGCCAGAACTTTTTGCGTAAACGGCATCACTAAAACCGTAAGGGCCGCCGATTGCCAAAACTAGGTTTTTAATGCCGCTGTTCATTTTTTTCTGTAAAAACTGGGCAAAGTCCACAGAGGTATATTGCTTGCCCTTCTCGTCTAGAAGAATTAGGGTGTCCGTAGGTTGAAGCTGAGTTAGAATAAGTTCGCCCTCCTTATCCTTTTGCTGTGCTTCGGAGAGGTTTTTACGGTTTTTGATGTCCGGAATTACCTCCATCTGAAACTTGATGTAATGCTTTAGCCGTTTCTCGTAAATGGCTATAAGTTCTTCAAGTTCAGACTTGTCGGTTTTTCCAATGGCAATCAAAGTAATCTGCATGCCCAAAAATAAACGTTTCAGCTTAAATTATGGGCACATAAGTCATGGACAACGAACAATGTTTTTACTATTTTCGTTAAAAGCTCAATAGGATGATTTCCGAAGAACAATTTCAAAACGAACTGGATTTGATCATTGCCAATGCCGTAAGAGAGGACGTTGGTGATGGCGACCATAGCTCTTTATCCTGTATTCCTGCGTCAGCTCAAGGAAGAGCAAAACTTCTTGTAAAGGATGAGGGCATTATCGCAGGTGTTGCATTTGCCAAACAAGTATTCAATTATGTCGACCCAAACCTTACTATGGAAATTTTGATGGAGGACGGGGCCCAGGTTAAATATGGAGATATTGTTTTTTATGTAGAAGGCAGCTCCCAAAGTATTTTAAAGGCGGAACGGCTCGTGCTCAACGCTATGCAACGTATGAGCGCAATTGCCACCAAGACCCAAGATTTTGTGTCCCTTCTGGACGGTACCGATACCAAGATTTTGGATACCCGAAAAACAACTCCGGGCATACGTGCCCTGGAAAAATGGGCCGTTAAGATAGGAGGTGGCGAAAACCACAGGTTTGCCCTTTATGACATGGTCATGCTCAAGGACAATCATATTGATTTTGCAGGAGGAATCACAAAAGCCATTCAAAAAACACAGGATTATTTAGAGAAAAAGGGGAAAAACCTAAAAATTATAGTAGAAGCTAGAAATCTGGATGAAGTTGATGAAATATTGAAGTCCAATGGTGTTTACCGTATCCTTTTGGATAATTTTGATTATGACGAAACCCGAGAAGCCGTCAAAAGAATAGGGGATAGGTGCCTCACTGAATCTTCGGGGGGAATAACCGAGGACACGATTCGAAAATATGCCGAATGTGGCGTGGATTATATTTCCTCGGGTGCGCTCACCCATTCCGTTTATAATATGGATTTAAGCTTAAAAGCCGTTTAAATGTCAGCAGGCATCGAAGAGCAGTTAGAAAAAATACCTGTCATTAATTGGATTGTCCGATTGATGAAAAAAATAAAGCTCAAAGCTTTTGAAGGACTCTCTTTGTATGATTTGATTGAAATGTACTTACTAGGGATTGTTAAGGGGACTCTTTCATCCAGGGCCAGTTCCATAGCATTTAGCCTGTTTTTGGCTTTATTTCCACTACTCATTTTTTTGGTGACCTTGATTCCTTTTATAATTCCTTATGTAAGTGTCGGCAATGAGAATTTTGATGCCCAGTTTTTGGATTTCTTGGAATCCTTTCTCCCATCCGCGACTAGTGAATACTTTGGAGAGATTTATCAACAAATAAAGGACCAAAAACAGGGAGGATTGCTGTCATCCGCCTTTATTTTGTCCATTTTTTTGGTGGCCAATGGTGTAAACGCCATTTTTGGCGGGTTCGAGAACTCGTACCACGTAGAGCTTACGCGTAACTTTTTTCGTCAATACGCCTACGCACTCATGGTGGGTTTGATTCTTTCCGTTTTATTGATTGTTGGAGCCGTTGCCTTCGTGTATTTTGAGTTCTACATTGTGGAGTACACCAGCGAGTATCTGGGCAAGACCTTGGGTTACGATGTGGAAAAGGGGGATACGGTCGGAATACAACTGGCCAAAGTGATGTTTTTCTTGTTCCTCTCCTATTTGACCACCGCAATATTGTACTATTTTGGAACTGCAGAGGGAAGAAATGCCCGTTTTTTTTCAGCAGGAGCCTTGATGACAACTCTTTTGTTCCTCCTTACATCGTATCTTTTCGGTATCTACGTGGATAAATTTGCACGATATAATGAACTTTATGGTGCATTGGGCGGATTATTGATTTTAATGGTGTTTATTTGGTTAAATTCCAATATCTTATTATTGGGTTTTGAACTGAATGCAACCTTGAACTCACTAAAAAAGCGACATGAAAAGCAAAAGAATGAAGAGTAAATGGATATGCGGAGTGTGTTTTTTGCTCTGTCAGATAACATGGTCGCAAAGTGTTTTTGGTAAATGGAAGACTATTGATGACCGTAACGGTGTGGAAAAGGCCGTTATTGAAATTTACAAGGAAGACGGTATGTTGCACGCCAAAGTGATAGAAATCCTAGAGGACGGAAAAAAAGGGGCACTGTGCACCAAATGTGATGGCGACAAAAAGAACAAGCCCATTCTTGGTATGAAGATCATGGACGATTTCGAGGAACACAAAGACGGTGTTTACAAAGGCGATAGCTTGTTTGACCCCGAGCAAGCCATGACTTTTAGAGGAAAGGTCTGGCTGGACGAGGAGAATAAAAACCGATTGAAGGTCAGAGGATATTTAGCATTTCTGCACAGGACCCAAACATGGCATAGGGTAGAAGAGAATTAATGTATGGATTATTTTTTGGATGTTGTTCTTCCCATTCCTTTGGAAAGACTCTTCACGTATAAAATTTCGCAGGCCGAAGCAGATTTTATAGAAGAGGGAATGCGCGTTGCCGTTCCCTTTGGTAAATCAAAGATATATACTGCATTGGCCTATAGGGTGCACCAAAATGCTCCCGAGGCCTACGAACCCAAAGAAATTTATCAAATTCTTGATGAGCAACCTGTTGTGACCCAAATACAGTTGAAGCATTGGGAATGGGTGGCCAAATATTACATGTGTACTTTGGGAGAAGTCATCCGAAGTGCGCTGCCAAGTGTTTTTATGTTAGAAAGCGAAACGCTGGTTTTGCCCAACAAAAATACAGATGTAGACGAAGCAGAGCTTTCGGATGATGAGTTTTTGATATTTGAGGCATTGCAGCATCAATCCGCATTAAAAATTTCCGAGGTCAGTGACATTGTTGATAGGAAAAATGTATTGAAGCTTATCAATACGCTTGTCCATAAAGGAGTTGTGCTTCAAAAAGAAGAGCTGTACGAACAATACAAGCCCAAACTGGTCCGCTACGTTAAGCTATCCGACCAATATGAGGACGAGCAGCAACTGGCAGAATTGTTGAATGAACTTACCAGGGCACCCAAGCAAAGCCAAGTGGTGCTTTCCCTTTTTCAGCTGAAATCCAAAAAAAGCAACAAACCTATCGCTCTTGCCGAATTGGAAGAGGCGAGTGGAGCCTCACGTGCGGTGATAAAAGCACTTATAGATAAAAATATCTTGGAGGAATACCACATCCGAAAGGATAGGGTCGACTTTGATGAACGTTCCGAAGCATCCAAACATGTAGATTTGAACGAATATCAGCATCAGGCTTTGGAAGCTATCAATATTGGCTTTACGGAGAAAAAACCTGTTTTGTTGCATGGAGTTACATCATCGGGGAAAACAGAAGTTTACGTAAAACTCATTCAAAAATGTCTGGATGAAGGTAAGCAAGCGCTGTATCTGCTCCCAGAAATCGCATTGACTTCACAATTAATCAATAGGCTGCGGCTTTATTTTGGACACCAAGTAGCCGTTTATCATTCAAAATATAGTGTTCACGAGAGGGTAGAGGTGTGGAACAATGTCCTAAAGAGCGCAGAAAAGGCGCAAATTGTAATTGGCGCACGTTCGTCCTTATTTCTTCCGTTCATCAATTTGGGTCTGGTAGTAGTGGATGAGGAGCACGAAAATTCCTTTAAACAATTTGATCCTGCTCCTCGTTATCATGCCAGGGATGCCGCTGTTGTATTGGCTTCTCTCCATAAGGCAAATATTGTGTTGGGCTCTGCTACGCCTAGTATTGAGAGCATGTTCAATTCCAAGACAGGGAAATATGGTTATGCGGGCATATCGCATAGGTATGGAGATGTGTTGATGCCAGATATCAATTTGGTGGATATCAAAGAAGCCACACGTAAACGCCGAATGAAAGGACATTTTTCAGAAATTTTGATCAAGGCCATTACCGAAGCTTTGGAAGAAGGGGAGCAAATCATTCTTTTTCAAAATAGGAGAGGATACGCACCGGTTGTGGAATGCACTACTTGTGGCCATGTAGCACAATGTCCTAACTGTGACGTAAGTCTAACGTATCATCAACACAGAAATCAACTGCGCTGTCATTATTGTGGTTATCACATGGCCTTGCAACAGGCCTGTTTGGCCTGCGGGAGTCCTACTTTGGACAACAAGGGATTTGGTACGGAACAGATTCAACAGGAATTAGGGCAGTTGTTTCCCGATGTTTCGGTGGGGCGGATGGATTTGGACACCACACGTGGCAAGTACGCTTATGAAAAAATTATTTCATCTTTTGAAAATCAGGAGATGGATATTTTGGTGGGCACACAAATGGTAACCAAGGGACTGGATTTTAGAAATGTGAGCTTGGTAGGTATCATGAATGCTGATTCCATGCTCAATTTTCCTGATTTCAGGGCCCATGAACGCAGTTTTCAAATGTTGACACAGGTGGCCGGTAGGGCAGGGCGTACCCAAAAACGAGGTAAAGTGCTTATTCAGACCTATAATCCGTATCATCAGATTCTACAGCAGGTGACCACGAACAATTACGATAAAATGTTCGAGGAACAGTTTTATGAGCGTGAGCAGTTTAAATACCCACCTTTGGTAAGGCTGATTAAAGTTACGCTAAAGGATAAGGATTTCAATAAATTGAACGAGGCTGCTGATTGGTTGGCCGGTTCGCTGCGCAATGTGCTCGGCCACAACATTCTTGGTCCCGAGTACCCACCCGTTGCTCGAATCCGAAGAGACTACCTGAAAAATATAATGATCAAGATTCCTCACAAACAACCATTGGCACAAACAAAAAATAGCATTAAAAGAATTGAAAAATCCTTTAATGCTATTTCCAAGTATAAAAGTGTAAGACTGGTCTACAATGTGGACCACATATAATTATACGTTGGCCAGCGCTTCCGCCAGTTCTGTCTTTTTGTTTCTACTTAATGGAATCTGTCTGCCCCCTACTTCAACATTTTTACTGTTGAATTTCTCGATCTTCTCCAGATTCACAATGTAAGATTTATGGATACGTAGAAATTTTTCGGCAGGCAATTGCTTTTCGAAAGATTTCATAGTGGAAAGGATTACAATATTGGCTTCATCTGTCACCAATTTGATGTAGTCACCCAACGCTTCTATCCATTTAATATCGTTTAAGATAACCTTACGTTTTTTAAGGTTGCTCTTTACAAAGATGTGTTCCTCGTCCTCATCTACTCTGTTCATTTGCTCGTATTTGGCAACAGCTCTTTTTACGGAAGCTTCAAAACGGGCCAAAGTAATAGGTTTGTGAAGGTAATCGGTTACATCGTAGTCAAATGCTTTAAGTGCATAATCAGGTTTTCCTGTGATAAGGATTACCTGTGGTGGGTTCTCTAGGGCCTCTAATAGGTCAAAACCACTGATAATCGGCATTTCAACATCTAAAAAAATGAGGTCGATTTCGTGGTTTTTAAGGCCATTTTTGGCTTCAATGGCATTGCTGTATTCAGCAACCAAAGCTAGGTGTGGATGATTGTTGACCAATTTCGCAACGGCCATGCGCTGCATGGAAGAATCGTCTACAATTATACTTTTTAATTTCATGAATGGGGTGATTTGTAGGGTTTTAAATCATCGGCAAATTACATAAAAAACACGTTTAGGAGCAACAAAAGATGTAAACATGGTCTATTTTGTTGTGTAAATTGCCATATGTGTTATTTAGGTTTAAAAGGTTTTTACTGTTGATAACTCATGTACTTAAACGAAGTTTTTTTACTTTTCTTGCAGGGTGAAAGAAATATTATTAATTTTGCGCTCCTTTAAAAATATATTATAATGAACCATTACGAAACTGTTTTCATTTTGAATCCCGTTCTGTCTGAGACACAGATAGAGGAAACAGTCAAGAAATTCGAGGATTTCTTGATTAAGAATGGTGCCAAAATGGTCTCCAAAGAAGATTGGGGACTTAAAAAATTGGCCTATCCCATTCAGCACAAGAAAAGTGGTTTTTACCACTTGTTCGAATTCCAAGCGCCAGGTGAGGCAATCAGCCCTTACGAGTTGGAATTTAGAAGAGATGAGCGCATTATGCGTTTCCTGACCGTTAAATTGGACAAGCATGCAATTGCTTGGGCGGAGAAAAGAAGAAACAAACTAAAAGCAAAGGCATAAGGGTATGGCATCTATTGAGCAACAAGCAAAAGCAAAAAAAGACGGGGAAATCAGGTATTTGACCCCGCTTAACATTGAGACCAACAAGCAAAAGAAGTATTGTAGGTTCAAAAAATCAGGTATCAAATATATTGATTACAAAGATCCTGATTTCTTGATGAAGTTAGTGAACGAGCAAGGTAAATTGCTTCCAAGAAGACTAACAGGTACTTCCTTGAAATACCAAAGAAAAGTGGCGCAGGCCGTAAAACGTGCCCGTCACCTAGCGTTAATGCCGTATGTTGGCGATATGTTGAAATAAAAAACACCAGAGAATGGAACTTATTCTAAAAGAAGATGTACAGAATTTGGGATTTAAGGATGATATCGTTACCGTAAAGAATGGTTACGGCAGAAACTTCCTTATCCCTCAAGGTTTGGCCGATTTGGCTACACCTTCTGCCAAAAAAGTTTTGGCCGAGAACCTTAAGCAAAGAGCTCACAAGGAGAAAAAAGTTATAGACGAGGCTACTAAGGTTGCCGATGCTTTGAAGCAATTGGAAATTAAAATTGCTGCAAAAGCTGGTGCCGGAGATAAATTGTTCGGTTCTGTAACCAATATCGACCTTGCTGCTGCCTTGGATAAAGAAGGACACCAAATTGATAGGAAATTCATCAATATTAAGGGTGGAGCTATCAAAAGAACTGGTCCTTACGAGGCTATTATCAGACTGCACAGGGAAGTTGTAGTAGAATTCCCTTTTGAAGTTATTGCGGAAGCAAACTAAACTTCGAAATAAATTGAATAAAAAAATCCCGAGCAAATTGCTCGGGATTTTTTTATTTACGATAATATGAATAGATATTTTCTTATTGTTGCTGTTCCAAAGCAGCTCTTAGTCGACCTTGTAGTTCCGTATCGCTTTGCAATGCCATGGCAATGGTTTGATATCTTTCCATACTCAACCCCTCATTGCTGATGATTTCTTCAATTTGTTGGGTGAAGCCCACTTGCATCTGCTGAATTTCGTTCATTAATTTGCCAAAACGCTCTTTCTCTTCGTCACTGGCATCAACTGTTTTTTCGGGAGAAGCCGCTGCTTGGTACATTTCATTGAACCTATTGGCCTCAAAACCACTTTCTTCAACCGTCTGCATTACTTTTTGCTGTGCTTCCATGTTCACTTTCTGGATATCTTGAAAAGCCGAAGCAATTTTATTCAGTTCTGAATCGCTGACCTCTACTTGTTCTTGTGCATTTATTTGGGAAAAAGCACTTGCACCAACGGCTATAAAACAGACCACCAAAGTTTTAATTGATTTTAAAAATCTCATTCTATGTTCTTTTTAATACATGTTAATTTCCGAAACTAAGGTATTTAAAAGGGGATGCCAAAGAATGGAGGTTAAGATAAACTTAAAGCTGGTGCATCAAACAAATAATTCTTTGCTATAAATTCGGTGCTTATAACAAGCCTTTTTATTTTTGCAGGATGAAATACAAACGTCTGACAAAGGAACAATTGGAGGAACTCCACCCTGAATTCATTAACTTTTTGGCGACCCAATCCATCACAGCTGATGAGTGGGACACTTTAAAAAAGGAAAAACCTGAGGTGGCTGAGGATGAAATTGATGTTTTCAGCGATTTGATATGGGAAGGAGTGTTGAACAAGGTCGAGTATCTTGAAAATGTATCGGAAAAACATATGCATCTTTTCCATCTTACAGAGAAGGAAATGAAGTTGCTCTCTGTCAGGATTTTAAATCCCGAAATCGACTTGAGGACCGAGATAGGTTTTGGCTGGTTCAAACGTAATTACCAATCCGATTTTGTGGAATATCTTACGGCCTCCAAGGCTTATGGGGAAGATAAAAATGTGGACAAGTTTGAAATCATTAAACAAGGTGCCGTTATCACTAAAGGAGAACTGTATCAATGGTTTGAACAGATTGTGGAGTGATTTTTTTTCTACCTTTCTTATAATAAAGGGTTGATATATTTCTCAATCTAATCCAAAATATTTTATCATCTCATCGTAATTTTTAGTATCCACACCCTCATTTTTTAGTGAAGTTTTAAAATCTTCCTGTGTCTTACCTGTCAGGTTGGATATTTCAACAAAAAGAAGGTGTAATTCATTAATCCCTGCATTGGCAATCCAACCTTTTGTTAAATCCGAACCATCAAAATTGGAAACACCTATATAAATTTGAATATCGGTGTAATAAAATAGGAATTTTCGATCCAATTCTTTAACCGCTCCTGGTATAGGAACATAAACGGGTTCATTTACAGCTTTTAAATAAGCGAAAATATAATAGGTTTCTAAAGGTAAATTGGTTGTTGGCAAATCCAAAATTATGTCCGTTGTACCTTCTGTAATATCCATAAGGCTTATGATGAAACGATGAACATTTGCATTTCCGGCCTCCCCTTGTTCACTTTCCGAACCCTCTTCCCCTGGAGGGCTTGTTCACCTTGTGGTCCCTGCAAACCTTGAATTCCTTGCTCGCCTTGAATCCCCTGTTCACCATTTTCACCCGAACAAGAAACCAAAGCTAAATTAATAACCAATCCCAGTAGTAATATCGTTTTTAGTTTCATAAAAAAGAAGAATTGAATATACTTAAGATTTATATTTTTATAATTTTTGGATGAATTGACGGATGCCCCTTTTGATCTGACGGATGACCAATTTGATTGGTGTATATTTGCACGAGAATTTAAAACCACATGGCACAAAAACCATCCATACCTAAAGGAACCCGTGATTTTTCACCTGCAGAGGTCTCCAAACGGAACCATATCATCCAAACCATAAAAAAACATTTTGAAACTTATGGTTTTCAACCAATAGAGACCCCGTCTTTTGAAAATTCAGAAACCCTACTGGGAAAATATGGGGATGAAGGCGACCGTTTGATTTTTAAAATCTTGAACTCGGGTGACTTTATTTCCAAAGTGGATGATGTAACCTACAGTTCAAAGAATTCAGCCTCTTTAACGCCGAAAATTTCAGAAAAGGCCCTGCGCTACGACCTTACCGTCCCATTTGCCCGTTATGTGGTGATGCACCAAAATGAGATTGATTTTCCGTTCAAACGATATCAAATTCAACCTGTTTGGCGTGCGGACCGTCCGCAAAAGGGGCGTTTTCGTGAGTTTTATCAATGTGACGCCGATGTGGTGGGAGCCGATTCTCTGCTTCAAGAAGTTGAATTTGTGCAGTTGTACGACGCCGTTTTTACTGATTTGGGCCTGAAAGGGACCACCATCAAAATCAACAATAGAAAGATATTATCGGGAATCGCTGAAGTGATAGGAGCCAAGCATTTGTTGGTAGATTTTACTGTCGCTCTGGATAAATTGGACAAGATAGGAGAGGAAAAAGTAAAAGCGGAGATGATGGAAAAAGGTATCTCCGAAGCTGCCATTGCCAAGGCACAACCTCTTTTTGAGATGACGGGAACCGCGTCCGAGCAATTGGAAAAGCTGAAATCTATCCTTGCCGATTCCGAAATTGGAATGCTGGGTGTCTCCGAACTGGAAGAGATTATTGCTACTGCCGATATGATCGGACTGCAATCAGCAACCCTTCAATTGGATGTTACCCTAGCTCGCGGGCTCAATTACTATACTGGCGCTATTTTTGAAGTCGCTGCTCCCGAAGGTGTACAAATGGGTTCTATTGGTGGTGGTGGCCGTTACGATGACCTTACAGGTATTTTTGGACTAAAAGATGTGAGCGGCGTAGGTATCAGTTTTGGTTTGGATCGTATTTATTTGGTTTTGGAAGAATTGAACCTGTTCCCTGAAAGTTTGGATTCATCTTTGGATGTGCTTTGCCTCAATTTTGGAAAGAAAGAGGGAAGAGCGGCCTTAAAACTGGTTTCAGGACTACGTAAAGAAGGTCTTAGAGCGGATTTATACCCAACGGATACCAAAGTGCAGAAGCAGTTCAAATATGCCGACAAAAGAGGAGTGCCCTATGTAATTCTTTTGGGAGACCAAGAGTTGACAGACGGTAAATTTGTGGTCAAAAATATGAAGACGGGTGACCAGCATGATTATCAATTGGACTCGCTTCAAGCATTTGCGGAAAAAATCAAGTCCGACTTTTAATTTCTTTAATTATGGTTTTGTAATAGGTGGGGCCATGGGGGACGTATTTGCCCATACTGGCCAAGCCCCAGGTTTCCTCAGCGAACTTGAATAGGGGTACAAGCGCCAAGTCTTCGACCTCACTTTCCTGTTTGGTGAGCAGGTTCAAGGGAACGCTGAGCCGGCACAAAAAGATATGGTGCAGTTCAGCATCAATAAAGTCCTCGGAAATTTTGTGAATGGCCTTGAAAGTGCCCAAAGGTTCCAAATCTGACTCCGAAACGGTAAGTCCAACTTCTTCTGCTACTTCGCGAATGGCAGCAGCAACAATTTCTTCCCCGGCGGAAACATGCCCAGCCACGGAAACATCCCAAAGTAGGGGGTGGGTAGCTTTATCTTTGCCGCGCTGTTGAATCAATACTCGTCCATCGGGTGTGTACAGCCAAATATGTACCGTTGGATGAAGCAGTCCCTTCCGGTGCGCTTCTGATTTTAAACAGGATTTCCCTGTAGGTTTTCCATGTTCGTCCAAAATGTCAACTTGCTCATCCATATCACATAAAGATAAAAAAAAGTCGCCCCGAAGAACTTTCGAGGCGACAAATTTTAATATCGGGATGATGAAAAATAATCAGTTAATCAAAATAACTGAACGTTTCCCCTTCTTTGATGTTCAATAAAGTTTCATAAATCAAACGGATAACGTTCTCCACATCGTCCCTGTGAACCGTTTCCACTGTAGTGTGCATATAGCGCAAGGGCAACGATATTAAAGCGGAAGCAACGCCACCATTGCTATAGGCGAAAGCATCCGTATCAGTTCCGGTGTAGCGTGATGATGCATTGCGTTGGAATGGAATCTTTTTGGATTCCGCAGTTTCCAAAATACGCTCACGTAATTTGTTCTGTACCGCTGGCGCATAAGAAATTACAGGTCCATCACCAATCTTTGTCTCGCCCTCCGTCTTTTTGTTGATCATTGGAGTGGTGGTATCGTGGCAAACATCGGTAACAATAGCAACATTTGGTTTTATGGTCTGTGTGATCATTTCGGCACCACGTAATCCAATTTCTTCTTGCACAGAATTGGTAACGTATAACCCAAAGGGAAGTTCCTTTTTGTTCTCCTTGAGCAGGCGAGCAACCTCGGCGATCATGAAACCACCCATTCTGTTGTCCAAGGCACGGCAAACAAATTTGTCCTTGTTCAAAATATGGAATTGGTCAGGGTAGGTGATTACGCAACCCACATGAACGCCCATCTTCTCCACTTCTTCCTTATCCTTGGCGCCAATGTCGATAAAAATGTTGTCCAATTTTGGAGACTCTTCTTTTTCCTTGTTCCTGGTATGGATAGCTGGCCATCCAAATACACCTTTCACAATACCGTTTTTGGTATGGATGTCTACCCATTTTGATGGGGCGATCTGATGATCACTACCGCCATTTCTGATTACATAAAGCAATCCTTCATCGGTAATATAGTTGACATACCAAGAAATTTCATCGGAATGCCCTTCGATAACCACCCTATATTTTGCATCTGGATTGATGACCCCTACGGCCGTGCCATAAGTATCCGTGATAAACTCGTCCACATAAGGTTTTACGTAGTCCATCCAAATTTTTTGACCTTCCCATTCATAACCCGTCGGTGATGGGTTGTTCAGGTATTTTTCTAAAAACTCAAGGGATTTTTCGTTGATGATTTTCTCTTTTGACATGTATCTGATTTAGAACACAAACTTAAGAATATTCACTTTTATTTAATAGCCAAATCACACCTTTATACTTACTTTTGGCAAGACTTTTGACAAAGAAATATGATGCTACGTATCTGTTTTTTAGTTATTTTCTTATCGATTTATGGCTTCGGATGGGCCCAAGAATCGAAAGGGGACTCTATTAAAACACCAATGGATTCGATTGCCAATGATTCCATAGAGGACTACTATATTAGGTTCGAAAGGGATTCCATTTTGATGAGTTCCATTGAGCTGGAAGAGGTGTATATATTTGGTGAATTGGACTTTGCCAGCCGTGAAGACAAGCTGCGTTACTACATCCTTAGAAGAAAAACCCTGAAGGTTTACCCATATGCTAAATTGGCGGCCGAACGACTTGTGGAACTGAACGATAGTCTCAAGCATATCAAAAAACGGAGACACCAACGGCGCTATACCAGAAAGGTGCAAAAGTATATTGAAGGTGAGTTCTCCGAAGAACTTAAAAAGTTGACTCGCACGGAAGGACAGATTTTGGTGAAATTGATTCATCGTCAAACAGGGACCACCGCTTTTGATCTGGTCAAAGACCTTCGGAACGGATGGCGTGCCTTTTGGTACAATACCACCGCGAGTTTGTTCAAGATCAGTTTAAAGGAGGAGTTCCGTCCTGTAGAAGTGCATGAGGATTATTTGATAGAGGATATTTTGCAAAGGGCCTTTGCGGCAAACCGATTGGAAAGGCAAAAGTCGGTATTGGACTATGATTATGCCCAGCTTTCCAATAAATGGAAAAATGGGCCTCCCGGTACAAGGAACTAATCTTTTGACTTTTTCCCAAAAACAGCATCTATTACGATGCCTACCGAACGAAACCCCAGATAGATTGCGGTTCCTGCACACAATATTCCTAAAATGAGAACGGGCCAATAGAAGGGGTGCCCTTCATTTTTAAATGCTTCATAGATCAAAAAAGGTCCCATGAACATGGCCAGTACTGTAAAGCCAAATGATTTTAATCCTTTTACCAGAAGTTCCTTGTTCGTTCTTCTCATGGGACCAAAGTAGGAATATTAGCTTATATTTAAAGGATATTGCACTAAAAATCAACTATGGAATTACTAGTTCTTGGGGTGGTCGTCCTGTTCATTGTCATTGCCACCGTAAAGTTTAAAATGCATCCCATCTTTTCGCTGACCATAGCAGCAATAGCTTCTGGTTTTTTCTTGGGCATGGCGCCAAAAAGCATAATGTCCACCATGGTGGAGGGTTTTGGAAATACGCTTTCTGGAATCGGATTGGTTATCGCGTTTGGAACGGTCATTGGCATTTACCTTGAAAAAACGGGAAGCACACAAGTATTGGCCAATAGCATCTTGGGGATAATCGGCCTAAAGCGTTCGCCTTTGGCAATGAACTTGGCGGGTTTTGTCATTTCCATTCCAGTGTATTGCGATTCGGGCTACATCATACTTTCCTCATTAAATAAAGCCATCAGTAAAAAAACGGGTATTCCCGTGCTTGTTTTTGCCATTGCTTTGGCCACAGGGTTATATTCCGCTCACGTGTTTGTGCCACCGACACCCGGACCTTTGGCCGCTGCCGCCATTTTGGATGCGGATTTGGGAATGGTGCTGATATTCGGGCTTTTGGTCGCAATACCAGTATCCATTGCAGGCTATTTTTGGGCGAGGTTCATCGGAAAATCATTGCAGGAAGATGAGATTTTGGAAACCGCGGAAACCAAAGAGAAAGTTCCATCTACTGTACAACCTTTTCAAGCCTTTTTGCCCTTATTGGTACCGATAATTTTGATAGCATTGAAGTCCGTTGCAGATTACCCGACCCATCCGTTGGGCGATGGTTGGGCCTTCTCTGTTTTAGGTTTTTTGGGCAGTCCGGTAATCGCATTGTTGATCGGGGTTTTCTTTGCTTTTGCGTTGGGTAGAAAAGTTCCTTCGGAAGAGAAAAAGGAGTGGGTGCCCGAAGCGTTCAAGCAGGCGGGAGCTATTGTACTGATAACAGGAGCAGGAGGGGCATTTGGTGCTATTCTGAGAACTATGGATATTGCATCTATCATTAATTTGGAGTCCAGCACAGGAGTTGGTGGTCTTTTGATAGCTTTTGCGATTTCAACAGTGCTCAAAACGGCCCAGGGGTCATCAACCGTAGCGATAATTACCACATCTGCCATCATTGCACCACTGTTGGAAACCTTTGGTTTGGTTTCCATTACTGATAAGGCCTTGGCTGTTCTTGCAATAGGGGCAGGGGCCATGACGGTGTCACATATCAACGATAGTTATTTTTGGGTAGTTTCACAGTTTTCCCATATGAAGGTTAAAACAGCGTTGCGTGGACATACGTTGGGAACCTTGGTCCAGGGTGTTGTTGGTATTTTGATGATTTTGATGATCTATGCTTTTGTCTAGAAGACGCTATTCAATAATAAGGCTCCGTTTATATTCTTGCACTACGGCAAAGTAACCTAGGGCAAAATCATTGGGATTCTCCACATCATCGATTACGGTAACGTTCTCCGCCCCTGTAATATCAAAAACATTGCCTCGAACCGTTGCGACGGGTGTTTGAAAAGGTCCTCCACCATTTCCCGTTTGCTCCAGCACCAGGTCCATATAATTGTAAAAACCTTGTGTTGCCCCTAAAATACTGACCGTTACGTGGTCACCAGGTTCGGTCTTGTCATCATAGAAAAAGGAAAACTGGAATTGTTGTCCTTGAAAAAATTCGTCCTCAACCGTTTGAAATTCGCCGAACATAAAATCGAACACATAAAAATTATCAGCTTCGCCATCGTCCGTAAAGGTTACGATGATTTCAGTTTGATCTTCATCAAAAAAGACTTCGTCTCCTTGCTCCAGATTATCCAAAGGTACGGTCGGCACATATTCTGTTTGGGCAAAGTAGTACTTATCCTGATAATTGATTTCTAATATAAAAACGGTCCCCAGTTCAGCGGCCGAAGAGGGTATTCGTTGGTCCGTAGGCAAATTCGGGTCTGGGATATAAATTCCGGAGCCAGATGTTTCTTCCACCAAGGATGATGTGGATAGATTGTCAAAGTTGCCTTCACTGTCCAACTGGCCATACGATATCATAACGCTCTCAGCCTGCACGGATTGATTTTCTTCGAAAAAAATACTGCTGGCCTTAAGGCCTATGCGCACATTTATGAACTCCTGTTCCTTATCCACACGCAAAAGTCCATCTACCACTAATTTAGATTCCGTTTCCGACAAATCTACATCAACAACATCTTCACAGGAACCGAATATTAGCGCAATAAATAGATATGCCAATAACTTTTTCATGTCGTTAAAATTTAAAATTATAGGTTACGGAAGGGATGATTCCGAAAATAGATGTCCGAATGGCTTCGTTCCTGCCCGTGTCCTCATTTTCCCTAAAGTTTATGGATGCTGCATTTTTACGGCTGTACGCATTGTAAATACTGAAAACCCACTCGGATTGAATTTTCTTCCGCTTATTTCGTTTTGGGGTCAGAATGGCAGAAATATCCAATCTATGGTAATCAGGTAAACGTTCTTTGTTTCGTAGCCCGTAGTATGGAACGGTCATATCCTCAAATTCAAATTGACCGATCGGATAATTGGTAGGCTGTCCCGTCTGATAGATAAAATTAGCATTGAAACTCCATTTTTCATTGAGCTCAAAACTGCCATAAACAGAAAGATCGTGGGTCTTATCGTACGGGGTGTTGTACCATTGCCCCATATTGATGCCAGTTTCTAAAGTGGTTCTTCCGGGAGTCCTTTGCTCAGATTTCGATAGGGTGTAGGCCAACCAACCTGTAAATCGCCCTTCATTTTTTCGAAACAAAAGCTCTAAACCGTAGGCCCTTGCTTCTCCGCTCAATATAACTTGCTCTATGGCATCATTGGCAATAAGGTTGGCACCGTCAATATAATCTATTCTATTTTGGATGGTCTTATAGAATGTTTCTGCCTCTAAACTGTATGCCCCTTCTTGAATATTCCTGAAATAACCAAAGGCATATTGGTCCAAAAGTTGTGGCTCCACAAAAGGGCCGCTGGGTGTCCACACATCTAAAGGGGTGGGGGAGTTTGTATTGGAAATCAGGTGTAAGTATTGTGCCAATCGGGTGTAACTCGCCTTTATGGAGTTATTTTCCTTAAACGTATAGGACATGGAAATCCTTGGCTCCAGATTAAAAAATGATTTCATGGTTTCGCTACGGCCAGGACTAATGGTGTCTATGGGGTTCGCTTCTCCATAAGTTTGGGTAAAAGGGTCAAAATCCACGGGATTGTCATCGGCATAAACAAAGAACTCGCCCTGACCAAATCTGCTGAACTGACTTGCCCTTAATCCATATTCTATGCTTAGGTTTTCCGTGATTTCATGTTCTATATCAATATAGGCGGCATTTTCGTTGGCGTATTTTTTGGTGAGTTGATCTTCAACGATACCGGAATCGGGGCTGTTGGGCACTATTTTCCCTGGATTGAATACATAATAGATGCTGTTGATTCCGTAATTCAACTGGAGTTTGTTGTTCAAGTAGTGTTTTAGATCGTATTTAAGGTTAAAGTTTTGAATGCCAGAGTTCCACTCAAAACCCACAAAATCAAGCTCTAGGCCATAATAGTAATCGGAATAAATAAGGGAGAGGTTGGAGAAAAGCTTATCGGAAAACAAGTGGTTCCATCTCAAATTGCCCACCGCATTTCCATATTCGTTCACAAAACGGTCGCTTACGTTGAAAAGATCTCGACCAAAGTATCCGGATAGGAAAACACTATTGTTTTCGTTGATTCTATGCGTAATCTTGGTGTTAAGGTCATAGAAATAGGCCTTGTTGTCTATATCGAACAAAGGAAGAAATAGGTGTGCATAGGACGCTCTTCCGCCGGCTAGAAAAGAAGTTTTATCCTTTTGAATGGGACCCTCTATCAATAATCTGCTCGCGACTGCACCAATACCTCCGTTTACTTTAAATTCTTTGCTGTTCCCTTCTTTTTGAAAGATATCGAGCACGGAGGAGACCCTTCCACCGTATCTTGCCGGGATTCCGCCCTTAAAGAGTTTTACATCCTTTATCGCGTCAGGATTGAATACGGAAAAGAAGCCAAAAAGGTGTGAGGAATTGAACACGGTGGCCTCATCCAGTAGGATAAGGTTTTGGTCCGCTGCGCCACCACGAACATTAAATCCAGAAGATGCCTCTCCTGCACTAGTAACACCAGGTAAAAGTAACAGCGATTTTATAACATCGGATTCACCCAGCACAACGGGAATCTCCTTTATGGTGTTAGATGTCAACGAGGTAACGCTCATTTGGGGTTTACGGATATCCAGTTTTTCCACATTGTCCGTTACCACGACCTCTTGAAGTTCTTCCGTTTTTTCGGTCAGATTGAAATCTAGCTTCACATTTTTGTTCAGAGTAATGGTCTGTACAATTTCCTGAAAACCCAGATAGCTCACTATGATTTGATATTCTCCCTCTGGAAGCGTTATGGAATAAAAACCGTATTCGTTGGTAGTTGTCCCGGTTTTTAACTCCGAAACGGCCACCGTAACACCTATCAAAGATTCGTTACTGGATGCTTCGAAGATTGTGCCGCTAAGGGTGTACCTCTCTTGGGCCTGAATTACAAAAAAATGCCCAAACAGGGCTAGCAAAAATGCAAGATAATGTCTGGGCATTCGATTGATTTTTTTAAAAGTAAACATTTATCGGGCAGCGAAAAAACGAATGTAGCTACCTAAGATTATTTTAACATTATTATAGGATAAAACAAAAGGCAGCCAATTCAGGGCCGCCTTTTACTCTACATTTATGTTTATTTTGATTATCCAATGGAATCCAAAATACTGTTCAAGGTTGAACTGGGTCGCATAGCCTTTGAAGCCATTTCTGGGTCTGGTAGATAATATCCTCCGATATCAACTGGCGAACCTTGCGCATCTATCAATTCTTGGGTAATTTTCGCTTCGTTAGCGGACATCGCCTCATAAACTTTGCCGAATATGGTTTTTAGTTCTCCATCCTTGTCTTGTTTGGCCAATTGCTCTGCCCAGTACAGTGCAAGGTAGAAGTGGCTTCCACGGGTATCTATTTCGTTTACCTTTCTGGATGGTGACCTGTCCTGGTTCAAGAATTCTTCGGTTGCCTTGTCCAAAGCATCGGCAAGCACCTGTGCCTTTTGGTTATTGTTCTTTTCTCCAAAGAATTCCAACGAAACGGCCAATGCCAAGAATTCACCTAACGAATCCCATCTCAAGTGACCTTCTTCCAAGAATTGCTCCACGTGTTTTGGGGCTGAACCACCGGCACCTGTTTCAAATAATCCACCACCGTTCATCAAAGGAACAATGGACAACATTTTTGCGCTGGTTCCAACTTCCAAAATAGGAAAGAGGTCGGTCAAGTAATCCCGCAATACGTTACCGGACACGGAGATGGTATCTTTTCCTTCTTTCATGCGCTTCAAGGTGAACTTGGTAGCTTCGATAGGGGAAAGAATCCTAATATCCAATCCAGATGTATCGTGGTCTTTTAGATAAAGATTTACTTTTTTGATCAATTCGGCATCGTGGGCCCTGTTTTCATCCAACCAAAAAACGGCCGGTGTCCCGGTGGCCTTTGCTCTGGAAACGGCCAATTTGACCCAGTCCTGAACAGGTGCATCCTTAACTTGGCACATTCTCCAAATGTCGCCTTCTTCCACGGCATGCTCTATCAATGTTTCGCCAGCAGCATTTACCACTTTTACCGTTCCGGCTTTTTCTATTTCGAAGGTTTTGTCGTGGGAACCATATTCCTCCGCTTTCTGGGCCATCAAACCAACATTGGGAACTGTTCCCATCGTTGTTGGGTCGAAAGCGCCGTGTTCTTTACAAAAATCGATGGTAGCTTGGTATACTCCTGAGTAGCTGCTGTCGGGAATGATAGCTTTTGTGTCTTGAAGCTCTCCGTTCTTGTCCCACATTTTACCGGAGTTCCTGATCATGGCGGGCATGGATGCATCAATGATCACATCACTCGGTACATGAAGGTTTGTAATGCCTTTATCGGAATTCACCATGGCCAAATCTGGTCCATTTTCAATGCTAGCCTTAATGGCCGCCTCGATTTCTTTGTGCTGGTCTTCGGGCAGTTTTCCAATTTTATCGAACAGGGTTTCCAAGCCATCGTTAGGATTGATTCCCAATTTTTCGAAGGTGTCACTATAATTTTTGAACAGTTCGGAAAAGTAGACTTCCAAAGCATGTCCAAAAATGATGGGGTCGGAAACCTTCATCATGGTGGCTTTAAAGTGCAGGGAAAGCAAGATGCCCTTTTCCCTTGCATCTGCAATTTCTTTGGTCAAAAACTCTACCAATGCTCTTTTGCTCATTACTGTAGCATCTATAACCTCACCTTTTAGAAGGGCCAGCTTGTCTTTTAGCACGGTTGTGCTACCGTCTGCACCTACCAATTCGATACGGACCTCATCCGCATTGGATAGGGTCAACGATTTTTCGTTGGATTTAAAGTCGCCATGGGACATGGTGGCCACATGGGTCTTGGAATCCGACGACCATTCACCCATGGTGTGCGGATGTGCCTTTGCATAATTTTTTACAGCTTTTGGAGCGCGTCTGTCCGAGTTGCCTTCACGGAGTACTGGATTTACGGCGCTACCTTTTATCTTATCATATTTCGCCTTGATGGCTTTTTCCTCGTCGGTTTTAGGCTCGTCGGGGTAATTGGGAAGGTTATACCCTTTTTTTTGTAATTCCTCAATGGCTTCTTTCAACTGTGGTATGGAAGCACTGATATTCGGAAGTTTTATAATGTTGGCCTCTGGGGTCTTGGCAAGTTCGCCCAAAATGGACAAATCGTCTGGTATTTGCTGTTCCTTGGTCAACAATTCTGGAAACACGGCAGCAATTCTACCGGCCAAAGAAATGTCCTTGGTCTCTACGGTAATGTTGGCGGTTTCGGTAAATGATTTTACAATGGGTAAGAAGGATAATGTTGCTAAGGCGGGTGCCTCGTCTGTTTTGGTATAATAAAGTTTAGCCATTTATATGTATTTGTTTGAGCGGTTGCAAATATACGATATATGGACAGTGAAGTACGAACGGAAGTGACTAAAAGTGTGGTTTTTTGGTGATAATTTGTTAAAAAACAAAAGCCATTTCCTTGTTTTTACCAAGGAGATGGCTTTCAGAATGGACTCAAGATTTGTTTGGTGGTACCAAAACTGTAACCGATTTGATTACATCTTTTGCCCTTTCGACGTTTGCTCTGCTCTGTTCTTAATTTTTCAACTAATCTACATTTAGCAAAGTATACTGTTACATTCCTAAATTTTATCAAAATGGAAAATTGCTCTTCCATTCGCACATAAAATCTATTATTTTTCATTGGGTTTTGCCAAAGCACCTCCCAAATCAAAATTCCTTTTGTGATCAGTAGTGTTACCAATTAAAAGGGAATCCACAGTTTTAAAGAACGTCAACTTTAAATCGATATGTATGTGATGGTATCACTATCATATCTTAGTCTAAAGTAGAACAGAAAACCAGATTTTGCAAGTTTATAAAGGATTAAAAATCAACACAATATAAACCGAAGTTATTAACAATTGTTCATAAAAAAAGCACCCGTTTTGGGTGCTTTTTCAGTTTGTTCAGGATTTGGGTCATCCTTTAACTTCTTTAATACGGGCCTTTTTACCGGTAAGACCTCTAAAGTAGAAGATTCTGGATCTACGTACTTTACCTTTTTTGTTTACTTCAACTCTTTGCAAAGCTGGCATGTTTACTGGGAAAATTCTTTCCACACCTACAGTACCGGACATTTTGCGAATGGTAAAAGTTTCTGTTGCACCGCTTCCTCTACGTTGTATCACTACACCTTTAAAGAACTGGGTACGAGTTTTTTCACCTTCCTTGATTTCGTAATACACAGTGATGGTGTCACCAGCTGAGAATTTTGGAAATTCTTTTTTTGGAACAAATTCGTCTTCAACAAATTTTATTAAGGATTCCATTTGTATGTTTTTTAATGTTTTTTGCAAGACCAACTTACACGGATTTCGTCAGAGGTTGATTTTGAGATTGCAAAAGTAATCTATTATTTAGAAATTACAAGCTGTTTTTTACCTTTTTGATTTATTTTTCCAAAAGGTCGGGTCTTCTTTCTTGAGTACGTTCCAAGGCTTGTTGCTCCCGCCATTTCTCAATTTTTGGAAAGTTGCCGCTCAACAGGATTTTTGGAACTTCCATTCCTTTATATTCCGCAGGTCGAGTATACACGGGCGGTGCCAATAGATTGTCCTGAAACGTATCGGTCAGGGCAGAGGTTTCATCGTTCAATACTCCTGGGAGCAATCGAATTACCGCATCGCACAAAATAGCAGCGGCGAGTTCACCACCAGAAAGCACATAGTCGCCAATGGAAATTTCACGGGTCACGAACATATCCCTTACCCGTTGGTCGACACCTTTATAATGTCCGCAAAGCACAATAATGTTCTTTTTCATGGAAATTTCATTGGCCATTCCCTGATTTAAGGTATTGCCATCGGGTGTCATATAAATGACTTCGTCATACTTCCTTTCCGCTTTTAATTGGGAAATGCATTTATCGATGGGTTCTATCATCATCACCATTCCGGCTCCACCACCAAATTGGTAGTCGTCCACCTGCTTATAATTTCCGGTGGTGTAATCCCTCAAATTATGAAGGTGCACCTCTACCAAACCCTTTTCTATGGCCCGTTTTAGTATTGATGCTTCGAAAGGGCTTTTTAGAAGTTCGGGAAGTACGGTGATAATGTCTATCCGCATGGACATTGGTGTTGTGTGTTGTTTGCCGCAAAAATAGTGAATGCTGGCAATAACTGCTATATAAAAGAAAGGCTTCCCGAATGGAAGCCTTAATTCTTATTTTTTCTGCTTGTTCAGTTCGTCCTGTAACTGTCTACTTATTTTCTGCTCGCGTTCAAGAGCTCTTCTCCTATGATTTTGATACTCCTCCTCCAACTCGGCAAGTGCAGACTTGGCCTGCTGTGTCAAAAAGTTGCTATTTCTAAATCGATATATAAAGAACAAAAGGAGCAACAACAGTCCAAAAATAATGGACCACAATATAAAGTTGTAGGTTCCTTTGCTGATAAGTATACCGAAGAAAGAAATACTGTCTTTTTCCTCGGTAACACTGTTCAATTTATTGGTCGTTTCTTGCAGTTTGCCATTTAAGCTTTCTATTTCGGCATCATTGGCCGTGATAGTCGCAGATAAGTCCTTGATGGTCTTATTCGCTGTATCGATGGAATCAAAAACGTTATCTTTCGTTTTGTATAGGTCGGTTATCTTGACCACCTCATATTGGATACCATTGGCCCGATAATTGCCCGACTTACGTTCCAATTCTTCAAACTGCCCCCTAAGGGTGTTATCAGTTTCTTCGGTTGATTCATCTTCCTGTGCATGGACGGATAGGGCAGGAATTAGTAAGGCTAAGGCAAATAAAATGCGTAAATGCTTCATGTTCAATAATGTTCTCGTATTAAATTTAGATTAAGGGTGAGGCGAAATTACATCAATATACCTAATTTAAAAAAAGAAAATCAGTTCAAAGAACAATTCGTGCCCCGTTAATAATACGTATAACGCCTAACTTTTGCGATATATTTTGCCAATCGTACAACTTGATGCGAATAACCATACTCGTTATCGTACCAAATATACAATACCACATTTTTTCCGCCGGGAGCAACAATTGTGGCCTTGCTGTCATAAATTGATGGCGCCGTGGTGCCCACAATGTCCGAAGATACCAATTCGTTGCTCAGCGCATACTTTATCTGCTCCACCAAATCACCTTCCAACGCATATTTTTTTATGATGGTGTCTATGCCTTCTTTTGAGGTTTTGTTTTTGACTTCTAAGTTTAAAATGGCAAGTGATCCATTGGGTACGGGAACCCGTATGGCATTAGAAGTCAATTTTCCCTTTAGGGATGGTAGTGCTTTTGCGACCGCAGAACCCGCGCCCGTTTCCGTAATTACCATATTAAGCGCTGCTGCACGGCCGCGACGGTATTTATTGTGCATATTATCCACCAAATTTTGGTCATTGGTGTAGGCGTGTATGGTTTCCAAATGCCCTTTTTTTATGCCCAAAGAATCCTCGATTACCTTTAGGATAGGGGTAATGGCGTTCGTAGTACAAGAGGCGGCAGAGTATATTTTTGTCTTGTCCGGGTCAAAATCTTTGTGGTTTACCCCGTGTACAATATTGGGAACCTCTTTTCCAGGGGCGGTCAACAATACCTTACTGGCACCTTTGGATTTTAGATGTCTAGTCAATTCTTTGTTATCTCTAAAGGCTCCTGTATTATCTATAATCAAAGCATCTGCAATGCCATATTTAGTATAATCGATATCTTCTGGTTGATTGGCATTGATGATTTTTACCGTGGTGCCATTGATAATGAGCGCTTGTTTTTCCACATCCACATCCACAGTTCCGGTAAAAGGTCCGTGAACCGAATCGGTTTTAAGAAGCGCTGCTCTTTTTTCCAAGACTTCCCTGTTCATTTCACCCCGGATTACAATAGCGCGTAGTCTTAACTGACTGCCCCTGCCTGTTTTGGCCATAAGCTCACGTGCTACCAAACGGCCAATACGTCCAAATCCATAGAGTACCACATCTTTTGGTTTAATGGCTTTGGTGGTTTGGGCGCCCTTCAGTTTGTCAATAACAAAAGCCTTTACATTTAAATGGGCGTTTTGGCTGGAATTGTACTCGTAGGTCAGCTTACCGATATCGAGTTTGGCAGGAGGAAGGTTAAGGTCGTTGATGGCCCATAGAATCTCCACGGAATCAAAAATAGACATAGGCTTTTGAACAAATTCACCCGCATATTCGTGTAGGTTGATGATGTCGCTTACATTCTTGTCAATAATTTGATTTTTGAAGAGAACCACCTCTATGGCCTTATCGTACCAAAGGTCGCTTATGATTTTTATGAATTCGGTAGTGGCTTTACGTCTATCTGCCTGAAAGGCAAGCTCTTTTTCGTAAGATAAATTATCATTCATGGATGATGGTTGCGGTTGTGATGATTAATTTCTTGGCTAAATTATATATTTCAAACGTTTTCGTAAAACATAATGGGTATAAAAAAAGCGTCTTTTTAAAGACGCTTTTAAGTGTTTTTTCAGCACTTTTTACTGAAGTATCATGTGTTCCTTTTCTCCATCTTCATTGATCATGGTGAAACTGGTTCGTCCGTATCTGGATATTTGGCCAAAACGTTCTTTGGCATCATCAATATTCTCTATGGGTTCACCATCCAATTCAATAATAACCTTGTTGGTCAAACCATATCTAGAGTAGCCTTGGGGAACATCAATAATCTTAACACCTTTGGATACGCCAAATTTCTTTTTGTCTTCTTTGGTCAAGTTTTTTACCTTAAAAGAAGTCGCAGGAAGAATAACGCTGTTTTGTTTTTTTAACGTGACGTTTCTCACTAAACTTTCTCCACCTCGATCCAATGTAACTTTAACCACATCACCGGGTCTTTTGGCGGAAAGGTATCCTGTAAGTTCTGAGAATTTGCCAATACTGACGTTGTCCACTTTTTTAATAATGTCACCTTGCATTAAACCGGCTTCATCAGCTCCAGAATCCTCTTCCACGCCTTCAACATAAACACCTTCTAGTTCATCAATCCCTTTTTCAATAGCCAATGGAGATCTTGCATTTAACGCCGAAATTCCCAAAAGTCCTTTTTGGACATTGCCGAACTCCATAATATCCTCTACAACCTTTTTGGCAATATTACTCGGAACCGCAAAGGCATACCCAATATAGGAACCTGTCTGGGAAGTGATTGCCGTGTTGATACCAATAAGGTCGCCATTGGTGTTCACTAAAGCCCCACCACTGTTTCCGGGGTTAACGGCAGCATCAGTCTGTATAAAAGATTGAGCACCATTTGGGGAAAGCGATCTAGCCTTGGCACTTACGATACCTGCCGTTACGGTAGAGGTTAGGTTGAATGGGTTACCGACAGCAAGTACCCACTCCCCAATTTTAGCATTGTCGGAATCTCCGAAAGCCAAGTAGGGCAATGCATCTTCGGCATCTATTTTTAAAAGGGCAATGTCAGAGTCTGCATCGGTTCCGATTACTTCCGCTTCATAGGATTTATTGTTGTTCAGGACAACTTCCAATTGGCTCGAGTTGGCTATTACGTGATTATTGGTCACAATGTAGCCATCAGGAGAAATGATTACTCCAGAACCGGTACCCAACTGTGGGGTTGATTTACGTTCATAACCATAAAAGAATTCGGCAATGCTTGAAGGTCCACTTTTACTTAGGGTCATATTTTTAACGTGTACCACGGAATTTACCGTTTTTTCGGCAGCAGAGGTAAAATCAACCTCGTTGATTCCAGCTCCTTTCGCCGATGTATCCAGATTGCTCGTGGTCACAAAAGGTGTTTCCTCCTGTGCAGTGACCCATTTATAGCTTTCTTTCTCGAAAAATAATTTGTAAGCTCCCAGTGTAATTGCTCCCGCAAATACGGAAACAAGGAATAAACTAGCTATTTTCTTCATAATTCATTAACAATTTAACATTAAGCTTTATCAAAATTAAAAGTTTTCAATTTTTGGTTAGGTCGGTTTAACGCTGTTTTAACTACAAAAAAAACCTTAAAGAATCCCATATATTTGTTCCTTTGTAGATGCATATGGAACTACAGTTTTTTAAATATCAAGGAACGGGAAACGATTTTGTAATTATTGACAATCGTCAGGATATATTTCCCAAAAACAATACCAAACTTGTAGCGGAGCTTTGTGACCGAAGATTTGGCATTGGAGCGGACGGTTTGATTCTGCTCGAAAATGACAATGTGTCTGATTTTAAAATGGTTTACTATAACGCAGATGGAGCCGAAAGCACTATGTGCGGTAATGGAGGCCGCTGCTTGGTAGCGTTTGCCCATTATTTGGGAGTTATAGAAAGAAAGACCACTTTTAATGCAGTAGATGGGCTTCATGAAGCTACCGTGGAAGGTGACATCGTCAATTTAAAGATGATTGATGTGGATAGGATACACGAGAAACAAAACCATAGTTTTTTGGATACCGGCTCCCCGCACCACGTACAATTGGTAAAAGAGCTGGAAAAGTTCGATGTACAAAAAGAAGGGAAGAGACTCCGATATGGAATTTACGGTGAGTCCGGGAGCAATATCAATTTTGTGGAACAGACCAGCGACAATGCTTTTGATGTACGAACCTACGAGAGAGGAGTGGAAGGGGAGACCTTCTCATGTGGTACGGGGGTGACTGCCGTGGCCTTGGCCATGCACGAATCAGGTAAAACTGCAGCCAACGAAGTCCATATCCATACCATTGGAGGCGATTTGACCATTTCTTTTGAAAAGAAGGATGGAAAGTACAGCAATATCTTTTTAAAAGGACCTGCCATACAGGTATTTAAAGGAACCGTCGAATGCTCAATCTAAAAGGAAAACAAGTCTATTTACGGGCCTTGGAGCCCACTGACCTCGATTTTCTGTACAAATTGGAAAACGACACATCGGTCTGGGAGGTGAGCGGTACCTTGAAGCCGTATTCAAAAAAAGTACTGCAACTGTATTTGGACAATGCCCACCGGGATATTTATGATGTGAAGCAGTTACGTTTATGTATCAGTAACAATCAAGACGAATGTATAGGGCTTATCGATTTGTTCGATTTTGACCCTAAACACCGTAGGGCGGGAATCGGAATTATAATCGTTGAACCTGGTGATAGAAACAGGGGGGCTGGTGCAGAAGCTTTGTCACTTTTGTGCGATTATGCATTTTCTGCTTTGGACATGCATCAACTCTACGCCAATATTTTGGAGGATAATGAGGCGAGTATCCATTTGTTTCAAAAAATGGGATTCGAAGAAATCGGCGTTAAAAAGGAATGGATAAGAACCAACCAAGGGTTCAAGAACGAAATAATGTATCAAAAGATCAATACAAATGAATCTTAAGAAAGTACTTTGGGCAACGGCTATCCTCGGATTGTTGATCTGCGGTTTTATTGCTTATCAAATTTACAGTGCCATTTTTAGTCCCAATACCCAGTTCAATAACGATGAAGCCTTTGTTTACATTGAAACGGATGCATCGTTCAGTGATGTAAAAACTTCATTGGAACCTTTGTTGCAAGATTTGTCGACTTTTGAGGCCGTCGCCAAACGTAAAGGGTATATCACCAATATAAAAGCAGGCAAATATGCCCTCAAAAGAGGGATGAACAACAACGAAATTATCAATACCCTTCGGAGCGCCAACTTACCTGTTCAAGTATCATTTAATAATCAAGAATCGCTGGCGTTGTTGGCGGGAAGGGTAGCGGAACAGATAGAAGCAGATAGTTTAGAATTGCTTCAAACATTCAATGATCCTGAGTTTTTGAAGGAAACAAAGTTTGATGAGGATACCAAACTGGCGATGTACATTCCAAATACCTACGAATTTTTCTGGAATACTGACGCAACGAGTTTTAGGGACCGAATGCGGACGGAATACGAACGCTTCTGGAACAGTGACCGTTTGCAAAAGGCAAAAAACCTTGGATTGACTCCCAATGAGGTCACTGCTTTAGCAGCCATAGTACAGAAAGAAACCGCCAAGGTAGATGAACGTCCGCGAGTGGCGGGCGTGTACCTGAATCGAATCCGAAAAGGAATGTTGCTTCAGGCCGACCCCACGGTGATCTACGCCATCAAAAAGGAAACGGGCAATTACGACACCATTATTAAAAGGGTCCTTTTTCGTGATTTGGAAATGGATTCACCTTACAATACCTATAAATATGCAGGTGTTCCTCCTGGACCGATAACCATGCCGGATATTACTTCAATCGATGCGGTTTTGAACCCTGAAAAACACGATTATCTTTATTTTGTGGCCGACGTTTCCAACTTCGGATACCACATGTTTGCCAAATCTTTGGCGCAACACAACCGAAATAAGGTACAATACACCCGATGGTTGAATCAACAAAAAGTTTTGAGATAAGGTTCTTTATCGTTGATTTTCATCCATTTAACGTATTTTAAGGCTGATTTAAGAAATCTTTATGAGCTTTAGGATGCCCTTTAACTTATCTCCATCTATATTTGCCGGCCAAATTGATTTTTGATACGTATATAGTATCGAGATCACAAATATGAACATTATGAAAAGATGGATAGGTTTTATACTACATCTTGCCATGATCGTAGTTTTGACAAGTTTTGGTTCCTACACCGTAATGAAAAAGGAAGTTGTTGAAATTCCCGATTCATTGAAGGTAACAACCAATTTGGAAATCTTTGCACCGCAAGATTCCATTGAACTTCTTGACGAGGACGAGGTAACCCCTCCTTTTCTGGGAAAAGCCTACAATGGCTTTAAGGAAGCACTTGCTTTCAAGGAATCCCAGGGCAAATATCAAAGAGTAAATACATTGGGTTATTTGGGCAAATACCAGTTTGGTAGCAGCACATTAAATTTGATGGGAGTTTACAATATGGATGAATTTTTGGAAAATCCAGAACTTCAGGAAAAAGCCTTTATGGCCAATATTGCCCGTAATAAGTGGATTTTAAGAAGGGATATCAAGCGCTTCAACGGAAAAACTATCGGAGGAATCAAGGTAACTGAATCCGGTATTTTGGCTGCGGCCCATTTGGCTGGAGCGGGCAACGTCAAAAAGTATCTACGATCTTATGGACAAAACGATGTAACTGATGCTTACGGAAGTAATATCTCGTACTATATGAAAAAATTTGCGGGCTACGATATTTCCAATATCAAGCAACAGAAAAATGCCAAAGTATAACTACGGCATGATGTAAAACAAGAAAGCCCCGAAATTCGGGGCTTTTTTTATGCTTGGATTATATAGATCGTTGGTCTTTTGTCTAGGTCTATCTCAATTTCGCTCCATTCATGGGCACTTTTAGTGGAGATAAACTCTGTGGGCAACGTAATATCGCACGCAATACAGAGTCGGGTAGACTTCTGTAAAGTTTTTACAAGTTCCTTTACCAATTTATTGTTACGGTAAGGTGTTTCCATAAAAATTTGGGACTGCCCTTTTTCACGGGATAATCGTTCCAAACTTTTTATCATTTTCTTGCGCTCGGCATTATCAATGGGCAAATAACCGTTGAACGCAAAGTTCTGGCCGTTCATACCGCTGCTCATCATGGCCATTAAAATAGAGGAGGGGCCCACCAGCGGTACCACCTGTATTCTTTTTTGATGCGCAACACGAACTACATCGGCTCCTGGGTCGGCAATGCCCGGACACCCAGCTTCGGACAAAATACCAATATCATGTCCATGAATACATGGGTCCAAAAAAGCGGGTATTTCTTCAGGGTTGGTGTATTTATTCAGGGATTGTAAATGTAAATCAGGTTGCGATTTGCTAGGGCTTACCCGTTTTATAAAACGTCTGGCCGTTTTCTCATTCTCCACGATATAGTGGTCAATGCGCTCTATGGTCCCTTTTACCGAAATGGGCAGGACTTCCAAAGGAGCATTGTCTCCTAAAGTTGTGGGAATCAAATAGATTTTACCCACTATTAAACCAGGTTTTACCTCTTCCATGGGTTTAATTTAGCTTTTTCGCAATTTCCTCACAAGCCCTATCAATCATTTGATATACATTTTCAAAGCCATTGTCGCCACCGTAATAGGGGTCTGGAACTTCTTTAATGCCCAGTTCAACCTCGCTCAGTAACAACTTTACCTTGCTGGCTTGCTCTTGGTTGGCGGCGAGACTGGCTACATCTGAATAATTACTTCGGTCCATAACGTAGATATGATCGAACTCCGAAAAATCGGCTTTAGAAAATTTTCTACACTTCTGATGGTTAATATTTAGACCATGTTTTTTGGCCACCGCAACAGAACGTTTATCGGGAGGATTGCCAACGTGATAACCGGCAGTACCTGCAGAATCCACAAATACTTTGTCGGGGTCCACTTTGGATTGCAAAATGCCTTCGGCCAAAGGTGACCTGCATATGTTTCCCAAGCAGACCATCAAAACTTTGGTTTTCATAGATATGTTGTGAAAAATTAAGAGAACTTTTTGCTCAAATCCTCAATGTACTTTCTGAATTGCTTATCGGTCTCGGCAAGGTTGTCCACCGTTTTGCATGCATGGAGTACGGTTGCGTGATCACGTTTTCCGATTTGGGAACCGATGCTGGCCAAAGATGCCTTGGTGAATTTTTTTGCAAAGAACATGGCCAATTGCCTAGCCTGTACAATGTGGCGCTTTCTTGTTTTGGATTGAAGCGTGGCCACATCCATTTCAAAGTAATCAGAGACCACTTTTTGAATATAATCGATGGATACTTCGCGCTTGGTGTTCTTGACGAACTTTTCCACAACCTGCTGGGCCAGTTCCAAGGTAACTTCGCGTTTGTTGAAAGATGATTGTGCAATCAATGAAATGATGGCTCCTTCCAGTTCACGAATGTTGGTCTTGATGTTCTTGGCCACGTGATCGATAATATCTTCCGGCATTTCCACACCGTCACGGTACAACTTGTTCTTCAAGATAGATACTCGGGTCTCGTAATCAGGACTTTGCAATTCCGCAGACAGACCCCATTTGAAACGGGAGAGCAAACGCTGTTCAATATCCTGCATGTCCACCGGAGCTTTGTCCGAAGTCAAGATTACCTGCTTGCCATTTTGGTGCAAGTGGTTGAAAATATGGAAGAAAACGTCCTGTGTACCAGATTTTCCGGATAGAAATTGTACATCGTCAATGATAAGCACGTCTATCAACTGGTAAAAGTGGATGAAATCGTTTCGAGTGTTCTTTTTTACTGACTCTATATATTGTTGAGTGAATTTCTCCGCTGATATGTAGAGTACCGTCTTTTCTGGGTACTTATCTTTTATTTCAACTCCAATGGCATGGGCCAAGTGAGTTTTTCCCAAACCAACCCCACCAAAAACCAATAATGGGTTAAAGGATGTTCCTCCAGGTTTGTTGGCAACGGCCATTCCGGCCGACCTTGCCAAACGGTTGGAGTCGCCCTCCAGAAAATTGTCAAAATTATAGTTAGGATTTAATTGGGATTCGATTTTGATGTTTCGAATTCCAGGGATGACAAATGGATTTTTAAGCTCGGGACTTTTGGAGGTAATCGGCACATCCAATTCCTGTGGTCCCACAGCTGTACGGTTAGAACTTGGAATCTGTTCCGTAAAAGGTTCCTTGTTACCGTACTTGTTTTCCATTTTTATAACGTAAATCAACTTAGCATTGCTTCCCAATTCACGGGTCATGGCAACTTTAAGGAGCTTTACATAATGTTCTTCGAGCCATTCGTAGAAAAACTTGCTGGGCACTTGAATGCTCAGCGCCTTATCTGTCAATTTTATAGGCTTAATGGGTTCAAACCATGTTTTGAATGCCTGCGGTTGGATGTTATCTTGGATAAAAGCCAAACAGTTGTTCCATACGGAATTAGCAGTAGCACTCATAGAAGTTTTTCCTTGTTTTAATGGTTAGCTTTAATACTTAAGAGCAAGCATCTAAAGGGTTACAAGATGCTCATTGGATGCGACAAATATGTGAACAATTCTTTTAAAAAAAAAATCAATTTGTCATTGAAAGTTTTGTTTTTTTTTCGCATGTTACCCTCAAAATAAGCAAGCCTCTAAATATATAATTTTTCAGTTAAAAATGGGTCTAAATTCATATTCTTTTCGGGTTCGGTATGCAGAAACCGACCAAATGGGGGTTGTTTACCACGGTAATTATGCGCAGTATTTTGAAATGGGTCGAGTGGAGTGGTTAAGGGCCATGGGAATCACTTACAAAAGCATGGAGGATAACGGGGTGATATTGCCCGTAATTTCTTTACACATTGACTACAAAAAGTCTGCGGTTTATGATGATTTGTTGACCGTGCGTACCCAATTGAAATCAAAGCCCATGGTCAAGATTGAGTTCGACTATGACCTTTTGAACGAAGCAGGGGAGTTATTGGCCACCGCGAACACCGTTTTGGCCTTTATGGACAAAAAAACGGGACGCCCCATAAAATGTCCTGATTATATCTTGGAAAAATTGGAAGATTGATTTTTTAGGAGTCAGGAGTCAGGAGTCAGGAGTCAGGAGTCAGGAGTCAGGAGTCAGGAGTCAGGAGTCAGGAGTCAGGAGTCTTTGTTCTTATGTCTAGCAGCGCAGCGTTCTTTTGTCCAATATCGTAGCGGTCCTGAGTCTAACAGCGCAGCGTTCTTTTATCCAACAGCAAAGCGGTCTTGTTTCAATCAATCCATCATAATCACATCGACAGCGTGCATTTCATCGAAAAGTTGAAAAACTTCTTCAGATTCACTTAATCGAACGGAAATCACCAGTTCACAATCCAACTCCATTTTTTGGGAAACAATTTCCAAATCTTTCTGTTTGATGGTCCGCATCACAATATCCATAACTGGATACTCAAATTGTAAACGCATTTGCGCTTTAATGGTTTTTTGCACGATTTTGGCACTTTCCAACGCCATTTGGGCAGCCGTTTTATAGGCCTGTATCAATCCGCCGACCCCAAGTTTGGTGCCCCCGAAGATTCTGGTGACGGTAATCAATACATTGGTCACATCAAAAGATTGTATTTGTCCGTAAATGGGCATCCCAGCGGAATTGTTCGGTTCGCCATCATCGTTGGCCCTGTACGTGGGGTTTTCCGTGCCCAATTGCCAGGCATAGCAAACGTGATTGGCCGTATGGTATTTTTTACGGAGTTCTTCCACAATCGGTTTTACATCATCTTCAGAAGTAATGGGATGGACCTCAGCATAAAATTTGCTCTTTCGGTCCTTATATAAAATCTCTGGTGAAGGTTTGGTGACGGTCCTGTAAACATCTTCTTTTTTCTCCATCAGAACAAAGCTACCAATATTATGCTCAAAACGGCCAACAGGACACCGCTCCAATTTTTAAGACTGAGCTTCTCTTTAAACAATAATATTCCGACGAGCGTGGAGACCATTACAATCGCAACGTTGTTTAAGGTAAAGATGGCGGCGCTGCTCAAAATGCCCTCACGCAGGGCACGAAGCAAAAAATAAATGGAAAAATAATTAGGCACGCCAAGCGCAATGCCACCCAAAATATTTTTCAAGTTGACTTTCAACGGAGTTTTTACCGCTTTCACTCCAATAAATATAAATCCAGTTAAGGCTGCAAAGCCAAAGACCATGGAAGAGAACACGGGAATCTCCTCATCGGTCAAATGGATTTCCTCAAAATACTGAATGCTGGTATCGATTACACCCGATCCCAAAAACACCAGTAAAGGAAGCATAAGTGCCTTTCGGGCAATCTTGATGCTTTTCTCTTTTATGGAGGCCAAATACACGGCGACCAGGGCCAAAACAATCCCGATGATCTGTATAGCACTTAAACGTTCGCCGTACAGCAAAACACCCATGATGACAGGAATGGCCAACGACATCTTGGTGGCCACCGAGGCTACGGAAACCCCAGAGACCTGTGCTGTATGGGCCATCAGATTAAATATCACAATGAAAAGTACTCCTAATAATATAGGTCCTATCAACCAAGGTTTATTGGCGAGATCGCTCACACCAACGGGGCCATCATATAAAAAGAAGCCAACTGCGCACGCAACCACATAATTGGTAATGATGGCATAAAGTGTCTGAATTTTAAAGACATCGAACAATTTAAAGGCCACAAAAATCAAAGTAGAGCTCAGAACACTTAGAAGCAGGTATACCATTTACAGTCTTGATTTTAGTTGGGTTATATCCTCTTTGCCCACCTGTAGATTCCAAGTGTGTATTCCCAAAGAGGCTGCGGAATCTGTATTTTCCTTAACATCGTCCACAAAAAAGGTCTCTTCGGGCGTTAGCTGGTTCTCTTCCAAAACAAAGTTGAAAATCTCGGCATCTGGTTTGCGCATTCCCATTTCGTAACTTAGATAAAACACATCAAAAGCATTTTTGAACCTGTTGAACCGTTCCGTGCCCATTTGTTCCTTAACACAATCCATGTGCAGTTCGTTGGTGTTGCTCAACAATAGCATCTTATATTTATTTTCCGCTGCAAGCTGTTCAATAAATTGTAAACGTTCTTCGGGAAAATCCAATAAAATCGAATTCCACGCTTTCGTCAAATAGTCCCTGCTGGCGTTGGGAAAGTGTTCTGACACTTCATCCAAAAAATCCGAAGAAGCTATAAGTCCTTTCTCATAATTCTGAAACAAACTCTCCAAGTTCGGGGTCACTTCGGTAAATCCGTGCTGCACCATTGCCTTTGCCGTGGCAGGTTTGTCCAAGTTGATGAGCACATCGCCAAAATCAAGGATAATATTTTTAATCATTCCTATAAAAAGATAAGGTATCGGTCAGTATTTGGGTTTGATGTTGTAAAGTACCCTGTAATTTGGGTGCTGGCAATCCATTTTTGAAAGAAATAGCACCCTTAAATATCCGAGCTTCGTCCCATAAGTTTTCATCGATAAAAGTTTGAAGCGTTCTGGCACCACCTTCAACAATCGCGCTGGTAATGTTTTTTTGATGTAGCACATCACAGATTTGTTGAGCTGTATGCTGAGAAAAATCGATTACAGCATAATCAATACCTCTTATATATTTTGATGTATCTTCAATTTCCGTCAGAATTATGGTCTGTACAGATTTGTCCAAAACGTGGTAGCCTGAATCAACTTTCAAACGTCTGTCCAAAACCACACGGATAGGGTCTTTGCCCACCCAGTTTCGGGTCGTCAACTTGGGATTGTCCTCCAAAACGGTGTTGGTTCCGACCAAAATGGCCTGTTCTTCGCTTCGCCATTGGTGCACCAATTGTTTGGAATGGGCATTGGTAATCCAGAAAGGTTCGGGGCTATCACCTCGTAGGGAGGGGTCAGGTGCCAAAAAGCCATCATCCGACTCTGCCCACTTTAAAATAATATAGGGCCGTTTCTTTTCTTGGAATGTCAAAAAACGTTTGTGGTGTTTGCGGCATTCATCCTCCAGGACCTCCACCGTTACCTTGCAGCCCGCATCCTCCAATTTTTTGATGCCCTTGCCAGCTACCTTATCGTGTGGATCCTGCAAGCCAATAAAAACTTCTTTAAGCTGATGTTTGGCAATCAAATCCGCGCACGGCGGTGTTTTTCCAAAATGGGAACAAGGTTCTAAGGTCACATAAAGGGATGCTTCTTTGAGCAAACCCGTATCCTTTACGGAATTAATGGCATTTACCTCGGCATGAGGCCCTCCGTAGGGACTTGTAAAACCTTCACCAATAATTTTGTTGTTATGAACGATAACACATCCCACCATAGGGTTTGGGGCCGTGGTTCCCAGTCCTTTTTTGGCCAGTTCAATGCAGCGAAGGATGTATTTTTGATGTATATTCACCCCGCAAAAATAGAACAATAAAAACACAAAAATGGGAGATACGGTGATTCGTGAAATAACCCCCGAAGACAACGCACAGGTGGCCCAAGTAATACGAAAGGTTTTTGAGGATATGGGCGTTCCCAAGGTGGGCACTGCATATGCCGACAAAGCGTTGGACGATATGTATTCCAATTACAACGTGCCCAAAGCAGCCTATTTTGTGGTGGAGCACGAAGGCAAGGTAATAGGATGCGCAGGCGTGGCAAAATTGGACAACTACGACGGCAATGTCTGCGAGCTTCAAAAAATGTACTTTTTGGAAGAAGCTAGGGGAAAAGGCCTTGGCGCCAAAATGATCGAGGACTGTTTGGACAAGGCGAAGGAGTTCGGTTTTGAGGCCTGCTACCTCGAAACCATGCCCTATATGGAGGCGGCCCAAAAACTCTACAAAAAGAACGGTTTTGACTACATCGACGCCCCCATGGGAAACACGGGACATTATTCCTGTCCTGTTTGGATGCTTAAAAAACTGTAATGCTCCTCAAAGAAATCAAAGATATTTTCCATACGGAATTGGGTGCAATCTATCCCAAAGAAGAAATTGATTCTTTTTTCTACTCCTGTATTGAACATTACTTGAATCTGGAACGGTTTATTCTCGCCATTCAGCCTGGATACACGTTGAACAAAGACGAAGAACAGCCTCTTTTTGAAGCACTGTCCGAACTGAAATTGGAAAAACCCCTTCAGTATATTTTGGGAACGGCCCATTTTATGGATTTGGAGCTTCGCGTAGATGAAAACGTGTTGATTCCGCGCCCCGAGACGGAAGAGTTGGTGCAATGGATTTTGTTGGACGCTGAGCGCCCGCCTGCCAGACGGGTAGGGAGCAGAATGGTCATTGAGCGGAGTCGAAATGACCATTCTTTACGGATTTTAGACATCGGAACGGGAAGCGGTTGCATTGCCATTGCTTTGGCAAAACACCTGCCCGATGCGAAAATATATGCATTGGATGTTTCGGAAGGTGCATTGAGCGTAGCCAAGGAAAATGCCGCGTCAAATGGAGTGGATGTCACGTTTCTGCATCAGGATATCCTTAATCCCGAGATTAATCTGGAGTTTGATGTAATCGTGTCCAATCCTCCCTACGTCAGGGAGTTGGAGAAAAATGAAATCCAAAGAAATGTAAAGGATTTTGAACCTGACACCGCCTTGTTTGTATCTGACGAAGACCCGTTGCTGTTTTACAGGGCGATTCTGGGTTTTGCTGAAAATCATCTCTCAGAAAACGGAAAGTTGTATTTTGAAATCAATCAATATTTGGCAGAAGAAACCAAAGCGCTTTTCAATACCCGTAATTTTTCAGAAATTGAACTGCGAAAAGATATGTTTGGCAACTATAGAATGTTAAAGGCGATTATGCAATGAATAGATACATTATTCCATTATTCATTTTAGCAATTACTATTTCATGTAATGAGAAAAGAACTGAGATCAAAATAAATAGTGAGGATATCCATTCAATAAAATTTGATAGTAGGGAGCCATCTTTGATGGTGGAAAAGGATTCTAATTTTATTAAATATGGTTTCGATACGGTTGTTCGTGTGACTAGAAATCGAATAGATACAACTGTAATGTTAAATTTGAAAGACTCAACTATTATTTTAAAGGACTCAGCCCAACAATAACATATGAACATTGAGCAACAAATACAATCGCTAAGGGAAGAGCTAAGAGAACACAACTATAAATACTATGTGCTCGATGAGCCGTCTATTTCCGATTACGAGTTTGACACGAAACTCAAGGAGCTTCAGAAACTGGAAGCCGAACATCCCGAATTTAAGGACCCGACGTCGCCAACCTTGCGCGTGGGAGGGATGGTCACCAAAAATTTTGAGACGGTTGTTCACGACCATCGGATGTATTCGTTGGACAATTCGTACTCCAAGGAGGACTTGGAGGATTGGGAGAAGCGGATTCAGCGTATTTTGGGAGATGCCGAAGTGGAGTTTACTTGTGAATTAAAGTATGATGGGGCTTCCATCAGTCTTACCTACGAAAATGGGCTTTTGGTCAAAGCAGTGACCCGTGGTGATGGTTTTCAGGGGGATGATGTGACCAATAACATCAAGACCATAAAATCGGTTCCCTTGCAATTGAAGGGAGACTATCCACCGAAGTTTGATATTCGAGGGGAAATCATACTCACCCTCGAGGGCTTTGCCAAAATGAACGCAGAGCGTGTTGAAGCGGGGGAAGATGCTTACATGAATCCGAGGAACACGGCATCAGGCAGTTTAAAACTTCAAGATAGTGCCTTGGTGGCCCAACGCCCCTTGGAATGTTTGTTGTACAGCATAGCTGGCGACAATTTAGGCGTTTCATCCCAGTTTGAAGTACTGGAAAAAGCGCGCTCTTGGGGATTCAAAGTGCCGACTGTCGCCAAATTGTGTAAATCCACCGCAGAGGTTATGCAGTTTGCGGATTATTGGGAGGTACACCGTCACGATTTGCCCTACGAAACCGATGGCGTAGTGGTGAAGGTGAACAGCATTCAACAGCAAGAGGAGCTGGGGTATACCGCAAAATCCCCGCGCTGGGCCATGGCCTATAAATTTAAGGCGGAACAGGCCACTACCATTTTAAACAAGATTACGTATCAAGTTGGGCGTACTGGGGCGATTACCCCTGTGGCCAACTTGGAACCTGTATTGTTGGCGGGAACTACGGTGAAACGAGCTTCGTTGCACAATGCCGACCAAATTGCCAAACTCGATGTGCGCGAAGGTGACACTGTTTTTGTGGAAAAGGGAGGAGAAATCATCCCCAAGATCGTAAAGGTAGATTTTACCAAGCGGTCAGTTGATTCCGAACCCACAAAATACATTGAAAATTGTCCCGAATGTGGCACGGAGCTTATCAGAAAGGAAGGAGAGGCACAGCATTTTTGCCCGAATGACATCGGGTGTCCACCTCAGATTACGGGTCGAATCCAACACTTTATCTCTAGAAAGGCCATGGATATTGAAGGATTAGGAGGCGAAACCGTAGAATTACTGTTCAAGGAAGGCCTTATTGGTAACTACGCCGATCTGTACACCTTGACCAAAGAACAAATATTGCCGTTGGAGCGGATGGCTGACAAATCTGCCGAAAACTTAGTGAACGGAGTACAGGCATCCAAAGCCATTCCGTTTGAACGGGTGCTTTTTGCCCTGGGGATAAGATATGTTGGGGAGACGGTGGCCAAAAAACTGGCCAAAGCTTTCAAGAATATTGATGCTTTAATGGCAGCTTCACAAGAGCAATTGGTGGCGGTAGACGAGATAGGGGAACGGATTGCCGAAAGTGTGGTCAGCTTTTTCTCGGAGCCCGCGAATGTGGAAACTATCGACCGATTAAAATCATATGGACTACAATTCTCGTTGTCCGAAGCGCAGTTGGAAAATCAAACGGAACTTTTGAAAGGAAATACGTTTGTGATTTCGGGTGTGTTCGAGACCATCAGCCGTAACGACCTAAAGAAATTGATTGAAGATAACGGAGGTAAAGTGTCTTCCTCCATTTCATCAAAAACCAGCTTCTTGGTGGCAGGAGACAATATGGGCCCAAGTAAACGTACCAAGGCGGAAGGTTTGGGAGTACCCATCATATCAGAACAGGAATTTTTGGAAAAATTGGAACCATGAAACCAAAAACGTACGAAGAATTTGAAGCTACTTTAGACCAATACGCACTTCCATCCGATTGGTCGGAGCCTTTAAAATCCCTTTGGTTCGATGCAAAGGGCGATTGGGAATCCTCCCATGACATCGCGCAGGAAATAGGCTCTCCAATGGGCAGTTGGATACATGCTTATCTGCACCGCAAAGAAGGGGATAAGTGGAATGCGAAATATTGGTACGGCAGAGCGGGCAAGCCTTTTCCCGAGTATAGCTTGGAAGAGGAACTGAAAGTATTGGTAGGGGCCAACCTTTGATCAATTTACAATCAACAATGGACAAATGTCAGTTCGAGCGCAGTCGAGAACCCTTTTGCCCTTTACCATTTGCCCTTAAGTAATCACCTAGAAGCTTCACCACCCTTCGGCTACGCTCAGGGTCCGGTTTAGAATGACAATATTCAGTATGCAGTATGCAGTATTCAGTAAGCAGTTAACAATTAGCAATTGCCAGTAGTGTAGGAATCAGATATAAGATTCAAGATCCAAGACATAAGACATAAAAGTGAAAGTCAATGGGCAGTGGGCAGTTTACGATTAACATTAGACGTCGCTTGTCAGTTCGAGCGCAGTCAAGAACTTTTTAACCATTAACCATTAACCATTAACCAATAACCAACTAAACCGTAATGCTCACTCCGTTGGCCGATGCCTTTTTAGCGCTATCAAAATAGAAGTCTATCCTACCTAGATTGATCCCGTAGCATCCCACTTGGTTCACAAGAACCGAATTGCCGTTTTGGTTGGTGCGCACATCGGGCTTGTCCAAAAAAGTATGTGTATGCCCACCAATGATCAAATCGGTGTGGAAAGTTTTTTGTGCCAATTGGGTATCGCAGGGTTTTTCCGGGTAATCGTAATCATAACCCAAATGCGATAAGCAAACAATCAAATCGCACTGTTCTTCCTCTTTGAGTTGCTTTTCTATGTCCAGGGCAATCTCGTAGGGGTCCAAATACTGGGTTTCCTTATAGAGTTTTTTGGTCACCAATCCGTCCAGTTCAATGCCAAGGCCATAGACCCCGATTTTAATGCCATCCACCGTATATATTTTATATGGTTTTACATAGCCGTCCATCACCGTGTTGGTAAAATCATAGTTGGCGTTGATCATTTCAAAAGTGGCATTGGGCATTTGAGCGAGAAGGCCGTCAATACCGTTGTCAAAATCGTGGTTGCCTATGGTTGCCGCATCATATTTGAGCTTGCTCATCAACTTAAATTCCAGTTCGCCACCATAAAAATTAAAGTAGGGGGTTCCTTGGAAAATATCACCGGCATCAAAAAGTAGGGTGTTCGGGTTTTCATTACGGATTTGCCCTACCAAAGTGGCTCGCCTTGCCACCCCGCCCAAATTAGGGTGTCTGGAGTGGGTAGGGGGGAAGGTGTCGATATGGCTGTGCACATCGTTGGTGTGCAATATGGTAATCTGTTTTTTGCCCAAATTGGAACATGAGCTTAAACTGAGCCCGCCCAATCCAATTAAAGTGGATGCAGCGGTGGTATTGGTGATAAAGTCCCTTCGTTTCATTGATCCATTTGTTTTATACGGTCGTCTGCAACCGCCTGTAAAGTGTCCACTTTTTTAAAGTAATCTATAAGAGCATTGCGCAATAGGTAATCCGTTGCCGTTCTGGAAACAATTTGATCAAAAAAGCCAACGCTTGGCCCTCCGTTAATCAAATAATCGGAAGATGCAACGTAGTAATTTCGGTTTTCATCAAAAGGTCGACCTTGAATGTTCACAGATTCCAGAGCGCCGTTTTTGTCCGTAACAATCTCGATTCCGGCAACAGGATGTCTCCGTGAGGACTTAGCCACAAAATTGATGAGTTCCCGGGTAGCGGAGCCGTTGAGCTCTACCACTTCAATGTAATTTTCAAAAGGCATTACTTCGTAGGCGTTTCTGGCACTTACATTGCCCTCGGAAATAATGGAGCGTACACCACCGGCGTTCAATACCACAAAATCCAAGGTGTTGCCGGACCTGGAATTGAAGATGGGGGAGGCCTGCTCAAAAACAATGTCCGCCATTAAGTTTCCCATGGATGAGGTACGTTCGCCATCGTTCAGCAATAGCGGTTTTGGAGCGTATGCCAAGGTGCTGTCCAATACTTCGTTGATTCTTTTTCGGTACGGTTCCACAAACGTTTCAATGGAATCGGTCTGCGTTAAAGTAGAGTCGATTGGGAGTTGTTTGCCCTGAATTTCCGTTAGGTTTACAGTATCATTTTTACAGGACATTAAAAAACAAAAAGTTGTAAATACAACAAATTGTTTAAATTTTAGATTGTTCACGTGCGTATCTTTGTTAAGTCGTCTTGGTAGATTATTTACCTTTGTAAAAATCATCAAAAATATGTTTTTGAAAGGACTCCAGGACAAATTTAAGGTTAAATCGGGGCAGAAATATTTAAGGGAGGAATTGGAAAGGTCTCCCAAGACTGTTGCCAGGGACAAGGGGATTACCAGCGTGGGCTGTATTGTCGATGTTGATAATTTTCAGAAAGCAGAGGCCTTTTACGAACTTATTGAGGAGTTTTCGCTGAGACCGAATGCCATAAAAATCATTGGATATAAGCGAGAGTTCGATAAAAATTCCCCTTACGCCATCCAAATGTTCTCGGATAAGGACCTTGGATGGAAAGGACAGATAGAAAACAGTTACGTTCTGGAATTTTTGAGCAGGGAGTACGATATGTTGATCAATTATTATGAAGATGATAATTTAATGATGAAGTTGTTATCGGTAAAAACCCTTGCCCGTCTCAAAGTTGGCTTGGCCGCCCAAGACCCCAATATCAACGATTTGATCTTAAATACACCCTTGAGCGACTTTAAGTTGTTCAAAAGTGAACTGAAAAAATATTTAAAGGTCTTAAAAGAAATTTGAAGTGATGGAACAATTGATCGGAACAGGAGTGGCTTTGATAACCCCGTTCAGAGAAGATTTATCGGTGGATGTGGAAGCCTTGGAAAGAGTGGTGGAGCATAACATTCAAGGAGGTGTGGATTATTTGGTGGTCTTGGGAACAACGGCCGAATCCGCAACCCTTTCGCAAGCGGAAAAACAGTTGGTGGTAGATGTAGTGGTGCGTGCCAATGCAGGGAGACTCCCGTTGGTCCTTGGTGTAGGGGGCAACAATACCATGGCGGTGGTACATGAGCTAAAAACGCTGGATTTATCGGATTTTGATGCGATACTTTCCGTATCTCCTTATTATAACAAGCCAACACAAGAAGGAATTTACCAGCACTTTAAAATGATAGCCGAATCATCTCCGATTCCGATCATACTTTACAATGTACCCTCCAGAACGGGCAGCAATATGTTGCCGGCGACCACGCTAAGGTTGGCGCACGACTTCACCAATATTATTGCGATCAAAGAAGCTTGCGGTGATGCCGTTCAAATTGATAAAATTATTAAAGATAAACCGGAAGGTTTTTTGGTCATCTCCGGTGACGATTCAACGGCTTTGGCCACGGTGTTGTCAGGCGGAGCAGGGGTTATCTCGGTTTTGGGCCAAGGATTGCCATCTCTTTTTTCCGATATGATAAAATTTGGTTTGGAAGGCAACGTAAAGGAAGCATACGCTATCCACCACAAATTATCCCCCTTAATGTCCCAAATTTTTGAAGAAGGGAACCCGGCCGGTATAAAAAGTATTTTTGAAAAAAAAGGGATTACACGTGCTACAGTGCGATTGCCATTAGTGGAAGCGACATCGGTTTTGAAGAATAAAATCGTAGCCTCTTTGGGTCAGTTGGACAAGGCCCATGTTTAAAATTCGTTAAATGTTGCCCAAATGATTGGGGATTACCCTTGCTACCTTTTACATTTGAGTGGTAAAAAATCTTTTTTATATCCGTTCAATATCACTAATTTTGCAAAATGTTTTTGAAAATGAGGTCAATACTCCTTTTTTGTTGTGCAGCAGCACTTCTCGTATCCTGTAGTGAGTATCAAAAGGTACTTAAGGAAACAGACGTGAAGGCCAAATACGATATGGCCGAAAAGCTGTACGAGGAAGGTGATTATAAAAGAGCGGTTCGCTTGTTCGAGCAGATTGCGCCCCAGTATGTTGGAAAGCCACAGGGGGAACGCGTGATGTTCTTCTTTGCCGATAGCTACTTCAAAAATGAGGAATATTACTTGGCCGGTTATCAGTTTGAGCGTTTTATTAAGTCCTACCCACGTAGCGACAAGATTCAAGAAGCCAGTTTTTTGGGAGCTAAAAGTTATTATATGCTGTCCCCAAGGTACTCTTTAGATCAAACCGAAACTGACAAGGCGCTTTTGAAATTGCAGACTTTTATCAATAATTATTCCGAGTCTGAGTTTTTTGAGGAAGCCAACACAATGGCCAGGGAGCTGACCACCAAAAAGGAGAAGAAAGAAATAGAGATAGCAAAGCAATTCAACAAGTTGGGAGAATTCAATTTGCCCGTTTTGATTTCTGCAATCACTGCTTTTGATAATTTCATTACAGACAATCCAGGTTCAATCTATCGTGAGGAAGCCATGTTTTATAGAATAGAATCGGCCACGAGATTAGCCCTGAACAGTACATTGGACAAAAAACAAGAACGATTGGAAGACGCACTTGAATCTTACAATACGTTGATGCGTTATTTTCCTGAAACGGAATTCAAGAAAAAGGCTGACGACTATGCAGAAACAATCCGTGAGGAGTTGAGTGCATATGACACTGCTTCTTTATCAAAATAAAAAATTAGCTTTTAAACCATTGCACATGCAAGATTTGAAAAACACCAAGGCCCCGGTTTCCACAAAAACTCTTAATAGAAACGAGTTTGACGAAAAAACCGAAAATATTTACGAAGCTATCTCCATAGCTTCCAAAAGAGCTATCCAAATCAATTCTGAGATCAAAAAGGAATTGTTGGAAAAGCTAGAAGAATTTGCTACCTATAGCGATAGTTTGGAGGAAGTTTTTGAAAACAAAGAACAAATCGAGGTTTCCAAATTCTACGAAAAATTGCCAAAACCACATGCTTTGGCGGTGCAAGAGTGGTTGGAAGATAAAATCTACTACAGGAATACAGAGAAAGACGCATAAGAAATGCTCAGCGGTAAAAATATTCTTTTGGGAGTTTCCGGGGGAATTGCCGCCTACAAGACAACATTTCTTGTTCGTTTACTGATTAAAGCTGGCGCCCAGGTCAAAGTTATTATGACCCAGAGCGCCAGCTCTTTTGTTTCTCCACTTACGCTTTCCACACTTTCCAAAAATCCAGTGTTGATGGATTTTATCAACGAGGAGGATGGAAGCCTGTCCTGGAACAACCATGTCGAACTTGGACTTTGGGCCGATGTGATGCTGATTGCACCAGCCACCGCCAACACCCTTTCCAAAATGGCCAATGGAACCTGCGACAATCTGCTTTTGGCCACCTATTTATCGGCCAAATGCCCTGTTTATTTTGCTCCGGCCATGGATTTGGATATGTACCAGCACCCATCCACCAAAAATTCTTTGGATAAGTTGGAGTCTTTTGGCAATACCCTAATTCCTGCAGAATCGGGAGAGCTGGCAAGTGGATTGCATGGCGAGGGACGTATGGCAGAGCCTGAGAACATCGTAGCCTTCATCCAAGAAGATTTGAAAAAGGGATTGCACCTTTCTGGAAAAAAAGTACTCATTACAGCCGGGCCTACACAAGAGGCCATTGACCCCGTTCGTTTTTTGGGAAACCGTTCCACGGGCACTATGGGGTTTGAACTGGCCAAAAAGGCTGCAAACCTTGGCGCAAATGTAATTTTGGTCTCAGGCCCCACACATTTGAACATCGAACATTATAATATTCAACTCATTCGAGTGACGTCCGCACAGGAAATGTACGAAGCCTGCCATGAACATTACCCGGATACCCATATCGCCATATGTGCAGCTGCGGTAGCAGATTATCGTCCTAAAATAATAGCTTCTGAAAAAGTGAAGAAGCAGGAAGGTGACATGAAGATTGAGCTGGAACGTACCCCGGATATTTTAATGTCACTTGGTGAGGCCAAACAAAATCAATTCTTGGTCGGATTTGCCTTGGAAACCCAAAATGAACTGGAGAATGCCAAAGGCAAGCTCAAAAGAAAACATTTGGACGGCATTGTTCTCAATTCCCTTAAAGATGATGGGGCTGGGTTCGGGGGCAGCACAAATAAAATTACTTTCATAGATAAGAATTCGGAGATAAAAACGTTTGATTTGAAGACGAAGCCCGAAGTAGCTTCCGATATTTGGAAAGAAATCATCTCCAGGATTCATGCGTAACATAGTTTTTTCTGTTTTCTTATTGTTGGTGACCATCGGAACTTCTGCACAAGAGCTGAGCTGCTCCGTAACCGTTAACTCGGACCAAGTAGGGCAGACCAATCAACAGATTTTTAGGACTTTGGAGCGTTCGCTGAACGATTTCGTGAACAAAACAAAATGGACGAACAGGACCTATCGTGAAAATGAACGTGTCAATGCACGGATGTTCATTACGGTAACCCAGTACGAATCGGACCGTTTTGAAGCCAATATTCAGATACAATCCACGCGACCGGTTTTTAACACCACATACGAAAGTCCAGTATTCAACTACAAGGACAATTCGTTTAACTTTCAATATCAGGAGTTTCAGCCTTTGGTCTACAACCCAAACAATTTTGATTCCAATTTGGTAGGGGTGATTTCCTACTACGTCTACATTATGTTGGGATTGGATGCCGATACATTTTCTTTGGAAGGAGGCAACGATTTTTACCGTCAGGCCCAGAATATTGTCACCCAGGCCCAAAGTTCCGGTTACGCCGGCTGGAGCCAAGAAACGGGAGACCGAAGCCGTTTCGAATTGGTCGATAACTTATTGAGCAACTCGTTCAGGGAATACAGGATTGCCATGTACAACTACCATAGAAAAGGGCTCGATATATTGGCAGACAACAATAGCACGGGCAAGCAAATTATTGCGGGAAGCCTTCGTTTGTTCGAAACACTCATTAGTCGCAGACCCAATGCTTTCCTGATTCAGACCTTTTTCGATGCCAAGTCCGAAGAAATCCAGAATATCTTCTCTGACGGCCCCAAGGTGGACATTGTAAAACTCAAGGAAACCTTAAACAAAGTGGCTCCATTTTATTCCAGCACATGGAATGAAATAAATTACTAGTGCAGTTCTATAAAGAAATTTATCTTTACGGGTAAATTCTTCAATATTGCTAGCAAATCTATCCATCCAAAATTATGCACTCATTGATGACGTAAGTGTGTCTTTTTCCAACGGATTCACTACCATAACAGGTGAAACCGGCGCTGGAAAATCCATACTTTTAGGGGGACTTTCCATGGTTCTGGGAAAGCGAGCCGATTTATCGTCGTTAAAAAACACAGCACAAAAATGTGTGATAGAGGCCGAGTTCGATGTTTCCAAATATCAGCTCAGGCCGTTTTTTGAAGAAAACGAACTGGATTACGAGGACACTACTATTCTGCGGAGGGAAATTTTGCCGAGCGGTAAATCGAGGGCATTTGTAAACGATTCCCCTGTTACTTTGGATGTAATGCGTGCCTTGGGCGACCAATTGGTGGATGTGCATTCGCAGCACCAGACCATGCAGCTCACCGACAACGATTTTCAGATGAAAGTGTTGGATGCATTGGCCGATAACTCGGAAAATCTTACGGGATATACGGAGGAGCTTGAAAAGCTGCGGACAGCGTCCAAAGAGCTTCAAAAGTTGGAAGATTTCCAGGCTGATGCCGATAAGGAACACGATTACAATAGTTTTTTGTTGAAGGAACTGGAAGATGCCAAGCTCAAGGAAGGCATGCAGGAAGAACTCGAAGAAGAGTATGAGCAATTGAGCAACGTGGAGCAGATTATGGAACAGTTGTCCGCCGGACATCAGTTGTTGAATGACGAGCAATTGGGTATTGTAGGCCGACTTACCGATTTAAAACGCGCATTCCAGGGCTTGACTGATTTCGGGGCTGACTATAAATCTTTGTACGATAGGATTCAATCAGTTTTGATTGAAACCGATGATATTGCATCCGAACTGGAACAAATGCAGGAAGGTGTGGAGGCTGATCCTGAACGTTTGGAAGTAGTCAATGGAAAATTACAGCAGCTATACGACCTTCAGAAAAAACATCATACGGATTCCGTTACGGATTTAATAGTCATTAGAGAGGAACTGGCACAAAAAGTAGACGCGGTTGCCAATATTGAATCCAAAATCAAGGAAAAACAACAAGAGGTTGACACTATCACCAAAAAGGTAGAAGCTTGGGCCAAAAAAATAAGTGAGGGCAGAAAGGCTGTCATTCCCAAATTGAATAAAAGGCTTCAAGCCAACCTATCATCTTTGGGAATGTCGGCAGCGACATTTAAGATAGAGGTAAATCCATCTAAATCATTTAAGACCAACGGTAAAGATGATTTGGTGTTCTTGTTTTCTGCAAACAAGGGCTCCAATTACGGAGAACTTAAAAAAGTGGCATCTGGAGGTGAACTTTCCCGGATTATGCTCACTATAAAATCCATTTTGGCGGAGTATGAAAACCTGCCGACCATGATGTTCGATGAGATCGATACCGGGGTGTCAGGTGAAATATCCAACCGTATGGGCGAGATCATGCAGCAAATGAGCGGTACCATGCAGGTGTTCTCCATTACACATTTGCCGCAAGTGGCCTCAAAAGGAAAGTATCAGTTCAAAGTTTATAAGGAAGAGGGAGCGGAAGGAACCAGTACGCACATTAAACAATTGACTATGGACGAACGTATTCGGGAGTTGGCGGAAATGTTGGGGGGCAAGTCATTGTCCGAATCCGCTTTGGCGCATGCCAGGGAGCTGTTACAATAAAACCACAAAGCTGCTTCCCAAACTTCAAATAGTTTAAATATCTTTGTGACACAATCAACAATAGCAATAAACTATGGCATACAATCTTTTAAAAGGTAAAAAAGGAATCATTTTTGGCGCATTGGACCCTAACTCCATTGCTTGGAAAACCGCTGAACGCGTTCACGAAGAAGGTGGCGAGTTTGTTCTGACCAACGCACCTATCGCCATGCGAATGGGGCAAATCAATGAACTGGCGGAAAAAACCAATTCAGAAATTATTCCTGCAGATGCCACTAACGAGGAGGACTTGAAAAACTTGGTGGAGAAATCCATGGAGATTTTGGGAGGAAAACTGGATTTTGTGCTCCATTCCATCGGAATGTCCGTAAACGTTAGAAAAGGAAGACATTACACAGATGAAAACTATAGCTTTACGGAAAAAGGCTGGGACGTATCGGCATTATCTTTCCATAAAGTTATGCAGTCACTTTATAAAGCTGAAGCGATGAACCAATGGGGAAGTATAGTTGCTCTGACCTACATGGCTGCGCAGAGAACATTCCCAGATTATAATGATATGGCGGACAACAAGGCTTATTTGGAGTCCGTGGCAAGAAGCTTTGGTTATTTCTTTGGAAAAGAACACAAGGTGAGAGTGAACACAATTTCCCAATCTCCGACCCCGACCACAGCCGGACAGGGTGTAAAAGGGTTTGATGGATTCATCAACTACGCGGAAAAAATGTCGCCATTGGGCAACGCGACCGCTGATGATTGTGCCAACTATACGGTATCACTTTTCTCAGATTTGACCAAAAAAGTGACCATGCAGAACCTGTTCCACGATGGTGGTTTTTCCAATACCGGGGTAAGTCAAGAAGTAATCGATGAGTTTTCGAAATAAACTTTAAAAAAATATATGGGAAGCCACTCTTTTTAGGGTGGCTTTTCTGTTCGAGATGAACACATTTTTTTCCATAGTGGTACCGGTGTACAACCGGCCCGAAGAAATTAGGGAACTTCTGGAAAGTCTTCAAGAACAAGACTTCCAGAAAGATTTTGAGGTGGTTATTGTTGAGGACGGGTCTTCACAAAGTTCGGAGGAAGTGGTAAAAAGGTTTCAGGGCAAGTTGAACATTTCCTACTACTTCAAGGAAAACTCAGGCCCGGGGGATTCCAGAAATTTTGGAATGCAACACGCCAAAGGAAATTACTTCATCATTCTGGATTCGGACTGTATCCTGCCAAAGCAATATTTGTCCGAAGTGGACAAGGAACTAACAAGGGAGTTTGTGCACTGTTTTGGTGGACCCGATGCCGCAGATGAATCCTTTACCACCATTCAGAAAGCCATCAATTATGTAATGACATCTTTTTTGACCACCGGAGGTATCCGCGGAGGTAAAAAGGGCGTAGGTAAATTTCAACCCCGTAGTTTTAATATGGGGATATCCAAAGAAGCATTTGAAAAGGCGGGAGGTTTCGGCCGAATTCATCCTGGGGAAGATCCGGACCTGACTTTTCGCATATGGAAAGCGGGTTTTGAAACTAGATTGTTCCCCGAGGCATTTGTGTATCATAAAAGGCGTATCGATTGGAACAAATTTTATATTCAAGTCAATAAATTTGGGATGGTTCGCCCCATACTCAACAAGTGGCACCCTGGAACAGCGAAGCCGACATACTGGTTTCCGACATTGTTCATGTTGGGCCTCATAGTAGCCTTGGCCTTGTTTTTTGTAGGGTTAGGACTGCCCTTGATGCTCTATGCGTTCTATTTTTTGGTACTATTTTTGGACGCTTTAATAAAGAGTAAAAGCCTCATTGTCGCCTTGTTGTCCATTTTTGCACTTATGATTCAGTTTACGGGATATGGAATAGGTTTCTTCAAGTCCACAATGTTGCTTAACTTTAGTAATAAGAAGCCAGAGGAGTTGTTTCCAAAACTATTTTTCAAGAAGAAGTAAAGTGTTTAAAAAGGTATTGCACGGTCTCAACCAGAAGAAAGCGAAAGTATTTTTGCTATTTCTGATATGCTCTTTTTTTGCATGGTTTATCAGTAATTTGTCTGAAACTTATGAATCCAGGGCTTATTTTACCTTAAATTACCGTAATCTTCCCGATTCTTTGTTGTTGGGGGAGAACTCAAACAATCAGATTGAAGCAAAACTCAGAACAAGTGGGTTTCAATTTTTGTACTATAAGATTTTTAGAAGTCGAGTAGATATTGATGTATCCCAAGTAACGTACCAAGATGGGAAATATGTTCTTGACGAGCAGGTCTTGATTCGACAAATGGACCAACAACTGTCTCAAAACATATCCTTGTTGGATTTGGACCCGAACGTGCTGGATGTGGATCTATACAAAGTCGACTCCAAGAAGATACCTATTCAGGCGAACCTGAACCTTCAACTACAACAAAATTATATATTGGACGGAAAGGTTAACATATCTCCTGATTCAGTTGTGGTGAAAGGACCAAAAAGTGAAATAGATACCATAAAGGTCATTAAAACCTCACCTGTACAACTCAGCAATGTCAGCGAAGATTTTTCTAGTGATGTCTCGTTGCTTTTCCCGAAAGGGCTGGACAATAGCATATTCTCTGTGGGGCGTGCAACGGTTTTTGGCAAGGTGTCCAAATTCTCGGAAAAAGTTTTTGAAGTTTCGGTTCAGGTGCGCAATATTCCTGAAGGTTACCAAGTAAAAACATTTCCCAACTCGGTTACCATTCTTTGCAAGGCCACGATAGAACGATTGAAAGAGATATCTGCGTCGGATTTTGAGGTTGTGGCGGATTATGGTCAGTTGGATGGCTCCGAAAGCAGCAAATTGTTTTTGGAAATTACAGAGAGCCCTCAAAAAGTATACGACGTAAAGTTGGAAAAAAGGACCGTAAACTTTGTTTTGGAACAGCAATGATGATAGTAGGGCTTACAGGGGGGATTGGAAGTGGAAAGAGTACCGTAGCAAAAATGTTCTCGGACTTAGGGATTCCGGTGTATGATTCTGACAAGGAGGCCAAGGACTTGATGATAACTTCCAAGGAAATTAAAAAAGCAATTATAAAATTGTTGGGGGACGGGGCTTATAATAGCAAAGGTCTTAACAGGGCATACATAGCGGATAAAGTCTTTAAGGATTCCGATTTGCTCGAAAAACTTAACGGAATTGTACATCCAGCGGTCAGAGAGCATTTTTTAGAGTGGACCAAAAGCCAAGAATCACCTTACGTTATCCAAGAAACCGCATTGATTTTTGAGAACCAAGTACAAGATAAATATGATTGCACCATACTTGTAACTGCGCCAGAGGACATCAGGATAAACAGGGTTGTTCGCAGGGATGGCACGAACGAACAAGCAATAAAAGACCGCATACATAACCAATTGGAAGACGGGCAAAAAAAGAAATTGGCCCATTACGTTATAGAAAACCTAGACTTGGGCAAAACCAAAGAAAAGGTTAAAGAACTACACCTCAAACTTTTAGCGATAGCACCTAAATTTTAACATTTATGTTAAGTTTTGGTTAAACGCTAAAATTACTAAATGTTAAATTTTTAATTTTACACCAATGAACAAGAAGCTATTCGTTCTTCTGGTTGTTCTTATGAGCTTATCTCTTTTGGGGATAATTTTCGTGCAGGTTTACTGGATCAGAACATCCGTAAACGACAAAGAAGAACAATTCTCGAGGACAGTTACGGACATTCTGGATAAAGTGGCGAGTAGGGTGGAGAAGCGCGAGATGAAGGAATACTCGGATCGTTTAGCATCTCTTGCAGACAGTATTGGCGAGCCCAAGAGCACGCAGTACAAGAATTTTTTGTTCGTGGATCGGGATTTGAATTCCGATGAAATTCTATTTTATTCACACGGAATTCTTGAAGAAGATTACAATATAACCTCTGCGTTCTTTGATATTAATACAGGTGGTAATGAAGATACGACCACAATTAAAAATTTCACCAGCAAGCGTACTAAGGCCGTGTTCAAAGAAGAATATGGACTGGATGGAAAGAGTTATAGCTTGACTCCCATACAGCGCGCGGAGAAAATTGGTGGATTGAGCAGTATTGACAAAGCGGCTTGGGAAGATGTTTTTATGGAGGCGGCCAAAGCAAAGCCGATTCATAAAAGGGTGTCCAAACAAGAACTGGAATTGTTGCTCAGTCAAGAGTTGAGTAACCGGAATATTGACACCGATTACGAATATGGGGTGTACAGTCAAGGTTACCCTACCAAGGTGCGCTCCAGAAAGTTCAAGTTTTCTGGCACCAAAATGTACAAGGCACCTATATTTAAGGATAGTGAAGGGAGGTCAAATTTTTCGCTGTTGCTCACGTTTCCAAGCATGAAAAAGTACATTTTCAGCTCAGTGATGGGAATGGCCCTGTTATCCTTGGTGTTCACTTTAGTAATAATGTTGGCCTATTCCAGTGCAATTTACCAGCTAATAAAGCAAAAACGTATTTCAGAAATCAAGTCAGATTTCATCAATAATATGACGCACGAGTTCAAAACGCCCATAGCGACCATTAATTTGGCAGTGGAAGCTATCCGAAATCCGAAATCCATAGAGGACAAGGAGAAGGTGTTGCGTTATCTAGGCATGATTCGTGATGAAAATAAACGTATGCACGCGCAGGTGGAAAACGTATTGAGGATATCCAAATTGGAGAAAAATCAATTGGACATCAGTAAAGACCGTGTAAATATGCACGATATTATTACAGATGCCATTGCACATATAGAGCTTATTGTACAGGATAGGGGCGGCTATGTAAATTCCCATCTTGACGCAGAACGTTCTGAAGTATTGGCCAATGATATGCACATGACGAATGTTATGGTAAATATTTTGGACAATGCCGTAAAGTATTCCCCGGAAACACCTAAAATAGATGTATTTACCGAAGTGGTAAAAAATAGCATCATTATTAAAGTACAGGACCATGGTGCTGGAATGAGCAAAGCGGTCCTGAAAAAAGTATTTGAAAAATTTTACCGGGAACATACCGGCGACATACATAACGTTAAAGGCCATGGATTAGGATTGGCCTACGTAAAACGAATTATAGATGATCATCAGGGCGAGGTTTATGCAGAAAGCGAAAAGGGAAAAGGAAGTACCTTTTTTATAAAACTCCCTTTAATTTAAAAACGAACTATGGAAACAGAGAAAAAAAAGATACTATTGGTAGAGGACGATCCCAATTTTGGAATTGTTCTTAAGGACTATTTAACCATGAACGACTTTGATGTTGTTTTGGCCAAAAACGGAATGGAAGGTTTTGAAAAGTTCAAAAAGGACAATTATGATGTTTGTATTTTGGACGTAATGATGCCTTATAAAGATGGATTTACCTTGGCAAAGGAAATCCGTGAAAAGAATGAGAACGTTCCGATCATCTTTCTGACCGCCAAAACAATGAAAGAAGATGTGCTCAAAGGATATAAGGCCGGTGCAGATGATTATTTGAACAAACCTTTTGATTCCGAAGTGCTTTTAATGAAACTAAAAGCGATTCTCCAGAGAAAAGCATCCAGTTCTTTGGCCGATAGTAAGCAGTTTGAGTTTGAGATTGGAAATTTCCATTTAAACTCAAAACTACGCTTCTTGAAATATAAGGAAGAAGAACCTATAAAACTGTCTCCAAAAGAAAACGAACTATTACGTTTGTTGGCGCTTCATGAAAACGATTTGATGCCAAGAGAACTGGCATTGACCAAAATCTGGAGGGATGACAATTATTTCACTTCCAGAAGTATGGATGTTTATATCGCCAAACTGAGGAAATATCTGAAAAAAGATGACTTAGTTGAAATATTGAATATACACGGGGAAGGATTTAGGCTTGTTGTAAAAGCTGAAAACGAGCAATAAACCAATATCCCATATCATATAAAAAAGCCACCTTTAAAGGTGGCTTTTTTCTGCCGAAAATTCGGGGGATTTTTAATCGTTGAGTTTTTTAATTATGCTTTTCACAACCTTGGCAGGAGTTTCATCTATGGAAACCGTTATCGCCTTGGAAGGTGGTTCCAGCGTGTCAAATTGGGATTTCAACAAGTTCAAGGGCATAAAATGTCCTTTCCTTTGTTCCAATCGAGACTTTATCAATTCAAAGGAACCATCTAAATATACAAATTCCATACAATTGCCCATTCCGGCCCTCAAAAGGCTTCTATAGTTCTTTTTTAAAGCCGAACAAGCAATTATTGCACCTTTGTCCTTATGTTCTACGGCCAATTTATTTAGGGCAACCAACCATCCTTTTCGGTCTTCATCATTCAACGGAGAGCCTGCGCTCATTTTTTTAACGTTCGCTTCAGGATGAAAATCATCACCATCAAAAAAGGGTCTGGATAGTTTTTCCGATAGTAGCTTTCCGATTCTTGATTTACCGGAACCACTGACTCCCATAACTATTAGTACAGTTTTACCGTTAGGCATAAAGGTTGGTTTTAAGTCGGTCTGTGACCATTCTAAGTACCTCTTCTGGTTCAGCATTATAGGGTACCCACAAAATGGCATCATTTTTTCGCAGCCAGGTAAGTTGCCGTTTTGCAAATCGCCTAGTATTCTTTTTGATTTCGGAAATAGCAAATTCCAAGCTGCAATTCCCCTCAATATATTCAAAAAGTTCTTTGTAACCAACTGTTTGCAATGCGTTCAGGTCCTTATTTGTATAAAGGTTTTCAGCTTCCTTCAACAGGCCAGCTTCCATCATGAGGTCAACACGTGTGTTTATGCGTTCGTAGATGGTTTCCCTAGGGGCATCAATGCCTATATAAAAAGACTTGAATGGCCTTGCGGCCCTTGGTTTGTCCAGAAAGGAGGAAAAAGGTTTACCGGATGCTACACAGACTTCCAACGCCCTTATGAGCCTGTGTGGGTTTTCTAAATCCACGCTTTTGTAATATTCTGGGTCTTTTTGTTCTAATTCTTTTTGAAGACTTTCTAAGCCTTCATCTTCCAATCGCCGGTTTAATTTGGAGCGTATCTCGGGATCAACCTCTGGGAATTCATCAAGGCCGGATATAACAGCATCCACGTAAAGACCGCTACCGCCGACCATAACCACCACATCTTTTTTTTGGAACAAATCCTCCAGCAGGGAAAGTGCTTCCTTCTCAAAGTCACCCACAGAATAAGGTTCAAAAATACTTTTGTGTTGAATAAAATGATGGGGTGCTTGCTCCAGTTCCTCTTTTGATGGAACAGCGGTCCCAATTTCCATTTCCTTGAAAAACTGTCTGGAATCTGCGGAAACAATCTCGGTGTTGAAGTGTTTCGCCAGTTGGATTCCCAAAGCGGTCTTTCCAATGCCCGTGGGGCCAACCACTGCAAGTAATGCTTTTTCGCTCATAACGGGTGTCCACAATTATAACAATGGGTAGCGTCGTCCCTGTGGCCTTCAACCGAGCAGTTGGGACAGGCTTGCGTATTTACATGCACCAGAAATCCATCATCATCTCTTGTATTATCTTTCGTGTTTTTGGTGAATTCTGCTGTAACAATGCCTGTGGGCACTGCAATTATTCCATAACCCAAAACCATGATCACCGTTGCTAAAAATTGTCCCAAATTGGTCTGGGGAGCAATATCGCCATAGCCCACTGTGGTAAGTGTAACAATGGTCCAATAGATACTTTTGGGAATACTTGTAAACCCAGAATCATCCCCTTCCACGATGTACATTAATGTGCCCATGATAACAGATAGAATCAACACCACATAAATGAACACGGCTATCTTGGCGCGACTTGCCCTTAACGCCGATTGTAGCTGTGAAGCTTCGCCCATAAACTTAACGAGCTTTAATATTCTGAAAATCCGAAGCAATCGGAAAGCCCTTACGGCCAACAAAACTTGGGAGCCTGCCAGAATATAGGAAAGGTAAAGAGGTATTGTGGACAGGAAGTCGATGATGCCATAGAAGCTAAAAACGTATTTCAATGGTTTTTTAATGCTGATCAGGCGTGCAATGTACTCTAAGGTGAAAAAGATGGTGACCACCCATTCGAGGGTCAATAGTTCACTGTGATAACGCGCATCAAACTCATCAATGCTCTCCAACATCACCAAAATAACACTGATGATAATCAATATGAACAGAAGAATATCAAAAGACTTGCCTGCTGGTGTATCGGCCTCATAAATGACTTCATGAAGCTTGCTTTTCCATTTGGCTTGTGGTTTGAATTCTTTCAATGATCAAGAAGTTAGTGGTATGGTTTTGAGTCGGTTGTTTTTTCTTAAAAAAGTTTCTATGATGAAGGTCGTATTTTCATCGCTCCGCATCGGGGTCATTATGGATTCTAAGATATGAATATTATTGATTTGATGGTTGAGTTCCACAAATCCAAACCCTTGGAGTCTACCATTTTTTATTAAAATAAAACTTCGCTCCCCAACATGTCTGCCCTGATCGGTCAGGGCCACGTTTTTATCCTGGATGCTGTACTTTTCAAACGCGGACAGTACTTTTTCGTTACATTCCAAAGCACCTGGAGCATTAATTGCCTTCGGGCATTTATTGTCCGTTTCCAATGAGGCCGGGCAGAAATCAAACTCTTCGGAAACCTTTTTTACAAAGCTTCGCGCCGATTCGATTCCATTAAAGGCCAACTTTTTATGTTCGAGCGACCGGTTCTTTTCCGGCGCCAACATGATATGCTCGGTTCCGTTTTGACTAAAATCTATGGTGTGCGTAAAGAGTTTTCCTTTGGAAACGTGATTGTATCTGGGTCTGTTCTTTTTCTGTTCCAAATACGCCTTTAAAATGGCAATGAGTTCGCTTCCTGTTTTTTCGTAGGTAACTTTCTTGGTTTCCTTTTGAAGTTTGCGCGCGACCTTCCCCACATTGGTAAAATGTTGGTTCACCCGCTTTTTAATGTCCTTGGTCTTCCCTATAAAGATGATCTGTCCATCTTTGTCGTGCATGTAGTAGACCCCAGTTTCCGATGGCAGGTCAAAGACCATATCCAACTGGGTGGGGGAAAGTTCCCCGTGGGTCTCTTCGCGGATGACCTCGGTAATGATTTTCTTGTCCGAATCCTTGTCCAATAATAATTTGAAAAGCTTCAAGGTGGCAAGTGCATCACCATTGGCACGGTGCCTATCGCTCATCGGTATGCCGAGCGAACGGGCCAATTTTCCCAAGCTGTGCGACTCCGCGTCAGGGATAAGCTGCTTGGAAAGGTCTACCGTACAAAGCGTCTTGCGCTGAAAATCGTATCCCAAACGCCGAAACTCGGTTCTCAGGATCCTATAATCGAACTGGGCATTGTGCGCCACTAAAACGGCATCTTCGGTAATTTCTACAATTCGTTTGGCCACTTCGTGAAACTTGGGTGCCGAACGTAACATTTTATTGTTGATGCCCGTGAGTTTGGCCACAAAAGGCTGTATTTCCCGTTCTGGATTGACCAAACAAATGAATTTGTCGACCACCTGGTGCCCATCAAACCTGTGGATGGCAATTTCGGTGATGCCTTCCTCATTGTATTTTCCTCCCGTGCTTTCAATGTCAAGTATCGCGTACATGGAAAATTACTGGTTATGAATAGTTTCTAGCTCCAAATATACTGCTTCCAATTCGTACCATGTTGCTGCCTTCCTCAATGGCAATCTGGTAATCTCCGCTCATTCCCATGGAAAGTATGGTGATATCGTCCAATTTTGTTTTGAGGTTCCCGAACATGGATTTGAGTTGGGCGAACTCCTTGCGTACCTGGTTTTCGTCATCCGTAAATGTGGCCATGCCCATCAAACCGACAATTTTTATGTTTTCCATCGCCTTAAATGCATCAGACTCGATAAGCTCCTCCAGTTCTGCTTTATCCAGACCAAATTTGGTGTCCTCTTCGGCGATATGGATTTGTAGCAAACATGGAATCACACGATTGTACTTTTTTGCCTGCTTGTTGATTTCTTTTAATAATCGAGGGCTGTCGACCCCATGAATCAAAGAAACAAATTCGGCCATGTATTTGACCTTGTTCCGTTGTACGTGGCCGATCATATGCCAATCGATGTCCTTGGGCAAATCTTCCCATTTCTGGACCATCTCCTGCACTTTGTTCTCTCCAAATACGCGTTGCCCCGCTTCGTAAGCCTCTAAAATATCCTCGTTGGGCTTGGTTTTGGAAACGGCGACCAGAGTAACTCTCTCGGGGAGCTCTGATTTTATTTGATTGAGATTATCTTTTATGGACATAGTTTAATTAATGTCATTCCGCTCCCGATAACTATCGGGATGATGCGGAGTCTTTTAAATTAATGGATTCCTGCTATTTTGCCCATTGATGAACGTATGGCAGAAACGATAAAAAATTCGTCATTTCGAGTGATTTTTTGAACCAAAGTTCAAAAAAATGTATCGAGAAAAGAATTTTCTCAGTTACAAACCTTGTTCTCGATACTTTTTCTTTCTGAAAAAACTCGAACTGACGGTTTTCAGTCATAAATATCATCAAAATGAACAATTGATTAAAATTTACAATTCATAAATGGCAAGCCCACTACGGAGCTTAGGCTCAATATACGTGCTTTTTGGGGGCATTACCAAACCTGCGTCGGCAATTGCCTTGATTTCTTCAACTGTTGTAGGAACCAGACTGAAACCTACCGCATAACTTCCCGAATCTACTAAATCCTTCATTTTGATCAGGTTGTTTTTGCCATAACCATAGCAAATCCGCTTATCGTTCCTGAGGTCTGTGATGCCCAAAATAGGCTCTAAAATGGTTTTGTACAGGATTTGCGTGTCCAATTTGCTCAACGCATCGGTAAACTCATGATTGGTTTTCCTAAAATGCAGCGTATAGAATTCTCCTTCCAAATACATACTGAATTCATGCTTTTTGGATGGTTTGCACAGTCCGTCCTCCCTTTTTTCTATTCTGAAATGCTCGTCCAGCTGGATCAGAAACTCCTTTTTTGAGTAGCCGTTCAAATCTTTGACCATTCGGTTGAACTCTGAAATCCGCATTTGGGATTCAGGAATCAGGTAGGCCATAAAATAGTTGTAGGCCTCTTCACCTGTGTGATTCTCATTTTCGGACTTCTTTACATCGGCCAACAAACTGGAGGATGCACTACGGTGGTGTCCATCCGCAATATAAAGCGCGTTGAGTTCGCCGAAGGCCTTTTCCAGTTTCTCAATCCCTTCGGGATACGAGATTTTCCAAAGTTTATGGTTCACTCTGTCCGTAGTGGTGAAATCGTATTCGGGTGTCCGTTCAATTTTACGCTGAAAGATTTCATCCACCGTTTTATTATCCTCATAGGTCATTAAAACAGGCTCCGCATTAAAGCCAACGATATGCAGGTAGTCGGCAAAAAGCTCCTCACGGTCTTGAATGGTGTCCTCGTGTTTTTTGATGACATTCCTCCTGTAATCATCCACACTACAGGCGCAAAAGAAACCCAAACTCTTAAAATCATCTTTTTCAATTTGATACAGATAAAAGCTGGGTTCCTCATCTTTTTGAAAGATATTCTCCTCCAAAAACTCCAAATATCGATTGTGAACCAAACCAAACCGTTCTTTTCCTTTGATAGTCTTTTCAAACTTGAAACCTGGGTTGATGATGTGCAAAAACGAGAACGGGTTATATTGCAATATCGCTTTCAGCTCCTCTTTGGAATATTCTTCGTAGGAGCGCGATGCTACAAAAAAAGCTTTGTCCTTTGTGGGGCGAATGGCCTTAAAAGGTTTTACAATGGCCATGAAATTCGTTATCTGGTTAGAAGGGATGGTTGCCCTTATGATTAATTATTGCTACTTAAATTTAGAACACTTAGTGTCTTTTGTCATTTCGAACATAGTGAGAAATCTCATTATAGATTTAAAGTTAAAAGATTCCTCGTCGCATGCTTTGTCGGAATGACGACCACGTCCTTTGAATCCTATTTGAATTGTGCAGAAACGTTTTCCGCTTTTCTGGATTCGGAATAATCGTAAAAACCTTCGCCCGATTTCACGCCCAATTTACCTGCCATAACCATATTGACGAGTAGGGGGCACGGAGCGTATTTAGGATTCTTGAATCCATCGTACATCACATTTAAAATGGAAAGGCATACATCCAATCCAATAAAATCGGCCAATTGGAGCGGCCCCATGGGGTGTGCCATGCCCAATTTCATTACGGTGTCGATTTCTTCAACGCCAGCCACGCCATTGTACAAGGTTTCTATGGATTCGTTGATCATCGGCATCAAAATACGATTGGCCACAAATCCTGGGTAATCGTTTACCTCGGTCGGGGTTTTCCCCAATTTTTTGGATAGCCCCATGATGGTTTCCGTGACTTCGTCCGAAGTGCTGTACCCACGAATGATTTCCACCAATTTCATAATGGGTACGGGGTTCATAAAGTGCATTCCGATCACTTTTTCGGGACGATTGGTGGCAGCACCGATTTGTGTGATGGAAATAGAGGAGGTATTGGTGGCCAAAATGGCTTCTGCTTTGCAGACTTCGTCCAAGTCCTTGAAAATCTTCAGTTTGATATCCAAGTTCTCTGTTGCGGCTTCAACTACTAAATCTGAATCAGAAACACCTTCTTTAAGGTTGGTATAGGTGGTAATATTGGACAACGTAGCTTCCTTTTTGGCCCCATCAATGACCTCTTTGGAAATCATTCGGTCTAAATTCTTGGTAATGGTCGCCATTCCTTTGTCCAAAGAGGCCTGAGAAATATCCACCAGATTTACTTTATATCCGTTTTGGGCAAAAACATGGGCAATTCCGTTACCCATGGTTCCAGCACCGATTACTGCTATTTGTTCCATAGTATAGTATTTAAAACTGTTGTCAGTTCAAAAAAATTAGAGAAGGACAACGATTATTGATCAAAAGATTCTATTATCTGAAGGGCCACGCGTAGGGCGTTGGTGCCTTGTTCCAAACTTACGATTGGGGTGGTATCGTTGTTGATGGCATCTGCAAAGGTTTCCAGCTCATCCAAAATGGCGTTGTTTACGTCTATTTCAGGGTTTTCAAAATAGATCTGCTTTTTCTCGCCTTCCGCATTTTGAAGGATCATATCAAAATCCCCAGGCTTTTCTGGAGCGTCCTTCATCTTTACCACTTCCACTTTTTTCTCCAAGAAATCCACCGAGATATAGGCATCACGCTGAAAGAAGCGGGACTTTCGCATATTTTTCAAAGAGATTCTGCTGGCGGTAAGGTTGGCCACGCAACCATTTTTGAACTGTATGCGCGCGTTGGCGATATCTGGAGACTGACTTATCACGGAGACCCCGCTCGCATTGATTTTATCCACTTCCGAAGGAACAACGCTCAATATGGCATCGATGTCGTGTATCATCAAATCCAAGACCACGGGTACATCGGTTCCGCGGGGATTAAATTCCGCCAGACGATGCGTTTCGATGAACATGGGGTTCTCAATTTTGTTCTTTACCGCCAAAAATGCAGGGTTAAAGCGCTCCACATGTCCAACTTGGCCTTTTACACCATGTTTTTTGGACAATTCCAATAATTGCTCCGCTTCTTCCAGCGTATTGGTAATGGGTTTTTCTATGAAGATGTGTTTGCCTTTTTCGATGGCCTTTTTGGCACAATCAAAATGGGACAAGGTGGGTGTTACAATGTCGACAACGTCCACGGCATCCATCAAATTGTTGATGTTATCGTAGTGGGTGTATCCAAATTCTGCCGCTACTTTTTTTGCATTGATCTCATCAGGATCGTAGAATCCAACGAGTTCGTATTTATCCGATTGGTTTAAGAGCCTTAGGTGTATTTTTCCTAAATGTCCTGCTCCCAGGACACCAACTTTTAGCATAATACCTGTTTTCGTCAAAAATACGGATATGAGGGCAGTTTCCATAAAAAATTGTAGTATACTGCGGTGATATTTTTGGGAACTTTTTAAATTCGTGCACCAGACCAGAGACCATGAAGGATACGCTAAAACATAGGGGAATGCGCAACAACTTGGCAGAAATAGTCGCTGCTAAGGGTGTTACGGACAAAAAGGTGCTCGAAGCCATTAAAACCATACCAAGACATTTGTTTCTGGATAGTGGTTTTGAAGACCATGCCTATCAGGATAAGGCGTTCCCAATAGGTGCCGACCAGACCATTTCGCAGCCCTATACCGTGGCTTTTCAAACAGAATTGTTGGAGGTGAAGCCCAATGCCAAAATTTTGGAGATTGGGACGGGCAGTGGCTATCAAACAGCAGTTTTATTGCATTTACGGGCCAAGGTGTACACCATTGAACGGCAATTGGAGCTGTTCAAAACAACCCGATTGTTCTTCAATAAGATGCATTATCGCCCAAAAAAAATGATTTTTGGTGACGGTTACAAAGGATTGCCCGAAGAGGCTCCTTTTGATGGTATTATCGTGACCGCTGGCGCACCCGAAGTACCCAGAGCGCTGATGTCCCAATTAAAAGTAGGGGGAAGGTTGGTGATTCCCGTAGGGGTTGATGAACAAATCATGACTTTGTTCGTACGAAAGTCCGAAAAGGAATTTGAAAAGAAGGAATTCGGTTCGTTCCGTTTTGTACCCTTGTTGGAAGACAAGAACTAGTTGTTGAAACTTTTTTTGATTCGGTCCAAGTTCCGTTTGCTATCACGGCTTTTGATGGTTTCCCGTTTGTCGTACAACTTTTTACCCTTGGCCAGGCCAATGTTCATTTTGGCGAGACCTCTATCATTTATAAAAACCTTGAGGGGGACAATAGTGAGTCCTGTGGTGGCCACTTCTTTATGGAGCTTTTTTAGTTCCCGCTTGTTCAGTAACAATTTACGTACGGCCTTTGGAGCATGATTGAAGTGACTTGCGTGGCTGTATTCATCAATCTGCATGTTGACGACGAACAGTTCCCCTTTGTCATTAAACTCACAAAAACTTTGGGAAATGGAAGCCTTGCCCTCTCGGAGTGATTTTATTTCGGTACCACCCAAAACAATACCTGCCATATAGGTGTCCAAAATTTCATAATCGAATCGGGCCCTTCTATTTTTTATGTTGATATTTTTCTGCATCATGGACAAAAATATAAACTCTTTGCCAAGAATATTGTAATGTTACACTAGATTTTACGAATAACTACCAAAACCAACTCATGAAAAGAATTTTAATCCCCCTGATGCTTGTCTTTGTCATCTCATGCAAGCAAGAACCCAAAAAAGAATTGACAGTGCAGCAAATCGTGGATAATTCCATTACCGATAGCGGAGGAAAACGTTTTGACGATCATAAAGTGACTTTTGATTTTAGGGACAAAGGTTATGTTTCTGAAAATATGAATGGGCAACGTGTATATAAACGAATCTCAGATTTGGACTCCACTACCATTATTGATGTGAAACGAGGAGACGATTTTGAACGTTATATGAACGATTCCTTGGTGATGGTTCACGATACCATGGCGGTGAAATACGCCAACTCCATCAATTCGGTGCATTATTTTGTGCGGTTGCCCTATGGATTGAACGATGCAGCCGTCAACAAAGAACTTTTGGGCAAGGAGACTATCAAAAACAAAGAATATTACAAAGTAAAGGTAACGTTTGACCAACAGGGTGGTGGTGACGATTTTGAGGATACTTATTTATATTGGTTTGATATAGAATCATTTAAACCTGATTATTTAGCGTATGACTTTCATGTGAACGGAGGTGGGCAACGTTTCAGAAAAGCGTATAACGAACGCTACGTAAATGGTATCCGATTTGTGGATTATGAAAACTATAAGCCCAAAAAAAATGGCACGGACATCTTAGAGATTGGTCAATTGTATGACAAAGGAGAATTGGAGCTCTTGAGCAAAATTGAGCTAAAAAACATTGTAGTGGAATAATTTAGTCCATTTTTAAGCGGATATCTGTGGGGACTCCATCGATAATCCGTATTATAAATAGGCTGCTATTGTCAGAATCGTCCATTTGATCATACTTTTCCTCGCCTATTACTTTGTTTACGAGCATGGGAGTAGTGTTGCTATGGCCGACCACCAAAACATTTTTTCCTTCATTCTCTAGTTTAAAAGCTTCAATATCCAAAGAACTTGGGTCGTAATATTTGATGTCTATATCTTTTTTTACAGATGTTGGAGCGGCGGTCATAGAGGTGCGCTCATAATTGGTGGAATACACTATGTCCAAAGGGATGGCATCAAATACCTCTGCCCAACGAATGGCCCTGTCCAACCCATCTTGGTTAAGCTCTGGATCTGGATTTTCGGGGTCCGTCCTGTCCTTTTCGGCATGTCGGATAAAATAGAAGGTGGAAACAACGGGATATTCCCCAATTTTCGTATCTTTTTTGCAGCCGATACTTCCAACGAGTAAAACTGCAAGGGCAATTAAAGGTTTGATGGTTCGCATAGTTCTATTCAAAGTTCCCGTGTATTTTTGTTAATCAGTTTAAAAGTAACGTTTAATTTTCATTTTCTCGTATGCCAAAGTTTTTGGTTTTTTTCTGTGGATTAGCAATTTGCACATGGGGCATGGCCCAAGAATCCGTATTGCCGTCCGATTTCAGGCAGCATTCGTTGACACAATATAATGCAAGTTTGTTCAATCCCACATACGCTTTGGATTGGAACAACCCTAATTCCCTATCGGTATGGACACGTTGGCAATGGCAAACTATTGATGGGGACCCGACGACCATTTTTGCCAATTATACGCATCAATTCAATACTTCATCGGGGGCATCGATAGGATTTTTACAGCACAATACGGGAATATTTTTGTTTACAGGGGGCAATCTGAATTTTTCCCAAAGCTTTGAACTTGATAAGGGAATCAAGTTGATGGCGGGTTTGAATACATTCGTTTATCAACAAACAGTGGCGGATGAGCAATATGTTCCAGATGATCAGCTGGACCCCATTGCATTGGAGGATTTGGAGGGACTTAAGGTTCAATTTTCCCCCGGGCTGCGGTTGTTGATAAATAGATTCAGTGCTGGGATAGCTTTTGAAAATGCCATCGGATTCAATATTTCAGGAAACGATAGCGGCAGTGTGGGCAACTTTCAGAGCATTACGGGTACATTGAGCAATGATTTTCCGGTTGAACTTTCCCCAGGTCTTGGCGCGAGCTATATTCGCCCGGTACTCTATGTCAAATCGGTGCCCAATGCCGATACCCAATTTGGACTAAACGGATTGTTCTCCACATCTCGATTCTGGGTACAGGTCGGTTATAACAGCTTTTACGGTCCCTCCGGGGGATTGGGGATTACCATCACAAAATCCTTTTCTATCGGAGGGCTGATGGAATTTGGAACCGATAGTTCCTTGAGCGAGGAAGAACCCTCCATAGAAATATTGGCCTCCTATCATTTTGGAAAAACAAAACCGAAGAAAAAGAAGATTGAAGAATCGAATACGCTTGAAGAAGAGGTCGAGAGACAAAGATTGGAACAGGAACAAAGGGAGCTTGAAGCCAGAAAACGGATAAAACGAGAGAAAGATTCCTTGGCAGAGGTACAACGCCTCAAAGAGCAAATGGAACTACAAAGAAAGAAGGATAGTATTGAGCGCCTCCAAAATCAGACAGTAGAGGTGAGGCCCAATGAAAGATATGAGGAAGTTGAAAATGAAGACGGTCTGGAACCTGGTTTTTATCTGATTGCCAATGTGTACGGTACCAAAAAGTACTTCGACAATTTCATGAGGACACTTCGTGAAAAAGGTCTGGAACCGAAATCCTTTTATAGGAGCTTCAACAAGTATAATTATGTGTATCTGGAACGCTACAATACCATGGATGAAGCCAGAAAAGCCCGTGACAGTAAGTTTTTTGGTAAGTACGCAGATAAAACGTGGATATTTAGGGTGAAGGGCAATTGATTCTTAGGGTATAATGTCATTTCTAATCTGGTGAGAAATCTCTTCTCAAATTCAATAATGGGAGACTCCTCGTCGCTTCACTCAGTCGGAATGACAAACGGTTTCAATTTTAAAAGCAGGATAGGTTGCTTTATTTTTTCAGCTCCTGCTTCACCAAAAACTCCAGATACGTAATGGTATTGACCAAATACTTTCGGTCTTGGGTCATGGTGCTCATGGCTACCGCACCTTGAACCATGGTAAACAGTTGCTTTGCAAATTGTAGCGGGGGGACAGGAAGTTTAATTTCGTTCTGTTTGGCGCCGTTTTCCAAGATAAGGGCAATTTTTCCTTCAATCTCCTTAATGGTTTCTTTTACGGCCGCGGCCAAAAGCTTGTTGTTGCCTTGGGCATCCACGCCCACGTTCAACAGTGGGCATCCACCCATGGGAAGGGTAAAAACGTCGTACTGCTTGTAAAAATTCAAAAGGGAATACAATCTGGCCAACGCTTCAGTTCCAGTGCTAAGTTTATCGTCAATAGCTTTCAACAACATGTTCCGATTGTGTTCAAAAGCCGATAGCGCCAGAGCTTCTTTATTTTCAAAATTGCCATATATGGCTCCTTTGGTAAGCCCTGTGGCCTCGGTAAGGTCGCTCATGCTTGTACCTATATAGCCGTGCTTATTGAATATGGGCGCTACGGTTTCAATAATGTAAGCGGTGGTTCGTTCTGCTTTCTTGGACATGGGATAGGTTGCTGTTGGTCGAAACTAAGATATAAAAAATCAAATACTGTTTGGTATTTAAGCTGCCGAAAGCCTGTATTTTAACATGTTTCTGGCTTTTTTGTGGTTAGCTTATTGTTTAAGACCAAACTTTTTTAAGGAAGTTTATGAAATTCTGGTTCATAATTTTTTCAATACCCGAGCTTGTGTAACCTCTCTTCGTCAATAGATCTGGAATTTTTTGAAGGTCGGCAATCGTGTCCAGGTCATATGGGCTCTGTTCTTTCCCGAAGGCACCGTCCAGGTCGGTTCCAATACCAACATGGTCGGTATTCCCTGCCAACTGGCATATGTGATCTATATTATCTACCGCGATTTCTAAGGTCACGTTCATTTCTTTTGGAGTGGATTTACCACGTACCCAATTGGGAACCATCATCCAGGCATCCAATGCAACGCCGATTACAGCGTCCCGGCTAATAAGCTCTTTGATCTGTTCATCGGAAAACTGGCGATTATGGTCCACCAATTCTCTGCAATTATTGTGGCTGGCCCAAACAGGTCCATTGTAGACATCCATGGTCTCCCAAAAGCTTTTATCGCAAAGGTGGGTGGCATCCAAGATAATATTGAGTTCCTCCACTTTTTTGAGCAAATCCTTTCCTTTTTGACCTATTCCTCCCACCGAATCGGTGCCATGGGCATAAATCCCAGGACCGTAATGAGCTGGACCTATTGCCCTGAGGCCAGATTCGTAGGATTTTTCCAAATAGCTCAAATCTACAATGGAGTCCGCCCCTTCCAAACTTAAAATATATCCAACAGGTTTTTTAGGCATATCGCTCTTCCAAAGTTTAAGGTGGGATTCCAGTCCATCAATGTCCTTGATTTGAACCATTTCACCTGCCGCCTCCATGGTTTTGTACCATGCCAGTTGCCCTTGTGTCTGTGCCCAAGCTTGATGCTGTGAATGCCAACCAGGTAAGGAACTGCCTTTTTTTACAAAGCGTGCAATTTGGGTGGCCATGCACAGGCCAATGTTGCCTTCTCGCATAGCGGGCAAGGAAACGGTATTCTTGCCACGATCGGGTTTGTCCGTCATTCCCTGTTCACGTTCACGTATTTCGGCAACTGGAAGGGTAAGGTCCCTATTCCATTCCATTGCGTTCATGGAAAGGTCGAGATGGGCATCAAATATAAACATGAGAGGTTTTATTGGTGAAGTTCAAAAATTGCTTCAATTTCTACGGCAATATTTCCTGGAAGCATCATACCGACCGCACTTCGCGCTCCGATTCCGTTCTCTTCTCCAAAAATATCGGCCATCAGTTCACTAAAACCATTGATCACGTAGGGTTGTTTGCCAAAGTCGGGGGTGCAATTCACCATTCCCAATACTTTCACCATTCTTTTGATTTTGTCCAAGCTTCCAAAATGTGTCGTAATCGTGGATAGCATGGTCAATCCCACCTGACGAGCTGCCAGTTTGGCCTGGTCTTCATCAAGGTCGTCCCCAGCACGCCCAGTCATTAGGGAGCCATCCAAATTAACGGGCCCTTGACCCGATACGTACAGAAAATTACCGACCACTAAAACAGGTCGATACACGCCCGCAGGTGGCGGGGCAGGAGGAAATTGGAGGTTCAATGCCTCCATTCTTTTTGATGGTGATTCCATGAGTTTTATTGTTAGATTATACTATTGATGGCCAAAACGCCCAAGAGTCCCATAATGCCCACCAAGGTTTCCATAACGGTCCAAGTGGAAAGGGTTTCTTTCACTGATAGGTTAAAATATTCCTTGAACATCCAGAAGCCTGTATCGTTGACGTGGGAAAGCATTAAACTTCCTGAGCCGATGGCCAAAACCATTAACTCTGGACTTGTTCCCGTGCCCGAAGCCAGCGGAAGTACAATACCTGCGGCAGTAAGTCCTGCAACGGTGGCCGAACCTACACTAACGCGTATGGCGGTGGCAATCAGCCAGGCCAGTACCAAAGGTGAAATGCTTGAACCTTTTAAACTGTCCGCAATATATTCGCTTACTTGACTGTCTATCAAAACTTCCTTTAATGCCCCAGCTCCCGCAATGATCAAAAGAATCATGGTAATACTGGAAACGGAAGTGGACAGGGAATCCATAATGGTGCTCATTTCCTTGCCCTTGGCCAGCCCAAGTGAGTAGATGGCAATAAGTACCGAAATCAGCAAAGCTATCACGGGATTACCTATAAAGGTGAGTATATTTCTGAGTACGCCTTCTTCCAAAAATTGCTCGGCGGCAATACCGACCCCGATAAAGATGATTGGGGACAGGGCGGTTAAAATACTTGTTGCGGTCGATGGCAACTGTTCCTGGGGTATGGGCTCGGCATTGTAAAACTCTTTTAATGGTTTTGCCTCAATTTTTTTTATGGTACGGGCAAACAAGGGTCCCGCTACTATTATTGCTGGTACGGCAACGATAAGGCCGTACATCAATGTTTTGCCAATATCCGCATTGAACATGGCGGCAATGGCCGTTGGAGCGGGGTGGGGAGGAAGGTAGCCATGCGTTACAGATAAAGAGGTAAGCATGGGCAATCCCACATAAAGCAAGGGCAATCCCGTTGAAAAAGCTACGGTAAAGACCAGAGGTATCAAAATAACGAAGCCTACCGAATAGAACATCGGGATACCTACAATAAAACCAGTGACCACCATGGCCCATTGCACGTGTTTCACGCCAAATTTGTTGACCAATTGCGTGGTAATCTGTTGAGCGGCGCCGCTATCAGCCACCAATTTTCCCAACATGGCCCCGAGCCCTAGAATAAGTACCAGAAAGCCCAATGTGTTTCCTATTCCCCGTTGAATGGATTGCACCAAATTTGCCAGTTCCATCCCTTGGAAAATACCAACGAACAGGCAAACGATGATAAAGGACAGAAATGCATTGAGTTTAAATTTTGCGATAAGCAAGAAGAGCAGTAAAATACCTAGGACGGCAATGATCAGTGGCATATTTAGGATATGGTTTTGAGCTAAAATAAGGATTTAAATGTAATGGCATTCAAAAGTTGTAGATTTCTAAAATTTTGACAATAAAATATGATATAAATAAAAATCCCCTCCCGAGAAGTTAGGGGAGGGGATTTCATGACTGAAATTTATTTGGAGAATTATTCTACCAATTCATCTTGATTTCTGAACACCAATTGATCGTCAAAGGAATCCAAGAGCACTATGCTATCGGAGGTTATTTTTCCTGACAACAACTCTTTGGAAAGGTTGTTCAAGACCTCTTTCTGAATCAATCGTTTAACAGGTCGAGCACCATATTGAGGGTCGAAACCTTTTGCGGCCAAGTAGGCAATGGCTTCTTCGGTCGCATCGAGGGTAATGTTTTGCTTGCCCAACATTTTCTTCAAGTTTTCCAATTGCAATCCCACAATATCCTTGATGTCCGATTTGCTCAATGGTGCAAACATGATGATGTCATCAATACGGTTGAGGAACTCGGGCCTGATGGTTTTGCGAAGCAATCCCAGCACTTCTACCCTTGCTGCCTCGGAAGCACTTTCCACATCTACGGCATCTTCAAACTTCTCCTGAATGATGTGGCTTCCCATATTACTCGTCATAATAATGATGGAGTTCTTGAAATCCGCTACGCGACCTTTGTTATCGGTCAACCTACCTTCGTCCAACACCTGTAACAGTATGTTGAAGGTATCAGGATGTGCTTTTTCAATCTCATCCAACAAGATGACGGAATAGGGTTTCCTTCTCACGGCTTCGGTCAACTGACCTCCCTCATCATAACCCACATATCCTGGAGGCGCACCTACCAATCGGCTTACGGAGTGGCGCTCTTGGTATTCGCTCATATCTATCCGTGTGATGGCATTTTCATCATCGAACAGATAGGCGGCCAAGGTTTTGGCCAGCTCGGTCTTACCTACACCAGTTGTACCCAAGAATAGGAACGAACCGATGGGCTTTTTGGCGTCCTGCAATCCCGCCCTGCTTCTTCGGATGGCATCGGATACCGCGATAATCGCCTCATCTTGACCTACTACGCGTTTGTGCAGTACATCTTCCAGTTTCAGGAGTTTTTCCCGTTCGCTCTGCATCATCTTGTTCACGGGAATGCCTGTCCACTTGGCAACCACTTCGGCAATGTCCTCATAAGTGACTTCCTCTTTGATCAAAGTGCCCGCAGTTTGCTGCTCTGCCAACTCATCTTGAAGTTTTTCCAATCGTTCTTGGGCCTCTTTTATTTTGCCGTAGCGCAATTCGGCCACTTTTCCGTAATCGCCGTTTCGCTCGGCACGTTCTGCTTCAAGCTTATAGTTTTCAATGTCCTCTTTTGTTTTTTGGATGTTGTCCACCACGGTTTTTTCACTTTCCCATTTGGCAAATATCTCGTTACGTTCTTCTTTAAGATTGGCGAGATCCAAATTCAACGTTTTCAATTTGGAAGTGTCGTTTTCCCTTTTGATGGCCTCCAACTCAATCTCCAACTGCATTATCCTACGGTCGAGCACATCCAATTCCTCGGGTTTGGAGTTGATTTCCATGCGAAGTTTGGAAGCGGCCTCATCCATAAGGTCAATGGCCTTGTCTGGCAAGAATCTATTGGTAATATAGCGTTGTGATAACTCCACGGCACCAATTACAGCTTCGTCCTTGATGCGGACCTTATGGTGTGCCTCATATTTTTCCTTGATTCCCCTAAGGATGGAAATGGCACTCTCGGTATCGGGCTCGTCCACCATCACTTTTTGGAATCGACGCTCCAAGGCTTTATCCTTTTCAAAATATTTTTGGTACTCGTCCAATGTAGTGGCACCAATGGCCCTCAATTCGCCACGGGCCAAAGCAGGCTTCAGGATGTTTGCGGCATCCATCGCCCCTTGTCCGCCACCTGCACCCACCAAGGTGTGGATCTCATCAATAAAGAGCACAATGTTTCCATCCGATGAGGTTACCTCTTTGATTACGGCTTTCAAGCGTTCCTCGAACTCACCTTTGTATTTTGCCCCTGCGATAAGCGCACCCATATCCAAAGAATAAATGACTTTATCCTTCAGGTTTTCGGGTACATCCCCTTGAATGATTCGATGTGCCAAGCCTTCGGCAATAGCGGTTTTACCCACACCAGGTTCACCCACCAACATGGGGTTGTTCTTGGTGCGTCTGGACAAAATCTGCAAAACCCTACGGATTTCCTCGTCCCGACCAATCACGGGGTCCAATTTGCCGCTATCGGCCATTTGGTTGAGGTTGTTTGCATATTTATCCAATGAGTTATAGGTTTCTTCGGCACTTTGCGAGGTTACCTTACCGCCTTTGCGTAGTTCTTCAATGGCTGCTTTCAAATCTTTTTCGGTCACTCCCTGATCCTTTAGGATTTGGGCGATTTTGCTTTTGGATTTGAAAATGGCCAATAATAGGTGTTCAACGGAAACGTATTCATCGCCCATGTTTTTGGCCACGATGCTCGCTTCGTTGACGGTTTTTCCAGCTTCTCTGGAAAGCATGATTTCCCCTCCCGATACTTTTGAAAAGCTCTGCAGTTCCTTGTCCAATATTTGGTTGATGAGATTGGTATTGACGTTCAATTTTTTCAAAATGAAAGGCAGCACGTTTTCATCGACCTCGGCGATGGCCTTGAACAAGTGTTCGTTTTCTATTTGTTGATGCCCAAATTCTTGGGCCAATTGCTGGGCCCTTTGAATGGCTTCCTGTGATTTTATGGTAAAATTATTAAAGTTCATTGCTGTTGTTTTTCTAAAGGAATGTCAACAATCCTACCAATACAGGTTTACGGTCAAAATGTCTTGAAAAACCAACAATAGCAAGACATTTCGTCAGTTGTAAGCTTTTTGGTCGCTCCCGACTTATCCTGTAAATTTGTATTATGGGAATATTTGACAGCGTCTTCGGAAAGAAAGAGAAAAAGGAAAAGAAAGCATTGCCTTGGATTACATTGGAATCCGTTGCCCAATTGGAGGAAATCGTGAAAAAATCAAAAAACAAATCCCAAGTCATCTACAAGCATTCCAGTACTTGTGGAATCAGTAGGATGGTTTTGGGTATGTTCACCGATTCTTTTGATATGGAAACGGATGTTGACCTATATTTTTTAACGATACAGAACCACAGGGATGTGTCCAACACCATAGCGGATAAATTTGAGGTTAGGCACGAGTCACCCCAATTATTGGTAATCAAAAACGGGGAGGTGGTTTTTCACACTTCGCACGGGGCCATTTCGGAAATGGACTTTACAAAGTATTTATAAAAAAAAGAAGTTCATGTCAGTTCGAGCGCAGTCGAGATGTTTTAAGTTCTCGACTAAGCTCGATGTGACACAATCTTTTAGTTAAATTGATATTTTGAGACGATGCTCTTCAGCCGAAGTTTAAGGTCCTCACCTGCATCGTAGACCATTTGTTCGTTGGAAGGGAAAGGTACTTCCCTTGCGTTCAGGTACAACATTAAATCGTCTTCCAAAGCTCTTTTATCACCTTGATAATTGGCGAAAACATGTTCGAACAAGAACTCACTGGATAAAGGGTAGGAGTTGATTACCTGCCCGTTCCGTAAATCCGTGAAACTAACCTTAGCGCCGATTTGTGCGGTTTTGGTCTGTGTAAACTGAAACAATTTACAGGTTACCGTGCGCATTTTGTCAATTTTTATCTTATTGCCTAAACTGTCCTTTACCACATTGCCTTCTTGGTCCAAAAGATATTCCCAGCCATCTTTGATCTGTCTTTCTTTGATCACTTGGGTTTCGTTGATCCTTTCCGGCGACACGTTGATTTCCATAAAATCAAGGTTCATCGCGTAATCATACTTTACATTGGCCAATGGACTGGTATGGTATTGCAACCAAAAATTATCGATGCCAAAGGCATTAAAATCCAAAAGTTCAGACTCCAAACGTTCTGGAATTATCTGTTGTGTTTGGTTGGAGATATCCACCCTTACGAATTCCAGTCCTTTATTATAGGCTTCATCCATTTTGGACACTGTTTCCCTATACCCCGGATTTATTTCCTGTAAATATTTCAGATCATCGTAGGCAGCTCTGTAATCCGCTTTGTATTTGGCCGATGCCAACAGATTGGAAGCGTTTTGGTACAGATGTTCGGAAAGATCGTCCTTGGTGTTCAAAATGCTATTGTCGTAGTCCACAAAATTGAATTCGGCCGTTCTGCCTTCATCTTCAATATACAACGGCAATAGTGGCCTGATGCGCTGTTGAATCTGTTTTAATTGTAAATATTTGTTATAGATGGTCTCCAAATTGGCCGGGTTCCCATCATTTTGAAGAAAAGCAATTTCCTGCTGTTCCCTAGCGGCATTTTTGGCAAATGCTTCTTCCAAAAGGATAATGTATTCCTGATGCCCTTTCTTGGTCTTGTTCTCGGCCAAATTCTTAATGGCTTTGTTCATGGCGGTGGAATAATTCCCCGTATTCAAGGCCTCTTGTGTTTTCTTTACGCCACTGCAAGCGCTTAAAACAATGATAGTGGTTAAGAGTAAAAGTTTTTTCATATTGGTCAACTTTATGGTTGTTTAGGGGGAATTCAATAGCTGTGCCAAAAATCCTCATCCTATTAACGAAAAAGGTGATATTGTAGTATATCTTCAACAAAAACCCTTTTAAATGGAGGGCTGTACAGGATTTGATTTTTTCACAGAATTGTTAATTGCCGTTTAATAAAATTACATCTCAACCTTATTTTTATAGATGGAAATCCCCTTTCAATTCGTAATTTTACGCCCTTAATTAAACAATGGGCAACATGCAACGAGACCAGAAGATTTTTGAACTTATAGCACAAGAAAAGGAAAGACAGTTGGAGGGTATTGAACTAATAGCTTCCGAAAACTTTGTAAGTCCGCAAGTAATGGAGGCCGCAGGCTCCGTGCTTACGAACAAATATGCCGAAGGATATCCTGGAAAGCGCTATTATGGCGGTTGCGAAGTTGTTGACCAAGTCGAACAATTGGCCATTGATCGTGCCAAGGAGCTTTTTGGAGCTGAATATGCTAACGTGCAACCACATTCGGGTTCTCAGGCCAATGCTTCGGTGTACCATGCTTGCCTTAACGCAGGGGATAAAATTTTAGGTTTTGATTTGTCCCATGGAGGGCATTTAACCCACGGTTCACCCGTAAATTTCTCCGGAAAATTGTACAATCCTGTTTTTTATGGGGTTGATGAGGAGACCGGCATGTTGAACTACGATAAAATCCAAGAGATTGCGGACAAGGAAAAGCCCAAATTGATTATTGCCGGTGCTTCGGCCTATTCAAGGGATATGGACTTTAAACGATTCCGTGAGATTGCAGATAGTGTTGGTGCTATTTTGTTGGCCGATATTTCGCATCCGGCTGGTTTGATAGCCAAAGGTATTTTGAACGATCCCATTCCACATTGCCATATTGTTACCACAACTACCCATAAAACCCTACGTGGTCCACGTGGCGGTCTTATTTTGATGGGAGAGAATTTTGATAATCCATTCGGTATCAAACTGAAGAATGGAAACTTGAGAAAAATGTCAGCTTTGTTGGATTTGGCGGTGTTCCCAGGGAACCAAGGAGGACCTTTGGAGCACATCATCGCTGCCAAGGCCATTGCATTTGGAGAAGCGCTTACCGATGACTATTTGCACTACATGGTTCAAGTGAAAAAGAACGCTGCTGCCATGGCCAAGGCTTTTATGGACAGGGATTACAAAGTAATTTCCGGAGGTACGGACAATCATATGATGCTGATAGACCTACGGAACAAAGATATTTCTGGTAAAGAAGCAGAAGAGGTATTGGTAAAAGCCGACATTACTGCGAACAAGAATATGGTGCCTTTTGATGATAAATCACCGTTCATCACCTCTGGAATCCGTTTTGGTACTTCAGCCATTACCACTAGAGGTCTTAAGGAAGCGGATATGGAGACCGTTGTGGGCTTTATTGATGAGATCATCACTGATGCCGAGAATGATAAAAAAGTAGCCGAGATAAAACAAAAGGTCAACGACTTGATGAAATCGCGACCTTTGTTCAGTGCTTAGTATTTGCTAGTGGAATATTATTCGAAGAGGAATATGCTTTCCTCGTAAAATCTCTTTTGTTGGAGGGAATAGATCAAGGCTTCGTGCTCTTGGTTCCCTTTATCAAAATATAGCCCCCAGTAATTATCATAGCTGGTCTCTATATTCACCTTGAAAGGGTCGTCTTCTATGGATGTGTCCTCAAAAACCGGAACGAAAATTTCATAAGGCATTTCAGTCAATCCTTTGGTAAAATAGACAAAGTGTTTGCCAACTAATGTCAATATATTGCTTGCATGTTCGGGAATACTGTGTCTGTACAATCTCGAAATGATTATTGAAGTATCCTTAAAATGCATCGAAAGCTCCAAAATATCAGTTGGATAGGCACTCTTTTGGTTAAGCACTTGAAGTGCTTTGTTAATAGAGGAAAAAATGTTGGAACGGCTTTCCTCGGCAAAGTTATACCCGCCCCAATCGCCATTGTTGAAATGCCTTAAGCATTCGGCAATCCCAAAATTGTGAAACAAATCTATAATAAGGTCCGTTCTATTGTTTAGGGAATCGTGTTTGCACTTTACCTTTGCGGTCGCAAAAAAATACTTTTCTAGAACTCTAAGAAAATCGTCCAGTCCATCTGTGGCCTCATAGGTTTTTGGACCAGCGTACTTATAATTTTTTTTTGATCTGTTTGAAGATGACATGTGGTGTTGATTGAATTCTTATATTCTTTCAACATAAAGTTAGGATGAATCTTTTGCATGGGATTACAGATTATCCTTAAAAATTCTGGGGTTTTTCCCTTGTTTGTAAGATTTTTTTGAAAAAAAGATTGAAAACGAACCACAGAATCGAGTTGAGGCCAATTTTATGGACAGTGATCACTAAATAAAACCTCTGTTTTTTGCGGCCAATATAAGGGCCAGATCATTTTCGTTCTCTGTTCCGAATAGGGTCTTTAAATGGCGTTTTCTGTTTTCAATGGAAGAGGGGGAAAGCCTGATAAACTTCTCAAGATCTTTGTTCTTGGTTCCTTTGGACAAATGATAAAGTATTTGTTTATCCTTCTCATCGATTTCTATATCATTGGCCATTTTCTTTCTAATGGCACCAAGAGCTTTTGAAGAATAATAAGGTGGGTCCAGCATTATGGTCTTGACCGCATCCTCAAGTGTTTTGGGGTCAATATCAGTCTTTACCAAATACCCGTCCGGGTCAACTGATTTTAAGATGCTATTGATTCTGAAATTGTCGCTAAAAGAAGACATGAAAACGATTTTGCTACTGGGCACGATCTTACGCGCCAAAATACCCAAATCTTCACCTGTGTAGGGTTGATCTTCGTTCGGGGCGAACAATTGTACATCCAAGAACAAAATATCATACTGAAAGGTACTCACTGAATCCTCTATGAGCTTTTTGCCCGCATGATAGGAAGTCGCCGTATCCACAATAATGTTATAGCCGTCAAAATTAATGCTCTCCAGTATAAATTTATACCCGAGCATAGTCATTTCGTGGTCGTCTATGGCCAGTATTCTCAATGTTTTCATGGTAGGTTCTATTATTGTATCTGGGGAACTAAGCATTTATTAATTTATGTTCTTCAGGTGTTTTTACATCCGTGTATTTTGCGGGGATTAGAATTTTAATCGAAGTTCCCTGGCCCCGTTTACTGTCAATATCCAGAGTTCCTTTTATTTTTTTGACCCTTGAAACAATATTCCTAAGGCCAATTCCTTTTTTCTTTTTGTTTACATCAAAGCCAACGCCATCATCTGTAATGATCAACTTTAACTTGTCGTCCATAGCATGGAACGATATGGTAACGTGTTGACTTTTGGCATGTTTCACACAGTTTTTCAGCGATTCTTGAATAATCCTGTAAGCATTGATCTTAATGTCCCCCAACAAATCATCCCAATGTACTTCAGGGTCATAAGTAAAGGAACACGTAATGCCCGAAGATTTTTCAATCTCCACGATCATGTTTTCAAGAGACACAATAAAATTATGAAATTTTTTGTATGCTGCATGGTTCAGTTCGTGCGAAATGGTTCTGATTTCTTCTTCCAGCTCTCGCAATTTTTCAATAAGGGCTGCACGTTGCTGTATGGAAGCAGGATCCTCACGTTCGTTGAGTCCACTTAAAATGAGGCGTATTCCCAGCATTTCACCCAATATCCCGTCGTGTAGTTCTTCGGAAATCCGTTTTTGTTCCAATTGCTTCCCTTCCTCGAACTTGCCTTGTTGAGAAAGTAGGAGGTTGTAAATTTCTTGGTTGCTTTCCTGTTGCTTTTGCTTAAACTTCAACTGATTGTTGTTCACGTACAACGAAACCATGAGCATGAACCCAACACCGAAGATAATCAGTAATATAGCGGAGTATACCCACACCTGCTTTTCTTTGGTCAGAATTTGGTTTTCCTCTATAATTTCGTCCGTTTCCAGTCGTATCCGTGCAAATTTGTCCCTCTTGGTGCGTTCTTCCTCGCTGATAATTTCGTTCAATTGATAATATTCTTCTGCATAGGCAGATGCATTGGCCATATCGAATTTGGTCAATAACTTTAAGGCATCCAATGAGCGGTCATTGTTGTAGGTTTCCCGCGCTAAGGTGTAGGATTCATTGGCCTGTGCAATGGCCTGTACGGTATCTCCTTTGGTGGCCAATACCTCTGCATAAAAGTAATGGAGCCTAGCTTTATCATATAAATCCCCAGTTTGGGAGTTGATGTCAAATGCTTCTCGTAAAAGCTTTTCAGCTTGTTCAGTATCGCCGTCAACCTTGAGAATGGAGTAGGCTAAGCTTCCTAGAGCTTTTTCATATAGTCCTGGCATTTTTGCTTTCAACTGATTATCTAAAAGCAACTCTTTATAGTAATTTTTAGCCCCTAAATAATCACCTGAGTTAAGATATATGCTGGCAATATTATTTTTAATTTTCCATAAAAGCTCAGTTTTATCGGCCCTTTCAGATTTCATCAAATATTCTCGAGCTTTATTGTAGGACTCTATAGATTTTTCACTGTTACCCATGCCATTGCCAAGAACACCTAACATGTTATAAGCAAGATGTAATCTGTAGTTGTCTTCTAATTCATTGAAAATCTTTACTGCGGCAGTAGCACTTATTTCTCCACCCAAATAATCTTTATAGGAATCTTGAATTCGTGACATACCATAAAGCATTCTGCCTTTAAGAGATTGTGATGTGGAATCTTTCGGTAATTCTTCAAAATTATCCAGAGCATTTTTGTAATGAAAAAAAGCGCTGTCCATGACTCCTTTACTTTCCATAAAGGTGGCAAGGTCCCAATAGGAATACCCCAATATTTTGTTGGCCTCGGCTTTTTTGGACAACCTTAAGAGTTCAGCATTCGATTTTCTAAAACCCAAAGAGTCCCTCAATTTCATATAGGCCAATGAAACCTGCGAGAGCTGTTCCAGTTTGGTGGTATCCTGTGGCATAGCCAATACTTTGGCTTCGGCATCCCTTAAATAAGTTTTCCGGTCTTCGAGGGACAGTTCCTTGGAGGTTTTGGCGATATTCAATAATTCTTGGATGGTATCTACCTCGGGGTTGGAAGCATTTTCTCCTTTGGTCTTATCCTGAGAGCACCCTAAAAATAAAAATAGCAAAAATATTAAGGTTACGTTTTTCAAAATGATTTGGTTCGTTTATATATCCAAGGTAACAAAAAAAGCCCCAAATTTTTAAGGTTTGGGGCTGAGTTGTATGTTCAATATCAATTTAAAGTTCGCGACTATCGTTGGCAGTTTGCTCTAATCTGATCGTGCTACGTTTTAAAAACCCAGCATGCACCCGATTTTGAAGCAGCTTTTTTTTATAACGCTTTAGCTGTTCATTTTGATGTGTAGATATAATCTCATCTTGTGCAGTTGGTTCATCTTTGTGATAAGAAAACACTATTAACAAAAAAGAGATTGAAGCTATATTTCGTACTAAGTTGGTAAAGGTATTAAAATTCATTTTGTTTATTCATCATCTCCACGTCCGTCAGGGGTAATCTCATCATCATCCGTTGCATTTTGATCTAAGGTCAATTGTTCGAACATGGCTTCGGTGTCCTGTACATCTGTTTCGGCTTCACAAGAGTAGAATCCAACTGTTAATAATGCCACTGCTAAAATGCTAAATAATTTTTTCATAATGATAAGTTTTGGTATGAATATTAAGTTTATACAGCTAAAGTACAGGGCATTTTGAGCCTAGGTGGTATATACCCAAAGGGAGTAGTATTCCAAGGAAGTCTGTTAGAATTATACGGTAATCTGCAAGAATTTTGCTAATTGAGAGCTTTTGTCACTGTTTTGGAGAGCATTTCTTTTAATTGGTCCACCTTGTCCTTGTATGTTTTGGAAAAGGGGAGTTCCTCCTCTTCCCCATGATTTAGGCTACAAATGGACTTACCATAATTGATACGGGAAACGTAGCGACTATTAAGAATGTAACTCTGGTGCACGCGGATGAAATCCTTTGGAAGTTTTCCCTCGAAGGATTTCAAGGTTTTAAAGGCACTGATCACTGTGCCATCCTTCATGTAGAAATCCGTGGTGTTGTTGTCGGATTTAAGATAAAGGATGTTTTTGGTATCCAAATACCTATAGTCCTTATAAGATTTTAGACAAATGGTAGATGGGGTATCCTGTTGTGGGTACAATTTTCTTAATCTGAGTATCGTCTTTCTAATATCGAACTCATTGTGCGGTAGAATCCAATAATCAAAAAAGCCACTCTTAATGGCATTGTAAGCGTACTGCTTGGTCTTTGCATACCCTATTATAATAGGAAGCGTTTGCATATACTGGTTCAGCTCCGTTACCATTTGAAAGTAATCCATACCATCTTCACCAAGGTTGATGAGCACCAAGTCAGGATTATACTTTAATATAGAATTGAGTCCAGTGGAAGCAGTGGTCTCCACACCTGCACAAACCAAATCTTCATACTCCTCCAAATAGAGTTGCAGCTGAAGCTTAGAGGCCGCATCGGAGTCGATTATGTTGTAGGTGTATTCCATGTGCAATTTGCTGATTGCAAGTTACTAACGCACAAAATAAACTCATTGCAGTTTTCCCTTAAAAAAACTATGGGTTTTCCCTTAAATTGGGCTATTTTCCTACACTTTTCCCTAAAAAATCGTTAAAACAGGTTTAACTGTAATTTTTCACCTCATCTTTTTGGAAGGCTTGAACGTAAAAAAATGGCTGTTTCAACAAGTATTGGAATTTAGGAAAATAGGGAAGGTAAAATGGTCAAGGTTGCGTGTATTAGGTTCAACAAATAGGTTTAGTTTATGTTTGGTTCACTACTATATTACGATTTGTTGTCCCGGTTACAAAATTTTTGACAAGTGTATTTTAGGATATAGGGCTATATTTCGATGAAATACAAGGTTTTAGATGGTCCGATTAATGTTTAATCTATAAAAAGAGCTTCAATTTCACTGGGAACCCGTTTGGGTCGGAAGGTTTTGGCGTCCAATAAACACCATTCCGTGGCAGCTTTTACCAAGAGTTCACCAGTAGTTTTATTTTTGATTTCCACCACCCTCGTAGAAATAGGGCCTTTGTTGCTTTTGATATAAGTGTTCAGTAAGATGGTGTTTCCCAGCACTGCGGATTTATGATAGGTAATATTATGGTTCCTTACAACCCAAATCATGGATTTTTGGGTTTCTTCGGACGTAACGTGTGTCCAATGTTTTTTGGAAATATCCTGAATCCATTCCACATACCTTATATTGTTTACATGGTTCAGGTCATCTAAATCGCTCGGAACTACATCAAAAACTTGGGAATAGGTCTTCATTAATCTTTTTTACGGATTTTGACCTCAAAAAGCTTGTCCCAGTTTTTGCCGGTCACAAAAAAGGTTTCTCTTTCTGGATGATAGGCCACCCCATTCAACACAGAATTGCCTTCGTCCCATTCCGGTCCCTTGTTTACCTTGTTCTTGAGCCCTCCGAAGTTGATGACGCCCTCAATGGCCCCTGATGTGGCATCTATGATCATCATACTTTCCTTTTGGTAAACATTGGCATAGATTTTACCGTTCACATACTCCAGCTCGTTGGCCATATTAAAAATGGATTTGTTGGTAGCTGTTTCAATGTAGCCTTGTTCTTCCAAAGTTTCTGGATCCAAGAACCATATTTTCTCGGTTCCGTCACTTTTGAATATTTTGTCTCCGTCGTTGCACAGTCCCCATCCTTCGCGGCTTTTACCATAGACGAAATTTTTGATTTTCTCCAGATTGGATATGTCGTAAACAAAACCCATCCCACTTTGCCAGGTAAGTTGGTAGAGTTTATCATCCATAATGGTGATGCCTTCACCAAATATAGTGGCATCCATATTTATTCGCTGAAGAATCTCACCGGTTTCAAAATCTATTTTTCTAACGCTCGAGTTCCCTCTTTTTCCTGTGCTTTCATACAAAATACCATTGTGGAACTCCAAGCCTTGTGTGTAAGCACCCGTATCGTGAGGGTAGCTATTTACGATTTCATAAGTGTAAACCTCCGGAGCAGATGCGGCCAATAACCTCATCTCCTTCTCAACTTCCACTGTTTTTTCCTCGATTTTGAACTTGGCGACCAAGGTTTTGTTGCCTAGAGTTGGCAGGTCCAAGGTCAATTTTCCATTTTCAACGGGCAGTTCCTTTCCATCTATATAATAATGTAAGTCGGAAAATTCTATGTCCTTTTTATTCTTTAGTGCAACACCTACTTGCTGGTTTTGCTGTATGGCTTTGTTTTCCAGTTGAATGGAAAAATGTTTGGCGGGATCGGCACTTCCTCCGCACGCCAAAAAGAAGAGCAACGCCCCGGTTATGGAAAAAAGTTTGCCCATTGTTCTTATTGCTTGTATCATAAATCGTTAATCGTAAAACACCGAAATTAAGAATCAATTGGGATTGCCACAAATATAAAAGGTCGTATATTTGCAACCGGCAAGTCCTACACGACCAGCTCCTGCAGAATCCCCCAGGGCGGGAACGCAGCAAGGGTATGTGGTCGTAGCGGTGCGATGTAGGTAGCTTGCCTTTTTTTGTACCCAAAAATCAGATGATCATGGATAAAAAAGTTGTACTGATCACCGGCGGTTCTTCAGGTATTGGTAAATCCATCGGAACGTATTTGACCCAAAAAGGATTTGTTGTTTACGGTACTACGCGCAATCCAGAAAATTACCCCGATTTTAAGGAATTTGAACTTGTTCAATTGGATGTTAAAGATGTTGAAAGCATCCAAAGGGCCGTTTCTTACGTTATTTCTAAGGAAAGCAGATTGGATGTGCTGATCAACAATGCGGGTGTGGGTATTACCGGACCCATTGAAGAAACTCCACATGAAGAAATCCTTCATGTATTCGACACCAACTTTCATGGCCCGGTACATGTGATGAAGGCTGTTTTGCCACAAATGCGTAAACAGGGTAGTGGGGCCATCATCAATATAACATCCATTGCAGGATATATGGGATTGCCCTTCAGGGGATTCTATTCCGCAACAAAAGGCGCTTTGGGACTGATTACAGAAGCACTTCGAATGGAGACCAAGGATTTTGGGGTGACCATCACCAATGTGGCACCAGGTGATTTTGCTACCAATATAGCATCAGGTAGGTACCATTCCCCTGTAATAAAGGGTTCTGCCTACGAAGAAAAGTATGGTCAGACCCTTAAAGGAATCGACGAGGATGTGGATAGTGGGGGTGACCCAATTCAGGTAGCCGAGGCCGTTTATAAAATTATCAACCAGAAAAAACCGAAGGTGCACAACCCCGTTGGAGCGTTTTTACAAAAGTTTTCACTTAGATTAAAGAAGATTTTACCGGACAAAGTCTACGAAAAGTTACTCCTCAACCATTATAAGTTGTAATTTTACAGGTATTAGCGAACAAATTATAAATACTTAGAAATGAAGTTTTTTATTGATACTGCCAACCTTGACCAAATTAAGGAAGCCCAAGAACTGGGTGTGTTGGATGGGGTGACCACCAACCCTTCCCTAATGGCAAAAGAAGGTATTACAGGAAAGGATAATATTTTAAAGCACTACGTGGACATTTGCAACATTGTTGATGGTGATGTTTCTGCTGAAGTTGTTGCCACCGATTTTGACGGAATGGTCAAAGAAGGGGAGGAGCTTGCAGAACTGCACGAGCAGATCGTAGTAAAAGTTCCCATGATCAAGGATGGTGTAAAGGCATTGAAATATTTTTCGGATAAGGGCATTCGTACCAACTGTACGTTGGTATTTTCACCAGGTCAGGCATTATTGGCCGCCAAAGCGGGAGCTACTTACGTGTCTCCTTTCTTGGGCAGATTGGACGATATTTCCACGGATGGTCTAAACCTGATTGCTGAAATCCGTTTGATTTATGACAACTATGGGTTCGAAACTGAAATTTTGGCCGCATCTATCCGTCATACCATGCACGTGATCGACTGTGCCAAATTGGGTGCCGATGTTATGACAGGCCCATTATCTTCTATTGAAGGATTATTGAAACACCCATTGACCGATATCGGGTTGGCCAAATTCTTGGAAGATTACAAAAAAGGAAATTCCTAATTAAGGAATCAAAATAAAAGTAAAGAGAGCTCTGAACTAAAGTTTGGGGCTTTTTTATTTATAGGGAAGTGTAAAGATTGGCAAAGCCGTCCACCACAACGGAATCTTTAGTAATGACACATTTGTTAAGACCATCAATGATCATGGCCATTTGTAGCTCCTTAAAATTTTCTCCGTAGAATTGCTTCTCCTTATCCAAATTGTTCTCGCTCATGAGTTGTTTCCACTGCGAGTGGCTGGTTCTTAGATTGATGCCCAAAAAGTTATGATTCGGATATTTTCCTTCTAACTCAGCAATGTGCTTGCTTATATTTCTAAAGTGTCCTTTTTGTCCTGCTGTCCAGAAATAGAAAACGGTATTTTCTTTTTTGCCGGCTAAATCCTTTAATGATACTTTCTCATCATTGAAATTTAAAACTGCAATATCCGGGATGGTATTGTTGGGTTGAAGATTTTGTATTCCCTTGTATAAAAGCTCAATCTCTTGCTCATGCTCCTCATTTGTGGATAGCGTCTTGAACTTATCTATAAAAGCTACGGATTCCTTATCAGGATTATGTTCCCACTTTAAATAGTCCACGGCAATATTCCGGAAAAGGTTGTTTCTCAATTCCTTTTCAACAACAATGCTATCTACAATGGCAAGCTTGTGTTGGTTAAAGTGCAAGCGATCGCTTACGGGTTTTTTGTTGCTGGAACAGTCATCTAGGCAGGTCATGTACGAAACGTTGCCTATATACCATTTCATAAAATCAAAATAAGGCTTTAAATAGGTTAAATCCTTGTTGTTGAAATCTATCTCTTTCCGATAACTGTAAAATTCGTTGCTGAGATCGTGTATGGTCTCTTCCCCTGTTTTCTTTTTATGATAGAAGGGATACTTTTCCTTTGTGATAAACGTATTGTAGTACACAGAAGCCTTGCCCATGGCCAAAGCTTTTGGGGGCAATTGGTCGTCGGAACTCAATTCGTTCAACAAGTCCAATTTATCCTTGTGTAAGGAGTCGATTTTTTGGCTGAAAGCCTCAGGGTCTAGACTATAATAATCTTTTATCAGTTCCTCGTCACTTTCATTTTGTAAAAAAATTTCAATCAGAAAGTTGTTTATTTCGCTTCCTTTTCCGGAAAACACAAGTGATTCATCAAACTCTACCGTATTAAGGCGCGCAACAAGACTGTCTCCTTTGCTCAAATACACATATTGAAGCTCAGGTGTGTGGTCAAAATGATATAAGCCATCTTCTAAGGTGTCGAGTTGAAAAGAAAAGTGGTTTTTTTCATCGAGCTTTACGGAATCCACAAAGTTATCTTTGTGGTAAAGAACCACATAATCACTTGTAGGGTTTACAATTTCACCACCAAAAAAAACAGTGGAATTGTTCTCAGGGGAATCCGAGCACGATACAATTGAAGAAATAAAAGTGAGGCTTAGTAAAAATCTTACCATATATAGATACCAATCTATTTGACTTTCAAATGTAAGCAACCCAGGAAGCTAAACTTGTTAAGGGCTAGTTAAAAGTTGTTAAACGGTGATTTTCCATCGTTTAAATATGCATTCCAAAATTAGAATTACCATTTGTATTTAGCTACTTTTGCAAAAAATCTAAAGATAGTTGCATGTTATCAGTATCGAATTTATCCGTACAGTTTGGCAAAAGAGTTTTGTTCGATGAGGTCAATGTAACCTTTACCGAAGGGAATTGTTACGGTATTATAGGGGCCAATGGCGCTGGAAAATCCACTTTTCTCAAAATATTATCGGGACAAATAGACCCTACTTCCGGCCATGTACACTTGGAGCCGGGAAAACGTATGTCCATTCTGGAACAGAACCACAACGCCTATGATGAGTACCCGGTTTTGGAGACTGTGGTAATGGGAAACAAGCCACTGTTTAAGATAAAAAAGGAAATAGATGCGCTATATGCAGACTATACGGATGAGAATGCCGAAAAAATAGGTGAGCTTCAGGTTACTTTCGAAGAAATGAACGGATGGAATGCCGATAGCAATGCTGCCGCCATGCTTTCCAACCTTGGTATTCCGGAAGACCTTCATTATACCAATATGGCCGATTTGGATTCCAAGCTCAAGGTACGTGTGCTTTTGGCACAGGCCTTATTTGGCAACCCAGATGTGTTGATCATGGACGAGCCTACCAACGACTTGGATTACGATACAATCAACTGGTTGGAGAACTTCTTGGCAAATTATGATAACACGGTTATCGTGGTCTCTCACGATAGGCACTTCTTGGATGCTGTCTGTACCACCATCGCCGATATTGATTTCGGAAAAATCAACCTGTTTTCCGGTAACTATACGTTCTGGTACGAGAGTAGCCAATTGGCTGCACGTCAGAGGGCGCAGCAAAACAAAAAGGCCGAAGAAAAGGCGAAAGAACTCAATGAGTTTATTCAGCGTTTTAGTGCCAACGTGGCCAAAAGTAAGCAGGCCACTTCCCGTAAAAAGATGTTGGAAAAACTTAAGGTCGAAGATATTAAGCCTTCAAGTAGAAGATACCCAGCCATTATTTTTGATAGAGAGCGTGAGGCCGGTGATCAAATTTTGAATGTAGAGAAACTATCTGCAACTTCAGAAGACGGGGATTTGTTGTTCAAAGATGTGAACATCAACTTGGCCAAAGGGGATAAAGTGGCTATTCTGTCCAAAGACTCACGTGCCACGACTGCATTCTATGATATTATTGCCAATAAACTCAAACCAGAAAGTGGTAAGTTCCAATGGGGGGTGACCACGACCCAATCCTATTTGCCAGCGGATAATTCCGATTTTTTCCAAGAAGACATCAACTTGGTGGATTGGTTGCGCCAATGGGCCAAGACGGAAGAGGAAAGGGAAGAGGTGTATATCCGAGGTTTCTTGGGCAAGATGCTTTTCAGCGGCGAGGAAGCCCTTAAAAAATGTACCGTACTTTCGGGAGGAGAAAAAGTACGTTGTATGCTCAGCCGTATGATGATGCTTCGTGCCAATGTTCTTATGTTGGACGAACCAACCAATCACTTGGATTTGGAGAGTATTACGGCTTTCAACAACTCGCTTAAGAACTTTAAGGGGACTATCCTGTTGACAACCCACGATCATGAGTTTGTGAACACGGTGGCAAATAGAATTATTGAGTTGACACCAAACGGAGCTATTGACCGTTACTTGAGCTTTGATGATTATATGTCCGATAAATCCATCAAAGAACAGCGTGATAAAATGTACGCCGTTACGGTCTAAGCGTTAAAGTACTTACTTTTCCAAATAGCAGGGTTAAAGTTTTTCCCTAAGGCGAATCCATAGAAAATCACTATGGATGCAATGCATTTGAACATAAAAAAGTAGATGATCCAAAACTCTGCCGTTGTGTTTTTTTTGGAAAAGAGCCCTTCAGGAACCATAAGGGTGACAAGGTAGCTGATCAGAAGTACCACCAATCCCAAGTTGGCGATGTTCTTAAAAGGCCATGCAAACAATTTTCGCAAGGGGTGAAGATCGTTTCCCCACTTGTGGATTAGATAAAAATAATCGTTTCCGATAGGGGCAAAGAGCAATGGGTCGTCCTTATCTTCCAATTTGAACAATTTGGAGGGAGCCATAATTTTAAAACCTCTTATTTTGGTATTATGGGCTGCTTCCAACTGTTTGATCTTGGAAATCGCTTCTTGTGGAATTTCACCTTTAAAATAAGAGCTGTTCAAAAAACGCAGTCGGTAATCAATACAGATTTCTTTGATGTGTTCAATATGAAAGATTTTATCCGTTTCCAATAGATCAAAATCAAAGTCGTTTTCGCGAGTGTTGCTTTTTGAACTCAATTGCTTACATATCTGTTCGTCCTTGCGGGAATCTTTATTCAGAATTTGTTGTACTTCGTCCAAAATATCCAAGCTGCGCGCACTTTTATTTTTACTTTTTTGAAGCTTGTGTTCAATATTTGTTCCTCTCAAAATCACACGAATTTTTCAGTAATCTACTCAAATTTAAGGAATTGAATTTTCGATTAGATGTCTTTGTCAAAAACATTGGCGTTAAGTTTCTGTTAAATGGAATTATGGATAAAAATTAATTGAACCAAGTAAGCAAAAAAAGGTGTATCTTATCGACGTTTTTGGTAGTTAATCGTAAAATCATACTAAGAGAAGCTTATAATTTGACCAACCGCATGAACACCCCCGCAACCAAATTCTTCCTATGCCTTTGTCTGGCATTTTCATTTAACACAACTGCCCAAAATACATCCAATGCACTTTCGTACACGGGCAAGATGGATAATCATAAAATTTTGCTGGCAGCAGTAAATGCAACTGAACTGGGCTCTTTGCTTCAAAAATCAGGGCCATTTACCATTTTTGCGCCATCAGATGCTGCATTCGAAAAGTTCTCCAGCAATAAAATAGCCGAGTTGATCAAAGCGGAGGATAAGAGGGCCCTAAAGTCGTTGTTGTCCTACCATATTGTTGCAGGCCAACTTACTGCTTCCCGTATGTTGCGTGCAATAGGCAGGGGCAATGGTATGGCTAGTTTTACAACGGTGCAGGGCAAAAAGCTTATTGCGCACTTGGATGGCTATGATATTGTGCTTACCGACCCCATGGGAAACACAGCCAGGATTACAGCTGCAGACCTAAATCTGGAAAATGAAGGCGTTGTCCATGAAATAGATAGTGTTATCCTTCCGGCTCAGATGTAATTTTTAACGAAGTTCTGCTCCCAATTCCTTTTGATACTGGGCCAAAAGTTTGCCCATGATCTTGTCGATTTGTTTGTCTGCCAAGGTTTTCTTTTCATCCATCAACGTGAAGCTTACAGCGTAGGATTTTTTGCCCTCGGGCAAGTTTTTTCCAGTGTACACATCGAACAGGTTTACTTTTTTAAGCAATTTTTTCTCTGTATTCCAAGCAATATCGTATACTTTTTGGAAAGAGATCGATTCATCCAACAGTAGTGCAAAATCTCGCGTCACCTCTGGGAACTTTGGAATTTCTTTGAAAGAAACATTTTGTGTGCTTACCGATTCCAGAATAGCATCCCAATCCAAGTCCGCATAGAACACCTCCTGTTTAATATCGAATTTTTTAATGTCTGCCTTGCCCACTAAACCGAGCGATACCAGGACTTTGTCGTTCTTCACATAAGAAATACCTTCGGCGTAACCTGATTCGGCCAATGGTTTTGTATCGATGTCTCTTAACCCTAAACGTTCCAAAACATTGTCAACTATACCTTTTAGGTAGAAAAACTCTGATTTTTTAGAGGCCACCGACCAACTGTTTTGGTTACGGTCGCCTGAGATGAAAATGGCCAAATGTTGTTTTTCTATATGTTCTCCGTTCACTTTGTGATACGTTTTTCCGAACTCGAACAACTTAAGGTCCGTTTTTTGGCGATTGTGGTTATAGCTTACCGTTTGGAGTCCTGAATGAAGCATGGAGGTCCTTAGCACGGATAAGTCGGAGCTCAATGGATTCAACATCTGAACAGCGCTATCATCCGTAGAAGTAATATCCGATGAGACCAGACTGTTGGTCATTATCTCATAAAAACCTTTTGCGGCAAGCATATTTCCAACCAAATCTTGGATTCTGTAGTTTTCGAATCGTGATGTTTTGGCAATGGATGCGTTCAGTTTTTCCTTAAAGTCAATGTTGTTATAGCCGTAAACCCTTAGGATTTCCTCGATAACATCAACCTCTCTTGTTACATCCACCCTATACGCAGGAATGGTTAAGCCAAGCCCCGATTCGGTTACATTGTTGATGCGGATTTCCAACGAAGAAAGAATCGATTTGATGGTATCCTGTGGAATCTCCTGACCAATCAATGAGTGAATTTTATTGAAGGTCAAGAATACTTGTCTATCCTGTGGTTTTTTCGGAAATAAGTCAACAATCTCCGAAGTGATATATCCGCCAGCAATTTCCCTTATTAACAATGCAGCCCTTTTCAATGCATATTTGGTCAAATTGATATCGATGCCCCTTTCAAATCGAAACGAAGCATCAGTATTAAGACCATGTCTTTTGGCTGTCTTTCTAATTGAAACAGAGTCAAAGTAGGCACTTTCCAAAAATATGGAAGTGGTGTGTTCCGTAACCCCGGAGTGAAGCCCTCCAAAAACACCAGCAATGCACATTGGGGTTCCGGCGTCACAAATCATAAGGTCGTCTTCGTGCAATTCGCGTTCTACACCATCCAATGTGGTGAACTTGGTGCCACTTGGCAAAGTTTTTACCTCTACTTTGGTACCTTTTATTTTAAATGCATCAAAGGCATGCAATGGCTGGCCCAGTTCGTGAAGCACATAGTTGGTGACGTCCACAACATTGTTTATTGGGGTCAATCCAATGGATTTTAGCCTATTTTTTAGCCAATCCGGAGAATCCTGTACAACCAGATTACTTATGGTTACACCGCAATATCTTGGAGCAAGGTTGCTTTCTAAAACCTCTACGTCGACCTTTAAAGAGCGGTTGTCGATAGAAAAGTTGCTTACGGAGGGGGTAACCAGTTCTTTTTGGATTTCTTTTTGCTCCAAACCAGCCTTAAGGTCACGGGCTACGCCAAAATGGCTCATGGCATCAGCCCGGTTAGGGGTAAGGCCTATTTCAAAAACCTCGTCATTTTCAATGTCAAAAACTTTGGAACAAGGCGTGCCAGGAATCAATTCCTCATTGAGGACCATAATCCCATCGTGGCTTTCACCAATACCTATTTCATCTTCGGCACAGATCATTCCTTCGCTTACCTCACCACGGATTTTTCCTTTCTTGATGACCCAAGCTTCACCTTCTGGAGTGTAGAGCGTGGTTCCAACAGTGGCAACAGGTACTTTTTGTCCGGCAGCTACGTTGGGTGCGCCACAAACAATCTGTAATGGTGCTTCTTGGCCAATATCTACCGTAGTTAACTTTAGCTTGTCTGCATTCGGGTGTTTTTCGCAAGTAAGCACTTGTCCTACCACTATACCTTTTAATCCACCCTTAACTGATTCAAATTGAGATATGCCCTCAACCTCAAGCCCGAGGTCAGTTAACAGTTCACCTGTTTTTTGAGCGTCCCAATCAACTTGCAAAAATTGTTTTAACCAGTTATAAGAAATCTTCATAGCCCGTTTTTAGAGGGCACAAATATATAACAATAGGGGAACAGATTCAACGATAATAATAACCATAAACCTATAGAAATGCTCTGTTTTAAAATGTATTCCCTACATTTAGGTAAAATCTTTCATTTTATGACAAGAATCAGGTTGGCAATGCTGGGGCTTTTGATTCTTATGGCCTCTTGCAAAAAAGAAGGGAAAGGAAATCTTAAAATTGGTCACTGGCTGGGAACTATGGAAGTTTCGGAGTCGCAAATGCTACCATTTGAGTTTACCGTTTCCCAAAACGATGAAGGTGGATATGTAATGAAAGTATACAACGCCGAAGAGGTAGTGGAGATCGATGAGTTTACATTTGATGGCGACTCCATCGATATTCGTATGCCCATTTTTGAAGGTCATATTGTTGGAACGTACACTGCTACTGAAATCACAGGGGAATTTATTGAGGAAAGTAAGGAGAGAAGTGTTCCCTTTAGGGCTGTGCACGGTCCGCAAGACCGTTTTGATGCGGAGAAACCAGCTGATGTGAACATTTCAGGTATCTGGGAGACCTATTTTAAAGTGAACACGGAGGATGAATATCCTGCCAAGGGTATTTTTATGCAGAACGGCAATGAGGTAAAGGGAACTTTTAGGACCAACACAGGAGATTATCGCTATTTGGAAGGAGTGGTGACAGGAGATAGTATGAAATTGTCCGCTTTTGATGGTTCCCACGTGTTTCTATTTTTGGCCCAAGTGACCGATAGTACTTTGGACGGAAAGTTTTACTCCGGACAACATTCCATTCAGGAGTTTTTAGGGGCCAGAAACGAAGCTTTTGAGCTTCCCGACTCGAACGAACTCACCTATTTACGTGAAGGCTATGATAAATTTGATTTTACTTTTCCGAACAGTGAAGGACAAATGGTAGGACTGGATGACCCAGTGTTCCAAGGAAAGCCGGTACTGATCCAGATTATGGGAACATGGTGTACCAATTGTTTGGACGAAACCCGATTCTATGTGGATTTTATTAAGAACAACCCCGATTTGGATGTGCAATTTGTGGGGTTAGCATTCGAGTATTCCAAAACCGAGGAAAAGGCCTTCGAAGGTATAAATAGATTAAAAGAGCGAGAAGATGTGCCGTATCCTATTCTATTGGCGCAATATGGGACATCGAACAAGCAAAAGGCCAACGAGAAGTTGCCCATGTTGAATCATATTCTTTCATACCCTACTACCATTTACATTGATAAATTCGGAAAAGTCAAGAAGATTCACACAGGTTTTAATGGACCGGCCACTGGTAAAAAGTTTATCGAATTTAAAGAAGAGTTCAATAAAACCATTCAAGAGTTGACAGCGCCACAGGAAACCGAAGAAAACAGCGAAGCTATATAATGGTCGATTTCCCCAAGTCGATGTTTTCATCGTTCATAAGGGTATCATCTTCAATATCTACAATGTTATGTGCGATAAAATCACCAACTTGATTGGTTCCGTATTGACTGTTTTCCTTTAAATCCGGAGTTACAATTCCTTTTTTTAGTGATTTGTCCACCGCTTTTTTGATGGCCCATGCTTCCTCAATAAGTCCAAAGTGTTCCAAAAGCATTGCAGCGGATAGTATGGAGGCAATCGGGTTTGCAATATCTTTCCCCTTTGCTTGTGGGTATGAACCGTGGATAGGTTCGAACAGCGCATTTTCTTCACCTATCGAAGCTGAGGCCAACAATCCTATAGAACCACCGATAACACTGCCTTCGTCGGAAATAATATCTCCGAACATGTTCTCTGTCAAAATAACATCAAACTGTCTAGGGTTGAGTATAATCTGCATTGCGGCATTGTCCACAAATAAAAAATCCAATGCAACTTCGGGGTAGCTTTCACCAATTCGTTTTACAACCTTGCGCCAAAGCCTTGAGGATTCCAAAACATTCGCTTTGTCCACCAAAGTAAGTTTCTTTTTTCTTCCTTTAGCTGCTTTAAAGGCCAAATGTGCGATACGGCTTATTTCAGCTTCGCTATATTCATAAAGGTCGGAAGCTTTTGTGCCTTCCTCGTTCAATTTTTTCTCCCCAAAATATATTCCTCCTGTGAGCTCACGGTAGATTACAAAATCGGTACCGCTGATTACTCTCTTTTTTAAAGGAGATTTGTCCAACAAAGTTGGGTGGGACAAAACAGGTCTTATATTCGCAAAAAGTCCTAGCTCTTTTCGTAATTGGAGCAAACCCTGTTCGGGTCGCACTTTGGCATCTGGGTCGTTGTCGTATTTTGGGTCGCCAATGGCGCCAAAAAGGACTGCATCCGATTCTTTGCAAAGCTTTAGGGTAGCATCGGGTAGGGGAGTTCCTTTTTTATCGATGGCGATGGCGCCAACAGGAGCTTCTTTAAATATAAAACGTTGGTTGAAGGTCTCTTCAACAGCTTCCAGACATTTTACAGCCTGGGCCAGCACTTCGGGGCCCACACCATCTCCTGGAAGCAATGCAATTTTCAATGTCATATGATACGCGTGTTACGCCAAACTTTTCATTCCGACATTGCTGGTTTCAACAATCTCGTGGATATCTTCATCCAAAATCTCCTTCTTCACGTCCGCATATTTCAAGAAGTTTTCATACACAGTGTCCAATTGAAGCTTTGTGAGTTCGTAACCTACTTTTTTAGCTCTGTATGCCAAGGCGGCACGCCCACTTCTAGCAGTCAAAACAATGGAGGATTCGCTCACGCCAACATCCTTAGGGTCGATGATTTCGTAAGTTTCCCTACGTTTGATCACACCATCTTGGTGGATTCCAGAGCTATGTGCAAATGCATTAGAGCCTACAATGGCTTTATTGGGCTGTACCGGCATTCCCATTTTTTGGGAAACCATGGTGCTGGTGTCCCATAATAATTGACTGTTGATATTGGTGTCCAAGTTTAAATGTGGATGCTGCCTCATAATCATTACAACCTCCTCTAAAGAAGTGTTCCCGGCTCTTTCGCCTATACCATTGATAGTACATTCAATTTGTCGTGCTCCGTTGATTACGCCTGCAATTGAATTTGCTGTGGCCAAACCAAGATCGTTATGGCAGTGACATGAAAGAATGGCTTTATCAATGCCTGTTACGTTTTCTTTCAAGTATTTCATTTTGGCACCGTATTCTTCAGGCAAGCAATAACCTGTGGTATCAGGAATGTTGAGCACGGTTGCCCCGGCCTTTATGACGGCCTCGCAAATACGGGCTAAAAATTCATTGTCCGTACGTCCGGCATCTTCAGCATAAAACTCCACATCTTCCACAAAAGTCTTGGCATAGGCTACCGCATCAACAGCACGCTCAATAATCTTATCTTGTGTAGAGTTGAATTTGTATTTGATGTGGGATTCAGAAGTTCCGATTCCGGTATGTATTCTAGGTCTTTTTGCAATTTTGATGGCTTCAGCGGCCACTTCAATGTCTTTTTTCACGGCGCGGGTCAATCCACATACTGTAGCATTTTTGACCAACTTTGCAATTTCGTTCACCGATTTGAAATCACCAGGGCTGGATATGGGGAAACCTGCCTCGATCACATCAACTCCGAGTTCATCCAATCGTTCGGCAATGATCAATTTTTGTTCGGTATCCAGTTTACATCCTGGAACTTGTTCTCCATCTCTTAGTGTTGTGTCAAAAATTTCTACCTTATCTTTACCCATGATATCAACCTGATTTTTTCTATGACTAACGAAATTAGTAAAGCAAGGTTGAAGATGAAAGGCAGCCCGGATTGTGTTACAACGTTAAACTGCTTTTTGTTGTGTTCAATTAACTGAAAAACAATACTTTAAATATTATTTTTTACGATGACAAATGCCCATCAGGATGCTTTGTTTGTGCTGGTAAAATCGCTATCCAAATCTGAAAAACGCCAATTCAAACTATATGTTGGTCGATTGGGGGTGAATACGGATGCCAAGTTTTTGGCACTTTTTAACCTCTTGGATAAGATGCGAAAGTACGATGAAAAGCAAATTTTGGACAGCGGCATTGTCAAAAAATCACAGCTCTCCAACCTTAAAGCGCATTTGTACAAGCAAATATTGGTGAGCCTACGTTTGAACCCCGTGAACCAAAACGTTCGAATTCAAATTCGTGAACAATTGGATTTTGCTACGATTCTTTATCAAAAAGGCCTCTACAAACAGAGCTTGAAGATTTTGGAAAAAGCAAAAAGCTTCGCCATTGAGAACGAAGAGAAGAACGTAGCCTACGAAATCGTGGAGTTGGAAAAAGTAATCGAAACCCAATATATTACCAGAAGTATTCCGGATCGGGCCGATGAACTTGCCGTTGAAGCCAAGGAACTTTCCGCACAAAATGTGATGACGAGTAAGCTTTCCAACCTTTCGCTGCAATTGTATGGGATGATGCTGAAAGTAGGATATGTGCGTAGCGATGAAGACCTTCAAAAAGTAAAGAGTTACTTTGACGAGCATTTGCCCAAATATGATATTGAAAAGTTGGGTTTCCGAGAAAAATTATGGCTGTACAAAGCACATTTGTGGTACAGTCTGTTGATACAGGACTTTTTGTCAGCCTACAAATACGCAAGCAAATGGGTGGACCTTTTCTACGAACACGAACATATGATTCCGCTTAACCCCGTGTTCTTTTTAAAAGGGAACCACTATTTATTGGAGTCCTTGTTCTTTGTGAAATATGCATCACAGTTTAGACAAACTTTGGAGCGCTTGGAAGAGCAAGTTCAAGATCCTGGTTTTCCTAAAAACGACAATATAAGTTCACTTGCCTTTTTGTACATCAACACCAACAAATTGAACCTTCATTTTTTGGAAGGTACTTTTGATAAGGGTGTTTACTTGGTGAACATTATCGAGTATGGCATTAAAAAACACCGACAACAGATTGATGAGCACCACATTATGTTGCTTTATTACAAAATTGCTTGCCTGTACTTTGGAAATGGAGATAACAAGAACTGTATTGCCTACCTCAAAAAAATCATCTCCAACAAAAAACTGAAAATGCGAGAAGATTTGATGTGCTTTGCAAGGGTATTGAGCCTGGTAGCACATTATGAAGCGGGGATGGACTATCATTTGGAAGTTCAGCTTAAAAGTACGTACAAGTTCTTGCTGAAAATGAACGACTTGCACGAGGTGCAAAAGGAAATGATCAAATTCTTGCGAAACCTTGGGGATATCTACCCGACCGATTTAAAAGGAGAGTTCCAAAAGTTGTACAATGAGTTGAAGAAGTACGAAAACCACCCCTACGAAAAAAGGGCGTTCCTGTATTTGGATATACTTTCGTGGTTAGAAAGCCATTTACAGAACAAGCCTGTTTCCGAAATCATCAGGGAAAAGGCATTGGCAATTACTCGCTAACGCAGGCGTTCCAAATAGGGTCTTCTGGTGGAGGCGCCAAAAACGGCATGGGTTCTTTTTGAACAGGATGCATTATTTCCAAGCTTCGTGCGTGTAGGTGTATGCCGCCATCTTTGTTGCTACGGTCGGCACCATATTTTAAATCTCCTTTTATGGTACAGCCTATAGTTGCCAGCTGCGCCCTAATTTGATGATGTCTACCGGTTTTCAAATCAATTTCCAGCAAGAAATAATTGTCGAGTTTTTTTATGATATTATAATCCAAAACCGCTTTTTTGCTATCGGAAACCTCCTTTTCGTGGGCATACGATTTATTCTGTTTCGGGTTACGTACCAGCCAATGGGTCAAAGTGCCGCTTTCTTGTGGAGGGGCATTTTTTACTACCGCCCAATACACTTTTTTCGTCTCGCCCTGAGCAAACATTTTATTTAGGCGAGGTAATGCTTTGGAAGTTTTGGAAAAAAGTACAATGCCTGAAGTAGGGCGGTCCAATCGATGCACTACGCCCAAGTACACATTGCCTGGCTTGTTGTGCTTTTCTTTCAGATACTGCTTTACCACTTCGCTTAGGGGATCATCACCTGTTTTATCCCCTTGTACAATGTCGCCGACCCGCTTATTGATTACAATCAAGTGGTTGTCTTCAAACAAAACCTGAAGATTGGAGGGAGTAGAGTGTTGATTATTGTTGATTGGCAATTGTTTATTGGGATTTAATAAGATTCCTCATCATTTGGAAAATCCTGGCTTTTTACATCGTTCACGTATTGAGATACCGCATCGCTCATTTCATCATAGAGGTTCAGGTACCTTCTTAAAAATCTAGGATGGAACTCGTGGGTCATTCCCAACATATCGTGAACCACCAAGACCTGACCGTCCACGTGGTTACCTGCGCCAATACCAATAATGGGAATGGAAACACTTTCCGCTACCTCTTTTGCCAATTTGGCTGGAATTTTCTCCAAAACTATGGCAAAACAGCCTAATTCTTCCAATAATTTGGCATCTGACTTCAATTTTTCGGCTTCCTCTTCTTCTTTTGCACGAACGGTATAGGTGCCGAATTTATAGATAGATTGTGGAGTAAGTCCCAAGTGGCCCATCACGGGGATGCCTGCTTCCAATATACGGCTGATGGACACCTTGATTTCTTCGCCACCTTCAACCTTTACAGCATGAGCACCGCTTTCTTTCATGATTCGTATAGCGGAGCGTAAAGCTTCTTTGGAGTCTCCTTGATAGCTTCCAAAGGGAATATCCACCACAACAAGCGCCCTTTTGGCCGCTCTTACAACAGAGCTTGCATGATAGATCATTTGGTCTAGGGTAATGGGCAATGTGGTTTCGTGTCCTGCCATGACGTTACTGGCGGAATCGCCTACTAAAATGGCGTCCACATTGGCACCATCCACAATTTTGGCCATGGAGTAATCGTAGGAGGTAAGCATGCTGATTTTTTCACCACGCTTTTTCATGTCCACCAACGACTTTACGGTTACTCTCTTATATTCTTTTTTAGCTGTTGACATCGAAATTGTATTTGATGCTAAAAGTAAGCAGATTTGTTTAATTTAGGCATTGATCAAAAAACTAATCAAATGAGAGAACTGTTCTGTTGTGTAGTATTATTTGCTTTGGGTGCAATCGGATATACCCAAGGTTCAAATGCTTCAAACGAAGAAGCCAAAAATGAGGTCAAACAAGTTATCGAAACTTTTTTTGATGGATTTCATAAACAAGACTCCACTATCATCAAAAATACGGTTGCGGATGAAATTGTACTGCAGACCACGGGAAGAAACCCAGAAGGCAAGACACTTTTCAAAACCGAAGAATTCTCGAAATTTTTAAAATCCATTGTGGGCATTCCGGAAACCGTGAAGTTTGAGGAAAAACTCACGTCCTTCTCCATTCAGGTGGATAGGACCATGGCCAATGCCTGGGTAGGTTACGAGTTTTGGTTGAACGACGAGTTCAGTCATTGCGGCATTAATTCCTTTCAGCTCATCAATTTTGATGGGGAATGGAGGATTATCTATTTAATCGATACGCGGGGCAAGGAAGGTTGTATGGATTAACAATCGCTCAAAAATACGCCGACAGCAAGTCCTCCTTCGGAGGTTTCCTTGTACTTGGAGCTCATGTCCTTAGCCGTTTCCCACATAGTATTCACCACTTTGTCCAAAGGCACCTTAGCTTCTTTTGGGTCGGTGTCCAACGCCAGTTCAGCCGCATTAATGGCCTTTATGGCTCCCATGGCGTTACGTTCTATACATGGGACCTGCACCAAACCGCCAATGGGATCGCACGTGAGCCCAAGGTGATGCTCCATGGCAATTTCAGCAGCAATAAGTACTTGTTCTGGCGAACCTCCCATTAGTTCGGTGAGTCCGGCCGCGGCCATGGCGGATGATACACCGATTTCGGCTTGGCACCCACCCATGGCTGCGGAGATGGTAGCGCCTTTTTTAAAGATGCTTCCCACTTCACTGGCCACCAACAAAAATTGCTTTACATCATCAAAATTGGCATCATGGTTTTCGATGACCATATAATACATCAAAACAGCGGGGATTACGCCCGCACTTCCATTGGTTGGAGCAGTAACAACACGTCCCAAGGAAGCATTCACTTCGTTGACACTGAGCGCAAAACAGCTTACCCATTTAATGATCTGACGGAATTTCACCTCTGTATCGCGAATACTTTCCAGCCATTCCTGCGGATTGGAGTAGGGAATATCCCCTTTAAGTTTTTGGTGCATCTCAAAAGCACGTCGCTTTACGTTCAATCCACCGGGGAGCTTACCTTCGGTGTGGCAGCCAACGTACATGCTTTCCAACATGGTGTTCCAGATTCGGGCAATGCCTTGGTCTATTTCCGATGCCGTTCGCAACGATAGTTCGTTTTCCATCACAATGGTAGAGATGGTTTTGTTTTGTGCATGGCAATGTTCCAGTAGTTCGTTTCCAGTGGTTACAGGATGGGGAAAGGTTTTAAACGTTTCTTTGTTCTCTTTGGCATGAACGCGTTCTTCCTTTACAACAAAACCGCCGCCAATAGAATAGTATGTTTCGGAAATGGTTTCTCCAGTAACCAGTTCGGCTTCAAATTGCATTGCGTTTGCGTGAAAGGGAAGAAACTCTTTTTTGAAGACTACATCGTTGAGGAAGCTAAAAGAAATCTCTCTTTTTCCGCCCAAATTGAGTTTGTTCTCGGTCTTGATCTTGTCAATACTTCCTGAAATACTGTCAATATCGATTGTCACAGGGTCTGTTCCCAACAACCCCATTACCACGGCAATATCTGTTGCATGTCCTTTTCCGGTGAGGGAAAGCGACCCGTACAAATATATCTTAATGGATTGTACTTCATCAAAAACATGCTGCTCTTCAAGTTCGGAAATCCAGCGTTCGGCCGCACGCCAAGGGCCAAGGGTGTGCGAGCTGGAAGGCCCAACACCGATTTTTAGCATATCAAACACACTAATGCACTCCATAAACTCAATTTACAGTTTCAAATATAGGAAGCTAAACGGGATAAAAATGCGAATATTTAAATATACCGCCGGCTTTTTCAATATTGATTATGGCATCCTTAACGGAGTCAAGGTTTTTAAGTGTTTTGATAAAAATATGACACCTTGTCAGATTCTATGTCGTGGCATAATCATTGACATTTTAAGAGCGAGACAAAAAAGAATTTTAAACAGATATAACTTTAGATACGATGAGCAAGATTATAGGTATAGACTTAGGTACGACCAACTCCTGCGTCTCTGTAATGGAAGGTAACGAACCCGTGGTAATTCCAAACGCCGAGGGAAAACGTACCACTCCATCGATGATCGCATTTGTTGACGGTGGGGAGATCAAGGTCGGAGACCCTGCAAAAAGACAAGCGGTGACCAACCCTCACAAAACGATTTATTCCATTAAGCGATTTATGGGTAACAAATACTCAGAATCCAGTAAAGAGGCCACAAGGGTTCCTTACAAAGTGGTAAAGGGGGACAATGATACACCAAGAGTGGATGTTGACGGACGTTTGTACACTCCACAGGAATTGTCTGCCATGATTCTTCAAAAAATGAAGAAGACCGCGGAGGATTACTTGGGACAAGATGTAACCAGAGCGGTAATTACCGTTCCAGCATATTTTAACGATTCACAAAGACAGGCCACCAAGGAAGCTGGTGAAATTGCAGGTCTTACCGTGGAACGAATCATCAACGAGCCAACCGCCGCTTCTTTGGCATACGGACTTGATAAAAAGGACACAGAACAAAAAATTGTAGTATTCGACTTTGGTGGAGGTACGCATGACGTTTCCATTTTGGAATTGGGTGACGGAGTGTTCGAAGTATTGGCCACGGATGGTGATACCCACTTGGGTGGTGACGATGTTGACCAGAAAATTATTGATTGGTTGGCCGAAGAGTTCAAGAAAGATGAGGATATGGACCTTCGTGAAGACCCCATGGCATTGCAACGTTTGAGGGAAGCTGCCGAAAAGGCCAAAATCGAGTTGTCCTCTTCTGCACAGACAGAAATCAACTTGCCTTACGTTACAGCTACGTCTTCAGGACCAAAGCACTTGGTAAGAACATTGTCCCGTTCCAAATTTGAGCAATTGATTGCCGATTTGGTAAAAAGGACCATCGAGCCCTGTGAGAAAGCGTTGAAATCTGCAGGACTTTCCAAAAGTGATATTGATGAAATTATCTTGGTAGGTGGTTCTACCCGTATCCCAGCGGTACAGGAAGCCGTTGAGAAATTCTTCGGTAAAAAACCATCAAAAGGAGTAAACCCAGATGAGGTTGTGGCCATTGGTGCCGCTATTCAAGGTGGTGTATTGACAGGGGATGTAAAAGACGTGCTCTTGTTGGACGTAACCCCACTTTCTTTGGGTATCGAAACTATGGGAAGCGTGTTTACCAAATTGATTGAGGCGAACACCACCATCCCGACCAAGAAATCACAGGTATTCTCTACCGCAGCGGATAATCAACCTTCGGTTGAGATTCACGTGCTGCAAGGGGAAAGGCCTATGGCAGCGGATAACAAAACTATTGGTAGGTTCCACTTGGATGGTATTCCACCAGCACCAAGAGGTACACCTCAAATTGAAGTGACCTTCGATATTGATGCCAACGGTATCATCAAGGTTTCTGCAACAGATAAAGCTACTGGCAAATCGCAGGACATCCGAATCGAGGCTTCTTCTGGATTGACCGAGGAAGAAATCCAAAAGATGAAAGCGGAAGCGGAAGCCAATGCCGATGCAGATAAAAAAGCGAAGGAAACCGCAGATAAGTTGAACGAGGCGGACGCCATGATTTTCCAAACAGAAAAGCAATTGGGCGAGTTTGGCGATAAATTGTCCGATGACAAGAAAAAGCCGATTGAGGAAGCTTTGGAGGAATTGAAGAAGGCTTACGAAGGTAAAGACCTAGCAGTCATTACACCTGCTTTGGAGAAAATCAACGAAGCGTGGAAAGTAGCTTCCGAAGAAATGTACAAAGCGCAAGCTGAAGCACAGGGCGGAGCAGCAGGAGACACCGCAGGTGGTGGTGATGCTGCTGGAAACGGAGCCTCAGAAGGTGATAATGTAGAGGACGTAGACTTCGAAGAAGTGAAGTAATTTACATTACTTTAAATAGATAAAAAAACCCTGACCATTTGGTCAGGGTTTTTTGTTTAGTGGAATCTTCAACTTACGCCGCGTTCAACTGCTGTATCTCCATTTCTTTGAGTTTTCGCAAAGCTTCTGATTTTGAGTTTACGTTCAGCTTTACATAAATGTTCTGAATGTGAAAATTGACCGCGCTGGGAGTAACAAAAAGCTTGTCCGCAATCATTTTATAGGTGAATCCTTGGGTAAGGAGCTCTATGATTTCGTTCTCCTTTTTGGAGAAAGCTTCAAAAGATTTTGACTGGAACGAGTCGATGATTTTTTTCGCTACATCCAGTTCCAGAGCAATTCCATGCTGGTCAAGTGCCTCCAAAGCATTGAACAACCTATCCTTGGTTATCGGTTTGATAAGGTAGCCACTCGCTCCTTTTTTAAAAGCCTCTTTGATGAGTTTGAAATCATTCATTTTACTCATCATCAATACCTTAAGGTCCTTGTTTTTTCGGTAAAAATAATCAAGGCCATCAATGCCCGAAATACCGTTCAGCATTGCTTCGCAGATAATGATATCTGGATGGGAGCGCCCAAAATTGGACAGCAGTTCATGTACGGAACCATAGGTTCCGTGAAGCTCATACTGCTCGTTTTCTTCAAAATACTGATTGTAAATGCCGCCGATAGCACCATCATTATCGATGATGGCAATTTTTAATGGTTTTTTTTCCATGATAAGAAAGATTTGGGGGATTAATACTGTTACATCATTGTTCTGTAGGTTGAGTTTTTGGACATGGGAGTCCTTCTCCGCATTGTTGAAGTTGGGATAAACCAATATTGAAACTAACCGTATTGCTTTGTAAGGCAACAACAATCGATGTTCCATTTAAGTTTACTTCAAAAATGGGTGTAATCCCTAAAGGGATTAATTGCTAAAATTTGTGCTTAGTTGAGGTTTTTACCTCATCAAAAAAGTAAGGTGAAAAGAGGTTTTTGGGACGCCTTTTTTTCTAGTGTTGTAGTTTTTGTTCATGACTTAATAGATTTGGGATTGTATTATTTCAATAGTGAATTTAGAATTTTTTAACTATTGAACGGAATTTTTGTAGTGGTTTTCGTTCAAATGCACTTTTGATGAAATCTTTCAATTCAGAAAGATAGAAGAATGGGGGAGTGGAGGGTATATTTAAGTATTTGTTTTTCAGTATTTTAAACAAAAAAAATAGGATGCCGTCCCATCAGCATCCTATTCTTGGTGTAAATCGGTCAGATTGAAATAATACAACCCGCTTTCTATGATAGTCTGTCAGTTTCCCCCTGTCTTTCTTATCATGGTCATGAGTGTTTCAAAATTCGGCTATGAAACAACATCACAAGACACTTCAGGTTTATTGACCGATTCAGTAAGTATTTTTCTGTATTCTATTCTTCGTCTTGGAACGATGTATCCACGTAATCGATGGTATTATCGTTCATAACAGTTTGGAGTCCTGTACCTCCATCAGCAACATCGTTGTACTGATCCCGCTTACTTGAACGTCCATAGGCTACAGTATATTGTGATACGGTATTGTTGAAACCTCTATTGGACACTACAAATCCCATCTTTTTCTCTGGGCTCAATTGAATGGCGTAGTCGTCACTATTGCTGTTGATGTGGGCACCAAGGTTCACGGATGTGGTAAGCGTGTTCTTTACCACCTGTGAGGCATAAAGGTCCAATCCACCGTAACCATCTCTCCCTTCAGAAGCAAAGAACAACAAGGTTTCGTTGTAAATGCTAGGGTAGAGCTCATCTTCTTTGGTGTTTACTTTGGGGCCAAGGTTTTTGGATACACCTGGAGTTCCGTCTGTAGCGATATCGGCTACGTAGATGTCATATTTTCCATAGCTTCCTTTCATATTGGATGCAAAGAACAATCGAGATCCATCAGCGGTTACCGTTGGGTGTTTGGCGGAATAATGTTTAGGACATACCTCCAATCGAGTAACGTTGGTCCATTCACCGTTGACTTTCTCGGCACGATAAACGTGATAAATCAATTCTTTTTTAGAAAACACACCGTAAAGTGGCTTTTCGTAAGTACCCTTGCTAAAGTAGGCTGTTTTACCATCTTTGGTAATGGACATGGATGGTACGTAGCCATCAACAGTGGAAACACTGCCATCCATAGTCTCGTTGATCATTTTTTCGTCTGCCTGGGCAAAAGTAGATTGACCGGCTAGTATTGTAACTGAAACAATAAGGCTGTAAAAAGTTGAACGTGTCATGATGTATAGATTTGGGGGTTAATACATGACAAAGTTCAAAAACATTGGCAGCGAATACTTATCAAATTTTCATAGGTTTTTACTTTTAACGACTAAAAAGTGCATTTTATCGAATATTTTTTAGGTATTTAACACTGGTTTGACCGTAAAAATGCAGTTAAACGTTCTTTTTTGTGTTTTAACAGATTAATTCAAGTTCGGATAAATTAGGCTCAATTAGTTCAAAATCAAGATTTCTTATGCTCATTTTGAGGGTAATGGTAATATTTCCCATCTTCACATATCGGACAAATTGAGTTAACTTCGCTTTTTTGAAAACGTATCCATACTATAAGGAGCTATTCCTTGAATACTTTAAAAACAATTACCTCAAACTAGAAAGCCTGCCTAAATGAATATCACTATTGAAAATATCATCTTAATAGGTTCGGTGCTCCTTTTGATCAGTATTTTGGCGGGCAAAACAAGCTACCGTTTTGGTATTCCTACATTGTTGTTGTTCTTGACCATTGGTATGTTGGCTGGCTCGGATGGTATTGGAGGTATTTATTTTGATAATCCAAAGATTGCTCAGTTCGTTGGTGTCGTTTCCTTGAATTTTATTCTTTTCTCCGGGGGATTGGATACCAACTGGCAGTCGGTTAAGCCTGTACTAAAGGAGGGTATAATGCTTTCAACCATTGGAGTTTTGCTCACGGCGGTAGGTTTAGGGTATTTTGTGTACCTGATCACCGACTTTAGTATATATGAAAGCCTGTTACTGGGTGCTATTGTATCATCCACAGATGCTGCTGCGGTTTTTTCCATACTTAGGGGCAAGAATTTGGCGCTGAAGAAAAACCTTAGACCTACCCTGGAACTGGAAAGTGGAAGTAACGACCCCATGGCCTATGTGCTCACCATTGCATTTTTGACCTTGGTGCAGTTTCCTGAAAGGAATATTTTATCGGTATTGCCCATGTTTTTTCTACAAATGACGTTGGGCGGCGCGGCAGGTTTCCTGTTTGGTAAATTGAGCAAGATAATCATCAATAGGATACAGCTGGACTTTGAAGGACTCTATCCGGTATTGACCATCGCACTGATGTTCATTACATTTTCCGCTACCAATTTTATAGGGGGGAACGGGTTTTTGGCCATTTACATCTGTTCCGTATATCTGGGCAACCAAAACCTGATTCATAAGAAAACCATCATGCGAATGTTTGATGGCCTGGCCTGGCTTATGCAAATAGTGTTGTTCCTTACCCTGGGGCTTTTGGTTTTCCCGACCCAGATTGTTCCATTTATTGGAATAGGGCTGTTAATCTCCCTATTCTTGATTTTTGTGGCCCGTCCCTTGGCGGTAATGCTTTCCCTTTTGCCGTTTAGAATGAAATTGAGACGGAGATTCTATATTTCTTGGGTGGGATTAAGAGGGGCCGTGCCCATTGTGTTCGCTACGTATCCATTACTCGCTGGAATCGACAAGGCAAGTATCATATTCAATATTGTTTTCTTTGTATCGATAACCTCTGTGCTTATTCAAGGAAGTACCTTGTCCATTGTGGCGAAATGGCTTCATGTGGGATTGCCCGAGAAAGCCAAACCACTTTCTCCTACGGATGAATTGCTGTCGGAACATCCTAAAGCAATTATGAAAGAGATAACGATCAGTGGGTCTTGTCCTGCCACAGGAGAAAAAATCGTGAACTTGAACTTTCCTAAGAAAGCCATTATTGCAATGATCAAGCGTAATGGCAATTACCTTACACCAAATGGCTCTACCATTATTGAAGCAAATGATACGTTGGTAGTGCTTACGGACAAACCCGAAATTTTGGACAAAGTCTATGCGTCTCTCTCCATATCCAAAACCGTAGAGAAGACAGGGGAACTAGCTGAATAGTTCCCTATCCGATTCGGGTGCCGTTTTCAATACTTCGTTCCGGTTGTAGGAGAGTAATTTCTTTGTTCTGGCCAATACCTCCAAGAACCAAACATTCGCTCATCATCGTGGCAATTTGCTTAGGAGGGAAGTTGACAACCGCTACAACTTGTTTTCCTATCAGTTCTTTGGGAGTGTATAGATCTGTGATTTGGGCAGAGGTCTTTCTTTTGCCCACAGCACCAAAGTCAATGATCATTTTATAGGCGGGGTTTCTAGCTTCTTCAAACACTTCGGCTTCCAATATGGTTCCAATCCGCATTTCTACCTTGGTAAAATCACTCCAAGTTAATTCGTTGGATGTTTTTTCGTCCATTTTCATAATTTAAAACAAAAATAGGACCGTATTGAACAGGGTAGGACTTAATTCAGAACAAATTTTTGACAAATGGTATGTTGGAACGCCGTTGCCAAGCTAAAATCAGGCAGAACAGTAAAGTAACCAGAGCTAAAATAAAAAGAGAACCGCCGTCATTCTGAACTACTATCCCTAATTTGGTGAGATGTGAAAGTACGGCTCCCAACATAATTCCAACACCCAACAAAGCCCCAAGCCAAGTTGTTTTGGGAACAAGTATCAGAACCGCTACGATCAATTCAATTATTCCCAGGCCTATTCTTCCCCAAGGCTCCATGCCTAGCTGTTCGAATATGTATACGGATTCGGGGGCTGCCGAAAACTTAAAAAATAAGGTCTGTAACAAAATTACGGCGGGGACAATTCTCAGTAGTGCATTTACAATTGATTTTGTTTTCATTTTTTAATTGATTGAATTGGATATTGGTTTGGTCGGGAAACATCATTGTAAATAACTGAATGGCAATAATTATGTGCGGATTGATATGGGACTCAATTTATTCAGGGTTGATTGAGGTCATAAAACCATCTGAGGAAATGGTTAATTTTACTGCTATGAAAAATCTATTGAAATTCTCTTTGCTTTTCCTTTTTTTGATACAATCCTGCTCCAAGGAAACATGGTTATCCGGAACTATGGATTTGGAGGGTGGTGAAGATTGGAAACCTATGGTATACCTGGTTGTTCCCGAAAAATTTGATGCCGTGGCGCAAAGTTTTGTTGGCAAGGTGTTGGATTCGGCCCAAGTTGATGAAGCCGGGAGCTTTGAGTTTAAGAGCCCACCTGAATTGCAAGCTCCGGTATTGTTGGAGATAGTGGTTCAGCGGAAAGGAGAAAAGTATCCGAATAAGTTGTTGAATGAAAATCCTGAAACGGATAATTACTTTCCGTTTGTGTATGAATCAGGGAAAAGCATCAGAGTGAATGCAAATATCTCCCAATTTCAAGCCTCTTTTTCGTTGGAGGAGCCTTCGCCCATCAACAGCGAAATGCTTTCATTAAGAGAATTACGTTTGGAAGCTTATCGAAAACATTTGAAAGGTCAATCAAAGAATGAAGCTTCAGATGAAGGTTTATTGGAACGGGAAAAGAAACTCCATCAGTATCAAAAGCAATTGATGGACTTTGCAAATGGCACGGAAGAATTCCTCCCGGCCATGGTAGCCCTGCGTTGGGCCAGTCCTGAAGGAAACTATGAGCGTATCGCAGAATTGCTGTACGATCAATCCGAAAAATGGAACAAGCTGCACCCAGAACATCCTTGGGCAAAAGAGCTAGCTTCCATAGCCGACAAGGAAAATCTGCCCATTTTGGTAGGAGACCTTGTTCCCGATTTACTTCTACCCATGAAAGATGGTGAAACGGTACGGTTACAGTCCGTGATTGAAAATCAAAGATTGGTGGTATTGGATGTTTGGGCATCATGGTGTGCACCGTGTAGGATGGAAAATAGAAAGGTGCTACTTCCTTTATGGGAAAAGTACAACCCAGATGGTTTTCAGATTATAGCATATGGTTTGGAAAGTAGCAGAAAAGCTTGGGACAATGCCATAAAAAAAGATGGAGCCAACCTCTGGCTGCATGCTTCACATTTGCAGGGAGACCAAAATCCCTTGATGGATGCACTTCGGTTAAAAACGATTCCGGCTAATTTTTTACTGGATCCAGAGGGTAGGGTGCTGGCAAAAAACCTACACGGTGAAGAATTAATGGCGTTTGTAGCGGATTATATGCAAGATTATAAGGAATAAAAAAGCCAGGATATATCCTGGCTTTTTCTTCTTTAATTTGTTTGTGTTCGGGGATATTAATTTCCGCCTTCTGTTGTTTCTTCTTCGGTAGCTGCAGGATCTACTTCAAGAATAAAATCTTGGGTTGTAACGTTCGCAGCATTTATTTGTACTTCTAAGGTATCACTTGCAATAAAGCCATCAAACTCGGAAACCACTTCATAAGTGCCGGCTTCCAGACCTAGAATGGTATAATTACCGTCTGGATCAGTAAATGAAGTCATGTTTAGCGTGTCCGCAGCAAACACGGAAACTTGTGCGCCAAATAGGCCGATTTGAGTTTCCTCTTCAATAGTGCTTACATTTCCTGCAAGTGTACCGGCAGTGGAAAGATTACTGGCCTTGATCACAGGTTTGAAGTTGAAGCCGTTTACATCTAAATTGCCTTTCGCCACAAATGAGCGACTTACATCAAAATCTAGTAGTAAATCGGAAGATAGGCCACCTACTACGGTAATCCCTGGATCTATAAATACTTTAATACCAGATGAGTCACCACTTGGGACTTTTAGATCATAAACAGTTCCATCTGTCAAAACTACATTTACGCCCTTAACGTATACACGAACCTGATCATAGGTGCCAACAGGAACCTCAATTTCAGCCAATTGAAGAGTCAGGCCATTGGTCAGTTCCAATAGGTTTGTTTCTATTTCTTCTTCCATCAAGGTAATGTAGGGGCTTACTGTAAGAGCATCATCATCGTCGTCCTCGGAAACACGACGAGCTTCTACTTTATAAACGGTAACGTTTGCTTCTGCAACTAATTCATAAGGAAAAGGGGCATCAGTGAGTTGCACGGAAAGTGTGCCTGTTCCTTGTGGATTTCCTCCGTTTCCTTCATCATCGGAGCAGCTTACAAAAAATAAGGTCATTACGGCAAATAAACTGCTAAAAATCTTTGTTCTCATAGTATGGGGTTTTTTAAAATTTTTCAGGGCATAATTATCCCTGTGCGATTTCTACCCAATAAACAAGTTGGGCGGAATAAACCCTACCCCAATGACAAGAAAAATTGATTTTATCGATAAAGAGCACTTGTAGAGCCTACAATTTAATCTTTGTAGATAAAGCTCGGAGCCTGTTGAAACTTAAAAGTATCATCGGTCAGAATTTGCATCTCTTTCGTTTCCCAATTCATTAAACCAATATGAAACTGCGATTGTTCGTCGTCAAAAAGTTCAATGGCCAGCCATTTGCCATCGGGACTCCAATCGTGCCACCCTTCGTTTTGCTCGTTTTCCGTTAATTTCCAGGTTTTGCTTCCATCCAAGCTAACGGCATATAAGCTGTATTTTCCATTTTGCTTGCTTTGGTACGACACAAATTTTTCCGTTGGATGGAGTTTTGGGGCACCCGCCCTGTATTCATATTTACCTGCTGTTGTATCTTTTTCGGGATAATGGGTAAGTTGCTTTCGGTTTTTACCATCCGCATCAATAATGTAAAGCTCTTCGTCGAAACCGTTGATTTCTTTACGGACTGTTTTTCCTCCCCTAAAAACGACCTGCTTGCCATCATTTACAAACAAGGGATCCGCTGCAAAAGGAAGTTTTGTGTCCAATCGATCTATGATTTCACCTTTTTGGTTTAGAACATAAAAGGTTGATTCCGTGATCAGCTTGGGCTTTACGATAAGCTCGGTGCCGTCCTTTCTGCTGCTCATCCAACTATCGGCCAGCTCCAGATTGGTGACTTTTTGAACATTTTCTCCATTAAAATTGGTCTTGTACAAAAAATAGCAGCGCTTGCAAGCGCCCCTATCCGAAATAAAATACAAGGTATCCTTATACGAGTAGTAGGTCCAATCCACTGGGTATAGGTCTGTAATGTTCTTTTTGTCGGACCCATCGAGGTTCATTGAAAAAATCTCATAATTCTCAATGTCAAAATCCCTTAAAACATTGTAAACCAAGCCAAGTTCACGTTGGGCATCGTCCTTTTTTGAATTGCAGGACAGTAGTAATGCCAATAATCCAAGAAAAGCTATTCTTTTAGTCATAATGAGTTTAGTTTGTTTGAAATTTTTTGTCCAGTCGAATTTACTAAACTCCATGAATTTTTAAAATGGTGATTTAACCTTGAAGTTCTACTTTTTTAGGATTGAAATATTTTTTTCTAAGCCAAAATGAAACTTTGACCAATAAAATTAACGCTGGCACTTCAACCAAAGGACCGATAACGCCTGCAAAAGCTTGGCCTGAGTTCAATCCGAAGACGGCAATGGCAACCGCAATGGCGAGTTCAAAGTTGTTTCCAGCTGCGGTGAAGGCAACCGAAGCGGTTTTATTGTATTCGGCACCCATCGCTTTTGTGGTGAAAAAGCCGATAATGAACATCAAAGCAAAATAGACCAGTAATGGAACTGCAATAATCAAGACATCCATGGGTATTTGCACAATCAATTCACCTTTTAAGGAAAACATGATCACAATGGTAAACAAAAGGGCAATCAAGGTCATGGGCGAAATTGCAGGGATAAACTTTTCAGTGTACCAAGCTTCGCCCTTAGATTTCAGTAAGATTTGACGACTCAAAATTCCCATCAAAAAAGGGATGCCAAGATAAATGGCCACGCTCTCGGCAATCGTCCCGATGGAAATGTCCACAATGGCACCTTCAAACCCAAAATAGGGAGGCAATAGGGTGATGAACAACCACGCATAAAAACTATAGGCAAAAACTTGGAAAATACTGTTCAAGGCCACTAAACCAGCGCCGTATTCGCTGCTGCCTTCGGCCAAATCGTTCCAAACAAGCACCATGGCAATACAGCGAGCCAAACCAATCAAAATAAGTCCTACCATGTATTCAGGGTAGTCCCTTAGAAAGATGATGGCAAGGACAAACATTAAAATTGGGCCCACAAACCAATTCAAGACAAGGGAAATGGACAGGATCTTGGTGTTTTTGAACACTTTTGGAAGCAAGGAATACTTGACCTTTGCCAAGGGAGGATACATCATCAAAATCAACCCGATGGCAATGGGGATGTTGTTGGTCCCGCTACTGAACGAATTGACGAAATCGGGAAAACTTGGAAAAAAGTAACCAATTCCGACCCCCACTGCCATGGCCACAAAAATCCAAAGAGTAAGATTTCTATCTAAAAAACTGAGTTTCTTGTTTGCCATTACTTCTGAATTTGGGAAAATACATACAACATTTCGGTAGCAATCTGTTTGCTTCGCTCGCTGTATTTTTCTGCCTGTTGAGGCGTGTCATCAAATGCTTTTGGGTCTTCGTACGTGATCGGAATGCGTTTCTCGGCACCAGGCACAAAGGGGCAACCTTCATCAGCCTGTGAACAGGTCATGATGGCTGCAAAGTCTGATTTTGGGTTAAAATCATCATCCATCCGTTTGGAAAAACAGATAACAGGATGTTCATTTTCCGAAAACTTGATGCCGTACACAGGGTTTTTTCCTTCGGAAAGCATTCGCACTTCAAAACCAGTGTTCGCCAAAGTTGAAGCTACCATGGGAAATAGGGCAGTGGCCTCCGTTCCTCCAGAATAGCAGCTCACGTTCGCGACACCAAAGTGATGCGCCATGGTTTGTGCCCAAATTTGGGACAAATGGCTACGTCTGGAGTTGTGGGTACAGATAAGATTAAGTCGAATCGACTCTTTATTGTCCGTCTTTTCTTGAATATACTCCACAAGAGGGGACAAAGTTTGCTTTCTCTCCGTTGTGATGGATTGTGCATCCAGATTTGAAATGAAACCGTTCAACACCGAATAATGTGACATAAGAACTTGATTTGGGTTAACAGCAGCCGCTACCAGGCGTGCAACATGCTGAGCTTTGCAGTTCGGACAATTTTACTTTTGGTTTTTCCGCAGGGACTCCACATTTATCTTTGGCCAAACAATCCGTTTGCTTGGTGGTGAGCAAAAAGTTGGTGCCATCAAAATCGAGGGCAAATTTTTCAATGGTCTGTCCCTGATACTCCACTTCAACCTCCAAATTGCCGATATCCAATGTTTTTTGGGACAGTTCAATAATGTGCACCAATTTTTCGGGATGAAGTCTGTGGTCGTAATCATTGGCGTTCCAAAGCTGGAAGTTGACCACTTCTTCATGGCGAACGGTACCGCCACAATCAATAAAATTTTTAGTAATTTTACCCACTTCGGTCACATGAAAATGATTGGGGACCAACTCCCCGTTGGGCAATTGAAACGCAATGGTGTCCAATTGGGCCAATGCTGATTTAACTTCGTCTAACTTCATAATTATCTCTATTTATTGTAATATTACGATTAATGTGTTCAAATTTTTTTAGCAACAATCTTTTTGATTGAGGTCTTGGTCCAAAAACTCGGACATAACGGTCTTCATTTTCTTCCAGTTGTCGGCATCAATACAATAGCAAACACTGGTTCCTTCAACGTTTCCCTTAATCAGCCCCAAATGCTTTAATTCCTTTAAGTGCTGGGAAATGGTAGGTTGAGCCAAACCGATTTCATCCACCAAGTCACCACAAACACAGGCATTCAATTTGTACAAATACTGTAAAATGGCAACGCGTGCAGGGTGGCCCAGAACCTTCGCATACTGTGCAATCTGGTTTTGCTTATCGGTAAATATTTCTGTTTTGGTAATACCCATCAGTTTAATTTATTCATTGCAATATTACGATTAATAGTGTAGCCACCAAAAATTTTCTTCGATTTTATTTCTTAAATGGTTTGAAAAACATAGTTGAATACTGATTCATTCTTATTAAATTGCGTTATGCACATGCAAACATAACGATTCCATTTTGTCGGCAACTAGAAAAATATACTTGGATTATAATGCAACCACACCTGTGGACCCAAGGGTGGTGGAGGCGATGCTGCCGTATTTTACCGAGCATTTTGGCAATGCCAGCAGTGATCATTCTTTTGGGTGGTATGCCAAGGACGCTGTGGAAACGGCGCGAGAACAGGTGGCAAAGCTTGTGAGTTGTAGACCAACGGAACTCACTTTCACTTCGGGTGCTACGGAAGCCGCCAATTTGGCGTTGTTTGGATTTTGCAAAAAGAACAGGAGCAAGGGAAACCATATCATTTCTTGCAAAACGGAGCACAAAGCGGTTCTCGATACATTGGAAGCGTTGGAGTCCGATGGTTTTGAAGTCACCTATTTGGATGTGGATGGGCAGGGAAATATTGATTTGAATGAATTGGAAGCGGCCATAAAATCGTCCACAATTTTGGTTTGCATGATGCTCGCCAACAACGAAACGGGCTTGATTCATCCAATAAAAACCACAACGGAAATAGCACATGCCAACAATGTTCCCGTGATGTCGGATATCACACAAGCGGTCGGGAAAGTTCCAGTGGATGTACAGGATTTGGGAATCGATATCGCTGTTTTCTCTTCACACAAACTTTATGGCCCCAAAGGGATTGGAGCACTTTATTTAAATAAAAACAACAGTATTTCGATAGATAAACATCTTTTTGGCGGAGACCATGAAAAAGGGGTTCGTCCTGGCACTTTGAACGTTCCTGGCATTGTTGGTTTTGGAGAGGCTTGCAGCATTGCCCAAAACAACTTGGAAGAAAATCGACAAAAATTGGTAGCCCTTCAAAACCAATTGGAGCAAGAACTTTTGACCATTGGGGAGGCTACAATCAATTGCCAAAATGAAAACTGTTTGCCCAATACCACGAATGTATCTTTCAATGGGGTGGATGGCACCAAGCTGCTCCGTTATTTGAACACCATGGCCGTTTCCCGCGGTTCCGCCTGCACCGCGAATCAGGTGAATCCGTCCCACGTATTAAAAGCGATGGGCGTTGAGGATGATATTGCCTTGGCCAGTCTACGCATCAGCACAGGGCGAGACACGTCTTCGGAAGACATTGAGAAAGCCGTTTCTGAGATTAAAAAAGCCATCAACCAACTAAAAACCACTGTGGTATGAGGGAGTTGGATGTCATCATAAAAAAATATCAGGAACTAAAATCACAAAATGTACGCTGTATTTTGGCCACTGTGGTTCATGTTGAAGGGTCATCGTACCGTAGAGCGGGCGCGCGGATGTTGGTGGATGAGTATGGCAATATCACGGGAGCCATAAGCGGGGGTTGCTTGGAGGGCGATGCGCTTAGAAAAGCGCTTTTTGCGTTGGATAGACAAGAAAATAAACTGGTCACTTACGATACGAGTGATGAGGAAGATGCGGTAATCGGAGCGCAGTTGGGTTGCAACGGAATCATTCAGGTGTTGTTTGAACCCATAAATTATACCGCAGGGAACAATCCCTGTGAACTTTTAAAAACTGTTGCCAAACAGGAAGTTCCAATGGCTGTTTCCGTTGTTTTTGACTTGGATAAAACCCAGCATCAACAAGGAACTGTTTTGGTTACAGATGAAAACGAAGCAGTTTTAGGGCAGCAGATTTCGAATGATTTGCAACAAGCCTTGCTTTTTAAAAGCAAAGAGGTCATCAACGAAAAAGCTTCCTATTATGCAGAGGTCACTACTGAAGAGAAAACACATTTTGCATTTATCCAAATACATCAACCCCCAGTAAAATTGATTTTGGTAGGAGCGGGTAACGATGCCCAAATTTTGGCACAACAAGCTGATTTGTTGGGTTGGAAAGTAACTGTTACCGACGGACGTCCCACACATGCCAACAAAGAACGTTTTGTGGGGTCGTGCCAAGTCATCGTGACCAAACCCGAAGAAACTTTAAAGAACATCAACATAGACAATCGAACTTGTTTTGTGTTGATGAGCCACAATTACAATTACGACTTATCGGTGCTCAAATTGTTGCTAGGAAATTCAGAGACACCTTACATAGGCATTTTGGGCCCATTGAAGAAATATGAGCGTATGCTCAATGAGCTGGCAGATGAAGGCATCGAAGTATCGAAAGAAGATTTAGCCAAGATTCATGCACCCATAGGATTGGAAATAGGCGCGGAGACCCCCGCCGAAATCGGATTGTCCATTTTGGCGGAAATCCAAAGTGTACTGACCAACAAAGGAGCCCGACCTTTAAAGCAGAAAACTGAGCCGATTCACGATACTAAACAGAATCAATTTCAAAAAATAACCCTTTGAGTGAAGAAGAAAACATAGCGGTGGTTGTATTGGCAGCAGGTGGCTCCACTCGTTTGGGGCGACCCAAGCAGCTGGTGGAATTCAAAGGGAAAACCCTTTTGGACCATACGTTGGACAACGTAGACTTGTTGGGTTTTCAGACCAAAATTTTGGTATTGGGCGCAAAACGGGAAGAAATTATGGATAAAATTGATGCCAATAGTTTTAAAGTGGTCATTAACACCCAATGGGAGCAAGGAATGGCATCCAGCATCAAGGTTGGACTGGAAGCTGCAATGGCAGAGGAAGAGGGACTGGACCACGTATTGTTTCTGGTATCGGACCAACCCTTTTTGGAACGAGCCAACTTGATAAAACTAGTGCATACGCAACTGACGCAACATCCCAATGCGACCTATTCCCAATATGGGGAAAACGTTGGAGTGCCAGCGATTTTTGGTAAGGAAGCATTTCCTTTGTTGTTGCAATTGGAAGCTGACGAAGGGGCCAAGAAATTAACTCGCTTGGAAGATTTTAAGTATTGTACGGAAACCTTTAAAAAAGGAGGTTTTGATGTGGATACCGAAGAAGACGTACAGCAACTAAAGCAAATGGAAAAATGAAATGCCCATTAATCAAAGCCGATGTACCAAACAATATGTTCAGGGGCATTCCATCTGACCGCTCAAAAGCAAATAAAAAAAGAACAGATGAAAGTGACCATTAAATATTTTGGTTTGGTAGCAGAAGCTGCCGATAAGTACGAAGAGGTTTTGGAGCTCAATGGAGCGCTTATCGCTTCGGAACTAAAAGCGCAATGCTTGAACGGTTTGTCCATTGCGGACAAAGATTCCGTGCAGATAGCTGTAAACCAAAATCTGGATGATACAACAACCATAAAAGATGGGGACGAAGTGGCCTTGTTGCCACCGTTCGCAGGAGGATGAGCAGATACAACAGACAAATAAAACTCACGGAAGTTGGCCTAGAAGGTCAGGAGAAGCTTCGCAATGCCAAAGTGTTGCTAGTTGGTGTTGGAGGATTGGGCTGTCCTGCCGCGATGTTTTTGGCGGGTGCAGGAGTTGGCAAGATGGGTTTGATGGACCACGATAAGGTCGATATGTCCAACCTGCATCGACAGGTTTTGTTTCAAGAGTCGGATGTAGGAAAGTCAAAGGGCGTTGTTGCCAAGGAACGTTTGGAAAAACAGAACAGTGAGGTCCAGTTTGAAGTGTACGAAGAGCCGTTGACCATTGAAAATGCTAAAAGCATCATCCAACAATACGATGTTGTCTTGGATGGTACCGATAATTTTGAAACGAAGTATCTCATCAACGATGCTTGTATATTGGCCGATAAACCTTGGGTTTTTGCCTCCATATATAAAAATGAAGGCCAATTGTCGGTCTTCAATTACCAGAATGGGCCTACGTATCGCTGTGTATTTCCGAAAAGTACGAGACAGAACATCAGCTGTGAGGCCACAGGGGTATTGGGCGTGTTGCCTGGCATTTTGGGAACGCTTCAGGCAGCCGAGGTTCTTAAAATCATCCTTGGGGTGGGTAAGGTGCTGTCAGGCAAGCTAAAGTTGATTAATATGATGCAGGCCAGCGAGCAAACCATCAACATAAACAAGCGTCCCGAAGAAGTGGAAAAAATTCGCAAGAGCGGGATAGCGCCCGTTTATATTGATTGCGATTTGAAAAATAAGGAACAATGGTATCTCGATGTACGCGAAGTGTTCGAGCAGCCCAAACCAAAGGGTAAAAAAGTGTTGAGTATTCCTTTGAGCGATTTGACATCACGCTACCAAGAGATACCGAACAATCAAGAGGTCTTGGTGTTCTGCCAATCTGGAAAACGAAGCAAAAACGCCATAGAAATCCTTAAAAATGAATTTGGCTTTCACAATTTGAAAAACGTGGAAGGCGGTATAGAAACAATTATTGATGGATAAGAAGAAACCAAAAAAAGTATTTGTACAAGGAGCGATTCCTCCCGAAAAAATAGCCAATTCGGTGGCCAACCACCAAAGCAAGACGAATATTGGCGCGCACAGTATTTTTTTGGGACAGATCAGGGCCGACGAAGTGGAAGGCAAAACCGTGACTGCTATCGATTACACAGCTTATGAAGAAATGGCCGAGAAAGTGTTCCACGAAATTCGCGAAGTCGCTTTTGCCAAGTTCGATATTACCTGTGCCCATATTTATCACAGTTTGGGCAAAGTGAAGGTTGGAGAGTTGTGCCTGTTCGTGTTCACATCATCAGCACACCGAAAAATCGCGATTGAGGCGACCAATTTTTTTGTGGAGGAGATAAAGGCGAAAGTGCCCGTATTCGGCAAAGAGATTTTTGAGGACGAAACCCATCAATGGAAAGTAAACAAGTAAATGGTAGACATTACACATAAAGTAACCACCTTGCGGGAAGCCACCGCAGAAGCTATCGTGAAAACGAGTAGTCAAGCCACGATTGATGCCATTCAAAACAACGAAGTTCCCAAAGGGAATGTGTTTGAAATGGCCAAGGCGGCTGGATTGTTGGGTGTTAAGAAAACGCCCGACCTATTGCCCGATTGTCATCCGTTGCCCATTGAGTACACGGGCATCGATTATGAAATTGATGGTTTGGACATCATCATTTCGATGACGGTAAAGACCATTTACAAAACAGGGGTAGAGGTTGAGGCGATGCACGGAGCCAGCGTTGTAGCCCTCACGATGTACGATATGCTGAAACCGATTGACAAAAACGTGGAAATCGGCACCATTCGCCTCAAATCGAAAAAAGGAGGGAAATCCTCGTTCAAAATAAATTCAGAAGGGCTGACTGCCGATGTTGTTGTCTGTTCCGATACTATTTCCAAAGGAAAAGGAGAGGACAGGGCAGGGGAGGCAATTATCGAGAAATTGAAGGCATTGGGGGTGAAACCCCAAAAAAGCATTATTCCCGACGAAGCTGAGGAAATCATCAAAAAAGTGGAGAACACTTCCGCAGATTTGCTGATTTTTACGGGAGGTACGGGCGTGGGGCCACGAGATGTCACCCCACAGACTTTGGAGCCATTGTTGGACATCAAACTAAAAGGAGTAGAAGAACAAATGCGAAGCTACGGGCAAAATCGGATGCCGTTGGCGATGTTCTCGCGTTCCATAGCGGGCATCAAAAACGGTAAACTGATATTGGCGCTGCCAGGCTCCACCAAAGGAGCGGCGGAATCGATGGATGCGATTTTCCCACACGTATTGCACGCATTTAAAGTGATAGAAGGAAAAAGACATGATTGACAAAAAACCACAAATACTGGACAATTTCGGTAGGCCACATACCTATCTGCGCATTTCATTGACGGACCGATGCAACCTGCGATGCTTTTATTGCATGCCCGAAGAAGGTATTGAGTTGATGGAAAAGCCCAGTATCATGACCTTGGAGGAAATCATTGAAATGACGCGGACATTTCGGGATTTGGGCGTGGATACGGTACGGCTGACGGGCGGCGAACCTTTGGTTCGCAAGAATTTCGGTTTTTTGGTCGAAGAGTTGGCCAAACTGGGTGTGACCCTAAAATTGACCACTAACGGAATCATACTTGACAAATATCTGGACCTGTTCGATAAAATCGGCCTTCGCAAAATCAATTTCAGTCTGGATACCTTGGACAAGGCCAAATCCATTTTCATCACCAAGCGTGATTACTACGAGCGCATTATGCGCAACCTGAATATGGCCTTGGATATGGATATGGACATCAAGCTCAATATTGTGCTGATTAAGGGCGTGAACGACAAGGAAATCAACGATTTTATCGCCTTGACCAAGGATAAAAAAATAACACCCAAGTTTATAGAATTTATGCCATTCAAGGGCAATAAATGGGACTGGAGCAAAGGAGTTTCCAAAGAAGAAATCTTAAAGACCGTTGGTGATAAGTTCGGGGAAATCGAGACCCTTGATAATCCAAAGCACAGTACCTCCACCAATTTTAGGGTGAAGGGACACAAAGGCAGTTTTGGCATTGTGAGTACGATTACCAATCCGTTTTGCGATGAATGCAACCGTATTCGTTTAACGGCCGATGGCAAAATGAAAAATTGTCTGTTCGCGAATTCAGAAACAGATTTGTTGACGCCATTTCGTAATGGAGAAAAGATTGAAAGCACCATTTTGGAGGCCATTAAATCCAAAAAATATTCTCGTGACGGTATGGACGTGAAAATGGACGCCGACCATTACGAGCAAAACCGTTCAATGATTTCAATAGGAGGCTAATGGTTACGATTGAAGAAGCACTTCGCATTATTGAAAATCAGGAGATTAGTTTAAAAAGCGAATCAAAACCTTTAGAAAAGGCATTGGGTTATGCATTGGCAACAAATACGACAGCTCCTTTTGATGTGCCCGAGTTTGATAATTCCGCGATGGATGGCTACGCACTTTGCGGACTGTATCAGGAATACCGATTGGTAGGGGAGGTGGCTGCTGGCGATTCCAAGGAAGTTTCGTTGCAAGATGGCGAAGCGGTTCGGATTTTTACGGGAGCCAAGGTGCCCCAAAACACTACTGCCGTGATGATGCAGGAGAAAACCTCCGTGAAAGACAGCACGCTGTTCCTTGATGAGATGCCCAAGCCTGGACAGAACATCCGAAAAAAAGGCGGTCAGTTGACCGAAGGGCAAGCCGTATTTGAAAAAGGACACGTTTTGAACCCACCATCACTGGCTTTGATGGGCAGTTTGGGATTATCGCAATTGGAAGTCTTTTCCAAGCCACAAGTCAATATCATCACCACGGGAAATGAATTGGTAAAACCGGGTGAACCCAAAACCGAAGGACAGATATACGAGTCCAACAGCTACGCGATTTCTGGGGTACTTCAGCAATTTGGATTTCAGCATCATCAAAAAGCGCAGATAAAAGATGATTTTGAGGCCACGAAAGCAGGCATTAAATCTGCATTGGAGTCTTGCGATGTACTCATTATCTCAGGAGGAATATCGGTCGGGGATTATGATTTTGTAAAACAATCCCTCGAAGAAAATGGAGTTAATGAATTGTTTTACAAGGTATTTCAAAAACCAGGGAAACCACTTTATTTTGGAAGAAAGCAAAATCAGTTTGTGTTTGCACTGCCTGGGAACCCTGCATCCTCATTGACCTGTTTTTATGTCTATGTGCTACCGTTATTGCAGAAATTATCGGGCTATGGACAATTTGGTTTGCCTACCTATCAATTTCCGATAAAGCATTCGTACGAAAACCGTTTTGGGCGTCCCTCTTTTTTGAAAGCAGCTGTTGTTGATGGAAAAGTGGATATTTTGGACGGGCAAGGCTCTTCGATGATTCAATCGATGGCTAAAGGGAATGCCATTGCTTTTGTGGAGGACGGTGAAACATTGAACAAAGGCGATTTGATCAAGTGTAAACTAATTTCATAGTTGATGACGGTTGAATACTTGCCCATTGTCTTTTTTCTGATTGCGCTGTTTTATAGCTCGGTCGGATTTGGGGGCGGGTCCAGTTATTTGGCTATTTTAAGTCTTTTCCTGACCGATTTTTACGAAATACGTTCCACTGCGCTCATTTTAAATATTTGCGTGGTGAGCATCGGAACCATCGTTTTTATCCGTAACCGCGTGTTCGATATCAAGTTGTTTTGGCCGTTTTTGGTGATGAGCATTCCGTTTGCGTATCTCGGTGCTCAAATACGTTTGTCCCAGACCATGTTTTTTTTAGTCTTGGGAGGTGCCTTGGTGATGGCGGGAGTTTTTATGCTGCTTCGCTTTGCCAAGAAAAAACTGGACTCGAGAAAATTTTCAAATCCAAAAAAATCATTGCTTGGTGGTGGTATCGGTTTGCTTTCGGGAATTTCGGGAATAGGCGGGGGTATCTTTCTGTCTCCCGTTTTGAATCTTTTAAAGTGGGAAAACCCAAGGGTAGTGGCCTCCTTGGCTTCAGTTTTTATTTTGGTCAACTCCATTTCTGGTTTGATTGGCCTTAATGTTGCAGGCACCTTCAAACTAAACAATGAATTGATGCTTCAACTTATCGTTGCCGTAGTAATAGGAGGGAGTATCGGTTCTTATCTATCCAACAAAAAGTTCAACCTTAAGTTTTTGGGTGTGCTCACCAGTATTTTGGTGCTCTACGTGGGATTCCGACTGATTTTGTTGCACGGTTTTGGGATAAAGATTTAGATCAACCCCAACATTTCATTCGTATGTTTCTCAACTGTTTCATTGATTTTATCGGTCATTTTCTGGAAAGTGGCCAATACTTTTTTACCTGTCTCCGTTAATTCGGCGCCTCCACCTTTGGTGCCACCTTTATGCAGTTCCACATAAGGTCGATTTCCTCTTTGGTTCATATCTTCCACCATGGACCAGGCTTTGCGGTAGGACATGCCCATTTCTTTAGCAGCTTTGGAAAGCGAACCATTTTTGTCGATCATCATCAACAGTTCGGCACGCCCGGGACCAAAGAATTTTCTCCCATCAATATCTATCCAGCACCGTATTTTGAGTTCTTTTTCGCTTTTCATCACGGTTAAAGTTAAGCATCTATACGGTAAATAGAATATTCACTCCAAATAAAAAATATAGGATAATGTTGTTCTTATTTAAACAAAACTTATTGCATCATTCTTTTTCGAATGATGTTTAACTGTTTGGTATCCAACGGTAATGTATTATCTTTATTTACAGTGTACCGTATTCAAAACATAGTTATATCCCTTCTCTTTTTTATTCTGTCAATTGTTGCCCTTGCACAGGAACGGGCAGCTAAAGGGACGGAAGGTCTGCATTTACTTGAAAATATCCACCTACAATTGAATAAAACGGCCTTTTTAAAGGGAGAGCACATATGGTTCAAGGCATATGTCCAAAATCAGAATCAACATTTACCATCCTTGGCCACGAAAAACCTACATGTAGGAATTTTTTCAAAAGATGGAAGCATGCTGACAAAAAAGATGGTTTTAATACGCAATGGGGTTTCTTTTGGTGATTTTAAAGTTGATTCAACTTTTGTTGAGGATTCATATACCATAATGGCCTGGACCAACTACATGAAGAATTTTGAGTTTACTACTCCTTTTCTTCAAAATATAGAAATCATTGGAGTAGCGGAACAATCAGAATCAAAGAATAAAGGAGGCATCACTGTTTTAGTTTATCCAGAAGGTCAACAAATTGTAGCGAACACTTACAATAATGTCGGCTTTAAGATTTTTAACCAAACCTTACAACCAATAAAGACCAATGAAATAGAGCTGATTACGGGAAAAGGTGAACGAATACAGTCTAATATTCAAACAAACCAATTAGGGCAAGGTAGATTTGGTTTTTTTGCCGACCCAACCGAAACCTATTTTTTGAAATTGAAAACTCCAAACGGTCTTTGGGTTACCAAGGAGCTGGAAGATAAACAACACCATGGAATAGGAATAAGCATCGATAATACAGCACAGGATGTTGTTGTACTAAACTCCAAACGGTCTAAATCTATTTTAAATAACGAGAAATTTTCTATGGCTATCTATAACCATGTCAACGGAAATTATGTTTATCGTTATGAGCTTGATGGAGATAGCGGACCCACTTCCGTAAATCGCAATCAAATCCCTGGCGGAATCAATACAGCGGTGATTTTGGATGAAACTATGAAACCCATTTCGCAACGTATGTTTTTTAATAGACAAAATTTGAAGGAAAGGGTAGGTTCTGTAGATGTAAGCTATTGTTTAAACAAAGCTCAAGATTCCTTACAGATAGATATGATACTTCCTCAAGGGCATCAAATGGCCAATTTAAGTTTGTCGGTGCTACCTGCTGAATCAAGTGCATACTTTCCTGATAATTCCATAGCCTCTTCTTTTTTGATTCAGCCTTATCTCCATAAACATATTGAAGGCCGCTATTTTTTTGATGGCAATAAACGTTCAAGGGATTATCAAATGGATACCAGATTACTTATGGAAGGAGCCGAAAGGTTTGACCAGTATATCACAGCAGGGTATGCTCAAAGTAACACTTATAAACATGAAGAGGAAATTACTTTTAATGGTAAGATTTTGGATGCCGACCTCGAAAACGAAAAACAAGTTTCGTTGTTTTCCCAAGCATTGGGTACAGTCAATTTTTTTGAGCTCTCAACCAACAAGAATTTTGAAGGAAACTTGCCTTTGTTTGAGGGGGATTCCATATTGATCAGCGTACTGAACCACAAAGGAAAACTTAGAAAACCAAAAGCGGAACTCTATTTTGATGATAACAATGCGGATACTTTTGAATATACCAAATGGTTGAGCAAAGCGGGCCGGTTTAAATCAGGGGTTTCGCAATTAAGAATGAATGAAAGTTTTAATCTTACGGATGGAATCATATCTCTGGATGAAGTGGTAGTTTCGGAAAGAGCAAAGGAGACTACAAAGTTTCAAATAACTCCTGAAATTCAAATGAGAATCATTGATAAAACAACTGTGAAACGGTATCCAAGTTTTATAAGCTACATACGAAAATTTGGGTTTCAAACACATCCCAATAGTAAAGGAGGTGTTGGTGTTTATGTTCCCGACCCGCCTTATCTAGCCCGAGTGCCAGTTTTAATCGAAGGACTTCCGGTTGATTCGGGACAACTTATGTCCATGCCCCTTTCCATGGTAAAATCGATGGTTTATAATAGGTATGTAACTCCTCATCAAGGACCATTTATTTCCTTGTCGTTACGGTATGACTACGATGGATTATATGGTAGGGATAAGTTCACAAGTATTACTGTACCAAAAGGATTCAGTAGGGCACAAGCCTATTTTACTCCAAATTACCCAGATTATGGTTCGTTGTTATACCAAAGGTATGGCGCCATTTGGTGGGAAAGTCAATTTGAGGTAAACTCAGATGTCCCATATTCGATTACAGTTCCCTTAAATGAACAACGAGAGGTAAAGATTATAATTGAAGGGATGTCCTCCAATGGTTTTTTATATTACACCGAACAAATTTGTAGTCCTTTTGAAGCCAATTATACATCCAAACAACAAGAATAATTCCGTTATTGGTTGGTTTTCAACAATATCATTAAAAACAAAAAACCGCAACAAATGTTGCGGGTTTTTTGCGGAGGAAGAGGGTATTTTCTGAATTGGAAAAACTCAATGTTTTTAGGGGTTTTGAGAGGAGTAAAATTGCGGTGCCACCGAAAGGGGCTCTAGTTTAACTTAACTTTAACAAAAGAATGGTTTTGAACCTTGTTTCGTGCCAATTTCCGTTAAATTTTATTTCAGACTATAATTGGTTCCCGGCCCAGTTCGATAAAATGAGCATCTCCCTTCGCCACAAAAGAAATGAGTAGAGCAATATATCCGATAAAAATCAGAAGAATGATCTACTAGGAAAATTTAAGAATTAAGGAGGTGTCCTAAAAGATGGTTATATCAATTTGTATACACTTCGGTCCAAAAATCATCTATACATCCACGTGTCCAAAATATCAGAAACGCTTGTGCTGACTTCTTTTTTCAAACGAAGGGATAATTCCTCGTCACTTAGTCTCGCCGTTCTATCCAAATCGGTATTGATTAGAAAATTATGGAGCCTTTCTAATATATGCCGATCACCGGAATCAATAATCGACCTTGCATGTTGGTAGAATTGCATTTGAAACCACTCATAATTCTGGGGTGACAGGTTTTGGACATATTTTTCCTCAAAATCTTTGAGGGTCTTGTGTTCGGCCATCCGATTTCCCGAGTTAAGGACAAATTCAGGATATGTGTTCATTAAATTGTAAGCATTTTTAGATTTTTCTTTTACGAAGGAATACATGCTCATGGTGGCAAACAGTTCTTGCAACCATTTTCTTTGCGGTTTGGTACCTTCTTTAAAGTGATAAAGATGTGCCAATTCATGGATGGATAGGATATCCCTGTAGAAAAGGTCCAAGTTGATGTCATCACCGTAGACGGGCTTCAGCATGGCTTGGTGCTGTTCGGGCAATCTATCGATTGTTTCTTCTACCGTTATTGAAAGTACTGATTTGTCCAATCCCAAGATTACATTTCCATGTATAGCTTGTGGTAAACCTGGTGGTGGAAAATAGGCGTGTTTCCCCCATTTTTCATTTTCGACAAATAGAACAGCAAAATCCAAATCTGTATTAAATATTTCATCAAAGTACTGCTTTGCTTCGTTCAATCGCTTTAATGTTCCAGTAATGCTTTTTACAGAATTATTGGATACCAAGGTCTTAAATGAAAAGTCGGTTCTTAGTTCGCTTAACCCAGAATGCGGGGAAGTATCAATCCAAGATTCTTGGCCCCTGGATGAAATAATCAAAAAGAAGCTTAAAAAAGTGATGGAATGCCTTGCTCTCAGTTTATACATTGTCCATTTTGGTTTTATATTGGAAAGCGATTACACACTTTCCTTTGGGTTATAAAAATCCTTTATTTCCGTTGAGGGCAACAATCTGGAATCTTCAAGGGCTGCTGTACGATGTCCTGCGTTTTTAAGATAACCCTTACTTTGGGAAAATTCCATAAATTTTGTTACCGATGCATGTTCGACCAGTAATATAGCATCCCATTTTGGGTGATGTGGACCAATAAGAAAACGTCCACTTTTTCCATAATATAGGATTCGGCTGCCTACTTCTTCCAGTTCAGGAATGGTACTTTCAAGGTATAAACGATAAGCTTCCTCACCGGTTATTTCAACAGCTGGCTTTATGTTCCGATGGGAGGTATAATCAGCTCTCTTCCTAAATTTCAATAGGTTCAATAATACAATTCTTCCCTTGTCGTGGAAATTACGGTAAAATTCTTTGCCCGATTCCTCACTTGCATTGAGGTAGTTGTCCATAACCAATCAATAATTAAAAAGATAGAGAAATATAATTATAATCTATTAATTTATAAAGGGTTTGATGGTAGTGTCTGGTGTTTTATCTGCGCCATGAGCCGCTCCCATTCGTTGGAACTCTAAATGTTTCATCGAATATACTTAGAGAGATTAGTTATCAGTTTCCTTAATACCAGCGAAACGATTGCTATGGCAGGCAGGCCCCTAGCTTTTATAATTTGATATGGTATAACTAAAATACTAATATGCCAAGACCTTGATCTCGGTCCTACGGTTGGCTTGGTGCTCCTCTTCGGTACAAAGTGCATGGTCAGGGCAATTGTTTAACAATTGTGATTCCCCATAGCCTTTTGCAAATAATCGATTTCTTGAAATACCCCGGGACACCAAGTAATCCACAGCGGACTTGGCCCGTTTCTCTGATAATTTCATATTGTAATTGGATTTGCCCCTACTGTCCGTATGGGAGGAAAGTTCAATAGTAAGACTGGGGTGGTCCCTAAGGATTCTCGCGAGTTCATTCAGAACATGGGCCGCATCCCTTCGGATATCAAATTTGTCAAAATCATAATGGATGTCCTCCAATACAATTTTCTTGCCCACTTCGAACATGGGCTCTAAATGTAGTGTGGTACGAAGGGTATCCCGAAGGATTCCAATGTTGCTCAATGTCAATGAGTCACTATAAAATCCCTTTTTCTGACCGAGTATCTTGTATGTCCTTTCCGGGTCGATTTCAAAATGGAATGCCCCCTCCATACCACTTTGTGTCTTGGCCATAAGGGTGCGCTCCCCATCGTATAATGTGACAGCTACCCCCGATAGCGTTTTCTCTGTGGTTTGCCCCATATAGGTAACTCCGTCCAACACCAATCTCCTTCCATCGTTTGCTTCCAAACTATAGATGTCATCATTTCCTTTGCCTCCCGATCTGTTGGAGGCCATGAAGGTCCTTGTAACACCATTTGAATCGTTCCAAGTGATGTAGGAAAAATCATCACCGCCACTATTGATGGGGTGCTGGAGATTTTTGGGTTCGGTCCAGCCCGTTTCTATTTTATTGGACTGGAACACATCAAGTCCCCCCATGCCCGGATGGCCGTCACTGGAGTAGTACAGGAATCCATTGGAACCAAAACTTGGGAACATTTCATTTCCCTCACTGTTGATGGTACTTCCAGCATTGATTGGTTTGCCCCATTGACCATTTTCCTGTAACTCCGAAAACCAGATGTCTGTTCCACCAAATCCTCCTGGTTGATTGGAGATGAAGTAAAGAGATTTTTCCCCTGGCGCCAACACAGCGTGGCCTACGGAATATTCTTTAATATTGTTAAAGGGAAAAGAGGTCTTTTTCCAGCTTCCTGCTGCATCCTTGTTGTAAATCAAGAGTTCAAGACGATGGGTCATGTATTTGATGCCATTTTCCGGCTCCTTGTTTGGTTTGTTCCCAACATAAGTACGGGTGACAAACATGGTATCACCATTTTTGTTGGAACTCACAGGTCCTATATGGTATCTGCTGTTTGGGTTTGGTTCGTTTTTGATGGGGCTTGAATCTATGATGTGACCTGTTTCATCCAGTTCGGCTTGATAGACCTGTAAATAGGAACTGCCAGTCCATCCATAATTTCCCTTTCCCTTTAGGGGTTCCCCGGTATAGTATACCCCATTTTGTGTCGGATGGACCGAAAACTCAGATCTTGGGGTATTGATGTTTGTCTCATTATAGAGTTCCAAGGGTCTAGGATTCGCGAGCCACTCCAAGGCTTTCTTAGATCCTTCCAACTCCAGGGCAATATCGTCGGTGTTGCCGGTCCGTTCGGTATAGTCCACCAACGCTTTGATGGCTTTTTTGTATTGATGGGTCTGTTTGAGGCTTTTAGCATAATGCAATAGGTTTTCCGCAGGGCTTTCCGGGTGTTCGGTAACACGCGTATACCAGTTGGCCGCCTGCTCATAATCATTGGTCAGGTAATAGCTCTGGGCCAATTGTTCCAAGTCCTCCAAGCGCGGTTTTTTTCGATCGACCAATTTCAGTAATAGGGGGATGGCACGGGCATATTGGAACTTTGACAGATGTTCATATGCCTTATCTCGGTTACTGGGCTGCTCCTGGGTATATCCGACACAAATGACAAAGAAAAGGGACATTAGGGTAAACAGCAATTTCATTGAAATGATATTTTGGTTTTTCACGATTGACTTGTTTTGGGGCATTAGAAGAACCTAGGGCTCAATAAACGTTTTTTTCTGATTTGGAAAGTGTATCCCAGGGTGATTTCATGGGTGCCATTCTGGACATTTTCCATATCATTGAGCATGTAATCATAGGAATACCCGATCCTGAACCGTTCGGACAGGTAAAATTGTACTATCCCTGAGATGGAATTGGTGGTCGATAGGTCCTTTGCACTGAAATCATTGTAGGTTTTGTCCCAGACCTCGACCCCGGTCCGATAGCCCAGTCCGAACCAGAATTTTTCCTCATAGATCATCATGGCATTAAGGTCTAGGCTGGAGGGACCCTTGAAATCTTCTTTCAACAGGAAGCTGGGGCGTAGTTTGAAGGACGCCCCCATGTCAAATATTGCACCACCAATAAAGTAGAAATGCTTCCTGTGAAATATATTGTAATAGTCGTCGTCACTATTGAAAACGTAGCTTTCCTTTCTATCGAGAACATCCATCAATGAAGCGCCCACATACCATCTGGGACTGTAGTAATACGCACCAAGGCGCATGTTCCATTTCCAAACATGTTCATTGCCGTATAACAGATAGGCATCATCGGGATCTGTTGGTGAAAATTCAGATCCGTTCAGACCGTGCTGTGCCAATCCGGCACCGAGACCAAACCCCAATCGTTTGGTGTCCGAAGCATTCAGACGTATCCGGTATGCATAATTGAGATAAACAGAAGTACTGGTCTGGGGACCCAGTTTGTCAGAGGTGACCTGAAGGCCCACGCCCATATTTCGGGTATCCGGATCTAGGATGCCATCAACCGAGAATTGTCCGGTCCTGGGAGCCCCATCAAGCCCTGACCATTGGTCTCGAAGTGCCAATTGTACAAACCACTGTTCTTTATAGCCTGCATATGCAGGGTTTACGCTTAAGGTGTTGAAAATATATTGGGTGAATTGGACCTCTTGCTGCGCAATTACACTGAAATGGGCAAAAATGAAAAGGTTCCAAAGTAGTATATATCGGATTTGTTTTAATCTCATAGTTTTTGGGCTTATCGTTTAATGAACAACCATCCGTGGTACGATTGTTCCGTATTTGAGGGTCCAGAAATGGAGAGTTGATAGAAATAGGTGCCTTCGTTCAGTCCATGACCGTTAAAATCGTTTTGATAATCACTGTTTTTATATACCTCGTTGCCCCAACGGTTCGTTATAACCAAGTAGGCCCTTGTTGTCGGTGGCAACCCTGAAAGGCTAAAGAAATCATTTTTGCCATCCCCGTTAGGGGTGATTACATTGGGAATAGTGACATTGCCTGATTTCATGCGTAGTTGGATGACGGTCGGGTCGTCATTTCCGGCTGCGGTTCCCGATACATCCAAAATATCAGAACCATTCTCGGTTTTAGCGGAGACCTTGGCCGTGTTGGAAATGGATTCCCCTTCCATGTCCATTTTGGTCAGACGGTAGGATGCATTGGCCGTTACGGATTCCCCGGGCAGCAAGGTTGACGGGGAAACCGGAATCGTACTTGGCTCCAACATATCATCCTTTATTTGAAGATCGTTTAGCGGGACGTCCCCTGTGTTGACCACTGTAAAGGTATAGGTGATACTTTCTCCCTCTTGGGCAAACGTATCGTTGTTCTCATCCTGAAAACTACCCGTCTTGATTAGGGCAATATCGGGGTTTTCAATACAGGACATGACGGTCACCTGTTGGGAGTGCGACGTGCTATTGGAACATTCGTCAGTCGTTGTCCACACCCTTTCCAATACATGGTCACCTGATGGGTCCCCGGAAACAATGGTTTCCGTAAGGGTGACCGTAGTGGTTCCACAGATATCGGAAGCTGTCAATGTTTCTGCTATTGGGATGGCATCACATGCTACGGTTATATCCGTTGGCAATGTTTCATTGAATGTAGGCGGAGTGGTATCCTCCACTGTAATTGTCTGGATGTGAACGGATGTCAAGCCACATTCATCGGTTGCTGTCCACTGCCTCGAAATCATATAATTTCCAGGGCATGAGCCTGGCATTATTGTTTCGTTGAAGGTTACCGATGCCGTGCCGCAGCTATCCGTAGCTGTCAAGGTATCCGCCATTGGAACGGCATCACATGATACCGTAATATCAGTAGGTAAGGGTTCATTGAACATTGGTGTCGTGGTGTCTTCCACGGTAATGACCTGGGCATGTATTGTTGTATTGCCACAATCGTCCGTCGCGGTCCATTCCCTTCTTATGGAATAGTTACCCGGGCAGGAACCTAAGGCCATGGTTTCATCATAGGTCACCGTCGCCGTACCACAGTTGTCCGATGCGGTCAAGGTATCTACCGTTGGAACAGCATCACAGGCTACCGTAATATTCGTGGGCAAAGATTCATTGAACGTTGGCGCAATGTTGTCCTCAACGGTTATCACTTGGGTGTGTGAAGTGGTCAAACCGCATTGGTCCGTGGCCACCCATTCCCGTGTGATCGTATAGTTGCCCGCACAGGTGCCAACCGCCGATTCGCTAAAGGCAACCGTTGCCGTTCCGCAATTGTCCGTTGCCGTCAGGGGCGGTGCCGTAGGAACAGCATCGCAGGCTACTGTAATATCAGTGGGCAAGGTTTCATTGAACGTTGGGGCAGCGGTATCTTCCACGGTTACTACTTGGGTATGAACAGCGGTGTTGCCAGATAGGTCTTCAGCGGTCCATTCCCTGGTCAACGTATACGTATTTGGACAACTTCCCGCAGCGGTTGTTTCGTTGAATGTAACCACCGAGGTACCACAGTCATCAGATGCGGTCAAGATCTCCGGAGCTGGAATTGCATCGCATTCCACAGTAACGTCCGATGGCAGTGTCTCGTTGAAAGTCGGGTCAATGGTGTCGACATTGATGGTGACGGTCAGAATCCCTGTATCAAAATTGTTGCTATTGGCCACTTCGGTAATGCGATATTCCAATGTGTAAGTTTGGCCTGGTTGGGCATTTGCGGCAACATCAACGGAACCATCCGGGTTTACCGAAATAATACCATCAGGATCTGGAACTTCCTCACTGATCGAATAATCCACATGGACAACAGGGCCACCCTCCGTATCATTGTCCATGACATTGCCAATGTTGTTCTGTGCTTCGAACGGACAAATGTTGGAAAAGCTGTCATCCGATGCGGTCAGGTCAGAGGATATGATGTTTATGGTCACTGTTGTGGAATCCAAGCCGGAACAGATACCCTTGACATCATACTGGAATTGGTAGGTGCCAACAGGCAATGTACTGGCATCCAATACTTCGTTGTTTAACATCCCGGTATTGGAAAGGTCGGTCCAATCCCCATAGTTATCATAGGGTGCGGTCAAAAAATCAAAAAGATTGATGATATCGGCATCTTGTTGTAAAATGTCAATGGTCTGTCCCGTACCCGCCTCAGGTAAATCTGGCGGGGAAATGACCTCAAAACTTAATGTTTGATTGATACAGGCACTGGGATTGGGACCATAGGAGATGTTCGCATGGTACAAGCCCACATCCGTCGCTTCATTAAATGGGTTGAACGAAAGTGTATTTCCGGTTCCGATGACTGTCGGATCTCCATCCTTGGTCCATTCGATATCCAAAAAGGATAATCCCTCTATGGAAAGGGAGCCCACTTGGCCATCACATAGGTTTTCCGGTTTGATGACCGGGGACTTAGGGACATCGGTCTTAAATTCAAAGACACCTGTGTTTCCACAACTGTCCTGAATCTCTACGGTATATTCACCATCCGGTAGTTCTGAAAAAACAGGACTATTCCCGTTATTGATGTGGATAAGCCGGGTAAAGTGACCCACCTTCGCCGGATGAAACTGACCAGGGTAAACGAACTGCCTAGATTTGATCTATCCTTGGGTTAAACTTAGTTTTTATTTTTCAATTTTCTTCTCAT
>NZ_JAFLNL010000005.1 GCF_017313785.1 Flagellimonas aurea
CATTGTTGCCGTCCAAGAGCACTTCCTCGATGTTCTGTATCTCGTTCGATGGGTCGAAGTCACCATCCCGTATGTCTATGGTCGCGCTGGCACCATCGGTGATCGTAAGCTCGACGCTCTCGTTGGCAGTGCCGCCAGCGCCTATCCCAAGGTCCTGGTCGTCAGTCCCGTCAAGGGCGTCAACGTAAGCCTTCGTGGCAGCGTCGCTAGCTGCCGTCGGAGTGCCAAGGCCCGTGATCGTCGCTCCGTTCGCATTGTTGCCGTTTACAAGAACATTAGAAAGGTTTTGATTATCAGTATCTATCAAAGCGGCTAGATCAGCCAACGCCACTGAAAAGGTATTGGCTTCAGAATCGGTTATGACCAAATTGGTGTTTGTTCCATCAATATCAAATGAGGTTACGGCCGTGTTTGAATCGGTAAAAATATCCTTCAAACTACTTAAATCAACATTTACATTTCCCCCATCTTCCAAAGAGAGTGATAAAATATTGGTAACATCATCGAAATTGAAACCAGTCAACTGCTGATTGTCCGAGGATGTCAACTCCCATGAATTACCATCCCAAAAATAAATGGTACCCGTATTGGTGTTGACATAGATATCTCCCAAATCAGCACCTGTTGGACTAGTGGCACCTGGACTGGAAACATCAGTTCCTTTAAGCACTTCGCAGTCGCATTGGTCCTGAAGGGTAACGGTTGTTTGTGAAAAGGCAATTCCTGTAAAAAGAAGGAACAATAGGGCTAGAATGCTCTTTTTCATGAGGTTACTATTATTGAAGGTTGTAATACTGTAGTTTGTTGATTTGCTTCTATTTGGATCAATCGGTTTTTAACATAATCCAACTCACCGAATTAAACCACGTACAAAATTACCCTCGCTTTTAGGGTTGAAAAATAATTGTTGTGAACCGATGAAATAGAACTGTCTAGTTCACAAATCTTGAGGTTACCCTAGTATGGTTTTTAGTTTTTATTAAGACAGCTTGTCGATGAAAGCCCAAAAAGACAGTTGTTTACGTAGGTTGAATCTTACGGGGTCTTGGTGATAAATCTAAAAAATGGGTATGGTGACGTTGCTAACCAGTTTCGTTCACAACCAAAAAAAAACGGCTCCAAAAATGGAGCCGTTCATATATTTATCGCTATTGACTTGGAAGGGGTTATTCAAAAATAATAAACTCGGACCTTCTATTTAGTTGGTGTTGTTCTTCGGAACATTGTACTCCATTTGCACAATCGTTTACCAAACGGGTCTCTCCGTAGCCTTCACCCTGGAGTCTATTGGCGGAGATACCTTTCGAAATCATATAATCCACCGTTGCTTCCGCCCTTTTTTGCGATAACCAAAGGTTATAAGCATCAACTCCTCGACTATCGGTGTGTGAATTGACCTTAATCTTAAGGCTTGGATATTTTTCCATGGCAACGATGACCTTTTGAATTTCTATCTCGGCATCCGGCCTTATGTTATATTTATTTAAATCGAAGTATATGGTACTCAGCTGCAACAGTTTTGCCAAATCGTCCCCAAAGCCTCCTGTAACCAGGTCGCGCTCTAGGTAAAAATCAACAATACGTGGTTTTCCATCGGAAATAGGCAGATATTCTTCCGAAGGAACGTAACCGTCCCTGGATGCTCTCACAAAATTTCCTTTGGAACAATCCAGCATGAGTATGTAGTTCCCTTCTGAATCGGTTATAGTCGATGAAATTTCGTTGTTTTCTTCATCTATGATCTTAACGGTTGCTCCCGCCAAGACTTCGTTGGAAATACGATCTCTTACGGTTCCTGTGATTTCTTGAATGCAATCCAAGACCAATGGTTCGTTTTCCACAAACTCATAGATGTCATCATCTCCCATGCCTCCTTCCCTGTTGGAGGAGAAATACCCTGTTTTGTTCTCTGAATTGAAAATGTATGAAAAATCATCCTTCGGTGTGTTGACCGGCTTACCAACGTTTACTACTGGTTGTGTATAATCGTTGTATGCTATTTTTGTCGCGAAAACATCCAATCCTCCCAATCCTTGATGGCCGTCGGAAGAAAAATAAAGTACACCATCCTTGTCAATAAAAGGAAAAGTTTCACGAGCTATGGTGTTGATGTTGCTTCCCAAGTTCTTGATGGGCCCATAGGTACCATCACCTATAATCTCGGTCACAAAAATATCGGACTCGCCCAAACTTCCCGGCATATCGGAGACAAAGTATAATTTTTTACCATCGGGACTTAGCATGGGGTGGGCCACTGAATAGGAATCGCTATTAAACGGGAGTTCCGTTATATTGAGCCATTCACCATCTATGTTTTCTGCGCTGTATATCTTCAATCGGATAATACCTTCTTCATCTTTCTTTTTTCTACCATCGAAAAAATTGTTCCGTGTAAAGTACATGGTAGTACCATCTTTGGTAACTACGGATGTGGACTCGTGCAATCGGGTATTGACGACTCCTCCCAACTTTACCACATTATTATTGGAAACACTATCTGCGTTCACTTTGTATAAATCCAAAAAGTCCCTCGCATTCCAAGTGTGCCGATATCTTGCAAAGTTTCCTGTGTCACGGTCAGAAGCAAAAATGAGTCCTTTTTCGTAGTAGGCGGCGGCAAAATCCGAGTATTTACTATTGTACGGGAATGTTTTAACCGTGTACCGACCTGAGTTTTCCTCAATTTTGGTCATGTAATCTTCATCAAAATCCGACATGGTAGAGGTCATTTCCCTAAATGATTCCATGAGTTGGGCAGCTTGATCATAATTCCCGATTGATTTCAAACTCTGTGCATATCGGAAAACATCTTCAACGGACATTTCATCGGGATATGTGGTGTTGAGCTTTGCATAAGTGTCCGCCGCTTCTTGGTACTTGGCGTTGAAATAGTAGGAGTTTCCCAATCTTTTCAACAAATCGGGCGAAGTGTACCCCTTATCCAACACTTTTTTATAAATATCAATGGCAGGACTAAAGGAATATTGGTTGTACCGCTCATCGGCCCTTTCCATAACCCTTTCCATTTGCTTATCGGGAATACTATCCTTCTGGGCGGTTACTTTTGTCCAAAATCCGCAAACGATGATCAATAATAAGAGTATTCTTTTCGGCATTATAAACTAAATTAAAAGAATCTTGGTGATATGGTTCTCTGGAAGGATTTCAACAATTCCAGCCTCAGGAACACTTCAAAAGACCCATCGTTGAACTGTGTCCCGCCCAATTCGGTCACTTCGCGATCATAGGCCAAGCCCAACATAATCTGGTCGGTCACCTGAAAACCTACCAGACCGCTTACTGCGGCATCCCATCGGTAGGCCGCTCCAAAACTGAACTTTTCCGCAAACAAGAAACTTGCTGAAAGATCTACCTGTAATGGTGCCCCACTTACGGCTTTTGTAAGCAGAGCTGGTTTAAATTGCAGGTCTGGTCCAATATCAAAAACATATCCTGTTATAAGATAGATGTTCATACGTTCTGCGGACAAAAAGTTGACACCTTCACCTGAATTGTCGTTATCAAAATATTCCGATTCAAGCACGTTGGGCGCTGAAACCCCAGCATAAAATTTATCGGTGTGGTAATACACTCCCAAACCAAAATTTGGAGTGAATTTATTGTCAATATTATTTTGATTGACAACCTCTTGGTCAAAATTCCTTAATCCATTAAAGTCCAAATTCAACATGTTTCCTCCGGCTTTTAATCCGAACGATAATTTGGCATCCATGGATACATCGATGGTATAGGATACAACGGCATCCAGATAGGTCTCTTGCACCACACCGTCTCCAATATTATCGTTCACTATGGAAATACCATAGCCCAATCTGCTGTTCCTAATGGGCGAATGAAGATTGAGCGTAAAGGTTTCCGGAGCTCCGTCCAGACCTACCCATTGCGAACGATAAAGTCCAGCAAAACTAAGCTGGCCTCTAGATCCCGCGTAGGCTGGGTTTACGCTCAAGGTATTGTACATGTATTGTGTATACTGGGCATCTTGCTGAGCAAATAGACCCGTGGACAAGATTCCAATGAACAATAAGGTGGTTAAAAAATGTTTCTTTATCATGCTATCCAATATTGTTATCTGCTCAAGTAAATGTATTCTGAGTCCGTAAAACTTCCTTGTTCGGTCTCGTAATTAAATATGTAGAAATAAATTCCAGCTGGAAGATAATCGTTTACACTAAGTGCTGATTTACCGCGAACCCGTCCGTCGAATACATTGCTGACATTATCGTAGTTGTTGCCCGTGAATACCTCAGTCCCCCAGCGATTGAAAATCTTTATTGTACTTGATTTGATGTACTCGACCCCTCTGATGAACAAAAAGTCATTTTTTAAATCTCCATTCGGCGTCAACATTTGATTTACCTCTATGGCCTCCACTTCTACCGTGACTATTGCCGTATCACAATTATCTGGATTACCTACTTCGCAGATGGTGTATTCAATAGTATAGGTGCCTGGTTGGGTCCCGGTTGCCACCGTAACGGTACCATTGTCATTGATCATAAGTTGGTTAGTCGGTGTAGAGGTCAATATTACATCGTTCAACGATACAAATTCGTCATTCAGGGTATCATTCAGCAACACATCGCTACCTGTAATAACCCCTCCCGAGGTACCTGCATTATAATTGTCATCTACGGCATCGATTACATTATCTTCTCCCTGTATTACTTCTACAGTAACCGTTGCGGTATCACAATTATCTACATCCATGATATCACAAATGGTATAAGTTATGGTGTAGGTTCCTTCCGGTGTACCTGGAAGTACGCTTACACTTCCATCGTCATTCACCCTAAGCTCATCTGTTGGCGTGGAAGTCAGAAGTACATCGGCCAAGGTAACAGGTAAACCGTTCAAGGTATCATTTAAAAGCACATCGCTACCGTCAATCACTTCATCTTCACCCAATGTTGCGGAATAGGCATCATCGACCGCATCAATAATGTTACCTCCCATTCCTTCTGTTATTGTTACGGTTACCGTTGCGGTATCGCAATTATCCACATCCATTATATCACAAATCGTATAAGTTATGGTGTAGGTCCCTTCCTGTGTACCTGGAAGTACGCTTACACTTCCATCGTCGTTCACCCTAAGCTCATCTGTTGACGTGGAAGTCAGAAGTACATCGGCAAGTGTAATTGATGAACCGTTCAAGGTATCATTTAAAAGTACATCGCTACCGCCAATTACTTCATCTTCACCCAATGTAGCAGAATAGGTATCATCAACCGCATCAATAGTGTTCGCTCCAACTTCTATATAAATGGTTGCTGATGCACAAACGCTAGGGTCCGGCAATACATTACAAACTTGATATATTATTGTAACCGTTGAATTCGACTCAGACAGTGTTGGTGTATAGTTTACGAAGCCCGTATCGTTATTAAAACTTATAGATCCCCCGGCGTCTCCACCAATTTGTGATAGATTGGTCTCACCTACATTATTAGCGGCGTTGTTTGGCAGATAGTCATCGTTTTCCAAAATATTTATGGCAACTTCTGTTAACGCCTGAGTAGAACCGTAATCATCATTGGCATTGGCCTTCAACGGGTCCGGGTCAGTTTCATTTGGATTACCATCTCCGTCACAATCCAATGCATCCCAATCCGCTGTCTGCGGTAATGTCACGCTTTCAGGTCTGTAATCGCAAGGGTCCAATGGGTCGGTACCATCTTTCTTTTCATCTTCGTTGGTCACGCCATCTCCATCACAATCTGAACTGTTCCATGCGGAGTCGGGAGCTACTGTTTGACTCTCAAGAAGAAAATCACATGCATCCAATGGGTCGGTGCCATCCTCTTTTTCATCTTCGTTGGTAACCCCATCACCATCACAGTCGGCTTCTAGATAATCGCCGGTTTGTGGTAAGGTAACACTCTCCGGCTTGTAATCACAAGGATCTAGAGGATCTGTACCATCTTTCTTTTCGTCTTCATTGGTCACGCCATCTCCATCACAATCTGCTTTCTTCCATTCTTCGGATGGTGAGCAATCTTGGTGTTCCAATATAAAGTCACAAGGGTCCAAGGGGTCTGTACCATCCTCTTTTTCTTTTCCGTTGCTCACACCATCACCGTCACAGTCATCCTTCTTCCATGCATCGGAAACAGAGCAATCCTGGTGTTCCAATATAAAGTCACAAGGATCCAAGGGGTCCGTACCGTCTTCTTTTTCTTTTCCGTTGCTCACACCATCACCGTCGCAGTCGTCCTTCTTCCATGCATCGGAAACAGAGCAATCCCGGTGTTCCAATATAAAGTCACAAGGATCCAAGGGGTCCGTACCGTCTTCTTTTTCTTTTCCGTTGCTCACACCATCACCGTCGCAGTCGTCCTTCTTCCATGCATTGGAAACAGAGCAATCCTGGTGTTCCAATATGAAGTCACAAGGATCCAAGGGGTCCGTACCGTCTTCTTTTTCTTTTCCGTTGCTTACACCATCACCGTCGCAGTCGTCCTTCTTCCATGCATCGGTAATAGAGCAATTCTGATGTGCCAATATAAAATCACAAGGATCCAAGGGATCCGTACCGTCTTCTTTTTCCTTTCCATTGGTCACACCATCACCGTCACAGTCGTCCTTTTTCCATGCTTCGGAAGGAGCACAGTCTTGGTGTTCCAAAATAAAATCGCAAGGGTCATTATAATCAGTACCATCTTTTTTCTCCTGTTCGCATGTAACACCATCGCCGTCACAATCCTGTGCCGACAACGCATTCGCCAACGGATTCCATAAGTTGGAAATATCCGAAAAAGGAACATCGGAATATGATGTGGTCTTGGTTACCACATCCAAATTATGATTATGTAAAGGGGCAAAACCAAAAGATGAGGTAAATCCAAAAACTAAACACCACAAAGTAGTGGTGGATTTAAGGACTAAATGCTTCTTTAGTCTTACAAAAGTAAAGTTCTCCATAAATGATAGTTTTGATCAACTAATCACCATGGCGCTTGTAAGTATAATCCTATAATTGTAAGAAAATTGGGGTTTTCTTGGTTACTTCAATAACTCTGTCCGTTCGACACATATTGATATAAACAGGTCACATAATTAGCCCATTTGTGTTTCACCTCCTATTTTAATCGATAAAAGGCAATTTCCGTATCATTAAGTTACCTTATCTGCATATTAAGCAAACAGATAAGTGTTGAGTGAACCGGTCAGTGTTTCAAAAGCAGGCGAAAAATACCTTTCTTTTTGGATCTAGAAGCTTAAATTCTTTGATTTTTTTCCAATGATATCAACAATGCCTAATCATTTTAAAAATGAGTGGCAAAAGATTTAAATCCCGTATTTTTGCCGAAATTTTTGTTGATGGATTTTGAAAAGGAAATAGCGAAACGAAGAACTTTTGGCATTATCTCCCACCCCGATGCGGGTAAAACTACACTTACCGAAAAACTCTTGTTGTTCGGTGGGGCCATTCAAGAAGCCGGTGCGGTAAAAAGTAATAAAATCAAAAAATCCGCCACCAGTGATTTTATGGAAATCGAACGCCAAAGGGGAATTTCCGTTGCAACTTCTGTACTGGCCTTTATTTATAAGGACAAAAAAATAAATATTCTAGACACCCCTGGACACAAGGATTTTGCCGAGGATACCTTCCGAACTTTGACCGCTGTTGACAGTGTTATCGTTGTAATCGATGTAGCCAAAGGTGTCGAGGAACAGACGGAAAAATTGGTTGAGGTTTGCCGTATGCGCAACATCCCCATGATTGTTTTTATCAACAAATTGGATCGCGAAGGTAAAGACGCGTTCGACCTATTGGACGAAGTGGAGCAAAAGTTAGGGTTAACGGTAACCCCGCTGAGTTTTCCTATTGGAATGGGATACGATTTTAAGGGTATCTACAACATTTATGAGAAAAACATCAACCTGTTTAGCGGTAATAGTAAAAAGAATATAGAGGAGACCATCGCTTTTGATAACTTGGACAATCCAGAACTTGAGAAATTGATCGGTACAAATGCCGCTGATGAATTACGAAGTAATCTAGAACTGGTAGAAGGGGTTTATCCTGATTTTGACCAAGATGCCTATTTGAAAGGTGAATTGCAGCCAGTGTTTTTTGGCTCCGCTCTGAACAATTTTGGAGTTCGGGAACTACTGGATTGCTTTGTGAACATAGCTCCTTCCCCAAGGCCAAAGAAAGCCGAAGAACGTTTGGTAAAGGCCAACGAAAAGGACTTTTCGGGTTTTGTATTTAAGATACATGCCAATATGGACCCTAAGCACCGTGACCGCCTTGCCTTTGTAAAGATAGTATCCGGTACTTTCGAACGAAACACTCCATACTTGCATGTACGTCAGGGCAAAAAGCTTAAATTTTCGAGTCCCAATGCTTTTTTTGCCGAGAAAAAGGAGATTGTGGACATTTCCTATCCTGGAGATATTGTAGGGCTTCATGATACTGGGAACTTTAAAATCGGTGACACCTTGACCAGCGGTGAAGAGTTGCACTACAAGGGAATCCCAAGTTTCTCACCGGAACATTTCAGGTACATCAACAATGCCGATCCCATGAAAGCGAAGCAATTGTACAAAGGCATCGACCAGCTTATGGACGAAGGGGTCGCTCAGTTGTTCACCTTGGAATTAAACGGCAGAAAAATTATAGGAACCGTTGGAGCTCTGCAATACGAGGTAATTCAATATCGATTGGAGCATGAGTATGGTGCTAAGTGTACCTACGAAAATTTCCCTGTGCACAAAGCTTGTTGGGTAGAGCCAAAGGATGAAAAAAACGAAGAGTTCCAAGAATTTAAACGGGTAAAGCAAAAGTTTTTGGCTACCGACAAGAAAGGACAATTGGTATTTTTGGCGGATTCTCCGTTTTCACTTCAAATGACACAGCAAAAATACCCTTCAGTGAAGTTACACTATACTTCAGAATTTGAGTAAACCCCGTAATCCAAATCATTTACATGATTGGTTATTAATTGATTACATAGTTCAAATCTATTTTTTTCGTACATTGATTAATGTAACCAATTAAATAATCAGATTATGACTACTTCGAAAAAACCACCTGTTTGGTTCTGGGTGGTGAGCGTAATAGCTCTTTTATGGAATTTGGTAGGCGTTATGAACTATCTCAATCAAGCATTCAATCAAGTAGCTCTATTAGAAGCTATGGATCAAGCGCAACGCACAGCTTTTGAAAGTATCCCCGCCTGGGCCACGGCCGCTTTCGCCATCGCTGTTTTTTCGGGCACATTGGCTTGTATCGGGCTTTTACTGCGTAAAAAGTGGGCCAGAACATTTTTTGTTATCTCACTGATTGCAGCTGTCGCACAATTTATCCACTGGCTGTTCATATCAAATGCCGTTGAGGCTTTTGGACCGTCTACCTATACAATGCCGGTGATTGTTGTAATTATCGGGATTTACCTGATATTCTTTTCAAAAAAAGGAATTGAAAAGGGATGGTTGAAATAAAAAAAGGCCCTGAAATATTTCAGGGCCTTTTTTTATGCTTCACCAGTGGGTCCAAAATTTAGTGGAATCGCTGGTTGCTCGTAGTCTTGAATTGTTCCGTGCGCCTGTTCAAAGCGGCTAACGTTATCGTTCAATGCCTTGAGCAGCTTTTTGGCATGTTGTGGGGTCAATATTATCCTGCTCTTTACCTTGGCTTTTGGAGCGCCGGGCATCAAGCTAATAAAGTCCACCACAAATTCAGAGACGGAGTGGTTGATGATGGCAAGATTGGAATAGATTCCTTCTGCCGTTTTCTCGTCCAACTCAATATTTATCTGTTTCTGATTTTTCTTTTCTTCGGCCATAAATAATATTTGTCTTAAAAAGAAAAACCCCGACCTATAAGGCCAGGGTTTATAATGTTTAGAATTTAAACTCCTCTTTTCGGGCCATAATCTCATCGTATTCCTCTTTGGAACCTACAATGATGCTATCATAATCCCTCATACCGGTACCGGCTGGAATCTTATGTCCTACAATTACGTTTTCCTTCAATCCTTCCAAGGTATCTATCTTACCACTTACCGCGGCTTCGTTCAATACTTTGGTGGTTTCTTGGAACGATGCTGCAGAGATAAATGATTTTGTCTGCAACGAAGCTCTTGTAATACCTTGCAAGATTGGGGTAGCAGTAGCTGCTACAGCATCTCTTGCAGATACCAAGGTCTTGTCCTCTCTTCTAAGAATAGAATTTTCGTCCCTTAGCTCACGTACTGTCAAAATCTGTCCTGGTTTCAACCTTTCTGAATCACCGGCGTCCTCAACAACTTTTTTACCGAAAATCTCATCGTTCTCGTTGATAAAGTCATCTTTGTGCACCAATTGATTTTCCAAGAAAATGGTATCTCCTGGGTCTTGGATTTTTACTTTACGCATCATCTGTCTTACAACAACCTCAAAGTGCTTATCGTTGATTTTCACACCTTGCAAACGGTATACTTCCTGTACCTCGTTCACCAAGTATTGCTGTACCGCTGATGGTCCTTTAATGGCCAAGATATCTTCTGGGGTAATGGAACCATCGGACAATGGCATACCCGCACGTACGTAGTCATTCTCCTGAACCAATATCTGGTTGGACAATTTGACCAAGTACTTCTTGATATCACCTGTCTTAGACTCGATGATAATCTCACGATTACCACGCTTGATCTTACCGAAGGAAACTACACCATCAATCTCCGATACAACAGCTGGGTTGGATGGGTTACGTGCTTCGAAAAGCTCCGTTACCCTTGGAAGACCTCCAGTAATATCCCCTGCCTTGGCAGATTTACGTGGGATTTTTACCAAAATCTTACCTTCCTTCACCTTGTCTCCATCATTGATCATCAAGTGAGAGCCTACTGGCAAGTTGTACGACCTTAGTGTTTCACCTTTACTGTTCTGAATCAATAAAGTTGGTATCAGTTTCTTGTTTCTGGACTCGGAAATTACCTTTTCTTGGAAACCGGTCTGCTCATCGATTTCAACCTGATAAGTAACCCCTTGCTCAATATTCTCGTAAGCTATCTGCCCAGAGAACTCAGAAACGATTACACCGTTATATGGATCCCACTCACAAATCACAGTTCCTTTGGTAATCTTCTCACCGTCCTTAATGAACAATTGAGAACCGTAAGGAATGTTATTTGTACTTAAAGTGATTCCTGTTTTCTGATCTACAATCTTAACTTCAGAGGTTCTGGAGATTACAATGTTGGTCTTTTTACCATCACTGCCCTCACCTTCAACTACACGCAAGTCTTCGATTTCGGCAACACCATCAAATTTGGACTCCAATTTGTTATCCTCGGATATGTTACCTGCAATACCCCCTACGTGGAAGGTACGCAATGTCAACTGTGTACCAGGCTCACCGATGGACTGTGCAGCTACAACACCTACAGCCTCACCTCTTTGTACCATTTTATTGGTAGCAAGGTTACGTCCATAACATTTGGCACAGATACCTTGTGCAGCCTCACATGTTAACGGAGACCTTACTTCTACCTTTTCGATTGGAGCTGCCTCTACCCTTCTAACATCGGCCTCATTGATTTCTTGTCCTGCTCTCAGCACAAGCTCTTCGGTCAATGGGTTGTATACATCGTGCAACGATACCCTACCCAAGATTCTCTCACCTAGGCTTTCAACAATCTCCTCGTTTTTCTTCAATGGTTCTACCTCGATACCTCTCAAGGTTTCACAATCTTCGCTGTTCACGATAACATCCTGTGAAACATCCACCAAACGTCGAGTCAAGTAACCCGCATCCGCTGTTTTCAAAGCGGTATCCGCAAGACCCTTACGCGCACCATGGGTAGAGATAAAGTATTCCAAAATCGATAGACCTTCCTTAAAGTTGGAAAGAATCGGGTTTTCGATAATCTCACCACCACCTGCAGTAGATTTTTTAGGCTTGGCCATCAAACCACGCATACCGGTTAACTGACGAATCTGTTCTTTGGAACCCCTCGCACCAGAATCCAACATCATATATACAGAGTTGAATCCTTGTTTGTCCTCACGGATACGCTTCATTGCCAATTCGGTCAACATAGCATTCGTAGAGGTCCAAACGTCAATTACCTGGTTGTAACGTTCGTTGTTGGTGATAAGACCCATGTTATAGTTCATCATAATACCATCGACCTGCTCGTTGGCTTCGCCGATCATATCCTGCTTTTCTGCAGGGATGATAATATCACCCAAACTAAAGGACAATCCACCTTTAAAGGCGAAATCATATCCCATAGCCTTGATTTTATCCAAGAAGTCAGCCGTTGTAGGCACATCGGTTACCGCAAGAATGTCCCCGATAATATTTCTAAGGGCTTTCTTGTTCAATACTTGGTTGATGAATCCTGCTTGCTCTGGCACTTCCGTGTTGAACAATACACGACCTACAGTGGTTTCAATGATTTGATAGACCAACTCACCTTCTTCGTTAAAGTCTTTTGCTCTAACCTTGATTCCGGCGTTAAGAGAAACTTTTCTCTCGTTGAAGGCTATTTCTACCTCTTCAGAAGAATAGAAGGTCAACCCTTCACCCAATACAGGCTCTTCTGGAGTAGATTTCTTATGCTTGGTCATATAGTACAATCCCAAGACCATATCCTGAGATGGTACGGTAATCGGAGAACCGTTCGCTGGGTTAAGGATGTTCTGTGAAGCCAACATCAATAATTGAGCTTCCAAAATGGCCTCTGGTCCCAATGGCAAGTGAACTGCCATCTGATCCCCATCAAAATCCGCGTTAAATGCGGTACATGCCAATGGGTGCAAACGAATCGCCTTACCCTCGATAAGTTTTGGCTGGAACGCTTGTATACCCAATCTGTGCAATGTGGGGGCACGGTTCAATAATACTGGATGCCCTTTAAGGACATTTTCAAGAATATCCCATACTACGGGCTCTTTCTTGTCTATAATCTTTTTCGCAGATTTAACGGTCTTTACAATACCTCTTTCAATCAACTTACGGATGATGAAAGGCTTGTATAGCTCGGCCGCCATATCTTTGGGAAGACCGCATTCGTACAATTTCAATTCCGGCCCAACGACGATTACGGAACGAGCGGAGTAATCCACACGTTTACCCAAAAGGTTTTGACGGAAACGACCTTGCTTACCTTTCAAGGAATCGGAAAGGGATTTCAATGGCCTGTTTGATTCTGTTTTTACCGCAGATGCCTTTCTTGTATTATCGAAAAGGGAATCCACCGCTTCTTGAAGCATACGTTTTTCGTTCCTCAAGATCACCTCGGGCGCCTTGATTTCCATCAAACGCTTCAAACGGTTGTTACGGATGATTACCCTACGGTACAGGTCGTTCAAATCGGAAGTCGCAAAACGACCACCGTCCAACGGCACCAACGGACGCAATTCTGGTGGGATCACAGGAATTACCTTCATGATCATCCACTCAGGGTTGTTCTCCCTATTTCCTTGCGACTCACGCAAAGCTTCCACTACTTGAAGACGCTTCAAGGCTTCGGTCTTACGTTGTTTTGAAGTCTCGGTGTTTGCCTTATGGCGAAGTTCGTACGACAATTGTTCCAAATCAATTCTGGACAAAATGTCAATCAAACACTCGGCACCCATTTTGGCAATGAACTTGTTTGGATCGGTATCCTCCAAGTATTGGTTCTCGGTAGGAATGGATTCCAAAATGTTCAAGTACTCCTCCTCGGTCAAGAAATCCATTTTTTGGATTTCCTCACCTTCTGGACCTTTGGCAATACCGGGCTGGATAACCACATACCTTTCGTAGTATATGATCATATCCAACTTCTTGGACGGCAATCCCAAAAGGTAACCTATTTTGTTTGGCAACGAACGGAAGTACCAGATATGCGCTACGGGAACCACAAGGTTAATGTGCCCTACACGGTCTCTACGTACTTTCTTTTCCGTCACTTCAACACCACAACGGTCACAAACGATTCCGCGGTAACGGATTCTCTTGTATTTACCACAGGCACACTCATAATCCTTTACAGGACCAAAAATACGCTCGCAGAACAATCCATCACGCTCTGGTTTGTGCGTTCGATAGTTAATGGTTTCAGGCTTCAACACTTCTCCTCGGGACTCGGCCAAGATTGACTCTGGAGAGGCCAATCCGATAGAAATTTTGTTGAACCTTTTTTGTGCGTTATTATCTTTAATTCTAGCCATAACAATATGGTGATGATATAATTAATGTAATATAGTGTTCTACTCTTCCAAACGGATATCCAAGCCCAAACCTTTAAGTTCGTGCATCAATACGTTGAAAGATTCTGGCAAACCAGGTTCTGGCATGGTCTCACCTTTTACGATGGTCTCATAGGTCTTGGCTCTTCCGATCACGTCATCGGACTTAACGGTCAATATCTCCCTAAGGGTAGATGACGCTCCGTAAGCTTCCAATGCCCAAACTTCCATCTCTCCAAAACGCTGACCACCAAACTGAGCTTTACCACCCAATGGTTGCTGTGTGATCAAGGAGTATGGTCCAATAGATCTTGCGTGCATCTTATCGTCTACCATGTGACCTAGTTTCAACATGTAGATGACACCAACGGTTGCACGTTGGTCAAAACGCTGACCTGTTCCTCCATCATATAGGTAGGTGTGTCCAAATCTTGGAATACCTGCTTCATCGGTAATCTTATTGATTTCATCCAATGAGGCACCATCGAAAATTGGAGTCGCATATTTTTGACCCAACTTCAATCCGGCCCAACCCAATACGGTTTCATAAATCTGACCAATGTTCATCCTTGAAGGTACACCAAGTGGGTTCAATACGATATCCACTGGGGTTCCATCTTCCAAGAACGGCATGTCCTCTTGACGAACGATACGGGCCACGATACCTTTGTTACCGTGACGACCTGCCATTTTATCACCTACTTTCAACTTACGTTTTTTGGCGATATAAACTTTGGCCAGCTTCATGATACCTGCAGGAAGTTCATCTCCAACAGAGATGGTGAACTTGTCCCTTCTAAGGTTACCTTGAATATCGTTCAATTTGATTTTGTAGTTGTGCAACAAATCGGCTACCAAAGCATTGGTATCGTCATCCGTTGTCCAGCTACCTCCTACCAAGTGAGCGAAATCGTCAACAGCGTTCAACATTTTGATGGTGTATTTCTTTCCTTTTGGAAGTACTTCTTCACCCAAATCATTGATTACACCTTGAGATGTTTTTCCACTGATCAATCCAAACAACTTCTCGATCAATTCATCTTTAAGTTGTTGGAACTTCACTTCGTAGTCCAACTCCAATCTTGAAATGGCCTCTTTATCTTCTGAACGTTTTCTCTTGTCCTTGATGGAACGGGAGAACAATTTCTTATCGATAACAACACCTCTCAATGATGGTGAAGCTTTCAATGAAGCATCCTTAACGTCACCCGCTTTGTCACCAAAGATGGCACGCAACAATTTTTCTTCTGGAGTTGGGTCCGATTCTCCTTTTGGAGTGATCTTACCGATCAAGATATCACCGGGCTTCACTTCGGCACCGATACGGATCATACCGTATTCGTCCAAATCCTTTGTTGCCTCTTCGGATACGTTTGGAATATCGTTTGTCAATTCCTCTGCACCCAATTTGGTGTCCCTTACTTCAAGAGAGTACTCATCCACATGGATAGAGGTAAAGATATCCTCGCGCACCACTTTTTCGGAGATTACGATCGCATCCTCAAAGTTGTATCCTTTCCAAGGCATAAAGGCCACCTTCATGTTTCTACCCAAGGCCAATTCACCTTTTTCGGTAGCATAACCTTCACAAAGTACCTGACCTTTTTTCACCTTGTCCCCTTTTCTTACGATTGGTTTCAAGTTGATACTGGTCCCTTGGTTTGTTTTTCTGAACTTCACCAATTGGTAGGTCTTCGAGTCATCGTCAAAGCTTACCAACCTTTCTTCATCGGTTCTATCGTACTTAATGGTGATCTTCTGTGCATCCACATACTCAACAACTCCATCTCCTTCGGCATTGATCAATACTCGGGAATCGGTAGCTACTTGTCTTTCCAGACCTGTACCTACGATCGGAGAGTCTGGTCTCAACAATGGAACTGCCTGACGCATCATGTTCGATCCCATCAACGCACGGTTCGCATCATCGTGCTCCAAGAACGGAATCAACGATGCGGAAATGGAAGCAATCTGGTTAGGCGCAACGTCGGTATATTTTACCTCTGTTGGGTCCACAACCGGGAAATCACCTTCTTCACGGGCAATTACCTTCTCCCTTTCAATGGTACCGTCATCTGCCAATGGAATATTGGCTTGGGCGATCTTCATTCCTTCCTCTTCCTCTGCACTTAGGTAAATGTGGTTTTTAGTATCCACTTTACCATTCTCTACTTTACGGTAAGGAGTTTCCAAGAAGCCCATATTGTTCACCTTGGCAAACACGGACAATGAAGAGATCAAACCAATGTTCGGTCCTTCAGGTGTCTCGATGGGACACAATCTTCCGTAGTGTGTATAGTGAACGTCACGCACCTCGAAACCTGCTCTTTCACGGGAAAGACCACCTGGCCCCAATGCGGACAATCTTCTTTTGTGTGTAATCTCGGCCAACGGGTTCGTCTGGTCCATGAACTGGGACAACTGGTTGGTTCCGAAGAAAGAATTGATCACGGAAGACAATGTCTTTGCGTTGATCAAATCTATCGGTGTAAACACTTCGTTGTCACGAACGTTCATACGCTCACGGATGGTACGTGCCATACGTGCCAAACCTACGCCAAACTGCTGGGACAATTGCTCCCCAACGGTTCTAACACGACGGTTGGACAAGTGATCGATATCATCAATCTCCGCTTTGGAGTTGATCAACTCGATCAAATATTTAATAATGGTGATGATATCTTCTTTGGTCAAAACTTGTTTGTCCATTCCGATATCCAATCCCAGTTTTTTGTTCATTCGGTAACGACCTACCTCACCTAAGTTGTAACGTTGGTCGGAGAAGAACAATTTATCGATAATACCACGAGCGGTCTCTTCATCTGGCGGCTCGGCATTACGTAATTGTCTATAGATATGTTCTACCGCTTCCTTTTCAGAATTGGTAGGGTCCTTTTGCAAGGTGTTATGGATGATGGCGTAATCGGATTGTGCATTGTTTTCCTTATGAAGCAAAATGGTCTTCACATCGGCATCAATGATCTCATCGATATGCTCTTTTTCCAAAACTGTATCACGATCAAGTACAATTTCGTTTCTTTCGATGGAAACCACTTCACCTGTATCCTCGTCCACGAAATCCTCATGCCATGTGTTCAACACCCTAGCGGCCAATTTACGGCCCAATACTTTTTTAAGTCCGGATTTGGAAACCTTTACTTCTTCCGAAAGGTCGAAGATTTCCAAAATATCCTTGTCCCTTTCAAACCCGATGGCACGGAACAAAGTGGTTACCGGTAATTTTTTCTTCCTATCGATGTAGGCATACATCACCGAATTGATATCGGTGGCGAACTCGATCCAAGATCCTTTGAACGGGATTACCCTGGCCGAATACAATTTTGTCCCGTTTGCGTGGAAAGATTGTCCAAAGAAAACTCCTGGAGATCTGTGCAACTGGGATACTACAACACGTTCCGCTCCGTTAATCACGAAAGTACCACTTGGAGTCATGTAAGGGATGGTCCCCAAATACACGTCCTGTACAATGGTTTCAAAATCTTCGTGCTCTGGATCGGTACAGTACAATTTTAGACGCGCCTTTAACGGTACGCTATAGGTAAGTCCACGCTCTATACATTCTTGGATGGAATATCGTGGTGGATCAATGAAGTAATCCAAAAACTCAAGTACGAACTGGTTTCTGGTATCGGTGATTGGAAAATTCTCCATGAAGGTGTTGTAGAGACCTTCGTTTCCTCTTTCGTCAGATTTAGTTTCAAGCTGGAAAAAGTCTTGGAACGATTTTATCTGAATGTCCAAGAAATCCGGGTATTCCGGTATGTTCTTAGCGGATGCGAAATTAACTCTTTCAATAGTGTTTGTGAACATCTATGGACAAATTTTGATCGTGATTACTAAGTGGGTTGGTGTACGGCTTTATACACTCCTTATATAAATAGGCTAAGGTCTAACCAAAAATGGAAAGACCTTAACCAAGTTCTAATGGGAAAAGCGATTATTTAAGCTCAACTTCTGCTCCAGCTTCTTCCAATGATTTTTTGATACCTTCTGCTTCGTCTTTAGAAATACCTTCTTTAACAGCTTTTGGTGCGCTATCAACGATATCTTTAGCCTCTTTAAGACCAAGACCTGTCAATTCTTTCACCAATTTAACAACTGCCAATTTAGAACCACCAGCAGCAGTAAGGATTACATCAAATTCTGATTTTTCTTCAGCAGCCTCACCACCTTCTGCGGCTCCACCACCAGCGGCAACAGCTACTGCAGCAGCAGCAGGCTCGATACCGTATTCTTCTTTTAAAATGTCGGCCAACTCATTTACCTCTTTTACTGTAAGGTTTACCAACTGTTCTGCAAAATCTTTTAAATCTGCCATTTTTCTATCGTTTAATAAAAATGTTTAAAAATATACTTAGTTTATTGTGCGCGAATTATTCTTTCTCAGACAAAGTCTTAAGGATACCTGCCAATTTACCGCCACCAGACTTAAGTCCAGAAATAACGTTTTTGGCTGGGGATTGCAACAATCCGATGATATCTCCGACAACTTCTTCTTTGGACTTGATATTAACAAGTGCATCAAGGTTGTTATCGCCGATATATACTGCCTCTTCAATAAAGGCACCTTTCAACAATGGTTTATCTGATTTTTTTCTAAAGTTCTTGATAAGTTTCGCTGGTGCATTTCCCGTTTCGGACAACATCAAAGATGTATTTCCTTTCAAAACTTCGGGAAGTTCACCGAATTCCTTATCAGAAGCTTCCATTGCCTTTGCAAGCAATGTGTTCTTTACGACCGCAAGCTTTATATTAGCCTTGAAACACGCTCTTCTTAAGTTAGAGGTGTCCACGGCATTCAATCCTGATATATCCGCCAAATAAATGTTTGGATTATCAGCCAACTGTGCAGTCAAGTCTTTTATCACCGTTGCTTTTTCTTCTCTTGTCATAGTTATAAAAATTGAACTACCAGTTTATTGAACTGCTTTTGGATCTAATTGAACACTAGGACTCATGGTACTTGACAAGTAAATACTCTTCATGTACACACCTTTTGCTGCGGAAGGCTTCAACTTGATCAATGTATCGATCAATTCCCTAGCATTTCCAGCAATTTTATCTGCAGAGAAAGATGCTTTCCCGATAGCAGCGTGCACGATACCTGTTTTGTCCACTTTAAAGTCAATCTTACCGGCTTTAACATCGGAAACGGCTTTTGCCACATCCATAGTTACTGTTCCGGTCTTTGGATTGGGCATCAAACCTCTCGGTCCCAACACTCGTCCTAATGGACCAAGTTTACCCATTACGCTTGGCATAGTGATGATAACATCAACATCCGTCCAACCGTTTTTGATTTTATCCAAATATTCGTCCAACCCAACAAAGTCCGCACCTGCTTCTTTAGCTTCTGCTTCTTTGTCTGGAGTCACCAATGCCAAAACTTTAACGTCTTTCCCTGTTCCGTGAGGAAGGGTTACAACGCCACGCACCATTTGATTGGCTTTTCTTGGATCTACGCCCAAACGAACTGCCAAATCAATGGAAGCATCAAATTTCACATTGGTTATTTCTTTTACTAAAGCTGATGCTTCTTCCAAAGTATAGAGCTTATTCTTGTCTATCTTGGCTTGAGCCTCTTTTTGCTTTTTAGTCAATCTTGCCATTTCTTACTTGCTTTCAGATTTTAAAAAGGTCTTTGTCCTGCTATTTTCAGACCCATAGATCTTGCAGTACCAGCAACCATACTCATTGCAGATTCCACGGTAAAAGCGTTCAAATCCACCATTTTATCTTCGGCGATCGCTTTTACTTGATCCCATGTTACTGAACCATTCTTAACCCTGTTAGGTTCGCCAGATCCTTTTTTAATCTTAGCCACTTCCATCAATTGAACTGCCGCAGGTGGTGTTTTTACAACAAACTCGAAAGATTTGTCTTTGTAAACGGTGATAACAACAGGTAATACTTTACCTTGTTTGTCCTGCGTACGAGCATTAAACTGCTTACAGAACTCCATAATGTTAACACCAGCAGCACCTAAGGCGGGTCCAACCGGTGGCGATGGGTTCGCAGCACCTCCCCTAACTTGTAATTTAACTACCTTATCTACTTCTTTTGCCATTGTTTCTAATTAAATTCAAAGTGTGTCAATTGGAAGCAACACAGCTTTATATATGTAACAGCTCTTGTTATACTTTCTCTACTTGCATATAGCTAAGTTCCAGTGGAGTTTTTCTACCAAAAATCTTCACCATAACCTCCAGCTTACGCTTTTCTTCATTGATTTTTTCAACAGTTCCGTTAAAACCATTGAAAGGTCCATCAATAACCTTTACTGTTTCACCCAATACAAATGGAATAGAAACGTTATCTGTATTCACAGCCAACTCATCTACTTTACCAAGCATACGGTTGACTTCTGACTTTCTCAAGGGTACTGGATCACCACCTTTCACCTCGCCCAAGAAACCAATCACATTGGTTATGGATCGGATGATGTGAACCATTTCTCCTCCAAGATTGGCCTTTATCATAATATATCCTGGAAAGTAAACTCTTTCTTTATTGATTTTCTTTCCATTACGTATCTGAACAACTTTTTCGGTAGGCACAAGAACTTCTTCGAGGTAGTCACCAAATCCAGCGCGCTCGACCTCGCTCTCTATATAGCCCTTGATCTTGTTCTCCTGACCACTGACCGCTCTTACTACATACCATTTTTTCTCCAGAACCTCAGACATATCGAACGATCTTTACCCTATTAATTTTTCAAAATACAACGTGATCAATTTACTGAACAAGGAATCAACACCCCAAGTTGCCAAAGCAAATAAAATGGAAAAAACCGCCACAATAACCATCAGGTTGGAGGCTTTGCTCCTTTCCAACCAAGTAACATTGTTTCTAAGCTCTTCTAATGATTCCTTTATGTAAGTGACCATAATTTTAAAGTATTTTGCTAGCACGGGAGGAGAGACTTTCCTCGGGATAAACTTCTCGTCTCACTTCACTATGCCAATATTTTCTTTTTGCACGGGAGGAGAGACTCGAACTCCCGACACCTGGTTTTGGAGACCAGTGCTCTACCAACTGAGCTACACCCGTTTATAATTACACTGAAAGGTATCCCGATTAAATCGGAACACCCTTGAGTGCAATTTTATAATATATTCTGAAATTAATCTAGAATCTCAGTAACCTGACCAGCACCTACTGTTCTACCACCTTCACGGATAGCGAAACGTAGACCAACGCTCAATGCGATTGGCTGAATCAAATCTACAGTAATTGTCAAGTTATCACCTGGCATTACCATTTCAACTCCATCAGGAAGGTTGATGTTACCTGTTACGTCAGTTGTACGAACGTAGAACTGTGGACGGTAGTTGTTATGGAATGGAGTGTGACGCCCACCTTCTTCTTTTTTCAAGATATAAACCTCAGCTTTGAATTTAGCGTGCGGCTTAACAGAACCTGGCTTACAGATAACCATACCTCTTTTGATATCGGATTTCTCGATACCCCTCAAAAGAAGACCAACGTTATCACCAGCTTCACCTCTATCCAAAATCTTACGGAACATCTCAACACCAGTAATGGTAGAAGACAATTTCTCAGCACCCATACCAATGATATCTACAGCATCACCAGTGTTGGCAACACCTGTTTCGATACGACCGGTAGCAACAGTACCACGACCCGTAATAGTGAATACATCTTCGATTGGCATAAGGAAGTCTTTATCAACCTCACGAGTTGGCTCCTCGATCCAGCTATCAACAGCTTCCATCAATTCCATTACAGTGTCAACCCATTTTTGCTCACCGTTCAAAGCACCTAGTGCAGAACCAGAGATTACAGGTCCGTTATCACCATCATACTCGTAGAAAGAAAGCAATTCTCTTACTTCCATCTCAACAAGCTCCAATAGCTCCTCATCATCCACCATGTCAACTTTGTTCAAGAAAACAACGATACGTGGAATACCTACCTGACGACCCAAAAGGATGTGCTCACGAGTCTGTGGCATAGGACCATCAGTTGCAGCAACCACCAAAATAGCACCGTCCATCTGAGCAGCACCAGTAACCATGTTCTTTACGTAATCCGCGTGACCAGGACAGTCAACGTGAGCGTAGTGACGGTTAGCAGTTTGGTACTCAACGTGTGAAGTGTTGATAGTAATACCTCTTTCTTTTTCTTCTGGCGCGTTATCGATGGAGTCAAAGCTTCTAAGCTCGGACAAACCAGCGTTCGCCAATACAGTGGTAATAGCAGCAGTCAATGTTGTTTTACCGTGATCCACGTGTCCAATGGTACCAATATTTAAGTGGGGTTTGGAACGATCAAAAGTTTCCTTTGCCATTTTAAAATAATTTTAATCTTAGTTTATATTAGTGTACAAATCGTTTTGAGCCAATGACGGGAATTGAACCCGTGACCTCTTCCTTACCAAGGAAACGCTCTACCCCTGAGCTACACCGGCCTATGGGTTATCAGGTTTAGAGTTTAAAGTTACAAGCTTAGCTCGTCAAAACTTCAACCTTTTTACACTTGCATCTAAAAGATTCAAGTTTATATGGAGCGGGAGACCGGGTTCGAACCGGCGACATTCAGCTTGGAAGGCTGACGCTCTACCAACTGAGCTACTCCCGCATTTTTTTCTGGATTTTCATCCAAAGATTCCAATATTTCAAAAAACCTTCTATCCCGATTGTTCCGACGAACAATCTCTTGTGGGGGGAGCAGGATTCGAACCTGCGAAGGTAAAAACCAACAGATTTACAGTCTGTCCTCGTTGGCCGCTTGAGTATCCCCCCGCCTTATTTTCAGTAACTTACGAGCCGATAGAGGGACTCGAACCCACGACCTGCTGATTACAAATCAGCTGCTCTAGCCAGCTGAGCTATATCGGCATTTCACCGCTTTTTTCTCACTAAAAAAGCCCGCTATTTCTAACGGACTGCAAATGTATATATTTATATTTTAATTCAAAATAAAATTTGAAAAATTTTCATCAAGCATTCGCCCTTAACTTCTCCTTCTTCTTCACCAACTGTCTTTCCAAGGAACTACAGGCCGAATCCACCGCCTCCTCAAAAGACTTACATTGCTTTTTCACCATGATTTTGTCGCGAGGTACGAACACCATGATTTCCACGATCTTATTCTCTTTTGCACTTGTGTTTTCCACTTTCAAATAAACATCCGATTCGATGACCTTGTCATAAAACAATTCCAACTTGTCCATTCGCTTTTGGACAAAGTCGATGAGTTTACCATCAGCTGTAAAATTTACCGATTGTGCGTTTACTTTCATAAGACGAAGTTTTAGTACTGTCAAAGACAGTGAAGTTAAACAATACAAGAATTTTATTTCTTGTTTCTTGGGTGGGCCTTTTGATGCACTTTTTTAAGTTCGGCAATACTATTGTGCGTATACACCTGTGTTGATGCCAAACTTGAATGGCCCAGTAATTCCTTTACGGAATTTAAATCCGCTCCCCTATTCAGCAAGTGTGTTGCAAAGGTGTGCCTTAATATGTGAGGGCTCTTTTTCACCTTAGGGGACACTAAACTAAAATACTTATTTATGGTTCGATAAACAAGTGTTTCATAAATTTTAAGACCTTCTTTTGTTAAAATCAAGAAAGACGAATCCGTCACATTTTCAAGCTCCGAACGCTTGATCAAATAGCTTTTAATTCGCTCTATGGTTGATGCCAGCATGGGAATGATACGCTCCTTGTTGCGCTTACCCAGCACTTTGATGACCTGGGATGAAAAATCCACATCTTTGATTTTCAGGTTTACCAATTCCGCCCTACGCATTCCTGTGGTGTACAACAACTCTATAATGAGTTTATCCCGCTCACCCTCAAAATCATCAGTAAATGGAATCTCAGACAGGATCTCCTCCATTTCGTTCTCGGAAAAAGGCACCTCCATTTTCTTACTTGTTTTCAGCGCCCTGTGCTTTGCCAAAGGTGAAACGGCAATATCACCTACCTTCAATAAAAATTTATAGTAGGCCTGTAGTGAAGATATTTTTCTATTGATGGTCCTATTTGAAATACCGCTGTCGGATAGCTCAACTATCCAGTTCCTGATCAATGGATACGAAATCTTCACAATATTTTCCTCCCCATGGTTCTCCGAACAGAATTGAGAAAAGGTTTCAATATCCTTTTGATATGCCCTTACGGTATGATCGGAGTAATTCTTCTCCAACCTCAAATAAGATATAAAAGCGGTTACGGACATATATCAAAGGTAGCAATTTAGATTGCCCTTGGATATAAAACGAAAAATCCCGTTCCAATATTGGAACGGGATTCATATATTTTGTAAAAGCGATAGCCCTATACTTCTTCTTGATCCCTAAGACCTTGAATGTACTGTGCTTTTTGTATTTGCGCTCTACGCTCTACAGAAGGCTTGGTGAACTGCTGTCTTGATCTTAACTGACGCATGGTACCTGTTCTGTCGAACTTACGTTTGAAACGCTTTAAAGCTCTATCGATGTTTTCTCCTTCTTTAACTGGTATAATTAACATGGGCTACAACCTCCTTTCTTTAAAATTTTGGTCTGCAAATATACAAATGATATTCAATGGGTAAAGAAATATTTTATTTTTTTGATGGAAAGCTATTATGAACGCTTTTTGTATTCCTTTTTATCCACAATGATCTTGGCTAAAATTTCCTTTAAAATCTCGGATGTACCCCCGCCAATTGGCCCTAACCTACTATCGCGCATCAAACGCGCCATAGGATAATCTTCTATATATCCGTAACCGCCCAAAAACTGTAGACAGTTATAAATGACCTCATCGGCCATTTTTGTGGATTTCAATTTGGAAATCGTGGCTTCCTTCACCACATAGACACCTTTATCCATTTGCGCTACGGTAGCATAATTGAACTGCTTGCACAACAACATATCGGAATATAGATCCACCAATCGGTGGCGCAATGCCTGGAATTGGTCTATACTTCTACCGAACGCCTCACGTTCGGACATGTATTGCAGGGCATAATCAAGAGCAAACTCTGCACGCGCGTGCGCGTTTATTCCCATTACCAATCGCTCCAAAGCAAAGGCTTCCATAATATAACCAAAGCCTTCGTTTTCGGTACCCAACAAATTTGAAGCAGGAACCTCAACATTGTCAAAGGCCAGCTCAGCGGTATCGGATGCGCGCCAACCCAACTTGTTCAACTTACTGGCAGAGACACCTTTTGCATGCCTATCCATCACAAACATACTGATACCTTTATTGCCGGCATCCTTATCGGTTTTTGCCGCTAGTATAATATAGTCCCCGTAAACACCATTGGTAATAAATGTTTTGGACCCATTTACAATATATACGTCTCCTTTCTTTTCGGCAGTGGTTCGCATAGCGGCTACATCACTCCCCCCAAAGGGCTCGGACACTCCTAAACAACCAATCTTATTACCCAGCACACTGGGTTCCAGATAAGCTTTTTTCTGCCCATCGTTGGCCAATTTGTTCAAATAGGTCATCGCGAGATACTGGTGCGCCCACATGGCGGCAGCAAAACCTCCCGAATTGATTTTTTGTAATTCTTCCAGAAAAATAACGGTATAAAAAAGGTCGAGGTTCAATCCCGAATAGGCTTCTGGGGTCATCAATCCAAAAAAGCCCATTTCACCGAACTTGGGCCATATAGATTTATCAATTTTACCGGATTCCTCCCATTCCTCTATATGGGGAACAACTTCTTTCTGTAAAAAATCCTTCAAACTTTCGCGGAATAAGTTATGCTCTTCCGTGAAGTACATTTCGTTCATAGCACCTATTTTATAAAGACAAATATAAAGCTATTCTATCTAGCTTTTCTGTAGGGAATCCGTCTACTTGACTCAATTCCTGTAAAGATGCAAATAAACCATTTTTATCTCTATATTCCACAATGTTGGATGCCAATGAACCATTTATATAGACCAATCGGGATAATTCTTTTGCATTGGCCTTGTTCACATTGATTTTGCCCACCTCAGGTTTGTCAATCACTTGAAACTTGAGCAATGCTTTCCCCACGACCTCTGGTTCAAGCCCGTAAACATCATATAATTGTTCACTAACCAAAAAACCACCCAACCTATCCCTGAACTTTATAATTCGTTTGGATAATGTTTCCCCGATACCGTAGACTTGTCTCAATTCTTCAGCCGTTGCTGCATTCAAGTCTTTGATATTGGTTTCGGTCGCAGGCTTTGAAGTTGTCTTCTTTACCGTTTGATTTTTTCCTGCCCATTCTGGAAATTTGAAATAGGGCGAGATTTTATTTAAAAGTGAATCGGATATCTGGGTAACTGTTTGGAACTCCTTGTCCGAATTCACAAATTTTCCTTGATCCCTAAAAGTGAACAACCTATCCAATTCAGATGGAGACAATCCCAGGGCGTAGCCCTTATAATCGGTTAAATAATTTGGATTGAAGGGATATATTTTTTGGGATTTATCAAATCGCTCCTTTTTAAGACTGTCTATCTTGGTTTGCTCGACAGCATTGAGGGCAAAATCACTTTTTAAATTGGATGGGGTTGCCTTCACATAATAATACCCACATTGAAGCACGACCACGATCAACAACAAAAAGAAAATCCCACTTCGTTCTTGTTTATTGAACCTGAAGTGGGATTGTTTTCTCATAATATGCAGGAGCTATTTAGCTCTTTAATTTTTTAAAGAGCTGCCCGGCTTTCAATTTTGCCAAGTATCCGTCCAAGTCTTTGCGTACCTCACCGGACATTATATAAAGTCCAATAATGTTCGGGAAGGACATGGCCAGAATCATCATATCCGAAAAGTCGAGTACAGCTCCCAAACTCACGGAAGCACCTACCACTACGAATACCAAGAACAACATTTTATAAATCATTTCGGAACGCTTGCTCTTTCCGAAAAGATACGTCCAAGCTCTCATTCCATAGTAAGACCACGAAATCATGGTTGAGAATGCAAAAAGGAACACGGCCAAAGCCAATATGTAAGGGAACCAAGAGATTTGGCTACCAAAAGCATCAGAAGTCAACTGGGCACCAGCCATTCCTTCCACTTCGTGCATTCCTGTAAAAATCAACACCAAAGCGGTAAGGGTACATACCACTACGGTATCAATAAATGGCTCAAGCAAGGCAACAAAACCTTCGGATGGAGGATGGTTGGTCTTTGCGGCACTGTGGGCAATCGCGGCAGAACCTACACCAGCTTCATTTGAGAAGGCCGCACGCTGGAAGCCAATGACCAGAACTCCGAGTATACCTCCTTTAAGTGCTGAAGGGCTAAATGCTCCATCAACAATAGCAGAGAATGCCGGGCCAATATTCTGTATGTTCATTATAATGACAGCCAAGGCAGCTACTATATATATAGATGCCATAATAGGTACGATTTTACCTGTTACCTTGGCAATACTGCTTATACCTCCAATGATAACAACACCTACCAAAATTGCTGTAACCACTCCAAACCAGAATCCGTTACCGGCCAATACAGGAAACTGTCCTGCCAATTGTTCAAAGGACTGGTTTGCCTGGAACATATTTCCGCCACCGAATGAAGCACCTACGGCAAGTACGGCAAATACACCTGCCAAAACTTTACCAAAACCTTTTAGGTTTCTTTTTTCCAGACCATAACGGAGGTAATTCATAGGTCCACCGAACACACGGCCATCAGGAAGGATATCACGATATTTTACACCAAGGGTACATTCTACAAATTTTGAAGACATACCCAAAAGACCACAAACTATCATCCAAAAAGTTGCACCTGCGCCTCCTAACGATACTGCTACGGCAACACCTGCTATATTTCCGAGACCAACAGTACCGGAAACTGCAGTGGCCAATGCTTGAAAGTGGGTAACCTGCCCTGGCGCATCCGGGTCATCATATTTTCCTTTGGCCAAATCGATGGAATGTCTAAATCCACGAATGTTAATGAATCCCATTCTGATGGTGAAGAACAACGCTCCTAAAACCAACCAGATTACAATAAAAGGGATACCCTTGATTATCGAGTCTCCATTGGGATGGGTCATGGCGATTGGCTCATCATACTCGATCTCGGCAAAATAATGAGCTCCTTGTTCGATTACGTGCTCTTGGTTTTCGGAGTTATAGATTACGTTTCCTTCTTTGACCTTATGTTGTAATTTACCTTTAGCAGAAGATTTAATTGTAATATCCCCGCGCTTATCACTGGTAATGACAGCGATATCTTCACCAGCCCTAACACTGGCCTTATCGCCCTTGAGCCATTCTTTTAAGATGAACTTGTCCTGGGTCTCGTTGCTCCAATCGGGTATTCCTATCAACTTTACATCGGCATAGGCAACTGGATCGTAGATTCCGATCGCGGCAAAAGGGTCCCAAAAAAGAACAGACCCCAATGCGCTTACTGCCGGGGTCATGGTTCCATTAAAAACTTCTGTTATCGATTCTGTCTCTACCTTAAATTCTTTGGTAACGGAATTACCTGCTGCATCGGTTACCGTTACACTATAAGGTATACCTTCCACCAATCCTTTTGCAGATTTGGATGTAAGTGGTGTTTCCTGATTGCTCCACTTGTAGGTGTAGGGCTCCGTTCCCCCATCAACTTCAAGCTCTATGGCTCCATCATTAATATTATTGGAAACATTGTAGGTCTTACCTACTACAGTCAATTCCTGTGAAAAACCAGTGGTCAATGCACAAAAAGACAATAGAAAAAGAAAATACTTCATATATTGAGATTAGTTAGTTTTTGGTATGATAAAGGCAACAATATCCAAAAAAAAATCAACGCTATCAAATTTTAAGTTTTTTTAACTAACCGATCTGAAACATTTGATTTAATTTCCTTATTTGCTCAGGTCTCCCCAACACTATCACCTTACTTTTTGGTTGTAACACCAAGTCTGCCTCCGGGTTGATGACATACGTTCCATTGGGATCTATATAACCTATAATGGTACAGCCTGTCTTTCTTCTAAGATCTAAATCCCGAAGGGAATGACAGTCCATTTGATTGGTAAAATCCTCTATACTCACCTCTTCCAGGTTTGTAGTATGCTCCCCTTCTATGGAAAGCTGATCTAGAAATGTGATCAAATCGGGCATTACCACCAAGGAGGCCATATGGTCCCCTCCTATCTTATCGGGCATGATCACCTTATTGGCTCCGGCAAATTCCAATTTTTTCACAGAAGTTATTTGCGAAGCTCTACTTATAATAAAAAGGTTCTTATTGAGTTGGCGAGCGGAAAGCACAATAAAAAGGTTGGCAGCATCGTCCGGAACTGCCGTAATCAAATACTGCGCCCTCTCAATTCCCGCCTGAAGCAGTACATCATCCTCATTGGCATCGCCTTCCACGAACAAAATCTCTTCCTCATGTCGCTCGATAATTTCTTTGTCCTTTTCTATAACAACAAAAGGTTTGTTGTAGGCTATCAATTTTTCTGCTGCCTGCATGCCGTTCCTACCAAAACCACAGACCACAACATGGTTCGTTAGATCATCTATCTGTTTCTTCACTCTTTTCTTTTTTAGCAGTTCCAATGAGTTTCTTCCCAAAATGTACTCGGTAACCACCGATATGGCGAAACCGAAAATGAATACACTGGTAACAATTAAAAATACGGTAAAAATTTTTGCATTGGCGTCCAATGGCCGTACCTCCGAAAATCCAACGGTGGTCACGGTGATAATGGTCATATAAATGGCCTCTATCCAAGTAAAATCGGACAGCATTTTGTAACCGATAACCCCGAACAGCAACACCACTACCATTAAGGATAGGGCCAATACTATTTTGGAGCGCATCAGTCTAATCATGTCTACAGGTCAAATACAGATGTTCTTTTGGTATAGATCAAGTCTTTGATTCTAAGCCAAAAAGCTATGAACAGGTATAGCGCAAATCCAAAGCCCAGGGTAACAAAAGTTAAATAAATAAAGCTGGTACGCACCACGCGGGCCCGTATGCCCAAACGCTCAGCAATTCGGCCACAAACCTCGAATCCTCTTTTTTGAAAGTAATAAAGGGTGTTATAGAACAAAGACATAGCCAAAATTATGTATTTCTATTTAATAATTGTGTACCGATCACGCATTGCATGCATTTATTTTTAACGCAGTAATTTGTATATAACTCCTATTTTGCTTGACTCTCCAACGCATTTTGGGTTTTCGGTCCCATTTTGTCAAAATTTTTGATGATGGAATTGTCCTCTCTCCCCAATTCGGACATTAATGAAATCAACTCATCGTTCCAATCCCTCCCAGTATGTTTGGCATAACAGAATTTGATGGGCACCAGCGTATTGATGACAACAAGATCGATAAACTTTTTGGACAGCTTTTTTGTACTCTTTTTAGAAGCCTTACCAAAGGTATAGTGGTCTTCCCAATATTTTCCAGCACCAATTTCAAACACTTGATAAATAGATTCCAAGGAATTCGACTCCATCAATCTGGAAAAAAGATTGTGGTTTTTCAAATACAGGTTGACCAATTGCGAAACTCGAACGGTTGGAAAATTCATCGGCCGCAATCCAAAAAATTCTGGTTTTGATTGCGACTCTTCCATATCAAATTTACGAAGCAGGTAATCATACTCCTTTTGAAGTTGCACATAATAGGAGTCCGAACATTCCTCCACGATCAAAAGACCAAAATGTCCAAAGAGCAAAGCTTCCAACTGCAAGGGCCCGTTGATGGTTTTCCTAACGATTGAAAAATCCAGTTGTCGCGCACGGTCTAAAAAATAATGCCCATTTACCTTGGAGCCAAAATTCTTGGCCAAGAGTATAAACAACACTGCTTCCCAATCATTCTTGGATGTCTGTAAAAGTTCAATTATCAATCGGGATTTGTGCTCCAGTCGCTCAATGTACAAACGATGCAACCAGTTATCAATCAAAAAAGGGCCAACATCTTTCAGGTCCCTCTCACAATTGATAAAGTTAATCCGGGAATTGTCCATTAAGTTCCGATAACCCTCCAACAACTTGCCGGACACGTAGCGCTTTACTTCCAAGGTGGGAATTTGAGAACCATCTTTCCTAAAAACAGCAATGTCATCCTCCCATACCACATGAAGAATGACATTGTTGTAATTTTCATCCGTTTCGTGATGATGCACATACCAATCGGAGGATTTGATGTGCATTTCCACATTCCCGGCCCAGAGCTGCCCGTCGATTTCGACCTCGGCATTGAAAAAATCCGGGCCAGCCAAACTGTTTTGGGTCCCCAGAGCCTTGACCAGAATAGGTTCACCGTTACCCGTACGCAGGTTTTCCGTTGGAAGCTTGTTGTGCTTCCAAATAAAATAAAGTAGGTCTTCTCGCATTGATTTGGGATAAATGGAGGTCTACTCTTCTACATCGCCGTCCCAGTTCATAAAACCGCCCTCCAGATTATAAGCATTTTCGAACCCGAGACTGTTCATTATGGCACAGGCCTGACCACTACGGTTTCCAGACCTGCAATAAACGTAATAGTTTTTGGACTTGTCCAATTTTTCCAGTTCATCGACAAATTCTTGTCCTAAATATATATCGATGTTCGTTGCACCTGGGATATACCCTTCTTCAACTTCTTCCGGGGTGCGTACATCCAAAATAAAGGCGTTGTTATCATTTTCCAATTGTTCCGCCCATTCTTCTTGTGATAGATCTGACATTATTTTTCTATTTAGATTGATACAAAAATAAAAATCCGAAGCATTATTACTCCGGATTTACAAATTCTTTATTTTGAACAGGGTCTATTTTATCCCACATCCAATGGCTTTTGTTGTTTTTGGATTGATTTCATTTCCTGCCAACATTGCGTTCACGGCATTTTCCACAAAGGGTTCCTCCACTTGTGATGCATCCTGATAATTGTCGTCGATAGTCCCTATATACCTAACCACATTCCCTATTGTCGTTTTCTCCAAAAGAAAAACATGTGGGGTCCGCGTAGCGCCATATTGCGGGTAGACTTTTTGGCCCTCGTCCAAGAGGTACGGAAAAGTGAAACCTTTTTTATCAGCACGCTCTTTCATTTTGGCAAAACTATCGCCTGATTTAACGCTTGGATCGTTCGGATTAATGGCAATAACGGGCACACCTTGAGGTTTGTATTTGGCATCCAAGGCAATTATTCTATCCTCATAGGCCTGGGCATAGGGGCAAGTATTACAGGTAAAGATCACCAAAAAACCTTTGGCACTACCATAATCCGACAGCGATACCATGTTCCCGTCCACATTTTTCAATGAGAAGTCGTCGGCCAGATCACCGATTTCGTACCCATCATCCAAATTATGTTCGGCCGCAACTTTGAATCCTACGGCAAAAGATGCCACAAAGATCAATAGTAATGCGGACCATCCTAAAATTCTGATTTTTTTCATAGCTCATCAGTTTATGAATGTTTTCAACTCATTATTAAGTTCCTCGTACGTGAAACCACGCTCGTAAAAAGTTCGTTTGTCCTTATTATATATTAAGGTAGCTGGAATACCCCCGCCCCACTCCTCGGAGACTTTGGGTATCCAATCATTTTGTTTGGGGTCATCCAGTATCACCACTTGGGATTGTATTTTATTTTTCACCACATAGGGTTCCAAACGGCTCTTCCACATATTGGGCATATCCAAACTCACCAAAACCACCTCTACATTTTTCTCACCATATTCCGAATTGATTCGTTCAAAATGAGGCATCTCCTCTATACAAGGTTTGCACCAAGTGGCCCAGAAATTTATAACATAGGTTTTGCCATCATTATTATGTAGCAATGGTTCAAAACCATCAAAATCATATATGGGAAAGGGAATATCATTTTGCTCATCACCATCCTTCACAACCATTTCAATCTCAACAATGTCGGATTTACCATTATCCGCTTTCTTCTTTTCAGCGCACCCGAAAAAAATTGACATCACCAACAAAACCAACAATAACCTAGTCATTACCTGAATTTTACAATTTAAAAATACGCACTGCCCATGCCATTTTCCAGTCTTTAACAAAAATTTATCTATCAGAAATTTGGATTCACGCTTCAAATCAACATACATTTGTATATACAAATATTGTTTGTACATGAATGTTGAAGAAATTATAAAAACCTCAAAAAAGATTCCCTTGGAACCCAGAACGGTCATTCACTTGGAATTGGTTCATAATAGAATCAGTGAAATCATGACAGGCGCCTTAAAGCCTTTTGAAGTTTCTATGCAACAATTTAATGTACTACGGATTTTGAGGGGGCAACAGGGAAACCCTGCCAACCTCTCCACCATCAATGAAAGAATGGTGACCAAAATGAGCAATACCACCCGCTTGGTGGACAAACTTATTGCCAAGGGACACGTAAGCCGTTGTATTTGCCCATCTAACCGGAGAAAGGTAGAAATTTTGATCACAGAACAAGGGTTGGATGCCTTGGCACAAATGGACAAAGCCCTTGAAGAAGCACATAGCAACATCCTTAAGAACTTTGACAAAAAGGAACTAGAACAATTAAATCAACTATTGGATAAATTTTAAATATAATGAACACCGTTTTAGAACATAGAACCTGGCGCTACGCCACAAAAAAATTTGATGCCACAAAAAAAGTGTCCAATCAAGATTTGGAGACCCTAATGGAGGCCGCGCGATTAAGTGCTTCCTCCTACGGACTACAGCCTTATCACTTTTTTGTAATCTCGGACCCAGAAATTAGAGAGCAGTTAAAGCCCGCTTCTTGGGGACAGTCCCAAATTACGGATGCATCGCATATTATCGTATTTGCAAATGCAACGGATTTTGGTGAGGAATTGGTCGATGATTATGTGTCGAATGTAAGTGAGACCAGAAGCATTCCTACAGAAGGATTAAAAGGTTATGCAGATTTTATGAAGTCCAAATTGATGGAACTCCCTACCGAGCACAAAAGCAATTGGACGGCCAGACAAGCCTATATCGCCTTTGGTAATTTGATGCAGGCCGCTGCGGAATTAAAAATCGACACCTGTCCCATGGAAGGTTTTGAATCCAAAAAATACAATGAAATTTTGGGGCTTGAGGATAAAAACCTCAATGCAGCTGTAGTTTTAGCCGTAGGATACCGTTCCGAAGAGGACGAAACCCAACACTACGCCAAGGTTAGAAAATCAACAGAAGAATTATTTACTCTAATATAATTATTGAACCCTTAACAATTAAAAACAGAAATTAAAACAATCATGAAAAAGACAATTCTAAGCTTAACGTTGGTAACCGTATTAGGTACCTCAGCAAATGCAAACCCTATCAAAGAAACCAAAGAAGTAAAAACTTCTGAAAGCCAAGTAACCTGGAAAGGCTACAAAGTAGGAGGTTCGCACGAAGGTACTATTAGCCTAAAATCCGGTGCTTTGGAATTTGATGGTGAAAAGTTGGTAGGCGGAGAGTTTGTTGTGGATATGACCAGCATCAACACAACCGATTTGGAAGGTGATTACAAAGGTCAGTTGGATGGTCACTTGAAATCTGATGATTTCTTCGGAACTGCCAACCACCCTACCGCAAAATTGGTTTTCACTAAAGTAAAGTCTACTGGAAAAAATTCTTACGATGTAACTGGCGACCTTACCATTAAAGGTACTACCGAGCCTGTAACCTTTGAAGTTTCCGTGTATGGGGATAAAGCAACTGCTTCATTGAAAGTTGACAGAACCAAATACGATGTAAAATACGGATCAGGAATCATTGGTACAGCCAAGGACAAATTAATTTATGACGAGTTTGATTTGGTAGTTGATCTACAGATGTAATCAGCTCCTGTTTAGTGTGTGGAAATCCCGTCCGAGAATTTCTCGGACGGGATTTTTGATTTTAAACAAAACATATTGTTGTGCCGTTAAAAATTCCTCCCTATATTTGATGCAATGAATAATAGAATAGCAAATAATTGGTGGTGGATCAACTTACGTCGAACTTCGTGAGCTAAGTCCCCATTATAATCATACAAGAGGCTTGTCATCACGACAGGCCTTTTTTAATTTATATAAGTACCAAAATGAATTACACGCTAACCACGCATTACAAAAAAATCCTCGCGGACACCATTACCCCCGTGAGCGTTTACCTGAAGGTCAGGGACAAGTTCCCGAACAGCATTCTATTGGAAAGTAGCGATTACCATGCCAACGACAACAGTTTCTCATATATCTGCTGCAACCCTATCGCCTCCATTAAGATAGCAAACGAGATCATAACGGAGAGTTTTCCCGATGGCTCCAAAAAGGTGACAGATATCACTGCCGAAACCGATGTAACACAGGTTATCCATAATTTCAGCAAGCAATTCAAGACCACCCAAAACGGCTTTAAATTTATCTATAACGGCCTATTCGGATATATGGCCTACGATGCCGTTAGATATTTTGAAGATGTGGAAATTTCGAAAAAGGAGGATTCCGTGGACATTCCGGATATTTACTATGCGGTTTACCAAAACATTATTGCCATCAATCATTTTAAAAATGAGGCCTATTTGTTCGCCCACTGTTATGATTCCGAAAGCAATGTAGATGAAATAGAGCAACTCTTTAATGTTCGCACATTTTCTTCCTACAACTTCAACAAAGAAGGTGAACCAGAATCCAATTTAAAGGACGAGGATTACAAAGAACAGGTAGAACTGGCAAAAAAACACTGTCAACGGGGAGATGTGTTCCAATTGGTACTCTCCCGAAGGTTCAAGCAAAAATTCAAGGGGGATGAATTCAACGTGTATAGGGCACTACGTTCCATCAACCCCTCCCCATACCTTTTCTATTTTGATTATGGAAACTTTAAAATATTCGGTAGCTCGCCGGAAGCGCAACTTATTGTAAAAGAAGGCAAAGCGGAAATCCATCCGATAGCCGGAACCTACAAGCGTACAGGAAACGATGAGAAGGACGCCGAACTGGCAAAAAAATTGGCACAGGACGAGAAGGAAAACAGCGAACACGTGATGCTCGTAGACCTTGCCCGAAACGATTTGAGCCGAAACGGCAACACCGTAAATGTGGAAACTTACCGGGAAGTACAATATTTCTCGCACGTAATTCACTTGGTCTCCAAAGTAACCGGACAAAAGAAAAAGGAAAGTACCACCATGAAGGTAGTAGCGGATACCTTCCCTGCGGGTACCTTGAGCGGAGCGCCCAAACATATGGCCATGCAGTTGATCGAGAAATATGAAAAAACGAGCCGCTCGTATTACGGTGGAGCAATCGGATTCATGGATTTTGAAGGTAATTTTAACCATGCCATCATGATCCGTACGTTCCTGAGCAAAAACCACGAATTGTACTATCAAGCAGGAGCTGGTCTGGTGGCTGCCTCCAACCCAGATGACGAATTACAAGAAACCTACAATAAATTGGGTGCATTGAAAAAAGCACTGGAAATTGCCGAAACAATCTAACCATGGGAAGAAAGATTTTAATGATTGACAATTACGATAGTTTCACCTACAATTTGGTACACTATCTGGAAGATTTGGATTGCGAGGTAACCGTAAAACGGAACGACCAACTCACTTTGGACGAGGTTGAACCATTTGAATACATTGTGCTTTCCCCAGGCCCCGGAATTCCTGATGAAGCAGGACTTTTAAAGGAAATCATCAAAAAGTATGCGCCAACAAAAAAAATCTTTGGGGTATGCCTGGGGCTACAGGCCATTGGTGAGGTATTCGGCGGAACGCTAGTGAACCTTGACCAAGTGTATCATGGCGTTGATACCACCATCATGGTTGCTAAAGATGATCCGATTTATAAGAATATGCCCAAAACGCTTCAGGTCGGCAGATATCATTCCTGGGTGGTGGACCCCAATCTCCCAGAAGTATTGGAAACTACTGCCATAGATGAAAATGGACAAGTGATGTCGCTCCGACATAAAGAATACGATGTTACCGCAGTACAGTTCCATCCAGAATCGGTGTTGACACCGGAAGGAAAACAAATGCTCAAAAATTGGTTGGAAAGTAAATAGATTTGAAAATGAAAGCGACTTTAAATAAACTTATCAATCACGAAATTCTTCCAAAGGAAGAAGCAAAACAGATTCTGGTAAATATTGCCAAAGGAGATTATAACACCTCCCAAATTGCTGCATTCCTAACAGTGTACATGATGCGTAGTGTTACCATTGAAGAATTGGAAGGTTTTCGTGATGCCCTATTGGAACTTTGTTTGGCAGTAAATCTTGCCGATTATGATCCAATCGACCTTTGTGGGACCGGTGGAGATGGCAAGGACACCTTCAATATTTCCACACTGGCGTCTTTTGTGACCGCAGGAGCAGGAATCCATGTGACCAAACACGGAAACTATGGGGTGTCTTCCAAATGTGGCAGTAGCAATGTTATGGAATTCTTGGGAATCAAATTCAGCAACGATGCCGATTTCCTCAAAAAAACCATCGAAGAAGCAGGTATTTGCGTGTTGCACGCCCCCCTGTTTCACCCCGCAATGAAAAATGTGGCACCCATCAGAAGGGAATTAGCGGTAAAAACATTCTTTAATATGTTAGGGCCAATGGTAAACCCAGCATTCCCCAAAAACCAAATGGTAGGGGTCTATAATTTGGAATTGGCAAGGATGTATGGGTATCTGTACCAGAATACCGATAAGAAATTCACCATTTTAAATGCTTTGGACGGATATGATGAAATCTCGTTGACAGGCGATACCAAGACCATATCAAATCATACAGAAGCAATGTTAACGCCTTCGGATTTTGGCGTGGAAAAGGTTTCTCAAGAGGACATTATCGGAGGTAGCGATATTGCGGAATCCGCCCAAATATTTATGAATATTTTGCAAGGAAAAGGTACCGAGGCCCAAAACAACGTGGTCTGTGCCAATGCAGGAATAGCCATTGCAACGGTAAAAGGCATCACCCCAAAAGAAGGCTTTGAAAGAGCTAAAGAGTCGCTACATAGCAGCAAAGGGTTGACCGCATTGAAAAAATTACAGGAATTGAGCAGGAACTAAGGTCATTTCAAACGCAGTCGAGATATTGCCCCAGATTCACCTTACCTTCCTAATTACAATTATAATAAATGAACATCTTAGATAAAATAGTAGCAAATAAACGCATAGAAGTCGATTTAAAAAAATCGCTCATCACACAGGCCCAATTGGAAGCTTCGGTGATGATGGAGCGTACATCCATTTCACTTGCCGAGGTATTGCGCAAAAGCAGTTCGGGAATCATTGCGGAACATAAAAGACGGTCTCCTTCCAAATCCGTTATCAATCAAAGTTTGAGTGTCCAAGATGTGGCCAAGGGGTATTCCGAGGCAGGCGCATGTGGCATGTCGGTACTAACTGATGGCAAATACTTTGGGGGATCATTGGACGATCTGGTACTGGCAAGGGCCTCTACCAACATGTCCATCTTGCGTAAAGAATTCATCATAGATGAATATCAAATTGTGGAGGCGAAAGCCTATGGGGCCGATGTTATTTTATTGATAGCGGCAATTTTAAGACGAGATGAAATTAAAGTTCTGTCAGAACTGGCCAAAGGATTGGGGCTTGATGTGCTTTTGGAAGTGCACAACGAAGAAGAACTCGAAAAATCCCTTATGCCAAGTTTGGACATGTTGGGTGTGAACAATCGCAATCTTAAATCGTTCGAGGTAGATTTGGGCATAAGCAAGTCGCTGTCCCAAAAAATCCCAGATGAATTTGTAAAAGTTTCTGAAAGCGGAATAAGTTCCGTTGAGGCCATTAAAGATTTAAGGAAATTTGGCTATCAAGGATTTTTGGTCGGTGAAAATTTCATGAAAAACGATGACCCAGGAAAAAATGCAGCTGAATTTATAAAAAGACTGGAACAATGAAACTAAAGGTTTGCGGCATGAACCATAATCCATCAGAAGTTGCTCAATTGCGACCTGATTATTTAGGGTTTATTTTTTGGGAACCATCGGCCCGTTATTTTTCTGGTGACATGCCAAAGATCCCCAGTCAAATCAAAAAAGTAGGGGTATTCGTGGATGCCGACCAAGAATATGTTTTGGAAAAAGTGCACCAACATCAATTGGATGCCGTACAGCTCCATGGAAAGGAAAGTGCCGAGTACTGTCAACAATTAAAAAATAGCTTTCTGTCATTTCGAGCACGGTCGAGAAATCTAGACGTCATCAAAGTGTTTTCCATCAAAGATGATTTTGATTTTTCCATTTTGAAGGACTACGAAGAAGTCTGTGATTATTTTCTTTTCGATACCAAGGGGAAACTGCCCGGTGGCAATGGCTATAGATTTGATTGGTCCGTTCTTGAAAAGTATCCGTCCCAAAAGCCTTACTTTTTAAGTGGTGGTATCGGATTGGAATCCATCCAAGATCTACAGGAGTTTTTAAGCAGTCCGGCCTCAAAAAATTGTTATGCCGTTGATGTGAACAGTAAATTCGAATCAGCGCCAGGGCTTAAGAGTATAGAAGATTTAAAAACATTTATCGAATCGCTAAACAGCATTCGCAACTAATAAACTGAACACCAATGAAAAGCTATCATGCCGATGAACGGGGTTACTATGGTGAGTTTGGAGGAGCTTTCATCCCAGAGATGCTCTATCCCAATTGTGAAGAACTTCGCCAAAATTATCTCAACATCATGGAAGAACCTTCATTTAAGAAAGAGTTCCATCAATTGCTGAAAGATTATGTGGGCCGTCCAACTCCTCTCTATTTTGCCAAGCGGCTTTCCGAAAAATACAATACCAAGATCTATCTAAAAAGAGAAGATCTATGCCATACCGGTGCACACAAAGTCAACAATACCATCGGCCAAATACTCATGGCCAAAAAATTGGGCAAGAACAGAATCATTGCGGAAACCGGGGCTGGACAGCATGGCGTGGCAACAGCTACTGTTTGTGCCTTGATGGGCATTCAATGTGTGGTGTACATGGGTGAAATTGATATTGCCAGACAAGCTCCCAACGTTGCCCGTATGAAAATGCTTGGAGCAGAGGTGAGACCCGCCACTTCTGGAAGCAAAACTTTAAAAGATGCCACAAACGAAGCTATTCGCGATTGGATCAATAATCCGGTCGACACGCATTACATTATCGGTTCGGTAGTGGGCCCACACCCCTATCCGGATATGGTGGCGCGTTTTCAGTCAGTGATTTCGGAAGAAATCAAAAATCAGCTCCAAGAAAAAGAAGGTAGGGAAAACCCAGATTTTGTGATTGCCTGCGTAGGTGGCGGTAGTAATGCCGCAGGTGCCTATTATCATTATTTGGACACTCCCGAAGTCGGAATCATCGCAGTAGAGGCTGCAGGAAAGGGCATTGACTCCGGAGAAAGTGCCGCTACATCCGCCTTGGGCAAAATAGGGATCATTCATGGCAGCAAAACATTGTTGATGCAGACCCAAGACGGGCAAATAACAGAGCCCTATTCCATTTCCGCAGGTCTGGATTATCCGGGTGTTGGCCCCATGCATGCACACCTGTTCGCTTCCGGCCGAGGTGAATTTATTTCCATTACCGATGATGATGCCATGAAAGCAGGATTGGAACTATGCAAACTGGAAGGGATAATCCCTGCAATTGAATCATCACATGCCCTGGCCATTTTTGAGGACAGAAAATTCAATCCCGATGATGTGGTGGTCGTAAACCTATCAGGCCGTGGCGACAAAGATTTACAGAACTATATTGATTATTTCAAACTATGAACAGAATCAAACAAAAACTACAGGAAGATAAAAAAATCCTTTCCATATACTTTTCAGCAGGTTATCCCAATTTGGATGACACCGTAAAAATCATCCAGGATCTCGAAAAAAGCGGTGTGGACCTCATTGAGATAGGATTGCCCTTTAGCGACCCGTTGGCAGATGGCCCCACCATTCAGGAAAGCTCCTCAGCAGCACTTAAAAACGGAATGAACACCGCCTTGCTCTTTGAACAGCTCAAGGATATCCGTAAAACCGTATCCATTCCCTTGATCTTAATGGGCTATTTTAATCCAGTACTCCAATACGGTGTGGCTGCATTCTGTGCAAAATGTGAAGAAATAGGTATTGATGGGTTGATATTGCCCGATCTGCCTTTGGATGTGTACCAACGAGAGTACGAACCCATATTCAAAAAACATGGTCTGATCAACATTTTCTTGATCACTCCCCAAACCAGCGATGAGCGCATCAAAGCCATTGACGATGCTTCGGAAGGATTCATCTACATGGTAAGTTCGGCAAGCACAACAGGTGCCAAACAAGGTTTTGGTGCTGAGCAGTCGGACTATTTTGACCGAATTGCCAATATGAAGTTGAGCAACCCTCAAATTGTAGGGTTTGGAATAAGCAACGCGGAAACTTTTGAACAAGCAACAAAAAAAGCAAAAGGAGCCATAATCGGTTCAGCTTTCATCAAACATTTAACAGCAAATGGGGTCACTAGTATTGGTGACTTTGTGAAGCAAATTCGTTAAATTTCGGCTTTCAAAAACCCTGACGAACACATCCATGAAAAAAACATTTTCTTTAGTTTTCCTGTCACTTACTTTTTCTCTTTTTGCCCAAGATGATGTGGCCGTAAAATCGCAAGTGGCCGATGCCATCAACGAGGTCCGCGAATTTATCGCTATTCCGAACGATGCCTTGGATGCCGCCGATATTGACCGCAACATTATGTGGCTCAAGCGAAAATTCGGGGATAGAGGATTCAATACCGCAGTACTGGACACAGAAGGATTGCCTTTATTCTTTGCGGCCATGCCCATGAACGCCAATAAACCAACGGTGCTCATTTATATGCATTTTGACGGACAATCCGTAGACCCCAGTAAATGGGAGCAGCCGGACCCTTATCAGGTAGTTCTCAAAAAACCCACTGACGGTGGATTCGAAATAATTTCTTTTGATGAACTGGATGATGACATTAACTATGACTGGCGTTTATTCGGCAGGTCGACTTCGGATGATAAATCACCTATTGTAATGCTTCTCAATGCTGTTGATCTTCTTAAAAATGATGGTATTGAAATCCCGTTCAACATTAAGGTGATCTTGGACAGTGAAGAGGAAAAAAGCAGCAAACCATTACCCGTCGCGGTAAAACAATACCGTGAACTTCTGGAATCGGACTTTTTAATGATCGTGGACGGGCCGGTACATGCTTCTGAAAAGCCAACCGTTGTATATGGATGTCGTGGCATCACTACATTGACATTGACGACCTATGGCCCCATAAAACCTCAGCACAGCGGCCATTACGGCAATTATGCACCAAATCCAGGTTTTCAATTGTCCAAGTTATTGGCCACTATGAAGGATGACCAAGGAAGAGTCATTATTCCCGGTTATTACGATGGTATTTCTATAGATGGGAAAACCGATTCAATTTTAAAGAGCGTTCCCGATGACGATTCTGCCATTGCAGAAAAGCTTCAATTTAAAACTGCGGAAAAGGTTGGCGGCTATTATCAGGAAGCCCTTCAATATCCATCTTTGAATATTCGCGGTTTGGAATCTGGTTGGGTTGGTGATAAAGCACGAACCATTGTTCCCGAAAGTGCCACAGCCGAGTTGGATTTGAGGTTGGTCGTAGAAAGCGACGGCTCCAGATTGAAAAAATTGGTCAAAGATCATATCGCCAAACAGGGATACAAAGTATTGGACCATGTTCCATCCAAAGAAGAGCGGATGCAATTCGATAAAATAATAACTGTTGAAGAGGGCAGTGTTACCGATGCCTTCCGTACCGATTTGGACAATCCTTATGGCGAATTTATTGTAAAAACCCTGAACCAAAGTTTTGGGGAGGAAGTTATTCAAATTAGAACCATGGGTGGTACGGTTCCTATCGCTCCCTTCATCAATGAATTAAAAATCCCTGCCTTTATTGTACCTGTTGTCAATCCTGACAATAACCAACACAGTCCCAACGAAAATATTAAGATTGGTCAATTGGCATATGGCATCAAAACATTCTATAGCATCCTATCTTCCAAAATGGAATAAAGAATAGCAGAACATATCCTGAAATAAAAAAAGCCTCGAAAATTCGAGGCTTTTTTTTGGGGTTATGCTGAGCAATAATCAGTGCTTATTGCCTTTCTTCTTTTGTTGTCCAGGTGCATACGCCTTTGCACTTTTAGCACCTGTAATCTTTTTTACTTGTCCTGGAGCCGTAGCGCTTTTTCCTGCGTTCCTATGTACGGAACATGAACTGAACACCAGAACAGCAAATACAACTCCTACAATTTTACTAATTGATTTCATAATTCAATTTTTAGTTTATAGATCTATATATCTACGGGTAGAACGCAAAAATGGACGTAAATGTTGAGACAGGTCAACGAATTTTTAGAAAAATTCGCTGTATTGCATTACCCTAAAGTCTACTGTATTGAATTCGGGATTTTTACTTTTGAGGTCTTTATAGGCCTGTAAACTACCTACTGCCCGGTTTGCAGCACCAGAAGGAGCCGTGAGCGAAACCGTTTTGATCATTCTTGTTTTTTGGGCACCATTTGAGATAAACGGAAGCTCCAAATGATGAATCCTTGGGACCTCGTTGGACACTACTTTTAGTTTTAGGCCATACTCCTTTAGCTGTCTCCGGAAAAAGAACTCCGGGCCATTTTTACTGTTTCCACCAGTAAACAACAGTGTTTCAATATTTGGATACTGCTGTAAATACCCTACCATATCCCGAAGGACAAAATTCTGCATGCCCAAATCGGAGGCATCGATTTTTTCACGCTCGGCACTCTCCACTATATCACATACACCGATTTTATGTTTGATGAGGAATTGTTTACGTTGTTCAACTGCTTCTTGGGTAGTTTCATAAACCAGTTCCAAATTGAATATTCTATCTAAGATAGGCCACAACTGACCGTTGCAACTGCCATAACAGAAATCTACATCCTGTGGCTTCAAATCACCAGTGGTAAATCGTGGCGGAGGCAGGGTACCCACAATCAACTTGGTGGCCTCCTCCAACAAAAAGGGTTTATAGGGGTGTATATGTTTGAAAAGTGCTGAACTCAAAATAGAAATCGTTCCAAATTTGAATAAAAATAAACAATCAGTATGATGCATGTAAATTTGCACCATACCGATTGCTTTTATAAAATCTGTATGCTACTAAAAGCTTGGAAACTACGCAGAGTTTCTACTCGCATTAATGTTTCCGTATAAAGAGCGGGTCACAATTTTCTCGTACAATTCCTTATACTCTGAATTTTGCGTGATGTGATACAAAGCATTTTGTTGAATCACCAATAACGGCAATACAATCTTTTCCCTGATTTTTACGGATTCCCTCGATACAGCTTCGTCTTCCATCAAAATCTTGAGCCCGGAAATTTGAAGAAGCATCTTTTTGGACAGTTGGTACTCTTCATAAAGAATCTTCCAGAAATCACCGAACTCAGGGTCGTCTTTCATGTAACTGGTCAAATCAAAATTGGTCTTCGCCAAGGACATCATACTGTTCAACATCAATGCTTTAAAGAAAGGAACTTCCTTGTACAGTTTTTTGACCTCGTTCAACCTTCCTTCGTCTTTCAATTTTTGGATTGCGGAACCGAGACCAAAGTATCCAGGTACATTTTGCTTTAATTGGCTCCATGATCCCACAAATGAAATTGCCCGCAGGTCAGCTAATGTCAACTGTTTTGCGCTTCCACGTTTACCAGGCCTACTTCCTATGTTGGCTTTGGTATAATATTTTAACGTACTTCTATTTTCAAGGTAAGGAATGAATTTATCGTGCTGTTTCAGGGCATCATATTTATCAAAACTGAGTTCGGAAAGCTCCTCTATCAACTTCCTTTGTGACGCCGAAATAGTAAGTTCCTTTCCAAAGAGATTATTGCTCAATCCGGCGGTCAATAACTGCTCGGAGTTGTGCATAAACTGTTCCTTGGTACCATATGTACTAGTAATGGTCTGTCCTTGGATGGTAAGCTGGATTTCGTGGTTGGCCACATCCTTGGTCTGTGCCGCATAAAATCTATGGGTTTTACCTCCACCACGGGCGGGTGGTCCTCCCCTACCATCAAAGAATATGGCTGCGATACCGTTTTTCTTGCAAACCTTGCTCAGAGTTTCCTTGGTCTTTAGTATAGACCAGTTGGCCTTTAGGTAACCTCCATCTTTGGTTCCATCGGAGAAGCCTAGCATAATGGTGTGTATATCCCTTCTTCGTTCCAAGTGCTGTCTATACTTTGGAATATCGAACAAGGTTTGCATCACTTCTTCGGAAGCATCCATCCCTCTCATGGTCTCGAACAAGGGAACAATATCGAAAGTGATTTCTTTTTCGTTCCAACCGCACCACCTGAACAATCCGAAAACGAACAGCACTGAGAAAATATCCTCCGAGTTACTGATGATGTATCGGTTGCATCCATCTTCACCGTTTTTCTCTTGGATCGCTTTCAGGTTTTGGATATTAACGATAGTGTCCTTCACAATATCATCATCAAAATCCTCTGCCTTTAGTTTAAAATCCTTCTCCAACAGCAGCTTCACCAACTCCTTTTCCTTGAGCTCGTCCAAGCTTTTTTTGATGACTCCATTCTTTTTCAATACGGATTCCACTACCAAGGTATGCTTGCTGTGATCTTGACGGATATCCAAAGTGGCGAAATGTGTTTTGAAGATATGTACTTTATCAATAAACCTATCTAATTCGTCTAAATACAACCCATGATAGTGGTCTATCAATTGATTCCTAACCGCACTTAAATGCTCAATGATTCCTTCGTACGAAATTGGTGCATTGGAATCGAACATGGCATGATAAAGTTTTGTGCTCAATGCATTGATATCTTCTTGCATACTCTTGAATGTGAGTTTTTTTCGAAGATTCTTCAATTCGTTATAATAACACTTCATTAGGGTCAACCGTAGTTCATCGGCCACCTCTTTGGTAATATCGGCCGTTACGAAAGGGTTTCCGTCACGATCCCCGCCTGGCCAAAAACCAAGTTTCATCAAATTATAGTTCTCGAACTTTTCATCGCGAATATTGCTCTTCACGTATTGGTACAGTTCACCGACAGCATCGTAATAGGTGTTACGAAGAATATAGATAATGTTTTTCGCCTCATCCAAAGGTGTTGGCTTTTTTGCATTGATCAAGGACGTCAATCCCAATTGTTGTAGAGTTACATCAATATCATGTATCCTGTCCTCATCTATCAACGAGCGGAGTTCGGCAATAATATCCAGAACCGCTGGCGTGTAAAATTGCGTTGGGTGGGCGGTTAATACAATGCGTGCACTAAAGGTTGAAAGTTTTTTGGAAACCTTGTCCCAGTTTTTTGTACGGTTCACCAACTCAAAATAATCAGGTATGGTCAAAGAACTACTGTATTCCTGTAGTTTGGGAAATGCGGAATCTTCCACACTATCATAAAGCACCACTTGGCGCTCCACGTACTGCACGATCCTGAACATAAAATCCAAACGTTCCCTCTCGTCCTGAATATCCACAAAGTTGGAGAAGAACACTTCCAAAATTTCTTGGGGATCTTTGCCAGCCTTTAATCCTTTTTCGCATTGATCCAACAAGAGTGGAATAAGAATCCCTACGTTTTCCACATTCTTGTATGGCAAGCTCAAGAAAAGGCTATTATAGATGTTGAATTTATTGGTTACCGATTTTTTAAACTCCTCTAACCGTTTAGTTTGCTGCATGTATCTGTTTTATGTTAGTGTTAAAAAATAGTCAAACACTCAAAGGTCGTGAATAAAGTGTAACCTCTGGGTTAAATTTAAGCGTATCACAATTTAAGGCATGTGCACTTTAAACGTAACAACATACCTTACCGATTATAACTTAAAGAATACTTCGGATTTTACCAAAGTTTTTATCGAATGAAAACGGGTTCGTTTTTCTTGACCGTGTGTTCTTCGCTGTAGAGATACCCATCGTAGTCAAAATTCTTGATATCGTCCAAGGTCTCCGCTCCGGTATCCAATATATAACGGACCATGGAGCCACGGGCTTTTTTCGCAAAAAAGCTGATTACTTTCAATTTATCGTTTTTCCAATCCTTGAAAACTGGTGCAATTACAGGAACTTTTAATTGTTTGGTATCCACAGCGCTAAAATATTCGTTGCTGGCCAAGTTTATAAAAAGCTCATCATCCTTAAGCTCGCTGTTCAGAAAGTTTACAATGTCCTTCTTCCAGAATTCGTACAGGTTCTTTTTACGGCCTACTTTTAATTGCGTTCCCATTTCCAAGCGGTAGGGCTGCATCAAGTCCAAAGGCCTTAAAACACCATACAGACCTGACAGAATTCGCAAAGTATCCTGCAATCGGTCCAGCTTATCCTCGGGGATAGTATATGCATCCAATCCCTGGTACACATCGCCATTGAAAGCATAGACTGCCGGTCTTGCATTGTCAACGGTAAAAGGCGTATCAAATTTTTGATTGCGCTCCCAATTCAGGTCGGCCAGCTTATCGGAAATGGACATCAAGTCCATCAAGGCCTTTGGCTTTTTCTTTTTGAGTACGGAATTCAGTTTTTCCGCTTGTTCCAAAAATTGGGGCTGGGTATATTTTGATGTGGGCAATGCCGTATCATAATCCAACGACTTTGCAGGAGATATCACAATTTTCATCTTCTTCTAATTTTTGTAAAAATAGCGAGGATTTTACTTTTTTGGAAAAGGAATCCAATGGTGTTTTCAATTTAAATATTGAAGAAAACTATGATTCGTGATGTTTGGCATAGCCACGCCATTTTTCAATCCCGTTGACCATATCTTCTGGCAGTTCTGAATCAAATCGCATAAACTCACCGGTAACGGGATGTTCAAAACCAAGGGTTTTGGCATGCAAGGCCTGTCTGGGCAGTTCCTTAAAGGCATTATCAACAAACTGCTTGTATTTGGTAAAGGTTGTCCCCTTTAAAATTTTATCACCACCATAGCGCTCATCATTGAACAGGGTATGTCCAATATATTTCATGTGTACCCGAATTTGATGGGTCCTACCCGTTTCCAATTTGCAAGAGACCAATGTTACGTACCCTAAACGCTCTATTACCTTATAATGGGTAACTGCTTCCTTGCCATCGCTTCCATCTGGAAAAACCATCATCTGTAAACGATTTTTTGGGTTACGTGCAATATGGCCCTCAATGGTCCCCTCATCTTCCTCTACATTGCCCCAGACCAAGGCCACATATTCACGTTCACTGGTCTTTTCAAAAAATTGTTGGGCCAAGTATGTCATGGCCGATTCCGTTTTGGCAATTACCAAGAGACCAGAGGTGTCCTTATCGATGCGATGAACAAGTCCCGGCCTATCCGAACTATTGTTGGGAAGGTTCTCGAAATGATAGACCAAGGCATTGATCAATGTTCCCGAATAATTTCCGTGCCCCGGGTGCACCACCATACCGGCAGGTTTGTTCACCACCAAAAGCACATCGTCTTCATACACAATATCCAAGGGAATGCTTTCGGGGGTCAACAAAAACTCATAGGGTGGATGCTCGAACATTACCTTGACCTCGTCTCCTGCCTTTACTTTATAATTTTGCTTGACGATGGAACCATTGACCCATATATGGCCTTTTTTGGCAGCCTGCTGGATTTTGTTCCGCGTAGCGTTCTCAATAAAGTTCATCAAGAATTTATCCACGCGCAGTGGTTCCTGACCTTTTGAGGCCACAAAACTATGATGCTCGTAGAGGTCGTCCTGCGAAAGCTCGTCCTGGGAAAAATCTTCCTGATTATCCGAAATATCCATCTTTAGTTGGATTCTGCCTGTACCCTTGCACTGCCAGGAATGGTACCGTTACCACAAATCAATTCAATTTTTGAAGTCTTTGGCAATTTATCTCCGGGCTTTAAATATTTTCCTTTGAACTTCATATTGTATACCATGTCCTTACCAAGTTCATCTATATATGTCACACGTTCCACATCCAAACCTACTGCCCTCAACATAGAGGCGGCGTTACGTTGGGTTACTTGGATAATATCCGGTACACTTACCTTTTTATAGCCCGAGGGATTTACGGTAAAATATATTTTCCGGTTGGATTTTACCTTGTTGCCTGCAGGAGGGTTTTGGTCCAGTATGGAAAAACGGGGATAGTCGGGATTATATTCCGACGAATCCAACACTTGATATCTAAGCCCAGCACTCTCAACTGCCTTGCGCATCTCCGACACCGACATTTTGGAAAAGTCGGGTACCTCAACAAACTCACCGTGGTTTGTGGTGCTCTTAAGCCATTGTAAAGAAATAAAGACCAACACCAGAATAGCAACGACCGCCAATCCGAGCTGTATCAAAAAAGTCTTGCTTTTTAAAAAGTTGAGAAAATTTTTCATGTAGTTCACCTTATCGGAACAAATATAGGAAAGCCAACCCTTTTTTCTTTATTTTGGCTTCGCGTTATTTTACAAGACAATGAAAAAGAACATTGCCATCATCATGGGCGGCTATTCCAGTGAGTACAATATTTCCATTAAGAGTGGAAATGTGGTGCACAAATATTTGGACAGAGAAAAATATAATCCTTACCGAATTGTCATCTCCAAGGATAAGTGGTATTATCTGGATGAATTGGAACAGGAGCATCCCATAGAAAGGTCCGATTTCAGTGTTGAGATACATGGCAAAAAAATTCAATTTGACTGTGTTTTCAATGCGATTCACGGCACCCCAGGTGAAGATGGGCTTATGCAGGCCTATTTTGAGCTTCTTGGAATACCGCAAACATCTTGCAACCATTATGAGGCAGCACTGACCTTTAATAAGCGAGACCTATTGAGTGCACTAAAACCTTACAATGTTCCGTGTGCCACCTCGTATTTTTTAAATAAGGGACAAAGTATTGATGAAGATTCCATTGTTGACAAAGTTGGACTACCTTGTTTTGTAAAAGCGAACCGCGCGGGCAGTAGCTACGGGGTATCAAAAGTTTACGATAGGGCAACATTGGCAGATGCCATAGAAAGTGCGTTCAAGGAAGATTCACAAATCATTATAGAATCCTTTTTGGATGGTACCGAAGTATCGGTCGGAGTGATTACTTTCAATAATGAAGTAACTGTTCTTCCCGCTACAGAAATTATCTCGGAGAACGATTTTTTTGATTTTGAGGCCAAATATCTAGGTAAATCACAAGAAATCACACCCGCAAGGATTTCGGAAAAGCAAGAATCCAACGTAAGGCAGCTGGCAGAATTTATCTACAAAACATTGGAGCTCAAAGGATACACCCGAAGTGAATTTATTTTCATTGGTGATGAGCCACATCTTCTCGAAATAAACACAACCCCCGGACTTACGGAGGAAAGCCTATTGCCCCAACAAGCAAAAACGGCAGGAATCACTTTGGAGGAGTTATTTGACAGTGCAATTGTTGAAGCTTTGCGATAGAAACCGTATTTTTAGGAAACTTTATTCCACAACATGAGACGTGCATTGTTCCCTGGTTCTTTTGACCCGCTTACTTTAGGACATTACGACATTATTAAGAGAGGTGTGACCCTTTTTGATGAATTGGTGATCGCCATAGGGATAAATGCCGACAAAAATTATATGTTCTCATTGGAAGAACGTGTAAGTTTTATTCAAAAGGCATTTGCCGATGAACCAAAAATAAAAGTGACCACATACAAGGGCATGACCGTGGATTTTTGCAAAAAAATAGATGCCACTTTTATTCTTAGGGGGTTGCGGAACCCTGCCGATTTTGAATTTGAAAAAGCCATTGCACATACCAATAGAAAGTTATCGGAGATTGAAACGGTATTTTTATTGACATCCTCTGGAAAATCTTACATCAGCTCATCAATAGTTCGAGATGTAATCAGGAATGGAGGGGACTATACGGGTCTGGTACCAGAGACCGTTGTAGTAAAATAACCGTCCACTTTCCGTTCATCGAATATAATTTGTAGGTAAATTCTTTCTTTTTATATTTATAGAAACCATGGCCAACCTTTTGGATACAACATTAATGATTGCTTTCGCAACATAATATGCGTTGTATCGACCAAATAATTATAGCTTAGTCGGAAATTTCTGAGTAAGCACTAACGTTTTTTAAACAACCCCGAGTTTTGAAAGCAGTAAGAAGAGTTGACCAATTTTACTTATTGAAACAGTTGCCAAAGGCGACAGCACTTCTGTGCAAAAAAGGTATTTTGGTGGATGCCTCCTCTTCGTGGCTAGACATCTTTGGATTGCCTCCACAGAACAGCGACCACCAAACCAAGGTTTTTCCGCTATATGGAGATATCCCAGATCTCAAAAAAAAATTAAAAGAAAATAAATCCTTCTCTCTTAGGCACAAAATATCAAACCATAACAGCACTGGTCATTTCAAAAGTTATTTCGCCCCTTGGTTCGACGAGAAGGAAAACGTAATCGGGACCATAATCCAAACCGATGACATTACTGCTGAAGTAGAAAAAGAATACCAAGCCGAATGGTTACAGAACATTTTGGACACCAAGGTAGAAGTATCCAAAACAGGTTGGTGGGAATTTGAAACAGCAACGCAAAAACTCACATGGTGTAAGGAAACCAAGCGTATCCATCAAGTTCCCGATTGTTTTGAGCCCACTACGGCCGAGGCCATTGAGTTTTTTAAACCGGGCTATAGCAGAAACAAGGTTTCAATGCTCTTTCACAAAGCAATCGAGAACCAACAATCCTACGACGACAATTTGATGATCATAACATTTAACGGTGAAGAAAGATGGGTACGGATTACCGGTAAACCTTATGTAGAAAACGGTAATACCGTTAAGGTTTTTGGAACAATACGGGATATTCATGACGAGGTGATGGCCGAAAACAAGGTCAAGGAGCATCAACAATTGCTCAGCACACTTGTTGATAGCTTACCGTTGAACGTTTATGTGAAAGACCTTGAGTCCAGAAAAGTACTGATCAACAAAGGAGAGTCCCATTACATCAACAAGAGCAAGGAGGAAATCATCGGCAAAAATGATTTCGACATATATAATGAGGATACGGCAAAAATATCCAGGGAAGAGGATATACAGGTCATGAAGCACCTTACTCCTATTATTGGCAAAGAGACCGCTATTACCCATAATGGCAAAACAACCCATTTTCTGACCTCCAAAATACCTTATTTTGATTTAGATGGTAAAGTGTGCGGTCTTATTGGTATGAGCTTGGATATTTCCTCCATCAAAAAGAAGGAACGGGAATTACGAGATCTTATCAAAATAACCTCGATGCAAAATCAAAAATTGATAGGTTTTGCCCACATTGTATCCCATAACCTAAGATCGCACTCCGCAAACTTTTCCATGCTCTTGGAATTTTTAAAGTCAGAAAACGACCCGACAGAGAGAGAACGAATCACCAAAATGCTCTCGCAAGCATCAGACAATTTATTGGAGACCTTGGAAAACCTTAATCAAGTGGTAGATGTGAACACCAATACATCGGTAACCAAAAAACCATTGTTCCTCAAACAAAACATTGTAAAGGTTTTACAGAATTTTTCTGCCTTTTTGAATAAACACAATTCGCAGATAATCAATCATGTAGCCGAAGATATCAAAGTAGAATGTGTACCTGCCTATCTGGACAGTATTATTCTAAACCTAATCTCCAATGCCGTAAAATATAGGAGTCCCAATCGAAAACCATTGATCATAATCAATGCAGTAAAATCAAAAGAAGGTGTACTACTGAGCATATCCGATAATGGTCTCGGGATTGATTTGGAAAAATACGGCGACAAAATTTTTGGCATGTACAAGACATTCCATAACAAAGAAGACTCCAAAGGCTTTGGTCTTTATCTTGTAAAAAACCAAATAGAGGCCATGGGCGGAAGTATAACAGTGCAAAGTGATGTTGATAGAGGCACTACATTTAATGTGTATTTTAATGAAGAAAGTTAGTAGTATTTTTATTGTGGACGATGATCCCATTACAGTATTTGGCATAAAAAAAATGCTAAAGTCCGTTACCAAATGTGATGATGTCCAAATATTTCAGAATGGGAAAGAAGCCTTTGATGCACTGTTGGAAAGGAATGAATCCAATAAAACAATTCCCGATGTTATATTTCTCGACATCAATATGCCCATTATGGACGGATGGGGCTTCTTGGACGAACTTATCTCCTTGGACTTAAAAGAGCACATCATCATCAATATGATCACTTCTTCCATAGACCCACTGGACCACCAAAAATGGAGCAATTTTAAGGATAGATGCCCGTATGCACTCAACTTTAAGAACAAACCCATTTTCAAAATCGAGGCAGCTGACCTTGGTTTGATGGATATGGCCTCCTAATCATAATATTCTGTATTTTTGGCACTGATAAGCACAACATTAGGTGCAACTTAAAGTTCCCAAAGTATTTTGAAACATTTATTTTTTTTAGCGGCCGTATTCCTTTTTATATCCTGTGAATCAGAAACTCAGGGAGAAAAATCCTCGTACCAAACACATTATGAAGCTTCTGGTGGTGAGGAAACTGCCACCTACAAGCAAACCATTGACTATTACATGGGCCTTGCCCGTGAATTTCCACAAATCAACATACAGACCATAGGGAAAACAGATAGTGGGCTGCCACTGCACACCGTGACTTTTAACCCCGACGGAGATTTTAATTATGAAAATATCCGCAAGGAAAAATCCATAATCCTAATAAACAATGGGATACATCCCGGGGAGAGCGATGGAATCGATGCCACCATGATGCTATACCGCGACCTTGCCACTGGCAAACTGGAGATGCCGAAAAATATTGTTTTGGTAACTATTCCTATATACAACGTCGGTGGATCGCTCAACAGAAATTCCACGACCAGGGCAAACCAGAATGGACCATTGGAATATGGTTTTAGAGGAAATGACCGCAATTACGACCTTAACCGGGATTTCATTAAAATGGATACCGAAAATAGCCGGACCTTTGCACAAATATTCCACATGGTAAAACCAGATGTCTTTATCGATAACCATGTGAGCAATGGAGCGGATTACCAGTACACCTTGACCCACCTTTTTACCCAGCACAACAAGCTAGGTGGTAAAATGGGGGAATATCTTCACGGAACCCTTATGCCAAATCTTGAAAATTCTTTGGCCAAAAAGGAATGGGACATCACTCCCTATGTAAACGTTTTCAACGTGCCGCCGGAAATGGGATTCAGTCAGTTTATGGACCATCCAAGATATTCCACAGGCTACACCACACTCTGGAGCACCTTAGGGCTTATGGTAGAAACCCATATGCTAAAGCCCTATAAACAGCGCGTTGAGGGAACCTATGCTCTAATGCAAAGTTTGATAGAGGTAGTAGAAAAAGAACACGACAAAATTCAAACATTACGAAAAGAGACCTTGGAAAAGAACCTCGAACTTTCCGAGTACTATTTCAACTGGCAAGTGGACACCACAAAAACCAGCACCCTTAACTTTAAAGGATTTGAGGCGGAACAACTTACCAGTGAAGTAACCGGACTTCCGCGATTGAAATACAACAGGGACAAACCATTTATCAAAGAGACTACCTATCAAGATTATTTTTATCCGGTGGATACAGTAACCGTTCCTGCCGCCTATATTGTCAAGAAAAGCTGGAAACGAGTGATAGAGCGATTGGATGCCAATAAAATTCAATATACGGCTATCAAAAAAGACACCACACTTTTGGTGGAAGGGTACACCATTGAGGATTACGATACACGAAATACCCCATACGAAGGACACTATCTCCATTCGAATACCAAAGTCACAAAACACACCAAAAAAGTTTACTTTAGAGAAGGTGACCTATTGATACCTACCCGTCAGCCCGGAATCAGGTATCTTATGGAAACATTGGAGCCACAAGGCGCCGATTCATTCTTTAATTGGAACTTTTTTGATACCGTTTTACAACGCAAAGAAGGTTTTTCCCCTTACGTTTTTGAGGATGTGGCCATTGAAATGCTTCAACAGGATTCTTTGCTGCTACAGGAATTCGAGACCAAAAAAGAAGCCGAGCTCAATTTTGCCAATAACTGGTATGCACAGCTCAATTGGATTTTTGAACGCTCCGAACATTTTGAGGAAGCCTACATGACATACCCGATATACCGAGTTGCCAAAGGAAGCGAAGCAGCAGGCCTGCTGCCTAATTAAAAGGCCAATCCTCGAACAATATCTTTATATTATGATAAGAGTTTTTTAAGGCCTTTTTGGTCTTTCGGGCACCTTTCCACTTAACTTTTTTGATACCTTCTGACTTTTCGGCCACTAACTTTCCGGTATAATCGGTGGACATAATAAACCAGTGCGTCTGTTTTAATCGGTACTCCCCGTTCCGCTTAAAAATATGGTAAGTAGTATGAAGGAACCTGTCAATTTCCAGGTTCTTGACACCTGTTTCCTCTTCAACTTCACGAATTGCGGCATTTTCAATGGATTCGCCCTTATCTACCTTGCCCTTTGGCAGGTCCCATTTTCCGTTCCTGTAGATAAAAAGGACCTTGCCCTTTCTATTGATCACAAATCCTCCGCCAGCGACCACCACCGGAATTTTGTGCATAAAAAGTTTTAGGATCTTCTTCTCATCAGGATGATAGAGGTATGCCTTTTTAACTTTCTTTTTGGACAAAAGTTTTATGGCCTCAACAATGGAATCACCATCCAAAGAAAACAAATTACCATTGGAATCCTGGGGGCGCTCGTTTGTTAAAATCAGTGGAGCCTCATTAACAAAAACTTCATACATTTGCGCAATGGTTTTAGATAAACAAATCGCAAAAAAAACAGCTGAGCTGTTATTACAAATTAATGCAATTAAGTTGGAACCTGAAAATCCTTTTACATGGGCTTCGGGTTGGAAATCTCCTATTTATTGCGACAACAGGATTATGTTGTCCTATCCGCAGGTTCGGAATTTTGTTCGGGAAGAAATTGCCAAGCAAGTAGAGAACCTTTACGGCAAGCCAGATGTGATCGCCGGCGTGGCCACGGGGGCTATTGGAATAGGTATTTTGGTAGCAGAAGCACTGGGACTGCCCTTTGTTTACATAAGGCCAAAACCCAAAGAACATGGCAGACAAAATCAAATCGAAGGATATTTTGAAGCTGGACAGAGCGTTGTTGTCATAGAGGATTTGATAAGCACCGGCAATAGCAGCCTTAATGCCGTACAAGCTCTCAAGGAACAAAATGCCGATATAAAAGGAATGATCGCCATCTTCACGTATGGTTTTCCGGTATCCACCGAAAACTTCGAAAAAGAAGGTATTGAACTCCATACCCTATCGGATTACGAGCACTTGATCGAACAGGCCTCTGAAACCAATTACATCAAAGAATCACAATTAAAGACCCTTCTTGAGTGGAGATCCAATCCACAAGAATGGAAACAATAATTTACTATGCACATTGAAGCCTCAAAAAAGAAAGTAGCCAAAAGCGACAAAGAAGTATTTGAGTTCTTGACAGATATCAAAAACTTTGAAACTTTAATGCCCGAGAATATAGACAAGTTTGAAGTGTTGGACGAGCACACCTTCAAATTCGCCCTAAAAGGTATGCCCGAAATTGTACTTAGGCTAAAAGAACAAAACCCGTATGATAAAGTGGTCCTGGGCGCGGCAAGTGACAAACTACCTTTTACCCTTACCGCCGACATTACATCGCTCGGAGACAACGAAAGTGAAGTAGCACTTAGTTTCGAGGGACAGTTCAATGCCATGATGGCCATGATGATCAAAGCACCCATCACCAACTTTATGGGTACATTATCCAACAACATGGACAAAATAGGTCAGTAGAGCAAGGTCACCTCTTTTAAATCGAATTCTTTAAGGACCTGGTCTTCCAGTTCAATAATCAGTTTGCCAGTTGGTGAAACCCTTCGGATAAAACCCATGAACCTATTTCCATGGGGGTCGCTAAATGTAGAAGGCTTATCCTTCCTAAAAAGTAACTTCTCATAAGAAGGCAATAACTGTTTCACGGTTTTGGATTCAATCCTTTCCATATGATGTTGAAGTCTGTGAAGCACCCCATATAAAAGCTCGTCCAAATCAAAATTGCGGCCCATAATCTGCTTTAATGAAGAAGCCTTCTCGAAATTCGTAAAATCAGTTTGATTCACATTCAAACCAATTCCTATAATGGATTGGCCCACATACTCTCCCCTAAGCACATTTTCTATTAAAATGCCACAAATTTTCTTGGAACCTGACATAATGTCGTTGGGCCATTTTACCGTCACATCGGGAATGGACAGCTCCATCAACGTGTCCAAAACAGCCAAGGAAACGGCAATATTCAACACAAATTGATGCTTGACGCTCAGTGCATCAAACCTCCTCAACACGCTAAACGTAAGGTTTTTACCCCCTTCCGACTGCCAAACCGTTCCCATTTGCCCCCTTCCTTTAAGTTGTCGCTCGGTAACAACAACTGTATAATCCATAGGATTCTCGGAACGCAACAAATCCTTTAAATATTGATTTGTGGAGTCCGTGGCATCAAGTTTGAGTATTTGAAAATGTTTTCCCAATATGACAAGCCTTTACGATTTGTTAAAAACTAGGGCTAAGAAAACAAAAAAAACATAACTTTGTAAAAACTAAACTTTTTGAATGCAGAAAAAGAAAGCTAGCGCAGATGAATTGATTGCCTTGATCCTGGAAGGAATAGAAGACGTTAAAGGAGTTGACATAAATCTACTGGACCTTAGGGAAATCGAAAATACAGTTTGCGACTACTTCATCATCTGTAACGGTACTTCCAACACGCATGTTAACGCAATAGTATCCTCCGTCCAAAAAAAGGTAAGCAAGGCCATACAAGACAAGCCATGGCATGTCGAGGGCTCCGAGAACGCCGAATGGGTGCTGATGGATTATGTAAACGTTGTGGTACATGTATTTCAAAAACACATTAGGGAATTTTACGATATTGAGGGACTTTGGGGAGATGCCAAGGTCACTATGGTGGAAAGCAGTTACAATTCTTAAGAAAAAATGGCAAAAGAAAACAACCCGAATAATGCTCCCAAAAAACCACGATTTAGCTCGTGGTGGATATATGGTGTGGTCATCGCATTGATTATTGGCTTCCAATTTTTTGGCGGAAGCAGTTTTTCAAGCACTGAAAAAACCACAACTTCTGAATTACAGGAATTCTTACGTAATGGTGACATCTCCAAGATCGTCATAATTACGAACACACGTCAGGCAAAGGTTTATCTAACCGAAGAGGCCCTGAAAAAAGACGTACACAAAGGAGTGGCCGAAAAACCCCTACTCCCATCTAGTGGTCTTGTTCCTCAATATGTGCTGGATTATGGAGATTTACAGATTTTCCAGAATGAAATCACCGAAATAAAGAAAGAGAACAACCTGGACACCATTGTCGAGTTTGATACAGAGTCCAATGTTCTTGGGGAAATATTCCTAACCTTACTTCCTTTTGCCTTGATCATAGGCATCTGGATCTACCTAATGCGTAGAATGTCAGGTGGTGCCGGTGGAGGTGCAGGAGGTCAGATTTTCAACATAGGAAAATCCAAAGCCAAATTGTTCGACGAAAAAACAGACACCCGCACTTCATTTAAAGATGTTGCAGGATTGGAGGGAGCCAAAGAAGAAGTTCAAGAAATTGTAGAATTCCTTAAGAATCCCGACAAATATACCTCTCTTGGGGGAAAAATACCTAAGGGAGCCCTTTTGGTGGGCCCTCCAGGTACCGGTAAAACCCTATTGGCAAAAGCTGTTGCCGGAGAGGCAAAAGTTCCTTTCTTCTCCCTCTCAGGTTCGGACTTTGTGGAAATGTTCGTGGGTGTGGGAGCATCAAGGGTGCGTGATTTGTTCAAACAAGCAAAGGACAAATCCCCAGCCATTATATTTATTGACGAAATCGACGCCATTGGGCGTGCAAGGGGCAAGAACAACTTTACAGGTTCCAACGACGAACGTGAAAATACCTTGAACCAGTTATTGACAGAAATGGATGGTTTCGGCACTAACACCAACGTAATTGTGCTCGCCGCCACCAACCGTGCCGATGTACTGGACAAGGCATTGATGCGCGCCGGACGTTTTGACCGTCAGATTTATGTTGATTTACCAGATCTTAACGAAAGAAAAGAAATTTTCGAAGTACATCTTCGTCCCATAAAAACTGCAGAAACTCTGGATTTGGACTTTTTGGCCAAGCAAACACCAGGTTTCTCCGGTGCCGATATAGCCAACGTTTGTAACGAAGCTGCACTTATTGCTGCTCGTAAGGAGAAAAAAGCAGTGAACAAGCAAGATTTCTTGGACGCCGTGGATAGAATCGTTGGTGGTCTTGAGAAGAAAAATAAAATAATCACCCCGGACGAAAAGAAAACCATCGCGTTCCACGAAGCTGGGCACGCCACGGTGAGCTGGATGCTGGAACATGCCGCACCATTGGTCAAAGTTACCATTGTTCCAAGAGGACAATCTTTGGGTGCTGCTTGGTACTTGCCAGAAGAACGCTTAATTGTTCGTCCGGAACAGATGTTGGACGAAATGTGCGCCACCATGGGAGGTAGGGCCGCAGAAAAAGTGATGTTCGATAGAATTTCTACCGGCGCCTTGAGCGATTTGGAAAAAGTAACCAAACAGGCCCGTGCAATGGTCACCATTTACGGACTTAACGAACAATTAGGCAACATTACCTATTACGATTCGTCAGGACAGAACGAGTACGGGTTTACCAAACCGTATAGTGAGGAAACGGCGCAAAAAATTGACCGGGAAATATCCAAAATGATCGAAGAGCAGTACCAGCGAGCCATTAAATTGTTGCAGGACAACAAGGACAAGCTCACCGAACTTGCCGAAAGACTTTTGGACAAAGAGGTTATCTTTAAGGACGATTTGGAAAAGATTTTTGGCCAAAGACCTTTTGAAAAACAAGAGGGGAAATTGGAGCCTGCAGAATAAAATCATTCAAAAAATTCTAATCAAAAGAATTATATTGATTCAGTAGAAAAGAACACATGCCATAAATGGGAGTTTTTAAAAAACTTTTCGGAGGAGGAAAAAAGGTTTCCAAGGAAACTGCGGAAACCCGTGGTGACCATATGCCCGATTTAAAAATTCCCGTAGATGAGAAATTCACCATCTACTTTAAGAAAAACGGCGGAAAATTCATCTACTGTGAAGATTTTGCCGAGGTTTCCGAAGCGCTTAAAAACATTATTTCGGAAAACGACTGGCAAAACCACCTGTTTTATTCCTTGGACCCAAGACTGGAAACAAAGTTTGCATCCGAAAATCTTCAGTTTACCGACAATCGCAAGGAGAGCAATATTTTCTTTACCACCTGCGAGCATCTGGTTGCCCACAACGGCTCCATATTGGTGTGTTCCAATCAAATCAAGGAAAAGAAATTGGACGAACTGCCATCCAACTTGGTAGTTTTTGCCACAACGAGTCAGTTAGTGGATTCCATAAGCGAAGCCCTTAAGATCATCAAGGAACGCTATCAAAAGAACATTCCCAACAATATTACCACATTAAAACACTTTCAGCCCACAGCGGAAAACAAAGATGATTTCCTTTCTTACGGAAGTGCATCAAAAAATGTATATCTTTTGCTCCTAGAAGATTTCTAAGTACATGAGAGAAATTTTAAGACGCTCCATAACCGGGGTGATTTACGTGTTGCTTCTACTGGGTGCTGTTTTTCTAAGCTCGGATGCCTTCGACTTTTTATTTATGACCTTTGGACTGGCATGCCTGTATGAATACAAGCGCATTGTAAACCTAAAGGGCTACCATATATTCATGGCCTATTTGGCACTTTGGTGGGTTTTTATATACCTTACCAATGACTCAACCGCCATAAACCTTCTAATGCTCTGTACCATCACGGTGGACATTGCATTGCTCATGTTCCTTTTCTCTAAAAGGCCCAAAAAATTTAGCACGTTCCAAAAATTCATCATTGGTTTATTTTACATCGGTGGAGGCTGTATTTTTTTGACCATGATTCCATATAAACATGATGATTTTGCCCAATTTCTTATCATGGGCATCTTTATTTTGATATGGGTCAATGATACTTTTGCCTACCTAACAGGGCGAACTTTTGGCCGAACCAAACTTTTTCCTTCAGTTTCTCCAAAAAAAACCATTGAAGGTTCTGTAGGAGGTCTTATTTTTGCATTGGTGGCCGCTTACTTTTTATCATGGTACGAAACCAGGTTGTCGATTACCGAGTGGATGGCAATGGCCTGTTTAATAGTTGTAGCGGGGAGTTTGGGAGATTTATTGGAATCCAAGTTCAAACGAATGGCCGGGGTTAAGGACAGTGGTGCCATATTGCCTGGACATGGTGGAATTTGGGACCGTTTGGATAGCCTAGTGTTCGCTGCGCCTTTTGCTTATTTGATTTTAAATATTTTCTCCTATGTTTCATAAAGAGGGTCAAAGAATTATTATCATCACTTTCTTTATCGTGGTTGCAGCCGTTCTGGCGGCGCATTACTACGTTAATTTGGAATGGGCCCGGTTTTCGCTTCAGGTTGCCGCATTAATTTTTCTCATTGCCATTCTCCAGTTTTTCAGAAATCCCAAAAGACGTGTCACCCGTAGTTTTGATGAAATATTGGCCCCCGTTGACGGAAAGGTCGTGGTCATTGAAGAAGTGGATGAACCTGAATACTTCAAGGAAAAAAGAAAACAGGTATCCATATTCATGTCCCCCACAAATGTGCACGTAACCCGATACCCCGCCAGTGGAACAGTAACGTATTCCAAATATCATCCCGGGAAATATTTGGTAGCCTGGCACCCAAAATCGAGTACGGAAAACGAACGAACCACGGTAATTCTCCACACACCAAAATTCGGAGAAATAGGGTATAGACAGATAGCCGGTGCCATGGCCCGTAGGATCGTAAACTACGCTGAGGAAGGTGAACAAGTAACCCAAGGCGAGGATGCAGGCTTTATAAAATTTGGGTCCCGTGTTGATTTGTTGCTCCCTTTGGATTGTGACATTACCGTTAAACTAAATCAAAAAGTAGTTGGAGCGCACACTTGCATAGCTACAGTGAGACCGTTAGATGATTAACGAAGATTTACATAAAAGATTCGAAGATGCCGTTAACTTTGTTAACGACTACACCGACCCTTTACCTGCAGATTTACTCTTAAAACTCTACGCCTACTTTAAGATTGCCAATAAAAACTTTGACAATCCAGGCAGTAGAACCCCGCTGATCAATGCATTTAAGGCAAATGCCCTGTTCCAAGCCAAAAGAATAAGTGTGGAAGAAGCCATGGAAAACTATGTGGAATTGGTCGATAAAGAACTAAAATCCCTTTAGGAAACTAAATCCGAGGTCACAAACGATTTCTCAAAATAGGTAAAGTAGATTCCCCCAAAAATAGTGATCAAAAAATACAGGGCCACCAGATAGCTTCCCAGAGCAAGGTAGTTATCTATTCCAAACCAATCATTGGTAAAAAAAATCAATACCAGACCACCAAGCCCCCTGACCACCTCAATCCAAACTGCGTAATTTTTACGGTCCATTAAAGTCGTGTATCCATAAATACCCACAAATATGAATGCACCGAACAACAATAATCCATCAAAACCAATATCCGAATAGTTGTAGAACATAAATAGCATTAAAAAGGTGGTGACGATCAATTGGAACAATGCATAGCCCTTTAAAGAACTGGTAGCCTCTTGTCGGTACTTTCTGAAATTGTACACGTTCTCTATAATCCGAATCGGATATTTTTCCTTTACATCCTTTGGGCGCCATCCCGTGGGCATGAACCAGATGCGTAATTTGTCCCAATAATTTTTGGTCCGCCAAGCATCCTGTATCAATCGCCATAAATGTTGAAAGTTGATAACGATAGGATTCCAAGTGTTGGCAGGTTTCAGCACACCATATTGTGGGGGCACTTCATCCAGTTCTTCTTGAAAAGTTCCGAAGATTCGATCCCAAACACAAAAAATCTGCCCAAGGTTTTTATCAATATACTCTGGATTAATGGCATGGTGAACCCGATGCTGCGAGGGGGTCACAATCACGTATTCCAAAACACCAAGTTTTCCAATATGCTGGGTGTGGTACCAAAATTGGGCAAACAAATGGATAGGCGCCAAAATGGCAATCACTTGGTGCGGCACGCCCATCAGTGCGGCCGGAATCAAAAGGAGTGCATAATATCCCAACAAATTTGAAATGGGCTGTCGCAACGCACAAGCCAAATTAAATTCTTCACTGCTATGGTGAATCACGTGCTGGTTCCAAAAAAAGTTAATATGATGGCTCAACCTGTGGTTCCAATAACCCGCAAAATCAAGAGCAATAAAGGCCACCACCCAGACCAACCACGTAGCCTTGATTTCAATAAGCGCCAAATGCTCCAATAAAAAAGGGTAACTGATCAAAATAAGCACCAATCCCAAGGAATCCTTTACCACATTGGTCAAACCAGAGCTAAGACTGCTCACGGTATCCATGAGGTTGTGTTTTTGATCCTTAACAAAACGGCCGTAAAGAATTTCTATCAATACCAGGCCGACAAAAAACGGTGTAGCATATAACAATGCCGTTGCATACGATTCCATTTCAAAAATTTAAATATTGCTCGCAGCAAGAATGGGATTATATGCCTTTAAGTTAATCTAAATTTTTAAATAACTGAATATCATTTGCATCCGTTAGATCGGGAATGTGTTCCGAGCGGGGAATACAGAGCACACTTCGTGGCTCTTTATCCACCAAAACCGCAACGGCTTTGGGCAATTCTTTCTCATCGCGCACTGGGTCGATGGGGCAGTTTTTTAAGTAGGGATAGATCTCATTTCCAGAAAAACTGAAAATGTTCATACTCACCCTTAGCTGTCCGGATGCATCCTTATACTTGGGAACATCTTCCACATTTGGTTTTTCAACAATTTGTTGTAAAAATCCATCCTCGGAAATATCCATTACGGCAAACTTGGCAATACGCTCCTCGGTATAATCAAAACCTGAACTTCCGTAACTGATCAACGCGTGGGGAGCTCTTCTAGCCGACCTTAAATCTTGTAAGGCGCCAACGGAGTATAGATTATCGCCATTGCAAACGGTAAACGTGGTCTGTTTTAATTCAGGATATTGATCCAAACACTGCTGAAGGGCGTCGGCGGTACCCAATGGTTTGGTTCTTCCCTCCGGGACAGATTGCACGGCCAAAAAAACATTCAATCCAGCGGGAAGATTGCCCTGACCCTTTAAGTTTTGAAAGGCTTCGTTTTCCGGGCTTGTGATCAAATACAGGTTGGTGTAACCAGCCTCCACCGCATTTTGGACCAAATAATACAGGAATGGCCTCCCCTTTTTCCCTACGGGAATCAGACTTTTGTGAGGGATGTTGTCCATAACCTGGTCATCCCGTTGTTTTAAACTCCTTTTCATTCGTGATGATGCACCACCTACCATGATGATCAAACTCGTGTTCTCCATTATATTCAACTTGTTAATTCTACGGCATACACTGCTTTCGCTCCTTTGCTCAAAAATGTCTGTATTACCTTTTCTTCCATATCATCTGGAACCATGGCCACCATACAGCCACCGCCGCCCGAACCTATTATCTTGGTCCCAATGGCACCCGCATCACGGGCAGCATCCATCATTTCAACCATTTTCAAGGGTGTATTTTTGATTTCGTTCTGAAGGATGATTTGGTGCTGGTTCATCAAATCTCCTAACACTTGGACATCGGGGCTTGGCTTCAGCAACTCTTTTTTGGCCTCCAACGTTATGTGATAATTATAGATGGCGGCATACCAATAGCCTTGGAGTTCCTCTGGCACCAGTTCTACATATTTTTCATAATCCTCCACAGTGGCATGCTCCAATTTAAATTCAGGATGAGCCTTTGTGACGGCATCTATTGTTCTTTGTTGATACACCCTGGCATTTTTAAGTACCTCCAGGGTCTTTTTGGGAACGCCCGACTCAGCAACCAGCAATTTCCCCAAGTGGGCGTTTAGGCGTGTGCTTTCCCCGCTTTTGGTATCGATATAGATCAATCCTTTTTGGGCTATGGTGTACTGATCCATCAAGCCTCCAGGTTGATCAAAAAAGAGCACTTCCGCCTCATAGGCCCACCTCCCAATTTGATAATCACTGATTTCCTCCGATTTTCCCTGTGTTGCCACCAAAAAACGAATCCAGGCCACCACCAAAGCGGAAGAACTGGACAGACCAGCGTTCACAGGAATATTTCCAGAAATTTCGATATCATACCCTTTATCAAACTGAAAACCTTGTTGTTTTAAAACGGACATCACCGACCTAAAATAATCATCGGGCCGAATCGCCTTCAAATCATCATCCAGCGAAATTGATGTTTCTTCGTTCAGGTCCAACAATTTCAACAGATATTCTCTATTGGGATTTTGGGTTGCCCTTAAATTGATGAATCGGTCAATGGTTCCTGCAATCACAGGAAGTCCCAAATAATCTTGATGGTCGCCATAAAAACAGATTCGGGCGGGTACTTTTATTTCAATCATGAATATTTTCTACTAACTAATAATTTGTAATGGTTCGGTATTCTTCCAGTTGCCTCTCGTAAAATCGGGGAAAGGTTGCGGTGCTCCATTACTTGCCACGGACCGTTCGCTCAATGGCGATACGGCGCTCCATAGACACCCTTCATAAACATTTTGGTCGAGCGGAAGCCCCTTTTGCAAGCATTCCACGATACGGAACACCATGATACCATCCATGCCTCCATGTCCGCTGCCCTTCGCAGCTTCATTCAGTCGTTTGTAAAGCGGGTGATCGTACTTCTTATATAATTTATCGAGTTGCTCTCCCTGCACCCAAGAATGATGGTCTTTCGTAAGTCCTTCCACACCACCTTCCAACGCTACGCGAGTCGGGAATCCTGCCAAAACTCCTTTGGTTCCCTGAACCAAGTTCAATCGAGAATAGGGTCTTGGACTGGTTTCGTCCCATTGCACCATAATGGTTTTTCCAAAGTGAGTTTTGATGATGGATGTATTCAAATCACCTCCTTTAAAGTCCAACTGGTTCCATTTGTGGTCGGCAGGATAATTTTTCTCAGCATACAACTCACGCCCTCTTGACGGCGTAGAGAAAGAAACCAAGCTACCGAAGGTATCCTCTTGCCGTGCCAAGTTCATGTATTGGGCCACTGGTCCCAAACCATGTGTTGGATATAAATTTCCGTTACGTTTGGCATAATGAGGTGTTCGCCATGAGCCCGTACCTCGCTCCTGCTCTTCCATCTGCCAGCGCAACTCATGGATATAGGCCGCTTCGCCATGTAAAATTTCCCCGACCAGGCCTTGTCGGCACATATTGAGGAACATGAGTTCATCGCGGCTATAGTTCACGTTTTCCAGCATCATGCAATGCTTTTGGGTACGCTCACTGGCATCCACAATGTCCCACATATCCTGAATGGTGGTGGCCATGGGCACCTCAACAAAGGCGTGGGCCCCATATTCCATTGCCCCAATGGCCATTGGCGCATGGTTGGCCCAATTGGTGGCAATAAACACCACATCGGGCTTTACTTCTTTGAGCATGGTCCTCCACTCATCCTCGTCTCCCCAGTATTGGGCTATGTTTTTATGGCGATTTTCTCCTGCTGCCTCTTTTACCCAACGCGTCTTCTCTTTGACCAAATCCTCATAAAGATCACAGATAGCGACTACCTCGGTCCCTTCCAAAGCGGCAAAAAATTTGGCATGCGTTCCTCCCCTGGCTCCCACTCCAATAAAAGCGGCACGGACCTTTTCCAATTTTGGAGCAGCAAAGCCACCCATATAGGTCGATGAGATAGGTCTCTCGGAATTGGCTCTTAGATAGGTCGGGGCTATGGAAACAGCTGCGGCGGTCAACGAAGTTTTTTGGATAAAACTTCTTCTATCGAGGTTTTTCATTGGTTCTAACGTCACTTGATTATTATGCCTTCCAAAGTATAAAAAATATAAAGAAAAGGGAAGCTTACTTCCCTTTTCAAAATTCTAATTTAAGTATGCTTTTAGCTTATTTTAAGCTGGCCAAACTCTTTTCCAAGGTTTCGATTTTGGCCTCGGCATCGGCAGCTTTCTTGCGCTCCATGGCAACCACTTGTTCAGGTGCATTGTTCACAAAACGCTCGTTGCCCAGTTTCTTCTCCACAGATTTCAAAAATCCTTTGGTATAATTGAGCTCCTCAGTGATCTTGGCAATCTCTGCATCAACATCAATGGCGCCGCTTATCGGGATAAAATATTCGTTGCTCTTTACCCTAAAGGTCAGGGCTCCGTCCAAACTGGTATCTATCGTTTCCATTTTTGATAGATTACCCAATTTCAGGATAATGGCGTCCATTTGGGAATCCACGCCTTCGGCATTCAACACAAATAGCTCCAAATCATCTTTTTGCGGAATGTTTTTTTCCTTTCTGATGGTTCTGATACCCGAAATTACCTCCGAAGCAAAATAAAAATCTGCAATCAAGGCTGAATCCACTTCTTTTGCTTCGGGCCATTGGGAAACAATCAAAGCATCCTCTGGAGTACGTTCGGCGATATGCTGCCAAACTTCTTCTGTTAAGAATGGCATGAATGGATGCAACAGCTTCAGGTTTTCTTCAAAAAGACCCAATACCTCATCATAGGTTTTCTGGTCGATAGGCTTTTGATACTCAGGCTTCACGATTTCCAACAGCCAAGAACAGAAATCGTCCCACACCAATTTATAGGTAGCCATCAACGCATCGGAAATACGGTATTTGGAAAAATGGTCTTCAATCTCTACCAAGGTCTGATTGAACTTGGCCTTGTACCACTCGATTCCTTTTTGTGCGGCTTCGGGCTGCGGAATATCCTCAACTTCCCATCCCCTTACCAATCGGAAAGCATTCCATATTTTGTTTGCAAAGTTGGCCCCTTGCTGGCAGAGGGCTTCATCGAACAACAAATCATTACCTGCTGCGGAACTCAACAACAATCCTACACGAACACCATCAGCACCGAAATCCTCAATCAATTTTAGGGCATCGGGGGAGTTACCAAGGGATTTGGACATTTTTCGACGTTGCTTGTCACGTACCAATCCTGTGAGGTAAACATTTTCAAACGGTCGTTTTCCTCGGTATTCGTATCCTGCCATGATCATTCTAGCTACCCAGAAGAACAGAATATCGGGTCCCGTGACCAGATCGCTGGTCGGGTAATAATAATTGACTTCTTTATTATCTGGTTCCAAGATGCCACCAAAAACACTGATGGGCCATAACCAAGAGGAAAACCAAGTATCCAAAACATCAGGATCTTGACGCAAATCGGAAAGTTGAATATTTGGTTTTTTGGATTTGGCAAGTTGCAAAGCTTCTTCTGGAGTTTCGGCCACAACAAAATCCTCTTTGCCATCACCATAATAGTAAGCAGGGATTTGCTGTCCCCACCACAATTGACGGGAAATGTTCCAATCGCGAATGTTCTCCATCCAATGGCGATAGGTGTTATCGAATTTGGAAGGGTACAATTTTACATCCTTGGTCTCCAAAACGCCTTCCAAGGCAGGTTTCGCCATATTCTCCATTTTCAAGAACCATTGGTCGGACAATCGTGGTTCGATTACCGCTTTGGTCCTTTCAGATGTACCCACTTTATTGGTATGCTGTTCTGTTTTTACCAAGTATCCTTTCTCTTCAAGCTCTTTGGAGATTTCTTTGCGTACCACAAAGCGGTCTTTTCCCTGATAATGAAGGCCAAAAGAATTCAAGGTGGCATCTTCATTGAAAATATCGATTACTTCAAGATTGTGTTTATCACCAAGATTTTTATCGTTCTCGTCGTGGGCAGGGGTAACTTTTAGGCACCCTGTACCGAATTCCACATCGACATATTCATCTTCGATAATAGGGATTACCCTATCGCAAATGGGCACAATTGCCTTTTTGCCCCTCAAATGACGGTATCTTTCATCATTTGGATTGATACAGATGGCGGTATCGCCCAAAATAGTCTCCGGACGGGTGGTGGCAATGGTCACTTTTTCATCGGAACCTTCGATGGCATAGGACAGATAATATAGGGTGCCCTGCCGCTCTTCATAGATTACTTCCTCGTCGGAAAGCGTGGTCTTGGCCTCGGGGTCCCAGTTCACCATTCGGTACCCCCTGTAAATCAAACCTTTATTGTATAAATCAACAAAAACCTTGATTACCGATGCTGACATATCGTCATCCATCGTAAACTTGGTGCGGTCCCAATCACAGGAACAACCCAATTTTTTCAATTGTTGAAGAATTACTCCCCCATACTCATTGGTCCAATCCCAGGCATGTTTTAGAAATTCATCGCGGGTCAACTTGGATTTATCGATACCATCCGCCTTGAGCTTGGCAACTACCTTGGCCTCCGTGGCTATGGACGCGTGGTCCATTCCCGGAACCCAGCAGGCATTTTTTCCCAAAAGTCTGGCCCTACGGATAAGAACATCTTGTATGGTATTGTTGAGCATGTGGCCCATGTGGAGCACCCCGGTGACGTTGGGTGGGGGTATTACTATGGTATAGGGGTCCCTGTCATCGGGTTTGGAACTAAAATAATCATGTTCCGACCAGTAGGCATACCAATGCTCTTCAACCCTTTTTGGGTCATATTTTGATGGAATTTCCATTTTTCGGTATAGTTTTTGTTAATAAGACTGTGATTGGTTTTTTTGAAAGGAAAGCAAAATGTTAATTTTACGCTATTCTTCAGCTTAGTACCAATTCAGAAATACGAAACAAAAATAAGTAACGTTATTCTATAACAAAAGAATTTTGGATGCAGGTATCAAAACATCTACATTTGAAGTTCACCCAAAAACCAAAAATGATGAAAAAAACTGTACTGATGCTGTTTATAGGGCTTTTATCCTTAGGGGTATACGCTCAAGAAACCGCTAAAATCGAATTTAAGAGCGAGACCATTGATTACGGAGAAATTGAAAGAGGTAGCGATGGTGTTCGTGTATTTGAATTTACCAATACAGGTGATGCTCCTTTGGTAATCAGTAGTGTTAAATCTAGCTGTGGATGTACTATTCCTAAAAAACCAGAAGAACCGATTATGCCTGGAAAAGTTGGTAAAATCGAAGTAAAATATGACACAAACAGGGTTGGCCCTATCAGAAAGGCCATTACTGTAACCTCAAATGCTGATACTCCAACGAAAGTACTCAAAATCAAGGGTACCGTTAAAAATCCTGGAGCAAAGTAAGAAGAAGAGAATTATTTTTTTGAAGGCCCTAAAATCAATTGATTTTGGGGCCTTTTCTTTTAATCGTCGTCGAACATCTTTTTAAGGACAAAGGTGAAAAGCAGGTCTGTGTTGTATCTTTCTATAAGCACTTTTATCCGCTTTCCTTCACGTTCGTTTATCATTTTAAGAATTTCCTGAAGTTTGTATTTGTGAACTTTTTTCCCGTTTACAGCCAGTATAACGTCTCCTTCACGTAAACCAGCCTCTGCAGCAGGGCTACCGGCACGGATACCGGACACCACAATTTCTGGGACCAAACTCAACCTGGTCTTGTTCTCCAATAAAATCTGAACGTTACCAAATGTATCGCCATTGTCCTCCTTGACAAGCCCATTAACATCCGCAATACTCTCTGCAATGTATCTTAAGCCATTGTGCTGCAAATCGATTCCGGCCAAGTTGTACTGAAAGGGTTCATTAAAATTACCGTTCTTTTTTAGGGTGACCAGACCTCTGCCATAATCAAAAACCATGTTGAAACGTTTGAGCACCTCTCCCCCCAAGCTACCATTTCGGCCATTCAAACTATCTATTCCCTGAAAAGACTCTCTATAAGGAAAAGCAACTTTGGCTTCATCCAGTTTAAAATCACCTATCTGGACTCCATTGATCTTACTCCGTTTTCCAAAAATATCGCCGCTCAGACCTCTTCCCAGATGGTCCTCATAGTTTTTTTCGGGTATTTCCAATCCCTTTTCGGGTTCGGGAAACAACCAAAGTGCATCACTACTTCCAGTATCCACAAGTAACTTCACGTTGATATTGGCCGTATCCTTCATCAATACCGTTCCCTCAACATATGCTTTTCTTTTTTCTACCAACAAAGGAATGGTCTGTCTGTTTCTCCTCTCCTTATATGTGTAAAGTTCGGGATTGTGCAGTTTCAGCTTTCTAGCGTTATAGTTCACCTCAATAATAAAATCACGGAATAGATCATAGCCCATTATACCATGTACAGGAATTCCCAATGTCGTTGAAAAATCGATTCCACGATCCATCACCACATATAGGTCTTGGGCAAAATTCATCGCTTTGCCCAACCTAAATATATTCCTCTTGGAACTCAGCGCCTTCATAGGCTTTCCATCGCCCAGACCACGTATGGTAACTTCGGAAACATTGTTGATGGGTATGGAATCTGATTCCGACAGATTGAAAAGAATAGGTTTGCTTACACCGGAATCGAGTATAAAGGTCAGTTCAACCCCGTTAATCTCCACAGGAATGATGATGAGGTTATTTATGAGTTCAAAGTTGATTCGTTGGAATTTCTTGTCCTCGGGCAATTCAAAGCCCTGCGCCAAAATAAACATTGGCGCAATTAAAAGAAGCATAAAAATCAAACCCTTTCTCATCGACATACATAAAATAATCACCTCTTCACTAAGGAATATACAAAATAAGGTTTGAACCCGATCATATTTTAACATTTCCAATAACAATTAATTTATGTTCAATCTTGTTGTTTTCGATATTAGGTTTTCTCATTTTTGCCAAAACTTTAGTTCATGCCAAGCATTTCAAAGAAAGGGACTCAAATGCCCGCATCACCTATCCGAAAATTGGTGCCCTACGCAGAGGCTGCCAAAAAACGAGGAATCCATGTTATCCACCTAAATATTGGACAACCCGATATTAAAACCCCAAAAGTGGCTTTGGATGCGGTTCGCAACCATAACATTGAGGTTCTTGAGTATAGCATGACCCAGGGCTCTGAGGAGTACCGAAAAAAAATTGCGGATTACTATACAAAACAGGATATTTTTGTTGATGCTGAAGATATTATAGTGACCACGGGCGGTTCCGAGGCATTGTCCTTTACATTGGGCACCATTATGGACAATGATGATGAAATTATCATACCCGAACCATTTTATGCAAATTACAACGGTTTTGCCACTGCCGCAGGTGTTAAGGTAAAACCCATTGCTTCATCCATTGAAAATAACTTTGCACTTCCTCCCATTTCCAAGTTTGAAGACCTTATCACTCCAAAAACGAAGGCCATTCTAATTTGTAACCCTGGAAACCCAACGGGATACCTTTATAGTAAGGAAGAAATTCATCAGTTGGCGGATTTGGTCAAAAAGTACAATCTTTTCCTAGTGGCCGATGAGGTATATCGCGAATTTACTTATGACGGCAGGGAACACTATTCAATTCTTCAGGTCGAGGGATTGGAAGAGCATGCCATTGTGGTTGATTCCGTATCCAAAAGGTACAGCATGTGTGGCGCCCGTATTGGTTGTATGATTTCAAAAAACAAAGAAGTTATTGGTACTGCGCTAAAATTTGCGCAAGCGCGATTGTCACCTCCAACCTTTGCCCAAATTGCCAGCGAGGCCGCTTTGGAAACTCCACAATCCTATTTTGATGATGTAATCGACGAATATGTTTCCCGAAGAAACCTTTTGATCACCGAGCTCAATAAATTGGAAGGTGTAAAGGTTGCTACCCCACAAGGTGCCTTTTATTGTGTTGCCGAGCTTCCCATTGAGAATGCCGACCATTTTGCGCAATGGTTGTTGGAAAGTTTTGAGGTAGATGGAAATACGGTAATGGTGGCTCCCGCTGCCGGTTTTTATGCAACACCTGGTTTGGGAAAAAATCAGATTAGAATTGCCTATGTGCTGGAAAAAGAGCAACTTGTAAAGGCAGTCCATATTTTAGGAAAGGCTTTAAGAGAGTATAACGCCCAGTGAACATACAGGAAAACATATCCTTAAAAAACTATAATACCTTCGGCATTGACGTTAAGGCACGGTTCTTTGTTGAAATAACAGGTCTTGTCCAGCTTCAAAAAGTACTGGAGCTCAAAGCATATCCCAAAAAGTTCATCATCAGCGGAGGAAGCAACATGCTACTTACCAAAGATATAGATGCTTTGGTGGTACACCTAAAACTAAAGGGCATCTCCATTGTTGAAGAAAACGAGAATTTTGTAGAGGTCAAGGCAATGGCCGGCGAGAATTGGCACGAACTTGTTATGTGGAGTCTGGACCAAGGGTTTGGCGGACTCGAGAATCTTTCGCTAATCCCGGGCAACGTTGGCACGGCACCCATCCAAAATATTGGTGCTTATGGTGTTGAACTAAAAGATGTTTTTGTGAGTTGTGCCGCCATGGACGTCAAAACTGGCCAGCTCGAGGGTTTTGATAACGAAGCATGCGAGTTCGGGTACAGGGAATCCATTTTCAAGAACAGAGCAAAGGATAAATACATCATCACTTCGGTAGTACTCAAGTTGACCAAGAAAGACCATGTACTTCACACAGGCTATGGTTCCATTGAGAACGAATTGAAGGAGAAGGGCATTGTACATCCGACAATCAGGGATATTTCAGATGCCGTCATCGCTATACGGAGAAGCAAACTGCCCGACCCTAAGGAAATAGGCAATTGCGGAAGCTTTTTTAAAAATCCCGTGATTTCTCAAAAAGCGTTTGATAGGTTCATCAAAAAATACCCCAATGCGCCTTTTTATGAAATGGACGACGATAAATTTAAGATTCCCGCCGGTTGGCTGGTAGAGCAATGTGGTTTTAAGGGGAAACGCTTTGGTGACGCAGGCGTACACGAAAAACAGGCCCTTGTTTTGGTTAACCACGGAAGTGCCACGGGCAAAGAAATTCTTGACCTAAGCAAAAAAATTCAGGACGAAGTGCAAAAAACCTTCAAGATAAAGATTCAACCTGAAGTGAATATAATAAAATAACCCCCGCATTGAAGTCAATAACGAGGGTTATACCAAACCAAACTAACCAAATTTATGTATGTCGTCAGGGCTTTGAAACCCCTTATTTCTATTCAAAATTCACAAGACAAAAAAGCTTTTTCTGCCTTAGCTTTGTTTTATATACGAGATAAATCCTATTTTAGATTTTGGCCCCATAAAAAATTTTACCAAAAGCATCATTAATGAGCACATTGATCGAGAGACATATTGTTTCACTCCTTGAGGAAAAAGATGACAAAGCTATTTCCCTACTTTATGAAAATTATGGGGACACCTTGTTCGGTGTTGCTTTCAAGGTAGTAAAAGATGAGGATTTGGCCCAAGACGTACTACAAGAAAGTTTTATCAAAATCTGGAAAAAAGCCGATACCTATGATGCTTCCAAAGCCAAACTTTTTACATGGTTGTTCAGGATTGTTAGGAATACGGCCATAGATAAATTGCGCAGCGTCAATAATAAATCGGATAAAGAAATCCAAATCGACGTTTCAGACGTATATAATCTTGGAGTCAAGGCCATTAACCCGGAACATCTGGACATCCAAGAAAACTTGGACAAAATCGAAGATAAGTACAGAATTGTTTTAGAGGCCCTATTTTTTGAAGGAATGACGCAGCAGGAGGCAAGTGATGAATTGGACATTCCTTTGGGAACCATAAAATCCCGGTTAAAAATAGGACTTAGGGAACTTGGAAAGATTTACGGAACAACAATGTCCCTGCTCTTAATCTTAAATTTGTTGTCATGAAGGAAAAAGTTAAAATATTTTTAGAATCCGACATTTTAGAGAAATACCTTTTAGGGGACACCACCAAGGAAGAATCCCAAAAAGCGGAAAGATATATTGCCATGTACCCCGAAGTGCGGGAGACCTATGAAGTACTTCAGAAAAATCTGGAGACTTTTGCCAATATGTATGCCAAAAAAACTCCAGAAGGCTTAAAGGACATTATAATTGCCAGTGCACGAAAAGAAACCATGGTAAGCAAAAGGTATATGAGATATGCCGTTGCCGCCAGTATCGCCATCATGATTTTCGCCGGCTCCTCCCTATTCTTTTGGAACCAGAACAAAACATTACAGGAAGAAAATACCTTGGTCACCAACCAAATCAAGTATTTGGAGGACAATATGAAGGACCAATTGGCCGACATGAGAAACCAGTTCATTGTTCTTAACAATCCTGCTACCAAAAAATATCAGGTAAGAGGTGAACGTGAGGCAAAGGAGCTTAAGGCCATTGCATACATAAACCCTGTTAAAAAACTGTCTTACATCAATGTGAGCAACGTTCCGGAACTTCCCGAGGATAAATGCTTCCAAATGTGGGCAGAGGTCAATGGAGAATTGGTAAACCTAGGTGTCATCAAAGATTTTGATGAAAAAGATAAACTTCTTGCCCTACCCTACGCTGACAATGCTGTGGGATATATCACCATTGAACCAAAAGGCGGAAACAATATTCCATCTGTAGACAATATCGTAGCCAATATCAATTACTAATAAAATAGAGTTTACGGTAAAGAAACCTTAAACATTCCGACCTTTAACAAGGTATTTTGTACCTTTGTACAAAAGTTGGATTATGAAGTTAGTATTGGTCACCATTGGATTGTTAGCACTTGCATTTGCAGGAATCGCCATCAAAATCTGGGGAAAAAAGAACGGCGAGTTTGCCGGTACATGTGCAAGTCAAAGTCCTTTTTTGAACAAGGACGGGGAAGCTTGTGGTTTTTGCGGAAAACTACCGGAAGAACAAGATTGCAAGAAAGATACCGTTACAAATACCCAATAAAATTAATTCTTAGGCAAGTCTTATTATTTGGAAAAAACCAACGATTCCATCAAGGAGATTATACAAAGGGCAAAAGAGGGAAACCAAATTGCCTTTAGTAACCTCGTTGACACTTTTTGGAACGATGTGTACGGTTTTCAAATGCTTCGTACCAAAAATGAAAACGATGCCGAGGACATTACCATAAGGACTTTTTCCAAAGCGTTCGATAAAATCGATACCTACGACGAAAACTACGAGTTCAAAACTTGGCTCATCACCATCTCTAAAAACCTTCATGTAGACCTTCTCAGAAAACGCAAAAGAAGTCTAATGAACGAAATGGAATCCCGCGGAGACGAGGTAAAAAGAGTTTTGGACGAAACTCCCACGGTAGAGGACCGTTTGATTACGGAACAAAATCTGGCCAACCTCTTGCAGGATATCAAAAAAATGAAGCCACACTATCAGAAAGTGATCAACCTGCGCTATTTTCAAGAAATGAGCTATGCCGACATAGCCAAAGAACTCAATGAGCCCGTCAATAACATAAAGGTGAAATTGCTCCGCGCCAAAAAACTTTTGGCAGAAATCATCAAAAAAAAGTGACTCCTTCCAAGTCACACAGTTTCTTTCCCAGTTTCGTATCTTTGTACTTCTAAATTTGTTCTATGAGCACAAGCGTAGCAGAAAACGTAATACCACCCAAAGGAAAGCCAAAGTGGCTAAGGGTTAAGCTTCCAACGGGCAAAAAATACACCCAGCTCAGGGGGCTTGTGGACAAGTACGACCTACATACCATTTGCACCTCCGGCAGCTGCCCAAACATGGGTGAATGTTGGGGCGAAGGTACCGCTACATTCATGATTTTGGGAAATATCTGTACCCGTTCCTGTGGGTTCTGTGGTGTAAAAACAGGACGCCCGGAAACTGTGGATTGGGCGGAGCCGGAAAAAGTGGCCCGCTCCATAAAGATCATGAACATTAAACATGCCGTGCTCACCTCTGTGGACCGTGACGACCTAAAAGATATGGGATCCATTATCTGGGCAGAAACGGTAAAAGCCGTAAGGCGCATGAATCCAGAAACAACAATGGAAACTTTGATTCCTGATTTCCAAGGAATCCCCAACCATTTGGACAGAATATTGAAAGTAGCCCCTGAAGTGATTTCCCATAACATGGAAACCGTAAAGAGGCTGACACGAGAGGTTAGAATACAAGCTAAGTACGAAAGAAGTCTGGAAGTATTGGACTATCTGAAGAATAACGGAGCAAACAGGACCAAATCGGGCATCATGTTGGGCTTGGGCGAAGAAGAGAGTGAAGTTATCGCCACTATGGAAGACCTACGAAAAGCGAATGTGGATGTAATCACTATTGGGCAGTACCTCCAGCCTTCAAAAAAACACCTCCCGGTAAAACAATTTATCCTTCCGGAACAATTTAAAAAATACGAGGAATTAGGACTGGAAATGGGCTTTAGGCATGTAGAAAGCGGAGCTTTGGTCCGTTCATCCTACAAAGCACATAAGCACATACACTAGTACGGCACCCCATCATCATGAAAAACATAACCGTTGGTATAAATGGCTTCGGTCGTATAGGTAGAACCCTTTTTAGACTTTTGCTCAACCATCCGAACATCAATGTGGTAGCCATAAACGATTTGGCCAATGCCGAAACCTTGGCCCATCTGTTAAAATATGACAGTATACATGGTGTATTGCCCTTTGATGTATCGCACCAAAATGGACATATTCTTGTTGATGGCAACAAAATACCGGTACTCAACCACCATCATCCAAATGAAATCAACTGGAAATCCCACGGGGTGGACATCGTGGTCGAATCCACTGGGAAATTTAAGACAAAAACGGACTTGGGCCTACACATAAAAAATGGGGCCAAAAAGGTAATACTTTCCGTTCCGCCGTTGGACGACTCCATAAAAATGGTGGTATTGGGCGTAAACGAGGATATCCTGGACAAGGACGACCAGATTATTTCCAACGCGTCCTGCACTACCAACAATGCTGCGCCCATGATCAAAGTTATCAACGAACTGTGCGGCATAGAACAAGCGTACATCACAACTGTTCACTCCTACACTTCTGACCAAAGCCTTCACGATAGTCCCCACAGAGACCTTCGTAGATCCAGAGCAGCCGGGCAATCTATAATCCCTACCACAACCGGCGCAGCAAAGGCATTGACCAGTATTTTTCCAGAACTGTCAAATGTCATTGGTGGATGTGGTATCCGAGTGCCCGTGCCAAACGGGTCATTGACCGATATTACGTTCAACGTGATACGGGAAACCTCGATTGAAAAAATAAATGCTACCTTTAAAAGGCAAGCGGAAAACAACCTTAAAGGAATTCTTAATTACACCGAAGACCCTATTGTTTCTATCGACATAAACAATAGTTGTTACTCTTGTACGTTTGATTCATTGATGACCTCCGTAATCGGTAAAATGGTAAAGATTATCGGGTGGTACGATAACGAAACTGGATATTGTTCCAGAATTATTGATTTAATAGCTTTGCTGATAAAGAAAAATTACGTTTGATCGCAACCTTATCAAACAAAAGGGCAGGCCTTAAATGGCCGTTTCTACTATGCTTAATATTGTGCATACAAACAACTATTGCCCAAAACGACGGCAATTCAGCATCCAATGTCAAGGAAATCTTTAATGATTTTATGAGGTACCGCCACGAAAACAACGTGGACAAAGCCCTTGAAACGCTGAGCCAAGCCGCCAATATTGCAGAAAGGAATGAAGATTCCAAACTATTGTTGGATACGTATCACCAATACGCCAGACTCTTTCTGGAAGAAGGCGATTATGAAACGGCAATTTTTTATTGGGACCGTGCCAGTATATTATTAAAGGATACCTCTTATTCCTTTGGGCAAGCCTTTCATCTGTATTTGGATGCATCCCTTAGATACTCCGAAGGAAACAACTTCCAGGCCCTTAAACAGCTGGAAGAATCAAGAAAACTAAGCAACAACAGGAACCTTACCAACAATATCTTGTTGCAAGAAGCTTACATCTACACCAATATAGAAAAATACAATGCTGCCATAAAGAACCTTCATGCACTTATCGTCAATTCTGATGACAAGGAACGGGCCTATCTAGCAACCAGGGCCAATCTTCAATTGGCAAAAATAAGCGTTACCCTTAACGACTTGGAAGAAGGAATCGTCCATTCCAAAGCTGCGCTGGAGCTAGCCGAAAAACATGGCTTTTCCAAAGAAATCAAAAATGCTTACGAGCAATTGTCCAATATCTACGAAGCAAACGGCAACTACTCAGAGTCATTATTGTACGCAAAGGGACTTTCCAAAATGAAGGATTCCATATTCAATGTGGAGAAAGCAAAGCTTGATGCAAATACGGCGGACAAAGTACGATTTGAACACCAAATGAACGAGCTCAACAAGCTACAGGCAATAAACGAAGAGTTGAGCGAATCCAAAAACCGTTCAGAGATCACGGCAATATTGACATCGGCTTTTTTGACCATAATCTCGCTATTGGCAGTTTCCTTGTTCCGAAACAACCAAATAAAATTAAAGACCAATGACCTGCTCTACACAAAGAACAAAGAGCTGGAATTGGCGCGTGATGCTGCTGTATCGGCCATGGAGGCGAAAACCAACTTCTTGTCAACAGTAACGCACGAACTGCGAACACCGTTGTACGCTGTAACCGGGCTCACCCACCTATTGTTGGAGGAGAATCCATCAGAACACCAAAAAGAACACCTAAAATCTTTAAAGTTTTCTGGGGAATACCTACTCAATTTCATCAACGATATCCTTCAAATAAATAAAATTGATGCAGAAAAGCTGGAACCTCTGAACATCGAGTTCAAGCTACATAAAGTATTGGATGATGTTGTAGAATCCCTGCAACAAAATGCCCACGAGAAAAAAACAGAACTTATTCTGGACTACGACCCCACAATTCCGAAAAAGTTGATGGGAGACCCAATCAAACTTTCACAAATCTTCATGAATTTGGTCGGTAACGCCCTTAAATTCACCAAAAACGGCAGGGTCGAGGTCATAGCCAAAATGCTTAAAAAAGAAGAGGACCAAGTAAAAATTTATTTTGAAGTACGGGACAACGGAATCGGTATTTCGGAAGACCAACAAAAAAATATATTCGAAAGTTTTGAGCAGGGGTCCATCCAAATCAATAGGGAATACGGCGGAACAGGCCTTGGCCTAACAATTGTAAAAAGTCTCTTGGGACTATTTGGAAGCACCATTCATCTAGAAAGTGAACTGGACCACGGTAGTTCTTTCTACTTTGAGATGGACTTGGATTATGAGAGTAAAGAAGGAGATGAAATTGCATTCGAGCTCAACCTTGATGAATTTCAGTTCAAAGGGCTGCACGTGCTCGTAGTAGAGGACAACAAAATAAATCAGGTGATTACCAAAAAAATGCTCACCAAAAAAGAGATTACCTGCGACATTGCCAACAATGGTAACGAAGCCATTGATATGGCAAAAAATAATACCTACGATGCCATTCTGATGGACATTCACATGCCCGGTATAAGCGGAGAAGAGGCAACTCGCCAAATCCGTAAGTTTGATACGGTTATCCCAATTATAGCACTAACGGCCATTTCATTGGACGACAGCCTGGACAGTTTCTATGATGCTGGCTGTAACGATGTGGTCACCAAACCTTTTAAACCTGAAGTATTTTATCAAAAAATTGGTGAAAATATTTTTAGAAGCAAAATGGAAGGTTCCATTTAGAACAAATCCTCAATAGCTCTTTGTAGTATCAATTCATCTTTTTTGGAAAAGTTGTGGGCAATTTCCAAATAGTAGAGCCTATCCACACTACCCTTTAGCCGAACAAAGTCTTTTTCTGTAGTTAGAATCAACTCATAGCCTTTGAATTTGTCAATTTCCGATGCGTTAAAATTATGATGATCTCCAAACTCAAAATGCTTAAAATCAACCCCCAAGTCATCAAGATAGCGAACCAAAGGTCCTGGAGAAGCTATTCCCGTTACCAAAGCCACCTGCCTGCCCTTCAATTCCTTCAATGGTATTTTCTCTTCGCTGCCATCACTTACACAATCATGGTAGGCTAAATGGGCAAATAGCACTTTTTGATGTTTTTCAGGAGTTAACTTTGCCTCAATAGCGTTCCTCTCTATGTCATCCAGACCTAGCGGACACTTTGTGACAATAATCAAATCTGCCCGTTTGGCCTCCTTTTTGGCATCCCGGAGGCTGCCTGTTGGCAAATACCAGTCGTCTACATATAAATTTTGATAGGTGGTCAGTAAAATTGAAAAAGTCGGTTTTACCTTTCTGTGCTGAAATGCATCGTCCAAAACAATCATCTCTGGGTTCACCAATTTTTCCAATTTTTCGATACCGTTACATCTATCGGCATCCACAGCAACAGCAACTTCGGGAAATTTTCTATGGATTTGATAAGGTTCATCACCCAGCTCCAGAACAGTGCTTTTGGCATTGGCCAAATAAAATCCATCCGATTTGCGCTTATATCCCCGGCTCAGCACCGCAGTGTTTCTTTCCGCCAATATCCTTAATACATATTCGGTCATGGGGGTTTTTCCCGTTCCCCCCACACTTAGGTTGCCCACACAAATGGTCGGGATTCGGTACGATTTGGATGAAAAAACACCTGTATCGAACAAGAAGTTTCGAACATGTACCACCAAGGCATAGATCAACGAAATGGGGAACGCTATTTTCCGGAGCAATTGAAGCATTGAACGAAAATATAATATTTTATCTTTAGCCCAATTAACATTTTTAAAATGACCGTTAACGAAATAGCAAAAGTGCTTGAAGAACTGGCACCTTTGGCACACGCAGAAGATTTTGACAATGTAGGCTTATTGGTAGGCGACCCCAATATGAAGGTACAGGGCCTGCTGGTAACCTTGGACACTCTGGAAAATGTGGTAGATGAGGCCATAGAAAAAAAATGCAACCTTATTGTAAGCTTTCACCCTATCATTTTTAAAGGATTAAAAAAATTGACGGGCAGCAACTATGTGGAACGTGTAGTCATAAAGGCCATTGCCAACAACATCGCCATTTATAGCATGCACACCGCTTTGGATAATAGCAAAATGGGGGTAAATGCCAAAATTTGTGAAGTTTTGGGGCTTAAAAACCCTGAAATCCTTATTCCACGGGCCAACAGCATAAAAAAACTGACCACATATGCCCCTATCGCCGATGCTGAAAATATAAAACTGGCCCTGTTCAAAGCTGGTGCCGGCAACCTTGGGAAGTATAGTAATTGTAGTTATAGTTTGAATGGAATAGGGAGTTTTAAAGCAGAGAACGGAGCCAACCCGGCCGTTGGAAAAGTTGGTGAAATACATTCCGAAAAGGAGACCCAAATCAATGTAATCTTCTCATTTGAAAAAGAAAAATCCATTTTAAAGGCACTTTTTAACGCCCACCCCTATGAAGAAGTGGCCTATGAAGTACTTACTTTGGAGAATACCAATCAAGATTTGGGCATGGGAATGATAGGCGAGCTTGATACCGAAATGGACGAAAAACAGTTTCTTCTTTTTACCAAAGAGCGGATGAACGCTTCTATAGTACGCCATTCCAAACTATTGGGAAATAAAGTAAAAAAAGTGGCTGTTTTAGGGGGCAGCGGGGCTTTTGCCATTGGAGCTGCCAAGAAAGCGGGAGCAGATATATACGTTACAGCCGACCTTAAATATCACGATTTTTACCAGGCCGAAAATCAACTGGTCGTGGCCGATATCGGGCACTTTGAAACTGAGCAGTTTACAAAAGATTTATTGGTTGATTATCTTACGAAAAAAATTCCTAATTTTGCAGTCTCTTTATCGGAGAGTATAACGAATCCCATCAAGTATTTATAAAATATATGGCGAATAAGAAAGAAAGCACTGTAGAGGACAAATTAAGGGCGCTGTACGATTTACAGCTTATCGACTCCAGAGTGGATGAAATCCGCAACGTTAGAGGCGAACTACCTTTGGAAGTACAGGACTTGGAAGACGAAGTTCTTGGTCTTAAAACAAGGTTGGACAAATTAAAAACGGATGTTGAGACCGTTAACTTTGAGATTACTGCAAAGAAAAACCTTATCGACGAGTCCAAGGCGCTTATCAAAAAATATAGCGAGCAGCAGAAAAATGTTAGGAACAGCCGCGAGTTCAATTCGTTGACCAAAGAGGTAGAGTTCCAAGAATTGGAGATTCAGTTGGCCGAAAAGAACATAAAAGAGTTCAAAGCACAGATTGAGCAGAAAAAAGAGGTTATCGCACAGACCAAGGAGAAATTGTCTGAGAGAGAAGGTCACCTAAAACATAAAAAAGGTGAATTGGATGCCATTCTTGCCGAAACCGAAAAAGAAGAAAAAGCTCTTTTGAAAAAATCCGAAGAGTACGAAGAAAAAATCGAAGACCGTTTGGTAAAGGCCTATAAAAGAATCCGTCACAACGTGAAAAACGGTCTGGCCGTAGTTCCTGTTGAGCGTGGCGCTTCCGGAGGTTCTTTCTTTACCATTCCACCACAGGTACAGGTTGAGATTGCTTCCCGTAAAAAAATCATCACCGATGAGCATAGTGGAAGAATACTGGTCGACCCACTTTTAGCTGAAGAAGAGCAAGATAGAATGGAAAAACTTTTTGCCAAGCTTTAAGCTGGTCCAAAGTAAACAAATAAAAAAGCCACCTAAAAAGGTGGCTTTTTCTTTTGATATAAATACGTTTTAAATCTCCTTAACTGTCCTTTAAAAGAGCCAATATTTTATCCTCCACCTCTTTGGAGTCCCATTTTTCCTCAATGTTTGACATTTGCATAACCTGTTTCATAATTGTTTCTTGCATATCCCCTATCGCCAATGCCTCGGAATAAGGTCTATCCGAAAACGTGACGCGGCTATACACAGGCACCCACTTTTCGGGGTGCTTGTTTGCAAAATGCTTTTCAATTTTTTTCTGCAACAAGAATTTAGGGTCCGCCGTTTTACTGCTCATCTCCACAAAGTTTCTGTAACTGAGCTCCGCAATCGCGTCCGCATTTGGCTTGCGACTTTCTTGGTATTCGGAAAAAATGGCCTCCCAATCATCTCCATGCTTTTCCATTAATTGATTCAAAACAAAAATATCTTCAAAACCAGCATTCATACCCTGGCCATAAAAAGGAACAATGGCATGTGCCGAATCACCAACAAGTGCCACTTTGTTCCAATAGGTCCATGGATAGCATTTCATGGTTACCATGGCACTGGTAGGATTATTGAAAAAGTCTTTGGTAAGATTCTCTATTTCCTTTCTTACATTGGGAAAATACTCCTTGAAAAATTCCCTTGCCTGATCTTCGGTCTTTATGCTTTCAAAAGAAACCTTGCCCTCAAACGGCAAAAACAACGTACAGGTAAAGGTACCATCGATGTTCGGCATGGCGATGAGCATAAACTCGCCGCGCGGCCAAATATGAAATGAGTTCTTATCCAACTTATGGGTTCCGTCCTCGTTGGCAGGTATGGTAAGCTCCTTGTAGCCCACATCGATGAAGTTCTGGGAATAATTGAACCTACTACGACGCTGCATTTTGTGACGGACGCGCGAGAAAGCCCCGTCACAGCCAAAAATCAAATCGTATTGATACTCCTGCCATTCACTTTTCTCGGTTTCCCCGGTATATATTTTAGCCTCTGGCAAATTAACGTCCCAAACTTTCTCATTGAAGCGGAAAACAGCCCCTTCGCCTTCTGCGAGGTCTATCATCTTTTTATTGAGTACCCCTCGGGATATGGACCAAATGGCCTCGCCATCCTTTCCATACTTTTGAAAATACACGGGCTTATCGTTCACGTGCATGGCACGCTTGTCCAACGGAATTGCAATTTCTTTGATTTTTGCGCCGATGCCCACCTCATCCAATGAGCGCCATCCCCTGTTGCTCATGGCCAAATTGATGGAGCGGCCCGAAAACTTAATCGTTCTAATATCCGGTCTTCTATCAAAAACAGTAACCTGGTGTCCTATTCTACGTAAATATATCGCTAGTAGTGAGCCCACCAATCCGGAACCGATGATGGCTATATTTTTTGAAGTCTGTGCCATAGATGCCCTGCGGGCGAATTCTGGTTAAATCGTAAAAATAAGCATTTTGTAGGTTAAACCGGGGAATCTGAATTATTCAAAAAGCCATTTCAATATTTTGTTTAATATTTTCGTATTTTTATTAAACAATAAAATAGATTGACACATAAGAAACCGCATTTACCCACCAAATTATGTCCTGTTTGCAAAAGACCCTTCGCCTGGCGGAAAAAATGGGCCAAAGACTGGGAACAGGTAATCTATTGCAGTGAACGGTGCAGAAAAAATAAAAACAAACATGAAAACTAGCCTTATTTGGTTCGGAAACAATCTACGGGTTCTTGATAATGAAGCGTTGTATAGGGCCGCACAATCCGATCGTGCGGTTGCCGTTTACTTTTTTGACCCAAGACAATTTGAGTTGAGTTCCTTTGGTTTCAAAAAAACAGAACGTTTCAGAGCCAAATTTTTACTGGAAACGGTACATCAGCTTCAAAAAAATCTGGAAGAACTCAATATCACCTTACTAGTTTTCCATGAAAAACCTGAAGACCGAATCCCAGAATTGGTGGAGCAATTCAACATCGACCATATTTTTCTGCAAAAGGAGTGGACATCCGAAGAGAGCAAAGTCATACAAAATGTTGAGAACCGCGTACCTGATACTGTGGAGTTCCACAAGACCTGGGACCAGTTCCTTTTTCATCCGGAGGACATTCCTTTTGATTCTTACTTACAGATTCCGCAGGTATTTACGGTTTTCCGCAAAAAGTGCGAGAAGCACGTTCAGGTAAGGCCTTGTTTTGAGAAACCAAAAGTATTTCCAAAGGAAAATCGGGTAGGTCCACCCAAAAATCTCCCTAGCCTACATGACCTGGGATTTTCTTCCTTTGATACGGACCATAGATCGGCCTTCCCATTTATTGGTGGTGAAAACGATGCGCTTCATCGAATGCAACATTACTTCTGGGATACCAAAAAACTGGCTTACTACAAAAAAACCAGAAACGGACTCGTAGGCACGGATTACAGTTCCAAATTTTCACCATGGCTGGCCAATGGTAGTATATCCGCGCGTACCATTTATTGGGAGGTAAAACGTTTTGAAAACGAAATCAAGAAAAATCAGGACACCTACTGGTTGATTTTTGAACTGATATGGCGCGATTACTTCAAGTACGTTTCCTTAAAACATGGCAACCAGATTTTTAAAATTGATGGAATCCTTCAAAAGGAATATGACTGGCACTCGAACGAAGCCGCTAAACGTGACTGGATCAATGGAGAAACGGATGATGACTTTGTCAATGCCAATATGATAGAGCTCAAAAAAACAGGTTGGATGAGCAACCGTGGCCGCCAGAACGTGGCCAGTTATTGGTCCAAGCACCTTAAACAGGATTGGCGTATCGGAGCCTCGTATTTTGAAGCCATGCTCATTGATTACGATGTGCACAGCAATTGGGGCAATTGGATGTACAACAGTGGCGTGGGGAACGACCCTAGGAACAGGACCTTTAATACCAAAAGTCAAGCAGAACGCTACGACCCGAACAAAAAATTCCAGAGCCTTTGGCTCCAACCCACCTTATTTTGATTCATGAAAACACTCAGACTTATACTCGGCGACCAGCTTAATCTATCGCACAGCTGGCTGGACCAAGAGAACGATGACCATATGTACCTGATGGCCGAAATGCGGCAAGAGACGGATTATGTAAAGCACCATATTCAAAAAGTGGTCGGCTTTTTCCTTGCCATGCGAAATTTTGCGGATGCTTTGGAAAAAAAGGGTCATAACGTGGTCTATTTTAAAATCGGTGATCAAAACAATCCCCAAAACCTGTCCGATCTTATTGAGCAAACCATTTCCGAGCACAAAATTGAAAAGTTTGAATACCAATTGCCCGATGAATACCGATTGGACCAACAGCTTCAAGAAATTTGCAAATCCATTTCCGTTCCATCAGAAGTTTTTGATACGGAACACTTCTACACGAAAAGGGATGAACTCAAAGATCACTTCAAGGGAAAAAAACAATTATTGATGGAAAGTTTCTATCGGATGATGCGTAAGAAGCACAACATTCTGATGGAGAACGACCAACCTGAAGGCGGAAAATGGAATTTTGATCAGAGTAACCGTAAAAAATGGGACGGTTCCCCTAACATCCCAAAGGAACTGTCATTCAACGCGGATGTTACCGAACTGCTGGAAGAAATCCAAAGCGCGGAAGTAAAGACCTTTGGGAACATTGATGCCAAAAACTTTCCTTGGCCCACCTCCTACGAAGAATGTACGGAGCTATTGGATTTTTTCTGTTCGAAACTATTGACCTATTTCGGGGACTATCAGGATGCATTGCATACCCAAGAGAAATACTTGTTCCATTCCCGATTGTCCTTTGCGATGAACAGCAAAATGCTCTCGCCAAAAGAAGTCATCAACACCGTGCTGGAACACTATTACGAGCATAAAGATGATATCGATATTTCACAAGTCGAGGGATTTATCCGCCAGATATTGGGTTGGCGGGAATACATGCGCGGTGTGTATTGGAAAGAAATGCCCGAGTATGCCCAAATGAACAAACTGGAGAACCACAATGCGCTCCCAGATTTCTTTTGGACGGGGAAAACCAAAATGAACTGTCTGCAAAAAGCCATCACACAGAGTTTGGACGATGCTTATGCCCATCACATTCAACGCTTAATGGTCATCGGCAACTACGCTCTGCTCACCCAAGTAGATCCCTCCGAAGTAGATGCATGGTATTTAGGTGTATATATAGATGCCATTGAATGGGTAGAGATTACCAACACCAGAGGAATGAGCCAATTTGCGGATGGAGGCATCATTGCCACCAAACCCTATGTGAGCAGTGCCAATTACATTAATAAGATGGGGAATTATTGTAAGGAATGCTCCTATAGTCATACTGTAAAGTCGGGAGAGAACTCTTGTCCCTTTAATTCGCTTTACTGGAACTTTTTGGAGGAAAAGAAAGGACATTTTAAGAACAACCAACGCATGTCGATGATGTTGAGCTTATTGGAAAAGAAAAGCAAGGAAGAGTTGAACGAATTACAAGAAAGGGCGCAGAAAATTATAGAAAAACCCGATGAATTTTGATTTTAACAATTCTTTAAAATCTGTGGGCTGCTACCTTGTCGTATATCTATCAAATAAAATATTCCGCTACGGCGCCTATATATAAAAAGTCCTTCACAATACGTTGCGAAGGACTTTTCACTTTTTAAGAATTATGTATGGTCTTATTTACAGGATTCCATCCACAATACCATATTCTACCGATTCTTCGGCGCTCATCCAGTAATCGCGATCAAAATCCTTCATTACCTTGTCATAAGGCTGTCCACAATTCTCCGATAGGATTTTAGCACCCAATTCCTTGGTCTTGATGATTTCCCTTGCCTGAATCTCGATATTGGAAGCCTGCCCCCTTGCACCACCACTTGGCTGGTGAATCATGACACGGGCGTGCGGTTGGATAAACCTTCTGCCCTTTTCGCCCACCGATAAAAGTATGGAACCCATAGAGGCGGCCAAACCTGAACATACGGTAGACACAGGGCTTTTTATTTGTTTAATGGTATCGTAAATAGCAAAACCAGAGGTTACATATCCTCCCGGGCTATTGATAATCAATTGAATCTCTTTATTGTTCAACATATCCAAATAGAGCAACCGGTCGATTACATGCTTTGCAGAATCATCGTCTACTTGGCCCCAAAGGAACACTTTGCGGTCGTCTAATAATTTCTCTTGGATCAATTCCTGAACTTTTCCTTTTTTTGAACTCATTTTTTTTACGTGTTGTAAGACTTCAAAAATAATCAAATTCCAAGGAAGTTACCGCACTTGTTTTTCACAATGGCCGTATTATGATTTTATCTGCACCTTTTGCGATACCACATCCTTGATCGGGATAACATACTTTCCACTTCTTGTCTCCAAAGTCAAACTATTGTTTTCTATGGATTTAATAACTCCTTCATCATCCCCTATTACTATTCTATCGCCTACCACATATGTCTTTCGGGTGTAAAATGCCCTAAGGATATCGGCAACAATTTCTCGGGATCCCAATCCTACCCCCAAAGCAAATGCCAAAAGGAAAGAGCCCAGAATCAATGTGATATTATTGGTAATGATTGTGGTATCAACACCTGCCTGGTTCAATGCGGTGATGGACATAAAGATGACTATCACATAGAAAAACAGGTTGCTTACGATAATGGAACCTCCAAATTCCAGCGAATCGAACAATCTTTTTATGGTCTTCTTCACAAAGTTGCCTATATAGAACCCGAGCATCAATAGTGCCAAAGCGCTAAAGAACTTAGGAAGATAATGTAAGAGGTTGCCGATTTCCTTGGATATGATCTTCCAATCCAAAATATCCGCGGCGACAATCAAAAACACCAAAATCAAAAACCACCGAACAAACCCCAAAATAATTTTTATGATATCTACATTCAGGTCTCCTTTGCCTGCGACTTCCATGCCATTGATCTTATCATTTAGCATATCCACTTTGGCCAGTTTAAGGATTTTCTTCAGAAGGAAGAGTACAATTTTGATAACGATCCAACCTAAAATCAAAATAATGATAGCGCCCAATATTTTTGGGAGGGCCAGCGCCATCTCTTTGCCCATGCCAGACAGGGACTCCAGGGTCACATTTTTCCATTCATTAATAGTCTCCATAGTTGTTGTTTATTTATAGTGTTCTGTTAGTTGATTAGTTGTCGCCCATTGTTCGGAAAAGCTTACGCAAAGCACTGCCCAAATTAATCGAGAACAATGAAGCCATGTCCATGATCAACTTTGCGGCAGCAATGTCGTTCATCACTTTTTGCTTCATTTCCGGTGGGGCCTCGTGCAAGGAAGCCTCCAGCTCTTTGAATGGGTTTTTGTGTTTCTTTGCCATCTATTCGAGGGTATTATAGATTTCCAATAGTCTTTCTTTGGCTCTTTTAAGCCGCATTTTAACTGCGCTCTCCCCTATATCCAATAAGTTTACCAGTTCCTTTATACTGGCTCCGTCCTGATACTTCAACAATAAAATAGACCGCTCTTCGGCGGAGATGATTTCCAAGCATTTCTTGAGCTTATCAGCTTTCATTTCAAACAAGCTCTCATCGGGCACCTCTTCAGTAAGTTTGTATTCCGAACTTTCGACCTGTACGGATTTATCCCGTATTTTAAGTTGCTTGTTCCGGTTTACATAGTTCACACAAAAATTATAGGTAAAAGAATATAGCCATGTAGAAAACTTCGATTTTCCCTTAAAGGTGCGAAGTTTGATAAATAGTTGAAGAAAGACATCTTGGGTCAAGTCTTCCGCCTCGTCCGCAGATTTCGCAAATCCGTAACATTTGTTATAGACCATTTTCACATAGCGGTCATACAACTTCCCAAAGAGCATAGGGTCATTGTCCGCCACAATCTGTTTTACTAATTCCTCATCAGAAAGATGTACGTATAAGTCTTCCTTTTCCAAAAACGCTTTGTCGGGGTTACTTATAAGTATTAGAAACAAGTTTTTAAAAAAAGTCACTTCAAAAACAGATTTATTGGTCAGGCTTTTTAAAATGGGGCGCAAAATAACGGATTTTCACACTATATTTGGTTAAAAATCAGATATGAAGACCTATTACATCGTTGGATTGTTCGCTATTTTATTTTTCGCATCCTGTAAAACGGAGCCAAAACAAAAAGAGGAGACCCAAGAAGCGACCGAAACCGATAAATCGGTCCCGGAACTTATTGCCGAAGCCCATGGTTTTGAAAACTGGTCGGCTGTGAAGGAAATCACATTTACCTTTAATGTAGATAGGGATTCCATGCATTTTGAGCGTAGTTGGGACTGGAAACCCAAGAGCAACACTGTTACTGCCATTTCGGGACCCGACACCCTTACATACAACCGAAATTCCATGGACAGCATTGCCCTAAAAACAAACAGTGGTTTTATAAATGACAGATATTGGTTGATGGCCCCTTTTAATTTAATGTGGGACTCCGGCAACTATACCTACGAACATACAGCTGAGGCCACCGCTCCAATTAGCAAAGAGCCTATGCAAAAACTCACCATAGTGTATGCCAACGAAGGTGGTTACACTCCCGGTGATGCCTATGATTTCTATTTTAAGGACGACTATATAATTCGCGAGTGGGCCTATCGAAAATCCAACCAAGAAGAGTCCAACTTGGTCTCCACTTGGGAAGATTATGTAGAGATGCAGGGGTTGCAGTTAGCGAAGCAGCACAATCGTCCCGAAGGTGGCACCAACTTATATTTTACCGGGCTTACGGTAAGCAAGGAGTAATAGAATTCGATTTTGTGAGCATGGTTTGCTTACAAAAAGCATTTTCAAAATTCTCCCCGGCGCTTAAAAAATGATGTTTCCCATCGTTTATTTTCCTATTTCGGGAAATGAAACTTTTGAAACAAAACTATAAATGCGAATTAAAAACCTTATCATCCCATTATTTTGTCTGGTGACCATACATGTACAAGCACAGGATAATTGGCTCACCAAAAAACAAATAACAGAGGATGTTGAATTTTTGACCAAAACATTAAATGAAAAGTCTTCCTATGCTTATCTGAACGGTTTTGATTTCAACAAGGATTTTGAAATCTATCTTACATCGTTAAAAGATTCCACAAGACTTAAAAATTTTGGTTTGTTTATCACCAACACCTTGGCCAAAATCGCGGATAGACATTCCGCTTTAAATGGCATTAGAGGCTACAGCCTAAACGAATCCTTATTCTTACCATTTGTTTACGCACCTGTAAACGATAAAGTTGTTGTCTTGAATTATGATCAGGATGAAAACTTGAAAATCCTAAATCCCCGCTTCCCCTACCTCAAAAAGATTGATGGTCTCGACATAGATAAATTCTTGCAAAAAACGCGGCCAGAAGACATTAAGGCCTCCAAAGAGACCTATTTTACCCTAGCAGTTCGCGACATTAGGGACATTCAAAAAAACTACATCCTATTGGACAAAGCACTACCGAAAGAAATCGAATTAACGCTTTCGGACGCTGTATTGCAAAATGACACTGTTTTAGTTGTTCCCGTAAAAGATAAATCAGAAAGGCAAAGACCATGGGATGAAAAATTTGAAAGGGACTATCTTTTTATAAAGGACGAGGACTTTAACCAACCCGAAAATATTGCTGGGCTATTTAGTTTGGACGACAACATCGCATACATCAAACTACCGGAAATGGTAAGTAAGGATGAAGCTCCCCTACTTTTTGAGAAAGTCAATTCATTTATGAAATCCATTCAAAACGACAGCGAAGCCCTAATTATCGATGTCAGGGCCAATGGTGGAGGAACACGGGATTTGCTATATGAATTTGCAAAATATTTGATTCACCCTGACTCCATTCATATTGTAAATGTAGTCAAGCAAAGAGGGCCACTCCCCTTACCAAAAGATTATAAAGAAAGCCTACACAGCCGATTTTTATATTCTTTTTCGGAATTGGATGACAGGGAACAGAAAAAGGCAACGGAGTTTTTAAAAAATTTTGAACCCATCTATGAATTAGATGAAGCAAAATACAGCGAATATTATTTTGGATTGTTAAATGGAGAGAAATTATCCACAGAAGGACTCTACTACAACAAGCCTATCTATATTTTGGCCAACGAAAAAACATTTAGTGCCGCATCTGTTTTCGTCTCTGCTTTCAAAGGAATTCCGAATATAAAAATTGTTGGGGTAACAACGGATGGTTCTAGTGGCAATAGCGATTGGGTCGACCTCCCAAATTCAAAATTGTTCGGGAAAATCAGTACAATGGTCTCCTTTCAAAAAGATGGAAAGGTTTTGGACGGCTACGGAACAACACCTGATATAAAAATAGAAAGGGATATGAACCAAGTGCTTTGGCAATCGGACACACAGCTTGAAAAGTTAAGAGCCCTGATAAAGGAAAAATAACTGTCTCCTATATGTGAGAAGTTGGTATAGCCGGAAACTGATAACTTAGAAAATCATATGACCTGCAATCGGCCAAATAATTCGTTACAGTTATGGAACATTGATCAATTCTGATATGAGCACATACAATTGATTTTATTTCCCCCTCCTTCGCAGAAAAAATGTAATCCCAAAAACCAAAAGGGCCATACACAGCAACAGGACAAAGCTATAGTTTAGAGAGGCGCTTTCGGCAATAAACCCTAGAATAACAGGCCCCAACAAAAATCCGATATACCCGAACCCAGCTATAAAAGCAACACCTTGGGAAGAATCCACCCCTTTTACATTCCCTCCGATACGGAACAATTCGGGTACTATGACCGAAAAACCAAGACCGTTAAGAGCAAATCCAATTATGGACCAAGTAGTGTTTTGTGTCAGCACCAAAACAAAACCAATAGTAGCAATTAGTGCTCCCAACCCTACTATTCTTATGGGCCCAATTTTTGCGCTGATACCATCGCCCAGAAACCGACCTAAGGTCATAGTTGTGGAAAATGCCAAGAATCCCGCACCAATGAGCAGCTCTGGTGCCATGGTCATTTCTTTGAGGTAAAGTGCGCTCCAATCTATAATGGCACCTTCGCTACCAAAGGATACAAACCCAATAATGCCCAGCAAAAGCAACGGCTTGAACAATTTTAAGCTGAAAGGTTCCTTCTCTACTGGAGCGGCAACCACTTGGATATAATGTTTCTTTAGAAAAAAATTGATGATAAATACCAACACCACGGTAACGCCCATGTGCAACACAGGGTTTCCAATCACAGGAATCAGGAAACTGCCCAGGCCTACCAAAATACCGCCCAAACTAAAAAAGCCATGGGCCGCGGACATAAAGTTTTGTTTGTCTTCCTTTTCAATCTCGGTGACCAAAGTGTTTATGGCTATATCTATAAATCCATTGCTTGCCCCAAAAAGGTACAACGCTGCCATCAGCATATAATAATTGGGTGCCATAAGCGGCAACATTGCTGTTATGGAAGCAAATATTACCCCATACCATGACGACCTTCCGACCCCAAGTTTATTGATGACCTTGGAAGCCACAGGGAAAATAGTAAAAACCCCCAGCGACAAGCAGAACAGGGCTATTCCCAAATCGGCCTTGTTTATGTCCAGTTTTTCCTTTACGGTAGGAATATAAATGGCCCATGTACCAAACCAAATATTGATACTGGTGAATACCCATGCCACTCCAAAATATCGTGGATTGGACAAAATAAGCCATAGGGATTTCATCTAATGGTGGTGTTTAGTCGGTTCATTTAGTGCATTGGTTCTTATTTGCCCTGTATACCCTCTTTTAAGATTTGTCCAAAACGATACATATCCTCGTACGAACAGTACAAAGGTGCGGGTGCCAATCGAATAACATTCGGCTCCCTCCAATCGGTGATTACACCTTTTTTCATTAAATAGTCAAAGATGGACTTGCCCTCACCGTGCAAAAACACGGAAAGTTGACATCCCCTGTCTGCAGGGGTAATAATTTCAAATGAGCTATCCACCTCCTTATCTATCTCGTGAAGCACATACTCCAGATAGGCAACAATGGTCTTTTGTTTTTTGATCAGGGCATCCATGCCCACTTCATCAAATATTTCCAAGGAGGCCAAATAGGGAGCTATGGACAAAATGGGCGGATTGCTCAGTTGCCATGCGTCGGCGGTTTCGATAGGGTCGAACTCCGGCCTCATTAAAAAACGTGTCTCTTTTTTGGTTCCCCACCAGCCTTCAAAACGAGGGATGTCCTCTTTACCCAAGTGTTTTTCGTGCACAAAGACTCCCGATGCGTTCCCCGGGCCACTGTTCATGTATTTATAGCTGCACCAAGCGGCAAAATCAGCACCCCAATCGTGCAGGTTCAATTTGATGTTTCCAACGCCATGGGCCAAATCCCAACCAACAAAGGCACCAACATCCTTGCCCGCTTTGGTAATGGCTTTCATATCCAATACTTGCCCATTATAATAATTGACACCACCCATCAACACCAAAGCCAGCTCATCGCCCACTTCATTTATTTTTTGGATGATATCCCCGGTACGCCATGCATGTTCCCCATCTCTTTTTTTCACTTCTACTATAGCATCCTCGGGATTCAGTCCGTGATAGCGCACCTGACTTTGCAACATATATTGGTCGGACGGAAACGCCTTCTCTTCGCAGATTATCTTGAACCGTTTTTCGGTAGGTCGGTAAAAGGACACCATCAACAAATGAAGGTTTACGGTTAGGGTGTTCATCACCGAAATTTCCTTGGGTTTTGCCCCTACGACCTTACCCAAACCCTCGGCCAGTCTTTCGTGATAATCCCACCAAGGCTTGTCAGCGTAAAAGTGTCCTTCGACAGCGAGCTCTCGCCAGTCCTTCATAACCTCATCAACAAACTTTTGGGTACGTTTGGGTTGAAGCCCAAGTGAGTTGCCCGTAAAATAGATTACATCCTTACCGTTGACTTGTGGATAGTGGAATTCATTTCTATAGGAAGCCAATGCATCGGAAGCATCGAGCTTTTTGGCAAATTCAAGCGTATTCTCGAATGTCATTCTATTTTGGTTTTCATCAAAAATACAATTTGTAACAGTAATGTGATCAAAAGAAAATTACTCCAAACGCATTTCGATGATGTGCTTTTTAAATCCTACTTTTTCATAAGCCCTGATTGCTGGTAAGTTTTCGTTGTAGACCGTCAATCGGATTTCCTTATAACCTTGTTCCTGGGACCATTGTTTAAGCCCGTCCACAATCTGAGCATTGATTCCCTTCCCCCGAAAATTTTCATCGGTATACATAAAACCCAAATATGCGTAAAACTCATGGTCCAGATAATGCCTTGCTTTTTTGGGGATAGCATAGCCCGAAGCAACGACCCCACCATCTATCTCTGCGACCAATACGCATGCTTTTGTATCCTGAATCATTTCTCCAATATCGTAATAACTGATAGGCCCTTCTTTTATAGTAACATCAAAAGGGCGCTCCGCCTCAATGATTTCCTGTTCAAAGTTGAGGAGCTTGGGCAAGTCTTCCAATGTTGCTTTTCGTATGCTTACCTTTGGTAACGTCATGAGGTTCTTTTGTTTTATCAAGCAGTCAATGTAGTTCTTTTCTATATTTTTGCGAAAAATATATCATGCATTTCCTATCGCCCATTTTGGAGAGTTATATTGCCAACAGTTCGGAGGACGAGCCCAAATTATTGCAGGAACTCACCCGTGAGACACACTTAAAGGTGGTGCAGCCCCGAATGATCACCGGGCATTTTCAAGGAAGGGTGTTAAGTTTGTTGTCCAAGATCATCAACCCCAAATATATTTTGGAAATTGGCACCTACACGGGCTATTCGGCCTTGTGTTTGGCGGAAGGGCTTCAAAAAGATGGGGAGCTGCATACCATTGAGGTGAACGAGGAACTCCATGAAATGCAGCGCAGGTATTTTGATAGAAGCGGGTTTGGCCCTCAAATCAAACAACATATTGGGGATGCACTTGATATTGTTCCCGAGCTTGACCCAACTTTTGACCTTGTTTTTATTGATGCGCAAAAGGTAAACTACGATGCCTATTTTGAAGCGGTTATCCAAAAAACCAGACCAGGCAGTGTTATTCTTTCCGACAATGTGCTATGGTCCGGAAAAGTGGTGGAACCGTTACAAAAATCAGACAAAGCCACAGCGGTGTTGCTCGAATACAATCAAAAATTAAAGGAAGATCCTAGAGTGGAAACCGTATTGTTGCCCATTAGGGACGGACTGACGTTGAGTAGGGTGCTATAAATCGTTGGTAAATCCAGAAGAAAAGCAATCCGGACAAAATCCCAACCATCGTTCCAACGATAATATCAATGGGGAAATGCACGCCTACGTAAATACGGCTCATGGCAAACAATATGGGCCAGATAAAAAAAAGTATCGCCCATTTTACCTTATGGCGTAAAAAAAGAAACACTAAAGTGGTTATGGAAAAGGAACTGGATGCATGGCCAGAGAAAAAGCTATAATCCGTTGGGCTTTTTAAAATACGGATCAGGGTGTTGATCTCTTCCGTATTATTGGGCCTTAGCCTAGCCACCGAAACCTTGGTGATATGGGTAATGGCCGTGATAAAAATCACCAAGCCCAGTACGGTGAGAAACTTGTACAAAGCTTCGGTTTTGGAAAACTTCAGGTAAAAAAGAAGGAGAAAAAGGATAAATAATGGTATCCAAGTGGAAATATTGGTAACGGTAGACCAGAAAACGTCGTAATCCTCTATGCCCAGTGCGTTGAGATAAACAAATGTGTCCCTATCCCATTTGAGCAATTTTTCCAACATAGAATTCTACTTGTTCAGGTCTCTTTTGATGGAACCGGAAACTTCGTTCACATTCTTCTTTACATCGTCGATTTCCTTACGGATGTTCTTTGTGAAATCAGTATCCACATCATCCGCACTTTTCTGTATTTCGCGTTTAATATCGTCCGTTGCGTCCTTAAGTTGACGCATTCCTTTCCCGAGGCTTTTGGCGATACCGGGAATCTTGTCCGCACCAAACACCATCACCACTATAAATAGGATGAAAAAAATCTCGGCTCCACTAATAAATAGAAATTGCATGGCACAAATATAATCAGATCTTCATTCCAAAATAAAAAAAGCCCCGTGAAATCACGGGGCTCTTAACATAGTTTTTTATGTTATTTGTCTCCTTTGATATTTTCCTTGAATTTATCAAAGTCAGACTTCTCGTCTTTCTTGGGCCAAGCGTTGTTGGTAGTGTCGATATCCGCAGTTTCCAATTTTGGATCAACTACAATTCCCACCAATTCCTTTTGGGTGGCCATTACTCGTTTTACCTCGGCATCGTTCTTTCTCCAGATTTCTGGTGGATACGTGATGTTCTCGGTAGTTCCATCTGCGTAGGTATACTCTACGATCAATGGCATTGGTATTCCTCCTGGCTTATCAAAAGTGATCTCGTAAAAATACTTTGGCTCCTTGACTTGGGCTCTTTCGGCTTCGGTCATGTTGTCCATCATAAATTCCTTAAGGTTGTTGGAAGTCTCGGTCGGGGATTTTCCTTTTAGCTCCGGAGCAAAGTCCTCGCTATCTTCCTCTGCCAAATATACCAATGGTGGTAGGTCGGCTTCGGTAAGGTTTCTATCGGCCATATATTTTTCCATTTCCTTGGTAGGCTTGTTGGACACATAGTATTTTTTAACACCGGACACCCCGATATCTACATAATCGGTAGTGTAGAACCAGCTTCTCCAGAACCAATCCAAATCCACTGCGGAAGCATCTTCCATAGTACGGAAGAAATCCTCTGGGGTCGGATGCTTGAACATCCAACGTTGAGCATAGGTTTGGAAGGCATGGTCGAACAATTCCTCTCCCATTACGGTTTCCCTTAAGATATTAAGTGCCGTTGCCGGTTTACCGTATGCGTTTGGACCCAATTGATACACATTTTCCGGGTTGGACATGATAGGGGAAATATAACTTTGGTCTCCAGCCATATAAGGCACAATATCCGCTGCTTTTCCTCTTCGTGATGGGTATTCGCTGTTGGGGGCTATCACTTCAGGATAGTTTTTACCGAATTCCTGTTCTGCCAAATATTGGGCAAAGGTGTTGATTCCTTCATCCATCCATCCCCATTGGCGCTCATCGGAGTTAACTATCATAGGAAAGTAATTATGGCCGACCTCGTGGATGATCACACTGATCATTCCATATTTTACCCTGTCGGAATACGTACCATCCTCATTCGGACGTCCGTAATTCCAGCAAATCATCGGATATTCCATTCCCTGGTTCTTTGCATGGACGGAAATGGCTTTGTGGTATGGATAATCGAACGTGTGCTTTGAATAAGTCTTCAAGGTCTGCACCACTGCTTTGGTGGACAGTTCCTCCCAAAGTGGGTTTCCTTCTTTTGGGTAAAGGGACACTGCCATTACATCTTTGTTACCGATTTTAACGGCCTGCATATCCCAAACAAATTTTCTGGACGATGCAAATGCGTAATCCCTAACATTGGTTGCTTTAAACTTCCATGTCTTGGTGTCGGTAGAAAAACCTTTCTCTGCAGCTTCCGCCTCTTCTTGGGTTACGATGATCACAGGCTTATCATACGATTTTTTGGCCTGCTTGTAACGCTTTAGCATTTCTTTGGAGAACACTTCATCTCTGTTTTGAAGCTCTCCCGTTGCATCCAATACGTGGTCTGCAGGTACGGTAATGCTAACATCGTAATTACCGAATGGCAAAGCGAACTCTCCGCTTCCCCAGAACTGGTGGTTCTGCCATCCCTCTACATCATTGTAAACGGCCATTCTTGGGAAGAACTGTGCGATTACGTAAGCACGGTTCCCGTCTTTTGGAAAATACTCGTAGCCAGAACGTGCCCTATCCACAGTATGGTCTGGAATATTGTACCACCATTTGATGGAGAATGAAACTTTCTCCCCGCTTTTTAACGGTTCGGGGATGTTGATTCTCATCATGGTCTGGTTGATGGTGTACGACAACGGCTTTCCACTGGCATCGGTAACGGATTGTATATTGAAACCACCATCGAACGGCTCACTTATATAGGTTTGGGCAAAGTTGTCCGCCGTATAGGCGATATTTACACCATTGCCGTCCCGCAAAGGAGACTTAGAATCTTTGGCCCGCACGTTTTGATCTAATTGCACCCAAAGAAACTCCAGATCGTCCGGCGAATTGTTATGGTACGTAATGGTCTCTTCCCCACTGATCTTCGCGTTCTTGTCATCCAACTGGATGTCCATTACGTAATCCGCCTGCTGTTGGTAATAATCAGGGCCTGGGGCACCTGAGGCCGAACGGTAGGTGTTGGGAGTGGAAAACTCCTCGTACAATTGTTTGAATCTACTTTGGTTGTAATGACCGGGCTCCCGCTTTTCTTTCACGTCCCCTTCTTCTTGTGCCATAACCACGGCCCCAAAAAGGAACAAGACAGAAGCTAAGCAATACTTGAATCTGTTCATTTTTTATCTGATTTTATAACGGTGAAAAATAACATATTTTAACCAATTGTTAAGAATACATCATAAGTTTAACATTCCTTTGTTGTTCTGACGGATCAGCATAAAACTTTTTTTGTTTCCGTTCCACTTGACATGTACTATATTCTGCTGATCATCGAACAAATCCATGAGCACTTCGTTCTGTATGGTCATGCTTTTTGTTTCCGATAGCTTTACATTGGGGATTTCCAGATAACAGATCACCATATCGTTATCGTAGCGTTTTCCCAAAAAATTATATTGAACGGGCTTCCCGTCAAGTTCTATCGCAAATTTTGTTCTAAAATATTTTTCGATGTACTCGTCCGCCAACTTGGATTCCTTTGGCGTGGCCAATTTCGCCTCAATGTCATACCGTTCCTTCAGCAACTTATCGAGGTCGTCTATAAAGACCCTACTGGTAACCTGGAACGCGCTATCATCTTTGGAATAGGCGATATTGGTAACACTTACATAATATTTATGGGCGGATGAAAAGGATAGCAACAACAACATTACCAAAGGTAAAAATGCCATCCTTCCTTTTTTTAGTGTCATCATGTGGTATTGGGCTTTAATTGCACAGCAATGTTACAGTTTTAGAAATCTTTCTGCAATTTACCTGCCAAACTTTTATCAGACATCAGACATCAGACATCAGACATCAAACATCTAAAAAAATCAATCCAAATTATTGCTCTCCCGGTATGCCCTGCTCTTTTGAATCATAATATCCAAGATTTGTAGTTTATCTCCCAGCTCCACGGCTGTTTGAAAAGCTTCGTCCACCTCGCAGAAATACATAAAGTCTTCTATTTTATCCATGGGAATCTTAAGAGTGGACACAAAAAGCGAGTCGGCATAAAACCCTTGCACTTGCTGTGTTTGGGCATAGGTTTTATCCACCTTTACCCTATTCTTGAGCATTTTGGTACGCCCTGTTATCGCATTGATGATGGGATTGAGGCTCATACCACCACCTGCACCTCCCAAACCACCGCCAGCGGTCATGCTCATGGATGACGCTTCCTGCAATTTACGCTCACTCTGGGTAGGAATACGCCTGTGGGCATTGGGCAGGTTCAACGCCTCGGCGCTTACATCCTTTTCCAAAGTTACACGGTCTATGTCCTTGGTGAGATCACCCGTCAGGTTGTACGGGGTTACCACCACCTCCTTGAGCTCGTTCACAAACTCCTGCATGGGCACCTCAACAAAGTTGGAGCGGTACAATGCTTCGGTAACGGGAAGGGATTTTCTTAAAAAATGTACAGCGGAAAACAACAAGGTATCGTTTACCCTTACCCGTATGGAAAAATTGCCCTCCAGATCGGTGATCACCGCATCGGCAGTAGTCACATTTTGAACTACAACACCCACAACATCTTTGTCGGCACTGATAACTTTCCCCTGCAATATTTTAGTCTCGCCTTCTTGGGCAAAAGCCCATTGGGCGGCAAAAATCAACAAGGCAAGTAAGCACTTTTTCATTCCTCGCTCAAAGTTTCCCTAAATTCCTTGCTTTGGGTCACCAAAAAATCGATCAACTGAAATTCGTTTTCTTTTTTGAGCAGGGTCTGGGAAGGTATTTTGTCATCACAATACAACAGAAATGCATCTATCTTGTCCTGTGGCAACCTTAGATCCACCACAAAGAACTCATCATCATACACATGTCTGAGCACTTCGCTCACTTTAAGCGGGATTCGCTCCTGTCCATTGGCATCTTGAGACTTAAATAAAGCCTTGAAAATGTTCACAAAGTTGAGTCCATCCTTCATACCACGTGTAATCTGGGAATTGGCAATGTTCTCCACCTCAGTGCTACGATCTATTTCGTAATCGAACTGTTTAAAATCCTCGTTTTTTACCTCAAGAAAGCGTTCTTGGTTTTCCGGGCTTACCACTACTTCGTCCAGCTCCTGTACTTTTTCATCCACCTCTACCACCAAACGGTTGTTGGCCAATATTTCCGGTGTGATCTTCACCACCTCCAACTGGTAATTGATCGCGGTAAAGACCAATTGGTCGCCTTCCATCACCTCGATCATAAACTCACCATTGTCGTTGGTTATGGTAGCTTGGCCACTAGTGGAGTTGATAACGTTCTCGTTGGGGACATTGGAGCTCCTGTAAAGCACCTTTCCCCGCAACATTTGACGGGAGTCCTGCGCCATGCAATAGCCGGACAACAGTAATGAGAACACGATCAAGTATATATTTTTCATTGGAATGTATTTAGTATCAGTTAAAGAAAGTCCATGAACGGCATAAAAAAAATTAAGCCGTTCTAAACTTTTGTTAATTCTGTGCCCAACAAATATACCAAAGGTGGTTCCATTCACCTGTGAATTTCGTGTTTGGACGGTATTTATTAAAGATATTAAAACATAAGTATAGTTTTGTTTTTACGTTTGGAAAATCCTCAAATAAACAAACACTGTGAAAACTGCACTAATCTACACCATCATAGGCCTATTGGCGATCAACTCGTTGACCGCACAGGTAAAAATCGGTGATAACCCCCAGAACTTGAACCCGGCCTCGTTACTGGAGTTGGAGAGTACCTCGCGTGCCTTGGTGATCTCCCGAGTAACCGATGCCCAAATGAGCGCCATAAGCCCGTTGCGCGGTGCCTTGGTGTACAACACGGACCAAAACTGCCTGCACTACTACGATGGCACGGCATGGATCAATATCTGTGAGGCGCTGGATGATTCGTTTACCGTAAGCACCCGCGACGATTATATGAGCCAGCTATACTCCAATACCTTGGACAGCACCGTTGTAATCACCACTACGGACAATGGGGATGGCAGCACCAATTACAACTTTGAGGTTGGAGAAATCACAGGAAGTAACATACAAAACTTTTCAATTGAAGGCAGGGATATAGCCAACGGTACTATTCGCGGAGAAAAAATCGCAATCAGTTCCGTAGACCCTTTGCGGATTTTTTCTGATGGCGATGACCTAACGAGACAAATTATCTTATGGAACGGAAACGCAGGGGCCGAAGGCGAATGGCAACTTATCTTAGAATCTGATCTACAGATTTCTGAAGCCGATGGCGTTATAGGTAATGAGGTGGTGGATGTCACCGATGGAACCTTGACACGTTCTGGAAATGGAGATGCCGGTGACCCATATACGCTTGGGGTTTCTCCACTTGGAATCACGGAAAACGAACTTGCCAATAATGCGGTTACTTCAAATAAAATATTGAACAGCACGATTCTTGAAGAGGATATCGCGAATGATGCTGTTACCCTCGACAAAATAGCCAACGGAACAACTTCCGGACAGCTCATGCGATGGAACGGGACCGACTGGGTTCTTGTTGACGAAACATTACTAAACATCACAGAAACAGATGGTATTGTAGGGAACGAAGTAACCGACGCAACATTAAATGGATCCCTTACACTGAACGGAACCGGAACACAGGCAGACCCTTTGACTTTGGACGTGCTTGACGGGGGAATAGATACCGATGAACTTGCGGACGGAGCGGTCACTACAAACAAAATACTAGATGCAAATGTTACTCGTGCAAAATTTGAGGATGGTACAACCACAGGACAGCTTATGCAATGGGACGGAACCGACTGGGTCCTTATTGATGAATCGGCATTGAACATCACAGAAACGGATGGTATTATAGGGAACGAAGTAACCGACGCAACATTAAACGGGTCCCTTGCACTGAACGGAACTGGAACACAGGCAGACCCTTTGACTTTGGACGTGCTTGACGGGGGAATAGATACCGACGAACTTGCGGACGGAGCGGTCTCTACAAATAAAATACTCGATGCAAACGTTACTCGTGCAAAACTTGAGGACGGAACAACCAACGGACAGCTCATGCAATGGGATGGAACCGACTGGGTACTCGTCGATGAAACATCCCTGAATATCACAGAAACAGATGGTATTGTAGGGAACGAAGTAACCGACGCAACATTAAATGGATCCCTTGCACTGAACGGAACCGGAACACAGGCAGACCCTTTGACTTTGGACGTGCTTGACGGGGGAATAGATACCGATGAACTTGCGGACGGAGCGGTCACTACAAACAAAATACTAGATGCAAATGTTACTCGTGCAAAATTTGAGGATGGTACAACCACAGGACAGCTTATGCAATGGGACGGAACCGACTGGGTCCTTATTGATGAATCGGCATTGAACATCACAGAAACGGATGGTATTATAGGGAACGAAGTAACCGACGCAACATTAAACGGGTCCCTTGCACTGAACGGAACTGGAACACAGGCAGACCCTTTGACTTTGGACGTGCTTGACGGGGGAATAGATACCGACGAACTTGCGGACGGAGCGGTCACTACAAATAAAATACTCGATGCAAACGTTACTCGTGCAAAACTTGAGGACGGAACAACCAACGGACAGCTCATGCAATGGGACGGAACGAACTGGATTCTAATAGATACACCTACTGTTTCCGAAGGAGATGGAATTACTGTTACTCCCTCCGGACAAGATTTTAATGTCGCTGTTACAAATCCCGTGGTAGCTCTCGGCAGAGTAAATAATAACGCAACAATTGTGAATGCATCTGGAGTCGCACTGCCAGCAGCAGGTTCGGGTGTAACAAGAACCAGTACTGGTAATTATTCTGTACAATTTGCTACTCCTAGACCTGCGGGTGATGTAAATTATATTGTTCAACTAACTGTTTTAAACCAACCACAGCCAGGAACAACGATAGAAGTATCAAACCCAACAGTTAACGGGTTTGATGTAACTATCTATGCCCCTTTTCCAATGGCAGATTTCTATGAAACACAAGACCCAACGACCCCAACAACCGTAGACCCTCACACACACTCAGTTGTGGTTGACAATATACTTTATTCCCCTGTAGATTCTAGTTGGTATTTTACAGTAACAAACTTATAATTCTTTGAAACCCTTCCTCCACATAGCATTTTTGTTATCGGTAAGTGTTGCCTTGGCCCAAGAGGGGCTGTACAATAGTGGCAACTTTACCGTGCACAACAATGCCCAAGTGGGCCTGCACACCAATTTGATCAACGATGCCAACTTTGACCAAACCACCGGGCTGGTCGGTTTTTACGGCAACCGCCCCATTATGGTCACAGGGAGCATACCCCCCACTTTTTGGGACACGGAGATCTTGATGGACAACAATGTGTTTTTGGACATCCCGCTTATGGTCCGGAACAACGTTAATTTTATACTGGGTGATTTTTTAACGCCCACCAACACGCCAACGGTCAACCTAAATTTTATGGAAGACGGCTTTTTTGGCGGGGAGAGCAACGCTTCCAAAGTCGTCGGCTTTGCCGAGGTGAACAACCGCAACGTGTTCTCCTTTCCGGTAGGCGATGCAGAGCAGCTCCGTCCGTTGACGTTCAATGCCCAGGGCAGTGTACCACGGGCCATTTGTGCCTATTTTTTTGAAAACCCTTCCGCCCCCACTTCCCTTTCACAAACTTTTAATGTAGAAGAAAAAGTGAACAACATTGGTACGGTGACCGATAGGGAATTCTGGATACTACAGGGCAATGTGCCCGTTCAGGTCACCATTTCGTGGAACACCCGTAGCAGCCTGATCACCATTCCGAACGCCACGGTGGAATCCATAATCGTAGTGGGCTGGAACAAATCGTCCAACCAATGGGTGGTTATCGGGAACACCGCTTATAGTGGCGATATCACCAATGGTTTTGTAACCTCGGAGACCTTTGTGCCCAACGATTATGCGGCCATTACCTTTGGTACGGTTCCGCTTCCGACAGATACTTTTGCCGTGAACAACCCCACGTTGGGGAATTATTTTTTGAGCCCGAATGGTGACGGCATCAACGACTTTTTGGTCATTGACGGTATGGAGGAATCCCCGAACAACAGTTTGCGCATCTTTAACCGCTACGGACAAAAGGTTTTTGAAAGAATCAACTATACCAACGAGTTCAGGGGCGTGGCCAACACGGGCAGCATGGTTCCCAACCAAGCGACCGGACTGCCGGAAGGTGTTTATTTTTATCTGGTGACCTTGGACGACCTTGGACTGGAATATAATGGCTTCCTATTTTTGGACAAGTAAAAAATCAGTCTTTCCCTCCAGAATTTTTCAAAAGCAGGAATTAAAAATACTTCTTAACTTGGGGCAAAATTTGTTTCATGAAAAGAAGGAGCTTTTTAAAAAATACCGCGGCATCCGGCATGGCCTGTGCCCTTCCACCCGTATTTCCCTATTTCGCCGAACCCAAATACTCGACCGAGGAGCTCATGGGCAAAGCGGACGTACAACTTTTTGGCGAAGGCATCAATTTAAGGGAAGAGGCCTACAACTCCTTTTTGGAAATGAAAAAAGCGGCCTATTCGGATGGGTTCGATATTAAAATGGTGTCCAGTTTTCGCGATTATTACCATCAACAGCGCATTTGGGAACGCAAATACCTGAACTACACGCAAGAATCCGGCATGTCCCCGTTAGATGCCATTGAAAAAATCATAGAATATTCCACGATTCCCGGAACCAGCAGGCATCACTGGGGCACGGACATCGATATTATAGATGGCTTCCCAAAGGCATCGGGAGACGTGCTTGTCCCCGAAAAATTTGAGGCGGGCGGCCCTTACGAAGGCTTCAAACTTTGGTTGGACGAAAACTCGACCAAATATGGCTTCTATCTGGTCTACACCGACAACCCTAGAAGAAGGGGCTTCAAATACGAACCTTGGCATTACAGCTATGCCCCCATTTCCATTCCCATGCTAACGGCCTATAGAAAACTCAATATCCTCAAGTTGTTGCAGGAAGAGAGTTTCTTGGGTAGCCAACACTTTACCGCAGGGTTCATAAAAACGTATATTCAGGACAATATTTTGGACATCAACCCAGTATTGCTATAAGTGTTTTTTCGTATCTTCAACTGACTATAACGCTATACCATGAGAAGAGGTAGTTGGAGGATACGCATCCTTATCGGTTTGGCCATTGTTGCCTTCGCATTCATCCGCCGATGCAGCAACCAAGAAGAAAACCCGTACACCGGGCGAACCCAGAACATCGACATGACCGCGGAGCAGGAGATTGCCATTGGGCTGCAAAGTGCGCCTGAAATGGCACAACAGCACGGCGGCCTCTATCCCGATGAGCGTCTTCAAAATTTAGTGGACAAAGTGGGCAACAAACTCGTCCAAAACAGTGTGGCCAGCGAGACACCTTATCGCTATGAGTTCCACCTGTTAGCGGACGACCGTACCATTAATGCCTTTGCTTTGCCGGGCGGACAAATATTTATCACCTATGCCCTGTTCTCCCAGCTCAACGAGGCACAACTTGCGGGCGTACTGGGCCACGAAATAGGCCATGTGATCGGCAGGCACTCCGCCGAGCGTATTGCCGAGAGCAGTTTTTGGCAAACTTTGGCCACCGGGGCATCGGTAGGTGGCGACATGGGCAACGTGGTGGCAGGTATCGGCCAAAATACCCTTTTGACCAATGGCAGGGGCGACGAACTGGAGAGCGATGACCTTGGGGTGTTGTTTATGATCGAATCCGGTTACGACCCCAACGAGATGATCGAGGTAATGAAAATACTGAAAGCCGCTGCCGGACCAAACCGGGTTCCCGAATTCCAGAGCACTCACCCCGACCCCGAGAACAGGATCGAAAAAATCAAGGAATCCATCGATAAATATTCAGGTCGATAGAATCGGCGGTTCATCGATTAAAAAAGTGCTTTGCCTTTATTTCCGTATCTTTGAATGAACCCGAATCCTACCTACGTTCTCTTGATCTTTTATGCTATAAAAAGAGAGAACATATGGGAACACTATTACACTTTAAAGATCTCTATTTAGAGGCATTTGACGATTGCAAACCTAGCTTTGTTGTATTCTTTTTAAAGGGATACTCAATATTCTGTGCCGCCATGTTTTTATTGGCTGTATATGCATTTTTATACAGAGCTTTTACTGGCTTTGAGTTCTAAGCCGCGAGACACACTCTTTTGCAGGGACACTAAATTTGTGAAATGAAAAAAGGCCCCAACAATTTGTTGGGGCCTTTTCATTGGACGAATAAACTCCTTTTCTATTTTTTCATAGCAGCTTCCAACACGGCTTGTGCCTCTGTTGCGTTGGACAATTTTGCATACTTCATGGCAGTCATGCCGCCATCACAGCGCTTTTTTAGGTCGGCCCCATTTTCAATGAGCACTTTTAAGACCTCTGCCTTATTGTAACGGGCCGCATAATGGATAGGAGCTTTTCCCAAAGATTTTTGGTTGACATCCTCGCCAAGTTCAATCAATTTTTTAACGGTGTCCACATCGCCCTGCATTACAGCTTTGCAAAAACTGCTGAGCTCGTCCGGACTTACCAGTTCAATAGAGGTTCCAAAATCAGTTGTTTTGAGTTCGTTGGCAGAAAGGCCGCTTAGGGCCAACATGGAAAATGCAGCCACTGTGAAAATTGTTTTTTTCATGATGATTGTTTTTGATTAATGAATTTACTTGTTATAAAAATAGACTTCTAAAAACAGACAGTGTTACACGATTAACAGTTAAATAACTTATTTTTAACAACTCTGCAATTTTAACATAAAATAATTAACAACTTCATAATTAGAATTTTAACAAAAAGCTAGGGCATCCAAGGAGAACATTTTATTTTTGTGGTACAATATGTTACTATGAACAAAAAGGTTATTCTTATGATTTTGGACGGCTGGGGAAAATCTCCAGACCCAAAAGTTTCGGCCATCGAAAAAGCCAATACACCATTCATTGATTCACTATATACCAAATATCCTGATGCGGACCTGCACACCGACGGAATGAACGTTGGTCTGCCCGAAGGACAGATGGGAAACAGCGAGGTGGGGCACATGAACCTTGGTGCGGGAAGAATCGTTTACCAAGACTTGGCCAAAATCAACAAAGCCGTAAAAGAAGACACCTTAAAAAATGAAGTAGTACTCAAGGAAGCCTTTGACTACGCCAAGGCCAACAACAAACCTGTCCACTTTTTGGGCTTGGTGAGCGATGGCGGCGTACATAGCCATATCGACCACCTAAAAGCACTCATAAAAGCCGCCGACGAAAATGGTGTGGAAAATTCCTTTGTGCATGCATTTACCGACGGGCGTGATGTTGACCCCAAAAGCGGAAAGGGCTTTTTGGTAGACCTTGATAATTACTGTTCCGACAAAAAGACCAAGTTGGCTACCGTAATCGGAAGATACTACGCCATGGACCGTGATAAACGTTGGGAACGCGTTAAAATGGCCTATGATGTCCTTGTAAATTCCGATGGTGAAAAAACACAGCACATAGGCAAGGCCATGCAAAAAAGTTATGATGAAGGCGTTACCGACGAGTTCATCAAACCTTTGGTAATGACGGATGCTACCAATGCCCCGGTTGCCAAGATTCAAGATGGTGATGTGATAATTTTCTTCAATTTTAGGACCGACCGTGGCCGTGAGCTTACCCAAGCGTTGAGCCAACAGGATTTCCATGAGCAGAACATGCACAAACTGGACCTGTATTACGTTACCATGACGAATTATGATGAATCCTTCAACGGAATCAAAATCATATTCAACAAAGAAAATATAAAGGAGACCCTTGGTGAGACCCTAGCCAAAAATGGTAAAAAGCAGATACGTATCGCCGAGACTGAAAAATATCCGCACGTTACCTTCTTCTTCAACGGAGGGCGCGAGGAACCTTTTGATGGCGAAGAACGCATACTCTGCCCTTCCCCGAAAGTTGCGACGTACGACCTTCAACCAGAAATGAGTGCATACGACATCCGTGATGCGATTATCCCCGAACTTAAAAAAGGGGAGGCCGATTTTGTCTGTCTCAACTTTGCCAATCCGGATATGGTTGGGCACACAGGTGTCATGGAAGCAGCCATTAAGGCATGTGAAACCGTTGACCAATGTGCCAAGGACGTGATTACCGCCGGCTTGGAGAACGGCTATTCCACTATCGTAATTGCCGATCACGGAAACTGCGATACCATGATCAATCCCGATGGTAGCCCCAACACGGCACACACCACCAACCCCGTACCACTTATTTTGGTGGACAGCGATATCAAAGAGGTGAAAAGCGGTGTTTTGGGAGATATTGCCCCGACCATTCTTAAAATGATCGGTGTACCACAACCCGAATTGATGACTCAAAAACCATTGGTTTAAGCAAACATTCTTTAAAATCCATAGAATCAATTTATCTTTGCGGCTATGATTCAAGTAAAGACAGCAGAGGAAATTGAGTTGATGCGCGAAAGCGCTTTGGTAGTATCCAGAACATTGGGCATGTTGGCCAAGGAAATCAAGCCAGGTGCCAATCCGCTAAAGTTGGATAAAATGGCGGAGGAATTTATCCGTGAACAAGGAGCCGTACCCGGATTTTTGGGCATGTACGATTTTCCGAACACCCTTAACTGGAGCCCAAATGCGCAAGTAGTGCACGGCATACCCGGCAACGAAACTTTGAAAGACGGCGATATTGTTTCCGTGGATTGTGGGGCCGTCAAAAATGGGTTCTATGGTGACCACGCTTATACTTTTGAAGTTGGCGAGGTGGCCGAGGAAACCAAAAAACTGCTCAAGGTCACCAAAGAATCACTTTACTTGGGAATTAGAGAGTTTACATTGGGCAATCGTGTGGGCGATGTGGCCTATGCCATCCAAAAGTACACGGAAGACCATGGCTATGGAGTTGTGCGTGAATTGGTGGGACATGGTTTGGGCCGTGAACTACATGAAGACCCTCAAATGCCCAATTATGGGAAAAGGGGGCGGGGCAAAAAATTTGTAAATGGAACCGTTGTGGCCATTGAGCCTATGATCAACATGGGCACAAGACGAATAAAACAACTGAAAGATGGTTGGACCATTCTAACGGCGGATGGAAAGCCGAGCGCCCACTTTGAGCACGATGTGGCCCTTGTAGACGGCAAACCTGAACTCCTATCCACTTTTCAATATATTTATGATGCGTTGGGCATTACCAGCGATGAAGAGGATGAGTTCCGAAGCAAGAAGTTGGTGCTTTAGTGTAAGTATTTTTTATTTTGACACGAATTTCACCAATTACTCAAATAAATGTCCCAAATCATTTATAAAAATGAGTCCTACTTCATCATTGGCCTATGCATGGACATCTATAATGAACTTGGTAAAGGATTCAATGAAGCAGTCTATGGAGAAGCATTGGAGTTGGAACTAAAGTCGAACGGTGTTCCGTATCAAAAAGAAGCTAAATTCAATATCACCTATAAAGGCAACATCTTGAAACATCACTAATTCGCTGACTTTTTAGTGGACGACAAAATAATCCTAGAACTCAAAGCTGTGGAAAAAATAAATAGTGGTCATGTGAAACAAACGGTGAATTACCTAGCAGCTTCCAATATGAAGTTGGGTCTAATTGTAAATTTTGGTGAGGATAGCTTATCCTACAAAAGAGTAATACTATAAATCAATTGGTAAAAATCCGTGTGATTCGTGTCAAAAATTTTTAAATACTTCCTAAATCTAATTCCTAGGCCCATACTGATCAGGTTAAGTTATTGGGTGAGACCAATAATTGCGTTATCACTCAAAGGAAACAGATTCACAGACCCTATTGATGGCAAATCATTCAAGAAATTTTTACCCTATGGATATGAGAGTCCCAGGGAGAACGTACTCTCTCCTTCTACCCTATCCTTGGAGCGGCACCGCTTATTGTGGCTATATTTAAAAAATGAAACGGAATTTTTCAACGCTCCATTAAAATTGCTCCACTTCGCGCCTGAACAGGCGTTTTATAAACGTTTCAAAAAGTTGGACAATCTAGATTACACCACTACCGACCTCAATTCACCTTTGGCAGATGTAAAGGCTGATATTTGCAACCTACCCTTTTCCGATAATTCCTTTGATGTCATCTTATGCAACCATGTTTTGGAACATATTCCGGATGACACCAAGGCCATGCAAGAACTATATCGAGTTTTGAAACCAGGCGGATGGGGCATCTTTCAAATTCCGCAGGACCTGAAAAGGGAAAAGACCTTTGAAGATAACACCATTACCGACCGAAAGGAACGTGCCCGCATTTTTGGTCAATACGACCATGTCCGCATCTATGGAAGGGACTATTTTGATAAGCTTCGCAGCATAGGTTTCACTGTGGAAGAAGTGGATTACACGAGTATTCTTCCAAAGGAAGCCGTTGAAAAATATCGCTTGGCGAAGGGGGAGATTATTCCTCTAGTCAGGAAATAATCATTTTTTGACCAACTTCTCGAAACCCGGAGTAAAAAATTCCTTAGTCTCCCCGTTTTCATCCAAATAGATGATGTATGCTTCCAGCTCATCATGATTCGCAAGTACTTCTTTGGACTCCTCCAGATCCATCGCCATAAAGGTTGTTGCATAAGCATCGGCCACGGCACAGGTTTTTGCCACCACACTGGTCGCCAAAACATTGGAGTTTTTGGTGTATCCTGTTTTTGGGTTGATGGTATGCACGTATTTCTCGCCTGTCTCAGGGTCTATCCGAAACTTTCTGTAGTTGCCCGAGGAAGCCATGGCCATATCCTCTAGAGATACAATTTGTTTCAATTCACGACCTGTTTCCACCTGAGGGTCATCAATACCGACCGTCCATTGTTTTCCTGAATCCAGATTGGTGCCCTTGGCGAGCACTTCGCCCCCTACTTCAACGAGGTAATTCTCGATACCTTTGGCATCCAACATGGCCCCCAGTCTATCTATCGCATAACCTTTGGCCACCGCATTAAAATCAAAACGGATAGATGGATGTTCCTTTGATATGGTGTTATCTGAGTTCAATTTAACTTTCCCCCATCCCACATAGCCCAATAAACTGTCCACACGAAGGCTGTCAAGCTCCATCTGGTTTCCCGGACCAAATCCCCACGCATTCGCTAAAACACCGATAGTGGGATCAAAATAGCCGTTTGAAGCCTTGTGTACGTCGCTAGAAACATCAAACACCTCTTTGAACATATCATCCACAACTACAGTGGAGTCACCTTCATTGATCTTGGAAATGTCGGAAGAAGGGATATAGGTGGACATAGATTGGTTGAGCACTTGAAAAACAGAATCTATTTCCTGTTGATAGTCCAACTCCCCATCGGCAATGTAAATAATGGAATAGGTAGTGCCAAGAGCATTGCCCCAGGCCTGGTTCTTTATCTGCCCTTTCTTCTGGGTGCAGCCAAAAAACAAAACGGCGAATCCCAATAAGAGTACAATTTTTCTCATCTATATCTCTATTAATCCTTGATAGTCCACTACATATTCTTCATCCAAAAACAACGGTTCCGTCCGGTCCGATGCGTTGGAGAGTCCAACCCCTGCGAAATAAGTCCGGGCCTCAAATTTCTCGGCATGGTCCTTAACGGTGCGCATCAATTCTTCATCGTATTCCCTTGGATTCAAGGGAAATTCCACATTGCGCACTACAATAAAATGCAGCACCTTTTCCTTAAGGCACACGTACTGAGGGTTCTTTTTGAGCTTACTGTTGATGGCCATAAACTCAAAACCATCCGCTTCCAGCTCCCGGCCCACTATGTTCATGGCCAAGTTGTGCAATTCCTGTTCTGTTAGTTCTCTTCCCATAGGCAACAAAAAAACCGATGCTTGAGCATCGGTTTGGTTTTATAAATTCCTCTCGACAATGCTCGAGGTGATTATATGTTCTGGATTATCCTCCAAAGTCATCGAACCTTATGTTCTCATCTGGAATACCAAAGTCCTCGCCCATTTTCTGAACAGCTTTGTTCATCAATGGCGGACCACAGAAGTATAGTTCTATGTCTTCAGGGGTTTCGTGATGGTTCAAGTAGTTATCGATAACACAGTTGTGAATAAACCCAACAAAACCATCTCCTTCAGCATCAATATTCTCTTTAACCTTCCAGTTATCTTCTTCCATTGGTTCTGAAAGTGCCATATAGAATTTGAAGTTAGGGAAATCCTTTTCCAATTGCTTGAAATGATCAATATAGAACAATTCTCTTTTGGAACGACCCCCATACCAATAAGTAACTTTTCTATTGGTCTTTAATGTTTTGAACAAGTGGTACAAGTGAGAACGCATTGGCGCCATACCGGCACCACCACCTACGTAAAGCATTTCTGCTTCGGACTCATTAATAAAGAATTCACCGAACGGTCCAGAAATGGTTACTGGATCACCTTCCTTCAAGCTAAAGATATATGAAGAGGCAATACCTGGATTCACATCCATCCATCCATTTTTGTTACGGTCCCAAGGTGGGGTAGCAATACGAACGTTCAGCATAATCTCTCTTCCTTCTGCTGGGTAAGAGGCCATGGAATAGGCTCTTTCTACAGTTTCAGGATTCTTCATTACCAATGGCCATAGGTTGAACTTATCCCACTCGGCTTGAAACTTGTCCGGTGTCTCATGTTCTTCTGGGTGAGCGGTAATGTCAATATCTGAATATTTTACTTCGCAAGGTGGAATCTCAATTTGGATATAGCCACCTGCCTTATAGTTCATATCTTCTGGAATCTCTACCACAAACTCCTTGATAAAAGAGGCCACGTTATAGTTACGAACCACTTTGGCATCCCACTTTTTGATACCAAACACCTCTTCTGGTATAGTGATGTTCATATCTTGCTTAACCTTGACCTGACAGGCCAAACGAGCACCCTCGCTCAACTCCTTTTTAGAGAAGTGAGGTGTTTCTGTTGGCAAGGCCTCTCCTCCACCGGAAAGCACATGGCATTCACATTGGATACAGGTTCCTCCTCCACCACATGCGGATGGCAAGAATATCTTTTGATTACCCAAGGTTGACAACAAAGACCCTCCTGAACCAACTTCCAATTCTTTTTCACCATTAATGGTGATCGTAACTGGTCCTGATGGAGATAGCTTTTCTTTGGTAAACAGCAAAAGTGCTACCAAAATCAACAACAAAACAAGAAACGCTACTACGGTAATTAGAATAGTACCTCCGGTACTTGCGGCTAATATCATCTTCTATTTGTTTATGGCTTCGTTATAAGAGATCGCTTTTTCCTTGTCATCAATCTCCTTCTTAATTTCCTTTTCATCCTCAGCTTTAGCGGTGGTTGTCTGGGTTTCCTCTGGTGGCTCATTGTCTCCTGTGAGCATTCCACCAAAGCTTTGGAACCCTATTCCCATTAAGCCTGTAATGATAAATGTAATTCCAAGTCCACGCAAGGGTGCAGGAACGTTGGAATATCTGATTTTTTCGCGTATGGCGGCTATGGCCAAAATGGCAAGGAACCATCCGATACCAGAACTGATTCCATAATTCAACGCCAAACCTATATTTGGAATTTCTCTGGTCTGCATAAAAAGCGAACCTCCCAGAATCGCACAGTTTACTGCAATCAACGGCAAGAAAATACCCAAGGAGTTATACAGCGATGGAGAGAACTTTTCCACTACGATTTCCACCAATTGTACCATTGTTGCAATGGTGGCGATAAATAGGATAAAGGACAGAAAGCTCAGGTCGTAATCGGCATATTCCGGTCCCAACCAAACCAAGGCTCCATCTTGCAATAAATATTGATCCAATAACCAGTTCAATGGCACGGTAACACCCAAAACGAATATTACGGCCGCGCCAAGACCTACGGCTGTGGAAACTTTTTTGGATACGGCCAAATAGGAACACATTCCCAAAAAGACCGCAAACACCATATTGTCTACGAAGATTGATCTAAAAAATAGTTCTAAATGCTCTAACATGTTTCCTCAGTTTATGCTTCTTCAATTAATGCTCTATTTCGAGAACGTTGTACCCAGATAATGATTCCCACCACAATCAATGCTGCTGGAGGAATGATCATAAAGCCGTTATTTTCATATCCGATGGAGTACAGTCCTGTTTTTGTAACAGGGTCCCCCAAAACTTTCATTCCGAAAAGTGTTCCAGAGCCCAATAGTTCCCTAAAGAAACCAACTATTACAAGAATCACACCATATCCCAATGCATTCCCTATACCATCCAAGAAGGATTTCCAAGGGCCGTTACCCAAAGCGAATGCTTCAAAACGTCCCATAATGATACAGTTGGTAATGATCAATCCCACAAATACGGACAGGGTCTTGCTGAGTTCATAGGCGAAGGCTTTCAAAACCTGGTCCACTATGATCACCAAGGCGGCAACAACCACCAATTGCACGATAATTCTAATTTTTGCAGGTATGATGTTCCTCAATAATGAGATAACAACGTTACCCACGCCAAGTACGAACAATACCGATATTGCCATCACTACGGAAGCTTTGAGCTCCGCGGTAATCGCTAGCGCTGAACAGATACCCAATACCTGAATGGTAATAGGGTTGTTGTCCGCCAACGGATCTTTTATAAGATTTGCATCTTTTTTTGATAGTAGCGCCATATTAATTGGATCTAATAGTTTGTAAATAAGGTTTGTATAGCTTTAGGCTTTCCTTTATCATAGCGGTAACACCGTTACCGGTAATGGTAGCACCGGCCAAAGCATCTACTTGATTATCTTCTTTTTCATTATTCAAAGGGTCGTTGTTTCCCTTAGCAACCTCAACTCCAACATAAGTGTTGCCCTGAACAACCAATTCACCTTTGAAATCATCCATAAAAAAACGTTGCTTTATGTTGGCCCCAAGACCTGGAGTCTCTCCACGGTGGTCAAAATAAACACCTTTTATCACCATGTTCTCGTCCACGGAAAGATATCCCCAAATAGCATCCCAAAGTCCTTTACCGTACATAGGGATGATATAGAATTTTTCTCCATCTTTTTCACCTATCAACAAGGGAAGCTCAGCTTTCTCACCGCTTTTGGCCTTGGCCAAAGCTTTTTCTACATTAATCAGGTAGGCATCCTGTTTTTCTACTGCTTTGCTGCCTTCCAACACCAATTGCTGTGTTATATATTTTGCAAACGCTTCTTCAACTTCCGAAGTAGGAACAAAGGCCACATCGCCATCTCCCTCATTCTCGTTGACACCCATGGCGTATAAAATGTTCTGTTGCTTTTCAAAACGTTCGTTCTCATCGATCATCGGCTTTAGGCCAGATGCAACAAATGCCAATAGCGAACCCACAACAACAACCATTAAGACTGCGAATACTACAGTGTAGCTATTTTTTTCTGTATTGATTGCCATAATTAAGCTGTTTCCGTTTTTAGTGTATCTACCTCATCCGAAGATTTTGGATAGATGGTTGCTGTCTTAAATCGTTTCAATCTCTTTTTGATGTTGCCTTTTACCACATAATGGTCGATGGTAGGCGCAAATACGTTCATCAACAAGATGGCCAAGAACACACCTTCCGGGTATCCCGGGTTGAAGACCCTGATCATTACCGAAAGGAATCCAATAAAGAATCCATAGTACCATTTACCCTTATTGGTCTGGGAACCTGTTACAGGGTCGGTGGCCATAAACACAATACCAAAGGCCAATCCTCCAACCAACAAATGCTGCCAGTAAGGGAAACTCATCAACGTATAAAATTTACTGTATTCGGGCAACCATCCGGCATCTACGATACCATTGAAGATAAGTCCCATAGCTAAAGCCCCCACTACGGCACTTACCATAATTCTCCAAGAAGCTATTTTCGTGAAAATCAAGAAAAGTGCTCCCAAAAGAATCAATAAAGTGGATGTTTCACCAACGGAACCAGGAATAAATCCGTAGAACATATCGGACAACGAATAGGCGTAGTCAGAGCCCTGTGCCAAAGAACCTAGAACGGTTTCCCCAGAAATAGCATCAGCGGTCCCCGCTCTCTCAACTCCTTCGTGAACCCACACTTTATCACCACTCATCCAAGTTGGATAAGCAAAGAACAAGAAGGCACGTATGGTGAGTGCCGGGTTCAATATATTCATTCCGGTACCTCCGAAAACCTCTTTTCCGATAACAACACCAAACGCTACCGCGATGGCCAACATCCAAAGAGGCGTATCTACAGGTATGATCAACGGAACCAACATCCCGGTCACCAAGTATCCTTCCTCTACTTCATGGCCCTTGATCACTGCGAACAAGAATTCAATCGCCAAACCTACGCCATAGGATACTATCACCAATGGCAAAACGGTAGTAACACCGACCCAGAAGTTATCCCATGTCAAAAAGTGTTCAAAAAGAGAAAAGCTCTCCGGAAAACCATTAATTGCAGAGTAATGTTGATATCCCGCATTGAACATACCGAACAACAAACATGGCACCAAGGCCATAATTACCGTGTTCATGGTACGCTTTAAGTCATCCGCCGCCCGAACGTGTGCCCCGGAATGGGTAGTTTCGTTCGGCATATAAAGAAAAGTATGCAGCGCATTGAAGGCCGGAGCCATTTTTTTGCCCTGATACTTTAGTTTTAACTGGTGTAATTTTTCTTTCATGCCCATATTATCCAAGTTCTTTTTGCAACAAATCCAATCCTTCCCTGATTATTTGTTGGTGTGGTTGTTTTGATATGCATATGAATTCCGTCAAGGAGAAATCCTCCGGAGCCACTTCGTAAAGCCCCAATTGCTCCATTTCGTCCAAATCCTTAACCATACAGGCCTTCAACAATTGAAGCGGGTATATATCCAGAGGAAAGACCTCTTCATACCTACCTGTTACCACGAAAGCCCTATGCTCTCCATTGGTATTGGTGTCCAGATCATATTTTTTGTTTGGCTGCAACCATGAGAAGGTCAATGCCCTGGTAGATGAAATTTTATTGAACACAGGCTTGTTCCAACCAAAAAACTCGTAATCGTCTCCTTCGGGAATAGCCGTCACAGTATTATTATAAAATCCAAGGTAGCCCTCTGTATTTGTTTTAGAACCTGTCAGGACATCTCCATTTATCAACCTAAACCTATCTTCATTGACACCACTTGCATAAAGAAAAGTGGAGATTTCAGCTCCGATTTTGGTTTTATAGTATTTCGGTTGCTTCACAACAGAACCAGCCAATGCCACGATTCGTTCCGCGTTGAACTTACCCGTCAATAGAAGCTCACCCAACATTACCATGTCCTGGGCTGACAGCGTCCACACCATTTCACCTTTGTTTACAGGGTCGATCCTATTGATCTGCGTACCCACCAATCCAGCGGGATGTGGACCAGAGATCTTGTGAAGCTCTATTCCTTTAATATTATTGAACGGGGACCTATTGGATTTTCCAACGGTCACATGTATTTTTCCCGGGGTCATTTTGCTCAATGCCAATACCGCTGCCTGAATTTCCTGCTCCTTATCTTGAAGCACAAAATCAGGGTCCGCCGCCAATGGCGCAGTTGCGTATCCAGAAACGAATATTGCCTTTGGAGTAACACTGGGATCAGCAATCACATCGTAAGGTCTCTGCTTAATAAAAGGCCATCCCCCACATTGCAATAGGTAAGATTTAATGGCCTCACCATCTGCCGTATCCAAATCCGGCACCTTATTGATTACGTAATCCTGTTCTTTATCAGCAAGAATCTTTAGCGTTAAGATTCGCCTCCTTGCTCCCCTGACAATTTCCACAAGCTCTCCACTGACCGGGGACACGAAGTGCATTTCTTCGTTGTTCTTGTTATAAAAGAGAGGCTCGCCCGCTTTTATCTCTTCCCCTTGTTTTATCAACATTTTTGGAGTGATTCCGTGGAAATCATCTAGGTTCAGGGCGTAAACGTTACTTGTAACGGCTTTGGAAATAGTCTGCTCTGCCGCCCCGACGAGGTTGATATTCAACCCCTTTTTAATCCGGATGTCTTTAGACATATTATTGTAGACCTTTTGTTATCAAAATCGAACGCAAAAATAGTACTAAAAGGATTGTTTTCATAATAATTAACCATAAAATTGGGATTATAAAGGGCTTAATTCCCTTGGCTTACTTTTTGCTTACCTTTACTTAAAATTATGCCCTTGATACGATTTGCCTACATTCTTTTTCTGATGGGTCTGGTAATCCCCTCGGTTTCCGGACAAGTTTTGGAAGAAGTAAATCCCCCGGAAAATATAAAATCGGTGATTTTTAAAGGTCCCACAGAAGACCAGTTTCCCGTGATACAACTTGGAGAATCAATGACTTTGGAGTTCGATGACCTTTTGGCCAACGAACAGGATTACTACTATAAAATCATTCATTGTGATTACGATTGGACCCCTTCTCAATTACTCAAATCGCAATATCTTTCCGGTGCGGACAACCAACGGATAATCGACTACGAGAACAGCTACACCACACTTCAGCCCTACTCCAATTACCGCCTTTCCATCCCCAACGAGAATGTTCGATTGACGGTCAGCGGCAATTTTGTACTGGAAATCTACAATAGCTACGGCGACCTTCAATTTTCAAGAAGGTTTGTGGTTTACCAGAACGCAGTCTCCGTAGCAGGCACCGTAAAGCGGTCCAGGGATTTTAACTTTATCAACACCAAACAAGTAGTACAGTTCAATATCAACACTGCCGGCTTCAATGTGGTAAATCCAAAAAAGGAGGTCAAGGTCGCCATCATACAGAACCATCAGTGGCCCACGGCACTTTACAACATCAAACCACAATTTACCATTGGTACGGAACTCGTGTACAAGTACAATGAGGAAACGAGTTTTTTTGGCGGCAACGAGTACCTGAACTTCGATACCAAAGACCTTCGCTCCCCCACATTTGCCATTTCAAGAATTGAGATGAGGGACGTATACCACCACTATCTTTTTACCAATGAATATCGGTTTGACCAAGAATACACCTATTTCCCGGACATTAATGGCGATTTTGTGGTAAGGACCCTCCAGGGGGAGGATGTTTCAAGAGAGGCAGAATATTCCAAGGTTCATTTTAGTTTGCCATACACCGATTTGATAGGATTGGACGATGTGTACGTTATCGGAAAGTTCAACAATTACGCATTGACCGATGAAAACAAAATGGTATTCAACGAGGAAACCGGAAAGTTTGAGGCAACCCTTTTGATGAAGCAAGGGTTTTACAATTATAAATATGTTATTCAACAAGAAGACGGATCCATCGAGCCCAATCTGGTGAGCGGCAATTTTCATTTTACTGAAAACAACTACCTTATATTGGTATATTATCGAGATTTCGGGGATATGTACGATAGTATTATAGGTATAGGCTCGGTAAACTCCCAAAATATTAGCAATTAATTATCTTTAGGCCCAAATCCTCAAAAAAGTATGGGCAAAAAAGATGGCTTGATCACCAAGGGTCGCTATGAATTAAAGTTTAGGGGCGTTGAATGCCTGAATTGCGGGCATCCATTGGACATTAGTGATAAGTACTGCCCCAATTGTTCCCAGGCCAATAGCACCAAAAAACTGACGCTCAAGGATTTTGTTGATGAATTTTTTTCCGGATTGATCAATTATGACTCTAAACTCCTAAAAACGCTTTATGCGCTTTTATTAAGACCGGGTAGAATTACCAAGGACTACGTAAACGGAAAACGGGTAACCTACACCAACCCGTTTCGTTTTTTACTGAGCTTGGCTTTCCTCTATTTTTTGATGTTCGCCTACAATAGTCAATTTGATACTTGGGACCAAGACGCCCAAAAATATGATGGCACCTTATTCAACGGCTCACCATTCAAGTTCAATACAGATAAAGGAGGATTTGAAATTGACAGTGTAGCCCTGAAAAAACAAACTACCAAAACGCAAAAAACCCTAGACTCCCTACAAAGGTCAAATCCAGATATTTTGACAGGTATTCACAATCTTGATTCCATCGAAAACACCAACCCTAAGCTTTCCAAACAACTTGGTGGTTTGGACTCCTTAGGTGTTTTTATAAACGGTATTCAAGAACAAGAACAAGAAAAGGATTCTTTCATGACCAACGACCCTTCGGGTTATTTCAAAACTCTGGAAAGTGAATCTGGAACAGAAAAGTTTCTGAGCAAAACAGAATTTTTTGGACATGCAATCAAACAGGATACCTTGTTCAATTTTGAGCAGGCGAGGGCTAAATATCAAATTGAAAGCAGTCGATCCAACAAGATGGCCTTTAATATGGCGAACAGCCTTTTAAAGGTGATAAGTAAACCAGGGAGCTGGGTCAACGAAACAATTTCCAAGCTCCCTTTTGTCATTTTCTTCTTTATGCCAGTGTTCACAGTCTTCATTTGGTTGGTATACATCAGAAAAAATTATACCTACACCGATCATCTTATTTTTAGTTTTCACAATCAGTCGCTCTTGTTTATCTTGCTCATCCTTAGCCTTACATTGGATACCATATTCGATATAAATAGCTCGGGGATTTTTCTGTTGATTTTCGCTTTTTATCTTTATAAAGCGATGCGAAAGTTCTACGGACAAGGAAGATTTAAAACTATTGTGAAATACGTCTTTTTGAACACGGTATTCATGATCTTGGCCTTTTTCACGATCATAGTCACGTTTGCAGGAAGCGGTTTAACTTATTGATAGTTATGTTTACACAGGTAACCAAAGGAATAAAAGTATCGGTACGCACATCTTTTGAAGGCACATTCTTTAAGAATTATAAAGTGCATTATGCATTCGGATATACCATAACCATAGAAAATCTGAGCAAGGACACTGTGCAGCTTACCGCAAGGCACTGGGATGTATTCGATGCCCTTAAGGACATGGAGACCATCGACGGAGAAGGGGTGATTGGCCGAAAACCAGTTATAAAGCCCGGCAAATCCCACACTTATAGTTCGGGTTGCCTACTGGCTTCGCCCGTTGGGGCAATGCGTGGACACTACCAGATGGTCAACTTTACCAATGCCAACGAATTTGAAGTGGACATCCCTACCTTTAAATTTGCCGCACCGTTTGCCATAAACTAATTCCGTCCATTTTATATTCCTTTTAGGTTTCATTACCTTTGGTAGAATTGTTTAATTAATAAAAACATTTCTATGGGAAAAGGATTTTTTCAAGTTCCAACAGCATACAACGAGCCTGTACTGAGCTACGCTCCAGGTTCCCCCGAACGAGAAGAAGTACTAAAACAATACAAGGCGTTTTACGACAGTGAGGTTGACATTCCTCTTTACATCGGAAGCGAAGAGATAAGAACGGGCAACACCAGGCCCATGTCGCCCCCGCACGACCACAAGCACATTCTGGGGCACTACCACTTGGCCGAGAAACAACACGTGGAGCAGGCCATCGCCAACTGCCTGGAGGCCAGGGAAGCCTGGGCCGACCTCACTTGGGAACAGCGATGCGCCATCTTCCTCAAGGCCGCCGAGCTCATCGCGGGGCCGTACCGCCAAAAGATGAACGCCGCCACCATGCTGGCCCAGTCCAAGAACATCTATCAGGCAGAGATCGATTCCGCTTGTGAGATCGTGGACTTCCTGAGGTTCAACGTGGAGTACATGGCACAGATCTATGGCGAACAGCCCGAATCCTCGGAAGGGGTATGGAACCGTGTGGAATACCGTCCGTTGGAAGGCTTCGTCTACGCCATCACCCCGTTCAACTTTACCGCCATTGCAGGGAACCTTCCCGCCAGTGCGGCCATGATGGGCAACGTAGTGGTCTGGAAGCCCAGCGATAGCCAGATCTATTCCGCCAAGGTGATCGTCGATGTCTTCAAGGAGGCCGGATTGCCCGATGGGGTGATCAACGTGGTCTACGGAGACCCCGTTATGATATCCGACACCGTTCTGGACAGCCCGGACTTTACGGGAATACATTTTACCGGTTCCACCACCGTGTTCAAGAACCTTTGGAAGCAGATCGGGAACAACATCCACAAATACAAAACATATCCACGAATCGTAGGTGAAACAGGTGGAAAGGATTTTATCATCGCGCACCCGACGGCAAAACCGCAACAAGTGGCCACTGCCATCAGCCGTGGGGCCTTCGAGTTCCAGGGACAGAAATGTAGCGCGGCATCACGGGTGTACCTGCCAAAGTCCACTGCCGATGAAATTCTGGAACTGGTCAAAAAGGACATTGCATCCTTCAACAAGCCGGGCTCCCCGGAGGACATGGACAATTTTATCACCGCGGTGATCCACGAAGGGTCCTTTGACAAATTGGCCAAATACATAGATCAGGCCAAGGCCGATGACAATGCAGAGATCATCGCCGGAGGGAACTACGACAAGTCCGAAGGGTACTTTATAGAACCTACCGTGATCTTGACCACCGACCCACAGTACGAGACCATGTACACAGAGCTCTTTGGACCGGTAGTGACGGTTTACGTGTACGAGGACAAGGATTGGGGCGAGACATTGAAGCTCGTGGACGGCACATCGGAATACGGGCTCACCGGGGCAGTGCTCTCCGGCGACCGCTACTCCATCGACGAGGCCACCAAGGCCCTGCAGAACGCGGCCGGGAACTTCTACATCAACGACAAGCCAACGGGCGCCGTTGTGGGACAACAGCCCTTCGGAGGGGCAAGGGGCTCCGGGACCAACGACAAGGCAGGTTCCATGCAGAACCTCCTCAGATGGGTATCCCCTCGTTTGATCAAGGAAACCTTCGTGACCCCCGAGGATTACAGGTATCCTTTTTTGGGATAACACCAAAAACGATTAACTTCAAGGCCGTCATATTAATATGACGGCCTTTTTTTGTTTAACCTAACCCATCCAAGACATGCCCAGACCCTATATTTTGGCAGAGACCAACTGGAAACACTTGAAAAATGAATCTTTTGACCTTGCCATATTGCCATGGGGCGCCACCGAAGCCCACAATTACCACCTCCCCTACGCCACCGATGTCATTGAAGGAACGTCGATTGCAGAAGAATCTGCCAGAATTGCATGGGAACAGGGCAGCAAAGTAATTGTATTGCCCACCATACCGTTTGGAGTGAACACGGGGCAATCGGACATTTATTTGGACATGAACCTAAACCCAAGCACCCAATTTGCCATATTAAAGGATTTGATTACCGTACTGGACCGACAAGGAGTAAAAAAGTTCATGATTTTGAACAGTCACGGAGGCAATAATTGGAAGGCAATCATCAGGGAACTGGGATTACTTTTCCCGGAAATGTTCCTTTGTGTCACCAATTGGTTCAAACTTGGCAGTGATTCGGGTGTGTTTGAAAAACCGGGCGATCATGCCGATGAAATGGAAACCAGCCTCATCCTACATTTAACCCCCGAACTGGTGCTGCCTAAAGAGGACTGGGGAGAAGGCAAGGAATTCAAAAACAAAATCAAAGCATTTTCTGAAGGATGGGCATGGACCGAGCGACCTTGGTCCAAAGTAACGCAAGATACAGGGGTTGGCGACCCCAGCAAGGCCTCCAAAGAAAAAGGTGAAACGTTCTTCAATTTGGTGTGTGCCAAAATGGGCAAATTACTGGTCGACATTTCCAACGCAGACATCAACGACCTCTATCAATAAAAATGTCCGAAAGCAATCCATTACGCGTCTTCTTTTTGATACCACCAGAAGTCCAACTCTTGGATTTTGCAGGTCCCGCCCATCTTTTTTACGAAGCCAAAGAATACGGGGCCGAAATAGAAATACACTATCTAAGTTTAGACCTGAACTCTTCACAGCAATCAAGTGCCGGAGTTGCCATTGGGGAGCTTTTACCATTCAACACTTTTGAATTGAATAGCAATGACTTACTTTTTGTACCGGGGTTGGAGTCCAAACTCTTTTTGTCAGAACAATTTATACAGCAACACCAAAGCTTTTTTGAATGGCTGAAAAAGCAGGGCGAGTACAAGGCCAGAATTTGTTCTGTTTGTACGGGAGCCTACCTCTTGGGGATTGCAGGGCTTTTAGACAACAAGCAGTGCACCACCCATTGGAAGTACCTCGATGATTTCAAACAACGGTTTCCAGATACGGAAGTGCTGACCGACCGCTTGATCGTAAAGGATGACAACATCTATTCAAGTGCAGGTGTTTCATCAGGCATCGACCTTTCCCTTTTTATTATAGAAGAGCTTTTTGGAGCAGTATTCGCTTCCAAAATCGCTAAAGAAGTAGTCATTTATGCAAGAAGAACATCAAAAGACCCGCAATTAAGCATTTATCTCCGTTATAGGAACCATTTGGAAAACCGGATACATGAGGTTCAGGATATACTGAGCCAAAACCTTGATAAAAAGATAAAAATCGAGGAACTGGCCGAAATGGTTCACATGAGCAGAAGAAACCTCACCAGACTTTTCAAAACCACAACGGGAATAACCATTGGAGAATACTTGGAACAATTAAGGGCCGAACATGCCAAGCAATTGATTACAAATGGTTCCAAGGTTAGTGCCGCCGCAATGGCCTGTGGACTCAAAAGTAGCAACCAACTTAGAACACTACTAAAAAAGCATGCCTCCATCCCATAATGGGATAATCATCTTGATGGCCCGATACTGAGCATAATTGTCCTTTCAAAAGATTGATGACCCATCTAATTTTGAACCATTCATCAAATCCAAAAAAGAATGAAAAAGTCATTGATCATATTGTGCAACCTAATATCAATGGGCGTAATGTCTCAAAATTCAAGTAATCAAGCCACGGCTTATGTTTGTCCGCCCTGCAATAACGCCTGCGACGACATTACTTACGATGCTCCCGGCACCTGCCAGCATTGCAATATGCCGTTTGTCAAGAAAGAAATGTCCAAAACCATTGCATTTTACCTTCAAGACGGAGTGGAGGTATTGGACTTTTCAGGCCCCATGGAAGTATTCAGCTATGCTGGTTATCGCGTTTTTACCGTATCGGCCACCAAAGACCCCATTAAGTCACAGGGCATTTTGACCGTAGTTCCGGACTACAGTATCGAGGATGCCCCAAAGGCAGATATATTGGCATTTTTTGGAGGTAACTCACAAGCCGCATCCCAAAACAAGGAGGTTATCGCATGGGTGAAAAAGCAGGAGGATATTGAATATCATTTCTCGGTCTGTACCGGTGCATTTGTGTTGGCTGAAGCAGGCATTCTTGACGGAAAAGTCGCCACAACTTTCCATAACGCCCTATCCGACCTGGAAACAAACTATCCTAAAGTAGATGTCCGCAGAAATGTTAGATATGTGGATAATGGAGAGGTAATCACTACCGCAGGGATTTCGGCAGGGATCGATGGCGCTCTTCATCTTGTGGCCAAATTACAGGGTATAAATACAGCCAAGAGAACAGCTTTCTACATGGAATACGACAACTGGAATATGGGCAATGGACTCCTATTATCGGAATCGAATCCATACGCCGACCAAAGGCATGCGGCATTTTTTAAAGATTTTGAAGGCGTTTATCAATACAAAAATGATACTACCTTCAATCTAAAATATGATAAGAACCAAGGAAATTTATTGGTAGAAATCGACCATCTTTTTTACCCCATATATCATGAAACCGATGATGTTTTCTCTGACGTAAATAGTGAATATGTAGGGTTTATAAGAAATCCTTCCGGAGACATAACGGGTTACCAGCTGGAGAAAAATGGTAAAATATTCAAGAAACTTGATTAACCCAGGATTTAAGAAAAATACACACCCAATAATCTTATTTTTAGATAATTAGAACAAAATCTGTCAATAAACAAACAATTTAAATGTAAATTTAACGTTAACTAATTGTAAACTGAACGTAATCTATTTATCTTTGATTACATTAAATCAATTAGTTATGACTGTTAGAATTCATGCATGGGGGAAATTGATGATTAAAAAATATCAGCAATTTTGGCTATATGCCAAGGATTATGCCCGAAAATGTAGGTTGGTATATAAAAGGATGTACAGTATTTAATCTATCCTTTATATTTCTGAGGTAAGTACACCACTTTTTTGGTCTCGAAGAAATCCTCCTCAAAATACTCGTTTAAATCGAAGGTCTGGACGGTTTCATAACCCTTCAGTTCTTCCGTAAGATCTCCGCCCTTTAGATAAAGAATACCATTTTTTCTCTGATGTGCGGAGTCTTTTTTGATTTTACCTTTGGTCCAATGCACAAAAGTAGGCATGGCCGCGACGGCCCTGCTCACAATAAAGTCAAATTGTCCTGGAATTTCTTCTACCCTGGAGTGATGGGTTTCAACATTCTCCAAACCTAATCCTTCCACTACCTCGTTGACCACCTTTATTTTTTTTCCAATGGCATCCACAAGGGTAAACTTTACGTTTGGAAACATAATGGCCAACGGAATTCCCGGGAAGCCGCCACCGGTTCCCACATCCAAAATTTCCGACCCCTCATTGAACAATTGGACTTGGGCAATTCCCAGGGAATGAAGCACATGTCGCAAGTACAGCTCATCAATATCTTTACGCGAAACCACATTTATCTTTTGATTCCAGTCTTGGTAAAGCGTTTCCAGCTTTGCAAACTGCTCTTTCTGTTCCTCGTTGAGCGTCGTAAAATATTTAAATATAAGTTCCGCTTTCATGTTGCCAACCGTATTTTTGACAAAACTAATACTTTTACCAACCTTAACACCGTTCTAACAGAACGTTGTTAACTCTAAAAAGCATTTTAGTTACCTTTGTATAAAACTTTTTTTTATGGATAAGAATACCATCCGGTTTTCAAGAAGAGATTCCGCACAATTTTTCAGAACGCTGAACAAGAGAGTAAACGAATACTTCAAGGAAAACGAACTTAAGAAAACCGGGAACTGGAAACTTCACTTGAAGACGATAGTGATGTTTGCCATTTTTTTGACCCCTTATTTTTTAATGTTGACCCTTGATTTGCCTTTTTGGGGCTATCTGCTCCTTTCCATCACCATGGGTGTAGGAATGGCCGGAGTGGGAATGAACGTGATGCACGATGGAAACCATGGTGCCTACTCCAATAAAAAATGGGTAAACAAACTTATGGGAAGCAGTATCTACATTCTTGCTGGAAATGTATACAACTGGCAAGTTCAGCACAACGTGCTTCACCATACCTACACCAATATCCATGAACATGACGAGGATATGGAAGCTGGACGAATCCTAAGATTCTCCGAGCATGCCGAGTGGAGAAAACACCACAAATTCCAACACTACTACTCCATTTTACTGTACGGCCTGTTGACCTTTAACTGGGCCATTACAACAGATTTTCAACAGATGTACCGTTACATGAAGAGAAAGTTGAGCTATGGAAAACTTCCCAACCCCGTGATCAACTGGAGCACATTGGTAATTACAAAAGTCATTTATCTGACCATCTGGATCGTACTCCCATTAATTTTTGTTGATATCGCATGGTGGCAAGTGCTTCTTGGATTCTTTATCATGCACTACGTTGCCGGTGTGATTCTTAGTGTGGTATTCCAGCTGGCTCATATTGTGGACCATGCAGAAACCCCGCTTCCCGATGAAGCAGGAAACATGAAAAACACCTGGGCGATTCACCAATTGTTCACCACAGTGAATTTTGGCACTAAAAACAGAATTGTAAACTGGTTTACCGGTGGATTGAACCATCAAGTGGAACACCATATTTTCCCCAACATCAGTCACATTCATTACACAAATATTTCAAAAATTGTGAAACAGACTGCCCAAGAGTTCAATTTACCGTACCACGAATATAAAACTACGAGAAAAGCCATAATTTCGCACTTCAAACACTTAAAGGAGTTGGGCAAAAACCCAGCACTCCAGTATCAGTAAAAAAACGAAGCATCAAATGAGCAACCATCTATCCGACAGGATCAAGAACATGTCCACGTCAGCAACTTTGGCCATGGCAGCCAAAGCGCGGGAATTACGAAATGAAGGAAAGGATATCATCGGTCTGAGCTTGGGGGAACCCGATTTCAATATTCCCGATTTTATCAAGGATGCAGCAAAGCAGGCCATCGACGAAAATTATAGTAGCTATACACCTGTTGATGGGTACGCCGAGCTTAAGACAGCTATTTCGAATAAATTCAAAAGAGACAACAACCTTGATTACGGTGCAAACCAAATCGTAGTTTCCACGGGAGCAAAACAATCGCTTTTCAACGTGGCCATGGTAGTACTTAATCCTGGCGATGAAGTAATTCTTCCGGCACCATACTGGGTAAGTTACAGCGACATCGTAAAATTGGCCGAAGGAGTTCCAGTAGAGGTTCCCACACAAATCGACACCGATTTTAAAATGACACCTCAACAATTGGAAGCTGCCATTACCCCAAAGACAAGAATGCTTTGGTTCAGCTCTCCATGTAACCCAAGTGGTTCCGTGTATAGCGAGAAAGAGTTGGAAGGTTTGGCCGAGGTATTGAAAAAACACCCGGATATCTACGTGGTATCCGATGAAATCTACGAGCACATCAATTTTACCGAAGGTGGTCACACCAGCATTGCTGGCATTGATGGCATGTACGATAGAACGGTAACCGTAAACGGTGTATCCAAGGCATTTGCCATGACCGGATGGCGTATTGGTTACATCGGCGCACCGGAATGGATTGCTAAGGGCTGTACCAAATTGCAAGGTCAGGTAACGAGTGGAGCGAATGCTATTGCTCAACGTGCAGTAATCACTGCGTTGGATGCCCCTGTGAGCAAGATTCAATTTATGATCGACAAGTTCCACGAAAGAAGGGACCTTGTCCTAGGTCTATTGGGTGAGATAGAAGGATTTAACCTCAATGTTCCAGAAGGTGCATTTTACGTGTTCCCGGACATATCCGCTTACTTTGGAAAAACATTGAAAGATGTAACGATCAACAATGCTTCTGATTTCTCACTGTATCTATTGGAACATGCAAATGTAGCCACGGTTACCGGTGAAGCATTCGGAAACCCGAACTGTATCCGCATATCTTATGCCGCATCGGAGAAGGAGTTGAAGGAAGCTATTTCAAGGATAAAGGCAGTACTTTAATATAAAACAGGAAATGCTGAAGCAAGTTAGTTCAGCTATCCAATATAAATTTAAAAACCTCTTGAAGTCTACTTTGAGAGGTTTTTTATTAGGTCTTTTTCCAGAAATATGGGGTAAGCACGATCAATACAGTGAACAGTTCCAAACGCCCTAACAACATCAGAAAAGCACACCACCACTTACCTGCAGCTGGAAGGCTATTGTAATTGCTCACAGGGTTCAAACTACCCAAAGCAGGACCAACATTCCCAAGCGATGAGGCCGAACCACCGACCGCGGAAACAAAGTCCAAGCCTAGGAACCCAAGCACCAGCGAACCAATAATAAACAACAACATATACAACACAAAGAAAGCTATAACATTGTATACGATGTGCTCTGTAACTGTTTTTTGATTATATCTAACAGGAATCACCGCATTGGGGTGCAGGGTACGTTTAAACTCCAAGATACCGTTTTTAATAATCAATAAATGGCGCATTACTTTAATTCCCCCTGCTGTTGAACCTGCAGATCCCCCGAGGAACATCAAACCAAAAAAGAAAACGGTCAAGAAATGTGTCCAAGAAGTAAAATCTGCAGAAACAAAACCGGTAGTGGTAATTACCGCGACCACCTGAAACAAGGTATGCCTAAAGGCACTCTCTGCCTTTCCCCAAACCATGGGATGAAAGTCGGATACCGGAACGTCCGCCTTAAAATAAACGCCCAGAGCGGCCAAAATGGTAAAAATCGCTACAAACCCAAAATAGTACTTGAATTCTTCATCTTGAAAAACACGTTTCACCCGTCCGGTCAATGCAAAATAACTTAATACAAAGTTGCTTCCCGCCAAGAACATAAAAATAATGATGATGTATTGGATTATTGGAGAATCGTTCCAATAGGCCAAACTGGCATTTTTAGTGGAAAAACCACCTGTGGACATCGTGGCCAAGGCATGGTTTATAGCATCAAAAAATGACATCCCCGCAAATTTCAGCAACAAGGTTTCCAAAACAGTATACCCAAAATAGATAAGCCAAAGCCTTTTTGCTGTATCCGTAATCCGTGGGTGGAGCTTATCTCCACCAGGACCTGGTGCTTCTGCACTGAACAACTGCATACCTCCGATACCTAAAAGCGGTAGAATGGCTATGGCCAAAACTATGATCCCCATCCCCCCAATCCAATGGGTAAGGCTTCGCCACAACAAAATACCTTCAGGAAGCGCCTCTATATCGTCCAATATGGATGCTCCCGTTGTTGTGTAACCGGACATGGTCTCAAAAAAAGCATCTGTTATGGAGGGAATGGAACCGGAAAAAAGATAGGGCAACATACCAGAGATGGACATTACGATCCAACCAAAGGTCACAACAATGTACCCTTCTTTCTTTTTAACCTCCTTTTTATGTCCACGAGTATAGAACATGGCCATCATACCAAAAAGCATCGTGACTATGGCGGACAACATGATGTCCATTGTGGCACCATCTTTATAAATTCCACTGGCCAATGCCGCCAAGAGCATAAAGGACCCGTTGCAAAGCAACAACAACCCCATGATGTGGATAATGATACGTGTATTGAGCTTCATTATAGGAATAGCTTTTCTATGCGAGCTATGGCTTTGGGCAAACAACAGACTACCACTTTATCACCTTCAGCAATCCTAAAATCACCCAGTGCTATAATTCCTTCTCCATTTCGAATGACCCCGCCTATGCTCGCTTCCCTTGGAAAATTCAGTTCGCGGATTATTTCTCCATTCACCAACGAGGATGGCTTCACCTCAAACTCCAAGATTTCAGCATTCAAGTTGTTCAAACGGGTGAGGGCAAGCACCTCCCCTTTCCTGATATACCGGAATATGCTGTTTGCTGCAAGTAGTTTTTTATTGATGAGGGTATCCACCCCAATGGAATGTGACAACTGGAAGTAGTCCATATTCTCCACCAAGGCAATGGTCTTTTTTATTTTCTTGCTCTTGGCCACCAAGCACGACATAATATTGGTCTCGGAATTTCCCGTAACCGCGATAAAGGCATCCATGGACTCCAAGCTCTCCTCTTCCAACAGTTCCACATTGCGGCCATCCCCATTGATGACAAGTGCATGTGGCAGCTCGTCTGCAATATCAAAGGCCTTTTCCTTATTTTTTTCAATAAGTTTTACGTTGAATTTTTTATTGCAAAGGTCACGAGCCGTTTTATAGCCCACCTTGCTTCCACCCAAGATCATCACATTTTTGATGTCCTGTTTTTGCATACCCGAGAGTTTATACAGCTCTTCAACACCCTTATCCGATGTAATGAAATAAACTTGGTCACCCTCTTTAAAAACGGTATCACCCCTTGGAATCAGAGTGAATTGTGTTCCTTTTCGCTGTAATGCAATGGGCATAAAGTTGAGCTCTGGAAAAATCCTTGCAGCCTCCTTTACCATCTTACCCACAAATGGAGCAGTTTTCGGAAGAATTACCCCGAACATGGTCAACAATCCTTCCTCAAATTGATAGGTATCGTTGAAGGCAGACTGGTTCAGCATCAACTGTATTTCCGTAGCGGCAAGACGCTCTGGTGAAATCAATTCATCGATGCCCAATTGTTCAAACCTGATAAGTTCCCTGTTGTCCATGAACTCCGTGTTGGAAATCCGGGCCATGGTACGCTTGCAGCCCAATTGTTTTGCCAGCACACAAAGGGTAAGATTAGTGGTCTCCGATGCGGTAACCCCAATCACAAGGTCGGAACCGTCTACATCGGCATCCTGTAGCACCTGTATCGACGTGGCATCACCGCGCAGCACCCTAATATCCAAATGGGTGTCCGCATAGGACAACCTTTCCTTATCGGTATCGATCAAAGTAATTTCCTGCGCTTCGTAGGACAATAATTTTGCCAAATGAAACCCAACTTCACCAGCACCTGCAATAATGATTCTCATTGATTAGAATAGGATGTGTTCTTAAATAACCTCGTTTTGCACGCTGCAAACGATACTAAGAATGGTATGCTAAACGTAAACTCCATACTTTTAACCAAATACGGAAAATAAATCCCTTTGGAGGGCAAAATTACACAAATATTTTTGTCCGCATCCCCTATCCTAAGTTGTATATTTGCCAGCAAATAAAAGCTATGTCGGAAAAGGTGAAACCTTACAAAGAATCTGAGCTCGGCAAAAAGGAGCAAGTAAAGCAAATGTTCGATAACATTTCCGGAAATTACGATGGTCTTAACCGGGTCATCTCCTTTGGAACGGATGTTAAGTGGCGCAAGAAAATAGTAGCCTTTTTAAAAGAGAAGTCCCCCGATTCCATTCTGGATATAGCCACCGGCACCGGGGACCTCGCCATAGCCATGGCAAAAACGGGTGCCAATAAGATTGTTGGTCTAGACCTTTCCCCCGGTATGCTGGAGGTCGGCAAGAAAAAAGTATCCAACAAGAATTTACAGAACACTATCGAAATGGTTGTTGGGGACAGTGAGAACCTTCCCTTTGAGGATGATTCCTTTGATGCCATCACTGTGGCATTTGGTGTCCGAAACTTTGAAAATCTGGAAAAAGGGCTGGAAGAAATCTATAGGGTCCTTAAGCCCGAAGGACATTTTGTGGTCTTGGAAACTTCCGTACCTACCAAAACCCCTTTCAAACAGGGTTATAAAATCTACACAAAATACGTGCTTCCTTCTATTGGAAACTTGTTCTCAAAAGATAGGTCGGCTTACAAATATTTGAGTGAATCTGCTTCTGTTTTTCCTCATGGACAGGCTTTCAACAATATTTTGAAGAAAATCGGGTTTATAGGAATAGAGAACAAACCACAAACAATGGGTGTAGCATCCATTTATGTTGCTTCAAAATAGATTGATGAAAAATCTCCTGATCCTATTTGGACTTATCGTATTATCGAACCAAATGGCCGTTGCCCAATTTGGAAGCGACCCCATCCTCAACCTTCAGAACGAGGACAAGAAATTTTTGAACTGGGGATATTATCTAGGTTTTAACCAATACGATTTTCAATTTGAGTACAAAGACGATATTGGCCAAGATGTATTGGTGGACAAAAGTCTAGGATTCAACGTTGGTTTGATCGGGGAGCTTCGAATAAATGAGTTTTTGGATGCCCGTTTTGAACCGGGTCTGCTCTACACTGCAAGAACATTGGGCTTCCCTGGATTTACTACGGAGAACGATGCGCTTCGCGAAGTGCGTTCCACCTACATTCGATTCCCTTTATTGTTGAAGGCCAGTACGCGAAGAATCGGAAACTGGAGACCGTTTATTGTTGGTGGGGTTTACACCTCCATTAACTTGGGAAGCAACGAAGATAGTTTGGACGACAACAGTAGTGGCCAGTTTAGAATGAAACAAAATGTTTACGGGTACGAAGTTGGTTTCGGGATTGATTTTTACACCGAATACTTCAAGTTCACACCATCCATTCGAGGAGTTTTTGCCTTAACGGACGAGTTGGTTCCCGATGCCGACCCCAATAGCCCTTGGACAGGTAACATTGCTGCCATGCGCACCCGCGGAATCTTCATCAATTTTACTTTTGAATAGCCTATCCCCTGCGGATTTCGTTGAGAAGAATTCCAGTGGCCGTGGCCACATTTAAACTTTCCGTAGTAGTTGCACCAAATTGTGGAATGGAGATTTTTTTGGTGATGAATTTTCCAACTTCGGCAGAAACGCCATTGGCCTCGTTGCCCATTACCAAAACACCTTTTTTCGCCAAATTGGAACCATAAACCGATTCGCCGTCCATATAGGCTCCATAAATTGGTATATCCGTTTTGTCCAAAAAGGTTATCAAATCAGTGTATTCAACATTTACCCTTGCAATAGAACCCATAGTGGCCTGCAATACTTTTGGGTTATAACAGTCCACGGTATCCGTTGAGCAGACCAATCGTTTAATTCCAAACCAATCACATAGTCGAATAATGGTTCCCATGTTCCCAGGGTCTCGAACAGCATCCAAAACCACAACCCAATCGTCCAAATCCAAAGCTTCGGAATCCTTCACACGAAAAACACCGAGTATACCACTCGGATGCGTTAAGCTGCTCATCTGTTTCAATGTTTTTTCCGGAACCACTTCAGCCTGCTCAAATTTTTGAACCAAACCAGTATCATCCACAAAAATCTGGTACGTTTTAAAACCCGAATTCAACAATTCGTTCACGAGCTTTTCACCCTCTACAACAAATAGTCCATGTTGAGATCGGTACTTTTTTTGCTTTAGGCTAACAACTAGCTTAATTTGGTTTTTTGTAACCATCTAAATCGTGTATTTTTGGCTTCTATGAGTGGTTATTCTGGTGTAACGGGCAACTTGGCAAAAATAGGATTATTGTTGCTTTTGCTCAGCATTTTAGGTTGCAATACCTTAAAAAAGGTCGGGGAGGATGAATTATTGCTCACCAAGAACACTATTTTGGTAGATGAAGAAAAGGTCACCAGTAGCGAAATCAAAGGCCTGATCAGCCAAAAACCCAACAGCAGTGTACTTGGATATCCTTTAAAATTGAACCTTTACAATCTGGCCAAGGAAAACCCCGATTCCTCATTCGAAGATTGGCTCAACAGAAAAGAGAAAAGGGAAAAACGATTGAACAATCTACTGTCCGAAAAACAGGTTTACAGATTACAGGAATCGTTTTTAGTAAAGGGATATAGCGAATTTCTGAAAAGGATCGGCGAACCTCCCGTAATCATCGATACCACCAAAACCAACAAATCCGTAAGCAAGCTCGAATCTTACTACAATAGCAAGGGTTATTTTAACAACACCGGGGAGTATGAGATAATTGAAGGTAAAAACGCAAAAAAAGCGCAGATAGCATACCGTGTTACTTTGAACAAGCCCTACATTGTGGACACGATACAAAAAAACATCACTTCCCCAGAACTGGATTCCATTTACAAAAAATCGGCAAACAGGAGTTTTGTAAGGCAAGGGGAACAATTTGACCTGGACAATTTTACTTTGGAGCGAGAGCGCCTTACCACACTTTTCAGGAATTCTGGAGTCTACAATTTCCAAGAAAGCTCCATAAACTACAATATATTTAGGGATACCACCCAAGCTTCGGACGACCAATTGATGGATGTGGAACTGAACATCCGAAAGTTTAGGAGCACCAACGATAGTACCGATGTCAATATGCCCTACAAAGTGGCACGGCACAGAAAAATCAATATATATGCTGATTATGACCTGAACGGAAACTCAGACTCCCTAAAAACTCTTGAATACGACAATCACAACATCATATATAGTGGAAAGCTGAGATATCGCCCCAAAGCGCTGACCGATGCTATTTTCTTTGAAAAAGACAGTATTTATCGTGATTTGGACAGGATACGTACCTACCGACAAATCACCAACCTTAATACTTTTAAATATCCCAACATCGAGTTTATCCCCGACTCCACCCAAACACAACTGGAAACAAATATCTATCTAGCGGCCAAGCCCAAATATTCTTTAAACCTTAATTTTGATGTTACTCATTCCAATATTCAACAGGTAGGAACTGCTTTTAGTGCATCCGTTATCACAAGGAACGTTTTTGGGGGTGCGGAGACATTGAACATTTCTGCAAGGGGTTCCATCGGTTTATTGAGTGATGCCTCCCTATCGGATGGAAATTTTACATCGGAACTCGGTGGAGATGTCAATATCACCTTTCCCCGCATCTGGCTCCCCTTCAACACAGAAGGTATCATTCCATATTATATGTTGCCCCAGACCCGATTGTCGGCAGGTACCAATTTCCAACGAAACATCGGGCTCGACAAGCAATCCCTAAACTCCATACTTTCCTTTAATTGGACACCTTCCGAAAGGTTGAAAAACAATATTGAACTGCTCAATGTCGAATTTGTAAGAAACGTAAATCCCGATAATTTTTACAACGTATACAGAAATACATTTTCCAACTTGAACAGTGTCGCCGACCAATTTCAGGACGATCCGCAATATTCACAATACTTCAGACCTTTGGAAGATGTTGATGATGAACCGGTACTAAGCATCCCAACTGGGGCGAATGGTTTTGTTAGAAACATATTGAATGATTCGATTCCTGTAAGCGCGGAGGATAAGGAATTGGTCAACAGCATTGAGGAAAGGCGCAGAAGATTAACGGAAAACAACCTTATTTTCGCCACCAATTTCACTCATACCAAGAATAGTAAATCAGGCATCAACGACCTCGATTTTTATCAATATCGAATTAAAGTTGAAAGTGCCGGAGCCATGCTATCATTGCTCACCAACGTAATTCCCTTCAATAAAAATGACAATGGACAGAACCTTGTTTTCAGTGTCCCCTACTCCCAATATGTAAAAACCGAGTTCGATTACATTCGGCATTGGGAAATTGGAGGTTCACAGGTGATTGCTTTTAGAAGTTTTACGGGGCTGGCCATTCCGTATGGCAACTCGGACAACATTCCCTTTGTTCGAAGTTACTTTGCCGGGGGTTCCAACGACAACCGCGCTTGGAATGCTTACGAGCTTGGTCCAGGAAAAACTGACAACATCAATGATTTTAACGAAGCAAACCTGAAAATTGCGCTGAACCTGGAATATCGTTTCCCGATAGCAGGCGATGTAAAAGGTGCCCTTTTCGCGGATGCGGGCAACATTTGGAACGTTTTCGACAGCGAAACAAATCCCGACGCCATTTTCACAGGGTTCTCTTCTTTGGGTGACCTAGCATTGGGTACAGGCGTTGGTCTGCGGTACGATTTCACCTATTTTGTCTTTAGGCTGGACGTAGGCTTCAAGACCTACAATCCTGCAAAAGTTGGGTCCGATCGCTGGTTTGATGGGTACAACTTTAAACAAGCTGCCTTTAACATAGGTATCAATTATCCTTTCTAGAGCAAATAATTTATTACTTTTGTTTCCTATTTAATTCGAAACCAATATAACTATGTCCCACAATATCAAGCCCGGTGTCGCTACCGGTGATGAAGTACAGGCAATTTTCAACCATGCAAAAGAAAACGGTTACGCGCTCCCGGCCGTAAACGTAATCGGTTCAGATAGCATCAATGCTGTGATGGAAACTGCCGCAACATTGAATTCCCCTGTAATCATTCAATTTTCTAATGGAGGAGCCCAGTTCAATGCAGGTAAAGGCCTATCCAACGAAAACCAAAAAGCAGCTATTTTGGGTGCCGTAGCAGGAGCTAAACATGTACACCAATTGGCCGAGGCCTATGGCGCCACTGTAATCCTTCATACAGACCACTGCGCCAAAAAATTATTGCCTTGGATCGATGGTCTTTTGGATGCCAGTGAAAAACATTATAAGGAAACTGGCAAATCATTGTTCAGTTCACATATGATCGACCTTTCAGAAGAGCCGATCGAAGAAAATATTGAAATCTGCAAAGAGTATCTTGAGCGCATGAGCAAAATGGATATGACTTTGGAGATAGAATTAGGAATTACAGGTGGTGAAGAAGATGGTGTGGACAACTCAGATGTTGATGATTCCAAATTGTACACCCAGCCCGAAGAAGTGGCTTTTGCCTATGAAGAACTTTCAAAAGTAAGCCCACGATTCACCATTGCCGCAGCATTTGGTAACGTACATGGTGTTTACAAGCCCGGAAACGTAAAATTGACTCCAAAAATCCTTAAAAACTCTCAAGAGTTCATTACCGAAAAATATGGAGTTGAGCATAATCACATCGATTTTGTATTCCACGGAGGTTCCGGTTCTACAGTGGAAGAAATCAGGGAGGCCATCGGTTACGGCGTAATCAAAATGAACATCGATACCGACTTGCAATACGCATTTTTGGAAGGTGTTCGCGATTATATCCAAGGTAAGGGAGGCTACCTTCAGGCGCAGATCGGAAACCCCGACGGTGACGACCAGCCGAACAAAAAATACTACGACCCACGTGTATGGCTTCGAGAAGGAGAAAAAACCTTTATTGCCCGTTTAAAAAAGGCTTTCGAAGACCTGAACAACGTAAACACTCTGTAAGCCCTTGTCTAATTAAATATTGATTGCATGTCGTCTTGGTTTAAAAGAAAGGAAAAAGGAATACAGACCGCTACGGAGGAAAAAAAAGACACCCCCAAGGGGCTGTGGTACAAATCCCCTACCGGTAAGATTGTGGAGGCCGAAGATCTGGCCAAAAACTTTTATGTAAGTCCAGAGGATGATTATCACGTACGTATAGGCAGTAAAGAATATTTTGAGATTCTTTTTGATGACAACAAGTTCCGTGAGCTTGACACGAAAATGACTGCCAAAGACCCTTTGAAGTTCGAGGATACCAAAAAATACTCCGATCGTTTAAAAGCGGCCCAGCAGAAAACTGGATTAAAAGATGCCGTTAGGACCGCCGTAGGAAAGTCCCAAGGAAAGGATATTGTTGTGGCCTGCATGGATTTTGCCTTTATCGGGGGATCTATGGGAAGCGTGGTAGGGGAAAAGATTTCCCGCGCCATTGATGTCGCAAAAAGGAAGAAAATTCCATTTGTGATGATTTCCAAATCCGGAGGTGCCCGTATGATGGAAGCCGCGCTATCATTGATGCAGTTGGCCAAAACATCAGCTAAACTGGCCCAATTGGCCGATGCAAAAATCCCGTATATTTCGTTATGTACGGATCCTACAACAGGGGGAACTACCGCATCATACGCCATGTTGGGGGATATCAACATTGCCGAGCCAGGTGCCCTTATCGGTTTTGCCGGGCCAAGGGTGGTAAAGGATACTACAGGAAAAGACCTTCCCGATGGTTTCCAAACATCCGAATTCTTGAAAGAGCACGGATTTTTGGATTTTATCACACACCGCAGGGACTTGAAGAAAAAAATCAATCTATATATAGACTTGATTACCAATCAACCTGTACGAAACTAAAAAAAGCCCCGAATTCGGGGCTTTTTGATTTTAATCGGGGGATTTACAGGCCATGCCAACATGTAAAGATTTTTCCAATAAATCTTTTGATTTCAAATAAAAGCATATCTTTGCACGCTGATTGAAGGTCAATCAATACATAAAAATCATTTAAATAATATTGGAATGTATTTAACAAAAGAAGTTAAAGCCGAGATTTTTAAGAAACACGGCGGCTCTGAGAGCAACACCGGTTCTACGGAAGGACAAATTGCGTTGTTCACGCACCGTATCAACCATTTGACAGAACACCTTAAGAGAAACCACAAAGATTACAACACCGAGCGCTCCTTGGTTGCGTTGGTAGGTAAAAGACGTAGTCTTTTGGATTATCTAAAGAAAAAAGATATTGCAAAATACCGTACTTTGATTAAAGAACTAGGTATTAGAAAATAAAAACACAAGGGGAGGCATTGGCTTCCCCTTTGTTTTGGTTGAAGATATTTCAACAAAAAGTCCCGGGAAAACGGGCAAACACAAAAAGCTACAAAATAGTTTTTCATTGGTCAAGTGCCCCAGGCACACACAACAACAACACAACCCGACCGCCCGGATGGCGGTAGACCAAAGTTTAACAGCCTGACCTTATGGGTTAGGTAAGATTATTTTTATGATTCCAAAGACATTCAAAGAGGTCATAGACCTTGGTGACGGTAGGGAAATTTCTATCGAAACCGGAAAACTGGCAAAACAGGCCCACGGCTCTGTTGTTGTCCAATCTGGCAAGTGTATGCTATTGTGTACAGTTGTCTCCAATTACAAAGCGTCGGACGTGGACTTTTTGCCACTTACCGTAGATTATCGTGAAAAATTTGCCGCAGCAGGACGTTACCCAGGTGGTTTCTTTAAAAGAGAGGCAAGACCAAGCGATGGTGAAGTATTGACCATGCGTTTGGTAGACAGGGTGTTGAGGCCCCTGTTCCCAAAGGATTACCACTCCGAAACTCAGGTAATGATTCAGTTGATGTCGCATGACGAAGACGTTATGCCAGATGCGATGGCCGGATTGGCCGCTTCAGCCGCCATTCAACTTTCGGATTTCCCGTTCGAATGTGCCATCTCAGAGGTCCGTGTAGGTAGGGTCAATGGTGAATTCATCATCAACCCGACCAGAGCACAACTTCTGGAGTCGGATATTGACATGATCATTGGTGCCTCTGCGGATTCTGTAATGATGGTAGAAGGTGAAATGAATGAAATTTCCGAAGAGGAAATGGTAGAAGCCATCAAATTTGCCCACGAAGCCATTAAAGTTCAATGTGCCGCGCAAGTAAAATTGGCCGAAGCTTTCGGTAAAAAAGAAGTTCGTGAATACGAACCGGAAAACGAAGATGCCGACCTTGAAAAAAAGGTGTACGACCTTACTTATGATAAAGTGTATGCCGTTGCAAAAGCCGGTTCATCCAAGCATGAGCGCAGTGCTGCCTTCGATGCTATCAAAGAAGAAGTAAAAGCTACGTTTACAGAAGAAGAATTGGAAGAGTTTGGAGATTTGGTTTCCAAATACTTCTACAAGGCCGAAAAAGAGGCGGTCAGAAACCTTACTCTAGAGGAAGGACTCCGCTTGGACGGTCGTAAAACCACAGAAATTCGTCCCATCTGGTGCGAAATCGATTATTTGCCATCCGTTCACGGTTCTGCCATATTTACAAGGGGTGAGACCCAAGCTTTGGCAACCGTAACTTTAGGTACTTCCAGAGAAGCCAACCAAATAGATATGCCGTCTTTCGAAGGCGAGGAAACTTTCTATTTGCACTATAACTTCCCTCCTTTCTCAACAGGAGAGGCACGGCCAATCCGAGGTACATCCCGTAGGGAAGTAGGTCACGGTAACTTGGCGCAACGTGCTCTAAAAGGGATGATTCCAGCAGATTGCCCGTACACAGTTCGTGTAGTGTCCGAAGTATTGGAATCCAACGGTTCCTCTTCCATGGCAACTGTATGTTCTGGAACCATGGCTCTTATGGATGCCGGGGTTCAATTGAAAAAACCTGTTTCAGGTATTGCAATGGGACTGATCACCAATACTGAAACTGGAAAATATGCCGTACTATCCGACATCTTGGGCGATGAAGATCACTTGGGAGACATGGACTTTAAAGTAACCGGTACCGCAGATGGTATAACCGCTTGCCAAATGGACATTAAGGTAAAAGGACTTTCTTATGAAATCCTGGTAAAAGCTTTGATGCAGGCTAAAGACGGTAGATTGCACATTTTGGGCAAACTTACTGAGACCATTGAAGCTCCAAGACCAGAAGTGAAGTCTTACGCACCAAAAATTGTTACCCGAGTTATTCCTGGTGAATACATCGGAGCACTTATTGGAAAAGGAGGAGAAGTCATTCAAGAGCTTCAAAAAACAACTAAAACTACCATTGTTATCAACGAAGACCCAGAAACCGAGGAAGGCATTGTGGAAATTCTTGGTACCGATCAGGATGGAATCAACAAAGTATTGGCAAAAATCGATGCTTTGATGTTCAAACCTGAGGTTGGTAGCGTTTATGAAGTGAAAGTAATCAAGATGCTCGACTTTGGAGCTGTGGTAGAATATACCGAAGCTCCAGGGAACGAAGTATTGCTCCACGTATCCGAATTGGCATGGGAGCGCACCGAAAATGTATCCGATGTGGTAAACATGGGCGATGTTTTTGACGTAAAATACTTCGGTCTTGATCCAAGGACCAAAAAGGAAAAGGTTTCAAGAAAAGCCTTGTTGCCCAAACCTGAAGGATATCAAGAACGTCCACCGCGCAACGATAGAGGTGGTGATCGTGGTGACCGAAGAGGTGGTGGCGACCGACGTGGTGGCGACCGAAGAGGTGGTGATCGTGACAGAAAACCAAGAAGGGATTAGTTTTAAAATAATCCTATTGTATAAAAACAGCCCCGGGGAACAACCTCGGGGTTTTGTTTTTTTAAAACTCAAAATCAAAATAGTACAATGTCACTTCGGGCGCAGTCGAGAAGGTATTGTTTTCAAAACCTAAGAGTAAGGTCTCGACTGCGCTCGACCTGACAACATATTAATCAATGGAAAATCAGACTTTTTAAAAAAAATGTAACCAAAATGTAACTTTTCAGTTTTTTGAACGTATAACCTATTGAGCTCCGGTTCACAAATTTAATTTGAAGGGATATTTTAGATGAGACAGTTAAAGATTACAAAACAGGTTACCAACAGGGAAACCGCGTCGTTAGACAAGTATTTGCAGGAGATTGGAAAGGTGGATTTGATTACCGCCGATGAAGAGGTAGAGTTGGCACAGCGAATCAAGGCGGGAGACCAGGTAGCTTTGGAAAAATTAACAAAAGCCAACCTTAGGTTCGTTGTTTCTGTAGCAAAACAGTACCAAAACCAAGGGTTGACACTTCCTGATTTGATCAATGAAGGAAACTTGGGACTGATCAAGGCAGCTCAACGCTTTGATGAAACCCGTGGATTTAAATTTATTTCTTACGCCGTTTGGTGGATTCGTCAATCTATTCTTCAGGCATTGGCCGAGCAGTCCCGTATTGTTCGTTTGCCATTGAACAAAATCGGTTCCATCAACAAGATCAACAAAACATTTGCTTTCTTGGAGCAAGCGCACGAGCGTCCGCCATCTGCAGAGGAAATTGCCAAAGAATTGGACATGACCGTGGAAGATGTAAAGCAATCCTTGAAAAACTCAGGTCGCCACGTATCCATGGATGCACCATTGATCGATGGGGAGGATTCCAACCTATACGATGTATTGCGCAGTGGTGAGTCCCCTAACCCGGACAAGGAACTTTTGCACGATTCCCTTCGTACGGAAATCGAGCGTGCATTGGAGACCCTTACACCGCGTGAAGCTGATGTTATCAGACTTTACTTTGGTTTGGCAGGGCAACATTCCATGACCTTGGAAGAAATCGGTGAAACTTTTGACCTTACGAGGGAAAGGGTACGCCAAATCAAGGAAAAGGCAATTCGCAGGCTGAAACACACATCCAGAAGTAAGATTTTAAAGACATATTTGGGATAAGTGTAAAAAAACACCCTCTACATTACAGTTAAACTATCCTTAAATTTGATTTTTGGCAGGAAAGTTGTAATTTAGTAAGATATAACAGTTTATCATGACTGTTCGTTTTTTGATTGATGAATAAACTCCGGCTGATTACCGGAGTTTTTTTCGTTTATAAGGGTCCCTTTTTAATTCATCAACCCTCCATTTACCAAGCGGTAAATCCCAAACGGATTCCCCTGTTTCAGCTCATCGGCAACAATGTATCCAGAAAATTCTGTACAGTTTCAAACAGTTAATTTACAAATAGACTGATTATCAATACTGAAATTATGGACGTTAGCCCAATGACCAAGGTTCCCAAACTGTGGAGTTTATAGCCTTTGGCAATGTTCATTCCGCTCATTTGGGTCACCACCCAAAAAAAACTATCATTGGCGTGGGAAACCACCATGGACCCCGCCCCTATCGAAATCACCAATAGCGCTTTGTCCATTTCTGTAGCAAATCCAAGGCTCCCCATCATAGGAAACACAATGGAAGCTGCTGTGATCAACGCCACGGTGGATGACCCTTGTGCCAGTTTTATGGCCGATGCAATCAAAAAGGGAAGAAAAAAACTAAGGTTTAAATCGCTCAACGCATCTCCCATCACACCCGCTATCCCAGAATTTTGAAGCATCTTTCCAAAAACGCCACCAGCTCCCGTAATCAATAAAATATTGGCGGAATCCTTTAATGCCTTTCCAACCCATCCATCTGTAGAAATCAATTCCTTGTTCAGTTTTTTGGGCAGCGTAAAGGCCAGAAGCATTCCAATGACCAACGCAATTACGGGTTCTCCCAAAAACATTAGAAATGATTGCCATGATGCGATTTCCTCCACTGGGATTATCCGTAACCTGGAATTGATCATGATCAAAACAATGGGTACCACAATGGGCAATGATGCTTTGAATGCCGAAGGCGCAGTTTTCATCCGAAGGTCGATACTTTCTTGGGAAACATCCGGGTTTGGATCAATATAAGTGCGAGCAGCAAACTTCGTGGCGAACAACAATGCCATAATAAGCGCAACGATACTAATGGGAATGGCCAAGGCCAGGACAAGACCTAAATCAGCGTTTAGAATACCAGCCGCCGCTATGGGCCCAGGAGTGGGAGGCACCAAATTGTGGGCAATGGTAAGGCCCATTGCCAGCGCAATAGCTGAACCTGCCAAACTGATTCCTGCTTTTTTGGACAGACTTTTATTCAACGGGGACAGTAAGATGAAACCGCTATCCGCAAAAACGGGTATGGATACAAAATATCCCAATATTCCCATGGCCGTGGGCACTCGTTTCTTTCCCACCAGTTTGATGACCGCTTCGGCCAGTGCATAGGCCCCGCCCGTATTTTCCAGAAATGCACCAATGATCACACCAAAGATGATCACCAAACCTATTTTTCCCAGTGTTCCCCCAAATCCATCGTTTATGGTCTGCAAAATAAGTTGATAGTCCATCCCCGCGGCAAAACCAAAAAATATGGCTACCACAAAAAGTGCTAAAAACGGATGCAGGCGCAAATAATTGATCAAGCCAATAATAAGGGCTATGCTCAACAACAAATAAACTACTAACATGGTCGGTTATTTAAAGTTAGGATGGTCAATGCAAATCTCCCTTTACCTCACTGCCAGAGCCTCCCACCAAAATATCAAAATCGGCACCCTTGTCGGCTTGCTCTACATGGTTCAGGTAAATTTTCACATAACCTCTATCGGTATGGGGCTGGGGCGGTTTCCAAGCCGCTCTTCTTTCAGCCAGTTCTTCTTCCGTAACATCCAGATGTAATTTCCTATTTTCCACATCCAGTTCGATGTAATCTCCATCTTTAACCAAAGCCAAGGTCCCACCGATGGCCGCTTCGGGTGACACGTGGAGCACCACGGTACCATAAGCCGTTCCACTCATCCGTCCATCTGAAATTCGGACCATATCCTTCACGCCCTGCATGATCAATTTTTCTGGAAGGTCCACATTGCCCACCTCGGGCATACCAGGGTAACCTTTGGGTCCCACATTCTGCAGAACGATTACACTATTGGCATCTATGTCCAGATCAGGGTCGTCCACACGGGCATGGTAATCGTCCATACTGGTAAAGACCACTGCTTTGCCACGGTGCTTCATCAATTCAGGAGTGGCTGCAGAAGGTTTAATAACGGCTCCATTTTCGCATAGATTTCCTTTTAAAACTGCGATTCCAGCATCCTTTTGAAAGGGAGCATCCATTTTGGCAATGACCTCTTCGTTATAGCAAGTGGATTTTTCGCAATTCTCATGAAGGCTCTTGCCGTTGACCGTTATGGTTTTATGCAATTTTGATTTCAATTCCTTCAAGACTACAGGAAGACCTCCTGCATAAAAATAATCTTCCATCAAATGTTTGCCGGAAGGCATAAGATTGACCAGCAATGGAATTTTACTTCCGATTTCATCAAAATCCTCCAATTTTAAAGGAACTCCAATCCTGCCCGCTATGGCCAGTAAATGGACAATCAAGTTTGTGGAGCCTCCCACGGCTGCATTGACCACTATTGCATTTTCAAAAGCTTCTCGGGTCAATATTTTGGATAGCTTCAAATCTTCATTGACCATTTCCACGATTTTTCTCCCGGAAAGCTGTGCCATTACCTTTTTTCGGGCATCGACCGCGGGGATTGCGGATGCACCGGGCAATGTGAGTCCCAGGGCTTCTGCCATGGTGGCCATCGTTGAAGCCGTCCCCATGGTATTGCAATGGCCAGCGCTACGTGCCGCACATATTTCAGCCTCCAAAAAGTCTTCCTCGGTAAATTTGTCCCGTTTTTTCTTCTCCTTTATCATCCAATTAAAGGAACCGGAACCTATTTCCCCTCCACGGAATTTTCCATTCAACATGGGGCCTCCGGGCACCACAATGGTGGGTAGGTCCACACTGCAAGCTCCCATAATGGTCGAAGGGGTCGTCTTGTCACAACCTGTTAACAAAACAATTCCGTCCAATGGGTTCGCGCGTATGGATTCCTCAACGTCCATACTGGCCAAGTTTCGGAAAAGCATGGTCGTAGGCCTCATAATGGTCTCTCCGAGGGACATTACTGGGAATTCCAAAGGAAATCCGCCTGCTTCCAATACGCCCTTTTTTACGATTTCTGCAAACTCTCGCAAATGGCCGTTGCAAGGGGTGAGTTCCGACCAGGTGTTACAAATCCCAATTACGGGTTTTCCTTGAAACATGTCGTTGGGATACCCCTGGTTACGAAGCCAAGAACGATGCACAAAACCCATTTTGTCATTGGTGCCAAACCATTCTTTGCTCCGAAGGTCTTCTTTATTTTTCTTCATTTTTAATTTGATAAACGCAATCGATTGCGGTGAAAATAATAAAATTTACCGTCTCCTATGAAGCCATAATGTATTTTTCACAAAAAAGTGATTTAAAATTTTATACATCCATTTCCTTCAGGTTAAAATAATAATGAGTTATTAATTAATTGGCTACCTTTCTTGTTCAAACATTTTTGACATAAAAGACATACATTCCACCTAACATGAAAAGAACATTTCTCTCCATTTTGATGATAACTGGTTTTATATCAGCAGGTATAAGTCAGGTTAATTCTGATAACGTAGTTCAAGAAGCGGCAAAGACCAGATTGGATTCCACCTTGCAAAGCTTTGTGAAAAACGGTGAAGTGGCCGGAGCATCGGCTTTAATCTATGAAAAGGGAAAAGAAGTCTATTTCAACGCATTTGGTTATGCCGATTTGGCAAACAAAGTACCCATGAAGCGCAACACATTGGTGCAGATATATTCCATGACCAAACCTATTACGGGAACCGCTTTGATGACATTGTATGATGAAGGTAAGTTTCAATTGGACGACCCGTTGGAAAAATATGCTCCCGAATTTGCCAACATGAAAGTGTACCAAGGGGTGGACTCCGATGGTGAGATGATACTCGAACCCTTGAACCGACCGATTACCATCCGTGACATTACACGCCATACGGCGGGGTTTTCTACCCGGGACGATATTCCAGGGTATAGTGAGGCCTTAAAAGAAGCAGACCCGTTCAACTGGGAGAATACCTTGCCCCAAATGGCAGAAAAATTGGGAAGCGTACCTCTATGGTTCCAGCCCGAAGCCAAATGGGAATATGGTCCTTCGGTCGATGTGCAAGCATTTTTGGTGGAGCGGATTTCCGGTCAACCGTATCAGGAATATGTCCGTGAGCATGTTCTTGACCCCTTGAAAATGACAGATACCCGCTACGTAGTACCAGAGGATGACCGTTACAGAATGTCATCGGCTTATCGTAAAACTGAAATGGGTGAATTGAACCAATCCCCCAACGAAGAAGCGCATGCATTCAATTATAAAAAATGGCCACTGACCCCTGGTGGTTGGGGATTGACTTCCACACTTGACGATTATATGCGCTTTGCCAGAATGTTGGTCAACGAGGGAAACTTGGAGGGAGCGGAAATTCTTGAACCAGAAACCGTGGAGTTGATGTCCACCAACCATTTGGATGAAAACATAACGGAAAGGTCGTGGTTGCCCAGCAAGGGACAAGTAGGCTTCGGGATAGATTTTGCCGTTCGGCTTCGTGCCCCTGCCTCCGTTGAAGAGAACTACGGGGTTGTCGGAGAATTCTTTTGGGACGGAGCGGCGAGCACCTTGTTTTGGGTAGATCCCGTAAATGAATTAACGGCGGTGTTCTTCGTGCAAATTTTTCCTTACAACGGCTCTCTTCATAAAAGGTTCCGTGATGCGGTCTATGGTCCGGTCCAAATAAATACGGGTTCGGAATAGACCATTGGCAAATAAGGAATTGCCCTCACATTTCATTATCTTTGTAGAGAACGAGTTGATTCTTACATGAGCAAAAAAATTATTGCACCTTCCTTATTGGCTTCGGATTTTGCCAATTTGCAACAGGAAATAGAAATGGTGAACCAAAGCGATGCCGACTGGTTCCATTTAGATGTGATGGACGGTGTGTTCGTGCCCAACATTTCCTTTGGAATGCCCGTGATACAGGCCATTGCCAAACATGCAAAAAAACCGTTGGACACTCATTTAATGATTGTTGACCCTGACAGGTACATTAAAACTTTCGGTGATTTGGGGGTAGACCACTTGACCGTTCATTATGAAGCATGTCCACATTTGCACCGAACCTTACAAGCCATAAAAGCTGAAGGCATGAAAGCTGGGGTAGCCATTAACCCGCATACTTCCATAAAATTGTTGGAGGACACCATTCAAGATATCGACATTGTAATCGTAATGAGCGTAAATCCAGGTTTTGGAGGACAATCCTTTATTGAAAACACCTATCAAAAAATAGCTGACCTCAAGGAACTCATCAACCGTAAGAATGCGAGTACCTTAATCGAAATTGATGGTGGAGTTAACGCCGATAACGCGAAAAAGCTGGTCGACCATGGTGCGGATGTTTTGGTGGCCGGAAGTTTTGTTTTTAAAAGTCCCGACCCTGCCGAAACCATAAAAAAATTAAAAGAAGAAATAGCCTAATGCAGAAGTTTGATGTAGTCATCATTGGAGGCGGGCCCATTGGAATAGCTTGTGGTCTTGAGGCGAAAAAGCAAGGACTCACCTACATTATCATTGAAAAAGGACCAATTGTAAACTCGCTGTTCAATTATCCCGTGAACATGCAATTTTTCTCCTCTTCCGAAAAGTTGGAGATAGACGAGATACCGTTCATAAGTAAAGAGGCCAAACCCAAACGCAACGAAGCTTTGGAATACTATCGCAGAATCGTGACCTCCAACAAGCTCAATATTCATCTTTTTGAAAAGGTGCTGGATACCGAAAAACAAGGAGAAAGCTTTTTGGTCAAAACTGATAAAGATGAGTACCGAGCAAAAAATGTAGTCGTGGCCACTGGCTTCTACGACCTGCCCAACACCATGAATGTTCCAGGAGAGGAATTGCCCAAGGTATCCCATTATTATAACGACCCACATTTTTACGCAAGTCAAAAATTAGTTGTGGTCGGTGCTAGTAACTCCGCCATAGATGCTGCTTTGGAATGTTGGCGAAAAGGTGCCGAAGTCACTTTGGTAATCCGCGGCCCCGAGGTCGGTCCACGCGTAAAATATTGGGTACGCCCAGATATCATCAACCGTATTGAGGAAGGCAGCATTAAAGCATACTACAATTCCATCGTCAAGGAAATAAAGCCCCATGAAATCGTTATCAATTCCCCAGAAGGCGAAATTGTACTGGAAAACGATTTTGTACTGGCATTGACCGGCTACAAACCAAATTTTGCGTTCTTGGAGAAACTGGGCATCGAACTCTCCAACGACCCAAAAAGGTTACCTAAGTATGACCCAGCAACCATGGAGACCAATGTGGACAGCCTATTCTTGGCAGGTGTGATTTGCGGCGGAATGGAAACCCATAAATGGTTTATCGAAAATTCTCGGATTCATGCTCCAATTATCATGAATGCCATAAAGCATAAGATGCAATCAGTAGAAGAGGAATCTTGATTTGGGTCAACATTTGCAGCTTTTCAGAAAAGGCTTCCTTCTATATATGATTATCTTTAAGAGAATCTGAAAAAGCTTTCAAATGAAAACAAGCACAACACAAAATGTATTCAGGATCATACTTGGCCTATTGATGATCGTGGCCGGAATCGGTCACCTTACCTTTCAACGTGAGGAGTTTCAGGCCCAAGTACCCCGATGGTTACCTACTAGCGAGGGTTTTATGGATTTTGTGGTGGTAGCTTCTGGTTTAGTTGAGATACTTTTGGGTCTTGCCATGGTCCTTTTGGTCAAATACAAGGTAAAAGTGGGTATTGTGCTGGCCATTTTCTATGTATTGATATTCCCTGGAAACATTTCGCAATACACCAATGGCATCGACGCTTTTGGACTGGACACCGACTTGAAGAGATTCGTCCGACTGTTTTTTCAGCCCGTATTGATACTTTGGGCCCTTTGGTCCACAGGAGCATTGAAACATTTGATGAACAAACAAAAATGATACCTATGGAATTCTACAAGTTTGAAGCGGAACGTTTGGACGGCACCAAAGAGTCCATGGAAAAATATAAAGGCAAAACCATTGTAGTGGTGAACACTGCCAGTAAATGCGGCCTTACACCTCAATATGAAGGGCTTGAAAGGCTCTTTAAAGCTTATAAAGATCAAGGATTGGTGATATTGGGTTTTCCATGTAATCAATTTGGGAACCAAGAACCCGGAACTGCCGAGGATATAAAAGAGTTTTGCCAGATGAATTATGGGGTCTCTTTTCCCATGTTCGCAAAAATCGATGTCAACGGAAGCGACCCCCATCCCATTTTCAAATATCTTAAGACGGAGTTGAGCGGTTTGTTGGGTGGAAAAATCAAATGGAATTTCACCAAATTTGTAATCGATAAAACAGGTAAACCCGTAAAACGATTTGCTCCCACTACGGAGCCCAGTGCCATGGAGAGCTATATCAAGGATATCCTTTAAGTTTTTTAAAATTTTAATTGTGACTGCAAAGCGCCGGTTTGTTTTAGCATGGCCCTACCATCCTTGAAGCTTAAATACGTATGGCCTGCCCTTTTATTGGCAATGCTAATTTCGCACAACATGCCCCAATGACGCGCCACTTCACGCCAAGCCCAGAACAAGGAATGTTTGGGGTCATAAATATGTGTGGCCTCTCCCCCAGCCCCGTTCACTTCAATGATGCTGAAGTTCTTTCCTTGGCAAAGCTCCTCAAAACTATTATAGAGCACATCCAATCTTCCATAATGGAACCCGTCCATTTGAGAGCAGATAAAATCAATAGTCTTTACCAGTTCCGAATTGATTTTGTGGCTGACATCCACAAATTTGGCCCCTCGCGTATGGCTTCCGTAGGGCACCAGAATAAATTCTTCTCCCTTAGCCAACACATTTTGAAGTTGGGCGCCAAACTTTTTCTGCAATGCCTTTAATTGCAAATGGCTTCGGGGATTTTTTTTGATGAGTTCCAACATGGTACTTTGTCCATCTCCCGTGACGGACAAAAACTCCTTGGACACCATCCCTGTAATTTTACCTTGAGCTTCATTGGGTTTACGGACATAGAATATGCCCATCTCTTTTTGGTATGGAATAAGTTCTTGTACCAAGAAATGTGAAGGTGTCCAAGACACATATTCCCGAAATTCATCCTTGTTGTGAACCTTCTCTACCCCAAAGGCCTTCATACCAATATCGGGTTTAGCGATAAAGGGAAAACTGATGCCATCGTCCAGTACTCGCTCCAACGCCTTCCCTAGCGCAACATCCTTATCAAAAAAGAGCGTTTGTGGAATAAACTCCGTAGGAATCATGTTGTAAATCTCCATTTTGGATATCATGGCCATCCCCCCATTTCTCATACTGGGATTGGCGGCATTAAAAAAGAAAAAGGAACGTGCTTTGATGGAATAGTATAACCAAACGGGAAACATGGGATAATAAATCAGCCAAAACGGCCAATACTCCCAATGTGTGATACGGTGACATAGCAGTTTTAGCGAATCCATTGCACTTAAAACGTAAGTTGACTTGGTGAGAAGGGAACTTCAAAAAGTTTATCGTTCAATAAATCGAAATGGCGCATCACGATTTCACCGTCATCCAAAACAGCTTGGGTTACGCTAAAGGTTTTAAGACCTGTCTCCCGGTCAATGATAAATCCGTTTTCGAAATCATCGTGATTATTGGAGTGAAAATCAACCACGGTGCTAGCAGTGATATGGGAATTTCTTTCTACGAATTTTTGAAATAAATTTCTTCGGTTTTCAATCACTTCATCTTTGTATAGTGTTGCAGAGGACCAAATATGATTTTTTGTTGCATCCAACGGTCTATAATATTTTTGATGTCCATCCCATCTAAATTCTAGTAACCTCCTATTGTAAAGTACCAAAGTAAAAGGTTCAATATGGAGAAGATTCATCTCCTGAAGCAAATCATAAGGTTGCTCCGATGCGATTACATCCAATAGCACAAGGCCACGACTACGCGCATAGTTCCCCATTGGCGCGTGATTCACAAAACCGCCATTAAGGAGCACGGCCACCGAACCATTTTCATTAAGTGCAAACCAAGTACCGCCAGCTTTTGGGTCTTTTGGAAAAAGCACCTTTACAGAACCTATGATTTCCTCCTGCGGCCGCAAGGCCAATGGCCTGGAAACATGTTCATCGCGGTTGGAAGTAATGAGGTGTTTACCTCCTGAATAAATAAAACTTACTGTGCACATGCCTTTCTGTATTCAATGGTTGAGGGTGCCACACCAAAAGATTCTGGGATTTTTTGGGTCGAAAAATGCCTTACACCTATCTTGATCAACGCCTGATGATGAATCGTATGCTCCAAATTATACATGACTTCCCTGAAATAGTTTGAATCCAAACAGACTTCTTCGTCCGCCAATTCATAAGTGACCTTTATTGCCTTGTCCGGTTTCGTCAAATTCATTTGGATATAGGTCAATTGTTCCAATGCAAAGTCAACATCTTCTTCAATTTTGGTGTTGCGTTCCCGTTTATCATATGAAACATCTGCCACCTCATATCCATTGATCAAACAGAGGTACAGTTCTATAATGTGGCGGGTGTGCTGCCCTATAGTAGCGTTGGAAAGAATTTGGCAGGTTTGCGAGTAACATCCATTGGGTAATTCTGACAGTACTTTTTTGAACTGCTCCAATGTTTTCAAAGAAGATTTGAACATGATGGTGGATTATTTATAATTCGTTTTTTGATTTATGAGTATAAGATAAAAAGAAAATTCAAGGTTGAATCCCGGTATGGTTTCCGATTGGTCAAAAGCTTATATTCAATTTTTGATATGCTCCCAGTTTTCGTCTGCTTTTTGTCGCAGTTCTTCCGGCGATTCGTCCAACCAAAACTCTAAGGTGTTGTTTTTTCCCTTGTTGTAGAAAAGGTAGAGCTTCCCATTCCTGATTTCATAAGTTTCTGGATCTACGTTCACTTTTTTGCCATTCACAGCGACTGCATAAGCGCAATAGCCACCATACTTTGGCAGGTACTTGAATGGGCTTTCCTCAAACCTTTTCAAGTTTTTTGCATTGTAGAACTTAAACTTGACCCCATCAAAAGTTGTGAAGAACTCTTCTTTTCCTTCCAATGGAGTTTTATCAAAGTAAGAGACCACATCATAACCTTGAACAGCATACCCGTTCTTGGTATTATAATCAATGGTTTGGGAAAAACCATATGTACACATCATTAAAGACAAAAGGAGAATAAACTTGTTGATCATATCAGGAATTAAGAGTTTAACCCTTTAATAGTCCTTAAAGCCATCGATTCCTTTCAAGCCATACTTGGATTATGAAAAAAAGATGGTCAATTCCTCCATTTTGTCGGTTGGTTAAATCTTCACACTGCTTCAACAACTGGTGTATCCAGTAACAGTTTCGCGGATTATGAGGAAACCATGGGGCTTTTAGGACTAAATTCAAACTAATAACAGACCGCGAATAAAGGTATCTCTTTGTAAAAGCTTCCGTTCATCGAGGTTTTTCTCAATTACATCCAAAGTTTGGCCCATTCAATAATAAGTGTAGCATACATACGTTTTAAATACAAACCAAACTAACAGGATTCTGTTTTCCAAAAAACGGTATCAGTAAAGCCTACTTAATGTATCAAATGTCCCCCCCAAGGCCATTAATATGGTTAATTGCATTATTGCTTACTTCTATTTCTATTGCCAACGCACAGTTTTCGCAAAACGAAAACACCACGGAAGCAATTTCACTTCGCCCCATAACATCAGTTTTACTGGCAGGGCAAAAAGATTATAGTTTTGAGGAAATAAGAAACAATCCAAGTCTGGATTTTGTTCCACTCTCCGGTTTGAAGGAAAATCTTGGATTTTCCAACGACAATTACTGGCTGACCTTCAGCTTGGAAAACACAACCGATCGATATAGGCAATATTACCTAGAAACTGCTAGGCCCATTACAGATATTGTGAATCTATTCATCATAGATGGAACAGGCCAAGTGGAGAAACAATTTAGTGGGGATAAAATCCCTTTTTCCAAGAAAACCATTAAGCACAGAAAATCCATTTTTGAAATCGGTCTCAGACCTGGTCAAAATATACAGGCCTATATCCATCTAAAAAGCGATGGAGAGGTAGTTATGCTCCCTATGGAACTTTACCCGGAGACCAGTTTTTTTAACCTCACCTATAAAGAGCAGGTATTTTATGGGTTCTTTTATGGTATTTTGGTCTTGGCGAGCATTATATACCTTTTTTTCTTTTTTGCGCTAAAAGACAGAGCCTTTGTTTATTATGCCTGTTATGTTTTGTTCATTGCGTTGATGCAATTTTCCCTAGACGGATTTTTTCATCAATATTTTACCCCGGAAGGCGGATGGCTGTCAGATAGGTCCGTATTATTTACGGCGTTCACCTCGCTACTGTTTTTTGGCAAGTACGGCGACGTATACCTTAACCTAAGAAAGAACAGCCCCATCTTGCACATTACAAACAATATAATGGGGGCATCCATTATTATAGGCATGTTAATCTTGGCGCTGGCACCCAATTTTGAATACTGCTATCCGTTGGCCAATGGCATTGGAATTTTGGTATTGCTTCAAATGATAACTTCATTAATAGTACTAAAAGTCAAAAAAATAAAAGTAGACCACTATTTTGTAATTGGTATTTGCTTTCTAATATTGGGTTTTGTAGTATTTATTCTGAATAATTTCAATACCATAGAAAACTCATTTTTTACTAGCAACGGAACCAAATTTGGAATCGGTCTGGAAATTATATTTCTATCCATATCGATGAGCAACAGAATCAGGGACCTCAGAATGGAGAATGAACAGAACCAGTTGTTGGCCTTACAACGGGCCGAAGACATGAACGAAATTAAATCTTCATTTCTATCCAACATCAGTCACGAACTCCGAACACCCCTAAACTTGATCATGGGCGTGGCCACATCGCTTCAAGAAAACAAAGAGGAGGAAAACCTTGATGAAAAATGCAAAATGCTCTTGAGTTCCTCAAAGAACTTACTGGGAAACATTGAAGACATCTTGGACTTTACCGTTATTGAAAAGGGGAATCAAGAGTTACAAGAAGTTCCTTTTGACTTGAATTCCACACTGACCAAAATCTTAAGGTCACAAGAGAAAAAAGCACTTGCCAAAGGTTTGGAATTCAACATATCGATTGCGGATAATTTGCCATTCAGAATTGTGGGCGACAAGGCTAAACTGGCGCAAATCCTTAACCATATTTTAGATAATTCAATCAAATTTACCAATCAGGGAAAAGTTGAAGTCGATATTTTATGTGATCGAAATAGCGAAAACAAAGCCTCGGCCTCGATACGTTTTAATATAAAGGACACGGGCATTGGCATCTCCAAAGAGAAGATGAGCACTATTTTTGAATCGTTTACCAAAAAATCCTTTATGGACAAACGCGAGTACAGCGGATTGGGATTGGGGCTTTACATTGTAAAAACCTATGTAGACCTTCAAAACGGTACAATTGATTTACGACAAAATACTGATTTGGGCACAACCTGTGAGCTTACGCTAAGTTTTGAAATTGATGAGGACCAAATAACAGTGGATGAGGAATCAAAAACAGACATATTACTTAATAGAGAAGCGGGTAACATACTATATGTAGAAGACAACAAAATGAACCAGACCGTGGTTAAACTTCTTTTCAAGAGAAATTGGGCCAATGCCAACCTAACCATTGCCAATCACGGTAAAGAGGCTTTGGAAATGATGAAGGACCAAAGTTTTGATATTATTTTAATGGATTTACAAATGCCCGAAATGGATGGGTTTGAAACTACATCGATTATTAGAAGCGGCCAAGCAAATTGTAATGCACAAATACCCATAATAGTCCTTACTGCTGATAATACCAGTAACACAAGAAAAAAAATATTTGAACTGGGGGCGAACGATTTGGTCACTAAGCCTGTAAACGGTCCGTTGCTCTTCTCAAAAATGAGCAAAAATGCCTTAAACAAGGCAATTGATAAAGTTGCATAAAAACAAAAAAGCACGCTTTAAAAGCGTGCTTTTTTAATTGTGACCCAGGGAGGATTCGAACCCCATCCGCTGGCCCTTAACTTTATTGACTTGTGCCTTGCTTATGTTTTGTAACTAACCGAATTACAGACCACTTTGAGCAATCTCCTTTCGTATAAGTCAAAATTAATCAATAATAATCAAATATGGTTAAATATCTATCCATGTAAATTGTCAATCGTTTATTTGAACTTTGTTTTTGAAAACTCCTTCATCTTCCTAAATGGGAATTTGTGAAATGTTTCTATGATGTTGTAATATTTCAATGAACTGTAATTGAGAAATATTTGTGTTTGTGAGGTCTATTTTTTTATGCCTGATGAAATTGTTCCAATTATTATATACTTTTCTGAAGACCTTTTACCTTTCCCTTGCAGTATTCCATAATCCAATATGTCAGTCCAGTAAATATAGTCATCCTTCAGATCAATTCCCTTCTCTTGAATCGTCATCAATTTAGGATATTTATAGAAATAGCCCTTGTAGATAAAATATAACTGGACTATAAAAAGAATAAGTATTCCAATTACATTTGCTGATGACAAATCCCAAGAATATTTATTTTTTAAGTTTCCCCAAACCAATAGCGCTATCAAAAACCAAATCATTCCTAATAAACGTTTATCATATTTGTTGTCTTTACTTATTTCAAACCCATATGGCTTTTCTCGAGTTTTAAATTTTCTAAAAAGTACTTTGGGAACCCTTTGGAATTCAAATTGAGATAAAGCTCCCTTAAGTCCTGATTTTGGATACTCTTCTTTTATTTCTTGTTTAAATTCATTTTTAAGAAAATCCAATTGCCTTTTGTCGTGTTGATAATCGGAACAATAGTCATTAAAATCTGCTGACATATTAGTAACTCCACATATAAGTCCATTTTCGAAAGTATGCTTTCGATTTTTGCAGTGTTTGCAAAAGGATAAATGTAATTTTCTTTGTTTGGTCTTGAACTTCGGGGTGAATTTTCTTCATGGTATATTCAGTAAATTTAATGATTAAACTTACTGCCCTAATTTTTGGGGTATCTACATTCCTCTTTTGTATGAATCCAACTACAACCAAAATTTCAAAGATACTAGTCAGGTTGTGGGATTAAATACGGACCACTCTAAATTTCAATTTTTTAATAATCATAGCGTTATTATTATTTGAATCTTTTAAGAACTTTTAACACATATGCAGTATTGAACCAGATTGCCTTTAGTTGTTATACGAATCAAAAAAATCTTAAAACTAGCCTTTAGCAATCCTTACAACTTGTACAAAATTTTGAAAAAAACAACTCTTGGCATAATAAATGTAGTTTGGTCAATTATGAGAAAATCTGTAAACGAATTTTGCCTCCTGATGTGAGTATCAAACAAGTTGTTTGCCGAAATTTCAAATCCCCATCGACTGTCCTCTTTTTGATAGAACAGAGATATATTGGCCAAGTTAAAAGTATTGGTAAGGTTTTGGGTTCGATTTTCGTAATCTACCTGTTTAAAGTCTGCTTTTAACTTAAAATTATTTAGAAAATCATAGGACAGTGCACCAAAAAACTCTTTGTTGATAAATTCATTTGTCACAGCAGAGGCCTCAAAATTGGAGGGTTCAAAGGAGTAACCTATTTCTAGATTGGGAAGTTTGTCGAAAAAAGTTTCAACTTTACCTGTTACGGACAAGGACCTTGAAAAGTTTTTTGAAACGTTATCGTTCACCAATTGAAAAAACTCATTATAATTTCCGGATGCGTCAATGCCCAGTTTCACCTTCCCCAACCTTTTGCTAAATCTAAAATCACCTGTCAATGAATTTTCCGGTTCATTGAACATGGTATAGGTTACAAATTGGTCAATACCGCCCAACACGGTGTTCTTTTTAACGGTTTGGGTTTTGCGGTTATATGAAATAGAGGCGTTGAGATTAAGCCCTCTAAAAAGACTGAACCTGTAATAGGTCAAGGAAACTGAATGGAAGCGTTCGCTTTGTAGGTTTGGATTGCCCAAAAGCACACTGTTAAAGGAGTTCAACATAAAATTATCTAACAGACGATTGCTTTGCGGAAAACGCAACCACTGTTTATATCTGAAGTGTAACTTTTCACTGTTGTTGAATTCCGCTTCGGCATTGAATTCAGGTAAAAGGGCCTTGGCGGTATTATTGACAGAATTTCCAAATTGGGAGTTGTCCCATAGATAGTTATGATAAAACAATCCGGACTTTAAGGTAAAGATTCCGCTTAGGAACTTGTACTCCAGCCCTAAAAAGGTATCGGTAAACCGATAATCGATTGCGTTTCCAAAACCATTGTCCGCAAAGTTGTTGATGCTGCCGTCACTTAGGTGTTGTATTTCTTTGGTTGAACTAGAATCAAAGAACAGGTTGGCCCCCACGGTAGTGTACAGGTGGTTGAAATTGTTAAGCACCCAGTAGTCCTTGGCTACTAGGTCAATCGTGGTAGTTCTTCTATCCAGCTCTTGCAGGATATCGATTTGGTCGTCCTCTTGAATTGGTATAAGACCTTCCAAAAAGGATCGGTCGGCAACCCAATTATTAACAGGGGTACTTTTTACGAGGTTTATCGTTGACTCTAAACTTAGGGTCTGCTTTCTGGAAAACCGTTTGCTGTATTCCAGGTTCTGCTTAACGTCAATGGCCTGTAGAGCGGAATTCGTGGCAAAGGAACTCTCCATTCCAAAACTTTGGGTCAGCAAAGCCCCCGTTACATTATTGTCGGTCAATTTGATAAAGGTATTGGCGGCCAGGTCCTCTTTACTGTTAGGCTCATAATCCAAGGTCAATTTTCCCAACAGGAAAAAACCGTCCAATGCTTCGGTCTCAGTCCTGTTTTCATCAAAAGAGTTATCGTTGCCGTTATAAATGTTCAAGGTGTTCACCTGTGTTTCGGCATCACTGCTACTTGCAATTAAAAAACTGTTGAAATCCGTCTTTTTGGATACGGATCGTCTAAGGTTCAATGCCCCAAAGCGGTTGGTGTTGGTCTTAAAATCGGTATTGGACAGAAACTTCGAAAAATCATCATTGGCAAGTGATACATATCCCCGGATATCCCCCAAGAGCTTACCAAAACCACCGTTAAATTCAATATAGTCCCCCAATTCAAAAGACTTTGTCCCAACATTGTTGAAATCTCCGATAAAGTTCAGGGTTGTCTTTGGGCTATAGTAGAATAGGTTGGGGTGTACCAAATAGCGTCGATCCGGCCCGCCCGCAACTTCCACATCACCAAAGGCAAACTTCTTTTTATCTTCCTTGAGTTTGATGTTCAATGCCAGTTCATTGGAATCCCGAAGCCCCTTTAGAAAACCTATTTCATTGTAGTTGTCCAAAACTTGTACCTGGTCTACCACATTCGCGGGAATATTGTTGACGGCCAATTTGCTGTTGCCTGTAAAAAAAGTCTTGTCATCCACCAATACTTTCGTGACCTCTTTCCCCTGTGCGGTAACATTGCCCTCACGATCCACCTCTATACCGGGAAGTTTTTTTAACACCTCCCGCAGTTTTCGTTCCTTACCGTTGACAAAGGCATCCGTTTGATAAGTAATTGTATCTTTCTTGACTTCAATGGGAATTTTATATTCCAGCACCACTTCATCCAATACACTGGCCTTTGGGGTCAACACCAAATCCCTGATTTCATTTTTTAAGGCGGTATACTCAAAAACCAACTCTTCATAGCCTAAATAATTGACTGTAATGGAATAGGCAGCACCCTTTTCCAGTTTAAGCTGGTATTCCCCCTTTTGGTTGCTTATGGAGAAGACCGTTGCGGTGTTCCTGCTTACTGCAAACGCTAAGATATTGGCATTTTCCAAAGGGCCGTCTGTAGATGAAGACACCTTTCCACCGAGGGTTATTTTCTGGGCATGGACATACCCATTTGCCAGAACCATTAAAATAAGCAGGATATATATATTATTGTAACGGCATGAAACAAACAAACCTCGTAATAGGGGGTTAATTTTTTTTATAATCTCTAAGCTACGAAGGTAAATGTACCGTAATTCCTTTATCAACCTCCTTTTTTAATTTCTGCCATATTGGTTTCCAGCATCTCGTAATATTCTTCAAAAGTCATCTGTTTTGAGCCTTTTGGAGGGTTTATTTTGACGGTTTTTTCTTCAATTTCTTTGAACCTATAAACCACTTTGTCCCGATTCATTTCAAGTATTAGGCCCGGAAGTCCGTTGTAACCTATAGGTCCGAAAGAATAAGGCAGTTCCGGTGCGAACCAAGCTTCAATTTCTTCAAGATAACTCCCCAACTTTCTTGTGGTTGTGGCCTTTAGAACCTTGAATTTGCCAATGTGTTTAGACTCGTTGGTTATCTCCCACTGTACTTTTTCATCTAAAGTCAACACCACAGGAGGTTGAGAGTTTAGCAATGCAATTCGTTTAATGGAGTCCCCGGTTTTTGTATACCAAACTTCGTTTCCAGAGCAAAAACCTGATGCCAATTTATACATTAGGGGGTCTATATCGTCCCTGACCAATTGTTCAGATTGTTTAAAAATGGATTCATTATCATCAATCAGCAATTGAAATTCGAAGTCGCCCATAATCTCTGCTGCCATGCTTGCCATAGTCTGTGCTTCTGCATGTTTCATTTCGTTCAGATCAAATTTTGATTCGATGGTATAAGAAACACTAAGTGATTTTTGGCCAAATATAGTTCCAACAATGGCGAAGAAAAAAATAGTTGTTTTTAATTTACATTCTAATAATTTCATAAAAAATTTAAGGGGAGATTTCTTAATCCCCCCGATTTTATTTGTCATTTTTTATTTTTAATTACCAATCGCAACCACACCTTTGATAGATACACCAGTTATAAGCAAGTGCAAATAAATCTGGTCTATCTGCTGTCAATTCAGATGCAATACTGACACAAGATTCAAACGTAATTTCTTCATCAGTAAGAGTTTTTGCCTCTGCATCCATATTGGTTGAAAAAGCTAATAAAAATAAGAGCATTCCAATGATTTTTTTCATAATTAAAGTGTTTAGTGAATAAATAGTTTTTATTAACAATTTCATAAAATGAAATTGTGAAATGGATTACCAATATAAAGAAAAAACCTACATCTATTTGAAAATAGTACAATTAATTTCAAATTTTAAGAATGATATGCTTGATGTACACCTGTTCGAGGATATTTCACAGGTACACTTATTGACCGGGGAATGGATAAAGGATTACAACGGGAAACGGCCACATGAAGCCTTGGAGGGAATCACCCCGGAACGCTATGAAAAGGAATTCTCTTCTAAGCAAGCATGCTTGGAAGAACAAAAAAAGTCGTCTAACCAATGGTCCGAGAAAAGGGAGGGTTACAGGGTAAAAAAGGTAAACCATCTAAGTGTACGGAAAAAGTAAACTCCTTAGAATCAGCAGACTCATCTTCCAATGAAAGTTCAATATAACGGTAACTTAAAATCCCCTGGTTCTTAATGATATTCCAAACAAAGGCGAACGCAACGAAGTGGAGTGCTGCAAGCCCCAAATCTTGCCAAACTAACCTCACTGAGCGAGGCAATTCTATCTATTAATCCTATATACTCTTCCCACCATTTGAGGTAATCCAATGGTCTGTTGGCCTCAATTTTGTTTTTTAGTGAAATTGCGTCAATTTTTTCGTCAAAAATTTCCAGTGTTTAAAGGGCTTCCCAAAGACTTTACTGTAGATTTCGGAAAAGTCTACTGTAGCCCCCGATTTTGTACTTTATTCCAAAAATCATTCAATTAACTGGTTTTCAACTTGTTGAATACCCGAAAACAACCGTGATGGCGCAATTTGCGCATCACCCTCTTGCTGTTCATTTTTTCTTTGCTCAGCAAAGAAAACCTGAAAAACCCTTAGATATTAGAAATCATGATTGGTTCAATCGAGGATTTGAAATAGGTAATTCCACCCTATTACCATTTTACTTTACGCTTATCTTTCCGAACACTATAAAATTGCAACAGGGACAAAGTGCAAATGTTTGGGTAAGAAATGGGACTTTTGATAGGTCTTGGTTTGAATAGAAGGAAATGAGAGTTCCTTTTCAATGGTCAAAATTTCCAAACCTTTCCTTTGCAATATTTGTTTCTGACATTTTTTTGTCCAGTATGGTATCCAGTCCGTCCATGTCCTCACTTATCTTTCTGTCCAGCACCCGTGCATAGACTTGGGTGGTGGCCAATTTAGTATGCCCCAATATCTTCGAGACCGTCTCGATTGGCACCCCGTTACTCAAGGTAATCGTAGTGGCAAATGTGTGCCTTGCCATGTGAAAAGTGATATTCTTCCTTATTTTACAAGCATCTGCCAACTCTTTGAGATAACTGTTCAGTTTTTGGTTGGAGATGCTTGGGAATAATTTTTCCGGGTTCTTTTTCGGGTGGTAATGGTATCTCTTGATAATGGATAGGGCAGGACCTATTAGGGGAAGCTTGAAGGCGTTCTTGGTCTTTAGCCTTTTGGTACTTATCCAATGTTTTCCATCTATTCCCAGTATTAGGTTATCCTCTCCAAGTTCCATCAGATCACAATAGGAAATGCCAGTGTAACAACTGAAAACAAATAGGTCCCTGACGATGCGTAGCCGCTCAATACCCGTATAATATTCTTGAATGTCCTGTAGTTCCCGCAAGGTCAGGAACTCCTTTTCTTTTCTTTCCATCTTTACTTTGAACCTGCGGAAGGGATCTCTGTCTATCCATTCATTGTCCAAAGCCATTCTTGTCATCTTTCGCAGGCGTTGGATATGCTTCATCGCTCCATTATTTGAGAGCTTTTCATGTTTATGCCTAGGATAGAGCTTTCGAAGGAACGTCTCAAATCCGACAATAAACTTATGGTCTAACTGTGAAATTGGATAATCGTCGCTTTTGTATTGTTCATTGATATACTTCAATAGGTAGTTCTGTGTCGTCCCATAATGCCTCAAGGTAGCCTTGCACAAATTGTGGGCGCAATGCACATTGTGGTGCTCAAAGAGTGTCGTTATTTTGATATTACTCCCATCTTCACCAAAATAATAAGCCTTCACCATCTGTGGTGTAACATAGTGGGATTTAGACCTTAATTCTCGATAGCATTGAAAAAGTTCTGTTTCAACCTCCATCAGATAGGTGTTGATTTCCCTTGCCTCTTTGTTATGCCCCAGAACCCTCGCCCCTTTTCTTTCCCAAATTTCTGTTGGGATAGTATACTTCAAACTCATGTTGGTCCTTTGTGAATCGACCGTGATACGGGCATAGATCTTTGCTGTGCCATCAACCCTCCTTGCAGTACTTATCCAAAAACTGATGGAAAATGTTGACCTTGTTCTCATAGGATTTGTGTTAAATTAAACGATTTTCACCTACGAAAGTCAAATCCCAAGTATCTGTAATATAGTTAATTACAAGCTTATTCGGTTAACACTTTCAAAATAAAATTTTACTAACCGAATTACAAACCAAAAAAGGTCAAATCAAACCATATCAAATGATAGTTCAAAAAAGTCAAAACCTTGCAAATCAATAAGATATGCAAGGTTTTGATTTTGTTTAAACTTAAAAAGTGACCCAGGGAGGATTCGAACCCCCAACCCTCAGAGCCGAAATCTGATATTCTATCCAGTTGAACTACTGGGCCATTCTTAACTAATTATGAACTCAATTTTGCCTTAACAATGGCAGAAATGGTCTTGCCATCTGCCTGTCCGGCCAATTCCTTGGAAACTATTCCCATAACCTTGCCCATATCCTGCATTCCAGAAGCTCCAACGGAATCGATGGTCTGTACCACCACTTTTTCGATTTCTTCTTCGGTAAGCTGTTCCGGCAAGAACTTTTCGATCACTGCAACTTGTGCCAATTCCGGTTCCGCAAGATCTTCACGTCCTTGCTCTTGGTATATCGCTGCACTATCCTTGCGCTGTTTCACCAACTTTTGAACCAATTTAATTTCCTCTTCTTCAGACAATTCAGCTCCTGCACCTTTATCGGTCTTAGCCAACAAGATAGCTGATTTAACGGCTCGCAACGACTCCAAGGCAACGGTATCCTTTGCCTTCATCGCGGCCTTCATTTCTGTCATCACCTTGTCTTGCAAATTCATCTGTTCTGATTTTAGTTCGCGAAGATAAAAAATAAACCCGAAAGTTACTGTACTTCCGGGTTTATGCTTTCCATTAAAATGGATGTTTATTTAAACACTACTAATCAACATTATCGTGTAAAAAGGAGTTGTTGGAACGCAACTGCAAATCGTCATTGCTATCCTCCCCTAAAGATGTCCTAGAAACCTTTTGTTCCCTTGGAACATCTGTCAAATCAACTCCCTGCCGCTTATAAGCAGGCTGTTTTTCGATTTCATCAATACTGTTTCTGTTATTCTGGAACTTGTAATTGAAGTTTTTTAATTTTCTCCTGCGCTCATCCGCACGATCTTTTAAAATATCACTTATAGAACTGTTCATAGGGTCTAAGCTGGCCATAGTTTCCTCGTTTTGAGCTTTGGCTTCCTTCTTTTCTTCTACCTGTACCGTCTTCTTCTCAAAAACAAGCTCATTTTCGACCATCTTTGGTTCGTGGGTCTCTGCTTTGGACTTGGCTCCTGTCAACTTTTCCTCCAATTCCATATATTCTTGGAGATCGTATCGGGTTTCACCTTCTTTTTTGTATTCCAGAACAGGTTTTACCTCTACATAATCGTTCACCTCCACATCACCTAAACCATCATCATCCAAGTTGAAAGTCACGGTATGTTCCTTTTCCTCTTCTTCTACTTCATCATTGTTCAAAGGCATATCAAAACTCAAGGTGAATTGGTCTTCGTTGCTTTTGGATGATACTACTTCTGCATCGATAACATCAAAATTATTGATGACATTTTTCGCCTCGATGATTACAAAATCGTCATCCACTTTGTCGGCAATAACTTCCTCATAGAACACATTGAAGTTTCTGATATAATTGGTAGTTGGAATAAGAGGATCCTTTACTTCCACTTTCGGAGCAATAGTCTGCTTAACCTCTTTTACCGGCTCCTCCTCCATTTCCAATGTATGCTTTACCACCTTGGGTTCTGGTTCTGGGGTCGGCTCCGGTTCTGGTACTTTTTCAACCTTAACTTCTTGAACCGACGTAGATTCAGGGGTCAAATCCTGCTCTGCGGTCTGTTCATCCTCCAAAGTATAGAATACCTTTTTGGATTCGGTATTTACGATATTATCTTGCTGATCTACATTAAAACCGGTTGCAATTACCGTAACGGCAATGGCCTCACCAAGGCTTTCATCCTCACCGACACCCATAATGATGTTGGCTCCATGACCGGCCTCAATTTGGATGTGATCATTGATTTCTCCAATTTCATCAATAGTGATTTCCTGCGAACCGGATACGATGAGCAACAATACATTTTTGGCCCCATTGATTTTGTTGTCGTTCAACAACGGTGAATCCAATGCCTTCATAATGGCCTCGGTAGCCCTTGACGACCCTGAAGCGGCCGAAGAGCCCATAATGGCGGTTCCACTGTTGGAAAGCACGGTCTTCGCGTCCCTAAGGTCAATGTTTTGTGTGTAGTGATGGGTTATGACCTCTGCGATACCCCTAGCTGCAGTGGCCAATACTTCATCCGCTTTTGAGAAACCGGCCTTAAACCCAAGATTACCGTAAACTTCCCTAAGCTTGTTGTTGTTGATCACGATCAAGGAATCCACGTTCGCACGCAATTTCTCGATTCCTATCTGTGCTTGTTTGTTACGCATGGCCCCTTCGAACTGGAACGGCATGGTAACGATACCCACCGTAAGAACATCCATTTCCTTAGCGATTTTTGCTATAACCGGGGCTGCACCCGTACCCGTTCCACCGCCCATTCCGGCAGTGATAAAGGCCATTTTTGTGTTGTTGTCCAACATGGCCTTTAAGTCTTCCATGCTTTCCAAAGCTGCCTGCTCACCAACATCGGGATTGGCTCCAGCGCCAAGTCCTTCGGTAAGCGATACTCCCAATTGAATTTTATTGGGTACCGCGCTGTTTTGCAAAGCCTGGGCATCGGTATTGCAGATAACGAAATCCACTCCGTTGATTCCGGCCTGGAACATATGGTTGATGGCGTTGCTTCCGCCGCCACCTACTCCAATAACTTTAATTACGTTGCTTTTGTTCTTGGGCAAATCAAAAGCTATATTGTCAAATTCAGTGTTCTTGCTCATGACAGTTATATTTCTCTTATGGGGTTATTATTCTGCGTTGTCCAAAAAGTCCTTCAACTTTTCCGACCATTTGTCAAAAATGGATTTTCTATCCGTATGGGTGGCTGTAACCGAAGCTGTAGCCTTGGGGCCCATATCGTTTTCTTGTCCTACCAAAACCTCTTCTTCGGGCATCTCTTCTTCATGGTGCTCGATACGGTTTTTCTTCTTGGCCTCTAGGGAATTCATTAACAATCCCACAGCGGTTGCGTAAAGTGGGCTCGCGACTTCTTCATCCGAATCACCGGCAAGATGCTCATTAGGATAGCCTATCCTTGTGTCCATACCGGTAATGTATTCCACTAATTGCTTCAAATGCTTCAATTGGCTACCTCCTCCGGTAAGCACAATTCCAGCAATCAATTTTTTCTTCTGTTCCTCGTGGCCGTAGTTCTTGATTTCCACATACACTTGCTCCACAATCTCCACCACACGGGCGTGGATAATCTTGGAGAGGTTTTTTAGCGTGATTTCTTTTGGCTCACGACCTCTTAGACCGGGAATGGAAACAATCTCGTTGTCCTTGTTTTCTCCTGGCCAAGCGGAACCAAATTTTATTTTCAATAGTTCGGCCTGCTTCTCGATGATGGAGCAACCTTCCTTGATATCCTCGGTAATAACGTTACCGCCGAACGGAATCACGGAAGTATGACGGATGATACCATCCTTGAAAATGGCAAGATCTGTAGTTCCACCACCTATATCTATCAAAGCGACTCCTGCTTCTTTTTCTTCTTGACTCAGAACTGCATCAGCGGATGCCAAAGGTTCCAAAGTGATGTTACCAAGGTCCAATCCGGCACTTTTGATACATCTTCCTATATTTTTGATGGACGATACTTGACCTACCACTACATGAAAATTGGCTTCTAATCGGCCGCCGTACATACCTACTGGCTCCTTGATCTCGGATTGTCCGTCCACTTTATATTCTTGCGGCAACACATGGATGATTTCCTCACCGGGAAGCATCACCAATTTGTAAACTTGGTTGCACAATTTGTCCAAATCTTCGTTGTCTATAACTTCCTCCGAATTCGGTCTTGTGATATAATCGCTGTGGTGCAAGCTACGTATATGCTGACCTGCAATTCCTACCACCACAGAACCAATTTTAAGCCCCGAGTTCAATTCAGCCTGCTCTACCGCTTGTTGAATAGACGAGATGGTCTGTGTGATATTGTTGACCACTCCGCGGTGAACACCCAAACTCTTTGATCGTCCGGTGCCCAAAATTTCAATTTTTCCATACTCATTTTCCCTACCAATGATCGCTACGATCTTGGTGGTTCCAATATCCAATCCAACTGAATAATTACCTTGTTCCATAATTTAAATTTTGGTGCAAACCACTTGATTGTTGAATTCCAAACTAACCGTTGCATAATCCTCCAAGGAATTGTCCTTGGCCGCCTTTGCATAAAAGGCCATAAAATTGCTGAACTTCTTGTTCAGGTTATCCACTCCGCCCAAATTCACTACAAAGTTTTCCATGCGGAACTTGAGCTGATATTTTTCTTCTTCCAGTATGTGTATCCCGATTACGTTCTTTCTCAAGAAATCATCTTTGTTGATATAATCCAGAATAACATAGGCATCCTCCAAGGTCTTCCCCGTTATCTTACCTGTAATAATGGGAACCCTTGCAGAATGGTGCTTTGACAATGGCATGCGTTTACCCTGATCATCCAAATAAAATTTGGAGGCACCTTCTATTCTTCCAATTGGCTTTCGCTGAACAATCTTGGATACAAGTTCCCCGTTTACAGTAAGATAGACCTGGGCGTTTTTCACCATATCATTGGATAGTATTACCTCCTCTATGGTATTCAAAACTAACTGTTCTTTGGGCCTGTTCTCTAGGGGTCCGTATTTTTGTATTAACAATTTATTAACCGCATCCTCAGTTAAATACAAACTGTTTTCGCCAACGAATTTCACAGTGACATTTTCCACCATTCTTCGCTCATTTCGTTGATCGGCAAACCCGTAAAGCGCAACTACGGCGACCGACAAAACCGCTAATTTTATGTAATCCCAATTAATGCGCATAACTCAATTCTTTTTTGATTTTCGGCACTTCCATTCCAATATCCCCTGCTCCCAGAGCAACCAACACTCCTGATTTGCGGTTCTTTACTTCTTCCAATAATGCTGATTTTGAAATCAACTTTTTATTGGGATTCTCTATTTTTTCCAAAAGCCATTGCGATGTCACCCCTTCAATCGGTTCCTCCCTGGCGGGGTAAATATCCAACAGGATGATTTCATCAAAATCCGAAAGACTGGCTGCAAAATCATCCGCAAAATCCCTGGTTCGCGAGAATAGATGTGGTTGAAAGATTACCGTAACCTTTTCCCCTGCGTGCATTTCCCGAATGGCTTGGTGCACGGCACTTATTTCGGTTGGATGATGTGCGTAATCATCAATGAATACAAAATCTTTTTCCTTTATCTGATAGGAAAACCTGCGCTGAACTCCTTTGAACGTAGCCAAAGCTTCGGCAAGGCGGTGGGGTGGGCAACCCGTTTGCACCGCCATCGCAAAAGCAGCTAATCCATTGAGCAAATTGTGTCTTCCAGGCTTGTTGAACTTTACGTTCTTGATTACCTCGGAAGGCGTTACGAGATCAAATATGTAGGCTCCATGTTCAATTTCAATGTTTTCTATGCAATAATCAGCACCATCTTCAATGCCAAAGGTGATTCCTTCCAAAGGAAGGCCCTTGCGCACGAACAACTTACCTTCGGGCTTGATCCTATTCACAAATTCCCTGAAAGATTTGTCCAATTCATCCTTGGTACCATAAATATCTAGGTGGTCGGCATCCATCGATGTAATACAGGCAATGGTAGGCGTCAATCGTAAAAATGAACGATCGAACTCATCGGCCTCCACTACGGAATATTCCGTGCCATCCAACACAAAGTTGCTGTCAAAATCTTCCGAAACACCACCCAAAAATGCGGTCATCGGCAATTCACATTCTTTTAGCAAGTGCGCCAAAATACAGGTCGTGGTGGTCTTGCCATGTGTACCTGCAACGGCCAAACAAAAAGAATCCCTTGTAATTATTCCCAAAACCTCGGAACGTTTTTTAAGATTGAATCCGCCTGATTGGTAAAACTGGAACTCCGTATGTTTTGAAGGAACCGCAGGCGTGTACACCACCAAGGTGTTGGGATGTTTGAAGGTATCCGAAATCAAATCAACGTTGTCCTCAAAATGTACCGAAATACCTTTTTCCATCAACCCATCGGTGATGGGCGTGGGAGTACGGTCGTAACCAGCCACTTCTTTCCCCACAAATTTGAAATAGCGCGCCAAGGCGGACATTCCAATGCCGCCGATGCCGATAAAATAAACGCTATGTATATCCTTCAAATTCACTTCAACAACTTTACTATTTCGTCCACAATATGTTCCGTGGCCTTGGGCATGGCCATTTTTTTGATGTTCCTTCCCAATTTTTCCTGAATCGCTTCGGACTTCATCAAAGCAGAAAAACGATTTTCAAATTCAGCATCCAACTCATTTTCTTTTAGCATAATGGCCGCATCTTTGGCCACCAAGGCTTTTGCATTTTGGGTTTGATGGTCCTCTGCCACGTTCGGCGATGGGATAAAAATCACAGGTTTGCCCACCAAACAAAGCTCGGAGACCGATCCTGCGCCCGCTCTTGAAATAATCACATCGGCTGCCGCGTAGGCCAAATCCATTCGGTTGACAAAGGCCAAAACCTTTACCGTATCCGATTCATGTTTTTTATATTCTTCATGGTACAGCTTGCCACATTGCCAGAGTACCTGTAATCCTTGTTTCACAAAAAATTCAAGCTCTTTTTCTATCAGTTGATTGATTCGTCTTGCTCCGAGACTACCTCCGAGCACCAGGACCGTTTTTTTATCGCTATCAAACCCAAAAAAGGCAGTTGCTTCTTTCTTGCTTGCTTTTACTTCAACCAAATCGGTGCGGATGGGATTTCCCGTTTTTATGATTTTTTCCTTTGGAAAAAATCGTTCCATATTATCATACGCCACGCAGATTTTATCCGCTTTTCCCGCCAATAGTTTGTTCGTGATTCCCGCGAAAGAGTTCTGTTCTTGCAGCACGCATGGAACACCCGAGCTTTCGGCCATCCGTAACAATGGCCCGCTCGCAAACCCTCCCGTTCCAATGGCCACATGGGGTTTGAACTGTTTCACTATTTTGCGCGCTTCTAACAAACTACTTATCAGTTTAAATGGAAACATGAGGTTTTTCAATGTCAGTTTCCGTTGTATTCCACTTATCCACAAACCCTTGATTTCATATCCAGCTTGCGGTACTTTTTCCATTTCCATTTTATCCTTGGCCCCTACAAACAAAAATTCGGCATCAGGGTATCTTCGTTTCAGCTCGTTTGCGATGGCCACGGCGGGATAAATATGTCCTCCCGTTCCTCCTCCAGAAAGTATAAACCTATATCTGTCCACTCAATACTTCTAAAGGATTCGTTTCATCTATTCCATGGGATTGCTCCTCTAAATTTTCTTTTCTATTGCTTGCACTCAACACGATTCCAATGGCCATACAGGTCATCCAAATGGAGGTACCCCCCATACTGATCAATGGCAACGGTTGTCCCGTAACGGGGAACAATTGCACCACAACGGCCATGTTGATGAAGGCCTGGAACACAATTGGCAACCCAACTCCTATAACCAGTAATTTTGAAAACACCGTTTTGGACGAATGCGCCACAACCACAATGCGGAACAGCAACAGGAGGTAGAAAAAGAGCAAAGCTCCCCCTCCCAATAATCCATATTCTTCTATAATGATGGCAAAAATGAAATCCGACGTACTCTGTGACAACATATTCTTCATCACGCTTTTTCCAGCTCCTTTGCCCACTACACCGCCTTCAGCCACGGCAATCTGGGCCAACGTTAACTGATGCAGATCATCCCTATCCGCCTGCTCTGGATGGATAAAGGTCTCTATCCTTGATTTCCACGTTCCTGCACGCTGCGGCAACACTTCTGGTGCCTTGAACAGCACAAAAAGGAACATTCCCGCAAATACAATTCCTGTCGCCACCATGGCGAACAAATATTTTAAGGGATATCCTCCCAGAAAACACAATACCAATACCATGAAACAAATAATCGCTGCGGTCGAGAAGTTCTCTGGCAAAATCAGTAGAACTACAAGGGCTACGGGCAACCATAGCGGAAGTATGCTTTCTTTAAACGTGATCTTTACGTCCTTGATCTTGGTCAGATACCTCGCAATCCAAATCATTAAAACAACTGACGCCAAGGTAGACGTCTGAAAGTTGACCCCTACCAACGGAATCTTGATCCAACGATTTGCCGTTACCCCGCCTATCCGCGTTTCCACCGTCAACGTATAGATCAATAACAGGATAACAATGGGCATTGCAATAATGGAAAGCCCCTTGAAATAATGCGTTGGAATTCGGTGCACGGCATAGATGATGCCGAAACCCAAGAACAACAGCACGGCGTGCTTTACCAAATGCCCAAAAGTGGTCCCATCACCATTAACGTAGACCAAATTGGTACTGGCGCTGTACACTGGCAAAAATGAGAAAAGTGCCAAGAGGGCCACTACGCCCCAAATGGCTTTATCACCTTTCAGATTTTTGAAAATTGCAAACACGTTTTACAAATTTTTTACTGCGTTTTTAAATTGATCTCCCCTATCCTCGTAATTTTTGAATAGGTCGAAACTGGCACACGCCGGAGACAACAAAACTGCATCTCCACGTTCGGCCACTTTGTATGCCACCTTAACGGCCTCTTCCATGGAATAGGTCTCTACCATGAGGTCGATTACATTTCCGAAGGCATCGATCAGCTTGGAACTGTCGGTTCCCAAACAAATGATGCACTTTACCTTTTCCCGCACCAATGACATCAACTCGGAATAATCGTTTCCTTTATCCACGCCGCCAGCAATCCAGATAATGGGCTTTTTAATACCGTCCAGGGCATAAAAAGTGGCGTTTACGTTGGTCGCTTTGGAATCGTTGATGTATTCCACATGGTTGATTTTCAACACTTTTTCCAATCTGTGGGGTACGCCCTGAAAAGATTGAATACTGTTGCGAATTGTCTCCTTTCTGACCTTAACCAGCATGGCCGCCATGCTTGCCGCCATTGTGTTCTTTACGTTGTGCTGACCTTCCAAGGCCAAAATATCTTCACTCATTTCCAAGGTTTTATGTTCTAATTTTATTTTTATCGTTTTGTCTTCCAACCAAGCTCCCTCTTCCAATTTCCTTTTTACTGAAAAGGGTACTAATTTGGATTGAACAGGGTGTTTTTTCAACCAATCCTGAATCACTTCATCATCGGCATCATAGATCAGGTAATCATTTTTGTCCTGATTCATGGCAATTCTGAATTTGGATGCGATATAGTTTTCAAACTTGTACTCATATCTGTCCAAATGATCGGGCGTTATATTGGTAAGAATAGCGATGTGAGGTTTAAAGTCCACAATACCATCTAACTGAAAGCTGCTTATCTCCAACACATAATGATCGAAATCTTGCTCAGCTACCATTTTAGCATAGCTATCGCCAATGTTGCCCGCCATGCCCACGTTCAATCCGCCATCCTTCAAAAGGTGATGGGTCAACATGGTCGTGGTCGTTTTACCATTGCTTCCCGTGATTCCAATCAAGTTGGCATCGGTATATTTTGATGCGAACTCAATCTCCGAAATCACAGGCACTCCTTTTTCAACAAGTGCTTTTACCAACGGCACTTTATCAGGAATACCCGGACTCTTCATCACCACATCGGCATTCAGAATCTTGGCTTCGGTATGTTCACCGGACTCCCATTCAATCTCAAAATGTTCAAGAACTTTTTTGTAATTCTCTTTAATTTCGCCTTTGTCAGAAACAAAGACTTCAAATCCTTTTTGCTTTCCCAAAATGGCGGTTCCAACGCCACTTTCTCCTCCTCCAAGTATCACCAAGCGACCCATTTTTATCGAATTTTAAGTGTAACGATGCTGATAATGGCCAACATGATTCCTATGATCCAAAAACGGGTTACTATTTTGCTTTCGTGATATAATTTCTTTTGATAATGATGGTGCAATGGCGCCATCAGGAAGATGCGTTTTCCTTCGCCATATTTCTTTTTTGTATGCTTGAAATAGCCTACTTGCAGCATTACCGATAATGACTCCGCAAAGAAGATTCCGCATAAAATGGGTATCAATAATTCCTTTCTTACGATTATCGCGATTACGGCAATGACTCCGCCTATGGTCAAGCTACCCGTATCACCCATAAAAACCTGTGCGGGGTAGGTATTGTACCATAAAAATCCGACCAAAGCACCGGCAAAGGCAGCTATGAACACCACCAGCTCGCCCACTCTTGGCAAATAAAAGATGTCCAGATAGTCAGAAAATTGAATATTACCGGACACCCAAGCAAAAATGGCCAAGGTCATTACGATTATAGCCGAAGAACCGGCTGCAAGGCCATCGATTCCGTCCGTTAGGTTTGCTCCATTGGAAACTGCGGTCACGATCAGAATCACTACTGGAATAAAAATCAGCCAAGCATAATCTTCGGCACCCTCGCCTATCCATGAAATTAGATCGGCATAATCCAGCTCGTTGTTCTTAAAAAAGGGAACATTGGTTCGTACCGCTTTGGTTTCTTCGCCAAAGACTTTTTCCACCTTAAAGTTTTGGGTAATTGTTGTGGTATCCTTTTCCTTGATGGTTACTGCAGGATGAAAGTATAAGGTTGCACCAACAATCAGGCCCAACACTACTTGTCCCATAACCTTAAATTTTCCTTTAAGACCTTGCTTATCCTTTTTAAAGGTTTTGATGTAGTCATCAATAAAACCGATGATACCCATCCAAACGGTGGTCACTATCAATAGGATGACATAGATATTTTTGATGTCGGCGAAAAGAATAACGGGCAACAAAGTGGACATGATAATGATCAATCCGCCCATGGTAGGAGTTCCCGCTTTTTGCTTTTGCCCTTCCAGACCAAGGTCACGGATACTTTCGCCTATCTGCTTTTTCTGTAAGAACAATATGATGCGTTTACCGTAGACCATGGCGATCAATAGGGACAACAACACGGACAGTGCCGCCCGGAACGTAAGGAACTGAAAAAGTCCCGCACCGGGCAGTTGGTATTGTTTCTCTAAAAATTCGAACAAGTAGTATAACATGGACTACATTATTTTTTTAGGCTCTCCAGAGCTTCTTTCACTTCTTTAAAATCATCAAAATCGACCCGGACACCATTGGTCTCCTGATAGGTCTCGTGGCCTTTTCCCGCCACTAGGATTATATCGTTGGCCACCGCCAGTTTGCAGGCTGTTTTTATGGCCTGTTTTCTATTTTCTATGGACAATACCTTACGGACATTTTGAGGCTCCACGCCTGCTTCCATCTCTTCAATGATCACAGAGGGAGATTCCGTTCTGGGATTATCGGATGTAAAAATGGCCTGATTGCTCATTTCCGAAGCGATATGACCCATAACCGGACGCTTAGACTTGTCACGGTCACCACCACACCCCACTACGGTGATGACGTTTTCATTTCCAGTCCTCAATGCATTGATCGTAACCAATACATTTTTAAGTGCATCCGGCGTATGGGCATAATCGACAATAGCCGTTATCTTATCTTTTGATATGTAATATTGAAACCTGCCGTCCACGTTTTCCAACTCGCTCATCAGCCTAAGGGTCTCCATTTTCTCCAGCCCCAGAATATCGGCAGTGGCATAAATGGCCAATAAATTATAGGCATTGAAATCCCCGATGAGTTTGGACCACAATTCGTTGTCATCCACCTTCAACAGTTGACCATTGAACTGTTTCTCCAAAATCTGGGCCCTATAATCTGCAAAGGTCTTTAGGGCGTAGGTATATTTTTTGGCTTTGGTGTTTTGCAACATCACCAGTCCGTTCTTATCATCGATGTTTACCAGGGCAAAAGCTGTTTTTGGCAATCCATCGAACAATTTCTTCTTGGTATCCCTGTATTCGGCAAAAGTTTTATGGTAATCCAAATGATCGTGGGACAAATTGGTAAAGATGGCTCCTTCAAAATGCAGCCCTTCAGCTCTTTTCTGATGGATTCCATGCGAGCTTACTTCCATAAAACAGAACTCCACCCCCGCTAGGTTCATCTTGGACAAATAATCATTGATGGTCAATACATCCGGGGTTGTATGTGTGGTCTTATACTCTTTGTCATCCACCAATACCTTGATGGTAGAGATCAATCCCACTTTAAAACCAGCCTTTTTAAATAAATGATACAGCAGTGTAGTCACCGTAGTCTTGCCATTGGTTCCCGTTACCCCTACCAATTTAAGGTTCTTGGAAGGGTTATCGTAATAGTTGGAGGCAATCACGGCCAATGCACTGTTGCAATTGTCCACCTGCAAATAAGTAACCCCATTCACCATAAGTTCAGGAAGCTCTTCGCACACAATGGCGCGCGCACCCAAATCCACAGCTTTTTGTATGAATTTGTGGCCGTCAGTAAGCGTACCCCGAATGGCCACGAACACATCATCCATTTCCACCTTTCTGGAATCGAAATGCACATTGTTCACCATTACGTTGGTATCCCCGCTCACTGCGGAGAGGCTAACACCATATAATATGTCCTTCAATAACTTCATGAAAGCTCCAATACTATTTTTTTGACCTGTTTGATATTAGTCCCTTGGTTCACGGACTGATTTTTGACTTTTCCGTTGCCGTGGACCTCGACCTCAATTCCCAGATTTTCCAAAAGGGATACGGCATCCATACCGCTCATCCCTTTAACATTGGGAACCGTACTATATTTTTTCTGGACTTGGGCATAGTACTGCTGATAGTCCTTATCCAAATCGACATCCTCCTTAATTCTGTTATCCACTTCATCCACCATAGGAGAAATGGCATGAATTTTTTGGGCCATAGATTTAAATACCGGCCCCGACACATCGGCCCCATAGTACCCTTCTTGTTTATCCGGCTCATGAATGACCACTATACAGGAGTACTTTGGATTGTCCGCTGGGAAATAGCCAGCAAACGAGGAAATGTATGCCAGTTTATCAGGATTCTTCTCCACGTAGTTTTTTTGAGTGGTTCCAGTTTTACCGGCCATGGAAAAGTTCTTGGAATACATTCTGTGCCCGGTTCCATAATCCTTCTCCACTACATCCTTTAATAATTGTTGCGCCTTTTTTACCGTTTCTTTGGAACAGATAGAGGAGTTCAACACTTCTTTATCAAACCGCTTTACAACTTTATTGCCTTCCCGTACTTCCTGAATCATACGAGGCTTCACATACTCACCATCATTTGCGATAGCGTTATAGAATGCCAAAGTTTGAATAGGAGTCAACGACACTTCATATCCGTGCGACATCCAACCCAAAGAAATTCCGGACCACCCTTTATCTCCAGGATAACGGATTACCGGGTCGCCCTCGCCAATAATTGGAAGCCCCAATTTTTTATGAAGCCCCATATTCATAAGGCGGTTCACAAATTTTTCCGGCTGCTCCTTATAATTTTCGTTGATGATCTTTGCAAAGGCCGTGTTGGATGAAACAGCAAATGCCTTGGACAACGTTATTTTTCCATAGCCTCCCCATTTGGTATCCTTTACAACACCATCATAAATACGGTACCTTCCTTTTTCGGTATCTATCACCGTACTGGTATCGACCACTTTATCTTCCAAGGCGGCTACTAGGGACATTAACTTAAATGTGGAGCCAGGCTCATGGGATTCTCCAACGGCATAATTCAACTTTTCGTAATATTTTCCTTCGGATGTTCTTCCCAAATTGGAAATTGCTTTGATTTCCCCGGTTTTCGTTTCCATGACCACCACACAACCATGGTCGGCTTTGTATTTTTCGAGCTGCTTTAACAATTCATGGTGTGCGATGTCTTGAATGTTGATATCTATTGTGGAAACAACATCTAGTCCGTCCTGGGGCTCAACGATATTGTCCAGTCCCACCGGCTTCCATTGCCCTTTGGCTATTTTCTGCTTCAAACGTTTGCCTTCCTTGCCGCGCAGGTATGTTTCGCCAAATGCGCCATCGAGACCAACACGGGTGTAGTACCCATTTTCGTCCACACGTTCGTAACCGATGCTTCTTGCCGCCATTTTACCCAAAGGGTATTCACGGACCACGCGATGAGTCTCGATAAATCCGCCTTTGTACGGTCCAAGATTAAACAATGGGAATTGCTTGATACGCACATAATCCAAGTACCCCACATTTCTAGCAACGAGTTTGTATCGGTTGCCATTTGCACGCGCTTTTCTGAACAATTGTCTATAATAAGATGATGGTCTTTCGAACATCAGACCCAAAGAATCTGACAATGCAGCGACATTGTTCTCAAAGTTTTCCTGCGAAACAGTCTGCGCATCGAACCGGATATCATATTTAGGAACTGAAGCAGCCAACAAACTGCCATCCTCTGAATAAAGGTTTCCGCGATTGGGCTCTATGGTGAACATCTTCTCGGTCTGACTCAAAGCAAGTTCTTTGTATTTTTCGCCCTGTACCATTTGAATATCCACCAACTTCACCACCACGGCTATGGCCAAAACAAGAAGTCCCCCGGCTACGAGGTACAGTCTGTTCATGATATTTTTTTCGGTAATGGCCACTATTCCGCTGATTTAACTTTAATTTTTCTTGGAGGGTTTTGAGAAGGCACCAAGCCTTTCTCCGCAACCACCTCACGTAATGTAGATTCCAATTTGAGCTGCTGCACGCTGGAACGGGCCTCAAAAAACTCACTCTTCAGTTTTCTGACTTCTTCGTTCAGCTCGGCAATCTCCAACACTTTTTTATCCGCATTGTGACTACTGGAAATCATTAATGCCGCCAAGAAGGACGCAAACAACAAAAACATCCAGTTCTTGGGCGCATCTCCGCTCACCAAAAACTTTCCTTTTAATATGTCCAGTAATCCTTTTCTCATTTTACACTTTATATGCGTTCCGCTATGCGGAGCTTTGCGCTTCTTGCTCTATTATTGTTCTTTATTTCTTCTGCTGATGGAACAATCAGTCCCCCGACTTTTTTTAAAGGAACATTAATGTTCCCGTAAAAATCCTTTTCTGGTTCACCATCGAACCTGCCTGCACGGATAAAGCGTTTTGCCAATCTATCCTCGAGTGAGTGATAACTGATTACACTCAACCTACCACCCTCTTCCAAAATCTCTGGCACTTGCTCAAAAAATTCTTTGAGCACCTCGATTTCCTGATTGACCTCAATCCTAATTGCCTGATAGATCTGTGCCAAAATTTTATTCTCTTTCATTTTGGGCAAAAACCTTTTCAACACACCTTTAAGGTCATCTGTTGTTTTGATAGGTTCCTCCGCTCTTGCTTCCACAATAGTTTTGGCCATGGCGTTCGCATTGCGCAGCTCGCCATACTGAAAAAGAACCGACGCTAAATCTTCTTGGGAATAGGTGTTCACCACCCGAAAGGCCGACAACTCGCTTTTTTTGTCCATCCGCATATCCAAATCTGCGTTGAACCGAATGGAGAAACCACGATCGGCTTCATCGAACTGATGGGAGGAAACCCCAAAATCCGCCAAGATTCCATCAACTTTCCGAATGCCATAGAACTTCAAAAACTGTTTGAGGTAGCGAAAGTTCTGATTGATCAATTGAAACCTTTCATCATCAATTGCGTTTTGAAGCGCATCCTCATCCTGATCAAAAGCGAACAACTTTCCGCCGCTACCCAATCTTTTCAAAATTTCTTTGGAGTGCCCGCCGCCACCGAAGGTGACATCCACATACACTCCATCATCTTTTATATTCAATCCGTCCACCGATTCCTTTAGCAGTACCGGATTATGATATTCACTACTCATCGTCGTCAAAAATCTCCTCGGCCAGATCGGCATAATCCTTCTCGCCTTCCGCCAAGACTTTCTCGTACAGATCCTTGTTCCAAATCTCGATTTTGTCAAAAACCGCGTTCAAAACCACTTCTTTTTCAATTCCTGCGAACTCCACCAAGTTTTTTGGAATCTGCAACCTTCCTGAGTCACCATCAATGCTGACCTCCTTCATCCCTGCCACAAAATTTCTCACGAAAGCATCGTACTTTCGATTGATTTTGCTTTTCTTCATCACTTTCTGCATCAGCACATCGAACTCAGCTTTGGGATACAATTCCAAGCATTGTTGAAAAACAGAGCGCTTGATAACAAACCCATCTTTGATCACGGGCACCAACTGATTCTTCAAAGAAATGGGCAACAATACCCTTCCTTTGGAATCCGCTTTGCAATCATGTTGTCCTATGATATGGGTCACTAGAAATCAATTGGTTACTTAATACAACTCAAATATATAGATTTTATTTCCACATTTCTCCACTTAACACCACTTTTGTTAATAAATTCCCCACTTTTGACCTATTTCATCCGATTTGCATATGAAAATTGATTATTGTGGCATGAGCCCAATTGAAAATAGTTTTGATCAAAATGAAAAAACTTCTTACTGATAAACCAAAACCTAAAATCTTTGTGATATGAAATTCCTATATTTGCCCCTCTTACTACCAACTGACTATAGATGGAAGAGCATTTAATCGAGGATGGCAAATACCGATATATAGAAAAGGGAGAAGGGACTCCCATGATTATATTGCACGGTTTGATGGGGGGTTTGAGCAACTTCCAGGGCGTATCCGAATATTTTCCCCAAAAGGGATATCAGGTGCTGATTCCCGAATTGCCGATTTACGATTTACCTCTTTTGAAAACCACTGTAAAAAACTTTGCCAACTTTCTGGAAGGATTCATTGAGCACAAAGGCTTAAAGGATGTCATCTTGTTAGGAAACTCTCTAGGCGGCCACATTGGCCTTTTGCACACCAAAATGTTCCCGGAAATGGTAAAAGCACTTGTTATCACCGGAAGCTCAGGTCTTTACGAAAGTGCCATGGGCGATGGATATCCAAGACGAGGTGATTACGAGTTCATCAAAAAAAAGGCAGAGGACGTATTTTACGACCCTAAAGTAGCCACCAAGGAAATAGTGGATGAAGTTTTTGCCACGGTGAATGATAGAATGAAATTGGTAAAGACGTTAGCCATAGCCAAAAGTGCCATTCGCCACAACATGGGCAAGGATTTACCCCACATGAACACACCAACTTGCATCATTTGGGGAGAAAACGATACAGTTACACCCCCCAACGTAGCAAAGGAATTTCACGAACTCCTGCCCGACTCCGACCTATACTGGATAGAAAAATGTGGCCATGCGCCGATGATGGAACATCCGAACGATTTTAACCATATCCTCGAAGCTTGGTTGAAAAAACGTAACTTCTAAGCATGAAAATTACCTCGGCAGAATTTGTGATGAGCAACTCCAATGTTGCCAAGTGCCCCAATGAACCGCTTCCTGAGTATGCGTTTATCGGCAGGTCCAATGTTGGCAAATCTTCCTTGATCAACATGTTGATGGAACGCAAATCTTTGGCAAAAACTTCTGGAAGACCGGGAAAAACACAGCTCATCAACCATTTTAAAATCAATAATAATTGGTTTTTGGTGGATTTACCGGGATATGGATATGCGCGAGTGTCCAAAAAGGACAAAAAAACATTTCAGAAGTACATTACCGAGTATTTTCAAAAGCGAAAACAACTGGTATGTGGTTTTGTTTTGGTGGATATCCGGCACGAGCCGCAGCCCGTGGACATGGAGTTTATGGAGTGGTTGGGCACCAATCAGATTCCGTTTGCGATAATCTTCACGAAGGCGGACAAGCTTAAACCCGGTGCCATCGAAAGACAGGCCAACGCCTATCTTCAAAAATTATTGGAAGGAGCCTGGGAAGAAGCTCCTCCACATTTCACCACTTCCTCTTCAAACCGAATGGGCAGGGAAGAACTCCTGGGGTTTATTGACGGTATCAACCAAGATTTTTTCAAAAGCAACAACTAGGTTTCAGACCTTTACCTACATCAATCAATTTGGTAAGAAATAGCTGGTTTTTACGACAAATCAACCAGCTAAAACTCAAGTTTTAATTTAAAAAAGATTGATACAATGAAATCTGTATTACACAAAGCAGCAACCCGTGGCCATGCGGACCATGGCTGGTTGAACTCACACCATACATTTAGTTTTGCCGGCTACCACGACTCAGAACGAACGCACTTTGGGGTACTCCGCGTACTCAATGATGACCAAGTGGCGCCCGGTAGAGGTTTCGGGACGCATCCCCACGACAATATGGAAATCATCTCCATTCCTTTGGAAGGAGATTTGGAACACAAGGATAGCATGGGGAACACTACTACCATTAAGGAAGGGGATGTTCAGGTGATGAGTGCCGGCACCGGAGTTCAACATAGCGAGTACAACAAGAATAGTGATCAAGAAGTAAAGTTTTTACAGATTTGGATCTTCCCTAACAAACGGAATGTGGAACCCCGTTACGATCAAATATCCATTCGGGAAATAGAAAAGAAGAATGCCTTTTACCAAGTGCTTTCTCCAAGTTCCGAAGATGAAGGCGTATGGATCCATCAAGATGCTTGGTTCCATTTGGGCAAATTCGAAGAAGGTAAAACGGATTCTTATCAAATCAAAAAAGAAGGAAATGGCGTGTACGCCTTCGTTTTGGAGGGTGAAGTCGAAATCAATGGCCAAAAGCTCGAAAAACGAGATGGATTTGGGATTTGGGACACGAACTCGTTCGATTTTAAATCCAATACAGACAGTAGGGTCTTGCTCATGGAAGTCCCTATGAGCTTGGACAAAATAGGACGTTAAGCCCAAAACAAAAAAGCCCCGTATCGGGGCTTTTTTATACTTATTTTTACATATAATTACATTCCAAGCGCTTTTTGGGTATTTTAGAGTCATAAACTTAATGCCAATGGCTCAAAAAACATCGAACCAATTCACTCCTGGAGGATTTATTAAAGTGATGTCCTTTTTGCATCTCGGGATTGCAACGACCCCCGTGATATTGGCCATACTATTCTATTTTAATGCAGAAGACCCAGAGCTCAGCACTTCGGACACAAACGATATATTTTTGGCCATCGTGCCGGTGGTAGCCTTGGCAAGCATTTTCTTAGGAGATTTCATCTTCAAAAAAATATTGAAGTCCGTATCCCAAAAGGATGGACTCAGGGAAAAATTGACGAAATTCCAAACGGCATCAATTATAAAATATGCCTTGTTGGAAGGAGCTTCGCTTTTCAGCATTGTTATTTTTTCGAATACCCAAAACCTCACTTACCTTATTATTGGTGTGGTACTGATTGGTTATTTATATCTACAAAGACCGACCAAGCCAAAAATTGAGAGTACCCTCGACCTAAAAGGAGCCGAAAAGGCAAAGTTTGACCGCACGCATGAACCAGTGGATTGAGCTATTTTTTCAATTCTAATTTTTCCGCAAAATATTCACAAAAATCCTTCATGGTAGCCGTCATTTTTTCATCTTGTGTGGCCTTGTAAAAAGTATCGGCTAAGGTTACCAAGGTTTGATGGAAAAATACCTTCATCTCATCCACTGGCATATCCTTGGTCCACAGATCTATTTTCAAGGATTCCTGGTTTTTACTGTCCCAAACGGACAACAACATGGCTTTGGCCTCTTCCTCATTAATACCGCCATCCTGTGCCGACCAGGTCAATTCCTCGGGCACTCGGTTTTCATCCAACCCTACCTTTAGGGTTATTTCCGAAGTATGTTCTACTGCCATTTATCTTTTTGGTTTGTAATTTGACTGTTTTAAAATTTCATCTGCGGGCATATCAAACATTTGCTTGAGTCCTACATCGGTCTTCTCCATAAAGGCCCTCACAATCTGCCATCCCATATATCGGCCCAAACGACCTGGTGACTCATTATCCAGCTCCAGTCCGAACTTTGTAAACGGTGCTGGGTCCAAAAACTTACGGTCCAATCCGGTATCGGTACTATACAATAATTCCCGCTCCACAAAATATTTCCACATCTGCTCCTCATTCGCCCTTGCCCACTCCATTTCTTCTTCGGAGTATCCTATTTTTTGAGCATCTGAAGCAAAAGGAATCAATTTATCCTTTAAATAAAGTTCCTTTCCATAGTAGACCATTCTCGACAATAAAGTTCGGTTGCGCGGATAGGAAATAACTTTTTTGGCAAATGCGCTGGCCACGTCCGAGGTCAAGAATTTTTTATCCAATGATGATGCAATATATCTTTGCATGCCTTCATAAAAATGATGGTCTTCCCCCAAATAATTATCAAGACCTATCAACAACAAAGAGTCTACCAAAATGATGCGGCTTTCATACCGAACATCCGAGGTCAACGTTACAATATGGGGCGTTTCGGTTGCCGGGAAATAATATTTGATATGTTTAAAGAGTGATTCCAAATCTGCTGATTCCTGTTCAAAATCCCCAAATTCCTTTGCCACCTCTTCTGAAAGCTCAATTTGAAGGGTGTCCGTCAGTTTGGCCGACCAAACACTATCGGGAAACTGTTCCGGGAACAAATAAGGATACTCCGTTTTTAATTTGGGAATATCACTGGCAGAAGCATTTGCAAATTCCCGATCAAACCTTGATACTTTCAAGTCCACCGTAATTTTAGCGACCTCCTCTTCGGTTTTATCCGTCTCAACGCATGATGAAATCGATAAAATCATCACCAAAACAAAACATCTCAACACGGGAATGGTAAAGTATTTCAACAACCACTTCATTTTTAAGGACACAGGGATTAAATTTACAGGGCACAAAGGTAATTTATAGAATCTAAATAGTAAGATATGCAAACAGAAAAGGTAATCGCCCATATTGTTGATTGGTTAAAGGACTATGCCGAAAATGCAAAATGCAAAGGTTTTGTCATTGGTGTATCAGGCGGAATTGATTCCGCAGTAACCTCAACGCTCTGTGCCAAGACCGGATTGGACCTTTTATGTTTGGAGATGCCCATTCACCAAGGTGAAAACCAAGTTACCCGTGCCGACCGGCATATTGATTGGTTAATTGAAAACTTCCCCAATGTTTCCCGTCAACCCGTTGACCTGACACCTGTATTCGATACGTTGGTAGATGCCTTTCCCAAGGTGGACAATGAGGAAGACCGATTCATGTCGCTTGCAAATACACGCGCAAGACTTCGCATGACCACTCTCTACTATTTCGCTGCTTTAGAAGGTTATCTAGTTGCCGGTACAGGAAACAAAGTGGAAGATTTCGGTATTGGGTTCTACACAAAATACGGTGACGGTGGCGTTGACCTTAGCCCTATTGCCGACCTAGTCAAAACCGAGGTTTATGAACTTGGACGAGTACTTGGAGTAAATCAGGATATTATGGAAGCGGCCCCAACAGATGGCCTATGGGGTGATAGCAGAACCGATGAAGACCAAATAGGCGCATCGTACCCAGAACTGGAATGGGCCATGGAAATGGATGACCAAGGCAAAACTTCTGAAGATTTTTCTGGCAGAGAAAAAGAAATTTTCTCAATATATAAAAGATACAATACTGCAAATAAACATAAGATGGTTCCCATACCAATTTGTGAGATTCCCAAAGGGCTCAAATAGCATTTCATCTGAAAAACCCCAGTCTAAGACGAAAAAAACCATAGAAAAACTATGGTTTTAAGAAAAAAGTTACAATTTTACATGATTAAATTGTTATCTTGCTCGCTATATTTTTAAGTATTAGCAGCTAACCATTCATTAAATAAACCGTTTCATAATGATTAAAGTATTGATTGCTGACAACCATCCTATTGTTAGGCTTGGTATAAGACAGGTACTTGAAACGAGCTCGGATATTGAAGTCATTGCAGATGTATCTACTACAGAAGAGCTTTTTAAAACACTAAAAGACGTAAATCCAGACGTCGTTATTTTAGAAATGGATATTCCGGAAATCAACGGAATCGCCACCCTAAGAAAAATGAAATTGGAATTTCCGGACATCAAAACCCTAATGTACAGTGGGCAGTCCGAAGATGTTTACGCCCTTAGTACAATTCGTGCCGGAGCATTTGGATACCTATCCAAAACTGCTGATTTGGAATACATTATTTCAGCAGTAAAAAAAGTAAGTGAAGGCAATATGTTCATCACCAATGAACTGGCCCAACGCCTTGCTTTTGACGAAGGAACACAAAAACCGCGCAGATTCTTTAGAAAACTTTCTTCCCGAGAGGTCGAAGTACTTAAATTATTGGCAAGCGGCAAAAGGAACAAAGAGGTTGCCGAGGGGTTGAACCTTAACGAAAAAACAGTAAGTACATACAAAGCCCGTCTGATGAAAAAATTGAACGTGGATAATTTAGTGGACTTACTCCAACAGGCAAAAGCCTTGGAACTATACTAGGAATACCCAACCAAACCAACTATTGTGGAAACCCCTTTCAAAACAACATTGGAAGGGGTTTTATAATTTAAGAGAGTACCCGGTTCAATTTGGCGTTCAACAATTTGTTGAGTTGGAGATAGTTCATGATTTCTTCCAGAATTTCTGTGTGGTCCCCTTGGCTATCCTGTGTCTTTTCCTTTAGTTTTTCGATTCGGTTCTTTATCAAATTGCAGCGTAAAGTAAGTATGGTCTCACCCACCAATTGGGCAACACCTGTCTGCTTTTCTTTCGGGTAGATGTCACGTCGTTCCCAATCGTGCAATACGTACTGTTCCTCTTCCATTAAAATGGAAGATACTTGGGATACGGTTTCTTGATCCAAATCCGACAAAAAGGTATTGACCGAAAAATCCGAGTCTTCGTTCAATCGCTCTATCAACTTATAATATATCGCTTTGAATTGTTCATTGGTGAGCTCAATTTCGTCCTCCTGAAGATCTAAAAACACCTTTTCATACACTTTGGCCTCAGAGACTTCGGGCTCCAGCACCAATTCGCCCTCTTCATTTTCTTTGAGCACCAAATCTTCGAATTCCTGCTTTTGATTTCCATAAAGCAACAGCACTTCAATGATTTTTCGCTCCAATTCGTATTGCACATCTACCTTCTCAACTACGGCATCATTCTTTACGACTTCGAAGGCTTTTCGCTCCTGTTTTACCTTTTTTGAAGCATCGGTTTGATGCTTTTTATCAATCTGAGCCAAGGTATTATACAGTACATCTTCTGAAATCTGCATCATTCTTGCACATTCCTGAATATAAATCTCTTGCCGTATTCTGTCCGGAATCTTACTAATGCTGTTTACAATATCCCTGACCGTATCTGCACGTTTTATGGGATCATTGGCAGCCTCTTTGGCCAATAAAGAAGTTTTGAACTGGATAAAATCCATGGCATGCTCCGTCAAGTATTCCACCAAATTCTCATAAGTGTTGTTCTTGGCGAAACTATCCGGGTCCTCCCCTTCTGGAAATGTACAGACCTTTACGTTCATGCCCTGCTCCAAAATAAGGTCGATACCACGGAGAGATGCCCGTAATCCGGCGGCATCCCCATCAAACAAGACTGTAATATTTTTGGTAAGCCTGTTAATGAGTCGAATCTGCTCAGGAGTCAATGCCGTTCCACTTGAGGACACTACATTTTCCACCCCTCGTTGGTACATTTGAATGACATCTGTGTAACCCTCCACCAGAAAACAGTTGTCTTCTTTGGCAATGGCTTGCTTGGCATAGTAAATGCCATACAGGACCTTGCTCTTGTGATAGATATCACTTTCGGGCGAGTTCAGGTATTTAGCGGCCTTTTTATCATTGGTCAGAATACGTCCTCCAAATCCCAATACTCGACCGCTCATGGAATGGATGGGAAACATGACCCTGCCTTTGAACCTATCAAATTTTCTGCTTTCTCCGCCAGCCTGCTCCTTAACAATGGTAAGACCGGTTTTCTCCAGAAACTCCAGCTGGTAACCTTTATCGAGTGCTGTTGTGGTAAAGGCATCCCATTCGTCCAGCCCATAACCTAAGCCAAACTTTTTGATGGTATCATCCGTAAAGCCGCGCTCTTTGAAATAACTTAGCCCAATGGCCTTGCCAGGTTCGGTATCCCAAAGAGTTTCGGCAAAGTACTTTTGCGCATACTCGGATACCAAATACATACTTTCCCGCTCATTGGCCTGTTCCTTCTGCTCATCCGTTTGCTCGGTCTCCTCAATTTCAATATTATATTTTTTAGCCAGATACTTTATGGCTTCGGGATAGGTAAAATGCTCGTGCTCCATCAAAAAAGCCACCACATTGCCGCCTTTGCCGCTACTGAAATCCTTCCATATCTGCTTAACTGGGGACACCATGAAACTAGGGGTGCGCTCATCCGTAAAGGGGCTCAATCCCTTAAAATTGGAACCCGATTTCTTCAATTGTACAAAATCACCGATGACCTCCTCCAATCGGGCGGTTTCATATACTTGGTCTATGGTGGTTTTTGAAATCAAAGCGTTTAATTCAAATAGCTGTTAAAGGTAAATAAAAACAAAGTTTTGAGGAACCCAAAAAGGAATTCCCTCTTTTAGATTTAGTATCTTAGGACCGCCTTGCATAACTGCGGTATATTGTAATATAAAATCGATTTTATGATAAATAGCATATCTAAAAAACACTGGGGACTGGCAACATTTCTATTGGTATTTTCATTGATGGCACATGGCCAAATGGCAGAAAAAGCATCTCCTATTATTGAAAATGGCGAAGCTCAAGTGGTGGAAGCCTTCTCCGACCCAAGTAAATGGATTCGCCATGATCTTTGGGTAGAGACCACTTTTGATTCTGATGGTGATGGAAAACTCGACCGCATGCACGTAGACGTAACCCGACCGGAACAAACAGAGTCAGAAGGCTTAAAACTTCCCGTGATTTATGAATCAAGCCCTTATTATGCAGGTACGGCCGGCTTGGACAAAGGTATTTTTTGGGATGTAAAACACGAACTTGGTGAACCAGGACAACCCAGAAAACACCCTGAGGTCAATCGCTTGGGCGAACGGCCCATCATATCCAACTCGCAAATTATGACATGGGTCCCAAGAGGCTACATTGTGGTCCATTCTTCTTCTCCTGGAACCGGACTATCGGATGGTGCCCCAACAGTTGGTGGCGATAACGAATCCTTGGCCCCAAAAGCAGTAATAGATTGGCTCAACGGAAGAGCAAAAGGCTACACCGAGAGAGATGGTGATAAGGAAGTCAAAGCGTATTGGTCCACCGGAAAAGTTGGAATGACTGGCACCTCGTACAACGGAACCATTCCACTCGCAGCAGCTACCACAGGCGTTGAAGGACTTGAGGCCATAATCCCAATTGCACCGAATACTTCCTATTACCATTATTATCGTTCCAATGGTCTTGTGCGTTCACCCGGAGGATATCTGGGCGAGGATATTGATGTGCTATACGATTTTATCCATAGTGGAGATGAATCCAAGAGGGCCAGAAACAATAAAGTAATCCGTGACACCGAAATGAAAAATGGCCAAGACCGTATAACCGGCGACTACAATGATTTTTGGGCCGGCAGGGATTATCTAAACGATATGAAACCCATGAAAGCGGCGCTTTTGATGTCGCACGGTTTTAATGACTGGAACGTGATGCCGGAACATAGTTATCGTATTTACAAGAAAGCGAAAGAGATGGGGCTGCCCACCCAAATCTACTACCATCAGAACGGACATGGGGGACCACCTCCCATCTCTATGATGAACCGATGGTTCACACGCTATTTATTTGATGTGGAAAATGGTGTAGAAAACGACCCAAAGGCATGGATAGTTAGAGAAAATGACAGTAAAGACAATCCTACTGCGTATGCGGATTATCCGAATCCCGATGCCAAGGATGTCACTTTTCATCTTACAAAAGGCGGATCAAGGTCAGGAAAGCTAACACCTACAAAAACCAAGAATCAAGGCACAGAAACCCTAGAGGACGATTATAACTTTTCCGGGGCCGATTTGGCCATGGCCGAATCTTCAGAACATAGATTGTTATACATTACTGCTCCATTAGCCGAGGATGTCCATATTTCCGGGGTGCCCAAAATCAAAATAAAACTGGCCAGTAGTAAACCTGCGGCCAATTTATCTGTTTGGTTGGTTTCGCTACCTTGGACCGACGCCCTGAACACCAAAATAACGGACAACATCATTACCCGTGGATGGGCCGACCCTCAAAACCATATCTCGTTGACCGAGAGCAAACCTTTGGTTCCCGGAAAATTCTACGAAATGGAGTTTGAATTGATGCCCGATGATCAAATCATTCCAAAAGGACAACAAATTGGCCTGATGATTTTTTCCAGTGATAAAGAATTTACGCTTTGGCCAAGTCCGGGTACAGAGCTGACCGTGGATTTGGATGGAACGGAGCTAACACTCCCCATTGTGGGCGGAAAACTATAAGGACAAAACACATAACTGACTAATATCATAGGATTTAAGATGGTTTTATGTGACTTTAGGATAATGTAACTATCATCCTTACAGTCATGAAAATTTTGATTATTTATGGTACCGTAGAAGGCCAGACCCGTAAAATTGCGAGGTTCATGGAAAATATTCTGCAAGAAAATGGGCATCAAGTGGTAATAGCAAATGCCGTGGAAGAACCGCCCGCCCCAGAAGGGTTCGATGCAATTTTTATTGGAAGTTCCATTCATATCCAAAAGTACAATCCATTGGTTCGCGATTATATTCAAGAGAATATTGATACCTTAAATGCTAAATCAAGTGCATTTTTTTCGGTAAGTATGGCCATGGCCTCGAGCATTAAGGAGGAGCATGATGAAGTAGAACAGATTGCGAAGGACTTTTTAAAGGAAACCCAATGGTATCCAAAAACGGTATGGCACATTGCCGGCGCCCTGAAATACACAGAATACAATTATTTCAAAAAGTTGATCATGCGTTCAATCGCTAAAAAGGAAGGCGGTTCTGTCGACACCTCCAAAGACCACGAATACACAAATTGGGATGAGGTAAAAAAGAATGTCCTATCTTTTATGAATAGATTGGAAACAAAATTAAAAACGTATGGACAAACATAGTTTTACCACCCTCTCGGAAGTTGTCAATTACTTGACACAGAAAGAGGGCTATAAGGAAGATTTTGAAGCAGATGAGTCCTCCATAAAGGCTCTGTACTCAAAGAAAGAATATAATCCGGATGAACTGTTGATAATTGATTCATATCGTTTTGAGGGCATGACGGACCCCGCCGATGAATCCACAGTCTTCGCAATAGAGGCAAAAGATGGCACAAAGGGCACCTTGGTGATTTCCTACGGAGCTTCGACCGCACAGAATGAAGAACTCATTCGTCAAATTCCTGTTAGAAAGAAATAATCAAACATAGAGTTTACCTACTGAAGATGGCTGATATAGCAACCAACCGGTAAGGCTGAACCTACTTTTGTGTGCCTCAAGAACAGCATGTGGCACATCCGCACTTTTGAACATCACACAACGCGACGCCAATGGTTCAACCAAAAAACTTGAACCGTCCTTTTCAAAAATTTCCAATTCCCCGCCATCACCAGGCTTCCAATCATCGTTCAAATAAATAATCATGGAAATCATGCGGTTGCTTCGGTTTTCAAACTGGTCCAAATGTTTGTCGTAATGTCCACCGGAAGGGTAATGCGCCAAATGGAACTCATATCCGGATAAACTCAAATAACAGTACCGATTGAATATATGCATGGTTTCATCCAATAGCCCCCAATACGTCTCGAGCTGGGCATCACGTTGTCTATCCAACCAATACGTAAAATCACCACGTATCTTAGTGTCAACTTGATTTTCGGAATGTGCGCCGATACCCGCCTCCTTAAAATTAGGGAGCTTACCCAGAAAAAAAGATTTTATCTCGGTATAAAGTTCATCCCGTAGAAAATTGTCTACGATTACATAATCCTTACTGGAGATGTCGTCCATCCAGGACAACCAATCCTCCAAATCGTGGTAGGCGTTCAAAGCTTCAAAAGTGTGGGCGAATGTAGAAAATATTTAAAAACGAAAATCATTTTTTTCATTCGTCCTTGAAAGCTCTAACTTTGAGATGGATTAATATAGGTGTTTAATGATACTCTTCTTCGGAACAAGACCTGGCAAAAAAGAAACCAAAGTACTGAACCATGCTTCCTGCTCACATTGCGGCCAAATGGGAACATTGACCGCAGTTGCCCAACCGAACTACGCACATTTGTTCTGGATTCCATTGTTCACCATCAATAACATTCGCTATGCGGAATGCTCCCACTGTAAAAAAGTATACTACAAAGAGGAGTTTACCCCTGAAATGGAACGGGCACTATCCCAATAAAAAACGGCCAGGAAAATCCTGACCGTTATTCTTCAAGGTTCAAAAATGGTTAAATATCGAACCGAAGGCCCAGTGAAATATTGTTTTGCTTTACTTCCGCATCTTTAAAAATCGGATTTAGATCATACTTTAAATAGAGAAGTACTCCATCAAAACCCATATAGCCGCTTACGCCATAAATTAGGTCGCTGCTGTTGTAATCCCTTTTAAGTTTATCTTTTACGTTCTCTCCGTCTCGGTTATATTTTAATTTTTGACGGGTTCCCAGGCTAAAACCTCCATAACCTCCAAAACCTAACCTGAACTGATCACGAATGGAGTAACGCATGGTACGCTCCGTTTTTCTTAAACGTGAAGGGCCGACCTCAAAATGAACAGGAAACACAAGATTGTCCATTCTAAACTTGGATTTATCCAGATCATATTCAAATTCTTCTAAAAAAGTTTGATCCCCATCCTGTACAAATATTCTGTTTCCATCAGGTTTTAATCCATTGAACTGGAATGAAAAACCATAGTTAAAGCGCAGCCAATTGGAGTTCTTGAAGACCCTGGTCCTCCACTGCCAGCCCATTTCAAAAAAACGGCTTCCACCAATTTTATAGGGGGAGTCGGAAAGCGACTGTCCTTCTATGATGGCATTGTTAAGCCCTATGGCCATCACAAAATCGGAATAGGTCCTCCTATCGTACTTAATTTCCTTTTTCCATCTGTTGGAGTTAAAGGTAATGGCTGGTTTACCATCGATGAGCAAACCTATCCGCATACGATCACCGTAAATAGTATCTATTTCTCTCAATGTTAGCACCTCACCTTTATTTCGCTCCAGCAAAGCAATTTGGTTCTCGACAATGGCAACACGGTTCTCTATGTTCAAGGCGCGCTGTTTGGCCACTTCTTCTTTTAATATCCTGGCCTCGTTTTCCGAAATATCACCATCTTCCAAACGCTGGTTAATATCCCTGACCTCAAACTTTAGGGCGTCCTTTTCTTGTTCAATGATTCGTTGTTTCTCAATTTTCAACGCTTCTATTTTCTTTTGATAGTCCTCTTGTCCAAATGCCACGTGCGAAACAAGGAACAAGCATAATAGTGCTGAATAAAATGTAATTGTTTTCATGATTGTTTTTGGATTATAAACCTCCCTCCTCCCTGCCCGGTTGGACAGGAAGTTATAGAAGGTTTGGCTTTGATTGATGAATAATTTTATTGGTTTCGGTCTGCCACGGCAGTACGTAGTTTAAGGTATCCTGATTTTAGGGCATCAAAGATTTGGTCCCGGAACGATTCGTCCAGTTCGTCCTCCACTTCGGCCAAAAGTGACATGGCATCAACAGAACCGCTATCGGCGAATAACTTATCGGTCAAAATCTGTCGCTGTGCAGCTCGTAAAAGGGAGTCCACTTCGGCATCGGTAACCTCTTGACTTGTATTTTCCATTAGCTGCACCTGTGCCACTACTTCTTCTACCTTTTGTGCAATCAGCTTATCAGAATTTATCTTGATTTTGTCCTGAAATGGCTCCTTTACTTCTTGTTCTGCAACTGCCGTATAAGAAGTTGGCTGTTGAAATTCCGTATTAACCTCTGGCTGTATGGGCTCAACTTCTGTATCCACCACTTTGGTTTCCACCTCTGTAACCGCTCCTTTTTCCGCTTTTTCCTCAGACTTTATTTCAGCTTCTTCTTTGACCTCCGTTTCCACAACTTGCAGTCCTTCCATCTCTCCATCGCTTTTTGTAAAAAAGAAGACAGACACCAACACAATCCCCACAACACTTGCGGCTATGGCATAGGAGAACCATGTGCTCCTTTTTCTTGGTGCGGGCCCCGTTACCTGCTGGGCAATTTTATCCCAAGCCCCTTTTGATGGAGCAATGGTCCGCTCCTCCAGCTTCTCTTTGATATGTTTTTCGAGTTTATCCATACCTTTTATTTTTTGCTCGCCGAATGAGATTTGGGCGACATTCCCTTTAAACTTAAATTATCCTGAAGCATCTTTCTCGCTTTGAACAATTGGGATTTTGAAGTTCCCTCGGAAATCTCCAACATCTCGGCAATCTCTTTATGGCCATACCCTTCAATAGCATACAGCAAGAAAACCGCCTTGTAGCCCTCCGGAAGTTCATCGATGAGATGTTGTACATATTCCACATCCAAAATTCCATCATTGGAAGTAGAAACTTCTCCGTTCAACTCCAAGGTATCATCATCATATACCACGAATTGTCGCTTGCGCAAATACGAAATACTTTCACGGACCATAATGGTTCTGACCCAACCTTCAAAACTCCCTTTATGTTGATAGGAGCTTAAATGGTTAAAGACCTTGACAAAACCGTGGATCATTACATCTTCCGCAAAATGGAGGTCCTTGATGTACCGCCTACAAACACTCAACATCTTGGACGAAAATTTATCATACAACAACCTTTGGGCTTGTTGGTCGCCCTTAATTGATTTTTTGATCAATTGTTTTTCGTTGCTATGTAGCGCGATGATCTTCAAAAGTTTGGTTTATAAAAGTGCTTCTATTTACATAGACGGGATATGGACAGAAATAGTTGCCTGAAACTAAAAATTTTCAGTAAACTATTGATATTAAGGTTTTTAAATTTTTATTTTTTGCGGTCCACCACGTAGTTGACCATAAGGGTGAGGGCACTTTTGTATTCAGAATCGGGATAATTGTCCAAAATGGCCAGAGCTTCGTCCTTAAATTCAAGCATTTTGACCACGGCATAATCCAGCCCCCCTTTTTCCTTCACGTACTCGATGACTTCCTTTACCCTTTTTTTGTTCTTGTTGTGTTTTTTGATGGAGTTGATCAACCACTTTTTCTTTTCCTTGTCGCTGTTGTTCAAAGCGTAGATCAGGGGAAGAGTCATTTTCTGTTCCTTGATATCGATTCCTGTTGGCTTTCCGATTTTTTCGGCACCATAATCAAATAAATCGTCCTTGATTTGAAAGGCCATTCCACAAAGCTCGCCAAACTTTCTAAAGGTTTCTACCTCGTCTGAATCAGGTCGAACGGAGCAGGCGCCCATACTGCAACAGGCAGCGATCAAAGTTGCCGTTTTCTGTCGGATAATGTCATAGTACACGTCTTCGGTAATATCCAACAATCGTGCTTTTTCAATCTGGAGCAATTCCCCTTCGCTCATATCACGGACGGCATTGGAAATAATATGAAGAAGGTCGTAATTCTTATTTTCCAAGGAGACCAAAAGTCCTTTGGAGAAAAGAAAATCCCCAACCAACACGGCAATTTTGTTCTTCCACAGGGCATTGATGGAAAAGAAACCCCTGCGCTTATTGCTATCGTCCACCACATCATCGTGGACTAGACTTGCGGTATGAATCAATTCGATAATGGATGCTCCCGTATAGGTTCGCTCATTGACTTGGCCGTTCAACAATTTGGCGGTCAAAAAAACGAACATGGGGCGCATTTGCTTACCCTTTCTATTGACTATGTAGTAGGTTATCCTATTGAACAGTGCAACCTTGGAGGACATGGATTTGAGGAATTTTTCCTCAAAAAGCTGCATCTCATTTTCTATGGGTTCTCTTATCTGCGAAACGATTTTCAACGTAACGGTGTGGTGTTTGGTTTTGAATCCCTAAAAGTAGGGAAAATGAAAGAGTTGTAGGAATGAAATTGAAGTTTTAAGATACAGCCCTCAAAGTATCGATGATTTGCAAGGGAAGGGTTAAGGGTTAAGGGTTAAGGGTTAAGGGTTAAGGGTTAAGGGTTAAGGGTTAAGGGTTAAGGGTTAAGGGTTAAGGGTTAAGGAAAAAACTAATTTGACATAAACTCCTGTTCCTAAAGATTAACTCTTATTCGCCAGCTGTCCGCATGCAGCATCAATATCCTTTCCGCGGGACCTTCTTACAGTTACAGTGATTCCATTCCGCTCCAAAGTATTTTGGTACATCTCCACTGCGCTGCTATGCGCCTGCTGAAACTCGCCATCATCAATGGGGTTGTATTCGATGATATTGACTTTTGATGGTGCAAACTTGCAGAACTTCACCAAAGCATCGGCGGCTTCCTGAGTATCATTGATGCCTTTCCAAACCACATATTCGTAAGTAATCCTATTCTTGGTCTTACTGTACCAATATTCCAAGGCCTCTCTAAGATCCTTTAACGGAAATGTTGAATTAAACGGCATAATGGAGGTACGCACCTCATCAATAGCTGAATGTAGGGACACGGCCAAACCGAACTTTACTTCCTCATCGGCCATTTTTTTGATGATTTTGGGCACACCCGAGGTGGACACCACTATCCGTTTGGGCGACATCCCCAATCCTTCGGGCGAAGTAATCTTATCTATGGCCTTGAGAACGTTGTTGTAGTTCATCAATGGCTCTCCCATGCCCATAAAAACAATATTGCTCAACGGTCTATCAAAATACAAACGGCTTTCGTTGTCTATTGCTACTACTTGGTCGTAGATTTCATCCGGGTTCAGGTTGCGCATACGCTTTAAACGTGCGGTCGCACAAAAACGGCAGTCCAGACTACAACCAACCTGACTGGATACACAGGCAGTGGTTCGGTTTTCGGTTGGAATCAAAACGGATTCCACGACCAACCCATCGTGCAAACGAACGGCATTTTTGATGGTACCATCGGAACTACGCTGCATCTGATCTACACGAATATGGTTGATGACGAAGTTATCTTCCAACATCTGTCGGGTCTCCTTGGAAATATTGGTCATGGCATCAAAATCGTGCGCAGATTTTTGCCATAACCATTCGTACACCTGATTTCCGCGGAATGGTTTATCTCCCTGCTCCACAAAAAAATTGCGAAGCTGGTCCTTTGTCAATGCGCGTATGTCCCTTTTCTTGGTTTCCATCCCTTAAAGATAAGCAAGAAAAAATCCCGTTGGCCAAATAGCAAACGGGATTTCTCTTCTATGAAATTTTATTTTTAAAGAATCAACATGGCATCCCCGTAGGAATAGAATCGATACCCTTCCAAAATAGCTTGTTTGTACGCCTTTTTTATCAAATCATGGCCTGCGAATGCAGAAACCATCATCAATAAGGTTGATTTTGGCAGGTGGAAGTTCGTAATCATACAATTGGCAATACTAAAATCGTATGGTGGAAAAATGAATTTGTTGGTCCATCCCTCAAACGTATTCAATGTATGCTCGGAAGATACGGCGCTTTCCAATCCACGCATAACCGTTGTTCCCACAGCACAGACCTTTCTTTTGTTTGATTTGGCCGTGTTTACAATTTCGGTCGCCTTTTCATCGATAACCAACTCTTCGCTGTCCATTTTATGTTTGGACAAATCTTCTACTTCTACTGGATTGAATGTTCCCAAACCGACGTGAAGGGTTACTTCCGCAAAGTTGATTCCTTTGATCTCCAAACGCTTCAACAAGTGCTTGGAAAAGTGTAATCCTGCTGTTGGGGCAGCTACAGCACCTTCGTGCTTGGCATAAATGGTCTGGTAGCGCTCTTCATCATCAGGAGTAACTTCTCGTTTGATATATTTTGGAAGTGGGGTCTCGCCCAATTCCCTTAGTTTTCTTCTAAAATCGGTATAGGAACCGTCGTAAAGGAAACGCAATGTCCTTCCTCTTGATGTGGTGTTGTCTATTACCTCTGCCACCAAATTTTCGTCATCACCAAAATAGAGTTTGTTACCGATACGGATTTTTCGTGCCGGGTCCACCAAAACATCCCAAAGACGCTGTTCTTGGTTCAATTCCCTTAACAAGAAAACCTCGATTCTGGCACCTGTTTTTTCCTTGTTGCCAAAAAGTCTGGCAGGAAAAACCTTTGTGTTGTTCAAGACCATTACGTCATCTTCATCAAAATAGTCAACTAGGTCTTTGAACATTTTATGTTCAATTTTTCCGGAATCCCGGTGAATTACCATAAGTTTGGATTCGTCCCTGTGTTCTGCGGGATATTCTGCCAATAATTCCTTGGGCAATTCAAAATTGAAGTTTGATAATTTCATCTGGGCTTTTTTTCGATTTTTTTAAAGAGGGGCAAATATACGACCTACCGATAGCGGATGTCAAGTAATTTGATGATTAATTGTGGATTACATTTCCTTTACACCGAATCCAAGTGTAACCAAATCGTTCCAAAAATCGGGATACGACTTGGAGACCACTTCTGCATCATTCACCACAAAATCCGTTTTGAGCGCCAAAGGCCCAAACGCCATTGCCATTCTGTGATCGTTGTAGGTGTCAACTTCGACCCCACTAGTAAGTTGTGGTTGAGCTGTGAGAGTTAGGCTTTCCGAATCAATATCAACCTTTGCCCCAAACTTACCGAGTTCCGTCTGTAAGGCCGCCAAACGGTCAGTTTCTTTGATGGGCAATGTGTGAAGTCCAGTAAGGTGACATCCAATTCCCAAACCCAAACAGGTTACCGATATGGTCTGGGCGATATCAGGGGCATTGGATAGATCATACTCCAAATGAGCCGATTTTACTTCGGAAGTTTTTTTGAGGAGAATGGTATTGTTGGAAAATTCGGTATCCACTCCAAAATCCCTATAAATATTGGCCAACACGCTATCTCCCTGCAAGGAACTTTCTTTATAGGACGACAATTGTATTTCGGTACCGATTTTGCTCATTGCGGCAATGCTGTAAAAATAACTTGCCGAACTCCAATCGGATTCGACCACCAAAGTGGTATCCTCAACGTTTGTCTTTGGTGACACCTTGATCATATTTTCATCAAATGAGGTTTCCACACCTATTTGTTCAAGAAGCGCCAAGGTCATTTTTATGTAGGGAACCGATGTTATTTTGCCGATCAATTCAAGTTCCAGTCCATTTTCAAGGCTTGGAGCAATCAACAGCAATGAAGAAATATATTGACTACTGATATTGGCAGGAAGGGAAACTTGGCTTTTTACCAATCTCTTCCCATTAATTTTTAATGGTGGATAGCCTTCCTCCTTCACGTATTCGATATCTGCACCCAATGAACGCAATGCTTCCACCAAAACTTTGATAGGACGTTCTTGCATGCGTTGAGACCCTGTAAGAACTATTTTTTTATCTGGCTGCGATGCAAAATAGCCCGTTAAAAATCGCATGGCCGTTCCTGCATGGTGTATGTCCACTTCACCTTCGGATTTTGCCAAACCCTTCTGCATTACTTCTCCATCGTCTGAATTGGAAAGGTTTTCAATTTTAATATTTGGGAAAAGTGCCTGCAACAAAAGTGAGCGATTGGTCTCGCTTTTGGAACCTGTGATTGCAATGCTTTTTTGAATTTTTTTATTGTTTGGCAAGGAAAGCTGGAGTCTCAATTCTTTACGGTTTGAATGAATTGTCAAAACTAGAAAAAACGGGCCTAAACTCCTTTTAAGAGGACAACTTTATTTTAGTTTTTTGTTATTCTGATGACGGTCGTGATCACGCTTGGTCTTCAAATCCAATTTTTTATCGAAAGCTTCTTGAAGATTGATCCCTGTTTGATTTGCCAAACATAGGACCACAAATACCACGTCTGCCAATTCTTCACCAAGATCTTTGGCCTTGTCGGATTCCTTTTCGCTTTGTTCGCCATATCTTCTGGCAATGATTCTAGCAACTTCCCCGACCTCTTCGGTCAACTGCGCCATGTTTGTAAGTTCGTTAAAGTATCGGACACCGTGATTGTTTATCCATTCATCAACGGCTTTTTGAGCATCTGCTATGTTCATTATTCTTTATTTTTTGTATCCATGGTAATGGTAACTGGTCCATCATTGACCAATTCCACTTTCATATCGGCACCGAAAACTCCGGTCCCCACTTTTTTGCCGAGTTTTTGCTCCAAAACCTGCACAAAATCTTCATACATCGGAACTGCTATATCCGGTTTTGCTGCTTTAATGTATGAGGGCCGATTTCCTTTTTTGGTCTGGGCATGAAGGGTAAACTGACTTACGACGATGATTTCCCCATCTACATCCATCACGGAACGGTTCATTACCTCATTTTCATCATTAAAAATGCGGAGGTTGAGAATTTTATTGGTCAACCAGTCTATATCCTCTTTGGTATCGGCATCTTCGACACCCAACAATATCAACAGACCTTCATCGATTGATGATATTATTTGGCCATCAACAGTCACACTTGCTTTTGATACTCTTTGTAATACAGTTCTCATTTATCTTTCCCTATATGGGTTGTCTTCATCTCCTGTTACCATTTGCACGTAGCTCCTATATCTGCTCGCAGCTACCTCATCATTCTCCAAGGCTTCTTTAACCGCACATTTGGGTTCATCCAAATGCAGGCAATTGTTGAATTTACATTCGGATTTCAATTCAAAAAATTCCGGGAAATAATCACCGATTTCATATTTGTCCATATCCACGATGCCAAATCCTTTTATACCTGGTGTATCGATTATTCGGGCATCGAACGATAGGTCGTACATTTCGGCAAAGGTGGTGGTATGCTGCCCCTGCATATGCTGCTCGGAAATTTCGGCCGTCTTTAATTCGAGGCCTTTTTCAAGTGCATTCACTAAGGTTGATTTGCCCACACCGGAATGTCCCGCGAACATGCTCGTGGCACCCAACATCAACTCTTTTACTTGGTCAACATTAATTCCCTGTTTGGCCTCAATAGCAATGCTTTTGTAACCGATTTTTGAGTACAGGTCCATCAACCATTGCACCTCCAACTTTTCTTCCTCCGAATAGGAGTCCATTTTATTGAAAAGTAAAACAACGGGGATGTCATAAGCTTCCGCAGTTACCAGAAAACGATCAATAAAACTGGTAAATGTGGGAGGGTTGTTCAATGTGACCAATAGAAACACCTGATCCAGATTGGATGCAATAATGTGGGTCTGTTTGGAAAGCTTTACCGACCTACGGACAATATAATTTTTGCGCTCACCAATTTCAGAAATTACTCCGATGGTCTCATCCCCAATGGTCTCCAAATCAAATTTTACGTGATCGCCAACGGCCACTGGATTGGTGCTTTTTATGCCCTGTGTACGGAACTTTCCTTTGATACGGCATTCGTAAAATTCTCCCTCCGAAGATTTTACGGTATACCAGCTTCCAGTTGATTTATAAACAGTTCCGTTCACTATTTGTTTATATTTTGATTACAAAGAAACAATATTACTGCTTATTCGTCGTATATCTTTGTTAACAGTTTTAACAATCATTAACTTAATCTATTATGAAAAAAATCGTTTTGGCTGCAGTAGTGCTTTTTGCAGCTACATTTACCATGAGTGCCCAACAGTACCATGTAATTACAAGTGTGGAGTCCATTGTACCCAACGGATTGGGACGATCCAGGATTATTAATGCACTGGAAGAGAAAGATTATAAAGAATTTACGAGTGTCCAGACCGAGGATGACAACTCAAGGAACAAATCTGACAGGAGCGAAATCCGTGTAAAGAATTTTGAAGAAACCAAACTTTTGAACTTTTATAACATCGGCGGTATCCGTTTCCAGAACATTGCGGCCAACGATGCTATGATCACTTCCATGATAAACGATATGGTTTCCAACGGATGGGAATTGGCCTTTGTGGTAAGCGGTGTAGAAAGTGAAGGAGGAAAAGGTGACGGACAAGGGATTTTTATTACCCGATACATCTTTAAAAAATAAATATTGGCGATTGTCAAAAAAAAAAGCCCTCCAAATTCGGAGGGCTTTTTATTGGCAATAAGTTTCATTAATCCTTAATATAGACCCTTCCGCCTACAAAGGTTTTTTTATGGACCGTTTCTGGGTTTCCGTACACATAAACATCGCCCCCGGCCTTCACATTGATATCTACCATTTCTGAAGCAAACACATCGGCTTCGCCACCAGCTGAAATTTTAACATCGGTGGTAGAAGTCCTAAGTTCACGCCCTTCAAAAATGCCTCCTGTGTTAATAACAACGGTTTGATTTTTTGCCAAGCCAGAAGCTTTAACAATTCCTCCCGTTACCGCCCTTATTTCGGCGTAATCCACGTCCATTCCTATACGGATTGCAGCCCCCTCCTGGGCGCGAAGCTCTATTTTACTCTTTTGCACCATCTCGTTACAGGTGATTTGGGCGCCTTCGTTACCATCTATAACATCGAGATTGGTATAATAGACTTCGATCATAGTATCCTCGCCCTGAAACTTTTTGTCCAATTGCATTCTCAGTTTCAAGACCCCGTTTTTGTTGACCCATTGGATATCGTCAACATTCCAGCCTTTGATCATAATCTTGTTCTCATCAGATTGAATCAAATTGACCTCGATTAAATCAAAAACCTTGATTTTGTTGAATTCCCCCACTTCCGTATCAATGATTCGTTGTGAAAACATGAACAAGGGCAACAATAGAAGGCTCAGTGTGTATATTTTTTTCATGACAGAGTGTTTTTACTTTTGAAAGATGACCCTTTTTCTTGATCGTTACAGTTTAAAGCAAAAAAACCGCCATTGGTGCCAAAATAATTTTGACCAAGGGCGGTTTTAGAAATACCAGCTCAAAAAATCTTGTTACGCGTTGATTATTTTTTCTTGGTGGTTGATGGATTCTTGGTGGATGGCCTTGAACATTTTTAGGATAAATTCCTCGCTCAAGCCTCTTTGCTCTCCTTCCAAGATCATGTTGCCCAAAATGGCGTTCCATCGGTTACTCTGAAGTACGGCAACGTTCTTTTGTCTTTTCAATTCACCGATACCATCGGACACCTTCATTCGTTTTCCTAGCAAATCAATCAATTGATTGTCCAACACATCGATCTGTGCCCTGAGGTTGGTCAACTTGCTGTTGTATTCGGCTTCTTCATCAGTTTCCTTTCTAATTCGAAGATCTTTCATAATCTGAACCAATGTTTTTGGGGTTACTTGCTGTGCAGCATCACTCCAAGCATTGTCCGGATCGTAATGTGTTTCGATCATCAAACCATCAAAGTTCAAATCCAATGCGGTTTGGGATACATCAAAAATCATATCACGCTTACCGGTAATGTGGCTAGGGTCATTAATGATGGGAAGGTCAGGAAACTTGGTTTGTAACTCAATGGCCAATTGCCATTCTGGAATGTTTCTGTACTTCGTTTTTTCGTAAGTAGAGAATCCTCTGTGAATAACTCCCAATTTCTCAATATTGGCAGAGTACAAACGCTCAACAGCTCCCAACCATAATGAAAGGTCTGGGTTTACCGGGTTTTTCACCAACACGATCTTATCTGTACCTTCCAAAGCATCAGCAATTTCTTGAATGATGAACGGACTTACGGTGGAACGTGCTCCGATCCACAATAGATCTACATCATATTCCAAAGCCAAATCTACGTGTGCTCTGTTGGCCACTTCGGTAGCGGTTTTTAAACCGGTTTCTTCCTTAACTTTTTGCAACCATTTTAATCCAATGGCTCCAACTCCCTCAAAGTTTCCAGGACGAGTTCTTGGTTTCCAGATTCCGGCACGGTAATAATTCACGTCGGTATCTTTAAGCTCATGTGCTATCTTAAGCACCTGATCTTCGGTTTCGGCACTACATGGACCTGCAATTACCAAGGGATGACCCAAATTCATGTCATCCAACCATTTCCTCATTTCCTTTTTGTTTTCCATAATACTCTCTATTTTTTTGTAAGTGGTATTCCTTTTAGTATTTGTTTTATTTTATTGGTATTACTCATTTCTTGGTGGACATTTTCGAAATCGTTGTCCACGATCAGTTGTTTGAACCTTGTGAGGTTCTCGATATATTCTTCTAGCGTTTCCACAACATTGTCCTTGTTCTGCTCAAAAATCGGCGTCCACATATCCGGGGAACTTTTTGCTAGTCGAACGGTGCTTTCAAAACCACTCCCGGCCATGTCAAAAATATCACGCTCATTTTTTTCTTTCTCAATTACCGTCTTTCCCAACATAAAAGAGCTAATGTGTGATAAATGAGATACGTAGGCAATGTGTTTATCGTGCGCTTCCGGATTCATATATCGGATTCGCATGCCAATTTCCTGAAATATTGCCAATGCTGGCTCCTGTAGTTTAAAGGCTGTTTTTTCGACCTCGCAAATAATCATCGTCTTGCCGGCATACAGTCCTTCCAATGCCGCGGTCGGACCAGAAAACTCGGTTCCAGCAATGGGGTGGCAGGCCATAAAGTTCCTTCGTTTAGGATGGTCGGCAACTTGTTCACAGATCAATCGTTTGGTAGAACCTGCATCCATTACTACAGTTTCATCCCCTACGGTATCCAATATTTTGGGCAATTCACTGACCAAAACATTCACAGGGATGCTCACATAGACCAAATCGGCCGTTTCCAAATCTTGGTAGTCGCCCTTTTTATCTATGATTTGAAGTTGAAGTGCCTCGTCCAAATGGGCCTCGCTTTTGTCCACACCGATAATTTCAGCTTCCGGATGCACTTTTTTTACATCTTTGGCAAAAGAACCGCCAATCAATCCAACACCTATGATAACTACTTTCATAATTAAACTCTTTCTATGGCTTCTTTGATTTTTTCTTCGCTCACGCAAAGTGAAAAACGAATGTAGCCTTCGCCATTGCTCCCGAATATGGTTCCCGGAGCAATAAAAATATCTTTATCGTGCAACACTTCATCTATGAATTCCTCTGAAGCCTTGGCGCCTTCCGGTAACTTGCACCATACAAACATGCCCACGGCATTTCTATCATACGTACAACCTAATTTATCAGCCAATTGGAACATCAGTTCACGCCGCTTGGTGTATACCTTGTCCAGCTCCTCGAACCATTCAGGACCACTCTTCAAAGCTGCAATGGCGCCCTTTTGAATACCGAAGAACATACCGGAATCCATATTGCTCTTTACTTTCAATATCGCATTGATGTGTTCCTCACTTCCCAATACCATTCCTACACGCCAACCTGCCATGTTGAAAGTCTTACTTAAACTGTTCAGTTCCAAAGTGCAATCTTTTGCTCCTTCAATGGACAAAATACTGGTGGGGTTATTGGAAAGTACAAAACTGTATGGGTTATCGTTCACCAAAAGGATATAGTTCTTCTTGGCAAAATCCACCAATAACTTGAGTTGTTCCAAGGAAGCAGTAGCTCCGGTTGGCATATGCGGGTAGCTCACCCACATTAGTTTCACCTTCGATAAATCCTTTTGGGATAATTCCTCAAAATCTGGAAACCAATCGTTTTCAGCCTTCAAATCGTAGGTAACAGCTTTTCCACCCACTAAATTGGTCACGGATGCGTAGGTAGGATATCCGGGATTGGGCAGCAATACCTCATCACCTTCATTCAAAAATGCCATGCTGATGTGCATGATTCCTTCCTTTGACCCCATTAAGGGCAAAATTTCTGTTGATGGGTCTACCGTCACTTCAAATTTTTGCTGATAAAAATCCGAAATGGCTTCCCTAAGTTCTGGCAAGCCTTGATAGCTTTGGTATTGATGGGCTCCCGCTTCCAAAATGGAATCCCGAAGTGTTTCCAGTACCAAAGGTGATGGCGCCAGGTCTGGGCTGCCAATCCCCATATTGATGATGGGCCTGCCCTCGGCCATCAATCCCCTGACCTCTCTTAATTTTTTGGAGAAGTAATACTCTTGTACGGTATTTAACCTTTCTGCTGTCTTCATTACAACAATGCATTTTTATATTCTCCCAAAACCTTAAAATCTTCGGCCATGATCTGCATCAAAGATTTGGTTTTGGCAAAGTGCTTGTATTTATCAAAAGTCACATCCACAAAAAAAGCATACTTCCAAGGAGTCTCGATTACCGGTAAGGACTGAATCTTTGTGAGGTTCATATTGCAATCGCTCATCACGTTCAACACAGTGGCCAAACTCCCTCTTTTGTGATCGGTTATAAATCTCAGTGATGCCTTGTTGATTTCTTCTTCTGGCAGTACTTTGTTTTGTTTTTTTAGAATGATAAACCTTGTGGAATTGTTCACAATGGTCTGGATATTGTCGGCAATAATTTCCAAATCATATAATTCGGCCGCCATTTTTGGTGCAATTGCAGCAATATGCTCAAGTTCTTCTTTCTGAATCCGTTTCGCTGTTTCGGCAGTATCAGCGCTTTCCACTAGCTTGATCTGCGGATGAGCTTTAAAGAACTCCTTGCACTGCAACAGCGCCATTGGGTGCGAATGTACCTCTTGGATATCATCAAAAGTTCTTCCTTTCAATACCATAAGATTGTGGTGAATGTTCAAGTAATGTTCACCGATTACATGAATATCGTTATGGTAGACCAAATTGTAATTCGGAATAATGGAACCGGCGATGGAGTTTTCGATGGCCATGATTCCTTTATCGGCAGCGCCTATGATCAAACTGTCTACTACAGCATCGAAAGAACTGCATTCCAACAGTTCTATGTCCTCACCAAAAAAATCTTTGGCAACCTGGTGGTGGTTCGAACCTTTTATTCCTTGTATGGCAATTTTTAATTCCATTGCAAAAAAAAAAGTCCCGATGTATCGGGACTTTATATATTGGTTATACTTTAAACGTATCTATAATAGTCCCGCTTCTCTCCCAAAAAAGAAGTAAAAATAAAAACGGTTCCAGAAATACGTGTTTGTCATCTCGTTGTTAATTGTCGGCTAATTTAGGTATTCGATTGGAAACACACAGACATTCCCAAATTTTTTTTGATTTTTTTCAAAAAAGACATTTTCACTGCATATAATTTTATAGAAACGATGCTTTTTTAAGAATTCTTGTCTTTGGGAGATTTCTTAAAAGAATCATTTTACAAAATCCTTGTTTTTTGAAACCAAGGATTAGAACGAGTAAAAGTGTATTTTTGGAATGATTAAATCCATTTTGAATGTCCATCACTGTACAGAACATCACAAAGAACTTTGGCTCCCAGAAGGCATTGAATAATGTTTCCTTTACCATCAACAAAGGGGAGGTGGTCGGTTTTTTAGGACCCAACGGCGCTGGCAAATCTACCATGATGCGGATTTTGACCACTTATTACAAGGCGGATGAGGGTAAAGCAACCGTAAACGGGTTCGATGTTTTACAAGCTCAAAAAGATGTTCAGAAAAGCATCGGATACCTTCCAGAGCACAATCCGCTATATTTGGAAATGTACGTTAAGGAATACTTGGCCTTTAATGCCGATGTCTACAAAGTGGACAAATCCAAAATAAATGATGTAATCGAACAAACGGGTTTGTCTCCCGAGTGCCACAAAAAAATCGGACAGTTGTCCAAAGGATACCGTCAGCGCGTTGGGCTAGCCGCTGCCCTGTTGCACGACCCAGAAGTTTTGATACTTGATGAGCCCACCACGGGACTCGACCCCAACCAATTGATCGAGATACGGAAACTGATACGAGAAATCGCAAAAGAGAAGACCATTTTGCTTTCCACACATATTATGAAGGAAGTCGAGGCTGTCTGCGACCGAGTGATCATCATTAACAAAGGAGAGCTGGTGGCCGATAAAAAACTGGAAGAACTCCGTGAAGCAGAGGAACAAATCATCGAGGTGGAATTCGATTATCGTGTAGAAGAGCAATTATTGCAGCAAATGCCCAATGTTTCTACCGTAAAAAATACAGGTGGATTCGTATATGAAATCACTTTTGGCACCTCTAAGGACATGCGGCCTACCGTTTTTGATTTTGCCCACGATAACAAACTAAAGACACTTCAATTAAGTAGAAAGAACAGAAACCTAGAAAGCCTTTTTACCGAGCTTACTTCAAAAGCCTAGATTTTTCACCCGCATGAAACTCCTTCACCATTCCCCTGTAAAACCATAACATTTATGGTATTTTTGCACTTCAGAAGATAAAGCACCTCATTATGAAGAGCAACGCCAGATTGGAACTCTCCAAAGAAGAAATGAAAAGCTATGGGTATCAAATCATTGATGCCATTGTGGAGCACCATGCCACCCAACACGAAAAATTGCCCGTAGCTCTTGGTTCAAGAGAAGAAATGGATTCCTTGTTCTTGGAGGAGGCCCCAGAAAAAGGTTCCGACCCAAGCCAGGTGCTCAATTTTGTTCTGGATAAGGTAATGACCAATAGTGCCAATATGGCCCACCCAAGATCGTTTTCGTTTGTGCCTGGCCCAAGTAATTATGTCAGTGTAATGGCCGATGCTTTGGCCACGGGATACAACATCTTTTCTGGTGGATGGGCTGCAAGTCCAGCCGCTGCCGAACTCGAAATCGTAACCATTCAGTGGTTGTTGAAAATTTTTGGCTTCCCAAAGAAAAAAGGAGGGGGCATTTTTACCAGTGGTGGTTCCATGGCAAATCTTACAGCCGTAGTCACTGCAAGAAGAATAAAATGCGGGGACGATTTTTCCAAGGCCGTTATTTATCTATCTGATCAAGCCCATTCTTCCAATATCAAGGCCATTCGGGTGTTGGGCTTTAAAAAAGAACAGATCAGAATTATTCCTACGGACAGCGAACTCAAGTTTTCCGTAAACAAATTGAAGAACTGTATTGCCAAAGACCGATTGGAAGGCCTTTATCCGTTCTGTTTGATTGCCACAGCAGGGACAACCAATACAGGAACCGTTGACCCATTGGTGGAACTGGGTAAAATTTGCAAAAAAGAAGATATCTGGTTCCATATTGATGGTGCCTACGGTGGAGCCGCCATCTTGTCCCAAAAGGGCAAGCAAGCCATGAAAGGCATTGAAAAAGCCGATTCCCTTACAGTTGACCCGCACAAATGGTTTTTCCAACCGTACGAAATGGGGTGTCTCTTGGTGCGAAACCATAAAAACCTAAGCAACACCTTCACTGAAAAACCAGAATATTTAAGGGATATCGAAGGGAATACTTCTGAAATCAACTTTTATGATCATGGCATTCAATTGACCCGAAGGTTTCGGGCATTGAAGTTTTATATGTCCCTAAAAACTTTTGGTTTAAAGGAGTTCCGAGATGCCATCACATATAATATCGATCTTGCAGAAGAAGTGGAAACGATGCTTCGTGGCAGCAAAAGTTGGGAAGTGGTGTTCCCAGCCACTTTGGCGGTCATCAACTTTAGGTACAACCCCATCAACAAAAAATACTCGGAAAAGGAATTGGACAAAATCAACCAATACATTTCTGGGAAGGTAATGGATTCGCGAAAAGCCATGCTCGTTACCACTATTTTAAACGGGCAGATTGTTCTCCGTATGTGCCTCATCAACCCAAGAACAACCATGAAAGATGTAACCGAAACTTTTGACCTTTGTAAAAGGTATGCGAAGGAGATTGAAGAACAGATGACACTAACAAAATAAGTTATTTCCCCCTAATCAATCTTCAATCATTGATACAAAGCATACCTTGGAGGTTTTATACCATTTAACCGTAGATAAACAAGCATTTGTCCTCTATGATGGGCAATGTGATCTGCTAGTAACAATAAAACTTGCCTTTTTGTTCTTTCCAGACCAAAATAATCCAACCTTTCCTCAAGTTTATATTGTTTAAAATTTGAGATGAACTCTATAGTCAAGTCAAATGTTTTATCGATTGTGGCAATCATTTCTTCTTTGGATTTTTTGTCAACTTTTAATTCTGTATCAGTATTCCAATCTCTTGCTTCACGATCACCCATTAGTGACTGACTATGCCAATCCATTGCCCAACCAATATGCATTAAGTTTTCTTCAAAGCTCATTGATTCTGGGGTTGCCCTAAAACCATACTTTTCTTCAGGCATGTTTTCTGCTACAAGAATTAAATATTGTTTTGAATTTTCTAAGCGCTCCAAATATTCATCAATAAAACTGTTTTGTTGAGCGAAAAGATGTGGAGCCAGTAAAAAAACGAGTAAAAGAGATAAGTACTTCATCATATGATTATTTAATAGCAACCCTTACTAAACTTTTCCCAATCAATATTGGGTGTTTCAGAATACTTTAGCATAACAGCTTTCTGTAAATCATCCTCTATTTTTGCGTAAGAAAATCCATAGATTTCTTCAAACTTTTCAAATCCGTCCGTCCAAAGTTGTTTGAATTGTCCTATACTATAATGCTCCAATAAATATTGAACGATATATCCTGATTGATGGTAAGCAATCATTTCCGATTGATCGTAAAAATTTGAACTTAAATCCTCAATGGGGATTAATTTATTTTCCGCAAGAAGATACCTGTAAATTTCCGCTACAGTATACCCGCTGCAATTGTTAGCAGCATAGGTTGCCATACCTTCATTAACCCAAGAGCTGCTATTCTCAGGGTAGTCCCAATCCAACATTCCCATCAAATGCATAAGCTCGTGCTCTATCGGAGGGTCTACCTCATCTTCTTTTAATACTATATTGACAGTACTCCAGTAGGGATAGGCATTCCCAGTAGCAGTTGTCCCCGTATATTTGAACATTTCATCTCGTGAGGACATAACTCGAACATAGATGGTATCAACAAAAGAATCCTTTTTTAAAATTTTTTTGTTGTGTTCGATGGCATTAAAAGTTCGTTTGATCAACTCCTCCTTATGATCAAATGCATATCCGTTTTCAGGAAAGACAAAATTGACATTCTTGATTAGTTTAGAAACTTTTGTTTCTTTAACCCAACCCTCCTTATCAGTTGTTTCAGATTGTAACTCTTTTTCAAAACATCCAAACAATGTTGAATGAAAAGCGATTACAAAAATTATCTTGGTTAACTGCTTCAAAACGATAGAATTTTGAAACAAATTAAAATGGAATAATCGCTCGCGGAAAGCTTTAACCGTCTGAATTAGGTGCTAGCACCCGTACTATTTTCCAGTAGTTCACGCCTGTTGGCTACATTCATTTTACTGTAAATGTTGGTTATGTGGGTCTTTACCGTGCTAAGGCTAATAAAAAGTTCCGTGGCAATTTCTTTGTTGCTCTTGCCTTGTAAAATTAGATTGCGAACCAAAGTTTCCTGTTTGCTCAACTCGGGCAAAATGTTGTTATCTTGATTTTTTCTTTTCCAAAAAATGGTAAAGCCCAGTATCACTACCAGTGTAACAAGACCAACATTCAACCACCTGCTCCATTTTAATTTCTCCGTTACGGCTTCTTGGTTGATGTAGGCCAACTTTTCCTCCAAAAAAAGATATTCCAATGGCGGAATATTGCTTGCTTTCAATTCCTCCAAAAGTCCTGAATAATACGATGGGTTTTCAGCAATATCCCTATTCAAAAGCTTTTTCTCCTCCAAAACCCTGATTGCGACAAGCTTTACCTCCAATATTCTTAGAGAATCCCGAGCATAGTCGGTTAATTGCTCTTCCTTGTCATTTTCCGACATTTGGGCCGATTGCAATGTTTGTTCAAATTTTTTGAACTTCCGCCACTCAATGGATGTCAAGCTTGTGTCCACAGTTTTCGTTTGTGCAAATACTTTTTCCAAAGAGAAATTTTCCTTTGCATAGGAACGCCCAATGGATAAGAGCACAAACAAGATACAAATGGATGTCGGTCGCTTCAAAATTGTCAGTGTTTGGATTAAATTTCCACAAAAATCACGAAGTTCACAAATCTAAAAGTGCATCGATACCCTCATCCAAAATCAGTTGAACTTTGGGGTCCGTGCAATTAGTTAGGATGGCAACCACTTTTTCCTGTTCGGGATATACAAAAAGATTGGTGTACGCTCCCACGCTATTACCCACATGCCCAACAAATGCCCTGCCCTTTGCATCTTGGCTCACCTGAAAGCCAAGACCGTAGTGTGTAGGTTTACCATTTACAATTTGAGAGGCAAGCAACTGCTCATAGGTTTCGCTTTTCAATAATTTTCGCACCAAAATCGCCTGTCCCAGTTGCGCAACATCGTCGCAGGTAGACAAATAGCCTCCACCTGCCAATTTGTAGGTATTGTTTACCTCTACGGCTTCAGTAAAACACAGTGACCTTTTAGTATAGAATTCGGCTTTGTTCTCGACTGCGCTCGAACTGACATCGAAATCCTCTGGAGAAAAGGTGTTTTTCAATCCCAAGGGCATCAAAATATTCTCTTTTACATATTTCTCAAATGGCATACCGCTAGCTTCTTGCATGGCCAAGGACAGCAATACAAAATCAAAACTGTTATAGAGATAGCTTGTGCCAGGTTCAAAAAACAAAGGGTCGTCTTTAAAAATTCTGATTCCATCTTTGATGGTATAATCATTATTCAGAGCGTATTCCTTGCCTCGGTATCCTCGAATGCCAGCAGTGTGACTTGCCAATTGCCGAAGCGTGAAATCATACTGCTTTTTAGGGTAGTAAGGCACATAGGCGTAGAAGGATTCATCCAAATCCAACATACCGTCCTCAACCATTTTGCCTAAAACCAATCCTGTGATGCATTTGGAAATACTCGCGATTCGGAAAATCGTATGCTTCGGATGGACCTTGATTTTCTTATCAATATCAGCAAAACCATACCCTTTTTGAAGCACTTTTTTACCGCTGTCCAATACCGTAACGGCCAGACCTGGCACCTTCTTCTCCGCTACCAGATTATGGAAAAGTACATCCGCCCTTTCCAATCCCATTAGGCCCTCGATTGATTCGACCTTGGGAAACGGAGAAAATAGATTTTTGATATGTGCAAAAAGATTTCCCAAAATTAGATTTGAACTCCGAAAATAGCGAGAAATATTAAAGTTGAAGAGGAATAATGTTATTGTTTTGGGCGTGAATCAGTCCTGAAAAATCAACCTGCCCGTAAACAATTCTTCAACATCCACTTCGGGAGGTGTATTTACACTGATCACATTTCCCGTTCCACGAACAACCCCGCTCAATCGTTGCTGCGGATTTACAAAAACATCGTTGGACCCTCTGTGGTTTACCGTTACATTTTCTGAAACCAGTGCTTCAGCCTCAATTCTGGAATCACCAGCCGCAACACTTACATTAAAGTTTTCGGCACTGCCCCGTAGTTTGAAATAGGCTATCCCATTCACAACAATCCTTACCGTAGTTGAATTTAGGTTTAAATCAAAAGAACCATCCGTGGTTTCCGTATCAGGATTATTGAAGCTTTCCGCTATCAAATTCAAACTTGGATATTCCAATATACCATCACTGGAAATCAATAATCCCGTGCCGCTTCGGATTTCAGTAATGTTGGGCGAGGTAATATATACGGTGGTCAAACCGTAATCCCGAACAAAGTTGCAACTGTTTTCATTACGTAGCACAAGACGGTTATCCTCCACTACCGCAGAAACATCGTTAAAAAGATATTCGCCCGTTTCCACTTCCACTTGTTGTTCATCACCCTGTTTCAAGACCACCTTCAGGTTTTCAAAAACCGTAATCGTGTTAAATTCAGAAACATCAACTGGTCGCCTTACTATATCGCCAGCATTTTGAAAACAATCGGGCACATTATCACCATTGCAGGAAATCAGAATTAGAGAAATAGCCAACGTAAAGCACCTCTCGACTGCGCTCGAGGCGACAACTACTTCCTTATAAAATTTTCTCAATACTAGCATCTAAAATCTTAATACTATAATCTTACCCCTATTCCAAATTCAACAGCTTCCGCCTTAGCCCCATGTGATTTTAAGGTGAGTGCTCCAAAAACCTTATCTCCAAAATAACGTTTCATCCCGATCCGATTGTACATTCTTCCTTCAAAATCAAAAGGGTAATACACATAATACCCCAATTGTGCCACCACGCTCATTTTGTTCACAAAAAGTTCGTGGCCCAAAAATACCCCTACCCGTTTGTAATCGGTATCAGAAGCAACGTCCAATTCGGGAAAAGCGATGGATTGATATCGAATCAGTTCTTTTAAAAAGTTGGAAAAGAAAACATCGGTGCCCAATTGAATGGCACTACGTTTGCCCAGACGCTTATCGGCATATGCAGAAACAATGGCAAATCCATATCTCCCCATATTAATCACGTCGCTTTCGTTGGCACCGCCACGCAATACCAAATTATATCGAATTGGTTCTCTAATTTCCCCCGTCAATTTCGGTTTTAAATATTCGTAGCTAGTGTCACTATCCAAAGTATAGTTCAGACCCAAATTGAATGCAAACGTATTGGTGGATGTATTGGGTGCCTTAAAATTGGCATTGGAATAGTGAATAAAGGATAACCCCGCATGCATACCCAATCCTGCCACAATATTCTCTTTGTGGTAATTAAGCATCAATAGGGTACTGCTCAAAATATGGCTTCCGTAGGCGTTGTTCCTAAAATTTTCTTCCTTATCATATGGATTGGTATTGTACGCCAACCCCTGTGCCACCCGCAACTGTACATTTCTTTTCAGAAGATAGAAGTTATAGTGACCATACAACCCAAAATGTTCCCCGAGGGTAGTATTATTGGTGTTTTGATAAGCAAAAGTGAAACCCGTATCGGGATAACCAAAATCGGCTTCCCATTCCTTATGCCCGTACGTTTTTCGGCTCACCCCTAAAATAATGCCTCCTGGATGATTGGTGATCAAGTGGGAAATGTCGGGATTGTGCAAAAGGATGGAGCCATAGAACTGGGTTACGTCCAAAACGTATTTTTTGGGCACTTCGTTGGTTTGGGAAATTCCAAAGAACGAAATTGAAAACAACAATAGGCTAAGTAGGTACCTCATGGGGCACTAAAGTAGGAAATTAAAAAAGTTCCTTGGCAATGGCCTTCACATTATCTGATTTGCCCATGGAATAATAATGGAGCACTGGCACGCCTGCTTCCCTTAATTCCTTGGACTGCTGAATGGCCCATTCCACGCCAACTTGACGTACAGCTTGGTTATCCTTACACGCCTCGACCGCATTGATCAAATCCTCGGGAAGATCTATACTGAAAACATGGGGCAACACCTGGAGGTGTCTTTTAACCGCTATCGGTTTTATCCCAGGAATTATCGGCACATTAATTCCCATTTCGCGGGCAGCTTTTACAAAGGCAAAGAATTTTTGATTGTCAAAAAACATCTGGGTCACCACGTAGTCGGCTCCCAAATCCACTTTTTGTTTCAACCGTTTTAGGTCGGATTGCAAGGATGGGGCCTCCATATGCTTTTCTGGATAGCCTGCCACACCGATACAAAAACTGCTCAAATCGCTCGACTCAATGGTATCGTGCAGATAATTACCCTCGTTGATATCTTGGATTTGTTTCACCAAATCCGTGGCATATTGATGTCCACCTTTGGTGGGAGTAAAATATTTCTCCTCTTTTCGGGCATCACCGCGAAGGGCCATCACATTTTCTATTTCCAGATACTGGCAATCCACCAAAAGATACTCGGTCTCCTCTTTGGTAAATCCACCACAAAGCACATGGGGGACAGTATCAACATCATATTTGTGTTTTAATGATGCGCAAATGCCCAATGTCCCTGGACGGGTACGGGTCAATTTTTTGTCCAACAGCCCATCTTTTTCCTTGTAAACGTATTCCTCCCTTGAAGTGGTCACATCAATAAAAGGAGGTTTGAACTCCATCAAAGGGTCTATGTTAGTATAGAGTTCTTGAATACTTTTCCCCTTTACGGGCGGCACAATTTCAAAACTGAAAAGCGTTTCCCCGTTTGCTTTTTTTATGTGATCGGTAATTTTCATCGGTTATTCATCTACAATATTAGGTGCTAGCCACTTTTGGGCTTCCTCTAGTTTCATGTTTTTTCTTTCGGCAAAATCCTGTACTTGGTCCTGTTCTATTTTTCCCAATCCAAAATACTTGGTTTCGGGGTGACCAAAATAGTATCCACTTACACTTGCGGCAGGCCACATGGCCAAACTTTCGGTCAATTTCACCCCTATTTCGTCCTCAACGCCCATCATTTCCCAAATGGTCAATTTTTCCAAATGGTCGGGGCATGCGGGATAACCTGGAGCAGGTCGGATTCCACGATATTTTTCCTTGATCAGTTCAGTGTTGTCCAAATCCTCGTCAACGGTATAGCCCCAGTATTTGGTCCGCACCTCTTTGTGGAGGTATTCGGCAAAAGCCTCCGCGAACCTATCCGCCAAGGCTTTGATCATAATGGAATTGTAATCATCGTGGTTCTTCTCGAACTCGGCGGCCAATTCCTGCGTCCCAAATCCCGTGCTTACACAAAAACAGCCGATATAATCCTGAATTCCTGAATCTTTTGGCGCAATAAAATCAGCCAAAGCGATATTGGGCACCCCTTCGCGTTTTTTCAATTGTTGGCGTAGGGTCCTAAAAATGAAGGTTTTTCCGTTCTTGTCAACCTCAATATCATCTTCACCCACCTGATTGGCAGGAAACAGTCCGAAAATGGCCTTGGCCTTCAATAATCTTTCATCTAAAATACGTTTCAAAAGTACTTTGGCATCCTTAAAAAGCTCCTTGGCCTGTTCCCCGACGACCTCATCGGTCAAAATATCGGGATATTTACCGTGCAGGTCCCAACTTCGGAAGAACGGCGACCAATCGATGAATTCCTCCAATTCGGTCAGGTCAAAATCATCCCAGACCTCTATGCCCAACTGGTTCGGTTTTTTGATGTCCGATGGATTCCAATTGATTTGTAATTTGTTCTTTCGGGCTTCCTCCAAGGTTAAATACTCCTTTTGCTTTCCACGCTTTAAAAATTTCTCCCTAAAACTTTCATAGTCCAGCTTGATGTCTTTTTTATACTTCGTAGAAGTCTCACCCTGAAGCAAATCGCCCACTACGGTTACGGCCCTAGAGGCATCGTTCACGTGTACCACCGCTTGACTGTACTGCGGATCTATTTTAACCGCGGTATGCGCCTTACTGGTCGTGGCGCCGCCAATCAATAAGGGAACATCGAAGTTTTGACGCTCCATCTCCTTGGCCAAAAACACCATTTCATCCAAAGAAGGGGTGATCAATCCGCTCAAGCCGATGATATCCACTTTTTCTTCCTTGGCCTTGTTGATGATTTTTTCTGGTGGCACCATCACGCCCATATCCACAATCTGATAATTGTTGCAGGCCAGGACAACGCTCACAATATTCTTTCCAATATCGTGGACATCTCCTTTTACCGTCGCCATTAATATTTTACCAGCTGGTTTGGACTTTTCATCCTTTGCCGCTTCAATATACGGGGTAAGATAGGCCACGGCCTTTTTCATCACTCGGGCGGACTTCACCACCTGTGGCAGGAACATTTTTCCGTTTCCGAACAAATCTCCGACCACATTCATGCCTGCCATTAGGTTGCCCTCGATTACTTCCAAAGGTTTTGCGGCCTTTTGACGGGCTTCTTCCACATCTTCGATAATATATTGGTCAATCCCTTTGACCAAGGCCCGTGTTATACGGTCTTGGAGTGGCTCCTCGCGCCAAGAGAGGTCTACCTTGCTTTCCCTTTCCTTGCCCACCACGGTCTCGGCAAATTCCAAAAGGCGTTCGGTGGCATCTTCGCGCCTATTGAGCAACACGTCTTCTACATGTTCCAACAAATCTTTGGGGATATCATCGTAAACCTCCAACATAGTTGGGTTCACGATGCCCATATTCATTCCAGCTTTTATGGCGTGGAACAAAAAAGCAGAATTGATGGCTTCCCGCACTGGATTGTTTCCCCTAAAAGAGAACGAAACATTGCTCACTCCGCCACTTACACTACAATAGGGCAGGTTTTCGCGCACCCAGCGCGTACCTTCGATAAAATCGATGGCGTTGTTCCTGTGCTCGTCCATTCCCGTAGCGACGGGAAAAATATTCAGGTCAAAAATGATATCTTCTGGTGGAAAGTCCACCTCCTCTACCAAAATATCGTAGGAACGTTTCGCGATTTCGATACGACGTTCATAGGTATCCGCTTGGCCCACCTCGTCGAAGGCCATGACGATAACGGCGGCACCATAGCGTTTAATCAACTTGGCATGGCGCACAAACTCTTCCTTTCCTTCTTTTAGGCTGATAGAGTTTACCACACATTTTCCTTGCACCACTTGAAGTCCTGCCTCAATAATTTCCCATTTGGAACTATCGATCATGATGGGTACTCGGGCAATATCGGGTTCGGATACAATCAAATTGAGAAACCTGACCATGGCTTCCTTGCCATCTATCAGACCATCATCCATATTGATGTCTATGATCTGGGCGCCACCTTCCACTTGTTCACGGGCAATATCGAGTGCCTCATCGAACTTTTCTTCCTTGATCAGTCTTAAAAACCGTTTGGAACCTGCCACATTGGTGCGTTCCCCCACATTGATGAAATTACTTTCGGGGGTAACGACCAAGGGCTCGAGGCCGCTCAGTTTTAAGTATCGTTGTTCGTTTTTCGTTGCCATAAACTTAAACTATGCTGTGGTCAGAAGTTTTCTTGGTTGATAATCCTTTACGACATCGGCGATGGCCTTGATATGCTCTGGAGTGGTTCCGCAACAGCCGCCTACGATATTTACCAATCCTTTTTCTACATATTCCTTAATCTGTGCTGCCATTTGAGCTGGGGTTTCGTCATACTCGCCAAAGGCATTGGGCAATCCCGCATTGGGGTGGGCCGAAATGGCGAATTCTGATTTTGCCGAAACTACTTCCAAATGGGGAACCAATTGTTTGGCACCCAATGCACAGTTGAATCCCACGGATAAAATCGGGATATGCGATATGGATATCAAAAAGGCTTCTGCTGTTTGACCCGACAGTGTTCTTCCCGAAGCATCGGTAATGGTTCCACTGACCATTACGGGTACTTCTATATTTCTATCTTCCTTCACTTCTTCAATTGCAAAAAGTGCCGCTTTGGCGTTCAGCGTATCAAAAATGGTCTCTACCAACAAAATATCAGCTCCACCATCGAGCAGGGCCTCAATCTGTTGTTTATATGCGATACGGAGTTCATCAAAAGAAATGGCCCTAAATCCAGGATCGTTCACATCTGGGGACATACTGGCGGTTTTATTGGTGGGGCCAATGCTTCCCGCCACAAACCTTGGTTTGCCTGGGTTCTTTTTCGTGAATTCTTCGGCCACTTGCTTTGCAATCTTGGCGGATTCGTAATTCAGTTCGTATACCAATTCTTCCATGTCATAGTCTGCCATGGCAATGGTGGTACCCGAAAATGTATTGGTTTCAATAATATCGGCCCCTGCCTCCAAAAATTTTCGATGGATTTCCTTAACAGCTTCTGGCTGTGTCAAAGACAACAGGTCGTTGTTTCCTTGCAGGTCACTTGGCCAATCTTTGAATCGCTCTCCCCTAAAATCCGCTTCTTGGAATTTATAGCGCTGCAGCATGGTGCCCATGGCTCCATCCAGCACCAAAATCCGTTTCTTCAATATGTCTTCAATATTTTCCATAGTACAATTTCCCTTCAAAAAAGGATGTAACGATATCAAGAAATGTTTGGAAGATACTGCGAAGTATTCTATACGTTATCCTTCCCCTTTGGCAGGATTATGCTCCGTACCTTCCCGATACTGTTTCAGGACAAGGGTAGAATGTAGCACCTTCTCGAGGTCGAGGGTTGCTAAGGCTTCGCAGGGTCCAATCCCTCCACCTTTCTTGATAACACTTTCAATTTATTAATGAACTGAACTGCAAAGAAACGGCACTCGTAAACGAAAAGCAAAAAATGCCCTTGAATTTTTAGAAATACAACAATAAAAAAACGGATTGATCGCTCAACCCGTTTTCTTCAATGTTCTGTTATGTTCTTATACCATCATTCCTCCAGAAACTTCAATGCGTTGGGCATTTACCCATTTGGCATCGTCAGTGCAAAGAAATGCTACTACCCCACCTATATCACTTGGGATACCTACTCTTCCAAGAGCAGTAAAATTGGCAATTACGGTTCTTTTATCTTCATCGTTTTTGTTGGTTCCGCCACCAAAATCAGTTTCAATGGCACCTGGTGCGACCACATTGGATCTTATTTGACGTGAACCCAGTTCTTTGGCCTGATATCGCGTTAGTGTTTCAATTGCTGCTTTCATTGAACCATACACGGAATATCCTGGAAACGAAAAGCGGGCCAATCCACTTGAAACGTTCACTATGCCTCCACCATCTGCCATGATAGGGAGAAGTTTCTGCGTGAGGAAGAACGCACCTTTAAAGTGAATGTTCACCAAAGTGTCGAAATCCTGTTCCGTGGTCTCGGTAATCGGTGAATTGATCCCAATACCTGCATTGTTGACCAAATAATCCAATGTTGCTGAACCAAAATGGGATTCGAGCACATTTTTGACCTCATCCACAAAGGCATCAAAAGTTTTGCTTTCTGCCACATCCAGTTGTAATGCATAGGCCTTTTGACCAAGCTTTTCAACTTCTCTAACTGTTTTGTCCGCTTCTTCTTTATTACTTTGGTAAGTCAATAGGATGTTCAATCCTTTTTGGGCCATATTGATGGCCATATTCTCTCCAAGTCCGCGGCTTCCACCGGTAACCAATGCTATTTTTGCTTTACTCATGTTAATTGATTTTTGAATTCGAAAACAAAATTAGCGTTGCATACACTCTGAACGGTTGTAAGCATCAATCTGTTTTTTGCAAAAATCAAATTTTGACCGTTGACCTAAATTTTAATGGTGACCGGTTTGTATGCTTTTTAAAGAAATTTGAAAAATGGGCTACTTCCTCAAAACCTAGGCTAAAAGCAATTTCGGATATATTCCAATCACTGCCATTGAGCAGCAATTTGGCTTCTTCCACCATTCTTGAATGAATAATCTCCGTGGTTGTATTTCCTGTGGTTTCTTTCAGCACCTTGTTAAGATGGTTGGGGTGGACAGCAAGTTGTTCCGCAAAATCATTTGCGGTTTTGAGCATCAATCGCTGCACAGGTGTATTAATGGGGAATTGCCGTTCCAGCAATTCCACGAACATATCGGTAATTCGTACAGCTGCATTTTTTCCGCCCTCCTTTGGTTGAACCGGATGTAACTTTTGCCCCATGTGCAACAATTCAATTACATACGCACGTATCAAATCAAACTTAAAGGGATAATCCGAGGACAACTCTTTGTCCATTTTTTGAAAAAGTTGTTCCAACTCGATATAATCTTCATCTGAAATATTGAGAATAGGATAGCCTCCGGGATGAAAAATAGGTAGGGTTTCCAATATGACACCACTTTTGTCCTTTGACAAGAAACTTTCTGTGAACACACAAAAATATCCTGACTGCTCATCATCTTTAGGAACATAATTGTACGGGATTTTAGGAGATGCAAACAATAGCGCCTTGTTATCAATATCGATAACCTTATCTGCATATTCTGCCCTGTTTTTTCCATTGATAAGGCTAATTTTAAAATAGGCCCGTCTATCATAACGCATCTCACCCTTGCTCAATCGGGTACGATATTCGGCAATATTGAAAACATTAAAGTGTCCGATATCCTTTCCAATGTTCTCTGGAATGGGCAGGCCAAGCTTTCCGTAGAAATCGTTAAGCGTAAAAGCTACATCCATACGTTTGTAAAATTCAAATATAGCCTAAAATAAAAAACACCCTTCAAAATTACTCTTGAAAGGTGTCTTCACTTCTAAAAACAAAACTTTTAATCGATACTCTGCACCACTTCTTTTTTGGCTTCTTTCTTGGAACCGTCAAATCCTTGAACTCCGCCAACCGTAGTGTACTTCATTACAAATCTTTTATCTGGATTGATAATCTGATAGGCAAACTGGCACATTACGGCCGCCTCATGAAATCCTGATAAAATCAACTTAAGCTTACCTGGGTAGGTATTCACATCTCCAATGGCAAAAACTCCAGGAAGATTGGTTTGGTAATCCATGGCATTGTTCACCTTGATGGCATTTTTCTCGATTTCCAATCCCCAATCGCCTATGGGCCCTAATTTTGGGGACAATCCGAACAATGGAATAAAGAAATCGGTTTCCACATAAGTGGATTCCTTTTCCTCATCGTTGTACTTAATGACCACGGCATGTAAATCTTCCTGACCATGGATCTCGGTGACCTCGGCCTTGGTGAACAATCGAATTTTGCCCAACTTGGCCAACTCCCGTGCTTTCTCTACGGAGTCCAAGGCTCCTCGGAACTCATTTCTTCGGTGTACCAAAGAAACTTCTGAAGCTACATCGGCCAAGAAAATGGCCCAATCCAATGCAGAATCACCTCCACCTGAAATAACCACTTTCTTGTCTCGGAACTGTTCGGGGTCCTTTACCATATATTCCACACCCTTACTTTCAAAGAGCTCAATGTTCGGAATTATCGGTTTTCTAGGTTCAAAAGAACCAAGTCCACCAGCAATTACCACAACCGGTGCATGGTGCTTGGTTCCTCTATTCGTGGTAACGATATAAGAACCATCTTCTTGTTTGTCCAAGGTTTCGGCTCGTTCTCCCAAAGTAAAACCAGGTTCAAATGGCTTGATTTGTTCCATAAGGTTATCCACCAGGGTACCTGCTAAAATTTCTGGATAAGCAGGAATATCATAGATGGGTTTCTTTGGGTAAATCTCTGAACATTGTCCTCCTGGTTGTGCCAAGGCATCGATTAAATGACATTTTAATTTGAGCAATCCTGCTTCAAAAACAGTGAACAAACCCGTAGGTCCCGCTCCGATTATAATGATATCTGTTTTGATCATAATTCTACTTTTATATGGCCCCATCTGGCGAGACCTGACTGATTTTAAACTCTTTCTTGCAATTTTTCTCCCTGAAACTGATATTCTCTTTGAATATCCAATACACGTTGACGGTGGTTTACCACTTCGCCAATTACAATGATAGCTGGATTTGACAGCTGCTGCTCCTTTGCCTTGTGCTCAATTGAAGCAACAGTGCCAATTCCAATCTTCTCGTTTTCAGTGGTACCGTTTTGAATGATGGCCACTGGTGTATTTTCTTTTTCTTCGTTTTTAAAAAGTTCCATAATCTCACCCAATTTGGACATACCCATTAGGATGATAACGGTTGCGTTGGATTTTGCGGCCAAAGCCACATCGCTGGATAGTTTGTGCTCTTTGGTGGTTCCAGTAATCACCCAAAAACTTTCGGCCGCACCTCTTTTGGTTACAGGAATGTTCTGTGATGCGGGAACGGACACGGAGGATGAAATTCCAGGCACTACGGCCACATCAACTCCAAATGTTGCAGCGTGTTCCATTTCTTCGGCTCCTCTGCCAAACACGAAAGGGTCTCCGCCTTTTAACCGTACCACGTGCATGCCTTTGGTAGCTCGCTCCACGATCAAATCGTTGATTTGCTCCTGTTGATAGGAGTAGCATCCTTTGCGTTTGCCCACAAATATTTTCTCGGCGACCGGTGCATATTCCAAAAGCTCTGGCGATACCAGTGCATCATACAGAACCACGTCTGCATTTTGTAATGCCTTTATCCCTTTCAGCGTGATCAAATCCACATCACCTGGACCAGCACCCACTACAGTTAATTTTCCTCTACGCATGTTCCAACTCCATTTTTCTGAACGTTTCCAATTTTTCCAAAACTGCCTTGGCATCTTCCAGATAGCTTTTGGCAAATGCTTCGGATGGTTCGTTCTTGTTCAACTGAAGGGCAATTTTATCAAATCCGCCCTCAAAATCGATTTTTCCAGTTTCCACATACAATTCATCAAAATCCTTGATGATGCTCGCATGGGTATTGGTCTTCACTTTTTCCGCTGTCAACAATGCCTTGGCAGAGTTCACAATGGATTGGTAAGAATAGTAGATACTTGCAGCCCACTTGCCTTCTTTAATGGCTTCCTCCGCATTTTCGATTTTTTCTTGGCTCTCAAAGAACAGGGTTGCCACAAGGTCAACGATTACACCTGCACATTCCCCGACTCCTATCTCCTTAACATACTTTTCTTCGTTCCCCCAATCGATAAAATCCTCTTGGGTAAGGTTATCCACATCGGTCAACGGCTTCAAGAAATCGTAGAAATAAATCTGTCCTTTTTCCTCATAATAGTCGGTGAACGAAGCTCCATTTCCGTTGGCCTCAAAATCATCCAAGATTAGTCGCAATGCTTGTGGGCCTCTTTTACTTGGAATCTTGGCCACTTTATCGGCAAATCGTGCTTTGCCATCTCCAAAGTTTCCGCCTCCCAACAACACCTGAAGGGCTGGTGCCACCAATTTATCCTTGGTTCTCACGGACATTCCCTGAAAACCGATGTGCGCCATGTTATGCTGACCGCAGGCGTTCATACATCCACTGATCTTGATGACCACATCAGGGTTTTTGATATATTGTGGGTATTCCGCTTTGATGACTCTTTCCAACTCATCGGCGATTCCCGTACTACTGGCAATCCCAAGGTTACAAGTGTCGGTCCCTGGGCATGCGGTGATGTCCAATGCTTTATTATAACCTGCTTCTGCAAAGCCAAGCTTTTTCAATTCCTGATAGAAGAAGGGCACTAACTCTTCTTTTACGTAGGGAATCAATATGTTTTGTCTAAGCGATAAACGAATTTCCCCAGCGGCATAATCCTGCACCAATTTGGCCAGTTCACGGGCCTTATCGGTATGAAAATCTCCTAAAAGCACTTTAATTCCGATGGCCACGTAGCCTTCTTGCTTTTGAGGCACCAAGTTGGTTGATTTCCATTTTTCGAAAGCATTTTGGTCTTCGATGGAAACCTCTGGAGTTTCCACCTCGGCAACTTTTACTTTTGGATAATCTTCAATATGGATGGGATAGGTTTGATGGGGAATTGCGGTCTGTTCTTCTTCCAACAATTCTTTGAAACCATCAAGTCCCAAATCCTTCAATAAAAACTTCATACGGGCCTTTGCCCTACTCTTGCGCTCCCCATATCTGTCAAACACACGAATGACGCCTTCCATCAAAGGAATAATTTTATCCGTAGGCAAAAAGCTGTACAATTCATCGGCATGTCGAGGCTGTGAACCCAATCCACCTGCCAACATAACTTTAAACCCTCTTTCCCCATTTTTTTCCTTGGCAATAAATCCAAGATCATGCATGTAAGATAGTCCCGTATCCGCATCGCTTGCAGAGAAGGAAACCTTGAATTTTCTTCCCATTTCCTGTCCGATAGGGTTTCTAAGGAAATATTCAAAAACCGCTTGCGCGTAGGGGGAAACATCGAAAGGTTCTTCCACATCGATTCCTGCAGTTTCACTTGCGGTTACGTTACGAACGGTATTTCCGCAGGCTTCCCTCAGCGTTACTTGGTCCTTTTCCAATTGTGCCCAAAGCTCAGGGGTACGCTCCAAATCCACATAGTGAATCTGGATATCCTGACGGGTTGTGATATGCAAACGTCCACGCGAATATTCATCAGAAACATCCGCGATTCTCAACAACTGATTGGAGGTCACCTTTCCGTAGGGCAACTTGATCCGAATCATTTGTACGCCCTGTTGACGCTGACCATAAACTCCACGTGCCAATCGAAGGCTACGGAATTTTTCCTCATCCATTTCACCCCCCTTGAACTGGCGGATTTTTTTCTCCAATTCGATGATGTCCTTTTCTACGATCGGGTTTTCTATCTCTGTTCTAAAACTTTGCATAATCTAGTTTTCCTATCTATTTTATAGGGTTAATTTAAAATGATTCCCCTTTTTCTCCGCCTGGGCGGGAAAATTCTATTCAATAAATCCTACGCCCGCCGTATTGTTTGTTCGGCTGTCGATTATGATGAAAGAGCCATTGGTACGGTGGTCCTTGAACCTATCATAAAAAATAGGTTTGTTCAACCTTAAGCGCACTTTGGCGATATCGTTCATCTGAAGAGAGGTAACATTTTCCTCAATTCCTGAATAATCTGGGTGAATTTTGTGTTCTATGGCGTCCACTTTGGCCAGAACCTTGTTCAACCCGTGCTGAAGCACATACTTTCCACCAGGTGTAAAATCGGCACTGTCCATCCAAGACACCGTTGCTGTCAATTGTTTGTCAATGGTCGGTAGATCGCCGACCTTGACCAACATGTCGCCCCTGCTCACGTTGACCTCATCTTCCAAGGTAATGGTGACCGAAGATCTTCGGGGAGCGGTCTTATATTGTTTATTGTAAAAATAAATGTCCTTGATCTTGGAACGCGTCATCGATGGCAGTACTACTACTTCATCCCCAACGCTGAGTTCGCCACCATAGACCTTTCCTGCAAATCCACGGAAATCATGGAAATCCTCTGTTTTGGGTCGAATCACATATTGAACCGGGAAACGTGGGGTACCTGTATTGTAGATATCCTTCTGGTCCAATGCTTCAAAGTGCTCCAATAAAGTCTGCCCTTTGTACCAAGGTGTATTTTCGGAACGGTTCACAACATTGTCCCCCTTTAAAGCACTTACGGGAATAAAGGTTATGTTCTGATCTTGGTAATCCCTCTTTTTCATCAACTCCTCAAAATCGGCTTTGATTTTGTTGTAGGTCTCTTCGGAGAAATCGACAAGGTCCATTTTGTTGATGGCCACGATCACGTCCTTTATGCGAAGCAGGTTATTGATAAAAAAGTGACGGTGTGTCTGCTCGATAACTCCTTTTCGTGCATCTATCAAAATAATCGATGCTTGAGAAGTTGATGCTCCCGTTACCATGTTTCGGGTGTATTCCACATGGCCTGGCGTATCGGCAATGATGTAACTTTTTGACGGTGTTGAAAAGTAGATATGAGCTACATCGATTGTGATGCCCTGCTCTCTTTCGGCCACCAATCCATCGGTTGCCAAGGAAAAATCGAGGTAGTCGTATCCTTTTTGCTTACTTGTTCGTTCAATGGCCTCCAACTTATCGTCGGTCATTGATTTTGTATCGTAAAGCAGTCTTCCTATCAAGGTACTTTTACCGTCATCTACACTTCCTGCTGTTGCTATTTTTAAAACTTCCATTTGTCTTTCTTCCTGTTAAAAGTATCCTTGCTGTTTACGTTTTTCCATGGCCGCCTCGGAACGCTTATCGTCGATACGGGCGCCCCTTTCCGAGATTCTGGAATCCCTGATTTCGGCCACCACTTTATCGATGGTATCGGCATGGGATTCGACAGCTGCGGTACAGCTCATATCCCCAACGGTTCTAAAACGAACCATTCTTTCCTCTACTTGCTCGTCATCGGCCCTAAATACCACATCGTCCTCTGCTGACCAGATCAATCCATCCCGAAGGAAGGTGTTTCTCTTGTGCGCAAAATAGATGGATGGAATCTCGATTTGTTCTTTTTGGATATAGCTCCAAACGTCCAATTCCGTCCAGTTGCTGATCGGAAATACTCTTACATTCTGACCAATTTCGATTTCTCCATTGAGCATATCGAACAATTCAGGTCGTTGGTTCTTTTCGTCCCACTGACCAAAATCGTCACGCACTGAAAAAATACGTTCCTTGGCCCTTGCCTTTTCCTCATCGCGTCTTGCACCACCGATGCAAGCATCAAACTTGAATTCCTCAATGGCATCGAGCAAGGTCGTGGTCTGAAGCATGTTGCGACTGGCGTACTTGCCCGTTTCTTCTACTACTTTTCCCTCGTCAATGGAATCCTGAACGTTTCTTACGATCAGTTCCACTCCGAGTTCTTCCACTAATCTGTCCCTAAACTCTATGGTTTCGGGAAAATTATGGCCCGTATCGATATGCATCAATGGAAAAGGAATCTTGGCGGGCCAAAATGCTTTTTGGGCCAAGCGTACCAAGGTGATTGAATCTTTTCCTCCAGAAAATAACAACACGGGTTTTTCAAACTGCGCGGCTACTTCTCGAATAATGTAAATGGCTTCATGCTCCAGAGCGTTTGCCGTGGGTCTTTCCACCCCGTTCAAGGTCTCTGGTTTTTTAATTTCTTCTGCAAGTGTGCTCAAGGCTATATCTTTTTATATCCATCACCCTAATATTCAGGTGATAATTCATATTATTTAGGTGTGCAGACCGCATTCACGGTTCGCCAATACTTTTGTCGGGTCAAAATATTTATGTTCGTTGGGCAATTGACGCTCTTTTAAATAGGCATCCAATTGGGTATCGCTCCAGTGATAGAATGGACTGACCTTTAATACGCCATCCTTGCTCATGCTCAACACATCCAAGGAATCTCTGTGGGCGGTCTGACCTTTGCGCAGGTTGGTGAACCATACATCGGGTTTGTGCTCTTCCATAGCTCTTCGGAAAGGTTCCAACTTTACCTGCTCCGTAAACTCTTGGTGCAACGGGTCGTGTATTTGAGGGATTCCCATAACGGCATCGCGATGGGAACTCGTTTGCTTGGGGACGTACAATTTAACGTTGAGTCCCAAACGGGCAATCAATTCCTCCGCATGTTTGTAGGTCTGTGGGGTGTTGTACCCAGTATCGCACCAAATTACAGGAATGCTCTTGTCCACCTCGGTCACCGCGTGCAGAATTGCAACCTCGTATGGCCTAAAATTGGTGGTGACGACAGGTTTTTTTCCATGGTTAATGGCCCATGAAATGATTTCCTCTGGTGGAATGCCCTTGAATTGGCGGTTTAAGTTCTGTATTTCCTCTTGTGTCAATGCCATTGCCCTAACTTTTATTTACCCCATTTTATGGAGTTCCAGATTCTTTCGTGAAAAAAATAAAGCACCATTTTGGTGACAAGCTCCACCAAACCAATTGAAAATGCCAAGCTCAATGTTCCTGTTACAAGCCATGATATGATAATGGTATCGACGGTTCCAACTATCCTCCAACTGATAGATTTTGCTATACTCCTTTTTGGACTCTCGGATGCGGTATCCTTGGTGTAGGTACTTTGCTGTTTTTCACCTTTTATAATCAACTGATCGGTAATCATTTTTAAACTTTTATTATCCTACCAAATTGATAGGAATTTCAAAAGTAAAATTATTTTTCTGAAGAAAAAGCAAAATGAATCATAAATTTACTTTTACCCTATAGTTTTAGTAGATTATCGATAATCGATAGGAAATTTTGAGGATTTTTAAGCTAAAAATAACCGTGAAGCATTGATTTAAAGCAAATCTGCCAAGGTATTGTTTCGGTAAACATCGAGTGCACTGTCCCTTACCTGAAGCATTAATTTGTGCACGGAGCATTCGCCCTCATCTGGACAGTCATCACATTTTTCGTAGAAATTGAGGCTTACACAGGGCACCATGGCGATGGGACCTTCCAAAACTCGCATCACGGTGGTCATATGAATCTCATTTGGCTCTTTGATCAAATAGTAACCTCCGCCTTTGCCTTTTTTAGACCCCAGCAATCCGTTTCGGCGAAGGGTAAGCAAAATACTTTCCAGAAACTTTTGGGAGATATTCTCGCACTTGGCGATTTCCGCAATCTGCACAGGCTCCCTATCCTTGACTTTTGCCAGATAGGTAAGTGCCTTAAGTCCGTATTTTGTCTTCTTGGAGAGCATCATACGAAGATAGGGAAATTTAGCAATCCACCTTCAAAACCAGCTTGTAGAAAGATTAGCCCAACGCCTGCTCAATATCCGCAATAATATCATCAATATGTTCCAAACCTACGGAAACGCGAACCATTCCATCAGAAATTCCAACGGCATTGCGTTCCTCTGTGGTCAGCTTGCTATGTGTTGTGGACGCAGGGTGGGTCACAATGCTACGGGCATCGCCCAAGTTGGCGGACAAAGACAACAATTTAATGCTATCAAAAAATTCCCGACCTGCTTCCAAGCCCCCTTTTACCTCAAATGCCACTACACAACCACCTGCCTTCATTTGCTTTTTGGCAATGTCGTACTTGGGATGTGATTTTAAGAAAGGATATTTAACCCGCTCGATTTTATCATGTCCTTCCAGATAGGTTGCCAACTTTAGGGCATTTTCGCAATGTCTGTCCACTCGAATCGCCAAGGTTTCCAAGCTTCTGGACAACACCCATGCGTTGAAAGGTGATAACGCAGGGCCCGTAATTCGAGAAAAACGATATACTTTATCCATCAATTCCCCGCTTCCGACGGTAATTCCTGCCAAGACTCTTCCTTGTCCATCCATCAATTTGGTTCCTGAATGAATCACCAAGTCGGCACCGAATTTTATAGGTTGCTGCAAGTAGGGCGTTGCAAAACAGTTATCAACAATAAAAATAAGGCCGTGCTTTTTGGCAAACTTCGCCAGCACTTCCAAATCCAACACGTCGACTCCTGGGTTGGTCGGTGTTTCCGCATAAAGAATTTTGGTGTTGGGCTTAATCAATCCCTCTATTTGAGATAAATCTTTGGCATCAAAATAGCTTGTTTCGATGTTCCATTTTGGAAAAAACTGGGTGAACAGGGTATGTGTGGAACCAAAGATGCTTTTGGAGGATATCACATGGTCACCAGCATTCAACAATGCCGCCAAGGTTGAAAAAACGGCCGCCATTCCAGAGGCATAGGCAAAACCATTTTCCGCACCTTCCATTTGGCAGACCCTTTCAATGAGTTCGTTGGAATTGGGATTGGAATATCTGGAATAAATATTCCGCTGCTTTTCTTCGGCAAAGGAGGCACGCATGTCCTCCGCATCTTCAAAAACAAAGCTGGATGTCATATAAATGGGGCTGGAATGCTCCAAATTTTGACTTCGCGCCATTTGCGTTCTTATTGCCTGTGTCTCGAATTTTTTGCCTTGCTTGCTCATATCTTTTCTGCTATTCTTAAAATGTCACCAAATACACCTCTTGCCGTTACAGCGGCACCAGCGCCAGCACCCTGAATCACCAATGGATGTTCTCCGTAGGATTCTGTGTAAATCTCAATAATGGAATCGGAACCTTTTACCTGGCCCAATGCACTTTCTTTGGGCACAGAGACCAATTTCACCTCCAAAATCCCTTTGTCCTGTTGCAAATCTCCATGCAGGTCACCCACATAGCGAAGCACGTGACCAGATTCTTGGTTTTCCTTGATTTCCTTATACATTTTATCCATCTCCCCGATTCGTTCCATGAACTTTTCAAAATCCAAGGTTTGTAACTCTTCGGGTATCAGGTTTTGCACGTCTATGTCCGAAAACTCGTTCTGAAGGTCCAATTCCCTGGCCAAGATCAACAATTTCCTTCCCACATCGTTGCCCGATAGGTCTTCTCTTGGGTCAGGTTCGGTAAACCCACTTTGCATGGCTTCCTTTACAATTTCTGAAAAGGAAACGTCCTTCTCGGAAAAAGTGTTGAAAATATAACTCAGCGATCCCGAGAAAACTCCTTTGATTCGGGTGATGTTCTCCCCCGAGAGATGCAATAGTTTGATGGTATCGATCAATGGAAGCCCTGCACCCACATTGGTCTCGTAGAGGTATTGTTTCTGGTTCTTGTCCAAACACTTTCGAACCGATTTGTATTTCTCAAAACTCAACGTATTGGCGATTTTGTTCGATGAAACCAAATCAAAACCGTGCCCGATCAAAGGTTCGTACTGCTCCACAAATGTTTTGCTGGCCGTATTGTCCACAGCGATCAAGTTTTCCAAATGATGCTTTTTGGCAAATGCGGTAATGTCCTCAATTTGATAGGGCTGGCCTTCGTTTTCCAAACGTTCCTTCCAATCAGCGCCCACTCCTGTGGCATCCAAAAGCACCTTTCGCGAGTTTGCTACGGCAAACACTTTTAAATCGATGCTTTTTCGCGCTTCAATACTATTTTTTGAATCCAAGATCTGACTGATCAAAGTGCCCCCAACATTTCCGTGGCCAAATAGTGCCAGGTTGATTTTCTTTGCGATTCCAAAAATTTGTCCGTGAATCACATTGATGGCCTTATTCAAATCTGATTTCTTAACCACCATACTCACGTTCTTCCCTGTGACGGTGTTGTTGAACAGCAATGGAGTAATCTGGTTCTTGGCCAATGCATTGAAGGGCTTATGGAAACTGCTCAAATCCATTCCCACAATGGAGATTACGGAAACATCCTTGACCACCGAAATTTGGTTGATATCCTTTGATGAATAATCCGTTTCAAATTCTTGGTCAAGCACTTTTTTGGCCTTGTCGGCCTTGCTTACATCCACCACCAGGCCGATGCCTCTTTCCGAAGATCCCTGCGACACGATACCCACACTGATGCCATTAAGGCCAAGGGCTCTAAAAATCCGCATATCCACACCAACTTTACCGAGCAATCCCCTACCCTCCAAATTGATCAAGGCCATATTTTCCAGCACCGAAAGGGATTTAATGCCGCCATTGTCCGTTTTTGGACCTATCAAAGTGCCTTCGTTGTCATCGTTGAAAGTGTTGCAGATGCGCAACGGAATATTTTTCTCTATCAATGGAATTATGGTCTTCGCATGCAATATATTGGCCCCAAAATTGGCCAACTCGTTGGCTTCACCGTACGATATGACATCAATCAACTTTGCATCGGCCACCAAATCTGGATTGGCGGTAAAAATGCCATCGACATGAGTGTAATTGATCAACTCGCCAGCATCCAAAAAGTTGGCCAGCAAAGCAGCGGAATAATTACTGCCGTTCCTGCCCAAAGTGGTGGTTGAGCCATCACGATTGGAACCAATAAATCCAGTAACAATAGGAATGGTATTCTTTTCCAATTCATGGAAATATCGAAGCACATTTTCTTTGGATGTTCCTTGGTCCACCTCGGCATTACTGAAATTGTCATCCGTAGTGATCAATTTTCTGGAATCCAAAAGCTTTGCTTGCAATCCAGCGGCATTCAGGGCTGCCGTTACATATTTGGCGGACAACAGTTCCCCGAAGGACAATACCTCATCCTTGGTCTTGAGACTGTAATCCCCCGTTAAGGAAACCCCGTTCAATATTTTTTCAATGGCGGAGAGTTCTTCATCAATATCTACACCATCAAAATTATTTTTTTGATAGTCCGAGAACTTTTTCAAATCAGCTTTAAAATCAACTCCTTTGGCCGCTTTCTCCAGCAGATTTTCCAATTGGTCGGTCGCTTTGCCACGAGCAGATACCACTACGGCAAAGTGCTCTTCTTCCTCATACCTTTTACGGATGATGTTCAAAACGCGCTCAATGCCTTCACCGTTTGCTAGAGACTTTCCTCCGAACTTCAATATCTTGATACGTTCGGTATTCTTTTGAAAAACGGTCTCCAACAATTTTTCCAATTGTTCAAACTCCATCAAAAAGGCATCATGACCGTGCACGGATTGCACTTCACCATAGGTGACATTGGTATTGGCCTGGGCCAACCGTTTAAAGGTCTCCTTATTTTCTTCTGCTGTAAAAAATAGGTCGGAATTGACCCCTATGATATGGATTTTGGTATCGCTCTCCTGCAATGCCTTGAAGGCTTCCTCTCCATTTCTCGTAATGTCGATGGATTTTAGAAGCTGGTTCATCAATTTATAGGCTGACAATTGGAAACGCTCCTGTAATTTTTTGCCATGATGCATCAACCAAGACTCCACGTTGAACACCTTGAGTTCTTCATTGGTGCTCCGCTTAAATCGTTCTTTGAAAGATTCTGGTGTACGGTAGCAAAGCATGGCATGCATGCGGGCATCGTGCACGGGTTGCTTGGAGTTGACCAAGAACTGCTCCTGAATCTGACAGTTCGCAATCAACCAATCCGTAGATTTCCAATCGGATGCCACAGGAATCAAATGTTCCGTGATTTTTGGATTGATGGCCGTCATTTCCCAAGCAATTCCACCTCCCAAGGAACCACCGATGATGGCGAACAGTTTATCAATCTCCAATTCCTTCAATCCCCAAAGAAATATTCTGGCGATATCCCCAGCTACAAAATCTTTATAATTTTCGATAATGAATCCATCAAAACCATTTCCTGGAATATTGAAGGACAAAATCGTATACTTCTCGGTATCGATACATTTTCCTTCACCGATCAAATCAGACCACCATCCATCTTTCCCTGCCACGTTGGAATTGCCCGTAAGCGCATGGTTCACCAAAATAATGGGTGCCGTATGCAAGGGTTTTCCAAAAACTTGGTACGACAACTTCAGGTCTTGGGCAACACCACTTTGGGTAGTAAATTGTTCTATATTTAAATGCTGCAGCATAGCTTTTCTTCGACGTTAATCTATTAATCATTAAATGGCGGCAAAAGCCTGCTCCAAATCAGCTTTCAAGTCTTCGATATCCTCCAGACCTACCGACAAACGAATTAAATCTTGAGAAACACCGGCGCTTTGCTGCTGCTCTTCATTCAATTGCTGGTGCGTAGTACTGGCAGGGTGTATGATCAAGGATTTGGTATCGCCAATATTAGCCAACAGCGAGAATATTTTAGTAGCATCCGTCAGCTTTTTTGCGGCTTCAAACCCACCTTTGACCCCAAAGGTAACGATTCCGCTCTGGCCTTTAGGCAGATACTCTTTTGCCAAGTCATTATACTTACTACTTTTTAATCCGGGGTAATTGACCCAAGCAACCTCTTCTCTATTCTCCAACCATTCAGCCAAGTCCAAGGCATTAATGCTGTGCTGTTTGATACGCACCGGCAAAGTTTCCAACCCTTGCAAAATCTGAAAAGCGTTGAACGGACTCAAAGCTCCACCAAAGTCGCGCAGTCCCTCCAAAATCAGCTTAAAAGTAAAGGCTGGCGCACCCAGGGCTTCATGGTATACCAAACCGTGGTAACCTGCAGAAGGTTCTGTAAACTCAGGAAATTTTCCGTTGGCCCAGTCAAAGGTACCGGCATCGATAATGGCACCACCAAGAGAGTTGCCCTGACCACCAATATATTTTGTCAGAGAATGAATCACCAAATTGGCACCATGCTCAATAGGGTTCAATAAACCTGGCGTAGCTACCGTATTGTCAACAATAAATGGCACTTGTGCCTCTTTGGCTTCATTGGATATTCCTTTTAGATCAAGTACATCCAACTTCGGGTTCCCCAAAGATTCCACAAAAAAGGCTCGCGTATTATCTTGAACGGCAGCCGCAAAATTGGAAGGGTTTGAGGCATCCACAAAAGTGGTGGTAATGCCCAATCTTGGTAGGGTTACATTCAATAAATTATAGGTGCCTCCATACAAACTACTCGAAGCCACAATATGGTCCCCCGCTTTCAGAAGCGTCATTAAACCTGTTGAAATGGCAGCTGTTCCGGAAGCAAACACCACTGCCCCTATTCCTCCTTCAATAGCTGCCAAACGGTCTTGTAAAATCTGGTTGGTAGGATTGTTCAATCGGGTGTAGATAAAGCCCAACTCTGCCAATGAAAATAAATTGGCCGCATGGTCCGTGTTGTTGAACACATACGAAGTGGACTGATAAATGGGTACGGCCCTTGTACCTCCGTTTACGGTTACATCGTGGCCAGCATGTAGGGCATTGGTTGAAAATTTTTGATCACTCATGACTTTTGCTGCTTTAATTGTTAATTTTTTAAATTAAAAAGTCAAACCCTTCGACATAGGCCGTAGGAAAATCAAAAAGTTATAAGAAAGTAAAATCGAAAAATGTCGATTGTCGTTATCTATACCCAAATGGGATAGAATGTAGCACCTTCTCGGCATCAGGGGCCAAGGGTTGCTAAGGCTTCATCGGGTCTATTCCCTCCGCCTTTCTTGATAACTAATCAATACGTGTTTGAACTTCGTGGGACAAATATACTGATGGAAAGATTGATTTTCCTAATCTTTTCGGATATTTTCAAAGATATGTAATACTCTTTTAAAAGATATAATACTTGAACTACAATTGTAAATGGTTTTTATCAGTAAAAATTTATTTCCTTTTTAAATTTATTCTAACACTCTTGACTACAATTTGTGCATTATTACTTCCTAAATGCCCATACTTTGTTACCGAGTCCATTTCAAACCTACCAATTACTGTCATGACAGCTTTTCTCTTCCAATATTCTTCATGGAGACGACTCAATTGTTTATTTATTAGTTTGTACTTCCAGCTTTCGTAATACTCCCTAAAATCTAAGTAAACTGCATTGTCAAGTTCACAATCGTTAAAGCCTCTTGCGCTCCAATATTCATCAACACCAGAATACTCCAGTCTAGTTTTAATTAATTCATTTTTAAATTCTGACAAATCACAGAAATCTACTTTATTAACTTTTTCTCTATCATATTTTGAGCCTGAACTTACACGTATTAGGCCACAAGAGTTAAGCATAATTAGTAATATTATTAACCAAATATTCTTCATAATGGTTGCCCAAATTTATTTCAACACCGTAAACTCAATATTGGAATCGGTGAAAACGGTATGGGTCTGTGTCTTAAAATCTGATTCGTCAGCCTTAAAGATGTTGTCCACATAGGTTTGTGGGTTCAAATCGATGAGCGGGAACCACGTACTCTGCACCTGAATCTGCAACTTATGCCCTTTTTTGATGGTATGGAACACATCCTGTAGCTTGATGTCCACATCGGTCTTTTGATTGGGCACAAAAGGTTCTGGGTCGGAGAAACTGTTTCGGAATCGACCGCGTAGCACTTCGCTGCGAACCATTAAGTGATAATTGCTCATTTTAAGATGGTCCTGCATTTCTTCATTGGTTTCTGCATCGGCTGGGTGCACGTCGATTACTTTTACGATCCAATCGGCCGCTGTACCTGTTGTGGCCACTTTTAAATGGGCCAAAATATCCCCTGCCAAGGTCAGGTCTTCTTCCATCACATCGGTTTCAAAAACCAATACATCGGAACGACGCGCTGCGAAGCGCTGATCATCCGTCATGTATTTTCTCGGGGTGAAAACGGTCTTCACATCTTCCGAATACGGAACTGGTTTTTTTACATTGCTCACGAACTGAATTCCAGTAATTTCTTTGGGTTCCGAAGTGAGCTCTTGGTCATCGGATAAATACATGGTCTGTTTGGCCGCATTTTCTGGAGGCCATGCATCATATTTTTTCCATTCTTTTGTACCAGTGTCAAACACGTAAGCTTCGGGAAGACCAGAATCCATATCACCCTCACCCTTCAAAAAGTGGTTAAAGAACTTGGTCTCGATTTCTTTCTGGAAAAACAACGAAATGGAATCCCCAAAATAGTAGTTGCCCACTACATTACGGACTTTATCCCGAGCCCAACCACCATGGTCCCATGGTCCAAATACCATGGTATTGTAGTTGTCTTCATTATATTTTTCAATATTCTTGTACGTTTCCAATGGGCCATATAAATCCTCCGCATCAAACCAACCGCCTACAACCATAGTGGCCACACTGCTCTTCACATCTTTCAAATGCTGGATCAAGCCTTTGCTCTGCCACATGGCATCATAATTCGGGTGTTCTTTGAGTTCGTTCCAAAAGAAATCATCGGTTACTCCCTCTGGACGCATGGTGGGCGTATCGGCCGTTTCATATTCAAAAAAGTAATCAAGGTTCTTCAACGGCCCTGCATCCAAGAAGAACTGATACTGATCTTCTGTTGGCAGGTTTGGAAGCGTGTACCATGCCGTATCAATAGGTTGGTCTCCATTGGGGCGAGGGGTTCCAAAGAGTGAAGTAGCCCTGAAATAGCTCAACAAATAAGCGCCGTTGTGGTGGAAATCATCAAAAAAGAAATCCCCTATACTGGCCTGAGGGGAAGACGCTTTTAAGGCTGGGTGGGCATCCACGGTGGCGTACGTGGCATAATAACCTGGGTAAGATATCCCCCAGATTCCCACATTGCCATTGTTGTTTTCCACGTTGTTTACCAACCATTCAATGGTGTCGTAGGTATCCGAACTTTCATCCACTTGTTCATCCGAGGTCTTGTTAGGAATGTAGGCCCTCATATTTTCGTAATGTCCTTCGCTAAGCCATCTTCCCCTCACATCTTGGTACACGATAATGTTCCCTTCTTTCATCAAATGTTCGTTCGGGCCTATTTTTGTCCTGAAATTCCCCTCACCATAAGGCTGGGAACTGTAAGGGGTCCGCTGCATGATGATCGGGTACTTTTTGGAAGTATCCTTGGGTGAATAAATGGTTGTATGCAAAGTAATCCCGTCCCGCATTTCAATGTCCACCTCTTTTTTGGTGTAATTGTCTGCCACGTAGGTGTCCACCTCTCGGACCTCGGTCTTGACGGTTTTTTTACAACTGACGGCCACCGTCAACGTTAAAAGACTTAAAAACAGGATTTTAATGGAACTTCTCATTTCACTCTTTTTTGATTAGCTAAAGCTACTAAAGTTCACGGGAGTATGCCAATAAAAAAAGGAGCCTCATGAAAGCTCCTTTATCATTTTATTTTTGATGAATCAAAGTCCGAAGGTGGCCTTCACCTTGTCCACCATATCCAATTTTTCCCAAGTGAAGAGTTCCACTTCTTTTTCAATACGACCATTATAGGGTGATTCAAAAACCTTGGTCACGGTTCTGGGTTGTTTACCCAAATGACCATACGCGGCAGTTTCCAAATAAATAGGGTTACGCAGCTTTAACCGTTCCTCAATCGCAAAAGGTCGCATGTCAAATAGTTCGGATGCCTTTTTTGCTATCTCGCCATCAGTCATATTAACGTTGGAAGATTTATAAGTATCGACAAAAATGGATGTAGGCTCCACGACACCAATGGCGTAGCTCACCTGCACTAAAATCTCATTGGCCACACCCGCAGCAACCAAGTTCTTGGCCATATGGCGCGCAGCGTATGCAGCACTACGATCAACCTTGCTCGGATCCTTTCCACTAAAAGCACCTCCTCCATGGGCTCCTTTTCCACCATAGGTATCCACAATTATCTTTCTTCCGGTAAGGCCCGCATCTCCATGTGGCCCACCTATCACAAATTTTCCTGTTGGGTTGATGTGATATTTGATATTATCGGTAAACAATTTTTGAATACTCTCGGGCATCAATTTTTTTACCTCTGGAATCAGAATATTAACGATATCCTCCTTGATTTTGGCCAGCATCACGTCATCCTCGTCAAACTCATCATGCTGGGTGGAGACCACAATGGTATCAATCCGTTGCGGAACATTGTCATCGGAATACTCAATGGTAACTTGAGCTTTGGCATCTGGACGTAAATATGGAATTCGGGTTCCCTCTCTTCTCAAATCGGCCAACTTCTCCAGGATCTTATGGGAAATATCCAACGCCAAGGGCATATAGTTATGCGTCTCAGTGGTAGCATAACCGAACATCATACCTTGGTCGCCAGCACCTTGCTCTTCTTTTGAACCACGGTCAACACCTTGGTTAATGTCCTGTGATTGTTCGTGGATCAATGAAATTACCCCGCAGGAATCACCACTGAATTTATATTCACCTTTGGTATAGCCAATTTTATTGATGACCTCCCTAGCAATACTCTGCAGATCCACATAGGTATGGCTCTTCACCTCCCCTGCCAACACTACCTGTCCCGTGGTAACCATCGTTTCGCACGCAACCTTGCTCTCCGGATCAAAGGCCAAAAAATTATCCAACAATGCATCACTGATCTGATCTGCAATCTTGTCCGGATGTCCCTCACTAACGGATTCTGATGTAAATAAATACGCCATTATACTTATATATTTTAATGAAGATTTGACAGAAGGGGCTCTAGAAGTCTACATCCTTTCGGGACGCCCGTATGCGGTACGGTGAAACTGCTTTAGCATTTTTTGATCCTGAACCAAAGATTCGGGACAAGAGGTTGCAATCAGTCAAATCTTTCCTCGTTTCAAGGGCCAAAAGTACATATTTGAAACGTATTTTAAAACTTTGTTTTGACCGATGCACACCACTTCCATTTCAACCAGTTTTTTTTCGATAAGTAGATATACTTTGTATATTGCGACGATTTCATTCCCTTGGTACAAACACAAAAAACACTGACATCTTATGCATATTGCTGTGGCAGGCAACATCGGGGCCGGCAAAACTACGTTGACCAATTTACTTGCAAAACATTACAAGTGGGAGGCCCATTTTGAAGATGTGGTGGACAACCCGTATCTCGATGATTTTTATACCCAGATGGAGCGATGGAGCTTCAACCTTCAGATCTACTTTTTGAACAGTAGGTACCGTCAAATTTTAAAGATCAGGGAAAGTGGCAAAAGTGTAATCCAGGACCGTACCATTTATGAGGACGCCCATATTTTTGCCCCTAACCTCCACGCGATGGGACTCATGACCAATCGTGACTATGAAAACTACAAGGGCCTATTTGAATTGATGGAATCCTTGGTGCAACCGCCGGATTTAATGATATACCTACGCAGTTCCATCCCCAATTTGGTCAATCAAATCCATAAACGTGGGCGTGAATATGAAAACTCAATCTCCATTGACTACTTGAGCCGCCTGAACGAGCGCTATGAAGCTTGGGTGAACACCTATAAAAAGGGCAAATTGCTCATCTTTGATGTGGACAATCTTGATTTTGTGGACAATCCCGAAGACTTGGGGGAGGTCATCAACCGAATCGATGGGGAAATTCATGGACTTTTTGAATAGCCTGGGCCACCACGAAATCTTTTTTTTGAAAACACTTATTTTTTTCGATTCTAGATCGATATAATATTCAATGAGACATTTCAAAAAAATATTATTTTTTCTACTTTTCATCACCGCTCATATTTTTGGTCAGTCCATAAAAAACGATTCGCTCCAACAGCAAAAAAATCCAAGGTTCAAATACCAATCCTTGATTATTCCGGCGTCGTTGATAACCTATGGCGTTATTGGCTTGGAGAGCCATCAATTAAAATTTCTTAATTCTGACATCAAAAATGAAATCAATGAGCACATCGATACAAGGTTCACCATTGACGACATATCACAATACACACCATTTCTATCGGTCTACGGATTGAATGCGTTTGGTATCAAGGGAAAACACAACTTTAAAGATAGGACCATAATTTTGGGGACCGCCTATTTGATCATGGGTGCCACGGTCAATACCATTAAAAAGACCTCAAATGTGGAAAGGCCCGACGGTTCTTCCAAAAATTCATTCCCTTCCGGACATACTGCAACTGCTTTTATGGGAGCGGAATTTTTATATCAGGAGTACAAGCACATCTCGCCTTGGTATGGCATAATGGGATACACCATGGCAGCTGGAACGGGCTTTTTTAGAATTTATAATGATAGACATTGGCTCACCGATGTAGCCGCTGGGGCCGGAATAGGAATGCTAAGCGCCAAGATTGCCTATTGGATTCACCCCTTTATCAAAAACACCCTTTTCAAGGACAAGGAAACCATGGATGGAGCCATTGTGCCATTCTACAACGGTGAACAAGTTGGTTTAGGATTATCCATGTCCTTCTAATTTTTGAACATTGGATATAGGGACTTCTTTTTAGACCCAATATTGGGTATATTTAAGTGCATTTAACCACATCGCAAACTAAATACAACATCATGAGAACAATAACGCGAAACCAATACCTGGCCCTCTTCTTTGCATTTTTTCTTTATTTGGGCATCCAAGCCCAAGAACTCAGCCAAGCCTCTCCAGAAGATGTAGGCATGTCTTCCGAACGACTGGAAAGACTCTCAAAAACCTTTCAGGGTTATATCGATGAAAAAGAGTTGCCTGGAGCAACTTTACTTGTAGCCCGAAAAGGCAAGATTGCCTATTTTGAATCCTTTGGAAAAAACGATCTGGAAAACAATGTTCCCATGACAAAAAATTCCATATTTAGGATTGCTTCTCAAACCAAGGCCATTGTAAGCACAGGAATAATGATGTTGCAAGAAAATGGCAGCTTATTGATTACGGATCCTGTTGGGAAATATATCCCAGAGTTCATGGAAACCACGGTAGCCGTTCGCAAGGATGATGGTTCTTATGATATCGTACCTGCCAATAGACCGATAACCATTCGGGACTTGCTCACACATACATCTGGTGTGTCCTATGGAGAGGGCATTGCTGCCGATTTATGGAAAAAAGCTGGAATACAAGGCTGGTATTTTGCCGATAGGGACGAACCCATATTGGCCACCGTAAAAAGAATGGCAAAACTACCTTTTGAATCGCAGCCCGGCGAAGCGTTTGTTTACGGCTATAACACAGATATTTTGGGTGCAGTTATCGAAGTGGCATCGGGAAAACCATTGGATGTTTTTTTAAAGGAGAACATTCTCGACCCATTGGGCATGAACGACACCCATTTTTATCTCCCAAAAGAGAAGACCGAACGATTAGCTACAGTATATTCCTCTACCGAAAATGGTCTGGAGCGTGCACCAAATCCTGGGGGTATGGTAGGGCAAGGAGCTTATATCAACGGACCGCGAAAAAGTTTTTCAGGCGGAGCAGGGTTGTTGAGCACGGCTTCGGACTACGCCAAATTCCTTCAAATGATGTTGAACAAAGGCGCTTTCAACGGAAAACAGCTTCTTTCCCCAAAAACCGTTGAACTCATGACTGTAGACCATTTGGGCGAGGCCACTTTTCCTTGGGCAGGTGGCACTGGTTTTGGTTTGGGATTTTCTGTTGTAGAAGATTTGGGAGATAGAGGCCTTCCCGGGTCGGTCGGTGAATATGGTTGGGGCGGGGCTTACCATTCCAACTACTGGGTAGACCCTGAAGAGGAAATGTTAGTGGTCTATTTTACCCAACTGATTCCCGCAGGCGACATTGACGATCATGGAAAATTAAGGGCTTTGGTCTATCAGTCCATTGTAGATTAGATACGTTTTTCAATTTCCCTCAACCAAATAGCCCGTTCACTCATTGGCGTTTTAATTCGGTCCATTTTCAAAGTAGCTTACCATAGCTATTAACTACGCCTGTACAGGCCAAAAATTTGAAAATTATGGAACCGAAAAAAAATCCACAACTCGATTTAAGACGAAACAGCCTTCTCTACTTTTTTGTTGGCATGACGTTGGTATTACTCATGGCTTATTTGGCCTTGGAGTTGAAGACCTATTACCAAGATGATTCTTGGGACGTTGGTGAATTAAAGGTTGACGACCAATTGATTGAAGACGCTACCATTCTCAAAATAAAACTTCCAGAGCCTCCCAAGCCCAAAATCCAGACCCCTCCGAAAATTGAAATCAAGAATAATGATGAGAAGATAGAGGAAACTGTGATAGAAGCTTCTGATACTAATCAGGATACCGAAATTGCCAAAGTTGAAGATGTTGCTGTGGCGGAAGACGATATTCCAGAGGAGATACCGTTTATTTTGATTGAGAACGCCCCCATTTTTCCTGGTTGTGAAAATGAGAATACTGAGAAAGAGAAAAGAGATTGTTTTCAAGAAATGATACAAAAGCATATAAGAAAGAACTTTCGTTATCCTGATCCTGCAAAAGAGATGGGATTGCAAGGTAGGGTGAGCATTATGTTCACAATTGACAAAGATGGTTCAATCAACAACTTGCGACTTCGTGGACCTCATGAATCTTTAGAAAAAGAAGCGGCTAGAATAATATCAAAATTACCCGAAATGAAACCAGGAGAACAGAGAGGCATACCCGTAAAGGTTTCCTATTCTCTTCCCATCACGTTTAAATTGAATTAATAAAAAAACCACGCCAAATGGCGTGGTTTTTCCAGCTTTCAAAAAAGCGCGAGCTAATCCTTTGCCTCGGCACTCTTATATTCTTGTATTTTTTTCTCCAATTCTTCTTTGGAATCGGCCATAAGCTCTTCGGTCTCTTCAACAACCTCTCCGTTTTCATTCGTACTCGAGGTAACCACAGCTTTGTATTTGCCATCAGCAGTATTACTGATCTCGACCCTGATTTCCTTTTCAATTGCTCTGGTTTCTTTCATTCCCTCTTCAGTGATGGTAATCATGGTTCCATCTTCTTTACTGATACCAACTCCATCTGCCGGGGAAAGGCTTACCAAACTAGGTGCGATTACCAAAGCCACTACGGACATTAATTTAAGCAAAATATTTAAAGAAGGACCGGAAGTATCCTTAAAAGGATCACCTACGGTATCACCTACCACTGCGGCTTTATGTGCATCACTGCCTTTACGGCCTTCACTTTCGATGGTCTTTTTGGCATTATCCCATGCCCCACCCGCGTTGGATTGGAATATGGCCATGAGCACACCAGCGGTGGTCACCCCTGCCAAAAGTCCGCCCAACATCTCAGCACCGCCTATAAAACCAATCGCCACAGGAACGGCAATGGCCAACAATCCTGGCAATACCATCTCTTTTATGGAAGCCTGTGTTGAAATGGCCACACACTTTTCATATTCTGCCAAACCATCGGCAGCATCAAATATCTTTCTGTCCTCGGCAGTTGCTTTCGAAATATCGGAATCATACTTTCGCATCACCTCCAAAGCTGCTTTCAACTGTGGAATATCCCTGAACTGTCGACGCACCTCTTCGATCATGGCCATGGCAGCCCTACCTACGGCGTTCATGGAAAGCGCTGAAAATACAAATGGCAACATACCTCCGAGCAGGAGTCCGGCCATGATATCGGGTTGGGACACATCAATTGAGGTAACTCCGGCCGTTTTCATAAAGGCTGCAAAAAGCGCTAATGCGGTCAATGCAGCGGACGCAATGGCAAATCCTTTACCAATTGCTGCGGTAGTGTTTCCTACAGCATCCAATTTATCCGTTCTTTCGCGAACTTCGCTGGGAAGTTCCGCCATTTCGGCGATACCACCTGCGTTATCCGAAATAGGTCCGTAGGCATCAACAGCCAATTGGATACCGGTATTGGCCAACATTCCCACTGCGGCGATTGCAATTCCGTACAATCCTGCAAAATGATGGGAAACCAAAATGGCTGCGGCAATTAAAATAATAGGCACCGCTGTTGACATCATTCCTACTCCAAGACCGGCAATGATATTGGTTGCCGCTCCAGTTTCTGACTGTCGCACTATGGAATTCACAGGCTTTGTTCCGGTTCCTGTATAATATTCTGTTACTTTTCCGACTAGGAGTCCAGCTACCAGACCAGCAATAGTTGCCCAGAATACTCCCATGGAAGTAAATTCCTTTCCTCCTTCGACCCAAGATTCTGGCAGCATTCCTGTAATTATAAAGTAGGAAGCGATCAACATCAAACCTGCTGATCCAAATTCACCAATATTCAAGGCTGTCTGCGGATTACCACCATCCTTTACCCTTACAAAAAAGGTACCTATAATGGACATCACGATTCCCACCGCCGCCAATGCCAAAGGCAAGTACACGGCTCCAAGGCCATCGAACGCAGTTTGAAATTCAGGTAATCCAGCAAATACGGCGCCCAATACCATTGTACCAATAATGGATCCTACGTAAGATTCAAAAAGGTCAGCTCCCATACCGGCAACGTCCCCAACATTGTCCCCAACATTGTCGGCAATGGTTGCAGGGTTCAAAGGGTGGTCCTCGGGAATTCCCGCTTCGACCTTACCGACCAAATCGGCACCAACATCTGCTGCCTTTGTGTAGATACCTCCGCCCACACGGGCAAACAATGCTATGGATGAAGCCCCTAGCGAAAAACCGGAGAGCACGTTCAATACTTCGGCGATTTCCCAACCTTGACCACTATAGATCATGAAGAGTCCGCTCAGCCCCAATACTCCGAGACCGACAACACCGAGGCCCATAACTGCACCACCGGCGAAGGCTACTTCGAGTGCTTTGCCCAATGATGTTCTTGCTGCATTGGTTGTACGAACGTTGGCTTTAGTGGCAACCTTCATTCCAATAAACCCAGCGAGGGCGGAACAGATGGCCCCCACAATAAAGGAAACGGCCACCATACCATTGGAACCTGCTTCGTTACTTCCTTTAAAGAAGAGCAGCACGGCAACACAGACCACGAAAATGCTCAATATTTTATACTCGGCCTTTAAAAAGGACATTGCACCATCGGCAATATTCTTGGCAATTCTTGCCATTTTATCGGTACCGACCTCTTGTTTGGAAATCCACATGTTCTTGATAAATACATAAAGAAGGCCCAAGACACCAAATACAGGCAAAAATTTTACGATTAAATCCATAGGTTAGATAGTTTAGAATTTTTTAATGCCAGCTAATGTAGTAAAATACGAAGTAATAAAAAAAATGCGCCTTTAATTATTAAAAGCGCATTTTTTTAAAGTTATATTTATGTAATCTATATGGTATAAGCCCTTCTTTTTTTGTGGTCGCTATCTTCGTAGCGTTGAACACACTCATGATAGATTTGTATGGCCTCATTTACATCTCCCCATCCACCGGTATCTACCTTCTTCTCTTCCAAATCTTTATATACTTGAAAGAAATGTTCAATCTCTTTTAATCGGTGTGGATTCAATTCGCTGATATCGTCCCTTTTACTCCAGATAGGGTCAGAAACAGGAACACAGATGATTTTTTCATCCGGTCCTTTTTCATCGGTCATATGGAAAACCCCAACAGGTTTTACTTCTACAACAACCATGGGATATGTGGGTTCGGTACAAAGAACCAAAACGTCCAATGGGTCCCCGTCCAAGGCCAAGGTCTCTGGAATGAAACCATAGTCTCCAGGGTACATCATTGAAGAAAAAAGGGTTCTGTCAAATCGAATTTTGTTGAGGGTGAAGTCGTATTCGTACTTGTTCCTGCTACCTTTTGGAATTTCTACAAGTACATCGAAGGTAATACGTGGTTTTTTAGACATGTTAGTGATATAATTTATGCTGCAAAAATAACCAGTATTACTGGAATAGACCACATAATTCGCAGGTTTCCTTTGAATTAAAAATTAAACCCGAAGGTCCCTGTAATCCCAAAAGCACGTGCATCTGGATTTTCGAGGTAATTGCCACGGAAGTTGAAATCTATCCGAAGTATTTTAAAAATATTGCCCACCCCTAAAGAATATTCCCAATACACCTGATCCTCCGGTGCCATTAAAGGAATGTTGGTAGGCGCGCTAAGTGCAATATTCTCTTCGGATAATTGTCCCCAAGCTCCTCTCACCCCCACTATCTCCCTTAGATTCAGCTTTCGCAACAATGGAATTCTTGAAAACAAACGACCGTTGAAGTTGTGTTCCAGATGCACGGTGGCGTACGTATCGGTCACAAATTCGTAGAAATCCAGATTGGGAAATACATTATAAAGTGAAAACAGGGTCTGGTTTCCCGGAATTACGCTCAAGAGCCCCAGCGGCACTGCTCCAAAGGTCTTCCCTAGTTCCACAGTACTTGTTAACCTACCAAAACCTCCTATTTGCCATGGTTGCTGATAGGAAAATTGGATTTTCTCGTAATCGAAATCGCTTTCCAGAAACCCATCCACACCTTTGGTATATTTTAATACAAGTGTGCTATAATCATCATTGATATTAGATCGTTCCACGCCATAACCAATAGTCCGTTTACCAGGGGTATAGATCAATGTGGTAGTAAGGTCGAACTGTTTTATTTCCGATGAAATTCCTGAAGGTGAGTTTGGATCTACATAATCCAGGCTAAAAGCATCCGGCAATGCCGAACTGAGGGTTCTGAACGAGCCACCAACATCAATTCTAAAATTCTTCACAGGTTCCATTTCCACGTTCAATGTGGAAAGATTGATATTGGTCAAACGGTCATTTGAACCTACCGTTACCAGTGATGATGAAGCAATGCTCCTTCCCATCACATCGTTGGTACTGGTTAAGCTTAACCCCAATTGCTCTATATCCCGTCTATTTCCTCCTGAAATGATCAAACGGTTCTTTCGATCCAGCAAAAACTTTCCTGAAAATCCGTGCTTAAACTTTTTATCGTTGAAACCATAGGCCATATATCCTTCCAATCGCCAAAGATCATTCTGTCCAAAATAGGTCCGGGCACCGCCCCTCAGCCGAACACCTTCGGCATCATTATAACCAAAAGTGCTGTATATATCCCCGATGTCGATATTCCATTTATCGATTTCGACGTAACCCGACCCTAGAATACTGACAATATCGTAGTAGGTTCGGAACTTGGGCACTGTTTTTAAGGTATCCAATAATTTGAAAATTCCCGATTCGTTCTCGTTCAAACGCTCTAGACGGGCATTTTCCCAAAAAATACTATCCTGCGAGAACACCCGCGGGTCGTATGGATCGGAAACGGCCTTGTAAAAATCTTCGGACCGTGGATTGTTAAAGTTATAATTGTCAAAAACGGTGGTACGTTTCCCGTAGACACCTCGAGATTCTTCTTTTTTGGAAAAACTGAAATCGCTCAGCATGTAATCACGTTTCAATAAAAAAACCGAATCGTTGACCACTTCGAAATCCTGCTCAATATAAATCTCCTTTACCCAGTTAATATTGGCACTTTTGGTGACCTGTAGATTAATTTTTTTGATGGCGAAGGTGGTGTCGTTTACCCAAAAGTCACCTTTAAAGGTTAACTCGTTCTTGCGACGTGGGTAATAAATAATATTGTAGCACCACTTATCATCAATATAGGTACTATCGGACAGCACATAGTTATAGACATCTATCCCTGTTTTGGACAACGGACTGGTAAAGCTCTTGTCAAAAAACTTGAGGTAATTATTGTAGATATCGTAATCAGAATAGAGGTCCTCAACAAAGGCGGTTATGGCTTGGTTCCCACTGAATCCCGAGTTTTTATTACCCAGCACATCTTCCTTTTCCCTATCGAGTACATTATCTCCATACACTTTGGAGAATGACTCGCTCAAGAACATGGGCAGATAAGTTTTTCCTGTGATTCGAGACGTATCCAGGTCTTCGAACATAAATTCGAGCCCTTTGAATAGCTTGCTTTTGATCAAAGCGCTATCGATAGTGTTCAGATCAAACTCAATTTTCTCATATTTATCATATTGGTACTGCTTGAATTTGCGCACCCCGTTCTCCCGCTTCTTCGCCCAAATCTTGCGTAAAATATCTATGGCCGGGTTGTTCTTTTTGGATTGTTTTCCGGTATAGACCACCACTTCCTGAAGCTGTTCGGCAGATTCGGTCAGCACAATTTCCATATTGTAGTTCACCTTTTGCCCCAACGGAATCTCCTTGGTCTCATATCCGATAAAGGACACTTTGATGGCATCATAGGTCTCATCGGATTCCATATAAAACCTACCATTGTCGTTGGTAATGGTTCCCTCGGAAGAGTTTACAAAAATGATGTTGGCAAAGGCAATCGGCATTCCCGTGTCATCGGAAACTATCCCTTCTATTTTGGTCTGCGCACTGACACAAACTGTAAAAATCAGGAAAAAAACAGAAAAGAATCTTTTCATAGGCAAGTATGTGGGACATTGTGGAACAGCACAACTGCTAGTTCCCATTCAACTCAGGTCAAATTTGGTTCAAAGTAATTTCTAATCAAAAAAATGTTCCCTAAATAATATAGCCCCGTCAATAAAATTGACGGGGCTAATATACCTCAAAATATATTTCTATTACTTATATAACACTTTCTTAACAGCTTTAATGACATCTTCGTGGTTCGGCAACCACTCCGCCAAAAGTACTGGAGAGTATGGTGCAGGGGTATCCGCTGTGTTCAATTTCACGATAGGCGCATCCAAATAGTCGAAAGCTTTGTCCTGTACGTGATAGATAATTTCGGTGGCCACATTACCAAAAGGCCAAGCTTCCTCCAAAATCACCATTCTGTTGGTTTTTTTAACCGAAGTAAGAATTGCATCATGATCCATGGGACGAACCGTTCTCAAATCTATGATTTCACAGCTTATGCCCTCTTTTTCCAACTCATCCGCCGCCTTATAGGCTTCTTTGATGATTTTTCCAAAGGAAACTATGGTCACATCGGTACCTTCTCTTTTGATATCGGCAACCCCCAATGGGATAGTGTACTCTCCTTCGGGCACCTCACCCTTGTCACCGTACATTTGCTCTGATTCCATGAAAATTACCGGGTCGTCATCACGGATGGCCGATTTCAACAAACCTTTTGCATCCGCTGGGTTTGAAGGAACCACAACTTTAAGTCCTGGAGTGTTTGCAAACCAGCTTTCAAAAGCTTGGGAGTGCGTAGCGGCCAACTGTCCTGCTGAAGCCGTAGGACCTCTAAATACTATAGGGCAATTGAACTGACCACCGGACATCTGACGAATTTTGGCAGCGTTGTTTATAATTTGGTCAATCCCCACTAAGGAGAAGTTGAACGTCATAAATTCTATAATGGGCCTATTGCCGTTCATTGCAGAACCAACACCGATACCGGCAAAACCAAGTTCTGAAATTGGGGTGTCCAATACACGCTCCGGTCCAAACTCATCCAACATGCCTTTGGAAGCCTTATAAGCACCGTTGTACTCGGCTACCTCCTCGCCCATCAGATAAATGGTATCATCCCTTCGCATTTCTTCGGACATAGCCTCGGCTATTGCCTCCCTAAACTGTAATGTTTTCATTGAATCGTACTAAATGTTTATAGTCTGCTTAAAAACGCAAGCAAAAATAGCAAAAACTACCCGAAACTTGCCTGACGAAAATCCAAAAAAAGAACAAAATTTATTATGCATGCATAATAAATTTAGGATTTTTATATTTATATTTGAACAGATAAACCTAAAGTATATATGAAGATTTTAGTTTGCATTAGCAACGTACCGGATACTACTTCCAAAATCAATTTTACGGAAGGCGATACCCAGTTTGACACAAACGGGGTTCAATTTGTTATTAATCCAAATGATGAATTCGGACTCACCCGTGCCATGTGGTTCAAGGAAAAACAAGGCGCAACGGTCCATGTGGTAAATGTTGGCGGTGCCCAAACGGAGCCGACCATCAGAAAAGCGTTGGCCATTGGTGCCGATGAAGCGATTCGGGTAAATGCCGAGCCGAAAGACGGTTTCTTTGTGGCACAGCAATTGGCCGAAGTGGTCAAAAATGGTGAGTACGACCTCATTATCGCAGGTAGGGAATCCATCGACTACAATGGCGGTATGGTTCCCGGAATACTCGCAACCTTATTGGATATGAATTTTGTGAATACCTGTATCGGTCTCGAAATCGATGGTGATACCGCAACCGCAACCCGTGAAATCGATGGTGGTAAGGAAAAAATCAGCACATCGCTTCCACTAGTGATTGGTGGTCAAAAAGGATTGGTAGAGGAAAGTGACCTTCGCATCCCGAATATGAGAGGTATAATGATGGCCCGTAAAAAAGCATTGAACGTGGTAGAACCCGTTGAAGCCGCTCAACCTACCCAAGACCAAAAATTTGAAAAACCTGCAGCCAAGGGACCAGTTAAGTTGGTCGATGCCGGCAACGTGGGAGAATTGGTAGAACTACTGCACAACGAAGCAAAAGTTATCTAAACAAGATCAAGAAATTATGTCAGTATTAGTATATACAGAATCCCTAAAGGGAAAATTCAAAAAAAATGCCTTCGAAGCGGCCTCTTACGCACATAAAGTGGCCCAAGATTTAGGCACAACCGTAACAGCGGTCTCTTTCAATGCCGAGGACGATGCCTCATTGGGAACCTACGGGGTATCCAAAGTTTTGAGGGTATCAGACGGCTCATTGGCAACTTTTAACGCAAAAGCCTATGCTGAAGTGTTGGCCGAGGCTGCAAAAGCAGAGGGCGCTAAAGTAATTATATTGAGTTCCAGTGCGGACAGCAAGTTTTTGGCACCTATCCTAACTGCTAAATTAACTGCCGGATACGTACCAAACGTAGTGGCTGCACCAGAAAGCACCTCTCCATTTGTAGTAAAGCGCACCGCTTTCAGTAATAAAGGGTTCGCCATGACCGAGATTTCGTCGGATGTAAAGATTATAGGAGTTTCCAGCAACGCATTTGGTGTTGCTGAAAACAATATATCTGCTTCGGTGGAAGATTTTGGCCCATCATTGAGCGACAAGGCCTTTGCCGTTAAATCGGTGGAAGTAGATCGTGTGGTCGGAAAAGCAACCATTGCCGATGCGGATATCGTTGTCTCCGGTGGTCGAGGACTAAAAGGGCCCGAAAATTGGGGCATGGTCGAAGAACTGGCCGATGTTTTGGGTGCAGCAACCGCATGCTCCAAACCAGTTTCGGATATGGGATGGCGCCCGCACAGTGAACACGTTGGCCAAACAGGTAAGCCAGTTGCAAGCAATCTGTACATTGCCATCGGAATTTCCGGGGCCATTCAGCATTTGGCAGGTATCAATGCCTCCAAAGTAAAAGTGGTCATCAACAATGATCCCGAAGCACCTTTCTTTAAGGCCGCTGATTACGGAATTGTAGGGGATGCCTTCGAAGTAGTGCCCGAACTCATCGAAAAATTAAAAGAATTTAAAGCCCAAAACACTTAAATTTTGTTAATTTGCCCATTGCAAGGGGCTGTTCAGATAACTGGTAAAGCCACTTATTTGGACGGCCCCTTTGCTTTAGGAGGAGATATATGAGTTTAGTACGATTAAAAATAAAGGGGATATCATACAGCCAAACACAAAATGGCGCATACGCCCTTATTTTAAATGAAGAGGAGGGAGACCGAAAGCTCCCCATAGTTATCGGAGCTTTTGAAGCACAGTCCATCGCCATTGCTTTGGAAAAAGAGATAAAACCGCCGAGGCCCTTGACCCATGATCTGTTCAAGAACTTTGCGGACAGGTTTAAAATTGTGATCAAACAAGTGATCATCCATAAATTGGTGGACGGTGTGTTTTATTCCAGTATTATCTGTGAACGCGATAACGACGAAGAAATCATCGATGCCCGCACCAGCGATGCGATTGCACTTGCACTGCGGTTCAATGCTCCTATTTTCACCTACAAGACCATTTTGGACAAAGCCGGTATTTTCCTAAAATTTTCTTCCAAAGAGAAAGAAGAGGACGAGGACGACAGCATTATGGTCGACGAAATCCTTCAAGAAGGAGAAGCCGTGGAGTTAGAATCAGGTTCCGATACCCACGGGTACAGACAAATGTCCCTACAAGAACTTCATAAAGAATTGGATAATGCAGTGGCCAGCGAAGACTACGAAAAGGCCGCCAAATTGAGGGATGAAATTTCCAAGCGCAAATAATCAACAACATACATGGCGAAAAAGACCCAAAGTTTACTGATACTTTTACTCCTTTGTTCGGTCGCTTTCGGCCAAAATTCATTGCCCGCGGATTCCCTTAATGTAGCCATTGGCTCCACCATTACGGAGAACATTGCTGCGCAGCAAACCGCTGAAATTATTCCCAATCAAGGTTTCACTATTACCACATTGCTCCGTGGGGCGTTGGGAATGGCCGTCCTTATATTGATATCATTTTTGTTCAGTTCCAATAGAAAAGCCATCAATTGGAAAACCGTCGGAATAGGACTTTCCCTGCAAGTGTTGATAGCCATCGGGGTCCTCAAAGTCCCTTTTGTACAATATATTTTTGAACAGGTAGGAAGCATCTTTGTAAGCATACTGGATTTTACCCGTGCCGGAAGCCAATTCCTGTTTGAAGGATTGGTCGTGGACATGGACACCTTTGGTTACATATTTGCCTTCCAAGTATTGCCCACCATTATATTTTTCTCCGCTTTGACCTCGGTCCTATATTATTTAGGTGTGATTCAAGTGGTCGTAAAATGGATGGCTTGGTTGCTTTCCAAAAGTTTGGGCATATCGGGAGCGGAGAGTCTTTCCGTAGCGGGAAACATCTTTTTGGGCCAGACCGAAGCCCCCTTGCTTATCAAGGCCTATTTGGAAAAAATGAACAAATCGGAAATCCTTTTGGTGATGATCGGCGGAATGGCTACCGTAGCCGGAGCTGTTTTGGCCGCTTACATTGGATTTTTAGGGGGCGATGACCCAGAACTTCGCTTGGTCTTCGCCAAGCACCTTTTGGCAGCATCCGTAATGGCAGCACCTGGGGCCATTGTTATCTCAAAAATATTGTATCCACAGACCGAGAAGGTCAATACAGATGTGGAGGTTTCTTCCGAAAAAATAGGCGCCAACATTCTGGACGCCATTGCCAATGGAACCACCGAAGGTCTTAAACTCGCCTTGAACGTAGGTGCTATGCTTCTGGTTTTCGTGGCATTTATTGCCATGATCAACGGAATCTTGGGCTGGGTAGGCGATCTTACTACTTTCAATAATTGGATAGCCGCCAATTCCCCGTACACCGAATTTTCCCTGGAAGCCATTCTAGGAACCATATTCGCCCCGCTTATGTGGTTGATAGGTGTTGCCAATGAAGACATTATGCTCATGGGGCAACTGCTCGGGATAAAACTGGCCGCAAGCGAGTTCGTCGGGTACATTCAATTGGCCGATCTTAAAAATGTGGCAAGCGGAGTTCATTTCACTTACAACAAATCGGTAATCATGGCCACGTACATGCTGTGTGGCTTTGCCAACTTTGCCTCCATCGGTATTCAAATTGGAGGTATAGGGTCATTGGCGCCCGGTCAACGTAAAACACTTTCCTCTTTTGGAATGAAGGCGGTTTTGGGCGGGTCATTGGCTTCATTGTTATCCGCGACCATTGCTGGGACCATTTTAGGGTAACCCTTCACCCCCTCACAGTTAATAAACTCTTCATAAGTCTTTTGCCTTTTTGTTTCCAAAAAACACTTATTGAAGTAATTTCGATGGATTGATTTTTTGTCATATCGAGCTGTTACCCTGAGCGTAGTCGAAGGGATGTCGAGATGACCAAAGTTTAATCGGATAAGATTTCTCGATACAATTTTCCGCTAGCGGAAAACCACTCGAAATGACATTAGTAACGGAACAGACAGCATGAAACAGTACCACGACCTTTTAAAGCACGTATTGGAGCACGGGAACCAAAAAGGTGACCGCACGGGAACAGGAACCTTGAGCGTTTTTGGCTACCAGATGCGGTTCGACCTTTCCGAAGGATTCCCGATGGTAACGACCAAAAAACTGCACCTTAAATCCATTATCCATGAACTGTTATGGTTTTTAAAGGGGGACACCAATATTGCCTATTTGCAGGAAAACGGCGTGCGTATCTGGAACGAGTGGGCCGATGAAAATGGCGATCTTGGCCCAGTATACGGACATCAATGGCGCAATTGGAACAGCGAGGAAATCGACCAGATCAAGGAAGTTATCGAAACCTTGAAGAACAACCCCAATAGCCGCAGGATGCTGGTTTCCGCTTGGAACCCCAGCGTACTGCCCAATACATCGATATCTTTTTCCGAAAATGTGGCGAACGGTAAGGCCGCTCTCCCACCCTGCCATGCCTTTTTCCAGTTTTATGTGGCGGATGGTAAACTTTCTTGCCAATTGTACCAACGTAGTGCGGACATCTTTTTGGGAGTGCCCTTTAATATTGCTTCCTACGCCTTGTTTACTTTAATGATGGCCCAAGTTTGCGGCTACCAACCTGGCGACTTTATCCACACCTTTGGTGATGCCCATATCTACAACAACCATATGGAGCAGGTGGAACTGCAATTGAGCCGTGACCCACGCCCCTTGCCCACCATGAAATTGAACCCCGAAGTAAAGGATATTTTTGACTTTACCTTTGATGATTTTGAGCTATTGAACTATGACCCACATCCTCATATTAAAGGGGTGGTTGCGGTGTGAATTTAATGGGAAGTAATTTGAAAAGACACAATTAACTTGCATTAATGCACTATTGATTCTTATTTATTGAAAAATACAGTTTGGTTTAAACTGAAATCCTTTACAACTGATGAAATGTGAATATAAAGAGATGACACGAGAAGTGTTTATGCAATTCTTTCGCGATGACGAAAAGCTGAACACTCTTACTGTGGATGACAGAGTTGAGATTTTCATGCATATATTACCTGGAGGTTCTGATATAACGAAAAGTCTTTTGAACGAATTAATCTGTGATTACCAAGTTCATAACCTAAAAATAAGCCAAATTAAATAATGACAAATTCAGGTGTTTGGACAAGAGAAAAACAATTGCAGCATTTAATGTTTACTGTAAAATTCCATTCATATAGTAACAATACAGATCCTAAAATAATCAAATATGCCAGTATTATAGGTCGTTAACCATGCGCATTGAACATGAAGGTTGACAATTTTGGCTGAATAGATCCTGAACAACTGACCACATCCGCATCTCAAAGGAGTGGTTGCGATATTGAACTCATAGTGTTAATTAGTTTTTCATAGATTTGAGGACATAGCTAGAGTTACTTTTAGTAATTTGGGTTGTATATAAAACCTCATATGAAACCTCCTAAATGGCATCGAGATGAAATCATTCTCGCTCTCGACCTATATCACAATATTGAGTCAAGAGAAATGGACAGTAAAAACCCCAAAGTAATTGCTGTTTCCGAAATACTAAACAAACTTCCAATCCACAAAGAAAGAATAGACAGCACGAAGTTTAGAAATCCAAATGGCGTATCCATGAAACTAAACAACTTTAAGGCAATTGACCCAAAATATGAGGGCAAAGGAATGGATAGATATAGCAAGTTGGATGAAAAAATTTTCTTTGAATTTGAAGATGATGTAAATGGGTTACATAGAATCGCAAATCAAATAAAAAATACTGTTTCCAATTCAGAATTGACAGGAAACTTGTACCAAATTGATAATTACGAAGAAGATGACGAGCCAGAAGTAAAAGAAGGTAAAGTAATCTATAAATTACACAAGTATCGAGAACGCAATTCAAAGCTCAACAAAAAGAAAAAAGATGGCTATTTAAAAATTCATGGAAAATTGGATTGTGAAGTATGTGGATTTGATTTCTTTAAAATGTATGGTGAATTGGGAGAGGGATTTATAGAATGTCATCACAAAAAACCATTATCCGAAATAGAAGCAGAAACAATTACTAAAATGAATGATTTAGCTTTGGTCTGCGCCAATTGTCATAGAATGCTACACCGTAAACTAGACACTCTTAGTATTAGCGAATTAAAGAAACTAATTAAAATACGGCACTAGTTTGAGCCTAATGGCCCCTGCTACCGCGAGCCTCTTGGCTCGTGCCAATCACAACTCTTCAACACCGTACTTATACCCCGCAAAGCAGCGGCCACATTTTGGATTTCCCTTCTCAAAAAGACTCCTTCTTCCAAATAAAAAAGCATGTCAATTCCCAACTCCAATTCTTTGGCCAGATCTAAAGGAGATGCATAAGCATCTTCAAACAAGTCCAAAAATTTTCTCTCGCTTTCGGTCATGATTCAAATGTAATCTACTCAAACAAATAAAGCGTCACAACAAATTATGACTGTTCCATTCTTTCTGAGACAATTAAAAAGTGTGTGTTCTACCAATTAGAGCAAACCTAATACCGAGGACAACTACCACAAACGGAACTGGCAACACCGCACCCACATAATCCATTGAAAATCGTATCTTTGAGTTAAACGATAAAGTCATGGATTTAAAAGCATCCAAATTAGAATTGATACAGGCCATTTTAAAGGTGGACAATGCCAGCATCATCGAGAAAATGGCGAACATTCTCCGAAAAGAACAAGGGGATTTTTGGAACGAACTTTCCCCTGAACAGCAACAAGAGATAAAAAAAGGGTTGGCGGAACTTGATGAAGGAAAAAGAGTTTCTTATGATTCGTTTGTTAAGAAGATTTCCTGATGAAGGTATTTTTATCCAAGCTTGCTGAATCAAAACTTCTAAAACTAAACGATTATCTGATAGAAAACTGGGGAGTAAAAGCAAGAGACCAGTTCTTCCAAAAGTTCGATAAAAAGATGTCGCAAATCGCGTCTCAACCAAATAGTTGCCCAAAGTCCACTGAAATGATGGGACTCTACAAATGTGTTGTTACAAAACAATCTACCTGCTTCTATCGCATCTTGCCAGAAACCGATGAAATCGAAATTGTAACAGTATTTGATACCAGACAACATCCAAACACCTTAAAAACTGATTTAAACTTATAACCAAATTAATCCCATGAAACCCATCATCACCATATTTGCCGCATTGTTGTTCGCCAGTTGTGGCGAGCAAGCCAAAAAAGAAACCACCGAAAAAGAGGAAGAAAAGACCGTGAAAGAAACCAAAGCCATCGATTCACCAAAATTGCGCCACGTAGTATTGTTCAAATTTAAGGAGACCTCATCCGAAGAAGAAATACATCAAGTGGAAGAAGCCTTTAACGCCCTACCATCAAAAATTTCGGAAATAAAAGGATACGAGTGGGGCACAAACAACAGCCCGGAGAATTTGAACAAAGGGCTCACGCACTGCTACTTTTTGACGTTTGATAGCGAAGCTGACCGTGACACCTATCTCACCCACCCCGACCATGTGGCTTTTGGCGACATCGCCGGCCCGCACATTGCCGATGTAACGGTTGTGGATTACTGGACAGAATAGACAAACAGCCCTGGAGGGGTTGATAATTGAACAAACTTGAACTTTATGGCAATAAAAGGTGTAATATTTGATTTTAACGGTACCCTGTTTTTTGATACCCACTTGCATAATCAGGCTTGGGACATTTTTTTAAAGAAGCATTCCTTTGTGCTCACCGACGAAGAGAAAAACCTTAAAATCCATGGTAAAAACAATGCGGAGATCATGTCCAATCTGTTCTCCAAAAAACTATCAAAAGATGAAATAAACACCTTAAGTATAGAAAAAGAGGGTATCTACCAGTCGCTCTGTTTAAAAGAAAAAATGGAGTTGGCTCCCGGAGTTTTGGATCTTTTGGAATATCTAGACAAAAACCATATCCCGTTTACCATTGCAACTGCTTCTGACCTTTACAATCTGCAGTTCTATTTTGAACATTTGGAGCTAGAAAAATATTTTGACCTGGACCGAATCGTTTATAGCAATGGAAACATAAAAAGCAAGCCTGACCCCGAAATCTTTTTTAAAGCTATTGATGTTTTAGATATCGATGCCGGTGAAACATTGATTTTTGAAGATTCGACCTCAGGAATATTGGCAGCCGAAAATTCCAAGGCCAAAAAAATTATAATCGTTGATTCGGCCAAAAATGATTACAGCAAATGGAATTATGATGTAATCACTTCTTTTGATGAAGTTGACACCTCTATTTTTAAAAAATAGCTAGAAATACAGCTAAAAAAGAAAAGCCACCATCACAGTCCAGCGGAATCTGATGGCAGCTCAAAAATCATTTACACTTCCAATACGGCATTTTCGGTTCCGGCATAATCGTTCCATTGGTAACGATCGGCCTCACCATCGTTGGTATAGTTGCCGTCTACCAAATATCTAAACTCGTAGCTGTTCTCCACAGGTAGTTCGAACGTACCCTTAAAGGTTCCGTTCTTCAATTTCTTTAAGCCGCTCTTTTTGGGATTCCATTTATTGAAATCGCCAACTACCGCAACTGTCTCTGCCTCATCTGCAGGAACCGTGAAAGTTACCTTGCAAACAGGCTTGCTTTTTAGGTATTGTTTTTTAATTGCCATGGTACCAATTTTTTTTAATTCAGGTACAAAGCAATACATAAAACATCTTATTTACAATTAGTTATAATCGATTTATCAATTTGATAAAATCCACCTAACCGAAGGATTACTTTAGCAAATAAGATCCGTGTTTTTTACCAATTATGAGTTTGACCTCCAGCGTTTTATAAGTGTTGCAATAACATCTATTTCCTCCTCGGTATTGTAAAAATGAAAGCTCAAGCGGATGCCTCCCCCACGTGGTGAGGCCACCACATTTTCCTCAGTGAGTTTATTGAAGAGCTTATCTCCCTTAATATTGAATATGGTGCTGTGCTGCTTTCTTTTAGTGACCGAAGGCTCTAGCAAATCAAGCTCAGTAAAAGCGGCCATTGCCTTTTTTGATAGCTTTTGCAATTGCGCCTGCACATTCTCTGGACCTATTTCGTCCAAAAATTTCACGGCAAACTCCAAGCTCCCAAAATTGAGGGAATCCAAATGGCCAGGCTCCAGAAACTTACAGAACGTAATACTGTTCCGTTTGGAAGCATCATTGTTTACCGAACCATTCCCTATGCCCCTAAGCTCAAATTGGCCCATTACGGAGTCTTTTACCAAGAAAAAGCCGTTACCATAGCCGGCCAGCATCCATTTGTAGGCACTGGCTCCCAAAATATCGATTCCCGATGCTTCAAAATCGAACGGCTCCGTACCACAGTATTGTGTGCCATCGGCAAGAATCATCAGGTCGGGAAATTCCTTTTTCAAATCCTTCAAAAAGTCAAAGTCAATACGGACCCCATCTACCCATTGCACCAAACTGAGGGCGAGAATATCAATATCGCCCTTCTTGACCTTGGCATGGATACTTTCTTCCATATGTTCATCGGCATCCACATGGTCGAGTTCAAAACCTCTGGTCTCGAACGGCCAGTTGACACTTGGGTAATCCTTATTGACCAGCAATACTTTTTTATCCTTGGGCAATCCTTCCAACAACAAGTTAAACCCCAAGGTGAAATTAGGGACCAGGGCTACATTTTCGGCCTTGCAATTAAAAAATTTCCCCACTACCTTTTTTATTTCGGGCATATGGGCAAAGCCCTTATTTTTCATTTCACTGCCGCCAATCAAAAAGTCAAGATCGTGCCCTTGGCGCCACTCCATCAAATCTTCGCTCAACAGACCTGCGGATGCAGTATTGGCATAAACACAATGATTGAGTACGGGAAATTTTTTTCTTAGGTTTTGCATGTCGGGATTTTTGGATACAATTCAGTTATCTTTGTTGGTAAAGATAGCCATTCCATGTTGTCATTTGGTAAAAAGAAGACGTCCGAAATAGATTTACAGCAGCACGAACTTTTGGAGAATGCCCATAAGCGCACCAAACAAAAGAAACGATTGTTCTCGCATTTCGTGATTTTTTTGATCGGCAGTATTTTTTTGATTCTTGCCAATAAGGTACTCAAGTACGGGGAAGCCTACGATTGGTCCATTTGGATTGTATTGGCATGGGCTTTTTTGGTTGCCCTGCACACATTCAATGTTTTTGTTACACATAAATTTATGGGGCAAGATTGGGAACGCCAGCAACGCGAGCGATTGGTAAACCTTCAAAAAAAGCGTATCAGCGAAATCCAAAAGGAAATAGAAACAGACTTTCCGCTTTCCAAAATCAATAAAAAAAAAGATCAATGAGAAAATTGATCATTATTGCGGCCGCGGCCGAAAACAATGCCCTGGGCAAGGACAACGACTTGGTATGGCATTTACCGGACGACTTTAAACGTTTTAAAAGCTTGACCTCAGGCCATAAAATCATAATGGGCAGAAAAACCTTGGAGAGTTTCCCAAAGCCATTGCCCAACCGAACCCACATTGCCATTACAAGAGACGAGGATTACGTCCCGAAGTTCCCCTGCACCATTGTGCACTCATTGGCGGATGCGATTGCGCTGGTAGAGGACAACGAGACTGCTTTTATTATCGGGGGCGGAGAAATCTACAAGCAATCCATGGACCGTGCCACGGATATCGAATTGACAAGGGTTCACGGTACTTTTGAGGCAGATGCCTTTTTTCCAGAGATTGATGAAGAACAGTGGAAACTGGTAAAAGAAGAACATCACCCAAAGGATGATAGGCACGAATATGATTTTACCTACCTCACCTACAAAAGAAAATAGGATTTAAAAATCCATAGAAGATACCTGAGCAGTGGGGTCGTTGACCAAATCTTTCAAAACTTTTACATCGGTATTGGTGTAAAAAAGATGTTCAGGATTATCATTGACCTTGGTTAGCAAGTTATTCTGTTCCAAAACGGTCTTGGTCTGACGGGCCACGGCTTCGCCCGAATCTATGATATTGACATTGCTCGGCAATATTTCCTTCAAAATTGGAATAAGATAGGGATAGTGCGTACACCCCAGCACCAAACAATCTATATTCTCCTCGAGCATGGGATTCAGGAAAGTTACCAATAGGTTTCTCATCTCCGGGGAGTCAATCTCACCTGTTTCTATCAGCTCTACCAAACCCTTACCTTCTTGCTCCAAGACAGTGATTCCATCGGCAAAGAGTTTGGAAGTGTTATGGAACAAACTGCTGGAGAGGGTTCCCTTTGTAGCCAACACCCCAACTTTTTTTGTTTTGGTCTGAAGGGCCGCTGGTTTTATGGCGGGCTCTATTCCAATAAACGGAACATCGTAATGTGAACGGAGATAATCTATAGCGTTTGTTGTGGCGGTGTTACAGGCCACTACAATGATTTTACAGCCCGAACTGAGCAAATACTCCGTATTCTTGATACTGAGTCTTAAAATCTCTTCTTTTGACTTTTCACCATACGGGGCATTGGCACTATCCGCCAAATAAATGGTGTTTTCATTAGGGAGCATTTTGGCCACCTCTTTCCAAATGGAGGTGCCTCCTACTCCTGAGTCAAAAATTCCTATTGGTTTTGGCATACTTAAAAATAGTGGCTTAAATTTTTATGGCATAAAAAAACCGCTTTAAAAAAAGCGGTTTACTATTTTATTTGAAAGTAAGGTTTAGAAACCTAGTTCCTTTTTTACTTCGGCCAAAAGGTCCGGGCCTTTGGATACGATCAAGCTCAATCCTGGGCTTGCATCGATTACGTAATCGTAACCCTTTGCCGCTGCCACTTTCTCGATTGCTGCTTTTGCCTTTTCAGAAATAGGTGCAAACAATTCTTGTTGTTTCTTTTGCATTTCTTGCATAGCTGCTTGCTCCGCTTCTTGGATATTCTGTTGGAAACCTTGTAGTTCAACAGCTCTTTGCTCGTTTTCTTCCCTTGTTTTGGAAGTTGCTTCGTTTTCGTATTGTGTGTACTTGTTTTGAAGCTCGGTCATAGAGCTTTGGATATCCGCTCTGTAAGTTTCTTGTAATTTCTTCAATTCAGCTTGTGCAGCCTTCATCTCCGGCATATCAGACAATAATTGCTGCACATTGATGTGTGCAATCTTGCTCTGAGCATTTACAAAACCAGTAGCCGCAACAAACAATACTAGGGCTACAGCGATTCTTTTTACATTTTTCATGATTCTCAACGTTACTTTTTTGACTTTAAATTTAGTGTTTCAATATAATCTATCCTATTGAATCCTTTTGTTGTTCTTGCGCTTTTTTTCGCTCTTCCAATTTGGCTTTTCGCTGGGCTTCGCGCTCTTCCAATAATTTTCTCCTTCGTTCTTCGTACGCTTTCTTGCGTTCTTCCCTTTCTTTTAATTTTTCGGCTCTGCGTTCCTCTGCTGCTTTCTCCCTTTCTTCAAGGGCCTCTTCGGCCTGCTCTTGTCTTTCCCTGAGCGCATCGCTTATTTCGTCCTCCTCTTCCTGGAACTGCTCCAAACGGCTTTGTTCCTCTTGTTTTTTGTTTGATGCACTTATTTTTCTTGTGCGTCCTATCTCCCTTAAAACCAAGTCACTTATGTCGTGTCTTTTTTCGGAGTACAACATTACAACATCTGCGGATTTATCAAAAATAAAATCGTATCTTTTATTGGTACCGATTTTTTGTACTTCATTGAAAACCTGATCCTGTATCGGCTGTATCAACAATTGTTTCTGTAGCACCAAATCCCCTTGAGGTCCAAAACGGTCTTGTTGATAGTCCAACATTTCCTTTTCCAATAACTGTATCTCTTCTTCCCTCTCCAAAATCAGTTCGTCGGTCAAGAGCACTTTTTCCGCCATCAAATCTTTTTTCATTTGTTCGACAACGCTTTGCTTCAGTTCGATTTCCTGCTTCCACTTTTGGGCCTTGTCGTTCAACTGCTTTGTGGCATCCCTGTACTCTTCCACATTTTCGAGGATATACTCCATATCCACATAACCTATACGAACGCCCCGTTGGGAAAATCCATAAAAGGATGTCATCAAAACGACTAATGTTAAAAGAACTTTGGTATTCATCTTTGATTCCGCATTTTACATAGAAAATATCGTGCCAAAATTACTAATTTATTCAAAATGAACTATTTGAAAAAAATAATAAAGAGGCGTTTTCCATAAATTAAAACTGCTGCCCGATGATGAAGTCCGTTTACCGATTACTTGCCCCATATTGAACCCTGATTTTGCCATTACATTTAGCTTTTCATCAGAATTGATTCCAGAGAGTATAGATACCGGCCCAAAAATATGTAGCCCCACTCCGGCAGATCTTTTTAACTGAAACGGATTAAAGTCATTAAAATTGTTGTCCAATGATAAAGTGTGTCTGCCAACCACTAGGCCCAGCATTTGGTCTAACGTTATCTGCATCAAAACCATATCCAAAATCAATCCCCAAAAGACCGAACGCCGGCATAAAGATCCTTAAACCTGCACCTGCCGACCTTTTTAGCTCAAATGGGTTGAGGTCCTGAAAGTTATTGAACGCGTTACCTGCTTCCAAAAACGTTTGTACATAAATGGACGCCGATGGTTTTAAGGTCAACGGATATCGCAGCTCCATGGAGTACTTATTGTAGATGACCCCGCCTTCTTGCTGCGCCCTCTCCCTAATCGGGTTATATACCGAAAAGGCCAACGAACTGTTCTCGTAACCTCTGAGCTGCACTACATCACGACCGTCCAAACTAAAGTTTCCAAGACCATCGCCCCCAACATAGAAACGTTCAAAAGGTACATCCCCTATATCATTATTATAAGACCCCAAGAAACCGAACTCGGCATTGGTACGCAATACCAGTTTATCCACAATATTGGTGTACCAATCCCCTTTAAACTTCACCTTATAGAACTCCAACCATCTAAAACGTTCCTTCTCTATATCCCGTATTTCATTGGCCTCCATGGTGGTCAAAGATCTTTCTCGAGAAATCTCAGTCAACTCTTCCCTACGCTCCTTTAGCGATTTAAAATCTTTGTTGCCAAAGAGCGAATAAGGCGGTGTGAATTTTGCCGTTAACTCAAAATTGGAACCGGTCATCGGGAAAATTCTACTGGGACCTTGGGAACTTCTGGAAATACCAAAAGTGTATGTCAATGAATTGGAGCTACCGTTACCAAAGTTAAATAGTCCCAAATCATAATCATCAAACTTATAATATTGATAACCCACGGAATGGGAAATCGTAAAGAAATCATCCGGCCATTGAACTCTTTTCGCCAAACCGGCAGACACTCCCGTAATGGAGAACCCACGATCTTTCTGTACATCCAATCTACCATTTTGATCATATCCGGTAGCAAACTGTTGTGTTCTGGACAGCGACATGTTAAACCTTACCGGTTTTTTACCACCCAACCATGGCTCGGAGAAGTTCAAGCTATAGACACGGAAGGTCCTACTGGCCTGCAAACGCAGGGCAAAGGTTTGTCCGTCCCCCATTGGTACGGGTTTGTATGCTTCCTTGTTGAAAATGTTCTTTAAAGAGAAGTTGCTGAAGGAAAGTCCCAACGTACCAATGAAACCTCCACCACCAAAACCACCTTGGAGCTCAATTTGGCTGGAACCGGATTCCACCAAGCTATAGTTCACATCCACCGTTCCCGCATTAGGGTCTGGGTTTTGGATATCCGGTACAATTTGTTCCGCATCAAAAAATCCTAGCTGACCTAATTCCCTGATTGTTCTAACAATATTGGACTTGCTATATTTTTGACCTGGCCTTGTTCTGATTTCCCTGTAAATTACATGGTCATTGGTCTTGTCGTTACCAGAAACCGTTACGTGATCCAAGAAGGTTTCTTTTCCTTCTATGATTCGTATTTCAAAATCGATGGTATCATTAACAGCAGAAACCTCAACTGGGTTGATACTAGAGAACAGATACCCATTATTTTGATATAGGTTCGTTAGATCGGCCGCATCTGGATCGGAATCGTCAGCGATACGCTTTTTCAACATTACACCATTATAGGTATCTCCTTTTTTGATTCCGAGCACCTGACTCAACATTCTATCCGTATAAACGGAGTTACCGACAAAATCGATTTCACCGAAATAGTACTTGTCGCCTTCTTCTACCTGAATCGTAAGCTCAATGTTCTTCTCGTCCAGTTTCACAAAGGTATCCGATAGCACGCGGGCATCCCTATACCCCCTTTCCGCATAGGTGTCGATTAAGTTGTCGAGGTCTTCTTGATATTCCGCCTCAATGTATTTGGATTTTTTCCAAAAACGATAAAACTTTTTCTTTTTGGTTTTCTTCAGGGATTTGCGGAGCCTTTTGTCCGATAGTTTTTCGTTGCCAACAAAGTTGATGTCCTTAATTTTTACCTTATCACCTTTATTTACATTGATGACCATGTTCTGTACATTGGTACCTGTGGTATCGGCCGTTGTGGCGATACTTACCTTGGCATTCAAGAATCCTTGTTTTTTGTACTTGTTCTGAAGATAGTTCTTGGTATTGGCAATCAAACTCTCGGTGATTTTCTTTCCTTTCTTAAGGTCGGTATCATCGATAATATCCTCAACCTTACGTTTTTTTACACCATATACGGTCACGTTGTTCAAGGTAGGCCTTTCGGTAATGCTCAGTTCCAAAAATATTTTATCGTCTTCAATGTTGGTGTAGAACATTTCCACATTGCTGAACAAATCCAAGTTCCACAACTTTTTGATCACTGCACTTATTTCATCGCCGGGCACCTTAATGGGCTGCCCTACCCGCAAACCGGTGTAGCTCTTCACAGTCTGCTCGTTGTAGCTCTGTAAGCCAGTTACGGTCAACCCTCCCAAAATGTATTGCTTGCCTTCTTCAAAATCGGTCTCTTGGGCAATACCTTGGGCTGAAAATAAAAATAGTGGGATAATAAGGGTTGAAAGGATGATGTTTTTGATACCCTTAGTTAAGTTGTTCGCTCGTTTTTCCAAATCGTCGTTCTCTGTTTTGATAACTTAATATGGCCTCTACCAAATGGTGCTCTCTAAAGTCGGGCCAAAATACATCAATAAAATATAATTCGGCGTATGCTATCTGCCAAAGTAAAAAATTACTTATCCTACATTCGCCGCTTGTGCGTATAAGTAGGTCTACATCAGGCAAAAAGTGCGCGTAAAGATGTGTATTTATAACTGTTTCGTCAATATTTTCAGGGGAAATTATGTTATTTTTAACTTTGACCGCAATCTCTTGGACCGCTGTTTTTATCTCCTCCCGCGAGCCATAGCTCAATGCCAGCGTAAGTGTCATACCCGAATTATTTTCGGTTTTTGACATCACTTCGGTAAGTTCCTTATAGACTTTTTTGGGCAGTGTATCGATTTTTCCGATGGCCTTCAACCTAATATTATGCTTGTTCAAGGTCTTCAACTCTCTTTTAAGAGCGTTTACCAAAAGCTTCATTAGCGTGTCTATCTCGGTCTTTGGTCGGTTCCAATTTTCTGTGGAAAAAGCGTATAGCGTTAAAAAAGGAATCTGGAGCTTTGCGCAGCTCTCCACGGTTTGGTTGACGGATTCTACCCCGTTCTCGTGCCCGAACATACGGAGTTTCCCTCGTTGTTTTGCCCATCTACCATTACCATCCATAATAATGGCTACGTGCTGCGGTAGTTTTTCTTTGTCTACGTCCTCTAGTGTGTGCATTTTATTGAAAACAATCCTGGCAAGGTTTACGTCCAAAGGTATACGTTAATGTAAAACCTGTAAAGACGTACCAGTCGTCGCTCAATATATTCCCGAATCGGAATTGCTCAAAATTGGAACCTTCTGGGTTACTTGCGTCCAAATTGTCCGTAAAAGTATATCTGGCCCCAATTTCGGCTCCAAGAATCAAGAATTGATTTAAACGATACTTAGCCCCAACCGTCATTGGAATTGCAAAACTACCGTCTTTTTGGTTAATATCCTGCATTTGAAGGGCATCAATGTAATTAAAATCATATCTGAAGTAGGTTACACCCGTGTACAAGTAAGGCGTGAAGGCGGGTCCGAGCTTATGAAGATTGTATTCAACAAAGTTGATTTCGAGCCCTGCGGAGAACTCCAAAATGGAATTATCCACCACATATCCCCTTTGCTGTCTGGATTGCATGTGGGATTTATTGTCATCGGCAGTAACTTCACCATAAAGCACACTGGCCCTCCAAGCGTAGCGTTTTCCCTTGTTCCATTTGAATATTCCACCAAAAGCAGGGCCTGATGGCAGTATGTAATTGGTCCTCCCCACATCGCCTATCATATTGGCACCACCGGCAAATACTCCTATCTCATAGGTCTGTGCGCCCATATTCATCACACAGCATAGAAAAACAGCCAAAACTATCCGCATACTATCCAAAAAGTTACAAGAATTAAGAGTAAAGGAAGGTCTATAGACAAATGTTTAATATTGCTTTCCCTTGTAAAACAGTTTTTCGCTCCTTTTATTGTTTTTGATGGTATCAATTCCGTCTATCTTCCCCCCAAAGCAATTTGTTGCGTAAAGTTTTCAGAAAACTTTCGGATTTGTACTCTATCATTTTGATGGTAAAACCTGCTTTTTTGATACGGATTTCCTTGCCGTTTGAGATATCGGCAATCCTTGAATCCAAAGAAACCAAATGGGTCTGCTCCCTACCTGAAACCTTCAATCTAATCTGCGTTGTATCGGAAATCACGAGCGGACGAGCATTGAGGTTATGCGGCGCAATGGGCGTGAGTACCAAAGACTTCGCCGAAGGGGCAATTACTGGACCACCACAGCTCAAGGAGTATCCGGTTGACCCCGTAGGCGTGGAAACAATCAATCCGTCAGACCAGTACGAGGTTAAATATTCGTCATCCAACCAAGTTTCCACGGTAATCATGGAAGTAGTATCCTTTCGACTAACGGTTATTTCGTTCAATGCAAAATTGAGCCCGTTGAACTCCTCTAGTTCCGAATTGAGCTCTACTTCCACCAAGCTACGCTCTTCAACGGTATAATGTCCAGCTTCGAACTCGGTGACGAGTTTGCGAACATTTTCTTTTTTAAAGGTGGACAGAAAACCCAATCGTCCTGTATTGACCCCTACAATGGGAATACCGTAGTCCTTTATATAGGTAACGGCGCGCAACATGGTTCCATCGCCACCAAAGCTCACGAACATATCAAATGAAGAATCCAATCCTTTGGATTGGTTGAACGTACCCTTAACCTGTGTTTTGGTAATGGTGGCCACGAGTTTATTAAAGTCCTCCTCTACATAAACCGCTGCATCCAACTTCTTAAGTTCGTCCAAAAGCTCCTCTACGCAAAGCTGGTCCTCCTTTTGAAAAGACAGACCGAATATGGCTACTTTCATACTAAACGTTAAGATATTTTTCCAGATAGTCGGAACGTTGTTTCAAATCTTCTATAAATTGGTCATCACTGTTTCCGAAGACAATGGTATAGTTGTACCGTCTAAAGGTTTGGGCCACCTCGTTCAAACTCTGCGTTCCCACCTTTAAGGTAATCTCAACGATATCGTTCTGTGAATCAGTGATAAATGCTCCCAACAAACGGGCATTATTACCTTCAACAATTTGTGCTATCTCACTAAAAGAATAATCCTTGATACCGATGGAGACCACCAAAATAGCACCCGGTTCCTTAAAGAAGGGAGTATCAATAAATACATCCACCACATCTTCAAGATCGTAATATCCAATAATCAAACGGTCTTCGTCCAGCACCGGAAGCACATTGGCCTCGTTTCTGGAGAACATTTCCAAAACATCCAACCAAGCCGTTTCCTTTCCCACAAAAAAATCCTCCATCTCAAACCTAAAATCATCGACCTTTTTTTCAGGCTCAAAACAGGCCAGGTCATTTTCTGACAACAATCCCAAGTACAGACCGTTCTCGGTTACTCCAACATGGGAATATGTAGTCTCTTCAAAAAACTTGATAACGTCCTTCAAAGTTTCCGAAACCTCAAAAATGGGAATCGTATTGATTATTTTGTCTTGGATGTACATAACAAATCTATTAGGTGCAAAATACTAATTTAAAATGGCAAAAGGCATGCCGAATTCTTATTTTTGACATTCTAAAAAGAACTACATGACAAAGTTGAGTGTCAATATAAATAAACTGGCAACATTACGAAATTCTAGAGGCGGCAATGTGCCCAACTTGATAACTTCCACCAAGGACATCGAATCTTTTGGAGCGGAAGGCATCACCATTCATCCACGCCCCGATGAAAGGCACATACGCTACCAAGATGCACGGGACCTTAAAAAGGTGGTGACCACGGAGTTCAATATCGAGGGGAACCCGGTTCCAAAATTTATCGACCTAGTGCTCGAGGTAAAACCCACACAGGTTACTTTGGTACCCGATGCGGAGGACGCCATAACCTCAAACGCAGGCTGGGACACCCTAAAACATAAAGATTTTTTGATTGATGTGATCAAAACCTTCAAGGAAAACGGCATTCGCACCTCCATCTTTGTAGACCCAGATGTGCAAATGGTGAAGGGCGCGGCAGAAACAGGTACGGACCGCATAGAACTCTACACAGAAAGCTTTGCCCATGAATTCGCCAAAGGCAATAAAGAAGGCGGAATAGCACCTTTTGTTGAAGCGGCCAAAATGGCACACGAAGTTGGGCTTGGACTCAATGCAGGGCACGACCTCAGCTTGGACAACATCAAATTTTTCAAAGAACACATCCCACATTTATTGGAAGTATCCATAGGGCACGCATTGATTTGCGAATCACTTTATCTTGGACTTGAAAATGTGGTGAACATGTACTTACATAGATTGAAATAATGGAAATACTACATTCAAAAATATTGGGCGAAGGACAACCTTTTATCATTCTACATGGATTTTTGGGCATGTCAGACAACTGGAAGACATTGGGCACCCAATATTCCGAAAACGGGTATGAGGTACATCTGATAGACCAACGTAACCATGGCAAAAGTTTTCATTCCGAAGAGTTCAATTATGATATATTGAGTGATGACGTCATCGACTACATGGATCACCACAGTATAGATTCAGCCTATGTGATGGGGCACTCCATGGGAGGCAAAACAGCGATGCAGTTGGCCACATCACACCCGGACAGGGTAACCAAATTGATAATTGCTGACATTGCACCCAAGTTTTACCCGGCCCACCACCATTTTATCTTCAACGGTCTATCCCACTTGGATTTCGACAAGATTTCGGATAGACGTGAAGCAGACGAAGAACTGTCAAAACATATCAAGGAAAGGGGAATCCGCCAATTCTTGCTCAAAAACCTGTATTGGGAAGAAAAAGACAAATTGGGGTTCCGTTTTAATTTTGATGTTCTCAAAGAACGAATGGACGAAATCGGAGAGAACATACCCTCCAATGCCGTTTACGACGGGCCCACCCTATTCTTGCGCGGCGACCGCTCGGAATACATCCAGCCAAACGACTTCGCAGAAATCAAAAGACATTTTCCCCAAGCCGAAATAGAAACCATTGATAAAGCCGGGCATTGGTTGCATGCCGAGAACCCGAAACAGTTCTACAACAAGAGTCTTGCGTTTCTGAATTCTTAAAATTCAGCCCTTTTTATTATGCATGCATAACTTTTTCACCTATTTAATTGTCTGTATGACAAATTTGATATAGATTTGGTTAATTCTGGTTCTTACCACAACAATTAACATAAACTAACTGTAACAGATTTTTTGATATGAAAAAGTTTTATGCCTTTCTCCCATTTCTAGGCTTATTCTTGATAGCATGCGAAGATGATACAACCCCACCCGAAACGACTGGCCCAGACCCAGTGGAATATACATCAGGATCTGCGGATTTTTCCAATTATGTTGCCGTAGGAAACTCATTGACAGCAGGTTTCTCCGATAACGCCCTATTTATTGATGGACAAACAGCGTCCTTTCCCAACATGCTTGCATCAAATTTTGCACTTGTGGGAGGCGGAAGTTTCGAAATCCCTTTTATGGCGGACAACTTAGGAGGAATGACCTTAGGAGGAAACGATATTCCAGGATTCGACAATAGACTAATCCTCTCCTTTTTAGGCGCAAGTCCAAGTCCGGTTCCAATTGAAGGTCAAGGATCTACCGAGATTTCAAATAAATTAACAGGAACCTATAACAACATGGGCGTGCCCGGCGCTAAAAGTTACGAATTGTTAGCACCTGGATATGGTAGTGTAACTGGCGTGGCCATGGGAACTGCCAATCCTTATTTTGCGCGTTTCTCATCTTCAGAGTCCGCAACTGTAGTCGGAGATGCCGCCGCTCAAGGAGCAACCTTTTTCACCGTTTGGGTCGGAGCAAACGATATTCTGCTCTATGCCACGGGAGGAGGTACAGGTGTTGACCGAGCCGGGAACGTAGACCCTAGCACCTACAACAGAAATGACGTTACCGATCCCAATGTTTTTGCAGGATCATTGGATGCAATACTACAGGCGATGACGGCCAACGGAGCAGATGGCGCCATTGCCAACCTACCGAATGTAACGGACATCCCATATTTTACAACTGTACCACACAACCCAATTCCATTGGATGCGGCCACAGCTGCTTATCTGAACAGCGCTGAAGCATACGGTGCATACAACGCCGGTTTAGCGCAGTTGCAACAACTTAGTATTATCACCGAAGAAGAACTAGAAAAACGAACCATCTCTTTTGCCGCAGGTGAAGGAAACGCAGTGGTAATCATCGATGAAGATTTGACCGATTTGACAGGCTTCAACCCTGCATTGATCAACATGAGACAAGCCACAGCAGATGATTTATTGGTACTTACGGCAAGAAATCATATCGGAACACTTGCGGACCCGGACATCCCAACATCCATAAACGGTGTTGCGGTTCCTTTGGCGGACAAATGGGTCCTTACCCCAGAAGAGCAGACCATTGTGGAAACTGCATTAACGGCTTACAACCAAACAATAGCAGGTTTGGCCACGGCCTATGATCTGGCATTTGTAGATGCCAATGCATTGTTGGCCGAACTTAACGCCAATGGATTCCAACAAGCTGATGGAAGCGTTGTGGACGCAACTTTTGCCACAGGAGGAGGATTTTCTTTAGATGGGGTCCATCCAGCACCTAGAGGTTATGCCATTGTGGCCAACGCCTTTATCGACGCCATCAACACAAAATACAATTCGAATTTGCCCGGTGTAAATCCTCTAGATTATACTGGACTATATATTGACTAGACAAACATTATTTTATTTATCTTAAAGGCACCGAAATTCGGTGCCTTTTTATTTTGTAACAACTAATCATTCAAACCCATGAAACTTATTTTAAGACTTTTACTCAATGCCTTGGCCGTAGTAATATTGAGCTACGTTCTGCCGGGTGTAGGTGTTTCATCCATGTTTACTGCTATTATCGTGGCCGTAGTATTGAGTTTGCTCAACTTTTTGGTAAAACCGATCCTGGTCATCCTTACCCTGCCCATTACCATTTTGACCTTGGGGCTTTTCTTATTGGTAATCAATGCAATAATTATTCTATTGACCGCAAACCTGATAGATGGCTTCCAAGTCGAAAGCTTTTGGTGGGCCATCATTTTTAGTCTTTTACTCTCCTTTTTACAGGCAATTTTACACTCCGTTTTAAAAGAAGACCAGTAGAAATTCTAATGTTTGAAAGTCAACAGTTTAAAAACTTGGCAGCAAATCAAAAAAGAGTTACTTTTGCATCCCATTTTTAGAAAGCAAATTAGGTAGGAAATGAATATAACCAAAGAGCAGATTGACGATCTTAATGCAGTAGTAAAGGTTGCCATAAGCAAAGAAGACTATCAGGATAAAGTAGAGAAAATCCTTAAAGATTATAGAAAGCAGGCCAACATTCCTGGTTTCAGAAAAGGACAGGTTCCCATGGGACTTATCAAAAAGCAGTATGGCAAGGCTGTTTTGGTGGATGAAGTGAACAAATTACTTCAGGACAATCTAAACAAATACCTTACCGAAGAAAAATTGGATGTTTTGGGAAATCCACTTCCCAAACAACAGGACAACTTTGATTGGGACAAGGACAATCTTGATTTTGAATTTGAATTAGGATTGGCACCGAGCTTCGATGTAAACTTGAAGACCAAAAAAGCGGTGACCCAATATAAAATCGTTGCCGATAAAAAGATGATAGAGGAACAAGTGGAACGTATTCAAAAGCAATACGGAAAATTGATTTCCAAGACCGAGGTAGGCAAAAAAGATGAAATCACTGGTTTCTTTGCCAATGAAGAGGAAGAAATCGACCACAAGACCACTCTTGAAATGGACAAGATCAAAAGCAAAAAAGCTATTGATACACTTGTTGGTAAAAAAGTGGGCGACTCCGTTACCTTGAACACAAAAGGACTTTTTAAGGAAGACTACTTGTTGTCCAGCGCCTTGGGCATTGCCCGTGACAAAGCTGAGGACTTAAAAATCGATGTAACCTTTACCATTGAGGAAATCAACGAAAGAGAGCCTGCAGCATTGGACCAAGAACTTTTCGACAAATTGTTCGGGGAAGGTAAAGTGACTTCGGAAAAAGAACTAAAGGATAAAATCAAAGAAGATTCAGAAAAGCAGTTCGAGCAGCAGTCCGATCAAAAACTGTTGAACGACATCACGGAAAAATTGATCGAGGAGACCAAATTTGAACTTCCTGCAGAATTCTTGAAAAAATGGATTCAAATCAGTGGAGAAAATCCTTTGACCGAGGATGAAGCCAAAGAAGAATTTGAAAAATCCGAGCAAGGTCTTCGTTATCAATTGATCGAGGGTAAGATTATCCAAGAGAATGAACTTCAGGTCCAGTTTGATGAGTTGAAGGAATTCGCCAAAGGATTCATCAAGTCTCAAATGGCACAGTATGGCCACATGGACCCAAAAGAAGAAGAATTGGAAAGTGTTGCAGCAAGGGTAATGAGCAATCAGGACGAAGTAAAAAGATTGTCCGAACAATTGATGAGCCAAAAACTTTTGGACCTTTACAAAGAAAAGGCCAACCTTAAGGTGAAGGAAGTTTCTTATGACGACTTCATCAAGGAAGCATATAGCTAAGGCTTCGCTAAAAGAAAATTAAGTATCTTTACGGTGCCGGAAAGCTAATTTTTCGGCACCTTTTTTTTAAGATAAATCGACTAAAATCCTATGGATTACGGAAAAGAATTTAAAAAATACGCTACCCAACATCATGGTATAAACAGTATGTACTATGATAAGCTCATGAGTACCATGTACCCTATGAACATGACCCCGAACATTATTGAGGAAAGGCAATTGAACGCTGTTGCCATGGATGTTTTCTCCAGGTTGATGATGGACCGGATCATTTTTATGGGAACAGGCATAAATGACCAAGTAGCAAACATTATACAAGCGCAGTTGCTGTTCTTGGAGAGTGCAGATGCTTCAAAAGACATCCAAATTTACATCAACTCCCCAGGCGGAAGCGTTTATGCAGGTTTTGGAATTTACGACACCATGCAATTCATAAAACCAGACGTGGCCACTATTTGTACAGGAATAGCAGCTTCAATGGCCGCCGTGCTCCTTTGCGCTGGCGAAAAGGGCAAAAGAAGCGGACTTCCACATTCAAGGGTAATGATCCATCAACCCCTTTCGGGAGCCCAAGGTCAGGCCAGCGATATTGAAATTGCAGCGCAAGAAGTGCTCAAAATCAAGAATGAGCTGTATGAGATTATTTCCAAGCATTCCGGTCAAACCTTCGACAAAGTATACGAAGACAGCGACCGTGACTACTGGATGAAGGCTCCAGAGGCCAAAGAGTATGGTATGATCGATGAAATATTGGTCAGAGAAAAATCATAATTCAAACCAATTGACTAAAAAACAACCACTTAACGTAGAACAAATCCATTTTTTTTACGTTATTGTCGGTTGAAGATTGAATTTATATGGCAAAGGAAAATTTGGAATGTTCTTTTTGTGGTAGAAAAAAGCCGGAAACCAATTTATTGATCGCCGGTTTGGATGCGCATATTTGCGACAGATGCATAGAACAGGCCCACAGCATTGTAGCTGAGGAGTCCAAACAGACCAAAAACCAAGATTTGTCCTCCGAACTGGTTTTAAAAAAACCAATGGAGATACACGAGTTCTTGGACACTTTTGTGATTGGACAGGAAAGAACCAAAAAAGTAATGTCCGTGGCAGTATACAATCACTACAAAAGATTGTTGCAGGCCAAGGGCAAGGACGAGGAAATTGAAATCCAAAAAAGTAATATTGTAATGGTAGGGCAGACCGGTACTGGAAAAACCCTTATCGCCAAGACCATTGCAAAAATGTTGAACGTGCCATTGGCCATTGTTGACGCCACTGTGTTGACAGAGGCCGGTTACGTGGGCGAGGATGTGGAAAGTATTTTGACCCGTTTGCTCCAGGCCGCCGATTACAATTTGGAAAAGGCGGAGCGAGGGATTGTGTTTATTGATGAAATCGATAAAATTGCCCGAAAAAGCGATAACCCTTCCATTACCCGAGATGTATCCGGTGAAGGTGTTCAGCAAGGGTTGTTAAAGCTCTTGGAAGGTACTACCGTAAACGTTCCACCAAAAGGAGGACGCAAACACCCGGACCAAAAATTCATCGAAGTAAATACCGAAAACATACTATTTGTAGCAGGTGGTGCTTTTGATGGCATCGAACGCATCATCACCAAACGTTTGAACATGCAAGCGGTAGGTTATAGTGCTTCCAAGGCTGAAGAAAATTTAGACCAAGAAAACATTCTACAGTATATCATACCAAAAGATTTGAAGGAGTTCGGACTTATTCCTGAAATTATAGGAAGACTGCCCGTTCTTACCCACATGAATCCTTTGGATGCAAAAACGCTAAGAGCTATACTTACAGAGCCCAAGAACGCAATCATCAAACAGTATGAAAAGCTCTTTGCCATGGATGATATAGAATTCACCATCACAGAGCAAGCATTGGACTATATTGTTGAGAAGGCCGTAGAATACAAACTCGGGGCGAGAGGATTGCGCTCCCTTTGCGAGGCCGTCTTCACCGACGCTATGTTTACACTACCAAGCAGCGATGAAACGGAATTCAAGGTCACCAAGGGTTATGCAGAGAAAAAACTCTCTTACGAAACCGTAAAAAAATTAAAAGCAGTCTCTTAGACTGCTTTTTTTGTGACATTTTCCAATAGTTCCAAACTTACTTCAGAGATGATTTTCTCGTCAGAATAGAGTGTGTGTCCAAAATTGGGTACAATCCTAAGGTTAGCGGCGGCCCTTTTGGCCCACTTAAGACTAGGTTTCTTTTTATCGCACTCACCGAAAATTAGCTGTACGTTAGTAGTAAGTGGCATTTGTTCCTCCGATTCAATACCAATTGCGGAAATCGCAGTAATTGATTTTGCCGGCAAGCCTTTCAATGATGCTTTATAGACCACTGTTGCCCCTACGCCAAAGGCCAAATAATGAGCCGGTTCGTTTTCTTTTCTAATCAAGTTGGAAACAGCTCTTTCAATTCCATTGTCTTCAAAAAAAGCTTTATCAATGTTTTCTTCAGAAAAAATGGAAACATCTACATTGCCCAATTGCTGACAATCGTGGAAAACAATATCGTAGTATTGTTGTAGGTAGCCAAAGTATGAAGCTATCCAAAGCCCTTTTTTTGCACCCCATTTATCTGAGATTACAACAAGTTTTTCTGCCATGATTTAATGGTTTTGTGTTTGATAAAAGATTTGATGGGAGGAATTTCATCAATAAACGTCGCAAATCCTCTTTTATTTGTTCAAAAGAAACCTTTCCACGACGAATGGGCCAAATCTACGAAAACGTTTTCGTAACTCTATCATAAAGTTCAATCTTATATACAAGAAAAGTTATTGGACATTCATATTCAGTAACTCTTCGATGCAGTTACGGTCATTGGAAAGCCTCGGAATCTTATGCTGCCCTCCCAATTTGTTCTGGGATTTAAGCCAATTATGGAATAAGTTTTCCTTGGCTACGTGCACCTTGGGCATCTTTAGGGTAATGTTGTTATAGCGTTTGGCTTCGTAGTCGGAGTTCAAGGATTTCAGTGCATTGTCCAACATTTCGGTAAAATAGGCAATATCTGCAGGTGGCCTTCTAAACTCAATGATCCATTCATGGGCCCCTTTTTCCTTATCCGTCATAAAAATAGGTGCGGCCGTATAGTCCATAATTTCTGCTTCGGTCTTTAGGCAAACCTGTTTTAATGCCTCCTCTGCATTTTCTATGATCAGTTCCTCACCAAAAACATTGATATGATGCTTGGTTCGGCCAGTTATCTTTATACGATAGGGGCTTTTCGATGTAAATCGGATGGTATCCCCGATTTTATAGCGCCACAATCCGGCATTGGTCGTGATGATCATGGCATAGTTGACTCCCAACTGCACATCCCACAGCGGAATGGCCTGCTCCCCTTCTCCATCGACACTAATGGGGATAAATTCATAGAAAATACCATAGTCCAACATTAGCAACAGCTCATCAGAATTATTTTGATCCTGAATACCAAAGAACCCTTCCGAAGCATTGTAGGTTTCATAAAAGTTGAACTTTTTCCGGGGCAATAATTTTTTATATTGATTTTTATAGGGTGTAAAACTCACTCCCCCATGAAAATAGACTTCCAAGTTTTCCCAAAGCTCGAATAAATGCGCTTTCCCTGTTTTCTCCAATACCTGATTGAGCAATACCAACATCCAAGACGGAACACCTGCCAAACTGGTCACATTCTCGCGTATACTTTCCTCTATAATAGCTTCCAGTTTAGATTCCCATTCTGTCATCAACGAAACCTTATTGCTAGGAGTACTGCTATATTCGGCCCAAAGTGGCATGTTATCAATCAAGATGGCGGATAAATCCCCAAAAAAGGTCCCGTTGTCCTCATAAAGTTCCTTGCTGCCACCCAACCTCAGACTTTTTCCCGTAAACAATTGAGAGTTTTCGTTATTGTTCAAATAAAGACAAAGCAAATCCTTGCTGGATTTATAGTGGCAATCCTCCAAAGCCTCGGTACTTACAGGGATAAACTTGCTCTTAGCGTTGGTTGTTCCGCTGCTCTTGGCAAACCATTTTATGGATGTTGGCCAAAACAGGTTCTGTTCTCCCCTTCGTGTGCGCTCTATCATCGGGGCAATATCCTCATAGGCAACAATCGGCACCCTGTTCCTGAACTCCTCATACTTGGGAAGGTCTTGGAACCCATATTGCTTGCCGATCATGGTATCCTGTGAAAAATCCAAAAGTTGTCGCAATACCTCATCCTGAACATCCAAGGGATACTTTAAAAAAAGCTCTATTTGGTGGTAGCGCTTTCTCAACAACCAAGAAGCAATGGAATTAAATAAAGGTATTGGCATTTTAGGTATATTTAACCAATAAAGTTAAGGTTAGTACAACTGCTAAAATAGCTTTTCTAACACTCATTTTCAAATAAGACAAACACATTCATTTTAATATGTTATACGAAGGAGTCCTGAAAAAAATGCAAACGGAATTTGGAAGCCCCATTCAATATTTTTTGGTTTTTGAGAACGATTTTATCAACATGAACCAAGCATTGAACAGGGAACTTCAGATAGATTTCATCAAATACCAATGTTTGAACTGCGGGGAAGACAAACCCATTTATAGACAGGGGTTTTGTAAATCATGTTTTTATGAAACACCCCGTGCCGGAGATTGGATCATGAAACCCGAGCTGAGCACGGCACATTTGGACAAAGAGGACCGAGACCTTGAGTATGAGAAAAAAATGCAGTTGCAGCCACACATTGTGTATTTGGCCAACTCCAGCAGTATTAAAGTTGGTGTTACCAGAAAATCGCAGGTCCCTACCCGTTGGATAGATCAAGGCGCACATAAGGCCATAGAGATTGTGGAGGTGCCCAATCGCTATTTGGCAGGTATTACGGAAGTGGCTTTAAAAGATTTTGTCAGCGATAAAACCAGTTGGAGGAAAATGCTCCAAAACGATATTGAGGACGTAGACTTGGTGGAATGGCGCAACAAACTAAAAGCAAGCATTCCCGAAGAGGCCATCGAATATTTTTTGAATGATAAGGAAGAGACCCACTTGGAATTCCCCGTCCTGCAATATCCGAACAAGGTGAATAGCCTTAATTTAGAGAAAACACCAAGCTATAAAGGGGTTTTGAAAGGCATAAAAGGACAATATCTTATTTTTGAGGACAACACCGTTTTCAATGTGCGGGGAAGTGAAGGTTACTTTGTAGGCATTGATTTCAAATAAAACCAAAAGTAAGGACAATCGTCCTTTTCCTGAACCAAATTCAAAATGAGCGATAAAATAGGACTTAGGGACGCCATCTCCATCGGTGTTGGCGGCATGGTAGGAGGAGGTATTTTTGCCGTTTTGGGACTGGCCGTTTCACTTTCAAGGGGAGGAACTCCCTTGGCCTTCCTTTTTGCCGGTATGTTGGCACTCATCACCTCGTACAGCTATGTAAAACTTTCAAATAAATTTGCGGATAGGGGCGGTACCGTAAAATTTATCAATCAGGGTTTTGGTGAAACCATATTCAGTGGTGGAATAAATAACCTGCTCTGGGTAAGTTACATCATTATGCTCTCCCTGTACGCTTCGGCCTTTGGTTCCTACGCCCCAAACCTGTATGCCTTTACTGGCGGCGAAATGGATTTCCATATTTATGCGAGCGGCATCATTATATTGGCTTCCATCATCAACTATTACAGTATAAAGGTCGTTGGGAAGATTGAATCCTATGCCGTGATTATAAAACTCATGATCCTATTGGGATTTATAGGGATTGGAATTTACGGTTTGGTGGGCAATCCCAATCTGGAGCAATTGTCCCCGGAGAAATGGGAGGCCCCGTTGCGGATTTTATCCGGTGGAATGGTAATTTTCGTAGCCTATGAAGGTTTTGAGCTCATAGCCAACTCAGCTCCCGATATTAAAAATCCAGAGAAAAACATTGCCAGGGCTTATTACATATCCATCATTTTTGTGGTCTTGCTATATATCGTCATTGCTGTGGTTACCGTAGGATCTCTTCCTTTTGATAAAATCAAAACTGCGGAGGACTATGTTCTGGCCGAGGCTGCCAAGCCTATGCTGGGCCAAACCGGTTTCACCATAATCACCATCGCGGCCCTTATTTCAACTTTTTCGGCCATCAATGCCTCACTTTATGGGGGTAGTAGAGTAAGTTATGAAATTGCCGAGGATGATGAGCTCCCGCATCAGTTCACCTATCAATTATGGAACCAGCCCATCGGTCTCCTCATAACCGCAATTTTAACATTGACCCTGACCAACACCTTGGAACTGGAGAGCATATCAACAGCAGGTAGCGTGGGTTTTTTGCTCATTTTTGCAATTGTAAATTATGTGGGCTTTAAGTTATCCGCCGATACCAAGGGCAAAAAGGCAATACCCATCATCGGTTGTATTTTATGTGCGATTGCTGTGGTCGTGCTACTCCAACAACAATATTCCAGCAACAAAATCGGAGTCATTACGGCAGTATCCATCATTGCCTTTTGTTTTTTGATAGAAGCCATCTACAAATGGACGAAAAAAAGAAAAAGCTCCTGATATGCTAAAGTTTTTTAGAAATATCCGAAAGCAGTTCATAGAAGAGAAAAAAATCAGCAATTACCTTCTCTATGCCGTTGGTGAGATTGTATTGGTCGTAATCGGTATTCTGATTGCCCTCGCCATTGACAATGCCAACGAACTCAGCATAAAAAAGGAGAAAGAGCAGATTTATCTGATGGGGCTGAAGGATGAATTCCAGACAAGTAAACTAAAATTACAGGAACTGATGAGGGTGAACCGGGCAAGCTATGAAGCTGCCAAGGACATTGTACACTTAATGGACCAGGAAGAAAATCCACCGGAAAAGCAGTTGTCCAAATTGTTCATCGATGCCTTTGCTTCCGATATTTTCTTCAATCCCAACAATTCGCTCTTGTTCGAAATGATCAACTCGGGCAGCCTCAAGGACATTACAAACGATACGTTGCGCATACGGCTTACCAATTGGGTCGCCACCATTGATGACATTGCCAACCAAGAAAAATTTCTTGGCGAACAAAGGACCAATATTGTGGATTGGTTCAGAACCGAGGGCCACAGCATTAGGACCATATTGGAAAATACAGGAATGTCCGCACAATTGGGCATCCAAAAACAACAGAAGCCCATCAGCAATTTATCGTCCTTAAAATCCGTGGATTTTGAGAACAATATTTTACTCTTTATCATTACGAGCCAGTCCACAACGGAGCATTATACTGTTTTAATGGAAGGTTTGGACAACATCTTAAAACTGCTGGAAGCAGAAATTGAACCATAAAAAAAAGGCGGTAAAACCGCCCTTTTTTTAATTCACAGTATCTTTTTTCTTTTTCTTGAGCAGTCCGCCCAAAATGGATTTGGCCGCTTCTTTCACCTCATCCTCTTTTTTGGGTACACTATCGGTTGTGGCTGTATCCTTTTTAGCGCCCAATATATTTCCAATGGCTTCCTTCACTCCATCAGATTTGGTAGTTGTGGTGTCGGACCCATCTTTTTTAAATGCATCGGACAACAAATCCTTGACCTTGTCCTTGCCTTGGTTCACCAGCTTTTGCTTTTGCATCTCCACCAATTTCGAGGTCAATGTCTTCACTCCCGAAGTAAGGTCGGTATTCACGGATGGATTCGTAAAGTTTCCGCCAATGTTCGCTGTTACCGGAATGGTTACCTCCCCTACGCTATCATCGTTCAATTGTGAGATCAGCTTAGTGACTTCCGTGCCCAAATATTTGGCAGGAACATTCAGGGTGGCCGAATAATTCAGTTGCTTATCAAAAGAGTGGCTTCCATCCACATTGATGGCTATATCCTTATAATTTAAGGTAAAAGGCTTCACTTTTACCGTACCATTATCAAAGGTCAGCGCCGTCTTTAATCCATCCAAATTGATTTCCTTGGTGTTCAAAAAACTGAGTTTGCTATCCAATGCGGAAACCAAGGGAGCTTTTTCTGTATCTACCGTTGGATTTAGAAGTTCCGCCAAAAGGTTACCCGAAATCGTGGCCAAGTTCGGTGTAAAATCGTCTTTTAGGTTGCCCGATATTTTAATATCGGAATTGAGCTTTCCTTGAATAGCGGTTGCAAGTGGTGTCAATACCTTGAAAAGTTCCAGCCCCGCAAACGATTCGCCAATATTGAAATTGTTCATTCCAAGATTTATATCGAAAGTGGAAGCTTCTTGCTTGGTGGATACCGAACCGTTCAAGCCCAATGTTCCTCCGAACAAATTGGATGTAAGGTTCTTTACCGTAGCGGTCTCATCCTTGATTACCAATGTTCCCTTAACGTTTTTAAGATTGAGGTTATCATAGACCACCGTATTGGCCGAAGCGTCAATGGTACAATCCAAGAACGAAGGTATTTTGATGCGCTCCTCACCCGAAGTGGTAGAGCCAGTTTCTTGATCTGACCCCTCATTTTCAGATTCTTCGGTTTCCTCGACCATAAAATCGTTCAAGGCAAGTTGGTTGGAACTGAGGGTGAAATTGCCTTCAATATCTTCATCGTTGAACATGAATCCCAACAAATTGGTCAAGGTTCCCTTTGCATCAAAATCGGTACTGCCCGTTTTTCCTTGGAACGCATCCAAGGTCACGGTATTTGGATTAAAGGTCACCGCTGCGGTATTGATCACAACGGGATTTTTGAGTTCTTCCGAAGCATATTCAAAACCTGACACCGATGCCTTTCCGTTGGTCTTGGTGTTCTGATATTGTTTTTTCTCCAAAGAAGCCATGTCAAAGGCCGTGGTCACGTCAGCATTCAGGATACCTTTGAGATTGTAATTTTCCGGCATGGGATAAGCCTGGGAAATGTTGGCCAAATTTATTCTCCCGTCCATATGGGCATTTACTTTGGTATTGCCCATAAGCTCCCGGATTTTAGCGTTCAGGTTAAATTTATCCTCATCAATAAGAAAAGATAGCCTGTTGATGTTCACATAAGTGTCTTCCGTGATACCGGTTTCGTTGTTGATTTCGGTGTCGATATACACATTGCGCACCGATTTGGGCAAATCTGGATATTTGAAGGAAGCGTTTTCCGAGTTGATGGCAATTTTGAAGGTTGGAATATGCTCGTCGTCCACTATCCCCTTGAACTCACCGTTCACCTCAAAGTTTCCAGTGGTCTGTACATTTTCGATATTGGCCGCATAGGCCTCGGGAATCACCGCCAAAAAGTTCTTAAAATCCGAAGATGGGGTTTTAAAGGTAATATCCACTTCTTGATTGTCCTCGTTCACCTTCACAAAACCATCGAACACCAAGGGCAATTGGTTCACGAGCGCCTTGTTCTCCAAAAAGGTGTATTTGTTTTCCGTAAGGTCGATTCCGATTAAGGCATCCAAATTGATCTTGTTCCTGTTCAAGTATTGCGTGCTATCCATTTCAAAGGATACCAGGGCATCCGTCAAAGTCTTTAACTCGGATTTTTCCAAGGAAAGGTCCCCGGTACCAGAGTGGTTCATCTCGGAAATGTCCAATTTCATGCCGCTCGCCAAATCCTCGTAGGTAATATTTGAATTGGTAATGGCGTACGAATCCATATTCAGCGTAAAGTTGCTGCTCGATTCTTCCGATGATGTGGAGGCGGGTTCGTTGGACTCCTTGGCAATATCGTAATTGGCATTGCCCTCTGCATCTGCTTTGATGTGCAACTTGGCTTTATCAATGTTCAATGTTTTGATCACAATCGGCTCATCGGCAGATTTGAACAATTCCTTTATTGACATGGAAAGTTCGATTTCTGAAGAAGCAAATAGGGTATCCCCTTCAAACGGGGCTTTATTTACCAAAGATAGATTTGTAAGCTCCACGTTCGCATATGGAAAGCTCTTCAAAAGGCTCAGGTCTGCATCTTCAAAATCGAAAGTGGCATTAATACTGTTATTGACTTTTGTTTTGATCATCTCTTCAATCTTCCCTTGAAGAAACAATGGGACCGCAATTATAATGGCTAGTAGGACAAGTAGGGTTATTCCGGTAATTTTTAGGGCTTTTTTCTTCATACATGTTTGTTTTACAGCAAATTAAAGGAGAAGCATCAATCCAATGAAATTTCCTCTCCTATTTTTAAGTTAAATCTTTTTCGTAGGATATATACGAAAAAATAGAGCAAAGGGGTGTCGAGCAGCGCAATCATCACCTTAAAAATAAATCCACTGATCAACAGACCATAGAACTTGTCCCATGGCAGAACGCCAAAAATGCACAACAACCCTACCACGGTAAAGGTGTCCAAAAACTGTGAGGAGAAGGTGGAAAAATTATTTCGCAACCAGAGCATTTTTCCTTTGGTCACACCTTTCCAAAAATGATAAATGGTAATATCAACATATTGTGCGGCCAAATAGGCAAGCATGGAAGCCAAAACGCCTAGCGGCGACAATCCAAAAACTGCGGTAAATGTTACATCGTCCACTGGGGACGTGGGTATGGCAGGGGAATAATTGGCCAATAAAATAATGCCCATGGAAAAAAACGAAGCAAAAATACCTGCGGTCACTACTTGATTTGCCTTTTTTTGCCCGAATATCTCAGAGATCAGATCGGTAATCAAAAAAGTGATGGGATAGGGCAAAATGCCCACCGAAAGCTCAAATAAAGGTGCCCCAAAAACGGTAACATCCCCGAACGGACTCCAAGAAAAGAACTTTTGAAATATGAGGTTGGACACCACCAAAGAGGTAATGAACAAAGCCCCTAAATACAGATAAATTTTAAAAGCAAGTCTCTTATCCTTTAGCGTCATATATTACATCAATGCTTCTTTGCAGAATCGTTTTGGCCGATTTTTATTTGATATTTAAACGGAACGGCATCTTGGCCTGAACCCCTTCCTGTTTGGTAAATTGTTTGAATTCCTTGAGGATGTCATAGGCTTCCGAGCCTATTTCTTCCTTAATGAAGGATTCCCCTATTTTGGTTTTTACGGAACCATAATTTTCCATGAACTTTTCAAAACCGGATTTGTATTTGGGATACTTCCGGATTCCGTAGGAGTCCAAGTCGGCCATTTCGGCGGCTGCCGCAATGGCATCGTCCAGATCACCGAGCTCGTCCACCAACCCAAGGGCCTTGGCATCCACTCCGCTCCAAACCCGGCCTTGTGCAATTTCATTTACCTGTTCCACGGTCATATTGCGACCCTTGGACACTCGATCGAGAAAAGTTTGATAGGTTTCCTTGATACTTTCTTGCATGGCATTGCGAAAACTGTCCGTCATAGGTTCAAAAAAGGAATAATCCACGGAGTTTTTGTTGGTTCCCACCTGTTCGGCATTTACACCAATGTTGTCTGCAAATTCGTGAACGTTGGGAATGGTCCCAAAGACCCCGATCGAGCCGGTAATGGTGGTGGGGTCCGCAAAAATTTTATCGCCGGCCACACCTATGTAATATCCACCGGATGCGGCTACATTTCCAAAGGAAACCACTAGGGGCTTTTCTTTTTTGGCCAATTGTATCTCCCTCCAGATGATATCGGATACCAAAGCACTGCCCCCGGGGGAATCTACACGCAGAACAATGGCTTTTACACTCTTATTGTCCACTGCTTTTTGCAAGGCATTGACTATGATTCCCTGTCCAATATAATCCTTGCCACCTTCGCCAAATAAAATCTCGCCTTGAGCATAGATTACCGCAACTTGGTCGGACCCTGTGCGTATCTTCTGCTTGTTCGCCTTTTGTATATAGTCCATAAGTCCAACATAGTTTAACTCGTCATCCACTTCCGCCCCTACCCTTTCTTTGAGCAGATTCTCATACTCATCATAATATAAGATACCATCCAGCAGACCTGAAGAAACGGCATGTTCCGGGGTTTTTCCCCCAAGGGTATCGGCTATGATGTTCAAGTTTTCGGGAGCTATGTTTCTGGTTTCCGAAATATCGTCCACGATTACACTCCAAATGGAAGTGATCAGTTCCTTGATCTGTGTACGGTTTTCATCGCTCATGGTGTCCGACAGAAAAGGTTCCACGGCACTTTTATACTTCCCATGGCGAATAACCTCCATTTTCACCCCTGTTTTTTCCTGTAGCTCCTTATAAAAAAGTACCTCCGTGGCCAATCCTTTAAAATCCAAAAGCCCGACCGGGTTCATGTACATTTCATCAGCGGCACTGGCCAGATAATAATCGCGTTGTGAATACACATCGTAATGGGCCAAAACAAATTTACCGCTGGATTTAAAATCCAATAAGGCTTTTCTGATTTCCCGGGTCTGTGCGATTCCCGCCTGTAAAAATCCTGTGGTCAAACTGATTCCGGCTATATTTTCATCTTCCTCGGCCACCTTAATGGCATGTAGGATTTCATCCAAACCTAATTCTTCGCCCCAAAATCCAGCAAAGGGGTCGGTATCGTCCTTTCCCGTATAATCCAAGATGGGCGAGACCAAACTGAACTCCAGAACCGAGTTCTTTTTCACTACAACGCCGTCATCCACACTTCCTACCAGGGCCATAAATATGAAGAACATTCCAACAATGATCATAAATGCCACCAAGCTCCCCAAAATTGAGGCCAATAGGTTTCTTAAAAACTTCATTCAATAAAATTTAATACGCATCAAATATAACCATTGTAGTATTGTTTTGTTTACTTTGTTTTTTCGATTATGGTCATAAAACAAAAGGTATATCTTTCTTTGGGAAGCAACGTGGGAAATCGCCATGCCAACCTCCAAAAAGCCATTTTCCGTATCCAGCAGAGGGTGGGTTCCATATTGGGCATATCTTCGGTATACGAGAACCCGGCCATTGGATTTGAGGGCGATGATTTCCTGAACATAGCAATTTCCCTGCTGACTCCATTGCATCCAAAGGAATTGTTGGAGAATCTCTTACAGATTGAGCAGGATTTTGGGAGAGTGCGTTCCATTGGTGGCGGTTATAGTTCGCGAACGTTGGATATTGATATCATCTACTACGGAAACGAAGTCATCCAAAATGAAGATTTGGTGGTTCCCCACCCACAGATGCAGCACAGGAACTTTGTTTTGAAGCCTTTGGCCGACATTGCTCCCCAATTTTACCACCCCGTACTTTATAAGGACACGAGAAACCTGTTACAGGAATGCAGGGACAAAACGAGCCTCACCAAGGTCAAATACCAGCTTTTCAAGGATAGGGCCGGACTGTTTTCGCAGTTACAGTTTATCGCCATTGAAGGAAATATTGGTGCTGGAAAAACCACCTTGTCCAAAATGATCTCCGAGGATTTTAATGCCAAACTGGTATTGGAACGTTTTGCGGACAACCCTTTTCTTCCCAAGTTTTATGAGGATCAGTCGAGGTACGCATTTCCATTGGAAATGTCGTTTTTGGCGGACAGGTACCAACAATTTATGGACGATACCTCGCAATTTGATCTCTTTAAAAATTTTATGGTGAGCGACTACGATATTTTCAAATCGCTCATTTTTGCCAAAGTGACCCTTCAAAACGAAGAATTCAATCTATACCGAAAGGTTTTCAATTTTATGTACAAGGAGGTAAAAAAGCCGGATATTTACCTTTATCTCTATCAAAATACGGAACGATTGCTGGCAAACATTAAAAAAAGAGGGCGCGATTATGAGCAGAACATCGATCCGGCCTACCTCGAGAGAATCAACCGGGGATATATGGACTTCATCAAGGGCCATCCCAGTCAGAACAGTGTGATCCTGGATATGGAAAACCTCGATTTTGTGAATAATCCGGCCGATTATGAATTCATTTTGCAAAGGCTCGAAGACAATATGCTTTCATCAAACATTTAAGAGAATTTTTGGAAAATGTTTGGATATAACGAATGGTTTTATTTTATTAGCATCCTCTAAAAGAGAAACTAACTAACTCAGACTTTATATACGGCCCTGTTTTTCAGGGCCATTTTTATTTTTGAGCGTTTTGTTTGCACCAAATGTCCCATACCACTACCCCTGCACTTACCGAAATGTTCAACGAATGCTTGGTTCCGAACTGTGGAATCTCCAGAACAGTATCGCTGGCCGAAACCACTTCCTGTGACACTCCCTTCACCTCATTTCCAAATATCAATGCCACGGTTTTCTTTGAATCCACTTGATAATCATTCAGCATAACGGCATTTTCAGCCTGTTCCACCGAGACTATTTGCACGCTATCGGCTTTTAATTCCTCAACCAATTTCAAAGTGTCTTTTCGGTATTCCCACTCCACACTTTCAGTGGCGCCCAAAGCCGTTTTACGGATATCCTTATGCGGAGGAGTGGCCGTGATGCCGCAGAGATATATTTTTTGAATCAGAAAAGCATCAGCAGTCCGAAATACAGATCCAATATTGTTCAAACTGCGAACATTGTCCAAAATAATGAGGATGGATGATTTTTCAGCTTCCTTAAAACTGTCCACATCCAATCGGTCTAGCTCGCTATTTTCAAGTTTTCGGTTCATTTTTTAAACATTGGGGTAAAAATATCAACAAAAATTTTTGATGGTCGGTGAAAACAATATATTCGTTTCCATCCCAATTTTGGGCAAAAATAACAGAATTAAATCGCTTTGGCAGCCAATAAAAAGAACAAGAAAGTAACCCCGTTAATGCAACAGTACAATGCCATCAAGGTAAAACATCCTGATGCTTTGTTGCTGTTCCGCGTAGGAGACTTTTATGAGACCTTTGGGGAAGATGCGGTGAAGGCCGCCAAAATATTGGGCATTATCCTTACCCACCGGAACAATGGAGGCGATAAGACGGAGTTGGCAGGGTTTCCACACCATTCGTTGAACACCTATTTGCCCAAATTGGTAAAGGCGGGGCAACGCGTGGCCATTTGCGACCAGCTGGAAGACCCCAAGCAGACGAAAAGCATTGTAAAACGGGGCGTGACCGAATTGGTAACCCCAGGCGTTGCCCTAAACGATGACATCCTTTCTGCCAAGAGCAACAACTTTTTGTGTGCCGTACATTTTGGACGCAACAAATTGGGAGTGTCCTTTTTGGATATTTCCACAGGGGAATACTTGACCTCAGAAGGGTCAACAGAACAAGTGGACAAATTGCTCCAGAATTTTTCACCAAATGAAGTTTTGGTCTCCAAAAGCCACCGAAAGGATTTTGTGGAGTGCTTTGGCAATCAGTTCCACAGTTTCTTTTTAGAGGATTGGATTTTTCAGGAAGATTATGCACAAGAGAGTCTGAACCATCATTTTGGGACAAAAACCCTAAAGGGTTTTGGCATAGAACACCTCACCCATGGCATCATTGCCTCGGGCGCCGTGCTGCACTACCTGTCGGAAACACAGCACAGCCGACTACAACATATCAATAAAATACAGCGCATTGCCGAGGAGGAATACGTTTGGATGGACCGTTTTACCATCAGGAACTTAGAGCTTTATCATTCCTCGCACCAAAATGCGGTAACCTTGTTGGACATTATCGACAAGACCATTTCGCCCATGGGCGGACGCTTGCTGAAAAGATGGCTGGCACTTCCGCTGAAAAATGTGGAAAAAATCCAACAAAGGCATCAGGTGGTATCCCATTTAAAAAATGAAGGTGAACAGCTGAACAAGATTCAGGGATACATCAAACAGATGGGCGACTTGGAACGATTGATTTCCAAATTGGCCACGGGAAAAATCAACCCGAAAGAAGTAGTTCAACTTAAAAATTCGTTGGAGGCCGTCGTACCCATCAAGCAATTGGCCCAAAACAGCACTAATTACTCCCTAAAAAATATCGGCGAGCGTTTAAACGATTGTGATGCACTCCGTTCCAAAATAAAAGAAGTCCTCAATGAAGAAGCTCCGGTGAACATTGCCAAAGGCAACACCATTGCAGAGGGCTATTCCGAAGAATTGGATGAGCTCCGTGGCCTCGCATTTTCCGGCAAAGATTATTTGGACAAAATGTTGGAGCGAGAGACCAAAGAAACGGGCATTACGTCTTTAAAAATAGCTTCCAACAATGTGTTCGGTTATTACATTGAGGTCCGGAACACACACAAAGATAAAGTCCCGGAAACTTGGATACGCAAGCAGACCCTGGTCAATGCGGAGCGTTATATTACAGAGGAACTGAAGGAGTACGAATCCAAGATTTTGGGTGCCGAGGAACGCATTTTTCAATTGGAACAGCAACTTTTTGAACAGTTGCTCGTCTGGATGCAGGAATACATTAGCCCCGTACAGCTCAATGCACACTTGATCGCACAATTGGACTGCCTTTGCGGATTTGCCCAACTGGCGAAAGAAAACAACTATGTGGAACCCGTAATCAACGATTCCACCAATATCGATATAAAGGAAGGAAGGCACCCGGTTATCGAAAAGCAGTTGCCGATTGGTGATGCCTATGTGACGAACGATGTGTTCTTGGACCGGGAAGAGCAACAGATCATTATGATCACCGGACCCAATATGAGCGGTAAGTCGGCCTTGTTGCGACAAACTGCATTGATTGTCCTGTTGGCGCAAATGGGCAGTTTTGTACCTGCAACAGAGGCCAATTTGGGCGTAGTGGACAAAATATTCACACGGGTCGGAGCGAGTGACAACATTTCGATGGGCGAATCTACCTTTATGGTGGAAATGAACGAGACGGCCTCTATCCTCAACAACCTTTCGGAACGCAGTTTAGTGCTACTTGATGAAATTGGTCGTGGGACTAGCACGTATGATGGGATTTCGATTGCCTGGGCCATTTCGGAATACCTGCATGAGCACCCGGCCAAGGCAAAGACCTTGTTCGCTACACACTACCACGAGCTCAACGACATGACCAATACGTTTTCGCGCATCAAAAACTACAATGTTTCCATAAAGGAACTGGAGGACAACGTCCTTTTCTTACGGAAATTGGTTCCCGGTGGAAGTGAACATAGTTTCGGAATCCATGTGGCCAAAATGGCGGGAATGCCACAGCAGGTCATCCAGAAAGCGAACAAAATCCTTAAAAAACTGGAAAAATCGCATGCTAGTGAAGAGGTGAGTGACAAACTTCAGGCTTCCCAGAACGAAATGCAATTGAGTTTTTTCAATTTGGATGATCCTTTGCTCGAAGAAATCAAGGAGGAAATTTTGCATTTGGACATTGATACCCTGACACCTGTGGAAGCTTTGATGAAATTGAACGAGATCAAAAGACTGCTGGGAAAAAAGAAAAAGGCTTCTTCCTAAAAAAATTCTTTTATTTTAATAGAAATATTATAAATTTGCATCCGCGCTTGGAAAAAGTGCAGCGTTCTTTAAAATGCGAAAATAGCTCAGTTGGTAGAGCATCACCTTGCCAAGGTGGAGGTCGCGGGTTCGAATCCCGTTTTTCGCTCAACGTCGACTCCGCTCAGTCACCACGGGTGGAGTTTTTTTTTTACATACAAGTCCTGCTCGAGTGGTGGAATTGGTAGACACGCCGGACTTAAAATCCTGTGGGCATTATGCCCGTGCGGGTTCAAGTCCCGCCTCGAGTACAGAAAAACTCCGTAAACTATATGTTTATGGGGTTTTTTGTTGCAATACAGTCAACAATTGAAGCTTTTCCAATAATGCCTATTTGAACTATCTGCTAAATTGCGTTTGATTAATTGATCAAATACATTTTTTGAAAGAGGGCCATACATATTCCGAACGCTTTAAACTTAAAGATTTCCCCCACCTTTTTCTGGACACCTTTAAGGCTTGGAGCAAAGCCAACCCATGGCGATTGAGCGCTGTGGTCGCCTACTACGCCGTTCTATCACTTCCGGCTCTGTTGGTGATCATAATCAATGTGGTCGGATCTATTTGGGGAGTGGATATTGTTGAAGGTCGTTTGACCAACGAGTTTTCTATTGCCCTTGGACCTAATGCGGCCCAAACCATTCAAGATATTATTCAGGACACCCAAAACAAGGATAAAAATTTAATCTCTACAATTATTGGTATCTCTACCTTACTTTTTGGTGCCACGGGGGTGTTCTACCAACTAAAAATATCGCTGAACAAGATATGGCGTATTTCCGGATCGCCTGGATTTAATTTTTGGAAATTGGTTACAGAACGGGCCAAGAGTTTTGCCTTTATTCTGGTAATCGGATTCTTACTGCTTATCAGCTTTATCATAACCGCCGCCATAACAGCCCTCAATGATTACCTAAAAAGTTTTATTTCCGAAGCGGCCGTATACCTCGCATACTTGGTGGATATCATATCATCCTTAGGTATAATCACCGTAATGTTTGCTCTTATGTTCAAGTTCCTGCCCGATGCCAAGATAAAATGGCGAGCGGTTTGGTTCGGAGCATTGATTACCGCCATTTTATTTGTGATAGGTAAGTTTCTGTTGGGCCTCTATTTTGGAGAGGCAAATCCTGGTTCCACCTATGGCGCTGCAGGCGCAATTGTTCTGGTTCTCCTATGGGTTTCTTATTCCTGTATGATTTTATTCTTCGGAGCTCAGTTTACCTATATCTACGCGAAAAAGTACAATATCCTTTTTATTCCTTACAATGAATTGGACAAGTAGGACAGGTCCCCCTTTTACTTTCGTTTTCCTTCAACCACAATCCCCTTCCAGCCCATTAGGGCATCATAGGTTCCCGATTCATTTTTAATAAACTCGAAAGACTCGGCCGCCTTGGGGTCTTCAAAAAAAACAACAGGACTTTCCGCTTTCAACTCTCCTACTTTTTCATCTTCCTGTAAGACAATCAGGTGGTCACCCTCGACCTTGATCTCCAAAACCAACCCATCAAAATCGGCAAAAACATAGGCCCCTTCATATTGTTGGAGCACTTCTTTTTCCAAAATGATTGACTTTCTATTAATTTCCTTAGGATAATCCACGGGTTCTGATTTCATCAACTTGACCATATCATCGATGGTATCAAAAAAGGGCATCCCATCATAATTAGCGAGCAATACAAAATCAAAATGGTTTTCTAAATCACTGTACACCTGAGCCCGGATACCTTTGGAACCACCATCTTTTGCAATAACTCCATTTTTATCCTTCAAAAATGAAGCGTATGGTTCCTGCTTGATGTGATCCATAAATTTTTTGAGGTCCTTGGCCGTTGAAAAAAGACGTGCGCTTCGGAATTCATCTTTCTGTATATTATCAACCGGTTCCAAAGCATCATCTTTAAACACATGATTCTGCGCCATCAGTTTCACTCGATTTTTTTCAACAAAAAAGTGAGCTCCGCTAGAATCCATTCCCAACGGTTCAAAAATTTCGTCGACCACACATTGAGAGAATGATTTTCCATATATTTTAGACACTATACAGTACAATATTTCATACCCAACATTGGAATATTGCACATCCGCCCCAGGTTGAAACAATAGTTTTTGTTCTGTGGACAATTCCAGTATTTCATCCAATGTCAGTAGGTATTCTTCGCCCTCAAAACCAATCAATTCCCTGGGCAGACCAGACTTATGTTCCAAGAGCATTTTCAAGGTTATCTCGTTCCCTTTGGAAAAACCATCAAAATATGTATCCAAGGTCTGATCAATGGAAAGCTTTCCTTCCAACTCCAATTGGGCAACCAAATAATAGGTCATCAATTTGGAAACGGAATGGATATCAAACTGATGATTTGTGGTCACATAGGCCATGTTATTGGGTTGCGCGCTCAAATTATACGCCTTATCCAGCAAAAGTGTATCATTCTTATATGCCAGCACTACTCCGTTGAACTTTCGTAATTCCGTTAACTTAGTGAAATAGGTATCCAGTGAATCACGGACATACGCTAACTTAGTTGAAACCGTTTTTTCCTTTTGGCTTGAATTTTGACCACAGGCCACGAACATCATCACTCCAAAAATGAACAAAAAATACCTCATGTTTTCCTTTTATGCAAAGAACCTACAACCTACGGTAATTTAATTGTAAAAATGGAAACCCTATTGATGGCGCATTAAAAACTCTGGCAGATTATTGAAAAACTGTTGAGGTGCGACCCCACAAATCTTTTTAAAGTCATTGATGAAATGAGGTTGGTCAAAATAACCATAGTCATAGCTGAGCTCCGTGAGTGAAATATCCGGGTTTTTAGCCTTGAATTTGACCAAGTCCAATATACGTACGGTAACGATGAATCTCTTAAGACTGTACATCACTTCTTTTTTAAAGGTTTTACCCAAGTATTGCCTGGAACGCTCAAATTGATGGCTTAACTCATTCACGGTAACTTTACCCTGTTTAGCATAGATATATTCACAAATGTCGCGAACCAACGCCATGGAGGGAGTTGGTTCCATCGTATTCTGAGTCATGAATTCCTCTGCCAAAGAGAATTTTTCGGTCACTTCATTTGTTCTGAAAACTTGTTCATGAAACGAAATCAAATTTGCATCGAGATGACTTATATCGACTACTCCGGAGTCTTGTAATGTTGAGAAGAAATAAGCGTTTGCCCATGGCTGTAATTTGATGGTGAAAAAAGTCAGTGAGTCAGCTGCTTCAATTCGGTATGGAGGTGTTACATCATGAATGGTAAAAATCCTGCTGTCAATTGGAGTACAATTATGATCACGGCCGAAATGAAAAACGCCTTTGGTTTCTTTGAAAAACACAAAATCATAACAGCAATCGTCTATAACTGGTATACGGCGATTAGCCTTTTCCTTGCCCAAATGGATGTAGTAACATTCCCTAAAAAATGAATCAAAAGGTTCTTGGGGACTGTAGCTGACTACATTCATTGGGTATTGAGATTTAGAAAGTTTTTAAGATAATAATTGTGGCTCACAATTTTAAAAAACAATCCAAAATAGATATTCATCATATCCTGTTTATTAAAAAGCCCGCACTTTTGGTGCGGGCCCTTTACATTTTATATATGTTATCATCTACGTCAACAAATTACCATCCTCGTCCCATTCCGCGATAACGCCGCGTTGGCTCTGGTCCACGCATTTGGCCAGCCATTCCTCGTCGTAGGCCACACCGTGCTGGTCCAGGACGTCCTGTGGCACCCCGTCCCATACATTGGGCATATTTCCCTTGTAACCGATCTCCTCTATCCCGATCTTGCTCG
>NZ_JAFLNL010000006.1 GCF_017313785.1 Flagellimonas aurea
ACTCTTCATTGTATTTCCTTGAATGTCTGTCCGACACCCGGAATACCGAGTCCCTGCATCAAAATGGTTCATTTCTTAATTCTACGCTGTCGTTACAATATGTATATGAACTTCTTTGTTTCAAAAAACCGAATCAATCCTTCTAAAATCAAACTCCTTTCGGCTTTAACCACTTTACGTCTTCTGTAAAGCGGCTGCAAATTTACAACTGTTTTTTAAACTGGCAAGCTTTTTTTTGAAAAAAATCAAAACATTTTCCTGACCTCAAAAAACAATATTTTACATGAACTTTTCCTCAAAACAGCTTACTGTTTTTCGGGCTGCAAATGTAAAACCCTTTTTTCGATTACACAATGCTTTTTATGTTTTTTTTCAAGTCATGCTGACCTGTTAAAACCGCTGCTTCAATATGCTTCTGAACTTACCAAAAAAAAACAAACCCTTTGTTGTTTTTCGGGCTGCAAATGTAACACCATTTGATAAATAAACAAGAGGTTTTTTCTCTTCTTGGTAGAATTTCTTCCAACTAATTGAAAGCAAAGCAGATAAAAATACAAAAAAAATCAAAAACACAAAACCGTACTTCGTTTAATCTTCCTGCACTTCAAAAAAGACTCGAATCCATCCCTCCCTTGGCAGAAAATTGGTGCTTATATATAAGGTAAGTATTGTAGCATCTATACAAGGTATTATCTTTGTCCTTTAGATTATAAAAAATAGAAGTTCAAATAGCATGATAAAGATCACACTGCCCGATGGTGCTGTAAAAGAAGTTGAAAAGGGAACCACTCCTTTTTCCGTTGCCCATAGTATTAGTGAAGGGCTAGCAAGAAACGTTATTTCCGCAAAATTTAATGACACTACGGTTGAAACCACAACACCATTAACCACCGATGGCACTTTAACTCTTTATACATGGAACGATGATGAGGGGAAAAAAGCATTTTGGCACTCAACCTCCCACGTTGTGGCCCAGGCTTTGGAGGAACTTTATCCTGGCATAAAGCTTACCATAGGTCCGGCCATTGAGAACGGATTCTATTACGATGTTGATTTTGGCGAACGAAGCATCTCGGAAAAGGATTTTCCGACAATAGAGAAAAAAGCTTTGGAGATTGCCCGAGGGAAGCATGACTACCATATGAGAAGTGTTTCCAAAGCCGATGCGCTTTCTTACTACAAAGAACAGGGGAACGAATATAAGGTTGAACTTATAGAAAACCTTGAGGACGGCACCATTACCTTTTGTGACCACAGTACCTTTACCGACCTGTGCCGTGGTGGTCACATTCCCAATACAGGAATCATCAAGGCCATTAAATTATTGAGCGTTGCCGGTGCATATTGGAGGGGTGATGAAAAAAATACGCAATTGACACGGGTTTATGGCATCTCTTTTCCAAAACAAAAGGAGCTTACAGAATACCTCCAACTTTTAGAAGAAGCAAAAAAGAGAGATCACAGAAAACTTGGAAAGGAACTGGAACTTTTTACCTTTTCGCAAAAGGTTGGTCAGGGCCTTCCTTTATGGCTACCCAATGGTGCTGCGTTAAGAGAGCGTTTGGAACAATTCCTGAAAAAAGCCCAAAAGAAAGCAGGTTACGAAATGGTGGTCACACCACATATTGGCCAAAAGGAACTTTATGTTACCTCCGGGCATTATGCCAAATATGGTGAAGACAGCTTCCAGCCCATCCGCACCCCTAAGGAGGATGAAGAGTTCCTGTTAAAGCCAATGAACTGTCCGCATCATTGTGAAATATACAACAGCCATCCTTTCAGTTATAAAGATTTGCCAAAACGATATGCCGAGTTCGGTACCGTATATAGATATGAGCAGAGCGGTGAATTGCACGGGCTTACCAGGGTTAGAGGCTTCACTCAAGATGACGCCCACATTTTCTGTACTACGGAACAATTGAACGATGAGTTCAAAAATGTGATTGACCTTACTTTATATGTATTGAACTCATTAGGTTTTGACAACTTTACGGCCCAGGTATCTGTAAGGGACCTTGAGAATCCCGACAAATATATTGGTAATACGGACGACTGGGAAAAAGCGGAGCAGGCCATTATCAATGCTGCAGAAGAAAAAGGGTTGAATTATGTGATAGAAAGTGGAGAAGCTGCTTTTTATGGCCCCAAGCTAGATTTTATGATCAAGGATGCCCTCGGCAGAAATTGGCAATTGGGAACTATTCAGGTTGACTACAATCTACCCAAGCGTTTCGACCTTACCTATAAAGGAAGCGATAACGAAATGCATAGGCCCGTTATGATTCACCGCGCGCCCTTCGGTAGCATGGAACGGTTTGTAGCATTGCTATTGGAACATACCGGTGGTAACTTCCCGTTATGGTTGATTCCGACCCAAGCTATCGTATTGCCCGTCAGTGAGAAACATGAAAAATATGCGGAAAAAGTTTTGAATTCACTAGAAAATCACGAAATTCGCGCGCTCATTGATAAGAGGAACGAGACGGTAGGGAAGAAAATCCGGGAGGCAGAACTCAAAAAAATCCCCTTTATGATCATAGTCGGGGAGCAGGAAGAAGAGTCTGCAACCATATCTGTAAGGCGTCATGGCGGTGAAGATTTAGGGAGTTTAAACGTAGATGCTTTTTCAGACTTGGTAACTACTGAAATAAATAGTACCTTAAAGTCGTTCTAAAAAATTAAGTTTAATTAAAAAGTTTACGTCATAGCAATTAGAAGAAGATTTAGACCCCAACCTAGGAGGGAAAACAAAAACCCTCACAACATCAATGAAAAAATAAAGGCCCGAGAAGTACGTCTTGTCGGGGACAATGTTGAAATGGGTGTTTACCCCATTTCCAAAGCAAGGGAAATAGCCACGGAACAGGAATTGGATTTGGTAGAGATTTCGCCAAACGCCGAACCTCCTGTTTGCAAGGTAATGGATTATAAAAAGTTCCTTTACGAACAGAAAAAACGTGATAAGGCCATGAAGGCCAAAGCTAGTAAAGTTGTAGTAAAGGAAATCAGGTTTGGACCACAAACGGATGACCATGATTATGAATTTAAAAAGCGACATGCTGAAAAATTCTTGAAAGACGGTGCCAAACTAAAAGCCTATGTATTCTTTAAAGGACGTTCCATCGTTTATAAAGATCAGGGTGAAATATTACTTCTAAAATTGGCCCAAGAATTGGAAGACCTTGGTAAGGTTGAACAAATGCCAAAATTGGAAGGAAAGCGAATGACCATGTTCATCGCACCCAAGACAAGTAAAAAATAAAAACCGGACTTAGTTCGGTATAATAAGCGGAGTTAAATACTAGGAAAATGCCTAAGATGAAAACAAAATCCAGTGCCAAAAAGCGTTTTAAGCTTACAGGAACTGGTAAAATCAAGAGAAAGCACGCTTTTAAAAGTCACATTTTGACTAAGAAATCCAAAAAGCGCAAGCTGAAGTTGACCCACTCCACCTTGGTTCACCAAGCGGACGAGGACAACATCAAAGAACAGTTACGTTTAAAATAATTGTTCGACCGGTACATTATTTATTAACCATGGAGTCAGGCAAAAAAAAGCACTCATTATAGGGACGCCTGCTACAAAAAAATGACATTATGCCAAGATCAGTAAATTCAGTTGCTTCAAGAGCTAGAAGAAAAAAAGTGATGAAGCAAGCAAAAGGTTACTTTGGAAGACGTAAAAACGTTTGGACAGTAGCCAAAAATGCGGTAGAGAAAGCGATGCTTTATGCTTACCGCGACAGAAGAAACAAAAAGCGTACTTTCCGTTCACTTTGGATTACCCGTATCAATGCCGGGGCTAGAATGCACGGAATGTCTTACTCTCAATTCATGGGGAAAGTAAAAGCTAATGGAATAGAACTTAATAGAAAGGTTCTTGCAGATTTGGCGATGAACCACCCTGAAGCCTTTAAGGCCATCGTTGAGAAAGTAAAGTAAAAAAGTTAATATAAACTTACCCCGCTTATTTAGATCCCGCCTTGTGCGGGATCTTTTATTTTAAATAGGTTCTCGACTGCGCTCGAACTGACAACAATTTATTTATTGTCCAAAAGCTGTAATAACCAGCTTTCTTCCCGAAGCATGATTTCTATGCTCACATAAATATATCCCCTGCCAAATTCCCATGTTCAATCTACCTTGCGTGATAGGAATCTGAACCGAGGCACCCATCAAGGAGGCTTTGATATGGGCCGGCATATCATCAGGCCCCTCATAGTTGTGAACGTAATACGGAGCGTTTTCCGGTACCATTTTATTAATATGACTTTCAAAATCCGTTCTAACCGTTGGATCGGCGTTTTCATTTATTGTCAAGCTGGCCGAGGTATGCTTAATAAATACCTGTAAACAACCAGTTTTTATTTTTCTCAGCTCTGGAACAGCATCAATAATTGAATCTGTAATCAAATGGAACCCTCTGGAGTACGACCGCAATTGTATTTCTTTCTGATAAAAATTCATGTAAAAACATTCTTTGGTCCCAAATTAATATAAAGTTTACCAAATCAAAGAGTCAGTTCCATGAATAACAAATAACTTTGCAGCTTAATCAATTTGCATGGATTTATCACAGATTAAAATGGTGGTCACCGATATGGATGGGACTCTTTTAAATTCCAAACATGAGGTGAGCTCTCGTTTCTTTGAAATCTACGAAGAACTCAAAAAAAAGAACATTGCCTTTGTTGCTGCCAGTGGAAGACAGTACCACAGTATGGTGGACAAATTGGACTCCATAAAGAATGAAATTTTGGTCATTGCGGAAAATGGAGCTTTAATTAGAAAGCAAGAAAAGACCCTGCTCACAACTACAATTAACCAATCCGAAGTGCACCGCATTCTTGATACAGTTCGGCCATTGGAAAATGTCCACCCCGTTCTATGTTCCCAAAACACCGCGTATGTCGGCGGAGATTCCAATGAATTTTTGGATATGCTACGTGAATACTATTCTGAATTTCAAATCGTGGAAGACCAAAAACAAGTGGTTGATGACGTGCTGAAAATAGCCATATACCATTTTGAAAATTCCGAGGAACACATCTATCCACATGTAAAACATCTGGAGGGAGACCTGAAAGTCAAAGTATCCGGCACCAATTGGGTGGATATTTCCGATTTGAATGCCCACAAAGGCTACGCACTGAAAAAAGTAATGGACGAATTTCAGATAGCTTCCAACGAAATCATGGTCTTTGGCGACTATAACAACGATTTGGAAATGCTTGAACTCTCCGATTTTAGTTTCGCTATGGCCAACGCCCACCCAAATGTGCTGAAAATGGCAAAGTTCAGAACGGATAGCAATGATAATTTTGGCGTGGAGCGTATTTTGGAAAAATTGCTTTAATAAGACAATATTCCAAACCTCTATACTTAAGTGATTTGCTTCTGTAAAATTTGTACCTTAAAGGACAAACCTTAAAAGCAACACTATGGCATCTTTAAAAAAAGACGACATTAAACAAGAAGTCTTTGACCTTTACGACAAATATGCCCACAACCAGATAGACCGCAGGGAATTTATGGAAAAGCTTTCCGTTTATGCCGTCGGCGGAATCACCATCGCTTCCTTGATGAGCTTTATTATGCCGAATTACAAGGATACGCTTACCGTATCACCGAACGACCCTGAGCTGGATTCCAAATTCATTACCTACAACTCACCAAAAGGGGGTGGTGAAATCAAAGGGTTGCTCTCCAAACCAAAGAATGCAGGAGGTAAAATGGGCGGAGTCGTCGTGGTGCACGAAAATCGTGGCCTTAATCCTTACATCGAAGATGTTGGACGCAGAGCTGCGAAAGCGGGTTTTATTTCCTTGGCTCCCGATGCCCTTACCCCCCTTGGAGGTTACCCTGGCAATGATGACGAAGGCAGAACGCTTCAACGACAACGAGATAGGGACGAAATGCTTCAGGATTTTATTGCAGCCTATGAATATCTTAAAAACCACGAGGGTTGCAACGGTAAAATTGGTGTAGTAGGATTTTGTTTTGGTGGATGGATTTCCAATATGATGGCCGTAAAAGTCCCAGATTTGGCCGCAGCCGTTCCCTTTTACGGAAGTCAGCCCGCAGATGATGAAGTGGCAGAGATCAATGCCCCACTATTGATTCATTATGCAGGATTGGATGAACGGGTGAATGCCGGTTGGGAAGCCTATGAAGCAAAACTGAAAGAACTCGATAAAGATTACGAGGTACATTTTTATCCGGATGTGAACCATGGGTTCCACAACAATACCACTCCCCGTTTTGATGAAGCATCAGCTGATTTGGCGTGGAAAAGGACGGTTGATTTCTTCAAGGAACACCTGAGTTAGGTCTTCTGCTTCTTTTTGCGGGCAGCAGGGAACAGCACATTGTTCAAAATCAAACGGTAGCCTGGCGAGGTTGGATGAAGTTCCAACTCGGTTTTGGGGTCCCCTACCCTATGCTGGTAATCCTCAGGGTCGTGACCTCCGTAAAAGGTAAAAAAGCCTTTGCCCTTGATGCCATGGATGTATCTTGCCTCCCCATTGATTTTATTCTCACCAAGCACCATTACCGTTGGCTTTACCTCTTTTCGGGTATAAGCCGTGGTCTGTCCCATAAATCCTTTTACCAAGCTGGTATGGTTCTGGGTCAACATAGTAGGAACGGGGTCCCACTTGGCCGAGAATTCCATCAATGAGAAATAATCCGACTCCTTGGGCACATTCGCCCTTTTATTGGTCATATCGATGGATGAAAACTCATACCGAATAGGATTTCGCTCCAACGTAAAATTGGTAAACGCAAACGTGTTGCTAAAATCGAGCTTAGATTGATAATTCGCATCCGAAGGGTCCCCATCGAACATAGGCTCGCAAATATCAACGCCTTCAGCAGCTAAGGCAATATCAAAACTATCAGTGGCCGAGCACATGGCGAACATAAAACCGCCCCCAATCACATAATTTCGAATTTTAAGAGCCACAGCCAATTTTTCATCGGACACTTTAGAATATCCGAGGCTTTGAGCCAATGCTTCAGCATTTGCCTTGTCCTCAATATACCATGGAGCAGCTCTGTAGTGCCCATAGAATCGTCCATACTGACCTGTAAAATCTTCATGGTGCAAGTGCAGCCAATCATACAGGGCCAATTTATCGCCCAAAACTTCTGTATCGTAAATTGTGGTATAAGGAATTTCCGCATAGGTGAGCACCATGGTCACTGCATCGTCCCATGGTTGGTTTCCCTTTGGGGAATACACCGCAATCTTTGGTGCTTTTTCAAGGATCACTGCATCTTGGTTTTGAGATGGACTACTTATATCATCCAGAATCTGTGCAGCCTGTCCATCTGAAAGTACTTCAAAAGAAACGTCTCTAATCTGACATTCTTTTCGGATGGCCTCTCCATCTGGCAATAAAAAAGAGCCGCCACGATAGTTGAGCAACCATTGAACCTTTTGCTGCTTGGATAGCACCCAATAGGTGATTCCGTATGCTTTTAAATGATTTTTTTGTCCTTCGTCATCCATAGGGATTAGGATAACGGAGGCAAAAGATTGTAATGAAAATAAGAGGATTATAAAAAGAATACCTCTCGACTGCGCTCGAGGTGACAGGAATTTGTTGTTTTTAAAAGGGTACGTCATTATCATCTAGGTCATCATCACTGTTCATTGCGCTACCAAATGCATCGTCCGCACTGGGAAGATTTGGTGTCGCAAAGGGATTATCTTCGTCCGCATTCATCTTCGATTGGAATTCGAATGGGGAATCAAAGTCATCCAAGTTATCAAATTTACCTAGAGCACCCACAAATTTTAACCTAATATTTTCTAAACCACCGTTACGGTGCTTCGCTACAATAAACTCTGCCTGACCTTGGGTAGGGGTGCGCTCCTCATCGTCCCACTCGTCAATTTTATAATATTCGGGGCGGTAGATGAACGATACAATATCCGCATCCTGTTCAATCGCTCCCGATTCCCTCAAATCCGAAAGTATGGGGCGCTTGCTTCCTCCACGTGTTTCCACTGCCCTGGACAACTGCGAAAGTGCAATCACTGGAACATCGAGTTCCTTGGCCAATGCCTTTAGGTTACGCGAAATGGTAGAAATTTCTTGTTCACGGTTTCCTCCTTTTTGACTTCCTCCAGCGGTCATCAATTGTAAGTAATCAATAATAATCAATCTGATATTATGTTGTGAAGCCAATCGCCTAGCTTTCGCACGAAGGTCGAAAATTGACAGTGATGGTGTATCATCAATGAACAACGGTGCTTTTTCCAAGGTTTTCACCTTTACGTTCAATTGTTCCCATTCGTGCTTTTCCAGTTTACCGGTCCTCAATTTTTCCGATGACAAACCTGTTTCAGAAGAAATCAAACGGGTAATCAACTGTACGGATGACATCTCCAAGGAGAAGAACGCCACTGGGATTTCTGAGTTCACGGCAATATTACGAGCCATGGACAGCGTTAAAGCTGTTTTACCCATACCCGGACGTGCCGCCACAATGATCAAATCACTGGGCTGCCAACCGGAGGTAAGTTTGTCCAATTTATCAAACCCTGACGGAATACCGCTCAGACCTTCCTTGTTCGAAATTTCCTCGATTCTCTTTTTGGCCTGAATCACCAAATTCTGTGCTGTTTCCGCAGAGCGCTTTAAGTTACCTTGAGTTACTTCGTACAATTTTGCCTCTGCATTGTCCAAGAGGTCAAAAACATCGGTGGAGTCGCTGTAGGCTTCTTCAATAATATCGTTGGAAATCTTTATCAAACTTCTCTGGATATATTTTTGAAGTATGATTCTTGCGTGAAACTCGATATGGGCCGAAGAAGCAACTTTTTGGGTAAGTTTAATGAGGTAAAAATCACCTCCCGACACTTCCAGCTTACCATCCTTCTTCAATTGGGAAGAAACCGTTAATAAATCCACCGGTTCGGAAGATTCGAACAGTTTGAAGATGGCCTCGTAGATGTATTTATGGGAATCTTTATAGAAAACGTCAGGATGAAGAATATCGATGACCTCATCGACACCTTTTTTGTCAATCATCATAGCACCCAACACAACTTCCTCTAAATCAACTGCTTGAGGAGGTATTTTTCCTTTCTCAAGACTGATAAGGGCAGATTTGTCCACTCTGTGTCCAACTATGGGGCTAGGTTTTTCCATGAATGCGAAAGTAGCTAATTAACCTTTAGTTAACTTTAATTTTGACAATAACGATTTCCACAGGTACTCAACAATTTAAATGTTGATAACTTAAAATACCTGTTAATAACATAAAAAAAATCGGGGACATAACCTAACTAAAATGGTCACCCCCCAAAAAACAAGGATTATTCACTGAAAACACCCATATTGGAATATTTTTCCATTCGGGATTTCACCAATTCCTTTGGTGATAACTTATTGAGTTCTTCGAAATGGGAAGAAATTTTATTTGCAACGGTTTCGAATGTTTTCTGTCTATTGGAATGAGCACCCCCAAGAGGTTCCTTAACGATTTCATCGACCAGACCCTGCTTTTTCATATCGGTAGCGGTCAACTTCAAAGCTTCTGCGGCTTGTTCCTTGTATTCCCAACTTCTCCAAAGAATGGATGAACAAGATTCTGGAGAGATTACGGAGTACCATGTATTTTCCAGCATCAACACTTTGTCACCTACACCGATGCCCAATGCGCCACCGGATGCTCCTTCACCAATGATAATTACAATGATAGGCACCTTTAAGCGGGTCATCTCCAAAATGTTACGGGCAATAGCCTCTCCTTGACCACGTTCCTCGGCTTCGATACCTGGGTAAGCACCGGGGGTATCTACAAAGCACACTACCGGAATCTTAAATTTTTCGGCGGACTTCATCAAACGAAGTGCTTTACGGTATCCTTCCGGATTTGCCATACCAAAATTTCGGTACTGGCGGGTCTTGGTATTGTATCCCTTTTGCTGACCGATGAACATATAGCTCTGGTCACCAATCTTTCCAAGTCCGCCCACCATGGCCTTGTCATCCTTTACATTTCTGTCACCATGAAGCTCCAAGAAAGTATCTCCACAAATGGCATTGATGTAATCCATCGTGTAAGGCCTACTGGGGTGCCTTGATAATTGCACCCTTTGCCAAGCGGTAAGGTTTTGATATATATCTTTTCGGGTCTGAGCCAGTTTTTTCTCTATTTGAGAACAGGTTTCGGTAACGTCTACATCACTTTCTTCCCCAATCACCATACATTTTTGAAGTTGCTCTTCAAGTTCTTTGATGGGGAGTTCAAATTCTAGATATTCCATGGGAAGTCTTTTATTTTCACGAAAAACAATGGGGACAAATATATAACATTATGACATACTCACATGAAATATACAAGTCTTTTAACTTCAACAATATACGCCATAATGACTGAATTATCGTTTGGCCTTCATCAACATATAAACGGCAAAAACGCCAAAAAGAAGGTTGGGAATCACCACGGCCAAAAGTGGTGAAAAACCGGATTGCTCTGCCAATGTTCCAAAAACTTTGTCGAAGAAGATGTACACAAAAGCCACTCCGATACCGAAGGCCAAATTGAGTCCCATCCCCCCCCTACGCTTTACGGAGGATACTGCCACGGCGATTACGGTAAGAATAAACGCCGCAATGGGCAGTGCCCACCTTTTATATTTTACGAGCACGTATGCATTGATGTTCGATGCGCCTTTTCTGCGCTGATCTTCGATAAAATCGTTCAGCTCAAAAAGGTTTTTGGTCTCGGCCACATACGACACCGGTGTTAGATCATCTATCTTAAAGGAGAAAACGGTATCCAACCTGCGTTTTGCGTTGATGTATTCGGTTTCGTTCCTTACCTCTCGCTTCTCGTAATTGGTCAAGCGGTATATACTGTCATCTGCTATCCAACGAATATTGCTGGCAGAAATCTTGTAGTCCAATTTACCGATGGAATCAAAATGCTCGTAGGTAAAATTGTATCCTATCTGACGATTGGGATCAAAACTGCTTACGTACAAATAATCGCTCTCGTTCAATTGGTTGAAGATATTCTCCGTTACCCTGGTCTGTTTTCCTTTTTTAAAATATTTGTACTCAAACTCATTAAAACCAATACTGGCATGGGGCACGATGAACATCCCCATCATAAATATTAGTATGGCCACCAATGTTGCACCGACAAAGTAGGGACGCAAAAACCGTCCGAAAGACACACCGGAACTCAAAATCGCCACGATCTCCGTATTACTGGCCAATTTTGAGGTGAAAAAGATAATCGATAGGAAAAGGAAAATCGGTAATAATAGGTTTCCAATCACCAAAGTAAAATTACCATAGAACACGATTACTTCTGCCAATGGGGCCTCATTATCAATGATCTTACCTATTTTTTCTGCCAAGTTCGCCATAATCCCGATAGGCACAAATAGCAAAAGCATCCCCATAAAGGTAATCAGGTAACGTTTTAAAATGTATCTATCGAGTATGGTAAGCATTACAATCTTTTATCCATTTGATTGACCATTTTGGTCTTCCACTCCAAAAAGTCTCCGGCTAAAATACGTTCTCTTGCGGTACGCACCAACCATAAATAAAAACCAAGGTTGTGAATGGTGGCAATTTGCTTGCCCAAATATTCATTGGCCGCGAACAAATGTCGCAGATAGGCCTTGGAATATTCGGTATCCACAAATGTGATGCCCATTTCGTCAATGGGAGAGAAATCGTTCTCCCATTTTTTATTTTTGATATTGATGGTACCGTGTGCGGTGAACAACATCCCATTTCTGGCATTCCTGGTGGGCATCACGCAATCGAACATGTCCACGCCCAAGGCTATATTTTCCAAAATATTTATCGGGGTACCAACACCCATGAGGTATCTTGGTTTATCCTCTGGTAAAATATCACATACAATCTCCGCCATTTCATACATTTCTTCAGCGGGCTCCCCTACCGATAGGCCGCCAATGGCATTCCCCTCTGCTCCTACCGATGCAATATACTCCGCGGATTGTTTTCTTAAATCTTTATAGGTAGAACCTTGTACTATTGGAAAAAAACTTTGTGAATACCCATATTTGAACGGAAGCTTTTCCAAATGGTTGATGCATCTATCCAACCACCTATGCGTCATGTGCATGGAACGTTTGGCGTACTGATAATCACAAGGATATGGAGTACACTCATCAAAAGCCATGATGATGTCCGCACCAATGGTACGCTGTATCTCCATTACATTTTCCGGGGTAAACACATGACGAGAACCATCAATATGGGATTTAAACTTGACCCCTTCTTCTTTAATCTTTCTGTTATCGGATAAAGAATATACCTGATATCCTCCACTATCCGTCAAAATGGGACGGTCCCAATTCATAAATTCATGAAGTCCACCAGCTTCTTCAAGTATTCCGGTGCCCGGTCTTAAGAAAAGATGATAGGTGTTCCCTAAAATAATATCAGGATTTATTTCATCCTTTAATTCCCGCTGGTGAACGCCCTTAACGGAGGCCACGGTACCTACGGGCATAAAAATAGGGGTCTGAATATTACCATGGTCGGTAGTCAGTTCCCCTGCCCTAGCCTTAGTTTTGCTGTCCTTTTGTAATAAGGTAAAATCCAATTGTTCGTTTTAGAACCGCAAATATAACTAACTCTATTTCGTTCATCCTTAACAAAAAAATAAAGTTTCTGAAGGTAAGATGTTTATTAAATGTAAAATCAACACTTGTTTTCTACAAATAATGAGATTACATTTGATATCTAAATTATTGACACGATGCCGAACACGCAAGAATTACAGGACCTGGTAGTACAGGTTAGAAGGGACATTTTACGAATGGTCCATAAGGTAAATTCGGGTCACCCAGGAGGTTCCTTGGGCTGTACCGAGTTTTTTGTAGCACTCTACAACGAGGTAATGGAATTAAAAGATGGATTTGATATGGATGGAATTGGGGAAGACATATTTTTCCTGTCCAATGGCCATATTTCCCCCGTTTTTTATAGCGTTTTAGCCCGAAGAGGTTACTTTCCCATTGAGGAACTCAACACCTTTAGGCTAATCGATTCCAGATTACAGGGACACCCCACTACCCACGAAGGCCTACCTGGTGTTCGCGTAGCATCGGGATCTTTGGGCCAGGGAATGTCGGTTGCCATTGGTGCCGCCTTGGCAAAAAAATTGAACGGGGACGACCATTTGGTGTTCAGCCTTCATGGGGATGGCGAGTTGCAAGAAGGTCAAAACTGGGAAGCAATTATGTATGCCGCAGGTAATAAAGTGGACAACTTGATTTCAACTGTTGATAGAAACGGACAACAAATCGATGGTGCTACCGAAGATGTATTGCCCATTGGCGATGTCGCCGAAAAATTCAGGGTTTTTGGATGGGATGTGTTGGAAATTGAAAACGGAAACGACCTAGAGCAAGTTGTTGCAGGGCTTAAAGAAGCCAAGAGCAGGACTGGAAAAGGGAAACCCGTTTGTATTGTCATGACAACTGAAATGGGGAATGGTGTTGATTTTATGATGCACACCCACGCTTGGCACGGTAAGGCACCAAGCGATGAGCAATTGGCAAATGCGTTGGAGCAGAACCCAGAGACTTTAGGCGATTACTAATTATAGAAAAAGATACAATGACTAAATATACAGATCAAGGAAAACAGGACACCCGAAGCGGATATGGTGCCGGAATGACGGAACTGGGGAGAACCAACCCAAATGTAGTGGCCCTTTGTGCCGATTTGGTAGGTTCCCTTAAGATTGAAACCTTTATCGAGGAAAACCCAGAACGTTTCTTTCAGGTGGGAATTGCAGAGGCTAACATGATGGGTATGGCCGCCGGTTTGACCATTGGCGGGAAAATTCCTTTTGCCTCTACTTTTGCCAACTTTGCAACTGGCCGTGTGTACGATCAAATCCGCCAGTCCATTGCGTATTCCGATAAAAATGTAAAAATATGTGCCTCCCACTCCGGATTGACCTTGGGGGAAGATGGTGCGACCCACCAGATTTTGGAAGATATCGGTTTGATGAAAATGTTGCCCGGGATGACGGTGATCAATCCTTGTGATTTCAACCAAACCAAGGCGGCCACCATTGCCATCGCAGAGCATCATGGTCCCGTATATCTCCGTTTTGGAAGACCAAAAGTGGCCAATTTCACTCCTGTTGACCAAAAATTTGAAATCGGGAAGGCGCTAATGCTCAACGAAGGTACCGATGTAACAATCATTGCAACCGGACATTTGGTATGGCAAGCACTCCTTGCTGCTGAAAGTTTGGAAAACCAGGGAATCTCAGCGGAAGTGATCAACATCCACACCATAAAGCCTTTGGATGATAAAGCCATTTTGGATTCCGTGAAGAAAACAGGTTGTGTGGTAACTGCAGAAGAGCATAATTATTTAGGTGGACTTGGAGAAAGTGTAGCCCGTGTATTGGCCAGCAATCATCCTGCTCCTCAAGAGTTTGTGGCCACACAGGATACCTTCGGGGAAAGTGGTACGCCAGAGCAGTTGATGGAGAAGTATGGCTTGAACAATAAAGCCATCGAAGCTGCCGTTTTAAAGGTGTTGAAACGTAAATAGTTTCAGGTATCTCCCTATGGAGATATTTCATCTTTTAAAACAACACTTATGAAAAAAACTTTTTTAGTAGTGGCATTTGCCCTTATTGGCTCTGCTGCAATGGCCCAGAGTGGCTCTGGATTTGGTATTAAGGCCGGTCTTTCGTACAACAAGAACGGAGATTTGGTCAACACCGTAACAGATGCCGTTGATGATCCTGAAGGTAAAGCCGGGTATCATTTTGGTTTTTGGGGCAAACTGGATTTCCCTAAGATCTATTTAAGACCAGAGTTGGTATATTCCAAGACAAAGAGTTCTTATGATATTAATGGAAACTCACAAGACTACGATGTGTCCAAATTGGACATGCCCGTGCTTTTGGGGTATAAATTGATTGGACCCCTGCATATTTTTGCAGGTCCTGCATTCCAATATACCCTTAAGAACGATTTGGAAGGTTTGACAGTAGAAGATGTAGAAAACGATTTTACAGTTGGTCTAAATGCCGGTATCGGTGTCAATCTTGGTAGGCTTGGACTGGATGTGCGTTATGAAAGAGGTTTTTCTAAAAATGAAGCCGAATTTATCGACGCCAATGTTGCCAATGTCGAAGGAAGGATAGATTCAAGACCTTCCCAAGTTATTTTTGCAGCATCGCTGAAATTATAATATCCGATTAAGTACAATAAAAAAACCCGCTGCGATGCAGCGGGTTTTTGTTTTTTATAATCTCTCCTAGTTGTCCGGGTCCAAATAATCTGGAACCCCGTCCCCGTCCGCATCTGGATAAGGAATGATGATATTCCCATTTTCGTCCGAAATCTCATCTCGTGTAGGTATACCATCACCATCGTCGTCTGCATCACGAAAATTGGCCAAACGACCATTGAAAGGCTCTACATCAAAGTCTGTATTATCGTCCCCCAAGTATCCATTACCATTCAAATCTTCCTGGATTGAGGGAATACCATCATTATCACTATCGGTATCCTCAACAAAAGCACCTAACTCCACTTTAAAGATTAAAGGGGAATACCTTGGTATCACAGAAGCATCTCTTGGATTATGAAAATATCCGAGACCTGAAGGCATAATGATCAGTCCAATACCGCTGTTGGCAATACTATAAGTACCATCTGGATTATCTATGATTTGGTCGGGTGTTCCCGCTTTCATTTTTGCAACACCATTGGAGTAACCTTGAACGTTAAAGGAAAGTTCTTGCCAAGCAAATTCGGCTCTTTGATCAAAAGGAGTCCCATTCAACAAGGAGCCTTCATACTTCAACAAAGTAGAATCCGCATAGGTTGGGCTTTCTCCGCCGCCTTCCCGTGCTTCAATATAATATAGTTTATGAGCGATATCTTCTTCTCCCGCACTTAGGCCAAAAAAACTTGATGATACATTTACCGTAACCGATTCGGCATCTTCCATTAAAGGTCGTTTGTCGGCATTCTCGCCTGCTATGGTATCAATAACTATTCTATAATCAAAGCCCTCAGGTGGTGTTTCAAATTCTTCGTAGTTGTAAAAGTGGGTGTTCAAAAACTCCCTTATGGTTTCGTCATCCTCCGGTGCCACATCGCTCAATAAACTTGGGGGTATGGCTTCTGGGCCTCCGTCATCATCATTTTTACAAGATAGCAGCGTTACCGCAAAACAAATAAATACTAAAACTCCGTACTTCATCAAGTCTGTTATTTAGGCGCGCAAGATACAATTTTCCATTATTTTTGTTCCGTCCGTTAACAAAGATTTGCGAAGACCATGCGAATAGACAAGTACCTTTGGTGCACTAGATACTTTAAAACACGTAGCATTGCCTCCAATGCGGTCAAAAAAGGCCATGTTAGGGTAAATGGCAGTGCCGTAAAGCCTTCACGGGATGTTTTCCCTATGGATAAAATCGTGGTACGGAAAAATCAAATCGACTATCAACTTACGGTTTTGGACGTTCCCGAGAGCCGTGTAGGAGCCAAATTGGTGGATATTTACCGAAAGGACACCACGCCAAAAGATGCCTTTGAACACAGCGAACTGCTTCAACATGCAAAAAAGCATTACCGAAAAAAAGGACTTGGTCGACCTACCAAAAAAGACCGTCGGGATTTGGACGACTTTTTGGACGAATCGGAATAAACCGTTTTCATATCTTTGAATCAACCATTGCACAACTATGAGGAACCTTATTCTTAACCACGACCAGATACAGCACATTACCAAAAGAATCGCTTATCAGATTTATGAGACCAATGTGGACGAGGATGAAATTGTGGTCGCCGGAATTAAAGGTGGCGGAGAAAGTTTTGCAAAAAAAATAGTCACCGTACTCAAGAACATAACCGATGCCAATATTGTGTTGTGCAAAATGGATATGGACAAGAAAAATCCGTTGAAAAGTGGGGTCAGTACCTCCCTTGCTGAAGATGGTTATAAAAACAAATCAATCGTTTTGGTGGACGATGTACTGAACTCGGGCACAACTTTAATATATGGAACACATCATTTCCTTAAAACGCCCATAAAACAGCTTAAAACGGCTGTATTGGTCAACAGGAACCACAAAAAATATCCGATTAAGGCCGATTTCAAGGGTATTTCGTTATCCACCTCCTTGAACGAGCATATAAAAGTGGATTTTGAGCCCAAAAACAACGCTGTCTACCTAGAGTAACTCCTTGATTTTATCCACTACGGTTTCTACATCCTTGCCGTTGCAGTCCAAAATGTGTTTTGATTGTAAATAATAGGGCCTGCGCTCAAATAGGTGTTTGCCTATAAATTCGGGAAGTTCCGAATCGGGAATATTTTTCACCAGCGGCCGGTTCACTTTTTCTTTTGAAATCCTGTTCACCAAATTGGGAATGCTCAGGTCAAGATAAATGGATGCATCTGCCTGTTCCAAAATAGTGGCCATATTGGTTCCATAGCACGGTGTGCCGCCCCCGGTTGAAATTATGATAGATTCTTCCTTTTCCAGAACCTCTTTTAGCATTTGATGCTCCAACTTCCTGAAAAAAATCTCTCCTTTTTCAGAAAAAATATTTTTTATGGATTTTTTTTGATTGGCTTCAATATAGTCGTCCAAATCGATGAATTCCATCTGTAAATGACTGGCCAACAATCGTCCAACGGTCGACTTTCCACTCGCCATATATCCCACTAACACAATTTTCATATTGATGAATTTTATCAGATTTCAAAAAAACACAAATTTATCTATAATTCACCTTGGAAAATAGATTATTGATGTTATATTTGCACCCGCTTAGCCAAACAGCTAGGCACAACTTGAAGACCTGATAGCTCAGTTGGTAGAGCATCTCCCTTTTAAGGAGAGGGTCCTGGGTTCGAGCCCCAGTCAGGTCACTTTTGAGCTTTCAAAAATATTCAAAAAGTCTGTAAGTCATTGATTTACAGGCTTTTTTGTTTTTATTGATTTCATTTTATATCAAATTGTACCATATATCGCGGTGAACGATTCGGTGAACGGTTTTAGAATCCGCAAAAATGGCACCTGATCAATGTTAAAAACGATCCGAACATTTTTTTTCAAATGCTTTGGAACAAAATTGAATCAGTAAATCGATGACAAATGGAAACAAAAACATTCTCTTTAATCCACTATCTAAGAAAGGCTCAATTGGACAAAACCGGAAAAGCTGGTATCTATCTCAGGATTACCGTAAACGGTCAAAGGACAGAGCTCAGTATCAAACGAAAAACAACTCCCGAAAAATGGTGTTCCGTAAAAGGAAGGATAAAGGGTTCGGGCAAGGAGGCCAAAGAAATGAACCACTATATGGACCAGCTGGAATCCAAAGCTTATGAAATCCATTCAAAGTTGATGGTCAAAAAAAAGCCCTTCAATGCGGAGACCATCAAAAACAAACTACTGGGCAAAGGAACTGACCATAAAACACTCCTTGCCATTTATGAAGAACACAATGCCCAGATCAAAGAGTTGATCGGATCTGACTATTCCTATGGAGCGTACCGCAGGCATGTACGCACAATGAACCATCTTGCCGGCTTTATCCAAAAGGAATATAAAGTATCCGACCTATATGTAATGGAGGTTGATTTAAACTTTGTCAATGGATTTCACCACTACCTAAAGACGCAAAAAATCGGCAATCAGAATACGGTTACCAAATACGTGGTCAACTTCAAAAAAATCATGAGGATGGCCTTTGCCAATAATTGGGTGAAAAAAGATCCTTTCTATTCTTGGAAGGCCGAATGGAAAAAGGTGGAAAGAGATGTCCTGACCGAAGCAGAACTCAGGTCCCTGATCGAATTGCAGCTCGAGTCAAAAAGCTTGGAACAAGTAAGGGATATTTTTGTTTTTTGTTGCTTTACCGGATTGGCTTATGTGGACGTCAAAAAGCTTTCAAACAACCATATAGTGAATGGTATAGAAGGTAAACGATGGATCAAGATCAAAAGAGCTAAAACCGATTCATTGAGCAGCGTGCCATTGCTGCCCATTGCTGAAAAAATACTGTTCAAGTACAATGACCATCGGCAAAGCTTACTTACAAGGGCTCTATTACCGGTAATCAGCAACCAAAAGACCAACGCCTACTTAAAGGAAATTGCTTCCGCCTGTGGGATTAAAAAGAAACTTACCTTTCATTTGGCACGTCACACCTTCGCTACTACAGTAACCTTATCCAATGGTATTTCAATTGAATCGGTAAGCAAAATGCTAGGGCACCAATCTCTGAAGACCACTCAGATTTACGCCAAGGTAATAGACAAGAAATTGTATGATGATATGAGCATCCTGAAGGATAAGTATTAGTAAACCATCATGTGGAGACACAGGATATATAACCGCCCCCAACGGATAAAATTGAACACCCTCGAAACGAATATAAAAATCTAATTTTCAATTCACTACAACCAAATGTCGGGTGGCTCAAATTTTCCGTTTTTAGTGGTCTCATCCATTGTGCACCCACTACTCGTAACATCCAAGGGTAATGATGGTTTTATGCATTCAGCAATCATGGAAAAAAGTAGGGGGCCATGGGAGTATTATAAATCCAATTCTTTTAAAACTATCCCCAATCAAGTACCGATCAGTTGATCATGTAGAACAGCTTTTTTTGACACCAGCGGCTCTATCTTTGACTTCTGATAAAGTTGGTACAGGCCTCAAAATCATCGAATATTTGATTTTCCGGAATCAATGATGGAATCAAATCGACCCGCTCCATCATATATTTGGGTTGCTCGAGGACATGTACAAAGAGTACCGTGATAGCTTTATTTTTAAGTTCTATCAATATGTCCTCAAGGGTATATAGCCCCGATTGGTCCAAATACTGCATCCGGTCCATTCGTATGACCACCATGGAGGCGGTTTTCGGTATTTGCTTGGCCAATTGTTGAAACTCGCTTGTAGACCCAAAAAACAAAGGTCCGTTCAAGTGTTTGATAAAAACCTCCTTTTTGAGATCCTCTGGAAAGTTGGCTTCATCCGCCCAACCCTTTTCTTCCAGTAAGGTCTTGACATCCGATTGCCTGGCCGTTAAGTCCCCCATTTTTTTCATGAACATCAGGGAGGCGATCACCAATCCGATACCCACGGCGTAGACCAAATTCCAAACGGAGGCCAAGACCATGACCACCAACATGACCACCACCTCGGAACTGATCTTCAAAGGTCCGAATTTGACATCTCTGGGCAGATACGGTATGGCCCTGAGCCCCTTGTAGTCGATTACCCCAATCCCCACGGTAACCAGGATGCCGGCAAGAACTGCGGCCGGTATTTTGGAAGCGATGGGCCCTAAGGCCAACAATACGACAAGCAACAGGATTCCCGCAATCATACCCGATAATCTGGTCTTACCACCGGCATTGATATTGACTACAGTACGGATGGTCGCCCCCGCTCCGGGGATACCCCCAAAAATGGCCGCTATACTGTTACCGATGCCCTGCCCCATCAATTCCTTGTTGGGCTTATGCTGTGTTTTGGTCATATTGTCCGCGACCACAGAGGTCAATAGCGAATCTATGGCTCCCAAAAGCGCCAGGGTCAAGGCTGTAAAAATATAGGGTGTTATCGAATTTAATTTGAATTCACTGAAGATGTCCAAATGGGGAAAGGGAAAACCGCTGGGTATTTGTGGGATGGGCCTGTAATCCAAGCCTATCCCATAGGCCGCCCCTGAAACGACCAACAATGCGACCAATGCACTGGGAATGGCGCTAGTGATTCTTTTAAAGCCATAGATGATCACAATGGTAGCCAGGGCCAGGGCAAATTCCAACCAATCGATCCGTTGCAGGGCCATTGGCAAAACCTTGATTGTACCGATGACCCCGGAAGCATCTTTATTGGCCAAGGTCCGGGCCTCTTTCAGGATATTTTCCTCAGATGCCTCCCCCGCCCTGTCCAGGGTTTCTTGAAAATCCTCAAGCACCAGTATTCCCCCATTCGATTCTTCAGTAAGGATATCCCTGAGGATAACCTCTTTCGCCCGAGGTCTGAATCGGTCCACAAATGCTTCATCTTCCGTTGGGTAATAGCCCATGGAAGGCAACAGCTGGGTAACAAGGATGATTACACCAATGGCCGTCATAAAGCCTGAAACCACAGGATACGGAATATAGCGAACGTATTTTCCAAGTCCTGCAAGGCCCAATAGGATTTGTAACAACCCTGCCAATAGAAATACCGATAAAATGGCTGGCAATGCCTTCTCCAGATTACCATCGTTCATGGCCACGATACCGGCAACCACGACCATGCCAACAGTGGTCATAGGTGCCGTTGGACCGGATATCTGGGTATTGGTGCCACCGAACAAGGCAGCGAAAAAACTGATGAAAATGGCACCGTACAAACCGGAACTGGGACCCAAACCCGAGCTGACACCAAAGGCCAGGGCCAAGGGCAGGGCGACAATGCCTGCCGTGATACCACCAAAAAGGTCTCCTTTAAAATTGGAAAAAAAGTGCTTCATAAAAATGTTGATTGTTTACTTATGTCCCATGCTCGGTTACTTTAGAACAGCGTATTCTCAGCGATCTTCACATATGCTCTAACCACCGATCGATCCTTGTATTGAGGTTTTCAGTTGAAACGTTCCAAGATTTTGGAGAACAGCAACAACTTGATCTGTGAATAGCTTTTTATATGGCCCATATAACCATCTCGGTTTTTCTCATGGGTGTTGAGATAATAGGCATCACATTCCATGGTATCGCATTCGATGGCATTCAACATGGTACGTTCATAGCGGTACAATGTTCCCAACCGAAGTTGATTATCCCTTTGGATCGCCAAAAGCCGTTGGTTCATGGACGGATCCCCCAACAACCTTTTTTCCAATTGGATCAAGTACTGCAGTTCTTCATTGATTCCTTCCATGGTCTCTGTCCAATTGGTGATTTCCAATTTGTCCTTTTTACTGATGATCCGGCTTATGGATTCATGAAAATAGGGGCGGTTGACGGATTTCATAGTACCATGTTCAGGTTGATGGACTCATTTTCCTGTTCGATGTGCTCAATGGTCAGTTTCTGGTTGCCCGATGGAAATTCCCAAACTATGCAATCTCCTTTGGCGTACCCCATTACCGCGGACCCCATGGGAGTTAATATAGATATGCAATCGTTCTTGACATCACTTTTCTTGGGAAGTACCAATTTGAATTTTTTATGCCACCCATTTTCGGAAACAATCGTGACATTGGAATTGAACCGTATCACATCCTTGGGCATATCCTTCTCATCCAATATCTTCGCGGTCTCCAATTCCCCGGCCAACTTCCTTACCGATTTTCTCCATGTACTGTCCTGATGGTATCCCGAAAGGTTCATCAACCTTTTGAGTAGGACATATTCCTTTTTTTCAATCAACAGACTATCGTATTTCATTGTATTAATTTTATGCATTATGGGTTTCGCTGGATCAGTTCCGGCAAAACCCTTCGTTTTTTTTATTATGGGAATATGCCCCGCTGTACATAGGTTTCCTCAAGTCGCTCTATGGCAATGACAAAGGCAGCCGTTCTCATGTCCAGGTTCTTTGTCTTTGTTTTGTACATGACCTTGTTGAACGATTCCCGCATCTTTCTTTCCAGTTTCTCCAATACCTCGTCCAACTGCCATATTTCCCCATTGCGATTCTGCAACCATTCAAAATAGCTGCCTATTACACCACCGGAATTGCACAGGATATCCGGTATGATGTCAATGCCCCGCTTCAAAAGTATCTCCTCCGCCTTTACATCGGTCGGTCCATTGGCCCCTTCGGCAATCAAGCGGGCCTTGATGTCATGGGCATTATCCACTGTGACCTGGTTGCCCAATGCCGCAGGTATACAAATGTCACAGTCCAAACCAAAAAATTCGGCATTGTCGATGACATTTGCCCCTGCAAAACCCGATATACTGCCCTTATTGGCCTTCGCATAGTCCAAAAGTTTTTCCGGGGAAATACTCTCATGGTTGTGGATACTACCATAGGCATCCTGTACGGCAATTAGAATGGCTCCTTCTTTTTTTAGAAAATGGGACGCCCAATAGCCCACATTACCAAACCCCTGTACAATGAATGTTTTGTTCTTTAGGTCGATCGTATTGTGTTCCGCCCAAAATTTGATGGTCAGGAAAACCCCATAGCCCGTAGCCCGGTCCCTTCCTTCAGAACCACCGGTACCAATGGGTTTTCCCGTGACCACATGCAGGTTCTTCGAGCGCTCATTGGGGGATTTGGTGGACATATAGGTATCCAAGATCCAGGCCATGGTTTGCGGGTTGGTGTTGACATCAGGCGCAGGAATATCCAGTTCCGGTCCAATATTGTCCCCAAGGGCATAGGTAAACCTTCTGGTGATCCGTTGCAGTTCGTCTTGGGAATATTTGGTGGGATCCAACTGTATCCCTCCTTTGGCCCCACCATAGGGCAATCCGGCCAAAGAGGTCTTCCACGTCATCCACATGGCCAGGGCCCTGGCAGCGTCAATGTCCACCGTGGGGTGGTAACGCAATCCTCCTTTGTAGGGCCCAAGTGCATTGTTGTGCTGAACACGGTAGCCCGTAAATATCTCTACCTCCCCATTGTCCATGCGTACGGGAAAATGCACAACGAATTCATTATTGGTGACCTCCAGTATCTTTCTGATGTTGGTATTCAGCTCGATAATATCCGCTGCATTGTTGAACTGTCGCATAACGTTGTCCAACATGCCTTGTTTTGGCTGCTTTTTTTTTGATGTTAAAGTTGTTGTCATAAATAACTGTTTTTTGGGTGTCTCGTACCCTCTGATTGTTTGTTAATACATTTCATCCGAAAACACGATGGTAGGTTCATTCTTATCATCCATATGATGTCGATATTCATTACATAGGTTGATATTTGACCTATCGCTGCTCAGAACGCAGTACGATCTGTGAACACAGGTAGAGCATAAGCTCCGTTTAAATTGGTTCATGGGACTGTTCATTTTATTTAGGTTCTTTTCTTGTTTAAAATCAATGGATGGGATATAGTGTTCTGATCGGCTGAAAGGCCAGTACCAATATGGAAACTCCTATAATGATCAAAAAAGCGATTTCCAATTGGGACAACATCACATTGACACTCAATGATTTCTCTGAGATCTCTGTAAGATGTCCACTCTCTTCGATTTGAATTTCCTCAAGAGCATCCAAGGTTGTTTTGGTCGATTGGATATGCCCCAACATTTTTGATTTGGCATCCTCCCGGTCCACCGTTGACAGGTCATAGGAGCGCAAGCTCGAAAATTGCCGGCGCAGGCGTTTTAAAAATGTTGCCTCCTCTCGTGTCAACTCGGTAGCGGCAAAATCGTCAAGGATGGTCGTGATCTGTCCATAGCTTTCATTATCTTTTACTGTGCTGTCATCTCCCGACACCTCCAATTCCCTATCGTGCAGATAAATCCTCAATTGATAGATATAGTCCTGTACGACAACTCGATCGCCATACATCGATTCGATGGTGTTTTGTACCGTTGAAAAATGCCTACGGTCCAAGAGATTGGAGCCCAGTACCAATAAAAATGCAACGGCCATTACAAATCCGACCAATATGCGTTGTTTCCATGTGAGTTTTGCATTCATATCTTCTTTTCTTGAACAATGGCTTTCTGCAAATTTTCCTTCAACAAGGCCAATACAGTTCCATGGGTATAATCTTCCAAGCCCAATGGCCCTTGTAAGTATTTTTTGACCATCAAAAAGTCATACCTTTCTAAAACAAGATTGCCGTATTTCATAGCTTGCCCTACCATCATTATGTGTTGTTTTGTCACCGTAGTGCCGGAGTATATTACCTTGATCCGTTCTACTTGAAACTATTTGGTACACTATATGGCAAATGGCATGCCTGGAAAGAAAAAAAGAAGAAAACAAAATACAATTAATTGATTTTCAGAAATCAACATATTAAAATGGGAAAAGTGGAAAAATGAAAAGTGGAAAGTTTCTATCCAGTTGGTCAAAAGCTGACCAGGTCAATCAAGTTTGTCACGAAGGGTTTTTCTACTGATCTTTAAAATCTTTGCTGCTTTGGTCTTGTTCCCTTCGGCATACAGTAGCACCCGTTTGATATATTGTCTTTCCATGTCCCTCAAGGGCATGAGTTCCTCCTCGGGAAATTCTATCTCATATTTTAAAAAGTCCGGTAAGTCTTTTACACCGATCGGGCCATCCGCCATGATCACGGCTCGTTGTACCACATTTTCAAGTTCCCTTATATTTCCCGGCCAAGAGTAACGTTCCAATATTTTCAGGGCTTCGGAATCCATCCTCAATAAACGATCTCGATACTCCATACCGTATTTTTGAAGGAATCGATCCACCAATAGTGGAATATCCGATTTTCGTTCGCGCAATGGAGGTACCTTGATCTCAACAACGGTCAAACGATAATAGAGGTCTTCCCGAAAGCTCTTTTTCTTGATCTCTTCCGATAGGTCCATATTGGTGGCCGCAACAACACGAAGGTCGACTTTTTCAGAAGTTCGGGAACCGACTTTGGTAATTTCCTTTTCCTGAAGTGCCCTCAATAATTTGGCCTGTACATCTAAACAGGCATTCCCTATTTCATCCAAAAAGAGCGTGCCTCCCGATGCCGCCTGAAAAAAACCGTTTCGGTTTTGGTCGGCCCCGGTAAAGGCCCCTTTGATATATCCAAACAATTCCGCCTCTTGAAGATTTTCCGGAATGGCCCCGCAGTTCACTGCGATAAAGGGTCCTTTACTGTACTTTCCCGAATAATGGATGGCCCTGGCTACCAATTCCTTACCAGTACCACTTTCACCTTGTATCAATACCGTTGCCTTGTTATCCTTTACCCTATCTACAATGGTAAGTACCTGACCAAAAGCGGTGGAATCACCGACCATTTCCTTGAATGCCGGTTGTTGTATCGGGGAGGGAACGGAAATAATAGCTCCTTGATGTTCTTGTCTTTTTTCCAACGCTCTTTCCACGGCCATTTTGAGTTCCTCTTTTGTAAAGGGCTTGGTCAAATAGTCCATAGCTCCGGACTTAAGCACTTCCAAGGCGCCACCAACGGATGGGTATCCTGTAACTACCAATTTTGGCATATTGGGATAATGTTCTTTGGCGTACTTCAATAATTGAATACCATCGACTTCGGGCATTTGAATGTCCGTGATCAATAGGTCTATGGAGGTGTCCTTTAGGATAAACAGGGCTTCTTTAACCGATATGGCCTTAAAAACATGGTAGTTGAACTCTTTGAGCCTTCTTGCCAAGAGTTCCAAGATCTTGATATCATCATCTACAATAAGAATGTTCTCTTTGTTCAGGGCCATGGGCATCATTTTGGAAATTCCAAGGTAAAAATAGTTCCTTTTGGCTTATTGGGTCCATGCCTAATGGTCCCCTTATAGCTTTTAATAATGCCATGGACCACGCTCAGGCCAAGACCTGTGCCCTCCCCGACCGGTTTGGTGGTATAAAAGGGTTCAAAAACCTTGTTTTCCTGGCCAGGTGCTATCCCTTCCCCTTGGTCGATAATATTGATAACGATCTTCTGCTTCTCGCCAAGGAGCTCTACCCTGATCTCTCCGCGTTCAGGGGAGTAATACGCCGCGTTCATGATAAGGTTGAACATGACCTGGGTCAATTGGACCGTATTGGCCTGGATCCTTAAATCATCGTTGTCGTAGGATTTGACGACCGATAACTGTTTTTCCCTAAGGGAGGGCCCCATAAGGCGAACCACACTGTCCATGATCTTGTTCAGCTCGACAACTTCCATCTGTTGTGGCATTTCACAGGTAAAGAACATTAGTTTTTTGACAATTTCCCTGCTGAAAATGGCATTGTCCAAAATCGTTTGTAGATCCTCCTTGGTCCCAGTATCGGTAGCTTTATCCAGCAATAATTCGGCAAACCCCAAAATATTGGCCAAAGGGGTATTCAGCTCATGGGCTATGCCCGCAGTGATCTCTCCCATGATATGCAAACGATCATTACGTTCCATTTGTCTTTTCGTTTCCGCTTCGCTATCATGGATCTGTTTACGTTCCATTAGGTTCCCTACGGCCAGACATACATTTTTGAGCAGGGTCCTTTCTTCCGGAAGAAAGTCCTTCAGTGTATAATCCGAAGCTGGATAACCTATGGCTATGGTCCCCTCCACCTTGTTGAACACAATGACGTCACGGGATAGGCAGGTCATAGGCTCCGAAAATCCATGGGTCCGTACCTGATAGTTGCCGATGGAAACCGCCGCCTCGGCAACTTCGGGAAACTGCCACCCTCTTTTAAGACAATAGGCAATGGCTTCCAAGGAAGTGGACAGTTCGTCGTATCCGGAATTCACGATGATAGAGGTAACCTCGTAAAGACAGGTCAACTCTTTTACCCGTTCCTTTAATTTTTGATCTGTATTCTTCATGGCTTTTGAAACGTTTTGACCGTAAAGGTACATACCCTCCAATTGCTATCACATAGCTACGAAAATTTCATCAAAGTCCTTTTACCTAAAGAACATGTCTGCCCTGTGGCCTGAAAACGCCGGACATAGTATACCAACTTCGCCGGTAAAGTTGAGCACCCCTCAAACTAATATAATAACTTGGCTTTCAAACCACTAAAACCAAATATCAGGTGGCTCTCATTTTCCATTTTTGGTGGTCTCAACCATCCGGCTCATCCAATATGTATCCCGGTCACACACTCATCCCGTGTTGGTTTTTGCTGTTCCCGTGTTGGTTTTTTCTGTATTTTCCACCCTTTGAAAAGAACACGCATCTGGCCATGTATCAAGGTCCCGGAACGGTTCACTAACCCAAACATCCTCGATGAAAGCATTTTTGACAATTGGCCTGTTGGTCATGAGCAATTCCTTTATGATCATGGCCTGGTATGGCCACCTCAAATTTTCAGAATGGAAGTGGTTCAATAAGCTTGGGCTTGTGTCCATAATACTGATCAGTTAGGGCATAGCGCTGTTTGAATATATGTTCCAAGTACCCGCCAATAGGATTATGGGGGACCGTTCAGCCTTATCCAATTGAAAGTACTGCAAGAGGTGATAACATTGGTTGTTTTTGCGGTATTCACCTTGGTGGTCTTCAAGACAGAAACGTTTCGTCCGAACCATATCATTTCCTTTCTTTTTTTGATTTTAGCCGTTTATTTCATGTTTAAGAAATAAGATTTGAACCGATTAGAGGTGTGATATTCGGCACCATAACAATAAATATATGAATTGACAAAAAGATGTATTTGGCTCATTTTTCACTCTTAGGTACTGATGATAGGGATGGAAATTGAGCTCCAACAAAAAGGACAATCTGGACCTTAAATAATGGATAATGGAATACGCTGAAACACTAATATCTATATAAATGGGTAAGGTATACCACCTTTGCCGGAAAAAATTGAATATGGCCGTAAGAAATCGATTTAAAGTTCTTAAACGAAATATTGGCTGGTATGAATTTGCGTTTTTCAAGGACTCCCATTATCCGTCCCATCCATGCAGAGATGGAAACGTCGTACATAGTATACCACCTTCGCCGAATAGAATTGAGCACCTCCAACAGGACAACAAAATCTGAATTTCAAGTCTCTACTACCCAATTTAGGATGGCTCAAATTTTCCGTTTTTGGTGGGCCCAACCAGCCGGCTCATCCACAAACACCATATTAATTATAATCAAGGAATATATTCCCCAAATATAGTTATATTTGGGGAATACAATCCCTAAATATGATAAGTAGAAGTTTAGAAGAGAAAATAAAAAATCGTTTTGGCACAGGTAAGGCTATTCTATTGATTGGTCCAAGGCAAGTAGGTAAAACTACGCTTTTCAATAAATTGCTCGAAAATCAGGATTACCTTTTTTTAAACGGGGATGATCCTACTGTCCGAAAACTACTTTCCAGTCCCAATTTAGAGCAACTCAAAAATATTATTGGTAATTTCAAAACCGTATTTATTGATGAGGCCCAACGAATCGATAATATAGGACTTACCCTTAAGCTAATTACCGATCAACTTAAAGGAGTTCAACTACTGGTGAGCGGCTCATCGGCTTTTGAATTAAACAACCATACCCAGGAGCCTCTTACCGGCAGAAAATGGGAATATAAGCTCTACCCTATATCTTGGACAGAGTTTGAATCCAATGTAGGATATCTTAAAGCCGAACAGCAGCTGGAACTGCGAGTTATTTATGGAATGTATCCAGATGTCATTAATAATTTCGGAGCAGAAAAGGAAATCTTAAAACAACTTACCGATAGTTATTTATATAAAGACATCCTAAGCTATGGTGGCATTCGAAAACCAGAGGTTTTAGAAAAACTATTAAGAGCCTTAGCCTTTCAAATAGGCAGCGAAGTAAGTTATAATGAATTGTCACAGCTCTTAGGTATAGATAAAAAAACAGTAGCTACATACATTGATTTACTTTGTCAAGCGTATGTAATATTCAAACTCCCAAGTTTCAGTAAAAATTTACGAAACGAAATCAAGACCAATCAAAAAATCTATTTCTACGATACTGGTGTTCGCAATATGGTCATAGGTGATTTGAATCCTATGGAAATTCGCCAGGATAAAGGTAACCTCTGGGAGAATTTTTTAATAGCCGAACGTTTAAAGCATAATTCGTATACGGGTTCACTGGCCAAAGGCTATTTTTGGAGAACGGTATCGCAACAAGAAATTGACTATGTTGAGGAAGAGGCTGGAAAACTAGGAGCTTTTGAAATCAAGTGGAATCCAAAAAGTAAAGTAAAAGTTCCTAAAGCTTTTGTAACCGCTTATGATGCACAAATTACAGTGATCAACAAAGATAGTTTTAGAGATTTTTTAAAATAGAGGGTCATGTGAAAACGTCGGACAAAATCAAGTATGGTCAAATTACTAATATGTTATTGGTTAGCATCCATATAAAGCCCGGAAATGAGGTGGCTTAAATAATACACTTTTAATGTTCTTCTCTTAATGCATCCGACGATAATTATTAAACAGCTGGTTTTAAGCTTTCTTTAATGGGTGGAACGGGTATGGGAAATACTGAAAGTGAGTTAATTGAACCAACGCAATTCGACCTTGATCATACCTGACATAGTCGTCGTTTGTTTCGATTAAACGGTCCCTATTCTGGATTGAATAAACTTGATATTCGTTTTTGCCACACCATGTTTATCAGCCAAAACTTCCCAATGACCTAGGGCGTATTTGGTCTGCTCTACAATTTCATTGACCTTGGATTCCTTTAGACCGGCTTCCTCACCTAATTTCAATAAATGTCCAACTGATGGCGATTGTCCTTCACCCATGACCATGGTACTCTGTTGTCCCCGTGGACCTGATGAAAAGGTAAGGTCATAGGCTGGCGATAATTTCCAATCCCCGTTTTCACCCATGAGAAAAGAAAAGTTCTTACCATGGTCATCCCGGTTATGGGAAAGCACATTGAATACGGCAAGACGGAACATTTTCTCAATTTCCCGCACATCCTTGGTAAGCACACCGGTAAGGGCGATCAAATCCTCATAGTCCAAGGATGGCATTCTAAAGTTCGAATGCAGTAGCCCGCTAGCGGTATGCATATGAAATCTTTTGTCCCCTTCCCTATCAAAGCGTTGGGTAGCAAAATAACCGGAACCTTTTGCCGCATCAAATAGATGTACGGGCATCATTTCCACACCGGCTTCTTTGGCCATAAGGGCGTATACATACTCGATGGCACCGGCATCGGCACCATCGCTACTGTTTGCAAATTTGACCAGCCAGTGTTCATGGTCGGGCCCAAGATTATGTTTTCCCGATATAATATGGGTTTTCGTGGTATCCAAACCTATAAGGGCTTTTGGACGGGCTCCCGCAGATGAACCATTCAGATTGAGAAGTTCCTCCAGCACCTCATCGGCAGTTCCATCCAAAATCTCCTGTGTGTGCCGGGAAAGTATATCCAGGTCGATTGTATCTTTTTCTTTATCCGTCATGCTATGATCAGGCTCATACACCAAAGCCCCAAGCCCTGTTGTACCGACATGGGCCAACCGGTCCAAAGATGAAAAATCATCGGGCAACAAATGTTGACTTCTAATATACCGGTCGAACAGCAGCCGTCCCCATCCATCCGGCAGGCTGTCATTAAATACACCGGGCAACCCCTCGAAGGGTTGATAATCGAACACCTGAAGTCCCGGACCAAGAGGAAGTTTTATCGGGGATATTTCCAATCCTGTTTTTATAAAATCCGTGTCATATTCAAAATAGGTTTTATAATCCCGAGTTGCCAGACGGCCCACGGGTATAACATTTTTTCCAAAGTCTATCCCGATCTTCAATTCATTTACAGAAATATAAGTGCTCATCCGTGTTTACCCCTTTTAGGCTTTTTATCTTCTTTGGCCAGCACATCATCGATGGATGAAAAATTGCTTTCCATAGGTTGGGTAGCTGTTATCAGCTTATCCATACATCCCAGCGTCAGGGCCAACTTCAAAAAAGAATCCAGGGAAATGCTTCCCTTTTGTTCGAACTTGCGCAACGAGGACACGCTCACACCTGAGCGCTCAGCCAACCCCTTTTGGGTCAGCCCCCTCCCAAGGCGCAGATCCCTCATATTCTGAGTAATTCTTTTTTGAGCCTTATTCAGTGTAATAAGTGACATTATAGTAATATTTACATATAAATATACATAATAATTATCATTATAATAGTAGTTAAAACAAACCATCCCTACTTTTTAATGAAAATCACCTCAAAAATCTATTTGAGAAACATCAGTGGAAAGAACCTGCCCCTACGAAATGTCACTCACCTCGTTGTTACCTTTATTCACCTCAATTGTTGTGATTTCATGGACTTATTTGTATAGTTTTAAAGGCTGCTTTAAAATACAATAAATTGAAAAATCGCAACCTTTGGATCAATATCCTAATAGGCATGGGACTATTGAGTATCCCAATAGTAACCTCCCCTGATTTTGGGTCATTGGACAATATGATCCAGATAGCAGGGTTTCAACGGAATCTTCTTGGGTAAGTAGTCATTTAGATAAATTTCCAGTTTTTGAATAATATCATCGTTTATTGCTTTACGGGTAATAACTGACGCACAACCTACTACAGCGAGATTTTTGGTGGTTCAAATTTAACCGTTTTTAGTGATTCTCGGTATCCGTTCCAACCGGTCTGGCACATTGACAAACTTAAAAATCTAATACTATTGAATGATTTTTCATTCAAACTAATCCATTTATTTCTATTTTGCATTATTTATCATACATAATAAATATTTTGTAACCATAATTTTTATTACATTTGTATTGTTTATCACACAAAACATATAATTATAGGTTACTATGACTGATATATCACACAATTCTTGGTACGCAATGAGCGATAAGGCCTTAAGTGAGGTCATTGGTCGCTTCATCAAGCACCACCGTCTCCAGAAGAACCTGAGCCAGGCAACAGTGGCCCAAAACGCGGACATCAGTCGTTCCACTTTGAGTCTATTGGAACGGGGGGGAACGGTAACGGTGTCCACCCTGCTACAAGTCCTGCGCACCTTGGAACTACTCCATGTGATGGACGTATTTGAGGTAAGACCCCAGATCAGTCCCATGCATTTGGCCAAGATGGAGCGTGAGCGTCGCAAACATGCCTCGGGAAAACCCCATAAGGGCCAACAAGAAAGTGATTGGTAATGGCGACCAGTGCGTTTGTTCGGATTTGGGGGGAATTGGCAGGTGCCGTGGCCTGGGATTCAGATCAGGGACTGGGTGTGTTCGAATATGCCAAGGATTTTGATCGGGAACTCTCACCGCTAAAGATACCTTTGAAGGGGGGCAATGGCATATTCAGTTTTCCGGAACTCAGGGCCGGTCGCAACAGCAGCTATGATACGTTCAAAGGACTTCCAGGCCTACTTGCCGATGTACTTCCGGATGCCTATGGGAACCAACTGATCAATATTTGGCTCGCCCAACAGGGACGTCCTGAGAACAGTATGAACCCGGTGGAACAGTTGTGCTTTATCGGAAGCCGCGGCATGGGTGCCCTGGAATTTGAACCCGAAGTCTTGAAGCCAAAGAAAAATACGGTCCAACTTGAAATCGATGGTCTGGTGAACATTGCCCGAAAAATGTTGGAGAAGCGGGAAGCTTTCCACGTGAACCTTCAAGATGAGGAAGAGGAGGCCATCCGTAAATTGATCACCATAGGTACTTCTGCCGGAGGTGCTAGGCCAAAGGCCGTAATCGCATACAATGAAAAGACTGGGGAGGTCCGGTCCGGTCAGACAAATGTTCCCAAAGGATTCGGTCACTGGCTCATCAAACTGGACGGGGTGAGCGATGTACAATTGGGTGACACCCAGGGCTACGGAAGGGTGGAAATGGCCTATTACCTCATGGCCAAGGACGCTGGTATCGACATGATGCCCTGCCAATTGTTGGAAGAACGTGGAAGGGCTCACTTTATGACCAAACGGTTTGATCGGGAAGAAGGAAATGTAAAGCACCACATACAGACCCTATGTGCGATGAAACACTATGATTTCAACTTGGTGAACAGTTACAGTTATGAGCAATTGTTCGAGACGATGCGGGAGTTGCGGTTGGACTATCAGCAGGCGGAACAAATGTACCGACGTATGGTATTCAACGTACTGGCCCGCAATTGTGATGACCATACCAAGAATTTTGCCTTCCGGCTCAAGAAAGGGGACAGATGGGAACTGGCGCCGGCCTATGACATTTGCCATGCCTACCGTCCCGACAGTATCTGGGTGAGCCAACATGCCTTGAGCATCAATGGAAAAAGAAAGCAAATTTCGAAGGAGGACCTATTGACCGTGGGCAGGTCGATGAGCATCAAAAAGGCAAAGGACATTGTGGAACATATCCATTCAGTGGTGGGCGATTGGAATACCTATGCAGAACAGGTACGGGTGGAACCTAAAAAAATGGAAGCCATTGCCTCGACACTTATCCGGTTCAACTGATTGACGGAAGACCCGAAAAAGCTTGGACAATTTTTTGGACAATGCCACAAAAAATGGTTCAAAATCGAACCAAAAAGACTATTTACAAGTTTCATCCAAACAAATGTATATTTATAATAAAAAACACATAGTTCAACCCATATTGAAACCAAACTGGAAACGCCGGACATAGTATACCACCTTCGCCGGATAGAATTGAGCACCCTCAAGACTAGCGCAAAAGACTGATTTTAAAATCACTAAATCCAAAAATTAGGTGGTTCTCATTTTCCATCTTTGGTGGTCTCAACCATCCGGCTCATCCAGCCAAAATCAAGGAATACGAACAAAACGATAGTTTTAAAAGTTTTGAGAAGTTTTTGCCAATTCTCTTGAAAGAACTAGACTATTTTGATTCAGAAAAGATAAAGAACTTAATAAAAAAAAGCACATCGAAACATAATGTTTAAATAAACGATTACTAATGCTAGATGTTAAACACTATCTTGAGATTTATAAACTTCGCAAAGAGATGATGGAAAAAGGAATTACCAACCCTTTGCCAGAAGCAAAAAAGGTAATCAATGAAATTGTATCAAAGCTTTCAAAAATGAGCTTGGGTGAAAAAATAGATCTGCACGTTAAAGGTGGAAAATATATCATGATGGATTCGAATGAAAAAATCATAGTGACCTTTCCTAATCTTGGAGACAATTAAATAAGTTCAAATAAACGATTAACCACCATTTAAAACGAGAAATAGAATATTTGAGAAGTGCATTCATAATATTGTTGATTCATATAGGCCTTGCATCATTTGGACAAGAAATAATTCAAGAAAATGATTCCTTAATCCTGTGGAGTAAAAATAGGCCTTTAACTTGGGATGATTTCAAGGGACCGCCTACGCCAGTTAGGACACATAATAGGGCTGGTACTGGAATGACAATTCAATACATTAGCATGAAAAATATTTACGGACAAGTTGAGATTAATCCTCTTTGTTATTTCCAAAAATGTCGTTCATGGACAAATACGAATGATTCCAAAACTTTAGATCACGAGCAACTTCATTTTGACATTCAAGAACTGTACACAAGAAAATTGCGAAAATCATATAGTGAATATGGTGGAGGAAACTTTAATGATGAAGACTTTTACACCTCTACTTCCGATAGCATATATAATTTATGCCAATCGATGCAGGAAAAGTACGACTATGAAGTTTTGGTTAACTATCCAAAGTTTCTTGAATGGAAATCAAGAATATCAGAAGAATTGGATGAGTTAAAAGAATATGAGTACACTAAAGATAAATCACTAACAAAGTTCAAATAAACGATTCAATCCAAACCCTTAAGGGGCCACTAGGTACTTTTTACTTGCAAACAATCAACCTTGGGGTGAAGCCATAAGAAAGTAGCAGGCAATTGGGTAGTTATGATTTTTTTCTTCAATTTGGAGCGTACTTCTTCTTTGCCCGTTCCATAAATCAAGAGGATTATTCTTTTGGCAGAGAGGATGTTTTGCATACCCAGCGTCATTCCGAACGATGGTTTTATATCCAAATCCTTAACCATACCATGCTTTTGTGATGCCTCCGAAAGTTGAGCCACATGGCAAAATGGCTGCAAGTGGTAATCAGGCTCATTAAAGCCAATATGTCCGTTCTTCCCCAATCCCAAAATACACAAATCGATTAAACCATCATTTTCAATCTTTTGTTGAATCCTATTACATTCTTTCGAAGCATTTTGTGGGTTGGTGATAAAACCAGTGTATCGATCATTGGGAATATGCAAGGGACTTAGAAGGTGTTCCTGCAAATAATACTCACAAGAACCTGGGTTTGTATCGGGTAGCCCGCCCCATTCATCCAATTTTACAATATGGAGCTTTTCGAAAAGCTCTGGCCGATTCAAATATTGCCTTGCCAAAAACTCATAGGTTCCTGTCGGGGAGTTTCCGGTAGCTGCACAAATACGAAGGTTTTTTTTTCTTTTAAGTTCTGAGAGTACAATATGGCCCGCATATGCGCTCATCGCTTCATAGTCTTCAAAGAATTGGTTGTTCATGATATCCAAACGCTTTCACCTGTATAGGGAATGCAGCCTTCAAATCTACCGGGAACTGGATTGTAACGAAGGGCTTGGGTCGCACCAATCTCAGAAGTAAAATAACCCCAAACGGTAAGCTCTTTGAGCATGGTGAAAAAATGGGGCTTCTCCAAAGATGTGGCTTTTTTGGCCTCCTCATCAAATTGGGTAAGTAGATTTAGTTTTTTTTCTTTCGATAAAGAGAGAAATGATTCTCGAAATACATCTATGGATCTTTCCTCGATTTTATCCAAACCACTGATAAAGATTAAGGCTTCATCTTTACTGTAACAGTCATTTACGATTGTTTTCATAAATGCTCCAATATGAGCTGCCTTTGCCCCAGGGGACTCGTTTGTGTCAGGAAGAATGGTTTCGCCTATTTCATCAAGAAAGTGAACATCGTCATTGGTTACAATTTCAGCTCTTTTCTTGGGGGGTACAACACAGCCCGACAAAAAGAATTGGGCTCCTATGACACTTCCTCCCAAAATGGTGGCTGTAAGTTTTAAAGCATCTCTTCTTTCCATGTTTTAATCTGTTTGGAATAGTGGGAACATGACCACTATACTTTCTTCCATAATTTATAGGGCTTGTCCACATCCGATTTGAAAGGAAGTGGCACTTTTTTTCCAGTGCCCGCTGATTCATAGGCCGCAAGAATCACTTCCAGTACAGCCTTTCCATCTTCCCCTGTCACCAAGGACTGTTTGTCATTTTTGACACAATCCACAAAATGTTCAAATTCCTGTGGGAAGCCATAGTTCCAACTCTCTTCAAACATGGTATAGCTCCACCCAATGGTGTTTCCTGCCTTTTCCACAGCATAGCCCACTCCCTTGCTACTGTATGTTTGGATTGAGTTGCCTTGGAGTATATCTGCGTAGGCCACTCCTTCAGAACCATGTATTTCGGCTTTATCGTCCATGCCCCCAAGTTTGGTCCAGCTTTCTTCCATTACGGCCGTTACACCATCTTCGAATTCCAGAATAATAATGGAGTTGTCATCACCTTCGGTTTTATCGCCGTGCACACTGGTCATCATTTGGGCATATACCGATTTGATGTTTTTTTTAGGATGTAGCCATCTAAAAAATTGGATGGCATGGCAGCCCATATCCATAGTTACCCCACCTCCAGAGCGTTCAATATCCCAAAAGTGGTCGGCGTGAGGACCATCGTGTTTTTCCGATTGTTTGAAGAGCACAGGTTCTCCAAGGGCTCCTTCGTCCAATAAAGCCTTCAAACGTACATATTTAGGGGCGAAACAAAGTTCTTCGGCATACATGAGCTTTACATTGGCTTTTTTACAGGCATCGATCATTAAATCCGCTTCCTTTAAGTTCATGCACAAAGGTTTTTCAACCACTACATGTTTGCCTGCCTTTGCTATCTTTAAAGTAATCTCACAGTGTAGATAGTTGGGTGCGCCAATGACCACCATATCAATTTGCGGCATTGCCAACATTTTGTCCAGATCCGTAAAATGATTGGGAATGTTGAACTTTTTCGCAAAGTTTTCGGCATGCCCTTTTGTAGGAGACATTACCGCTAAAATCTCTGCATCCGATACCCTGCTCAATGCATCGGCATGTATACTTGATATGAATTGAGAACCGACGAGTCCGACTCCGACTTTTTTGTCCATAATCTTAATTTATTATAACAATCCTTTTTTAAACTGGGCCGCAGCATATGTGGCTGCCCGTGCTGTAAGTGCCATATACAGAATGGATGGACTTTGATTGCCCGTACTGGTCATACAGGCGCCATCGGTCACAAATACATTTTTGCATTCATGCATTTGGTTGTATTTGTTCAGAAGGGAAGTCTCAGGGTCTTTCCCCATTCTTACACCACCCATTTCGTGGATATCCAATCCAGGTGCTTGGTTGTTGTCCTGTGTGTCTATATCCGTACAGCCCATTTTTTCGAGCATGCGACGACTTTCCACAAGAAAATCTTTAATCATTTTTTCGTCATTTTCATCATAACCAACATCTGTGACAAGTAAGGGAATACCCCAATCATCTGTCTTATCCTGGCTCAAATAAACCCTGTTCGATGCTTTTGGGATAGTTTCTCCCTGCATGTACATATAGATTTGCCAATTCCCGGGTTTACTTAGTTTGTGTTTAAAGTCCGCCCCAAGGTGTGGTTTTTCGTCAGGGATTTCTTCGGCTCTGTTTCGATAGGCTCCGGTAAAAATGGTATATCCGCCAAGGAAATCGGTATCCTGTTCCTTTAAATTCCGGTAATTGGCTATAATACATTCCGATGGCCTTGAACCATAATAATATTTGTCCTCATATCCACTGATTTTGGCACCTGCTCGGGCCCTGTATATATGAAAACCGATATACCTTCCCAATAAGTCATGATCGTTGCCCAGACCATTGGGAAAACGATCGGATTTTGAATTGAGTAAAATCAAATTGGAATTGAGTGCCGATGCATTCACAAAAATAATTCTGGCGCTGAAGATGAACTCCTCTTTTGTATTGGAATCAATGACCTTGACACCGGAAGCTTTTCCCGAATCCTCATCGTAAACAATTGAATGCACTACCGAAAACGGTCTAATCGTTAGGTTACCTGTTTTCTCGGCCCAAGGCAATGTGGAGGTATTAGAACTGAAGTACCCTCCGAATGGACATCCTCTCATACACTTATTGCGACAAAGGCACTTGCCCCTACCTTGATCCAAATGGGTTTGCTCTGGTTCGCTGAGATGCGCCCATCTTCCCTGAGCCAAATATCTTCCAGAGAAATGTTCTTCGAGCGTGCTTTTCATGTGTTCCTCAACGCAGTTCAGTTCGAAGGGGGGCAAAAATTCCCCATCGGGCATAGACTCAATACCATCCTTATTACCACATACGCCAATGAATTTCTCCACATGGGAGTACCATGGGGCAATATCATTATAATCAATGGGCCAACCTATCCCATAATTGTACTTTTCAGGTGCTTTGAACTCGTAATCGCTCCAACGTTGACAGGCCCTTCCCCAAATCAAAGATTTTCCACCGACTTGATATCCCCGTATCCAGTCAAATGGTTTTTCCTGTACATAGGGATGGTCTGCATCCTTTATAAAAAAATGGGCCGTATCCTCCCCAAATCCGGATGCCTTGGTAATCAATGGGTTTTCTTCATAGAACTTTTTGGTCATTCGGCCCCGGTGTTCAAAATCCCACGGATCCATGGTCATGGTGGGATAATCTTTGATGTGCTCTACATCCCTTCCCCTTTCCAGTACGAGCGTTTTTAAGCCTTGTTCACAAAGTTCTTTGGCAGCCCAGCCTCCAGATATTCCCGATCCTATAACGATGGCATCAAAATGTTCCATAAAAATTCATAATTAAGAAATGTTCCATTTGATTGTTAATAAACCAGATGTGCCTAACTAATAAATCCGTTCAAAAAACAACCTCGATTTTCCGGTTTACTGTGTGTCCGAGTTTCTTATCAGTAGTGATAAACTCATTCCCAAGAACAAATTGTAATTGCCTTGATTAAAGTTTAATTTCAAATATGGTCAATTCTTATATGTGTCTTTTTGTAAATTACTCCATATTTTTTGTAAAATCATGAAAGAATATGATAAATGGAGCACAGATAGATGATTTTAAACGCTTTTATTTTGAACTTGACGATAACAAGCCCATCCAAATCTTATTGAACAGGCATGAAAACAGAGAAGAAGGTTGGTTTGACATGCATTATGAATTCGAACTGGGAGTAGTATTGAAAGGTAAAATGAAACGCTCGTACCTAGGATACGATATAGAAATAGGGCCAGGGGAGGTTTGGTTTTGCAATATGTGGGAACCACATGGTTTTGAAATACTGGAGGCACCCTGTGAGGTGGCTGTATTTGTTATCGACCCAAGATATTTGGCAACCACACTTTTCTTAGATAGGGATATGACTTCAACATTTATGGTTCCACCAATGGATAGACCTAGGACAGCAGTAAATTTGAAGGGCGAAATAAAGAATCTGGCAAAAAAAGTCCAACAAAGGTTTTCCAAAAAATATGATGCGGACTGGGCTAAAATATATTTATTTGAATTGTTGCTTTCCCTTATGGAAGGATGGAAAGTTCCCTTTCAAAAATCAAATCATGGACATAGAACCTCTATTCAAGGAGCCTTACGCTTGATTTTTGAAGAAAAAAGGCTCATAACCACTAAAGAGGCAGCTTTGGCGTGCCACATGTCCGTAACTAAATTCACGGCCTTGTTCAAAGATCTAATGGGTTCAACCTTTTCTGATTTTGCATTACAATATCGAGTGAAGGGAGCCTCTTTTCAGCTAAAAAATTCTAATCTGACCCAAGAGACCGTAGCACTTAACTGGGGATTTTCCGATGCAAGCCACCTTCATAAATATTTGTAAAACACATAAAATCCCAAATGGGGTAAGGCTACAACCCGAATTGAACATTTTGATTGATAAAATTGTGGCGGAAAAATGGCACACCGGAGACAAAATTTCGGAACATATTGAGGAAATAAAATTTGAGGAATTTGATAACTCAACTAAGGATAAAATTCTGACCGAATTGTTCAATATCCAAATTAGAATGGTTGATGACGGAGAGGAAACGGACTCTTATTGGCATCTTTAAAGTTTAAATAAACGACGGGCAACCATTCATTGTAAATTTGCGTCTCTACGTATAGAGACTGAAATTTTACTCTATAAAATCATTACATTTTGAAGAAAATCATCCAATCAGCTGTTCATTTTCTATGCTTCTTTGCATTTTGGACCGCTCAATCCCAATCTTGTCCTAATTCCGATAATGTCCCTGAACTTGATGGCTCCGTTTGCATTACTACCAAAGCCCCCCTGAATTATCAAGAAGGTGATGAAAATACTATAAACTTGTTCGTTAGAAAGTTTCCTGCAAAAAAAGATAGAAAGGGATCTATCTGGTTAATACCTGGAGGACCTGGTGAATCCGGTGCAAGTCTATATCCTCTGATCGATCAGTTCTCTAACCTATTTCCTCATCTGGATATTTTTGTTCCTGATCATAGGGGCACTGGATATTCCAGTAAAATATGTCCCAAAGAAGAAATAGTTGATTCTCCAGATGGGATGGCTCTGGCCAATGATGAATGGGGTCCCTGCTTTAACTACATGTACAGCAATTTGGAGTACGTAAAGGCATTTACTATTACCAATGCCGCTAGGGACCTTAGCTTCTTGATCAATGAATTTAGTGGAACGGAAGAGCGCTACATCTACGGTGTTTCCTATGGAACACAATTGGTATTACGTTTGTTACAATTAGGGACAGTAGATCTGGATGCCGTCATCTTGGATTCTCTGGTTCCCCTTCAAGACGATGATGAATTTGATCTAAGCCACAGATCATTGGTCACGGATGATGTTGGAAAATCTTTCCTTGAACAAGTTGATCATAGGGAACCTAACGACATAACCTTGGAAGAGCAATTGAACAGCATCATAGAGCGCACTAAAACGGATACTGAGTTTGCTGCTAATTTACCAAAACAGGATCTGGCCATCCTTTTTGGTATGATGTTGGACATACCTTATGTACGGAATTCAATACCAGAAATCATAAAGGGGCTTAATAGCAACGACTATGAACCACTCCAAAAGGCCATCACACAGATCACAGCGTTTTATAATGACTATGGCGCGGCGTATCAATCCTCAACCAATTCCATTCCATTAACCCAGGTCATTACTGCTTCTGAAAATAATCTGAGACCTGAAATGACAAAAACCGAAGTTATTGATGAGTCAAAAGATTTATTGTTTAAAAGTCCACTCCCCAGTTTAATTGCTGAAAATTCGATGCCAACCTACTCTAGGGATGAACACTTTGGGAAAACACCACAACACATACCGCCAACTTTGATTATCAATGGTACGCTCGATTCCAAAACACATATTAAGGGAGCCGTGCGACATTACAAGCGTCTTGCCCAAAACAGCAGTTCAATATCCTTTATCAGAGTTAAGAACGCTCCGCATTTTATTGCACTTTTTGCACCAAGTGCATTTGAAAAAGTTGTAAGCAGGTTTATGAATACTAAGGCAATAGGAAACCAAACCGTTTCCGATGATAGCTTAGAAATAAATTAATTAATGATACCGCCCAATATTTTTGTTGGTTCAAAAATATGGAGCAATTTTATTGCTTAGGAACTATGTTCGCTTCTAATTCCTTTTATTGTTTTAACGTTTTTATCTAATTAAGCCTCCAGAGCAATAGTTTGGAAAAACGATTTATTTTAAGTCTTTTAGCTCCAATAAGAATCTTGTGACTATTATTTGGCCACCAAGAAAAATAGTAGTTCGCTAAAGGAATTACTCGAGTGAATTTGGAATAGGCACTCCAAGTGCAAACAAGTCTCTTCTGTATTCGAGAGAATGAGACTTTACTTGATGATTTGGATTCGGTAGTACTTATTGTGAATCTATGAACAGGAAAGGTCCAAGAGGATAAAAAACCCTGAACCTCTGTTCACCTTACTTTCAAAACATATCAATGTTCTATCAATCGCTTTGATTGGTGAAAAAATTGGATTAATCCAAGAATTTCCCATTCACATCCAAAGAAATTTCCTCCCTGTCTTCTCCTCTTTCCAATCGAACCTTATATCCTATAAAATTGGTATCGTTTACAAAATGTACTCCGGTTATTTCAAATCCAGGGTATTTTGACAATAATGACTCTTCTGCTCCTTTAGGCAGTGGATCTTGATAAGGAATGGTATTGGAAAATCTACGCTCCACAATGGCTTCAGTATCCCTTTCGATAAATTCATTGGGAAGATCTGCCCTTTTAATTAAGTCAAACGCATCATAAAGCGCTCCAACGGCCGTGTAGGATTCAAAGGACAATTTATTATCCTCGATGGTGATTACTTGGAACAACTGTGTGTTTTCAGCCGCCCTATCTCTTTCGGCATCATAACCTTCCCATGCGTTTTTTCGTAAGCCATACATTTTTCCACCACTTACCGAAACTACATATACAGTTCCAGTTTTATCTCTCATATTGACCCCATCCAATACATTTTCTTTGGGAGATACCCTGCCACGGGCATAACTATGATCATGTCCCTGCAGTACTAGGTCAACTTCATATTGATCAAAAATAGGCTTCATTAACTCCCTCCATTCTTTATTGTCCCTACCCTCGGAAGCGGAAAACAAAGGATGGTGAAATGTTACGATGACCCAATCCTTATCCGTTCTCGATAGTATATGATCTACCCACTCGGCTTGTTTCTCATGGTCAACATTACTGTTCAATCCAATAATCCGCATATTCCCATAGTCCATGTAATAAGCGGTTTCTTCCAATCCCTCAGGTCCATTTTCCGGTAAGGTAAATTGATGTTTCCATTGTACGGACAAACTTCTTTCAGAAGTTTCAGGGCTCAAATTTCGATACTCATGGTTTCCCGGAATCGGAAAAGCACCAATGGAACTATGAATCCAACCACCAGCGTCAAACCATTCTTGCCATTGTTGTTCGTTGTGGGCGTTGTTTACCAAATCACCTGCATGAACAATAAATTTTGCATCAGGGGCTTTTTTATAGCTCTCCCTGATCAGACGTGACCATAATTCCAATATAAAATTTTGGGTGTCCCCTACGTATAAAAATGAGAACTTGTCCTTACTTTCTTTTGGTGCGGTTTTAAATTGAATCCACTCGCTCCATCGTTTGCCATCCCCTACCCGATATGCATAAGTTGTATCACTTTTTAAATCTGTAAACCACACTGAATGGTAATTCGCCAGTATTTCAGCCTCATTGATCTCTATAGCATCAAAAGTTGTGGTCCCTGCTTTTATGGTCTTTGCATTACGCCAAAATTTAGGGGCTGCGGTTGCAATGGCTATTTCTGCGTAGGCAGTGTCTATTTCAGAAGTTGTTCGCCACGTAACACTGGCGGTTGTTGATGGATCCTCCCCATAGGAAAGCACAATTCTATCCGGGTGATTTGTGGGTTTGCGCCATTCCACATCAAATTCCGGCGCTTTATAGGTACGGGGTAGTTCCTGCCCTACAGTCTTACCCAGTACCAATAACCCGAAAAAAAACATTCCAATTTTAAGTTTCGCTGACATCTTTAAGTTTTTTAAAAATCTATTTTAAATTAAAAAAAGGTGCTGCCCAAACATGGCTGCACCTCACTCACAATTAAACAAATAAACAAACTGAATTGAACTGGTTATCTTTTATATGTTAAGTTATGGTCAATCTTTTTCTATGCTAACTTTGGTCAAAAATTGATTTTCAGTTCCCCAATTCAGATTTGGAACACTATCAGTTTCCACAATCAATTCCCCACCATTCATTATCTCCTGGTGGGTCAACCAATTTCGAAGTAAGGGTTTTCCATTCAACTGAACAGATTTGATATAAAAATGATCCTTGTGGTAGTTAGAAACCTGAATTTTGAATGATTTTTGTGAAGACCAGTTCAATTCCACCTCCTTAAAAATGGGAGCTGTTACATAGTATACAGGTTCCCCAACATTCACCGCAGAGAATCCCATGGCCCTTAGCACAAACCAAGACGACATGGTGCCCATATCATCATCCATGGTTTTTAAATACGCCCGAGGTCTATTGTTATAAATGCGACCTATATAGGGGTCGATACCTTTGCTGTTATTATTGAAATACGCTTGAACCACAGTATCCAGCATAAGTTCTCGATAGAGTTTTTGGGATTTCCAAGGTTCTTTGGTGGCGTTGTAAAGTCCAGGTACCTGAAGATCGGGCTGGTTGGCGTGATTATAATTGTTCTCTTCAAAAAATTGGTCCAATTGTTTCCTGAAAGCACTCTCGCCACCGTCCAAACTCTGGAGTCCCTCAATATCAAAAGGTACAAACCAACGGTATTGCCAAAGCGTACCTTGATACAATCCTCTGGCACCCATGCGGTCCACATCGGGCCAAGCCATATCGGAAAAGTCCTTTTCCCAATAAGTTTTGTAGTCCAAAGCCTTATTTAGGTACTCGTTGGCCAGCATGGTATCCCCTATTGACAACATCAATTTGGAACTTGCCCATAGATCATAGGAAGATTCCAAAGCTTTGTCGGGCGAACCAAAATCCAACTTATCGATTTCCTTGATCAAAGAGTCCTTTATTTTTATCAAAGGAAGCTCGTGCCCCTTCTCCAAAGCATCCAAAAGCACCACTTGTGCATGTTCCGTGCGAACTGAATTGGAGGGCTCAAATTGGGTGGACCAATCATTTTTACCATAGGGATATAAATTGGCAATTGATCTTGCGATGTCGCCATATTTTTGGGGATACAGCAGCGACAATAAAGGCATTTGTTCCCTGTAATTGTCCCAAATAGCCCATCCATGGTAGACAGAATCCTTGGATTTTTGAACTGTTCCATCAATCGCCTTATAACTTCCATCCGGTTCCGAGACTACATAAGGAGATTGAAGGCCTCGATACAACAACGAATAAAAAAGTGCTACCCTATCTGCTTCTCCTTCCACTTTTGCATGCCCCAAAAGGGCATTCCAAGCCAATGTGCTCTTTTCAATGGTTTTGGACAAACTACCCCCATTGACCACCCTAGTTTTGGCGAACTCCTCATTTACAGAAGAGAAACCGATTTTCAACCCTATTGTTGGATTGCCTGTGCCATAAATTACATAGCTGTCCTTTTGTGATTTTGAAATAGTGGAAACATGGTCAAACTCCATATAAAAATAGAGTCTGTACCTACCCCTATCACAAACTGTTTTGGTATCTACCCAACCTTTTATCGTATTCCCAACAGCAGTGTGTTGTGCTTCTTCGAACCGATTTAAAAAGGCATAGGCCAAATCTACTTTCAACATTTGTCCCGATTCCGGAAAATGATATTGATGCACCCCATAATTATGGTCGGTAGCCATTTCGGCACTTATTCCATTTTCAAAGGTGGCTTTGTAATAACCGGGTTTGGCGGACTCATGCTTCTTCAGCAATTTTTCATCCACTTCTTCATTTCCAATAGGCTTTACCAAAATGTTACCTCCCCCGCCTCTACAACCAACACCTTCAATATGGGTATGGACAAAACCTAAAAATTCCTTTGCATAGTAATCATAGCCTGTATGTGTGCCAGGATGGGTCACGGGGCCAATGGATATCATATTAAATGGAGAAGCCGCTGCCGGGGACATTTGCCCATGATCTCCGGAGGTGCCTAGAAAGCCGTTCACTTGTTCACTTGGGGATTTGACTATGTCAACCTCATTTTTAGCCTTCCTTTGTTGACAAGCGAAAAATAGCAGCACCATTGGAATACACAAACCGTACTTTTTCATACCATTATGGGTCTAAGGGTTGGTTTGGATTTTGGTGGAATGAAACTTTGTTTCCTGTAAATTCAAGGGTAGTTGGGGATAGTCTCTCATGGAAATTTACAGGTTGATAGCCCAATTCTTCCTGACAACGTCTTTTAAACGTTTCACTCCCCGTGTAATCACTATGTGAAGGATTCGTCACTACCAAGCTCTTTTGTTCCAATGGAATCCCGTATTCCACCATTAATCGGGTTGCATTTCGCATATTGGTCGTAGTGTGTCTTGCATAAGGTTCGATGATGATGTACTCTTCGGGAACTCCATATTCCTCCATAAGTGCTTGTTTCATTTCCACGGCCTCACAGTAAGGCGTCATATACGGATGTACATGACCTCCTGAAACAATTATAAAAGGTGCTTTTTTGGCTCGGTATTCTTTCATGGCCAATTGAAGGTTCACCTTTCCCGCAATGGAAAGTTTATCCCGATAATTTTCGGGACCGCCTCCCAAAACCACAATGGATGCATAGGGATAAGACTTGAAATCTATGTTTTTTATGGTTTGAACAGCTTTGGCATTCTCTTTTTTGTCCAATGGATCATAACGAACAGCTTCGTCCTTATGGTTGGCATACAACAAGTTTAAGGCAAGATATAAGCTTGGTTGGAAGAACAATTGTTCCTCTTGGGCACCATCAATGGCCAGTGTCTTTAATGTAGCAACCGCATAGAGGTATCTTTTCGATTTGGCATCAAAAGAAACCGAATCAATATTTTTATAAAATGGCATTTTCCCTGCCCCATAAACTTCCAACACCGTATCCAATCCTTTGGCACATTGTTCCCATATGTCATAGAGATATTCATCATCAGAAGCCCGTTCAAAATTTGCATATTGGTTGGAATCCCTTAACTTTTTGATAAGGCCCTTAAAGTCAGCATTGCCCTTGGACAAATCCACCAATCGGTTTCCAATGGTTTGGATATCACTTTCCGACCATAAAAATGGAGTTATGATTTCCTTACCATTTTGGGGCAAGGTTTCCATGGGAATTGTCATTTTATCCCAGTAGGATTTCAATTGCTTATCCGTTTTTAAAAGATTCATGATCCCCGCATTGCTTTCCAATACCGAAAACAAATAGAAATTTTTTGCTTGTAGCCTCTCTTGGGTTATGTTGGGATGATCTTGAGTTATAGTTTGAGCTCGAGAAATAAAAGCACAACCCATAACCCATGAAAAAAGAAGTAGTTTTTTCATGCTGTTGATTTTAAAAAGGGCGGCTATTGAAGCCGCCCTTATGATTAAAATTTTAGTTAGTATCCGTTGTTCTGGGTTACCAGACCCTCGTCAACACTGTCAATATATTCTTGTGGAATTGGCCAGTACTCATTTTTACCTAGGGTAAAGGCTGCATTGGTCAAGTGGGTTCTTTTGGTTCTTTCCACCTCTAAATAATCATCAATCACCTCTTTGGCGATGCCCCAACGCACCAAATTGAAGAAACGGTGTCCTTCCATGGCAAGTTCCAAGCGAGACTCCAAACGGACTTTCTCCATTGCATCAGTGGCATCGGTCCAAGCCGTATCATAAGTTCCGATGTTGTAGTTGGCAGCATCACTAGACCCATCCAATGTTTGTACATATTGGGAATTGGCTGCACGCTCACGAATTTGGTTCACTAAAGACCTAGCTTCCTCCAAGTTACCCAATTCAACGGCGGCTTCCGCTCTCCACAACAATACCTCAGCATAACGGATGATGTAATAGTTCAACGCATCGACATACGGCCAAACAGTCACGTGGTAAGGGGAATTTGCTGAGAGGATTCGCTTTTTAGGTCCAAAAGGACCATAGGTCGCCAAATCCCTTGCCCAGTTGGCCTCATAAATAACGTTTAGGTCTTTGTAAGGAATACCTGGTCTACCAATGGTAATATCCAAACGGGGATCTACAAAATCAGTTTCGGTCACATCAACATTGTCGTTAACCGGAAGCCCAGAGGCATCTGTTTTAAAAGCATTTACCAAGTTCTGTGATGGACGGTGGAAACCATATTGAGAGTAATAAGGCCCTCCGGGAGCGGTCAAACGGTCACCAATACTACCGTTGTAGTTACTTCCTTGCCCATCATTCACCGAATATTGCACGGCAAAAAGCACTTCTGAACCATTGTCATTTTCAGGTAAGAAAACCGATTGGAAATCATCCATCAATTCGTAGCTACCCCCCATTACAACAGTTGTAGCATCGAAAGCGGCTTGCCATTTTTCTTGAAAAAGATACGTCTTGGCCAAATATGCCATTGCCGCAAGATTGGTAGGTCTACCTACCTCTTCTTGACTGCTTGGCAAAGCATCGTAAGCGGCTTGAAAATCAGCCTCTATTTTGGCCCAAATCTCTGCAGAAGTAAATTCGGTATTGGAACGCGCATAATCAGAAACAGTTTCCGCAGTTTCATCGATATATGGAATTTGATCATAGATTTTTTTAAGCTCAAAATAATAGTGACCTCTTATGAATCTAAGTTCAGCAGTTCGTTGAGCTTTTAAGGTTGCATCGAAGTCCTCTGAGGCGTTCAACAATTTCATGGCCTCATTGGTTCTTTTAACTCCTTCGTACAACGCCATCCATTTTCGTTCTACATCATACGTGGTAGGTGTAGTGTTGTACAGTTCCATTTGATGGATCTGGCTTTGGTCACCGGTACCACCACCACCTTTGTAACAGTCATCCGATACTACATCTCCAAAACTCCAATTGGAAGCCGGGGAATTGTAAGCATTACTAGCACCATCTATCTGACCGTTCAACACACTATATGCAGAAATAATGGCTTTTTCCACATTCTCTGCTTTTGTCATTTCATCAGGGGCAACTTCTCCATAGGTAACCTCCTCTAGAAAGTCCTTGGAACAAGAACCCAAGACCGTAAGTGCCATCGTAGCACCTACCATTATATATTTTGAATTTATTTTCAATATGTTTTTCATGGCTTTTTTTAAAGTTTTAAGTTACATCCGATCACAAAAGTCCTGCTCGGGGGATACAATCCTCGGTCGATACCGATATCGAGGTTTCGGTTACTGCCACCATAATTCTGAAGTCCGACTTGTGGGTTCATTCCACTATAATCAGTAATAGTGAAAAGGTTACTTGCCTGAACGTAAATCCTAAGGTTCATTCCACCCAAAAGCTCTGGATCAATGGAATATCCCAGCTGTAGGTTTGTCAAGCGAACATAAGATCCATTTTCAACATAGTACGTTGAAGGACGAATGTTGTTATTCGGATCATCCAAGGACAATCTTGGAATGCTGCTACTGGTGTTACTTTCTGACCAAGCGTTCAACAATACATTTTCTTTGTTATATGCTGCTTGGTTAAAGAAATGGTTCTTGTATTTGGTGAAGTTATAGGTATCATTCCCAAAACTACCATTGAACAAAATGCCTAGATCAAAAGCTTTGTAATTGAACTGAAGGTTAAGGCCCAACATCACATCGGGGTGTGGTGAACCGATAAAAGTTCTATCATCTGCATCTACATCACCGTCCCTATCAACATCCTTAAATCTTATATCTCCAGGTTGTGCATTGGGTTGCATTCCATAGCTATCCACTTCGGCTTGACTTTGGAACAAACCATCCGCAACATAACCGTAGAAAGAAGCAATGGGCTGACCTACCGCACTTCTTGAAATTTCTTGATCAAAGTTTACACTGTGCAATGATGAACTCGGAATACCCAAATAATCAGAGGTGGTCAACTCGGTAAGCTCATTTTTGGATCCCGTAAGGTTCAATCCAATGCTATAGCCAAAATCACCTACCATATCGTTATAGTTGATGTCCAATTCAAAACCAGTGTTTTTCATTTTTCCATCATTGACCCACTGTCCATCATTGGTACCACCGTACGTCAATGGAACGGTATTGTACACCAAAATATCGTCCGTATTTTTAATGTAGTAATCGGCGGTAATGTTCAAACGGTCGTCCCAAAGTCCCATATCCACACCAAAAGAGGTTTGGGTGGTAGTTTCCCATTTCAAATCTGCATTTGGAATTCGGGATTGGGTCAATCCGATATAAACTGCTTCTTGTGCACCATCGATGGCATAGTTGGAGTTGGCGTTGTTGTTCCGGTAACTATCCACTGTAGCATAATTGGAAATCTCTTGGTTACCGGTTTGACCCCAGCTACCACGCAGCATCAAGGAAGAAATAGCTCCATCAGGATTAAAGAAATCCTCGCGATTTAATCTCCATCCCAATGAAAATGCTGGGAACGTACCCCACCTGTTATCCTCACTGAACCTGGAACTACCGTCACGTCTTACCGTAGCGGTAAAAAGGTATTTTTCGTCAAAGTTATAGTTCACCCTTCCAAAGTAAGAGTTCAAAGACCATCCATTGGCACTCCCCGAATTCAACATGTTCTCGGTACCAAAGCTTAGGTATCTGAAGTTTAAATCCTCGTACAAAAATTCACTTACAGATGCACTAAAACCTTCGTAATTGTACTCTATGGATTCCTGACCTAAGATGGCATCCAGATGATGTTTTCCAAATTGCTTTTTATAGTTCAATGTATTGGTAAATGAGAACTGATAGTTGAAGCTGTTGGACGTTGATAAGGAGTTGGTATTGTTGGTAGACAATATCTCGTCGTAAGTAGGTGAAAAACTTCTGATATTATAGTTTTGGTAATCCAATCCAAAGGAAGTTTTAAAGGTAAAATCGCCTACATATAGATTTGCAAACACATTACCCAAAGCTTGAACCCTTTTTTGTTTGTTGTCCTTGTTTCTGGACAACTGTCCCATAGGGTTGTTACTATCGTTGATCGGGTTCCCTGCATATGCCCCGTTGATATCCTTTACGGGGACGATTGATGGAAATTGCATGGCGGTAAGAATCACACTACCCAAAGCGGCGTTGGTCCCAACGGAAACCTGCTCCTTATAGTTGGCCGTAAAATTTTCACCAATGGTAAGGAAATCACCAATATTATAAGAAGAGTTGAATCTTGCCGAGTATCTTTCAAAACCAGTGTATTTGATCAAACCTTCTTGGTTGAAATACCCCAATGAGAACATTTGTTGACTTTTGGAATCTCCTTTGGCCAAAGACACATTATACGATTGTATTTGGGCCGTTTGCATGATTTCATCCACCCAATCCACATCGTCACTAGGAATGGTTTGGTCCGCATCCAACCATTGTGGAATAACGGCCTGTGTTGGATCGTCCCCATAAATATCATGGGAAGGAGTTCCTCCATCGTTGATCGTTGCTTCCCACAATAGGTCACCATATTGTTGGGCATTTAGCATTCTAGGTAAATTATAGGTTGACTGAAGACCGGCATACCCATCAAAGGAAACTACATACTCCCCACCGGTATCCGAGCCACTTTTAGTGGTAATGATCACAACACCGTTCGCTGCACGAGACCCATAAATGGAGGCAGAAGCGGCATCCTTCAATACTTGGATGGTCTCGATATCGGAAGGGTTGATTCCATTAAGTCCATTGGAAGCTGGAATACCATCAATGATCACCAAGGGATCATTACTGTTGATGGTACTAAAACCACGAACTCGAATCGAAGTACCACCCCCTGGAGAATTGTCACTCATCACTTGAACACCAGGCAAGCGACCATCCAACATTTCCACTACGTTGGCTTTTGGCTGGGTTACAATTTCCTCCGGAGCAACCGATGCAATGGCACCTGTAATGTTTCTTCTGGCCTCGGTACCATATCCAACCACTACAATTTCATCCAATTGGGAAGCACTTTCAAGCAGCGTAATGGTAACATTGTTCAGTTGTTCAATATCTACATCCTGTCTTTGATAGCCAATGTAGGTAACGGACAATAGTTTAAAGTTGGATGGAATATCCAAGCTAAAGTTTCCGTCAAAATCTGAAACCGTACCATAATCCGTACCATCAACAAAAACGTTGGCACCTGGTATGGGTGCTCCGGCCTCATCGATAACTTTACCGGAAATACTACGTTGTTCTTGTATAAATTTTACAAGAACACCTTGCTCGGTCACTTTAAAGTCTACATTGGCCTTACTTTTAAGGTCTTCCAACACAGATTCCAAGTTTACTTTGTTGGCATCGATACTAATGCGCTGTTGCAGATATTGTGCATCGGCCGCATAAATAAATTTTTTACCTGTCTGCTTTTCAATAAGGTCGAACACCTTTTCCAGAGCAACACTTTTAAGGTTTAGGTTAATGATCTCAAAATTTTGGGTGTTTACCATAACGTTCGCCGATATGGGAACGACAGCCGCTCGACCTAACAAAGGCAAACACAATAGCAATGCTAAGAGGTTTAATTTTTTCATTTTTGAAAGAGTAGTTTAATATTGGTTCTCACTAATTTTTTTAGTTTTTTGATGAAGGTTTAGAAGCTCAGTTTTGTCATACACTTTTTTACGGGGTTAAAATTGTTTGTTCTTCACTACCATATTTCTAATGGTCCTGAGGGCTATGGCCATATGGCTCTCTACAGTCTTAATGGACACTCCCAGAATCTCTGAGATTTCCTTGTACTTTAGTTCATCCAGCCTGCTCATTTCAAAGATTTGGCGGGACTTTTTGGGAATCTGGTCCAAGATTTCCTGTATCTTCCGAACATACATTTCCCTTTGTTCTTGATCTATAATTTCTTGTTCGATACTTGGGCTAGTGGAATATTCATCCTCTACTCCCTTATCCAAGGTTTGCTTGAGTTTTTGGTACGAAACCGGCTCCATAAGTTTGTTTTTGACCACTACATAGAGATAGGGTTTTGGCTTTTGGATCTCATGGATGCGATCATGGGAATTCCACAATTGGATAAATACATCGGAAACCTTTTCCTGGACCACATCCAAATCATTTTCATAAGCGATTCCAAAACGACATAGGCTTTCATAGTACCTATTAAAAACAGCCTCCAAGGCCCCTTTTTCCCTTTGTTTGATTAACTGAAAGAGTTCCAAATCTGATTTTTGGTTCAATTCCTTGTATGTGGAAGCTTTACTTTTCATCACTGGGGGCTATTGTAAATTTTTTTGATGACTGCTTCGAAATCTTCACGTCAGCAATAAATTCCAAAGTTTGAATGAACTGATCTAAATCCTGGTCCTCAAAGGCTGCATTGATCCTCTTGTTCGCTACAACACTATCGGAAACAGTAAATGTTGTACCGTAAAATTCATTGATGGGAAGTAACGCTTCTTCCAAAGTGAGATCATGCAGTAAAAGAATATTGTCTTTCCAGGCCGTGGTCTTGGATACATCAAAATTGCGCTTTACCACTTCTCCACTTTCCATATTCCAGGAAAGTTCTTCGTTTGGCCTTAATTGGATTTTATCACCGGAATTCTCCAATGTCACCTGTACCTTGCCACTTACCAGAGACACTATTTTTGACATTCCTTTGGCATTTACATTGAACTTGGTTCCCAATACCTTCACTTCAAATCCGCTTGCACCTACACTAAAAGGCCGATCAGCATCCTCCACAATATCAAAATACACCTCCCCGGACATCCAAACATCCCGCTTATCATCCGTGAAAACCTCGGGGTATTTAAGTTCTGAATTGGCATTTACCGTGACCGACGATCCGTCTGGGAGGGTAACGTGTTTCCTTTCTCCTTCAAGAGCTATGATATGATTGGTGTACCTAGGTTCATTATCCTGTGTAAACAAATACACTCCAAAAGCAACCAGAACAGCAGCTGCGACCGCAATCACCGCTTTAAGTTTAGTGGACAGAAAAATGAGTTTAGGTTTTGGGGCTTCCGAAATTTCTTCCATGACGCGTTTAGCGAAGTGCTCTTTTCTAAGCGGAAGGGAAGGTTTTGGATAGCAGTCCCACAATAACTTATAATCTTGAAAACGTTCGTGTAAATCATCATCCAGCAGTAGGTTCACTTCAAACATGGATCTGTCCTGATCCGTGTCCAATTCCCCCGAAAGCTTTCGAACGCATTTGATATCCTCTTTGGATATGTCCATACTTTGTCTTTTAGCAATAGGAGGGTTGAAAGGTAGAATTACCCCTAGATCAGAATGTCATCAAAACGAAAAGTGTGAATTAAGTAAAGGTTAATACCCTATAAAGTCGGTAGGTACGATAAGTCAGAGAATTAGATTTAATCTCAAAATTCAGGAAATCCAGAATTATTTATTGCTACATTTTGTGGACGTATCGATTGGTCTGTAGCCTTACCCCTTTTTGTAGCCTTCCCCTTTTAGGACATCGCTAAATGCTTAAAATCCTCATGCTAGAATTAAGACATACTACTTTGAACGTATAACAACTTGTCTATTCCCTTGTTTTTCTCTAAGCTCCACTAATAAATTTTCACGGCTGCCCAAGGTAACTTTGGGAATTACACAAACAAACCTTTGTTTGTATGCTGTTGGAACCCTAGAGGGCATACGGTACCTGTAGAGGGTATCCGACAATAATTTCTGATAGGAAGACTTTTTACTTCCACTCCCCTGCTCTTTAAAGATCTGTATATAATCAACATCAAAATCAATCTTGGATTTATTTTCGATTTCTAGGACTATGTAGGTTTCCTTTCCAAAATAGCCCACTTCGCACAGCCGAAGAACGATACCGTTCTTACGCTTGGATTTGAGCACCTTGGAACTTCGTTCCAAAAAATAATGGCTTGCCTTTCGGTATTGAACGGTGTCAGATTGCACAATGGTTTGTGACCTGCTTTTTTCCTGTTGGTCCAAGGAATCCAAACGTTTTTTGATCAGCACATTTCCAATAGCATCATTCTTGTCGATAAATCGATGGCTCTTTCCAAGCTGTTTTCTATAGGTCAGGTAAAAGGAATAGGCCAGACCGTCACTGGTCAACACCAAAAGGTTGCTGTCCGTACCAGCATGCCCTTGTAAAAGCCCCAGTCTTCCCGGTGTATCTGTGTTGTAACCAAACGTGTAGTTCGAATGCCCCGTGACCGCATTGGTAATTGGCTCAGGAAACAGTAAGGAAAAAAGATGGGTTTCATTAACAATTAAGGTGTCGGTCTGGGCCTGAAGTGCTGTAATGGACCATACAAAAATGGATATACGTTGAAGTGTTTTCATGAGTTTTGATGTTAAGGTTTAAGTAAAAGTTGATAGCCGTCAAGGATAGTTACTTGAACGGTTCGGTTGGAACGCCTGAAGACTTGTTTGATACCTCCCAACTGGGGCATCCCTGGAAGGTTTACGTCCTGAACGGCATCGTCCATCACTTCCCGTACAGCTTCTTCCCGATAGCTGTTCTTGATATAGATGCCTTCCCGTCCATCCATCGTATCATAGGCTTTCAAGTGGACCGGGTGCTGACCAATATGGTCAATGGACACAAAGACCCGATGGGTCCTAAAGGAGATAAAGCCATAGAGCAAGATATTACGTTTAAAAACTTTACCACCGAGCATTATATTCTCCCTTAACCGAAGCTCAAGACGGTTTTTGGCCCGCACCCGCTGTTCTCCATTGACCATGGCCTGGATTGCAACGGGTGGATGAACACTATCACGCTTCACTGCCTTAGTGGCAAAAAAAGCGCTATGGGCCGTTGAAAAATCAATACGTTCTTGTTCTGGTATTATGTGAGAGCTATGTTTTTCGGGTTTTATTTCGTCACCCTTTTGGGGCTTTCCTTTAGGCTTTCGGTACACCCTAGCTCCATAGTCGATACGTCCCTCCCTGTAGATACTGTCAACGATACGCTGACGTTCCTTATCCTCCAGTGTAGTGTCATAGCCCCCCGTGGAGTCGATATACTGTTCTCCGTACAGGCTTGGTTTTGGTCTTTCCCATTCCTCCTTGATGGCATCCACGGCTTCCAATTTGGAGCGGTACTCCTCAGGTTCTTCCGTCAATGTGGGCACCTTCGGCTGTTTTAGCTCCCCGTCTCCCGATTCCTTATCCATTGAAAGGGCGTAGAGTACTATAAACCCTAGCAAGCAGACCAACAGCCCTATGAATAACAGTTTGTTTCTTTCCAGTTTCATGATTCTTTATTTGGTTTGTGGTTCCAGTTTTCGAAGGGAGTCCTCATAGAAATCGATGATCAGCAATCCATGTGGGTTGTGCGGGAAGTTCCGATCCACAGTAATGAGTTTCCCCGAAGTGTCCAATTGGTAGCGGTCGGTGATCGTGCCCCTATGGACCTCAAATAAGGTCCTTGTCTTAAAACCATAGGGTTCCGAGTTTAGGTCCAGTTCAATGTCCACCCGATCGATCTGTTGGCGCAGGGAGAACTGTACCAAACGGTTGTATACCCCATCCAACTTTTTCTGTCGATAAATGGCATCTACAGAAGCATCCCCCAACCAGATCGCCTTTTCCAGATGGCTCCGGTAATCGGTACCGTCAATCCCATAGAACAGCCGATGGAACCGGTCGATGTGGGCCAGGGCCTCCACTTCCCGTTTGTCCTTTCGATCGACCAGTTTCAACGGTACAACGGTACCGTTCGCACCTATCGCAAAGGCGGAATTCAATAGTTTCTCCTGATAGTGGTGCAGCAGGCCCAAGGAAAGTCCACTAGTCAATAGACAGAGTATGACCACGGCCAAAACGATAAAACGGTTCAGGCGAAGGATGTCGGTGATGTTCCTGTATATTTTTTTCATAGTTTTTATGTTAAAGATTGATGAATGTTAGGCACCTCCAGCAAAAAGCCGGAAGGTGAAGGTCGTGGCCCGTTTGTAGAGTTTGAATTTCAATAACACGATAAAGCCGATACCTGCCAGTTCGATCACAGGAGCGAACAGCTCGCTACCAAAATCCGTCCCAAAAAGGTTGGGCCAGAAATTCTCCACTACTTCCTGATAGAGGGTATTGACAAAAACATTGACCAAAAAGAAGGCAGGGACGATCATATATACCGCGGCATAGAGCCTGAAGAAACGGTACCCCATTTCTCGGAATTTCTCAAAGACCGCCATACTGATGACCAAAGGAAAAAAGGCCTGCATTACCCCAAGGATAAAATAGCGTTCGGCCAAAAAAAGCGGGTAAATGAACAGGTCCAATATCCAAAGGACCACACTCCCCATCCAAGCAAGGGTCCGGAGTCCCAAAAAAGGAGTGGACAGCCATTCATATAGCAACCCCATAGCTTTGGAGGCTGCATCCAACAATCCCGGTTCTTCCGTTACTTCGACCTCTTGTAGGCCAAGTGGTATAAGTTCCGGTGCCGTTTCCCTATACTGTCCCTCGATGGCCACCAGTATGGTATCAAAAGTGCCCAATACTTCTGTGGAGAACAGTACTACGAGCACTACCGCAAAGTTCCGGATCAGATCGGTCGGGGTCAGCCCCCAGGTCAATCCTGTCCGGGTCGTTCCGCCCTCATAGTATTTTTTGATGATGTTGATCAAAAAGAACAGCACGGCCAAGGCCTTCATCCCTCCAATGGTATAGGAGGCAAAACTGCTGTCCATAATGGTCTGGAAGACCGCATCCACATATTCAAGTCCCATAACGATGTTCTTTAATAGTTCAATTTTCTGTCCTTGATAAGGGTCTGCATTTTCCGAAAGGAGATCACCATATCATATCTCCTTTTTTTGAGTTTGATATCCGCCAACATCCTTTGGGATGCCTCTCGCTGGCCCTCCAAAATCTCCAAGCGCTCCGCATCGCTCATGTTCAAAAAATCATTGCTGAGTACTTGTTCCATAAATTCCAGCTGATTTAGGGAATGCTCCATGATGCCATTAAAGGCATTGGTGATGACCTCCACTTCATCCCCATGGATATAGGGAGAGTTCAATACTTCCCTTAGGTCGTCCCCGACCATTTCGAAAAGCTCTTCATTGTTTTTGGTAATGTCCCTGACCGCTTGGTATTGCCTAACGGCATTGTTTACCTTTTCTATCTTTTCCCTAACGGCATTGAGTTCTTCCGCCATCTTTAAGAGTTCTGCGGTCTGCTTGGCCGATTCGATCAACTGTTTGCCCAAGGACAAAAAATTGGTGTTGTCATATACCGGCATCCCCTGGGCCGTAGCACGGCCGGGCAACACTAACATGAGGACCATGACCCATACGGTGATCAGGGCATTCTTTCGAAAGGGTTGTTTTTTAATGGAATTCATGTTGTCTTTTTTTCTGATTGATGAATGCTGTAATGGCATGTTCCATATCATGGGTCTTTTCGTACAGATCCATAATCGCTTGGTTTTCGGTGCCATCCGTGAGATAGGCGGCATAGGCCTCAGGGGGCACTTCCAAACGGTAGATATTGCTCTCGGACCCGATCTTGATAAAGATTTCGGTGTACTTGCGCTCGCCCTTGAGATCGTTCTTTATGGAGCGGAGCTGGTCCAAATCATGGGAAGTTAGGTTAAGGCGGTCTCGAAGTGCCCCATATCCCTTTTCATTTCGAAGACTGTAGATGACCTGGGTATTCTCTAAAATGGTGGCCGAGGTATGGTTCTCGGGCAATTGGTTGATGGACTGCAGGACAATGCCGATGGCCCCGTTCTGTTTCCGGATGGCCTGATAGTAGAATTCAACACTCTCCAAAACATTGTCGAACTTGAGCTGTTTGGCGAATTCATCGAAGAGTATGATGCCACGCTCCGATCGGTTCCGCCATATGGTGCGCTGTATGGCCGATTTGATGAGCTTGAGCATGACCGACAGTACTTCCCGGTTGTCCCTGACCTCGTCCAGCTCAAAGACGATCAGACGCTTGTCCTCCAAGCGATGGGATCGGTCCTCTCCTGCCTTGAAGAGAAAACTGTAAAGGCCATCACCAACATATTCGGAGAGGATATGCAGAAAATTGGTTAGGTTGAAATAATCGGGATCGATGCCAAGCTTCTCCAACAGACTGTCCCGGTTGTCCTGTACATACCGATATAGACCATCCAGACTATGCCCTTCCTTGACCCGTTCGTAATAGGAACGAAGTATTTTTTTGAGGGCCACTTCCTGTGCTTTGTTACTCCTTTCGCCTGGGACATAGAGTTCTATCAAGAAGTTTGTCAGATCTTCCAACCACTCCGCGGTGACAGCTTCGCCAGGGGTCTTATAAAAAGGATTGATGCCCAGGTTTTTGCCGGGTTCGTATTTAAGGATAATGTGTTGGTCCGGGTACAACTGGGCAAACTTGGCATAGCTTCCGCCCAGATCGATGATCACCAGTCGCACATCCTGCTCAAAATACTGCCGCAAAATATTGTTGGCCAAAAAGGATTTGCCTTCACCCGTGGGGGCGAAAATGGCAAAGTTCCTGGCCTTGATACGTCGTTTTTCCTCGTCCCAAACATCCTTCATTACCGGAATGTTGTCCAAGCGGTCATTGAAAATAATGCCTTGTTTATCGCAGCGGTAATTGGTAGCGTTGATCCAAAGACAGAGGGCGTGCTTCAGGTCGGTCACATAGAGATCGGTATCGGAGAAATTGGAGGAAAACAACGGATAACTGTTGAGCACATAATGGATACGGGCCTTCCCTTGTGGGCAGTAGGGTCGTATGTCCAATTCCTTGAAACGGGCAGTGAGTTCTGATATCGACTGCTCCAACTTCTTTTCGTTCTTCGACCAGCATACCACATTCAATTGGCCTCGGATGATCAGGGAGGCATCATCTTGATTGAGTTTGGAGAGGGTATCCGACACCCTATCGTACAGTACTTTGTTCTGGGAGCCGAAATTGCTGCTCTTGGAGAGCTCTTCCAACCGTTTCTCCAACTGTTTGCGCCATCTGTGGCGGTCATCCAAATGGATGATCTGGTTGACGATATGGTTTCCCTGAAAAGTGAGCCCAAGCCCGTCGATAAAACCCTGGTGGAACCAAAACCCATCCTTAGCATATTGTTCGTTGGGTACACTGGTCTGAACCACATCCCCAAAACAGCTCTCATTGTTCACGGCCATCACTTCAAAATAATGATTGCCCACCAGTACCCTATCCTTTTCGAGCACCATATCGGTATCGAATCCTTCATTGAACCCATTGAAATAGGCATCTGTGTACTGGATGATCCTTGTCTGGTTGAACGGTTCCATTATGAGCTTGGGACCATTGTTCAAAAAAGTAACGGCGTCCCCTACCGCTTTGCCGAAACCTTCCGCTTGGTCCCCGAGTTTATCCGGTAACTTTTTTGAAATAACGGCAAAGGGGTTGACCAAGGCCGGATCGTTGATGGCCCTGTTCTTCGGCCAAACAAAAAAGATCAAAGACTCATGGGTCAAGTGTTCCCTTCCCATAAAATGTTCCCGTGTCGCACGTTGCAAAAATGTGTCGTTGGGCAATTCATGGGCGTCATATGTAGTTTTTCTGTAGATGTCCTGTTTATGGACCAAGGTGCCCACGGGCAGGGATTTCAGGGCTTGGAACCAATGCCCATGGAGCTCCTCGAAATCCTTTTCCGATAGGGAATGGATTTCTGGTAACACTACCCGATAGGCATAAGCTATGTTGCCGTTATTGGCCAAAATCCTATTCCGGTCCACATCCACGATGGGATAGCGCTCATGAAAATTGATCGTAGAAGCCATAGGACGTTATTTTTTTGTTCGAGACGATATGGGGAAATCGTATGCCCCATTGGAGCAGTCGAGGTTGTTGCACCAGTCGGAGCAACACACCGTAGAGGACCACATTGGCCAAGACAGCCAAAAAAAGGAGCATCAAATTGAAGGAGAAGATGACCGCCATGAGCGAACCGACGACGGCCATCATCTGAAGGGCAAAAAAGGCGACCGGCAATCCAAAGATCAAGGCACGGACACGGATATTCCTATATATTTCGTACTGTTTCATAAGATTGGATTTAATGTGCTTTGTGGCTTAGACGACGATGCCGATCAGATAGGTAAAGATGCCCACGACCGCTCCTGCGATGAGTACAAAGACCAAGACGCGGGTAATCCCTTTTTTGAGGTCGGCGTTCTCCCCGAAGAAATGCCCTGCATTGAAAAGAAAGCCGATAAGGAAGATGACCCCGAGTATGATAGGGAAAATGGCCCGGATGGTATCTGAAATATCCGCAACGGAATCTTCGATGCCCCCGATTTGGGGATAGGCGGTCTGGGAGAGCAATAATCCTATACCCAGTACTACTGATTTTTTTAGGTTTTTCATGACTGTTCGTTTTTTGGCCGGATCAAGACCTGTTTGTGATCAGTGGTTTGGAATGCTTACCGGAGCTTGGTTGTCCGTCCAGCTTGGATTCCGATATGGAATTTCCAGTGATATGGAGAAAAGGCTATAGCAATCACATTTTTTAACACTTGAAGGTGTTAATTATTGAAGTATTGGCACCAAAATGAGCGGTTCACTGGAAATTGTTCAAACAAAAATGTTTCGATATGAAAATATACCTATGCTCCTGGGTAATGCTATTTTACGTTTCCATCGCGATGGCCCAAAAACCTATTGTGGTCATCGACCCTGGCCATGGGGGTCCCGACACCGGGGCCATCGGCTCTCATGGTATTATGGAAAAGGAAGTAGTGTTGAAGATTGCCAAGGAGTGTCTTGCACTGAACCGCACCTTGTTCCGGGATAGTTTGGAAATCTATCTGACCCGTTACAGGGACACCTTGATTTCATTGGGCGACCGGGCCCTACTTCCCAAGGTACTTGAGGCTGATGTCTTTGTATCCATCCATTGCAACCAGGCCCCAAATGCCAAAGCTCAAGGCTTTGAGATCTTTTTGTTCAACGGGAAAGTGAACCGGAAATCCTATGTTGTCGCCCATACCTTGGCCCATTATTTACAAAGTAGGCTGGGGATACGTTACCGTGGGATCAAACAGGCCAACTTCCAGGTATTACGGGATACCTTTGGCCACTGTTCCTCGATCCTATTGGAAACCGGGTTCCTTTCCAATGATTTGGAAGCTGATCACGTACTAAAAAAGGAAGGCCGATCCGCTATTGCTCTGGCCCTATTACAATCACTGATCAAAACGTTCTACCATGACTGAGATATTCAAGACCTTGGTCGCATTATTGCGACAACTGTTTTCAGGAGTTATCCGGGCTTTACTGAAAGAAATCGATAAAAGAAGAAAATCATAAATCGGTGCAATATCCTACTGGTTCTATAGTACCATCACATAAAGTAAACCTGAATATTTACGTATTTGACTTTTTGTAAACATATATATTTACTTTCAGTGATTTTTTTGCTGTATAACTTTACTTCAAATGAGGAACAAACAAAAACTTTTAATAAAACAGTTGGACCAAAAGCTACGGCCCTTTTCTATTCAACCTATGATACCACTGATAAATATTCCAGTGGTTTACCAATAAAGTGAATCCTATTAAAATTATACGCTTCTGCTTTGTTCTGGATAGCGTTTTGTAGATAAAAAGCAATGGAACCCACAAAGTAGATCGGATGCCGTTTCATTTCAAACTGGTAGGGTCCCAAAACATGAGTAAAGACCTTTTCCACCCCTTCCCTGATCAAAGAGAGCATAAACGGATGTTTGTTGTTCTCTATCATGAACTTGGCAAAACTGGCAAGATAGGAACTTGGGTTCTCCCCGTGATAGAGTTCCCTCAGAATGCCCCTGTCCTCAAGATCATACCTTTTCTCAAAGCTTTTTCTTAGATCTACAGGCATATAGCCATAAGCATAACTCCGTAACAATTCCCTCCCATAGTAGTTCCCGCTGCCCAGATCCATTATCTGATACCCTAGGTCCGGTAACCGTTTATGAACCTTAGCTCCGTCAAAAAAACAACTGTTTGCTCCAGTACCCAAAATACATACCACTCCTGGTAAACCTTTGGTACATTTCACGGCCATTCCCAGATCATCCTCTATTTTCACCTGAGCCTGTTTAAAAAATTGACCGAAAATTTGAAGCAATCTTTGCTTTGACTCCGCATTTTTACCACCGGCACAGTAAAATTCAATTTGTGAAATCTCATTGGGCATATCATTTTTCAACTCTTGTAAAACTGAGCAAATATCACCGTCTGAATGAATAATTGGATTGATTCCGATTGTCCTTTTTTGAAACATCATGGAGCCAGTCGTATCATAAACTTGCCAATCACATTTGGTCGAACCGCTATCAGCAATCAATACCATATCAAAATTTTATGCTTAAAAAAAATCATATCTGACGAAAGCCTCCATGGCCGCATAACTGGCAAGTCCCAAGGATTGGTATTTTTCTGCCGTTTCCTTGTTCCGATCCTCCGCCCTTACCCAAAACTCGCGTAAATCTTCTCCTTGGAACATCACCCCGTCCTTTTGGGTCTGATGAAAGAATATGGCCTTTCGCTTTCTAAGAACCTGTGCAGGGCTCATGGGCACTGCCATTTCAATCTCATGGGTCTCCCACTCGTGCCATGCCCCTCGGTAGAGCCAAACCCAGCAGTTCTTCATGTATTCTTCCGATTTAAGGGACTCCAAGGAGGCGAACAGCGCCTCCAGACATACCCTATGGGTACCATGTGGATCGGCCAAGTCACCAGCGGCATAAATCTGGTGGGGCTTCACTTTCTGAATGATATTGTTCATTATGACGATATCCTCTTCTGCCAACGGTTTCTTCTTTATCGATCCTGTTTCATAAAAGGGCAGGTCCAAAAAATGTACCTGGTCATCCGGTATGCCCAGATACCGCGTGGCCGCGATACTTTCCGCCCTTCTTATATTTCCTTTGAGCCTTCGTACGAGCTTAGAATCGAAATCACCTTCGGTTTTTTCCCGAATCTCCCGTATCACCGTATCAAATATTTCGGTCGGCCCTATGCTATTGGCCACTTCAGCCGCTTTGATAGCCTCGTGATCAGCAACCGCAATATTGCCCGATGTTTGGTATACAACATGGACCTCATGGCCCTGGGTGACCAACCTATCGAAGGTCCCTCCCATCGATATAACATCATCGTCAGGATGCGGTGAGAAGATAATGACCCTTTTGGCTCTAGGTTCTGCACGTTCGGGACGATTGGTATCGTCGGCATCGGGCTTCCCTCCGGGCCAGCCTGTGATGGTATGTTGTAAACGGTTAAAAATCTTTATGTTGATTTCATAGGAAGATTGCTCCGAACTCAAAAGGTCGGACATTCCCATATCGTTATAGTCCTTATCGGTCAATTGTAAAATAGGCTTGCCCCTCTTCTGGCTCAACCAGACCACCGCCTTGTGCGTCAGGTCATGGGTCCAATCACAGCTCTGTACCAACCAAGGGGTATCTATCCGTGTTAATAGTGAAGCTGCCTCTTTATCAAGGACAAAAGTGGTGTTGGCATGTTCCTGTAAATAAGTGGCAGGAACTTCCGAACTGATATCGCCCTCAATGGTCTCACGGATGACCGGGGCCTTGTTCTGACCCCATGCCAACAATACGATGCGCTTCGCCCTTTTAATGGTTCCGATGCCCATGGTTATGGCCTTACGGGGGACGTTCTCCAGTCCCTTGAAAGCAGACGAAGCATCAATGCGGGTAACATAATCCAATGTAATTTCCCTAGTGGCCGAGTTATAATGCGAGCCCGGTTCATTGAAACCGATATGTCCGGTCCTGCCAATGCCCAACAATTGGAAGTCCAGGCCACCTGCTTGTTCGATCATACCCTCATATTTCTTACAATATTCCTGTACATCCTGTAAGGAGATCCTGCCATCCGGTATATGTACGTTTTCGGCAGCAATGTCCACATGGTCGAACAAGTGCTGGTGCATAAAATAATGGTAGCTCTGGATATTGCTACGATCCATTGGATGGTATTCATCAAGATTAAAGGTGACTACGTTCTTAAAACTGAGTCCCTCTTCCCGATGCATACGCACCAATTCCTCGTAGACCCTGATCGGGGAAGATCCCGTGGCCAACCCAAGAACACATTTTTGTCCCTTGTCAGCCCTTTCACGTATCAAACTTGCAATTTCCCTGGCCACCTGCAACGACCCTTGCTTGGAATCTTGAAAGATAACATTATGGACTTTTTCATATCTGGTGGCTTCGAACCTTCCGGCTGGTTCATACCGTATTGATTGCAGCGCTGCTTTCATGATATATGTTTTTAAATTGTATATAAAGTTTATTTGATAATCTTTTCTATTCTTTTCCAGGTAAGCATCAAACTTACCCCCGAACCAACCGCTAGGACGGTCAAGGAACCAGCTAGCAGCCACTCACCATAAATCCAATGTCCCACTGCAAATAGGCAGGAGTAAATTAGTATTGTGCCCAAGAGCATGGCCAATATACCACTGGGAACACTCCATTGTTTACCGATGTCCAAATCGATCCCTTCCGTCCTACCCTTTCGGACAATTGTTTCCCATCCAGGACCTCCGGGCCCTATCTTCTTACAGAACCCATAAAGTACTTCCCGGGACTCAGGAGGTGAGACATAAGTCGCTGTCAACCATAGGACTGTTGTGGTCAAGACCACCATAGGGTACTCCGACCAACTCGGTAGCATCCCATGATCAACACCGAACAGATAATCTCCCAAAGGAGTTAGTTTCAGCACCAGCGAAAGTATACCGGAAGCGAACATTGCCGTAATCTCGCTCCACGCGTTGATTCGCCACCAAAACCATCTTAGAATGAATATCAGACCGGTCCCCGCCCCAAATACCAGCAATATCTCAAAGAGCTGAAGGGCGTTTTGGAGCAAAAGGGCCAGTGCGGCACTCAGCACCATCAAGCCCACCGTGGACAACCTACCGACCATTACCAAGCGTTTCTCGGATGCATTGGGATCCACCCTTTCTTTATAGAAATCATACACAATATACGAAGAACCCCAATTGAGCTGTGTGGATATAGTAGACATATAGGCCGCGACCAGTGAAGTGAGTACAAGGCCCATAAGGCCAGAGGGTAATTTGGTCAACATGGCCGAAAAGGCCAGGTCGTGCCCAAGTTTGTCGTCGGATATGATCGGAAAGGCCTGTTGGAGGCTCTCTAGGTCGGGAAACACAACAATAGAGGCCAACGCCACCAATATCCAAGGCCATGGCCTAACGGCATAGTGCATGATATTGAAGAAGAACGTTGCCGCGATGGCATGCTTCGCATTTTTGGCAGAGAGCATCCGTTGTGCGATATAACCGCCCCCACCGGGTTCTGAACCAGGGTACCATGAGCTCCACCACTGTACCGCCAAGGGAATGATAATCAAAGTGATCAAAGCATCGGTATTGTCAAAATCCGGTACCATGCTCAATTTATGTTTGACATTCGGATTGGAAAAAAGTGTTTCCAATCCCCCTACCTCGGGGATGTTTACTAAATAATAGGCTGCTCCAATGGTTCCCCCCATGGCCACGAAAAAAAGGATGAAATCCGTGTACACAACACCCTTGAATCCTCCGATAGCGCTAAAAATCACCGTTACCATACCTGCAATGAGAACTGTCTGCCATGGTTCAAGACCTAACATAATGCCCCCGATCTTGATAGCGGCAAGAGTCACCGCCGACATTGTAATCACATTGAAAACCACCCCGAGATAAATGGCTCTAAACCTCCTTAAAAATCTGGCGGGTGCACCTCCATACCTAAGTTCATAAAACTCAAGGTCTGTATTGACATTGGACCTACGCCACAATCTTGCATATATAAAAACAGTCAGAAGACCTGTTAAAAGAAAGGCCCACCAAACCCAGTTACCGGCCACCCCATTAGTCCGGACAATATCGGTCACCAAATTGGGCGTATCAGTAGAAAAAGTGGTCGCCACCATGGAAATGCCCAAAAGCCACCAGGGCATGGACCTTCCAGACAAAAAGAAGTCTGAACTGCTCCTGCCCGAACTCTTGGATACATAAATTCCAATGCCTAGGGTGACGGCAAAAAAGGTTACGATAATGGCATAGTCCAACCATTGTAGTGTTATCATATTTCATTCATGTTTTAGTGCAGGAAAAGTGAATTTCCCTGTTGTAGGTTAAAGGAAAGGCAGGGGCAAACCCTGCCCATCTTCATCAACTAACTCCAACAATTCAACCTATAATCCATGGTATTCACTCTAGATAAAGAAGGTCAGCTACAATGGGCAAATGGTCCGAGACTCTAGAATCATTATAAACCCGAGCATTTTTTATTTTCCATTTGTTCAGGGGATAAGCCATGATATAATCAATTTTTGTGTCGGGCTTATCTGTTGGATAGGTAAGTGCGTTTGCATCCATTGAAAAATTCCAATCCTTTCCCAACTGTCGCATGCCTTTGCCTTTCATTTCTTGATTGAAGTCGCCAGCCATTATAGTGGGCCTCTTATCCGCAAATTTTTTGTTCACATATCGTATTTGGGACAGATTCAATTCCATATTCGAATGGTCCAGATGTACGTTCACGACCCTAAGTTTACCCAAACCCGGAACTTGAACAATGCATTCCAGGGCTATCCTGGGCTCGGCATTTCCGCTATTGGGCAAGGTATGGACTTTGACCTCACAAATGGGATGCTTTGACAAAATGGCCAAACCATACTCCCCCCCGTCAAAAAAAATTGCCTTTCCAAAAAAAGAATGAAACCCGGTAATACTGGCCAATTCCAAAGTCACATCTTTGCCGTGTGACCTTTGCGTCCTGTAATCCACCTCTTGTAAACAGACTATATCAGGTTGGGCTTCCTTGATTTGGTTTCCGATTCCCAACAAATTAAAAGTTCCATCGGTTCCGTAACCGGCATGTATGTTAAATGACATGACACTCACTTTAGGTCTCACTTGGGCCTGAATTGGATTCAGGCCACTGAAAACCAAACATAAGCACATCATTCCGATATGTTTAATCATAAAATTGTATCGTCTATAATCCATCTCTATTTTAAATCTTTGATCCTGATATTTCGGAACCAGAGTACAGAACCATGGCCCAAAAACCCAATGTGTCCAGTATTTTTCTGGAGCCCGGGATGGTGCTGCCCGTCCGCAGCCCCGTTTTTCGAGGCTTCTTTGATGTCGGTATCAAGAATAACATGATTATTGAGCATAATTTTGACATGATTTCCCTTTACAGTGACTTCTTGGGAATTCCATTCTCCAACAGGGTTTAAAAACCCTCTTTTAGCAGCTGCGATTCCATATACCGACCCATGATACTGATACGGTTTTAAATCGGCATAGATGGCGGCCGTATTGTCCAAAATTTGTAACTCTTTCCCAACATAGGCCGCATCACCTTCCAACGGTGCATGGATACCAAGCCCATTGTTGGCTCCCGGGGTCAACTTAAAATCGAATCGAAAAATAAAATCCGTATATGCATTGGCAGTATATAAATTTCCATGACCGCCCTGTTTAGGCTGAACCATCAACTCATTGTCTTGGACCAAATAATCGGTCTTGTTTCCAATCCAATGGTCAAGATCCTTTCCGTTGAAAAGGGATTGAAAACCTTCCCTTTGTTCTTCAGGGCTTAGAAGCTCATTGCCTGAAGCTATTTCCCTGACATAAACATTCCTAAAGCCCAAGTCCTCTCCGTGGGCTTGGAGTTCTATGGCCTCTTTCACAAAAATGGTGTTGTCCCTGTCCCAATAATTTTCCAAAACCACGTTGTCGGTGACCAACTTTCCGTTCAAATAGACCGTAACACGTTCCCCGATCATTTTGATTCTAAATGTATTCCATTCGTTTATGGGATTATCGGCCACCACCAAGGGCTTACTTGTATTGTTTTGATTATTGTACAACCCCCCGCTGCCAACTTCTGCTCCCACGTCGGTACGTGCTGTGTCCCAAATTTGCACTTGAGGGGTTCCCCTAAGGTATATTCCACTATCCCCGCCGTGCGTAATTTTCCAATCCACTAGCATCTCAAAATCACCATAATCCTTTATGGTACAAATATTATTGTAGCCTTCACCCTTAAAGCCTATGACCCCATCTTTTACAAACCAGTCCTGCATCATTTGGGCATTGGCCTTTTCTTGTGCTTGTTTCAGAGCAGTTTTGGACATTTGTCTTCTTTTGATGGGATTTTCCACCAAACCTTCCCAACCGGTAAGGTCTTTGCCATTGAAAATGGGGACAAATCCTTTTTCTTTAGGCATTTTGTCCAAAAACTCTTGTACATCTATCCTTAGGTATTGACTATCGGGGCCCGTTAAGTTTTTCATACTTTTTGACACGGCTTCCCGAACCACCTCACCATGTAGACCATTGTTGGCACCGGGCGTTGGTAAGGCAATCTGAATCACAGCATTGGATGCCACAGCCGCTAGATCGGCATCTTCCAAATAATCCGATACAAAAACCAAAGACAGGAATGTCTTTGCCGATCGGGCTGCTACTATCACTTGTTTTTTCTCTGGCAAGGTGCTACTGTACGGCATCAACTTTCGTATCAATAATAGTTTTTGATCATCGGGTTGGTCAGAAGTAGCAACTTTTTTCAAATATTGGCGAAAGGACAACTCCCTGATATCTTTTTTTGAACTGACTATGGCTTTGAACAAATATGGTAAACTCTCGTTGCCTTTCCATGCTGCGAGTGCAAGGATGGCTGCCTTTTTCTCTTTGTTATTACCAAATTGCATGCGTTCCGATATGAGGGTCAATGCCTTTTGGCCTCTCAGTGCGGGAAGGACCGGAATCAATTTGGATTTATCTTCAAAGTCTCCAAAGGCATTATAAATAGCCGGAGCACTTTCCTTTCCTGCATTACCAAGAACTTTTACAAGGGCTTGCTGCACAGCATTGATGTTCTCCTCCTCTTCTGTCATAGAAAGCAGCTTCATCAACCTCATTAGGTCCTTTTCTGTCGAAACAGATGGAATTGCCCTATATATGGCCCTTTTTAGCCCAGCGTCCGCTTTGTCCAGCAAATTGGCAATCACCTCAAATTGATTTGTGGCATTTCGTTCGGCCAACACATGTACCAGGACAGCCTTGGCCTTCCGGTTATTGGTAAGTGCTAATTCTTCAGCAATCAGCGCTGCATCTTTGGTACTTACTATTTTCATCAACGTATTTTGGATGGTAGACAGTATCCTATCGGACGTAGCCCCGTCCAGTATTCTAAAGAGCAATGGCAACGCCTTGTCCTTTTCTTGAAAATCCAAAGCCCTTATACCAGCCAATCTTAACGTTTCGTTATCGGATTCGATGGCTCTTTCAATGCATTTGTCCAATACCTCCGGCTCTTTACGCTCCCTGAGCATTTCCAGAAGTTGAACTTTACCGGCATCCTCCATTTTTCTGTACTGTTTCACCCATTTTGATACCGAGGTCTGCGTAAGGTATTGACCTGCCGCCCTTAACACACTTCCAGTGTAAGCCGCATCATGGTGCTTCGCCTCTTTTAAAAGGGTTTTTGTTGCATTTTTACCGATAGCGGACACCAGAAGGTTGATTCCAGCAGCCCTGAAGTGCAACTGGTCATCTGCAGTACAGTTTTTCAATAATGAGGTTGCTATTTGCTCGGCCAAGGACGCATTTCCTTGCTCGATAAGTCTGTTTCCAAAATGTATATATGCAATAATGGCGCGGCTATCACCCAGTCGATATTCCTCACGCTCCACAGCTCTGGACATCATATCAACCGATTTGGGATCAGCTATTTCTGCCAATGCCATCAGTGCTTTTTGTCTGACAATGCTATCCGAGGCAGGGTCTGATACAACTCCTTCCAAATATCCCTTAGCAGGAACATAGCGTAAACGTCCCAGTACTGTGAGGAATGCCGCTTTCTGCAGACCATCGACCGATTTGGTTGTAGCATGAATGATTGCTCCGGCGCCCGGAGTGCCTATGGCTGTCAATGTGGCCAGTGCCGGCGTATATAATTCTCCATCCAAAAGGTATTTACCCAATGACGCTACACTGGTATCGGTTCCGCAAAATGCCAAACGGTCGATAAAAAACGTTTTTATCTCTTTGTTTTTCGCCTCCTCTAAAGCATTGAGCAGCGCTTTCTCCACAGTACCTACCCGGTGCTTACCGGCATAAACCGCCAAACTGTGGACGGCATACCTTGCTGGAGTATCATCCCCTGTTCCCAAAGGAACGATTCGATCACATAATTTATTGATCCCTTCGGCCTGCAAACCCACCAATTCTTGCATGAGTCTGTCCGAATGCTCTAGATCTTTGGTAGGGAACTGGGCCAATATATCCACTACTTTTGTTTCCAAAGTCCGGTTGATCTGTCCAGTGGAAACTTGTAGGGCAAGGAGCAAAAAGAGCGATGATATAATGTATTGTATTCTTTTCATTTTTCGTGATTTTTGACCATTTGAATGCACCTGATCCAATCAGTTCTCGAATGGCAACGTGCATTAGATTGGCGCTTTCTTTATTTCTTCAAATAGGAGTTTTAAATGATAATCAGTTGGCCCAAGAGGTTCGCATGGGTTGGTCCAATAACCTATTGGCTTCCGGGTCGTTCACAAACTCTTGTTTGATTGGGTCAAAATCGAGGTTTCGACCTAATCGAAGAGCCACTACCCCCATGTTCACAATGGTTGCAGAGCGATGACCGTTCTCCTCGTTCAGTGCAAATTTTTGACGGGTCTTTACGGACTCCGAAAATGAGGTAATCTGTTCCTCTGGATCGGGAAGTGTATCAATAAGCCCTTCGATATTTGGTATGGTTGATTTAAATCCATTGAAAATTTTGCCATCGGGCCCTTCAATATAGGCCGCATGTTTGTCACTGTTTTCTCCATCCAATATAATTTGACAACCATCTGCATAGGTATAGGTTATCCTTCGCCAAGTTCCAATGGCATCATAATGCTGTTGCGGGGCATCCACCTCAACCTTGACAGGGCTGGTATGATCCTTTCCCAGAAAATACTGAACCGGATCAATGTAATGCTGGCCCATATCGCCCAATCCTCCACCATCATAGTCCCAATATCCTCTAAAAGTGGAATGGACACGATGCGGGTTGTAGGGTTTTTCAGGAGCTGGCCCCAACCACATATTATAATCCAAATAATCGGGAACAGATTGCGGTGCCAAATTCTCCTTGCCTACCCAATAGAACTTCCAATTAAAACCGGTAACCCCACTTATCGTAACTTTTAATGGCCATCCGAGCGCACCGCTATCGACCACTTTCTTTAGTTTTTTCACCGGGGTTCCCATACCGTAGAAATTATCCTTAAAGCGGAACCAGGTATTCAATCGGAACATTTTTCCATGGACTTTCATAGCTTCCACCACACGCTTACCCTCACCAATGGTTCTGGTCATCGGTTTCTCGCACCAAACATCCTTACCTGCCTCTGCGGCCATAATTGACATCAGTCCATGCCAATGTGGAGGGGTCGCGATATGAACAATATCGATGTCCGGCCTCTCAAGGACTTCCCTAAAATCACGGTACCCCTTAACACTACCATCGACCTTCTTGAGCGTATCGGCCAAATGCTTTCCATCCGCATCGCATATGGCCAATAGCCTAGTTCCCTCATAGGTCAAATGACCCTGTCCCATGCCACCAACACCAATTACCGCTTTGGTGAGTTGATCACTGGGAGGAATAAAGTTTGGACCGCCCAAAACATGCCTAGGTATGATACTTAACCCTGTGGCCGCTATCAAGGATTTTTTTACAAACCCTCTTCTACTTTCGATTTCTTTTTTCATTTGGTATGCTCTGATTTGATTATTTACAACAAGCTCATTGATCAACGATGCCGCAAATAAAAAAGCAAGGGCTTAAAAAAAGGGGTACCAAATGGGGTAATGGATTAAAAAAATGTGTTTTTTTCGCATTTTGCCCACAAAAATCGGTGTTCCCTATTGGGAAGCAATAAGATCCTCGAAAGAAACTTCATAGGTCTCCCCGTAGAGTTTCTCATATTGTTTTTTGAAGTTATGGTAAGCTTGATGTGCCAGGCTCAATTTGCCCTGTTCTATGAACACATTCAGCTTGACATGCAATGCATGCTCATTGAGGTCATCATAGAGACAGATTACCTCGGCCAGATCAAACATGATATCGGTATCTCTACTGATATTTGGATTCTTGCTAATTTGGATAAATTGTTCCACGATCTGATTGCTGAATCTTTCAATGAACGGATCTAACCATGCTGCACTTGTGCTGGCGAACAATCTTCCCTTGTTGACAATGGGAATCAAATTTCTGAGTTCAGCTTCAAGTTCCTTATCGGAATACTCCCCACTATCCAGAAATTCCAAAAATTCCAGTGCCACAGCATAGTCCGAATAACAGTTCCCGCCCAAGTGCAAAAACCAGAGCCTTTCCCTAAAGAGCACCTCAAGACCTGAACAAGTGGCCAATTGCTGTCTTAAATTTTGAATCGTTGTCCCCCTTGTATTTTTTGCATCCGCCACACTCCTACCAGGCCAAAGCAATTCGGTAAGGCCCTTGGTATCTATGCCCTTTTCACTTCCTTGGCTATGTAAAAAAATGATCATGAACATTTTCTTTTGGAGCGGGGACAGCTTTTTGGCCAGGTCGGAACCATCCTTGTCGATAATCTTTAGGGGACCAAAGCACCGTATTTGTCCTTGGCCTGCCCCGCGCTCCTTATGAACTTTTGGTAGGACGGCAGCCTTCTTTTGATTCGACCCCTGGAGTTCCGGTTGTTTTCTTCTATACCGAAACACAATATATCCGGCACTGAACAAAACCAGTAAAGTGACAATATATCCCAAAAAATCCCTGTCCTTTTCCAAGGTAATGGTCTGAGCATAGTGTGCACTGATTTCAGCATCGTTCAATTCCCGCTCCCATATTTTTATTTCTCGGATATAACCTTCAAAAAATTCTTCCCATAGATTACTCCCTATAAGGATATTATAATCTGACGTTTCATATTCGGAAATCAGCTCGACACTATCGGTACGTTCCCCATTGATATAGAAAAAAAGTGTATTGCCCATCTTGGAATGGACCAATGCAACATGGGACCATTCGTTCAAGGGTATCGGTGAAGAAGTGGACATGTAATCCTTTATCCCTGCCATGGTAAAGGTCAAAAAGCCATCATGTATCTTAAAGACAAAGTTATCTCCCTTCCCAAGAATACTGTTATTGTGCCCCCGTTGGGTTGGTTTTATCCAAGCACTAATGGTAAAATTTCCCTTTAAAGAAGCTTTACTGGAGATACCTACGTCGACATAGGCTCCATCCGCGAAGTAACTAACCTTTCCATATACCGAATCCTTCTTTGCCATTACATCATTTGAAATAAGCCCCTTTCCATTTTTGGCCAGAACATCGTTGGGACCTTCTTTGAATTCAAAGTGATGGGAAAGGCCATATTCTGGGTTCAAGGGAAAACCGACAAACTCTTTTTTGTTGTTCAGGTTTTCGGGAGTGGTATAGATAATATCAGGGGAAAAATGGAACCCCGGCTTGTAGGGCACCAATATGGGAAGCGATAAGGTGTCCAAAACCGGATAGCTAAAATATCCATCCACTTGAGCACCGGAATAATTTTTAAAAATGACCCCGTCCAATAACCCTTCTTCCGTCCGTACAGTTCCGAATATCTTTGGACTACGATTCAATCGGCGCACTAAACTGTCAATGTGTTCAAAGGAGGATTCGGCTTTGATGAAATTGGGCATTTTTCCTTTATACTGCCAAATATCCAATAGTTCATTATATGTTGGTTCATTTCCCCGGTAAGGATAAATACCTAGAAGTTCCTTTTCATTTGCGCCTTGCGAGAGATTGGGTTTCCCCTTGGAAATAAGCTCCACACTTTCCACATCCGAGTCAGCTACCCAGACCATGGAAAGGTTTTCGGGAACCTTTGTCAAAGACCCCTCCTGTCCAAGGACCACCAACTGGTTTTGGTAACGGACATACTGCTCAAAAAAACTGGCGTTCTCTTCACTACTTTCAGAAGGAATTACGGCCAAGGGAACATTATCGGGCACCAATATGGGGGACAATGTATCAAAACTTGCATCATTGAGATCCACTACTACATGGGCAGTGGTTCGAAGCTCAAGGCGCTCATCTTCCGTTAACGATGGATAACTTTGGGAATAAGTAATCCGCATCCCTAAAAAAAGAATCCACAAGCAATACATGCACCACTGGGAAGAGCGTTTGGATCGGATGGAAAAATTGTACGCTATAAAGCTCATGGCCATAACAGCCGAATATATAAAATTATTGGATTATCATTTTTTCAATACATGGACAATATTACTCATAAAAAACTTTTTATACCGCCTCTAAGAAATTCGATTGTCGTACAATATTTGAAAAGTGTAACCTAGCCGTAACCGTTCAAGTACCGGTCTTTATCAAGGTTCCGCATCCTGGGCATCATGGTCTCTCCAATATTCTTCAATCTCCTCAAGTGTCCTGCCCTTGGTCTCCGGTATCATTTGATGGAAAAAAATTGTTGCTAAAAAACAAAAAACTGCAAAAAGAAAGAAGCTCGAATCCATTCCGATCACGGAAACAAGCCAAGGAAACAAAAATGCAGTCCCGAAATTGGCGCCCCAATTGGCGAAGGTCACCAATGACATCGCACGTCCCCTGATCTGTGTAGGGTACAGTTCCCCCAATAGAACCCATATGACGGCGTTTATGGAAAATGCCAAGCTTGCCATATAGATGCACAGCATGGCTACGACCCAAATACTGGGAATGGATGGCAAAGAAAACAAAACACCTATAACGATCAAGGATGTACAAACGGATGACATGCCCCATATCAAAAGTGGCCTACGTCCCCAACTATCTATTTTCCAAAGCGCCAGTGCCGTAAAAACAAGGTTGATAAACCCTATCGCTACTTGGAATTTTAGGGCCCCATCAAAGTTGATGCCTGCATCGCTTAGTATATCCGGGCCATAATAGACAATGATGTTCACTCCGGTAAACTGCCCAAATATGGAAAGTCCCAGTCCTGCGATCAGTGCCCTTTTAAAACCTGGCTGGGTCAGCTCTTTCAGTAAGCCTCCTTTTTGGGACAGGGACTCTACAATTGTATTGAATTCGACAGGTAAGGAGCGTCGTCCGTTTATGCGCTCCAATATGGCCATGGCTTTTTTGTCTTTCCCTTCCTTGATCAACCACCTTGGACTTTCAGGAATGGTCCATAACAGCAAGAAGAACAAAAGAGCGGGCAACATCTCGGTTCCGAACATCGCCCTCCAGGTCTCCGATACCATAATCTTGTTGAGAGTTTCCATCCCCTCAAGGCCTATCGAATCCATCTGGACAAGGCCCAATACGGCCCAGTTGGAGAAATAGGCCAATAATATGCCGATGACAATTGATAATTGGTACAATGCCACAAGACGTCCCCGTATTTTGGCCGGGGAAAACTCAGAGATATATAGTGGCGCCAAGACAGAGGCAATACCTATTCCCAGGCCACCGACAAGCCTAGCAATGATCAATGCACTAAAGGAGGATGGCAAAGTAGACCCCAACGCAGAGAGAAAAAAAAGTACGGCTGAAACAAGGAGTATATACCTGCGCCCGTATCGGTCCCCAAGTACACCCGAGATCAACGAACCGATAATTGCCCCTATCAAGGCTGCACTTCCAAACCACCCGACCTCCACTTTATCCAAGCCAAATTGGGTCTCTACCATACCAATGGTCCCAGAAATAACAGCGGTATCAAAACCGAACAGCACTCCTCCCAAGGAGGCCACCAAACAAACCTGTACCACTAAAAGAGAGCTGCCTGACGACGCTGCGCCCACCTTACTGTTAAAATCGGTCATTTTCTGCATCTGATTTGATGGTGAGCTCCAATAATTGATGACACCTTAACAGTATCCTGGGAATGTGGAAAAATCCTTTCCATCCATTGGCCTTCATTGACCAGACCGGGCTTCCATCCCGATTTAGATAGCCATACCATTCGCCATGTTCCCTATCGGGAAAATGCGTAAACGTATAGTGATGGACTTTTTGATACCACACCTTCAAATCATCCCTTCCCGTTTGGAGCCATCCCAGCAAGAGAGCATACAACGCCTCTCCATGGGGCCACCATAATTTCAGGTCTGCTTCCAGTTCATGTGTAGGGGTCCAATCGATATTCGTAAGGTAGCGGATACCCCCAAAATCTTTGTCCCAACCATGTTCCATTGATGCCAATATGATAGCTACCGCCTCATTGATCCAGTATTCCTCCTTGCGCTCGATACCGATTTCCATGATCATCCATGCACTCTCTATGGCATGCCCCGGGTGAAAGAGACGGCCTTCCGGGATATCCAACATGCTCGATCCATCCATCCCAACATTTTCCAAAAGATAGCCTTGATCCGGTTTCCAATGTCTTTTCAGTATGGATTCGATGGACAAGGTAATGTCATCTTCAAAACGTTTCAAAGGCCAAATATCCTTGAAAACCTTAGCCACCGTAATCCTGCACATATCATGGGAATGTAAGTGAAACTTCCTATTGAGCGGATACCCCAACATAGGGGTGTCCGATGGCTGCCCGAGCCTACCCAGTAAAAAATCGTACATCCTGAAAGCCCGGTCCTTTAATTGGTCATCTTTTGCCAGTGCTGCATATTCGGCCAATGCAATAGCGCAAAAAACCTCGGTGTACAAGCTCAGTACCGAGGATACCGGCCTACCATGGCCATCCAGTCTAAAATGCACCTTTCCATTATCACAAAATGCATGCTCGAGCATAAAGTCCAATCCATGTCCAGCAATTTCCTTCCATTGTTCCCGCTTTTCGAACCGGTTGTACAAATGACTGAACATCCATACCTGCCTGCCCGTCATCCACATATCCTTGTCCTCGGAATAAGGTGTACCATCCTTAGCGAGACGCGTCAAAAAACCTCCCTTTATTTGATCAACGGAATGGGTTTCCCACCACGGTACCAAATCGTCAAAAAGTGCGGAACGATAGACCTCTTTCAGTCCGTCCAAGTCCTCTGTTATATCTTTCTTGTTTTCCAATGTAATTCCTATTGTCTTTGGTTGTTTTATCCTATCGATGTTCAGTGGAAGGCAACATTTCCTTCTTTAATTGGCTATAATGGTCCCCTATCTCCGATTGCCGGGTCAGGTCCCAAATAGAGGTGTCCAGACCACGAAGGGACAGTATGGTCGTAATCCAGCCCTGTGTCCACCCACTTTCGATGGCCCAAGCTCCCCAACCGGCATCCGCATTTGACCCCCAATGTTCGAACCTTTCAAAATCAAAGGCCCTCATCCACCCTCCGTCCAGCTCGGGATGTTCCGGAGATTTTACCTGGATACGGAAGAGAAACTCTGATAATTGGTCAAGGGCGGCCTTTATCTTTGGATCCTTAAGGGTATACCATGCTTCATGAAGGCCAACCAAAGCAAAATTTGTAGTATAGAGGAGATCGCTTACGGAATCCCCGTTCTTGGCAATCAGGGAGGCTTCGTGCAGACCATAGTCGGCATTGCTCTTGGAAGGTGGGAAAACGCCCTTTTCGATGCTTCCCAATTCTTCCCTAATGGCACCGCTCTCATCCTGGAGCTCCAATAAGCCGTCCAGGGCGGTATAGAGCATTTTCCTGTTTTCATAAGAATCTTCCACCCGTACCAACCAAGCCAGGGGCAAAATGATCCTAGCCTTTTCCTGGGCCAATCCGTTCATCCATTTCCATTTATCCGGATAGCCTTCCATCGTGGTCTTTATCGCTTTTTTGGTACGTTCCAGAAAAATAGGGTCTCCGGTCTTATCATAGGCCCAGAGAAAACAGGCCCAGAGATATGCCTCCATATGCGGGGAAAGGTTTAGGACTTCACCATCATAATAATGTTGCCATCCATTTTCCTGTAATTGGGGCAAATCTATCCTATCCCCTCTGAAACCATTCTTGCCCGTGGTCCTGTACAATGCGAGCAACATTCGCATCAATGTATTGTCATGTTCAAGGTTCCCTGTGATTGCCGTAGTGATGATGGCACCAAGAAAAAGACGGGCATTATCATCCCCATAATTGGCCTTATACCAGGCATAGCTGGAAATGCCCCAAGGGACAAGACCATAAGCACCATGTCCAGGGTCTCCATATGCCCCTTTCAAAGCGGGGGATTCTTTCAAATAAAAGGCCAAAAGATTATTGGCGACCTTGTAGTTGTCCCTTCTATCAAGAAACTTACCGGATGTAGCAAAAGCTCCCGCTACCTCACCGGTGCAATCCCCCCTGACTACGACGCCAATGGGTTGGTTTCCCGTTTCATCTATCCTGGAAAAAATACATTCGAATACCCCACTGCTACCATCCCCTACGGGAATGGTGTCGCTCCAGTTGATAAACTCGGTCTTGATATCTTTGTCGGGGTGGTTCCCCAATATCACGTTATAGTTCTCCGGCACCAGCATTTTGGCATTTTGAAACCATGCCATTCCCCGCTGGATACTTTTTCTGCGGACATCCTCCGGCAATGATTCTTTACTAGCATAGGTCGTTCGAATTTTAGGTTCCCATTCCAATGTATCGATGCTCAAGGTATCGCCGAGCAAATAATGGAGAATACCTTTCCAAACCCCTTGCCATTCCTCTTGTGGGGCATACCTTCCTTTAAGGAAATTGCTCAGTCCCGTAGTGGATACCAACCCTTCATAACCGTTTAATTCAAACAGCAGGGGATTAGTCGATTCTGGAATTCCATAAATGGCGCTATCCAGGCCAGCTACTCTAGTTGCTACCATATGTGCCTCGGAAACTTGGACCGGAACATACGTAAGTCCATTAACGGCCAAGATGTCCAAACTATCCACTGAACTTCCAAAAAAAGAAGAGTTGACCACCGCCCGTTCATACCTTGGCGTTTCATTTTTCGGTTGGGTCACTACCCCTGGGAGCCGATCTGCAAACTCGACATAAAAACGACTTTTCCTCTCCTTTAATAGATTGAAAAAATTCTCTGGAAACGTCAAGCGTTCACCTGGGTAACTGTCTGCTAAAATAAGTGATGGTTCCCCAGGACCAACGCCATGCATCAATTGCTCTAGATTATTATAGCGAACCACTTTTAAATGCTCCAATTTTTGGATGACCCCATATAGATCATTGCTTTCATTACAGTAAACATGTATTTTCTGAGGTGATGCATAATGGACAAATAGGATATAAATAATGGCCAAAGGCCCTAAGAACATAAGTGTTTTCAGAACTGATTTCATTACGTAAGGTTATGGTTATAGAAGGTTTACAGAACACAATCTGGTTGTTGGAAGTCCCTAAAAGATGGGAATATCCATAAAACAATCCATGATTTAGTTTGTGGCCTTCCAGAAAATCGAAAGGCCACAACTAAACCGCTTTTTAATAGGCGTAATGGCTAGTAACCTGGGTTTTGCTCCAAGTTTGGGTTCAATGTAAGTTGATCTACGGGCAATGGTGCCAAGTAATTTTTTGAAGGATCAAAGCCAACTTCCCCTTCGCCGAAGGTCTGTAATAAAGGAGAAATGTAGCCATCGACATTTTCTATCCGTTGAGATACTTCATCCACATCATATGCAGGCTCAAAAGATCGGTCCCTCCATTGCTCCAATTTGGACCCAAGTCGGGGCGCTCGAATCAAATCCGTGGCTGCCCAGCGGTACAGATCATCTCTTCTAAATCCTTCGAAGGCCAATTCCACTCTTCTCTCCCTTCTGATCTCGTTCATTAGGGGAGACAAGCCGGGAAAATTCCAATTGGGGTCGGAAAATCCAACACTCACATCGAGATGGGGAACTCGTGCTCTGTCCCTCAGTAAATTGATGGTCCTATCCAACACTGCCTGGGTACAAGTTCCTAATTCTTCATGTGCTTCAGCAGCAATCAATAATGCTTCGGCATACCTGAACAAAGGAACGGCATTGGAGGTATTGTTACCAGATGCATCCTCAGTTGCTATAAAAGGACTGAGCCACTTATATATTTGATATCCCGTAGTATTGGGCCATGGGTTCAATGTTAGAAAAGGGAGTTCGTATGTATCGACCACACCATTGAAAATCTTAATCGGCATTCCTGGTGTGGATACGGTCATTTTCAAGCGAGGGTCTCTATTGGTCGTAACATTCTCTAGTGTTTCATCCCCCAAATATTCTGGACTTACCGAAATCGGCAACCCATCATCACACAAATAGGCATCCACTAAAGATTTTGAAATTCCATGTCCGTTTGGCCCTCCAGAGGTCCTGATCTGCTGTCCCCAATAGATCAAATCCAAATCGGCACTATACTCTCTGGCCAGCAATACTTCGGAAATACTTGAAATTTCGGAACTCGGGGTTGAGAACAACCTCCAGTAACTAAAGCCTTCCGGAATTTCGGGATGTGAAAAATCGCTGTACAACGTATATCCACTTTCCATAACTTCTTCAGCAGCATCCCTTGCTTGGGTGAAAAATCTATCAACGTCCCTTCCATCTCCCTCAAAAGGGGTTCCTGCGTGATACTTTTCCCAAGTTCCTTCATAAAGTGCCACCCTTGCTTTAAATAGTAGCGCCACATCCCTATGTATACGACCATATTGGGTTTGCGATTTTACAGGGAGCTTCTCAATGGAACGGTCCAATACAGAAAGTATGGAATCGGCAACTACCGATCTTGAAAGACGCCCTTCGAAAAGTTCCGGGGAGTCCACATCCAGTGTAGTTTCCAACCATGGCAGGTCACCGAACCTTTTCATCAGGTCAAAATAAAAGAAGGCCTTGAAGAACAGGATCTCCCCCAGATATTTGTCCTGGGCCGATTGCGGAGCCTCGGATACTGAGATATTATCCAGGAAAAAATTCACATTTCTAATATTGCCCCAATTCCAGCCTCCTCCGGATGCCGGAATCGTCTGGGTTCCGAATGCCAATGGATACGATGTAAAGGATGCGGGCACATCATTATCCGATGCGGCATCCGACTCCCAAGCCCATGCGGCCATGGTTCCGGGCAAGGATGTATAAAACTGATTGGCGTACATCTCCATTTCATTGGCCGAGAAGGTAATTCCTTGGTCCGTGATGGTATCCTTCGGAATAGTGGTCAATTCATCTTCGCATGATAGCATCGCAACAAATAGTACGGCCATCATTATGACTAGTGTATGTTTTTTCATGATCATGTCCATTTTTAAAATTCAATATTTACACCCATGGTGATTGTTCTAAACAACGGGTATGATTTACCCGGACCATAGTTTCCATGTAATCTTTCCGGGTCAAAATTCTCATCAATGGGAGAAAAGGTCAATAAGTTTTCCCCGCTCACGTAAACCCTAAGCCTACTAAAGCCCAAGGGGTCCAGAACCGAATTCGGGAGGGAGTAGCCCAATTGAAGGTTTTTCAACCGTGCATAGGAAGCATCTTGTAAAAATCTGGTTTGCCGTTGTTGGTTTTTGCTGATTTCCCCGGTTGCATAGGGTCTGGCAAAATAGGCGTCCGTATTTTCCGGTGACCAGTAATCCATGGTCGTTTCGAACACTTGCTGCGTCCAACTACCTGTAAGTCCAAAGAACGGGATGTCACCGAGCCACACTTCCCTCTTGGCAATCCCTTGCCAAAACATATTGAAATCGAACCCTTTCCATTCGAACCTGGTTGTAAATCCAAAGGCATAACGTGGGGTGGTATTTCCTATCCGTGTCAGATCTCCAGGGTCTTCAATGGTATTCTCCCCTTGTGATATGACACCATCACCGTTCAAATCCGTGTATTCGATATCCCCAAGATTCCAGTTGCCCCCATAGATATAGGTCGTTTGGTCGGCCATATTGTTCAACTGCTCATCGGTCTGGATAATACCGGCAGTGGTATATCCCCAAATCTCACCTATTTCCTTGCCTTCGTAATAACCCCAGATATTGTTGGTCGGGCTATTGTATCTGGTCACTTTGGAGAAGTTGTCCGACAAGTTGAGTTGAAGCGAATAATTGAACTCCTCATTGATGACATCGTTCCAGCCCAAGGTCAACTCAAATCCCTTGGTTTCCATATCGGCATTGTTGGTTACCGGGACGCCCACTCCTAAAATAGAAGGCAAAGCTTGCGCTGGCCCGACCATATCCATTGTCTTTCTTTCAAACCAATCAAAACTTAGGCTCAAACGATTCTTCAACAAAGTTGCATCCAAACCGAAATCCAATGTGTTCGCAGTTGCCCAGGTCAAATTATTGCTGACCAATCCAGGTGCGGAAATATAGTTGGGGCGTTCCCCATCAATGATATAACCTAGGTTCGTACGAATGGGCACTTGTGCATAAAAAAGGTAATTTGAAACTTGTTGATTTCCTAGTTCCCCATACGATGCCCTTAATTTCAAGGAGTTGATCTCCTCTACCTTAAAAAAGTTTTCCTTGGCGATGTTCCAGCCCGCGGATACAGACGGAAAAAAGCCCCATTGATTACCCACAGGAAATTTCGAGGTCCCATCATATCTGGCATTGGCCTCGAATAGATATTTCCCTTCATAATTATAGTTGACCCGGCCAAAAAATCCGATATTGACCCATTCATCAATCGAATCGGATGTTTGTCGAATACCCGTACCCGTATTCAAGGACGGTATGGCATCCGTAACCAAGTTCGGTACATAGCCCGATATTGCGTTGCGGGTATAATCCTCTCTCTGACCCCCGACTAAAATATTGAAGTAATGTCCGCCGATGGTTTTATCATAAGAAGAAAACAATTCCAAACTTTCATAGTCCCTGGATGCATTGGTCTTGCTAACGGCGTTGACCGATTGAATATCATATGGATTCCCATCCGTATCATGAGCTTGTAAAATAGCCTGATGGGCATTGGCTTCCGTCATCAATTTGGAATACGAGTACCTCGCAGTGGTTTTCCACCCTTTTACAGGCTCAAATTCCAATGTCCCCATCAATTTTAATTCGTCCTCCCTAGTTTTACGTCTCGAACCTTCAAAATATTGGATTTCGGAAGTCCATAAAGGATATCCGTTTGGGTCGTACAACGGCCAATGTGGCGGTCTTGTGTAGGCGATATGGAACAAATCCCCTGTTTGTGCGGAATAATCATAGGGTTCATTGGTAAAACCTCGGTTATACAAGGTCTGGAATCTAAACTTGAGCTTTTCGTTCAAATCTGTATTGATATTGGCCAAAAGGTTGTATCTCTTGTAGTTGTCTTTTCCCATTTCAAAAATCCCATCTTGATCCAGATAGCCCAAGGAGATACGGTAATCCGTATTGTCCCCTCCGCCACTTACAGCAAAATCATGCTTTTGGCTTACCATGGAATCACTGTAATATGCATCAAAGTAATCCACGTTTGCATTTCCCAGTGCATAACTCCACCGTGAAGGGTCTCCGGGCTCGGGAACTGTGGTGGGAACACTTCCGGGATCGGAAAGATACTGTCGTATCCTATCCATCTGATCTGGACCAAAAATCGGGTTCATTCCCGAATTGGCAGCAGCGGCGTTCATCGTTTGGGCATGAAGCAAAGAATTCACTGTTTTTGGAAAAACGGTCTGGGCATTGTTCGATACTGAACTATTGATACTTACTTTGGTCTCTCTTCTGGATCCTTTTTTAGTGGTCACCAAAATAACCCCAAAGGTTGCACGTGCTCCATAAATTGCAGCGGAAGCAGCATCCTTTAGTACGGAAATACTTTCTATGTCCACCGGATTGAGCAGGTTCAGATCTCCCTGCACCCCATCTATAAGTACCAGTGGTGAAGCTCCACCATTGATGTCCCCGAGACCTCTAATCTGAAAAGCGGATCCTTGACCGATTCTTCCTGGTGAACCGGGATTCGTTGTCACGTTCAGGTTGGCAACGGTACCCTGTAATGCCTGTCCAGCATTCTGGACCGCCCTGTTTTCAAGGACCACACTAGAGGTCTCACCAACGGCACCGGTCAGATTCTCCTTCTTCTGTACCCCATACCCTACTACAACGACCTCATCCAGTTGACTGGTGTTTTCCTTCATAGTCACATCCACTGTACCCGAGGTCACCTCTATGCGTTGGGATATCATCCCCATATAAGAAAATACAAGAATATCGCCTTCAACCGCCTCAATGGAATAATTGCCATCAAAATCGGTCTGGGTACCATTTGTCGTGCCATCTACTAGGACATTGACCCCAGGCAAAGGGTTTCCGTCGACATCCTCTACAGCACCCGAAACGGTTTGTTGGTCATCTTGATTTGATCGGTCCCTCTTGGGGTGATCCTCATCCACGGTGGGCATGGAACGCTTAAGTATAATCTGTTTCTTGAAGACCTCATAAGTTATGGGCGTATCAAGGAACAGCTCATCCAATATTCTGGAAATACGCTTGTTCTTTACATTGATCGAAACTTTTTTAGCATATTCAATTTCACTATCGTTGTACAAGAATTTAAACTGTGTATTGGACTCTATTTCCCGCAATACTTTTTCAACGCTTACATTGTCCATGTGCAAGGATATTTTCGTGTTCTGGGCATACGAATTGGCCTGAACATGAAAAAGGGAAATGATAAAAAGATAGACTGTCAGTTTCATTTTAAGGTCTAACTTCAAGTATAAGGGGGGCATGCCCCTTAACATCGAAAGGATTTTCATATCTTCGTTCTGTATTAAGATGATTTAACATTTGGTTTAGATCAACCCTTACATCCAATCGGGGAATGTGTCCGCATTTTCCGATTTTTTTATGCAGGGATGATGGTTATTTGTTGTCGAAGGTTCACTTCATTGGCATTTCATTTTTATAGGGTTAGTATATATTCACTTGATTGTCTTCGATACTATAATCATAATCGAAGCCATAGTTCCTTTTGAACGACTCCAGGATATCCCTGATTGATTCGACCTTTATATCAAATGTGGCCGTAAAGGTTGCTTCGCCCAAACGGGCATTGTTGTTGGTAATGGACACATTATAACATCGGGCCAATTTTTTGATGATGTCGTTGAATTTCAAATGGCTAAATACCACTCTGCCATTGGTCCACGCAGTATAGATATCCGTATCTACTACCTTTACCGAGATATCACCCATTGCTTTGTTCCAAGATCCCATGAACCCTGGCTTCAATACGGTATATTGTTCCGAGCCCATGTTATGGGAAGCCCTATAGAGTCCTACAGAACCCTCCAATAAAATCGTATTGATAGATGTATCCTCGGGATAGGATGAAACGACAAATTGTGTCCCCAACACTTTCACTCCCAATTGATTCGCATGTACAACAAAAGGCTGCCTCGCATCCTTGCTCACATCAAAGAGTGCCTCCCCCTCCATAAACACCTCTCTATCCCGCCCTTCGACAAAACGTACTGGATACCGCAACATGGTCCCGGCATTCAAATGGACTCGGGTTCCATCCGAAAGCACAACCTGGAACGTTTTGCCATAGGGAACAGTCAATCTATGGTATTGTAGCGGCTGCTCTTGATTATCCTGATGGTCAGCACCTGAATAATCAATTTGATTGTCCTTCTGATACCCGACAATGCCGCCTTGACCGTTCATGAACGGTCGACTACCCGAGCTTGTCAATTTCTCTATTGCGCCATTCTCCAGCTCCAAGGTAATCGACTCTTGCTGATAAAGAGCCTCGTTTTCATCAGTGATGAAATTTTCCTTAAAACCTAAGTAAGTGAGGCCAACAACACCTATAAATATCGCGGCGACCTTAATTACGGCCCTCAAGTGCCTGATTTTTTTATCTCCTACCATATGGGCCCTTAACCTTTCCCAATCCTTCTGGTGCGCATGGTCGATATCCTTTTTTAGGCGGCTTCTTTCTAGCCAATAACTGGGCTCCCCCAGTTTCTGCATTATATATTCTCGCTCCCCATCATCAAGATCCTTTGAGGAATCCACCTTATCGATGCGCTCTCTTAGAAATATCGTTCTGGCCAGTTTTTGGGCCAGCTCCATTATTTTGCCGAAATCTCTTGACATAAAGGATTTTTAGTTACTGTCTTTAATCCAAAGACGATAGAATTAATGACTGGGGTTAAACATTTATGTTTTTTATGGTAAGAAGATATGCGCCAAAGCGGCCATATGTTCCCGAAGTTGGAAACGAAGTTTGCGATAGGCTATTTTTTTCTGGGCCTTTACCGTGTTTAAGGTAATCTCCAATTCATTGGCTATTTCCCCATTCTTATAGCCCAATAAGCTCAACTTGATGATTTTCTTGCACCTTGTTGGCAACGTATCGACCGTAATGTCCACCAAACGGGCGGTTTCTTGCAGGACCAGTTCGCTGGTAAAAAAAGAATCGGTCTCCATAGTCTGGACCATCTCTACCGATAGCTTGCATTTTGATTTATAGTGCTTGCTCTTCAATATGTCCAGGGACCTGTTCTTTACCGCGGTATAGAGGTACGATTTAACCGTTCCCTGACTTTTGAAAACTGTTTTTTGGTTCCAAACCTTAATGAAGATTTCCTGTACCACGTCCTTTGCCAGTTCAAGGTCGTTCAGATAGCGATTGCAGAACAGACAAAGTGCGGCATGGTGGTCATCGAAAAGAACTTTATATTCTTTGGTCGTTAGACGGTATGTTTTATCGGCTTTCAGTTTTAGGGGGTTATTTTCACCTTACGATGAAACTTTTCAAGTATGGCCACCTTGTTCGCCCAAATGTAAAGGATGGAAATCCATTGTTCCCTTAGGTTCGATATATCCCACACCTGTAATTGGGTAGAACTAGGCCAATATGTCACTGCGTATCAATAGACCCGTCCAATCCACAAAAAATAGGGCAATCAAAGACTGCCCTATTTCAAACTAACTAAAACGACTCAACAATGTGTAAACAGTTACGCTACTCAATAATTTCAGCATAATATTATGTTGGACTCCACTCATAACATTACTAAGACGACCATAAGTTGAAATAGGGTTAAACAATTTTATATTAATCATGTTTTCTAATGCAGAAACATGGTCTTTGAAGTACAAAAGCTGCTCAGTACACAATCGAACGACAATAATTTCTTTCCTACATACTGGGGAATCCCAAAAAGAGAACCCAGAAAAAAACAGGGACCGATCACCATATAGGGAAAGCCATGGGCAGATGGCAGCATCACTTTGAAGATTGGGACTCCCAAAGGTTTTAGGATATGACCCATAATGAAAAATGTACTCGTAAAACACCGTGGCAACGGCCAGAAGTCGGGGAACGGACATCATATTCAACCTTGTTTTTGTGCAAAACAAGTTAAATCGACCTGGCCTCATTAAAAATACGTACCCTACCACAATTTTTACGTAGGGGTACGTATCCAATACCTTCGTTATCCGTCTATAAGGCCAATATCATTTCCCTATATTTTGTAAGCCATGAGGTCCATTGGTCCCCATCGCTTTCCAACGCTAATTTTTGGATCATGTTACTTCTGTGCTTTTGGACGGTTCGCAAGGAAATCACCAACTCCTCTGCAATCTCCTTGGAAGTCTTTGACTGCGCCATCATCCTAAGGATGGTCCTCTCGGAGGAAGATAGTAGTTTAAGCCTTTGCAGTTGTGGATTGATTCCTTCTTCGACGAGTTGTTCAAAGGTCCTACTGAAATAGGTTCCTCCGGCGCTTACCTTTTGAAGGCACTTTTGCATTTCCGAAAAAGGTTCCTCCTTGAGCAAGTAACCGCTGATCCCAAGCTGTTGGGCCTTGTATACCAACCCCTCCTCCTTGTAAGAGGTAAGCAAGATGAAACGTGGTGAACTACCGGCCTCCCTGGCCTTTGCTATGACCTCTATTCCGGTTAGCCTTGGCATTTGGATATCCAAGACCACGATATCGGGACTTTTTTCAATGATCAATTCAAGGGCTTCAAGGCCATTGCTTGCTTGGGCGATCACATTGTATCCTTTCGATTCGAGCTCATCGACCAGGCCCTTGAGTAATAAGGGGTGGTCATCTGCAACTAAAAGGGTGTGGGTATTATGCATCGGTGATAGGAATGTTTGCGTTAATAATGGTTCCTCTTTTATTTTCTGATCGGATATGTATGGTCCCTCCCATCATCCTGATCCGTTGTTCCATCGTCTTTAGTCCCAGGCCATGGCCCTTGTAATTTTCCTCATAATTGAACCCTATTCCATTATCCTTGATAAAGAGTTTTACGCCATTGGCCCTTCGCACTATCTGTATGAGCACTTCTGTGGCATGCGAATGCTTGACCAAATTTGTCATGGCCTCTTGTACAAAGCGATAGAGGTTTACATTTTGTTCCTTGGAAAAGCAACCCTCTATCCCATCCATTTCCAACGTAAAGATCATACTGTACTTTTCATCAAAGGTATGGACAAGCTGTTCTATGGCACCGGTCGTTCCCAAATTGGCCAATGCAGGAGGCAGGAGACCTTTTCCCAACATTCTCACCTCTTCAAGGGTATCTTGTGAAAGTTGCAATAATTCCTTTTGATCAGCGTCCCTTGCCTTTTTGGACATGATGGTCAATTGTTGGCCGATCCCATCGTGCAACTCCCAAGCGATATGGCTTCGTTCCCTTTCCTGTTGCCTTAAAAGATCTTGGGAATATTTCTCCGTAAGCTCCTTTTCCTTTTTTGCAAAACGCCGGTTCCTGAACAACCACAGAAAGCCAGAGCCACCCAAAAGTAATATGCCCCCAAAAACCAGCCAATAGGTCTTTTCCTTGTTGCTGGCATCCAAAATCTTGATATCCTTCCGTTGCTGGGCAATTTCCATATCTTTTTTTTCAGCCTCGAGCTCGGCCTGCATAAAGGCAAATTTCCGTCTGGAGGTCACATTGTTAACGGAGTCCTTCATCCTGGAGTAGTTTTTAAAATGTTCGAGCGACCCCTGCAAATCGTTCATTCGTTCATAGATGGTTGCCAATAGAAATTCCGAGCGCATAATATTCTCGGCTTCCAAAGTGCCCTGTACCCCATCAAGCACCCTTTGGGCATAATTTTCCGCTTCGACCAATTGATCATTGGCGAGGGCATTTTGACTCATTGCCAATTGGTAGTAGGTTTCCAAAAAAGGATTATTGACATGTGGCCCAATTTTAGAGATCAGTTCCTTTTTATACAGGTCGGATGTATCCCGAATACCATTTCTTGCATACACGGAAACGGCATAGGAAAGCGTTAAAATGTCAACAATCCCTTGTACATCGGCCTCTTGGTTCCTTTCCTTTAAGGCCATTCTGATTTGATGCAGCTCCTCCTGAAAATCACCTTGTTGATTTGCCTCATTACAAGCTGTCAAACGTGCTACGGCCACCACTTGGTGTTCCCCTATTTGCGTCCCTGTTTCAAAAACCTCCCTGCGCGCTTGCCAGGCCCTGTCATACAAGCCATTTTTACCGTAGAGTTGGGCGAGGCCATTCTGTGCCCATAAATACATCAATGTATCCTTTTGATGGATAAATATCTTCTTTGCTTTTTCAAAATAGTAGACACTTTTGGAGATCTCATTGACCTTATCACTGTTCTCCCCTGCCTTCAAATAGGCATACCCGAACTCGTACAACGAGGAGTCCCTATGTTTTTCCATGAACGCAATCCCCTGATCTAATATGCTCAAGGATTCCTTATAGCGCTGCATAAAGGTCGCTGCTTCCGCATGGGTCATATAAAAGAACGAAATCTGTTCCCTATCGGTATTATGAAGGATAAAGGGTGTGTACCCTTCCAATATTTCATAGGCTTTTTTATGGTTAATGGACACGTAGATAAAATAGTTGCCCAAAACATTGGTAAGCGATAGAGCTTCCTCCCATCGTTCTTGTGCTATCCATGAATCCCTATATCGGTGAAGTTTATCGGCCAGCAGATCCTGATCAGGTCCGGCATCCTGGAGCAAGCCGTGTAGATAGTCCATTTTTCCCTGGAACGTAGGAATTGTAACAAACGTATCAACAACGGTGTCATTTGCCTTCAACACCTGTGAACTACAGGGACCGGAAACCAAGTAAAAAAACAATATCAGTATGGGAACGGGACACATGTTCACATGCATAAAAATACCATTAATAGCTTAACCCAGGGGACCGGTCACTTAAATTTATGCATTTTTTGCATCCGGGTACATTGTCCATGGTCCTAGTTGATATCGAGAATAAGATCATACCTTAAAAAGAACTCGTGTGTCCCGCCCGTATAAGGCCGGATACCGGAAATAGGAATCTCATAGGCATACCCCATTGTCATCCGTTTGCCCAACCTAAAGCTTCCCAAACCTCCAATGGCATCGTAGCTGTTGATACGGTAATTGATTCCCAACATCAAACGGTCATAAAAAGTAACATTGGTTCCCACATCGATGGAAATCGGGCTTCCCTTAGAGATGATGAGCATTGTTGTAGGTTTCAGTTCAACAAATCTGGTCAGATCAATACCATATCCCCCAGTGATATACAAGTTTGGCCTTTCCATAACCCTATAGGCAGTATCGTTTCCCGGGTTTTCGATAAAATCCACCTGAAACAACTGTGGTGCCGAAATGGCAAGGTGCCAACCTTCACCGTGCAGAAACCCACCTACCCCCATATTTGGCGACCAGCTATCCGTGTATGAACTGAAATAAGGGTCACTCTGGATCCCCGGCGAGCCTAATAATCCAGGACTCAAGGAATAATGGGTAAAACCGGCCTTTATCCCTAAGGCCAAACGAACAGTTCTACTGACCCGTAGGGTATAGGAAAAATCACCATAGAGGTAATGAAACCTTTCTTCCCCCAGGCCATCACTGACCAGTGATAGGCCCAGCCCCACTTTATCATTGGGCAGAGGGCTATGTGCCGAAAATATCTGTGTGGATGGCGCACCATCGAAACCGCTCCATTGGGAACGGTGCATCAAAATGGCCGAGAAACGCTCCGTGCTTCCGGCAAAAGCTGGGTTGATACTGACCGGGTTATATAGATACTGTGTAAACTGTGGTGCCTGCTGTGCATAGGAGATTCCTTCACACAAGATTCCCATCATGGCCCAAATAATATACTTCTTCATCCTAATCCTAATTTGTTCCAATGTAGACACTACCTTTTATCGGTCGGATATTGCTGCCCGGGACCTGTATCACATAGAAATAAGTTCCCGAGACCAATGTTCGTTGGTTTCGGCCGCTTAATGCGTCCCAATCATTCTGATAATCATCCGACTTATAGACCTGCTGGCCCCAACGATCAAATACGAACAAGCTTATCGTTTTTCCATTGATCTCGGAACCTTCCACTACGAAATAATCATTATGGCCATCCCCATTGGGGGTAACCACCCGTGAAACCTCTATGGCAGCGTCCACATCCATACCACAGGAATCTTCGACGCTTAGATCGACAACGACCTGATTGACACACATTCCTTCGCCTTCGGTATAGGTAAAGGAATAGGACCCCGCTTCCATGGTCGATGGATCGATCATAGAGCCCTCCAGACCTACCCCATCGTTTAGGGATTCCCAGATGCCGTTCATCACTGTACCTTCGATTATCGTATAAAGATCAAAACGGGTCTCGGTGTCACATACCCTGATATCATCATCGACCCTGATCTGTGTGGGGAGTACCGTGATATGTTGCTCAACACGTCTTTCGTTTCCATTGGAATCAGTAGCTACCCAGAAACGTTCAATGAGGTAGCCTTCAGCTGAAATAGTCTCGTTTTGACCATATTCAATTTGAACCTCCATATCACAATTATCCGCAAAGGCCAGGTCGGGTATCTCCGGAACTTGGTCACAATACACCGTAAGGTCCGTATCCAAACCTGAAATCAATTCAGGAGCTGTAGTATCTTCAATAATCACATGCTGTGTTTGTGTACGGATGTTCCCGGATTCATCTTCGTATGTCCAATTGACTTCTGTAATGCCTTGAATATGGATAGGGAAAATAGCATCAGTAGTGGCTCTTATTACACCACTACAATTATCCGTCGCCGTCGGTGGTGTGAGACTACTTACCCCACATACTGCAGTGATATCCGGTAAAGCCGCCTGGTCAGGAACCGGTGCTTCCGTATCCCCTACAATCACATGCTGTATTTGTGTGCTGCTATTCCCGGCCTCATCTTCGTAACTCCATGTTACTACTGTAGTACCTTGAATATGGATAGGCAAGACAGCATTATGGGAGACCGTTACCGCAGTACTACTACAATTATCTGTGGCAGTTGGTGGGATGAGATTGCTCACTTCACACGCTGAAGTAATATCCGGTAAATCCGCCTGATCGGGAACCGGAGGCAAGGTATCCTCTACGGTCACCGTGGCCATACATTGTTCACTGACCCCATTATCGGCGGTTACGGTCAAGACCACTTGATTGGTTCCCAGATGGGAACAATCGAATTCAGTTATATCTAGGGCAAGCGTTATTCCATTATCTTCATCATAAGAGCCATCATCTATTTCCTCTGGGCTTATCATTGCACTACCGTTTGCGTCCAGCGCTACTCTAATATCCTGACAAATGGCCACGGGTGCCCGGTCCAATAACTCATAGGCGCCCATATCAACAATACCACCGTTGGCATAGTCGTAAATGCGCTCATTTCCAGCCAAATCGACTACCGCTTCGGGTGCCCCTAACGATACCACAAAATTATTGTTCCCGGCATTAATGGCAGGACTAGTGGCCTTCACGCTATAATCATGTTCCGCCACATCTTCAAACTCGGGATCTACCGCCAGATTGCGGCTTTGCATCACATCTCCAGAAACAGTTCCATTATATGCCAATGAACTATACATGCGTCCATATCCAGCAACCAGATTGATATGTCCATTTGTTCCTGTATTATTGGAAAGTATGGAGTTCGCCACCAACAAGGTCCCATCGCTTAAATGGATACCACCCCCAGCGGCAGCTGTATTATCGCTCAGGGTGGAATTTATAATTTCAACTTCACCGGATTCACAGGATACAGCACCACCAGCAGTAGTCGCTTCATTATTATATAACAAACAACTGATCAATTGGGTATCGCCGGTAAAACTGATTATGGCGCCCCCCATACCATTGACACCATCACCAAAGGCAACATTATCATGCAATATGCTATTCCTTAACATAAAGTTGGCGTCTTGATCGATATAAAGCCCACCACCTGTCCGGCCAATGGCCACTGGACTATTGTCCGAAGGATCATCCGCATAGGAATGCTGGACAATGACTCCATCTATGGTCACATTAGGTTGTAAGACGGTCAAAATGGTATGACTGTCCCCGGTATCTGCCACTCCACTCCCATTGATATCGCCACTTAAGATGGTCGGAGCCGCGTTCCAATCTCGTTGATCGGGGGAAGTTTCATTTCCGGTAAAGCCTCCCAAAAGGGTCACGCCTTCGGGAATGACAAAGGAATCGTATTCGGAAGCTCCCGGTTTGTAGGTGCCTTGGACCACCCATATCTCCGCCAACCCACAATTAGCGGAGAGGGCAAGTGCATCCTGTAAATCGGTGTATGCATCGTTCCACGAGGTTCCAATGTTTGCCCCCGCGGCCTGTTCATCTACATAAATAATATCTGAACCGCGATCATAGGGATCTACCACAGTAACCGTGGCTGTGGCCGAAGCCGAATTATAACCGTCATTTACCGTTAAGGTAACCGTATGTGTTCCCGCATCGGCACAGGTAAATTCGGTTTTGCTCAATGTTCTGGTAAATGTGGTGTAACAGCCATTGAAATCTATACTGTTATTATCTATATCCTCTGGTCTTAGGGTTGCGCCCCCATTGGCACTTAGATAAATGGTAGCCGGTTTTGTATTCACTATAGGAGGCGTATCCTTGCTGATTTGATAAATGTAATTATAGGTTGCCGCATTCCCATATTGGTCGGTTACTTCAATGGGAACCGAAACATTGGTACCAATATCGGCACAGGTTGCGGTACGCGTGCTGGCTACAGCGGTATAGCTTCCACAATTATCCGAAATATCAAAAGGGCCTTGTGGCGTAAGTTCCACCGAAGTATTCTGTCCCATTTCAATAAAATTGGTCATCGAAAGCATAAAGGGAGGGGTATTGTCCACTACGGTTACATTGGCCGTACAGGTAGCCTCATTGCCCCTACCATCAAGAACCGTTAAGGTAACTGGGATGGTACCAACATCATCACAGGTAAAGGTAGTTTGTGATAGGGACATGGATGCAACATAGACATCATCATAAGACCCTGCATCAATATCGGCAGCCGTTATGGTAACGGTACCATCGGCCAACAAGGGATTCTCAGGGTCAAGGGACACTGTAATATCCCTACATACTGCCACCGGGGGCTGTTCATCATAAATGACCCTGTATTGTATATAACCAGTAACAGGAGCGTTCGTCGTTCCTCCTTCTGTTTCCACCCCGTTTTGCACCATACTCAAGTCGTAATAAGATTGTCCGCCACCGCCGCCACGTTCCAAATCGCCGCCACCACCGCCATAATAACCGCCGCCGCCGCCGCCAGAGGCCCCTTTCCCAATATATTGATTTGAGCATTTGGGTGAAGGTCCAATCGGGTGGCCATAAAATATTCCGCCAGCCCCGCCACCGGCCCAGCCCGTACCTCCACGATTGATATCATTAACCACTATTTTTGTACAATTAGGGTCTAATAACCCTCCCGAACAATCTCCCTCATATACAGTAGTTGGTGGATGATAACCTCCGGCACCACCTTCATTGGGTGAACTTCCCATAACTTCCAATTCAAATAACACTGTTGATTCAGGTGTGCTATATAAACTGCCCCCGCCCCCTGAAAATGGATGAAAAGTAGTCTCAACATCATTAATTAAGCCTCTATGAGCTACCCCGCCACTTCCATACGAAGTAGCATCATCCACTCTTAATCCGTGCGAATTACAACTATTTTTTCCATGTCTTGCTATGCCGCCACCATATCCATGGGAAACCAGAGCTTCGATTGCCGCTCCACCACCACCACCTGCTGCAACCACTATGGGATTAGTAGGTTGCCCATATGGAGTTATTGCCGTAGCTCCGCCACCGCCGCCGCTGGCGGCAACATCATGAACATCGGATTCCCCTCGAGATCCTATAAAAAAATGGAGCCGGTCCCCTGCATTTTCACTGGTAATGGGCAAGGTAAACCTAACCGTGCCACCTTCCCCGCCCCGTCCTATTTTCTGGGCTACCAAACCTTGCCAAGTGGCACGTCCGCCGTCACCTCCTTTAAGGATGAACTCCACAGCTACCGCCCCGTCCTCCAATGTTGGCAAATAACCGTCCATGGTGGCCCGGGTACGTGGATGTCCACCTCCCTCGTAGGGCAAAAGAGTCCATTCACCATTGGTCAAGTCTCCTATAGAGGTATGGGGTCGATTTACGGTTTGTCCGAACAGGCTCGTTGAACCTAAAATCAAGAAGACTAGTGTAATCGATAGGGATTGAAGCGTTGATTTGGGCATGTGAAAAGGTCTTTATACTTTCACGCCGCAAGTTATATCGATGTAAAATCAAATAAAATACGCACCCATGTACATAATTTACGTAGGGGTACGTACGCTACATGAATACCAATGAACTGGATAGCCTATTTCTGACCTAATATAGTTTTTCGCAATGCTCTCCCCGTGTGACACCGAATAATAAATACTTTCTTTATTATTCTCAAGAATTGTGTAGCCTTACCCCTTTGATCGCCATCCCCATTTTAGGATATCGCTAACTTCATAAAATTATTTCTTTAATTAACAGAGATTTAATTTACAGTGCCAACCGCATGAACAACTCATGGGTGGCATTGTCAATGCCGTTAATGGACTGCTGGGTCGCACTCTCATAGGCGTACCCAAAATCAAAGCCTTGGCCAACATTGAACAGAAAGAGCCCACTGAAGCTCTCGTTATGTCGATAGCTCGTCCCAAAACTGAAACGGCTCCCGAAGTCCAATATCCCCGTTACCTCCATCGATATGGGGGACGCCTCCACATAGCGCAACAGGCCCGTCGCCTGTAGCTTCATCCTCTTGGATAGGGTAAACTCATACCCTCCTGAAAGGTATCCGTGGAGCTTGTCCGTTCCAAGGAAAGCGTTACCGTTGTTTTCCTGCAAACGGTCAGGTGTCAATACCTTGGGTACGGAAAGTGAAAGAAAGTATTTCTCGTTCTTCAAATAAACCCCGGCCCCTACGTTTGGAGTGAACCGACTCTCATAATCCATCAGCGCACCGTCCTGTCCCATACCATAAGTGACCAGGCCCTGGGTATTGGCATCATAGGAATTGGCACTTCCCTTCAGTCCAAAATACAGTAGGTTGGCATCGTTCAGGCGGATGTGATAGGAAACATCGATGGCCATCCAGGTCTGGGTTTCTATGAAGGTACGGTCGTTCAATATGGACACTCCAAGGCCCACGTTCTTGCCAATTGGCATTCCAAAGATGGCACTCTGGCTCTCCGGTGCTCCCTCCACCCCAGCCCATTGACTTCTGAGTCCAAGGGTAAGCTCGGCCATTTCCGTACTACCGGCAAAGGCGGGGTTAATGATGTTCATGTTGTACCTGTAAAAGGTAAAGTTCGGGTCTTGCTGTCCTTGTACAGTGCCTGAAAGAAGTAATATGAACAAAAGGCAGATGCGAATTGAGGTTTTCATAGGTTGTTTGTTGTTGATTTCTAATAGTTGATGAATATCCAGCCCTGTAACGGGGGTTGTCCATTGCCCAAGTCGATCACATATAGGTAGGAGCCCGCGGGCAATAGTTTCCTATTGTCCTTATAAAATCCGCCCCAATCGTTACGGTAGGACTGGGTGGCAAATACCTCATGTCCCCAGCGGTTGTATACCCGTACCACATTGTTCGGGTAATCATTTATGCCGGGAACGATCCAAGTATCGTTGTTACCGTCACCGTTAGGGGTAAAAGCTTGAGCAGGGACCAATGCGGGCGTGGCCTCTGTATCGTCCGGCGTGTCGTCATCAATATCATCTACATCCTCTGGAACACTGGTATCATCTTTGGGATCTGTTCCTTGGTCCTCCTCCTCGTCATCCGTGTAGCCATCACCATCATCATCTGTATCGGCATTATCGCCTATTCCGTCTCCATCGGTGTCGGTGTCCTCGGTTGCATCAAACGGGAAGGCATCCTCATCGTCGGGTGTGCCGTCGTTGTCATCGTCCTCATCGGCATTGTCGCCCGTTCCGTCACCATCGGTATCGGTATCCTCATTTTCATCTAATGGAAAGGCATCCTCCTGGTCCGGTGTACCGTCGTTGTCGTCATCGGTATCCGTACTATTCCCAATACCATCATTGTCCGTATCCAAATCATAATAGGTACCGTTCACAAATCCTAACGGTATGGTATAGTTTCCAGCTTCATCCCTTGCCATACCATAAAGATCATTGTAGAATACGATTTCACCTGGCACCAATGGGGTAACCTGAATATCATAAAGCAATCCAGCGGTCACCTCTTGAAGTGGACCCAAGGTCGCCATTTGTTCCCCGCCTGGCCCTGGTGCGATCAACACTGGGTTGGGGGCCAGATCAAGAACAGGTTCTGAAAACTGTAATCGAATTGTGAAAGGGCCAAAGTATAGGGATTCTGCAATCACCAAATTAGGAACTGGCTCCACAACATCCTTTGTCTTGCTATCCGTGGCCGGAACCCCTTCGTTGCCATTGGTATCGGTAAGCGTCACAGACAACGTGATGTTTCCATCACCAAGACCGCTAAGGTCAATACCTGTTATTTGATCGGTTGCCGTGGCAATGGTTCCTGAGCCGGTAACGTTTGTCCCGCCACCGTCACTACTGAAGGTATAATCGTAGTCCGTACCTATTCCGGCACCGGCAAAAGTAAAACTGATCGTAGTTTGGTTTGAACTACTTATGGGATCTTGGTCAATGGTTACCGTATAGCCTTCAGGTGCAACATCATCGGTAACGTTAACGGTAAGTTCCTTGGCAAAATCATCCGTACCATCATTGGTATTGATTCTGACACTATAGCTACCTACCGCTAATGAGCTATTGGTCCTAACTATGCTTCCACTGATATTAAAACTGGAGTTATCCGTATCACCAGTTCCCGATACCAGCGTGTAGGTATGGGAATCGCTAGAATCGGCATCGGTAGTGGATAACGTACCTACCGTGGAGTCTACACCTGTAGCACTCTGGCCGATGCTGTTATTATCCAGCGTAATATCGGTTGGAGCAATGTTAATCGGTTGAACCGTAATTTGGAAATTATAAGGCACATTAGCTATACCATCACTCAGTATAAGTGCTACATCATGTACACCTGCATCGGCATTGGTTGGCGTACCGGTCAATTCAGCTTTGGTCGCTACCTGTGCAATAAGTGTGGTTGTCACTAAATACAGCTCACCCGCATCGGATATCACTAAGTCGTCTGCAAAACCGCCCGCAGAAACTGTGAAAAATGTATCAATATCACCGTTGATATCAATTTTTCGTATCCGCTTGCTTAATCTCTCGGAGATGAAAATTTCATCGTGCTCGTTAATGACCAATCCCGAGGGGTCGTTAAAAGTCGCATTGACTGCAGGACCGCCATCGCCAGCTTCTGTTCCTGCTCCTTGCGTACCCGCTATGGTTTCAATGGTGTCCGTCGCTAAATCAACCCTCCTGATGATGTCGTTAAATCGGTCGGTAAAAACCAAACGCCCTGCACTGTCAAACGCCATACCGTGCGGTTGAGAAACTTGTGAGGTTGACGCCGTTCCCGTATCGCTATAACCCATTGTTCCCGTACCCACTACACGCGTCCAGTTCGTAGCTGGGTCATTATTGGCAAGGTCAATTTCATAAATACCTCCTCGCGCGGACGCATACAGTTTGGAACCGTTTGAATTGACGAGTAGTCTCAACATAAACGGTTCCGGCAAATCAGAAAGAAGGGTTCTAGTACCCGTATGATCAATTTTCACGATATCCGATTTGGCATAATCTCCGACATACACCGCATCATTGACCACATCATAGGCAATCCCTACTGGATTTAGATTTGTATAAGTTCCATCCCCTTGATACCAGGTTTGCACATTTCCGCTCTCATCAACATAACGAACCCCATACTCTTCGGTATCGGTGAAGAACAGTTTATTATCGCCATGGGCGGCAGTGCCCGTTCGAATAACCGCACTGGAAGCAGTGGTCCCATCTGGCGACTGATTCACCCCATCCCCTGTATTGGTTGGCGTTGCACCAGTACCTACAAAACTGGTTTGCAGTGTACCACTGGTAAAGGTCAACCAAGCAGGAACGGTATTTGCTGTCCAAGTGATCACATCGTTATCGGCATCTGATGCTTTAATGTCATAGTAATAAAGTGATTGCGCTGTTGCTGATGTGATTGACGTGGATGTTACGGTCGGGGAATTATTGGGCGGGGCAGCGATCGGTCCGTCCAAAGCACTTTCTTCGGGGCCGCCCGAATCTGAACCATCACTAGGGGTCACTTCAAAACTGATGTATTTGGCCAAATCATCATTTACCAATACATAGGTGTCATTGGTGGCCCCGAAAATGGCCGCCTTGTTGGTACCTGCTCCGTCATCGGAGCGGTACCATTGATAGGTGGTTCCGCTTTCGGCATCGCCCTCTTGGTCGTCATAGGCATAGCTCCCCGTCAAGGTCTGGCCTACTGTAAGGTTTCCTAAAAAACTTACCGAGGAAACTGTAGGCGCATCATTAACTGCAGTAATATTAACGGTTACAGAGGAACCAACAGTAATAGTTGATCCTCCGCCTGTTCCAGTATTCCCTCCATCATTTGCCGTAAAAGAAAGGCTTGTTGATGTGGTACTATTGTTCGCAGTTGTATATTGAATATTACTAACTGTATTCAAATAAGTGTCAATATTGGCAACTGTACCCAATAAGGTAATTGTGGCTGTACCTGAGTTGCTAATGGTCACTCCACCTCCTGATGAGGCAGAGAGTGTACCTGCCGCAGCCGTAATTGTTAAACTTACATTCCCCGTGGCCGCATCCTCATCGGCAAAAGTGGCAGCAGATAAATCTACATTGCTCCCTACATCCTCGGTTACAGTAATACTCGCAGGAAGCCCTGTAAGTGTTGGGTCGTCATTAACTGCTGCGATCGTAAAACTGAAGGTTTGATTATTTACTGAACCTCCTTGACCATCACTGACATCGAATTGAAAACTATCCGAAGTTGTGTTACCTCCATTATGTACATAGTCAATCCTGTTGCTATTCAAATCGTCTTGTGTAAAAGTACCTCCAACTGATAACGGTGTGGTGTTATTTCTAAGTGTACCATTAGAAGGGGTATTATCGAGTGTATAAGTAATATCAGTATCCGCTTCTTCCGCATCATCAAAATCTAATTCGGTACTGGAAATGATAGCTGTACCACCTTCATTAAGAGAGGAACCTGTATTAGCGTTTTGAGTTGGGGCGGAGTTTGCCGTTGTATCGTTTGCATTTAACCCTGTGGTTTCATAAGTATCTGTACCCGAGCAATCGTTATAAGCATATACCCTAAAGAAATACGTTGTGTTTCCGTCCAAGCCTGAAACCGTAACATTTGGTGAAGCTGAAGTGCCAAAATAAATAGGTTGTTGTCCCGCACCATTCCAAGTGATATCCGCTACTGGTTGATCGCCATCACTTGGTGCTATGAAAGAATTGGTACTATTCATATAAATTGCATAACCATCTGCACCACCAGCCGGTGCCGTAAAACTTGATAATGTCAGGCTAGACGCTGTTTCAGTTCCAAATACTGCACTTGTGGCTGCATCAGATGGAGCGGAGCAGCCAGCTCCAACTGTTGTTATATCAAAAACCAAAGTACCCATTTGACCCAAGCCAAATCCCTGGGAAAAATCTGTGTCCTGTAACCCCGATAATGTGACGCTTGTTGCCGTAAAGGATACGGAAACCCCCGACGTATTTGTCCCTGTAGATGCACCCGAATTGAATGAAGCACCAATAATACCTCCAAAGGTCCCTCCAGAAAAATTAAATGTTATCTCATCAACAGTTAGAGTAGTACCATTTCTAGCTCCAAATACTATTTTATTTCCGTCTACATCCACATACATATTAGATGTACTACCTATTTCAAATTCTACGTTATAGTCAGCCTGTGCAGGAGTAGCATCCAGTTCATCATCAGAATTATTTACACTTGTTGATGAAGTAAGTTCTACAAATTCAACATTAGAGCCTGACAAACCTTGAGAAAAGGAGGTTTGATGGAAAAGAAAACAATTAAGTGCAAGTAAGAATATAATTTTTTTCATGAGGCTGGTTTTTGGTGTTGACATCTTGAATGTGTGAGCAAAACATGGGTACTCTTGCCATGTAAATTCTTAATTTATGTTTTGATAGGAGTGCAATTTTTTTCCAACTTCCCTACGAGCTTTGGTCTTTATTCAAGAAAAATGATTCTTGGAAAATACATTGGTAATTAATTCGGTGGGAATTGTCGATTTGAGGAAAAATCGAAAGTAGGGTCGATTTTTTCGTTTGCATGCTGTTTATTAGTTGATTATTGTTCAAACATATATATACTTATGAGGTGCTTTCCTACTTTTGTTGTCTTTTAAGTAAAACTTGTTGTAAAACTTTTCTAACTTGATATTACAAATGATGCCCTGGAGAAATATTTGTTTTTACACTAGACATATCATTTCAAATAGTGCTTAATTCATATGGTTAATCAATTAAGACCATCCATTATCAGCAATGCTGAATGGAATACCGGGGTAGGCCAATGGACGTATAAATGAGGAGGTACTTAGGAGCTATAACCACCTCCTTGCCGGCTCCCTCTAAACTTACTTTTAATTTCGGTCATTCTCCATCTACACTTTTTTAGGGAAGGCTACACCATTGGAGGAGCAAAAGGAATGATTAGAAATCAAATTCACCCCATATCAATGGGGGGACAACAGCCCTGTTGTTCTTGCCCACAAATCGGCATTTCCCACCATCCGATGCCTTTGATTCCAATGGAAATAGAACCCCAGACCCATTTATGCAGGAAGCCATGGCCTTTGAGTACAATAAATAATCGTGTTTGGCCAACCAGTCCCCTTCTTTCCCCTTTCTTGTTTTACCTAAGGACCGACCGTGAAAGTCACTTAATGTTCCATCACCCAGTAAAGGAGTTAAACAATCCCCATAGGAAACCTCGCCCAAGGTTCCACAAACCATAATTTTGTCCCTACTTTGGGAAATCAATTGATTGCAGAAAGACCGAACCCTTTGTGCTTGTTGCTTTCTTTTTGTATGCAAATCCAAATCCTTGTGATCTTCCTGGAACCTGGCACTAATGATCGTCAACTCCTTCCCTTCCGGGGTCACGACGGTATATTCTGGGCAGTCCATCCCAAAAAGGTCACGGCCCTCTTTGTCCTTCTCGTGGGCATGGGGCTGGAACCCAGTGATACGATACCCGTTCCTAGTGAGTATCGCATGGCCCAGTCCCCTGTTGTCATTGCCTTCCGTGAAAAGCCATTGTTCAAAGGCCCCATCCAGTTTGGGGGCCAAATAGTCCCTATTGAAATCCGATAGGGAGGCCCTATCCTCTACTTCTTGTAAAACCAAAATATCTGGGTTTGCCTGTACAATGGAACTTACTTTTGCCTCTCGATGCTTTTCATCCAAAGGATAACTTCTGAGTTCCACCCAGCCGTTCCATCCCACCCGCTCCGATGCCTTTACCTGACGTTCCCCTCCCAAAGGTTTTACATAAAGATGTCCTCCCCTCCTGCGAAGGGTGAGAAAAGGTTCCGTGGTCTGTGGACTGAAGCCCATCAAAAAGGCCAGTTCCCGCATACGTCCCAAATCTTGGTGCTCTTTTTTGGGATTTTTCAATAGGACATGGAATTCTTCCATCCAGTCCTGAAGGTTTTTGGAAGCATTTTGCTTGAGGAAGGATAAGTCCCTATAAAAAAGGTTTTGGATGTTCATTGTAGCTATTCTCATGATTCTCGTTTTTTGATGTTATTTTTTATTCTCGGTTATGATTCCACGTTTATCCCGTGCACTTTGGTCGAAGGCGACCAAGTTGAACAGTTCCCGCATACGGCTTCGTACCCGATTGCCATAACGCTCCTCCAGTTCGGCCGCGTTCAAGTTGGTAGTGGCATGGGTTTGGAGGCCCGATTCCAAAAACAACTCATGGCGGGACAATAATATTTCCCCCAAGACATTGCAGTCCTTCCCAAAATGCCTGCCCATCTGTTCCACCCCGATATCATCAAAACAGAAATACCGGCCGTTGCCATAGTCCTCGATGATTCGATGTCCTACATGATTGAACCCAAAGACAATGTTCCGGGCCGGAATGACCTCATAAGGGCGATAATGTGGAACAATATGCCTGATGAGCTTCATCAAGGTGGTCTTCCCGCAGCCTACAGGACCGGAAAGCAGGATTCCCTTATCTGGATCAATGCCCATTTTTTGACAGCCCGTACGATCACGGACCATGTAATTACAGAGTTTTAAGAGTACCTTATGGTCTTCAGGAAAAAGCCTGAAATTCCGTCCAAAAAGCATTTTTCCTTTGGCATCCAGATAGGTCAGTACTTTGGAAAAATCATATTCCACCTGTTTCCCATCGAACTCGCCCAGGGAATAGATTACGCTCCCTTCCCTTATCTTAGAGGGGTTGTCCATAGTCTTTTTGGGTTTCGACCATCAAATGGTCCCGGTCTCTTGTGTTGATAACGGATTTGTCATTGGCCTTTTTTATTTCATCGGCCTTGAGCATCCAGTTATGTGCGGCAGCCTTCCAGTCCACTATGGGAATCTTGCCCCCGATCTTCCAACCAATGGCCTGGTAATGGTTAAAGAATTTTTGCGCCTCTTCTTTTCCATAAGCTTTCTCCTTAAAAAAATTGAAAACCTCCAATTGACTTTTGGGCTTTGCTACTCCAGAACGTTTATCGGTTTGGTCTGTTTTCTTATATAAGGTGTCCGGTACACGGTTGGGACAGTAGGTCCCAAAAATGGAACGGCTGCGTTCCATCACCGTACCGCTCTTGTCCCAGTTTTGGGTCAGTCCGATCCTACTGCATCGGATCGGACTATGTGAGGGAGTGTAGGTGATGTACCCCATCTGATCGAGTTGTTTCAACAAACGGTGATATGTGGATTTGGAACCGATTTTGCCCATCTTCATCAGTTCCTTGCGATTGACCGGAAAATCCTTTGGAAACCGATACAGGTTCCAATAGAAAAATAGGGCCAGATATAGACTGATATGTCCCGGGACCAAACGTTCGTCCCCATAAATCTCTACAAACACGGTATTGAGATGCTTGATATAGTTCATACCGTCCCTTCCGTAAACCCCACCTTGTTCTCCAAGATAATCTTGTCGATTTCCTCGGCATCGTAGAAAAGAATGCCTTCAACTTTGTAACTGGGAATGATATTTTTATTGCGGAGGCCTTGTAGCGTGCCGTAGCTGATTTCCAATCGCTTCAGTACGTCACTGGAGCGCAGCCAGTTTTTGGTTTGGGGATGGGTGTGTTCCAACATCAAGCTCTTGAATTCCTTGAGGAGTTCCTCTTTGAACGCTTTGAGACCCTCGGTGGTAATGATCGTTGCCGCCATTTTACTATGGTTTTGGGGATAGGCGCCTACCAACTAAGTTATGTGCTCGCTATCCGGGTTCGACCACAAATCTGAAAAAGCTTTTTGGAAAAAAGTCCCAAGTTGGTACCAACTTGGGAACGATTTTTTTTACATAAAATTTAAATGGTTTTGGTGTGTTTTGGACTCTTGAAAGCCTCAGCATGTCATGAAAATGAGAAAAATGAGGCCTCGAAACGCCCGAAAACCAAAATTCCCAAGTTGGTACCAACTTGGGAAAAATTCTGGTAGCACCTACAAGCAAATTATTACCGGTAAGTGAAACACTCAAAAACCAAAGCCTTACAAGAATAACAAGTAATCCTGCGGGCGGGAATCTAAAATTTCCACCCCATGGTTACCCCGAACCATCTTTGGACAACGGTTGCCATCAAAGTCCATCAACTGAGGGATAGCGACTGGCATGTATCCATGGTTATACTTCGGCAACCGTCATTTTATGCTCAAAAATCCGTTGTATTTGTCCGATCTCATCGGAGTATAGGGTGTTCTTGCGCATAGCGAAGTAGAGGTTGTTCTCCAAGACGTTGAAGCCCTCCCAAAGCAACTTTATATTCCCCTTGTACATTTCTTCCCTGCACAGAAAATCGGGAAGAACGGAAACCCCACTGGCATTTCTAAGGCAGCGTACGATCGAAGTCTTGTTGGGAACGATGTAATTGCACTTAAAATCCGGATGTTTTTTAAAATTGGTCTGCCAAAACTTGCGCAAATGTTCCATATCCCCTGTAGTGCCATACCAAATCTGTTGTTTGAGCCACTGGAGCATTTCTTGTTTATCCTTTCTTGCAAGTATTTCGTCAAAGGCGGAGGTGTCGGTATCCCTTCCGGCCACCAATACGATCCTTTCCTTGGAAAATGCACGATAGTCAATGTTCTTTTCACTTCCCTTTTGGGAACTTATCACCAGATCGAGGATGCCCTTCTCCAAATCGGCAAGGGCCTCGGTATATTCCACAAACTTCACAACGATATCAAAGGGCAGGCTGGAGATATAAGGTTCCAAGGTATATTGGAAGGTTTCCATACACATGCCCACATGGATAGTTGGTGTATTGTTCAGGGCATTTTTCTTAAAACATTGCTCTGCATCCTCAAGTTTTGTGATGGCGTCCTTCACATGGTTGTACAGCACCTTGCCCCTTTCCGTAGGCACCATCCGTCTAGATGACCTATCAAATAGCTTATAACCGGTATAGGTCTCCAAAGCTCCCAGGTGCAGGCTGACCCCCGGCTGAGAAACATACAGCGATTGGGCAGCCCCGGTAAGTGTACCCGTTTCATAGATGGCGATAAACGTTCTGAACCATTCCAAATTGACCATATCGAATCATTATAATTATTATACAAATGTATGATTTATATTATTTTTATAATATTTCGACACCCAATACTTTTGTACCAAACAAAATCATGATATGAAAAAAAGTTTGGTTGCATTGGCCCTTGGCGGATTGGGTATAGGGGTAGCGGAGTTTACCATGATGGGCATGCTCCCGGACGTCGCCCTTGATCTTGGCATCAGTATTCCCCAGGCGGGGCATTTAATCTCGGCCTATGCCATTGGGGTGGTTATCGGGGCGCCATTGTTTGTAACGGGTATGGCCAGAATGTCCCCCAATAGGACCTTGATGGTACTTATGGTGCTCTTTACCATTTTCAACGCACTTTCCATTATAGCCCCCTCTTATGGATCATTGATGGTTTCCCGATTTGTCTCGGGATTGCCACATGGTGCCTTTTTTGGCGTCGGGGCCGTAGTGGCCAGCCAATTGGCCGATAAGGGAAAAGAGGCGCAGGCCGTGGCCTTCATGTTCTCGGGGCTGACCATTGCCAATCTTTTGGGGGTACCCATCGGGACCTATATCGGTCATGCCTTCTCTTGGCGCTATACCTTTTTATTGATTGCCCTGATCGGAGGGCTGACTGTTTTGGTGCTCCATCTCTGGGTCCCGAAAATGGCTGCCCGAAAACTCATCGGAAGCCCGTGGAGGGATTTTGGGATCTTCAAGGAACCGAACATTTGGTTCATGGTCCTGATCATTTCCATAGCACCCGGAGCGCTGTTTGCATGGATCAGCTATATCGCTCCTTTAATGACCGAAGTATCGGGTATAGCTCAGAGTAATATGCCCTATATCATGGTTTTGGCGGGTCTTGGGATGGTGGTCGGCAACCTGATCGGCGGTAAAATGTCCGATAAATTGGGGCCTTCCACCACCATCATTCTCGCCTTGGTATTCCAAGTCATCTGTATGCTCGTCATTTATTTTACGGCAGCCCACACGGGTATGTCAATCCTTATGACATTTTTGACCGGAGCGGCCACCTTTGCTATCGTTCCTCCATTACAGGTACAACTCATCAACAGTGTCCAAAGTGATGCCAAAATGCTTGTCGCCTCCTTGGGGCCCTCATGTTTTAACATAGCCAATGCCCTTGGTGCATTTCTAGGGGGAATCCCGATAGAATTGGGGTATGGCTATACATCACCCGTTTGGGTCGGTGCCATCATGGGCATCATCGGTGTCATTATTTCCTTGTTGTTCATCCAACGGAACAGAAAGGTGGCAGCATCCAATTGTTAGCTCAGATCATTAAACACTTTATTATGAAAGATGAAAGCATACTGTCCGAACCTCATAGGCTCGGGAACCAAAGATTAAGAAACCGTATCGCAATGCCCCCTATGACACGCTCGAGGGCGGGAAAGGGAGATGTTCCAACTGCACTAATGGCCTCTTACTATGCACAGCGGGCCAGTGCGGGACTGATCATCTCGGAAGGGACACAGATAAGCAAACAGGGACAAGGATATGCCTGGACCCCAGGTATCTACAGTGAGGAACAGATCGAGGGTTGGAAAAAGGTCACCGACGCCGTTCATGGGAACAACGGTACCATATTTGCCCAATTATGGCATGTGGGAAGAATATCCCACACTTCCCTACAACCGGACCATCAAGCTCCCGTATCCTCATCTGCCCTAAGCGCAGAGGGCGTCAAGGTATTTATAGACCCCATGGGAAAAGGTCCGGAGTCAGGCGTGGGTGAAATGGTGCAACATTCCCCTCCCCGGGCATTGACCACCTCAGAGATAAAGGCAGTGGTCGCTGATTTTGGCCAAGCGGCCCAAAACGCCATTAAAGCGGGTTTTGACGGCGTGGAGCTCCATGGTGCCAATGGTTACTTGATCAATCAATTTCTGGATTCACAAGCGAACCATCGGACCGATAGCTATGGAGGCTCTTTGGAGAACCGTTTACGTTTTCTTCAGGAAGTCACTGAGACCGCAACACAGGCCGTGGGCAAAGACAGGGTCGGGGTGCGATTGGCCCCGTTGACCACCTTACAGGGAACGGTCGATGACCGGCCAAAGGAGACCTATTTGGCCGCGGCAAAGCTCTTGGACAGACTGGGAATTGCTTATATCCATATTGCGGAAGCGGATTGGGAGGATGCCCCAACTATGCCCATATCATTCAAACAACAATTGCGGGAATCCTTTTCAGGAAGCTTTATCTATGCTGGCAAGTACGATAAGGTCAAAGCGGAAAGGGCCATCAGGGAAGGATGGGCCGATATGATCGGGTTTGGAAGGCCCTTTATCGCAAATCCCGACCTACCCTTTCGACTGGCCCATGGCCATCCACTGGCCGAAGGGGATGCAACCACGTATTTCGGTGGTGGTGCCAAAGGATACACCGACTACCCTACGGTACTACAATAAAGTCATATCAACCATAAAAGAATCAAAGTAACCTATGAATCCAAGTGTCAACATATATACAAAATGGGGTGTTTTATCGCTCCTACTCCTTTTGTCAAGTTCTGGTGCCCTGCTGGGCCAAACTGTTCAGGGCATGGACAATGAACGTCTTTACAAAATCGATGGCTTAATTGAAAATCATATCAAGGAGCAGCATATCCCCGGAGCGGTGGCCTTGATCATTCGGGACGGTAAAACAGTTTTCAACAAAGCCTTTGGACATGCCGATCTAGCGAAAGGAATCCCCATGAAGACCGATCATATTTTTAGGATCGCGTCCCAGTCCAAAGCGATAACCAGTTTGGCCGTTATGATGCTTTGGGAGGAGGGAAAGTTCCTTTTGGACGACCCGGTTTCCAGATATATTCCGGCCTTTAAGGAAACGGGCGTCCTTGCAACCTTTAATCCTGCCGATAGTTCATTCACCACGGTCCCTGCGCAAAGACAGATCACCATTCGTGATCTGCTCAGGCATACCTCCGGCATTGCTTACCCTGCCATATTCAGCGATTCCACAATGTGGGCCATTTATCAAAAGAACCATATCCCCAGCGGTATAGGAACTATGAACGGGACCTTAGCGGATAAAATGCCATCATTGGCCAAAATGCCCTTGCAACATCAACCTGGAGAAGCTTTCACCTATGGCCTTAATACCGACCTATTGGGCTATTTGGTGGAGCTATGGTCAGGTCGACCGTTTGATGTGTTTCTAAGGGAGCGCATATTCGATCCTTTGGATATGGAGGACACCTTCTTCCATGTACCCACCGAAAAACACCATCGTGTGGTGACCCTATATGAAAGTAACGGGGATAGGCTGGAAAAAGTGGACCATCCGATTTATGAAGGTGTGGATCCCGATTTTCCAATAAAGGAAGGAACCTATTTATCGGGCGGGGCCGGTTTGAGCACCACAGTGTCCGATTATGCCAATTTTCTTTCCATGTTCTTGAACAAGGGCACCTATAAAAACAAGAGGATACTTGGCAGCAAGACGGTGGAACTGATGTTGACCAATCAGTTGACCCTTGATATGGCCATATCCCCATATCCCGCACAACCGGATGATTTTCAATTCGGTCTGGGATTTGCACTGGAGACCGAAAAAAATGACTATCTATCCCCATTCAGTATAGGCACCTTCAGTTGGGGCGGTGCTTTCAATACGCATTACTGGGCAGACCCCAAGGAAAAATTGATAGGATTGTTGTTCACCCAAGAGTACCTATCCCCCTACTGGAGGATAGGCGATGAATTTGAAGTGCTGGTCTATCAAGGAATCATGGAGTAAAGGAGTTTCCGACCATCCTTATCCATGACCGTGATAGCAGATTATAAAGCAAGACACTGTCCTTCGTTTATTCATCCAAGGATTCCATGCGCTGATGGAGCATTTCAATGAGCTTGTCCAGAAAACGCGTCTTGCTGCTTTTCCTTGATCGGATATCGATAAAGGTGTGGTAATAATTGCCCAGGTCCACATTGTAAAAGTATTCGAAATGCGAGGCCATTTCCTTGATATCGACGGTACCGCCGTTAATACATTTACTGGTGTGTAGGGCATAAAGGAGCTCGATCAGATCGGTCTTGCTCCCTGTCCAAAATAGTTTTGATGGTTTTTCCATAGGGGTGTTCTTTGTAGGTTCCATATTGTTGTTCAAATCGTCCACTTCCTTTCTCAGGTATACAATGAGCATGTCGTAGGCCATAATGGTGGCCACCGTGCCGTCCTGACAGGTGGAAAACTGGTCATCGATCAAAAAGTGGAAGGATTCCAGGGGCATCCGCAGATCTCGGTTGCCACGGACAAAATACTGTTCGTCCATGGACATGGCCCCACGCCGGTAATAGTTATAGAATTCCAAATTGTCGTTGAAGAACGTCTGTAGCTTATCGATCTGTTGTTGCAGGTATTTGATCTGGGCCACATCCTTTCCCCGGGGACGTTTGCTCTCGATACTGAAGAGCCTTATGTAATAAATGAGCTTGCTAAAAATCTGGGGCTTGACATGCTTGAAGAAATAGATCTCATCGGACTGCGTTTCAAAATCTTGGCCTACAATCTGCTGTTGCAGTTTGCGGATACATTTCTCCACCAATGCTATGCCCTTCTCCGCTTTGTAAAGGATATCGCCATTTCCGCTTTCCAAGGCCTCCAACTGGCCCTCAATATCCAATAGCAGTTTTTGATATTTCATTATAGGTAATCTTTAGTAGTCTCCAAAAGCTTGCCCTGATCCCTTCCCTAGTTTGCACTAGGGAAGGGGAGCTATCCATCGATCTTTTGTTTTGGGAACTTTTGAACTGGGCCTCCTTTAAATCGATCCAATCGGGGCCAAATCATGGGGCCAAATTTGGACTCCTGACCTTTATTGGTATCAAACCGCACTTTTTCAAACTAATCAAAATCCATAAAATTTTGTATCCAATGAGCGGGTAGCGCCTAAAATAATCCCTGACTGCAGATACGCTTTTTTACATTTTGGAGCCTATTTTGTTAAAATTCAGATTTTTCCTGTTAAATGGTTTTTTCATTTTTTTTTAATTTAATCGCCCTTTTTGAAAATGGACGGGATGAAAAGATTTGTGGAAACCGAAATTGCAATCATGTGGTTGGAAAAGGATATACTCTTCTTCATTTGGAAAGAACAGGTGTATATCGATCTTTCAAACGCTAAAAAAATTGTTGCTGCTCGAATACGATTACAACAAGGAAAATCCTATCCCATTGTATGCAGAATGAGAGGCCTACAAAATGTGGATAAGGATGCCTGGCGATACTTGGAAAAAGAAGGTACTGAATCCATCAAATATCTCGTGCTTGTCGCCAATACCCCATTGGGGCGTGCATTCTCAAAGTTTATCATTGGAAAAGTGGCCCCGGTTCCAACCAAGGTATTCGAAGATATGGACGAAGCCGAGCAGTTCCTTTTACAAAATCGCTGAACCCCACATTCCATAAACGGAACCAAATAATTAAAATCATATGGATCGGCCGGAAAACAAAATACGTTTGGAGGACATTTACAACCAATTGGTGCATATTGCCAATGGAAACTTCTCTTACCAAATCGAACGATCGGACAAAAACGATGCGCTTGAGGCTCTGATATTTTTGGTCAACTCCACCACCGAAGAGCTCAGGGATGCCTTTCTGCACCAAGGGTTTATCAAACTGCCCAATTCCTACGACTTGGTCGTTCAAATGTTCTTCAAACTGGATAACAAAGGTCAAATCGTCAGGACAAGCCCTACGGTCGAGACAATGCTGTACCATAAACAAGGAACATTGATTGGGGTTCCCTTTGTACAACTCTTGACCAAGGACTCCCAAAAGGGATGGAAAAAACTGTTGAAAGCCTCACCAAAGGACCGAATTTGGGAATTGACCTTGCAATTGACCTTTAACGAACGATCGGGACTCCAACTCCCTGCCCATTGCCATATCATGCATTTTCCGGAACAAGGGACCAAAAAGGAAACGCTTATGGTCACATCCTTTGATCTGGTCAAGAACGACCGAACGGATCAAGGTTTCATACAAAAGAAACTGAAGGAACACTTACAGGCCCATGAGCTTTTGCCAAAACCACAAAGAACACAGACCCATATCCTCCACGCCATGGACATGGAAAACCTAAGGAAGGCCAAACAGTATATCATGGACCACTTGGATACCCCTCTGCCCGCAATCAAAGAACTGGCGCATATTTGCAATACCAACGAGTATAAGTTCAAAAAAGGATTTAAGGAGCTCTTCGGAATGACGGCCTTTCAATATCAAAAACATGAACGGCTCAGAAAGGCCCATATCCTGATAGAGCACTCCAACAAGACCATCCTTGCCATAGCCAGAACCGTAGGTTTCAAAAAAGGCAACCACTTTGCCCGGGAATTCAAAAAAAGGTACGGATATAATCCCTCTGTGTTAAGACGACTGTCAAAATAATCCTTCTCAGAGCCTAAATAATCCCTAAGAGATCCTTTAGACCTTTTAATTTTACATTGTAAATCAGAAAGTTACAATGTGCAATACTAAAAACATAAAACTTACCGAGATCATAGTGGAAGTGATATGCTTCTTGTATGCCCTACTATTTATCTATGCGGCAACAAGTAAATTAAATGGGTTTCAACAGTTCAAGGACCAACTGGACCAATCTACCCTATTGGTTGGATACGGACATTGGGCAGCTTGGCTTGTCCCGCTTTCCGAACTTGTTTTGGCCATACTGCTCCTCATGAGGCCATTTCGCTTATTTGCGCTTTATGGGTCGCTCATACTCATGGCCCTGTTTTCTGCCTATATCATTGTTGTACTCAACTATAGTGACCATATCCCCTGCTCCTGCGGCGGGGTCATATCAAGTATGGGATGGGAAACCCACCTAGTGTTCAATATCTGTTGGATGGGATTGGCCCTAATTGGTATTGTTCTGATGACAAAGAAAAAATCAACGTATAAAGACACTGTACAGTGATAGGGGAAGCCGAAAACCTATGGAAGAGAGTAGGCATCAATATGTAATTCTTAATATTATGAAATCTAAATTTTTAAAACTCGTATTACCGGCCTTTGCCATTCTTATGGCAGTTGGCCTTGCTTTTGCCACCGAGGACCAAGTTGTGGTACAGGATGCCCATTATTATATTCCTGGTCAAGGTTGGGAAACCATTCAAGTGGACGATGCTTGCTACCAAGGGGGAAGCAATCCTTGCAAATTCAATGGTATGCAGTTGTATGCAGAACGTGATTTGGGAAGCACCCCGTTAAGTAGACCTTAAACAAGGAATACTTTGGATTAAAAAAGGTGCCCGCTATTGGGCACCTTTTTGCACTAATTCAAAAAAAAATAAAAACAATAAACTATTGTATACTAGACTAGTGACCAGGATATGGGTTACCGTTCACTATCTAAAAATGAATCGATTTCTTTAAGACATCGCTGCCAATGCCCCAATAAAGGACTGTCCTTTCTTCCTTTTTGCTCCGTTATGATTTTTTTCTTCAAAGCCATCAATTGGGATACTTTTAGTCCTTTGACATACGCTGAATGTGTAAAAAACTGGGCGTCTTGTTCAAAACGGGCACCTTGGGTCTCTATCGACCTTATCATCTCGGTGATATAGGCTATTTGAATTTCCTGTCTCCGTCTATCCATGGTTCCAAAATCCTTCGCTACCAAGGGAGCAAAAAGTCCTGTTTGTAATGATTCCAGATATTCCTGTAGTAGATATGGCCGTCCCATCCTTTTTTCCATTTGTTCTATCCGTTTCAACCTTGGCGCACTTAGCAGGTCCAGCAGCAATTTTTGTTGGTAGGTCAATACCCGGTCCGGAAAGGTCGAATGTCTTATCCCATCCAAGAATTCAGGATCCGTAAGCCACTTGGGGGATTTAAGGGCTTCGGACAGTATAAATTCCAGGGCCTCCTCCTGAAATTTTAAATTTATCGGTTCAAATAGGTTTCCTTTTTGATTGATTGACTGGTACTGTATTTCATACCCTCCTATCACCGAAACAACATGTTTCACATGATGGTACCACAAATCCAAGGATTTGTTATAAAGCCCCATCAATCTCGTATTATCCTTTTGATCGCTGCATGCATTGGGCATCAATGCTATGGCCCGTTCCAAGTTTTTTAGGGCCATGGACGTACTCTTCACCGGGTCATTGGTCTCGACCACCTCATTGGTCCTACCGGGACCAATAATTTCCAGTTGATTGTCATTGTACCGGAACCAAGAAATGGAATCCTGCAACCGTACCATTTCCTCCAATGCAGTAGATTCATCCATAGCTGATGTTCCGGAAGGAAACTCCTTGTAAGCCCAACGAATGGAATATAGATCCGTAGGACCAACCTTCTGGACAAGTAATGAGGGCGGAATGCTATCCTCCGGTTGTGGGATATTGTTCGGCCTTGTATAGTTCATAATGCTCGGGGTAAATCCCATGGACTCCAACCAGTCGATATCGTTCATTTTTTCGACCGGATAACTATGCTCCCCAAAATTACCGTCGTTAAGTCCCAGGGCATGACCCGTTTCATGAGCGGTCAAACTCTGGAACAATTGTCCGGTCAGGTCATCGGGAAAGGGAAAACTTTGTGCCCTCTTGTCCAAAGCAGCTGCTCTTATAAAATATTGGTCCTCCAAGGTCTGACGAGATGCGTTCAAGAAAATATCCCCTCTCAAGATCTCACCGCTGCGGTAATCAATGACCAAACCTATGGTACCCCCATATTCGGTAGCATCAGGGTCCCTAAAATACCGCTCTTCTCCCCAATAGACCATATTGTTCCGTAAGCTGTTCCGTTCCCAATCGTTAAGACTATCCGTTTCCCTGACCACTATGGCATCCTTGAAACCTGCCGCCTCAAAAGCGGGCAACCACTCCTCTATGCCCGCTTTTATATAAGGCCTCCACTTTTTCGGAATCTCCGGCGATAAGGTGAACACGATCGGTTTTACCGGAACACTTAAAGTTCGATTACCATACTTCTTTTCAAGACGCCTTTTGGCGATATTGGCTTTACTGTTTTGAGGTCCGTCCAATTGAATACCATGCTTAATTCCCATAAAATCCTCATTGATAAAACCCATCCGATAGTCGTATTCCCTACCTTTCATAGACCTCCCCAAAGCATAAAAACCATAATATACGGGAGCAGAGACCCGGGATCCATGTTTGACCATGCCCCGGCGGGTCTTTATGATCAGTTCGTCCCTCAGTGTCTTAACGCCCTCGAGTATGGAGATTTCAGGTATCGGGTTTCCAAAGGAGACCCCAAACCGCTGGGGCCATGAAATATCCTGGTGCAAAATGAGCTTTGTGATATTGATCCTATAGCCCCCCTGGCCGTCATTTTTAGTTTCAATTGGAAGTTTTGCCAGAACATTATCCCTTACGGTAAGTCCCTTGACCACAGGTAAAATGATCCCTGAAGTGGATACTATGCTTTGGGACTTCAGAACAATATTATTCCTGTGCAGCGACCAGATCACTTGCATATGGCTTCGTCTTTTATCGTAAAAGCACGTAAACAACATCGGTTTGTCCAATACCTGCTCCGGAACATTGAGATAGAGTTGGTCCCCTTCTATGCTAGCGGTCAAAAAATGTTCCTTTTCCATCGATTTGATGGTAGGCTCAATAACGCTATGGTTGCCCATTACTACTCCATTACCCAATATCAGGATAGGCAGTAAATAGCGTACAACTGTTTTTATCATAGGTTTATACATTATATGTCCCACAACAGGGATCTATTTTCTTTAGCAACATTTGGGGTTTTCAATAGCCCGGATTTTGGTGCAGTAAGTTCGGATTGGCCGACAATTCTGTTTCAGGTATGGGCAATAGTAGATCCGTTTCCCGCCAACCGGGTTTGATATCACTTAGTACGGTTCCAGCATTTTCGGTCCGTTTCAGGTCAAACCAACGGTGTCCCTGTTCGGTGAAGAGTTCCAATCTTCTTTCCTCCAGTATCTCCTCCAAAAGAGCAGGCTCAGTGGTAGCCGAGGTATTCGGCCTGCCGGCACGACTTCTGATCATATTAAGGTCTGCCCTAGCCCCGGCCAATTCACCGGAGCGGGCCCTCGCCTCAGCGCGGATCAGATATTGTTCGGCCAAACGTAGCACGATGGAATACTCCAAAGATTGCGTTTCATCCAGGCCCGCCTTATACTTATGGGCGTAATAGAGCGTAACCGTATTATCGGAATTCGACATACTGTCCACCCAATGCCCATACCGTAGATCATCGTCTTCAAAAGCGGCCAACAGGGATTCGGACAATGCATAGGATTGGCCCGGAATCGCTTCTATGATCAACTCTCCGGCCTCCCGCGTATTCATAGGGAAATTGTTAGGGTCCGCTTGCAATTGCCAAATGGTTTCCCGTGACTCCTTTAAGAACACCTGGTCCAAGTCCGGTTCCAGTTGGAACGCTTCAATCAATTCGGTGGCCATGGACCTGGCCAGCCCCCATTCCTCCCTATATACATAGGTCCTTGCCAATAGGGCTTGGGCCACATGGGCATCCGGAATTATCCGTTCCGTTCCCGAAATATCCAAACCATCCAATAATGTAATGGCATGCTCCAAGTCGGTTATAATATGGTCGTATATCTCATCACGGGAACTTCGGGATATGGTATTGTTCACTAAATAATCCGTAGTATCCACATAGGGAACATCCCCAAAGAGCGGCACTAACAAACTGTACAGGTAGGCTCTTAAGATCAGGGCCTGTCCCTGGAAGTTGGCCTTTTCTATCTCGGTCAACGAATTGGATGCCTCTACCCCACTGATGATGTCGTTGGCTCCATAAATCAAGTGATACGCCTGTTGCCACCATTCCTGGATCCTGTTATTGGCAGCGCTCAGGCTGTGCTGATTAAACTGGGAGAGATCCGCATTTAGCCCATAGTAATCCATTTCATCACTATAGATGGCCAATGCGGGCATGATCCCATACGTACCGGATACCATGCCCCGCTCCCTGATATCAAAATACAGGTTGGCCAATGTGGACTCAACGGTTGCTGGGTCCTCAAAAACAGTTTCGGCTATCAATGTGTTTTTTGGAGGGTCCACCTCCACAAAATCGGAACAGGCGAACAATAGACTGCCAAAGATCAAAATGGTAAAACTTTGTCCAATGGCAAATGCTTTGGACCGCTTTAAACTATACATGTTTATATCTGATATTTTCATGGGTATATGTTTTAATTAGAAACTGAAGTTTAGACCTAGTGTCAACTGTCGTAATGGGGGTAATCTGGTACTCGAGGGCTGTTCCGGATCTGGCCCCTTAAAATCGGTGAGGGTCCATAGGTTTTGGCCTTGGAGGTAAATGTTGATGTCCAGGCCATTTTCAATGGTAGGCAACTTATAGTCAATGGAAATATTCCGTAGCCTTAGAAAGGATGCATCTGAAATCGCAGCATTGCTACGCTCTTGGTAATAGCCCCTATCCTGTACCGAGGTAAATCCACTGGAGGCCCTTTGAAAAGGACCGATATCCCCAGGTTGTTGCCACCTGTCGAATAGTTCCACAGGGATGTTGCCCCTAAATCCCGGTGTGGCATCAAAACGAAACGTATTATAGGACTGCTGTTTTTTGAACTGGAAGAATACGTTCATGGTAATGTTCCCCATGGTCAAAGTGTTGCCCAAACCTCCATAGAGTGCCGGTGCCAGGTCTTCCACCCATTGTAGGTCCCCTGGGTTACTAATATTGCCATCCCCATCATAATCCTCGAACTCGTAGAGTCCGGTCTCTGGATTTACACCCAAGGCATTATACAGCTTTACGATGGTCAGTGGTTCCCCTACAATGTAAGTATTGGAGAGGGCCGAGGACTCCAGCCCCTCGAATTCCACCAATTTGTTCCTCGGAACGGTTAGGTTAAAGTTCGTGGACCACCGGAATCCCTCTGTCCTGATATTGACCGATGTCAAGTCAAGCTCGATGCCCGAATTCTCGACCACGGCATCAAAGTTCCCGGCAAGTTCCGAAAACCCCGTGGTGGCCGCCAAGGGTATTCCTATCAACTGATTGGAGGAACGGTTCCTGAACCATGAGGTATTGACCATCAAACGGTCATTGAAGAACCCGAGTTCCAGTGAGGCCTCCAGTTTTCGGTTGGTCTCCCAACCAAACTCGGGATTGAAGATTCCGGTAGGCTCTAAAATGGTCGTGCCCCCATAGGACTCTCCCGAAACATTATAGGTATCCAAATAACGGTAGTCCCCAATATTATCACTTCCCGTTGTACCATAACTGGCCCTAAACTTTCCATAGCTCAATAGGGACTTTTCTCCGAACAACGCTTCTTCAGAAAAAATCCAGGCCAATCCAACGGCGCCAAAGTTCCCGAATTGTTTTCCTGGCCCGAATCGGGAGGACCCGTCCCTTCTTCCGGTGAGGTTCAAAATGTAACGGTTGACATAGTTCAGGTTAACCCGGCCGAAGACCGCACTGTACCGATACTCGGAATCCATATCCGATACAATTTCCAAAGTTTCCGCTGCGGCCATGTTCTCGATAAGTCCATTATTGGGAAATCCCCTGCCACGAACCACTAATTGTTGTGAATTCTCCTGTTGTAGGCTTCCCCCCAGCAATACATTCATGGAAAAGTCCTCCCAGCTTTTTTTCCAGTTCAGCTGGGGTTCCACGATCCAAGACTCCCGTTGGGAGGCATTGGAGGTCAAATTCGAATAGCTTTGGGGTGTGAGTCCAAAACTGGGGTTCCTGGCCGAACTTGGATTCGTCAGATAGGTATCCAAACGATAGCTCGTGAACCCCATACTTGTCCTTAGTTCAAGTTCTGGCAAGACTTCATAGGAAACCAACGCATTGGAAATAAAGGTATGGGTCTTGGCCCTAAACTTTTCCTCCAGGGCAGCCATGGGATTGTCCCAGGTATTGTTCTCCCAGTTCACATTGCCCTCATCATCATAAAGTGCCGGGGCATTGGGTTCCAAAGAATAGGCCTGAAGGGTGAAGTCTGCCCCGGGCAAACGATTGTCCTCCCTGGCATAATCAGTGGAAAGATTGATCTTGAATTTTCCATTGTCAGATCGATGGTTTACATTGGTATGGAGGGTCGCCTTACGGTAATTGGCGTCTCCGGGAAACACGGTGGTCTCCTTCAGATACCCACCACTGACCAAAAACTGGGTGGCCTCACCGCCTCCCGAAACGGAGAGCTGGGCATTGTTCCGATATGCCGTGCCTCCTATCAGTTTCTCCTGCCAGTCCGTATAACGATTATTGTCCCAGGACTTGATATCCGGCCAAAATAGGTCAAGGTCGGAAGTCTCCAACAGATCGCCCAGGCCATCATTCTGTACCCCTTCCCTCCTAATCTCCAGATACTGCTGGGTATTCATCAGATCTAAAAAGTGTGACACCTTGCTCATTGATGTACTTACTCGTGCATCGAACCTGGTTTTGCCTGATTTGCCCTTTTTGGTCGTGATCAATACGACCCCATTGGCTCCCCTTGACCCGTAAATGGCCGTGGCATCTGCATCCTTTAGTACTTCGATGCTCTCAATATCATTGGGGTTGATTGCATTGAGTGGACTGATACCCTCCCCTATGATTTCACTGGAAACCCGAGCAGCGTTCAATGATTGGGAACCATAAGGAACCCCGTCCACAATAAACAATGGATCTACAGCACCACTTAAGGAATTCCTTCCTCTGACCTCTATGCTGAAACCGCCACCGGGAAGTCCCGTATTCTGTACAATGTCCACACCAGAAAGGTGACCCTGCATAGCCGCCAATGGATTGCCCACCGGCTGCTTTTCCATGGTCTCGGCCTTGATGGTGGCAATGTTTCCGGTACGTTCCTTTTGGGAAACCGTATAATAACCTGCATTGAGGACCACTTCTCCCAATTGGGCGATGTTCTCCTCCATTTGGACCATAAGTACTTCCCTCCCATCTATGGGAATGTTCTGTGGTGTAAAACCGACATAGGAAAAGACCAATGCATCATTAGGGCCTGCCTGTATATTAAAAGTACCATCAATATCCGTGATGGTCCCTCTATTGGTTGACTCTACTTGGATACTTACACCTGCCAAGGGGATGCCTTCTGTATCGGTCACGGTTCCTTGGACCATGGATTGGGTCAAACGGTCATGGTATGCCGCATATATGGTTTCTGATTGGAACAAGTTGAACAGCACATAGAAAATCAAGAACAGGGATATCCTGTTCGTATTCATTGAAAATATTGTCATAATTTTGAGTTCGATTGATTAAAGCGTTAGTTTTAATTGAATTCCCCCCTGGACACCTACTACCCTGTCCGGGGTTTTTTATGCATACTTCCGAAGGTCTCGCCACAAAATCGTAACTTACCTAGGGATGTTAAGGTTCGTGCATAGGACTCCCTGTCCAAGTTTCAAAAGCACTTGGAAATGGCATTCCTAAAGGAACGAGGCTATGATTTCGTGATAGGGCCGGCTGCCCTAAATATGTAGTAATTGGTTATGGGATAAGAAGTATAGATGAAACCGAAAAAGAGTAGCGTGCACCCCATAACAATAGCCCAAGGTTATACGGGGTTTTTTGGCTTTTTTCGGAACAGGATATCGAACACCGAGTGCGATGTCCCGAAAACGGGACAAAAACACGGTGTGAACCCTAAACTAAAAAGTTGCCAAATGTTTCCCATAACCTTAATGGTTAGCGATACATCGAAAAGCAAAAGAAATCAAACGCTAAGAAAAAGTTGAAGAAAAAACCAATCACCCAAAAAAAGGCGCGGAACTCAACTTACCGGCTTGGGGCACTGGTATATGCCTTGGAAACGATAAGCGAGCCCACGCCCGGGTCGTGAGCAAGTTAGCTTATCATCTCGTTTCCATAAAATTACCAGTTTTCAAGCCGAGATTCAAAGCAATTGCTTCTATGTTTTTAAGAAGAATCGCAATATAAGTATTCAAAAACGAATATAGAAAACATTTTACTGTCTACCAAATGGCTTACCAATCTTTTTAAGGGAATTACAAAATTGCATTATGGCTTCTCTTTCTGAGCAGGATATAATTTTAGCTAATAAGATTGCAGATCGTATCAAAAATCTTCGCATTCAAATTACAGGTGCAAAACAAATGGACTTTGTAATTAGATTTAATGTTGAAAAGCAAAATATTAGTCGTTGGGAAAGTCATATAAAAATTAATAAAAAAACAGGGGAGCCTAAAGGAAGAGGAATCACAATATACACCATACAGAAGTTCTGTAATATTATCGGAATATCTCTCTCAGATTTTTTTGATGACCCAATTTTTAAAAATGATTAGGTCAAAAAATTAGTCCACTTCACTTTCTTGCAAGCCATTTTTAATGGAAATTTCTTACATTTAGCCCTTACTTCCCCAAACTTTATTGAACGATAAAGAAACTATGCTTTAAAATCTAAATCATAGCCAACCAATTTGGTTGTATATGCAGAGAAAAGTTGGGCATATAAACTAGTTGTGTGTAATTTTAAACTATGATCATAAATAAAATAAATAGAAAATCTCCTAAAAAACTTTGGCAATGATATATTTATGTGACCCAATTAAGCTGAACAATCATTTTTTAATTCAGTCTCATAAACATCAATGACGTTATCGGCTAAAACAGCTAAGTCTCTAGTGTAGATACCCCTATATTTAGGTCAGGTTTTCTTCAAAACTTTTTAAATTATTGACTTACAGTTTGGTGACACTTTATTGAATGGTAGAACTCCAAAACCAAGTATAGCATACCGTCTTCAACGAAAAAAATGGCATAGAAAAACACTGACCTACAACATAGTAAAACAAAATATTTGGTGGCTGAGATTTGCCTTATTAGTGGTTCCATCAATCAGTCCCATCCCTTGATTAATAGACTACAATTCTAAGGGTTGCTCCTATTTGTAAATAAATATCACACTATAAATGTAATGTGGGACTGTCACGATACATCAATGAAATGATTGGCCTTTCTTATTTTGACCACCAATCTGTTCAATTCCCTGTTCAATTCGGGCTCTCCAATATCCGGTTTTAGCAGAGTAACCTTTTCAGCTATTTTCACCTTTTTAATCTTAAAGGTTTTTTTTCCTGTTTCCTTGATAGCCATTTCTACTTGATTCCTTAGGTCAATTGCCTTAATCCCCTTTGTCGTCCCGTCTTTGTTTTTTTGGATTTTTGTAAATAAATCTTGTGGCAATTTGATGGTGGATCTATACTGTGTTTCAGCATTAACGTCCTTGACCGTACATCTATCCGCAAATCCCCCGTCCTCAATTTCGACTTCCCTGCCATAAAACCCTTCAACAGCAACTTTAAAAGTTTGCATTGGCACGTAGTTTTCTATCTCCCGATACTTTAACAACCAACAGAAATTGCCAGTTTCAGAGAACAATTCTTGTATCTCTTTCTTTTTGGGGTTATGGTTCTCATTCTTATTTTTCCTGTCACTGTCTAGAATGATTCCGAAATTTTGGTTTAGCCTTTTGATAAAAGTTAGTTCTAATTCACCTTCGTTCATCAGAAACGATTGGTAATTGTCCCCACCATAGAACATTATGGAATAATGCACACCTTCCTTTAACTCAGGAGAAATACAAGAAACCCAATAATTAATATATACCTTATCACTAGGGCCTTCCACCCATAGAATGTAATTGGTCTGAAGCAAATCACTTGGCCTATAGCCCAAATCATGAATAGTCTTGATTTTCTCATTTTCAAGTTTTAAACGACTTATCAAAGATTTGACACCAGTCTTCTTGACCGCAAAAATGGATACATTAGGGTTATTGATAAAGGTTGCGGAATGGGATGAAAAGAAGAAGATATGCTTATCAAAAAATTGCAGGGCATTGAGCAACCTTACCTGCCATGCGGGATGCAAATGGTTTTCGGGTTCTTCAATACAGATAATGGTCTGATCTTTCCTCCTTAGGAAGACTGGGAAGAGAATTGAAATGATGGTTTGTAGGCCATCCCCAAGATTATAGATTTCATATTGCTTGTCCCTTCCCAGTTTTATATGCAGAACATCTTCATCATATTTCGGAATTAATGTCACCTTTGATCTGAAAATATATTCTTGTAAGAAACCTTCGAACTGTCTAATCTCATCTCGTTGGTTTTCATCACCCAAAAGCAACTTTCTGACGTCCTCATATATGGTGAGCCCCGTATAGATTGACAAATCTCGATTAGGATCCTGAAAGTAATCATACTTAGTCCTTTCTAAAAAACTATCGTTATTGGCAAACCTATTGTTATCTACATATTGAATCGGCCTCAAGCCACGTAAAATCGGTATATACAGGGTTTTGGTGTTCTTACTCATCAAAAATTGCCTGTACTGGCTGAGACAAATGTCTCGAACATTCTTAAATTGAGCCATTACATCCTTTAACTGTGATTTTTGATTAGGTAAAATCTTATCAAACCACTCTTCATTCAATAAAAGTAGTTTCTCTGTGAGCTCCAGAAATTTAATTGCTTCCTCAATGGTAATTTTTCCCAATGAATTTGCGAAATTGAATTCATCTTTCAATTTTATACCTTTGTTCCTCGCTATCCTCAAAGTTGAGTCATAGCCGTTAAGCACTGATTTTTGCAATCGTTTGAACTCATCTTCATTTAAGTCCGATCTAAAAAATTCCAGACCATCACTTTTGCAAGCTATCTCCCTCAGTAACCTGCTCTTTCCAGAATTATTAACCCCAGCAAAGACATTGAATTTTGTCACGCCAAAAATGAACCCATCTGTCTTGTCCATCTGGAATTGTTCCAGCTTACCTGCATTTAGCTTTATTGCTCCTAACATTTTCTTTAAATTTAGTTAAAAGTTAAGAATTTCTTTAACATTAGAAGGTCAGCGTCAACCATGAATCGTTTTTTTGAGACCATGTTTGTTTACGGAGATAAATAAATAAAAAACTTGCAAAAGCATCCAGTAATAAAGGCTTCTCTCAAAAAAATGGTGAAGCTCTCCAACAAGCATTAATTCCCCCCATTACTTTTGTAAAGCTGCATTTTTGTAGAAAACCTGTCCTAAAGATCGGGGTATCTACAATCCTAAAATGGGAAAAGCTACAATTGTTAAGGCACTATGACGGTCAAGGCTTTCCTTTCAATACCGATGAAAATGGTATTGTCCTCCACGGCATGGAATTCCCCATCAATCTGGGAATCAAAATGGGTACCTGGGAGACTTGACAGAGCTAGGGTCGTAGTTTGAAAATGCCTTGCCTCCTTGAGCAAGTGCGGCCGGTTCATTAAGAGCAAGACGCCCAACACCAACATTTTGACCCTGTTGACCTTGGTAACGACCAACACATCTAAAAGTCCGTCCTGCAAGGATGCTTGGGGTGTAAGGCTCAGATGGTACCCCATCACATTGGTATTGGAAACAAACACCAAAAAGGGGTTCGTCTTCCATTTCCTGCCATTGGCCTTTATTTCGATCTCCTGGGGTTTCGTCATTTGCTTTAAGGAGGTCATGCACGCAGCCAGATACCCAGATAAGGCACGCCTATTGGACGATTCGTAATTCTTGATGACACTGGCATCAAAACCGACCCCCGTATTACTGAAAAAAAAGCGACCGTTCATCCGCCCCACATCAATTTTGGTCATATGGGCATTCCGCAAAAGTCCCAGTGCCTCACACAAGTTTTTAGGGATATCGAGATTGGAAGCCAAACCATTTCCGGAACCAAAAGGTATGATGCCCAAGGGGATGTCGGTTCCCACAAGACAGGAAGCCACCTCGTTTATGGTCCCATCCCCACCGCAGGCCACAATAATATGGGCTCCTTCGTGCAAGGAAGCCTTGGTCAATTCCGTGGCATGCCCTGGATAATTGGAAATTTTAAGACATAAATCAAAGTGTTTCGCCTCAAAATACTGCGACAACAATACTTCGTTGATCGTGGAGTCCCCTTTGCCTGCAATGGGATTTACAATAAAATGGACATTCTTCATAGGTTTACTTTTAAATCCAGCCCATTATGGTTGTAGAGGTAATCGGCAAGTTGGTAATAGGAAATGGTCTCGTTTAAAAACGCAGTGTCCATTGGTTCTTTCGATAGGCTGTTATTTTTTTGGTCCCAGTTATATTGATTGGCGGTCTTTCCATCGCCCAACACCATCAATTCATCCTTCTTTAATAGGCCCAATTTTCTGTAATTGCCCACAAATGCACGTTGGTCTTCTGGTTTCATACTGAACACATCGCGACCAAAAAAATTGTTGGTATAGTTCCAGCCCAACAAGGAGAAGAGCGTTGGCATCACATCTATCTGGGAACATTGCTGGGTTATCTTATATCCTTTACTCCCTTCCAGATTTACAATAATGGCAGGGATGTGATAGTTGTCCACATCCAATTCCCACTTTCCTGCACTGCTTGCACAATGGTCTGCCATAATCACAATCACCGTGTTGTTATACCACGATTTGGCCTTGGCCTGTTTCAAGAATTGACCAATGGCGAAATCGGTATATTTTACGGCCCCACTTCGCGATGTGCCCGAAGGGATATCGATTTTACCTTCTGGGTAGGTATAGGGTTTATGGTTGGACGTGGTCATGACAAAATCAAAAAAAGGAGTGCCCTGCTCTGCGGATTTGTCCGCTTCCTTCAAAACCTTATTGAAAATATCCTCATCACAAACGCCCCACGCATTTTCAAAAGTGACTTCATCGTCTTCAATGTTCTTACGTGAAGTGACAATATCCCGAGAGGGTAAAAATCCACGTCCCCGGTCCACAATGTCAAACCCATTACCACTGAAGAACTTGTCCATATTGTCAAAATACCCATCGCCGCCATAAAAAAAGGTTCTACAGTACCCCTTTTCTTTGAAAACCTCACCGATGGTGAACAGGTTTTGGTTATGCTTACGTTTTACAATGCTCCTGCCCGGAGTTGGGGGAATACTCAAGGTAATGGCCTCCATGCCCCTCACGGTACGGGTGCCGGTGGCATACAGGTTAGAGAAATGGGTCTCTGCCTGTGCAATGGAATCTAAATTTGGGGTCAGTTGTTTTTTATTACCGAAAATGCCCAGATAGTTGGCACTCAAACTCTCCACACAAATCAAGATGACATTCGGCTTTTTTTCAACGCCACCTTTTATGGCGCGAAGAATATTGTCTTCGGGTTCCAGCAGACTGTCCAAAGGACCTGTTACCTGCTTTTGCACCTTGTTAAGGGCTTCTTTTTCAGAAATGGTTTTGTAAAAATCGGTGTAGCTGAGCTCATTGTTCCGAAACGCTGCAAAGAAGGAATATATCCCTGCTTTCGAAAGCTCATTGTTGTATCGATTCTCTGAATACTCAGCAGAATCGTTCTCAATGGAAGTGGTATAAAATGATACAACCAAAATAGCCGCCAAAAAAGGAACCAACTTCACTTGAAACCCATCATGTGCCGAAAACACCTTTTTGAAAAACCCTTTACGTGCGAAAAGCCAAACTGTAGTTGTAACTAAAATGACCATACCACCGATTAAAAATGGTAAGGGATAGGATTCGTTAATGTTTTTGACCACTTCGTAGGTGTAGATGAGGTAATCCACCGCAATAAAATTGAAGCGTCTTTGGAATTCATCCCAAAAGGTGATTTCCGCAAAAAAGGAAAAGTAAACAACGAGCAATGCCAGGGAGAACCCAAAGTAGACCAAGATTCTATCCAACAAAGAACCATAAAACCGTTTGGGAAAAAACAAAAAGTACAGGGAGGCCGCAACATAGAAAAAGGACACGGTTCCCAAATCAAAAAACACTCCTGTAAAAAATATCTTCAGCAAACTAAATAGGGAGTGTTCCACTTCCGTAAAATCCAGGATCAGAAAAGATAGTCGGATCAAAAATGACAGTGCCAAAAAAAGAAGGGCAAAGGCATTGATCAAGGCGTAACGCGAAGGAAATAATTTTAACTTCATGGGTATTCCAATTAATTCAATATGTAAATGAGCTTTGTTTTAAAGCTTACTCTCTAATTCATTTGAAATTTGAATCCGAGACCAAAATAGTTGGCCTTTAGGCCAGTGGTCCGGTTGTAGTTGTTGTACTTCACATCGATACTCTTCAATCCAAATCCCAAGGTCTTGAATTGGGTAAAAATGTCCGTATACGTAATTCCGAAACCAATCTGATGGGCGTCGTAAGCCGAAAGATCATAGTCTGAGGTATAATATTGGCTTGTGGACAAATGCGCATCAAAAGGAGCGAAATAATCTATCTGGTTCTGGGTGTAATAGCGATAGGATGGATAGAAGGTGAAATTTTGGCCTATTTTCACCGGGATTTCCACACTCGCCGTATGTGAGCGCAATCCCCAGTCATCAAAATAGTAGCGATAATAGGTGCGAACCGTCAAAATCTCATTGATATAATGATTCAAACGGATGCCCACGGGTATTTTGAACCGGGTATCGGGCAGTCGTTCCATATCATCGGCCAACATAAACACATCCCTGTTCTGTGTAGAGGTGTAGAACGGAATACTGGCGGGATTTCCAATAAAATAGTTGGGGACATCGGCAAAATAGACCCGCTGCATGGGGTTGGAAAGCCATCCCTGTTGTTGGACCACATCGGCGAAAATTGAAATTTGGGTGTTCTTGCCCAATATCTGGGACAACGAGACCGACAATGCAAAACTGTTCCGCTTTTTGTCCGAAATCAAACTGAAACCCTCCACAGGCCGCCAGGTCAATGAACCATTCTTATTGGTGACCAATCCGTTTCTGTTCAAAATATTGACCCCTGAAAAGAATCCGGCGTTCAAATTGCCATCCACTTCCACATAGCTGTCCAATTCGGTAGGGTATCTAGGGTTCCATTGGTCCAAAAACACACTGCCCTTGAGGCTTAGCTCCGTATTTTTTTCGTTGAAAAGTCGCGTATACCCTCCACCAAAACCAATGGAGGTATAATCATACTCCGTGGCAAAAGACGCATTGCCACTCACTATTTGATCGCGGTCGTCCGAACTATGGGAATACCCAATATTAACACTGCCCCAAGTGTCTTGTCGGGATGCGCCGGAAGAGGCCACCCATGGACTTCCAATGGCACCGGAATAGCCTCCACCATTGTTGTCATCATCCCCTTCGTCGTCGTCATCTCCGCCACCACCGCCACCGCCACCACTGGAAGCTCCACTTAAACCGCCGGAGCCCGTCACATCAAATGGGTTTAAATTGCTGGAAGAGGCAGAAGTGTAGGTCGAAATGCCCACATCCACGCTCAGCACATCGTCGTCATTTAAGGGAACGTTCACCACAATGGATGGTGCCACATCCGTAAGCCGCTCATTTCCGATACCACCGGTAACGGATGCATTGTTTCCAGTTTGTTCATAGTAACTGGAGAGGATATCCACTTCGGTGGTTTCCAAGACGCGCTTTTTATAGGAGTTGACATTTTCCTGTTGGGCCACCCCAAGTATTGGGATACATAAAAGTATCAGCCAAAATCTGTTCATCTTTCTGTTAATTGCAACCACAACCGCCCCCTATTTTTCCTCCATTTCCGCCAGAAGCACCCTCGCGGTACACTTGATAACTCGTTTCGAATTTTGCCAGTTTTTTATCCGCCAAAACCATATCTGGATCATTGATGTTGACCTTTTCATACTCGTGCAGGACCGCACAAGATGACAGGCTTAACAAACTGTATAGGGCAATTGCTATTTTCTTCATAGTTGGGTTTATCTACTTTGGGTTTCCACGCCTTTCAAGGCAATATTTTTGGAAGTGATGATTTTATTATTGTCGTCGACTAGGATACATTCCACGCCTTTTAATTGATTCACGAAATCCAAGCCGGTATCCACACCCATCACAAAAATTGAGGTGGCAAGGGCATCGGCCAATTCAGCATTTGCCGTAAAAATCGTGGCGCTCCGCACCCCTTTGCTGGGATACCCAGTTCTTGGGTCGATGATATGGGTATAGCGTTCCCCGTTTAGGATGACGAACTTCTCATAATTACCAGATGTCACCACCGCTTGGTCCTTTACCGGCAACCAAGAGAAGACCTTCTCTTTATTGAGCGGGTTTACGATGGCCACCATCCAATCCTTGCCATCGGGTTGTGTGCCCCAGGCATTTAGATCGCCAGAGGCATTGATGATTCCAGAATCTACCCCATTTTTCATGAGTAATGCCTTGGCCATATCCGCTGCATACCCCTTTCCAATGGCTCCGAATCCAATCTTCATGCCTTCATTCTTCAGGAATACGGTCCCATTTTCTTGATTCAAGACAATATTTTGATACCCCACTTTGGCAACGGATTGCTTTATGGCTTCCTCGGAAGGCATTTCCATGACGGAACCGTCAAATTTCCAGATGCGGTCCATGGAAGCATAGCTGATATCGAATGCCCCTTGGGTCAATTTTGATATTTTGATGGCCCTTGCAATCAGATTGAAAAGTTCCTGATCCACTTTCACCGGAGCCACTCCTGCATTTTGATTGATTTTCGACGTCTGCGAATTGGGGTCCCAAGACGAGATCAAGCGTTCAATGCGTGAAATCTCAGCAATCGCCATATCCAGATAGGCATCGCCCTTGGTTTGATTTTCGGCTACCACGGTAAGGTCAAACCGGCTACCCATCAATTTTAGGGTCCGTTGAAAGACGTGGAGCTGAGTTCCATCATCAATCCCTTGGGAATACCCAGAAATCAGAAAAAGGAAAAGGGTCACATTTAATAAAAATCGATTTATCTTGGGCATCTTCAGATTATTAGAATGCGTTCAACTTGCTGAAATAGGCTTTTGGTGTAGTCTTTTCATAAGCAGTTTCGCCCAACACCTTCCCCGAAGCATCCAACACCACCACAAAAGGGAAGTATCCGTTGGGATTGTATTTGGAGGCCAACATTTTGTTGTGCTCCTCTTGCGCTTCGGGCAATCTGTTTTTCTGTTTTCTGGGGAAATCGGCCTTGAGCATCACAAATCGGTCCTTGGCCAAATTTTGGAATTCATCGGTACTCCAAACCTCGCGATCTAACTTAATGCAAGGCGCGCACCAGTCAGAACCTTGAAAGACCAGAACAATATTATTATCGTTCTTTTGGGCCAAGTCTTTGGCCTTTTCAAAATTGGTTTGCCACTCTTGGGCCGAAAGATTTTGTATCAGTAAAAAACAGCCTATCATCAAGGCTGTCAACCATTTTTTGCAATGCATAGTTCAGATGTTAAAATTCTTTTTCATTACTAAGACAGGCAAAAAACCATACACCCTATTTTTTCTAATTATTTTTGTGCCGTATAAAATAGTTTCGCCCTAATCAACACATGACAGAGGAAGAACCATCCATTTGTGAGCAAAAAATCTACAATCGAATTTTTCGTACCCATTATGCGGCGGTGACCCGATACATTTATTATAAATGTGGCGACCTGCAACAGGCGGAGGACATTGTGCAAAATGTTTTTGTGAAACTTTGGAAATTGTGCGCCACCGTTTCCTTTTCTAAAGTGAAGGCGTACCTCTACCGCGCGGCCAGCAACTCATTTCTCAATGAAAAAGAGCATGAAAAAATCGTATTAAAGCATTTAAAAAGCACCAATGCTTCTGTGGACCATGAAAGTCCGGAATATTTGATGCAGATGGACGAGTTCCATGAAAAATTGAAGCAGGCCATTGCCTCTTTGCCTCCAAAAGAACGGGAAGTGTATTTATTGAGCCGAATAGAAAAGAAAACCTATCCCGAAATTGCCGAAATGACAGGGGTCGGCGTAAAGGCCATAGAACGAAGAATGAGCAAAGCTTTGCTTCAACTCCGTGAAGTTTTGGGAAAAGAATTAAAATTTTAATAGGGTGCAAGTGGAATCAACTGTCTTATAAATAAGAGCGATTATGCCTATGGATGAAAATTACGCCAACGAAGATTTTTTGGCCCGATGGATTGCCGGAGCGTTGACTCCAGAGGAACAGGCAGGGTTCGAGGCATCTGATGTCCATAGGCAACTTATGGCCATTGATAATGCTGCCAGCTCGCTAAATGGCCCAGACATAGATGTGGAAAAGGCATTGGCTTTGGTGACAGAAAAAAATCAAAACGTCCAAAAAGAACCTACGGTAAGACGCGTATGGTGGATGGCAGCAGCGGCTGCATCCATTGCATTGTTATTTGCCGGGTACACCTATTTCTTCGGATATAAAACCTATTCCACTGGTATTGGCGAAAAAGAGACCGTACTTCTTGCGGATGGTTCTCTAATTGAGCTAAATGCCAATTCCAAATTATCCTACAAGCGATTTGGCTGGGAGGAAGACCGCATCGTGGATTTTGAAGGGGAAGCTTTTTTTGATGTGCAACCTGGTGGGGATTTCAAGGTGAGGACCAGCAAAGGAACCGTTTCCGTATTGGGCACCCAATTTAACATACGGGATCGGAAGGATTTCAAAGTGCAATGCTATGAAGGTAGCATTGTCTTCACGCCATTGACCAAGTCCAACCCCACCGAACTCTCGCAAGGAATGGGGCTTGAAATAAAAGAAGGTCAAATTCAGCAAACGGAATTTTCTGGTGATGCTCCCGATTGGAAAAAAGGGTATTCATCTTTTGTAGAACAGCCCTTTTCCAAAGTTCTGGAGGAGTTATCGGTTCAATTTCCCGTAAGTTTTGAGCTGAATTCGGTTCAAACTGACCGTCTTTTCACTGGAAGATTTACGCATAAGAATCTTGAAAGTGCCCTTAAGACCACCATGGAACCCATGGGCATCAAATATCATATTTCGGCAGACAAAAGAATTGTTACCTTGTCTATTGAATAGATGAGGCACTTTAAAATCCTATTGTCATTACTCTTTTTGGGCATTTCCATGACCTATGCCCAAGAAAATCTATTTTATCAATTTGAGAACACCTCACTCAAAGAAGTAATTCAGCAATTAGAAGCGGACACCCAACTCAGTTTTTCTTTCGCAGAGGATGTGGTGGACAAAAAAAAGGTTACTGTTCAAGTGGATGGACTCACCTTGTTTGAACTCCTTGCCGTACTCGAAGCACAAACCGGTCTTCATTTCGAGAAAATTGAGGGACAGCCTCAAGTCATCGTTACGCCGATTTCCAACCCAAATCAAATCTGTATTGCTCTGCTAGACCAAAAAACCCGATTTCCCATTACGGAAAACCAGGTTGTGGTCGACTCAACCTTAGTGCTTGAAACCAATCAAAAAGGGTTGCTTCAATTTGAAAATACAGGGCAATCCAGTTATTTGCTTCACGTTTCGGGTTACGGTTCTGTGAGTGTTCAATCTTCGGAGAATTGCGTCCCGATTTATCTTTCTCCCGTCTACAAGCAACTCAAGGAAGTAGTGGTCACTTCCTACATCACCACCGGAATAGACCGGAATAGGGATGGCTCCATCACCCTCGCCCAAAAACCTTTGGGGCCCATTCCTGGGCAGACAACGCCAGATATTTTGCAAAGCATTCAAATGATTCCCGGGGTTTCCAGTTTGGATGAATCATCTTCGGAGATTCAAATCCACGGGGGAACTTCAGACCAGAATCTGGTGCTATTTGACCATATTCGGGTGTTCAATTCAGGGTATTTATACGGCATGTTCTCGAGATTCAATCCGTACGCCACCGAAAAGGCGATAATCTACAAAACCGGGACCAGTGCTGTTTATGGAGACCGCGTTTCCGGGGTCATTGACATCACTACCGACGATACCGTAGCCCAAAAGGTTTCTGGAGGGATTGGGATTGATGGCTTGAGTGCGGATGGCTATCTAAAAATACCCTTGTCCCAAAAATCCTCTCTGTCGCTTTTTGCGCGAAATGCCTATCTGGATGTATTTGAAGGACCCACCTATGAAGCCTATGAACGAAAAATTTTCAACAATTCCGGCATCATAACCGATAGCCGCGGCAATCAGTTGAATGTGAATACGGATGATGATTACACCTACGAGGACAGTGACAATGACTTTCGGTTCTATGACCTGAATGCCAAGTATGTGTATCAACATTCGCCGAAAGACAAGATTGCCATCAGTGCCCTCATGACCCGAAACCGCACCCAATTTTCCTTTATGAATGATGGAGAAACCAAAAAGGACTCGCTTACCACTGGCAATGGTGGGGTGAGTGCCAACTGGACGCATCATACCTCCCCAACCCAAACGGAAGAAATCACTGCCTACTTTTCGTCATATGACTCTTATTATAAAAACGAAGAACTGTTTGCCAATGAATTGGAAGAAACCAATATTCGGGGTAATAGGATCAGCGATTTTGGCTTGGAACTGAAATCAGATAGAATCTTCAAGAATGATGACCAATTGAGCTTTGGATACCAACTCTCCAATACCAATTTGGAAATAGACCTGAGTGCCACAAACCATGTTGAGCCGGAAAACAATATCAGTCTCCCGGTACACGAGAGTAATTTTAAAAATGTGCTGTTTGGCGAATACACCATTACCAAAGCCAATTCCGGCATCTATAAATTGGGACTTCGGGCGGTACATTATGGAAGTTTAGGAAATATCTATCTGGAACCTCGTTTGAATCTGGAACTTCCCATTTCCAAATCTTCGCGGATTCGAGCTGGATTGGAAAGACGGAACCAACCCATTTCACAGCTGATTGAATTCAATCAAACTGAACTTCGATTGGACAACAACATTTGGCGGCTTTCGGACGATGTCAATTTTCCACTTTTACAAAGTAACCAGATTTCAGCAGGGCTTCTTTTTGATAAAAAGGGATGGACCTTGGATGCGGAAGTCTTCCACAAGCGGCTCACTGGGCTAACCACCTATAGCCAAGGGTTCAATTTGCCCCGGCCAGAACTCAGTGAAGGCAAAAGTCGCATTTTAGGAATGGACTTGCTCGTTAAAAAACGTATCCAAAACTATCGATTTTGGATGGGCTATTCTTTCAATGATGTCAATTTTACCTTTGATGCGGTTCAAGAAGACAGTTTTTCTGGAAACAATGACATCACCCATAGTTTTCGAATATCCAACAGTATACAATTCAATGGTTTACAATTATCGTTGGGATGGCAATACCGCACTGGTCTTCCTGTTACCCTCATTGAAAATTATGATGAGGAGACCCAGCAAGTCAATTTTGGACCCTTAAATGCGGGTCGTTTGCCCGATTTTCATCGCTTGGATGCCTCGGTGGTCTATCAGTTTGGATTGGGAGAACGTAACTCCAGAATGCAATTGGGCTTTTCAGTACTCAACATTTACAATCGTATTGTTCCGCTTTCCATGATTCACCGAACCTCTCAACAAAATGGTGAACTTATTTTGGAACAGGTCATCCACAGGCGTTCGTTGGGGCTTACCCCAAACTTTACGTTAAGGGTCTTTTTTTAGGCTAATTGCATCTTGTCCCAATGTAACATTTGTTGCCAAAAAAAACACCAAAACCATTGATTTTAAAGGCTTTTCATAATTTTTGTTATTGCACCGATTTTTTAATGATTTTACTTTTAGCCCTGATGATTTATTTAAATACGAGTACCATGAAAAAATTAGTTTTACTGGTGTTTGCCGTTCTTGTTAAGGACACGGGACGCCCTGCTGATGCAGTAATGGGCAAGATCTTTGCCAATGCTACGCTTGCGGCAGGGCCTCAGAGCTTTTTTTCGATGATCTCCCTTGCCATTTGGTGGTCAAGGGCCAGAGTGGCGTACATCTGCTTGAGCTTGCGGTTCTCCTCCTCGAGCTCCTTGATGCGCTTGAGCTCCTTCCCGCTCATACCGGCGTACTTCGAACGCCACTTGTAAAATGCGGCGGAGCTGACCCCATGGTCACGGGTTATCTCTGCAACGGACTTGCCGTTGTCGAACTCCTTTAAAATCTTTGCGATCTGTGTTGGCGAAAATTTGCTCTTCCTCATAATGCTGTTTAAAATTAAGATTATTATTCTACTTTTAAACAGTTCGGTTTTAAGGTGATACCACCTATTTAGTGGTTCGTCGGGATGACTGAATCATCGACGAAATCTTATCGTATTGAAAATCATTGTTTTAACCCTGCAATCTTGAAGGTATTCCCATTAAGAACACGGAAAGCAAAAAACAACTTTTGAACACAAGTTTTATGTGTTTATTTAACTATAAAATTAATAAAATTTATTTAGCAACAAGAACTTCAAATACTATTTAAAATCTTGTTCAATCTAGTTATTATGTTCCAAATAAATGTCAATTAAGTTCCCAAACATAGAAATCATCCCCAGCTTCTGAATAGCCATCAAAATTATATAAGTTCGGCTGTAAATATTGAAGTTGAACCTTTTTGTTTTCTATGGCAACTAAACCTGCACCTAAAGTAGAAATTTTATTATTCATCGGAGCAATTACAATGCGATGGTCAGAAAATCTAGATATATATCCTAAAATCTGATCTCGAGCCACAATTGGATTAGTTAATGAAATTTCAAAATCTCCCATTACCTTATCGGGATATTGATTCATTAATTTTTCATGTCTCTCCTCGTTTATTTTTTGATGTGCGTTGGTAACAGACTCTTTTTTTGAACCATAAGCAAAAGAAATATACTCATAATCCATTTCGTGTATAAGTCTTCGGGTTCGATCAGTTTCAAAACCAAACAAAATTACTAAATGATTAACTTTAGAAATATCTGAATCCCCTGGATAACCAATTATGTTCCTAGATTCACGTACTCCTTTTGTCAACCATTTTTCTTCTTCATCTTCTTCTTTGCATGAATAAGCAGATGCTCCGTTATAAATAAAGAAAACTTGATCTATATCCCTCTTAAAATCTTTAATTAGACGAAATACAATTAATAATCCTTCATGGGTAAATGTCGTTATGTCAACAGTAACAACACTTTTAGGGCCACTAAATATCCTTTTTAAACTAGCTCTAATTTCGAAAAATGAAGAAGTAATATCGTTAATATTGACATTAACGTAACTTGAAGTATTAACTGATAACTTAGACCCAAACAACTCTGAATTTATGATTATCCTATGATTCAGGTCAGCCACGCGAAAAACCAACAACTCATCAAATTTTGCAGTATTAATTTGGTCAACCACTGCAAAACATCTTCTTTCGAAACTTGAAGAGCAGATTAATACATTTACCTTTCCGGACAAGGAAATCATCTATATCGTTCTTATCAATTATATCCATAATCCTCGTCCTTGAATAGACTTTGTTGGGGATTTCCCATTACAGAATCAACACCTTTAGTTTTAATTCGTCCAATTACAGTTGTTGGCTTGTAAATTGCTTCCATTAAAACCTGACTAGTCACGAATTTATAACCTGCAAAACTTGTAGGATCTAATTTGAAATAAGGGGCCAACAATCTATTTAACACAAAAAGTTGTGCCTTGCCAGTACCCATCTTGTTTCCTATAAAGGACTTATGTAAATAACCTGTTTCAACCCCCAATTTTAAAACTCTTCTTAACTCGTCATTCGGTTCATCTTGTAGAGCAAAAGAAAAAACACGTCTTTCAGTGGCATCCGAAAATAAAATTAAATTGAAAGTTTGCCCAAGCGCCTCTAAAAGATTTCTAAGTTTAATAATTTCATTTAACTCATCGTCCGTATTTTCTCTATCATCTAAAAGCTTGGTAAAATTTTCTTGAAAATACCAAATCGAGTAATTCTTAATTTCTGTATTTTGGATTTCGGGGTCAATGAATAAAACTTCACTTTCATATTTAGAATATTGATGGGTGAACATTTTATGCGCAAAATCAATGAAGTGTCGCATAACACCTGATGAAATATGCACAAGACTGTTAAATCCGGCATAACTATATGTATTAAGATTTCCTTTCAACCTTTTCATAAAATCAGGTCGGGCATATCTATAAGCATAATCATATCCGTACTGCTCCTTATATTTGGCAAATAGTTTTTCTATGTTTTTTTCCTGATCAACGTCATCAGGAAAAAAATCATCCGCAGATACTTCTTTTAACCCAAACTTTTTCAGCCTTCTTTCAACAGCTTCGCGAACTCTATCTTTATACTGACCCTTACTTGTTGTATATATATCAGAAAGATTTATTTCTGCGTAATCATGAGGAGTATCTATACGCGAGCCATTTATCGTTCTATAAGTTTTATACCTTAACTGTGTAGAAATTTTAAAGCTCAAAGTTTTTGAAGTTCTACTTGACACCCAAGTATTCAATATTTTTGTTTGAACTTCTGACAAATTATCAGCATCATCTATCAAAAGGTAGATTGGCCCATTTGGCATGAAAGGCAACTGTTTTATTGATCTAAGTAACTCCAATAAAAAACTATGAAAACTATAAATAGGCCCTTCATACTTAATAGATTCAGAATCAGATAGGTATAATTTGGGGATGAATTCATTACTAAACAAGCTATTTACTTTTGAACAAGCCTTTTTCATTTTTAAAAAATATTCCTTGCAGGCTTTTATATCATTTTCACTTTTATCGTCTAATAGGTCTTCTTTTGTATATAATAATTCCTTGAACTCATTATTGTAAAAATTTCTTAGAGAATTTAAATTTTTCTCGCTATTCTTAAAATCTACTTTTGCAAGAACCTCAAATATTTTTATTGCAAAATTTACTATCATGAAATGTTCGTTAAGCAATAATTCCCCTTTATTGCCTTTTAACAATTTTAAATCGGTCTTATCTAGTTGTCCCTCTTTTATCGGGATATGAATACCAAAATATTCTAGATTTTCAATTGAACTTTTATTTAATAGTAATTGGCAATCAGGGCTCATATACCTAAAAATCATGCTTTTTCCAGAACCTCTTGGGCCATTAATAAAAGTATGCCCAATATTGGGGATGTTGTGATATTCCCCGAAGACTGGAACAAATAGTTCAATAACATCACTCGCTGTCATTGCCTCTGGAGATGAGTATTCAAATGGGCTTTTCATTTTCTTCATTCCATACCGTTTAAAAATTAAGCACTTATTCTTTTTATTCTTTCAAATACTGCTTTGGCCAGCAAAGGTGGAACTGCATCCCCTACTTGTTGTTGCATATGAACTAAAGGGCCACAAAACACGTAGGAGTCTGGAAAGGACTGTAATCTTGCTGCCTCTCTCAACGACAACCCCCTATCCTCTGTAGGATGAATTAACATGCTCTTTCGATAATTCGCTATTACAAAGGCTGGTTCATCTTGCTTCAGTCTACGATAAATTCCATGATGGCACCTTGTTGGATCTTTATAGTTTTTCATTAATTCTAAAGGGATTTCCTGCCAATTCCCCCCTTGACTGATATGCTTATATCTTTCAATTACTAATTCAGAATTTTTAGAAACATAGTTTTGCGTTACAATCCTTTTTTGTCCTCTCATCAATTTTGCAAAATCAGATTTTGCTTTTGACTTATAAGGTAGTTTACTTTCTTTGTTACCATTATTTAGAACGGGGAGGTCTGATATTGCATCGGCAACTGAAACATGATTTTTAAACATTCCTTTAGGAAATTCAAATGCTACTCCATGGCGAGATGCTACTATGAAAATTCTTTCTCTTTTTTGAGGTACCCCAAAATCAGCAGAATTTAAAATTTTAAAATTTGGTGTATATCCAGCCCCATGAAGATCATTGCATATTTGCTCCAAAAAAAAACCATTATCCATATTTTTCAAACCTGGCACATTTTCAATCACTATCCAATCTGGATTTATTATTCTCGCGGATTTGATGAATTCTTTAAAAAGCCAGTTACCCGGATTTTCCTTGGATCTTGTCATCCTATTTGAATTTGAATAACCTTGACAAGGGGGGCCGCCAAATAAGATTACCTGCTCGTTTTTCCTTTCAAAATCATATTCGATGATGTTTACTATATCATCTACAACAACTGTTGCTTCTCTATGATTTAAAATATATGTTTGGGCAGCAAAAGGATCTTTCTCAACTGCTATTGCAACTTTCACTCCTGCTTGCCTTGCGCCTAGTCCCATTCCACCGGGTCCAGAAAATAATTCAATACCTATCATATGGCAATTGGAGCTTTAATCACTGGATGAGGATTATACCCAACTAAAGTGAAGTCCTCATAATTAAAGTCAAATATGGATTTAACATTCTTATTTATTTGCATTTTTGGCTGGTCTTTTGGTTTTCTACTCAATTGGAGGTTAACTTGTTCGAAATGATTTTTGTAAATGTGAGCATCGCCAAAAGAATGAACAAAATCCCCATAACCCAAATTACATACATTCGCTATCATCATAGTCAATAGAGAATACGAAGCAATATTAAAAGGTACCCCCAAAAATAAATCAGCACTCCTCTGATACAACTGACAACTTAGTTTTCCATCAACAACGTAAAATTGAAATAGTGCATGGCACGGATGTAACGCCATTTTATCAACATCCGCAACGTTCCAAGCACTGACAATCATTCTGCGTGAATCTGGGTTTGATTTAATAGTCTCAACTATGTCCGAAATTTGGTCAATTGATTCACCATCGCAATTTGGCCATGACCTCCATTGAAATCCATAAATAGGACCCAAATCTCCATTCTCATCTGCCCAAGGATTCCATATATTAACTCCATTGTCATTTAAATATCCAATATTTGTGTCCCCTTTCAAAAACCAAAGTAGTTCATAAATAACTGACTTTAAATGAATTTTCTTGGTAGTAATTAATGGAAAGCCTTCGTCAAGATCAAACCTCATTTGGTACCCAAAAACACTGCGGGTTCCAACTCCGGTTCTATCATTCTTATCCTTGCCATTCTTCAATACAAATCTTAATAATTCCTCATACTGACCCATATAAAAATCTTTAATTTCTATCTAATTTCCTTCTTCAAAAAAAGATTGAATATTTTGAAAAGTCACTTCTCCCCTAACCAACCAAGCAATTCCAAAACAAAATAGCATAATTGTCTCCAAAGTAAATGTTGGAGGTAACATCCAATTATCTGAATTTGGGAATTTCTCCACTAAAAAAAACTCAAAAACCGCAATTAAAATTAGAGAAAGAAGCATGCCTAAAGAGCAAATTAAATATATCAATCTTCTTTTCTTACCTTCATCAACTTCAGGTGACTCGTCTTTTCTAAAAACTATTCCTGATAAATATGAAAGCAACAGGAAAAATACTGCTGCACAAAAAAAATGTAATCCCCCTACTAATGGTATTCCTTTAGGTTTAGGAATATAGCAACCCGAAACAAAGTCTAAATCTAAAATTGAAGACTCTGTAATTATATAGTTTTCATTAATTGGAGTTGGTGCAAATGCAATTATAATTGCGAGACCCGATGCTATTCGGCAAATAATTTTCTCCTGTTTGCTTTCTCCGTTATACCAAAGGAAAATTGCTATTGACACAAGTATTCCTGTAAATATCCCTCCAACAGACGTATGGTAATAATCACTAATCGATGGAAGTATCCATTCACAACCATTTCTATTAAGCAATGATAAAAGCACCAAACTAATCGGCAGTAAAATTCCAAGGTACCCTATAGCTCGTCTAAGTTTGAGATAGGATTTATGTAAATTAGAAACTTTATAAGTATCTTCTCTAACCTTTCGACTCCCTGTAGACTTTAAAGAATCATATTTATCAGACAACTCACTCATTTAAGCTTAATTTCCCTGGTTCTTTGGTAAAAGGCACACCACCAAATTTACCATCTAAATAATTCTTTCTTAGGTTTAAATCATAACGGACATTCTTATAATCAGAAAGTGGAAACAAATCTGATTCACCATTTTTACCTTTCTCCATTAACCAAATCTCATCCTGCCGAATAATTGTTTCGTCAATCATAAAATCCTCATGACTGTTAAAAAATAATTGTCCTTTGGCTTTCTCTATGTCATTGTGAAGATATTGTGCCAAAATCTCCCTTATCAATATTGGATGAAGACTTCTATTAATTTCGTCAATAAAGTAATTGACTCCTTCTCCATAACTAAGAATGAGAGCAGGCAACAAATTCAATAGAACAACCGTTCCTCGAGATTCTTGATCTAAATCAAACTCAACTTCATTCCCATCCTGATCCAAGTGTATAGCATTCAATTTTAATATATAGATGGCACCATCTGTTTGGTCCTTCACAGCAGTACATTCGTTTTCATTTGAATCTTTAAATGAATGAAACAGTTTCTTTTCGAGACTTCTTTTGATAAAATTTATGATATCAATGTTTTCACTTCCCAAATAAATATTTATTGGGATTTTATCAATTTTCAACTTATCGATCCCTGTTTTAGAAAATTTAATTATCCTATTTGCAAGCTTTAGATAATTCGGGTCTAGCGATAAGATATAAGCAATATCCATAAATTTATAAACCGGAAATAAAAATTGAGTTTTATGGATAAACCATGATTTTGCATTTTCAAAATCTGGATCATTTAAAAAATCTGAACTTAAGACTGTTGAGTTACTATTTTTCGTGTAGTAATCATTAAGCAAATTCAGTGTTTGAAGTTGCGTATCCCGCCCCAAATAAGTAATTTTTGTTTCTTCTCCTGGATATTGATTGCGTAAGAAAATCTCAATCTCCCCTTTGTTTTCATCTACTTTTTTTAGGCTTTCAAATATAATGTTCTGAGTAGTGTAGTCTACCTCAATTTGATAAACATAAATTGTATGATTTATATAAAAATCAATTTGAAATCTACTTGGCCTTTTTTGAGATTCAGCATTTAATCTAAAAGGATAAAACAGTTTTGAACACTCCATTTTCGTTAGGAAACTTGGATCTTCAACCAATTTTTTTACAAAAAATAGACCTTTAAATAGATTTGTTTTGCCCGAAGCATTTCCACCGTAAATTCCAGAAACCTTCAACAATCCTAAATCATCATTTATTTTATAAATATGCTCAGGAAAGCGTTTGTAATTTCTTTGGATTGCATGAAAAACTTTTGGGCTATTAAAAGACCTAAAGTTTTCAAGCTCAAACTTTATTAACATTACGATTCGATTTAAATTGGGTTACACTGAGGTTGTCCGTGAAAAAATCACGTGATTTTTTCACGTCTAATTTATATCAAAAATTTAATTAACCGAAATTTTATCAAACAAAAAACTGTAAATCAATCAATTAGCTGTTAAATCACATTTTCAAATCAACTTACAACTAGATGATATTGAACTAAATACAGTTCACATAAAAAAAACATTGACACATAAGGCCATATACCTTTCAAAATATTATACGCAATAAATTCTCATATTTGACTGAAAAATATAATCTTCGAAACATTAAGTCCTTAAAATCTTTGTCACACATCTCTGTCAATAAACTCCTTCTTTTCCAGTTCCGATAGCTTTTCATCCAGCTTGTCCATGAAGTACAATTGGCTATCGGGTAGGATGGCCAAAACGAGTTCCAATACTTGGACCACACTATCCTCTTTTGATGCATTTTGGTTGGCAGGAAACAACATCATCCCATCTCCGTCAAGGGCATACACGCAAACCTCCAAAAGACTGATAATCTGTGTCAAAAGATGGTTGTTGTCCCTGACCTCGAAGGACACATGGTTTCCCTTGGGGTCGATGGACTTTTTGTTTCCCAACAGTCCCGAAAGATTGCTTCTGAGCTGTTGAATCTCTTCCAAGGTCTTTAACCTTTGCTTCTTTAATTTCATGTGAATGGATTTATTGGGTTGTGGTTGTCCGTTGTTCCGATAGCAATTTTCTGACCTTGTCCAAGAATTCCATTTCATCATGGGGTATCAAATCCAGTATGTATCCCAAAACCTCACTTACATTGTGGTGGGGTTGGGGAACAATGCGAGTAGGGATATATTCATTTTCCAATGCAACGATGCAGACCTTTATCAAGTTGGAGATCATAAAAGAGGTTTCGCAATATCCCTCGGTAATGAGTTCGGTGCTATATAACCCCTTTTCAGGAATATAGGGCTTCAAGGCATGGAAATACATTTTTTCCAGCTCCTTCAGTTGACCAATTAACGATGCCTCATTATTGTTCTCTAGGTTCTCGGCTACTTTCGGGAATGCATGCTCAAAATCCTTTCCAATTCCTTCGATTCGGTCTTTGCACTGATCAAGATGCCTTTGGAAAATGGATTCCACTTCTTGGATGAAATCCTTCATTTGTGTTTGGATGGTCTTGGTCTGTATCTTAGTGATCTCAAATTCATTTCCATATCGGGCAACGCTATAGGCATGTTCCAAAAGGAGCAGCAGTTCATTGCTGCTTGTCTCAGAAGATTCCAAAAAGGGTTGTAGGGTGGGAAAGAAATGTTTGCAATAGTTGATGTGGCTTATGATACTATGGGTCACCATGCTCCTTCCTATGCACATCTGTTCGATGAACCTGAATGAAAGTTCAAAGGCCTGGTGCATGTTGAAAGTTGCAATGGCATAATCCCCTTCCTTGATCAAGATGTCCGCAGTATTGGCAAAGGCATTCACTTTTGCCAATTCCGCTTTATGATACCGAGTGGCCCTTTTCATGAGGGTCTGGTATGCCATTGTTGAATAATCCATGATGTTCTCCCCCTCGGGATGGGCAAAGACGGTCTTCCCGAGACAACAATGTTCCAAGAAATAGAGGGAACCCCTTTCAAGTCCAATTTCGGATTGGTTTTCCGTATAGACCCTTATCCTGAAATCGGGATGCTTCTTTCCCTTCTTTGCAACCAGTGAACGGATCTCATTGGGTAGAGGGTCATTGTTGACATCCACAAAAAGGGTAAGGAAATAATATTCTGTATCTCCTTCATTTTGTTTTTTAGATAGAAATGCCCTGTCAATGGTTATGATGTTCAGGATGCTGTCGAGCAATTCGGACAGCTCTTCCGCTTTTTCAAAGTGTTTTGGTATGTTTGTGCCATGTGTCATGAGAATATGGTTTAAAGGGTTCGAGAATCATGGACTATATTAAGCCCACATTCCTAAGTACCCCACTATGGACACTTGTATTTTATTGAACCTGTTTTGTATTTTACAATCGGATTATTGTACGAAACACCCTATATTTGAGATATGCAGACAAAGACCAAGAACAACCATATAGGTAGAAAGATCAGCAGGATCAGGGAACTCCGTGGAATGAAACAGGAGACCTTGGCCGAAGAACTAGGTATCAGCCAACAAGCCGTTTCCAACATTGAGAACAGTGAAAAGGTGGATGACTTGAAACTGGAAGAGATTGCCAAGGCATTGGGAGTTACCAAAGAGGGAATCGAGAATTTTTCAGAGGAAGCAGTTTTCAATATTATAAACAATACATATAATAACACAAGTAGCGACAATTCAACAATAATTGCTAGTTCTCTCAACTATCAACCAACTTTTAATACTATAGAAAAAGTTGTTGAGCTATATGAGCGTCTTGTTCAAGCTGAAAAAGACAAGGTCACTTACTTGGAAAAGTTGCTGGATAGGAAATAATCCAGTCTTAGAATCACGCCTTCTTTTTAAATATAATTATTAAAAAAAGCGAGCGGAACGCAGTGAAGTGCTGCAAGCGTCCCAAAACTTACCAAACTAATACTACTGAGCGAGGCATCTTTTTCTATTGACCGGACACATACTTCATATCAATAAAGGGAATCCAAAGATCTATTGACTTCCAGTTTATATCTTTCCAACCTCCCTTCCGTTATTTCAAGCTTCAGATAACTCTTCCCAAAACTGCCCTTGACCACTTTTACCTTTCCAAGGATATCCTTTAAATCTGTTTGAAGTGAGGCAGCTTTTTCCTCTAAATGCTCATACTTGATTCTAGGGACCATTACCTCACCTTCGAACTTTGGATATGGCTTTGGAGGATTCTTCTCGATCATGTCCTCAAGGAAATCATCCCCTTCCTCTTCATTGTCCAATTCTTGATTGAACAAAGCCTGCATCATTCCGATGGTAGGAAGTGTCTGGTTCTTTTCAATATCCCTGATTATGGCGATGACTGCATCCGTCCGTTTCCTATTCTTGATGATCTCTTGACCTATGCTCTTTTCAAATCTTTCAGATGGTAAAAACCCATGCCACTCAAAAAAATCCATGACCATATCCAAGGTATGGGAATAACTATTGCCCACTTTTCTAGAAAAGACCTTAAATCTGGCAAGTGTCTTTTTCTTTATCCTAACTGCTTTAAAATCGTCCATATTTACTTGTTTTAACGGCACAATTGTTACAATTCTTTTCAGTAATTACAGGAAACCCCAGCATTATTGTAACAATAAACTTTGCAGTTCCTAAAACCAAACATTTCCAAAAACCCTTATAAACAGGGCTTTTCCGAAGGAAAATGAATCAATAGCGTCGCTTTAGCGCGCTATCCTCTTGCTATTCCTTCGTCCCGCAAGCGGGACCGAATAAATACAGTATGATTGTAAATCAGCTGTCACATAAATAATTTTTGGTTTGTACGGACTTAAGGAAAGTCAAATCATATAATTAATGCCGTACTATTGTGTTCAAAGACACATTTTAAAGATAACCAATTTTATCCATTTCAAGGTTATACACTTCTACGGGGAACCTTTTCTTCAAAGTATACGAGAACAAGTAATTACTTAGGAGCCATTGTTGGCAAACGTATTTTTATGGTCTATAATTCTGTAAAGCTATTTTGTAATTAGCCTTGTCAATAAATCTATTACTATCCATATTTTCTAAATAGATTTCTTTTAAGTCTTGTCCAAGATTGTCATAACCTTTGTCAATCATACCCCAAAAAATAAAAAGGAATGCATTAAAAGAATAGCTATAATTTTCATCTGGATAAGCACCTCCCATTCCGATATGTTTGTCATTTTGCTCTTCAAAAAATCTAACTCTAGATTTTAAATGTTTATCAAAAATCTCTGTCAATTTGGTTTTATTAATTATTTGAAATTTTAATGCATATAAATCATTGTATAAAGAGTGTCTTATTTTGACAATTTCTCTAAGCATAAACTTGTCATTTTTATCTACTTCAGCTGCTCTTACTTGAATTATTGTTTTCCATTCATTAAAGTAATCTTGTTTTATTTTTTCTCGATTAGCTTCTTCAGAGACTTTCACTCTTTGAAGACCAAAATATACTGAACAAACTGCAATAGTTCCTGTAAACAAAGCTTTGTAATTCCCGAATGCTGACAAATAGGTTTCAAGTCCTTTTGGTGAAAAATCAATATGATGTTCCGATAAACTCCAATGAATTGCTATTAATGCGATAGTCGACATCAAGAGTAGAATGCATATAATTATAATCAAAATTATGTTCAGTATTCTCATTTTTATATGTTTGCCAACTAGATAATATGGATGTAAAATACATCTATATACTGCTAAAATGGAATAAAATTGATGAATTTGATCAATTCTTATTGGAAGGCTTTACTTACCAACCATTTTTTCAACCAGTATCCTCATATCTTCCCCTACTTTCTTTTCCAATACCCTTCCATAAATTTGGGTGGTGGTTAGTTTTGTATGACCGAGCATTTTGGAGACTGTTTCTATGGGGACTCCATTTGATAGGGTTACCGTTGTTGCAAAAGTGTGCCTCGCCGTGTGGAATGTCACCTTCTTGTTTATCCCACAAGCTTTGCAGATTTCCTTTAGGTAATAATTGACCTTCTGATTGCTGTAAACAGGTAGTAGGACTTTCATCACTTTTCTTTCAGGCGAAACTTCATATTTTTTAATTATTTCCTTTGCCTGTGGAAGTAAGGGGATCTTGAGTTTTTCGTTCGTCTTTATTCTTTTGGTGAACAACCAATCATTTCCATCAATTCCTTTAAGTAGGTGGCCTGGAGTCAATGCCTTGACATCGATATAGGATAGTCCAGTATAGCACGAGAAGAGAAATACATCCCTACATTTTTCAACCCCCTCCTTTGTGAACGTGGTTTCTTCTATCAACCTCAATTCCCGTTTTGTCAAATATTCCCGTTCGGTTTTCTCAAAACGCAGTTTATAGTTTTCAAAAGGGTCTTTTGTTATCCAATCCAACCTAACGGCCAACCTTGACATTTTCTTAAGCCGTTCCATGTGTTTCATGGCTCCGTTATTGGTGCACTTGGCACGGGTAGATGGTCTGTACTTTCTAAGATATTGTTCAAAGTCGGATATAAAACGATAGTTTAATTTTTTGAGATTTATATCCTCCATTCCATATTCTTCTTTTAAAAATAGGCCTACACAACGCTCTGTGATATGGTAGTTCTTTCTGGTCCCCGGACGTAAAGAAGTGTGCATAGTTCCATTGTGATAAGCAATTAATTGCTTCAATGTTTTTCCGTCCTCGTCTTCCCCAAAAAATCTTGCTCTGATAGATAGTGGAGTGATTACTTTTTCCTCTGCCATCATCAATCTATGGGCCTCATGTAATCCCGTATAAATTTGGTCAAGATACTTGTTAAGTGAAATTACATAACTGGAAAAACCCTTGCCCCTTTTACGGTTATTGTCCCATAAATTGGCTTTTATTTCCCGATTTATGCTAAAATCGGTGCGTTCACCATCGATGGTGATCCTACAATAAACAATAAGATTCTCAGAATGAACCCTATGTTTCCTAGTAAAGAAATTGATTGTTAAGCGATTGTTTTTCTGCATGTTGCAACGTTTTAAACTGTTAATACTGCGAAAGTCAAAACACAAACAAAATGCTTCAAGAAGTCATCTAAAATTACAACATAAAGTGTAATAGTCTGTTCCCGATAAGAACACCCTTTATATGATTTTAGATGGTTTTAAATGATTTTAGATGATATGTCTAAAAACACAAAACACTGAAAATCATAAGATTAACAGTGTTTTGATTTTACTTAAATAAGGTAAGTCGGGATGACTGCCCTACTAATCCCAATGTCCCCCTATCGTCCTGGGTAGAAAGAATATTTTTAACAATTCTTGTTCAACTAAAACCATAGAATCTGTATCTTTAAAACTTAAATAAGATTAGGTGCCAAATAACGGCATTTAGGTTCATTTTATATGGTATTTGTGTACTGGTGAACGATTCGGTGCACAGGCTAAGAAAAATGATTTTAACTTTTTGAACATCAATTGATTATATCTTGGGTTTAGGCCCCAGTCAGGTCACTTTTTAGCTATTAAAAAATTCCAAAAGTCTGTAAATCTCCGATTTACAGACTTTTTTGTTTTTATTGATTTCATTTGAATTCAATTTGTACCATATATCACGGTGCTCACTTTGTTGAATCCGTGAAAATGACACCTGATCCATGTTAAAAACGCTTCGAACATGTTTTTTCAAATGTTTTGGAACAAAATTGAATCAGTAAATCAATGACAAATGGAAACAAACACTTTCTCTTCAATCTTCTATTTAAGAAATTCCAGATTGGACAAAAATGGAAAAGCTGGTGTCTATTTTAGGATTACCGTAAACGGTTAAAGTGGATGCGCCGAAGATGGTATACCACATACGCAGGATAAAATTGAGCACCGTTGGAACCAAAAAAATCTGATTTTCAAACAACTAAAGCCAATTATTCGGTGGCTCAAATTTTCTGTTTTTGGTGGTATCGACCATACGGAATTTGGGAGACTTTCAGCTCTAAACTTAATAAGATTGCTTAAACATGAATACTTTATTTGAGTATTGGTTAAAAGTTCGCTTGTCCACAAAGGCAGACCCTTTTTATTTCTTTAAGCTAAAGGTATAAATCTTCCCCTTTTCCGTTTCTATATCGTATAACGATGTTTTAGGTAATATTAATTCTTCAATAGAAGAGTTCTCAGATATTATTGGGTCTGCCACTTTACTAAAAGTGAAGAACTTATTCGGATTTTCCCCTTCTGCTATTTTTAACTTTCCCGTTCCGATATACTCAATTTCATTGGGGACCCTGAGTCGCAAATTGCCTCCTAAATTTGATTTTATTGAAGTGGCCACAAGTTTCTTGTTTTCCCATTCCATAGCTACCACTTCAAACCCTCCTCTGGCCCTTAATCCACCTACGTATCCGGCATCAAGTGCATCGGGAACTGCTGGAAGCAGATGGACACTACCGTCCGAACTTTGCAATAGCATTTCAGCAATTCCAGCGGTACATCCAAAGTTCCCATCGATTTGGAATGGAGGATGCGCATCGAACAAGTTGTTATAGGTTCCTCCCCCTCCTCGATTGATTCCTACGGGGGTCAATTGGTCTATAATCAATTTATAGGCGTGATTGCCATCCTGCATTTTGGCCCACCAATTTACCTTCCAGCCCATACTCCATCCCGTAGAAATATCTCCTCTCTGAAGCAAGGTGTTCCTTGCAGCGGCAAAAAGTTTCGGTGTGCGATATGGAGAAATCTGATTGGACGGAAAAAGACCGTACAAATGGGAAATATGGCGATGATTGTCCTCTGGTGAGTCCACGTCGTCCAACCATTCCTGCAATTGGTTGTGCTTGCCAATCTGCATTGGGGGCAATTTGCTTCTCAACACTTTTAGCGAGTCCACGAAAGCGCTTTCCTTTCCCAAAACTTCCGTAGCTTGAATATAGGTGTTGAATACATCGAAAACCAATTGGTTGTCCATGGTAGATCCGGCAGTTATGGACGAACCTTGATGTGCTTCTGGGGCATTTTCGGGAGAATTTCCAGGAGCTATGACCAAATATGGGTACTTGGGGTGCTGCACCAGAAAATCTGTATAAAACTCAGCAGCTCCTTTAAAGATGGGGAGAGATGTTTTTAAGAAAGTGGTATCCCCAGTGTATAAATAGTGCTCCCAAAGATGCTGACTCGTCCAGGCTCCCCCACCGTTCCAGATGCCCCAAAAGGCACCATCAATGGGTCCGGTAATCCTCCAAATATCAGTGTTGTGGTGTGCCATCCAGCCCCGTGTACCGTACATGGTCTTGGCTGTTTCCTGACCAGTTTCAGAGAGTTCTTTGACCATTTTTAGAAAGGGCTCGTGAAGTTCGGAGAGATTGGTCCGCTCTGCAGGCCAATAGTTCATTTCCGCATTGATGTTGATGGTGTATTTACTGTCCCATGCGGGATTCATACTTTGGTTCCATATACCTTGAAGGTTTGCAGGTTGCCCACCCGGTTGGGATGAGGATATGAGCAAATATCTCCCATATTGAAAGTATAATGCCACAAATGATGGGTCTTGCGTATTCCTGAAATTGGCCAGACGTTCATCCGTGGGCCGCTTTGAAGCTTCCGTTTCCCCAAAGTCCAAAACGACTCTGTTGAACAATTCTTGGTATCTTTTTATGTGGTCGGATATTAAGACTTCATAATCTTTATCAATACCCGCATCCAAAAATCCTCTTGCACGTAGCACTTCATCACCGCTCAAATCTTGGTAGGAGTTGAAATTGCTGGCAATCGAAACCATCAAAATGGCTTCGTCCGCATGTTCCACCGTAATTGAGGTATCTGCTTGGGTTATCCTTCCATTTTGGGCCTTTAGTCCCATTAGGGCATTGAATTCCACTTTGCCCTCAATACCTTCGTGATCGCTGGTTCTGCCCCAAAGAGAGATTTGGTTACCTGGCTTGGTCTCTATTCTTGAATTGGCGTGGGGAGTGGTGAAATTGGCGGTAAAGTCAATCTTACCTGGCTTGCTGGCAGTAAGTCGAATGACCAAAAGTCTGTCGGTCAACGATACAAAAGATTCTCTCGTAAAGGTAACACCATTGATTTTATAAGAGGTTTTACTAATCGCATTGCTGATATCCAACTCCCTGCAATAGTCTTGATAGTCTGTATGGTTGGGAAAGGATAGTTCCAGATTTCCTACGGGCTGGAACATTTGGCCATGCGATTTTTTGGTAATGATCTTATCGTTCGCCAATTTTTCTGCTGCTTTATATTTCCCATTAAAAATGAGTTCCCGGACTTTGGGAAGGGCCTCAAGTGCATTTGTATTGTCATTTCTATTGGGGCTTCCGCTCCAAACCGTATGTTCGTTGAGCTGGAATATTTCCGTGTCCACATTACCATATACCATTGCCCCCAAACGACCATTGCCCAAAGGCAGCGCATTTTCCCACGTATCCCCTGAGGGCTCGTCATACCAAAGTTTTAAGTCATCTGAATGCTGTCCAAAAAATGAAATTGGAATGCAGAAGAAAATTAAATAAAATGACCATTTCATATACTAACAATTAATTTTAAAATTGGCTACGGGTTCATGATTAAGGTATTCAATATACACATGTTATTCATTCTGTAAAATGAATAGTTGTGTTTATGTATACCAACACTTCTGGTTTTGTATGAGGTTGTTCCTCTCAAACCAACTCTATTGTACTGATTCACGCGGGTTTTCAAGAATTTCTCTCAGATTCATTTCCAATGTGTTAAATAAACACTTATATTGGTGCCAGAAAACACGATATGCGATTTGCCCCAACGCTCAGATTGTCTTAATGACTTCATTATGCAAAACGGAGAGAATTGAACCGTATACAACTATTTCATAACGACAAATAAATGATCAATTAGAATCTAAAAAGAATTAACTAAAAACAAACATCATGAAGTTTAATGCTGCAACATTAACATTTGTATTGTTTTGCTATGCCACAGGTATGGCCCAAACTAATGCACACACTGTAACCGAAGATTTCAAACCCTCAACCCTGAACCAACCTGGGAAAGAATACCCCCAGGTCAACTCACAGGGATATGCGCGATTTAAAATAGAAGCACCCGCCGCTGACAGTGTACGGGTAAGTCTTGGCCTTGGCGGTAGAGGCGGAACCAAACTACAAAAAGTAGAGGATGGTTCATGGATGGGTACCACAGAAGGGCCCATGGATGAAGGGTTCCATTACTACCATGTAAATGTGGACGGTGGTACTTTTAATGATCCAGGCGCTCTTAATTTTTACGGTTCCACACGTTGGGAAAGTGGTATCGAGATACCGGCCCATGACCAAGAATTTTATGCATTAAAGGACGTTCCCCATGGAAAGGTGGAACAGATTCTTTTTCCTTCAAAAAGTACCAACACATCCCGAAGGGCATTTGTCTACACACCTCCGGGGTACAACAAGGATCAGTCTAAAAAATATCCTGTTCTGTATTTGCAACATGGCTGGGGAGAGGACGAAACGGCTTGGAGCAATCAAGGCCACGCCAACCTTATTATGGACAATCTTATTGCCGAAGGTAAAATTGAGCCTTTTCTTATTGTGATGACCTATGGGATGACCAACGAGATCAAATTTGGAGGGCTGCGTAATTTTGACATCACTCCCTTTCAAACTGTTTTGGTAGATGAACTCATTCCTTATGTTGATGCCAATTTCCATACCATCGCTGACCAGTCCCACAGAGCCATGGCGGGTCTTTCCATGGGGGGTATGGAGACTAAGATGATAACACTCAACAAACCAGAGGTTTTTTCCTATTACGGCTTGCTTAGCGGAGGCACCTATAGCCCAGAGGACATTAAGGATGAAGCCAACGTGAACCTCATATTCTTGAGCTGCGGAAGCAAAGAAAGACCTGATGCTGTCAAAAGCGCAGCCGCTGCTTTGAAAGAGGCCGGGATAAATGCCGTTTCCTATGTTTCCGAAGGAACAGCACACGAATTTCAGACTTGGAGGCGCAGTCTACATGAACTTGCGTCACTTCTTTTCAACTAAATCAGGCTAAAGAAAATACCATGAAAATTGCAAGTTCGCTTAATGTCACCTTAGCATTTCTATTTGTATCAACTCTCTGTTTTGGTCAACAGGCCAATGTAAACCTGGACTATAATCCACAGGAGGATACCGAAGGACTTATACCCTTTAGTGCACCGATAAATTCTCCTGAAGTGCATGATGACCAAACCATTACGTTTCGGGTGAAAGCACCGGACGCCCAAAAAGTGGAATTGAATCCCGGAGCCATCAATACCGCCCTGGGCAAGGGTAGGGAACCTATCCATTTTACAAAAGGAGAGGATGGGGTTTGGACATTGACCATTGGACCACTTCCTCCTGATATGTATGCTTACCATCTTCGGGTGGATGGCGTGCAAATGGCGGACCCCAGCAATACACAGGCTGCATTCACGGCCATGCCTCCCTACAGTGAATTGATTGTGCATGGTGATGGGCCAGCGTACTATGATGCAAAAAACGTCCCTCATGGAAATGTAACCCGTCACGTTTATCATTCGGATGTCACTAAGGGCGAACGCGAACTGTATGTGTACACACCGCCGGGCTATGACCCTGAAAAAAAATATCCGGTACTTTATTTATTAGGGGGAAGTGGTGAACTGCCTTCGAATTGGGTGTACGATGGCAGGGTGAATTTCATCATGGACAATCTTTTGGCGGAAAACAAAGCCAAGCCTATGATTATTGCTATTCCCAACAACCAAGTGATTCATCGGAATCACCCGCAGCATTCCGAGCTCACTTTCGACATTTTTGAAAAAGAACTCAGAAACCATGTCATACCCGTGGTTGATGAAAATTACAGCACCATCCAAAACCCTGAGGGAAGGGCAATATCAGGATTGTCTATGGGAGGTCGACATAGCATGTTTATAGGTTTCCGGTCGCTCGATTTATTTGCAAATTTTGGTATTCTCAGTGCCGGGGATACGGATGCTGAGACCTCGTTGTCCCACTTTTTGAACGATTCCGAAGTAAACAATAAGATAGATTATCTTTTTGTGGGGCAGGGCACCAAGGAAGCGGAAGGTTTTTTCAACACAAGGGTCCAGGGTCTTGTCGGTGCATTAAATAAGCATGATATAGAACACGAATACTATGTAGGTGGTAACGGTGGGCATGACTGGTCCACTTGGCGTCATCTCTTGTATTATAGATTCTTGCCAAACCTTTGGCAGAACAATTGACAACGAACAAAAACCATTTTGAATGAAAAATATAAGCTTACTACTGGCTTCAATCCTACTGATTTCTTTAGGTTCCTGTGCAGAACAAAAGCAGGAACCGGGTCTGGTAAAGACTACCAACGGAATGGTACAAGGTTCGGCTGAAGGTGATTTGACCGTTTTTAAAGGAATTCCATTTGCTGCACCTCCGGTGGGAGACCTCCGTTGGAAGGCCCCACAGCCCATTGAGCCTTGGGAAGGGGTAAAAAAGACCACCGAATTTGGACCTGCCCCCATGCAGGGCGGAAATCCGCCTTCAGGAAAAAGCGAGGACTGTCTTTACTTAAATATTTGGAGTCCGGCAAAATCTCCTGATGAAAAAATCCCGGTTTTGGTTTGGATTTATGGGGGTGGATTTAGCTTCGGTTCCACCTCAGAACCAGTTTATGATGGCACAAACCTCGCCAAAAAAGGAGTCATTTTGGTCAGCATACCCTATCGTGTGGGTCAATTGGGCTTTTTGGCCCATCCAGAACTCAGTGCAGAAAATCCCAATAATGTTTCAGGAAACTACGGATTGTTGGACATGATTGCCGGTTTAGAGTGGATACAGAAAAACATTGCTGCTTTTGGAGGCGACCCAAATAAAGTGACCATTTTTGGTGAATCGGCCGGAGGTATTGCCGTAAGCATGCTCTGTGCCTCTCCCTTGGCCAAAGGGCTGTTTCAGGGTGCTATTTCCCAAAGTGGAGGTTCTTTTGGACCATCAAGGCCAACTACATTCCCCGGTGAAAATATGAAGACCTTGAAGGTTGCCGAACAAGATGGGGTCAGTTATGCCGAAAACGCGGGTGCCTCAACGTTGGAAGAATTGCGGGACATTCCGGCGGAAAAATTGCCTATGGGCATGGGTATGGGCGGCGGATGGCCCATTATCGATGGTTATGTGATTCCTGATGACCAGTTTACGTTATACGAATCGGGTCAGTACAATGATGTTCCCGTATTGATTGGCTACAATTCTGATGAAGGGGCCAGTTTCTCTCGTGAAAAAGACCCGGAAAAACATAAAGAAAGTGTGCACCTGCGTTACGGTCCGTATGCCGATTCGTTGTTGGCGGCATATCCCTTGGAAGATAATGAAGTGACCAAAACGGCCCGTGATTTGGACCGTGATGCCGCTTTTGGATGGCAGACATGGAGCTGGGCAAGGCTTCAGGCCAAAACCGGGGATTCCAAGGTATTCTATTATTATTTTGACCAGCACCCAGACTACCCCGAAGATTCACCCAAGTATGGATCTGGATCGCCCCACGCCCAAGAAGTCGCTTACGTCTTCCTTAATCTTGACAATCCTGATTTAAGTGAAACGGATACGCAAATTTCAGAAGCCATGGGTACGTATTGGACCAATTTTGCCAAATACGGAGACCCCAATGGTGAAGGAATGCCCAATTGGCCAGCCTTTGACAACCAGACTAAAAAAGTCATGTATTTTCAACAAGAACCAAAGGTTGGCGAAGTGCCGAGCGAGGCTGCATTGGAAGTGCTTGACCACTATTTTGAATGGCGGCGTACCCCTGAAGGAAAGGAGTGGGCCCAGTAAAAAATGTATATGATTAAGAATAAGTTACCTTCGATTTCAACTCTTTTTTTGAGCCTTTTATTTTTTTGTAATGGGCATGCACAAGAAAAACTATATCCCAATACATTTGACTTAAATCAAGTAACTCTACTCGAAGGACCATTTAAAACAGCTAGGGATTTAAATATTGAGGTGCTTTTGCAATATGATATGGACCGATTGTTGGCCCCTTATCGTAAAGAGGCTGGATTGGAACCGAAGGCTCCTGCTTATCCCAATTGGGAAGGATTGGATGGTCACGTTGGGGGGCATTATCTGTCTGCAATGGCCATGAACTATGCGGCAACAGGGAACATGGAGTGTAAACAGCGCATGGATTATATGGTGTCCCAATTGAAAGAATGTCAAGATGCCAATGCCAAGAACAATCCAGAATGGGGAAAGGGCTATGCGGGAGGATTCTCGAACAGTGTAAAGCTTTGGCCATCCTTTAAAAATGGGGATTTCAAAGTATATTTTTCTTCTTGGGCACCTTGGTATAACCTACATAAAATGTATGCGGGCTTACGGGACGCCTATATTTATGGGGACAATGAAATGGCCAGGGATATTTTCCTGAAATTTTGTGATTGGGGAATAGAACTGACCGCTGGACTCACGGACGCACAGATGCAACGCATGTTGGATATGGAGCATGGCGGCATTAATGAGAATTATGCCGATGCCTATCAAATATCGGGAGATGAGAAATATTTATCGGCGGCCAAACGGTTTTCCCACAGGCAGGTGTTGAATCCTCTTTCGAAAGGGATAGATAACCTCAACAATAAGCATGCAAATACCCAAATTCCCAAATTCATTGGTTTTGACCGAATCGCAGAATTGGACGATGCCGATAAGTACAGTTCCGCCAGCTCCTATTTTTGGGAAACCGTGGTGAACCATAGGAGTTTGGCCTTTGGGGGCAACAGCAGAAAGGAACACTTCCCGAGCGTGGCATCCAGCATAGACTATGTGACTGAGGATGATGGACCTGAATCCTGCAACTCTTACAACATGCTCAAGTTGACCGAAGGATTGTTCCGTAAGTTTCCCAACGCAAAATATGCGGATTATTACGAAAAAACGCTGTACAACCATATTTTATCAACGCAACATCCAGAGCATGGGGGTTACGTGTACTTTACCTCCGCCCGACCAAGACATTACCGAGTATATTCGGCTCCTAACGAAGCCATGTGGTGCTGTGTGGGCACAGGTATGGAAAACCACGGCAAATACAACCAGTTTATTTATTCCCGCAATCAAGATGCGCTATACGTCAATTTGTTTATTGCATCTGAATTGGATTGGAAGGAAAAAGGAATCAAGCTAAAGCAGGAAACGGATTTTCCAAACAGTGAGACTACGAGATTGACTTTTATCGAAGGGGATGGAAACTTCGAACTGTTGATTCGCTATCCAGGCTGGGTGGAGAAGCAAGCTTTCAAAATAAAAATCAATGGAGAGGTTTATGAGCATGCCGCCATACCATCTTCCTATATTCCAATAGAAAGAGAATGGAAAAAGGGCGATGTGGTCGAAATTTCGCTTCCGATGAAAAACCATATCGAACGCTTGCCCAATATTCCGCAATATGTGGCATTTTTTCATGGACCCATTTTATTGGGTGCCAAAACAGGAACCGAAGATTTAAAGGGTCTTATTGCAGATGATAGCCGTTTTGGACAGTATGCGGGAGGAAAACGCCTGCCTTTGGACCAAGCTCCCATATTGATCGCCGAAGATGTTGAATCCGTAGGAAAAAAACTTGAGCCCATTTCGGGCAAGCCCCTGCAATTTAAATTGAATGTGAAAATGATCAACCCTGCAAAATTGGAACTGGAGCCCTTCTATAAAATCCATGATTCCCGATATATGATGTACTGGTTGACACTTTCAGAGAAAGGATACAAATCTTATTTGGATTCATTGTCCAATATAGAGAAGAAAAAACTTGAATTGGAACGAAGGACGCTAGATCATGTGGCCACAGGTGAACAGCAGCCCGAATCTGACCATTACATGGAAGAGGCCAAATCGAATTCAGGGAATTCCCATGATGATTTTTGGCGCGAGGCAAGGGACGAAGGATACTTTAGTTATAAAATGGCCACGGGTTCACAGTCCAACCTGAATCTGTTGGTACGATACTGGGGATTTGAATGGGGCCAACGCAAATTTGATATCTATGTAGAGGATGAAAAGTTGGTCACGGTGGACAATACCAAAAAATACAATATCAGTCAATTCAAACAAGAGACGTATCCCATTCCTGAATCACTTTTAAAAGGAAAAGATTTTGTCATTGTAAAATTTGTGGCTCACCCGAACAGTTCGTCCAGCGCAGTGTATGACGTACGCTTGGTAAGGCCAAATTAAGTAGAAACAATATGAAATTAAATGAACATCTTCGAAACCACAGAACCGGTTTTATACTGTTATTCATTCTCATTTGCTTATGGGGTACCGCTCTGGAAGCTCAAGTGCCCAGTGGTGGTAAAAAAATAAGTGATGAATTGTTGGGTCTCTTTTTTGAGGATATCAACTATGCCGCAGATGGCGGAATATACGCCGAAATGGTTCAAAATAGGTCCTTTGAATATGATCCCACCGAACAACAAGGATGGAATCCGTTTTCATTTTGGGAATATATGGAACCGGGGTATTCCTACGGGAGAATCAGTGTGGAGACCTCAGACCCCGTCCATGGAAACAACCCACATTATATGGTGGTCGATGCGGAATTTATTGGTAATTATGAAGAACACGAAGGAAAATCAGGAGTGGGAATCAAAAATTTAGGCTTCGATGGAATGGTGGTCAATGCTGGTGATACCTATAATTTCTCTGTGTTTCTGAAACAATTGAGCAATGCCCCCGTAACCTTGGATATTAGTTTGCAAGGCACCGATGGTACCGTTTTGGCCGAAAACAAAATTCAGAGTACTTCCAAGGATTGGAAAAAATATACCACAACTTTGGTTCCTTCCCAAAGTAGGGACACCACCCACTTGGTCATATTGGCTACAACTAAAGGAAAATTTGCCATGGATGTTGTTTCACTTTTCCCTGAAAAGACCTTTAAAAATCGTCCCAACGGATTACGGGCAGATATGGCCCAGCTTTTAGCGGATATGGAACCCAAGTTCGTCCGTTTTCCGGGCGGGTGTCTGGTACATGGCGATGGGCTGCATAACATGTACCGGTGGAAAAATACCATTGGGCCCATTGAACAGCGGGTGGAACAGCGCAATATTTGGGGATACCATCAAACGGCGGGTTTGGGATATTTTGAATATTTCCAGTTCTGTGAGGATATCGGGGCAAAACCTTTACCTGTAGTTCCCGCAGGGGTGAGTTGCCAGAATTCGGGAGGCACATGGAGAATAGGAGGAAAAGGGCAACGGGCACTTCCCATGGATGAGATGGATGAATATATTCAGGAAGTATTGGATTTGATCGAATGGGCAAACGGGCCCGCCACATCCGAATGGGGCAGCAAACGGGCAGCCGCAGGTCACCCTGAACCCTTCAATCTGGAATATGTGGGCATTGGCAATGAAGACAAGATGACCCCGGAATTTGAGGAACGATTTACCATGCTCTACCAAGCTGTAAAGCAAAAACATCCGGAAATAACAGTCATTGGAACCGTAGGTCCATTTTTGGAAGGTGAGGATTTTGAAAAAGGATGGGAAATAAGCAACAAATTGCAGCTTCCCATGGTGGATGAACACTATTATATTGAGCCGGATTGGTATTTGGGCAATCAGGAACGCTATGACACGTATGATAGGAAGAAAGCCCAGGTGTATTTGGGGGAATATGCCTCATGGGGCAACAAACTCTATAATGCCATAGCGGAAGCGGTCCATCTAACTGCCATTGAAAGAAATGGGGATGTGGTCAAAATGGCCTCCTATGCACCCTTGTTGGCCAAAAAAGGACATACCCAATGGTCAACCGATATGGTGTTTTTTGATAATACCACGTTGTGCCCGACCCCCAATTTTTATGTACAAAAGCTTTTCATGAAAAATAGTGGCGATCACTACTATGATAATGTCATCAACTTTTCAAAGAAGGACACCACATTGGCCGCTTCTACCGTAATGGATAGCAAGACAGGAGATGTGATCATAAAGATGGTCAATGCGGGGAAAGTGCCAAAAAGCATGGAAGTAAATCTTTCAAAATTTAAAAATAGGGTTTCCAATGCAAAATTGACGGTGCTCACGGGAGACCCTGAAGCTGAAAATACTTTCGACAATCCAGACAATATTGTTCCGGTCACTGAGGAATACGGTGTGGACAAAAAATTCATGTATTCCGCACCTGCAATGTCATTGAGTGTCATCAGAATAAAGACAAAAACATAAATTGATAAGGAACTCACAACAACAGCAATACTAAATCAGCATGAAAACAAACAAACAAAACCTTAGAAGAATCACGGCCGTTTTGCTATTGGTCGCAGTGGCGGGATTGTACTCCTTTTCGGGAGGCGATGAAATTACAGGTCCTAAACCCAAGAAAGCAACCAATACACCAATATTTACCAAAGTAGTGTATGAGGGCAATGATCAGGTATACAATAATAATCCCTTGGAAGCAGATGAGTTTTACAATCCAATCCTTCAGGGTTGTTACCCAGACCCAGCCATAACCCGAAAGGGAGACGATTATTATTTGGTGTGTTCCTCATTTGCCATGTTTCCTGGTGTGCCCATTTTTCATTCCAAGGATTTGGTCAACTGGACGCAAATAGGCCATGTTTTGGACCGGGTTTCCCAGTTGGATGTCCACGATACGGGGATAAGCCAAGGGGTATATGCCCCTGGTATCACCTATAACCCCAATAATGATACATTTTATATGATTACCACTGCTTTTGCGGGTGGTTCGGGGAACATCGTAGTGAAGACCAAGGATCCGATGCAGGGTTGGAGTGATCCTTACCACCTAAAATTTAATGGGATTGACCCATCGCTGTTTTTTGATGATGATGGCAAAGCCTATGTGGTGCACAATGATGCTCCGGACAAAGGAAAGGAACTCTACAATGGCCATAGGGTCATCAAGGTTTGGGAATACGATGTGGAAAAGGACCAAGTCATTGAAGGAACCGATAAAATAATTGTCGATGGTGGGGTGGACATTTCTGAAAAACCCATCTGGATTGAAGCACCACATTTGTACAAAAAAGATGGTAAATATTATCTGATGTGCGCCGAAGGTGGTACCGGGGGATGGCACAGCGAAGTGATTTTTATGAGTGACAGTCCCAAAGGCCCTTTTGTGCCCGCTCCGAGCAATCCCATCCTTACCCAGCGCTATTTTCCCAAGGAAAGGGAGAACAAAGTGGATTGGGCGGGCCATGCCGACTTGGTTTTGGGACCTGATGACAAATATTACGGTGTTTTTCTGGCGGTTCGGCCCAATGAGGAAAACCGCGTGAACACAGGGAGGGAAACCTTTATTTTACCTGTGGATTGGTCGGGCACTTATCCTGTTTTCGAAAATGGATTGATCCCAATGGAACCAAAACTAAAAATGCCCGAAGGCGTAGAGAACAAAATGGGGCAAGAAGGATTCTTTCCCAACGGAAACTTCACCTATACCGAGGATTTCTCATCAGAAAAATTAGATTACCGTTGGATAGGGCTCAGGGGTCCACGGGAAGCCTTTATGGAACAAACCAAGAATGGTTTGGAAATTACGCCCTTTGAAACCAATATCAAGGAAGTAAAGCCTACATCCACATTGTTCTACAGGCAACAGCACAGAACATTTTCATTCTCAACAACCCTAAACTACAAGCCAAAATCTGAAAAGGATTTGGCGGGAGTGGTCGCCTTACAGAATGAAGGATCCAATTATGTCTTTGGATTGACCAAAAAGGACAATGACTATTATCTCGTACTGGAAAAAAACAAATGGCCCAGAAGACAGGGTGAAATCATCTCAGAGGTTTTGGCAAGTACTAAAATTGATTTGTCAGGACCCATTGAATTAAAGATAGCTGCTGAAGGCGACAAGTACACCTTCAGTTATTCCACCAATGGAACCAATTTTGAGAATGTGGGCGGCACAGTTTCTGGGGACATCCTCTCCACCGATGTGGCAGGAGGTTTTACCGGTGCTCTTTTGGGACTTTATGCCACCAAGGCAAATGACATAGTACCGGAATAACATAATCCATCAGAAAAAATGCAAGCCATGAAAAAATCAGTAATGCAATTTTGTCTCCTGACAGTGATTTTATTGTGCTCGGGAAAAATTACCGCACAGGATCCCAATTTCCATATTTATTTGAGTTTGGGCCAGTCCAATATGGAAGGGAATGCCCGTATAGAAGCACAGGACACGGTTGACGTTAATGATCGTTTTAAGGTTTTGGCGGCAGTGGATTGTCCTGACCTCGGGCGAGAAAAAGGTAAATGGTACACTGCGGTTCCACCTTTGTGCCGATGCAAAACAGGCCTGACGCCTACTGATTACTTTGGTAGGACGTTGGTGGAAAAATTACCGGACAGTATAAAAGTCGGGGTTATCAATGTTGCCGTAGGAGGCTGCAAAATTGAATTGTTTGATAAGGATAACTATAAGGAATATGTGTCCACCGCTCCGGATTGGTTGAAGAACATGGTTGCGGAATATGATGGAAATCCCTATGACCGTCTTGTGGAAATGGCGAAAATTGCCCAAAAGGATGGGGTTATCAAGGGAATCCTTCTGCACCAAGGGGAATCAAATACTGGGGACACCCTTTGGCAAAAAAAAGTAAAGACCGTTTATGACAACCTTCTTAGAGACTTAAATCTGGAAGCATCAAAAACCCCTTTGCTTGCGGGTGAACTGGTTCATGCTGATCAAGGAGGCATATGTGCCAGTATGAACGAAATTGTGGCGACGCTCCCAGAAACCATTCCCAATGCACATATTGTTTCCTCAAAAGGAGTTCCCGATGCCAAGGACAACCTTCATTTTAATGCGGAAGGGTATCGTATGTTGGGCAGAAGGTATGCTATTAAGCTGTTGAATATGCTGCGTAACCAAGCTAATGATCCCATAGCGGAGAAGCATGCGCCAGAAGGGTTTGACCAAGCCAGAAGTAGCATCCCAAAAGGTAGGATAGACAGCATTACGTATCGCTCAAAAACGGTGGGCACGGAACGAAAGGCCATGATTTATCTGCCTCCCGGCTATGCCAAATCAAAAAGACACCCTGTTTTGTATCTCTTGCACGGCATTGGAGGGGATGAAAAAGAATGGTTGACACATGGCACTCCTCAGGTAATTTTCGACAACCTTTATGCGGACGGAAAATTGCAACCCATGATTGTGGTGATGCCCAATGGGCGGGCCATGAAAAATGACCGTGCCGAGGGAAATATTTTCAGCAGGGACAAGGTTGAGGCCTTTGCCACCTTCGAACAAGACCTTTTGAATGATTTGATTCCCTACGTGGAAAAGAACTTTAAAGTGTACAAGGATAGGGAGCATCGGGCGATATCAGGTCTTTCCATGGGCGGTGGACAAACCTTGAACTTTGGTCTTGGCAATTTGGACACATTTGGCTGGGTAGGTGCATTTTCATCGGCACCTAACACCAAAGCGCCCCAAGAATTGCTTCCCAACCCTGAAAAAGCCAAATCGTTGGAGCTACTTTGGATTTCTTGTGGGGATGCAGACGGTCTCATGCCCTTCAGCAGTCGAACCAGCGAATATTTGCGGGACCATGATGTGCCCCATATTTTTTATGTGGAACCGGGAGGACACGATTTTGAGGTTTGGAAGAATGATCTCTATATGTTTTCGCAAATGCTTTTTAAGCCAGTGAACAAGGATGTTCTCACAAAGTACAGTGTTTTGGGATTACCGGCCAGCACCAATGTAAGACGGGCACAGTACCCACAAATTTTACCCGATAGCAGGGTGATTTTCAAGACAAAGGCTCCGCAAGCAAAAGAGGTACAAATCGATTTGGGCAAAAAATATGATATGGAAATCGATGATGAGGGATTCTGGACCGTGACCACGGATTCCATCACCGAAGGGTTCCATTATTATTCATTGATTTTGGATGGGGTGGCCGTGGCAGACCCAGCCAGTGAAACCTTTTATGGTATGGGGAGGATGGCCAGCGGTATTGAGATTCCGTTTAAAGGAGATGGCTATTATAGCTTAAAGGATGTGCCCCACGGCGATATCCGTATAAAAAAGTATTATTCAAAAGCATCACAATCATGGCGGGAAATGTATGTGTACACGCCACCTGGTTATGATGAGTCCACACAAAACTATCCTGTACTGTACCTTTTACACGGCGGAGGCGAGGACCAACGGGGCTGGGCCACCCAAGGAAAGACCAATTTCATAATGGATAACCTTATTGCGAAAAATAAGGCCGTGCCCATGATTATTGCCATGTTGGATGGTAATGTTTCTGGCACAGGAGGGTTGGCCGGTTTCAATCAAAATTCATTGATGGCCTTTGAGAATGAACTCAAACAAGGAGCAATTCCCTTTGTGGAGGAAACGTATCGCGTGAAGATGGGTGCACAGAACAGGGCTTTGGCCGGTCTCTCCATGGGCGGTCTGCAGACCTTGCACGCGGGCGTCCATAACACCGATATGTTTTCCCATTTGGGCGTTTTTAGTTCGGGCTGGTTTGCCAATAATGATGAGTTATCGAGTCCACAATACAGGTTTATGCAAGACAATGTGGACAAAATAAACACCAACCTTACCAATTTCTTTATTTCAATGGGAGGCCCAGAGGATATTGCCTATCAAAACTGTCAAGTGATGATGAAGAAATTTGACGATATGGGTGTTGCATATCAATATAGCGAATATCCGGGAGGGCATACATGGCCCGTTTGGCGGCACGACCTTTATAAATTTGCGCAGCTTTTATTTAAGTAATAAGTCCAAACAAGAATTCATTAAAACGGCTATTGTTGAAAAAACCACTAAAAATTAAAATGTTATGAATGGTATTTCTTATCGTCTTAAAGTTGCTTCCACGTTATTTCTATTTATCTTAATTGGTGGTTGCAATTCCTCTTCCAAACCGGAATGGGAAAAGCGAAATAAAGAATTGATTGAGGAATACGGGCTTACTGTCAGGGAACTGCCTGATCTTCCTTCAAGTTCCGTGGCTACCAATTTGGAAGTGGGAACATCCATAAATTTCCAAGATTTGGACAGTTTGCAATTGTATCCCGGGGTCATGGCCAAAATTTTCTGGGGAAATGGAAATTTGGTCAGTGTATTGGAACTGGAACCCAATTCAACCATACCAAAAGAAAACGTGCCTGCCGATAGATTTTTGATCCTAACCGAGGGTTCCATCGATTTCATTGGAGATGGGAATACTTATAAAATGATGGCAAGGAAACGGGAAGAACCGGACGGCACTCATAGCGGTACACCGAGAATTGATTTTATTTATCAAGACAAAGGAAGCCAAAGCGAAATTGTCGCTGGAGATACTGGGGCCAAAGTGATGGAGGTTTATAGCCCTATAAGGTTTGATTATCTAGAAAAAATGGGGGTTGATGAACTTCCTTCGGAAACCAAGGAACAGACATCCAAGAATGAACCGACCGTTGTACCGAATAAAGTTTATGACCTTTTCGATATTCAGTTTACCCAGCTTACCGAAGGGGTCTTTGCAAGATTGGTTTCTGGAGGGGACATGCAGCTAAGTTTTGTTTCGGCGGACCCAAATTCCAAGTCACCGGCACATATTCATCCAGAGGAGCAGATTACTATCCTATTAAGGGGAACCCTCAAAGAAACTGTCTTGGACCAAGAGATGGAATTGGAACCTCGGGATATAGTCCTTGTTCCAGGAAATGTGGTGCATTCCGGTGTCGCAGGCGAATTGGGCTTTGATGCGCTTGATATTTTTTGGCCCGTTAGGGAAGATTATCTGAACAAGCAACAAGCGGCACTTGAGCGATATCACGAAATTATCCCAAAGGACGCCAAGCCCGAATTGGTAATCGATGGTTCAAAAACAGAACCTACACTTACCTTTAGCGAAGGTCCCAAATGGATGAACGGAAAACTCTATTTTTCCAATATGTACTTCGACCAAAACTGGAACGCCGACCCAAAAAAGAGTTCCATTGTGGCACTTGACCCTGATGGGACATACCAAAACATCACTGAAGGCAAAATGCAGGCGAACGGATTGTATCCCTATAAAAATGGCAATTTATTGGTCTGTGATATGATTGGGCACCGGGTGGTGGAAATGACCACATCCGGGAAAGTGGTCCAAGTCATTGCCGAAACCTATAATGGCAAGCCCATAGACGGCCCCAACGATATTATCACCGATGCCAAAGGCGGTATCTATTTTACGGATCCCCAATTTACCATGGACGCTGAAAAATTTCAGCCCGGAAGAGCTGTTTACTATGTTTCCCCTGATAAAGAAGTGACCCGTTTGGTGGAACCCAATGAATTTGCCATGCCCAATGGGATTTTATTGACTCCTGACGGAAAAACGCTCTACATCAATAATTGTTATGATGACGAATCTTGGTATCCCGTAGACAGTTCAAAGGAAAATTTTGTTTGGGCCTATGATGTGAACGAAGATGGCACCATTTCAAACGGTCGGAAATTTGCAGAACTGCGTTTGACCGGAAATGTGCTAGACCGTAAAGGAAAATCCTCCAGCGCGGACGGGATGGCCATTGATACCATGGGAAATATTTATGTGGCCACCTATTTTGGAGTCCAGATTTTTGATTCCAAAGGCTCCTTTATAGGTATGATCAATCTACCTTCATTTCCAGTAAGTTTAGGTTTTGGGGATGAGGATATGAAAACACTCTATATTGTCAGTTATGACAAAGTGTATAAGATTCGAACCAATAGAAAAGGATATGTCAATTACCTCTAAAAAAAGTGTCAATGATGAGAATATCTAATTCTGTACATCGTCGCCCATAACATCATATCCGCGCCATTTGAATTCCTTGGCAAGTCCTGAGGCTGCCGGCCAAGCGATTTGGTGTTGGTCACTTGCTACCCACTTTTTCCTGTTTTCCTCCGTATCAAAAGATATTTGGATCTGATAGTTATACGTTGTAGGCTCCGCCTGTATTTCCTTGGCCAAATCATCTGGAAAAAGTCGAAGTAATTTCGAGCTGAGATACCCGTCTTGAACGACCATGGCAGGAACGTAGATGGAATAGTACATTTTTTCAAAGGCTTCGGCATTTTCCTTATCCACCACAAAATCCATTTGTAAGACCATGGCCTTGGGTGTTTCCAAAGGTTTGGCAATCGCCAGTCCACTATCTTTTGAAGCAGCGATACCAATTACAAGTATTTCAAGATCATCATTACCACTGCTTGACCAAGCTATTTCTTCTCCCAAACCAGCATGAAACGAATCATCCTTTTGAATTTTGGCCGTTGCGGAACCGACCGATACCGATCCACTCCCATTCATTATATAGTATACTTCCTCAACCCCTTCCAATTGGCGTTTTTCCGTTGTACTCCCTGAGGGAACCACTACATGGTCCACATGGTTCCAATCTGTTCGGAATATTTCTGGATTAAAAATCCGTCTATATAAAACTCCTTTTCCCTTATAAACCTCATTGTCTTGTTTCAATTGACCCGTGTCCAATCGGGAGGACACAAATACAGGGACATCATCTTTTTTTGTTTCGGCAAGATTATCCCCCAAATCAAACGCACCTCCCTGTGCCTTTACCTCGCTGACCGCAAAATTGAGCCATTTTAAAGGTTTGCTTGAAGCATTATAAATTCCATGGGAATCCCCAAGCTTACAAGGAACCAAAGCTGGCCCTTTTATTTTGGACGTTCTACCATTGATGGTGAATTCAGCTTCTCCATCCAAAATGACATACATTTCTTCAATGGAATGGTGAAAGTGGTGTCCAATACCGGATTTAGGTTGAATGACCCCAGAATGTAGGTACAGGAAATTGGTGGCCAGATCATTTCGGCCAATCAATTGGGTAAAACCCATTTTACCGGCACCAGCATGTACACTGGATAATTCCCTATACGTCGAAGGATCATTGTGAACCACTCTTTCATTAAGGTTTTGGGCGATGCAGATACTGCCCATCAAACAGAACAAAAAACTGAGTATTGGTTTCATAACATTGTATTTGTATTGTTTCAATTTTAGGTTTATAGAGTTAGCTGCCTCTATGCAATAGGCTACTTTTTGTCCGGTATCCCATACACCACATAGCCTTTTGCGATTGCTCCCGGTTTCTTCGAGTGGTCGTAACTGTCATTTCTAAAATCAGAAGTGGCATTGATCACCAAATATTGCTTGCCATCCAAAGTAAACATACTGGGTTGCGCATTGGTTTCATGGCTTAGCGTAGTTTCCCAGAGCACATCGCCATTTTCGGCATCAAGCGCATAAACCTTGCCCCCTTTTGCCGTGGCAAACACAATACCCGTAGAGGTAATGACCATGCCTTTTCGCTGGGTGCCATTGGGAGCTCCTTTGGTTTCGTCTCCTTGCACATAAAGCGAGTCCACACCTATGGGTCGGCGCCACTTAATGGTTCCTTCATTTAGGTCATAGGCCACAATAGAGGACCAAGGTGGGTCTATCAAACCGGGCCAATCCAGACCGTAATCGGTGGTATATCTGTCTTCTGGATGTTCCACGCCTTCAGGGTAATCCTGCATCGGGGCTCCTCGCTGTGCGTCTGAAGGTATGGTTATCCCACCAGAAGCCACCACAGGGCCATCTACTGGTTCTGCCTGTTGATTGCCCCGTCTAAAACTTCTGCGATCAGGATCACCCCCAATATATTGGAACAAGGCTTTCAAGGAAGCTTCATCCACATGCACCAGACCGGGCATTACACCTTTTCCATTGATCACTGTATTTCTAAACTCTTCATAGAACATATGATGCCCAAGATTCTTCAAGGAAGGTCCTGCCCCACCCTCCATATTTGGGCCATGACAGGCAATACATGAAGAGCCATAAAGTGATTGTACCCTATCAATATCGTTTTTTGTGAGTTCTTTTTTTGGTGGTTCCACCTTGTTCAATCTGTAAGTGGATGCATATTCCTGGGTCATTATGTACATCATTCCATTACGGGGATCGGCGGCTGTGTTTCCATAATTGGAACCGCCCAAAGCTCCGGGCATCATAATGGTTTCATATTTATCGGAAGGTGGTACGTATAATCCAGTTTTTGCAGAATCCAATCTTTTGAGCCAATCTTGTCGAAGACTATCCGAAAAGTAGGGGTTCAAATTTTCTTTTGTCACCTCATGTCTCGTAAAACTCGGAAGCGAAGTGATGGGTTGTGTCGGCCAAGATTCCTCCCCTGGCATTTCGCTTTTGGGAAATGGTTTTTCCTCAATGGGAAATAGTGATTTCCCAGTTACCCTATCAAATACAAAAACAAAACCGTGCTTAGTGGCAATGGCCACTGCATCTATCTTTTTACCGTCCTTTTCAACCGTGAGCAGTTGAGGGGCCGGTGACAGGTCATAGTCCCAGAGATCATGGTGCACTGTCTGATAATGCCAGAGTCTTTCGCCCGTTTTGGCATCAAGGGCCACCAGGGAGTTGGCGAAAAGGTTACTGCCCAACCGATCAGCTCCATAATAATCATAGGTTGGCGAACCGATGGGCAAATAGGCAATTCCACGTTCCGTATCTACCGATATTTCGCTCCATACGTTAGCACCTCCTACATATTTATAAGCATCCTTGGGCCAAGTTTCATAACCATATTCCCCAGGATAGGGTATCGTATGAAAGGTCCATTCCAGTTTACCAGTAACCACATTATAAGCCCTTACGTGACCAGGTGGGGAAAAATAGGCCTCCCCTGGTGCAGAGCCGAGTATCAAAAGATCATCATAGATAACACCCGGCATCATCGGCTGTATCCTCGTTATGGAAGTTGGGTCCCGATCTAAACCATCCCTAAGGTCTACATAACCGTCGTTCCCAAAATCCAGAATCGATTTACCCGTATCCGCATCTATGGCCTGAATGGAATTGTTCAGCGTGAACAGTAATCTCTTGTTTTTTTTGTCTTCACTTTCCCAATAATTGATACCTCTTCTGGTAATTCCCGGCAAATCTGTATGAATCCAAAGTTCTTTACCCGTTTTGGCATTTATGGCTATTAGGGAACTATTTTTCCCGAGAACGTACATGGTGCTGTCGGCAATAATGGGGCTGAAAAAATAAAATCGGTCATCTCCTGATGGGTAGCTCCACAACAATTCCATTTGCTCAACATTGGACTTGGTGATACTGGGCGACTCGAAAAACTTGGATTGGTCTGGACTACCTGCGTAGTGTGACCACGTTGTGTGCTCGGCAACTTCATTTGTATGGGTTTGACATCCCGATATAGTGACCAAAATTATCAGTATAACCAAGGTAACCCAAGATGTTGGCGTGAATTTATTATTTGACATTGTTATAGATGAAAAGCCCATTATGCCATGCCGAAACGTATTCAATAGTTTTGGCCGGACAATGGTAGCTGTCAATATTTTTATGGGTTTACCAAGTTCTTTTTTTCAAAATTTCTTGAATCTGCTCTCTGGAAACCGGAAGCTCATCAATATGTTCGTTGAGCCACTTGCTAAAATCCTTTTCGATTTCATCGGACCAACGCGTATCAATTTGTCCGGCAGTATAGGTTCCTTCTTTGATGCGTTGATGCCCGAACATGTCCCGTAAACGGACAACTTCGGAAACGGTAGCCACTTTTTCTGCCAAATGTGCGGGTATAAAGGTGACCACGCCCATTTTGCCCAAAACAACATCCCCAGGCATTACGGTTACGGTCCTGATCCTAGTAGGTTGATTGATTCCGATGAGCATTGTGTTCAAATCCCCCGGTGGGTTATGGTGGGAAGCGTCGTAACTGGTATAATAGGAAGTGAAACCGCCAATTTCCATGAGTCCCTCAACATCCCTTAGGGCACCATCATAAACAATCCCGTTACCTGTTTTTGCAAATATGGCGTTACCCACGTTGTCACCAATTGTTGGGCCATCCTTATCTGCACCAAATTGGTCGGCCACATACACGTCCCCCTTTACCAATATATCCACGGGCCACGTGTTCTGTCCTCTTTTACCTTGTGCTTTCCCCCTATCATCGATGGCTTTCCAAACATCGGGGCGACCAGGCATAAAGGTTGCCGTAACCGCACGACCCACTAAAACGCTATCTGGATTTATCATTTTCCAATCCTCTGCGATTTGATAGCGATAGCCCTCATTCTTCATTACGGCCCAAGCCTCTTCCACACTAACGGATTTTATCCTTTCCAATAAAGCATCCGAAACTTTTGGCCTTCCATCATCAAAGCGTTCTCCTTTCCATTCAGGAGTTAAAAATATCAGCTCTTCCTTACTGATCTGTTGAGCTGCTAGTTGGGTCGCCATACTGACAAGGACCATTAATAGCAAGTAGCTTTTTCTTAACATAATTGCACTTATTTTATTTGTTATTGATCATTCAAAAAATGGAACGCCTTCAGGAGCATATTTCTTCATTGCCTCTTCATTTATGTCCACTCCGATACCGGGTTTATTGGAAACGGTAACGAAACTATCCTTGACCCAGTCTGCTTCATCATAGGTTACAATTTCCTTGAACATGGGATCCGTATGGAAATAGGATTGCCACTCCATTAAATGGAAGTTAGGTACAGAGGCGCAAACATGTGCACACGCCATGGCCCCTAGGAAAGAGGCTACCATATGCGGTGAAAAAGGCACATAATAGAGATTCGCAAGATTGGCGATTCTTTGTCCTTCTCCCAGTCCTCCACACTTTTGCAGGTCTGGCATAATAATGTCCACGCCGTTATCCAACAATTGTTTAAATCCGTGACCCAGATACACATTTTCACCTGCTGAAATGGGCGTACTGGTTTCCTCTGCCAGCGTTTTGAAAGCGTCAAAATTTTCTGCTGGAATTGGCTCTTCCAACCATGTCAGGTTAAGGTCCTCCACTTTCTTGGCAATCGTTTGAGCGGTCACATGATCATATCGTCCATGCATATCCACGCATAAATCTATTTTTGGTCCTACCGCTTCCCTAACCGCAGCAAGTTGATCATACATTCTTATGATTTCACCTGGACTGGCGGTCCAGTTATAGCGATCGTATTTATCAGGGTCACTGGCATAATCCAAGTCGAATTTTAATGCATTGAACCCCCAATTTTTTATAGCGTCCTTGGCAGCAGTAGCAAAATCATCAGGAGAAGGGAACCGAACACGATACAAAGCGGTATCACAATACACCCTTACTTTATCACGGAACTTACCTCCCAACAATTGATAAACGGGCAGATCAAGTGCCTTACCGGCCAAATCCCATAAAGCGGTCTCTATGGCAGAAAGAACGGCTACATATGCACCGGACTGACCGCCACCGAAATGACCTGCACGACGAATGTCTTCAAATATTTTATGGACATTGAACGGACTTTGGTCTCTTAGAAAAAATCCCATCCTTTTGACCAGATGGTAGGTGCCGGGTACGGCATCCACGCCCTCTCCGCAACCATAAATTCCCTGATTGGTGTGTATTTTAACAAACAATCCGCTTCCTCGTCTAATGTATCCGCATTTAACATCCGTGATTTTTAAATCCGATGGTGCGGATAATTTTGGATTTTTATCTATTGCTTTTTGATATTCTGAACCATATGTTGCTGATGACACCATTCCCAATCCTGCACTGGCCATGATTGATTTGGATATAAAAGATCTTCTTGAATTTTTCATACTTGGTTACTTTTGACTTAAGAGATAATTATTATAATTTTTAATCGGTCATTACAGTTTCTGGCTTTTCATCGGTAGGGTTTCCGTGCCAGTAAGAAGCTAAAATTGATCCCGTTACATTCATCAATGGACCAAATACGGCCGGTGCCAATCCCATGGTTGCAATTTTTCCCAGACTGTTGGCGATCCCTGAGGCCAATCCACCATTTTGCATTCCCACTTCAATGGCAATGGTTCTAGCATCCTTTTCGGACATCTTAAGGAGCCTAGCGTACCAATACCCTAGAAAATACCCGAAAACATTGTGTGCCAACACCAACAACATCAGCATTCCGCCAATTTCCAAAAGGCTGTCCCTACCTGCTGCGGTAATGATGGTAATTATCAGCCCTATGGCCAACATGGATATTAAAGGCAACGCCCTGCTTAACCATTGAACACGATTCCCAAACATTTTATTAAAGAGCAATCCCGCCCCGATAGGAATGATAATCATCTTTACGATGCTCCACATCATGGCGAACACATCAATTTCAATGAACTCCCCGGCGAACAATTTCATCATTAAAGGCGTAAGGAATGGTGCCAAAAGTGTAGCAATGGAAGTAATGGTTATCGAAAGTGCGACATTTGCATTGGCCAAAAAAGCCATTACGTTAGAGGCCACGCCGCTGGGAGAACAGCCTATGAGCACTATTCCTGCGGCAATTTCTGGTGGAAAATTACTGATCTGTGCCAAAAAATAGCCTATTAGGGGCATTACCATCAATTGTGCCGAAACTCCGATCATTACCCCTTTTGGTGATTGAAATACAGCAGCAAAATCTTTGAGGCTCATCGTTGTTCCCATACCGAACATGATAATCTGTATCAAGGGAATAATTAGCACAGTGAACTTAAAATCACCAATATTGGTAAAGTAACCCGGGTAATATAGTGCCGCCGCAACACCTGAAAAAATCATTGTGGTGAATATCAAACCCTTCATTCTTTCGTATCCGTTAAACCCGAAGGCCAACAATGCAAAAAATCCAAGAATAAAGAGTCCGGCTTGATCAATATGGCCTGTTATGGCCATCCCAATTATGATCAGGAACAGCAAAGCTGCCAATCCTAGTGCTATAGAATATATGTTTATATTTTTCAAAATAGAAGGTTTTAAAGTTTATATGCCTGTCTTGCCAGCAATCTCCATTGCTTGCCTTCTTTTTGAAACACCAGCAGGCAACCTATGTTGACTGTTGCCGGCGCACCATTATTGGTTCCTTCACCCTTAAAAATATGACGCACTATACCTGTTTTACCGGAAGTTGTTATGGTTTGATTTTCTGGCGTTATCGAAGAAAATTGGAATCCTCCATTTAAAACGCCGTCCACGTATTCCTTTTTGTTCTCTATCTTACCGCTTGAGTGTCCGTAGGTTAGACTTTCCATGGCCAATTCTTCCAGTTTATCTTTGTTTCTATCCACCATGGCTTCGTAAAGTTGACTTACGGCATCATCGATTTTTTTGACTTCAGCAGTATTCTTTTGGGCCATTAAAGTGGTGGAGAAACAAAGAAGTATTCCTAAAAAACAGTGTTTTGTTATGGTTGAAAATTCAATAAGGTGTTTTTTCATTCTATTGGTTTTATGCGGGCAGGTATCTATTGTTTTTTAGATGCCATATAATCATTAAGTTCTTTTCTGGTCATGGGCAATTTGCTATCTGGATATTCCTTTAGCCAGTTTTCGAAATCTGCATTGATCTCTTCCGTCCATCTTGTGTCTATCTGTCCTGCGGTGTATTTTTTTTCCCGTAATCTTTGGAATCCAAAAAGATCGCGCAGACCTACGATTTCAGAAGACAGTACCAATTCCGAAGCTAAATGGGAAGGAATAAAAACGGTGCCATGTTGGTTCGCCAAAACCACATCGCCGGGTAATACGGTTGCCCTACCAATTCGGATGGGCATGTTAATACTGGTCAACATTTCCTCCTGCAGATAAGAAGGGTCCGCGCCTTTGTGCCAGCCATTGAATCCCTCAATATCCAAAAGGCCTGCGACATCCCTTACGCCACCGTCAAAAATTACCCCGTTTTTGGAATTGGTATAAATGGCATTTCCTAAATTGGACCCGATCAGGGTGCCATCGATAATTCTTCCATAGCCATCTGCCACGTAGACATCTCCAGGCACTAATTGTTGAATGGGCCATGAATTGCTTCCTCCAATGGTATCCCGTTTCTCCTGTGCACCTTTAAGTTTCACCAATTGCTGATAGTCTGGCCTAAGTGGCATATATTGTGCCGTTACCACCCTACCGGTCATGGCTCTCTCTGGATGGATTATTTCCCATTCACCTTCATATTGGTTGTTATATCCCTTTCTTCTTAAAAAGCCCCAGGCCTCTTCTATTTGAATATTTTTCATTCTTTGCAATAAGGCATCGGAAACTTTTGGCCTCCCGTCCTCAAAACGCTCTCCGGTCCAGTTGGAGGTCAGTTCTATAATGTATTCTGGTGAAGCTGTAACTCCTTGCGGTTTGGCATAAAAAAAAGTAAGAAAGCAACTTAGCCCCAATACCATCCTTAAATTTCTCATTTTCTATATTCTTTAATTTTCCTTTAAAAAGGGACTGTTCTTCACTAAGTCCCCACTGTGTTAAGTTGGACAGGAAACCCCCGTTAATACGGGAGTTCTCCCATCAAACTCAAACTAAATCAAACTAACTCAAAACTTGTCCCTACGTACAGGGTCAATGATAATCTATTGGTACATCCTTATTCAGCAGAATGTTACCACCTTTTAACTATAAGTTCTATCGTGGGAACGAAGCTCGTTCCATTCCTCGGTAGATTTAAAGAATGTTTTATCCGATTGATGCAAATGCGCCTTCACCACTTCTTCATCCAACTCTATCCCCAAACCTGGTGCGGTAAGTGGAACGGTGGCAAAACCTTTATCGATCATCTTAAAACCTCCAACCGTTTTTACCAGACTTTCCCACCATGGCACATCCACCGAGTGATGTTCAAGGGCCAAAAAGTTTTGGGTCGCAGCCGCACAATGCACATTGGCCATGAAGGAAACAGGGGTGCCTGCTTGGTGCATGGCCATGGCAATACCAAATTCCTCGGCATAATCTCCGATCCTCTTTGTCTCCAACAGACCTCCCGAAGAGGCCAAATCCGGATGTACAATATCTACCGCCCTATTCTGAATAAGGGGCATAAAGTCCTTTAGCAGATAAATATCCTCGCCCGTGGTCGTGGGTGTCTCAATGGCCTCGGTAATGATTTTCCATTGCTCATTGTACTGCCATGGCACCATATCCTCGAACCAGGCCAACCTGTATTTATCAAGGGCCTTTGCCAGACGTATTCCGTTGTTGAGGTCAAAGTGTCCATAGTGATCCGTGGAAATGGGAATTTCATAACCTACCATGTTCCGAACATCTTCCACTACTTGCTGCAATACTTCAAGTCCTTTTTCCGTAATCTGTATTTGGGTAAAAGGATGCATGGTATTTCCATAGGACATCATATTGCGACGATCGCCCCATTGGGCCAAGACGCCTTTATCGTTTTCCCAGAACTTTCCGTTTACCACTGTTCCAGGCTTGCCCCTGAGTTCCCCAATGGAAACATCCATTTTGAGCCAAGTGTATCCCTGTTCATTTACCCTGAAATCTATCAATCGCTTTTGCTCTTCAGGAGATGAAGCTTCGGGGGTATCGGCATAGAGCCTTACCTTGTCCCTGTATCTTCCCCCCAGCAACTGCCAAGCGGGTACATTGTAGGCCTTGCCACAAATATCCCAGAGTGCCATTTCCACCGCACAGACCCCGCCAGCTTGCCTCGCAGGCCCCCCAAATTGTTTTATACTCTTGAATATCTTTTCGACATTACAGGGGTTTTTACCCAAAATCCTACTTTTAAGGAATAGTGCATAACGTACGTCTGCGGCGTCCCTTACCTCACCAAGACCATAGATTCCTTGATTGGTCTCTATCTTGATTATGGCCGTACCGCCCATCACATTTGTGAGGGCATACCGCATATCGGTAATCTTGAGTTCCGAAGGGGCGGACATACGGCTGACCTTGGAGGTGGTCTGTGCTATGGTATCTTCGATGCCCAGTCCCATCATACCGGTCATTGCAATGCCCCCCAATGCGGTTTTTTTCAGAAAGCTTCTTCTGTCATCCGCGGTTTTTGGGTTCTCAATTTCTGCCTGCCTCGCCAACCGAAGGTCTCTTTCTTCTTGCTTGTTCTTGGCTATGATTTGTTTTAATACTGATCTCATTCTTTTATGTCTTTTTGATAATATCGGTTTCTAATTAATCCACATCCCACCAAACCTTCGTATCCAAGTTATCGGGTCCCATTCTGGAAACCGCTTCTTGAAGGTTAGCCTGATTTACGGCTATCTCGGCAGGAGGATAAGTCAACCTATTAATGAAATCACCAGTGATGTCCTGGGCAGGATATGGGTTGGGTGTCAAATCTGGATACCCGGACCTTCTAAAATTGGCGAACAACTCCGGTCCGTTCAAAAAGGAAGCCACCCAGTATTGTGTATTGATCTCCTCAACGGCATTGGTCAGATTCAAGGGGTTGGCAGCTATATAAGAATCAATATCAGTTCCAGCAATGGCCACACTTTCACCATAGGCCGCTACCTGCTCCATATGCCCGCGTATTCCATTTTCGTAATACTCGGACGGGTCGCCCGTTACCCAACCATTTATGGCCGCTTCTGCCAACAATAATTGAGTCTGTCCATAAGTACAGAGAAACATTGGCGACGACTGGGCACCGTAAGTAAACCTATCTACTTGTGAAAAGTCATAGAAACTGGCAAGTCCTTCATTGGTCGCAACAGTGCCAATGGTACTGTTGTCATACCCCATGGGCATACCTATTTGATCATCAGGATCCTTTGAGGCAATTGCCTCTACTTGGTCCGGTCCCGATGCAGCGCCCACATATCTGATTGCCAACGAAGCCAACCTTGGATCATCGTTATTATATAAGTAATCCACGAATACATCTGTCAAATAGAAGTTGTTGGCTTCCGTTCCATTAAAGGTAAAACTGTATGGGTTGGTGAAATTGTTATCGTGCCTGACCACAAAGTTGTCTTCATTGGACTCCATAACCCCTCCGTTAAAACCACTTTGAACGGTCTGTTCAGCCAAAGTGGGATCTACATTTGAAAGTCGCATACCCATCCTGACCAAGAGGGAATTGGCCAATTTTCTCCACTGGTCCAAATCTCCTGCATACATGGCTTCTCCACTCTCGGCAGGAGCTGAATCGCTCAACGCGTCCCTTGCCTCTATCAATTCATTGATCAAATCCGGATAAATCTGTTCCTGGGGATCATAGCTTGGCAGTACCACCTGCTCGGACAAGCCCTTACCTGCTTCAAAATAGGGGATTTCCCCGTATTCATCAGTCAATACCATGAAAGCATAGGCTTCCAAGATACGGGCCATCTGTAATAAATTGGAACGGTCCGATTCTTCAGTGTTAAGCTGAAGAATAACGTCACTGGTATGTTTTATGACATTTTGATAATATGCATCCCACTGGTTACCGGTATTGTTACGGTTATCCTGATTATAGTTGGCTCCGGCCACAAATCCCGAATTGGGTGTAACAATTTGCTGTACAATCGCTTCATCGTAGTAGATATTGGTACCACTTGGGAAGGAAAGCCCGACTATTGCATTGTTCAATAAGAACACTGGGTCTATACTTTCACTTGTTGGGTCTACAGTGTTGGTATTGAGTTCATCAAAATTCTCTTCGCATCCCAATAGACCTATGAGGATTACAAAGATTATGATTCTATTCCCTATATTTTTCATGATGTCTTATTTAGAATTTGACGTTTAGGTTAAATCCGATACTTCTCGTGGTCGGTACACCTGTAGATTCCAGTCCAGAAACGTTGTCCGAACTATACGCAAAGGAGTCGGGATCAATATTTGGGACCCATTTTTTAAGTATCGCCACATTGTTTGCGACCAAGCTCAGGGTAACCCCTTGTACAAAGGAGTCCTCTGGAATGAGCTTTTGGAAATCATACCCTACGGTAATCTGCCTCAATTTCCAGAATCCAGAATTGTACACAATGGGCTCTATCAATTGCTGTGATCGCACAACTTCCCAATAGGTTTGTGACTCTGTTGCAACAGTATTCGGTTGTCCCGCTTGGTTTACACCATCACCAATAACCCCTGTATCCCTACCAGGAAGGGTCATTTTATGGAGACCATGTCTAACGGCATTGAAGTTGGTACCGGAAATCATCTTACCGCCCAATTTGAAATCAATCAAAAAGGAGAAATTGAAATCCTTGTAACGTACGGTATTTGTAATACCTCCAACCCATCTGGGCAATGCACTGCCAAAAAATTTGATGTCATCTGACCTTAAAGGTCTCCCGTCATCGGCAAATACTTGCCTTCCTTGCTCGTCGAACTTGTATCCGAATCCGGCCAATTGACCGATTTCCTTACCTACCACTTGGTAGAGATAACCGTTGAATACATGGTTACCTACCAAAATACTCTCTCCCTCCTCATCGCTAAGCAGGCTGATTACTTTGGTTTTATTGTAGGACGCATTGAAATTAAAATCCCATCTTAGATCATCATTACGAATGGGTGTCAAATTCAATAACATTTCAATACCGTCACTTCTACTTTCACCACTGTTGATCAACTGACTTATAAATCCTGAAGAATTGGAAATCTGAGCGGGTATGATCTGATCTATTGTGGTCTTACGGTATACGGCCAAATCCAATCCGACCCGGTTATCGAACATTCTTAGATCGACACCTAGTTCTGTTTCCTTCACCCTCATTGGACGAAGATTGGGATTGGGCAATATGGATGTATTGGCGCCAGCAACTGGCTTGGGTGATCCATCCGGTCCTGGGAAGAAGTTGGCGTTGATATCATAAAATAGTGCGTCAGAATAAGGATTTACGTCCGTATCGCTGCCCACTTCGGCATAGGCGGCCCTGAACTTACCAAGCGTCAACCATTCTGCGTCATCACCGACCCAGTTTGAAAAGAGGACACTACCGGAAACAGATGGATAAAGGATACTTCTATTTGCTTCAGAAAGTGTTGAAAACCAATCGTTACGGGCAGTACCACTTAAAAAATAGGTATCTTGATAAGATAGGTCAACTGCTCCATACAAGGAGTTGATGCCTCGCTCGGACATGGAATAGGTTGGATCCTTCACCCTACCGTTTTGTACAGTGTACAGATCACGGATCACAAAATCGGTCACATCAGCCCTATTTAAATCTTGTCTTCTTCTCATCTGGTTGCCTCCCAAATTGTATGAGACCCCAAAATCTTCACTTACATCAACATTTCCTGAAAGCAGGAAGTCGACGTTGGTTTCCCGGTAGCTTCTTGCGGTTTGGGTAAAGGTTCCATTGAAGAAGGGTTCCGGTGCTGCAGGCCTTGAGGCTTGTCCGGTCGGAAACCCATTGAACTGTTGGGAACGCGACCAATAGTCCTGACCTACCCTTATCTGTCCTGTAAGCCAAGAAAGAATTTTATAGCGGGCTACAACATTACCGAATATTCTATCTCTCCGTATTTCGTTGAACTGTTCGGAAAGCGTAAAATATGGATTGGTACGGTTTCTGAACCTGCTGTATACAAATTCGTTCCCATTCTCATCAAGCTTTTTCTCCTCCAATAAATCAAAAGGCATGGAATTGGCCATGTTATAAAGGGCCACGGGAATAGTATTGTCCTGTTGGCCAACGTTGGGTGGGTTTATGTTTTTCTCATAGGAATAGTTGACGTGTGCCTCAACGCTAAGCCTGTCGGATAGATCATAATTTGCCCCAAAGTTTACCGTTTTCCTGTTGAACTCGTTATTGGGAGTGATGCCTTTACTGCCTAGATTGGAAAGTGAAAGGTTGAACCCTCCTTTTTCGGATCCGCTCGAAATGGATACGGAATTGGTGATGTCGAGACCACTTCTATAAAACTTCTTGATTCTGTCGTAAACCGGAACATAAGGAACCTCAACACCATCAAAAAGAACCTGTGTCATTCCCGGTTGAAAACGTTCCCCGAAAGACCATTGTCCGGAGGTTGGGTTGGCCGATGTAGGCCTCACTCCGTTCTCTCCTTGCCCATACTCATACTGATAGTCTGTAAAATCCAAAGGAGTATGGTCAGTTATGTTAAGATTATAGGTTACTCCTATTCCTTGTTGACGACCACGTGACTTCGTGGTGATCATGATAACACCATCCTTTGCCCTAGATCCATACAGTGCTGCACCAGTGGCCCCCTTTAAGATGGTCATGCTTTCTATGTCGTCTGGATTGATACTGGAAAAACCATCGCCTCCATCAGAATAGACCCCATCACTATTGGTGCCCACTTCTGTACTGGTACTTCCCGGACTTGTACCGAAGGAAGTATTGTCTATTGGCACACCATTTACCACTATTAGGGGATTATTGGTGCCCGAAATTGAGGATTGACCCCTGATCCTAACCTTTGATGATCCACCTGGCCCTGAACTCAATGAGGATATATTGACGCCTGCTACCTTGCCCTGAAGGGTGTTCATAAAGTTGGAAGACCTGTTCACATTGACCTCTTCAGCATCTACCTGGGCAATGGAATATCCCAATTTCTTGGTTTCTTGTTTAATCCCCAAAGCAGTTACCACAACCTCGTTCAAGTTCTGGGTATCTTCTTGCAATACTATATCAAGGGTAGTGGATCCACCAACCGGGACTTCTTTTCTTGTAAACCCGATGGAACTGACTATCAAAACGGCATTGGTATTCTGAACAGTTATCTGATAAACCCCGTCAAAGTTCGCGGCAACACCATTGGTCGTGCCCTTTTCTATCACGGATGCCCCGGGTATGGGTACACCATTGGAGTCCGTAATTACACCTGAAAGTGTGGTTTGGAAGTCATCATCAGGAGATGGGGAAAGATTTAATTCGGTCGGGGCTACATCGATTTCGTTTCTAGTCTTTAAAATAATTTGTTGTTTGTTAAAAAGATAAGAAACGTTAGTTCCCTGGAAAAGTTGGTCCAGTATTTCAGTGATCAATTTTTGGTCTACATTGATAGAGACCTTTCTGTGAGCATTTACTTTTTTGTTGTCATAAAAGAACTTGAATTCTGAAACAGATTCAATCTGTTCGAACACTTGCATAATTTCTACATTTTTCATGTCCAAACTGAGTTTGGTATTTTGGGAGTAGGAATTTGCATGTGTCGAAAAAAAGGAAACTATCAAGAAAAGTGCAGTTAGTTTCACCGTCAGCGACAAGTTGTTTGTTAAACAAGGCAGAGTGCTCTTGATGTAATTTTTCATACCTTTGTAATGTTTTTAGTTAACTTATTTTTTGAGTTAATAATCTCAATCGGGAAGGTGTTGCAGCATCTCCCGATTTTTTTTTTGCATTTATTTCATAGGCGTAAAACTGGTTTTTGGTTGTTTATTTTAAAATGGTTATTTGATCATCTTCAATTAGGTAATCAAAGTATGTTTCGGACACGAACGTGTTCAGTACTTCTTCAATGGTTTCCACATCAAAAGTGGCAGTGAACACCCTGTCTTCCAAGTCCATGTTCTTGTTCTGTATGGACACCCCGTAGTGCCTTTCCAATTTTTTTATCATATCCTTAAATTTCATGCCCCTAAGAACTAATTTCCCTTTCATCCAACTGGTATACAGTTCGGTATCGACCTTTTGCACGCTCATTTCTTTATGGGCAGATTCCCAAGAAGCCATATCTCCAGGTGTAAGCAATGTGGAATCGTCCTCACTATAGCTCGTACCCGATTCATAAAGTCTAACGGATCCTTCAACCAGCACCGTCTTTTGGTTGGTATCCTCGGGGTAGGAAGTGACATTGAACTGGGTTCCTAATACACGTATATCCAATGATTGCGAAGTGACTATAAATGGACTGTTCTCATTTTTCTTCACATGGAAGAATGCTTCTCCGATCAATGTTACTTTTCTCTGCTGTCCCGGAACAAACTTTATAGGATATGTTAAGGTGGAACCTGCATTAAGATTAACAGTGGTTCCATCAGACAAAACAATTTTGAATGTCTTTCCATTTGGGATATGTAGCGTATTGTAAACCAAATCGTTGTCAACTGCGTCAATATCACTTTGTGAATAGTCCACCATATTTTCAGCTTTAGTGCCGAGCACATTGCCATCCCTTGTTACAATCGCGGTAGAACCCGACTGGGACAGAATCCGGGTTTCCCCATTCCCCAGTTCCAACGTAATAGCTGTTGGATCATGCTCCACCTCTACCAATTTCTCCATATAAAATGACTTATAGAAAAGAGATAACGCCACAACACCAACAAAAACTGCTGCATAACGCATAAACCTTGAATAAGAAGTTGTTAAACGCTTGTTCGATTTATTTGTATGAAGTCCATGTTGAATTGTTCCCCAAGCTTCTTGTGAATCAAGATGATGTATATTTTGCAGTTCTTTCAATTTATTATCCTGCAATTTTTTGAGCCTTTGAAAGGTCAAAAAATTTTCATCATCTTCAGACAACCATTTTTCAAATAGAATTTCTTCTTCTTCGCTTATGGGCCCTTTTAATTTTTTAAGGATAATTTCTACGATCAATTTGGTCTTTGTTTATAGCGATGATAACATATCATCTACTTATAAGACCTAAAAAATTGAAAAACGGGTAGTGAAAATCTTATATTTTTATATAATTTTTTATAAATATTCCATTTTAAGCTGTCTAAAAATGGATATTTCTCAAATTTAAGCGAAGTATCTTAAAAGACTTTTTCAAGTGGTACTTTACTGTATTGACTGTAATGCCCATGATTTCTGCTGCACCTTCATACTTGATTCCTTCCATAACACAGAGCTCAAATACCTTTCTATTTTGTGCTGGCAAGGATTCCAGCTCTTTAAAAATTGTTTCAGAAACCTCTGACTGAATCCACTCATTCTCATAGGAAGGTACATAAGTAGTGGAATGGGACATATCGAAAGTTCGTTGAGAATTTTTAATTTTTTTTAAACTTTCATTTCGTACAGCAGTATTGATGTAGGGCTTAAAATTCTCAATGGTTGTATACTCATTTTTCTGTAATAGCTTGGTGAAAACTGTTTGTACCACATCTTTTGCATCATCCAAATCTTGCACATAACTATAAGATAACAAACACCATTCTTGGTAATGCTCAAGAAACATTTCTTCCAAATTTTTAGTGTTTATCATTTCTGTAATTATTATGAACTTGGTTAATAAAGCTTACTGATTATAGTAGAAAAAAGAAATTTGAATACATTATAATTAATTGTATATTTTACACTTTAAACAATAGCAATTTATCAAATTGTTGCTATTTGTGCAAAAAAAATGTGATAATTACAAATAAAAAACATCGTATTGCCATTTTCGCACTCGAGTACTATCGTAGTTGCTCAAACTGAAGAGGCAAAATTTATAAGTGAATGTAATTAAAATCAAAATTTTACCATGAAAGACCTGTTGATGAACCGTACCATTACAAGTGAAGGCATTTGGGTAGGAAGATGCCACATACCACCTGAAAGAGCCTATAACAATATTGAAGGGCCCCATGTAATTTGGGTACATAAAGAATGGGTATATGATTTATCATATTATTTCAAATCTACGGGAGAGCTCATCAATTCGGACAACTACAAAGAAATATTGAACGTAAAAGATCCAAATATTACAAAAGTGGGAACTCTTGAAGAAATTTTGGAAAATTCATTTTATCATCAAAAAAATGATGCCAAGCCATTTTTCCTCTCCCCTAACGACACCCAAGCCGTAAAGGCATGCGGGGTAACTTTTATAAAAAGCTTATTGGAAAGAGTAATTGAGGAGCGGGCAAAAGGAGAACCTCAATTGGCCATACAACTAAGGGACGAGATTACCTCCATCATCGGCGAAAGCCTGAACAACATAGTACCGGGATCGCCGCAGGCCGTTAGTTTAAAAGAGGAATTAAAGAAAAGGGGGATTTGGTCCCAGTACTTGGAAGTTGGTATTGGGCCCAATGCAGAAGTGTTCACTAAAAGCCAACCTTTTTCATCGGTGGGATTTGGTGCGGAGGTAGGGGTACTCAGCGATTCCAAATGGAACAACCCAGAACCTGAAATAGTGTTGGTGGTCACCAATTCCGGCAAAATCGTGGGGGCCACTTTGGGCAATGATGTGAATTTACGGGATTATGAGGGCAGAAGTGCCTTATTATTGGGAGAAGCAAAGGATCAAAATGGATCTTGTGCCGTTGGTCCCTTGTTTAGAATGTTCGATGATTCTTTTTCGTTGGACGATGTAAAAAGTGCCAAGGTATCCTTAACGATTACCGGTACCGATGGTTTTGAGTTAAAGGATGCGAGTGACATGGGAGAAATAAGCAGGTCACCTGAAGAATTGGTAAAACAAGTGATCAATGAAAACCATCAATATCCCGATGGGTTCATTCTTTTTTGTGGAACCATGTTCGCTCCAACGTTGGATAGAAATGAAAAAGATATGGGATTCACCCATAAACCACAGGACAGGGTGATTATTGAATCCCCTAAACTGGGAATGCTGGTGAATTGGGTCAACTCGGCAGATAAAATTCCCAATTGGAATTTCGGAATCAATGCTTTTGTGGACTACTCCTTAAAACGGTTACAAAAAAAGAACTAATGCAACGTATGTTGAAATACCCTTTACTAATCAATAAGAGAAAAAAATAAAAAAATGATATCAGGCAAAAACTATATCGGTTCAAAAGTATCGGCGAATGGCGAAAGAACCTTCCATACCTTTGATCCAAAAAGCAACCAAAATACGGCTTGGACCTTTTATGAAGCCTCCTCTACAGAAATTGACGAAGCAGTTCATCTGGCGGAGCAGGCATTTCAGGAGTACAAACAATTTTCCGGTGTTAAAAAAGCAGGTTTTCTAAGGGCCATAGCCAAAGAAATTGAGAATTTGGGCGATGAGTTGATCAAGACCTATACGCAGGAATCCGGGCTTCCCGAAGGCCGTGCCTTGGGAGAACGAGGCCGTACCATGGGACAGCTCAATGCATTTGCCACATTGCTGGAAGAAGGTTCGTGGACCGATGCGACCATAGATACCGCAATTCCCGAACGCACACCTATTCCTAAAGAAGACATACGAAAAATGTTGGTCCCGATAGGCCCTATAGTGGTTTTTGGGTCCAGTAATTTTCCTTTTGCATTTTCTACTGCCGGCGGTGATACGGCAAGTGCCCTGGCTGCGGGGTGTCCTGTCATCGTAAAGAGCCATCCCATGCATGCGGGAACCGGTGAACTTGTTGCGTCGGCAATTATAAAGGCCGCAAAAAGAACAGGAATGCCCGACGGGGTTTTTTCAAACTTGAACAGCAGTGGGATCGAAGTTGGAGAAAGATTGGTCACCCACCCAAAAGTAAAGGGCGTAGGTTTTACGGGAAGTATCCGTGGAGGAACGGCACTTTATAATTTGGGTACACAACGGGAGGAACCCATACCCGTTTTCGCAGAAATGGGGAGTGTGAACCCTGTTATTGTGCTTCCCTCTGCCTTGGAAGACAAAAAGGATCATTGGGCCTCCCAATATGCCGGCTCCATTACGTTGGGGTCTGGCCAATTCTGCACCAATCCCGGCCTGTTGATTGGGCTTAAAGGAAAGGCTTTGGACAATTTTGTTTCCACATTGGGCGAACAACTGTCGCTTTTGGATCCATCGAGCATGTTGCATCCGAACATCCATGAAAACTATGAAAAGGGACGAAAGGAAATCTCCAGTAATGAAAAAGTATCCGTTGTGGCGGAATTTGATAAAGAATTGCCACCAAATTATGGCAGGCAGCAATTACTTACGGTGAGCGGAAAGGATTTTTTGGAGAACCCCGTAATGCACCAGGAGGTCTTTGGACCGTTGTCCCTGGTTGTACAATGTGCCGATGAGGAGGAGCTCACCAATATCCTTCATAGTTTGGAAGGTCAACTTACCGGAACAATATTGGGTGATGAACCGGAGATAAAAAAATATGAAAAGGTGGTAGATGCCTTAAAAAGTAAGGTGGGGCGAATCATTTTCAACAGTGTTCCCACTGGTGTCGAGGTATGTCCGTCCATGTTTCACGGTGGCCCCTTCCCGGCGACCACAGATAGTAGGTTCACTTCGGTGGGGACATCGGCCATAATTCGATGGGTACGTCCCGTCTGTTTCCAAAATTGGCCACAATCCATGCTACCAGCCGAATTACAAAACGACAATCCGTTGGGTATCATGAGAAAAGTGAACGGTACGTTCACCTCAAACCCTATCTGACCAGAAAAAAAGAAGGCATAGCATATCTCAGGAGGTTTTGGGCTCATCGAGATAGAATGAAAGGATAAACAGCTTGCTGGTTTCCCTATATCAACCTTGGGAAGCAATCTGTACTTGAGGAAATAGGGTTTGTCCGGACCGGTACATTGATAATGGGTCTTTGTTATATGGATAGAGGTCAGAAAAATCAATGAATTATCTAATGCCCATTCATAAGACCAAATTCCTGTCATCATGACACAATCATCTTTTATTATTTGATGTACCATGTTAGTTTTGTAGTATACCCACGGTAAAAGAAGCTAAAATTTACAAATGGAAGAAACAGGGAATCAAAACCTCATCTTAAGAAAAATAAACCCCGGCAAGCCAAAAGGCATAACGGGGTTTTCTTTTTGAAAAATTATACGGGACCGTGATTTTCTTTCCTTTTAATTTTCATTAGCGACCAATGCATTAATTCTTTGTATAGAGCCATCAGGGTTATAAGTAAGCTCTGTCATTTTTACGCTTCTTAAGTGCGTTTTCCCACCAGACATGGAACTGTCGTGAAAAAATAGCCACCACTTTCCTTTGTATTCCACAATAGAATGGTGGTTCGTCCATCCCAATACAGGATCGAGAACTACTCCTTTGTAGGTAAATGGTCCATACGGACTGTCACCCATAGCGTAAACAATTTTATGGGTATCCCCTGTGGAATATGACAGGTAATACTTATCATTATATCGGTGTACCCAAGCCGCTTCGAAAAATCTTCTGTCATTGTCTCCGGCAAGAATCGATTCTCCATCTTTATCCAAAACCAAGACATCTTTAGGTTCTTCAGCAAAACTTGTCATATCATCGGACATCTTAGCAATCTTAGGGGTCAAAGCCGGTTCATTATCAGCCGGATATTTATCCTCACCAAGGTACTTGTTTTCGTCCCATTGTTGAAGCTGTCCGCCCCAAATACCCCCGAAGTACATATAATAGGAACCATCCATATCCTCAAAAACGGCAGGATCCATACTAAAACTTCCTTCTATTGGCTCCTCCATAGCCTTAAAAGGGCCTTCGGGAACACTACTCTTGGCCACACCTATATGAAAGACATCTTCTTTGTCCTTAACTGGAAAGTATAAGAAATATTCGTCCCCCTTTTTAGCGGCATCCGGAGCCCACATTTGCCTACCTGCCCAAGGGACATCGTCAATATGTAGCGCCAGTCCATGGTCTGTAACCTCTCCCCCCACACTATCCATCGAAAACACATGATAATCTTCCATGTTAAAATGACTTCCCAAATCATCCTCTGGAATTCCTGATTCAAAATCATGTGACGGGTAAACATATAGCTTGCCTTCAAAAACATGTGCAGAAGGGTCCGCAGTATAAAGTTCAGATGTTAAAGTATATACCGTATCAGGGGCAATTCCAATGGTGTCTACAACAACATCAACATTCCCTTGAACATTTTTGGATTCTTTTTTTTCACGTTTGCAACCAAAGGTGAAAAGAAATAGAGAAATCAGTAAAAAATAAGAAGAAAGAATGCTTGTTAAGCGAATTTTACGGCTAAAAAATGTGTTTTTCATAATATGATAAATGGTTTTAATTGTTAAAAATACACATATTTTTTAATAAACAATCGTTTGCCTATATCTTCAAAAAAATATATTGTATTGTATATCAGCATTTTATATTGTTTTAATTGAGTATTCAGAATAATTTCAATGTCAAATCTAAAAAATTTTAACGCAACCGATTGCGTTAAACGATATATTGTGTATATTTAACACATTCAAAATTACAGGTATGTTTTTTTGCCGTATCTGGATTAATTAACTAAACAAAATCAAAACTTAGTAACATGACTGAAAAATCATTATTTGTTTTTACAAACAGTAAATGGTCCTCGCCTTTGCATTTGTATCTAACAAGCTTTTTGTTATTTATTTTTTGTACTACTGCACTAGCACAGGACATTATCTCGGTATCTGGAACAGTGACCGATGAATCGGGTGCACCTATTCCCGGGGTAAGTGTACTTGTACAGAACACAACAAATGGAACATCGACAGACTTTGACGGGAACTATGTGCTCGAGGCGGCTTCCAATGCCACCCTTGAGTTTCGCTATCTTGGATTTGTTACGCAAACGATTGAGGTTAATGGAAGGTCAACGATTAACGTTCAATTAGCTGAAGACACCCAGCAACTATCAGAAGTTGTGGTAATTGGGTATGGTACCCAAAGTAAAGAGTCCGTAACTGGTTCGGTAGTGTCCATTAAAGCCGAGGAATTGAACGAAGTACAATCCGCCAACTTCACTCAAGCCCTTGTAGGACGGGCCGCAGGTGTAAATATTTCTTCCACCAGTACACGGCCGGGAGCTGCACCACAGATTCAAATTCGTGGCGTACGCTCACTTACAGCATCAAATGATCCACTTATTGTTTTAAATGGGATCCCTTTTTCTGGGGGACTCAGCGACATCAACCAAAACGACATTGAGAGCTTGGATATCTTAAAGGATGCCTCGGCCACCGCAATTTATGGATCTAGGGGAGCCAACGGGGTAATCCTTATTACAACAAAGTCAGGTAAAAAGGGACAAAAAGCACAATTCTCTTACAATACTTATTATGGTACCAAGGAAGTGTTTGCCAAGTTACCAGTAATGAATACGGCCCAACTATTGGAATTACGTGAGATTGCCGCTGCCAATGGCACCGGAACGCCTACAGGAAATGATGAAAGTGTTGATAATGATACGGATTGGCAAGATTTATTGTTTGGTTCATCCATGCAAACCTCCCACGATATCACTGTACAAGGAGGTACTGAAAATGGCACCTACAATGTAGGTTTGGGCTATTTTAAAGAGACCTCTCCTGTTCCCGGCGATTCTTTTCAAAGGTATTCCCTACGTTTTTCACTGGACCAACAAGTGGGTAAATTATTTCGTTACGGGGTAAACTCGGTAATGAACTATAGTGTTACCAAAAGTATAGTCGGTCCAGCCGGGGTGTATACCGCATCTCCTCTTTTAAGTCCTTATGATGAAAATGGAAACTTTTTGGAATCTGTTAGACTTACGGATGGACAAGACCAAGTATTCATCCCTACTCGAAATGAGATCAACCGAATTGGTAAACGAAGAGCAAACGAACAATTGGACTTCGGTACCTATAACAACGTTTACGCTGAACTTAAAATGCCCTTTATTGCTGAAGGCCTTAAGTACCGCCTTAACGTTGGTCTTAACCTAAGATCGAGCAGAGATGGCGATTTTACTGGTCAGGGTGTCTTTAGTTTTAATCCTGACCAACCTAATTCGGCCAGTTACGGAACTAGTCTTACGCGGGACTATGTAGTTGAGAACCAATTGATTTTCGACAGGACCTTTGCCGATAAGCATAAAGTGAACTTCGTCGGGCTTTTTTCGGCTCAAGGAAATGATTTTGATAGTTCTTTTATACGGGTCCAAAATATACCCGATGAAAACGATTTATGGTATAATACGGATTCAGCTCTATTGGAAGATGTATTGGATTATGATACCAGTTATACAGAATGGGGGCTGTTATCTTTAATGGGAAGGGTGTTGTATGAATATGACAACCGTTACCTGCTTACCGCTACCATACGATCAGACGGTTCCTCACGATTGGCGCCAGGGAACAAGTGGTATACCTATCCTGCGGTATCCGTAGGGTGGAACATTGCCAATGAAGCTTTTATGGACAATTTGGATGCCATTAATCAATTAAAATTAAGAGCGGGCTATGGAGAAACCTCCAACCAGGCCATTGATCCTTTTTCAGTTCAAGGACGACTAAATGGTGGGGGTACCAACCCTGCGTATAATTTTGGCGATGTTTTTGCAAATGGTTATGTGGTGACCCAATTGCCCAACTCAAACTTAAAATGGGAGTTTTCGAAAACCTATAATTACGGTATTGATTTTGGCCTTTTCAATAATCGCCTTTCTGGAACGGTCGAGTATTATGAAACCGAGACTAACAATATTCTGCTTAACCTCGGTCTACCAAGCACTTCTGGTGTAAGCAACGTAACCAGTAATGTAGGTAAAACAAAGAGCAATGGGGTGGAGATAGCACTGAATGCTACTCCAATCCAAACTTCGGATTTTACTTGGGATGTAGGTGTTAACCTCTATACCAACAGGACCGAGATTGTCGAATTGGCATCCGGTCAACAAGAAGATGTAGGTAACCTTTGGTTTGTAGGCCAACCTCTTAGCGTTATCTATGATTATGAACGATTGGGATTGTGGAATGCCGATGATGAAGGTGCCGAATATCTTGAACAATTTGTACCTGGGGGTAATCTAGGAATGATACGGGTTCGATATACTGGAGAGTATAATCCAGATGGTTCACCTGTTCGTCAAATTAATGCTGATGACAGGGTAGTTATAGACCCAACTCCTAATTTCCGAGGAGGGTTCAATACTCGCTTTGCCTATAAGAATTTTGATCTTAGTATGGTGGGAGCATTTCAAAGTGGAGGTATATTAGTAAGTACCCTACACAATACTAATGGTAACACCATGAGGCTAAATGGTCGGGGAAACAACCTTAATGTAGACTACTGGACCCCAACCAACACCGATGCCAAATATCCGGCACCAGGGGGCATAGGCGGGGACCGTCCAGAATATGGTAGCACCTTGGGATATTTTGATGGTTCTTACCTAAAGGTACGAGCCATGACCTTGGGCTATAGATTTGACCCAGATGTGATCAAGGCAATGGGAGCCAAAAATTTATACATATACGGTACAGTACAAAACCCATTTGTACTATTCTCCGATTTCCACGATGAATCGGGATTAGATCCAGAAATCACAAATTCGGGTGTGGACAACAACGGAGTTAGGCAAAATGCAGACATAAATACCAATGGAACTGTTTCCGGTAATATCCCGACCATTGGTACCAACGTACCATCTACGCGAAATTATTTATTTGGATTAAATATAACTTTCTAAAAAAATGACTGTGAAAATTAATTTTAAAGCTAAAGTGATTACGGTTCTTTCTATTGTCTTTTTGCTGAGTGCATGTACAAAAGAAATTATAGAAGAGAACCCAAGAGGACAATTTACCCCTGATTTTTTCCAGTCCGAGACTGGTGTTCAGGGCGGTGTGGTGTTCTTATATGAAACCATGAGGGATATTTATGGGAACCCCGGATTCTTTAACTCCACGGAATCAGGTACGGATGAATATACCTTTGCAGAGTCTGCAACCGGTGATTTTAAGAACGTGGACTTATCCGGAGAAGGACAGATCATATCAGATGAAGGTGCAACTGCTGGGGTATGGTTTTCGAGTTTCCCTGCTATCAATACAGCCAATGGTATTTTGGAAAATGCAGAGGCCGTAGGATTAGACCCTGCCCTTGTTGCCGAAGTAAGGTTTTTTAGAGCATTTTATTACTTTTTATTGGTACAGACCTATGGTGGTGTGCCATTGGATCTAGGATCTGGGGAATTGGCATTCAATAGATCTGCTGTCAGAACCTCAACACGTAATACAGTTCCGGAAGTATATACAAAGGCAATTTTTCCTGATTTGGTTACAGCTGTCAACGATTTGCCTGAAAATCCAAGATTGACAGGTACAGTTACCAAAAATGTGGCCAGGCTCATTTTGGCCAAGGCGTATTTGACCTATGGTTGGTGGTTGGAAAATCCAGAAGGGATTCCAACATATCCTGAAGCTCAAAGAAACGATCCCGATGGAAATGATCCTTCATTTTATTTTCAAGGGGCATACGATTTGGCCATGGATGGTATACAAAATCCTGGTCCCTACGGTTTGCTGGAGTATTTTTATGATGTTCACGAAGGCTCTAACGATCGACATATGGAGATGATGTTGTATGCCGACCGTACTCCGGAAAACGAACAATTCAATGGTGCGCCGGTAACAGGCTGGGGGACTACTTCCAACAGTTCCAACACAGCAGTTTGGATGGCAACATCCAATTATACCACCATAAGTGTTGATGGTGTTCCTGCCGTTCAACGGCAATCGGTTCAGAGCCTTGGTAGACCATGGACACGAATGGCGCCTACAGTTAGCAGTTTAACCGAGACTTTTACCGATAAGGATATAGATTCCCGTTACGACGGTACTTTTACGACCAGTTATCGAGGCAATTGGGACCAAGGAGGCAATGATACACCATCATTGACCGGTGCCAATGGTCTAGAAATTTTTCCAGGCGATGCCGTCATCTCATTTTTGGACGAGTATAATCCGGCCGTGGTATATGAAGAGAGTGGAGAGCCCATAAACGGTGCCAATATTGGTGGCGGGGTATTACCAGGAAGAGCAGATTACGTAATCAATCTGAACGAATTCAATAGAAGATTTTATCCCGGTTTATGGAAGACAGGAACCTACCGTGACGATAATGCTGGAGGCCTGGGCCAGCCCAATGTGCCAAATACGCGCCCTTATCCAATAGCTAAGTTTTCAGAGTTCTATTTTATTGCTGCCGAAGCTCGAGTAAAAGGTGCATCTGGAGCAATGAGTGCCAGGGATTTGATAAATGTGATCCGTGCCCGTGCAGGCAAATGGCGTTTTGATAATGGTGAACAAGAAGAGCGCATTGAAGACAATAGTGCAGCCATGATGGCAGCTACTCCAATGACCATTGATATTGATTATATCTTGGATGAGCGTTCTCGTGAGTATTTTGGTGAAAGTGTGAGATGGTATGATCTAGTACGTACCCAGAAATGGATTGAAGTTGCTGGTTCATTCAAAATAGTAGATGACATCACTGCCACAGTTCATAGTCCTACTGCCACAATTTCCCGGGAAATCCAGCCTTATCATTACTTAAGGCCCATACCGCAAGGTCAAATAGACAATTTGGATATGACCGATGCTGAAAAAGCCACCTATCAAAACCCCGGATATTAAGAATTAAACTATAATCTTCATAAATAGTTTGAGTTAGTTAGTTTTAAGTTGCATTCATAAAGAGGCTGTCCCCATTGGACGGCCTCTTTTAAATGGTAATGGTAACAAAAAACAGGGGTAGATCATGAGTTCAACCTCTTCCAATTGAAATGAATACCTTTATTTAAATGAAAGTACTTGGGATATCCGCATATTATCACGACTCGGCCGCAGCTCTAATTGTGGATGGCGAAGTAAGGTATGCTGCCCAAGAAGAACGTTTTTCAAGAATAAAAAATGATGCATCCTTTCCTGAAGAAGCCATAACCTATTGTCTATCTGAATCCGGATTTGCACTCGAGGATTTAGATTACATCGCCTTTTACGACAAACCATTCCTAAAGTTTGAGCGACTTTTGGAAACGTATTATGCCTTTGCGCCCAAAGGATTCCGATCATTTGCCATGGCCATGGCCATTTGGTTGAAGGAGAAACTTTTTACAAAACAAATCATTCGGAAAAGTCTAAAAAAAATAGGAGGGTCACATGCCCGAAAAATTCCCATTGTATTTCCGGAGCATCATCTGTCCCATGCGGCCAGTACCTTTTATACCTCTCCTTTCGCCAAAAGTGCATTTTTGACCATTGATGGGGTTGGTGAATGGACCACAACCTCCTATGGTTTGGCTTTAGGCAACAAAGGAATCGAAGTACTTGGGGAACTACATTTTCCCGATTCAATAGGCTTGCTGTATTCATCCTTCACTTATTTTTTAGGGTTCAAGGTGAATTCAGGGGAATACAAAATGATGGGACTTGCCCCTTACAGGAGTCATCAATCCAAAAAAGTACAGGGTTTCATCGACATCATCAAAGAAAAATTAGTGGACATCAAGGAAGATGGTTCCATCAAACTGAACAAAGCGTATTTTGAATATCCCGTTGGGCTTCGGATGGTGAATCCAAAAAAGTGGGAATCACTTTTCGGATTCAAGAAACGGGGAGCCAATGAGCCCATGACGCAAATACATGCAGATTTGGCCTTCGCAGCCCAAAAGGTTTTGGAAGAGATTATCGTGAAGCTGGCCCATCATATTAAAAAGGAAACCGATGCGGACTATTTGTGTTTGGCCGGGGGTGTTGCCCTCAATTGTGTGGCCAATTCTGTTTTATATAATGAGGGGATTTTTGAAGATATTTATGTGCAGCCTGCAGCAGGTGATGCTGGAGGAGCCATCGGGGCTGCCTTGGCCGCGGCGTATTTAAAGCAGGATTTGAACTTTACGGGACTCAAGAAACCGTTCAATCCTTATCTAGGCCCCTGTACATCCCATCAAAAAATTGAGAGACTGTTGCGAAGGCACAAATGCCCATATCATTATTTTGAATCCACTGAGGAACTTTTAGGCGCAGTAGCGGATCATTTGGCTGAAAAAAAAGTAGTCGGGTGGTTCAGGGGACGGACAGAATTTGGTCCAAGGGCATTGGGAAATCGGAGCATCCTCGCCGACCCTTCAGATCCAGAAATGCAATCCAAGCTTAATATGAAAATTAAGTTCAGGGAAAGTTTTAGACCCTTTGCCCCAGCAGTTTGTGAAGAAGATTATGACTCCTATTTTGAGCCCGGCAAACAATCAAATTATATGTTGTTCACAAATCCTGTGAAGGCATCCATCAGAAAAGCATTGCCTAAAAATTTTCACGAGCTTAGTCTAGAGGGAAAACGCAAAATACCAAAATCCGATTTGCCAGCCATTACCCACGTAGACTATTCGGCAAGGGTACAAGTAGTAAAACAAGGAGTCAATCCCACATTTTGGGGTCTATTGCAGACCTTTAAAAAATTGACAGGTACCGGAGTGCTCATCAACACCAGTTTCAATGTTAAGGATGAACCCATTGTAAACACACCCGAAGATGCCTACCATTGTTTTATAAACTCAGGCATGGATGTTCTGGTTTTGGAAAATTATCTAATTGTTAAGTAAATGGAGTTTTTAAAAGAATTCTTTCGGTTTCTAAAGGAGCGAAAAAAATGGTGGTTGGTACCCTTGATCATCATATTTGTGCTTTTTGGCATACTTATTTTTTTAACCAGTAGCTCGGCTCTGGCGCCTTTTATTTATACCTTATTTTGATGGAAAGGGAAAAAGCTTTTGAGACCATAATTGTTCTGGCACTGGCCTCGCTTATTTTTTCAGTGTGGCTACATGTGGAGTGGTTGGTATATGCAGCCATGACTTTTTTGGTCATAGGTATTGTTTCCCAAAGGGCTTCGAAAGTTATTGCCAAAGTATGGTTAGGGTTTTCCAATTATTTGGGCGTGGTGATGAATTTTGTGTTGATGTTCATTATTTTCCATTGCATACTGATTCCCTTAGCAGGGTTGCAACGTTTGTTTGGAAATAATCAGATTCGACGTAAAACTACCGGGAATTCCTATTTTCTTCAACGGAAGCACCTGTACACGGGCAAGGATATCGACAATCCTTGGTAAAAGCTATAATGTTCACTCTTGCGAAGCTTTCAGATTTTTAAGGTAGTTGCTCTTCTTAAAATAATATTCAGCATACGCATCATCCTTTAACATACGGCACATCTCCCCTGCCATTTCATATACTTTATACTGTTCGGGGAACTCAAAAATCAGGGTCTGGGCTACTTTTAGCGCTTTTTTATAATCTCTGTCCTCATTGTATTTGTGGTATGCCTGTGCCATTACATACTGCCATTGCTCCTGATGCCTGTATAGATTAATGGCCGTTTTTTCCTCGAAGGTTGGGTTTTGTGTTACATAACTGTATCCAACGGGCGTTGTTCCAGACATACTCAGGTCATAAGGCCACGACTTTTTAAGGATTTCCACCGCTACTTTTCCTCTTATGGAATCGATTTGGGTCATCGGAATATCGTCAAATGCCTCTTCATAAGTAACATAGTTGCCCCAACCTTCCAGCAGTCTCAGTTCTTTGATTTTCTCATAAAACGCATCCGCCATCATAAAATAGCCCTCGACGTTGGGGTGTACATGCTCCGTTATCAATTCATTCCCTAGAATTCCAAGAGGGCTTCTGGATTCAAATATTTTCTTCATATCTACCAGGGGCAGACCATAAGCACTGGCCTTCTCAACAATAATATCATTTATGGTATCGGGAGCCCTAAAACGAAGTAAATCAAGTTCCTTGGCCAAATGAAGGTATTTTTTTGCGGAATCGGCTTCATGGTCTAGATAGTATCGGCCCAAAGTGTAAGCTGCATCTGCATTTTTTTGGGCCAAACGGTAAACATCAAGACTTTTATGCTGCATGGATTCCTTATACCCAGCCATATCCAAACTATCACTGATGAATGGTTCTATATCCTTTTCATTTGAGACCAAGGTAGATAGTATGACAGGAACATCGTGTTTTTTATACTTGTCCAGAATTCTTTTCAGATTCTCATCAAACTGGGTAATCCCGGCTTTATAGACCTCGGAGTTGAAGGGTATCTCCTGGTTCTTCGCCATTACCTCCATCAAGGTAGTTTCTGAAATAGAAGAATTAGTTGAAGAACTTGGCTTCATTATCCCTCTGAACCCATTCTCTATCAATTGAAAAAAGCGAAAGTCTTTGAGTTTAAGATAGGCCCTGACCAAGGCAGGATGACTACCAACAGATGCCGAGGAACCAGATCCGAGAGCTCCGTAGTATTCGTTATGGCCCGCATAAATGATAACTACATCGGGTTTTTGATCAATTATTTTATCCGTTACATCCCAAAGTGTATAGGAATTCACCGCTGTAATCGCAGTATTGACCACTTCTATATTTTTATCAGGAAAAGTTCGGGAGAGTCTGTGCTTTAACAATCTAGGAAAAGAGCCACCTTTATAAAAAGGATAGCCCACCGCTGTGGAAGCTCCTTGAACAAAAACCCGAAAGGTACTGTCGGTTTTTTTTCTGAGAAACAAATCGGATTGACTATCAGATTGGAATTCGGTATCCTTGAAATACTTTTTGGACACATCGGAGTTTACTACAAGATATTCTTTCCCATTTTCTCCTATTACCCGATTGAACAGTTGATAATTTTCACCATATCCAAATATCCTTAAAACCAGTTCCATGATTAAGATGACAATCAATGGGAGCGTTGCGGCTATGATTTTAAAAAGTATGTTCTTCTTCAATTTCAATGGATATTATTTATTCAAGATCAAAAAATTTAAACAAATAACTATCAACAATGTTGACTCTTTTCAAAACAGCTATTATAATTTAACGCAATCGATTGCATTTTGCTAATTTATTAATTATTTTTGGTTCAAATCGTTATAACCTCCAAATAAAGGTGGTTATTTCAACAAATAATTAATCGTGAACAAACTTGTCTTTTTGATTCTATCTACAGTAATACTTGTAGGAAATCAATCCTTTGCCCAAAAAAAAATAACGCTCAAGGAAGCTTTCAAGGATAAGTTCTTGATTGGCGTTGCAGTTAACCGGTCGCAAATAAACCAAAGCAATCAGGAAGAAACGAAACTGATCACTTCTCAATTTAACGCGTTGACCGCGGAAAACGACATGAAATGGATGTACATTCATCCAAAGGAAGACACTTTCAATTTTGAACAGGCCGATAAATTGGTGGAACTGGCAAAAGCAAACGACATGTTTGTGGTGGGTCACACCCTAGTATGGCACAGCCAATTGGCGCCCTGGGTGTTTAAAACCGATAAAGGGGACACCATTAATAATGCAGAGTTGACCAGCCGCTTAAAAAAACACATATCCACCATTGTAGAAAAATATAAGGGCAAAATAGATGCTTGGGATGTGGTCAATGAAGCCTTGGCTGAGGATGGTTCTTATAGGAAGTCACCATTTTATACCATTGGTGGGGAATCCTTTATAGAAAATGCATTTAGGTTTGCACATACGGCGGACCCGGAAGCCGAGCTATACTATAACGACTATAATCTCATCAACGCAGAAAAGAGGGATGGGGCCATTCGAATTATCAATAATCTTAAAAGCAAAAACATTAAAATAGACGGTGTTGGAATCCAAGCCCATTGGAGTTTAGAAGAGCCCACTATTGAGGAGATTGAGACTGCCATCAAAATGTATTCGGAAACTGGCGTAAAAGTGATGTTCACTGAACTTGACATTTCAGTTTTACCCAGTCCATGGAACTCCCCTACTGCAGATGTTTCCGTAAGTTTTGAAAATAATCCTACCATGAATCCATATCCCAATGGTTTGCCCGACTCGGTTCAAACTCAATTAGCAAAACGGTATGCCGCAATTTTTGAGCTTTTCAACAAACATGCCGATAAAATCGGAAGGGTCACCTTTTGGGGATTGCACGATGGCCTATCTTGGAAAAATAATTTCCCCATTCGAGGAAGAACGGATTACACCTTGCTTTTCGATAGGGCAATGGAGCCCAAAAAAGCATTTAATGCTGTCATCGATACAGTAAACGACTAACTTTAGTAAACATTCATGAAAATACCTTCGGACCTTAAATACATAAGCCCTGGTTGCCTATCAGCCTTGGCCCTGCTTCTACTCCTTACCTCCTGTAAGCAAGAACCATCGGAAACAAGTACTGAAACGAATAATTTAGCACGGGTTCTCACTTTACACACTGAAGACTCCTTTCCACAAAACTCAATGCTTACCACCCAGAAAGCAGAAAGTGGATTCGCCATTGTTGAAAACAGTATTGCTAGCGATATTCTGGTCAGTGAATCGGACCATAAAGGTGTTCAACGGATTGCCGGAATGTTTCAAAAAGACTTGGAACATGTTTCAGGTAAAGCACCTGAATTGATTGTTGGGGAGACTCATCGATCCAATAACTTGATCATCGTTGGTACCATGGGCAAAAGTACTCTAATCGATGGCTTGGCCCAAAAAGGTAAAATAGATGTTTCTGAACTTGAAGGAAAGTGGGAGCAATTTTTGATTACTCCCGTTAAAAACCCCATGGAAGGTGTGGACAACGCCTTGGTAATCGTTGGGAGTGACAAACGAGGGACTATTTTTGGAATGTTCGACCTTTCCGAGCAAATGGGCGTTTCTCCATGGTATTGGTGGGCCGATGTTCCCATAAAGGTCCGAGAAAACATCTACGCTAAACCAGAAACCTACACCCTTGGCGAGCCGAAGGTAAAATACAGGGGTATTTTCATCAATGATGAAGCACCGGCACTATCGGGTTGGGTAACAGAAAAATACGGTGATTTCAACAAACAGTTTTACGAAAAGGTGTTCGAATTGATTCTCCGAATGAAAGGAAACTACCTGTGGCCCGCCATGTGGGGGCGCTCCCTTTGGGACGACGACCCCACCACTGCCCCTTTGGCCGATGAGATGGGTGTGGTTTTGGCCACATCGCACCACGAACCGTTGATGCGTTCGCATGTGGAATGGGACCGCTATGGGGAAGGTCCTTGGGATTATGATAAAAACCCTAATAAACTAAAGGATTTTTGGAGAGAAGGCATGGAGCGTACCAAAGGACAGGAAAAGGTGGTCACTCTTGCTATGCGCGGTGATGGCGATGAGGCCATGAGCGAAGGAACAAATATTGGTCTCCTAGAAAAAATAGTAAAAGACCAAAGAGAAATCATCAAAGAAGTTACCGGAAAACCCATTGAAGATACTCCGCAAGTATGGGCGCTTTATAAAGAAGTTCAGGAGTATTGCGATAAAGGCATGCGTGTACCCGACGATGTAACTTTATTGCTTTGTGATGATAACTGGGGACAGGTTCGCGTTTTGCCCGCTTTGGACACCGAACCTCGCTCAGGCGGCTATGGCATGTACTATCATTTTGATTTTGTTGGAGGCCCAAGAAGCTACAAATGGTTGAACACAACACAAATTGAGCGTGTTTGGGAACAAATGAACCTCACATATTCCTACGGAGTGGATGAGATTTGGTTGGTGAACGTGGGAGATATCAAGCCCATGGAATTTCCCATCAGTTTCTTTTTGGAATATGCATGGAACCCAGAGGACTTTCCGGCCGAACAGTTGCCCGCATATTATACTACATGGGCACAAGAGCAATTTGGTAACGAGCATGCCCAAGAAATCGGTGATATCATCTCTCTCTACACCAAATACAACTCTCGAAGAAAACCCGAATTGATAGAACCCACCACCTACAGTCTTCAAAATTTTAATGAAGCCGAAAAAATGGTGGAAGATTACAAAGCTTTGGTAGGGCGTGCAAAAAATGTGAAGGAACAGTTACCCAAAGAAACCCATGACGCCTTTTATCAGTTAGTGCAATATCCCGTTGAAGCATGTGCCAATCTGAATGAGATGTACGTGGCAGCCGGAAAAAACGGACTGTACAGATTTCAAAACAGGACATCTACCAACTATTATGCGGACAAAACAAAGGAATTGTTCTTCAAAGATGCTGAATTCACTACATACTACCACAATTCAGTCTCCAACGGCAAATGGAACCATATGATGTCCCAAACCCACATGGGGCACACCACTTGGAGCGATCCTGCTTACAACAAAATGCCTGCCGTATCCTATATACAATCAGGAAACAATGCCAATTTAGGATATGTGGTGGAACAGGGAGTAAGCAGGTTTCAATGGATGCACAGCGGATTGAATAGCCATAGCTTTTCAACATTTGACCCTGTAAACGATCAGAATTATTATGTAGAAGTCTTTAATATGGGCACGGAAAAGTTGACTTATACGATAACCACAGAAAACGATTGGATACAATTATCCTCTGGTGGTGGAACCATTCAATATGATGAAAAAATAGTTGTGAGCATTGATTGGGAAAAAGCTCCCAATGGTCAGGATGTCGGAGAAATTGTGATTAAAGCTGATAATTCAGAAGAAGGAACCACGGTTAGTGTACCTATTCGAAATGACCTTTCAGAAGATATTAAAGGTTTTGTTGAGAATCAAGGCATAGTTAGTATTGATGCCGTTAACTATCACAACGCCATAGAATCAGCAGAGGTTTCTTGGCAAACCATACCCAACTTGGGCCGCACGGGCTCGGCAATAACCACCTCGCCTGTTACAGCATCCAAGCAAAACCCTAACAATGATGGCCCTTATTTGGAATATGAAATCTATCTACTTGATTCAGGCACCTATAATCTAACAACATATTTTTCACCTACACTTAATTTTCAGAAGGATGAAGGTTTGATCTATGCCGTGTCCATTGATGGGGATACACCAAAAATGATGAACTTGCACAAAGATGCCTCAGCTCCCGATTGGACCTACCCTACATGGTGGAATGAAGCGGTAAAGAACAATATCATGACCCAAACCGTACTTGAAAAGGAACTTTCAGCAGGTGCACACACCATAAAATACTGGGTAGTCGACCCAGGCTTGGTATTGCAAAAAATGGTGTTGCAAAAAGAAGGTGCCAATACAGAGAGCTATTTGGGACCTCCGCAAAGCAAACTGATAAAGTAATTTTTAAAACGAATTCTACACTAAAATAATAAATGTGAAAAGTAGCAAAGTATTGGTGGCCCTCATTGTAATAATGTGCTCCTTCACCACTGGTATATCCCAAGTAACACTTCCCGAAATTATTAGGGACAGCATGGTAATACAGCGTAACGCAAAGATTACCATCTGGGGATGGGCATCACCAAGTGAAAGAATTACCGCCACGTTCAATGGCAAGCAAAGAAAAGCCACTGCCAACAACCAAGGAGATTGGCGTGTGGAATTTCCAAAAATGAAAGCAGGCGGTCCTTATACCTTAAAAATTTCAGGAAAAAATGAGATTATCTTGGAAGATATACTCATCGGAGATGTTTGGTTGTGCTCTGGCCAATCGAATATGGTACATCAAATGGACATCCATGATGTTACCTACGCAGAGGATATTGCCAATGCCAACTATCCTGAAATACGACATTTTAAAGTACCCCAAAAAACAGACCTGCGGGGACCCAGCAAACATTTAAATGGTGGTTCGTGGGAGGTAGCCATATCCGATGAAATTCGTCCGTTCTCCGCGGTTGCTTACTTCTTCGCCCGTAAATTATATAAGAAATATGGGGTCCCCATTGGATTGATCAATGCCAGTGTGGGCGGCACTCCCATTGAAGCATGGATAAACGAAGAAGGCTATCAGGACTTTGAAGATAAATTAAAGATTATTAAAGAAAATAAGGATACCGCTTTTGTAAACAGCCATTCCAGAAACAAGTTTTCCAATAACCAACAATCTCAAAAACCTAAAGATAAGGGTCTTATTGGCGAAACACTTTGGTACGATATTAGCTTTGAACCCAAAAACTGGCGCAGAATCAATATTCCAGGTTATTGGGAAGATCAAGGGGCCAGAGACCTCAATGGAGTGGTCTGGTACAGAAAGGAAATCAACTTGCCACAATCAATGAATAGTAAAGAAGCTACTGTGTTTTTAGGAAGAATTGTAGATGCAGACGAATTATATATTAACGGTGAAAAAGTGGGGAATACCACCTACCAATATCCTCAAAGAAGGTACGATGTGCCTTCCAACATACTTAAATCAGGGAAAAATACCTTTGTTATACGTGTGACCAACAATTACGGAAAGGGGGGTTTTGTTCCCGATAAGCCCTATTATGTTTTCACGGATAAGGATACCGTCGATTTAAAGGGCTACTGGCAATATAAAGTAGGAGAGGTTTATCCACCCGTAGATTTTTCCTCTTTTTCCAAAAATGGCAACAAGCCCCAAGAAAGAACCATCAATCCTCAAAACGAGCCCACCGCATTATACAATGGTATGGTGGCTCCATACATACAGCTCCCTATAAAAGGGGTGTTATGGTATCAGGGTGAGAGCAATGCCGGTAGACCTGAAGAATATTTGGATTTAATGCATGCCCTTATCAACGGGTGGAGAGGCGTTTACAAGAATCCGGAATTGCCCTTCATCTACGCACAACTCCCAAACTTTGGAGATGTAACCTATTCCCCGACAGAAAGCAATTGGGCCAGACTCAGGGAAGCGCAATTAAAGGCATGGGATGATGCGAATATTGCAATGACCGTAAACATTGATTTAGGGGAATGGAACGATATTCATCCAGATAACAAAAAAGACGTAGGAGAACGTATGGCGTTGGCCGCCCAAAACATTGTCTACGGGGAAGATCTTGTCTACTCTGGGCCAATTTATGAATCCTCCCAGGTAAAAGATGATAAAATTGTTATATCCTTTTCACATATTGGCGGTGGGTTGATTACCAATGATGGCGAAACCCTAGATAGTTTTGAGATTGCAGGGGAGGATAAGAATTTTGTATGGGCCAAGGCAAAAATTGAAGGAGATAAAGTAATTGTTTGGAGCGATAAAGTCGCAAATCCAAAATATGTTCGCTATGCTTGGGCAGACAATCCCTACAATCCCAATTTATATAACAAAGAAGGGCTACCTGCATCTCCATTCAGGACAGAATAATACAATTTTCCTACTATATCAAAAAGGTTTATAGCACTTTAATATCCTTGTTTTTTAAGCTTGTTTCTGTTGATCCAATTTATAACAGATTCCAAGTTCCAACCCTCTGATCTCGGCCAGTCCTTTTAGCCTTCCAATCAATGAATACCCAGGATACTTTTCCTTGCCCTCAAAAGAGTGTAGAAATCCATGGTCGGGCCTCATCGGAAGGGCTATATTGTTTTTGTTCATGAGTAACAAAAGTTTTTCAATAATCTCTTCCATAGGATTATCCCCTTTTAGGTGTTCAGACTCTCTAAACCGTTTTCCGTCTTCTCGTTTTACATTCCTCAAATGCAAAAAATGAATGCGATCTCCGTGTTGATCAATAACCCGAACCAAGTCGTTGTTCGGCCGGGCACCCAATGAACCGGTACAATAACAAAGTCCATTGGCGTTTTCCGGAACTGCGGACAAAATATACTCGATATCCTTCTCCGTTGAAACGACCCGTGGAAGTCCCAAGACGGAAAAAGGAGGGTCATCTGGGTGAATGGCCAATTTTACTCCCAGTTCTTCCGCCACTGGAGCAACTTCTGAAAGAAAATGGACCAGATTCTTGCGCAAAGCATCATCATCGATACCCTGATAAGCGTTCAAAAGTTCCAACATCTTTTCTGGCGTAAACCTTTCATCACTTCCCGGCAATCCCAACAGCACGTTTTTAAAGAGTTTTTCTTTTTCCGACTGGTCTAAAGAGTTTCCATAGTTTTTTGCTTCAATCAATTGGTCTTTGGAGTAATCGTTCTCTGCGCCCGGTCTTTTCAGTAAATACACGTCAAAAAATATAAAGGCCACCTCATCGAACAACAGTGCTTTTGTCCCATCAGCATTGATATGGGCATGATCTGTACGCACCCAGTCCAAAATGGGCATAAAATTGTAGGCAACCACCTTGATGCCGCACTCGGCCAAGTTTTTCAAACTCTCTTTATAGTTTTGAATGTATTGCTCGAAATTACCACCACGTCTCTTGATATCTTCGTGTACCGGCAAACTTTCTACTACCATCCATTCCATACCTTCTTCACGAATAACTTGCTGGCGTTCTTGAATATCCTGTACCTGCCATACTTCCCCTACCGGAATCTGGTGCAAAGCGGTAACAATTCCGGTTACACCACACTCCCTGATATCCCGAAGGGAAACACCATCGTTAGGGCCATACCAACGCATGGTCTGCTGCATTGTGATCATACTCTGTCCTCTATAATTAAAAACCTATACTATTACCTCCATCAACGGGAAGTACCGTTCCAGTAACAAATTTGGCCTCCTTGGAACACATAAAGAACACGGCATCGGCAATATCCTCTGGAAGTCCCATTTTGCCCATCGGTGTTCTTGAGAACACTTTCTCCTTTCTTGGAGGGTCTGAATCCAGTGCTTTAGCGGTCATTTTGGTCTTGATAAAGCCCGGAGCGATGCAATTTGTCCTAATATTATATTGGGCCAAGTCTACGGCCATTGCTCGTGTCATACCTTCTATGGCGGTTTTACTGGCGGAATAGGCAACTACCTTGGGCATACCGTACTGGGCTGCCATGGAACTAATGTTCACAATGCTTCCGCCACCTGTTTCCTTCATTTTTTTGACCACCTCCCTACTAATGGAAAAAACGCTAAAAAGGTTGGTGTGCAGGATGTTTTCAAATTCGGCATCCGTGACTTCGATAAACTCTTTCTTCATATTGATACCTGCATTGTTGACCAGAATATCAATCTGCCCTTCCTTATCAAAAATATCTTGGATCATTCCGGGGATTTTGTCCAAATTCGTCAGATCAAAAATCAATGGTACGGCATTGTCCCCTATTTCCGCACAAGCATTGACCGTGCGTTCCTTGGTTCGCCCAATAACATAGGTTTTGATACCGTTATCGCAGAATTTCTTTGCTGTTGCATATCCCAATCCAGAGTTTCCCCCGGTTACTATGGCTATTTTTTTATCCATTAATATGTGTGTTGGTGATTTTTAATCCCATTGCGGCCGAATACCTGGCGCATAAGGGAACTTTAAAGACTGATAATGTTGCAATGTATTTTCCGGGGATTCCATTTCCTTTGGAAAATCCATTTTTGAGAATGTCTGAAAATAGAGCATACAAGCATCTCGCCACCATTTGGCCTCTTTGAGCTGTATGCCCAATAACATACTCACTTGATTGTGTCTATATTCATCCACGTAGGGTTCCATGTTTTCCCATGTATTGATCATTTGCTTTACTTGGTCCACCCCTTGCTGGTATTTGATTCCCAAACCGTCCCAGAGTGTTCTTCCGCTCTTAAGCTGGTAATCCCACGGTAAATGATGAAACCATAGGAGGTATTCCTCTGGACAGGTTTTCGGATTTCCAAATTTTTCCTCGAATTCTGGTGCGTATTGTGATAGTGCATTACTCCCTGTTTTGGTCCTATCAAAACCGATTCCGTCTTCATCCGCTTTATGATAGTATACAGGGTTCCATTCTGGACGGGATAGATTGCCTACCCAAGGTCCGGGACCATAATGATGGCTTGTATCAAATAAATGATGTAATCCGAGTGGGTTCATATAGTTTACAACGGCCTCTCTTGACTCCAGCATCATTTTCTTTACGGGCTTTATAAACTTTTCGTTGTTGCCAAAGGTACATCGCAACCATTCGTCAGCAATTGCTTCGGATTCCATGGAGGGGTCCCATGCCAATCGACCAAAGCCATACCAATCTGCTTGGCCGAATGGGTGTCCGGTCCAGTTGGCATCTGTTCCTATATTGGAAACCCCTGCCATTCCCGTCAACTTTTTATTATACAGGGAACCATCCACCACTTTGGCCACCGTGGACCCTTTCCCTTTTTGATAGGTATCGCTCTTTAGTACCTCTTCAAATAACTTGGGGAGATAGACCAAATGTGTGGCAAAGCCCAAATATTCCTTGGTTATCTGAAACTCCATCATAAGTGGGGTATTTGGCATGGCACCGAACATAGGATGGAACGGTTCTCTTGGCTGAAAATCAATGGGTCCATTCTTTACCTGGATAAGAACATTGTCCGGATACTTCCCATCATCGGGAACAAATTCACTGTATGCTTGTTTTGCCCTGTCATCGGCATCGTGTTCGGAATAAACAAATGCACGCCAAATTACGGTTCCATTGTGTGGGGCAAGGGCGTTGGCCAGTACCTTTGCGCCATCCAAGTGGGTTCGTCCATAATTTTGCGGGCCGGGCTGTCCTTCTGAGTTTGCCTTCACCAAAAAACCTCCAAAATCAGGAATGCTCTTATAAATTTCCGTCGTCTTTTCCTTCCACCATTGGATTACCTTCGGGTCCAAAGGGTCTGCTGTTTCCAAGCCTCCTATTTCCAAGGGTGCGGAAAACCGGGCGGTGAGATACACTTTTAGGCCATATGGGCGGAACACATCGGCAAGAGCCTTCACCTTTTCCAAATATTGAGGTGTTAAAATAAGCGCATTCGCGTTCACATTGGTCAATGCTGTACCATTGATTCCGATTGATGCGTTCGCCCTGGCGTAGTCTATATAGCGCTGATCTATATAATCGGGAAGTGTTTGCCAATTCCAGATGGAGAATCCGGAGTATCCTCTTTCAATGGTTCTGTCCAAATTGTCCCAGTGATTCAACATACGGATATCAACTTTTGGGGATTCTTCCGCGTCCATTGCATCCAGTGATTGATGCATTTTTAAAGCACGTAAAAAATGAAAAGTTCCATAGAGCAATCCAATTTCTTCCTTACCTGTAATAATTAAATAGTCCTTTCCACTTTTTTCGATATGCTTTATAATATAGCCTTCACTATTAAGGTTATCAATATTGATGTCTTCTTTAAAGTCCTTCGGCAAACTACCATATTTGGAAACAACCAATTGATTCCCTGAAGATGGAAGGGATTCGAACCGAATTTCCAAATCCAATAGGCCTCCCAAACCCATTTCCAACTCCTTCCTAATGGCTTGCATTGTCGCGCCACCTTCTTCCACAAAGACGCTTTGAAGCTGGTTTTGATACGTTTTTAAGACAGTATCATCTGATATTTTATCGTAATTTAACCATAGCTCATATCCATTGGACAAGGCGAACGACATACTGCACAGCAGTACAAAAAAGCTGAAAAAAAATGTTTTTTTAAGTCTAAAGGGATGTTTCATCATTTGGAAATTCACAAAAAAAATCGATTAATTAGTTAATCAATCAATTGCGCCCAGTAAAATAAGTAAAAAATTCATAGATTAACAAAATGTTTAACGCAATCGATTGCAAAAATGAAAATTTTTACGAAATTTGGAATCTATTTAAAGAAAAAATAATCTAAATAAATAAGTAATGAAATCTTTTAAGGTTCCCCTGTTTCGTTTTCCGGCCTTTACATTTTTCTCCTTTTACAAGAAGAAAATAGAAAGAGTCATGGTCTTGGACCTTGAAGCCGATTTAAAATATTTCAACACAAATACTTCCAAAAACAGTACCTTCACTTTGGAGCCGAACGTTTTACAACTTGTAATTCCCAAGGGTAAACAGGTTTTAGGATCTGTAAAGTTTGAGGTATGTTTTGAGGATAGTTCCCTACTGACCACGGTATTTCCGCCCAGCCATAAAACTGTCGTCATAAACTAAACCCTTCCTTAGAAACCAACACATGAAAAAATTTATACACGATGACTTTTTGCTGGAAACTGATTACGCTAAGGAGCTATATCACAATTATGCAGAGAGTCAGCCTATCATCGATTTTCATTGTCATCTTCCGGTCAACGAAATCGCGGATAATAAGAACTTTGCCAATATGACCCGGATTTGGATTGAAGGCGATCATTATAAGTGGAGGGCTATGCGAGCCTTGGGCATAGAGGAAAAGTACATTACAGGCGACGCTACAGATGAGGAAAAGTTCCTTAAATGGGCAGAAACCGTACCCTACACGTTAAGGAATCCTTTATACCATTGGACGCATATGGAACTGAGCCGATATTTTGGAGTCGATAAAATTCTGTCTCCAAAGACTGCATCGGAAATTTATGGAATATGTAATGAAAAACTGAACACTTCAGATTTTTCGACCCAACAGCTCCTTGAACGGATGCATGTAAAGGTGGTGTGCACCACGGATGACCCGTTGGACAATCTCTCCGATCATGCCAAATTGGGTGATTCAGGTTTTAGCACCGAAGTTCTGCCAACGTTTAGACCGGATGGTCTCATTGATATTGAGAAAGATGATTTTCTGGATTACCTAAAGCGCCTATCCGAAATCACGGATATTGAAATCACCGATTTCGAATCCCTAAAGGAAGCCATCGGTGTTAGGGTTGATTTTTTCCATACACATGGATGTAGACTTTCAGACCATGGATTGACGCATGCTTTTGGAGAATCATTTACTCCGGACCAAATTAATGGAATACTGAGGCTTCGCTTAGATGGGAAATCAATTTCCAAAATTGAAGTCACTAAGTACAAATCGGCGATAATGCATACGCTGGGCGAGTTTTATGCCAACAAAAATTGGGTGATGCAATTGCATTTAGGCCCCATCCGGGACACCAACCAAGCCGTTCTTTCCAAAATAGGAATCAATGCGGGAGTGGACAGTATTGGCGATTATCAACAAGCGGAACAATTGGCCAGCTTTTTGAACCATCTAAACAGCAATGAAAGCCTGCCCAAAACCATTTTATACAATTCCAATCCTTCGGACAATGAGGTGTTCGCCACTATGGCCGGTAATTTTACGGGAGAGGGAATCAAAAGTAAAGTACAATTCGGGGCTGCTTGGTGGTTTTTAGATCAAAAAGATGGTATCGAGGACCAATTGAATGTCCTTTCCAATATGGGCTTGCTCAGTTGCTCGGTGGGCATGCTTACGGACAGTAGAAGTTTTCTATCTTTTCCAAGGCACGAATACTATAGGAGGGTATTGTGCAATATGCTCGGCAACGACCTTAAAGCTGGATTGCTTCCGAATGACATGGAGTGGATAGGACAAATCGTAAAAGACATAACATATAACAACGCCAAAGCATTTTTTCAATTCCCGAGCGTAATGAAAAATGAAAGCGTAAAAACATAAAGGGACTCACAACCCCTGAACTAAACAAACATATCGCACATGAAAAAATACACCCGTCTCGAGGTTTTTAAAGCTATGGGGGACACTGGGTTTGTTCCCTTGTTCTACAATTCCGACCCCAAAATGGTACAGCAAGTAGTAAAAGCCTGCTATAATGGGGGCGCTAGACTTTTTGAATTTACCCATAGAGGGGAAAACGCCGAAAAGGTATTTTCTGAACTAGTTGATTTCTGCAATAAAGAATGTCCCGATATGATATTGGGCGTTGGCTCTGTTACTGATGCCGCTACTGCTTCCAACTTTATTAATATGGGTGCTTCTTTCGTGGTTACTCCTGTGCTACGGGAGGACATTGCCATTGTGTGCAACCGTAAAAAGATTTTTTGGTCTCCCGGATGCGGTACGCTTACCGAAATTACAAGGGCCGAGGAACTTGGCTGTGAAGTGGTAAAATTATTTCCTGCGGAAGTGTACGGTCCCCAATTTATCAAGGCCGTTAAGGGACCTCAACCGTGGACCAACATAATGCCTACTGGCGGGGTGGACACTACCCAAGAAAACCTGACCGCTTGGTTTGAAGCTGGCGCCACCTGTGTGGGGATGGGCTCCAAACTCATAGACAAACAAGCTCTGGTTCAAGGAAACTTTGATTTGATCACCCAAAAGGTAAAAGACGTTATAAAGATCATCCAAGAGATAAAATCAGTATGAAAACCTGGTTTTTCATCCTTTTCGCCATACTTCTCTTGAGCTGTAAGCCAGATGAGGAAAATGTAAATTCCATAAAACTGGCACATAGTCTTGGTGTAAGCCATCCTGTGCACGAAGCCATGGTATACATGGCAGATCTAATTGCGGAAAAATCAAAGGGGAAACTCAAAATTGAAATTTATCCCAGTAGCCAATTGGGTTCCGAGAAACAGTCCTTGGAACTGCTCCAAATAGGTAGTTTGGGCATGACCAAGGTATCGGCAGCGGTAATGGAAAATTTTTCGCCCGACCTTAAGGTATTGGGGTACCCCTACATATTTAAAGATGATGCGCATCGTTTCAAAATATATGATGGTGAAATCGGGAAAAAGCTTCTTTCCGGTTCGGAACAGTTTTGGCTAAAGGGTTTGACCTACTTTGACGCCGGAAATCGTTCATTCTACACAAAGGATACCCCCATTGATAGTCCAAAAGACTTGGAGGGTCTTAAATTACGGGTAATGCAGAGTCCCACGGCCATAGAAATGGTGAAGGATTTCGGTGGGTCCCCTACTCCCATTTCTTGGGCGGAACTATACACTTCACTTCAACAAGGCGTGGTGGATGGTGCAGAAAACAACCTTCCCAGTTTTTATACCTCGAAACATTATGAGGTCTGTAAGTATTTTTCCAAAAACGAACATACCTCAATCCCTGATATTTTAGTCATTGGCACATTGACGTGGAACAAGCTGAGCGAACAGGAAAAAGGATGGTTAATGGAAGCTGTGGAAGAAGCTACTGTTTTACAGCGAAAATTATGGGAAGACGCGGAACGTGAAGCCTTGACGGAAATTAAAAAAGCGGGCGTTCAGATTATATACCCAGATAAATCACTTTTCGAAGAAAAAGCAAAACCCATGCTCCAATCCCTGAAAGAAAAAAATGGACATTTGTACAAACTCGTTCAAGAAATTAAGAGCACCGAATAATGAAAAACCATGTGAACAGCTTTTTGGAATGGGCCATGGCATTTTTGTTGGGAGTTATGGTGCTGGATGTGTTTTGGGGGGTAATTACACGATATCTATTGGAAAGTCAGAGCTCTTGGACAGATGAACTTGCCCGTTTTTTACTGGTATGGCTCAGTATTTTGGGCGCGGCCTACGCTTCAGGCAAAAAGTTGCATATTGCCATTGACTTACTGCCACAACACCTTAACCAAAAGCAACAAAACTACTTGGATATTGTTATCCATCTACTTGTATTGTTATTTGCTGTGGCCGTTTTTTTGATCGGTGGTATTAGGTACGTCTATATTTCGTTTGCACTGGGCCAAACATCTCCTGCCCTGCAATTGCCCATTGGATTTGTTTATATGGTGCTGCCCATATCCGGAGCTTTTATCCTCTATTTCAAATTATCAGAGCTTTTCACCATCATAAAAAAAATCAAAAATGGAAATTAGCATTCTTATCCTTAGTTTTCTCATTTTGATTTCGATTCGTGTTCCTGTGGCCTGGGCTTTAGGGATATCATCCTTACTTACTTTAATGGTAAGTGTAGATACTTTCCCTGCAGTTACTACCATTGCACAGAGACTTGTAACCGGATTGGACAGTTTTTCTATCTTGGCGATACCATTCTTTATTTTGGCCGGTCATATTATGAACAAGGGGGGCATTGCCGAACGTTTGATTGCTTTCGCCAAAAGTTTGGTGGGTGCGTTACCCGGCGGGTTGGCCCACGTGAACATTGTTGCGGCCATGTTATTCGGTGCCATTGCAGGGTCTGCCGGAGCCGCCGCAGCGGCCATTGGAGGTTTTATGTCGGAAAAAATGGAAGAATCCGGGTATGATAAAGGTTTTGGAGTGGCTGTTAACGTAACATCCGCCACGACCGGACTGGTAATTCCACCCAGTAATATTTTTATCATTTATTCCGTAGCCAGTGGTGGGGTGAGTATTGGCGCCCTATTTTTAGCAGGATATCTTCCCGGTATTATCACAGGAATATTCCTAATGATAGTTGCTTATATCTGGGCCAGAAAAAAAGGATATCCCACCGCGGACCGTAGTTCATTTAAAATGATACTTAGCACTTTTTTAGATGCATTGCCCAGTCTCTTCCTATTGATAGTGGTTATAGGAGGTATTGTGGCAGGAATATTCACCGCGACCGAAGCATCTTCAGTAGCAGTAATCTATTGTTTGGTACTGGCAATGATCTACAAGGAAATTTCTATCAAGGACATTCGCCCTATTTTAGTGGAGTCCTCCTCTACCATTGCCATAGTCATGTTACTGATTGCGGTTTCCATTGCGATGTCGTGGGTGCTTTCGTATGAAAATATCCCACAAGCGGTCACTCAAGCACTCTTGAGTTTGAGCGACAACAAGATTATGGTCATCATCTTGATCAATATAATTCTTCTTATCGTAGGAATTTTTATGGACATGACCCCTGCTGTATTGATATTCACTCCCATATTTTTGCCCGTGGTGATGGAACTTGGTATAGACCCTGTCCATTTTGGAATTATAATGGTGCTGAACCTTTGCATTGGCCTATGTACACCGCCTGTTGGGGCCGTATTGTTCATAGGGGTCGGGGTGGCCAAGACAACGATTCAAAAAGTAGTACGTCCACTGTTACCCTTATTTTTAGCAATGATTCTGGCCTTGGTTTTTGTAAGTATTTTTCCTGAACTTAGCCTTTGGCTGCCTAGCTTATTCGGACTCTAAAACTTTGGTTCTCTTTAAAGAGGAATCCCTGGCAATGATCTCTGTCCCGAGTACAGTGACTTCAGAAACTCCTGTATCGTAAGTGTTGATGGAATGATCTAAGATTCTTTTTGCCGAAATTGCTCCCATTTTGCTTGCAGGGTGGGATACGGTAGACAGCGATGGTTGCACAATGGATGCAATGGGGTCATCATTAAACCCGATTACCGCCAATTGTTCGGGCACTTCAACTCCCATTTTCTTGGCACACATAATGGCACTCACCGCAGCGGTATCGTTGGCGGAAAAAATGCCATCCGGTGGATTGGCCGACTTCAGGAGTTTTTTGGTGGCTTTGTTGCCCTCCTCAAAACTCAGGGTCTTAAAATTAACCATTAGGTTATCCTCTATGGGCAGACCATGCTCTCGAAGGGCATCCAGATACCCCTTTTTACGTTCCCGGTATACATTTCTATGCTGCGCTCCTGCAAAATGTGCAATTCGTTTACAACCTTGCTCTATCAAATGCTTGGTTGCGGAATAACCTGCAGTATAGTTATCGATGACGACTTTGTAGGAATTGAAATTATCCGGTACCCTATCCACAAAGACAATTGGTATGCCCTTGTCCACAAACTTTTGGAAATGTTCCATTTCCACAGTTTCCATGGAAAGCGAAACAATCAACCCGGTTATTCTGCTATCGTAAAGTGTATTGCAATTGCTTATTTCATTCTCATACTTATCATTGGATTGACTGATAAGTACATTGTATCCGGCCTTCCGGGCAGTCTCTTCAATTCCACTGATTAACGAGGCCATGAATGGACGGTTGATTCTGGAAATGAGGACACCGATGGTGTTGCTCTTATTATTTCTGAGTCCCGCTGCCAAGTTATTGGGGCGATACCCCATCTCTTCCGCCGCCTCTTTGATCAGCTTAATGGTCTTTTTGCTGATACTTTTATGATTATTCAGGGCTCTCGAAATCGTCGAGGGGGAATAGTTCAATTCTTTGGCAAGATCGTAGATGGTAACCTCCTTTTTGATCTTCATTGTTCAGACTTCGGTTAGGTTATTCAAGTCGCGGAATTGTAACAGACCTGAGTTTTCATGTTGCTAAATTAACTTTTAGTTTCAGTTTTGTATAATTATTTGAAATCGATTTTTAAATTTCGCGCTATTTAGGCTCATTCCGATCAAGAGCAAAAACTTTATCTCCCTAGAAATGTTTGCGTCAACACAAAGAAATTTAAAAATTAATTTACGCAATCGATTCCGTTAACTATATTTGAAAAAAGATATAAAAAAAACATGTACTTTTTAATATATGTGCCTGCCAAGTGTTCAAATAATCATTTGCCAGCACCTATAATATATACAAACAGAGTGGGATCAAGTTGTGAAAAATGACAATATAGAAAGGTCGTAACATTAAGAATATACATCAAACCAATATAATAAAAACACTTCGTTAACTAATCAAACTTAATTATGGAATCAGTTTTAGAAAGGCCGGATTGGATAGTTCTGGGCATTTATTTTTTGGCCTTGATCGGTGTGGCCGTGTGGGTGGTATCCCAGAAGAACAAAAATACCGAAGACTATTTTTTGGCCGGTAGAAATGTAGGCTGGTTTGTGATAGGCGCCTCCATTTTTGCCTCCAACATTGGGTCGGAGCATGTTGTGGGTCTGGCAGGTACCGGATTTGAAACAGGAACCCCGATGGCACACTATGAACTGCATGCTTGGATCGTACTTTTGCTTGGCTGGTTGTTTTTACCATTCTACATAAGAAGTGGAGCCTTTACCATGCCGGAGTTTTTGGAAAAAAGGTTCGATAGCCGTTCACGGTGGTTTTTGTCCATTTTTTCCTTGGTCGCCTATGTATTGACCAAGGTTTCGGTAACCATCTATGCCGGAGGAATCGTTGTTTCAGAACTTTTGGGAATACCTTTTTGGTACGGCGCCATTGGTGTGGTAATCTTTACTGGTATTTATACCGTGGTTGGAGGAATGAAAGCCGTAATTTATACCGAAACCTTACAGACCGTTATCCTGATTTTGGGCTCTTTGGTGATTACTTACCTAGGACTGAAAGAGGTAGGTGGTTGGGGACAATTACATGAAACGGTAACATCTGTAAGCCCGGACCATTTTAATATGTGGAGACCAATGAACGACCCGGATTTCCCATGGACAGGATTGTTATTTGGAGGAACCATTGTTGGAATTTGGTATTGGTGTACTGATCAATATATTGTACAACGAACGTTGGCGGCCAATAATATTAAAATTGGTAGACGAGGGGCCATTTTTGGAGCATATCTAAAATTGATGCCTATTTTGATTTTCTTGATTCCCGGTATCATTGCCTTTGCACTCACCATTCAAAATCCTGAGGTTTTTAGTGTAGATAGAGCTGATAGAGCCTTCCCTATGTTGGTAAAAACCCTGCTGCCTGTTGGATTAAAAGGTTTGGTCGCAGGTGGTCTTATGGCCGCATTGATGAGCTCTTTGGCATCCGTGTTCAATTCATGCTCCACAATCTTCACCATTGATATATACAAAAAACTACGTCCGGAAAAATCTGAACGGGAACTTTTGACCATTGGCAAGATTGCCACTGGTATTATTGTTGTGCTGGGCATCATATGGATTCCGATCATGGACAAAATTGGAGGCGGGGTTATGTACCAATACCTTCAAAATGTACAATCCTACATTGCACCGCCGGTGACAACGGTATTTTTATTGGGAATCATCTGGAAAAGGGTAAACTCCAAAGCGGCGATTACCACCTTATTGGCGGGATTGGTTTTATTGATCCTGCGTTTGGGATCAGAGATTTATTACCAACCTGAGATTGCAGCAGGAACAGAGGTATCTGGATTTCTGTTTGCGTTTGCTACGGTAAACTTTGCTCACATGGCTATCTTTATGTTTCTTTTTTCCGTAGCGTTGTGCATTGCCGTCACTTTGGCAACCGCTCCACCAAACTATGCAACCATAAAAGGACTGTCCTTTGGGACACTTTCCCCCGAGGACCGTATAAATTCAAAAGGTAGTTATAGTACCATCGATATTGTACTTTCGGTGCTCTTGGTGGTGATAGTAATAGGTATCCTTTCTTACTTTACTGGATAATAATAGAAAAATTATATGTTGAAAAGCCCCGGAATTCCGGGGCTTTTCTTATTCATGCTGTTCGGTTAATTTTTCTTCATCGATTTACACAATCGATTGTATAGATAGGTAAATAAAAAATTATCTTGCCACTCTTCCTGAAGCATCGCCTTCCATAAGCTTTTCTACCTCTGCAACGGTAACAAGATTCGCATCACCGTAAATGGTATGCTTCAAACAGGATGCCGCTACAGCAAATTCCAAAGCTTTCTGATCATCGTTGTACGTGTTCAAACCATATATCAGACCGCCCATAAAACTATCGCCGCCTCCTACTCTATCCACAATATGTGTAATTTGGTAGGTTGGCGACTTGTACATTTTTTTACCATCGTACATTACCCCAGCCCATGTGTTGTGCGACGCACTAATGGAACCTCTTAGAGTGGTTATGACTTTTTTGGCCCTTGGAAATTTTTCCATCATTTGCTCACAGACAGATAAAAATGCTTCTGCCGTAACATCTTTACCATCTTTATGGACATCCAGTCCTTTGGGATGAATACCAAAATGTTTGTGGGCATCCTCTTCGTTACCGAGTATCACATCACAATACGAAACCAAAGGTGTCATGATGGTTTCTGGTTCCACGCCATACTTCCATAATTTTGCTCGATAGTTCAAATCCGTTGAAATGGTGAGTCCCATTTCACTGGCTACTTTAACTGCTTCTAAACACGCATCTGCGGCGCCTTGTGAAATTGCCGGAGTAATTCCGGTCCAATGGAACCAATGGGCATCTTTGAAAACTTCTTTCCAATCTATCATTCCTGGTTGAATCTCTGCCATGGCAGAATGGGCTCTATCGTAAACTACTTTGCTTCCTCGACTGACGGCCCCCGTTTCCAAGAAATAGATTCCAAGTCTATCGCCACCATAAACAATGTGATTGGTACCTACGTTTCGCTTTCTCATTTCCATAAGTGCACATTCACCTATATCATTTTTGGGCAAACGCGTAACGAATTCAACGGGAAGGCCATAATTGGCCAAGGATACCGCTACATTGGATTCCCCTCCCCCATAAATGGCATTAAACTCCGAAGCCTGAGAAAACCTGAGGTTTTCCTTAGGGGCCAAACGGAGCATAATCTCTCCAAATGTTACTATTTTTTTCATTTTATTTGTTTTGTTAAACATAGTTTAGTACACCTAGCAAACTACTATATTCTTGGCAAATACCGTTGTTATTCATTCAAGAATTTCTAACAAATCCATGGTTTATTTTGATATGCAAAAAAAAGAAGCTGACCATATGGATATGAGTATAAAAATCTCCAATTAGCCTCCTAGCATTAAATGGTATATGTTGGTTATCTTTAAACTTTTAATCGCTATTATTCCCTTGGAAAAATACATCGACCATACCAATTTAAAGCCCACAGCCACCACTGCGGATATTGAAGTATTGTGCAAAGAGGCCATTGAGTATAATTTTTATGCCGTTTGCGTTAACGGCTGTTATGTATCCTCCGCTAAAAATGTACTGAGGGGTACACATGTAAAAATTGCTGCCGTAGTTGGTTTTCCATTGGGCGCCATGTCTTCCAAGGCAAAAGTACTAGAAGCGGTCGACTGTATTGAAAATGGAGCGGATGAAATAGATATGGTAATCAATATTGGATGGTTGAAATCGAAAGATTATGATGCCGTTAGAGCTGAAATCGAAGCGATAAAAAAAGCCATAGGCGACCATGTATTAAAAGTAATTATCGAAACATGCCTCCTTACGAATGAGGAAAAAGAAATAGCCTGTACTTTAGCAGTTGAAGCAAAGGCGGATTTTCTAAAAACCTCTACAGGATTTGGAACTGGGGGCGCCACTTTGGAAGATGTCGCACTCATGAAAAGAATTGTGGGCGATAACGCAAAAATCAAAGCTTCAGGAGGAATTAAAACTCATGAACAGGCCTTAAAATTTATAGAACTCGGTGTTTCACGAATTGGAACCTCATCCGGGCCATCATTAATCCAATAAAAACATATAATGAGCACCCATATTGAAGCCAAACAAGGAGAGATTGCCGACACGGTCTTAATGCCGGGAGATCCCCTCCGTGCCAAATGGATTGCGGAAACTTTTCTTGAAGATGCCTTTTGCTATAATAAAATACGTGGTATGCTCGGTTACACGGGAACGTACAAGGGCCAAAGAATATCAGTACAAGGCAGTGGTATGGGTATGCCCTCGGCGATGATCTATTTTCACGAACTGATTCAAGATTATGGGGTCAAGAACATTATCCGCGTGGGTTCTGCAGGGTCTTATCAAGAAGAAGTAAAAATAAACGATGTGGTATTGGCCATGGCCGCCTCAACTACCTCGGGTATGAACAACTCCAAGTTTATCAACTCTGACTATTCCCCTACCGCCAATTTTGAGCTTTTTATAAAAGCTGTAAACTATGCGCAAGAGCATAAAATTCCTATAAAAGCGGGCAATGTACTTTCTTCCGACGAATTTTATGTAGATGACCCCGAGGAATACAAACTGTGGGCCCAATACGGTGTTCTATGTGTGGAAATGGAAACAGCTGGACTTTATACCATAGCTGCAAAATACAACATAAGAGCATTGAGCATTCTTACCATTTCGGATTCATTGGTGACGAAGGAAAGATTATCGGCCCAGGCCCGTGAAAGTTCTTTTAAGGATATGGTGGAAATTGCTTTGGCCGCCGCTTTGCCCTAAAAATCAGGATTTAGGTTCGTCTTCCTCGACAGGAACAAAATCTTTTGTAACAGGAAGCTCAAAAAGCTCCAAAGAAAAATATGGTAGAGCAGCGAGCAGATGATCAAATATATCGGCCATTACATATTCATAATTTTCCCATCTTTTGTCAGAACTGAACGCATAAATTTCCAAAGGAATGCCCTGTGGGGTTGGCTGTAACTGCCTTACCATCAAGGTCATGCTCTTATTGATAGCAGAATGACCCTCCAAATAAGTCGTCACATACTTCCGGAAAACACCGAAATTGGTGAGATTCCTTCCGTTCACCAATAATTCTTTATTGATTTTGTTATCTTGGTTGTAGGCTTTGATCTGTTCGTTTCTGGCACCAATATAAGCTTCCACCAATTGTATTTTCTTAAGCTTCTCCACTTCTTCTTCGGTCAAGAAACGAATGCTCTTTTGCCTTATGATCAAGGACCTTTTGATTCGCCTTCCCCCTGAAACCTGCATGCTCCTCCAGTTCTTGAAAGAATCGGAAATCAATGCATAGGTGGGAATGGTAGTAATGGTCATGTCAAAATTCCTGACTTTGACCGTTGCCAAGCTAATCTCTACCACATCGCCATCGGCTCCATATTTTTCAAAAGTAATCCAGTCCCCGATACGGACCATATCGTTTATGGTCACCTGGATACTGGCCACCAGGCCTAAAATGGAGTCCTTGAAAATAAGCAGTACCACTGCTGATGCCGCACCCAATGCCGTAAAAAATTTCCAAACGGTAGTACCGGTAACAATGGCAAAAATGGTAAGTATCCCCACGATCCATGCGAAGATCATAAATACCTGCACGTAACTGTTTATGGGCTTATCCTTAAACTTGGGGCGGGTTTTTAAATAGTCATTTACACTTTTAAAAAACTTACGGAATATGACCAAGACCAGAAGAACAAAAAGAATCTTAATGGTCTTGAGTGCTATCATTTCGGCGTAATCAAAATCTTCGAACGCTACGGGCACAAACTCCAATAAAATGGTGAGCGGAACTACATGTGCCACGTACCTCGGAACCCTATGGGCAACCAAAAAATTATCGAAATTATTCTTGGACTTTCTGGCCAAGCGAACGGAAACCCCCCTTAGAATCTTCCAAATCAGTACATCGAGTAAGAGCACCAGTATTAGGACCACCAACATCAGCACAATCAAATTGATGTAAGTTGCAATGCCTTCTGCCATTCCCAACTCAATCAGATAGTTATAAAGCAAACGACCTAAATCCTTGTCCATAGTTTTTCTTTGAAAGAAATATGGTACAAAATTAAGGAATCTAATCCTGCTCCCAATAGTTACGATTCATGATTTTATTTCAGAGCACAGGGTGTTGACTTGATAATGTGTCTTGGAAAAAATCAAGGACATCTTTGAACAAAGATGTCCTTGATCTTATGCTACTTCAAAGAATCCAAGATTTTTTTAAAGATCTCTGTATTTTCATAAACCCCGTTAAAATTAATGGCTCCAGGTCCATAGGCAAATACGGGCACCATGATTCCCGTATGGTCTACTGTTAAGAAATCCCCCTGTACCGTACCTTTTTCCAAATCACCTCCCACAATTCCAAAACCAGAGGTCTCATGGTCCGCAGTTATGATGATCAGGGTATTCTTATTGGAGTCCGCAAATTTTATAGCTTCAGCAATGGCAAGGTCAAAGTCCAACATTTCAAGAACAATATCGCTGGTACTGTTGGAGTGTCCACCGTTATCAATTTGGGCCGCTTCCACCATTAAAAAGAAAGGATTGTTCTTTGCCCCCAAAACCTGAAGCGTTTTGGCAACACTTTTGGGAAGTGCATTTCCTCTACCATTTGCCTTGGATGGCGCCTTATTGTCCCCTAGATAGATTGCTATTGGTTCGTCCAATCCACTGAAAGAAGAAAGGTCAGTGGTGGAAAATTTTTCTTCAATACTTTTCTTCTCTCCTTCACCACCGGCAACAAAAAGATTTAACTGACTGCGTTTTAAATCGTCTACCAGACCCGGGGTGTCATCCCGTTCTACCCTGTGGGCATAGAAAGATGATGGCGTGGCACCATAAATAGCATCTGTTGAAACTATGGCGGTGTTAAAATCTTTCTTGCTCAGCTCATCGGTTAAATTGGGTAAACTTTCACCATTTGGTCCCACACCAATTGCACGGTTATTGGTCTTTTTCCCTGTGGCCATAGCGGTAGCCCCGGCCGCCGAATCGGTAACCAAGTCGTCATAAGAAGCCGTCTTGGACAACCCGATGTTTTTTAATGAAGTCATGGTAAGATGCCCCCTATTGGCAATCATGGCCGATGAAATCTGGGCAAGACCGTTTCCATCTCCTATCATTAAAATGATATTGGCAGGTTTGGAATCGGCATCATATTCATATTTGGGTGTATAAACCTCAACTGGCGATTCCAATGTAAAAGTGTTTTTGTCCACATCGTCCAAATATTGTTTTGCCAGTGCCGGTTTGTCCGTATTGATGAAATCTACTCCCAATTTGGCCAAACGTGCCCAGGCAGTCTTTGTATCCGGTGTGGCCCAGAACCTGAATGGTTTTCCGGATGCCTTGGCCATGGAAATCACATCTTTTACTTTGGCCAAATCCGGGCCGGTCATTCTTCCATAGCCGTTCCATACCGAATAGTTTTTATAGCTCGTGCTCACCAATGCGACCTTGCTCAAATCGATAGTAGCAAGGTCATCCAAATTTTGATGGTCGAACCAAATAAAATCAGGATAGTTTTTGTACTCTTCTGGTTTTGGTCGATTTCCTGAAATCACAAACTTTACGTTGTCGCCATCAATAAGTGCCGGGTACTCCTTCAATACTTCCTCCAACTTTTTCAAGGTGGCGTATGTTTCTGATTTAATATCGATAAGCAATTGAAGTTCCCTAAGTTTTCCGGATGTTTCCAGATTACTGAGTTGATTCAAATATAGTTTGTCCAAAGTATACCCTTCCACAATTTCTTCTTCCGCATGGGCAACATAAAGCTCATTGTTCCTCAAAAAAATATCAGCTTCGATGGATGATGCTCCGCTACTGTATGCATACCAGAATGGCAATTCTTGTGCGTAGTCGTTATGCGAGTGGATTTTGTAACTGTTCTGGGCAAAAACTTTTCCGGAAATGAACAGCACTAATCCGGCAATAACCAACAAACAGGCTCTTTTTCTCATTTTGCTTGATTTAAGGTTTTTAACATTTTATGGTAAATCTCGTTGTTCTCGTAAATTCCCTGAAAGTTTTCCGCTCCCTGGCCATTGGCAAAAACCGGAATTAACTCGCCACTGTGCTGATCGGTATTGAAATATACCGATACTTTTTCGGGAACCTCCTTTTTTTCTCCCGTACTTTCATCCATCTGGTAGTGTTTGCCTATGCTCACTCCGCCTGTTTCATGATCTGCGGTGACCACCAACAGCGTATTGGGATTTGCTTTCACATAATCCAATACAACACCGAGGGTCTTATCAAAATCCAACACTTCGGATATCATCATTTCTGCATCTTTGGCATGGCCGCCCCAGTCTATGTATGATCCTTCCACCATCATAAAAAATGGTGCTTCTTTCCGGTTGAAATAATCCAAGGCCATTTTGGTGGCTTCGGACAAATAATCGCCCCTGCCTTCAATTTTTGAAGGGATTCCTTCATCTGCCAGCACATAGGCATTTTTTTTACCGGTTTCAGGTTTTGAAAGCTCCAAGGTATCCAAATGATAGTTCTTGGATAGTAATTCTGCGAAAAGATCTTTGCCATCTTCTCTTTGGTTGAAGAACTTTTTACCTCCACCTGCAAAAAAATCGACTTCGACATCTATCAACTGAGCTGCAATTTCCTCGTGCATATCACGGTCAGTGACGTGTGCATAAAAACTGGCAGGTGTTGCATGTGTTATGGTGGTGAGACTTATTAACCCGGTTTGGTATCCTTGCTCCTGGAGTTGCTCCAAAATAGTTTCCCTTGGAAGGGAATCCGAAGACACTCCTATGGCTCTTTTATAGGTTTTCTCACCAGTGGAGAAGGCCGTGGCCCCTGCGGCCGAATCGGTAATGGTGTAATCCGTTGCCGATGTTTGATGAAATCCAATTTGTTTGAACCGTGAAAAATTCGGCAAGCTGTCGCCAAAATAATAGGCGGATGAGACTTGTGGCACACCCATTCCGTCACCAATCATAAAAATGATGCTCAAGGGTTCTTTGGAAGCTACTTGTTTCTGTTCTTGCTCTTTTTTAGTACTACAGCCCACCGGGCCTAAAACAGCCATTGCCGCAATAACCATTCGATATAAAATCTTCATGCTCTTTTTTTGTTGTTTATAAAAATGTAAGCGACAAGTGGAAAAACCAACTTGCCGCTCAGCTAAAAAATACACCTGATTTTAATAACCTTCGTTCTGTTTCAAATATCCTGCAACATTGGATGCTCCATCTATTGCATCTTGTGGGATCGGGAACAATCTGTGATATACGTTGTCATCCGTTTTTTCTGTCCAAGTGTCCTCGTAGTGCCCAAATCGAATCTGGTCTCCTCTTCTGAAACCTTCCCAGTAGAGTTCAAATCCCCTTTCACGGAACAAAATTTCCAAATCAATCGCTGGTAATGCTGCCGGAGTTTGAGCCGGACGTGCTGTCCTTGAAGTTCTTACGGTATTCACATCGGCAAGGGCACCTGCATTGTCGCCCAATCTCAGTTTTGCTTCTGCACGCATCAAATAAATTTCCGCCAAACGCATCAATACCAAATCAACACTGCTATAGTTGTTTCCATTTGGAGATGTACGGCTAAACTGATACTTGGAAACACGGTAACCATTTTTGTGCAATCTGCCCTCGTTGGTAAAATCCACCTGCAAATTATGGTTCACATAATCCACATCCCTGTCAGGGCCATTTCCTTTTCTTTGAATCACTGGATAAATACGGTAACCTTCATCACAAGTATAAAAAGCACCGTTCTCGTCCTTACGAGGTCCCCAAATTACTCCTCGGATGATACCTCTATTGATTTCAAAATCGTCAGCGGAAACACAGTAATAGTGGTCTTCATCATTCTCGGGAGAAACTCCTGTCAAGTCCTGAAGCTCTGCTGGAATCATTTGATTTTCCTGATAGAATCTTGCATCTGCCTCTGCCGGATCTACATTCCCGTAGGCATCTACCCAAGTTTGATAAAAATCGGATGTAATTGCCGGGCCATCGGTTCCATCAGCACTTGGATGCTCTGGTCGAGGATACCAAGAACCTGCCAAGGACCAATAGGCCCAACGGCTATGTTCGTTGTTCATTACGCCACGCTGGTCCAGTGCAAAAATCAACTCTGGATTGTCGTGGTTATCATCGTTGAAGAGTTCAAAATACTCTGGGGACAATGAAAACATTCCTGAATTGATAATGTTATCGGTATACTCGATTACATTGTTCATATCTTCGGTAGTAAAATCCGGAGTTCCATATGGGTCGCGATACACTGCGGCGTTCAAGCTCAATCGTGCCAAAAAGCCCCAAACGGCAGCCTGGGTAATCCTTCCTGGGCCCCTGCTTGTATTGATTACATCCACAACGGACAGTAATTCACTTTCAATATAATCGATGGCTTCTTGCCCTCTTAAAATCTCCGATAGTTCACCTGAAATTTCTTTCCTAAAGGCCAATCCCCAACTATCCAAGGTCAGCATGTTCAAATAGGCCCTCAATGCGATCATTTCGTACAGAGCTCCCTCTGCTTGTGTATCCCCGGCCTCGGCAAGAGGTTGCAACACTTCTATTGCCGTAATGGTTCTGGAAATATTTCGGGTCACTTCGTTCCAAGAGCTTCCCACAAGATCATTGCTGGGCGCGATGTCGTGTGAATGGGCATCCAAAAACTTCCCGTTGTCATACCAATCCGTTCCGCCACGGTACGGCAATATGGCCTCATCTGCGGGAATCAGTTGCAATCCATAGTAGTTGGTATGCCTCCAAGTCCATGCTATTTGCCCATAGGCAGGGGCAATGGCACCGCTGATTGCTTCTGCCTGACCGCTACCCTCAAGGGATTCATCAATAACTTCTTCTTCAAGATCTGTACAGCTTATGTTGGTGAGCAAGCCTATTCCAAATAATGCTATTATTATTTTATTCTTCATTTTTTGAAGTGTTTTTTTGATTAGAATGATACGTTTAAGCCAAAAACAAGGGTTCTTGTTTTGGGATAGTTGAAGTAATCTATACCAAAGGTCTGTATCCCGTCAATCGTCAAGTTTGAATTGATCTCTGGGTCAAATCCACTATAATCGGTGATTACGAATAGGTTTTGTCCGGTTATGGACAAGCGAATGGCATTCACCAATCCATCCAGCCCTATCAACGCCGGGTTTAGGTTGTATCCCAATGTGGCATTGTTCAACCTCAAGAAATCACCGTCCTCCAAGTATCTTGTGGATACGGCATTGGAGTTGGTAATATCCTCCTCTGGAAACTGTGTGGCAATGGACGTGGTGTTAAAGTTGGAAGTCAGGAGTCCTTTGCTGAACAAGGACATTGCTGTATGGTTGTACACCTTGTTCCCGGACACTCCATTAAAATTCAACCCTAGGTCAAAATTCTTATAGTTGAAGTTTAGGTAAAAGGCATAGATCAAATCTGGCAATGCACTACCAACCACTTTTCTGTCATCTGATAAAATACTAAGTCCGTCATCTCCGATTCCCAGGAATTCCTGCATGTAGAAGGCACCGATAGGCTCCCCATTGATGTTTCCATTAATGGTCGCATCTGTCTGTCCGGCCCCTTGTGCCGCTCCCGTGGTCAACACTTCATAAGGCGAATTGGACACCTCGTTCTTGGTATAGGCCAGGTTACCACCGATGTTATAGGAAAAATCTTTGCTATAGTCGCTATGGTAATCCAGAGAGAATTCAATACCGCTGTTCTTGATTTCCATATCCGGAATATTGGTCCAATATTTATCGGTAGGTTGAACAGGGTCTGCCGGGGTCACTTCCAACAAAATGTTTTCGGATACTTTGTTAAAGTAATCCAAGGTACCGGACAAACGGTTGTTGAACAGGCCAAAATCGAGACCAAAATCCAATTGTTCCGACACTTCCCACTGAATATCTGGATTTGCCAAACGCGTAAATATGGTGCCGTAAGGATAGTCTGCCAAAGTGCTTTCGTCACCATTTATCGGATAAGAGTCGTTATTGTCCCTGCTATCGGTAAAACTTCTTTTGGTAATTTTTGAAGGTATCTCCTGGTTACCTGTTCTACCCCAACTCGCTCTTAACTTCAAGTTGTTGATGGTTGAATTGGAGCTCAAGAATTCCTCGTTCATAATGTTCCAACCGGCAGCTACAGAAGGGAAATACCCATATTTATTGTTGCCTCCAAATTTGGATGACCCGTCCGCTCTCATTGTGGCTGTTAACATGTACCTATTGTCAAACACATAATTGGCCCTTCCAAAAAAGGATTGCAGCTCGTTCTCGGTTGCATAGGTGTTCATATAGGTGGGCATATCCTCGGAGCTGATCTGATCTTGATATTTTGGATCGATCCCGTTATCGGAGAAATCCTCCATTTCAAAACTTTTCTGGTGCACAAAGGTTTCTTGATAGGTGTGTCCGACCAAGAAGGTAAAGTTGTGCCTGTCAGTCATCAAATTGTAAGTCAAAGTGTTTTCAATAAGACTGTTCTTATTGGTCGTATAGATGCTGTTCAGTTCGCCCCTGACAAAATCTTCCAACAGCGAGTATGGTTTTAGCTGTATGTCCCTAGCGGTAGAAGAGTAGTCCACACCCAAGTTCAATTTATAGGTAAGGCCTTTTACGATTTCTACCGATGGTGCCAAATTGGCCAGAATACGATGGTTCACGGCATCATCGCTATAGATTCGCTCTCGTGTCAACGGGTTTAGCATGTTGTCCAACAAAGCTGGCTCTCCATCTACATACAATGGCAGTGTAGGGTTCAATTGGAGCATATCCCTTACTATGGCATCAGAATCGGCACGAAGGTTCTCCGTTCTGGTAGCGGTCATATTGAACTCGATTTTTAATCGATCATTGAATGCTTTTTGAGTTAAGTTCAATCGACCTGAATAACGCTTTAGGTCGTTGCCCCTAAGAATTCCTTCTTGGTCGTTAACTCCCAAAGAAGCTCGGTATGAGAATTGCTCGGATGCTCCGCTCATGGCCAAGTTAACATTTTTGGTGAAACCGGTTCTGCTAAGGGCATCTTGCCAATTGGTATTGGCCCCGCCATCATCCAAAGTACCACCTGCGGCAACAACCTCTTGTCTAAACTGATTTGCGGAGAAAACATCTACCTGATTGGCCAAGCTTGAAAAGCCTGTAGAAACATTCAGATCCATTTGGGTCCTTCCGGCCTTGCCTCTTTTTGTGGTAATCACGATTACCCCGTTGGCGGCCCTTGCCCCATAAATGGCGGCAGCAGAGGCATCCTTTAGCACATCTATGCTTTTAATATCCTGTGGATTGATGAAGTTCAATGGGTTGGTCGGCACCCCGGTGCTGGTGTTGTCCAGGGCAAATCCGTCAATTACATATAAGGGTGTTGTCCCGGAACGAAGACTACCAACACCCCTTATGATTACATCCTGCTGTGCACCCGGTTCTCCGCTTACGTTGGAAATATTTACACCGGCAACCTTACCTTGTAAAAGCTGACCTGGGTTCATTACAATTCCTTTGTTAAAATCCTCGCTATCCACGGAAGAGATTGAACCGGTCACATCTGTCTTTCTTTGAGTACCGTAACCAACCACAACAACATCTTCCAACATGGTCGCATCTTGCTCCAATTGTATGTTAATGGTGCTTTGTCCGTTTACCGCAACTTCTTGTGACTTGTATCCCAAATAGGAAACCTGAAGCACGGCATCATCCTCGACCTCAATGGTATAGTTTCCATCAAAATCGGTAATGGTACCGTTGCCCTTGCCTTTTTCCATTACGGATGCACCTGCCAAGGGAACTCCGTTTTCATCGGTTACCTGCCCGGTAACTGTCAGAAAAACCACTTCAACCACTCTTTTAGGGGCTTTTGGCTTTACATCTATGGAAATGGTATTGTTTATTCTTCTAAAAGTAAGGTCGGCGTCTTTGGCCATCAATTCCAAAACAGATTTCAATGAAACGTTTTGGTATGCAATGTTATAGGTATTCTGTAACCTATCCACTTTGCGGTCATATACAAATTTGAAATCGGTTTGATCTTCAATTTGTCTCAGCACATCTACTACGGTGGCGTCGTCCACAGACAGATCCACCTTAAAACTTTCCAAGTTCTGACCTCTGGCATCGGCAGCAAGCACCGGATTCAGCAGGGACAAAACAATCAGAAAGCAAAATGTATGGAATGTCAACTTGATTAATTGTTTAATAGTTAGTGAATTCATAATTTCACATAATGTTTAAATGGTTATGATTATTTGTAATTATTGAACTATCGACAGCCTATTTCCGCTCGCCAAAGTGTAATGGGCTGTCTCTTTTTTTAATGAGTTTGTTTTTATGTCATAGTTTGTTGATGTTTGATTTAAGTTGGTTTTAGTCTGTACATTTTCCCATTAATTGAATTTTTTTGCTGCTCAGGAACTCATAGCTGATTCCCTTTTTCGCATAAACGATGCTTTCTAGGACGGCACTCAACCTTTCGTTATTATAGGATGCGGTTAGATGGCAATCCCCTATGTTTTCATTATCCACTTCAAAGGTCACTCCATACCATCGCTCCAAAGTCTCGAGTACTTTGGAAAGTTCAGCATCTTCAAAATGAATGATACCATCTTTCCAATGTAGTAAGGCTGCGATATCAATTTTCTTCTTTGAAATGGACTTTGATTGCTTATCGAACACACCTTGTTCGTTTGGCATCAAGAAGATTTCCTTTTCCTTAGAAGCCACCTTTACTTTTCCCGTGGCTACGGTTACGGCCACTTGATTGCTTTCGGAATAGGTATTTACATTGAAAGATGTTCCCAAAACTGTGGTCTCCACCTCTCCAGATTTTATGATGAAAGGTTTATCAGGGTTTTCTGCCACATCAAAAAAGGCTTCACCATCCAACTCCACTACCCGCTTATCGGCTTCGAATAGTTTAGGGAACTTTATGGTACTGCCCGAGTTTAGGTACACTTCGGTGCCATCGGCCAAAACCAGATTCAATTTTTGTCCCCAATCCGTACTTTTAGTTACCTCCTCGTAAGATTCCACTACCTCATGTTCTACAGTATTGGTGTAAATAAAATAATTGAGTCCCATTAACAGGGTGAGTGATGCGGCAACTTGTGCCCATTTTAGCAAAGGATTCCTTCTCTTGGAATTATTGATGCTTTTGGCCAGCTTTTGACCGATGCTGTTTTTATGCTTGGAGTTTTTAAATACGTTTTGATGATTCTTTGAGAGCAGTTTATAATCAAACTCTTCCAACAGAGATTCTTCCTCCTTGGTAATGGTACCATTGAGGTATTTCTTCATCAAGACTTTGATCTCATTTTCAGTCATTGCACGTTCGTTACATCTACAAGTACCGGAAATGCACAGGGACGCACATTCAAAAAATGCGGTTTAATGATTACTTAAACTTAACGGGCAGTGCTTAACCTTTAGCTAAAAAAGAAGTCGCTTAAAGGAACATTGACTTAACAATGGAAAGGTCCTTACGAAGACGCCTAAGCGCAAAAGAAATCTGGTTTTCGACCGATCGATGGGAGATATTGAGCTGGTTTGCAATCTCTTTATTACTGATATTGTGGATTCGGCTCAACCTAAAAACTTCCTGACACCGTTGCGGAAGATTGGCCATACTCCTATCGATACGTTTTGAAAGTTCGAGCACATCTTCTTCCTGTTCAATTTCGGAGACCACACAAATAGAATCGGCAACATCGATTTGTGTTTTGTTGAACTTTGTATCCCTTAATGAGTTATAACACTTATAGCGAATAGCTTTGAACAAATAAGACTTGATGTTTTCCACCTCAATATGTTCCCTTCGCTGCCAATAATCTATCCAAATATCCTGAACAAGGTCCTTGGCAAGGGAATTATTCATGATCAAGGAAGCTGCATAGGTATACATAGGCTCCCACAACATGGAAAACAACGAATTGAAGGCTTCCCTATCCGAGTCTTGGACACGAAGGGCAAGTTCTTGCTGCGCTTCATTTGTATGGGGGTGTTTCATCAAAAGCAAATTTCATAAAAATATAAGTGGACAGATATTATGATTTTGTAAACTTTGTGCAAAGTCGAACCGGTCGTTACCCCAAAAACCAACCATCACAAAAAGCCATTAAATCCCTCTCCTTTTGTACAAAAAAATTATATTTGCACACTTAAAATTCCAAAGGCCCACGTGGTGGAATTGGTAGACACGCTACCTTGAGGGGGTAGTGTTCGTAAGGACGTGCTGGTTCGACTCCAGTCGTGGGCACAAAAAAAAACCGCAATTGCTTGCGGTTTTTTTGTTTTAATGCTCCTGTCAACACATTGAACGAGCGTCATTTTTTTACTTTCTGCTTTTTTACCTATTTTCCAGTTTATTCCTAAATAATTGAAATTGTATAAACCTTTCTTAAAGTAACGTTTGCATGGATACTCAAGTTTCACATGAAATTTCCATGTTTTATGGTTGGTGGCAGCTCTCTGTATGCTTGTTCGCTTTTCTTTCCTTAATGTCCATTTGGTACCATATTGGGAAAAAGCAGCACGATTATGGTCCGGTTTGGCTTGCTCTCTCCGTGTTGTGTTGGGCATTTTCGGGTCTAACTGAAATTGTGTTCAACAACACCCCAGCCTATTCACATTACAAAGACGGACTCACAAGTATGCTTTCATTGACCAACAGTTTATTTATCTTAATGGCGCTGCCATGGTTCAAATACTTACCTGCACCTTTTACCCCGTTGATCAAGTCGAAATTATGGCCCCTTATCATAGGCATCCCATTTGCTTTTGCCCTGTTTCCTACATTGTTCAAAATGTTCTTGGTACGTGAAGCCTATGTTATCAACGAACTGGATGTGGTTTATGCACTTTTGACCTTGATTTTCTTGGGTTTCGTACTTTGGGAATCTTTTATTAAAAGAAGATTGCTCTTATTGGGCGGGTTGGCCTTGATCACCATATTGGTCACCTTAATGGCACAGATTTATAAGTTAATGGACAACAACATTAATTTATTGTTGTTCTCGGCCATATTTAAAACCTCCTTGATCATGTTGTTTTTTGCCCTCGCACTGAGCTGGGTCAAAGAACTTACAGAAACCTTGATACCGGATCCATTCCAATTGAAAATAAAGTTTATCAAAAAGAAGACCCAAAAATCAACTACAATGGCCAACTCCGTTTCCTTGATCGGGTTCCCTGGTGATAAGGACCGTATTGTACAACTAACACCTGCCCTATATCGCCTTTTCAAGGAATTTGCCCAGCGTAAAAAGGACATGACAGATGGTTGGCTGGAAATAAAACCAAAAAACTTTGATGTCGCAAAAGACTATGACATAAGTGACCATAACGAGTTAAAAAGATTACTGGAAGCCATCCTTAATGGCCTTTTTGGCAAAAAGAACTGGACCAAGGACAAGCACTATGAGCCCCTAAAAGCTACATTGTTCGAGATGTCGGAAAATAGGGAAAGGAAAATTAGGCTTCGTATTCCAAAAGAGAACATACACATTGATTATTAAATGGTTACATTGATTTTGTCTGACTTAGGATTACCGACATTTATAAATCCATTCCGACAAAACGCTTCATAATTAAACCTAAAATCGAAATTCAGGCAAACTTTCGATTATGGTCAACATACTTTACAACAACACTTTAGCTGTTTTTTCACCACTATATTTTGTATCAGCATCCAATCAAGGACTGGATGAAAAGATCAATGATGCCTTTATGCCATTTGCTGTTTGGTGGGAGAATTTAATTTTGGCGGAAATTCCCCTATTCGGGCAAGGGATTCCATTGATTCTAATCATATTGATGGGAGGAGCATTGTTCTTCACTATTTATTTTGGTTTTGTCAACGTCCGTCATTTCACCACTGCCATACAAGTGGTCCGGGGAAAATATGATGAACTCGAAAAAATCCGACCCGAGTTAAAACCACAGGTTCAAACGGTAGATGGTGATTTGGTAGATACAATAAAGGATGAAGGTCATTTAGGAGAAGTCAACCATTTTCAGGCATTGGCCACGGCAGTTTCGGGGACGGTGGGACTGGGTAATATTGCCATGGTTGCGGTGGCTATTTCCTTTGGGGGACCCGGCGCAACATTTTGGATGATCCTTGCCGGTCTACTGGGCATGTCCACAAAATTTGTGGAGTGCACCTTAGGAGTAAAATATAGGGACATTGACGGTAAGGGAAATGTATATGGTGGCCCTATGTATTACCTCTCCAAGGGAATCGCGCAGAGGGGGTTTTCCAAACTAGGAAAATTCTTGGCCGTTCTATTTGCCATTTTGTGCGTGGGCGCATCATTTGGTGGAGGCAATGCATTTCAGAGCAATCAAGCAGCGGCCCAGATTATAGAAAATTTTGGCCTTACCGGAGATGCAACGGGCAGCATAATTGGGCTGGTTTTTGCTCTTTTGGCCGGAATCGTAATCATTGGCGGCATAAAAAGAATTGCCAAAGTTACCGAGAAAGTGGTTCCTTTTATGGCCATACTTTATGTGGGTGCCGCTATTTTCATAATTATTTCCAAGGTAGAATGGGTAGATGATGCCTTGGCATTGATCTTCAAAAATGCGTTTACACCCGAGGCCACCGTTTCCGGTGGATTTGTGGGTGTAATGATACAAGGCTTTAGGCGAGCGGCATTTTCAAATGAGGCCGGCGCGGGATCGGCCGCCATAGCACATTCAGCGGTGAATACCGCCTACCCTGCATCCGAAGGATTGGTAGGTCTGCTCGAACCTTTTATAGATACAGTTCTTGTATGCACAATGACGGCAATTGTCATCATTCTGTTCAATATGGACGGGGTATTTGTTTATGGAAATGTTGTGGATGGACAAGCTCTGCTATATGATGGCAGCAGATTAGGTGGGGTCAATATTACTTCAATGGCCTTTGAAAACTCCATACATGGTTCTTCATGGGTATTGATGCTGGCCGTATGCCTTTTTGCGTTCAGCACCATCCTATCTTGGTCGTATTATGGATTACAGGCTTGGAAATATCTCTTTGGAAGAAGCAGAGCAATGGATCTTTCATACAAGATCATATACTTAATGTTCACCGTTTTGGGCGCAGCCATTACTTTGGATGCCGTGATCAAATTTTCAGATGCCATGATATTGGCTCTGGTATTTCCCAACATGTTGGGCCTTTTTATACTGTTCCCCTATGTAAAAAGCGAATTCTCCTCTTATAAAAAATTGATTTTCAGAAAAACGAACTAGTCTTAAATTGATAAACAAAGGTTGAAATATTCACAAATCATTTCCCAAATCGTTGAAATATATAAGGAACAATCTAAATTTTATGATAAAAAACTAGGATGGCATCTTTTAAATTGTAAATTTGTTTAACGTTTAATTCAAAAAGATGAACAGTGTAAAAACTTCCTTTAGTATTCGCGATATGGAGAACCTCTCCGGTATAAAGGCACATACCATTCGAATTTGGGAAAAGCGATATAACTTGTTCAGCCCAGAAAGAACCGATACCAATATCCGTACCTATAATCTTGAAAGTCTACAAAAATTATTGAACGTTACGCTATTGTACAACAACGGCTACAAGATTTCCAAGATAGCCAAAATGGGCGAGGAAAAAATTCCTGTCCTGGTAAACGAGATTATTGCCGAAAAAAGTGAAAAAAGCCATGCCCTCAACTCGTTGAAATTGGCAATGCTCAACTTCGATCAATCCCTTTTCCTTAAGACCTACAATAGCCTTATGGAAGAAAAGTCCTTTACACAGATTTTTAACGAGGTTTTTATACCACTATTGAACGAACTGGGACTATTATGGCAGACCAATACCATAAGTCCTGCACATGAGCATTTTATATCCAACTTGATCAAACAGAAAATCTACATCCATACCGAAAAACTTCAATTTGAAGCACCTACCAAAAAGGATGAGGTATTTGTCCTGTTTTTACCGGAGAACGAAATACACGAATTGGGATTGTTATATATCAACTATCAATTGGCATTGCAAGGCTATAAAACCATTTATTTGGGACAGACCATGCCCATTGAAAGTTTGGAGGATTTGCTCAAATATTACAACAATATCAGGTTTGTCTCCTATTTTACCGTTGCTCCAACAAAGGATGAAATCGATGATTATTTTGAGCGGTTCCGTGAAGTACTGAAAAAATCCCCTGGCTCCAAACTCTATGTTTTGGGACATCAAATACAAGAAATTGGCGAGCAAAAACCTCTCGAGGGGTCCATTAGAATATTTAAATCCATTAACCAATTGGTAGATATCCTCTAAACACAAATGAAAAAAGTAATTGTCATTGGATCCGGTTTTTCTTCCCTATCCGCTTCTTGCTATCTGGCAAAAGCTGGGTTTGAGGTAGAACTATTCGAAAAGAACGATACTGTGGGCGGTAGGGCCAGACAATTGGTGAAGGATGGTTTTACTTTTGACATTGGCCCAAGTTGGTATTGGATGCCCGATATTTTTGATAAGTTTTTCGCCGACTTCAACAAAGAAACATCCGACTATTACCAATTGGACAAACTAAATCCGGCCTATAAAATTTTCTTTGAGGACGATACCATTACGATTGGCGATTGCATGGAAAAGATATGTGCCGAATTTGAGCGCATTGAATCCGGTAGCAGCAAGCATCTCAAACAATTCATTGGTGAAGCTCAGGAAAATTATGATATCGCCATAAACAAAGTTGTCCTAAGACCCGGGCTTTCACCATTAGAGTTGGTGACCAAGGAAACGGTACTAAAAGTTGACCAGTTTTTTAAAACAATTAGTCAACAAGTCCGTAAAAGGTTCAAAAACCCAAAACTAATTTCAACTTTGGAGTTTCCTGTACTTTTTCTCGGAGCAAAACCCAGCAAGACCCCTTCCTTCTATAATTTTATGAACTTCGCAGACTTTGGCCTGGGAACATGGCATCCAAAGGGGGGCATGTACGAAATCATCAAGGCGATGAAAAGTTTGGCCGAAGAATTGGGTGTAACCATTCACACCAATAGTCCCGCATCCCATATTTTGGTATCGGACGGTGACGTTTTGGGCATTCGAAGTAACGGAACCAATCATTTGGCCGATTATGTGGTCAGCGGTGCCGACTATCACCACTCCGAGACCTTACTGGACAAAAAATATAGGCAATACTCCGAGGAGTATTGGGACAGAAAGACCTATGCGCCTTCTTCTTTATTGTTCTATATTGGCTTTGACAAAAAGTTGATCAACATTGAACACCACAACTTGTTCTTCGACACGGATTTTGAGAAACATGCCCAAGAAATATATGACAACCCACAATGGCCCAGCAATCCATTGTTCTATGCCAATTTCCCATCGGTGACAGATGCATCCATGGCACCAGAAGGCAATGAAACCGGTTTTTTTCTGGTACCGATCGCTCCGGGATTGGAAGATACACCTCAGCTCAGGGACCAGTATTTTGACATTGTGATGGACCGATTTGAAAAATTGACCCATCAATCTGTAAAAAAATCAGTAATTTTTAAGGAAAGTTTCTGTGTAAACGATTTTGTGGAACAGTACAATTCCTATAAGGGAAATGCTTACGGATTGGCCAACACATTGAGCCAGACCGCTTTTTTAAGACCTAACCTCAAAAGTAGCAAGGTAAAAAACTTGTTCTTTACCGGTCAGTTGACCGTACCCGGCCCAGGGGTCCCACCATCCCTGATATCCGGTAAACTGGTGGCTGATTTAATCATTAAAGAAGTTAACAAATGAAAACTATTTTTGACGATGTATCTTATCATTGCAGCAAGATTGTAACCAAATCTTACAGCACCTCATTCTCTATGGCCACAAAAATGTTGGCTCCTTCCATAAGGGCGGATATTTATAACATTTACGGTTTTGTTCGTTTTGCCGATGAAATTGTAGATACCTTTCATGATTATGACAAGGCCAAATTGTTCGATGACTTTGAAAAGGATATGGAGCAGGCCATTGCTGACAAAATAAGTTTAAACCCTATTCTAAATTCCTTTCAGGATACCTATCATAAATATGACATCCCACATCACTTGGTAGCGTCGTTCATGAAGAGTATGCGCATGGATCTGACCAAAAAAAATTATGAGACTTTTGATGAATATCGCGAATACATCTATGGCTCTGCTGATGTGGTGGGCCTGATGTGCCTTTGTGTATTCGTTAAAGGGGACAAAGAAAAGTACGAAGAGTTAAAGGAATCCGCCATGGCTTTGGGATCTGCTTTCCAAAAGGTAAATTTCCTACGCGACCTTAAGGCAGATTACGAAGATCTGAACAGGACGTACTTTCCCAACACCAATCTGTTGGAACTGGACGAGGAGTCCAAAAAACGCATCGTAAACGAAATAAAGGCCGATTTTGCCCTTGGCTATTCAGGAATAGTGCAATTACCGGAACAGGCTAAATTTGGGGTATATACCGCATACTGCTATTACAAAAAATTGCTTCAAAAATTGCAGAGCACCCCTCCTTTGGAAATTAAGAACACAAGAATTCGTGTGCCCAACTACCAAAAATTTGGTCTGCTGGCGCAATCTTATGTAAATTATAAACTACAACTGGTACAATGAAAGTAGCACTCTGGATATTAATTTTTTTGGCAACCTTCTGCTTTATGGAATTTATGGCTTGGTTTACCCATAAATATGTGATGCATGGTTTTCTGTGGAGTTTACACAGAGACCACCATAAAAAAGACCACGATTCATGGTTTGAGCGGAATGATGCCTTTTTTATCTTTTACGCCATCGTAAGCATGACCTTATTCTATTTGGGCAGTTATACATCCTTTTGGTATGGTTGGCCCTTAGGTTTTGGTATTTTGGCCTATGGAATAGCTTATTTTACCGTTCATGACATTTTTATTCATCAGCGCTTTAAAATGTTCCGCAATGCCAACAATTGGTATGCACGCGGTGTTCGAAGAGCCCATAAAATGCACCACAAACATTTGGGCAAAGATGACGGGGAATGCTTTGGTATGTTAGTGGTTCCGTTTAAGTATTTCAAGAAGAAGTATTAATCGGCCAGTAATTTGTCCAACATGCTTCGAGTTTTCTCCGAATTCCAATTCGCTGCGCCGGTTTTGTTCACCACAATTCCACCCTCTTTGTCTATGATGTAGGTAACGGGGATACTTCCGCTTTCCAATTCTTTAGGTGTTGCGGATGCTTGAAGGTAAACTGGTAATCGATATTCCTTTTTCTCTAAAAAAGCAATTACCCTATCCTTCTCATCATTGGCCACAAATACAAATGTGACCTTATCCTTATAATCTGAATACAATTCGACAAAACCGGGAAGCTCGGCTACACATGGTGGACACCAAGTGGCCCAAACATTTACCAAGATCACATGTCCTTTTTTAGATTGAAGATTGATTGATTCTCCTTCTAAATCAATCAAGTTCCAATGGTAATCGGCCAACGTTGCTTGCTCTTTCTCATCCACGGCACTTGGACTGATTACAGCTGCAACTACTTTATTCACAAGAACCCTCGCATGAAAACCTATTGGAGTAAATAGAATGAGCAATATGGCCAATATCCATATACCATTACCGATTTGTTCCTTGGTCAGTTTCATTCGACAATCAATTCATCCAACACCTTGTAGACCTTTCTTGTACTCCAATCCGAAATTCCCTCTTCATGGATTACAATGTTTCCAGATTTATCTATCAAATAGGATGACGGTACTTTATCCGTCTTTATTGGCATTTTTTCACCTATGATCAAGTAGGTCACCGGAAAAGTAAATCCATGTTTTTCCATAAATGCCTCAACGGGTTCCCGCTCTTCATTGGTGATGATGTAGAAATCCATCGTGCCCTTGTATTTGTCGTACAGTTCCTGAATACTTGCGAGTTCAGCTTCCGAAGGCAATCGCCATGATGCCCACAGATTGATGAATACCATCTTGCCCTTGGATTTCTCAAAATTGAAAAAGTTCCACTCTTCATCCTTAAGTCGCCAATCATAATCGGTGATCTTTTGTTGTTCCGATTGCTCGATCACCGAAGGCGAAAAGGAAAACAATCTGTTCAACCATATCTTTCCATAGTACCCGATGGGCGTTACGAAAAAAGAGAGAACAAAAAGAATCAATACAACATTGAGAATGGTCTTTTTACTGATCTTCATTGAATATTATTTCTCAAAAATTAAAAACTCCTGACATCTTTTACAATATCAGGAGTTTTCGCAGATTATTATAGATACAATTAAGCATTCTGCTTTTTAATCAGGTTCAGGGCCGAGCCTTCGTTGAACCACTTGATCTGTGCATCGTTATAGGAATGGTTCGCTATGATGGTATCTTTGCTTCCATCTGCGTGCACCACTTCAATGGTCAATGGCTTGTCCGGAGCAAACTCAGCGGCATCCACCATATTGAAGGTGTCGTCCTCTTGAATAAGATCGTAATCGTTCTCATTGGCAAAGGTCAACGCCAACATACCTTGTTTTTTAAGGTTGGTCTCGTGTATCCTTGCGAACGATTTTACCAATACAACTGCAACACCCAAGTGTCTTGGTTGCATAGCAGCATGCTCTCTGGATGAACCTTCACCGTAGTTATGGTCTCCGACCACTACGGTCTTGATTCCTTTTTTCTTGTATTCACGTTGAGTATCCGGCACCCCTCCGTACTCACCTGTCAATTGGCTTTTCACCAAGTTGGTTTTCTGGTTGAAGGCGTTTACTGCCCCGATCAAGGTGTTGTTGGCAATATTGTCCAAATGCCCCCTGAATCGCAACCATGGCCCTGCCATGGAAATGTGGTCGGTGGTACATTTTCCAAAGGCCTTGATCAACAACTTCATACCTTGAAGATCGTTGGCGGTGATAGGTTCAAATGGTTCAAGCAGTTGCAAACGTTCTGAACCTTTTGCAACGATTACCTCTACTCCACTTCCATCCTCTACGGGATCTTCGTATCCATTTTCTTTGACCTCAAATCCTTTTGGCGGCAATTCCCATCCTGTTGGCTCATCCAACATTACTTCTTCTCCATCCTCGTTGATCAATTTATCCGTCAAAGGGTTAAAGTCCAAACGACCTGCGATTGCAATGGCAGCTGTCATTTCTGGAGATGCCACGAATGCGTGGGTATTTGGGTTTCCATCCGCACGCTTCGCAAAGTTACGGTTAAAGGAGTGAACGATACTGTTCTTAGGAGCGTTCTTGGGATCTTCGTAACGTCCCCACTGACCGATACATGGCCCACAGGCATTGGTGAAAATCTTCGCATCCAATTTTTCAAATATTTCTAGGATACCATCACGCTCGGTGGTATATCTTACTTGTTCCGACCCTGGATTGATTCCAAATTCGGCTTTTGTTTTCAGTTTTTTGTCCAGCGCTTGTTGTGCTATGGATGATGCTCTTGACAAATCTTCATAGGAAGAGTTGGTACAAGATCCTATCAATCCCCACTCAACGGCCAACGGCCATCCGTTCTCGGTGGCTTTCTCGGTCATACTGCCGACTTCGGTAGCCAAATCCGGTGTAAATGGACCATTCAAAAGTGGCTTTAATTCGGACAAATTGATTTCGATGACCTGGTCAAAATATTGCTCTGGGTTGGCATATACTTCGGGATCTGCGGTCAAGTGTTCTTTCACTTTATTGGCGGCATCGGCAACATCTTCCCTGTCGGTTGCCCTTAGGTAACGTTCCATGGATTCATCGTAACCAAAAGTCGATGTGGTCGCTCCTATCTCGGCACCCATGTTACAAATGGTTCCTTTTCCTGTACAGGACATGGAGGTGGCTCCAGGCCCAAAATATTCTACAATGGCACCTGTTCCACCTTTTACGGTTAGAATTTCGGCCACTTTAAGGATTACATCTTTAGGGGCGGTCCAACCGGATAATTTTCCGGTCAATTTAACGCCGATAAGTTTTGGGAATTTTAGTTCCCAGGCCATTCCGGCCATTACGTCCACTGCATCGGCACCACCAACTCCAATGGCCACCATTCCCAATCCACCAGCATTAACGGTGTGGGAATCGGTTCCGATCATCATACCACCTGGGAAAGCATAGTTTTCCAATACTACTTGGTGGATGATACCTGCTCCTGGTTTCCAAAACCCAATACCGTATTTATTGGATACAGACCCCAAAAAGTCAAAAACTTCCTTGCTGGTCTCATTGGCATGTTTTAAATCTGCCGCAGCACCATCTTTGGCTTGAATCAAGTGATCACAGTGAACTGTGGTCGGTACTGCTACTTTATCCTTTCCAGCCTGCATAAATTGCAAAAGGGCCATCTGCGCCGTTGCATCTTGACAGGCGATCCTGTCCGGGGCAAAATCAACATAGTCCTTGCCTCTTACATATGCTTTTTCGGTTTTACCGTCCCACAGGTGGGAGTATAAAATCTTTTCGGAAAGTGTTAGTGGCTTGCCCACCAGTTCACGGGCTTTTTCTACGCGTTCCCCCATGGAAGCATAGACACCCTTAATCATGTCTATATCAAATGCCATTATACAATTGAGTTTTTAAGATTTTTGTAATTCGGTAAATTTACTAAAACAAGAAGGAATTTGGAATTAGAATCGCACTAAATAAGTGTTGCCCTTCTTATTTTTTACAACAATTCCGTGATAATTTTTTCTTCGGTGATGCCTTCTGCCTCAGCTTTATAGTTTTTGAGAATCCTATGGCGGAGTATTCCAAGACTCACTGCTTTTACATCTTCGATGTCGGGCGAGAATTTGCCATGGGTGGCTGCATGGGCCTTGGCAGCTAAAATCAGGTTCTGTGAAGCTCTTGGTCCAGCACCCCAATCAATGTAGTTTTGAACGTATTCCGATGCCCCTTCTTGCCCTGGTCTTGTTCTATTTACAAGCCTTACCGCATAATCCACAACATTGTCCGGAACGGGTATGCGCCTGATCAAGTGTTGTACCTCAATAATTTCATCTGCGGTAAACAAGGTATCAATTGTAGCTTGATTATCACTAGTGGTTGATTTCACTACTTGGATTTCCTCCTCGACCGATGGGTACTTTAGTTCAATAGCGAACATAAAACGGTCCAACTGGGCTTCTGGCAACGGATATGTACCTTCTTGCTCAATTGGGTTTTGGGTGGCCAGCACAAAATATGGTTGATTAAGCTTGTATTGGTTTCCCGCAATGGTCACCGCTCTTTCCTGCATGGCCTCCAATAATGCCGCTTGTGTTTTGGGAGGGGTCCTGTTAATTTCGTCGGCTAGGATGATATTTCCAAAAACCGGCCCCTTTATAAACTTAAAGTTGCGGTTTTGATCCAAGACTTCACTTCCCAAAATATCGCTTGGCATCAAATCGGGGGTAAACTGGATTCTTTTAAAGTCCAGTCCCAAGGTTTGCGCAATCGTATTGACCATTAACGTTTTTGCCAGACCTGGCACACCTATGAGCAGTGAATGGCCTCCAGTGTAAATGGATAACAGTATTTGTTCGATTACCTCTTCTTGACCCACAATGACCTTGGCAATCTCCTTTTTTAAGTCCTGGTGTTTTTTTACCAGATTTTCTACTGCAGTTACGTCCGACATACGGTTATTCCTTTACCCAATTGTTAGCAAAATCACATCCTCTGCTTTCTGGGTCCACGTGGATATAGGTATCATCGATATGTTCTTCCATCCATTCCTTTATGGCATTGAACTGTTTTTCACGAAGTGCCAGTTCTTGGATTTTCATGTAGTCCTTGGCAAAATCCGCCTCGTGCTCATCATAACGGTTGGAAATCTTCATGATCTTGAACTTGGGTGGTCCACCTCTTTGGTCATCTTCACGAATGGGGCGAGATATTTCACCGTCCTTAAGGTTCCTGACCTGGTTGTATAGGGTGGGGTCCATTTTTGTAAGCTCAAATCTGGAATCAAAGTTCACGGGATTACGTAGCAGTCCTCCATCAAACTTGGTCTCCTTTTCATCGGAAAAATTCAAGGCTGCTTCGGCAAATGTGTACTTACCATCCAAAACCTGCTGGCGAATGGAGTCCAATTCTTTTGTTGCTTTATCAATAGCGCTTTGTGGGATATCTGGAATCATAAGAATATGTCTCAAATCCAATTCTTGTCCTCTGATTTTTTCAATATAGATTATATGATATCCAAAACTTGTTTCAAAAGGTTGAGATATCTCTCCCTCTCTCAAGCTAAAGGCAACATCTTTAAATTCCTTCACAAAAGGAGTTTCCTTCGTCATGCTATAAAAACCTCCCTTGGACTTTGATCCTGGATCTTGAGAATACAAAATAGCTTTCACATTGAAGCTAGCATCATTCTCTAATACATCTTGACGGATTTCCTTAAGCTGGTTGATCACTTTTTGCTTTTCTTCCTCGGGAGCTTCGGGCTGCTTTACAATTTGGGCAATTTCCAATTCCGCACCAAAAACAGGTCGTTCATCTTCTGGAATTTTATTGAAAAACTGACGGACCTCTTCCGGGGTCACTTCAATCTCCTCTACTATTTTTCCCTGCATCTTTTCGGAAAGCATTCGTAGTTTATTGATTTCAAAAAGCTCCTCACGGAAACTTTCCATGTCGGGCTTTTTATAGTAGCTGAGCATTTTTTCAACACTTCCAATCTGTTGCGTCAATTGTTGGATCTGCCTATCGCTTTGGGCGTTCACCATATCATCGGACACCAACAAACTATCCTGCACCGCTTGATGGGCATACAACCTGTCCTCCATAAGCTTGCCCAAAAGTCCGCAACGGGTAACATCTTCGGTGGAGGCACCTTGGTTACGAAGATCGATCAAGGTTTTGTCTATATCCGATTCCAAGATCACATAATCTCCCACTACTGCTGCAATTCCATCAAGCTTTATCCTTTTGGTGTTGCTCGTAGTATCCACACTCATTGCTTGGTCTGCTTCCTGTGCCTGGACCATTCCTATTATTGCAAAAAATGCAATCGAAAGTCCTTTAATTTTCTTTGTCATAAACCTCAAATTCATTCTTCTTAATGGCTTCATCTATAATTTCGGTCTCCAATTGTTTAATGTAATTTAAACGTCTTCTATTCAAAATCAGTTGCCGAATATCAGGTTCCACATAATCAAACGGGGCTGTTTCATTGACTTCCAACACATTGGTTACCAACCCCAAATATACCTCTAACGAATCTTGTAGCTCAAAAAATTGTGATTTTTTTAAGTGGGATTCCTCATTTGCCTGTGTTAATGGGGGTATTTCTTGAATAACCCTTGACGCGCTTACCCAAATAGAATCGTTGAAATGTATTTTTTTGAATTGTACGGCAATGGAATCCAAATACCTTCTATCTGAATCTTCCCACCTCTTAATTTTTGACTCAACCCCGTCCCTATCCAAAAATTGTCCGGACATGCCAACAAACCTTAACTGCACCAATTTTTCGTTGAGTTTGAAATTTTCTTTTTCTCTCTCGTAAAATTCCTGCAATTGACTTTTGGTAACGGACGTATCCTGGGATTGATTGACCAACGCTTCTATGTAGGCACGCGTGTACAGATCGGCACGATAATCGGACACCAATCGATCAAACTCCGCCAACTTTTCTTCGGGCAGGTTTATTTTGGATTTTGACAACAACAACTGTTTTGATGCCCAATTATTTATATAATTGTTCACAAATATGGTACTATCCTGCGTCGTCATATCATCCCCGATCAAGGAAGCAATATCTTCTTTGTACAAAAAAGTGTCGCCCACCCTCGCCAGAGGTTCCTTTTCTTCCTCCTCATTGAACAGACCTTCACAGGAGGAAACAAGAATTGCCACAAAAGTGCCTAAAAGGAAAAGTGTGTGTTTTTGGAGCTTAAGCATTTCGCAAAAATAACAATTACAAAGTCCCTTACAAGAAGCTTCTCATTTCATTAACAGATTTTTTGTGCCCGATAGATGCCCAGAAATTGCTACTTTAGTGCAAAACCAAACCAAATATGAAGTACACTACGGAAATTGTTGTTGATGTACCCAGGGAGGAATTTATTAAAAAAATGGATGACCCCGACAACATGAAGCATTGGCAACAAGGACTTATCGGCTACGAGCAATTATCCGCCAGTCCCGGACAAGAGGGTTCTCGCATGAGTCTAAGTTACGAAATGGGAAAACGGAAAATGGATTTGGTGGAAACCATCATTAAAAAAGACCTACCCGAAGAAATACACATGACTTACGAAACCAAGGGAGTACACAATATTCAAAAAAACTATTTTAAGGAAGAGGGCGAAAAAACCCGTTGGGTATCCGAATCGGAATTTCAATTTTCTGGGTTTGGGATGAAACTTATGGGATTTTTAATGCCCGGAGCCTTCAAAAAGCAGTCCCTCAAATACATGCAAGATTTTAAGGCATTTGCCGAAAATGGCACATCTGTGCTCAACTCATAACAACAATGGAAAAACTTTTGGACAGAAAAATAAAGATTATCTGGGACTTTAGGGGCCCAACCGCATCACATACGGCCGAGCATTACCTTAAACACCTTAAAGAATTTGCTGAAGTCGAGGAACTAAAATACGACCTTGAAGGCTTGGAACATTTTAGCCCTACACATAGTATCGCCTATTTGGTGGTGGACGAGGTCGAACTTAAAGAGGTAAGAAGCATTCTTAAACCTCATCGGGGCCAAGTGTATTCAGGGAAAATTTAATTTTTTATCTATGTGGCTTAGAGTTGCTGTATTGAGCTTGCTCTTGTGGGGCACATCTTGTGCAAAAAACAACCCTACCGACCCTCTGGCCAATGCCCTTTCTTCCGAAGACCCAAAAATTAAAAAGGTAATGGATCATCTGGACAATCACGAAGTCCAGGTCCGATATACCCGGATAGACCGAAAAAATGACAGCATTATTTTTACGGATTTTGATTTTCAGGTGGATAAAAACAACTATTTCTACCCTGCAAGTACCGTAAAATTTCCCGCGGCGGTCGCAGCCTTGGAAAAGCTCAACACAATTGATTCCCTATCCATGGAAACCCGATTTTTTGTTGAAGGTGACTCCGTGGAAACAACTCTTGCCAAAGCTATTTCAGAAATTTTTGCTGTCTCGGACAATGCAGCCAACAATCGTTTGGTGGAATTTTTGGGGCAAGATGATATAAACGCTAGAATGCAAGAACGAGGGGTATCGCCTATTCGAATTGCCCATCGGTTATCCACTGACAATGCCGATGATATTACAACAAAACCTATTGTTTTTTACCTCAATGATTCTACTACCACCTTAAGCAATCCCATCATAAATTCGCCCATAAGACCTATTGATTTGAACGGCATCAAAAAAGGGAAAGGGTATATTGCCGATGAATCTTTACAGACTGGACCTTTTGATTTCGCATTGAAAAATTATTATCCAATCGAAGCTCAAACCGCTCTTTTAAAACGTATCATTTTTCCCGAAGCATTTCCGAAAGACGAACGTTTTAACCTCAGCAATGGTCAGCGCACTTATCTGTTGTATGCCATGCACACCATACCACCCCAGTTAGGGTACGACCCAGAAGAGTTTTACGACAGCTACGTGAAGTTTTTTATGTTCGGTGACACTACCGATCCCATGCCGGAACATATCAAAATCTATAACAAAGTAGGTTATGCCTATGGTACATTAACCGACTGTGCTTACATAAAGGATACCGAAAACAATATTGATTTTATGCTCACGGCCACAATCTTGGTGAACAGCAATGGTATTTTTAACGATAACACCTACGAATATGACGAGGTCGGCATACCTTTCTTGGCTCAGCTGGGGAGAGAAATTTACAATTATGAGCTAAACCGTACACGCGGTAAAAGGTAGTGGGACATTACCCGCTGAAAAAATTCCATTTAAGCAACGTCCCACCCTCCGGACTAAAGTCCATAAAAATCAAGAAACCTCACCCAACCATTTCTGGTTGTATGTTCCAATTTTCGTTGGCCAAGAGTACTTGGTCAAAGTCTATACCTTCAATAGGTTTCAACGTTTGGCTAGGAGCATCCCATTCTATTTTTCTGCCAAGTTTCCAAGAAAGTCCAGCCATATGGGCCGAGATGGCCTCATCAAAACCTTCCTTGATACCACAACTCACCTTACCTCCATTTTTTATGACGCTCAGCCATTCCCTCATATGCAGAAAGGTTGAATCCACGCGGACTCCATCAATATAGGTCCACATCAAACCCTTATCGGCAAAATATTGTGAAGTAGCCGACGAAACGGCATCCGTGCTGGTAGCAGCAGGGTCGTATTGATAAATAGGCACGTTGGGAAGCATCTTTTCGGCTTCCAGCATATCGGCATATCGGGTGGAAGCGCCATCGGGCCAAACGGTCAATCTATTGCCCAATTCCATGGTGGCATCGTGTCCCATTAAAATGGTGGGGCGGTTGAAACCATTCCCCAGGGTGGCACTATAACAGAAGGTCATACCCTTTTCCTTGCCCCTGGTTTGACTGCTTCCCGTACTGAAATCGGGGAACTCCATATTTACTTGGATCACATCGGGAACATTTCGTCCGTCGTTGTGAGTGTATATGCCACCCGATGCACTGACAGAAGCAGGAATACCCATGTTCAGCACACAATTTAAACGGTCGTAATCGTGGGTCAACAGGTCACCAGACAATCCTGAGCCGTAAGCCCACCATTTGCGCCATCTAAAAAAGTGATTTTTATTGAACGGCACTTTTGGTGCGGAGCCCAAAAACTGCTCCCAATCAATGGTCTCGGGACTGGCTTTCTCATGGATATCGTAGTTCCAGGCACCGTTGTCATCGTTCCTGTTGGTATTTGTTTGAATCAATGATACGTGCCCAAGTGTTCCCTTTTCCACAATATCACGCGCAGTACTAAAACTCAGGGTCTGCCTATGCTGGTGCCCCACGGCGAACACCGCATCGGATTTTTCGGCCGCTTCACGCAAGGTATAGGTCTCGCCAACGGTATGTGTCATAGGTTTTTCCACATATACGTGCACATTGTTGTTCAAAGCTTCGATGGACATGGGGGCATGCCAGTGGTCCGGTGTTGCAATCACAACGGCATCCACGTCTCCACTCTGGATCATTTCCTTATAGGTCAAATATCTTTTGATTTTATTATCATCCGTAGAAAACGAATTGATGAATTTCTCCGCACGTACATCGAACACATCACAAATGCCCACTAATTTCACATTGAGGGGTTCTTGAGACTCGAAATCTTCCAATCGTTTGTTGTTGGGATCTTCTTCTGCTGCCAAACGCATTTCTTCCTTCCACTCATCCGTTGCAAAACCCAAGGCCCGCGTCAATTGTTCGCCCCGAATACCAAAACCGATCACCCCGATTCTCACGGGTTCTCCCCCAATTCCCGGAACTGCAGGAGGTAATGATGGCTTTATGTTGAGCTGTTCCAATATTTCCGAACGTTTCTTTCTGGAGCCAACAGAGCTGGCAGCTCCAGCCCACCATACAGCTCCCAGTATGGGCAGGCCTCCCAATCCTATTAAAAGGTCTCTTCTAGTCCATTTCATTGTTCCTGAGTTTTAAGTTTGTTCTTTCTAAGATGATCTAGGCCAAAATAAGACCCGGTTGGTAATTGATAGATTACGATACAGGCCACGAGCTCTATCAAATTTTTATTGACGATCCAGTAGCTCCCCTCAACATTCATTTGTGTAAGCCCAGGAAAGGGTGGATGAGCCAAAAAATACATAGCCAAAAGACCGGCACCTACAATGGCTCCGACTCGTTCAAAAATTCCTAGGGTAAAGGTAAAGCCGACCAACATCAAAGCGATAATATTGAGCGTGTCCACCCAACCTATGGTTGCATCGCCTATCAACATGGTGAAAAACCAGTCAAAAGGTCCTTGTGCGGTAGCCAAATATCCAAATGAAGTCCATTCGGGATTGTACATCTTCACCACACCTTCAAATAAAAAGTGCCACCCGATAAATATGCGAAGCAGGGTAACACTTGCTTTCAGTTTATTTTGGTTTAGGTTCATAATTGCTATAGTTAATGATAAATATTCAATGCTGCTCCATTCAAGAGGAGGATGTGTGCCAAATTAACGATATAACAGGTCAAAAGAAATTGATACACTAAAAGTATCTTAAAGGGAGAGTATAAACCATGACCAATGTCATTTTCAGTAGTTTATGGTGGAAGGAGGTAAAATGCTCGATACATCTGATGCGATCGCCATACAAAAACTAACGTATGGGATTCCTTGGGCATAGTCGCTGTGTAGCTTTATGCCAAGCATGTAAATTGAAAAGCAGTATTCTGATTAAACAGGCTCCCCGAACAAATCGTAATCGGAGGCATCCGTAATCTTGATGTTCACGAAGTCACCGATTTTTACATAATGCTTGCTGGCATCGATCAACACCTCGTTGTCCACATCGGGCGAATCAAACTCGGTACGGCCCACAAAATGGTTTCCTTCTTTTCTGTCGATGATACAACGGAAGGTTTGTCCAATTTTTTCCTGGTTCAATTCCCAAGAAATTTGTGACTGGATTTCCATAATGATGTTGGCCCGCTCCTGCTTTACTTCTTCGGGAACATCATCCTCCAAATTGTAGGCGTGCGTATTCTCTTCGTGACTATAAGTGAAGCATCCCAAACGTTCAAAACGCATTTCTTGCACCCAATTTTTCAAGGTCTCAAAATCCGCTTCGGTTTCGCCTGGGTAACCTACGATCAAAGTAGTTCGGATGGCCATTTCGGGAACAGCCGCCCTAAAGTCGTTCAATAACTTTGTGGTCTTAGCCTGGGTAGTACCGCGTCGCATACTTTTAAGTATGGAGTCGGCTATATGTTGAAGTGGAATATCAATATAATTACAGATTTTGGGCTCGTTGCGCATCACCTCCAAAACATCCATTGGGAAGCCTGTTGGAAACGCGTAGTGCAAACGAATCCATTCAATGCCCTCTACTTTGGCCAGAGCCTGGAGCAGTTCGGCCAAATTTCTTTTCTTATAAAGATCAAGTCCGTAGTACGTAAGGTCTTGAGCAATCAAAATGAGTTCCTTTACACCGTTGGCGGCCAATTTTTCAGCTTCGGAGACCAAATCTTCAATAGGTGTACTTCGGTGTTTTCCACGCATCAAAGGGATAGCACAGAAAGAACAAGGACGATCACATCCTTCGGCAATTTTAAGGTATGCGTAGTTTTTGGGTGTGGTGGTCAAACGCTCACCGATCAACTCGTGCTTGTAATCGGCTCCAAGTGCCTTCAACAAATTGGGTAGATCACTTGTACCGAAATACTCGTCCACATTTGGAATTTCCTTCTGTAAATCTGGCTTGTAGCGTTCGCTCAAACAACCTGTCACAAAAACTTTGTCCACATCTCCGGACTCTTTCTTTTGAACATACTCCAAAATGGTATTGACGCTTTCTTCCTTTGCATTGGCAATGAATCCACAGGTGTTGATTACCACAACATTGCCTTCTTCCTCGTGGGCCACCTCTTTGTTATTAGCTCGCAATTGTCCCATCAACACTTCCGAGTCGTAGACGTTCTTGCTGCAACCTAAGGTCACCACATTGATTTTGTTCTTTTTGAGCGATTTTGTGCGCATAGTTCCTTTAAATGGAGTGCAAAAATACAATAACACAGGGCATTACAACCACTTTGAACTATAATATTTATGGAATTGATAAGAACTCTTACGGTTTGGTTACTCCTGATATCCTTCAGGCATTTTCCTGACCTTGGTCAATTCTTCAAAGGCTTTACCGATACGGAGCAGATGGGCTTCTGAAAATGGTTTTCCGATAAAAGTCAAACTTTCGGGCTCGCCATCAGTTTTGTAACCCATGGGAATAGTCAATGCAGGATATTCGGCCACCGCTGCATAACCAGCGTGGTAATTGTTGATACTTAACACGGCATCGAGCTGCTTTTCTTCTATGATATTGAAAAAGGCCCTTCCCGATTCTTTTAGATTTTGTTTGATTTTTTCAAATTGCTCAGTTGTTGTCGAATCTGCCAAAATACCATCAAAACGTTCCTGTCCGTAAGGTATCCTCACCAAGGAATCTTGCTGGTTAAAGGTAACCACCTCTTCCACCGACTCCACTCGTACGGCATCTTTATCCTTGACCTCTGCATTTATGTAAGCGGGTAAATCTTCCCTCATATCTAAATTCAATAATGTTGTGAACCCTTCCAAAGGAATATTCTCAGCTTCAAATTCCACGATTTGAGCACCAGCTTCTCGTAATGCTTCGACGTTCGCGGCATAAATGGAATCACGCTCCATTAAGTTCTTCATCACACCCAAACGGATTTCTTGAAGCGGCTCTGGATTCATCCAAGCGGATAAAATACCTGGTTCCGCAGTCACTGATTTGTAGTCAGCTTCATCTTTTCCCAACATGGCATCCAACAGAATGGCATTATCCGTCACGTTTTTGGTCATGGGGCCAGGGGTATCCAACGTACTCGATATAGGCACAATCCCTGTTCGACTCAATAAGCCAATGGTAGGTTTTAACCCCACCACTGAATTTTGACTGGATGGGGAAAGTATGGAACCTGAAGTTTCGGTTCCAACGGCACCAACGGCATAGTTGGCCGCAGTGGACGTTCCACTGCCCGCGCTGGAACCACCCGTATCAAATACCCTTCTTCCGTAGGGATTCAATGTCTGGCCGCCAACGGCACTCTGCCCGTTAGGACAAACCCCGCAGATAAAATTGGCCCATTCGCTTAGGTTGACCTTACCTAAAATTAGAGCTCCTTTTTCCTTTAAACGTTCTACTATAAATGCATCATCGGTCTGATTCTCCTTTAGTACGATAGCTCCCGCTGTCGTTTTCATTTCTGCAGCTCCTATATTATCCTTCAATAAAATGGGCATGCCATAAATAGGATGGTGGTCTCCCTTGTTCTTGTCCAGGGCACGTGCTTCTTCGAGCACGTTGGGGTTCAATGCAATAATGGTATTCAGGGTCGTATTGTTGGGCAACTCGTACTTGTAGATTCGGTGAAGATAAAAAAGCACCAACTCTTGATACGTAACTGTACCTTGATCAATATGGGTTTGAATGGTGGGAATATCCTGCTCCAACACCAAAGGTTTCATTTTTTGATATTTCGCCTCTGTAAATTGGGACACCTCATCATAAAGTGGCAAAAACACTTCGTTCTTATCCAAGACTTTGCTCTGGATGAATTTGTAGCGCATCCTTTCGCTTTTGTTATTAGCGCTGGCAGCCACCTCCGCAGAATCATTGTAGGGTGTCCAGAGGACAATATCTTCCTTGGGCTGGGCTTCCTTCTGTTTACAAGAAATAAAACCAATCAACAAAAAAGAACAGAAAAGGTATTTGCACATCATCATTTATATTTTAAAAAACGAATCGACAAACTCATATTTATTGAACACTTGAAGGTCTTCGATGCCCTCGCCGACGCCGATATATTTTACTGGAATCTGAAATTGGTCGGAAATTCCGATAACAACACCACCTTTTGCAGTGCCGTCCAGCTTGGTCACTGCCAAACTGCTCACCTCGGTAGCTTTGGTGAATTGCTTTGCTTGTTCAAAGGCATTTTGCCCTGTTGACCCATCCAGCACCAAAAGCACCTCATGTGGGGCATCCGGAACTACTTTTTGCATAACACGCTTTACCTTGGAAAGTTCGTTCATTAAATTGACCTTGTTGTGCAAACGTCCCGCAGTATCCACCAACACCACATCTGCATTTTCAGCCACGGCAGAATTTAGGGTATCGAACGCCACAGAAGCGGGGTCGCTCCCCATTTTTTGTTTGATGATAGGCACATCCACACGTTTTGCCCAAACTTCCAATTGATCAATGGCTGCTGCACGGAAGGTATCGGCGGCACCCAAGACCACTTTCATGCCACTGGCCTTGAATTTATGGGCCAGCTTACCAATGGTGGTTGTTTTCCCCACACCGTTCACGCCTACTACCATAATTACATATGGTTTTTTGTCCTTTGGAACTGCAATCTCGGTGTCCTCACCTGAATTGGTCTCCGATAGCAAACCTGCAATCTCTTCACGAAGAATTGTATTGAGCTCGTCTGTTCCCATGTATTTGTCACGGGATACACGCTCTTCGATACGCTCGATGATTTTTAGGGTGGTATTTACCCCTACATCGGAAGTAACCAAAACTTCTTCGAGGTTGTCCAATACTTCATCATCTACTTTGGATTTACCTGCTACGGCTTTGCCCAGTTTACCGAAAAAACTGGTTTTGGACTTTTCTAGACCCTTGTCCAAAGTCTCTTTTTTATCCTTTGAAAATATATTTTTGAATAAGCTCATCCTGTGTTCTTTGAGAATGGTCAAAGATAGGAAAGTAAGGGGAGTTTTGTTAACAGAAAATTCCTTTTGAAATACCTTAGCGTCGCCAAGTTGAGGCATCCAACAGAATTATGGGTATGAAAAAAGCCGCTTTTTAGCGGCTTCAATATTATTAGATAAGAAAAAATTCCTTATTTGCTGTTCAACCAGTCGTTAACCATTTCCGGCGCCATTACAGACTCTACGAAAGTGTAGGCCCCTGTTTTTGGTGACTTTACCATTTTGATGGCCTTTGTCAACCTCTTGGATGATGACTGAAGTGTTGCTACTGTTTTCTTTGCCATGGCTTATATTTTTCTGCCTTTTACTTTGTAAAGGCTATTACTTAATTTCTTTATGAACGGTCATACGCTTAAGGATAGGATTGTACTTTTTGATCTCCATCCTATCTGGCGTGTTCTTTTTGTTCTTGGTGGTAATATACCTAGAAGTACCTGGCATACCAGATTCCTTGTGTTCTGTACACTCTAAAATTACCTGAACCCTATTTCCTTTCTTTGCCATTGTATTGTACTTAAAATGCTTTTACAACTTACTTTTTGGAATTGATTTCCTTCAAGACAGCAGAGATTCCTTTTTTGTTGATGATCTTCAACCCACGGGCAGAAACGTTCAAGGTTACCCAACGATCTTCCTCTGGAATATAAAACCTCTTCTTGGAGATATTTGAATCAAATCTCCTTTTTGTCTTATTGATAGAAAAGGAAACGTTGTTTCCAAACATCACCTTTTTTCCTGTTACTTCACAAACTTTAGACATCTCCCTAACTATTTGAGTGATTTTATTGAGGCTGCAAATTTATACCATTTTACTGGGACGTACAAAATTCTTTTTCAGAAATTTAAAATTTCTTTATACAATAGCTCAAAAGCCTTGTTAACAGACTTTTTCACGACCCTGTCCCGATGCTTTCCCATCACAAATTTATGGGCAAAAGTACCTTTTGGAGTACCAATTCCAATATAGACCGTTCCTACTTCGGCATCGGAATCGCCTTTGGTAGGTCCGGCATTACCGGTCGTAGCTATGGAGAAATCGGTTCCCAACTTATTTTTTACGCCATTTGCCATGGCAATCGCAACTTCTTCACTGACCACGGAATACTCGTCGATAAGTTCTTGTGGAACCCCCAAAACATTAACCTTGGTCTCGGTGGCATAGCACACTATACTCCCTTTAAAGTAGGCGGATGCTCCGGGAACGGAGGTGATTCGTTCCGCGATGCTTCCCCCGGTAAAACTTTCGGCAGTGGACAAGGTCATTTTTTTATCGGTAAGCAATGTGCCTATCTGTTTTTCGACTCTTCCATCTTCCTCCTCTTCCCCGTAGATAATCTCTCCAATAATGGGATAAAGTTTTTTTACCTGTTCTTCTATTCCAGCGAGCAACGCATCTTTATCCTCCCCTTTTGCCGAAAGACGAAGTCTTACACTACCAATGTTCGGCAGATAGGCAAACTTGATAAATGGCGGCAAATTGTTTTCCCAATCTTCAAGCTTTTCGGCAATCGCACTCTCACCCATTCCGTAAGTCAGAATGGTCTTATGGACAATATGAGGTCGCTTGTACTCTTCTTTGATTTTGGGCAAAACGGAAGATGTCATTAGATTTTTCATCTCGTACGGCACCCCGGGAAGGGAAACAAATGCAGTTTCGCCCTTTTTCATCCAGATGCCAGGCGCGGTTCCAAACTCATTATGCAGCACAGTTGCCTTTGACGGAACCATAGCCTGTTCCCTGTTCAAATCCGAAATTGGGGTTGTAATGTATTTTTTGAAAAGCTCTTCAATATGATGCAAAACCGAATCGTCCCGGACCAGTTCATCTTCAAAAAATTCACAAAGGGTATGCTTGGTGACATCATCCTTTGTAGGGCCAAGACCACCTGTTATGATTACCACAGAGGAACGCTCACCGGCCTCTTTCAGAGACCTTAGTATATGGTCTTTATCATCCTGAATAGAAGTGATTTGGTAAACAGAGACCCCAATCTTGTTCAGTTCTTTGGAAATAAACGCTGAATTGGTATCTACAATCTGACCTATGAGAATCTCATCCCCAATGGTGATTATCTCCGCTTGCATCTATAAATCAAAGTCATTTTTAAGTTCAGAGACCACTTGGAGCACATCCTTTTTCAACAAAGGAAACTTTTGTTCTATTTCCTCCATGCTACCGGTCGCCTTACCTAGTGTTTCTATTTCCAAGGCCTTGGCCCTGGTCTGCTCCATGCCCAAAATATCCACGTTGGGCTTAATTTTATGGGCCAACTTATATATGTTTTCATAGTCCTTGCTACCAATAGCTTTTTCCAGGCTTTCTAGGTCTTCAGGAACTTCTTCTAAAAAAACGGAGATTACCGAGGTTATGAAATCCTCATCACCTTCCGCCATTTCATTTATTTTATCGAGGTTGTAAATCATTATTTTACATTAATATCAAACATTTGCTCACCTTCCAATCTACCGACAAGGTAGTCATTTGGGCTTACTTTACCAACACCGGCAGGGGTGCCCGTAAATATGATATCTCCCTTTTTCAACATGAAATAAGTGGATGTATGAGCTATGATTTCATCTATCTTCCACAGCATCAACGAGGTATTCCCATCTTGGACAATTTCATTATTTTTTGACAATGAAAATTTCAGGTTGTCCATATCCTTAAACATATCCTTGGAAAGCCATCTTCCAACTACGGCAGCACCATCAAACCCTTTGGCCTTTTCCCAGGGCAATCCTTTGGATTTTAATTTGGATTGAAGGTCTCTCGCCGTAAAATCTATGCCCAGCCCAACTTCATCATAATATTTATGGGCAAATTCTTTGGAGATATGCTTCCCCACTTTTTTGATTTTCACCAGAACTTCCACTTCATAGTGAACATCGTTGGAAAATTCGGGGATATAAAAATCTTGCTCTTTGGGTAAAATAGCGGAATCGGGCTTTATAAAAACCACAGGTTCGTCCGGACGCTCATTGCTCAGTTCGTTTATGTGATCCACATAATTACGTCCTATACAAATCAGTTTCATAATTTGTTCACGGGGGTTAAGGTTTTTTATTTTAAAATTTGTTATTGAGCTTGCTCAACTTTATCTGGGTAAGAACTTTTTTGGTGTACAGCGGGAAATCGGCGTTCAAGATCCAGCCAAAGTAGCCGGGTTCTTTCTCCATGACCTCTTCCACTGTTTTTCCATTATGTTTTCCAAAGGCAAAAATCGGTTCCTGGTTTTCATTGAGGCCGATAAAGCCCGCAAAATCCAGATTTTGTCTTCTTGTAGTGAACTCTGACAGCTTTTTTATATCATTTTCAAGCTCTGGATATCGGTCCAATTGCGCAAGCAATACCTCGTAGGTTGCCAAGGTATCGGCTTCCGCGCTGTGCGCATCGTCCAAATTCTTGTCACAATAAAATTTATAGGCGGCTTCCAGTGTACGTTTTTCCATTTTATGAAAAATGGTCTGTACATCTACGGACACCATACTTTTCATATCAAAATCCACATCGGCACGCAGCATTTCCTCGGCCAACAATGGAATGTCGAACCTATCGGAATTAAATCCTCCAAGGTCACTATCGCGAATCATCGCATAAATTTCCTTGGACAGTTGCTTAAATGTAGGCTCGTTGGCCACTTTTTCATCGGAAATACCATGAATGGCCTCGGATTCTGCCGGAATGGGCATCTCCGGGTTTACCAACCATGTTCTGCTTTCTTTATTCCCATTGGGAAAAACCTTCAGGATAGAAATTTCTACAATCCTATCTTTTGCAACATTGGTCCCAGTGGTCTCCAGGTCAAAAAAACAGATAGGCTTGGTCAATTGTAATTGCATGTGGGGCGTTTTAAATAAGGTTCACTAGGCTTCTAAATTAAGAATAGTGACAGGAATATGGGCAGTTTTCTACTATATTTCCCTATTTATGTCCCAGGCCTCCAAATAATCTGCCACTGCTTTTACGAACATTCCGCCCAATGCACCGTTCACCACTCGGTGATCATAACTGTGCGAAAGGTACATTTTACTGCGGATACCTATATATTCACCTTGATCGGTCTCAATTACAGATGGTATTTTTCTGATGGCCCCCAATGCAAGGATTCCTACTTGCGGTTGATTGATGATCGGCGTACCAAAAACACTTCCGAAGGAACCAACATTGGTTACCGTGTACGTACCATCTTTTACCTCATCGGGCTTTAATTGATTGTTTCTTGCCCTATCGGCCAAATCGTTCACTGTTTTGGCCATCCCCACCAAGTTCAATTGGTCGGCATTTTTGATTACGGGCACAATCAGGTTGCCATCGGGCAGGGCTGCTGCCATTCCCAAATTGATGTTCTTCTTTTTGATGACCTTGTCTCCATCCAACGAAATGTTCATTAGTGGATATTTTTTAAGGGCCATGGCCACAGCTTCCATAAATATGGGCGTAAAGGTCAATTTTTCACCTTCTCGCTGTTGGAATGCATTCTTCACCTTATTTCTCCAATTGACCACATTTGTCACGTCCACTTCCACAAAGCTCTGAACGTGTGCGGAGGTTGATATGCTCTCGATCATATGGTGGGCGATGAGTTTGCCCATACGGGTCAACGGAATGACCTCATCCCCTGCGCCTACCTGAACTTTTGGTGCCTGAGGTTTGTTCGCGACCGTCTCTTTTGGCGCTGAGGGTGCTTCGACTTTCTCGGTTTTGGTTTCAGGTTTTGGTTTAGCCTCTTCTTTTACCCGACTTCCATTGGAACGGTTTTCCAAATAGGCCATGATATCATTTTTGGTGACCCTACCTTCTTTACCTGTTCCGGTAATGGCCTCGAGCTCATCCATGGAAACGTTTTCTTCCTTGGCTATGTTTTTCACCAAGGGCGAATAAAATCGTTCTGAACTTGAAAAATCGGTCGTGGATGAGGAAACTGACTCCTTTACACTGGCCATTTGAGCTTCCAACTCTCCTGCCGGCACTTCAACAGGCTTCTCTTCTACTTCTTTTTCTGTACTTTCCTCCACTGGGGTGTCAACTTCACCTTCAATTTGAATCACGGCGACAACTTCACCAACCTTTATCACATCATCTACATCGAACCGCTTTTCTACCAATACCCCATCCACTTCACTAGGAACTTCGGAATCCACTTTGTCCGTGGCAATTTCAAAGATGGCCTCGTCCATTTCTATGGTGTCGCCCACTTCTTTCAACCAGTTGGTCAAGGTAGCTTCAGCAACACTTTCTCCCATTTGCGGTAATTTCAATTCAAATTTTGACATATTCGTATTTATCAAAGTGATTTTGATTTGTATTTTACAAAAATACTAAAGAAATCGACTTATTTTTGATTTATGTTTATTAATTCGCTTTAATAGAATTTTCAAAAGGGACTCTATTGATTATACTTCTCCCTAAAGTTACTTCATCTGCATACTCCAATTCGTCACCTACCGAAATTCCCCTGGCTATCGTCGAAGTAGTCACTTCTAATCCTTCCAGTTGTTTGTAAATATAAAAATTAGTTGTGTCCCCCTCCATGGTCGAACTCAGGGCCAATATCAATTCCTTAATGGTTCCGTCCTTCACTTTTTTTACCAGTGAACCAATATTTAGGTCTTGTGGACCAACACCTTCCATAGGGGAAATCTTTCCCCCCAACACATGGTACAGGCCGTTATATTGAGATGTATTTTCAATGGCCATTACATCCCTGATATCTTCCACTACGCACACCAAGGTCTCGTCCCTTTTGGGGTTGGCACAAATTTCACATACCTCCGTATCGGAAATATTGTGGCAATTTTTGCAAAAGTTGACCTCGCTTCTCAATTTAAGGAGTGCATTGGCCAAATGTTCCGACCGCTCTTCCGGCTGTTTTAACAGATGAAGCACTAAGCGCAATGCTGTTCGCTTACCGATTCCCGGTAATTGCGACATCTCATAAACAGCGTTCTCCAGTAGCTTAGATGAAAATTCCATAGCATCAATTCTCCTACAAAATTACGATTTTACAGTTACCAATTTACTTTCGTACTTTGCAATTCAAATTGCATATATGTCAGCCACACAAATCCTGTTGCTTATCGGTGCCTATTTCATGGTGCTTATATTGATTTCTTACTTTACCGGAAAAAACGATTCCAACGCCGATTTTTTTAAGGCGGGGAAACAATCCCCTTGGTACGTAGTAGCCTTTGGAATGGTGGGCGCCTCATTATCGGGGGTCACCTTTATCTCTGTGCCGGGATGGGTACAGGATAGCCAGTTCAGCTATATGCAGGTAATCTTGGGATATCTTGTTGGCTATTTTGTGGTTGCATTTGTACTGCTCCCCCTCTACTATAAACTAAACCTAACTTCTATTTATGAATATTTAAATGACCGTTTTGGAAAGATGAGCCACAGGACCGGTGCATTTTTCTTCTTTATATCGAGGGTTCTTGGTGCTGCTTTCAGACTTTATTTGGTAGCAATAGTCCTGCAACAATTTGTTTTTGATGACTTGGGAGTCCGTTTTGAATTTACCGTGATCATCTCCATCCTGTTGATTTGGCTTTACACTAACAAAGGTGGCATTAAAACCATTGTTTGGACGGACACTCTGCAAACCCTGTTCATGATTTTGGCAGTTGTACTTTCCATTGTGATGATCAATCAGGAACTTGGCTGGAGTTTTGGGGAATTCTTGGCTTCTGAGGAGCTGAAAAATTATAATGATTTTTTGGTGACGGAAAGCTTTCTGGACAGGAGTTATTTTATCAAATCCTTTGTTGGCGGCATGTTCATAACCATTTGCATGACGGGTCTTGACCAAGATATGATGCAAAAGAACCTTACCTGCAAGTCTTTGAAGGATGCCCAAAAAAACATGGTCTCCTTTAGTTTTGTACTGGTCATATCCACATTTTTGTTCATGCTCTTGGGAGCGCTATTGTTTATTTACGCAAAGAGGGAAGGTATTGCCATACCGCTGATGGATGGCACACCGAAGACCGACCTCCTTTTCCCGGAAATTGCCTTAAACAGTGGATTGGGACTGGCACTTTCCATCACTTTTATGCTCGGTCTCATCGCCGCGGCCTACAGTAGTGCAGATAGTGCGCTTACTTCCTTGACAACTTCTTTCTGTGTGGATTTCCTAAACGTTCAAAACAAGGAGGACAAAGAACAAAAACGCATTAGAAAACGTACCCATATTGCCATGAGCTTTGCTCTTGTTGTGGTCATCATTGCATTTAAGTATATTCTTAGCAGCAATGTGATAGATAGCTTGCTTACGGTAGCCGGTTACACTTATGGCCCACTACTGGGTCTTTTTGCCTTTGGCATCTTCACCAAGCACAAAATCAAGGACAGTTATGTTTGGATAGTGGCTTTATTATCGGTGATTGCCATAGTTTTTATAGCCAATATCCCTTCGAAATATTTAGGGGGCTATCAGGTTGGCTATGAATTGTTACCGTTGAACGGTTTGCTTACATTCATTGGCCTATGGTTTATCCGCACAAAAAAATCGGAAGAAAAATCTAATATTGTCCAGTAGCAAGCAGCACCAATGTACAGGCAACTTCGACCTCAATCCCAGCATTTTCAAGGATTTCATAGAATTCCGGGTTTTCCGTTCCTGGGTTAAAAATAACACGCCTCGGGTTTAGGTCAACAATTTGCTGATAGTATTCTTTTTGATTTTTTGGGTTTAAATATAAAGTTACGGTATCAATATTTTGAAAATCAATCAAGTTGTCTTTAATTTGTACCCCTGATACAGTTCCCCCACGTATCCCAAATGCGGTTGTTTCAATATTATTGTCAACCAGCCTACGAATAGCTGTGTTACTGTATCTTCCCGGGTTTGTAGAAGCCCCTACGACAAGTGTTTTTTGCATTTGTTAATTTTTGTGTTAAACTTTTATATAGACTGTAATTTTTCACATGTAAAGTCGTCTATTTTTTATAACTTAAAGTCATTGGTAAGACTGTATTTTTATAGTTAATGGTTAGTGTTTAGTATAGCTTATCAATGTATAACCCCGGTACTCGTTACCGGGGTTTCTTCTTTTATAACGTCATATCAATAGTCTCCGACAGAAGCTTGCCTTACAAAATTGATACAATTCAGAATGCTTTATTGTTAAAGGATGTTAAAATAAGTTTTGCCTGTAACATTCCCGAACCTATGACGTCTTAAGAGTGACATCAATCATCAATCATCAATCAATCATCAATCAAAAAACGAACTACTCATGAGACATGTGAGCTTTCTAGTTGCACTATTGCTGTGCATGACATCCCCTTTTTTAACTTTTGCCAATGATCCGAACGATGCTCTGGGCGTCATCAATGGTAAAGTCATCGACGAAATTTCCAACGAACCTGTAGCTTATGCTGCTGTTGTCATCAAATCGGAAGATGGTTCCCAGACCATTACAGGTGGAATTACCACAGAAGATGGAAGCTTTGAAATCAACAAACTTCCCGACGGTACATTTATTTTTGAAGTACAGTACATTGGCTACAAAACGTATTCCCAAAAATTAGTGATCTCCAAGGGCAAACGGATCCTTGATCTGGGCACCGTAACCCTAGTTGAAGAGACCAAGGAACTCGAAGGTGTGGAATTGGTGGCAGAACGCACCACTATTGAGCAGCGCGTTGACCGCAAAGTAATCAATGTTGGTAAAGATTTGACCACTGCAGGCGCTTCAGCTTCCGATATTATGAACAATATTCCATCGGTGAACGTGGACTCGCAAACAGGCGACATTACCCTCAGGGGCAACTCGAATGTACGGGTCATGGTCGACGGAAAATTGTCTAACGTTCCCGTGGCACAGCTGCTCAAGCAGATTCCATCAACTGCCATTAAATCCATTGAGCTTATCACGAATCCCTCTGCCAAATATAATCCCGAAGGGATGAGCGGAATCATCAATATTGTACTGCACAAAAACGCGAACATCGGTTTTAATGGAAACGTAAACCTTGGCCTCACCAAGGGCATCGAAGCCAAATTCAATAGTTCTATTGATATGAACTACCGTAACGGAAAGTTCAACTTTTATGGAAATTATGGCAACAATATTGGTAAATGGGTGAACGATGGAAGCATTCTTCGTGTAGACGAAAACTCACGCCAAAAATTTGATTTTTTCAACAATAACAAGTCGCACCTGTACAAATTAGGAGTGGATTTTTACCTGAACGATAAAAACACCATTTCCTTTTTTACCAATCAAAATATCTATGAAGGTGAAGGAACAGGAGAGACTGCAGTTTCATATTTTAATAATCCTTCGCGAAACGTGACACAATTGTTCCTGGACGACTCCAACAATAGCAGTGAGCAATATAATTTCGACTATAAACTCGATTTTAATAAAGAAGGCCACAACATAGAACTGGAAATTGACCACAACCTCTTCGACAGTGAACAGGATGCAGATTTTAGGTCTGTCGGCGCCTCAACCTATCCAGATTATATGGATTTTGTGGACACCGAGCGTGCCCAGACCACTGCCAATTTGGATTATGTGAATCCGCTGGACAGTATTTCCAAACTGGAACTGGGTCTACAATCCAGAAATTTTGAGACCATTGTGGATTATTCTTCTACTGGGCAATCTTTTAATTCCAATGGGGATTTGGTACCTACGCCCTCCACTAAATTTGTGTACGACATGGATATTTATTCGGCCTATGCAACTTTTGGACAGACCTACGAAAAATGGTCCTACCAAATGGGCGTGCGTATCGAGGATGTTCAAGTTAAGGCCGATACCAATGCCGTACGTGCGTTTACGGATGACTATACCGAGATTTACCCCTCTGCATTTATTACCTACCGACCCAATGAAGGTGATCAAGTGCAACTGAGTTACAGCAGACGGGTAGATAGACCTGGCCTACAACAAGTAAACCCCATCCGTGAGTTTGCAACGCCTTTGATCTCTTCTTTTGGAAACCCAAATTTGGTACCTCAGTTCACAAATTCTTATGAAGCGAACTACACCAAAAGAATAAAAAATGGAAGTATTACCGGAGGTGTCTTCTATAGGAGCATAACTGATGAAATCAACCGAGCTATCTATGTGGACCGCTTGGACTTGAACAAGACCATATTGACCTTTGATAATTTTGACAAAACATCTGCCTACGGGGTTGAACTCTCTACCAATTACAAACCTTTAAAATGGTGGAGCATCAATGGAAGTTTTGACCTGTTCTCTCAAACCCAAAGGGGGTTGACCGAAACGCTGAACACAACTGACCCAAATCCGAGCGAGGACGATATTGTGGAACAGCGGGTGAAGGTAGACAACACTGCTTGGAATCTGAGAATGAACAACAGCTTTACCGTTACCAAGGCATTAACGCTACAAGCTTTCGGTTTTTACCGTGGAAGAAACAAGAGCATACAGTTCAATGCGGACCCGATGTATTTTGTGAATTTGGGCGCTCGCTACAGCTTTGCTGAAGGTAAAGGAACACTGAGCCTTAATTACAACGATATTTTCAACACCATGCGATTTGCTTTCGAGGGCGATTATCCTTTTGCGCAAGAAGGTGCCTTTAATTGGGAAAGCAACAATGTATATCTAGGTCTTTCCTATAGATTTGGAAGCGGTAAAAACCAAGCCAAACAACGTAAACGTAGGGACAACAACACCAAGCAAGGTGGCGGTGGTATCCTCTAAAATAAATTGATGCTTCATATTCGAGTGTTGGTTGGTTATCTTGTGTTAGCATCAATCAAAAACCCCGATCCAAACGGACCGGGGTTTTATATTTAATTGTATAAATGTCGAGTCTACCAACGGATGATGACACTGCCCCAGGTAAAACCACTACCAAAGGCCGCAAGCACCACCAAATCACCTTCTTTGACTTTTCCAGCCTCCCAAGCCTCTGTCAATGCAATGGGAATGGAAGCCGCTGTGGTATTACCGTACTTCATAATATTATTAAATACCTGTTCATCCTTCAATTTAAACTTGTTCTGGATGAATTGGGAGATTCTAAGGTTCGCCTGATGTGGAATTAGCATATCAATGTCGGTCGGGGCCAAATCATTTTTACCGAGTCCTTCCATAATTACCTCACTGAATCTGACCACTGCATTCTTGAAAACAAATTGTCCGTTCATATGTGGATAATAAGAGGTATCCTCGGGGTCTTTATCTTCGATAATATCGGTGACCCAACGTTTGCCCATTCCGGGCGCTATCAGTGAAAGCTCCTCAGCATGTTGTCCTTCGGAATGCAAATGGGTAGAAAGGATTCCTTTGGATGTATCCTCTTCCCTGGTCAAAACAGCAGCTCCTGCACCGTCACCAAAAATAACGGACACTCCCCTGCCCCTTGTAGTCATATCCAGACCACGGGAATGCAGTTCAGAACCAATGACCAGTACATTTTTGTACATACCGGTTTTAATGTATTGGTCGGCCACGGAAACACCGTAAACAAAACCGGAACACTGGTTTCTCACATCCAAGGCGCCAACGGTTCTTTTTAGACCAAGATCACGCTGCACCAATACACCGGGTCCAGGGAAATAATAATCAGGACTAAGGGTAGCGAAAACAATAAAGTCAATATCATCTTTATCGATACCCGCACGCTCGATGGCCTTTTTGGCAGCCTCAACTCCCATAGAAGTTGTGGTTTCAGTATCTTTTAGAACATGACGCCGCTCCTTAATTCCAGTACGCTCTTGTATCCATTCATCATTCGTGTCCATCACTTTTGACAAATCGTCGTTAGTGACCACATTTTCAGGGACGTAAAATCCCAATCCCGATATTCTTGAGTTATACATTTCTAATTGCTTAAGTATTGAATCTTTAAAAAACTCTTGGCTAATTAACGGAAAATTAAAAAATATATCCTAAGAACTGGATATTTATTAAGGCTTTTAGCGGATGTACTGCTCAAAATGGTTCACATTTACCTTAGCCTTAAGGTCATGCAATAGATTGTAAAGCCCAAAAAACGTACGATTTATATATAAAAAGTGTTTTGACCCCCTGTTCCCGTTCATCTTTCGGATTTGTTCGTCTTTGGAGTAGCGTTCACTGAGGTTTGCAATTTTCGACCAGAAACCTTCATCTCCAAAATCAAAAGTTTCTTTATGAAAAGGAGAAGTGAAAATAGTCAGCATTTCTTTGAAAAGTGCCTTAAAAAATATCAGCTCTTCTTCTGAGTCGGTCGGTGTCAAGATTTCCAGTTCATACAATTTTTCCATGAAGATTTTATCATTATTGATGTTTTCCTCTTTGGCCAACTCAAAATACGGTACATAAAAATCATCTGGAATCTGCTTGATGCAACCAAAATCGATGGCTATCAACTTAGCATCATCACTTACTAAAAAATTACCGGGATGCGGGTCGGCATGTACTCTTCTCAATTTATGAATCTGGAACATATAAAAATCCCAGAGGGCTTGGCCCAGAGTATTCCCAAGTTCAGCATCAAAATCCGTTCGGGTAAATTCGCCGAGGTGAGCCCCATCCATCCAATCCATAGTCAGGATACGCTCACTGGACAACTCGCGATAATATTTAGGAAATTGCATGTTTGGAATCACGGAACAGGCGGTGGTAATCTCGTCGCTTTGCTCCAATTCCAAGATATAATTGGTCTCTTCGATAAGTTTATGCTCTACTTCCTTGAAATATTTTTCGGAGTCCTTCCCTTTTAGGTTGAACATTTTAATGGCCACGGGCTTCACCAAGGCCAAATCACTACTTATACTTTCGGCAACACCCGGATATTGGATTTTGACCGCCAATTTTTTGCCATCCTTTTCTGCGCGATGAACCTGGCCTATACTGGCAGCGTTCACGGAATCTTTTTCAAACTCATCAAAAATCTCTTCAGGATATTTATCCAGATATTTTTTGAAGGTCTTACGAACCAAAGGCGCGGACAATGGGGGAACAGAAAACTGGGAAAGTGAAAACTTTTCCACATAGGCCCTTGGCAACAGGTTCTTCTCCATACTGAGCATTTGGGCCACTTTGAGCGCACTACCCTTTAGACTTTTGAGTCCATCATAAATATCCTCTGCATTGTCTTGGTCCAACGTATCCTTGGAGGTTTGCGGGTCTACGAGCTTTTTACCGTAGTATTTCACATAGTTTCCTCCAATCTTGACCCCGGTCTTCACCAATTTTCCGGCGCGTTCTATTTTCCCTGTGGGAATCGTATCCAAACTTTTCATGTGTTCTATGCGAATTTTTCCTTGTAAAGAAATTTTCCAAAGTCCACAATCTTTTCCAACGGTGTGCTTTCAAAAATCTGGAACACGGTGGTCACGGATTTTTCAATGGCGATGTCGGTTTTCTCCAGACCCGGGGAACCATCTTCCATCCAGAATTTTAAGATAAAAAGAAACTGTAACCAAGCGCCTTCGGCAAACAAGGGAGCATTGTATTTAAATATCTTGTGCTGCTTTTCATCGTTCCTTTCCTCTATAAGTGTGGAAGCAAAATCCTTGAATTTTTTGCGAAGACCTTTTAATTGCATCAATCCTTCCAAGGAATATTTATGCTCTTTCATTATAAAAAGGACATAACTCCTATTCAGTGTCAGGTTTTCAAAAAAGGTAAAGAAAAAGGTCAACATTTTTTCCTCGTTGGTCATGGATGCATACTGCTTGTTCTTTTGCATCAAACCATAACTATTATCAAAGAATTTGTTCCAGATAATTTGTTGTAAGGACTCGAACGAACCAAAGAATCCGTAAAATTCATCTTCTTTAATATCATGTTCTTTACAAAACTTAAACACCGAGCTCGGCACCTTTTCATGTTCCAAAACAGATTCCATGAACAAGCCAATGATTTTATCCTCGGTAATTTTGGATTTAGTCGTATTTGCCATTTTGGTATTTTTTGAAGAGTTAACAAAGTTAGCATTGTGTAATCTAATTCTTAAAAGAAAATGCACTTCCTGGCGAAAGTGCATTTTCACAACCTAACCAATAAATAAACAAACTTGTTATAGTAATACTACTTCATAGCAATTTTTAACCTATAACACTGTAAATATAATCATTTTGTTTAATCTTTACGAAAATAAAATAAACAAAATTATGTTAAAATATTGTAGACCAGTTAAAACCCCAATGAAATGTCAGTTTGTCAGATTTTGCACTATGGTATTTTTTTTGACTGATCAGCTGTAAAAAGCATAAAAAACAAAACGATGGCTACAGGTAAAATCAATGTTTCAGTAGAGAATATTTTCCCTCTGATCAAAAAGTTTCTATACAGTGATCATGAAATTTTCTTGAGGGAACTTATTTCCAACGCTACGGATGCAACCCTTAAATTAAAGCACTTAACCTCCATAGGAGAAGCTACGGTCGAGTACGGCAACCCAATAATCGAGGTCAAGGTGGACAAGGACAACAAACGCATCCATATTCTAGACCAGGGTATCGGGATGACCGAGGAGGAAGTAAAAAAGTACATTAACGAGGTGGCTTTTTCCGGTGCCGAGGAATTTTTGGATAAATACAAGGATGCTGGTAAAGATGCCGGAATCATCGGGCATTTTGGTCTTGGTTTCTACTCAGCGTTCATGGTAGCGGAGAAAGTGGAGATTATTTCAAAAAGCCACAAAGAAGAACCTGCGGTACATTGGACTTGCGATGGTTCTCCCGAGTTTACCATTGAACCAAGTGACAAAACTGAAAGGGGAACGGAAATTATCCTTCATATAGCAGAGGATTCCACCGAGTTTTTGGAAAAGTCAAGAATCCGTGAGCTTTTGGTGAAGTACAACAAGTTCATGCCCATTCCAATCAAGTTTGGAACAAAAACGGAAACGCTTCCCAAACCGGAAGACGCCAAAGAGGACGACCCGGCGCCAACTAAAGTGGTGGATGACATCATCAATAATCCAAATCCAGCATGGACCAAGCAACCCGCGGACTTGGAAGAAGCGGATTACAAAAGTTTTTACAGGGAACTTTATCCTATGCAGTTCGAAGAACCCTTGTTCCATATCCACTTGAACGTGGATTATCCGTTCAACTTAACGGGCATCTTGTATTTCCCAAAGTTGACAAACGACCTCAGCATTCAAAAAGACAAAATTCAATTATACCAGAACCAAGTGTTCGTAACGGATAATGTGGAAGGCATTGTTCCCGAATTCTTGACGATGTTAAAAGGCGTCATCGATTCTCCGGATATTCCATTGAACGTTTCAAGGTCATATCTTCAGGCTGATGGCGCGGTGAAGAAAATCTCCTCGTACATCACCCGAAAAGTGGCCGATAAATTGAGCTCGCTTTTCAAGAACAACCGTGAGGATTTTGAACAAAAGTGGAACGACATCAAAGTGGTAATCGAATATGGTATGCTCTCCGAAGATAAATTCTTTGAGAAAGCCGATAAGTTTGCCCTGTACCCAACAATTGATGGCAATTTCTACACTTTTAAAGAGCTAGAGGCAAAAATCAAGGACAATCAGACCGACAAGGATGATAAATTGGTGGTGCTTTATGCTTCGGACAAAGAGGCGCAACATAGCTACATTGAAGCTGCCAAAAAGAAAGGATACGAAATCCTGTTGTTGGATTCACCGATTGTATCACACTTGATGCAAAAGTTGGAAACATCCAAAGAGAACCTGTCTTTTGTTCGAGTAGATGCCGACCATGTGGACAACCTCATCAAAAAAGAGGATACGGCAATCTCCAAGCTTTCCGAAGAGGAAAAAGACAGCCTAAAGGCTGATTTAGAAAAAGTAATTTCCGATAAAGGATATACTATTCAATTGGAGGCCATGGAGAGCAGTGCTTCTCCATTTATAATCACCGAGCCAGAATTTATGCGCAGAATGAAAGAAATGCAGCGTACAGGTGGCGGAGGTATGTTCGGGATGGGCAATATGCCCGATATGTACAACCTTATCGTAAATACCAATCACGAACTGGTAGGCGAAATATTGAATACCAAGACCGCAAAAAAACGCGAAAGGTTGATCAATCAATCGTTGGATTTGGCACGTCTATCCAAAGGATTGTTGAAAGGTGAAGAGCTCACCAACTTCATTGCCAGAAGCTACGAGATGATCAAATAATCTTAGTTATTATAATCAACAACGCAAAACCGCTCTTAATGAGCGGTTTTTGCATTTTATGCCTATATTGGATGTACAAACCAATCAAAGACCGTGGGCGCAAACAACGATTATAACAGTCCCTCATTCAAAAAACTACTTGACTCCCTGCAACAACAAAGCTGGGAACTTGAGCTTATTATTTCGGGGTTTGCCATCTTCGGACTGTTCACTGCCTACGAACCGCTTCGCATTGAAACGGTAAATGCTGAGAACCAACAGCAAATTTATCGCTTCGTAGTCTACCTTATCCTTCAAATTTCGTGTTCCATATTATTGTTCAACCTATTGCTCCACGTAATCCTTCGTGGACTTTGGATTGGGTCTCTTGGGTTGCGGTATGTTTCCGGTGATATAGAATTCGAAAAATTGCGCTATTCGGAGCGCTTTACCAAATACTTACAAAAACGCATCGTCTCTTTTGACCGGTACATTGCCAATCTTGAGAATTACTGTAGCGTACTCTTTGCCATTTCGTTCTTATTGATTTTCTATGTGCTGGCCATGACGATGATTATCTTATCGATTGTTTTGGTGGCCAACTTTGTTATTGAAAGTGATTATCTCCCGGAAGGACTTTCCAGTATTCTTGGTGTTGTGCTCATTATATTCATTATAACGGGCATGACCTTAACCTTTATCGATTTTTTGACGCAGGGATGGCTCAAAAGAAAGAAATGGATTTCGCGAATTTACTTTCCCATCTATTGGGTTTTTAGTTTTTTGACACTTTCATTTTTATACAGGCCCTTGGTCTATAATTTTTTGGACAACCGTTTTGGAAGAAGGCTCATTTTACTTTTGGTCCCCATTTACATTGCCATATTGATGATTACCAGTCTGGAGTACCGCAACTCCAATTATTTGGAAAAGGACGAACAATCGTCCAGTACTTTTGCCAATAAGGAAAACTATGCGGACATGCTTGTAGAAGATGGTGACTTTCCAGGACAGGTGGTTATTCCTTCCAAGGTGATCAATAAGCCCTTTTTAAAAGTGTTCGTGCCTTTTTCGGAAAATTTGGAGAACCGGATTTTTGCCTATAATGATTCCTTGAGACCTGAAAACGACCGCCGGGGCCTCTCCTCAAGCATGAAGATTACCACGAACTGGAGCGACCAGATTACTAGTGCACGCCAAAAAGACAGTATCCGAAAGATGTACCTCAGGACCTTTAATGAAACCCATGCTTTCCGAATTGATAGCTTGGATATGGATGAAGATTTTATCCTTACCACAGGAATAAACAATATTCTTGGGTTTGAAACCTATCTCAAGATATCTAACCTCAATGAGGGAAAGCACCTTTTACGGCTTAGGCGCAAAAGAAAGGAAAAAGATACGGTTGTTACCGTGACAGATGTTATCTTACCGTTTTGGTATTTTAAAGATTAGATTTATGGCTCCATGGCACCTTTACGTAATGGCCGGAATGTACATTTTTGCAGGCCTAATGCATTTTATAAAACCTAAAATGTATATGCGCATTATGCCCAAGTATCTGCCAAACCATAAGCTTTTGGTGTATTTGAGCGGAATCGCCGAAATTGTTTTGGGTATAGGCGTCTGCTTTGATGCGACCCGAAAACTGAGCACCTTTGGCATCATTTTAATGTTGGGCTTATTTTTATCGGTACATTTTTACATGCTTTCGGGCAAAAAAGCATCTGCCGGGATTCCAAAATGGGTATTGGTTCTCCGGATTCCACTACAATTCTTTTTGATGTATTGGGCGTATTACTATGCCTACATTTAAAAAACTCTTCTATCCATATACCTTTTCAGCCAAGGTACCTGTACAAAAAACATGAGGCCTAAAAACAGGAAAGCATAAACAGTAACTTTGGAAAAAGTGAAACCTTTCACCCACTCCCAATCCGTATGGAACCAAGATCCCATGTTCAAGTTTTTGAACCAACCTTGACCATTATCCACACCCAATTGTGAACCCAATAGAAACACCAAGGCCACAAAAGCAACAAAAGCCAAGGACAAAGTCCTGCCCGATAGTATGGGCTTGTATTCAAAAACTTGTTGCGGTGCTTCGACCTCTAGTTTTTGCATCACATTTTTGGTAAAATCAGCAGAAGGGGATTCCAATGGAGCTTCTTCCATGATCTTATTTATAAATGCTTCCAGTTTTTTATCATCCAATTGATCCATTGCTCTGCAATATTTCTTTGTTCAAACTCTTCTCCATAATACTGGCCAATCGTTTTCTGGCCCTGAACAACCTCACCTTTAATGTATTCACAGGCAAGCTGGTTGCTTTTTCCATTTCCAGCAGGTTCTTTTCCTCAAGATAAAACAAAGTAAGGATACCTGCATCCTCTTCCGATAATCTGGATAGACATTGCTCTATCAATTGGCTTCGCTCTATTTCTACCATTTTATGAAACGCCGTATCCAGGTCAGCGTAATCTATCTTATCAGCATGTTCCATATCCAAATGGATTCGTTGCTTTTTTACTTTTCTTATCTTGTCCAAACAAGTATTATAGGCAATTCTATACACCCAGGTGGACAACTTTGAATCGCCCTTAAACTTAGGCAGGGATTTGAATACTTTAATGAATACATCTTGTGATACTTCCTCCGCCTCCTCCCGGTTTCCCAACATTCTAACCGAAAGTGTAAAAACCATATCCTTATAGCTATCCACCAAATCGGAGAACGCGCGGGTATTTCCCCTGCGTATTTCCGAGATCATTTGATTTTCCTTGTTGGTCAGCATTGTTCATTGGACGCCAGAAGTACCAATTAGGTTACACAAAAAATAATTTTTATAAAAATATGTAACCTGATCGGAAAAACCGTCGTCATAGCTTATGAACAAAAAATTACAAATAATCATTAAAACGAATAGTTATGGGATCAGAAGTAATCATTATTCCAATCATTTTTGGTGTTATCCTTGCCATTGCCTACCTCTATTTTTCAACTAGGAACAAAGAACGTTTGGCATTGATAGAGAAAGGAGCAGACGCCAGCATTTTTGTCAGGGGAAAAAGGGGTGGAGCTACTCCACTTGGGAAAATCATTCTCCTCAACCTAGCCTTATTGCTTATGGGAATCGGAACAGCCATATTTGTAGCTTCGATATTTGTTCATAGTCTTGGAGTTAAACAAGAGGTTGCTTACCCAGGTACAATTTTCCTATTAGCGGGTGTTGGACTGATGGTCGGATTTAACATGACCAACAAATTGGACAAAGAAAATTAATTCTTTAAGCTGATTTTAATTGAATGACCACCGCCACAAGCGGTGGTTTTTTATAACTTGCCATTATGAAAGTAATCTCGACCAACCTCGGCAAGCCTACCAAAATTGTTTGGAACGGTAAAGAAACCCTCACCGGCATCTACAAATACCCAATTGATGAGCCTCTTTATTTAGATAAGGAGGATGTGAAACACGATACCGTGGTAGACAGGAAACACCATGGTGGTACGTACAAAGCTTGTTATCTGTTCTCCTCAGACAACTATGCTTATTGGAAAGAGAGATACCCACTGTTGAATTGGAACTGGGGCATGTTTGGCGAAAATTTGACCCTTGATGGTTTGGACGAGTCCCAATTAAAGATTGGAAGCATTTATAAATTGGGAACAGCACTGGTACAGATTACACAACCTAGGGAGCCCTGCTACAAATTGGGCATTCGGTTCAACGACCAAGGCATTTTAAAGCAGTTCATAGACCATGGACGTCCTGGAACATACGTACGTGTTCTTGAACCTGGAAAAGTTGTAATGGGCGATTCCATGGAACTCGTGGAAGAATCGGAAAACCCTTTGTCCATTCAAGCATTCTATACGCTACTTTTTGCCAAAACCAAGGACAAGCAAGTCTTAAAATGGGCCATAGATAATGAAGCTCTCCCGCAGAGCAAAAGGAAAAAGCTTGAGAAATGGGCATAAAAAAAGGGGGCCTCTCGACCCCCAATGCACATAAAAATTAACTAAACAAACTATCTTACTACCATAGTTTCTTTGTAGGTTCCAAATTTGTCCACTACAACAATGGTATATTCATCTTTGAAGGCTTTTTCGAAGTTGAATGCTTTTTCAACTACAATGTCACCATCGATAGCTTCGTCAAAAATAAGTCTGTCCTCGCTATCATATACTTTTAAAAGCACCTTACCCTTGGAAACGTTCAAAAGGTTCATCATTATTTTCTGACCTTTTTTTACGAATACTGGATCAAGGTTTACTTTTACCAAATTCTTTTCAACTTCGTACTTGGCTACTACTTTTTTGCCAAAATCGGTTGTGGTTCCGTTCGCCAACCCGATTGCACTTATCAATAGGGCCGCTGCTACTGTTAGGTTCTTTACTAATTTCATAACACTTCGTTTTTTAAGATTACAGTACAAATGTATGGTGCAATAGCGCACAGGAATACCACTCCTTTTTCCACTTTATATGCTATATTAACATGGTAGGTGTTTTAACATAGTATTAATGATAAAATAGCATAACTTTGAGTTAACATTGTAGATATTTGCATGCTAATTAGTTTTTTAACTTTAGCATACGAAAGAAAAAATTGCAGTAAATGATTCAAAAACCAGCATTTGAGGCAATAGCACCCAGTTTTGGCCATTCTTTTACGTTTCAAAAGTTTAATGCCAACAACGAAAACAAGAACAATGGTTGGCACTACCACCCAGAGTTGGAGTTGGTATATGTGAACGGAGGGTCTGGTAAAAGGCAAATTGGCAGCCACGTATCCTATTATAGGAACGGTGACCTTATATTAATAGGTTCCAATTTGCCCCATTGTGGTTTTACGGACAAACTTACCGGCAACAAGAGTGAGACCTTGGTACAGATGAAAGCGGATTTTTTGGGAAGTGATTTTTTCAACATTCCAGAGATGAAAAATATCCAAAAACTTTTTGAAGTCGCAAAAGGTGGAATCGCATTCTCCGGTAAGACCAAAATGAAGGTCGGGGAAAAAATGGAGATTTTGGAATACCAGACAGATTTTCAACGATTGCTCTCCATTCTTAATATATTGAACATTCTGGCAACTTCCACCGAAATCAATGTTTTGAACGCCGAAGGATTCTCCATGGAGACCGAGGTTAAGGACAACGACCGTATCAATGTTGTTTTCAATCACGTGAAAACAAACTTCAAGGAAGACATCAGCCTAGAAGAGATTGCAGATTTGGTGAGTATGACGGTCCCATCCTTCTGTAGGTATTTCAAAAAAATCACCAATAAGACTTTTACGCAGTTTGTAAATGAGTATCGTTTGGTGCACGCTTCTAAATTATTGGCCGAACAGCCCATGAGCATTACCCAAGTTTGTTATGATAGTGGTTTCAACAACTTTTCGCACTTCAACAAATCGTTTAAAGCCTTTACGGGACAAAACCCATCGGAGTATAGAAACCAGTTAAAAACTGTTTTACAGTCCTAATATTGTTAATCGAACAGGTCGTTCAATACTTTTGCCAAGCGCAGGCCTCCCATTTGCAATTGCTGGAAAAGCAAATCGTTGTAATCGTATGAATAGCGATACCCAAGTTTGTCGCCTATTTCTACCGAATCGTATAGTTCCGCACAAATAGCGTGGGATTCATCCACCCAATCATATATGGTGCCTTCTTGAATGGCCTTGCGCTTTTTTTTGTCCACATCGCTCAATTCATCGGCCAGTTCGCTATAAGTCATTCCGTAGGACTCGATCAAATTTTTGTCCCAAACCCTATGTAAATTGCTTCCTTCACCAAACCATTGCACTTGAATATCGTTCCCGCCTTTGTCTTCTGCCCTACTGGCATGCATGGGTTGGTGCAGGTCTCCAATAAAATGGATGAGCAGTTTCAAATGAAAAACTCTATCCTCCCTTGTATTATTCTCATCCTTTACCTTTTGAATACATTCCTCAATCGCAGTCATTATATCGCCATACTCACTCTTTTCCGAATCCACGTAATCCATTCCCAAAGGATAGTTCACATAATGCCATGCCGAATATTTGGAATAGCTCCGGTCCGCTTTTATATCGTCTGCAAAAGTAGAAACGAATGCAAGACTATGCCCGTCCAATAAATCGTTCAAGGCCCTTTTGGCCTTTCCTGTTAAATAATTCTGGGCAATTTGCCCCGTAACGCGGTGTCCTGTTTTTCCCCAAATAGCGTTACCAAACACCAAAACAGGAAATAAAAGCAATAGAAATAAGGTTTTTTTCATTTTTCAACGTCTCTTATATAAAAGCTGTTTGCCCAACTAAGTTTCAGAATGTTTTACCAACTAACAATCCATTTCACGATTTTGGGATTTTTTTAACCATAAAGTTACATTTGACATACCAACTAAACTAAAGATTATGACCAAACTATACTTTGCACTCGCTGCATTGCTAGTACCTCTTACATTTTACTCACAAACAAGTTCCAAGGACATCAATGTAAAATTTACAGAAATTCCTTTTAAAATCGATGGTATATTGGATGAGCCTCAATGGAATTCCGCAGAAACTACCGATAGTTTTTACCAGTTTTTCCCCGTTGATACCATTCAAGCAGTAAAACAAACCGAGATTAGAATGCTCTATAGTGCCACTACCCTGTACATAGGCATCAAATTGTTTTCCGATGGTGATGATTATGTAACACCATCACTTAAGCGTGACTATGGGGCAGGTGGCAACGATAACATCAGTTTAATGTTCGACACCTTCAATGATGGTACCAACGCGTTTCTCTTTGGAATCAACCCTTTTGGAGTACGCCGTGAAGCCCTAATCTCGGGTGGCGGACAGGGTACAAGTGGGTTTACCATGTCCTGGGACGTTAAATGGCAGGGCGAAACCAAATTGTACGAAGGCTATTACACCTGTGAAATTGCCATCCCGCTTACCTCGTTCAAATTTAAACAGGGAGAGCAAAAATGGCGCTTCAATTCCTATAGGTTCGATATGCAGACCAATGAACAAAGCACTTGGGTACGCATCCCGCAAAACCAAAGAATCTACAATCTTGCCTTTATGGGAGATATGATTTTTGAAAGACCCTTGGGGAAATCCAGGACCCCTATGGCCCTTATACCTTATGTAAACGGTATTGTGGCCAAAGATTATGAGAAACAAACGGAGCAAAACAATCTTAAAATCGGGGGGGATGCAAAAGTATCCATAGGAAACGGAATGAATCTGGACATAACAGTAAACCCTGATTTTTCCAATGTGGAAGTGGACAATGTCATCACCAACCTTACCCGTTTTGAGGTATCCCTACCTGAAAAGCGGCAATTTTTTATAGACAACAGTGACCTTTTTGGGTCTTTTGGTACAGAAGGAGATTATAATCCCTTTTTTTCCAGAAGGATAGGAATTGCCCAAAATGCACAGGGAGAAACCATAGAGAATGGCATAGTGGGCGGTGTAAGGCTTAGCGGTAAATTGAATGAAAATTGGCGCCTAGGGCTAATGAATCTTCAAACCGAAAAGGATGAATCCAATGAAATAGCCAGTAATAACAATACAGTATTGGCCCTTCAGAAAAAAATGTTCTCACGTTCCAACCTTAGCTTCATTTTTGTAAACCGGCAGACCTTTGAGGATTATGATTTTTTGAATGAAGCGGACAGGTACAATCGGGTAGTTGGGTTGGATTACAATCTGGCCAGTGCAGACAATACTTGGACGGGGAAGTTTTTCTATCATAAATCCTTTTCGCATGGTGTGGAAAATCGCGATGCAGCTGGTGGAATCAATCTAAAGTATAATTCACGCTTTTTAAACCTTGGTTTGAGCGGAAACTTTATTGGAAACAATTTTAGGTCCGACCTTGGCTTTGTTCCCAGAAAGGACATACTGCTTTTCAATCCGTCAGCAGAAGTGATTTTTTATCCAAAAAAAGGAAATTTAAACTCACATGGATTTATAGCCCGACCGGAATTTGTGTGGCGACCAACACTGGATTATCAAAACACGGACTATTTTATTTATACCGGTTGGCAGGCACAATTCAAGAGCCAGGAAGAACTCTCCCTCAGACTTTTTAATCGATACACCTATTTAACTGCTTCTTTTGACCCTACCCGAACCAAAAACGGAACGGAACTACCGGGAGGAACCGGATATTATTACACCAGTGGCGAGGTGGAATTTGCAAGCGACAGAAGAAAGGTTTTTTCCTATACGCTTGAACCGGGGTATGGTGAATTTTTTAATGGGTCAAGATTGGTTCTAGAGGGCCAGATGAATTTAAGGGTACAGCCCAAAATGAATTTTTCTTTGGGTTTCAATTATAACAACATTACATTACCAGAACCCTATGAAAGTGGTGAGATATGGTTGGTAAGCCCAAAAATTGAACTGACCTTCAACAAATCGGTGTTTTGGTCCACATTGGTCCAATACAGCAATCAACTGGACAATCTTGGATTTAACTCAAGGCTGCAATGGCGCTTTGCTCCTCTCTCCGACTTGTTCTTGGTTTACAACGATAATTATTTTGTAAACTCATTTATGCCCCGAAGCCGTTCCATTAACCTAAAATTGACCTATTGGTTGAATATTTAAACGTTTGTTTACGATTCCAAATAAAAAAGGCGGTCACATAAATGTGACCGCCTTTTTATATTTTCTTTTTCAAAGCTATAAGGTCAATCGTAGTGTTTAGTATATTATAAGGGTTTACGTCCTGAAATAATATTGTAAAGAATTGCTATTACAGCAACCACAAGCAAAATATGGATAAGACTGCCTGTAGCCATTCCTGCTACAATACCAAAAAATCCCAATACCCAAATAATTATACAAATTACGGCAACAAGCCAAAGTAAACTTCTCATATGTTCTAGGTTTTTAGTGTTTATATCAATAAAAGTATTTAAAAAAGAATCAGGTGATTGTTTCAATTCAAGTAATTGTTGACTCAATACCGTTTAAGTCCAAAAGCAGTTCTATCTAATTAATTCACAAATTGTTAGCAACACATAAAAACATCTAAATCGGATTCAGGCAAAAGAATCTCCCATTTTATCCTACAAACTGTACTACCTCACCTATTTTCCTATATTTGGACTTCTATCTTAAAAAATATGGACCAACTACCTTTTACCCAAGACACCGTAATTTTTGGGCTTCTTTGTCTCTGCTTAGGATTCGTTTTTTATACCTCATCCATTAAAACTGGATTTTGGAACAAATTTTATGGCGTAGTGCCTACCGTGCTCATGTGCTATTTGTTGCCCGCTATTTTAGCCAGCTTGGGTATTGTGGACGAATCGGCATCACAAACCTATTATGTGGCCAGTAGGTATTTGCTGCCCGCCGCATTGATACTAATGACGCTTAGCATTGACCTTAAAGCCATCATGAATTTAGGCTCTAAAGCATTGGTCATGTTTTTAACGGGAACGGTCGGCATTGTAATAGGTGGACCAATCGCTATTCTGATTGTTTCCATATTTTCACCAGAAACCGTTGGAGGCGTTGGCCCGGATGCCGTTTGGAGAGGATTGGCGACCATAGCAGGCAGTTGGATCGGCGGTGGTGCCAACCAAGCCGCCATGCTGGAAGTATTCAAATACAACCAAGAAAACTATGGGGGCATGGTTCTTATCGACATCGTAGTAGCGAACCTTTGGTTGGCCGTCATTCTTTTGGGAGTGGGCAAAACCGATAAAATAGACCGTTGGCTCAAAGCGGACACCTCTTCCATTCAAGAGCTCAAGGTAAAGGTATCTGCCCACACTGAAAAAATTGCTCGGGTCACCACCCTCAAGGACTTTATAATGATATTGTTCTTCGCTTTTGTTGGCGTTGGGGTTGCCCATTTGGTGGGGCACCACTTTGCCGTCTTTTTACAGGATAATTTCGAAGTCATCCGTAACCCACAAAAAATATTATCGTCCCTTGGGTCAGAGTTTTTATGGATGGTTGTTTTTGCCACTGCCATCGGCATTGGACTATCTTTTACCAAAGCCAAGGATTATGAAGGTGCCGGCGCCAGTAAAATTGGTGGTATGTTCATCTATATTTTGGTAGCCACTATAGGTATGAAGATGGATTTGGGCAAAGTTTTGGACAATCCCGGTCTGATTGCAATTGGCTTAATTTGGATTACCATACATGCCGGACTACTTATTTTAGTGGCCAAGCTCATTAAAGCTCCATTCTTTTTCTTGGCCGTGGGGAGCCAGGCCAATGTAGGGGGTGCTGCCTCCGCACCTGTAGTAGCTGCAGAGTTCCATCCTTCTTTGACATCCGTAGGAATACTTTTGGCCGTTTTTGGGTACGTTGTAGGTACTGCCGGGGCGTATTTATGCGCTTTGTTGATGGAAGTAGCCGCTAATGTTTAAATATTTTCAGAAGATTATGCATCTTTGCGCTGCTAAAATTTTATGATGAAGCGGATATTGTTTGTATTACTTATTGGAATTATAGTGGTGTCTTGTGAAAAAAGCACAGAAAACACCATGACGGTTAGTGGGAATATTAAAGGGTTAAAGAAAGGAACCCTGTATTTACAACAATTCAAAGATTCCACGTTGGCCGTTTTGGATTCATTGGAGATAAAGGGTGATGGCGCTTTCAGTTTTTCTACTGAAGTAAGCGAACCGGAAGTGTTTTATCTCTACCTAAAGAAGGAAGACAATAACGACATTAACGATAGAATCACTTTTTTCGGAGAGCCAGGAACCATTACCATTAACACGGCATGGAACACTTTTGATACGGATGTTGAGATTTCAGGTTCCAAATCGCATGAAAAGCTTTTGGAGTTCCACGAAATGGCCTCTAAATTCAATATCAAGGAATTGGGGCTATTGCAACAAGCTTCTGGTCTCGACACGGAGAAAGATTCCTTGGTCTTGGATTCTTTGCAAAGGTTGGTCAATCAAAATACAATAAGCAGATATAGATATGCCTTAAATTTCGGTCTGAACAATGGCGATTCTTATGCAACACCTTACATTATGATGACCGAAGCGAGCGAAGCCAATCCAAAATATCTGGATTCCATTTATAAAGGATTGACGCCAGAGGTAGCTGCTTCCAAATACGGAAAGGACTTTAAAGCGTTCTTGGACAAGAACAACTAAGCTTCCAAATTATTCAACTGTTCCACGAGCTTGGTGGCCTTTTCCTCCAGTTCCGTGCGAATGGCTTTAAAGTGAGACTTGTTGTCCTCCAACTTTTTTTGGTTGACCTTGTTCATGAGGTTGTCATAAACCTCTATGGCTTCGTCTATGATTACGGTACCTTCTTCCGACTCCTTGTTTCCTGAGCCGGCTTCCCATATATAAACAGCTTCAATAATGTCTCCCAGTACAAAATTGATATCTTTCTTTAAATCACGAATACTTGGCATAACGCGGTTGTTTTTATTAAATATACCACTAAATAGTAACTTCTAAAAGTTTAGCTCCTTCTGTGTCAATATCCACATAAGTACTTGATGCAGAAACTAGGACGGTTTCCCCTTTTGTTATGGCAACACTGCCCCAATCGTTTTTAATTTGGGCAGCACCTCCTACGCACATAAAAATGGTAAAGGAGTCACGTTGGGTCAAATCTTGTTTCATGGACTTGGTCAGCTCCAAAAAGTCCGTTTTAAAATAGGGACAATCCACCATTGAATTTATCCCATTTAGACTCTTGGGATAATCTACCTTAAAGTCATCCTTCTTCTCGTAGTCTATGGCATCGACCGCCAAACTGGTGTGCAATTCCCTTAAATTGCCTTCCCTGTCCCTACGGTTAAAATCGAACACGCGATAGGTAACATCGGAGGTTTGCTGGATTTCGGCCAAAAGTACCCCTGCCCCAATGGCATGTATTTTTCCGGTATTGATAAAAAAGGTATCTCCCTCGCTTACTTCCTCATAGTTCATTAAATCGGTCAAGGTACCTTCCTCAAGGCTCTTTACATATTCGCCCTTTTCTACATCCTTATTAAAGCCGACAATCAACTTTGCACCGGGGTCGGCGTCCATAATGTACCACATCTCAGTTTTTCCAAAGGAATTGTGTCTTTCTTTGGCCAATTCATCATTTGGATGCAACTGTATGGAAAGGTCCTGCTTTGCATCAATAAATTTGATGAGTATGGGGAAATCGTTCCCAAAACGTTCCACGACACTCTTTCCTAAAAGTACTTCGCCATGTTCGTCCATCAAGCTCTGAAGCGAAGTCCCGGACAAATCTCCATTTGATACTTCGGAAATATCCCCTTCTACCCCCGAAAGTTCCCAGCTTTCACCGGTAATATCACTTTCAATAGGTTTATGCAATACATCTTTTAACTTGGTTCCTCCCCAAAGTCGTTCTTTAAGGATAGGTTTAAATTTTAACGGGTATAGGTTCATTGTGCTATCCTGTATAGGTTACAAAGTTTCGAGGAGTTTCATAAAGCACTACCTCCAACTCCTTAGTTTGTTTTATATGCGGTCTTAATTTATTCCATATCACTACAGCTATGTTTTCTGCGGTAGGATTCAAATTTTCAAACTCCGGAACATCGAGGTTCAGGTTCTTATGGTCCAATGCCTCCTCTACATGTTCCTTAATCAACTCCTTAAGCACTTTTAGGTCCATTACAAAGCCTGTTACCGGATCTATTTCTCCGGTAACGCTCACGATAAGGTCATAATTATGCCCATGATATTTTGGATTGTTGCATTTACCAAAAACAGCTTTGTTCCTTTCATCGTCCCAATCTGGACGGTGCAATCTGTGCGCAGCATTGAAACTGGCCTTTCTACTCGCTTTCACCTTCATTTTGCAGAGGTATTTTCCATAAGATGGTCGTAGAAACGTTCAAAAATAATTTTGAACCATGCCGTGTACTCATTTGGATTTTCCATCATATCATTTTTGATATCCTCTGGATGCATCCATTTCCAATCGGCAACCTCCTCTGGATTGATATTCGGTTCTTCTTCAAAATAACCTACCATCACATGATCAAACTCGTGTTCCGTAAGGCCATTATCAAAAGGGGCCTTGTACATAAAATGAAAGAGTTCTTTAAGATCTGTGGTGAAACCCATCTCCTCCATAAGCCTGCGCTTTCCAGCTGCAATATTGCTCTCCCCTTCCCTTTGATGACTGCAACATGTGTTGGTCCATAGCAATGGGGAATGGTATTTGTCCTTGGCCCTCTGTTGAAGCATGGTCTCGCCTTTTTTGTTCATCACAAAAACCGAGAATGCCCTATGGAGCAATGCCTTTTGATGGGCTTCCATTTTGGGCATAAGGCCAATTGGCTCGTCCTTTTCATTTACAAGTATCACTTTTTCCTCTTTCATGAGGTAAAAATATGACCTTTGAAGTTAAATAAAGATGGATTGATTGATAAATTCTTACTAAAAGAAGCGTGGTGATTTCAGATTTCCGATGTTCCTGATAAAATCGTACCGTAGAATGATTTCGAAGGAACCATCATTAAAGGTAGCGGCGCCAAGTTCGGTGATTTCCCTATCATATGCCATCCCAATCATAAACTGGTCGGACAACATAAATCCAATTAGACCACTAAAGGCGGCATCCCATCGATAGGCCACTCCCCCGATAAACTTTTCATTGAACATAAAGTTGGCGGAAAGATCTACCTGCAATGGTGCTCCTTGAACAGCCTTGGTCAATAAAGTGGGTTTGAACTTCAATACTGGATTTAAGTCCCAAACATAACCCGTAATCAGATAAAGGTTAAGCTGTTCCTTGGCAGTGGATACGGAAGAGGAATCAAAGTGGGTCGTCTCCAATATTCGAGGGGCCGACAAACCGGCATAAAACCTATCGGTGTGATAATACACCCCTGCTCCGATATTCGGTGAGAACTTATTCTGGATGTCCTGCTGTGATTGCAGTTGTGGATCTATCTCGAACTCATCGAGCTCGGAATATCGAATATCCAGCATATGGGCACTGGCCTTGAGCCCAAAACTAAGCTTGCCTTCCAAAGAGGTTTGGATGGTATAGGAGAAGTCCACATCAAAATAAGTTTCGGAGGTGGGTCCTATTTTATCATTCACAATGGATAGTCCAACACCCACACCACGGTAACCCACCGGGGTATGAGCGTTCAACGTTTGTGTTTCCGGTGCCCCATCAAGTCCCAACCATTGGTTCCGGTACAATGCGGCAATGCTCAGATGTCCTCTTGACCCCGCATAGGCCGGATTGACACTTACAGTATTGTACATATATTGGGTATACTGTGCATCTTGCTGTGCTTGCATAGTTCCTACTCCAAGCAGAAGTAAAACAAGCAACCATTGGGTTTGTTCTTTAAAAAGTTTGTTTACCACAGTTACCATTGTTTATCTGTTAATATATATGTAGCCTGTAAGCTGTTTTGTACTACCTCCGTTGTCCTGATAATCTATCACATAAAAATATGTACCTACCGGAAGTTTATTATCCTGATCCACGGTAACCCTTCCTTGCGAAGTACCGTCAAAGACATTTCCATTAGTGTTGTATGACTTGGTCTGGAACACCATTACCCCCCATCTGTTGTAAATCCTTACCGTGTTGTTAGGGTAATTCGAGAGTCCTCGGATTTCCAAAACATCGTGTACTCCATCACCATTGGGCGTTATTACGTTCACAACATCCACTTCTTCTTCATCGATGGTAAGTTCACCCAAATCTGGATCTAAATAATCGGGTATTCCGTTCTCATTGGCATCATCATTGGCGTAGTCACCATCACCGTTGGTATCTTCATCCATGGTTTCTATACCATCGTCATCGTCATCCGAATCCCTGAAATCCGGTATGCCATCGCTATCGGTATCGGGCAATGCAGTGCTGGGATCATCTATTTCATCATTGACATCGATATCGATGACCGTTTCACCTTCGTAACCATCATCCAGACCATCGTTGTCCTTATCGGAACCTATCAGGCTAACTTCTGGAACTCCATCATGGTCATTATCATGTCCTTCAATGGCATCAGGAACATTGTCATTATCGCTATCCTCATCCACATAATCCGGAATACCGTCATTATCTGAATCCATAGGAATCAATCCAATGTTACCATCAACCTCATAGGCATCATCCAATCCGTTGTTGTTTGCATCAACTAAGCTAGGTGGAATGTACCCCAATGCTGGTTGCGCCTCAATATTATCGGGAATACCGTCATTGTCACTATCTATATCCAAATAATCAGGGATTCCATCACCATCTGTATCCGTTGGATTGGTTGATGGATCATTGTCATTATCGGCATTTAAATCCTCAAAGCTGTCCACAATCCCATCATTATCACTATCCAAATCAATTCCTGATGGACTTATAATTACAGTAATAGTAGCTGTATCACAATTTCCGTTGGAATCACACACCGTATAATCGAACGAATCTGTTCCTGTAAAACCTGAATTTGGCATATAGGTAATATCATCATCCGATGGGTTCCTCGGTGTTCCGTTGTTGTTCAACACCACGGTTCCATTTGATGGATCGGTTACGCTTATTGTCCCTGAAGTAGGTATATCATTATCGTTTGCTCTCCATGAAATTGTGGTCTGAACATCGATATCGGTAGAAACTGAATCATCGAATGCATCCACAATAGGAAGCACATCGACCGTTACCGTAGCCGTACTGCAATCACCAAAGGAATTACAGATGGTATAGTCAAAACTATCCGGTCCATTATAATCAGGATTTGGCGTATAGGTGACCACATCATCATTAGGGTTATTTGATGTTCCATTATCATCAATGCTGACCATACCGTTCGATGGATTGGTCGTGGTCAAAACGCCTATGTTCGGTAAATCGGTATCATTATCAAATATGGGAACAATCACGGATGCATCTTCATTGACGGTAACCAAATCATCCATCAAATTAGCAGCTTGGCTCATACATACCACCGTAAATCGTGGAAGCTCTTTACTGTTACCGACTTTTGTGATTGTGGCCACATACCTCATTACGGTTTGTGTACTTGTAACGGTAGGCCTGATTTGGTCACCCGATAAGGCCGGGGTCCAGCTCACCGTTGCCCCTGAAGGAACACTTGCCGAGATATCCAAAATCACCTGATTGTTCGGTGCTTCACAATCGGTTAGAATAAAATAACCTGTAGCATTGGAACCGCACAGTGTACCATCATAAGTTGCAAAGTATACACCTGGTTGGGTAGCTTCATAAAACGAACTGGTTCCCAAAACAGTGCTTGTATCAGAGGCTTCATACCATTGATAGTTATGCTCATCTCCGGTATTCGGCGCTTGCAACAAGAACTGTGCACTTGCCATATTCACTGCTGCAAAGAAAATGTACAGTCCAATGAATAAAGACTTATATGAGGTGTTGGATTTCAAATCTACTTGTCTTTATTCATTATTATTTTACCACAAAAACCACGTTGATCAATGCATTATAATCGGCTGGTTGACCAATTATATCATAGGTTAATTGACCATTGGCATCAATACTCATATTATCGAATACAGTTGGATCTGCATAGGTTATGTAATAGTACAACTCTGTTGGTCCGTATGTCGGGATTGCTGCAGGTGCCCCTGCGCTTGCGACTGCCGGTGTTCCGTATTGAGTTACATATTGAGAATATAAATTCAACGTTCTACCTGCTCCATTACTTGAAGCATCTATAGCAATCGAAGGCGGGTAAAAAATTCGTGCCGCTTTGGAGGTAATTGGGGCAATATCTTGGATTACATCTTCCACAGTAGCTTCCGTATTTCCATCGCCATCTACATCTACTGGGGAATTGGAACTTATATCTGATGCATTTTGAGCGTCAACGTACGCCTTCGTGGCAGCGTCGCTAGCTGCCGTCGGAATGCCAAGCCCGGTGATCGTCGCTCCGTTCGCATTGTTGCCGTCCAAGAGCACTTCCTCGATGTTCTGTATCTCGTTTGATGGGTCGAAGTCACCATCCCGTATGTCTATGGTCGCGCTGGCACCATCGGTGATCGTAAGCTCGACGCTCTCGTTGGCTGTGCCGCCAGCGCCGATGCCAAGGTCCTGGTCGTCAGTCCCGTCAAGGGCGTCAACGTACGCCTTCGTGGCAGCGTCGCTAGCTGCCGTCGGAGTGCCAAGGCCCGTGATCGTCGCTCCGTTCGCATTGTTGCCGTCCAAGAGCACTTCCTCGATGTTCTGTATCTCGTTCGATGGGTCGAAATCACCATCCCGTATGTCTATGGTCGCACTGGTACCATCGGTGATCGTAAGCTCGACGCTCTCATTGGCTGTGCCGCCAGCGCCTATCCCAAGGTCCTGGTCGTCAGTCCCGTCAAGGGCGTCAACGTAAGCCTTCGTGGCAGCATCGGTAGCAGCCGTCGGAATGCCAAGCCCGGTGATCGTCGCTCCGTTCGCATTGTTGCCGTCCAAGAGCACTTCCTCGATGTTCTGTATCTCGTTCGATGGGTCGAAATCACCATCCCGTATGTCTATGGTCGCACTGGCACCATCGGTGATCGTAAGCTCGACGCTCTCATTGGCTGTGCCGCCAGCGCCTATCCCAAGGTCCTGGTCGTCAGTCCCGTCAAGGGCGTCAACGTACGCCTTCGTGGCAGCGTCGCTAGCTGCCGTCGGAGTGCCAAGGCCCGTGATCGTCGCTCCGTTCGCATTGTTGCCGTCCA
>NZ_JAFLNL010000007.1 GCF_017313785.1 Flagellimonas aurea
ATGAGAAGAAAATTGAAAAATAAAAACTAAGTTTAACCCAAGGATAGATCAAATCTAGGCAGTTCGTTTACCCTGGTCAGTTTCATCCGGCGAAGGTGGGTCACTTTACCCGGCTTATCCAGACATGGAAGCGTTTTACGACCCGAAATTGGTTATGATCAAGAGGCTGCTTTTGGGTGGGTGAGGGAAGAATTGATTGAAAAGCTATAGTGAATGACTAAAAAAGTTAACGTTTAAAATCTATGATTACCCAAATAGAACATAAACTAACTATAATTAATGGAGATGATTTTGCTGTTCTTTGTCGACAATACTTAAATTTTAAATATCCATTTGTTTACCCCACAGGTTTAGTTGTTGGAAAAGACAAATCCAAGATAGGTACACCTGATACTTTTATTCCAATCGAGGATTACTATCTTTTTGTAGAAATAACTACTAAAACCGAAGATGTTCTTACCAAGCTTAAAAATGATATCAGCCATTGTTTCTCTCAAAATGATGTCCCAAAAGAAAAAATTATCAAGGTAATACTGATGTTCAATGGAGTTCATGACACAGTAAAACACGAAGCACTTAAAACTCATCTATCGTCTTATTCCACAGATTGTCATTTAGAAGTTATAGACATTAGAATCTTAGCAAACGAGATAAGTCAAAATTACCCTTCCCTTGCAAGAAAATTAAATGTCCCAATTGATACAGCTCAAATACTAGAAGTGTCTGAGTTTATTGAAGATTATGAGAAATCAAAATTCGCAACTCCTTTATCCAATAAATTTTTTAATAGAGAAACCGAAATTGAAGAAGGTTTAAAAAGCCTTAAAGAAAAAGACATACTACTCATATCTGGGTATGCGGGAACAGGCAAGACAAAACTATCGTTAGAACTAACTAAAGTATTCCTAAAGGAAAACAAAGAGTATGATTTAAAATATATAAGAGCAAACGGTAATCTGGATCTTTGGGAAGATTTACAAACATTCCTCCTTCCAAAAAAAAATTATTTGCTAGTACTGGACGATGCCAACAAGCTCAAAAATAATCTAATACAGATTTTAAACTTTCAACGAAAAAGAGATAATGAAAGACGGATAAAGATTGTTTTAACAGTACGAAATTATGTAAAGAGGGAAGTCGAAAAATTCATTGAAGATTTCAAGCATATTGAACTCAAACCTTTTACAAGAGATGAGCTAAGGAAGATTTTACAATCCGAAGAATATAATATTAGTGATTACTATGTCGAAAGAATATTCAACATCTCAAAAGGAAATCCTCGACTTGCAATTATGGCTGTTACTGCTGGGCAAAGCGGTGAATTGGAAAAGCTAAATAATCCGTCACAAATTTTGGAAATCTACTTTTCTTCGGTGAAAGAAAGTATTGATTCATTTGAAAATAAAAGCCTGCTAGCTGTAGCAGGTATATTGTCCTTTTTTAAAACCATCAATCTCGAAAACGAAACACAAGTCCAAGAGATTGAAAAGTACTTTTCTATATCGAAACCGGTACTTGAACAAAATCTTAGAATCTTATGTGACATAGAAATTGCTGATGAGTTTAAGAAAATTTATAAGGTTGCTGACCAAATTTTAGGAGAATATACCCTTTATCTAGTATTTCTTAAAGAGCAAGAAATATCATTTTCAAGTTTAATTAATGCATATATAGATAAAAATGGAAGGTTCTCACTTGGATATATCCTTAAGGAGCAAATAAATAATTTTAGTCTGGAGTCCATAGGTAAACTTATTTCAAAAGATATTAAAGAAGGTTGGCAAAAAGTTAGTAACGGAGAACTCTCCATTTCTTTCATTGATGACTTCTACTATTACATTCCCTATGAATCTCTTAGTTATTTTGATAAAATAACTAAAGAGATTGAAGCAGATAATCCAACCGATTACACTTTTAAAGTCTTTAACGAAAGACGTTCTGACACTATAGACGATAAGACTATTGAAATACTCATAAGATTTCAATATCTCGGAGAAGAACTGTTCCTCTTAGCTTTAAAAATTCTCGTTACGTATGGTTTGAAATCTGAGTTGAGATTTCACAAATTACTGAAGGCATTTGTTGAAAGAATCTCAATGGATAGGTATAGTTACGAACAGGGATACTTTCAGCAAATATGTCTTTTTGACTTTTTGTACGAAAGAGTTAAAAATGACCATGATTTCTACTCAAAAATAATTCTCTTTATTGCTCCAACTTTTCTAAGAGATAATTACCAATCCAATCATAGTATTGGTGAAGGTATACTCATTGGGAATTACAATGTTCTCTTAAGTGAAGAACAGAAAACTTTTAGAGAAAAACTGTGGAAGTTCATTTTTAAGACCTATGAAAGAACAGAACTAAAATTCAACTGTCAAAAATGTCTTCAAGAATATTCGACAAATCTAGAATTTCATAATAAATCTGTACCAATCATCGAGTTTGACAAAGCTCTTCTTTTAGAGTTTTTTAAACAGAAACTAAACTTTAATGACTTTATTGATAATGCAATTCTGGCGACATATGTAGATAGATTAAATTGGATTGAGGTTGCTGATGAACGTAAACTATTGAGAAATCTCAAAAACAGGGCTTACAAGCTTTATCAAAAGTTGACCAATACAAAAAGTGAGAGAAAAGAAGGGAAATTAGGACATGATGATTATGAGAAATATAAGTTGCAACAAATAGCTAGGCACACTAAAGCTTTTGCTAGGTCAGATTATATGAAAATTGTAAATGACTTGAATGTAATTTATAAGAACAAGGAATTTCATAATGAAAGAACATATATGCTTTCTCAATCAGTATCAAGATTGTTGAGAGTTATTGGCAATCGAGACTTTAATTTGTTCTTAGAGCTATTCAAAAAAATTGTTCAGTCTGATTATGCCAATGAAATTCACATGAACTATTTCAATAAGCTTAGATTGAATGGTGAAAAGGTTGTTCAATTAAGAACCTTACTTTCAAAAAGTAATTATATCACCGAATTACCAAACTTACAGGCTTCCATCTCCCCAAGAAATCTTATTAGAGAAGATTTCGAGCTTTTTAAGAAATATCTGAAGAATAAGAAAATTACATATTTCTGGTTTCTAGAAAGGTTGCTCAAAAAATTCACTTCATTCATAGAAGACCCTTGTGCAACATATGGAGAAGTTTTAGAGGCCCTTTTTGGTAGAGCTGTGAAAGGAAAAATATATGTTCCAAATAATTTCTTTACTCATATTCATGAAGTACAGCCTAAACTTTTTTACGATAAAATAGATACGGTTAAAGCACTCTATTTGAGGCTTGACAAATACGAACGACATTTTGATTATTCACTTGAAGTGTTACAAATCATATTAGAAAAAGACCCTGATTTTGTAACAAGTTTAATGGATTTGCATTTCAAAGATTCGAGTTATTTATCGAAAAGTTCATTATTAGAAAATGACTTTAGAAAGCTGTGGGAACTTGAAAATTATGAAGAAGTGTTTACTAAAATATTGGATTATTCTAATCCGTATCACAGAATTTCTGACAACCCAGATAACATAACCAACATCTTTACTGACAAAAAAGAAAAACACCTTGATTTCCTCAAAAATTACTTGAAGAAAACTACTGATAAAGAAGGCGTTTTCACTGTTTTTAATATTGTTGTATCTCTTTTTAAAGAATATCGATTTGAGTTCTTAGATCTTATCTTAGACAAAGGCATCGATTTAGAAACCTTTCAAAGACTTGATTTTGTTGTCTTGAGCAATACTTTTTCAGGCAGTAGAATCCCTAGGCTTAACTATAAAATATCAGAGTACGAGAAGTACAAAGAACATCTGCAAAAAAAGAGTGATATTGAAATGTTAGCGTTTTTAAGTGAGCTTGAAAGAAAGATAGGCTGGTGCAAAACAAACATTGAAAGAGAGAGAAAAGATGAGTTCCTAAAAGATTGGGGAATCTAAAATAAAACACCGTATAAACAAAGCTTTGATTACAGTACAGGATGAATTATTAATTACAAAAGAAATCAATGCAGTTACGATTGACTATGTCAAAAAAATAGTATTCCGTAAGTTATTGATGAGTTTTTGTTTTGAATTAAAGAAGAATGCCAAAAGAATTACTGGCTTGATACAAAGCCTTAATTTTTATGGCATTGATGTTAAACCTACGGAACTTGAATTTGAACTTTTGGAAGAGTTGGAAAGCTTTATTGATAATCTCAAAAAAGAAGAACGTACCGCTCTTTACTTTTGGGTATTGAACCAAAGGTATTTACTCTACTTAGATGAATTTGAATATGATGATGACACATACTCCGAAAGTGAATATGACAAAAAGTTTAGTAGGGAATTGGCCTATAAAATCTATGAACCTAAAAATAGTAATTTAAGAAATGAAACCATTCAGGAGTTGAAGAGCTTCTTATATAATTTTGCCTCGGAATTAGATTTATCGCTCATTGATGAATATACATCTAATCAAATTCTGGAAGAAATTGACAATTATTGCTCGTAATCGAATGATTCTTCTTTCTTGTTTTAAATCTAAAATGTATTTAGCACAGCTTTATAATCCACAAAAAAATCCTTGTAAAATGCTGTAAAGGGATAAAAACTAATCAAAAATGCAGCACGAATGCAGCACGATAGATGGAATTCGATTTTCAGCTTCAAGTATAAATAATTGAAAATCAAATATATAAAACCAAAAAAGCCTCGATTTCTCGAGGCTTTTTGCGGTCTGGACGGGACTCGAACCCGCGACCCCCTGCGTGACAGGCAGGTATTCTAACCAACTGAACTACCAGACCAATGATTTTATCTCTTTAGACTCCGACAACAGTCGGATTCAAATCTTGTTCATTGCTTTTTTAAAGCGAGTGCAAATATACACTCTCATTTCGGATATGGCAAAACATTTTTTTAAAAATGTTTAGGCAAATTTTTGTCGCTCTATCATAAAGGAATTCAAAACTTGTGAGAAATTGGAACCTATGTCCACATCCACATACTTTATCTGGTACTGTGCACATTTTAGTTTTAGTTCCTTTTGGTATTGTAATACTCTTTCCGAGTAGGCTTTTTTAATCGAATCGGCATATAAATCTATTTGTTCGCCCGTTTCCACATCTACGAAACGTTTGGGTGTATTCTCAAAATCAAAATGGAGCTCGTGCGCGTTGTCCAACAGATGGAAAAGAACCACGGCATGTTTGTTGTATTTGAGATGACGGAGCGCTTCAAACAATTTTTCCTCTTCTGTTTCCGTCTGGAACATATCGGTAAACAGAAAAATCAGGCTCCTGCGATGTATTTTTTCTGCTATTTGATGTAAAAACGTATAGGTTTTGGTCTCTTCAGATTTTGTTGTATGCGCAGCTACTTCGTTTAATTTGGAATACAGCATCTGAAAATGGCGTTCGCTATTCTTTTCGGAAGCATGGAAATCATAGGTGTCAGAATAAATGCTTAGCCCAACGGCGTCCCGTTGTTTTTTCAAAACTTGCATCAAAACCGCAATGGAGAGTACCCCAAAACCAATTTTGTTCAGATTCTCCAAGGAATATTCCTTCACTTCCGGATAGTACATGGAAGTCGAGTTGTCCAAAATCATATGGCAACGAAGGTTGGTCTCGTCCTCATAGCGTTTGGTGTATAGGCGGTCCGTACGGGCAAAAAGCTTCCAATCTATATGTTTGGTGCTCTGCCCAGGGTTATAAATTTTATGTTCGGCAAACTCCGCCGAAAATCCATGGAACGGACTTTTATGAATACCACTGATAAACCCTTCCACAATTTGATGGGCCAAAAGCTCCAAGTTTTGGAAAAGGGTCGCTTTGCTAAGTTCCGATCGTACGTCCATAATTCATTTCTGCAGACAAGATAAAATAAAAAAGGCTTGGCATTTGCCAAACCTTTTTTAAAATCTAATTCCAAGTTTTGTTTTACAGCGCTGCATCAATAGCATCTGTATAGGTTTTTTTAGGAGATACGCCTACTTGACGGTTTACTACCTCACCATCTTTAAAAACCAAAACGGTAGGGATATTACGCACACCGTATTTAGCGGCAAATTGTTGGTTGGCATCAACATCAACTTTCCCAACAACGGCTTTGCCATCGTATTCTTGTCCTACTTCTTCAATGATCGGACCTACCATTCTACAAGGTCCACACCATGCTGCCCAAAAATCTACTAGGACAGGCTTGTCACTTTTTAAAACAACTTCATCAAAAGTCGCATCTGTTATTTCTAGTGCCATCTTATTTATTTTAATATTATGCAAAGTTAGTCAAATAATGCCCATCTAACTTACATAGGGCGTATTCGTTTTAATTATTGCGCCATTGACAATAATTATGATCTAATTCAATTTGTAATGAATTTCATGTGCTTCCAGTTCGGAAAGTAACTCGCTGTTTATCTTCACCTTTTGTTTTCGGCTCGATAGTTTGAGTTTGATTTCCTCTTGCATCTCATAAATTACAAAACTTATCGGGTGGTCACCTTTATGTAATGTTAAAGTGTCCTTTAATGTTTTGATGCGTTGCTCTTGCAGGCGATCTATATTCAGTTTGATGGTGAGTTTTTTGGCAAAAGCATCCATTACATCCTGAAGCTGTTTAAAATCGTTGAACTGCAGCCTAGGGTCCCCTTTTTTGCCCGTATCACGATTCACCCATCCCTCGCGTACGTAAGCTCGCACATGCACGAAGGAGTTGATCATTAAGAAGTGGCGGAACTTTAAGTATTCTTCCCCAAAAATCCTTAGTTCGTAAGATTCATTATAATCTTCCAATGTAAAGAGCCCCCAGCCCTTCCCATTTTTGGAAACGCGGTGTTGAACATCGGTTATGACCCCGGCCACTGTGAGTTCCCGATTTACGTGCTCTTCCAAACGAGCAAAATCGCTTACCGTATTTTTACAAAAAGCCTTGATTTCTTTTTTAAAATCATCCAGCGGGTGGCCCGAAATATAGATGCCGACCACTTCCTTTTCACGGCGTAGCTTTTCCATGGTTCCCCATTCTTCACATGGCGGTACAATGGGTTCGGGAATCTGAACCTCGCTCGCATCCCCAAAAAGGCTTACTTGTGATGAGTTTTGATTTTCCTGAAACTTGGAACCATACTTCACTGCCTTTTCCAAGAAGGTTATACCATCGCCATCATCGTGAAAATATTGTGCACGATGGGTATCACCAAAGGAATCGAATCCACCCGCCAATGCTAAGTTTTCGAATGCCTTTTTATTGGCAGCACGCAAATCTACACGTTTGGCCAAATCGAAGATAGATCGGTAAGCCCCACCTTCTTTTCGGTTTTCAACAATGGTTTCCACAGCGGAGCGACCTACACCTTTAATGGCTCCCATGCCAAAACGTACGGCATTGTCCTTGTTCACGGCAAATTTGTAGTAGGATTCGTTGACGTCAGGTCCCAATACTTCCAGTCCCATTCGTTTACACTCTTCCATAAAGAAGGTAACCTGTTTGATGTCGTTCATGTTGTTGGACAACACGGCCGCCATATATTCGGCAGGGTAGTGGGCCTTTAAATAGGCTGTTTGATATGCGATATAGGCATAACAGGTAGAGTGACTCTTGTTGAAAGCGTAGGAAGCGAAAGCTTCCCAATCCTTCCAGATTTTTTCGAGAACATCCCGAGGGTGTCCGTTTTTCTCCCCGCCGTCCAAGAACTGGGGTTTAAGTTTTTCCAGAAGGGCAAAAATCTTTTTACCCATCGCTTTTCGGAGCACGTCCGCATCACCTTTGGAGAACCCAGCCAATTTTTGGGAGAGCAGCATCACCTGCTCTTGGTACACGGTAATCCCGTAGGTTTCTTGTAGATACTCTTCCATCTCGGGGAGGTCGTAGGTAATCTCCTCTTCCCCGTGCTTACGTGCAATAAAACTAGGGATGTATTCCATTGGACCCGGGCGGTACAGGGCGTTCATAGCAATAAGGTCATCAAAAACCGTAGGTTTCAGGTTTTTCATGTGCTTCTGCATCCCGGGTGATTCGTATTGGAATACCCCTACGGTTTCACCTCGTTGGAAGAGTTCATATGTTTTTTCATCATCCAACGGAAAATCATCGGGGACCAACTCTATTCCCGTTCTTGCTTTTACAATTTTGACCGTGTCCTTGATCAAGGTCAAGGTTTTCAATCCCAAGAAATCCATTTTCAACAACCCCGCACTTTCCACTACCGAGTTATCGAACTGGGTAACGTAAAGGTCAGAATCCTTGGCCACGGATACGGGTACGAAGTTGGTAATATCGTCCGGGGTGATGATTACTCCACAGGCGTGGATTCCCGTGTTTCGCAATGAACCCTCCAATACGCGGGCCATCTTTAAGGTCTGTCCTTCTAGATCATCGGTTTCGGCTATATTGAGAAGCTCGTATACTTTTTCGAGTTCCTCGGAACGGAACTTCTTTTTCAGGTCGGCTTCGTCCACCCCAAATATCTTGTTGAGTTTGGACATGTTCGGAATCAACTTGGCAATACGGTCAGCATCGCCCAAGGGCAAATCCAGGACACGGGCCGTATCTCGAATGGATGATTTGGCGGCCATGGTACCGTAAGTAATGATCTGCGCCACTTGATTTGCACCATATTTATTGATAACGTAGTCCATTACTCGGCTTCGGCCCTCATCATCAAAATCAATATCGATATCGGGCATCGATACCCTGTCCGGATTCAGGAACCGCTCAAAAAGCAGGTCGTATTTCAAGGGGTCGATGTTGGTAATCGTCAAGCAGTACGCTACCACCGAACCTGCTGCGGAACCTCGGCCCGGTCCTACGGAAACATCCATGTTCCGTGCTTCCCGGATAAAGTCCTCCACGATCAAAAAGTATCCTGGGTACCCCGAGTTTTTGATGATTTCCAGCTCAAAATCTATCCGCTCCCGAATTTCATCGGTAAGTTCTCCATATCGTTTTTCAGCACCTTTATAAGTTATGTGCCTCAAGTAGGCGTTCTCACCACGGTTCCCACCATCTACATCGTCTTGTGGGTCCTTGAATTCCTCGGGAATACTGAATTTGGGCAGCAAAATATCGCTGGCAAGGTCGTAGGGCTCAATTTTGTCCACAATTTCCTTGATGTTCAAAATGGCTTCGGGCAAATCCTTGAAGAGCTCCTTCATTTCATCCGAAGACTTAAAGTAGTACTCTTGGTTGGGCAACCCGTAACGATAGCCGCGTCCTCTACCGATGGGTGTGGATTGTTTTTCCCCGTCCTTTACACACAATAAAATATCGTGTGCTTCGGCATCTTTTTTATCGCAGTAATAGGTGTTGTTGGTGGCGACCAGTTTTACGTTATGGTCCTTGGCCATTCGAACCAAAACTTGATTGACGCGATCTTCGTCCTCTTGACCGTGACGCATGATTTCGATGTAAAAATCGTCACCAAATTGCTCTTTCCACCATAAAAGTGCCTCTTCGGCTTGGTTTTCACCAACGTTCAGGATTTTGTTGGGCACTTCACCATATAGGTTTCCTGTAAGGGCGATGATGTCTTCCTTGTATTGCTCAATGACCTTTTTGTCGATTCTGGGTACGTAGTAAAATCCATTGGTGTATGCAATGGAGGACATTTTTGCCAAGTTATGATACCCTTTTTTGTTTTTGGCCAGCAGCACAATCTGATGCCCGTAGTCCTTTACATTTTTATTGGTATGGTCTTCGCACACAAAGAATTCACAGCCCACAATGGGAGTAATCTCTTTCTCCGTCGGTTGCTCACCGTTGGCTATCAGTTCTTCGTTTTTGGCCTTTACCGCTTTGTTATGCCCCATCACTTCTTTTACGAAGTGAAAAGCGCCCATCATGTTGGCGTGGTCGGTCAATGCAACGGCAGGCATACCGTGATCAGCTGTGGCCTTGACCAAATCCTTTATGTTGATGGTGGACTGAAGTACGGAAAACTGGGAGTGGTTGTGCAAATGAACAAAAGGTTCATCTTCCAAAGTCTCCACGTTCTCTTGGATTTCCTCGTCGGAAACGCCACCCGTATCTTCTGCCCAAAGGGCGTCGGCAATTTCTTTTGATGCGGCCTTTAGGTTGATGTGCTTTAACCCGATAAGCTCTATTTCCTGCGGATTGGCCTCGGAGAATCGCTCAAAATAATCGGGTTGAACATCGAGTTCTTGGTAGGAATATTGTTTTTTGCGGACCAATTCCAAAAAGCAACGGGTCGTAGCTTCCACATCGGCCGTTGCGTTGTGCGCTTCGGCAAAGGGCTCACCGAACAGGAATTCGTGGAGCTCTGTCAAGGTTGGTAGCTTGAATTTGCCACCACGTCCTCCGGGTATTTTACAGAGTTCTGCGGTATGCTCGGTACAGGTGTCGAGTACGGGAAGTTCCGTTAGGGGACTTTGCACTTCCTCACGGTGGAATTCACAACCCATAATGTTGATGTCGAATCCCACATTTTGGCCCACCACAAATTTGGTTTGTAGCAATGCCTTGTTGAACGCTTCCAGGACTTCGCTCATAGGCACTCCTTTTTCTTCGGCCAAAGCTGTGGATATACCATGTATCTGTTCGGCCTCGTAGGGAATGTTGAATCCTTCGGGTTTTACCAAAAAATCCTGATGTTCTATCAGATTGCCAAGTTCGTCGTGCAACTGCCAAGCTATCTGAACGCATCGTGGCCAGTTATCAGTGTCGGTAATGGGGGCATCCCAACGTTTGGGCAAGCCAGTGGTTTCGGTATCAAAAATCAAATACATAAGCTAACAGTCTCGGTCGAAAAAAGAATGAATAAAATTACGGAAGAAGATAGATTTGGTAAAAAAGAGTTGTGAGGAGTTATCAACTAAAAAAAGCCGGGAATAAATCCCGACTTTTTCTGCTTGTATCTAGTGACTTTTGGAATTACGATACTGCTGTTTCGAATATATTTGCTGTTTCAAAAGTGTCTCTGATGGCATTTCTGTGTTTCATCAGTAGACTCTCGGTGGTTGGAGGCAATACAAAATCTTTGTCTTGCAGTATGTCGTTATAGGTTTCTATAGCCTCTTTTTCTCCACGATGCACCTCTTCTAGCATTGCTTCTTCACTATTGGAAGAAAACAAAGATTTAAAATTGATCCAAGATCGGTGTAATGTACCTTTTGCACTACCGCTATCTTCAGGTTTTTCTCCGAACGACATAATTTCAGCCTTAAGTTCTTTTGCAAAATCTTGACGTTGATTGGATCTATCCATAAAGAATTGCTTTATGGTTTTATTGTCTACCTTTTCAGCCGCTTGTTTAAATCCTTTTTCAGCATCGTAGGTTCTTTCCAAAAGTTCGTTCAATTTGTTCGACATTTCTACTGTATACTTCATAATCTCTCTACATTTTATCATTTATCGGCCATCGACTTTCGATGACTTCACTATATAAGTTAAGGTTAAATGTCAGGATAACAAATAGTTGAAATGGTTTATGATAGGTTTAACGGTATGGGGTTCAGTTGTTAAATGCATTTAACTTTTTTTGCCCCTAAACGCTGTGCTATAAACAAATAAGTGTATATTTGCACCCGCTTAACGGATAAGCGAATAAAAAGAATTAATAATCAGGGTCGGGCACCCTACAAATTAATGTGATATGCCAGTAAAGATTAGACTTCAGAGACACGGTAAAAAAGGTAAGCCATTCTATTGGGTAGTTGCTGCCGATGTTAGAGCAAAAAGAGACGGTAAATTTTTGGAGAAATTGGGTACATACAACCCAAACACCAATCCAGCTACAATCAGCCTAGATGTTGATGGTTCTGTAAAATGGTTACAAAATGGTGCACAGCCAACAGATACGGCTAGAGCAATCCTTTCTTACAAAGGTGTTTTGTTGAAGCATCACTTGTTGGGCGGTGTTCGCAAAGGAGCTTTGACAGAAGAACAGGCAGAAGAGAAATTCAACGCTTGGTTGGAGGAGAAAGAGCAAAAAATCCAAGATAAGAAAGATGGATTGAGTAAGGCTGATGCAGAAGCCAGAGCTCAAGCATTGGCTGCTGAAAAAGAGGCCAACGAAAAAAGAGCTGCCGCTGCGCTACCTGAGGAGGAAGTAGCTGAGAAAGCTGCAGAAGAAACAGCTGAAGCTTCAACTGAGGAAACTGCTGCAGAAGCACCGGCTGAAGAGGCTCCTGCTGCTGAAGAAGCTGACAAAAAGGAAGAATAGAAACGTAAGACAATGCACAAGGAAGACTGCTTCTACCTGGGCAAAGTCGTTTCAAAATATAGTTTTAAGGGCGAGGTGTTGGTCAAATTGGACACCGATGAACCCGATATCTACGAAAATATGGAATCAGTACTTGTTTCATTGGGAAACAATCTGGTTCCATTTTTTATTGATAGGTGCCGATTGCACAAATCCAATTTGCTTCGTATCGATTTTGAAGAGGTAAAGGATGAAGCCAGCGCGGATAACATCATAGGCTCAGAGCTTTATCTTCCCCTAACGATGTTGCCACCGCTAAAAGGCAATAAGTTCTACTTTCACGAAGTGATCGGTTTTACCGTTTTGGATGAGGTCCATGGTGATATTGGTATTGTGGAATCCATCAACGATAGTGCTTCACAAGATTTGTTCGAAATCAAAAAGGGCGACAAGGAATTGTTGATACCGGTAAACGACGACATTATCAAAAAAGTGGATAGGGAAAACAAGACCATCTTTGTTAAAACTCCTGAGGGATTGGTAGACCTTTATCTTGGATGAAAGCGTAGATTTTAGATAAAATCTGCTACTCATGTTTTATTTTTTAAGTAATGAAACCGTTCAAATTCAAAGAATTTACTATTCATCAAGACCAATGTGCCATGAAGGTGGGAACCGATGGCGTTTTATTGGGTGCTTGGGCTTCGTTGGACAACCAACCCGAATCCATTTTGGATATTGGTGCAGGGACGGGGCTCATTGCTTTGCAACTCGCACAACGTTCATTGGCCGAAACTATAGATGGCATTGAGCTCGATGACGATGCCTATGAACAATGTGTTTCCAATTTTGAAGCATCCTCATGGGGAGACAGACTGTTCTGTTATCACGCAGGGTTTGATGAATTTGTGGATGAAATAGAGGATAAATATGATTTAATCGTTTCCAATCCTCCGTTTTATATCGAAGACGTTGCCACTCGAGATGAATCTAGGGACAAGGCTAGACAAAGCAGTTCGTTGCCCTTTGATGAGTTGGTTCAAGGTGCATCAGAACTTTTGACGGAAAAAGGACTTTTTGCAGTAATCATTCCTTATAAAGAAGAACTAGGTTTTGTGGAATTGGCCAAAAGTGTTGGATTGTTCCCGAATCGGATTACCAGGGTCAAGGGAAATCCGGATGCCGATTTTAAAAGAAGTTTGATGGAATTTAGTTTTGATGCGAACAAACCTCATATCGATACATTGATAATTGAAGAAGGCAGGCACCAATACACCAAAGAATACATCGAATTGACCCAAGCATTTTATTTGAAAATGTAACAATGCACGAATGAAATGTTATATTTACTTAAAATTTATTCTGAATGAAGCCCGATTTATTTGAAGCCCCAGATTATTATAATCTTGATGATCTTCTTTCCGAAGAACATAAACTGGTTCGTGATGCAGCCCGCCAATGGGTAAAGCGCGATATATCCCCAATCATTGAAGAATATGCCCAAAAAGCTGAGTTCCCTGAACAGATTATTGGAGGGTTGGCCGAAATTGGTGCTTTTGGTCCCTACATTCCTGAAGAATACGGTGGCGCAGGGTTGGACCAAATCAGTTATGGACTGATCATGCAAGAAATTGAGCGCGGAGATAGTGGAGTCCGCTCAACAGCTTCCGTGCAGTCGTCATTGGTCATGTATCCTATATTCACTTATGGAAACGATGAGCAGTGCAAAAAGTACCTGCCCAAATTGGCAACAGGGGAGTGGATGGGCTGTTTTGGACTTACCGAGCCCAACCACGGATCTAACCCTGGCGGCATGGAAACCAAATTCAAGGATGCTGGTGACCATTACCTATTGAACGGTGCCAAACTGTGGATTTCCAACTCACCATTTGCCGATATTGCGGTTGTATGGGCCAAGAATGAAGAAGGCCGAATCCATGGGCTTATCGTGGAGCGTGGCATGGAAGGCTTTTCCACACCAGAGACCCACAACAAATGGTCGTTGAGGGCGTCGGCAACGGGCGAGCTTATTTTTGATAATGTGAAAGTGCCAAAAGAAAATCTTTTACCTGGTAAAAGTGGACTTGGAGCACCATTGGGTTGTTTGGATTCTGCGCGCTACGGTATTGCCTGGGGAGCCATTGGAGCTGCAATGGATTGCTACGATACCGCACTCCGTTATGCCAAGGAGCGCGAACAGTTTGGAAAACCTATTGCCGCATACCAACTTCAGCAAAAGAAATTGGCCGAAATGATCACAGAGATTACCAAGGCCCAGTTGTTGGCTTTTCGTTTGGGACAGTTAAAGAATGAAGGCAAGGCAACTACGGCCCAGATTTCCATGGCCAAACGGAACAATGTGGAGATGGCGATAAAAATCGCTCGCGAAGCAAGACAAGTTTTGGGCGGAATGGGCATCACAGGAGAGTACAGCATTATGCGCCACATGATGAACCTTGAAAGTGTGATTACCTACGAAGGCACGCACGATATTCACCTATTGATTACTGGAGCTGATATTACGGGAATCCCAGCGTTCAAATAATCATGAGGCGGGAATTTTCTCCACCGTTACCTTAATGGATTTGCTAATGGGCGTTTGGCTCTTGTCCGCAAAATGATTGTGGGGCACCAACATGTTTGTCTCAGGAAAATAAGCGGCCATATTGCCCTTCGGAATTTCATAGGGAACCACGATAAACTTTTCTGCCGTTCTTCGGATATTATCATAATTGCTATGCAAATGGACCACATCCAGTTGGGTTAGTCCCTTTTCAGCCATATCCTCTGCATTCATAAAAACAACACGTCGCTCGTTGTGAATACCACGGTACCGATCGTTCAATCCATAAATGGTGGTATTGAACTGGTCATGCGAGCGAATAGTCATCAGCAATAACTCATCAGCTTGCAATTGATGGTCGGGCAATGGGGTAATGGACAATTGTGCCATTCCATTGGGTAGCATCCTAAAATCACGCGTACGGACATTGTTGGGCAGATAATAGCCGAATCCTTTGGACGCTTCGCTGGTATTCTCGAACCCCTTCACGGTTTTGTCTATCAATTTTCGGATAAGGTTGTAATCCTGACCCAACTCATACCAGTTCATGGAGTGATTGCCCCTAAAATAGGTATGCGCCAAGAGTGCGATGATCTCTGGTTCGCTTTTAATGTGTTCCGAAGCAGGTTTCAAAAGACCCTTGCTCTGCCTTACCTTTCCCGTACTGCTTTCCATGGTCAAAAATTGAAGCTCCCCATTCTTTTCATCTTTTTCAGAACGCCCAAAAGTGGGTAATAACAATGCAGTTTTGCCCGTCACTAAATGACTTCGGTTCAGTTTGGTACTGATTTGTACCGTCAAATCACAATTTTGAATGGCTTCGGCCGTGTATTGGGTGTCCGAAGCGGCCATCAGAAAATTACCGCCTAAACAAACAAAAACCTTGGCCTTTCCTTCATGCATGGCTTCGATGGCTTCTACGGTATCGTATCCTTTTTCCGTAGGTGGGTCAAAATTGAGGTGCTTCTGTATATTTTCATTCAAGGTTTTTTTCACATAGTGCATAATGCCCACTGAGCGATCTCCCTGCACATTGCTGTGGCCCCGCACGGGACAAGTTCCTGCAAACGGTTTTCCAACGGCTCCCTTCAGCAGCAAAATATTCACGTATTCCTTAATACAGTCCACCGCATTTTTATGTTGGGTAATGCCCATGGCCCAGCAAATCACGATTTTTGAATTTTCGGCCAACAACTGTACAACCTGATCAATTTTTCGCATGTACACCCCACATCTTTTTTGAAGGCTTTCCGTATCGTAGTGCTCCAAGTCCTTCAACAAATCATCATAACCGTCCACGTATTCCACAATAAACTCATGATCTAGCACATTGGAGTTTTTGGCATCCAGTGCCACTAATTTTTTTAAGATCAATTTGGCCAAGGCTATATCCTCGTTGATTTTTACAGGCAGATGAACATCGGCCATGGCCTGTCCGTTCCCCAACATGTCCGAAACGCTTTGGGGATTTTTAAAGTTGACCATTCCCGTCTCGGCTAGGGGGTTTATACTGATGATTTTACCGCCATTTTGTTTACATTTTTCCAGTGCCGACAACATCCTCGGATGATTGGTGCCTGGGTTTTGTCCCACCACCAAAATGACTTCCGCACCGTACAGATCGTCCAGTTTTACGGACCCTTTCCCAATGCCCAAAGTCTCCGAAAGTGCCACGCCCGATGATTCATGGCACATATTGGAACAGTCGGGCATATTGTTGGTGCCAAAGGCACGGGCGAACATGCCGTAGAGGTAAGCAGCTTCGTTGCTCGATCGCCCCGAAGTATAAAAAATAGCCTCATTCGGATTTTTTAGTTCGTGCAATTCGTCCGAAATCAGCTCAAAGGCATCTTGCCAAGTAATGGGTTCGTAGTGCAGACTGTCGGGTCCTAAGACCATCGGTTCTACGACGCGCCCTAATTTGTTCAGTTCAAAGTCACTTAATCTGGAGAGTTCCTCAACGGAGTGCTCTGCAAAAAAATCGGCTCCAATATGTTCCCGTGTGGCTTCATCGGCCAAGGCTTTTGCCCCATTCTCACAATATTCTGCAATTTTGGAGGGATGCTCGGGAACGGGCCAAGCACAACTGGGACAACGAAAACCGTCCTCTTGGTTCATTTCCAGCAAGCTACGCATGGAATTTACGATTCCCATTTCCTTAAAACTATGCTTCAATGCTTCCTTTACACCCAAAAATCCAGCGGCTGTATGCATGGGTTCCTTTAGGCGAAGGCCAGTAAATTTGATGTCCCCAGTTAGGGAAATGTTTCGTTTTGATGATTCGTTCTCCATCGTGGTCAGTGTTGCAATTTTGGATTGGGGTAATTGTCCGATTGGTCTTCGGCTCTGTTTTCAAGGCAAGTGAAGTCTTTTTCCAATAACAAATGCAGTTTTTTCCCTTCGGGAAGCTCCATTTCATGTTCAAAGCCTACGGTATTGTCGTGGAACCAATTTTTTCCTTGAGTTTCGGGAACCATCATCAAGATAATGTTGTTCGAGTAGGATGCCTCGAGATTTTTATTGAAGGCATCAGTTTAGCTTGATACTGAAATTTGGAAGGCCCAAATTCGGTGGTTTCCATTATCGAACCCGTTTCGGATAGTTGTTTTACTTCGCTTTGGGTCAATCGAAATCGTATGGAATTCCCTTTGATTCTGATTTTCATGTATTGGTACAATTCTTCTTCGTAAGTTACTGCATTTCGCTCACTTCTTCGAATCAAATAGCTTTTTGCTTGTTCTCATGTCGGCATAACGGGGGTCCTGAATGTAGTTTTCTTTCTTCATTTTGATGACCTCAATGCTCAAGAAACCAAATTCTTCGACCACTTTGCCATAAAAGCGGTAAATGCCCTTTCCCCGAAAGTAATATTTGGCCGCTACGGGCGGGAAGAGTACCGTATCGAAGACATCCCCATGCTGGTCCACCAAGGTAGCGAAGTGCATGCGTTTGCCATGATGCGTGGAGGTGTTTTTTACCGTCACCAAATACCCATAAATATCGATGTACTTGTTGAGGTATCGCTCCAAATCTTTTTGTCCGTTGTTGTTTTTGGGCGGTTCTTCCAACAGTTCAAAAGGACTGCAAAGACAGAATCCCAAGAGTTCCAATTGCTCAAAAGCGGTCTCCAATGTGGTCGTGTTGAGCTGTGGCATTTGAAATTTTTGATGCCTTGGCGGAAAAAGCTTCGGGTGTTCCAATCGGTCGTTTTTCGAGAGCATCAAATGGGCTTTCCAGAGCAGTTCGTGCTTATTGATGCCCGTAAAGCGGAAGGCATCTATACGGATAAGGATGGAAAGCTGCTCCATGCGGATAAATACTCTGTCCAAGAAATCTTCCAAAGAGGTAAAACTCCCATAGAGCATGCGCTCTTTCAGGATACGTTCCATGACCCTGCTTTCCAGATCTCGGAGGTACATCATTCCCAAATACATATGCGTTCCATAAATGCGGTTTATCGCCATGCTTTTGTTCACACAGGGCGGATGGATGGTGGCACCCAGCATGCGGGCATCGTGCACATAGAATTCCGAACGGTAAAATCCGCCACCATTATTGAGCACGGCCACCATATATTCCAAAGGAAAATAGGCCCTCAAAAACAAACTTTGATAGCTCTCCACGGCATACGAAGCAGAATGCCCTTTCGCAAAAGCGTAGCCTGCAAAACTGGCCACCTGGTTCCAGATTTCGGAAATCAAATTTTCTGCATAGCCCTTTTTTCTGCAGTTCGAGATGAATTTGTCTTTCACTTTTTGAAACTCTTCGCGTGAACGGAATTTACCGCTCATGCCCCTGCGGAGCACATCGGCCTCGCCAAGGTCCAAACCTGCAAAATGGTGGGCTACTTTGATCACGTCTTCTTGATAGACCATCACCCCATAAGTATCGGGCATAATTTCCAGCATTACAGGATGTGCCTTTTCCTCGGTTCTGCCCTTGTTGCGATGGCGCAAAATATATTCCCGTATCATGCCACTTTTGGCCACCCCTGGTCGGATAATGGAACTGGCGGCGACCAATCCCAAATAATTGTCGACCTGTAGTTTTTTGAGCAACATGCGCATAGCGGGCGACTCCACATAAAAACAGCCCATGCATTGCGCAGTTTTGATCAGGTTGTTGATGACGGGGTCTTTTTTAAACCCTTTAATGTCGTGGATGTCGATATCACCATATTTTTCAGGTTGATTGTAGGCTACAATTTCCAAGGCTTCCTTGATCTTGCCCAAGCCCCGCTGACCCAAAATATCAAACTTGTAAAGCCCCACATCCTCGGCGATGACCATATCGTACTGTGTGGTAGGGAACCCTTTTGGTGGTAAATGAGTGGCCGAAAACCAATGCAAGGGCTTGTCGCTGATCAAAATTCCCCCAGCGTGAATACTTAAATAATTGGGTTTGCCCTTGAGCAAACTCCCGTATTTCAGTACGAGTTTGGATACATGGTCCAATTGGTCGAGTGAGTACCTTCCCTCCAATAAAAAATCAATGTCTTGTGGGGGCAGTCCGAATACTTTTCCCAACTCCCGAATTACGCCCCGTTCCTTAAAAGTGACATAGGTGCCGAGCAATGCTACGTGTTCAAATCTTTTAAAGATGTATTCTGTCATGGCAGGACGATCCTTCCATGAAAAATCAATGTCAAAATCGGGTGGATTGGCACGGTACAGGTTGATGAATCGTTCAAAATAGAGGTCGAGCTCCATGGGGTCCACATCGGTAATACGGAGCAGATAAGCCACAATGCTGTTGGCTCCGCTGCCTCGGCCTACGTAAAAGAACTCCCTTCGCCTTGCTTCGGAAACAATGTCCCAATTGATCAAGAAATAGGAGACAAACCCCATTTTTTTGATGAGTTCCAGTTCCTTGTTCAACCGATTTTTAATGGAATCGCTCACTTCCTCATACCGATAGGGGAGTCCCTCGGCGCAGAGTTGGTCCAAAAGTTGTTCGTCCTCTTCCACGCTGCCCAAAAAAGTTTTCAGGTTTTGGGGTTTTCTGTCCTTTGAAAAATCAAAATGGATATTGCACTTATGCAGCAACTTTTCCGTGTTTTCCAGAATAAAGGGAAACTCTGAAAATGCCGCGGCCAGATTTTGGACAGGGTACATTTTTTCTTCCTCATTGGCCTCCTCTTCCTTTTGAAGTTTGCTCAGCAGTACATTGTTTTCGATGGCCCTGAGCAATCTGTGAGCGTTAAAATCCTGTTTGTTCCGAAAGGTAACGGGCTGCTGTACCACCAACTTGTGGGTAAGGGATGCCAATTTGGAGAAGGGAAGCCTACGCAAATCCTTGATGGAGACCCCGACGAACTCATGTTCCTGAAAATGGTCCAGTTCGTTGAGCAATACCACTTCGAATGGATATACCACAAACGCATTCTTAAAAGCAGGGGCGCGGTCAGGAATCTTGAAACCATCATGAAGATGGCGGGACAAAAAATCGTTCAGTTCCAGATACCCTTTGTTGTTTTGGGCAATCCCGATAAAACAGGGTCGGGTTCCGTTCCTAAAATCGATGCCCAAAATCGGTTTTATGTCAAATTCGGGTGCTTTTCGGACAAAATTCAATCCCGCAGAGGTATTATTGATGTCCGTGAGCACCAATTGGGTCACATGGTTTTGTTGGGCCAATTGCAACAACTCCACCTCCGAGAAGGTCCCGAACCGTAAACTATAATATGTGTGGCAGTTGAGGTACAATTATCAATGCTCAGTTATGAGGTCGAGCTGTCATATCGAGCGGAGTCGAGATGTGAGACCGATTTATAAAAAACACCTCTCGACTGCGCTCGAGGTGACATATGTTTATTGCTCATTGTTTCCTGTGAGCTAAAACCACAGGCGGCTCCCCATTAAAGGGATTGTGCATGCTCTCGATGGTCTTTGCACCCATGGCGGAGGCACGCAACACGCTCCGACTTCCGAACCTGTTACGGACACGGTCCATAGCTTGGTAAAGGCTCAGGGTCTCCTTGGTATCTTCAAAAAGGTTAATCTGGTAATTGCCCGAGACCAGATGACTAAATCGAATCCCGATGAGACGTACCAACATTCGTTTGTTATATAGCGAGTCGAACAGCTCCAATATTTTTGGGATGAGGGTGTGGTCTGCACTCGTGTACGGAATTTGCGATTGTTTGGAATAGGTGTTGAAATCGGAATACCGAATCTTTACGGCGATACAGGCTGTTAATTTATCGCCCCTACGCAGTTGGTAGGCCAGATTTTCGGTCATGGCAATCAAAATCCCTCTTAGTTTGACGACGTCGATGGTGTCACGGTCAAAAGTCCGTTCATTGGAAATGGATTTTCTATCGTGAAAAGGGATTACGGGCGTATTGTCAATCCCATTGGCCCTTTTCCAAATGACTTGACCATTGGCGCCCAACACCCGTTGCATAATGTCCATGGGCATATCCTGAATGGTCTTTACCTGCCGTATGCCCAAGTTTCTTAGGGTTTGATAGGTCTTGTCGCCTACCATCGGAATCTTTTTGATGGAAAGCGGGGCTAAAAAAGGCTTTTCCAGACCAAAATCTATTTTAAGCTGATTGTTGGGCTTGGCCTCGTTGGTCGCCACTTTGGAAACTACTTTGTTCACCGATAGCCCGAACGAAATGGGCAGTCCCGTTTCCCGAATAATCTTTTGGCGCATTTCCGTGGCGTATTTGTAGCAACCAAAAAAGCGGTCCATGCCCGACAGATCGGCGTAAAACTCATCAATGCTCGATTTTTCGAAAACAGGTACATGTTCCTTGATGATTTCCGTGACCACATCCGAATACTTGCTGTAAGTGCCCGCATTGCCGCGGATGACTACGGCTTCTGGACAGAGTTCCTTGGCCATTTTCATGGGCATGCCCGAATGAACGCCAAATCCACGGGTCTCGTAGCTGCAGGCCGCCACCACACCGCGGTCACTGGTGCCGCCCACCAATAAGGGCTTGTTCTTAAGCTCTGTATTGATGATGCGCTCCACGGATACATAAAATGTATCCAAGTCTAGATGCAAGATCGTCTTTTCCATTGTTCAGTTGAAGGAAAGCTAAATTATGGAAATATTCCTATAAAATGGAAATAATCCATAAAATAAATATCAACAACCCTTGCTGTTATTTTTTCCGAAAAATCATCCTATCTTTGTCACGTTGTGTTGGATTCCAGTCACGATGATTGGAATCAGGTTGAAGCATCAAATCGATGCTCGCCAATGAAAGGCTTTCCTTTTGGAAGGCTTTTTTTGTTTGTGGTGGGGAGTAAAAAGATAAGTGTGGATGTCATCTCGAGTCTTTCGACTATGCTCAAGATAAACTGAAGTCGAAAGGCTCAGAAATGTAATTCAGATTTCTCAATCGTCACGGCGTTCCTCATTTCGAAATGACCAGTTGTATTTTTTTGTAGAAAAAGTCATTTCGAACCGAATCCCGATAGCTAATGGGAGAAGTGTGAGAAATCTCTAACTAGAAATTAAGTCTTGCATCTCGACTGCCTGCCCGTCCAGCAGGCGGGCGCTCGACATGACCGTTCAAAAATATTAGCGAGCATTCGTGTAATTCCTGCCTGCCGCAGGCAGGTGTGTCAAGCCATTTATGGGGAATAGGCAATAATAGATTCTTCGCAAAGCCTGTCTTGAGCGAAGTCGAAAGGCTCAGAATGACAATTAGATTTCTCAATCGTCACTGCGTTCCTCATTTCGAAATGACCAGTTGCATTTTTTTGTGGAAAAAGTCATTTCGAACCGAATCCCGATGGCTATCGGGAGAAGTGTGAGAAATCTCAAGCCAATAGTAATATCAACTTCCAGAAACACTATGTGCCACATGGTGCATCAGCGAAGCGGCCAATTTAGCCGTCTGTCCATCAATATCATACTTGGGATTCATCTCGGCAATGTCCAGACTGATCAATTTTCCAGAGCCGATAATCGTTTTCAAACATTCCAAAACCATATACGGGCTAAAACCCATGGGCGAAGCAGCACTGACTCCAGGGGCGTAGGCCGAAGAGAACCCATCCAAGTCGATGGTCACATAAATGTGGTCCACATTTTTGGCGAAGGCATTGATCCAGGTTGTGATTTCTTCCAGTAGAGGAATTTGGAACGTATCATTCATCACATAGATGACATCAAGGTCCCTTGCCGTTTGAAATAGATTTCGGTCATTGGCATCTTTTCGGATGCCGAGACAGAGGTAGTTAAAATCGATGCCCTTTTTTTCGCAGTCTTTCGCTATCTGATAAAACGGAGTGCCCGAATTGCTCTGCTCCGTGTTTTTCCGCAAATCAAAATGCGCATCAAAATTTATGATGCCGATGGTTTGCCCTTCTTTTTTGGCATCCAAATATGTTTTGATGCCGTTGAAGTGCCCGTAGGCCATATCATGCCCACCGCCCAAAACAATTGGGAACTGTTTTTTTTCCAAAAGAGTTTTGACTGATTCCGCAAGTTGTTCTTGGGCAGCTTCCATATCGCTATTGGTGCAGGTAATGGAACCCACATCTTGCAACAGTACATTGCTCCCCAAATGGTTGGGCATCTTTCCAAAATTGCTTTTGATGACATCGGGACCTTCCACGGCACCCACACGGCCTTGGTTTCGGCGTACGCCTTCGTCGCAGGCATAGCCCAAAAGCGCAATGGATTTTTTTTGTGCTTCGGGAAGTTCGTCCAAGGGTGTACAATGCACTTTTTCGTGCAGATACAGCCATTTGTTGGAAATCCTTCCTGTCCAAAGGTCTTTTTTCGGGGGTTCGTAGTGTTTCATCACATTAAAAAAGATGGTCCAAAATATCGGAATCTACAAGATACGGCAAAGTTACCTTTAAATTGGGGGAGCGCTCCATTTCTCGTTCAATGGCAAAGCGAGCTTCTTTGTTCCGTGCCCAGCTTCTACGGGAAATGCCGTTGTTCACATCAAAAAACAACATTTTTTTCAATCGGTTAGAGGCTTCTTCGGAACCATCGAGTACCATGCCAAACCCTCCGTTGATTACTTCGCCCCAGCCAACGCCGCCGCCATTGTGAATAGAAACCCAAGTGGCCCCTCTAAAACTATCGCCAATCACATTTTGAATGGCCATATCGGCGGTGAACTTGCTGCCATCATAAATATTGCTGGTTTCTCGAAAGGGAGAATCGGTTCCGCTTACATCGTGATGGTCACGCCCCAACACCACGGGAGCACTGATTTGCCCCTTGGCAATGGCCGTGTTGAAAGCATCAGCAATCTTACTGCGTCCCTCGGCATCGGCATACAGGATGCGAGCTTGGGAGCCTACCACCAATTTATTCTGTTCCGCTTCAGATATCCATTTAATGTTGTCTTGCATTTGCTGTTGTATTTCTTCGGGAGCTTCGGATTTTATCTTTTTCATCACTTCAAGGGCAATGGCATCTGTTTTTTGAAGGTCTTTTGGGTCGCCCGAGGCACATACCCATCGGAACGGTCCAAAACCATAATCAAAACACATTGGGCCCAAAATATCCTGTACGTAGGACGGATACCTGAAATCGATATTATTTTCAGCCATCACATCGCCGCCCGATCGGGAAACTTCCAATAAAAAGGCATTGCCATAATCAAAAAAATAGGTGCCCTTTGCGGTGTGTTTGTTGATGGCATTGATTTGTCTTCGCAGTGATTCTTGTACTTTTTCCTTGAAGACTTCGGGATTTTCCACCATCAAGGTGTTGGATTTTTCAAAAGAAAGTCCAACGGGATAATAACCGCCCGCCCAAGGATTGTGTAACGAGGTTTGGTCGGATCCCAAATGAATAAAAATATCCTCTTCGTAAAAACGTTCCCAAACATCCACCACATTGCCGATGTACGCCAAGGAAACCACTTCTTTGTTTTTAACGGCTTCTTTCGTGCGTACGACCAGTAGGTCCAAATCCACCAAAAGTTCATCCACCCAACCTTGGTCGTGGCGTTTTTTGGCGGCTTCGGGGTTGACTTCTGCACAAATGGTGATTCCGCCTGCAATGTTTCCTGCTTTGGGTTGGGCGCCGCTCATGCCGCCAAGTCCAGCAGTCAAGAAGATTTTGCCCTCTGGGGACTCATTTTTCTCCAACACTTTTCGGAACGCATTCATGACCGTAATGGCGGTTCCGTGCACAATTCCCTGTGGGCCAATGTACATATAGGAACCTGCCGTCATTTGTCCGTATTGAGTAACGCCAAGTGCATTGAAACGTTCCCAATCATCGGGTTTGGAATAGTTGGGAATCATCATGCCGTTGGTAACGACCACTCTTGGCGCTTCTTTGGAGGACGGGAAAAGTCCCATCGGGTGCCCTGAATACATGTTCAAGGTCTGCTCATCGGTCATTTCTGCCAAATATTTCATGGTGAGCAGGTACTGTGCCCAGTTTTGAAACACCGCTCCGTTGCCTCCGTAGGTAATCAATTCTTCGGGATGTTGTGCTACGGCAGGGTCCAAATTGTTCTGAATCATGAGCATGATGGCCGCCGCTTGATGTGTTTTGGCGGGGTACTCCGAAATAGGTCGTGCATACATTTCATAATCGGGCTTAAACCGATGCATATAGATGCGACCATAGGCTTTTAATTCCTCCGCAAATTCTATTGCAAGCTCTTTGTGCCAAGCCTCGGGAAAATAACGTAGCGCATTCTGAACCGCCAGTTTTTTCTCTTCGTTGGAGAGAATATCTTTCCGTTTTGGCGCTGGATTGCCATTCTTGGGATAGGCTTTTTTGGGAGGAAGTTGCTCTGGTATGCCTTGAAGTATTTGTTGCTGAAATTCAGTCATGAGTTAGATTTTAATGGACAGATGTTCCTTGTTTCCAAACTTCGCTTGGCTTTAGTTGTCCTTGGTGGTAGGTGATTTCTTGGTAGTTGTCCGTCGGGAAAATAACAAAATCGGCCTGCACGCCAGCTTCCAATTTGCCTCGGTCTGTCAAACGCAAAGTCGCTGCTGCCCTGAAAGTGATACCCGCTAAAACTTCGGTATTGGACAGTTTCTCAAAAGTTCCCAATATACTAGCTTGGGTCAATAGATCGCCCATGGGAGCGGACCCTGGATTATGGTCGCTGGCAATGGACAAAGCGCCGCCTGCATCCAAAATTTTACGGGCAGGGGTGTAGGCGCACCCTAAACCGATGGACGCCCCAGGCAATGCCGTGGCAATGGTGTTGCTCTTGGCCAGCAATTGAATTTCTTTTTCGGTGCTGGCTTCCAAATGGTCGGCACTTACCGCATCAAAATCCACCGCTACTTGACTACCTCCTGTGGTGAATTGGTCGGCGTGTACAGTGATATCGAAACCCATTTCCTTTGCTTTTTGAAAATAAGGGTTGATTTCTTTGGGAGAAAAAGCACTTTCTTCCACAAAGGCATCCACGCGCTTGGCCAGATTTTCTGCTTTTATGATAGGGAACAATTCGTTGATGATAACGTCCAAATAATCCCTGTCCTGATGCCAATCTTTGGGTTTCATATGGGCTGCCAGACAGGTAGGGACCAAGGTTGCATTTGAAGTTTCATTCGCCGTTTTGATGGCGCGAAGCATTTTTAGTTCTTCATCCACGGAAAGGCCATAACCACTTTTCACTTCGATGGTGGTAACGCCATTTTTAAGATGTTTTTTACTTCTATAAATAATTCCCTTAACCAATTCTTCTTGTGGTGCCTTTCGTGTTTGGGTTACGGTGTCCCAGATGCCACCACCTGCCTTGGCAATCTCCAAATAGGTTTTTCCTGCATTTCTGTAAGCGTAATCCCGAGCGCGCGTACCCCCAAAACAAATATGGGTGTGGGAGTCTACAAAGCCAGGTAGGCAAACATGGTTTCCTTCGATATGGTGAATGTCGACATCATCGGATATCAACTCATTAAAAGCACCGACTTTGAGAATTTTTCCTTCGGAAACCAAAATCCCCCCATTTTCAATAATGGTCAGCTGCTCATCTTTGAGCACTCCTTTTAAGGGGAGTCCTGTCATGGGAAGCAATTGGGTGAAAGGTCCTATTAATAATGGTCTGCTCATTTTAGTATGTTTCAAATTCATCAAGATGTGGGGCGTTCCACTTCAGTTTTTTTTCATCCATCACACGGTCCACCAAATCTATGATTTCCCTGTTTTGAATGATTTCAATTCCTTTTTCAATGTCATCTGCAAAAACACGGTCGTTCTCGGCAAAGGCGACTTTGGTTCTCAGAAATGTATGGATTTCATCCAACAGAACGCCCGATTTTAATGGTTTTCTGTACTCGAAGGCTTGGGCTGAGGTCAACAATTCAATAGCAAGGATTTTCTCCACATTTTCAATTATGTTGAGCGCTTTTCTACCACTGATGGATCCCATACTCACGTGGTCTTCTTGCCCTAACGAAGTCGGAATGCTGTCTGCACTGGCAGGGAAACACAAACTTTTGTTCTCGCTCGCCAATGCTGCGGAAGTGTATTGTAAAATCATATAGCCCGAATTGATGCCCGTATCCTTCATCAGTAATTTGGGAACACCTGGACTGTTGCCTTCTAGTGCCAAGTAGATACGTCGGTCGGAGATGTTTCCGATTTCCGAAGCGGCCAAAGCGGCATAATCCAAGGCCATGGCCAAGGGCTGGCCGTGGAAATTCCCCCCACTGATGGTCAATTCATCATTTATGATGACAGGATTGTCCGTAACCGAATTGAGCTCGATTTCCAACAATTCTTTCAAATGGAGCCAAGCATTACGGGAAGCACCATGCACTTGTGGCATACAACGAAGGGAGTAGGGGTCTTGCACCCGTTCGCAATCGATATGGTCCTCCAAAATCTCAGAACCTTGGAGCAGGGTGCGGATTCTGCCCGCCACGTGTTGGTTACCTTTGAACGGACGCAGTTCATGCAATTCTTCATAAAATGGTTTCATAGAGCCTTGAAGTCCCTCCAACATCATAGCGCCGATAATGTCGGCATGTCGCAAACAATATTGTAGTTTGTGAACCACCATTACCCCATGTGCAGCGATAAATTGGGTTCCGTTGATCAAAGCGAGTCCTTCTTTTGGGCCCAATTCCAAAGGTTGCAATCCGTTCTGTTCGAAAAGTTCTTTTGTTGGAATGGTCTTTCCTTCGTATTCTACTTTACCCAAGCCAATCAATGGTAAAAAGAGATGAGACAATGGAGCCAAATCCCCAGAAGCACCGACCGAACCTTGTGAGGGAACCACGGGAATGGCATCGTTCTCCAAATGCCAAAGCATACGTCGCAGGGTGGTTTCAGCAATACCTGAAAAACCTTTGGCCAAAGCATGGATTTTAAGAATGAGCATAATTTTCGCCAATTCTGTGGAAATAGGTTCTCCCACACCTACACTATGACTCTTTAATATATTGGATTGAAGGATTTTGGTATCAGCCTTTGATATTCTTGTACTGCACAAGGGGCCAAAACCCGTATTGATGCCGTACACCGTATCGCCTTTTTCCACTATGCGCTGCACGCGTTGGTAACTGGCATTTACATTTTTGAGGCATTCATCGGTAAGAATACCTTTTATGGTGCCATGGGCCATGCCCAAAGCTATGCTTGCGGTTAAATGGTCTTCACCAAATTGAAATGTTCGGTCTATCGCCATGTTTTTTCTTTTGAATAAAGTTAAAGGTTATGATTAATAATTACCAATACTTATTTTTGTAATAATCAATAACTATGAATTATCAACTAGAACTTAGACATTTCATCTACTTTTTGGCTGTGGCCGAAGAGCTTCACTATAGAAAAGCAGCTGAAAAGTTGTTTATTTCCCAACCTGGGTTGAGCACTCAAATCAAACAGATGGAAGAAATATTGGGCACCCAATTGTTTGTAAGGGACAAGAAAAAAGTAAGCCTCACACCTGCAGGAGAATATTTAAAAAAGGAGGTGGAATTTATCCTGAATCACCTCGAACAGACCAAAAAACAGGTAAAACTGATTGGAGAAGGACAACTAGGGGAGGTGCGTATCGGCTTTTTGGGTTCGGCCATGCAAAATGTAGTACCGAATTTATTGTTGGGACTGAAAGAAAAGTTTCCAACGGTCCATACCACTTTGGAAGAGCTTTCCAATCGAGCTCAGATAAACGCCATATTGGCGGACCGATTGGATTTGGGCTTTGTACGATTGTCCCGAGTACCCAAAGGATTGGATGTGAGACCTGTTTTTGAGGACACCTTTTCCTTGGTGCTGCCTGGGGACCATCCTTTGGATGAAGCCAATTTTAAGAACATCAATCAAGTGGCGGATGAGGATTTTATCCTTTTTTCCCAGGATTATAGCCCCATGTATTATGATACGGTTTTAAGTATTTGTGAGGATAGTGGGTTTGTGCCCAATGTTTCACATAAATCGGTGCATGCGCAGACCATATTCAAGTTGGTGGAGAACAAATTAGGGATAGCCATTGTGCCGACGACGCTTCAGCATGGATTTCAGATGAAAGTAAAATTCATCGAAATGAAAAAAATAAAACAGCGTGCGGTGTTGAGCATGGTCTGGAAAACGGATAATAGAAACCCTGCGCTTCAAAAATGTATGGACCTCCTTATGAAATTATGATGGCAAGGTTTTGCAGCGTAACTTTGGAATTCAACTTAATTCAGCAATATGATTTTTGATTTGATCAAGGAACGAAGAAGTATTTTCCCTCCACAATATATTGATAAGCCAATCGCCAAAGAAACTTTGGAAAAGATTTTGGAAGCAGCCAATTGGGCACCTACGCATAAGAAAACGGAACCATGGCGCTTTAAAGTGTTGACAGGCGAGAAAAAGCAGGAATTGGGCATTTTCCTTTCCAATAAATATGAGGAAGTAGACCCAAGCCCAAAACAAATGAAAATCAAAAAATTGCAATTTAACCCATCCAATTCGGGAGCGGTAATCGCCATCTGTATGCAGCGGGACCCCAAAGAAAGTTTGCCCGAGTGGGAAGAGATTGCCTCTGTGGCCATGGCGGTCCAAAATATGTGGTTGTGCTGTACCGAACTGGGCATTGGCAGTTATTGGTCTTCCCCTGGACTCATTAAATATATGGATGAGTTCTTTGACCTAAATGAAGGCGAAAAGTGTTTGGGCTTTTTCTATATGGGTTATTTTGATGGAGAAGTGATTCCATCCGCAAGAACGCCTATTGCTGATAAAGTGGAATGGTTTGACTAACTAAACGTAAACAGGTCGCCCGCGTACTTGATGGTAATGTAAACGTAAAATATAGCGTAAAGAAGGGTTACGACAAACTTCATAAAAGTACCTGTCAAAAAACCTAGAAACGAACCAAAAGCCGCCTTAAGGGCGGTTTCTTTATTGGCCTTGTTCAGCAATTCTCCGACCAATGCACCAATAAACGGCCAGATTATAATTCCAAGTGGTCCAAATATGGGAACAAATATGGCAACCAGTAGACCCACAATGGTTCCCCACATACCTGCTTTGCTGCCGCCGAACCGTTTGGTACCCATAGCGGGAATCACATAATCCAAAATGGTTATGGCTATGGCTATCACAAAAGTGATACCGAGCACCCACCAATTGTCGGGCACTGCCTTGGTCAAATAGAGTAATAACAATCCGACCCAACTTATGGGCGGACCAGGCAGTACGGGCAAAAAACTACCCAATATCCCGACCAGCATCAAAAGAAACCCTAAAATGAGCAATGCAATGTCCATGGCTGTGTTTTACTGTTAGACAAATGTAGCCGACAATTGTTACAAACAAAATCTAATTTTTCAACTAAAAAATTAGTTTAAACTAAATATTTAGTTATATTTGTCCTGTATTGAACTAAAAAATTAGTTGAAAAATGAAACAACTCACCAAGGCAGAAGAAGAGGTTATGCAGCTCCTTTGGAAAATTGAAAAGGGGAATGTAGCCGCAATTCTGGACGAATTGCCAGAACCCAAACCAGCCTATAATACCGTGTCCACCATTGTCAGAATTTTGGAGGACAAAGGTTTTGTATCCCATGAAAAAGTGGGCAAGGGGCATGTGTACTTTCCTTTGATGAAAAAGGAAGAGTACAGCAACCAACGTTTGAATACCTTGATGGATGGGTATTTCCATGGATCATTTAGCAGTATGGTATCCTTTTTTATGAAGAAAAATGATATCAGCCTGAAGGAACTCGAAGACATTATGAAGAACATTAAAGACAAAGAGCAATGATTACCTATATCTTAGAATCCTTGGCATTTCAATTGGTCTTTTTGTTGGCGTATGACCTATTTCTAAAGAGAGAGACCTTTTTTCAATGGAACCGTGTATATCTGTTGGGTACGTTTGCCCTTTCCCTCATATTGCCCTGGGTAAAGATTCAAGCACTCCAGACCACTATGCCACAGGGTTTGGAAACTACAACGGTATTCCTTTCACAATTGAACGGTGTGGTACTTGGTCCAGGCGCAGAGGAAACCAGTTTTCTGGACCGTATCCCATGGCCGTATTTGATTTTAGGCATAGGAAGTATGTTGGCTACCATTTGGTTTGTGTACAAATTGATTCAAATTAGCAGACTCCGTCATAAAAGTATTGTTGAGAATTATAAAGACTTCACAAAAATCACAGTGCCCAAAAGTACCTCGGCCTTCTCCTTTTTCCGAAACGTTTTTATGGGCGAGGACATCAAAAAGGACAAAGAGGCCAACATTTTGGCGCACGAATTGGTGCACGTAAAGCAATGGCACACCCTGGACCTGCTCTTTTTTGAGCTGGCCCGAATCGTCTTCTGGTTCAACCCTTTGGTGTATATCTATCAGAACAGGGTGGCCGAACTTCATGAGTTCATTGCCGATGAAAGAGCCGTCAAACACAACAAGGAGGCTCATTTTGAGATGTTGTTGTCCGAAGCGTTCCATACCCAAAATATCAGTTTCGTAAATCAATTTTTTAATAGATCACTAATCAAAAAACGAATAGTCATGTTACAAAAAAAGAAGTCCAAAGCCGTATGGCAGTTAAAGTATGTATTGTTGTTGCCCCTTGTGTTGGGTATGTTGGTATACACTTCTTGTGAAACCAACAAGGAAGATGCCGAGCTTGATTCGGGTGATGGAGTATCACTGGCCGTTGCCAATGAGATACCATTTGGAGTTATTGATGAGGTGCCTGTTTTTCCAGGCTGTGAAGGTGCCGCGGACAAAAAGGCCTGTTTCCAAGAAAAAATACAGGAACATATCCGTAAAAACTTTCATTATCCCGAAGCAGCCCAAGAACAAGGTATCGAAGGAAGGGTGGCCGCGATGTTTCGAATAAATTCTGAGGGAAGCATAGTGGATATTAAAATGAAGGGACCTCATGAGCTTTTGGAAAAGGAAACCGAACGAATTTTGTCCAAATTACCTCGAATGCAACCCGGAAAGCATGAAGGTAAAATTGTGCAAGTACCATTCTCAATTCCAATTATTTTTAGGTTAGATGGCAATGATGAAGAGGAATTGAACAAGGAAATTCAAAAGTTTGGTGACCGAGGAGATGGTTGGGTCCCCTTTGCCGAAATTGATGAAGCACCGATATTTCCCGGCTGTGAAAATGCAGCCGACAAGAGAGCTTGTTTCTTGGAGAGCGTTCAAAACCATGTTCGCAAACATTTTAACTATCCGCAAGAAGCACAGGAACAGGGAATTCAAGGTCGGGTGGCCATTATGTTCGGTATTGATGCGGATGGAGATATCGTGGATATCAAATCAAAAGGCCCAAGTCCTATTTTGGAGGCTGAAGGGCAAAGAATAATTGCGAAATTGCCAAAAATGAAACCTGCAATACAAGATGGAAAACCAGCCGATGTGATTTTTTCCATTCCAATAACATTCAAATTAAAATAAGCAATCCGTTTGAATAAGATAATTGTTCTCATACTCTTTATAAGTTGTAAAGCCGGTGCACAAACATCGGCTTTGTCCGTTGCCGATAGTTTGTATGCCTTGGGCAATTACACCGCGGCAATCAACGAATATGCAACGATCGGGGATGAAAAAGCCAGCTTTCAAATAGCACGCTCTTATAATTCCATAGGGAACTATGATAAGTCCATTGCCCAGTACACAGCTATTTTGGACAACAATCCTGCATTTGAACTGGCACGCTTTGAACTGGGCAAGCTATTGTTGAAAACCAAAAACTATGCATCAGCCGTGGAAATGTTTCAGGTTTTGACATCATCGGAACAACAGAACCCTGAGTATTTCTATTATTTGGGAAGGACCTACGAATCCCTTGATCAAACGGATAAATCAAACAAGGCGTTCAAGACCGCTGTGAAAATGGACAGTACCCATTTACGCAGTTTGTACGCTTTGGGAAAATACTATGTGGGTCAAGAAATCAGGGATTCCGCACTGGTCTATATCGATAAGGGCCTTCAGTTTTATGAAAACGATGTGGCCATGATCAACCTAAAGGCCTTGGCCTATTTTAATAACGGTCAGTTTAAACAAGCCATTCCCCATTTTGAACGATTATTGGAATTGGGTGAGGAAAAGCCTTTTGTGTACGAAAAACTGGCCTTTAGCTATTTCCGAAACTGGGAACCAAAAAAGGCATTGGATACATATCACAAATTGAGCGAATTTCCAGATAAGAAAGCGGCCGCCTATTCTGGATTGGGAGAGGTACATTTTAAGGAAAAGGCGTTGGACAGTGCGCAATACTACATTGAAAAATCCATTGAAGAGCGAATGGCTACCTTTCCGCAAGAATATGCAGATCTTGGTCGAATCGCTAGATTGAAAGGACAGACCGAAAAGTCCATGGATTACTATGTAAAGGCTTGGGAAGAGAACAAGGATGACTATTACAATTATTATCAGATCTGTATTCTCGCCGATGAGTACTATAAAGACCCCAAAACCCGTTTAAACTATTACGAAAAGTTGCTCGAAATGTACCCTGACATAGTTCCTTGGCTCAAGGAACGGGTCACAAAACGCATAACAGAGATAAAGGAGGAAATCCATTTTGTCGGCAACTGATTTCTTCAAAATGTCGTAATTTCAGCCAAATTCTAGGGGCTGTCATGCAGAAGTTTGTTTTATCAATCATTTTTATGGGGTTGCTCGTGTCCTGCGAGCTGTTCGAGTCCAAGGAGGACAAGACCCAAAAACTGGTCAATGAAGAACTTTTGGCCATCGATTGGAACGATGTGGACCAATACCCGCTTTTTGAGGACTGCGATGAAACCGCTCCCAAAGAGGCACAACAGGAGTGCTTTCAGAATGTGATCACCGAATATTTTTCCGAAGCTTTGGTTGGGCTCGAGTTTCAGGTTCGAAACGATATGAACGATACCGTATATATCGATTTTTTGATTGATGAGCACGGTTTTATTTCGGTTTTGAACGTGGAGGAAAAAACCTCCGTACTCAACGAAATATCGGATTTCAACAGCAAGATCTCCGAAAGTTTGAACGACTTGACGACCGTGGCGCCCGCTTTGAAAAGAGGAAATCCTGTAAGTCTGCGTTTTAGGCTTCCGCTCGTACTAAACACCAACTGATTTGGCTACAGAAAAAATTATATTGGGAATAGATCCTGGAACCACCATCATGGGTTTTGGAATCATCAAGGTTATCAACAAACAGATGCATTTTGTGCAAATGAACGAGTTGATGCTCAAAAAGTACGATGACCCTTATACCAAGCTCAAACTTATTTTTGAACGCACCTTGGAACTTATCGACACGTATCACCCCGATGAGATTGCCATTGAGGCCCCATTTTATGGGAAAAATGTGCAGTCCATGCTCAAGTTGGGCCGTGCGCAAGGAGTAGCGATGGCGGCTGGGCTGTCCAGACAAATCCCGATTACCGAGTATATGCCCAAGAAGATAAAAATGGCCATAACGGGCAATGGGAATGCGAGTAAGGAGCAAGTGGCCCGAATGCTTCAGAGCGTCTTAAAATTGAAATCCTTACCCAAAAACCTCGACAGTACGGACGGCTTGGCGGCCGCAGTTTGTCATTTCTACAATGAGGGCAGGGTAGAGGTAGGCAAAAGCTATACGGGTTGGGAAGCTTTTGTGAAGCAAAATGAATCAAGAATTAAGAAATAAGGATTGTTCATTGCTAATTGTTAATTGATCATTGATTGAATGAGCGGAATTTATATCCATATTCCATTTTGCAAGCAAGCTTGCCATTATTGTGATTTTCACTTTTCCACACAACTGGGAAAAAAGGAAGTCATGGTCAAGGCCATTGCCAAAGAACTGGTTCTTCGCAAATCGGAGATTGATGAGGTGGTCGAGACGATTTATTTTGGAGGCGGAACGCCATCAGTTTTATCCAATGATGAAATCGAATATTTGATTCAGGCAGTTTACGACAATTACAAAGTAATTCATGATCCAGAGATCACCCTCGAAGCCAATCCTGATGATTTGTCCAATAATCGAATTATCCAACTATCCAAAAGTCCAATAAATCGTCTCAGCATAGGCATCCAATCCTTTTTTGAAGAAGATCTACGTTTGATGAACCGCGCACACAATGCCCAAGAAGCTGAAAACTGTATTCGGGAAGCCAGAACTCATTTTGACAATATCTCCATCGATTTGGTCTACGGAATCCCTGGTATGGACAATGAACGATGGAAAACCAATATTCAAAAAGCTTTGGATTTTGACCTGCCCCATATTTCCAGCTACGCGCTAACGGTGGAACCCCGAACGGCTCTCAAAAAATTTATAGAAAAAGGTGTGGTTCCCGATGTGGATGATGAGCAGGCACAAGAACAATTTCATATTTTGGTGGATGCTTTGGAATCCAACGGTTTTGTAAACTACGAAATTTCCAATTTTGGCAAGCCCGATTATTTCTCCAAAAACAACACCGCCTATTGGTTGGGCAAAACCTATTTGGGCGTTGGCCCATCTGCACATTCCTTTGATGGAGCCCATCGAAGTTGGAACATACGGAACAACCCGACTTACATCAAAAAAATAGAAGAAAATGTGCTGCCCATCGAAATTGAGACACTTTCCACTACGGATAGGTACAACGAATATGTAATGACGGGCCTACGTACCATTTGGGGCGTGGATTTGGATAGAATAGAAAGTGCATTTGGAGAAAATTACCTGAAATATCTCTACCAACAATCATCAAAATTTTTAGATCAAGGTTTGTTGGTTGTGGATGATGGAAAATTGCTTACCACTAAAAACGCCAAGTTTTTGGCGGATGGGATTGCCTCGGACCTTTTCATGCTTAACCTAAAATAGGAAACTGTCATTCCTGCCTACGCAGGAATCTGTGAAGTAGAATTTATTCCCAATGGCATTGGGGGTTTTAAAAAAGAGGCAAATTTTTGGTGGAAGGAATTGTGAGTGATTTGTTTTTCATGGATTAGTTTCGAAAGCCAATAAAAAATCAATTATATGTGTCACTTCGATTAGCGTTGTAATGATTTTTGGCTTTATATGTAAGCGGAGAGACGAAGTTTTTTAGGATGCGAATCAATGTTAAACTTTCCAATACCTTTTATCATTTCTGCCAATTCTTTGTTTACTTGAGAACCTTTAATTTCAATCCACTCAATTTCTTTGTACATAGTCCAACCTGGATTAACTGGGTCTGTAACCATAGATTCCATGGCGTTAGGATAATAATCAAAATTAAATTGCTCATTTCCTGAAATTTTTAATTTTCTTATTTTTTTATCAAAAATTAATTTGACATCTATTTCTTCAATTAGATGGTAATTGACCACTAGTACAGATATCAATTTTACCCATTTTGAATTATTCATAAACGAAGAAGAAAATTTCTTCTTTATAAGTTCATCAATTCTTTCTTTGGATATTGATTTTTCATAAGTTAAGTATATCTCGATGAACGACGATTAAAACTAAGCGATCTGAACCAAAAGATTTATTCGAAATTGACCGATGAACGGTTTGAGTTGATAAATCCCTATTCCTAATTAATTGATAGGGATTTTTCAAAAATGTAAGTTTTTGACGTATGGGATTGCAAGATTTTTGTGGATTAAAGCAGTGCTCATTCGGCCACGAAATTATCGTTATCCTTGTCCTCTATCCAGTTGTATTCAATTTCTTTGGCCACCTTTCTGGCGAAATCAATACCGTGTCTATCGGCTAAAAAGCCCAGAGCCATATCCATGCCTGCGCTTACGCCCGAAGAGGTGTAGTATTTGCCATCAACTTTCCATCTCGCTTTTTTGTCCCAATCAACCTCCGAATTTTGGGAAACAACCCATGAAAATGCCCGCTTGTTGGACGTAGCTTTTTTGCCATCCAATAGTCCAGACTTGGCGAGAAGTGCACTCCCTGTACAAACGGAAAGGACATAATCACTCGTTTGGGATAGTTCTTCTATTTTATCCAAAAGTTGGGGATTGTTCACTTCCTTTCGGGTACCCATGCCTCCTGGAACCAAAATGATTTTAGGACCGTTGCCCATGGTCTCAAATTTTTCGGTCATGATGGGAACTTTGTGTCTATTGGTGACCACACCTCCCTCAAGCGAATAAAATTTAAGCGAGTATTGATCCACTAACCGGCCAAAAATTTCTGCTGGCCCGAAAACATCCAAAGTTTCATAATCATCGAACATGATAAAGGCAACTTCAATAGGCTTTTCTTTTTTCATGGTGTTGTCAAGTTTTTGGGCATTTACATCAATTAGGGCAAGAAATGCTAGAATTAATGTCGAAAGTAAAGATTTCAATTGTTGCTTAGTGATCATTGGTTCAAGGTTGGTTGGTACTCAAATTACAGTCAAAGCTCTACGAGATGATAGTTTTTCAAAGATTCATGTAGACCAAAATTTGAAGTTATGATTTTTTTGGAACAAATATCACACCTGTGCAGGACAGGAACAATTTCTAGATTCGTAAAATACAATTCAAAGTTGACCGAAATTCTTCAGTTCGAGTGTTTTTTCACAAAAAAAAAGTATCTAGGACCAGAATTTCAAGCAGAAACTCAATTCTGGATACAAAATTCCTTTGGATTTTCACTCGAATTGATGGTTTTGAATTGGACGGCGAATCAATTTTTGAAGAATTCGTTGGACTAATAACTTTTATCAAAAAAGGCTGATTTATTGCATTTATCAAATGAATTGACTTAATTACTGCAAACTAGTTTAGCTTAAATGATTGCCACAGTAAAACACAACTCCCGTAACTATAAAATAGACCTGACCAAGCCTCTTGATATTTCCATACCGCTCAAAGGGGGCGACAAAAACGTGAACGCCTGGTACTTGGACCCGCCCAAAATTTCACCGCATGAAGAGGACGGGTTTGTGGGCAAGGTAAGCGAGGGCGCATCCACCAATTTCAACGATATTTGGTTCAACCCCCATTCACACGTCACGCATACCGAATGTTTGGGACATATTTCGGAGGAGTTCAACTCCATCAACAAAAAACTGAAGCAATTTTTCTTTTTGGCCGAGGTGATTACCGTGGCCCCCGAACAAATGGGAGAAGATTTTATCATCTCGGAAAAGCAAATAAAATATGCCTTGGGCAACAAAAAAAGACAGGCCGTAATTATCAGGACCATGCCCAATTTAGGCGACAAGCGCTCCAAAAAATATTCGGATACCAACCCAACGTACCTGACCGAGGCAGCGGCCAAATATTTGGTAAAAAAAGGAGTAGATCATTTGTTGATAGACCTCCCCTCCGTGGACAAGGAAAGGGATGGGGGAGAGCTTTTGGCGCACAAGGCCTTTTGGAACATGAGCGGAAAGCCCAGGGCCAAAGCCACCATAACGGAATTTATTTATGTGCCCAACCCTGTGGAGGACGGCACCTACTTTTTAAACCTACAAGTAGCACCCTTTGAAAATGATGCCAGCCCCAGTAGACCCGTGTTGTACAAAATTGAAAACCCATAAATGAAGACAACCCTGAAATTGGAAGAGGTAATGATGTTCGTTCTGGGCATCTACCTTTTTAGTTTGCTGGAATACCCCTGGTGGTGGTTTTTGGTATTGATGTTAACCCCTGATATTGGAATGGTGGGCTACATTTTCGGAAACAAGGTCGGAGCTTTTTGTTATAATCTGTTTCATCATAAGGGAGTGGCCATACTCATCTATCTGGTGGGCGCTTACTTTTCCATACCTTTATGCCAGTTGATCGGGGTAATTTTGTTCTCACACTCCGCGTTGGACAGAATGCTGGGGTACGGATTAAAATATGATAAAGGATTTAAGTTTACCCATTTGGGTGAAATAGGAAAATAACATGGGCGAAGTTGTGGATATTGTTTTGGGGTTGATCTTGGGCGCAATAATCATGTATTGGGTCTATTCCCTGTTCCGAAAAAAGAAAAACAAAGAAATTACCGAAGAACAGTCTACCGTAATTCTCAATAAAATCCGTAGTGTATGCAAATTGGTTTCGGTGGAAGGGGATTTTGCCGAGATTTATCATTACGAGAATACCAAGGACAGCTTTATGAGCTTGTTGCGGAGCAAGAAAAAGGCATTGATCGTCATCAAGGCGAAGGCACAGATCGGGTACGACCTGAACAAATTGGATTTGAAAGCGGATAACGACAACAAGCGGATCATGCTCAACCATTTTCCAGAGCCAGAAATATTGTCCATTGAACCCGACCTGCAATTTTATGACATTAAAAATGGTATTTTTAACAGCTTTTCGCCCACAGACCTGACCAATCTGAATCAAGAGGCCAAAGAGCATATCAGAAAAAAGATACCCGAAAGCGGGTTGATGGAAACCGCAAGGAGAGAAGCATTACAGGCCGTTTTGGTCGTGGAAAAAATAGTGGAGACCATTGGATGGACATTGGATTATTCCGCTTTGGAAATATCAAAAAAGGAAAAAGAATCAATAGAAGAGTAAATATGAAAACCAAAATTGTAACCCTGCTATTGGTAGGTGTGTTAGCCTCCAGTTGTGTACAAATCAAAAATGAAATGAACAATAATTTTGACCACACGTTTGCCCACGTGGTCTATTTCTGGTTTAAAAATCCAGATAGTCAAGCCGATAGGGCCACTTTTGAAGCATCCTTGACCAAATTTTTGAACAGTTCGCAGTACGCGAAGACAAAATTTATCGGTAAGCCGCCAAAAGCCATCCGCGATGTGGTGGACGATTCGTTCACCTACTCTTTGATTCTTTCTTTTGAATCTGCCGAAGATCAGGCCGCCTATCAAGACGAAGCCGCTCACAAGGTTTTTATAGAAGAGTGCGAAGATTTTTGGGAGAAAGTCATCGTTTACGACTCACAGGGAATCCAGCAATGAATGTAGAGGAACTTCGGGAGCTTTGCCTGAACAAAAAGGGGGTGACCGAAGCATTTCCTTTTGATGAAAACACATTGGTGTTCAAGGTGATGGGCAAGATGTTCGCCCTCGTGCCTTTGGAACGCCTCCCTACACAGTGCAATTTAAAGTGCGACCCCGAAAGGGCCGTGGAGCTTCGGGAGGAATATGATGGCGTAATCATGCCAGGCTATCATATGAGCAAGACCCATTGGAACACCTTGTTTCTGGAAGAGCTCCCTCCCAAATTGATTAAAGACCTGGTCGACCATTCCTATGAACTGGTCGTATCGGGATTGACCAAAAAGCTTCAACAAGAGCTCAACAATTTAGGTTGATGTTTCATGAAAGATTTAAAAACATTTTACACTTCCCAGCGAGATAAACATCAACAGGAACTTCAGCAGGTAAAAAAACAATTGGGCCTGTTGGCCACCTTGCGTTTGTCCGTTTTTGTGGCCTTAGCCCTTGGTATTTATTTCCTTTGGGGAAGTTCACTGCTATTTGTAGTGCTGCCCTTGGGCATTGCGCTGTTTTTGTATTTGGTCACCCGCTTCAGCAATGTAAAACGCCATAAGGAATATTTGGAAAGGCTTATCGAAATCAACAATACCGAATTGAACATCCTTGATCGAAAGTTTCATCATTTGCCCGACGGCAAGGCGTTTTTGGAACCCGATCATCCATATGCCCAGGACCTTGATATTTTTGGAAGGGGTTCCTTTTACCAGTATGCTAACCGTACGACCTTGGTGCAGGGTAGGGAGGTGTTTTCAAACCTTTTATTGGACATATATCCAAAGGATATAGCCAAAAAACAGGCCGCGATTCAGGAACTGTCACAATTACCCGAATGGCGGCAACATTTCTCGGCATTGGCAGGAGAGACCCGACCCAAAATATCCCCCGACGTGGTTTCCGACTGGATGAAAAACCACAAGTCTTTTATGCCCAAATGGGCGGGAATCGTTCCGCCGATTTTTGGTGTGTTGTCAATTATACTGATCACATTGGCGGTTATGGGCCAGGTGCCCGAAAGTTTGATTCTGTTCTGGTATCTCCTGGGCGCTGGAATCGTAGGTCGCTATGCAAAGAACATTATCGGATTTACCACAAATGTATCGGAGGCCCAAGAAACCATTCAACAACACCAACGACTGATTTCGGAACTGGAAGCACATGCTTTCAACTCAGAGTTGCTGCAAGACCTTCAGAAAAAATTGGAGGTAAAAGGGGAGAGGACATCAAAAATTCTAAAGAAATTTTCCCAAAGTATGACGATGCTGGAGCAGCAGTTCAACCTCATAATTTTGATGTTTGCACAGGGTCTCGGCTTATATAGTGTTTATTATGCCTATAAAGTGGAATCTTGGATCGAGAACTATGGGGAAGATGTTGAAGATTGGTTTTCCGCCATTGCCCAGTTCGATGCCTACATCACGCTTGGCACCTATGCCTTCAACCATTCTGATCATACCTATCCGAACTTGGTCCATGGCGACATTATCCTTAGCGGGAAAGAAGTGGGCCACCCCTTGGTGGAACCCAAAAAGAACGTTTTAAACGATTTTGAGATCGCAAAAGGACGTTTTTGCATAGTTACGGGCGCCAACATGGCTGGTAAAAGTACCTTTTTGCGTGCCGTTGGCCTGCAGATAGTAATGGCCAATATGGGTTTGCCCGTAAAAGGAAAAGAAGTGCTGTACCGTCCCGTACGTTTGCTGACAAGTATGCGATCTTCGGATTCTTTGGCGGATGAGACTTCCTATTTTTATGCGGAGCTCAAACGCTTAAAATACATTGTGGAGGAGCTGGATAAGGATGACTGTTTTGTGATTTTGGATGAAATTTTGAAGGGTACCAATAGTGTGGATAAGGCAGCTGGCTCCAAAAAATTTGTGGAACGATTGGTGAAAAATGGGTCTACTGGTATGGTCGCTACGCACGATCTAAGTTTGTGCAGCCTTGCCGATGAACTGTCCGAAGTGGAAAACCGCTATTTTGATGCCCAAATCGTAAACGGGGAACTGTATTTTGACTATACATTTAAAAAAGGGGTTTGCCAGAACATGAATGCTTCCTTTTTGTTGCGGAAAATGGATATCATCAGGGATTAGAAAGGGTAGCCAATGGCAAAATTCAATGTTGCTTTATTCCCGTTGTTTCCGAAGAAAGGAACATTCCAACGGTCATTTTTTGGTTGATAAGGCACTCTAAAAGGTGAGGCCAAATCAAACCGGATCACAAAATTCTGGATGTCCACCCGTAAACCAAAGCCAAATCCGGCAGCAACTTCGTTTAACCAATCCGATTCGAATTTACCATCGGTAAACAATGTGTTGGAAGAATTACTGGTCTGCTGGTCATTCTCCAAATCTTCATAATTTCCGGTAAGCCAAACATTCCCGGCATCTACAAAAAAGGCACCTTTTAAGTAAGAAAATATAGGGAATCGATATTCCAAGTTGGCTTCCAGTTTCAAATTTCCCGACCTGTCGAAATAATCCGTGGAGGAATCTTCCGAAACAGCGTTGAAATTTCCTGGTCCTAGCGAACGGATATTGAAAGCCCTAACGCTATATGGTCCCCCGGAGAAAAATTGTTTTACAAAAGGCAATGTTTCACTATTTCCGTAAGGTACGCCCCACCCGGCGTAAACTCTTGAAACCAGAGTTTGTTCTCTATCCCATCTTAAATAGAAACGAAAATCGACATCCATTTTTGCATATTGGGCATATTCGGAACCCAATATGGTGCCCGAACCGCCATCTATCAAACTGAAAAGGTTGCCTGCCAAATCAATATTGGTAGAGAAAAATATGGGATATTCCTTATCTAAATCGGACACTTCATCATATGTGAAGCCGTAGAGCAGCCCGGCAATAAAACGTTGCTCAAAACTTCTTTGGAGAAAAGGGTTGTCGTCCAATATTTGTTGAAACTCATCTGTTACCTTGGACAGCCTGGAGTAATTGACGCTTATTGGATCTAACTGGTGATACACATACCGGTTTTCTTTCCAAGTGTACCCAAAAGAACCGTTTATGGAATTCAGGGTAAACAACTGGCTTCGCCGTAAGTAATCCACCCCTGCAGAGATCTTGGTCTTGGGAACGGAATACCTGAATTTTTTTGGTGAAAATGGGATGGACCTGGGGAAAATCAAATCGCCTTTTACGCCCCATGCGATGCTGCTTAAATTTGAATTATCACCAGAACTCAATTGCGATTCATAGGAAAAATGGGTGGATAGGCTCAAGGTCTCGCCACCGTTGAAGAGGTTTCTGTTGCTATAGGTCAACAATAGTCCCGGGCCGGTAAATCCGTTGGATTTGGTCACGGCCTGAATTTCTGCCCGCAACGATCGCTTCGTCAATGGGGCCAAATAAATATCTGCCGCGAGGGAGCCGCCCTTTCCATTGGTCATTGCGGTATCCAGTTCACTATACTGAATATTGACGTACTTATAGCTTCCCAAGGACGAAAGTCTATTACTTGTAACCCTCGAGGTGTTGGCATTGTACAGGTCTCCCTCTTTGAACAAAATATAGGTTTCCAGCAATTCAGGTTTAAAGTAATACTCGTTTTGTATAAAGTCCGTTCCGTTGACATTGGTAATGTTTTGTTTGGACAATGGTAATGTATCGCCCTCGATGGAATAATTTGGATATACCGTTATGGAATCGATGGTATAGGGGATAGCCGTTTTTTTGGGAGCTTTCTTTTTTAAACGAAGGAATAGATCAAATTTTCGGTTTTTATATTGATTGGTGTCGGCTTCAAAAATGAAAAGATTTGCATTGCTATTATAGTAGCCCCGCTGTTTTAGATTGAAATCCAATCGTTCCCGTTCCGCTTTCAATAGATCTAGGTCAAAGCGGTCGTCCTTGGATAGTGGTGATTTTTTGACGATGTCCGATAGCTCATCATAAATCGGTAAGGAATCCATATCCACTTCATAATTTTCCAGTGTGTAAGGTTCTTGAAGGGTTGCCGTATAGTTGACGGAAGCACTTTTTTCTTTTAGAATGGTCTCGGAACTGGCCCTACTGTAGAAAAAACCGTTGTTGTCCAGCCGGTTTACTATGAGCTCTTCTACGCGCTCGGGATTTACTTCAGAAAAATATACAGGTTCTTCGCCAAAGGATTTGTTCAGAAACCTATATATAAAACCGGGCTTTTCCCGCTGTGCTTTGTAATGAAAGAACAAACCGGGTTTCATGCCCAGAAATTTGGTGTTTGGATTGGGTTCAATCAAACTGGTCAATTCAACTTTTACCTCCTTTAGCCCTTCCACTTCTCCAATAGTATCCAATTCCAGCTCTGCACCGGTGTATAGCCGCTCACCCTCTGGAATGAATTTCTTTATACCGCAAGACTGCGCTAATAGCACTACAAGGCAGTTAAAAAATAGATATTTTATGATTTGATGTTTCAAAAACTAATGTTAGGATTATGGGTTCTTATCGTTGTTATCCTTTTCTCTTGTGTCTTCCTCTTCTTTTTTTGTCTTTGGTTTGATAGGACTGAACAATTCACTGAATTTGTTGAATTCCCTATCAAAAATAAAGGCAAGTCCGGTCACGATCAATTGGCCATCAATAATATTTTGGTACTCCTGTCGTCTAAATCCTTTCAATCGATAATTACCTTGTTCATTCAAGAGGTACTCCAAAGTTACATTTCCAATCACAGGTGTGGAAGTTTCGGCACTCGATGCACTGCCTTCTACATCTACGGCACTTCCGGCCGAGACTATCACACGGTCGTCAAATAGCTTTTTCTGTGCATTGATGTTCAACTGTGTTCTGTTCTGTAGCCCATCGCCTTGATTTTCTTGAAAGCTGTCCAAGTCAAAATCCAGTTCCAGTCCGGTATTGCCCAATATTCTGTTGGAAATGGTATTGAGTTCTCCAGACAGTACTTTGTTTACGTTGTTACGTGCGAGGGCAACGGCACCCCCAGCGCTTCCATCACTTCCAGAGGTGGGATAAAAGCGGTTCAGGGCCAATAACGAAAAAACCTGTTTGTTGAGTTCGGATTCTTGCTGATTCAACTGTTGAATGCGTCCGTAAACCCCTCCGCCATAAGCCCCCTGAGCATTTTCGGGCATATCCAGGGCGAAGGATATTTCTGGACCTGAGATTTCACCTCCAATTTTCAAATAAACAAAAAAGGTGGAAGCTCTTTGGTACTGATTGGAAACCCCGGTATCCTGACCATAGCTTATGGATGACATCAATGGTGCTGCGGACGTTTCGATTTCATAGGTAGCGGTCACATCCAGTTTGGCATTATAGGGATCTCCAGACCATGTCACACTACTGCCTTCATTTATGGTAAACTCACGGCTTACCAAATTGTAAAGGCTTGTTTTGTAGAACCCAGAACTGAGTTCCAACCTGCCCGATAGGCCAATGTCCTGGTTGGGGTCTATATCTAAGTTTAAACTGGCATTGCCAGAGGCCTGTAGCATATCCTGTGTTTTTTCGTCCAAAACGACCTTAAAAACAGCATCGTCGGAAATTTCCAGGGTAGTGTTGATATCCATTCCGGCGAATACGGAATCAGGTGTTTCGTTGGAATCCCTTGTTAATATAGCATCGGGATTTTCTCTGTTGACAAATATCACCACGCCTTCCCTTCCTTGAATTTCATATTGGGCTTGTGGAACTACATAGGTGAGGTCGGTAGCGTCGCCGATCTTGAAACTTCCATTGATTATGGGAATCTCTAAATTGCCGGTCACCTCTACATCTGCATCAATTACCGCTGTGCCATATACCAGTTCGTTATCGCCTTTTTTGGAGTCGAGCGCCTTAAAGTTGTCTGCGGTAACCGATAATTCAAAATCTGGGTTCAAAAGGTCACCAGTTATGATGGAACCATCCAAAACCAATGTGCCCTTGTCGGCATCGGTAATCCTAAAACTATCGAATGTGATTTCTTCCTCATTCAGATTCAATGTTTGACCATCTATCCCCAAGTTTGTTTTGAAAGCGGACAAGGTGATGCCAACATTGTTAAAATTCAATCTTCCTGAGTAGTTTGGTTCGGCCAGTGTACCGTTCACTTTCATGCTGCCCGAAACGTATCCGGACGGATTGGACAGTTCTTCATTTAAAAATGCTTGAAAAATCTTGGTCTCAAATTTTTGGATATCCAGATCTAAATTTAATTGTGCACCGTTTTCGTTTGCCACGTAATCGCCTGTCAAAGTTAGGTCGGCGCCTCCGCCAGAGAGTTTTAGGTCAAAATCGTAGTCCGAAAGGGATTTGGAAGACGCATTTAAACTGAGACTTCCCAACGGGTTCTGCATCAAACGAAAATCCGAGATATCCATTTTGGAAACCAATCCAGTAGCTTCGTAAGGGTTGAGAATCACAAAATTTCCCTGTACCGTTCCTTTTGCCAGTGCTTCCTCTGGATTCAATAGACTTAGAAAGGTCTGAAGCTGAAAATTTTCGAAAATGATTCCAATATGTTCATTTTCCATTTGGGGAACCGTTGTGGATACCTCCAGTTTTTGTCCGTTCCGTGTAAGGACCAAGTTCTGAAATTCCGTATATGATTCCGCCATTACAATTTTATTGTCATCTGGGATTTCCCAGGTTTTTTTGTTCAGTACGAGGTCGTTCGGAGAAATATGTAGGCTCAGCGTATCTTTTTTAAAAATGAGTTTCGAGGCTATGTGCACTATTTGGGTGGTATCGTTAATGGAATTAAAGTCCAGCTCCAGTTCTTTGTTCTTTAAACTCCCCTCGATGAAAGTTCTTTTAAGGTTGATGGGGTCGTATTCAAAATTTTTGAGCCCTGCATAGAAATTCAGGTTGGTCGAATCGCCTTGCAAATCCACTTCAAGACTATCTACAATACTTCCGGCGTACGAAAACTTTGGAACGGATACTTTCCCGTCCAGTTTTTTGGTCAACGCATTAAACTTGACATCAATGTTCAGTGAATCCAAATCTTCGAAACCGTCCAAGAATACCTTGGAGATGATGGAGGTTGGTTTTAAGGCCAAATCCAATCTTGCCTCTACATCATCCAGTTTTTCGGAAAGGGTGCTATCCGAGGAAAAATAGTTTTCCAGTTGCTTCTTTAAAGCGGAGTTAATTCTGTTCAAAGATGCATTCGAATACAAACCGCCATTTAGAAATCCACTCTTTACAGTAGCGTCGGTAATGGAATCTTCTACACGAGCATTCAATACTATGGGTTCAATTTGATATTGTTTATTGTCCGCGACCGCAATCCCATTTTTAACAGCCGCTTCAACCGTATATTTCTTTGAATTTCCTTTGTAAGAACCTTCAATATCGGCTGCAACTTTTATATTCTTTGTGGTGAAACCCAATTTTTGGAGGTCGGCACCGATGATGTTGGTGGTAAAAGTTATGTTGTTGCTTTCTGAGGTAAAATCGATAAGGGTGTTGGATTTCAAATTCAAGTTTTCGTCTTCCATAGAAAGAGAAATATCCCCTGTACCATTTGTCAGTTCACCCTTGATAGCGATGTCCTTGTAATTATATTCTTGGAATTCAAATTGGGCGATGGTACCATCCACTTGGGCATCCAAATTCGCCAACTCTGTTCCAGAACCGGACCCCTGAATTTTTAACGAAATAGAACCAAGTTGATTATTTTGAAGAATTGCCCCCAATTGAAGACTATCTGTGGAAATGGTTCCATTAAATTTTTTGGTTTCCCCAAGTTGTGCAGAAGCATCCAATGCTATTTGTCCCTCTTGAATTTTTAAAATGGTATTGGTTCGGAATGATTCAAGGTCACCTTTTAGCGTACCGGTCAATGCAATAGTTTCTGGAATCTTAATTGATAGACTATCGGAAGGTAAAAATTGTTGAAGGCTTTCTTTCGATGACCGAACGTCCAAGTTATCCAAATCGTAGGAAAGGGTTTCCATTTGTGTAACGTTGAAAAGGCTTCCTTCCAATTTCAAAGAGGTGGATGGTCCCCATCGTAGTTCCGACTCAAAATCATCTACTTTTTGCAAATTTCCGCTTGCCCGAACGTATCCCGTAATCGGATTCTTGGACAACGTATTCAGGGAGGTGTTTTTTTGTAATTCGGGAGAAAAGCGCAGAAAATCCGAAGGATTCAGGCTCAATTGTGACAATACCAACTGTAGACTGCTATTTTCTGGATTGTTCATTGCCAAATCCAAGGATTCGTAGCGTATGTCAGCATTGGCATTGAGACTACTCTGGTTTAATCGTAGGGCCAAATTTGAAATAACCGCTTTATTGTCCGTAATGAATGCTCCGAAGCCCAATTGTTTTAGGCCGATACCAGAACTTTCCCGGAAACTGAACGCTTCGAGTTCAATAGCCAAGTCCGAAGGAGCGTAGTTCAAATCATCCGCTTTGAAAGTAAGTTCGTTGATGGTAAAGGCATTCGGGTTAAAAATGGAATCGTTTTGCTTTGCGCCATTTCTCGTAAAACGTAAGGTGTTGGATTCTAAATCCAGTTGATTGGCCTGTAATTCCAGTTCCGGCCATTGAAAAGCGGTATTCTGTTCTGGATTTTTGACGGTATCATTGGTCTGATTTAAACTTAATACAATGTTGGAGTTCTTTAGCGCCATTTCATCCGTTTTGTAACTATTTTTGGAAACGTCAACTGCAAGCTCTGTCAAATCAAATTCGGATAATTTCAACTGGCTCCGGATTCCATTTGGGTCTGAATTATAAACAAGATTTACCTCTTCCAACCGAATGCCATCAATGGAAATTTTGGGTGGGGTCGAGGTTGAAGTATCATCAGAAGTTGGAGGGGCATGGGTCTGCTCGTAATACAATTGACTGTTCTTCAAAACAAAATCATTTATTCCAAAATTCATTTCGTCAAGGTCGAATTCGGTGACTTCAATCTCAAGTTCACCTAGGTTCACTTTGATTTTGGTTCCCAAATAGGTGTCATTATACCGCACTTTCCAATCGGTAAATTGGAAATCACCCAGCGAAATCGACATGGGTTCAGAAACCGAAGTAGTATCCGAAGTGGCAAAGGCCTCCATCAGAAAGGCAAAATTGAAACTTTCAGGGTCGGTGCCCCGACGTATATTGGCAACTAATTTTTTGGCGTCAACATCGTCAATGGAAAGTTCATTTTTAACGAGCAAAGGATAAATGGGAAGGTCCATCTGAATTTCTTGGGAGTAGAGAAGGGTATCCCCCTGTTTATCTTCCAAGTATATTCCCTCTGCCATAATGTTTCCGGAAAAGGTGATAAAAACCCTTTCTACCTCGACCTTGGTGTTTGTTTTACTGGATACGTAATCCGTGATTTTCGAAACAATGAGGTTTTGCGCCCACGGCGTTCGGATGATCACCACCAAAATAATGAACAATGTCAACAAAACAAGAATGCTTTTCCCGATTAATCTCAGGATTTTTTTCCGGTTCCACTTTTTATCCTTCATACATACCAAATCGGAGCGATTGCATCACTTTTATTTTACAAATCGTCAGAAACACCTTGTAAAGATAGGATAGTGCTATGTAAGAAGGATGCTGAAACGGGATAAAGAATATCTCGATAGCATCAACTGTCGGCTAAAAAATTATAGATTCTTAACCTGAAGCTTGTGGAAACTATCCGCTTGTAAGCGTAACAGCTCTTCTGCCTTTTGCTTTTTGTAGCGGTACAGTTCTTCTTCGTTTTTGATGTCGGCATAGATTTGCTGATTGAGTTCCCCATCGGTGGCCATAAGCAATTTACGTTGTTCCACTTTTTGGGTGACCCAAGTTGCCACTACGCTTTCCTGCTCTTCGAATTTGTAGTCGTATTCCCCTTTTGGCGCCAATAATTTGGCTATGATCGGAGCTGTTTCTATGGCCAAGAACAACAAAAAGATAAAGAAAGAAGGAAACCAGGGCAATTTGCCCAACGCATTGATGCGTGCCATCAGTCCGTCAAAACCATCAATAATGGGCTGTGAATCGGCCACTGCAGTATCGTAATCGGTTTGAAGGGCCGCAATCTGGGCCTCGATATTCTCGATTTTATCGGCGTTCGTTTCTTTTAAGGTATTGAGCTCCGCCAGAGCCGCATCGTGCTTTTCACGTTTCTCCTTGTACACGGGGCCTTTGCCCAAAAGTCCTGTTCCCGCTCTGCCTTCGGCTTCGGAAATGTAGGTATCGTAGAGCGCGTTGGTCTCTGTTTCTTTGGTAGCAACCTCATTCTTCAGGTTGGCGATATCTTGGTTAAGGCTTTCAATTTTTGGAGTGTACTGGAGGGCCAATTGTTCCTTGTTGTTCAAGGTCAAGGCATTTTTTTCTTCCAAGAGCACCTGATTGATCTCTTTTTCAAAAATCTTCATCTCCAAGGGCTTGGAAATCACCACGGCGATGATCAAAGCCAAAACAATTCGCGGAGCCGCTTGGAGCAGTTCTCCCTTAAAATTGTCCCGCTTTTTGATGGTGGACACAATATATCTATCCAAATTAAAAATGAGCAGACCCCATATCAGTCCAAAGAAAACAGCGATATATATGTTGTCGAAAACCGTGTAAAGAGCATAGCCCGATGCAATAAATGCCATTACGGCGGTAAAGAATACGGTAGCGCCGATGCCAGCGTATTTGTTGCGTTCCCCATTGGAACAAGTCTCTAAAATTTGGGTGTCGGCTCCCGAGCAGAAAATAAAAAAGCGTTGTAGCATAGCGTGTTCTCTTTGATTGATAGATTATTAGAACGCAGTTTTTATGGATTTGTTACATAAAAAGCCCCAATTAAGGGGCTTTTAACATTGTATGGATAACAGGGTCTAGTTGTCTATTTCAATAGGGTCTACCGACAGCTTGACTATCGGGTTGTCGCCCTTGGTGCCCCTGATGTCAATATTGATTTTATTGTTTTTCTGAACGGTTCGCATTGCTTCTTTGGCGGATATTTCCTTGCCGTTCAAAGTAAAGGTTGCTCCCTTGTCCGCCATCTCCTTGATGTGCTCCAACGGTGATTTTGGCGCAGGCGGTGCAGGGGGCATTTGAGGAGCGGGAGTACTCACTTCCTTCACTTCTGTGGTACTTAAGGGGGATTTTGGAGGTTCTGGTTCTCCAATTGCAGGTGGTGCTGGCGGTGGCGGTGGAAAATCAGGGAACGGTTCGGCATCGTTACGTTGTTTCTCGGACATTTTCCCATAAATGGTTTTTAGGCGCATTACCTCATCTTTTTTGATGATCATATGGTTTCTGTCCATTGCATTGTACTTTTTGGCCAATGTGTTGTATTCTTTCATTTCTTCCCGAGTGGCACTGCTTTGACCGAGCATTTTTGGCCCCACAATATTTATGGTCGCGGAACCGTATTCTTCAAAAATACCATCCACTTTTTGGATAACATCTTTTGGGGTGGTTGCCTCAGCATTTATAATCGAACGGATAGTTTTTTTCCTTTCTTCAAAGGAAAGGTGGTCATTGATTTTTGCGAGCTCACCTTTTAAATCTTCCAACGGGACTATTTTGTTTTGGAATAGCAGCTTGCCATTTTTATTGATGTGGATTTCAATGGGATTTATGGTTTTTTGGCCATCATTTTGGGTTTGTTCGGTAGTGTAAATTGCATATTTGGCCTTGCTTCCAGGTCCCAATGGGGTCATACCCATTATTTGGTTTCTCTTGATAAGGTTGTTCAATGTTTTGGCAGGTACAATGGTTTCATCGTCAACCAGAACCAAATCATTCTTGGAGTTTAGTCTAATCCAACTATCGCTCAAAAGATAGAAACCTTCATCCAATTGTAAGAATACATTTTGGTTGCCCTTTTTAGATGCTTCTATTTTTTTGGCCAAAACAAAGTCTTTTTTAACCTCGGGATAATTGGTCAATATAGTTTCATAATCAAGATTTTTTACATTAGGAACTAGGGACGATAGCTGCCTTGTGTTTGATTCGTTTTGTTGTAAACCAATATAGATAGCAGAACTAATTTTACCTTGTAAATTTCCCCAATGCTGTATTCGAGTTAGGGAATTGTAACCTTCTTTTACCACATTGAAATCAAAAAATATTTCACCTGAACTAGAAACTTGAAATTCAATATTGTAATATCCGTTGTTGTCGGTTTTTGCAAGTGTACTTCCTTCGGAATCAGTAATAATGGCATTTTCCAGTGGCGATAAGGTTTCTGAATCTAATATAAGACCTGCTAATTGAATAGATCTTGAGGAAATCCCATCTGTGGACTCAAAACTTTTGTTTTCTGGGTACAAGGATGTTTCTGTTAACTCGACAGGCGTGGTACGGGTTATTGTTTTCGTCTCACTAAACCCAAATAATAATAGGGCCGTAAGTGGCAAGAGCAATAGGCTCCTGAGTACAAATGATGTTTTTGATGTTTTTGTTTTCATGACTGTAAAACGTTTTTTGATTGATGAATAATTGATGGCATTTGCGATGCCGACCGACTGATGATTTTCAATGCCGTTTGATAAGTACGACAGCAAAGTATTTTGATATTGTGAATAATCATAGCTCTTTTTGATCACCGCTTTGTCCGCTAAAAACTCATGGTTCAGCTTTATGGACGATTTAAAAAGGTAGATCAACGGATTGAACCATAGCATGACTTGGGCCAATTCTATAAAAAGGATATCCAAGCTATGCTTTTGTTTGGCATGGGTCTCCTCATGCAGCAAGACTTCTTGTGGGATGTTGCCTTCCTGGTGCTGTTTTTGGTTTAAGAAGATGAAGTTGAAAAATGTGTGTGGGGGCAAAGCTTGTTTCAAAAGCACCTTGGTGACAAAATTTTCCTTGAACTTGGGATTCTTTTTGATGCGTAGACGTATTCGTAAAAGATTTGCCATAAAACGCAGTCCAAACCCAATAACGCCCAATCCATAAATTATCCACAGCAAAAGTTGCCAATCAAAAACTGAGGTTTGTGGAATTGGCTGTTCAATTGTTACGGCAGCTCCTTGCTCCATCATAGGAGAAAATGCACTTGTGTTTGGCTGCACGGTTTCGATATATTCAACAAATACCAGATTGGGGATAATAAGCGAAGCAATAAGTGCTCCTAAAAGAAAGTAGCGCTTAAAATGGTGTATGCTTTCCCTTTCCAACATTAGTTTGTAGAACACCAGAAAAATGGTCAGGCAGGCTGTGGATTTTAAAAGGAAGACCAACATAATTACTTCTTTTTGATTTCGTTGTCAATTAATTTTTTTAAGTCTTCCAATTCTTCCTTGCTCAAGTTGGTTTCTTGGGTAAAGAATGATGCAAACTGACTCGCACTGTCGTTGAAGAAGTTTTTGATGAGGCCGTTCACTTGCTTCGAAAAATAGTCCTTCTTCATCACCAAGGGATAGTATTCCCTACTTCTACCTATACTATTGTAGCCAATAAAACCTTTGTCCGCTATTCGTTTTAAAAGCGTCGCCACCGTGGTGGTCGCTGGTTTGGGTTCGGGATAGGCATCCAAAATGTCCTTCATATAGGCCTTTTTCAATTTCCAGACAATGTTCATTAACTCTTCTTCGGATTTTGACAATTGCATTTTTTCGGTTTTACCATTTATGTTCTACAAACATAGAATAAAAATTAATATTCTACAAGTGTAGAGTTAAAATAAATCGGTTTTTCTGTCTTTTTAATTCAAAACGTGTTGACAACCCCACTTGATCTATGTTCTAAAAAAGATAGAGTTATGTGCTCTAAGTTACTGTGCGTCAGAATTGGTAGCGATACTTTTATACTATTAAATCACGCAATCATGAAAACCACAGTAGTTATTGGCGGAAATTTTGCAGGAATGACCGCCGCGTTGGAAATCAAAAGAAAAGGGAAAAAGGACCATAAGGTTTTAGTGATAGATAAATCACCTTTGTTCCTGTTTGTTCCCTCATTGATCTGGGTGCCTTTCGGAAGAAGGGAAATCAAGGATATCTCGTTCAGAAAAGATACCGTTCTTGAAAAGAAAGGAGTCGAATTTGTACAGGCCGAAGCTTTAACCGTAGATCCCGATAGCCAAATAGTGCATACGACCAAGGGTGATTTTACCTATGATCATTTGGTCATTGCCACTGGTCCAAAAGTAAAATACGATGTCGCTCCAGGGGTTCAAGAACATGCCCATTATATTGGAACGCCCAATGGTGCTATGAAAACCAGAAAGGCTTTGGAAGAGTTCAAGAAGAATCCTGGCCCTATTGTTATCGGAGCTACACAAAATGCGGGTTGTATGGGCGCCGCCTACGAGTTTTTGTTCAATGTGGAGAAATGGCTCAGGGAGCAAAAAATCAGAAAGAAAGTAGATCTGTATTGGATTACCCCCGAAACCTTCTTGGGACATTTTGGCATTGATGGGATCACTGGTGGCGAGACCATGCTGAAATCTTTCATGAAGATGTTCAATATCCATTACAGAACACAAGTTGGGGTGAAGGAAGTGACCGCGGAGAGTGTAACCCTAACTTCTGATGAGGTGTTGCCAAGCAAATTTACCATGTTGATGCCTCCGTTCGTTGGTGTTGATTTTGTGGTCAACTCACAAAAATTGGAAGCCACCGCAGCAGGCTATTTGCCCGTTGGTGATGACTACCGACATTTTAAATACCCTAATATTTGGTCCGCTGGTATTGCCGTTGATGTAAAATTACCCTTTAAACCAGGCAAAGTGCCATTTTCTGGTCCCAAAACAGGATACCCATCCGATGAGACAGGCAAAATTGTAGCGGAGAACATCATCAGGGTAACCCAAGGCAAGGACAAATTGAAGAAGAAAGCTTGGGGCAAAATCCCTGGAATATGTGTGATGGATGCTGGTAAAAAAGAAGTCATCATCTTGAGCGACCACTTGTTCAAGCCCAGAAACTTTGCCATCATGATACCCAACATATTTTACGACTTCAATAAAGTGTTGTTTGAAAAATATTTCCTTTGGAAAACAAAACATGGATATTCTCAATTGCCTTGACCATTGAGGTGTATGTTTGATCAAATCCATTCATGGCAACGTGGGTGGATTTTTTCTTTGGTATATATCAAAACCCGTTGACCGAAAAGTTCTAAGTTTGTAAGCGATAAAAAACCATCTATCATGTCAGTATTGGAGGAATTACAAGCACGAAGCGGAAATCAATGTGAATTGTGCGGAGCAACGGAGAGTTTACAGGTGTACGAAGTTCCCCCTGTGTCCACCGGTGGCTTGGATGGAAGTATTTTGGGCTGTGCCACCTGTATCTCACAAATTGAGAACCCCGACAGTACAGACGCCAATCATTGGCGCTGCTTAAACGACAGCATGTGGAGCGAGCACGATGCGGTAAAGGTCGTGGCGTGGCGAATGCTGAACCGCCTAAAGTCCGAAGGATGGCCCCAAGACCTTTTGGGCATGATGTATTTGGATGATGAAGCCCTGGAATGGGCCAAGGCTACGGGGGAAGGCCAAGATGAAAGCGAAAAAATTATCCATAGGGACGTGAACGGCAATATCCTTGAAAATGGGGATAATGTGGTTTTGATAAAAGATTTAAAAGTGAAGGGTTCCAGCATGGTCGCAAAACAGGGAACCGCCGTTAGACGGATTTCCCTGGATCACGAAAATGCCGAGTATATTGAAGGCAAGGTAGATGGCCAGCAAATTGTAATAGTGACCAAATACGTAAAGAAGCTCTAGGCCTTCATCTCCGTATAATATTTGTAAAAATAGGGTATGGTCTCAATGCCCTTTAAAAAGTTCCAGACCCCAAAATGTTCATTAGGGGAGTGGATGGCATCACTGTCCAATCCAAAGCCCAAAAGAATTGTTTTGCTGTCAAAAACATTTTCAAACAAAGCTACGATCGGAATACTTCCGCCTGTTCTTTGTGGCACGGGCGTTTTGCCGAATGTGGTCTCCATGGCTTTCGAGGCTGCTTGGTAACCATCGCTGTCAATTGGGGTAACATAGGCTTGTCCACCATGATGAGGAGAAACTTTCACTTTCACGCTTTTTGGAGCAAGTGACTCAAAATGTTTGGTGAACAGCTTAGTGATTTCGTGCCAATCCTGATCGGGCACCAATCGCATGGAAATTTTCGCGTAGGCCTTGCTGGCGATTACGGTCTTGGCACCTTCGCCAGTATATCCGCCCCAGATTCCGTTTACGTCCAAGGTTGGGCGTATACCGAATCGCTCGGGAGTTGTATAGCCTTTTTCGCCATGCACGTCACCAATGTCCAATGATTTTTTGTAGGCTTCCAAATTAAAAGGGGCCTTGGCCATTTCGGCGCGTTCATCATCGGGGATTACCTGCACCTTGTCATAAAATCCTGGGATAGTGATATGATTGTTTTCATCATGCAACTGCGCTATCATTTTGGCGAGTACATTGATCGGGTTTGGTGCAGCTCCACCGTAGATTCCTGAGTGTAGATCGCGATTGGCTCCCGTAACTTCCACTTCCACGTAGCTCAGTCCTCGTAGCCCAGTGGTTATGGACGGGGTGTCGTTGGCTATCATTCCCGTGTCGGAAATGAGGATGATATCGTTTTTGAGTTTTTCGCTGTTTTCCTTTAGGAAATCTTCGAGACTATCGCTCCCCACTTCTTCCTCGCCTTCAATCATGAACTTGACGTTGCAGGGCAATTCATCGTTTTGGATCATATACTCCACTGCTTTCACGTGCATAAAGAACTGTCCCTTATCGTCACAGGCACCACGGGCGAAAATGGCACCATCGGGATGAAGCTCTGTTTTCTTGATCACGGGCTCAAATGGCGGTGATGTCCAAAGGTTCATCGGATCTGGTGGCTGTACATCGTAGTGGCCGTATACCAAAACGGTCGGCAAATTAGGGTCAATGATCTTATCGCCGTATACCACGGGATAGCCTTTGGTCTCACAAATCTCCGTATTGTCGCAACCTGCATCTTCCAAGGATTTTTTGACGGCTTTTGCCGCTTCCAGCACATCTTTGGCATAAGCCTTATCGGCACTGATGGAGGGAATTTTTAGGAGCTCGATCAACTCGTTGATAAATCTGTCTTTGTTGGAATTAATGTAATTGTTGATGTCTTTCATATATGATTTAAAAAGGACCCTAAAAGTACAAAAAACAAGTTTTTAAAGGGAGCTGGTTTGCAAATCGGAAAATTGATTTATATTTGCACTCCAATTCGCGGGTGTGGTGGAATTGGTAGACACGCTAGACTTAGGATTTAACCAAATAAAAAGTGTTAATTTGCACTTTATGCGGGTGTGGTGGAATTGGTAGACACGTCAGACTTAGGATCTGATGCCGCAAGGTGTGGGGGTTCGAGTCCCTTCACCCGCACTTAAAGCCGAAGAGAAATCTTCGGCTTTTTTATTTTAAAATATGACCGAAAAAAGGCACGGGTACAACATAGGTACAACATTTGGTCTATTTTCAAGATAAACTTAGGTTTGATATTATATACTTTCATTTGATATTAAACACTATTTAGTATCAAAGAAAATTCATAAAATTTAGGTTTTCTTAACCCTTCCTTCTTCGATTAGGAGTTTATTATCATACAATATTCCCGAAAGTTAAACTCGTAAAATACTTCCATCAAAAGACTACGGCATAAAGCCATCGCTTCCGCCCCTACTCATTTATTCCGTTTCCTTTTGAGCTGTGATTTTAGCTTCCGTTTGTTCGATGCTCAAATATTGTTTAACTAAAATTTCAACATTATGACAACAAAAGCGAAGATTTCGGTCAAAGATGCCGAGGCACACTATCAATCCAGTAAGGAAAACTACACCATTGAAGGTGCAGAAAGCCATCTCGCCTATTACCGAGAAAAGCATCCAGAGTATTATGCTCTATTATCACAAAATGTTTAACCAAAAATCCAAAAGCTATGTATTTACAAAATTTGCAACAAGATGAGATTTTCGTTTCCAATGAGATGAAATCCTTAAAAAGTCTGACTCAGATGGAATCCCGAAGAGGGCTTGAAAATGCTATTATATCGAATGGCAAGATTGTCAACGTGGTATCAAACAGCTACGGTCATATCCCGAACCAATTGTTCTTCAAAAGAGCCGAAGAAATGCTAATTGATGCCGGTCTTAATTATCATAAACGTACAATCAACAAAAACGATAGGTCGTTCATTACCGATTTTATCATCGATGACAAAAGCCAGTTTACGGTTAAAAATGATAAAGACTTGATACTACCAATGCTTCGTTTTAAGAACTCGTATGATGGTAGTGAAAAGACCTCTGGCCACTTCGGTTTTTATAGAAAGGTTTGTTCCAATGGCCTTCACGTCTCACAGGCTGAAATCGAGTTTTCGATAAAGCACAGCAGAAACAATACAGACCTTATAATGCCGAGATTGAACAATCTTTTCGATAAGTTTCTGGACAATGAGTTCTACACCATCACCAAGAAATTCGACAAGATGAAGGAATTTAAAATCATCGATACCAAAGAATTTGTGAAGGCAATATTGGATAGAACTAAACTGTTCCGCTATGAATGTAGTGACAAGAATAGCGACCCATCCAAGAAGTCTCGTGAGGTTTTAGAAATCCTCAATTATGAAGCCTTGTTACTCGATGAGAAACCGAATCTTTGGTTAGGTTATAATGCCTTCAATTCGGTATTGCACAATGTCCTTAAAAAGAGTTTCGGACAACAGGAAAGGTTGGACAAGAAATTGTTCGACGAAGTTTATGCCCTCGCATAAATCAAAAGGTTTATCCAGTGCCTTAAACTGGATTTTTTAATGAAACTCTGACATTTGATTTAGAAAAGACTGAAGCTAAAAATTTAACATTTTCAGAATATTTGTATATTTGCTCTCAATGCAAAAAGCAAATAAAATAGCGGCATTTTTCTTCTTGGGCCTGTTTGCCCTTATGGTGCTGCATCAGGCTTTTCCGCATCTGCATCATCAGCACCAGGATTCGCATTCCCATTCGGATGTTGCCCATACTGGCGAACACCACCATCACGATAATGGTTCGCACGAAGACGAAGAATCACCATATGGCTTTTTCGGGTTCTTTATGGATATGCACGTCCATTCCACGGTTTCAACCGATATTATTGTCGAAAGACAAATCGTTGAACACCGTACCGATACGAATGAGAATGTTGTAAAAACCTATTCTGGTTTTCAAGAACTATATTTTATTGATAAGAGGCGAAACAACGACCCGCCGCTTTATCATCCGCCCAATCACTATTTTAATCCTTTCCTTTCATCCCTCGATTTACGGGGGCCACCATCTTTAGGTTAATCGTTTGGGATTATCTATCTATTAGGTAGAAATCCTATTGAATTTCAGGCCTGTTTCTTATCAGGCAAGATTAAACCTAAATTTTCAAACAATGAATACATACATCGTGTCCGCGATATGCGGATGCCTGTTCTTTGTTACTGGTTTCTCTCAAGATAGAAATATAGGGGAGCTACTTAACGAAATAGAACAGAACAATACAGAGCTGAAGGCCTATCAATCGTTTATAGATGGCCAAAAGCTTCAAAACAAGAGTGGCAACAATCTGCCCGACCCACGGCTTTCAGGATACTATCTGCCTTTTGGTGACCATCAAACCGATGACTACACCGAGTTTGAAATCTCACAATCCTTTGAATTTCCTTCGGTATATGCAGCCCGTAACAAGTGGAACAACCTAAAAGCAGAACAGTTGCAGGCAGCCTTTGGCGAAAAACGCCAAGAAATACTGCTTAAGGCAAAAAAAGGGCTTATAGAACTCTTTATACTTCAAAAGCGAAAAACCATTGAAGATGAAAGAAAGAAACAAAGCCAAGAGGTGTATGAACAAATGCAAGAACTTTTCAGCAGAGAGCAAGTCGGCATTTTGGACCTCAACAAAGCTAAAGTATCTTGGATTCAGGAGCAATTTGTGGTGGATCAACTGGAAGCGGAAATCCAAAATCAAAGAACAGCTTTGCAGGCTTTGAATGGCAATCAACCGCTTGGGTTGGATAATCTGCAATTAAATATTCCATTTCAGATACAAACTGTAGCCGATTTATGGAATGAGAAATTGGCCAAAGACCCCAAGCTTTTGGAGCTCAAAGCTTATGAAGCCGCGGCACAACAAAACGTGCAGGTGGAAAAAACCAAAATACTGCCCGACCTTGCATTGGGTTACAATTACCAAGGGGTCAACGGCAACAATTATTCGGGTGTTTATGGAGGACTGACCATTCCCTTATGGAACAGTAAAAACAAAGTAAAAGCGGCAGAAGCCAATTACGAATACCAGCAGTCCAACACACAAGTTGTACAACAAATGCTGTATGCCAAATTACAACAAGAGTACAATCAATACCAATTGTTGCTCAACAAGTACACCGAATATCAGGACACCATAGAAACCCTAAATAGTGAGGATTTGCTCTTTAAAGCCTACAGTTTGGGAGAATACTCGTTTTTGGAATACTATATGGAAGTGCAATTCTATCGGGACGCCACCGATAGAATGTTGCAAATGGAAAAACAGCTACAGCTTTTACAAGCACAATTATTAATACATCAGTTATAACAATTTTAAAAATCAGGACAATGAAATCAAAGATTCACGAACACTTTAAGACAAATAAACTCAACGTGAGTAAAACAGTATCAAGAATTTTAATGGCACTAATGGTAATGGCAGCAATCAGCCTTACAGGATGCCGGGAAACAAAAAAGGAAGAAGCCCAAGATGACCACGGTCACGAGCATAACCCGGACGGCTCTCATATGGAACAGGAAGATTTGAAGCAGGAGGAATTTACAGTAGATCAGGACACCCTTCAAAAGGAAGAACACGGCCATAGTCACGATGACGACCACGGACATTCCCACGATGATGACGGACACCAACATTAATAAAAGAGAAAGATGAAAAAGTATTTAATAATTGTGCTTGCCTTTATGGCAGTAGCTTGTAAACAGAATCACGAAGATGAACACGCCCACAATGCTGACGGGAGCCACGTAGGCGAGGAGACCCCAAGATTGGATTATACATTGTGGACAGACAATACCGAACTCTTTGTTGAGTTCCCGGCATTGATTGTCGGGCAACCCGGAAGGTTTGCCGCACACTTTACAGTTTTGGACAAACACCAGCCCGTACGCGAGGGCTCGGTAACGGTCAGCTTGATAAAAGGAGACAAAGGTTTGCGTACCACAGCAGATGCCCCTTCTTCCCCAGGAATTTTTTCACCTACCATTCAGCCGAAGGAAGCGGGTGTACACCAATTGGTTTTCGACCTTTCCACACCGGCATACAGCGACAACATTGTGATTAAAGACGTGATGGTCTATCCCAATTTGGAGGAAGCCCAAAAAGCGATAGGTAATGCTGGTGAAGAGGCACCCATTTCCTTTTTAAAGGAACAGGCCTGGAAAATAGACTTTCAAACGGCGCAGGTCACAAAAGGGGAGATTTACGATGTCATCACTTCATCGGGTGTTTGGCAACCGGCGCAGGGTTCGGTAAAAACGCTGGTGGCCACTGCCAACGGGACGGTCAACTTTACCACGACCAACCTTACCGAAGGTATGGAAGTGAAACAAGGACAATTGATGTTGAACGTAAGCAGTCAGGGATTGGCAAACAATAACTTGAGTGCGGATGTCGCTTCCGCGAAAGCAAAATTTGACCAGGCCCAATCAGAGTACAACCGTAAAAAGGAACTTTACGATAGCAAAATCATCCCAAAATCCGAGTTTGAAAAGGTGGAGAGCAACTACACCATCGCCCGGTCGCAGTACCAGTCTATCGCTTCGGGCGTTTCGGGCGGTAGCAAGCAAATCCGTGCACCCTTTAATGGTTTTATCAGAACCGTAAATGTATCCAATGGTGACTATGTGGACCAAGGCGCTGTCTTGATAAGTGTAGCTACTGATGAGTCCAAAGTGTTGAAATCACAGGTGGCACCCACCTATGGCCTGACGATGCAAAATATCAAAGGAATGTGGTACCAGACCGAAACAGGTGATTGGAAAAACATTTCAGATTCCGAAGGCGAGATATTATCGATTTCAAAAGATGTAGAAAGGGAAAGTCCGTTGATATCCGTGTTTGCCAAGGTCAACGATGTTATCAATGTTCCTGATGGGAGCTTGACCCAGGTTCAGATTGCAATGGGCGATGGAGAGCAAACCACGCTGGTACCCGAGTCGGCACTTTTAGAAGATTATGGGAATTACTCGGTAGTTCTGCAACTCGGTGGCGAAAGTTTTGAAAGACGACCCATAACCATCGGGAAGCGCAACGGTAAAAACGTGGAAGTCTTAAAAGGCTTGAAAGTTGGCGATGTGGTAGTCACTACAGGAGCCTATCAGGTAAAAATGGCATCAATGTCCGGTACCACACCGGCACACGGACACGACCACTAAAAAGGAGAATTATGTTAACAAAAATATTAAAATTTTCCCTACATAATCGTTTGATGATTTTGTTGGGAGCAGTGGTACTGAGCGTATTGGGAATTTACTACGCCAAAACAATGAACGTAGATGTGTTCCCAGACTTGACAGCACCAACCGTAACCATTTTGACCGAAGCCCACGGGATGGAATCGGAAGAAGTGGAAAAATTGGTCACCTACCAATTGGAAACCGCTATGAACGGTTCGCCCAATGTGAGGCGTATCCGTTCGTCATCGGCAGCGGGAATTTCCATTGTCTGGGTTGAATTTGAATGGGGAACGGACATCTACAGAGCTCGCCAGATTGTGAGTGAGCGCATCCCAATGGTACGTGAAAACCTGCCCGAAGGTATTGGTGCGCCCACAATGGCACCTATTTCATCCATTATGGGAGAGATTATGCTATTGGGCGTAACGTCCGATAGTCTGTCGCCTATGGAACTGCGAACACTGTCCGATTGGATTATCCGCCCTCGCATCAAAGCCATTGGTGGCATTGCCAACGTGGTGGTCATAGGTGGCGACTACAAACAGTATCAGGTATTTGCCAATCCTGAAAAATTGAAGCACTACAACGTGAGCTTGCAAGAATTGGTAGAGCGCGTAAAGGAAGCCAATGTAAACGCACCAGGTGGTATTGTGAACCAATACGGAAATCAATACATCATTAAAGGAAGCGGTAGGGCCTACGTTTTGGAAGATTTACAGGAAGCCGTGGTAAAACAAATCAATGGGCAGACCATCAAAGTCAAGGATGTGGCGACGGTTCAAATCGGTGCGTCCGATAAAATCGGCGATGGTTCTCTAAACGGCAATAAATCAGTTATCCTTACAATTTCCAAACAGCCCGATGTCAACACCCTCAAATTGACCGAAGATTTGGACATCGCCATTGCCGATTTAGAAAAGACCTTACCGGAAACTGTAGAAATCAAAAGTCAAATCTTCAGGTCGTCGGATTTCATCAATGCGTCCATCAGCAACTTGAATTGGACACTAATGGAAGGGGCATTCTTTGTCGTAATAGTCTTGTTTATCTTTTTGATGAACTGGCGCACCACGGTCATTTCGTTATTGGCCATTCCCATATCCCTGTTGGTCTCTATAATTATCTTACAATGGCTGGGCTATACCATCAACACGATGAGCTTAGGCGGGATGGCGATTGCCATAGGTGCTTTGGTGGACGATGCCATTATCGATGTAGAAAATGTCTATAAACGCTTGCGCGAAAACAGCCGACTGCCAAAAGCAGAGCGCAAATCGATGATTACGGTCGTGCGCGATGCTTCGGTGGAAATCCGGAGTTCCATCATTATTGCGACATTAATCATCATTGTGTCTTTTGTTCCTTTGTTCTTTTTAAGCGGAATGGAAGGTCGATTGTTGCAACCTCTCGGGATTGCCTTTGTAACCTCTGTATTGACCTCATTGGTCGTGGCCGTGACGGTAACACCCGTATTGTGCTCGTATTTATTGAACAAGGAAAAACTGCTCAAAAAACAAGCCGAAGGCACCAAAGTAGAACAATGGTTGCAAAAACACTATGCTTCCACTTTGGATAGGGTTATTAAAATACCAAAAACAGTGATTGCGGTAACGGTCGTTGCATTCCTGTTAAGTTTGGTCGTGGCAACCCAATTGGGACGAAGTTTTTTACCCGAATTCAATGAAGGTTCGCTGGTGATAGCCGTGGTTGGACCACCAGGAATGTCGTTGGAAGAGAGCAATAAGGCAGGCAAGCAAATAGAAAATCTACTGCTGGAGATGCCTGAAGTCAATGTGGTAACCCGAAGAACGGGACGAGCCGAATTGGACGAACACGCCCAAGGCGTAAACGCAGCCGAAATCGATGTACCGTTTACTTTGGAAGACAAATCAAAAGAAGAATTTTTTGAGGAAGTCCGAACCAAGTTGAGCGTCGTTCCTGGCGTAAATATCACGCTTGGCCAACCCATCGCGCACCGCATTGACCATATGTTATCCGGAACACGAGCCAATATCGCCATCAAGATTTTTGGTTCGGATTTACAACGATTGTTCGAGTTGGGGAAACAGGTAGAACAGAACATCAAATCCATCGATGGATTGGCAGATGTGGCAGTTGACCAACAAATTGAAGTCCCACAAATCCGCATCAAACCCAAGCGTCCCATTTTGTCAGCGTATGGTATGACTGTTGGCGACTTAATGGAACAGGTAGATATTGCGTTTGCAGGTGAAGAAGCAGGCGAAATTTATGAAGGACAGCGCTATTTTGATTTGGTGGTACGCTACGAAAAACCCTTTCGTGACAACGTGGAAAACTTTAAAAACGCCTTGATTAGCCTGCCAAATGGTGGGCAGACCGTTTTGGGCGAACTTGCGATGATTCAATCGGTGAGTAGTCCAAATACCATAAGCCGTGAAGATGTACAACGAAAGATTGTGGTGGCGGCAAATGTTCAGGGTAGGGATTTACGTAGTGCCGTCAACGAAATTGAGGAAGTGGTAAATTCCACCATCGATTTTCCCGAGGGTTACCGTGTGCAATACGGTGGACAGTTTGAAAGTGAGTCCAAAGCCTCACAACTGTTGTTGATTACCGCTATTTTGGCAATCGGTGTCATATTCTTGCTATTGTACTATGAATTCAAAAATGTAAAACTGGCCTTTGTCGTGCTCATTAATCTACCCTTGGCATTGATTGGTGGTATTCTCATTGTGTATTTCACATCAGGAATCGTAAGCATTGCGGCAACCATAGGATTTATCAGTCTCTTTGGTATCGCCACCAGAAATGGTATCCTTTTGGTTTCTCGTTACGAAGATTTACGAGAGGAAGGTAAGACAGGCATCGAACTGATTAAAGCTGGTGCCTTGGATAGATTGAATCCAATTCTGATGACCGCCTTTACCACAGGATTGGCATTGATTCCGCTTGCGCTAAAAGGCGGGCAGCCGGGAAGTGAAATTCAAAGCCCGATGGCGGTGGTCATTTTGGGTGGGTTGCTTTCTGCAACCATTTTGAATTTGATTGTTATTCCGTGCGTGTATCAATTGGTAGTTCGCAAAACGGATGCTACCGGCAGAATTTAATTTATTATTGAAATGAACTTGACAAATCTGATAGAACCCTTCCAGGCACTTCGCAATAAAGTTTTTACAAAACTATATGTGGCGCAGACCATCAGTTTATTGGGTGATGCTATTACTTGGGTGGGCTTAGCATTATTGGCATATCAGTTTGGAGAGGAAAGGGCTGCGGCTATATTGGCCACGGCCCTTACTTTACGTGTAACAGCATTTATAATTTTTTCACCTTTTGCTGGCGTATTGGCAGACAGGATAGCTCGAAAGAAAATATTGTATGTAACCCATTTTATAAGGATGGCGCTTGTTGGTGTGTTACCCTTCATAAACGCCGAATGGCAAATTTATGTGCTGGTGTTCCTGATGAATGTTTTTAATGCCTTTTTCAGTCCTACATACCGTTCCGTAATTCCACAAGTGGTGGATAAAAAATTGTACCGGCAAGCCATCGGCTTATCGGCTGCCACGTATCAGGTATTGGGTGTTTTGGGGCCAGGTTTGGCAGGGATTTTAGCGGTATGGTTTGGAGCCCGTGAAATATTCTTTGTCGATGCGGTTACATTTATCATCGCTGGTATTATGCTCGTGACCTTACCAAAGAGCTTTTCAAGGCGTAATCAAACCGATGTACGGAAAAAGCACCCTTTTAAATGGCAGGACGTTACTAAGGGCATAAAACTTTTGTTTCAAAACAAATATGTACGTTTCGCTCTTTTTATAGAACTCGTATCGGCGATGGCAGGAGCTTTCATTTTAGTGAACACCATTGTTCTCATTAAGAGCGGTTTGAACCTGACCGATAAGGAATATGGCTGGGTTATGGCGGCGTTTGGTGTAGGTGCCGCCATTGCGGCATTCGTATCCGGAGCTTTGGATAAGACCAAATCCAGGCAAGTATCCTTAATGTTAGGCGCTTTAGTACTTGGGCTTGCGATAAGTGCTGCCAATTATCTGTCTTTTCCGTTGCTATTGATGTTTTGGGTATTTGCAGGTTTAGGACAAAGTCTGGCAGAAATACCCTCAGAAACACTCATAGGTGAGAACATTCCCGATGAGGAACAGGGAAAGGTGTACGGGTCTCATTTTGCATTTTCACATTTATGGTGGGCGTTTGCTTACCCGGTGGCAGGTTATTTGGGAACCGCTTTTCCAAACAAATACTTCCTCTATGGGGGAATCCTAACCCTGTTATTGTTAGCGGTTGTCTTTTTGTTCTTGAGACCGAAAAAAAGAAATGGAATAGTGTAAACGTGGTGGGCATAATATTCAATTTTTACGTGCCGTGAATAGCAGAGCCGATAAAAAAATTAAAAGCCCAATGACCGTTGTGATTCTGTGTGGTTTACTTTAGGCAACCATTCTGAATTTGATTGTGATTCCTTGTGTGTAGCAATTGTTAATACAAAAACGAGAGTAATCCTTTAATGGTTCTGACGTATAAAGCCTTCTTATTTTTAGGAAGGCTTTTTTTATTAGACCACTCAGCCCATTCCCCTACATTCCACGGTTTCCTGCTGAAAAAGCAAGAAACCACTACATTCCGGGAAAAGCGCTTCACTACAAATATCTTGGACACAATCCCCAATTTCAGCTTTCCATTCCGTTAACCCTTCCCGCTTCTCTGGGAAGGAACACTTCATTCCCGAGCCAAAATTGTGAATTAAGTCCGCTTCCACAACGGAAAGCCATCGCTTCGGTTTTCTTAACGGAATTTTCGGCAAGAACTTCTTGAGCCCTCACTCGAAAATGCCTAAAAACCCAACCGTTGTCTTACACATTTTAAGGGGTTTATAATGGATACAGCCTCTATTGTTTTTCGGGTCGTCGAAAAACAGGCACGGCAAAACCAATTCTAATGTAAACCCAGCCACTCATTTCGCTTAACTGTCGGTACGCTCAAATCGCAACTGGCTTTAAAAGAATTGCTAACGCCCTTATGGAACTTGTCAAGACTGTACAAAGTTTTAGTGAAAAATAAGGTTTCTACATCCTTGAAAATCCAAGGATGTTTCTACGTCGCAAACACACCTGATTTTACCCTAAAAGTCTTGACAAAACCCACTCTATCCATTGTGCGGTGCACGAAAGAAAAGAACAAACACCCCTTAAAATTTAATCACAGTTGAATTGAAAAGGGAAATATTAATCAAGCCTATAAAGGGCATTTAAAACCATTTAGTTATGAGTACTATTAGAAATCACGTACAATTGATTGGAAACGTTGGTCAAGAGCCAACCATTACGAACCTTGAAAGCGGAAAGAAAGTAGCCCGCTTCTCACTCGCCACAAACGAGTATTACAAAGACAGCAAAGGCGAAAAGCAAACGGACACCAACTGGCATACCGTTGTGGCTTGGGGCAAGACCGCTGAAATCGTTGAGAAATATGTTGAAAAAGGCAAAGAAGTAGGAATTACGGGAAAACTAAAGACCCGAACCTACACCACGGACGACGGAAACCAACGCTATGTTACCGAAGTGGTAGCGGATGAAATCCTATTACTTGGAAGCAAAAATGACAAGTAGAACTTAAAATTAAAGAGGGCGTTCCTCTCGAAAGATGCGCCCTCTTTTCATTATTCAAATCTTAAAAATTTTAAACAATGAAAGCACAAGTTAACGATATTAAGGAGCGGTTGCAATATTTTTCTGGAACAGAAATGTTCTATTCCCTACCTCTAATTAAAACCAGATTTACCGACGGATTGAAATATCTATCGGAAGTAGCAGAATGTTTTTGGCTCATTACGGATGCTTCGGTAATCGCTAAGAGTCTGATTAACCGAAGTGAATTTATTACGATTGACTTCAAAAGAATGTCAGAAGAAAAACAGGATTATACAGGGTATGAAGCTGAAATTATTTACAGCGATGGTAACGACAATATATTAGAAACACATCGTTACAATGCTACCGATTTCCCACTGGATGAATTGCGGTTATTCTTTGTGAACGATACGCTGATGTTACCAAGCGAATACTAAAATCGGGAAGCTATGATTTATCTAAATTTTACCGATTTAAGCGAGGAAGCCCAAGAGCGATTGCTTACCAATTCTAAGGAAGATATCAAGAAAAAATATGGCAAGGATTTGATGGACTATGCCACCAAGCATCACACCAATTTGGACAAAATGCTTGACGAGGAAGCGTTACGGAATTTATATTCCTATACCTATGTATTTAATATCTGAATGATGTTTTTTGAAAGAAATGCACCTCTGAAATTTCAGGGGTGTTTTCATTTTTAGTGCATTCATAATCACGAAAAAATCGTATCTTTATTTTGCTGAAATACAGCACACAATTTAATGTAGGGTTATCCACTTTTTTGACTTTCGCCGATACCCTTACACATCGAAAAACAACATATCGGAAATTTTATTTCCTCGAAAATGGCAATCAGCTTTTGAGCTAGATTGTATGGATTTTTGTCCCGCGAGCGGGACGAAAAGGAATAGCAAGAGGGTAACACGCTGCGCGATGTTACGGATTCCTTTTCGTTTTCAAATCATTGATAGTCAAGTGTTTAAAATTTTTTTAATCTTTTGATTTTCAGCAATTTGCGACAAATGCCCTCAAAACGCTCATTTTTCGGGAAAGATTTGCGACAAATCGGCGAAATATGGACACATTTATTGGCATCAGGTTCAAGAAGGAAACTGCAAAGCGTTTTCAACAGTTTTCCAGAACCCATTTCAAAACGCATACCGAGGCAATGAAAGCCATCCTCGATTTTTTCTTCTACAACGAGATTTCACCCAAGGAAAATTTAGGGCCGACTGGACGCACCATTGAAGCTAAATTATTGAAACGCATTAATGCTGTCATAGCTATTATGCGTGATGTAGAAAAGACCCAGACCAAACCTACCGTCGCAATGTTGCAATCCCTTTTTGAAATGGATGAACCCAAAAAGAAACCCTTGATTTTGGAAAAGAAATATACAGAAGAAAAGAAGGAAGTCAAGTTTCAAGAAAAGCGAAATAACCAGAATCAACTTTAAAATTCTAACCTATGTATATCAACATTACAGCACAAAAATTAGGAACGAATTACTCGCAGAGTTCAGCCGATTTTGTGGACTATTTGGAAAAAGAAAATGAGGGTTTAATGAAGGAAGATATGGAACACTTTTTCAATCAATATGGTGATGAGATTTCTGCTAAAGAAGTGGTAAAAGAAATTGACGGAAACACCGCAAAGCTGAAAAAGAAAGAACCTAAATTCTATTCCATAATGGTCAGTCCATCAAAATACGAACTGCGAAAACTCGAAAACAGCAGTGCTGATTTAAAACGATACACTCGCGAGCTGATGAAAGATTATGCCGCCAGTTTCAAAGGGCGTGAAATTGATGGTCGACCTATTTCTGTAGATGACATTAAATACTTCGCCAAAATCGAGCATCAGAGAACGTTTAAAGGAACAGACAAACAGGTAAAAGAAAACCAGCCTTTTGCCACCAAGATTCTTGAACTGAAAAATGAGATACCTAAAATTGAACATGGTAATGCGACCGGAAATATAGAACGACTAAAACTGAAGATAGGAAAACTGGAACGGGATGCCCCACACCAACAGAATGGTATTCGGATTGTACAGGGTATGCCCAAGGAAGGTAATCAAAGCCACATCCATATCATAATCAGCAGGAAAGACGCGTCCAACAGGTTCAGCCTTTCCCCTGGCAGCAAGTATAAAGCATCTGAAGTTGAGATGCACGGCAAAAAGGTAAAACGTGGTTTTGATAGGGATGCTTTTTTCGCTAAAGCAGAAATAACCTTTGATAAAACATTCGGCTACAATCGTAATTATGCAGAGACTTATAAAGCTAAAAAGGATTTCATCAAAAGCCCCAAACTCTACTTTACCGCTTTGATGAAGCTACCTGCAAATGAAAAAGCAATAGCCTTTAAAATTATGGGTAAGTCGGGCATTCCATTAATCCCAAATATTCCGACCAGCAAAGCACAATTGGCACTTCGGGTTTTTAAACGGTTACGAAAAGGTGCTGAAATTGCTGTTAAATCAAGTTCTATTGGGATATGAATTGGTCATTGGTAGAAATAATGATTTATGTCGTTGTGCCTGTTCTTTTGGTGGCCATATTTCTCTATGCTTTTTACGATAGTGAACCAACGGAAAAAATAGATAAACGGTATCAAGTAAAATTCTTAACCAAATCGGGAACATTTAAAATCGACAATGTAAAACGCGGCGCATCCGTCATCGGATCCGCAGGAAGCGGGAAAACCGAAAGTGTGGTCTATGGATTCCTAAAGCACTTTCGTGATAACGGTTTTTGTGGTGTCATACACGACTACAAGGATTTTGAACTGACGGAAATGGCCTATCCGCTTTTTGCTAATAGTGAAATTCCTATGAAGGTTATCTCATTTGACAGGATTATCCATCGGGTGAATCCCATTGCACCGCGGTATTTAGAGAATGAAGAAAGTGTGAATGAAGTTTCGCGGGTATTGATTGAAAACCTTTTGGAACAACGTGAATCAGGAACCACCGGAACGACTAAATTCTTTAACGATGCTGCTGAAGGTCTGATTGGTGGATTGATTTGGAAGCTGAAAACAGACTACCCTCAATTCTGTACTTTGCCCCATTTGATTGCCATTTATCAAATGCTCGATACCGATAGCCTGGTCCAATTTCTTGAAACTAACACCACATCGAGGGCAATGGCAGATGCTTTCATAAGTGGAAAAAATTCTGACAGGCAAACAGCTGGTGTAAAAAGTACATTGGCCAATGCGTTAAAACGTATCAGTACGCAACGGATTTTTATGGCATTATCCGCAGATGAAGTGGCGTTGAATATCAATAGCACAGAAAATCCAGCGGTCATTTCGGTAGTGAACAATCCCAAATTTGAGACTTCTTATTCGCCAGTCATCGCAACCATAATTCACACCATTACCAAACAGATGAGTGTGCGCAATTCCAAGCCTTCATTTCTGCTGATGGAAGAAGCACCAACCATTCGTTTACTCAATATGCACCGCATTCCAGCCACGCTACGAAGCTATGATATCGCCACCATTTATGTGATGCAGGATAAGATTCAAAATGATATGATGTATGGGAATAAGGCCAGTAAAGCGATACTCAGCAATTTATCCTACCAGTTCTTTGGCAAGGTCAATGACCCGGACACCGCCAAGTACTATGAACGCTTTTTTGAAATCATAAAGAATCCAACTAAAAGTGTGAGTAAGGCCGCCAATATTTTTAAAACCGATACCCGAATCACTAAAGGCGAAAGAGAGGTTTCCAAAAGAAGAGCTGATATTTTCTTTAGACTTAAGCAAGGCGAGTTTGTGACTTTTGCCGATGGGAAGGATAAGAAAGTCCGGTTCAGGTTACCCAAGATTCAGAGGCAGCTTCCGCAGGAAACAAAGCGATATTCCGATGCGGATTTAAAAGCAAATTTTGAGAGGATTTATGATGAGGTGAGGTCGATATTCAAGTAGTATCTCTAAATGTTAAAAATAAATTAAAAATCTCTTGTCCAAAATTTAAAATAATTGCATCATTATAGTCCCATCAAAATCAGGCTTTAATATGACCAAAGGTGCAAAATTTTTCAGGGCAGATTTACATATACACTCGTATGGTGAGTTTGGTTCTTATGACGTAAAAGATTCGACAATGACACCAGAAGCCATTGTCGATACAGCTATAGATAAGGGAATAAAAATTATTAGTATTACTGACCACAACGAGATATTTAACTCAAATACGGCGATTCAGTATGCAGCTGATAAGGATATATTGGTTATTCCAGGAATTGAAGTAACCACTACACAAGGACATTTACTGCTGTATTTCGACACCTTCCAAAATTTAAGGTCATTCGCGGGTAAATTAACGATTAGTGACGACAAGAAAACGACATCACAAGGCATTGTAGAGTGCTTAGACTTTGCCAATCAGTTAAGCGGTATAGGCGTCCTTGCACACATAGAACTTGATTCTGGATTTGAAAGGACAATTGGGCGTTTTGGTCCACCAATAGAAGAAGTTTTTTGCCACCATAACTTATTAGGGCTTGAAATATCGAAGAAAGAGAATTTCCAACTTTATACCGATTCCGATGATGATGCAAACAGAAAAAGACTTCTGGGGTTAAGACGTACAGACCTGCTATTGGAAGATGATGAAATACTGCCAAAACTGATGGGGTCTGACTCGCATACTCTAAACAAATTAGGTACAAATGCTGAAGGAAAAGATAAGTTGACCAGAATTAAAATGGATGAACTTAATTTTCACGCATTTAAAGTTGCGTTGATGAGCCACGAATCAAGAATTCGGTTAGAGGATTTAATTCCTGAACAAAGACCAGTATTTAACAGTGTAATTTTAGAAGGTGGCTTACTGGATAAAATGAAGATTGACTTAAACCCTAATTTGACCTGTATAATCGGTAGTAGAGGTGCGGGTAAATCCACTCTTTTAGAGACTATTCGTGAAACTTCTGGTAACAACTCAACTTCAAAAGTTGTGGATTCCGAAGTATGGCCTCAAAAAATTACTCTTCGATATACCGATGAAGCTGGACAGGTCATTGAATTTGCAAGAGAAAAAAACAATGGCACACAAAACCTTACAGACCCTATCAATGGTATTTCAAAGGTAGAAATCGAAAGTTACGGACAAGGTGAAACTGCCGATACAATCCAGCACAGTGATGAGAACCCAACGGTGCTAATAGATTTTCTCGACGGATTTTTAGACCTAAATACACTAATAATAGAAGACAAAGAGCTTATTGCTGAGTTGTTGAGCAATCAAAGTGAATCAAGAAAACTAAGGCTGGAACTGCTCAGTCTCGACGAAACAAAAAAGGCGCTAAAAAATGAACAGAAAAAGTTAGAAAATCTAAAAAAGCAAAAAGCGGGGGAACTGGTCAAGTATCAAAATGCACTTATTAAGGAGAGACAAATTCGGAAAGATTTGATAGCAGATTTAAGACAGCTCATTCAAACCTATAGAGATATACTTAATGACGAAGAAACATTTGACAATTTTGAAAAGTTGACAGATGAAGAAATTGTAGTGGGCAAGGATTATTTTCAAAAAGTAAAGGACATAGTCGGGGATTTTTCGGCTATTGTTAAAGCCAAAGCGGGCGAACTTAATGAAGCACTTGGAACAAAGGTTGAAGAACTTAGAACAGAGCTTAAAAATTGGGCATCTAAAGAAAAAGCAATTCAAGCTAAAATGGATGTCAAAAAACAAGAACTGGAAGCTCAAGGAATTCCTTTTGATTTGGGCAAAATCAACCAAATTTCTAAGGATATTCTTGATTTAGGCAACCGGGTTAAAAAACTTGAAAACAGTAAGAAATTATTGGACGAGCTTCAGAAAGAACGTAAAGAAATTTTAACTAAGAGAAAGGATAACAAACAAAGGGTGTACTTTCTTAGAAATGCTTTTGCACAGACTATCAATGAAAACCTAAAGAATACCCTCGATGGTTTATTCATCAACGTTAAATACGACCAAGGCAATTATTCGGATGAATTTGAACAGCTTTTAAAGGCAACTATGGATTGGCGCACGTCTCAGGTTCCAAGAGCACTCCTAATTTCCAAACAGCTATCGCCATTTGAGTTTGTTGAAATATGCAACCGAAAAGATACCGATGCTTTGCAAGATTTGAAGGATGCAGAAGGAAAGAGATTTATAGGAAGCTATGAGGCGCAGACCATTGTAGAAAAACTTTTGAAAGACCACACGTTTGAGGATTTTGAAGCTCTACCTTTTGAGGATAGACCTTCTATTTCTGTAACGAGATTGTACAAAGATGAACAAACAGGAAAAACCTTAAGAAACACTAAGTCCATATCTCAACTGTCATTAGGTCAACAGCAATCAGTTTTGCTTGGAATTTTAATGCTTTCGAAAAGTACTACACCGCTAATAATTGACCAGCCAGAAGATAACTTAGATAGCGAGTTTATCTTTAAAACAATTGTCAAAAATTTAAGGAAAATCAAAGAATCAAGACAAGTAATTATTGTTACTCACAACCCTAATATAGCTGTGCTTGGGGATGCTGAATTGATAATTCCTTTAAAGAGTACAAGCGTTAAGTCTCACGTTTTAGAAGCAGGTTCAATTGACCGTGAAGGAACAAGAGAGATAAGTTGTGAAATCCTTGAAGGTGGGAAATCTGCTTTTAAACAGCGACAGTTAATATATGGGATAAAATAGATGATATACTATGGTAATCAGTTCTGAGAGTTCCATTGCGCCGAAGTAAATCTGCAATTTAATATCACTATCTTTATCCTCTAATTTACCTTAATGAATGCCAGAAACCAACCGTATAGAATACAAACGAGAACTGACCGATGGGCTTGAAAAAGAAGTCATTGCTTTTTTGAACTATCGCGAGGGTGGCATTCTCTATATCGGTATTGACAAAAATGAAAATGTTTATGGTCTGGCAGATCCGGATGGCGACCAGTTAAAGATTAAGGACAGGCTTAAAAACAACATCCGACCTTCCGCATTGGGGCTGTTTGACATTGTGAGTGAGGAACGGGATAGCAAGGACATCCTTAAAATTATTGTGGCAAGTGGTCCTGAAAAACCCTATCATCTCAAAAAGTATGGGATGAGCGAAAAGGGATGTTTTATACGTATTGGTTCTTCTGCAGAGCCGATGCCACAGAAAGTGATAGATGAGCTCTTTGCAAAACGTACCCGAAATTCCATCAGTAAGATTAAAGCTGGTCGGCAAGATCTAAGCTTTGGCCAGTTGAAAATCTACTACGAAGAAGCTGGCTATAATCTGGGCAAAGCCTTTGCAAAGAATCTGGAACTGCTTACCGAAGACGGCGCATTCAATTACGCGGGCTATCTTTTGGCCGATAAGAACAATACCTCTATTAAAGTGGCCAAGTATTCAGGCAAGACCCGAACAGACCTTATTGAAAGCAACGAATATGGTCACGAAAGTTTGGTAAAAGCGACCAAGCAGGTTATCGATAAGATTGCGGTCGAAAATAGAACCAACACAAAAATAACTGCCAAAGAACGGCAACAGACCAATCTTTGGAATCCCATCGCCTTACGGGAAGCCATCATCAACGCCTTTGTGCATAACGATTATACCAACGAAATAACACCTAAGTTTGAAATATTTGCCGACAGGATTGAAATTACATCAGCTGGTGGACTTCCAGAAGGTTTGAGCAAGCAAGAGTTTTTTGAGGGCTTCTCTGTACCGCGCAATAAAGAATTGATGCGAATTTTCAAGGACTTAGAACTGGTAGAGCAATTGGGTTCGGGCATTCCTCGTATTTTGGAACACTATGGCAAAGAGAGCTTTAGCTTTTCGGACAACTTTCTTAGAATGACATTTATGGCCAAAGAAACTACTATTGAAGATGGTGGTGCAAAAGGTGGTCAAATAGGTGGTGTAACAGGTGGTGTAAGAGGTGGTGTAACAGATGCTGCAATTGATGCCGCAACTACACTTACCAAAAGACAAAAAGAAGTAGTTAAACTTATAGCTGCAAATTCTTCTATAACTTACAATGAAATAGCAGACGTTTTAGGTATCAATGAATCTGCTGTTGGGAAACATATAACAGCTATCAAGAACAAAGGTGTTTTGGTACGTCAAGGTGGCACACAGGGCTATTGGGAAATCAATCTCGATAAAAATAAATAAATACGCTTTTCAAAAAGGCGATTTATCTTTTGAACCTCTAACATCTGCCAACCATTTGCCATCCTGTTTGACCAGTTTAAAAATACCAGGTGTTTTATCGTAAGCTGTGGTATATTTTACCCAAGCCACGTCGCCCATAATGGTGTCCTGCAAAACAGTAAAATTGGAATCATCTTTTGGTGTAGCGTTGAACATATTTATGGTATTCATATAGTTTGAATAGGCCTGTGGTGTTGAGTTAGCTTTTAAGGTTTCTTCATCCTTTTCATAAAAGCTTTCGATAACAACTTGGGCTGTAGCACTTGGTCCCGAAACTTTAGTTGTGGAATCAGCACACGAAAGGAACAGCAGTACGAGTAATAAAACAACAATATTTTTCATAATGACTTTAATTTGGGTTATTGATATATCTGTGTGATAGTTTCATTTCAATATTTCGTTCGCCATCCTTTTCATTCAATTCCAAAATTGCCCTACGGTCATCCGATAGTGAAAATTTGGGCAACACATAAACAAATCGAGCCATTTCATTTTTCTTAATCTTAGACGGCAAATTATGTTTATAAATCGGTTCTTGATACAGACGTTGTAACGATTTTCTTTTTCCTTTTTGTCGCGTTTCAATCGAAAGGTTCAAGAAATTCAAATCGTAATCCAATGTGGAATTATTCTCAATCTGGATGACGAAGTACAGTTCTTCTTTATCGAAAACAATATTCTCAACACTTAAAACAATGCCTTCATTTCGCTTTTTGATTCGTCCAATGCGCTGTTTCCTATTGAGAAGGTATGCGCAGAATTTTTGGTAATGGTATGTTCTGTTATCTACACGCTCTTCAGAAGATTCAGCAAGAATTGAATCGGTAAGAATCGGTTTTTCATTCCCGATACTACTCGATATCGGAATAAAATAATTGAGCTTAGAAAGCTGTTTTTTATATCTTACAATATACGAAAAAATCGAGCCATTTCGGTTGACTACCAGCAAATTACTTTCCTTTCCAGGCTTGGCTTGCAACAGGCCGAAATACTGTTCTTTCTCACGATTGTAGGTAAAGACAAAATTATCTGAACCGGTTATGCCCTGCCGAATAGGTTCTGGGAAGAATAGTGCCACATTTTTAGTGTCGTTCGCATAAATGGTATCAAGTAAGTGAGTGGTTTGTGCGTTCGCTTTCGCGAAAGCGGAACCAATAATGAATGCTGTTAAAATGATATGTTTTTTCATAAGAATATGTTTTAAAATGCCCATTATGGGCTTTATAGCTTTGGTTTTAGGATTAATCTGTAATTGTTCAGGACGGTTACTTTTACCCTTCGATTTGAACGCCTGAATACCTGTGTAAGTCCGCCTACTTGTGGTACGCTGGGAATATTTATATCACTAATGACATCGTCAAGCACCTCTCTTGTAGCTTCTTCCCTAAAGTTGTTCTCGACATAGATGCCCTCGCTGCCGTCTTGCAAATCGAAGGCTTTTAGCTTGGTGGGATGGTGTTTGATATTCTCAATTTCAATTAATGCACGATTAGGCTGAAAACTGATAAAGCCGAAAACCGGTGTGTTCTTCGGCATCAGTTTACCATTGATAGTAGCGGATTTCGTCAGGCGCATCCGTAACCGTGTATTTGCTTGAACAATTTGGTCACCATCCACGACTACGTAAATCGTTTCGTCTGTATTGCCGATGATTGAAAGCTCATTGGGTTTTGGCGAAGCGGCAAAGAACAGTTGATGTTCCAGCCCCAATTCCTTGGCTTCAATTTTTTGTTCTCTTTTAACTTCAGCAGAATCCACCTTTGGTGCTGTTTGTTGTACAACTCGCTTTTGTCCTAAATTTTGATACCGCTTTTGGGAATACTTAATCTTGCCAGCATCATAGATACTGTCAACAATGCGTTCTTTTTCACGTTCCGGCAAATCCGGGTCGTAAAAACCCAAGGAATCAATCAGCTTTTCATCATAGATGCTGGGCGCGTTGGTTTCACGCACTTCCTTTAGGTCATTGATGGCATCGAGCTTGGACTCATATTCTTTCTGGTTTTCTTCCAAATCAGGAACCAAGGTCTGTTGTAGGCTTTCGTTCTCGCTATCGTCATCACCCATTACCATTACGGAATAGGAAATAAGGAATAGGAAAATCACGGCCAATACCGCTGCGAATACTATTTTGTTCTTTTCTACTTTCATAATCGTGGTTTTTAAATGCCGATTATTGGCTCAACTTTCATCGTTTAATTTTTTAAGGGTATTCTCGAAATAATTGGTAATCAGCAAGCCGTGCGGATTGTTGGGAAAGTTTCTGTCCACCGTAATAAGATTCCCGGTGGAAACCAGTTCGTAAGTGTCGATGATAGAACCTCTATTGATTTCAAAAATAGTCGTCGTTGTAAAATTGTAAGTGCCATCACTTTCTGAAATTTTTGTATCGATACTCAATACTTTTTGTACCAATGAATACTGTAACAATCTGTTATAAACACCATCAGCCTTTTTCTGACGGTAGAGATTATCCACTGAGCTATTAGCTAACCAAAGCGCTTTTTCCAGATTGCGTTCATAATTACTTGCATCGATATTGTAGAAATAGGTGTGGAACAGTTCTAAATGCGCCAAGGCTTCCACTCTAAAATTCTCTTTTTGGGTAACCAGCTTCAGCGGAATAATGCTACCGTCTGTATTGATGGCAAAAGCGCTGTTCAGCGCATCTTTTTTTGTTTTGAACGCCATCCAAATGGAAAAGCTACTGGACAGCATCGAGCATACCACCACGGCCATCACGATAAAGCGGTTCAACATTAGGACTTTGTAAATATTCTTGTACGGTGTTTTCATAATCAGTTGGTAAATAATCTTAGGGTGAAAGAGGTAGCACGTCTGTACAATTTGAATTTCAGGAACACGATAAACCCTACTGAGCCTAACTGGACCACAGGTGCAAAGAAGCCCTGGCCTGTATCGGTTCCAAACAGGTTTACCCAGAAATTGGTGTTGATTTCGGTATAAATGGCATTGACAAATACATTGACCAGAAAAAATGCTGGCACGAGCATATAAACGGCAGCGTACAATTTAAAGAAGGTATATGCGAGCGAGCGAAACTTTTCAAATACGGCAAGGCTAATGACCAAAGGAAAAAAGGCTTGCATTATTCCCAATAGGAAAAAACGCTCTGCTAAGAATAGCGGATAGATAAACAAATCCAATATCCAGAGTATGGTACTTAATATAAAGGCCAAAATTTTGAATCCAAACAATGGCGTCACCAACGCCTCGTACAAAAGTGTCATTGCCGAACTTGCCGCATCAAAAAGACTTACATCTTCCTCTAATGGTATATCCTGCATCTGTAACGGTAGTAATGCAGGTGCGGTTCCTCGATACTGTCCTTCGATGGCCACTAAAATCCCATCAAAAAACCCTAATACCTGCGTTGAGAATATGACCAAAAGCACAATGGCAAAATTCTTGGACAATTCGCCCGGACTCAAACCCCAAGTATAGCCGTCTTTATCAGCAACGCCTTCGTTGTATTTTTTAAGAATATTGATCAAGAAAAATAGGACAGCGAGCGTTTTCATTCCGGCAATGGTATATTGCGAAAAGTCGCTGGCCTGTATGGTCTGGAACACCGTATCGATGTATTCCAACCCAATCCCTAAAATGATGGTCGCGGTCATTTTTAATATCCTGTTTCTCGATTATTGACTTTATCCTGCATTTTTCTGAAAGAAATAATGTCTCGATAGCGTTTCGTTTTTGTAGTGATGTTTGCAACCATTTGCTTTGATTCCAGTTCTTTTGCTTTCAGTATTTCTGCACGTTCGGCATCGCTCATTTTTAGATAATCACTTGATAGGACTTCGTCTATAAAATCCACCGTGTCCAATGAATTTTGTACAATGGTTTCGAAAGAGCCCATAACCCTGTCAATTTCCTCGGGTTTGATATAGGGCGAATTGAGAATATCCTGAAGGTCATTCTGCATTACATTGATGAGGCGTTGATTATTCTCTGCGATTTCCTCAACTGCTCTTAACTGTTGGACAACGCTCGATACTTTCTCAATAGCTTCTTTGGCATCCTTCAAGAACTTTACGGATTTAATCATTTCTGCCGTCTGTTTACCCGATTCCAAGAGCTGTTTTACCAAGCTAATGAAGTTGGTGTTGTCATATACAGGCATTCCCTGGCACGCAGCGCGTGCAGGCAGTAAAAAGATGAATGCCGTTGCTATAATTAAAAGTTTTGTCTTCATAACATTATGTTTTAGATGTGAATTGAATGATTGCTTTTTCCATATCCTGATGCTCGTCGTAGAGCTTCATTATTTTCTCGTTTTCCAATCCATCGGTCAGATAAGCCGCATAGACTTCTTTTGGAACTTCCAAGCGGAAGATGTTACTTTCCTTCCCGATTTTGATAAACATTTCGGTGTACTTCCGTGGTCCAGAAAGATTGTTCTTGATGGATTTTAGTTGGTTTAGGTCGTGGCTCGAAAGGTTGAGCCTTTTGACCAGTTCATCGTAACCTTTTTCATTGTTCAGGCTGTAGATGACCTGCGTGTTCTCAAGAATACTTGCCGATGTGGAATTGTTGGGTAGTTGATTGATGGATTGTAGAATAATACCAATCGCACCATTTTGTTTACGAATGGCTTGATAATAGAATTCCACACTTTCCAATACATTATCAAACTTCAATTGTTTGGCAAACTCATCAAACAGGATTATTCCTTTTTCGGCTCGATTTCGCCAAATGGTCCTTTGGATAGCGGTCTTGATGAGCTTGAGCATTACGGACAAAATTTCCTTGTTGTCCTTTACTTCATCGAGTTCAAAGACAATCAAACGCTTGTCTTCGATTTTATAGGTCTGGTCTTCGCTCACTTCAAAAAGGAAGCTGTATAGACCATCGCCGACATACTCTGACATTACGTGCAAAAAGCTCGTAACATTGAAGTAGTCGGGATGGATTTTTAGGGTATTCAAAAGGTCTTTTTGATGCCCTTCTATAAAGTTGTAGAAACCATCCAAAGAATGGTTTTCAGTTGTGCTATCGTAGTAATGGCGCAATATTTTTTTCACCGATACCGATTGTGCCTTGGTCACTTTTAAATCCGAAGCGAACAGTTCGAACAAGAACACCGATAGGTCTTCCAATCGTTCGGGCGTAAGGTCATTGGTATCGCTGATATAAAATGGATTGATACCGAGGTTCTTTCCACTCTCATAGCGAAGCACGGTGTATTTTTCGGGATAGAGCTTGGCAAATTTTGTGTAGGATCCACCGAGGTCGATAATGACCAGACGAACACCACTTTCAAAATACTGACGAAGAATATTATTAGCCAGAAAAGACTTGCCTTCCCCGGTCGGGGCGAAAATGGCAAAGTTCCTTGCCTTGATGCGTTTCTTGCGTTCATCCCATACATCTTTCAATACGGGAACGTTGTGTTCCCTATCATTAAAGATGATTCCGGTAGCGTCAGATTTGTAATTTGTATTGTTGATGAGCAGGCATAGCGCGTGCTTCAAATCGGTAACGTATAAATCGTTGTTTGAAAAATTAGAGGAAAAACAACAGTAACTATTCAGTATGTAATTCTTTCGTTCTTCACCTCTGGGATAGTAAGGGATGATGTCCAGTTCCTTAAACTCGGTCTTTATTTTAGAACCTATTCGGCTCAGGTTTTCCGGGTTCTTGTCCCAATACACGATGTTTAAATGGCCACGGATAATGCGCGCATTGTCGTCTGCATTGATTTGGTCAAGAATGTGCTGAATTTTTCCAAGTACGACTTTGTTTTGTGAACCGAAGTTTGAACTCTTATTGAGTTCTTCGATTTTCTTATCGAGTAGTTTTCGCCATTTCTGTTTGTCATCTAAATACAAGATTTGATTGACGATATGATTCTCGTTAAGCGTCAGCCCAAGGCCATCAATAAACCCTTGATGAAATACAAAATCGTCAGAAGTGAATTTCTCATTGGTCTTGCTCGTCTGTACACTTTCGCCAAAGCACAGCTCGCTGTTGACGGCCAGGGCATCAAAATGGTTTTCGCCAATGTTGACGCTTTTTTTATCTAATATGATATCCGTATCAAACCCTTCGTTGTAGCCATTGAAATAGCCATTGGTCAACCGTTCTATCCCTTTCGCTTTAAGCGAAACAAAATGCATCTTACGGCTGTTATTGATAAATGAAATGGAATCACCTACCGAGCCGATAAAACGCTGCACATTGTCATCCAACTGCTGGACAATTCCTTTAGAAACCTTACGGAAGGGATTTACATATTTTGAGTTATTCAGGGCTTTGTTCTTGGTAAGCGTAAAGAACAAAAAGCAACGATGTTCCATATACTGGCGCCCCTTGAAATGCTCGTGCGTTGCTTTCTCTAAAAATGTAGTATTCGGAAGTTGTTCAGATGAATACGTTTTCTTTAGGTAAATGTCCTGTTTGTGAACTACGGTGCCAACGGGTAATGATTTTAATGCCTGGAACCAAGCACCGTGGATATCTTCAAAATCCTTTTGGGATAGCGAATAAATTTCTGGCAGATTACCTTGATAGCACAACACCACGTTACCGTTATTGGCAAATATGATATTGTCTTGAATATCTGTGATAGGTCGGTATGCTGAAAGGTTAATCTTGTTCATAGTCGAAGCCAGAGTTTCTTTTATTGCTAATCATACGCGGGAAGACTTTCGCCATTTGAAAAATTTGCGGGTTATGAGTCAGTCTTATCAATGCCACGTACAGAGTAGCGTTGAATGCAAGTATTCCTATAATTATCCCGAAGCTGAAAGAGAAAATTATGATGAGTAAGGATGCAAGAATGGACACCATCATCAATGCAAACAGGGAAATGGGCAGACCAAAAATGACCGCCCGTTTCCTAATGTTTTTGTAGACCTCGTAGCGTTTCATTTATACTACGATTCCGATTAGGTAAGTGAAGATGCCGACCACTGCGCCAGCAATCAATACAAAGACAAGCACTCTGGTGATCCCTTTCTTAAGGTCTGCGTTCTCACCAAAAAAGTGACCCGCGTTGAACAGGAAACCAATAAGGAAGATGACACCTAAAATGATGGGGAATATGGTACGGATTGTATCGGAAACATCGTTTACCGAATCTTCAATACCACCAATTTGTGCAAAAAGCGATGTGGATAAGAGCGAAAGAAAGCCCGCCAAATAATATGTTTTTTTCATAACGAATGGGTTTAAAATTTTGGTTCATTTTCCGTTGTTTGAAATTTACATATATTTAAACATAAATAATTGAAAATCAAATATTTGTGAATAAAATATTATTTGATATGGTTTGGTTTTCGTTGTTATTATTTAGCATCAAATTTTATGGAATTTTGAAACCCAACTGTTGAAAACCCAAAAATTGAAAATAAAAAAGTGGCTCAAAAACGTCAGTTTTTTGATTTTGCTTCTAAAAACGTGCTTCATTTTTGGACAAGAAACGAGTGCTCAAAAACGAATAATTATTGATGTTGGACACGGTGGAAAAGATGCTGGTGCAATTGGTATAAATGGCATCCAAGAAAAGGATGTTGTTTTGGATATTGCAAACGAGATTTTAAGGTTAAATAACGACTTAGAAAAGCCACTCGATATATATTTAACGAGGTATAGTGATACGCTCATTTCACTTTCAGATAGAACCAAGCTGGCTAAAGTATTAAAGGCGGATTTATTTATGTCCTTGCATTGCAATAATTCTGATAATCTGGATGCGAGAGGGATAGAGGTTTATGCTTCAAGAAAACAAAAGGAATTCTCAAAAGCATCGGTTTTTATAGGCTATCAAATTGAACGAGCCCTTTGTGAAGCCATTGGTTATGAAAGTCGAGGTATAAAGTTTGCCAATTTTAAGGTGCTTCGGGAAACGATTGGGTTTATGCCTTCGGTACTTTTGGAATTGGGCTTTTTGTCCAATCAGGATGAAGGCAGCTACATTTCGGATAAGAATAATATTGAACGCATTGCACTATCAATATTATTATCCATTCAAAAATCAATAGAATTATGAAAGATATATTTTTAGAGTTAACAAAGAGTTTGAAGGACATTGTACTTCAATTTGTTTCAGAAGTCATATTATTATACAAATCCTTTAGAAGTTGATTATTTACGCTTATCCCCAGCCTTCGTATCAAAAGCAATCAAATTAAAAAGTTCTCGCATCCGACTACGGACGCGGTTGCCGTAGCGCTCTTCGAGTTCTTCGGCATTAAGGTTGGTGGTGGCGTGGGTCTTTATTTTTCTTTTGGTGCTTAAATAGAGTTCGTATCGTGAGAGCAGTACTTCGCCCATTACATTCAAATCCTTACCATAAAAACGACCAGCAGGTTCAACGCCTAAATCGTCAAAGCAATAGAACTTAGTGTTGCCGTATTCCTCAACCGTTTTAAACCCCAAATGGTTGAAACTAAAAGTAACATTTCGGCAGGGAATCATTTCATAAGGGCGTTGCAAAGGCACGATATGGCGCAACAGCTTCATCAAGCTGGTTTTGCCACAGCCAACAGGCCCGGAAAGCAGGATACCTTTGTCGATATCAATTTCATATTTTTCGCAGTTTTCTTTGTCGCGGATAAAATATGAACAGAGCTTTAGCAGAATACCTTTGTCTTCATCATAAATCCTGAATCTTTTGCCAAATAACAGCTTGCCCTTTGCATTCAGGTAAATCAGGATTTTAGGGAAATCGTACAGTACGCTTTTACCGTCAAATTTGCCGAGCGAATATTCCACGCCACCTTCGATGATTTTAGAGGGGTTGTCCATAGTCTTTCGATTTAGTGGTTCGTAGGTTGTCCTTGATTTGGGACGGTTGTTTTTTCTTTGGCTTATTTTCTGACTCAAATAACTCGGTTCTGTCCATCCAGTTTATGGCTACCGAACGCCAATCGCGAATCGGTTCACCATCGCCTGTTTGCCAATCTCGGTCAGCGTAGTGCTGGTAGAACTTTTCAGCTTCAGCTTTATCAAAATTCTTTTCTTCAAAAAAATCAACGACAGCCAGACAGTCCTTTGGCTGTTTTATATAGTTTTCTTGTTTGATATTGTTTGTATTAGATACCAATGCTTGTCCATTGGTGGGACGGTGTTTGTACACCACCTGTCCATTTTTGGGATGGTGGTGTCCCTCAAGCGGTACACCTCTGGGATAGTACTGTTCCTCAAGCTGTTCCAATATGGGATGGTACTGTCCCGAAACTGGTTCATCACTTGTGCCTAAAATGGACATCTTGATTTTACTGCCCTTATACGGATTGTTGGACGGGAAATAGGATAGGTATTCCCAAGTGTGAAGCTCGGTTATGCATCTATGGTAGGTAGATTTTGAACCAATCTTTGCCACACGCATCAATTCCCTGCGGTTTACGTAGAACTCATCCATAAAACGGCAACTGTTCCATTCTTGGAACAGGGCCATATACAGACTGATATGGGTAGGATTTAGGCGGTCATCAAAATAGAACGTTTCAAAAGCCGCGTTGAGTAGCTTTATGTAGTTCATAGCATCAGGAATTTAACCCGTGGTGCACACGGTTGGCATCCATTACCTTTTGAATTTCCTCGGCATCATAATAGATGATTCCGCCTACCTTAGTGTATGGCAAGGTGCCATTGATGCGAAGGTTCTGAAGCGTTCCCGGACTCACTTGAAGCAAATCCATTACTTCGGAAGATTTAAGGTATTTCTTGATTTTTCCAGATGCTTGTCTGGCCAAAAGACTTTTGATGTCATCGAGCAATTCCATCTTGAATTCCCGAAGGTCGTCTGTGGTGATGATACTTGTCGGCATAATAGAACGGTTTAAAAGAAAGGGACTATCGCATTGCTTTCAACTAATTTGATAGCCCCTGACCTGATTTGACTTTCGTTCTACAAATTTGATATGGATTATCGGATTTTCTTCCCCAGTACGACCGTACTAAGGTGAAAATTTAACATCTTGAAATTTGGGGTGTTTTGACGGTATTTGAGAGTGCGACTGCGAAATTCTATCTATAAAATGATTCATATTATATGAGCAATAGGCTGAAAACCAAAACACCGTAGGTCAACCGTACTACGGTGTTTTTTTAACATTTTGATTTGACGGATAAACGGCTGCTATAGGCGATTATTTCTCACTTTTATCCATTTCAGAAAGAAGGGAAGTGGACAGCTCATCGAGGAAAAGCGTTCGGCTTTTTTTCCTGTATTTGATGTCTTGATAGGTTTTGTAGATGTCTTTCGGCTCAACATCGAATATCTGGCTCAAATAATCTGAAATTTTAACAATGCTAAGATTGTTTTTAGCACCGAGACCCTTCGAGTGAAGCGCATAGATGAGTTCCACAAAATCCGTATTGCTGAAGGGCCAATGCAATCGTTTAATGGGATGCCTTTTCCCATTTAGTGATTTCTTTAGTTGAAAACGTCTTTCATCTAAATATTTCAACAGTTTTTGATAAGCTTTATACTTACCTAAAAGCATATCCCGGGGAGTGCAAAATTCAGGGTCTTGGAAGTAGAATTTTGAAGTGGTGATATGATAACTATCCAGGTAGTCCCGTGTAAAATATTCCTTATCAAAATGAGTGTGGCCTGCATCAATATAACGTCCGAAATCAAGGTTATACAGAAAAAACCGATTGATTTTGTTGACTTTCTTTCTGATGGTTTTCAGCTGGCTATGTTTGTCAGCTTTGGGAAATTGGAGTTCAAAAGAATGAATCTCAGAAAAATGAATAAGTTCAATAAGCGGTACCTGTTTCGTATGTTTGAAAAATCTTATTTCTTTTGCCATCGTATCAAAGCCCTCTCTAAGAACCTGTTTTTTGAGTTTGCTTAAAAGGTTACGGCACACCTCGATGGAACGATATGCCCTCTCCAATCTTGAGTTATTTTCAAAGGCTATTTCATTCAGTTGTGTTGTTAAGCTTTCCGATAGTATTTCGAGTTTCATCAGCAACCGCCTTGGAGTGAGACAACATAATTCGAGATTCTAGTGGGTTGGTAATTGTTGTTGAAGTCCCTTAACAATCAGTTGCGTGATGCTTAAAAGACTTGAACGAATACCAAAAGCATTCAAAATCCAGTAAAATTAACGAAAAGGGGTAGCTTTCTAAGCTTTAAAAGCCGTATTTCATTACGGATTAATCCATATTTTAATACGGATATTACTTTATCTTAGAATGTCATAGTAAAGAGCATTATTTCCTCTTCCCTTTGAAGCGTCGTACAAATTCGCGTCTGTTTTGTACCTCCGCTTTTTTGAAGATGTTTGAAGCGTGTTTAGAAACTGTACCTTCAGCAATAAACAGATAGCTTCCTATATGCTTGTACGATTTGCCATCGAGTATGAGGTTGGCTACCTCAATTTCTCTTTTAGATAAATCGAGGTTAGAAAAATATTTTAAGATAACAATATTTTTTGCTTCTCTAGCATCATCGGTATATCCTAACCTGTGTAAGAATTGTTCTATTTTTAAATCTTGATATATGTTAATACGGATGAGTGCCACGGCAAGAACAAAGTAGCCAGCATTTACAATCAATTGTTCCACTACCTGAAAATCCCCGAGCGCAACTATAATAGGCATAAGCACTATAGATAATAAAGTAAGATAACCAGTGGCAATCCTATCTCTATAAAACCTATTTGTAGCACCCCCTTTTTCCTTATAAAGCTCAATTAACGGTGCGCTAATTTTAACGAGAAATGCAATTGCGACTGCAACAGGAATAAAAATAAATGAATATTTAGCGATACCAATATCTTGCCAGATGATTAGCGGAAGGACAAAAAAGAAAATAAATGCGGAAATGAGAATTATCATTAAATGGCGTAGGGTAAAGAATTTTAAATGACCAATGTCAAATTCAGAATACACATAATATACATAGTACAAGGCGGTGTAGATACCTACGCCGTAAGCCACGATATATTGAATGGTTAGCGGTATAGGAATATTTGTATCTGGGAAAATTCCCGAAAAAAAATTATACGCTATCAACGAGATTGTGAACCATATGAAGCGGTTGGTCGACTTACTGTCTCGTTTCTTTAATGAAATAATAACAAAATTCGTAAGCAGTATTAATTGAACCGCTATGATAAAGAAAGTGACGATATGCATTTCAGAGCCAAATACCGTCATCAGATTGTGGGTTTAGCCCTTCTTCTGAAAAGCATCAGTCGATAGGGTAAACCGGTATCAATATTAGCAAAGTTTTCGAAGCCATGATTTTCGTAAAAGTCTATATTCCTTTTGGTCGAAGTTTCCAGATGGATATCCTGCCCTTTCTTATCGGCAAATTCAATTATTTCTTCAAGGAGCTTACCCCCATAACCTTTTCCGGAGTCAACAGGATTTACTCCGATATACCATAAGTGGATAAATGGATCATTTGGATGATGCTTTTTAATTAAGGATTCTCGTTTAAGAATAGTCGGCACCCTTCTTAGACCAACAACATTTATGGCCAACTTTAAGTCTTTATAAAAGGACTTGAAACTGAATTTTTTCTTTCGTGGAAAAAGTATTAGCCCAACAGCCTTTCTATTTTCAGAAATAAAAATTTTACCAGTAAGTTCGGCCATTTCGTAGCTGTAGCTCATTAGTGCGGGGATTTTTTCATTATCACCCCCAACTACCAGGTTCACGGATTTGTTCTCTTTGAAGGAACTGGAAAGTATATCAATGACTAAATCCTTATCGTTAAAAATTTCTGTTCTTGGCATTATATTTTTGGCACTTTAAGATTACCCTGGCTTTTTATGTAATTGACACTTTATCCTTAGAAAAAGCTTTTTCAATGATTTAATGAGAGGAAACATTAGCGGATTCGATAAATTTTATAATCCACTTTTTTGAATCAATTTTTGGGTTTTCATAATTCAAGCCTTCAGAGGTATCTTCGCTTACAAGAATATGATTCGTTATGTTAAGTTCAATATTTTTTTAGATTTTTCATTAAATCAAACGTTTGTGTATAACCCCTTTCAGAACAAAAAAGTATAATAGAAGAATGGTAATAACCAGAAGAATAGATAAAAAATCAACTTCTCTTTGCCGCTACGTGTTATTTGAATCCCTGCTGGTTTTTGATCTTTTCTTTATCGGGTTCTTCTTGCACTCGCTTGATGCTGCTAGTTTTCAGAGGCTATAATCTTTCCTTGTTTGTCGAAGTAGATTTCCAGGTGTTTATCGTCCGGGCTCTCCAGTTCTAATTCATATAAAGTTCCCTTGTCGGTTTCAACTTTTTCTACTTCTTCTATTTCCCAGTCCTTGTATTCTGAGCTCTCAAAGGCGGTCTGTACAGACGCCGGTAAGTCAGCATATTCAATTTCCTCTTCGCTGATTTCTTTAAAATTGTGGTTCTTGTTTTCACAGCATACTGTTACAGCCACGAATAACAAACAAGCTATTACAAAGCATACATTTTTAAATCGCATAATAATCTTTTTTTATTTCTTACTAAAACCCAATTCAATGATACAAACAGATTCTGTAGAAATTCGGGATTACAAGGAGAAGATTTATTGTCTCATCTGTGTTGCAAACTTACTTGAATTAACTATTTCAAATAAAATCAATTACCTACATTGTATCACATTAAACAGGTATCTGGTAGTTTTCTTTTTAAATCACAAATCTCCATATCAGTTTGCCCAAAATAGTTGTTCTTTCAAGTGTCCAGCTATTTCCCGAAGTGTCGTAAGCTTGGTTGACGATGAAAAAGAAATCAGCTCCGATAATTGGGATCCATTGCAAACGGAAATTCAGTAGTACTTCTTCATCTTCACTGTTCCACTGGGAAAACAGGGAGCCGAATAGATTCGGGTTTACGGCATACTCTATACGGTTACCGATCAGGTCTGTATCAAAGCTTCCTTCCGGCAAGTCAATCCAGTTTTTTTCGTAGTTAGCACTGATTCTTAAATACCGACTCGCTCTCCATGAGAGCGCAAAAGTAGTTTCGGTACTCTTTCCTGTAAAAAAATTCCCCCAGTTAAAATACGTATCTAGCGCAAGGTTACGACCGCTGAAAGTAGCGGCTTGTATTTCCAAACGATTGTACCAATACTCTCCTTCAGGAATGACAATTCCTTCCCTTATCTCAAATGGTTCACGCAGCCCTTCGGCTCTCCTTTGAATGTTAAACTCAAAAAATTCCCCGCTGCGTGTTTCAAAGCCTAATGGCCTGATTTCGTAGAAAAATGATTGCAAATCACCTGTATCGTCAAAAATGAAGTAATTCATATCCAGTCCTTTAAAACTGAACTGTCGTATCCATTTCATATGGTTTGTAGGTCGGGGCTTCCATTCAAGCTCCGCATAAAACTCCTGGAAATTTTCCCTGCGCAGAAAACCCACTTCCGGATTGAAGGGGGCAGCACTTCTTTGCCAAGCCATATCAAACTCAACTTTATCGTTGGGATAGCTCAGGTAAATACGGTGAGCATTGGCCCTTGCATCAAAATCATCAGAGTTAATGTTTTGTGTGAATGATGCACCAATATTCAGGTTTTTGCCACCAAATAATTCAGACGTACTGTAAAGCCCATATCCTCCGGTTGTGCTATGCCATCGTCCATTTTCGTATTTATTGGCAGATATAATACCTATGGAAGATTGTTTCAAAACATCCTGCCTCCAGCTTACAACTGTATAATTGGTAGAGGGTATGCTGTCCCTACTGGCTGTCTGCATGGACAAAGCACCCAACGTAGTATTTCCCATTTTACCCAAAATCCTGGCCCCTGCGATTATTGGAACCGTAGAACGATCTTCGGCTAATCCGATCCGCCTGCTATAAAAAGGGATTATGCGGTTTCCCATACCCATATCAAAATAGTCTTGTCCTTCAAGGAAAAATTCCCGCTGTTCGGGGAAGAACAAAGGAAATCGAGTAAGATTGATCTGCTGCCTATCAGCTTCTACCTGAGCAAAATCTGTATTAATGGTCAGATTCATACGTAGGGTAGGTGTGATAAGGTAATTGATATCGCCACCAGCGTTAAGCTGTCCCTCAGACTTTTCTGGTGTTAATTCCGCACCCCCGATTGAATAAGGCTTGATTTCAATAAAAGTTTTACTTTTGATATTGTCGAGATCGGTCAAAGTACCAGCCCTGTTCAGCAGCTCTAGTTCGGAATCACGAGACCAGCCCTGCCATAGTAATTGTTCCCTTTTTCTGCGAATATTGCGCTCAAAATTGATACCCCAGACCTGCTGATCTAAATTCGTTTTAAACTTCAGGGTAGAAAAAGGAATGGCTATTTCCGCGAACCAACCTTCGTTCGTTATCGCTGTTCTGGTATCCCATACACCATTCCAAAATTTGTTAAAAGACCTACCGTTGTTTAAAATCTGCGCATCGGCACGGGCACCATTGGGATTGATCACAAATAGAAATCCGTTTCTGTCGTCATCGTAAGTGTCTATGATGACCTCAAAGTTGTCTTCTACACCCCAGTTGAAATCCCGTTTCATTTCGCGGGCTACAAGATTATCCGGCTCCCTATCGAAACCCCAAAATCCGATGTATAGGGTATTGGCCGTATAGACAATGGCCACTTCCGTTTTTTCTGTTGCCGGCTCCCCAACATTCAGTTCGCGTTGGGTAAAATTGCTTATGCGAACGGCATTTTCCCAAACAGGTTCATCTAATCTTCCATCAAGCTGAATTGCATCATCTGTATACTTTGCATAAATCGTGTTTGGTAAACTTACCTGGGCCATGCTACATTCTACAATCATCAGTAAACCTATGACAAAGAATAGTCCTTTCATATTTTCCTAAAATAGAAACCGATTCTGTAGAAATGCGGGAAAAGAAATACAACCCTGCACTAAAAAACGAAATAATAGACAATACCGCACAAAACGCTGATAAGTATGGTCTTTAGCATATCCCATTTTAGGATGAAGTAGACAAATGCTGCAATAAGTCCGATTATCAATGAAGGAATGTTAATCGTTTCCCATTCCGGAATTAACCATCTTAACCCAAATGAACGGCTTTCATGCACCTTCCCAAAAAGTGTATAAATGGAAAACCAGACGCCAAGGTTTAGTACGACTCCCACCACGGCCGCGGTAATTCCCGACAAGGCAGTTGTCAGGTTTTTATTCCCTCGGAGATACTCAATGTATGGCGCTCCCGTAAATATGAACAGAAAGCAAGGGACAAAAGTGGTCCAGGTTACCAGCAGGGATGCAAAAATCCCGGCCAGAAGTGGATCCATTGTCCCCGCAAAGCGGTAGGCTCCCATAAATCCCACGAATTGTACAACCTGTATGAGCGGCCCAGGGGTGGTTTCCGCCATACCCAAACCATCAAGCATTTCCCCGCTTCTCAACCAACCATAGTCTTCCACGGCCTTTTGGGCTATATAGGCAAGAACGGAGTAGGCCCCTCCAAAAGTTACCACTGCCGTTTTGCTAAAAAATACGCCTTCTGCAAAAAAGATGGAATCAACTCCCATCCATAAGGCGACCATTACCAATGGCAACGCCCAAAAAGAAAGATACAACAGAACCGTCTTAAGGGTATTTTTGAATGATGGTTTGACCTGCTGGATATGGCTGTCAACCAAATACTCTTTTTCCTTTGCTGAGCCATCCCCATGTCCCTTTATAACGTGAAATTTCTCCTCCCAAAACTTGCCTCCAATGAATCCCGTTAGGCCAGCGGCAAGAACAATGTATGGAAAGTCTACTTCAAAAAAGAAGATGGCAACAAATGCCAATGCAGCCATTAAAACCATTACTTCATTCTTAAGTGCTCTCTTGCCGATTTTTATAACCGCACCGATAACAATGGCCAGCACTGCTGGCTTGATTCCAAAAAATATGGCGTCCACAATACCCACATCCCGATAGGCGGCATAAAGAATACTCAGGACCAGTATGGATATAAATCCTGGCAGTATAAACAGTAATCCGGCGACCAATCCACCTTTTGTCTTGTGCAGGAGCCAACCAATATATGTGGCCAGTTGCTGAGCTTCAGGGCCTGGTAATAGCATGCAATAATTCAGCGCATGCAAAAAACGGTTTTCACTGATCCATTTCTTTTCCTCAACCAGAATTTTGTGCATAACAGCGATTTGTCCTGCCGGACCGCCAAAACTATGAATGGCCACTTTTACCCAAACTTTCAGAGCCTCTCTGAAGGGTAACTCTCTTTTTTTATTTGGATTGAATTCACCTGGCATTATGGTCGGATAATATTATTACCTCAATTAATTTTTTTTGCATTTGCAAAACGTTGTGCTACGTTATCCCAGTTTATGATTTCCATTATAGTATCAACAAAATCTCCTCTCTTGTTTTTATGCTTTAAATAATAGGCATGTTCCCATACATCAATGACCAAAATTGGTATGACCCCCCATTGCGTAAGCTTTTGATGATTTTCACATTGCAATAATGTAAGAGATTGTGAAAACGGTTGGTACCCAAGAATTCCCCAACCACTGCCTTCAACGCTTTTTGAAACTTTAGCTATGTAGGACTTCAGTTTATCGAATGAACCGAAATCCTTTTCTATCTGCCTCAAAAGTTCTGCTTTAGGCTCATTTTTCTTGTTCGTGAGGTTTGTCCAGAAAATCGTATGCAGAACATGGCTTGAAAAATGATAGGACAATTTCCTGGTCCACAAATCGACACTATCCATTTCACCGGAGTCGAGATTTTTCTTGATATTTCCCAAATCCTTATTGGCACCTTTGACTGCACCACCGTGGTGAAATTCATAATGTAAGTGCAAGGTCTCTTCGTCCATATAAGGCTCTAAAAAGGTCTTGCTATATGGTAATGGCTTTTGGATAAAGTTTCCGTTGCTGTCTACCAGTTTGTCAATACTAGCTTCATTAACGCTTTGGGAAAAAACATTGTTGATAGGAAGAATGGTTGCTCCTCCGAGAATTGCTGAATTTTTTATAAATTCTTTTCTGTCCATTTTTCTGATTTTTATTATTATAACTCGTTACTTTCAATTGTAAGATGCCGAATAAGAAAGGCAAATGAAACCGATGCCGGTGTAAATTTATTCCGCATTATTTACTCCCGTTTTGTCCAAAGCCTCTCTTAATCCTATTGCCAAGTTTTCAGCGGGTCCGATTCCCCAATAATGAAGAAAGAAAATTCTTGGATCCTCGTGCACCATGTGATTGTGTACCGCTACCACTTCAATGTCATTCTCAATAAGTGCTTTGATAACCGGAGCTACTTCATCTGCCAGCATAGTAAAATCACCGGCCACTGCTGCTTTTTCAGGGGTGCCTTGCCAGCTCGCCCAGGTGTTGAAGCCCATGAATGTACTTACAGGTGCTCTGTGTTCCGTCAACTTCACATCGGGTCGGCCGATGGTGATTTTATACACCCCATTGGTCATAGTCCCGCGATGCCCTAAGATGCTGTCAATCCTTTTGGTGTCCAGCGTGTTCTCCACCGACGGCATTTCTACGGCAGACGGGTCTGCTCCCCTAACTTCTGTTACTTTATCAAAAATGGCTTTTACACTTTTTGCCAATTTTTCTTCACTGCCCATACCACCGATATGCATGTACATCACATCAGGCTCATTCCTTACAAAATGGTTGTGGATTGCCGTAACCTTCAATCCCTGTTGGATTATTTCCTGTTGTACCGGTTTCAGGTCTTTTTCCGTAACCACTATATCGCCCATTACCATAGGTTGTGCCGAGGTCGGTGCAAAAGCAGCCCAACTGCCCAATCCCATCGGTGGAATAATTCTAAAACCATCGACCATTACGTTTAGGTCGTTTTGCGGAACGGTAACCTTGAATTGCCCATCTTCTTCCTTCCCTTCCATCCCAAGTTCGGATTTTAAGGTTCCAATATCCATCGCCTTTAATTCCTTATTATCATTCAAGGGTTTTTCGGCCGGTTCTTTTGAATCATCTTTCTTGGTGGATTGCTCGCAACTCAAGGAAATCAGTGAAAACATTACTGCATAAATCCATACTTTCTTCATAATTCATTTTTTGTTAATTGTGTATTCGGTTATACTTAATTCTATAGTTTCAAAATAAAATGCCAAATTGAAATGCAAATGTTACCGATGTAGGCAATTCGTTACCAAAACGGATAGGTATAGGCGTGGCCAGAAAATAGTTCACTTTATCCCTTTTGACTATCGGCCTGTTGATAACGGCTGTTATACCGTATCTCCCATTCGTATTATAGGCGAGTCTCGTCAAGAAATTAAACCCGGCAATATTTCGGTAGATTACCCCGGGATGAAAAAGCAAACCACTTACCTTGGATGTGCCGTCCTCGGCACTAATAAAAGGAACGAACTCAAGGCTAAAGGCCACTTTTTCACTTTGCAAAAAATTGATGCCCGTTGGGAATCCAACTGTATAACCGCTATCGAAATTGAAGTTCCGACCGCTGTCGGAAAACGTGACAATGGGGTGAACTATACTGAAATACGTTTTGGTTATAGGAAAACCATTTTCTGATACGGTCTGTGGAGTTTTCGGGTTTTCTGTAGCCAGTTTGGATTGCGCATTGCAATCCACATTGCAATAGCATATCGCGAGAATGCCGATTAGAACGTTCAGTTTACAAATATTCTTCGTTATGTCTTTGATCATACGCTAGTTAGGCCCCGTATTAAAGCTTGGGGTAATTAAAAGCTGGGAAATGTAAAAGCCATCAATCACTCTTTCCAACATTTCCCAGCTTATATCAATTATTAAAATAATTAGACTTTCATCATCGCAATATTATCGATGATCGTCATCGCCTTCCGAGTGGCTTTCCTCCCTTTTGAGCACCAGTTCTCCTTTGGGGCTAAAATAGAGTTCAAAATAGGACTCATCCTCGTTCTCGACCTCAAGTTCGTACATGGTACCCTTATCGGTCTCGACCTTTTCCACCTCCTCGATTTCCCAATCGGCGTATTCCGAATTCCCAAAGGCATCCTGTACGGCCTGTGGCAGATCGGAGAACTCAATGGCCTCCTCACTTAGCTCCTTGATATCGGATTGCGCCATCAAAGTAAACATGCCCCCTCCCAGAAATAGCAGGGATAGTAGAGCGATACGAAAAAACTTCTTACCAGTGTTCATAGTTTTAAAATTTAAGGATTAACATTCAACTTTCATCAAATGTAAACATGGATTCTGTAGAAATTTAGGATGGTCAGAAATGAACGGTGAAAGTGTGTTGGGCATTTTTGTGACTGTATGTCAGCTCCCAATTGCCCTTATCGGCAATTTTATATGCAATAGCCAAGCCCAGACCCCACGAATCGGGATTGTTCGACGATTTATAGAACCGTTGGAACAATTTTTCCTTGTCTATCCCCTTTTCACTCCCGGTATTGGTAACCTCCAATCGTTTCCCGTCCAGTTTTATGCTCACTTTTCCATCCTTCACGTTGTGCAAAAAGGCGTTTTTGAGCAAGTTCTGGATGAGAATCTCTATAAGCAAACTGTTTCCCCGGACAGTTGCCCCATTCCTGATATCGATCTCGGTCCTAATGTTCAAGGTCTCTTTCTGCTCCTCATAAAATTCCAGCGACCTGCCGATTATCCCGTCAAGATTTACCTCTTCCGTTGTCAGGTACTGGTCATTGTCTATTTTGGCCAGCAACAACAGGGTTTTGTTCAGTTTTTTGAGCCTTTGTGTGGAACCGATGATACCTTCTAGGATGTCAGACTGCTTTTCGGAAAGTTGTGTTTGGCCTATAAGTGCTTCCAGTTTTGACTGGATTATGGACAAGGGAGTCTGCATTTCGTGGGAAGCATCCCCGATAAACTGTTTTTGGTTATCGAAGACCTCCTTGTTTTTTAAGGTCAACTCGGTCAGGGCAACATTGAGCAATTGAAATTCCTTGATCTTGGAATTGGGAAATTTGGGCAACCTTTCTTTGTCAACGCGATAATCTTCAAGTTTATCCAGCATTTCATGGAAAGGGAGCCATATTCTTTTTGAAAGCATTTTGTTTGAAAGGTAGACACAGATCGCGAGACCAAAAAACAACCCGCTCAACGTAACGGCAATCGTATTGATGACTTCGTTCGCCTCAAGATGGGGCTTTACCACCTCCAGCTCGTAGTAACCACCATTTAAAGCTACATAGGAGGTCAGTTTTCGATACTCGTCCAGTTCGGCATCCGTCGGTTCATAGATAAGTGTGTCGGTATATAGTTCCAGGTTTTGCGCATTTTTTTCATACAAAGCTTTGCTCACGGGATGTAGGATAAAATCATCAAGAGGGTTATCCTGTTCTATAATCGTTTCAGGGTGTTCCCCAAGATATGCCAACAAGTTCATCTTGCGGTTATATAGAACTTCATCCACGTTTTGCCTTATGTTCCATCTAAGCACCAAGTAAAACAGTCCCGAAAAAACCCCGAACAGCAGCAGGAAAATCAATAACTGGGTACGAGAGGTGTAGGAAAGGAGTTTCATATGGATTTAATTTGATAACCTACCCCATAAATATTCTTGATTTCCACCTGGGCACCGGCATCCCTTAATTTGCGTTTCAGGTTTCTTATTTGAGAGAATAAAAAATCAAAACTTTGGGCCTCATCCACGTAATCGCCCCAGATGTATTCCGCCAACGCAACTTTGGTAAGTACCCGCTTGTGGTTGTTGATCAAATGGGTGAGGATGGCATACTCTTTTTTGGTCAGCGAAAGCGTATTTCCGCGTTCATTGACCCCGATGGCGTACTGATCTGGTTCTATTACCAGGTTCGAGTAATGGAAAATTTTATTTGTTTTGAATTGCTTCCTCCGGATAATCGCCTTTATACGGGCATTCAACTCGGAGAAGTAAAATGGCTTGGCCAGGTAGTCATCCGCCCCCAACCCCAGTCCCTTTAATTTATCCTCAAGGGAATTGCGCGCGGAAAGGACGATTACCCCATCGGACTTATCATCCTTATGGAGAGTTTCGAGCAAATCGAACCCACTGCCATCAGGAAGGTTAATGTCCAAAATTATACAGTCATAATCATAAAGACCGATGCGCTCCAGACCTTCCGAGAGATTACAGGCCACATCACAAATATACCCCTCTTCCGCGGCGAATTCTTCGAGGCTTTGTAGCATTTCAGGTTCGTCTTCCAAAATGAGCAGTTTCATGTTTTCAAAATACGGAATTAAATCTGTAGAAATTTTGTATTATGTTTTAACTGACAACTACGATAAATAGTAAAATTATTAAATCTGTTTTTTGCTTTTTACCAGTACATTTTTCGAATTGATTGGGAAAACCTTAAAAAATTTGTGATTAATATTAACCCTAAAATAATTTTTAATAATTAGATTCAACTCGAAGATTTTTAAGGGTCAATCAATTTATTTTAAAAATTCACTACACTTTCAAGAGCGTCATCAGCATCTTTATGAATGAAATTAGCTTGATAGTTGATGGTGGTCTTTAAATCCGTATGACGATATAATTTTTGAAGCATTAGTGGATGAATGTTGTCGCCTGCAATATTGCCAAAAGAATGTCGAGCAATGTGCATCGTAACTTTTTTCTGGATGCCTGCTCTTTTTGCAATTTTTTTAAGGTGGTCATTGAATTTTTTGTTTGCTACTTTTTTCTTTCGATATATGTCTTTCGCATCAGATAAGTTGGCTTTTTTCATTTCGGGGAAAACAAAGTCATCATCATTTACTCTGTCCTCGATGTACTGTAGCAGGATTTTTTCAACCTTAGCTGGAATTTTAAGGGACAGTAACTTTGAGTTTTTGCCCATCCTGTAATGCAATCGACCATCATAAATTTGAGACCACCTTATGAATAAGACGTCTGAAACACGCATTCCCGCAAAATAGAAACTGAACAACCAAACGTTCAATGAGTGTCTTTCCATATCAGTTAGTTCAGTAACACTTTCCAGGGCTTTTATTTCTTTACCTGAAAGTCCTGTTTTTGTGGTTTCGGGAAATTTGATTTTAAACTTACCTTTGCCAAAGGGGTATATTTCCTTGCTAACAACCTTATCCCGAACGGCTCTATTGAACAGTAACCTTATCAAGACCATTACATTCATTGCAGTAGTTTCAGTTAATGAACAAAAACCTTTTAAATGAATCTTGAATTTTTTGAGAAAGCGTTCATCAATTTCTTGAAAAGTCAGATGTCGGCCAAAGCAATATTTTTCTATATAACTCACCCAAGCTGAATCTGTAGAATGGCGATTGATTTTCTTTTCAGCCTCTAAGGCTTCAAGATGCTCGTCAGCAAAATCAAAAAATGTTAAGCTCAAAGTTGGCTTATATATTTCTTTTTTGATTTGTCGAGCAGTAGCGGCTTTATTATCCGTCTGTAGTGCAATAAGCCCTTTTCTGGCTTCGGATAGTTTGGAAGCTATCAAATTGTTCAGGCTTTCAGCTTCAGAATGCGATTTTTTTACCTTTAGGTTTTTAGAGTCCCAATCCTCTAATTCAATATAATGACCTATATGTTTGTAAGTTGAACGACGGTCTTTGGTTATCCTAATTGCAAGCGGATAGAGCCCTTTTGAATTAGGCTTTTTGCGAAGTATTATTTTTGCACTTGTTGACATTTTGAACCTGTTTTGAGTACGAAAGTCAAATCAGGTACAACATTTTGTCAAAAATTCACTCTAAAGATACGTCTTTATTAGGAATTTTGGGTACAACATAGGTACAACAAATGTTGAAATCAACTGATATTAATTGACTCTAAATAAAATGAATAAAAACATAAGTCATTGAAAACGAGTGATTTTATGTTTTATTGGTGCAATATATACCAGACTTAGGATCTAGTGCCGCAAGGCGTGGGGGTTCGACTCCCTTCACCCGCACGAAAAGCTCTTCAGGTACTGAGGGGCTTTTTTTATTTATAACCTTTATCGGTCCAGGTATAAATATCCTTGGTATTCCAAACCAAGGTCGTTCATCACAACCAAATAAAAATAAACCCCTTGGGGAAGGCCATTGCTTCGGTTGAGCACTACATCGCCCTTATTGGCATAACCCCTAAATTCGTTGGTGTAATTGTATTTTTCAAAAACCAGCATTCCGTTTCGGTCATAGATTCGTAACCAATTGTTGTTTGAAAGTGCCAGTTCATCAATATGTAAAAAATCATTAATGCCGTCACCGTTGGGAGTTAGCAGGTAGTTGGCCAAATCTGGGATTTCTGTGGTAATATCAACAATCCCAAAGGTAAGTGCTTCATAATCATCAGGGACAAATGGAGAGGAAAGAGCAAATCCATCGGAAAGGTTGCCAATAGACCCAGCTCCCAAATTTTCCCACTGATTGTTGGCTTTGCTCCATCCGACCACAACAATTTCGTCTACATTTTTTGCCATGGATGCCATTTGACTGCGCTCGTTCCAAGAAATTTGAATGGTTGAGGGGACGGAACCTTCCAATCGCCAAAATTCGTGTCTACTTATTTGTTGAAGGGTGTTTTCCCTGTTTAGGCTGTTGAATGATGGAAAGTCATTCGGATTCAAAAAAAAATATGCACAATGGGCCACTGGGTTTACAGATTCCGAATGTAGGGCCAGAGCTCGCAATTGTTGGGCGTCACCCACCGGAAAAGTAAATTGCTGTTTGTTTTGGATACTGGCATAGCCATCCACTTTGCTCATATTGTTGGTTCCTGTGTAAAAGGATTCGGATAAAAATTGAAGTGAAGTGAACGAATCGGTTCTCGGGGTTAGTATATCACCTTGAACAAAATTGGCATTGTTTTCCACTTTCATAGAAACGACCAATTGCAATCCTTGTTCTGTAATGAATTCGGTATCGTTGAATATAGTAGGAAACAGACCGGAAATCATAATGGACCGGTCGCTATAAAAACCTACAAGCCCTTGGTTGTCGTTAAAAACCCCGTCGTTCACTAAATTTCCGTGGAAGCCCAAATTACCTTGGTCATGAACTTTTATCATTCCCAAACTTCGGGTGCCTTCTTGGGCAGGTAGGTTCAAGGACAAAAAAAGAAGAATACCATAAATCGCTTTCATGGCTATCTTAATTTGTTGATGATAAAACTTGAATTGCCACTTCCATCCATTAAAACAGAACCTGAATTAGCATCTCTATAGGATAATATTGATATTACGTCGTTCGCGTCCAGCTCTAATATTTCGTTACTATGTACGCTAGAGTGATTGTGGCCATTAACAAATCTAATAATTCCGGAGGCACCCCATGATCCAACGGCAGTACCATTAATGGCAATTCTAATATTGACGTTGGTATCAAATTCATTGGAGTTTAGGATACTATCGTCTATTCCGATTAAGGAAATATTGGCCCTGATATCATATCGGCCGGCTTCTTTTACAATCAAAGTGTTTCCACTTACCTCGTATAAACTGGTGCCATCGTCTACGTAATCAGCCGTTCCAAAAATTGGCACTTGCGTGTCGTTTACGTTTAGGTTGGTTGAGGTGTTGGTATTGGTCCATCTTCCTCCATAATTCACCTTGGAAGAGTGCAACACTCCATTGGAATCTGCTTTTAAGAGAAGATCATTGTTGGCTGCCTGATCTAAAGTGCGGACCCTCAAGCGTCCGTTTACATCTATGGACTCCGTAGGCGATGCTGTTCCAATACCCAGCCTATTATTGGTTTCGTCCCAGAAAAATTGGTAGTTTTCCTGTTCCGGAGTGCCATCGAAGGCTGCAAAGAAGATTGACCCTGGTGTGCCTGTGAAGGTCATTTCCTGCCAACTTGAACCGTTCCAAATGTTTACTGTTTGATGCTCGCTCTCTGAGGTATCGAACCAAATATCGTTCAATATCGGAGACGTTGGCGCCACTGTTCCTGAAGTAACGGAAGTGTTCCGAACAATCGTAGTGGTACCCTTGTTGTCCACCACACGTATTTCCTGTGATGAGATGAAATGCCCCAATCCCATAAAGAGTACTGGTAAAATAGTAGATTGTAAGCGGTACAGGAGCATTAGGACTGTTTAGAAATTAATGGTCAATTCTATCTCACATACTGAACTTCAATTACATCACCGGCATAAACGGCCCAGTCATTTGGAGCTACGGCACTCGGTACCAAGGTTACTGTTGATGATGCAATGGTATAATCTACATTGGCAATTAGCTTGACTCCGTTTCTATATACCCAAACTTGGCTATAGGCGGGTAATTCTGGGCTTCCAGTGAGCGGATAAGCTGTTTGACCTGCTGTTGCGGTAAAACTTTCTTGTCCACTTTGCACCAAGTCAAGGTCAGAAGCCAACAATTTTTTTACAGCACCTGTTGCTTCATCACGAACCAGAATGGTGTATCCGGTGCCAGTTCCATGATCGGATTCTGTTGTGGCATCGGTGGAGGCTGTTTCCGTTGAGATCAATTCAATGCCATCCAAGCCGAACACGTTTCCGTCTACATCAATAAAAGTATCGTTGGTCAGGGTTCCTCCCAGTTGAAAGGTTGTGGTTGTTACATCGTTTGTAGTATTGGATAGTATGGTAACACCATTCTGTGTTTGGATATACTTAATGGTACCTCTGTTGTCGATTACCCGGATGGCCCCGCCCGTAGTCGTAGTTCCGGGAACAATATCAGATGCTTTGGTGACATCGCCAGTAGTTTGTTGGGCCCTCATTGTCCCAAAGGATAGCATTCCTATTACAAGGAAAGCAAAGTTTATAGTTTTAAAAAGGATTGAAGTTTTCATGTAAAAAGTGTTTAGTTAATGCGATTTATGTTGATTATTGAATTTGTACGATTCTGATCTCATCGTTGTCAAAGCAGATAATATTTGATTGAAGCTCTATTAAGTTAGGTCCGACCGCAGAAAAATTGATTTTCACACCGTTTCGGTATACGTCTATATTATTAATGTTGGTTATGGTTTGCGGGGTCGTGAACTGGTTTTGGCCATCGGAAGCTATGATTACAGATTCGTCTTTTTGTATGAGCGAGCTTCTGGTTATTTGGGTTATTGTGTTATTGCTGTCCAAGACCAAAAACATTGGGTCAATGTCGTTTGTTGTTTGTATTCCGTTTAGGCTCAAGGTATTGGTTGCATCGGTTTGGATTGTTGTAGGCCGTATAAGCTGTCCGCCCAATTGAACACTGTTTCCATTGATCAAGGAAAGTCCATTGTTTGCTATGGCATTGATGTTGTTGGTTTCACATAAGTTTCTCCATGAATCCCCGGAATACATAAATATGCATTCGGCATCCGTATTGTAGACCAATGCGCCATTTAAAGGAGTTATGGCGCTCATTTGGTTTTCGTTTACTCGGGTAAGCACGAGTGCACGAGTACTGCTTTCCAATTCTAAAAGGGATGATGAGTCTATCAATTGCAAGTTATCTCCAATTTTTACTTGGGAGTTTCCAAAATATATGCCTGCAAAAAGCATAATAAGGGTATATCTGCATAAGACTCTCATTTTTTACATTTTATGTAAGTAAAATACTACTTATTCGAAAATATAAAAAGTCCTATCGCTATAGTTTTTTTTGTTGTGTAATAAGTTAAAAGAAGTGTAAAACCTTAAAATTTAAGTATTTATGTTTTTTTAAAGTAACTTTTAAGGCTTTAAAAGATTAAAGGAAGAATCTAGATGTTGTTAGATAGAATAGCTTTTATTGTACTATAAAGCGTTCTTTTAGAGAAACCGGAACACCATTTTTTGTAAATCCCTCCAAGGACACCTCGAAAGTTCCTTTAATGTCGGAACTGTAAAAGGATACGTTTTCCTCTGTACCCTTGAATTTGAATTTTGGCAGCCAGAGTAGTTGATATCTAAAATCGGGAAGTCGTTTATACTTTTCTTTTAGGTCGCCTTCATAGGATTGTTGGAAATATTGTTTACCTCCGTTGGGTTTAAAAAGCTCATGTGTTTTTATGTTTGGCGAATAGTAGTAAGTATAATAGTCTGATTTAAAAGTGGATACGTCCACAACGCCTTGGAAGGTTTTGTTGCCATAAAAATGTTTGTTCCGGGAAATGGAGATGGACTCTACCCTTGCTGCAGGTAGGTCCAACAGTTTTTGAGCGTCCTGTACCAATATTCCATCAATAAAAATCAAGGGCAATTCTCCAGAATCCAAGTTTGGTGGTAAAGGTCTTACATGGAACTCTGGTTCGTCATTCGAGTTATTTTGTATCCAAACATGTTCTACTACCTCAACGATAGTTTCTTTAATAGTGGAAAACCTGGTGTAGTCATCAAGAGGATAGATCATCGTGGCCGCACCATAGAAGCGGGCATTTCTATTTTCAATTAGGATGGTGTCCGGTTTACTGCTGTAATAAGCATTTTCGATTTGATTGTAGATGCTTCGTTCTTTGATTATCGCTTCCATCTCCTTGTCCAGTTTAAAGCTTTTGAATTGTAATTGCTCCACATCAATTTCTTCCTCGTTCTCGATGTTAATGCCATAGTCTGCATTGTTTTTTGAAATGACCTGAAGAAATAGATCATCCGAACTATAATCTTCATCCACATTGATGTAGAAAATGCCATTGTTATCTGGAGTGGCGGTTTTAAAAAGGTAGTTTTCTCCTGGGAACGAAGCTCCTATAATTGTTGGGCCATTGCCCATATCAACGCTATCGGGTACTGAGAATTTCCCTTTTAATAATTCACCTCTAAGTTCTGGTAGTATTTGCTGTTTAAGGGATTGCTTTTTTGGATAGGACTTGCTAAAATCCAAAGCAGTTCTATTTACCTTTTCCTCCAGATTCTCTACTTTTTTAACGGAGATGGAATAGGTTCCTGCACTTTCTTGTCCAGGATAGGGCTCAATTTTCAAAGAAACTTGTTCGCGCGTCCCATATTGGGATTGATTTAAGGATATGGCCAAAGAGGGTCGGATGGAGTGCTCATTGAGGTCTTGTTGTACTTTTTCGGGAACCGTGTCAGTTGCTTGAGGGCGAAAAACAGCTTGATCGCTGGTGTAGGGGTTGAGGATGGTTATATCTTTGGAGTAAAAGTAATTTCTCCCGTTGTTCAACATCCATTGTGTATATGCCGGCAATTTATAATTACCCGAAGGTATGCTCGAAGGAATAAAAAAATTGCTGTCCCCGATACCATTTTCCAAATTGATAGGTGCTGTTAAAACTCGCTTTAACTGAAAAGTCAGGTCCCAGGAAGTACCTTGCGGACAAGCGAATTTCTGGCCCGCCGTAGGTTTCCACAATTTCGTTGTTATCATAGGAAACGGTCTCTACCAAGGTTTCCTCGTTCTTTGGCATGTTTTCTTCGTAGATTCTTGCTTCGGTGCTTCCCAAGGCAGCAAATACAGAGTATCTAATACCGGCATCGATTAAAAGTTTGTCGTTTACCGTAAAATTATCGGATAGATAAACCGCGCCCTCGAGTGCCTTTTCCTTCGCAATGTTAACTGGGGTAACTATGGAATTGCTTCCTTTGGGCTCAAAATTCCCGGGCTGAACATTGTACAATTTTGCCGAAAGCCCATAGTCAAATTTGTGTGCTTTGCTATAAAGGTAGGTGAACTTGAATTTGGCTTCGGTTTCATCCACCACAAAGCCAAGGTCAAAATTGTTGTTCGAGTTGCCCTCGTACGCGATGTTGAATTTGTAATTACTGTTCGCAAGTATGAGGCTACCTGTGTTTTTTTCATTGAATTGATGGTCCCATTGCAACGAAAACAGCCTGTTATTGTATCCGTAAATGGAATCGGAGGTAATGCTAAAGGCATCATTACTGTAATAGCCCATAGCCTTTACGGTATTTTTTTCGTTGAACTTGTGGGTATATTTGGCTATGGCATCGTAAAAGGAGGCTTCACTATTTTGCAATGATTCTTCTTCCAACGACCGAAGAATCCAACCGGAATAAGTTCCCCTACCGCCAATAAGCAGTCCTGATTTACCTTTTACCACAGGAATTTCCAAGGCAACATTACTGGTTACAGGTCCAATGGCAGCTTCACCAGCAATTTTTTCTGTATTCGCATCCTTGGAGGTTATATCGAATACAGAAGATAATCGTCCTCCATATTCTGCGGGAATACCACCTTTAAGAATCTTTACATCTTTGGTGGTAAAAGGGTTCAATGCCTGAAAAATGCCAAAAAAGTGGGATGGATTATAGATTACGGCATTGTCCAACAGCATAAGGTTTTGGTCGGTACTACCGCCCCGCACGTTAAAACCTGCCGCTCCTTCACCAGCTGTGGATATTCCAGGTAACGTAGCAGCGACCTTTAGAACATCTCTTTCCCCAAGTACCAAAGGAATGTTTTTGGTTTCTTCCACTACAAGTTCTGTACTTCCGGATATAGCTTCCTCGACATTTTTGGATGCATCTGCCTCCACAATGACTTCATCCAGAAATTCAACACTCTCATTAAGTTGAAAGTTGAGCTCGCCATCGTTGAATACGATTACTCTAGTGGTGCTGGGCTCTATGCCTAAAGAACTGGTTTTGATGATGCTGGTGCCTGCCGGCACTTCCAGTTCATAATAGCCTGCATTGTTTGTTGCGGTTCCTGTGCTCTTTCCATTGAGCACAATGGAAAGGTCGGGAATTGGCTGGTTTTGCTCTACCGTGGTCGCATAACCGCTAATTTTGAAAGTGGTTCTATTGTCCGATACGTTTTCCTTGCCTATTCTTACGGTTCGCGTTACCGTGTTTGCCTTTGTAGCCTCGATATTTGAAAAAACAGGATTGCTGTACACTTTAATATCGGTTCTTTCTTCTATTGTGTCCGTTTGTTCTTTTCCGAAAAAACCTTCGGGCAAACTATCATATACAATACTGTTTTGGTTCAAAATGATTTTATCATCGCTTAACCTAAAAAAGTTGATGCTGGTTTCTGCCAAAATAGAGGTGAGGATATCCGACAAAGGTTTGTTGGCGAACGAGCCCGAAACGGTTGCTCCTGAAAGCCAATTCTCATCGTAATAAAAAAGCACATTGGCATCAGATTCAATGGTGTTCAGGGCTTCGGTCAAACTTACATTATCAAAATCAAAACTAAATTTTGGATTTTTTTCTTGGGCAGCTAGCATGGTTCCGAAGAGCAGGACCAATAAGATTAGAGGTTTTTTGATCATTCTTTCCCGATGTTTTGTGTATTAAAAGAATCGGATAACTTAGAAAAGAAGCTTGTCCAAAAATCATCCTCATTGATTTTCCTTAACGCCGGGTTATAATTCTCATTAATGAAATCCCTTTTGTTGGGCCATATTCTAATGACATCCTTTTTTCTGGCGATGTTATAATAGGAATCACCGTAGTCGATTACATAATTGTTTTCCGGTAAAAATTCGTAGTAAATGGTACTTCCCTTAATCCTCTTGAACCTTTTTTTACTGTTCTTTAAGAAGTCTTACAGAATCATTGGCTACCAATACTTGATAAAAACCTTCCATTTCGGTTTCATCTGATTTGTTCTCAATATGAACAAAATGGCTCTCTCCAATTCTAAAACCTTCTACCTTGGATTTAAGAAGAATCAATGTTGGGAATTTATAATTGTATCCAATGTTTAGAAGTAATTGGTCGGTGTCCAAATTATATTTTAGGGGAGTTTGGTCGTAAAATTGCCCATTGTATACCACTGACCCCAGCTGAAACTTACTTTTCTCAAAAAACTTATGCTTTTCATTAATGGTCCTATATTGTTCTGTGTATTGGATGCCATTAAAAAGGCCTGTATTGTAGCGCTGGACTTTACTGTCGAACCAATTGTAATAGGCAGGTTCGTTGGGCATGTTTTGACTAATTAAAGAGCCAGAACAAATAATAGTTGCCCATAAGGAAAGAACTATTGTTTTGGTTTTCATGAGGTTGGTATTCCCACTAAAAATAGAAAAAAGAGTTGAAAATGAAATTATTTATACCATAAGAAGCAAAATTTTGTGGATTGAATAGAATTTTATGGACATAATTATGTATTAGGTCGATTCTAAACTACAATGTTGACATTTTATAAGTAGGATGGGTGCTTGCAAATAAAAATGTATGGACATTAAAGGCACGTATTTTATTCAGTATTGTTTTTGAAATTACATAAAGCTACTTTGTAATTTATCTATATAACGTGGCCATATCGGTCTCAAAAATTGGTTGATACCTTTTACATAAATAGAGGGAAAGAATACAAAGCCTTGAATAAATCAAGGGATTTAAAAATCTAGGTGAGATTTTGTTAAAATACGAGAATAATTGTAAATTTAAGACAATCAGGTGTTTGGGATAGTATTGGATCCAATGGGATTAATAAGAATCTTTTAATTTCTTGATTCAATGCACGAGGGGGATATTTTTATTTGTAATAAAACATTATTATTGGAGTTCTATTAGATGGAAATTATTGATATTTGTCAATTTTTTTCAAAATAAAACCAAACAGAAACCAACTAAATAGGCCAAAAGCTATGTACAAGGAAATATACTTGGTCGATGACGAAGACCTGGTGAATACTGTAAATGCTATTCACTTTAGAAGAATGGGAATGGAAGATAGGGTGAAGAGTTTCACTAATCCCGAATTAGCCCTAGACGATTTGAGGTATAGAGATAACCCCGGGGTAAAAACACTTATTTTATTGGATATAAATATGCCGGAAATGAGCGGGTTTGAATTTTTGGAATTCATGATGCTCGAAGACTTTCCAGAAACCAATGAAGTGCTTCTGGTAACCTCTTCTGAGGCTGAGGCAGATAAAGCCGAGGCTGAGAAATACCGTAAATTTGTAAAGAAGTTTATCACTAAACCATTGCGTATCGAGCATTTGGAAGATTATTTGCAAGGAGCTAATAAATAATAGTTCATATATTTAGAAGTAAAACCATTGATCGTTCCCCCTATAGGTGACATTGTTTTATTCTTAAATTAAATTTTAACCGTGAAGCATAAACATATCTTAATTGATAACAAGGTTGAAATCGTTGAGGATAGGGATGATGCCGTATGGGCCATGAATGTAGATTATAAGTTGACTGCTTTTAATGCATCTTTTGGAGACCGTCTAAGCAAAGCCGGTTGGGGAAAGCCTGAACGAGGTATGGATTTACGGCCCGTTTATCAGTCTGCAAACTTCTTTAATCCCTGTAGTAAGGGTTGTGCCCAGGCACTTGATCGTTATCCAACAACATCCAAACATTCCTTTGAGGAAAATGGGGAATTGACGGTGCACGAGTTCTCCTTTCAACCTTTTATGGACAACTCCGGTGAAGTGATAGGGTGCTGTATTTGGCAAAAGGACATTTCCCAAGCCGTAAAAAATATACATAAGCTACAAGAAAGCGAACGTAGGTATAGAGAAGCTCAGGAAATAACTGTCTTTGGCCATTGGAACTGGGACATCCGTGAGGATAAAATTAGTTGGTCCAACCAATTGTTCAGAATTTTTGAGCAAGAGCCCGGAAAATTTGAGGCAACCTTTGATGCCTTGATGAAGATTATTCACCCTGAAGATAGGGATGGATTCGTTGAGGACGTTCAAGATAGCATCAAAAAAAACAGGATGCACGATGTGATACATAGGATTGTTTTGGAAAACGGAAAGACACGATATGTGCATCAAAAAGGGAGGCCGTTCTATGACGAGAACGGAAAGCCGTACCGGATGGCCGGCACCACCCAAGATGTTACCAAAGATGTACTGGCCAATCAACAAATCGTAGAGCAGAACCATGAGCTTCAGAACTTTGTTCGGATCATATCGCATAATCTACGCGGACCTATTTCCAATGTTTTAATGTTGTCCAAAATATATGAGTGGGGGAAGAACCCCATGAACGACGATATTGTAAAGAAAATAGAGCACACAACCGAGGCCTTAGATCAAACAATAAAGGACCTTCACCTTTCCTTATCGTTAAAATCCGCGGACAGGGAGAAATTCAGAGAAGTTCACCTAAAGGATGTCATGAAGGATGTAGATGGCCTTTTATCTGAAGAGATTACAAAACATAAGGCTACGATTCATACAGATTTCACAAAGGTGGATTTGGTTTTTGGAGCCAAGAGCTATGTGGTCAATATCTTTTACAATCTTATTTTGAATGCGATCAATTATGCCAAAGAAGGTATACCCGCCATTATTTCCATAAACACCGAGGAACTGGTCGATTCAATTTTAATAAGGTTCACAGATAACGGAATAGGTATGGAGCTGACACCCGAAAAAGAACGTAAGATTTTTGATATGTACGGCAGGTTGAGTGGCACCACGGAAGGCAAAGGATTTGGACTCTATTTGGTGAAAACTCAAGTTGAGGCCATGGACGGAAAAATAGAAGTACAAAGTGAAAAGGATGTAGGAACCACCTTTACTCTGATTTTTCCCAAAAATCATATTATTTAAAGGGTAGGTTACTAATATCAACGTTTCCCCCAGAAATTATAACCCCTATTTTTTTTCCGTTCAAATCGTTCTTTTTCTTAAATACAGCTGCCAAAGCTACAGCACTGGATGGTTCGCACACAATTTTAAGACGCTCCCAAATTAGGCGCATGGCCACAACTATATCTGCTTCGGTCACCCTCACAATTTCTTCTACATGTTTTTGAATAATAGGAAAGTTTCTGTCGCCCAATTGGGTTTTTAGTCCATCGGCAATGGTGTTTGTAGAAGTGTTCGTCTCTATTTTTCCACTTTTCAGGGATCTATAAGCGTCATCAACTTCAAAAGGTTCCCCTCCAACGGTTTTACAACTAGATCCAAAATAATGGGTAGAGAGAGCCGTGCCGGCAATTAAACCACCGCCACCAACTGGAGTAAAAATATAGTCAAGATTTGGTTGTTCCTCCAACAGTTCCTTGCAGGCGGTGCCCTGTCCTAAAATCACATGGTCATCATTTGATGGATGTATAAAAGTGGCGCCATATTTTTTCACAATTTCTTGGGATGCAAATTCTCTGGCGGCTAGATTGGGTTCACATTCTACCAAAATCCCTCCATATCCCTTAACGGCATCTTTTTTGACCTCAGGAGCCGTGCTGGGCATCACAATATAGGCTTTGACACCCAAGCTTTTGGCAGAAAGAGACAGCGCTTGAGCAAAATTTCCCGATGAATGGGTGACCACGCCATTCTGTTTTTGTTCATCCGTAAGTTGCATAATGGCGTTGGCAGCCCCACGCATTTTAAATGCGCCCATCCGCTGGAAGTTTTCACATTTAAAATACAACTGAGCGCCCACCGTCTTGTCTATGAGGCGGGAAGTAAGAACAGGCGTATTATGGATAAAAGGTTTTATCCGATTGTGGCAATCGATAAGGCTTTGCTTGTCCATGAATCTTTGTACCAATTTTATATATGGTATAAAGATAATACGGGATTATCAACCTTCAGCTTCTACTTTTTGTTCTTCTTTAGATTTTATGGAAACACCTTCCATGCCCAATTCTGGAATCACCAATAAAGGTATTTGCGTGTGAAATGCGGTTCGCTTTATTATCGGTTCACGGGTCATCTTTTCCATGTAGCTGTGCTGATAGTTCAGCATGGCCAATAAGTGGATGCCTAGTTCTTTGGAGAAAGTTTCCAAGGTGTGGGAAACTGAATTAAGTTCCGAAACCGTATGCACATAATGCTCCACATCGTTCAGATAGCGGCGAAGCATGTTCAGGTTGAACTGCTGAAGCTCTGTGAGGGCTTTAATGCCATATTGTACGTGTACAATACGAATGGTCGCTTTGAACATTTTGGCCAGATCCAAGAGAGGTTCCAATTCAGAAGTAGTATAAAAACGGTTGAAATCTGTAGCAAAAGCAATTTCAGTTGGTGTAACGTATTCAAAATGGTAAGGAATGGCCAAAACAGGACATTTTCTCACACTTTTGATTATGCGTACGGTATTGCTTCCCATAAATACTTCATCCACACCAGAAGCCCCTTTAGTACCGGTTACCACCAGGTTAATGCCGAAAGTTTCAACAATATCTTTTACTTCCTCTACCAAAAGATTAAAGGAAGAAATGGTCTCAAAGCTGTGATTGGGATTGCCGTATTTGGTCTGGATACGCCTGACGGTCTTGTTCAGCCCCTGTTCAGAATTCTCTCTAACCGCATCTACAATGCGTACTCCATCAATCATTTTGGCCATAAATCGGCTGCTCGGGATAACCGGGGTATAGGTGTTGAGCAAGTAAAATGTACAACGCCTGTTGCGGAACAATTGCATGGCATAATCAATGGCATTCCATGCGTTTTCCGAAAAATCCGTAGGTATTAATATCTTTTGCATCGGACTAAGATTTACGATGCGATAAAATTAGAACCAAGGGGTAGGGGATACTATGACAATTGTCAGGTTTTGGAAAATAGACTAAAAGCCTTCGACCATTTCAAGGAGTTTGCGCTCGTCCTTAATGCCGATTTTCTTGCCCGAAGTTTGGATTAACCCCTTCTTTTTAAATTCGGAAATAATTCGAATAGCGGATTCTGTAGCGGTTCCAACCACATTGGAAATATCTTCTCTGGATAGGGTAAGTGCCAAGTAACCTTCAGCATCCTCCCCGAAATTGTTTTGAAGATATAAGAAGGCTTCGGCCATTCTTTGCTTTACGGTCTTTTGGGAAATATTTACGATTACATCATCGGCCTCCTTAAGATCATGGGCCATATGCCGCAATACCTCCAAAGTAAAGTTTGGGTTTTTTTGAAGCGTATTGTTGATGCTTTCCTTGGGAATAAAGCACACCTCCATATCATTGATTGCAATGGCGGAAAGGTTGGTGCTTTCTTGGGATATTACGGAACGTTGCCCTAAAACTTCGCCCTTGCTGGCCAATTTTACGATTTGGTCTTTGCCATTGGCACTAAGCTTGGAAAGCTTGGACACTCCGTTTCGTACACAGTAGACGCCGTTGAGTTTATCCCCTTCTTCAAAAATGGGCTCACCTTTTTTAATGGTGCGTGTGGTTTTGGAGTCGGAAACCTGTTTTAATTCCTCCTTGCTCATCGCGCGAAGGGAGTTGAACTGCCTGATGATACAATTTTCACACCTGCTTTCCATAATGATTAGTTTACCTGAGAGAACAAATTTAAGGGACAAGGAATTATTGGTAACTGATAAATATCATATTTTTAGGAAGAAGAGTATTACAAATTTGCACTAGGTAAAGCAAATGTGAAATGGCAGATTCGACCTGTTATCATTGTGGAGACGAATGCGGTGGCCGCAGCGTTCAATTTGATGATAAGGATTTTTGTTGCAACGGTTGTAAGACCGTCTACGAAATCTTTACATCCAATGGCCTGTCCACCTTCTACGAAATAGAGGGAAAGGCAGGTACTACCCCGAACGAAATTCGTCAGAAATACGATTTTTTGGACAACCAGGAAATCGCGCAACAACTCTTGGAATTTAATGAAGATGGCGTGCAAGTGGTCAGTTTGAGCATTCCTACCATTCATTGCAGTTCCTGTATCTGGGTTTTGGAAAACTTGAACAAACTGCATTCGGCCATAAAAGTTTCTCAGGTCGATTTTCCCAAAAAGACCATACGGGTCACTTATAAAACAGAAGACTTTTCCCTTAAAGCCTTGGTGCTCTTATTGGGAAGTATCGGGTACGCGCCCTATATCTCCTTGGAGGAATACAACAAAAAAGGAAAAAAGGTCGACCGTTCCTTAATTTACAAATTGGGCGTGGCAGGATTTGCCTTCGGGAACGTAATGCTGTTCTCGTTTCCAGAATATTTTGAGGTAGAAGAATTTTGGTTGGATCAGTACAAGCACGCTTTTCGGTGGTTGATGTTCGCCTTTTCCTTGCCCGTAGTATTTTATGCGTCACAAGATTATTTCATTTCCGCTTACAAAGGTATCCGCTCCAAATTATTGAATATTGATGTGCCCATCGCACTGGGAATTTTGGTGCTCTTTTTAAGAAGCTCGATTGATATCATATTTGACTTGGGCTCTGGATTTTTTGACAGCCTCACGGGCTTGGTGTTCTTTCTATTGTTGGGCAAGTTCTTTCAGCAGAAGACCTATGCCTACCTATCATTTGAGAGGGATTACAAGTCATATTTTCCCATAGCCGTAACCCGTCTGAAGAAAAACGGGGAAGAGGAAAACATCCAGATTTACAATATTGAAGTAGGGGATAGAGTCCTGATCCGTAGCCACGAGATTATTCCTGTGGATTGTATCCTCATCAAAGGAACGGCCGAAATTGATTATAGTTTTGTAACGGGTGAGTCCGATGCCGTATTCAAGGAATCGGGAGAAAAACTGTTTGCAGGCGGAAAGCAACTTTCGGGAGTCTTGGAAGTTGAGGTGCTAAAATCCGTTTCCCAAAGTTACTTGACCCAACTCTGGGGCAATTCCATATTTTCCAAAGACAAGGCGAGCCAATTCCAAACCCTTACCGATAGCATAGGCAAACGATTTACCATTGCCGTGTTGAGCATTGCTACGGCTGCCACTATTTTTTGGTTGATTTTTGACCCAAGCTTGGCCCTCAATGTGTTCACTTCTGTACTCATTATAGCCTGTCCCTGTGCCATTGCTTTGGCAGCTCCGTTTACCTTGGGCAATATGCTCCGAATTTTTGGAAAATATAAGTTCTACTTGAAGAACACTAATGTAATCGAACGTTTGGCCAAAATCGATACCGCCATTTTTGATAAAACGGGTACGCTCACCACCAATCAAAAGGATACCATCCATTATGAAGGTATGGAGCTTACAGAAGAAGAAACCGCACTTCTAAAAACGACCTTGAGGGCTTCCAACCACCCCTTGAGCCGCTCACTTTACGATATTTTACAATCCAATTCCATAATGACCTTGGAAGAGTTTCAAGAGCATACGGGAAAGGGTATCGAAGGAAAATATAACCATCATTCCATAAAAGTGGGGTCGGCATCCTACGTGGGGGAAAGCAAATCCAACTCCATTGCGAACACGGCGGTTTATGTAAGTGCCGATGAAGATGTAAAAGGAAGATTTGTGTTCAAGAATACCTATAGGGAGGGGATGAGCCAAATTTTTGATGAACTCTCGAATGATTTGGAACTCGGCATTCTTTCGGGCGATAACGATGGGGAAAAAACCCAATTGCAAAAAGTGCTTCCAGAAAAGACAAAGATGCTATTTGACCAAAAGCCCGAGGATAAGTTGGACTACATCAAACAGCTACAGGAAAAACACAAGGTTTTGATGGTGGGCGATGGATTGAACGATGCAGGAGCTTTGGCCCAAAGCGATGTGGGATTGGCAGTTTCGGAGAACATCAATGTGTTTTCGCCCGCTTGTGATGGAATTTTGGATGCCAGCAAGTTGAAAATGCTGCCAAAGTTCATAAAACTGTCCAAACGGTCCATGCGCATCATAAAAATGAGCTTTTTGTTGTCGCTCTGCTACAATGTGGTGGGACTGTATTTTGCCGTGACAGGCCAGTTGCAGCCCGTGATTGCCGCTATTTTGATGCCTCTGAGTTCCATTAGTATAGTGGTGTTTACCACCTTGGCAACAAATTATTTGGGAAAAGAATTAAAAAATTTAGAAAGCTGATATATGTCATTTTTTGAGGAAAACCATCAGAGTAGTTTTACACCTAAATTCAGGCAGGTATGAGTGTTATTTATGTGTTGTTGGCCATAAGCATAACGGTGGCCATAGTCTTTTTTATAGCCTTTGTTTTTTCGGTAAAAAGCGGACAATACGATGATACCTATACCCCATCGGTAAGAATGTTGTTTGAAGATGAGGTGGTCAAGGACAAGGATAAATCAAACCTAAATAAAAAGGAAATCGAACAAACTAAAAGCACAAACCAATAAATATGGAAATACAACAGTTCCGTTACGATAACAAAATCGTACAAAAGTTCTTATACGCCACCATTCTATGGGGCGTAGTGGGTATGGCAGTAGGTCTCTTGTTGGCCTTTATGTTTTTGTTTCCCAATGTCACCGAAGGTATCTCTTGGTTGAGTTTTGGGCGTTTGCGTCCATTGCATACCAATGCCGTGATCTTCGCATTTGTGGGGAACGCCATTTTTGCAGGGGTGTATTACTCGCTGCAACGCTTGCTAAAAGCAAGAATGTTCAGTGATATCCTTAGCAACATCAACTTCTGGGGGTGGCAATTGATCATTGTGGCTGCAGCGTTGACCTTGCCCTTGGGGTACACCACATCCAAAGAATACGCCGAATTGGAGTGGCCGATAGATTTGGCCATTGCGGTAGTTTGGGTAATTTTTGGTTGGAACATGATCGGTACCATCTTAAAAAGAAGACAAAGGCACCTCTATGTGGCGATTTGGTTCTATCTGGCCACATTTGTAACCGTAGCAGTGCTGCACATCTTCAATAGCTTGGAATTGCCAGTAACGGCCTTGAAGAGTTACTCCGTTTACGCTGGTGTGCAAGATGCCTTGGTGCAATGGTGGTATGGTCACAATGCGGTGGCATTCTTTTTGACCACACCTTTCTTAGGTTTGATGTACTACTTTGTTCCCAAAGCGGCCAACCGTCCCATTTATTCCTATAGACTGTCCATTGTCCACTTCTGGTCATTGATATTTATTTATATCTGGGCTGGCCCCCACCATTTGTTGTATTCTGCATTGCCTGATTGGGCACAGAACCTCGGTGTGGTATTCTCCATCATGTTGATTGCTCCATCTTGGGGTGGTATGATCAACGGATTGTTGACCCTTCGCGGTGTATGGGACAAGGTGCGCACCGATGCTACATTAAAATTTATGGTGGTTGCTATCACAGGTTATGGTATGGCCACTTTTGAAGGCCCCATGCTTTCTTTGAAAAACGTAAACGCCATTGCCCACTTTAGTGACTGGATCATTGCCCACGTTCACGTTGGTGCCTTGGCTTGGAACGGATTCTTGACCTTTGGTATGATTTATTGGTTGGTGCCCCGAATGTTCAAAACGGAACTCCACTCCAAAGGATTGGCAAACTTCCACTTCTGGATCGGAACTTTGGGTATTGTATTGTATGCCCTGCCCATGTACGTAGCTGGATTCACCCAAGCCTTGATGTGGAAGGAATTCAACCCAGATGGCACCTTGGTCTACGGTAACTTCTTGGAAACCGTTACCCAAATTATCCCCATGTACTGGATGAGGGCCATTGGAGGTTCCTTGTACATCTTGGGTATGTTCGTACTGCTGTACAATGTGGTAAGAACAATTAGGTCGGGCAGTAAGGTCGAAGATGAAGCAGCAGAAGCTCCAGCTTTGGAACGCGTTGCGAAAAGAAGAGTAGCGGGCGAAACCTTCCACAATTGGTTGGAAAGAAAACCCGTCCAATTGACCATCTTGGCCACCATCGCCATCTTGATTGGTGGTATCATTCAGATTGTACCGACCATTTTGGTGAAATCCAATATTCCTACGATTACCAGTGTTAAACCCTATACACCATTAGAGTTGGAAGGGAGGGACCTTTATATTAGAGAAGGCTGTGTGAGCTGTCACTCGCAAATGATTCGTCCGTTCCGTAGTGAAGTGGAGCGTTATGGCGAATATGCCAAGGCAGGGGAGTTTGTTTACGACCACCCGTTCTTGTGGGGTAGTAAACGTACAGGTCCTGACTTGCTTCGAGTAGGTGGAAAATATTCCGATAGCTGGCACTTGAACCATATGTACGATCCACAGAGTACGTCCGCAGGTTCCATTATGCCATCGTACGAATGGCTGGTGACAGATGAGCACGATCGTAGCGATATTCAGGCCAAAATGGAAACCATGGTAAAACTTGGAGTACCTTATACAGAAGAAGATATTGCCAATGCACCAGAATCCATGGCAGAGCAAGCAGCGTCAATTGAAAAGAGTCTTTACGCAGACCCAGAATTTGAGAGAACGTACGAAGCGGATAAAAAGTACGCACAGGAAAATGGATTGGATTTTGTGGAAATGCGAGATCGTGAAATCGTAGCCTTGATTGCCTATCTACAGCGATTGGGTACCGATATCAAAATTGAAGGAACAGAAGAAACTATATCTCAAAACAAATAACCATGTTGAAATTTGTAAAAGAACATATGGAAACCATCGACGGGATAGCCAACTATCCCATGGTTTCCCTGCTTATCTTCTTTGTGTTTTTTGTGTTATTGTTCTGGTGGGTTTTCACCGCCACCAAGGAACACATAAGGGAGATGTCCGAACTGCCTTTGGATAACGATGATCAACAAAACAAACTATAACATTATGAGCACAAAAACACCTTGGTGGATACGAGTCCCCGTTCTATTCTTTTTGATCTTCGGATTGATGGAATTCTTTATAGACTCTGGTGATAAACCTGCAATTATCGAATATCCGATCACACAGTTTTTCCTGCTGTTGGTTTTAATGATTCTTATTGCCATAGAACTGATATTGGCTTCTATAGAGAACATAATGTTCCAAACCCTTTCAGAAGAAGGCAAGGAGCGCTACTTAGAGGCCAAAAGCAAAAAGTACGAATGGACATGGGCCAAAAATCTCATGAAAAATTTGACCAAGAGCCGCTCCATTGAGCGCGAAGGGGAAATTGTCCTCGATCACAATTACGATGGTATTCGTGAGTTGGACAACGTATTGCCTCCTTGGTGGGTATACCTCTTTTATGGCACCATAATTTTCTCGGTAGTGTACTTGGTGCGTTTTCATGTTATTGGGGATTATGATCAAGCACAGGAATACGAACAAGAAGTTGCTGCTGCACAGCAGGCCATAGAAGAATATAAAAGGACCGCAAAGGATTTGGTGGATGCCAGTACGGTAGAGTTCCTATCGAATGAATCGGACTTGGCCGCTGGGGAGAAAATTTTCCAGACCAATTGTGTTGCATGTCATACACAAGATGGAGGTGGGTCCATTGGGCCTAACCTAACCGATAAGTATTGGATATTGGGCGGAGGCATCAAAAATGTCTTCACCACAATTTCCGAAGGTGGACGTGACGGTAAAGGGATGATTGCATGGAAGCAAAGCTTAAAGCCTGCGGAAATAGCCCAGGTGGCCAGTTATGTCATCTCATTGGGCGGAACCACACCCGCCAATCCAAAGGAACCTGAAGGTGAAATTTGGGTGGACCCAAATGCTCCAGAAGATACCAATGGAACCGAATCTGAAACCCCGCCGACAGAGCAGGTTTCGGACTCAACTGAAGTAGCCATGCAGTAGCCTTTTAGGGCCGTCTATGGTAGTATATGAATCGATAAATCACAAATTCGATGGAAGAGAATTTTAGGGATTCCATAGGCACAATCACAGAAGAAGGAAAAAGGAATTGGATCTTTCCAAAGAAACCCAGTGGACGGTATTACGATTACCGAAAGTACGTAAGTTACTTTCTGCTGATTTTCTTGATAGCAGCCCCCTTTGTCAAGATCAACGGGCACCAGTTTTTGTTGTTCAATGTGCTGGATAGGCGCTTCAATATATTCGGGGTTCCATTTTGGCCGCAGGATTTTCACTTGGTGGTGGTGTCCATGATCATTGGAGTGATTTTCATCGCACTGTTCACAGTGGCCTACGGGCGTATTTTTTGTGGATGGATGTGCCCCCAGACCATTTTTTTGGAAATGGTGTTCCGCCGTATCGAATATTGGATAGATGGTGACCGAGGTGCGCAAATGCGATTGGCCAAAGCACCTTGGACGGGCAAGAAGATTCGGAAAAGAGTATTGAAGTGGATCATATTCTTCATTATCTCCTTTTTAATTGCCAATGTTTTCTTGGCGTACTTGATTGGCAGTGATCAATTGATTTCCTATATCACGGACGGTCCAATGGAGCACCTTGGCACCATGGTTCCGTTGCTGATTTTCACTGGAGTGTTCTACTTCATCTTCGCGTGGTTCAGGGAGCAGGTGTGCATCATTGCTTGCCCTTATGGAAGATTGCAAGGGGTATTGCTTGATAATAAATCCATTGTGGTGGCCTATGATCATAAACGGGGCGAAGGTGAAAATGGGCGCAAAAAGTTCAGAAAAAATGAAGACAGGGAAGCGCTCGGACATGGCGATTGTATTGATTGCCTACAATGTGTAAATGTCTGTCCTACGGGAATAGACATCCGTAACGGGACACAGTTGGAATGTGTGAACTGTACCGCCTGTATCGATGAGTGCGATCACATTATGGAGAGCATCGATAAGCCCAAAGGGTTGATCAGATACGCCAGTGAAGACGAGATTACCCATAAGAACAAGTTCAAGTTTACACCTCGGATGAAGGGGTACACCGCGGTACTTGTTGTTTTGATAGGGGTTTTGATCGGAATGTTGTTTATGCGGAACGAGGTCGAAGCAAATATTTTACGTTTGCCAGGGCAACTGTACGAGCGAAAAGAGAACAATATCATCAGTAACGTTTACACCTATAAATTGATGAACAAGACCACCAAGGATATCGAAAATGTGTCTTTTGAACTGATGTCGCACAATGGAGAAATCAAAATGGTTTCACAAGATAAGTTTACCGTTCCTGCAGAGGAGCTTACGGAAGGAACGTTGTTCATCGAAATAAACGCTTCGGCATTGAACGGTGATAAGGACAAATTGAAGATTGGTGTATATAGTGGAGAGAAACTCATAGAAACCACGGTGACGCAGTTTTTGGCACCAAGGAGTTATAATTAAAAAAGAAAATAATGAAAATTAATTGGGGAACAGGAATCGTATTGGCATTTATAGGCTTCATAAGCTTTATCCTATACTTTGTGGTTAGGATGAGCACGGATGACAGTGCCAACCACGATTTGGTAACGGAGGAATATTATAAGAAAGAATTGGCCTATCAACAGCAGATAGATGCATCAAAAACCGCTATGGAAATGAATGCCAACCTTACCGTTGAAAAAACGGCCGAAGGCTTGATGATTTATTTTCCAGAGCGTTTCAACCCGAATAAGATAAGTGGAACAGTGTCCCTATACAGACCGTCTAACAAGCATTTGGATACAAACTTTCCTATAAGTTTGTCCAAAACACATTTGCTCATACCTGACAATCGCTTGGTGGACGGTCGCTGGGACATTTCCATAAACTGGGAATACGAAGGTAATTCCTTTTTACATAAACAAAAATTGGTGTACTGATCATGTTGACCTCTGCTTTGGTTCTGGGATTGTTGGGAAGTTTGCACTGCTTGGGCATGTGCGGGCCAATAGCCTTTATGTTGCCATTGGAGCAGAACAACAATGTAAAAAAGACGGTACAACTGTCCATTTACCACTTCGGGAGGTTATTGGCCTACGGAATCATTGGATTGCTTTTCGGACTTTTGGGCAAGGGTTTGTCCCTGTTCGGTATCCAACAGAAGCTTTCCATCGGTATTGGTGCCTTAATGATCATTTTGGTGCTCATTCCTGGAAAATACTTTAACGGGCATAAGCTTTTATCACCCGTTTACTCAATTATTGGCAAGGTAAAATCCAAACTTGGGGCCGAACTCAAAAAAAAGACACCCGATACCTTTTTGACCATAGGATTTTTGAACGGCTTTTTACCCTGTGGTCTGGTATATATGGCGCTTTTGGGGGCCATGGCCATGGGAAACCCTTTGGAAGGTGGGCTCTACATGATGATTTTTGGTTTGGGCACCGTACCTTTAATGTCCTTGGTGGTCTATTCCAAAGGAATGTTCAGTACCTCGATAAAATCTAGAATACAGAAATTGATACCGGTATTTGTGGTCATCATTGGTGTTTTGTTTATTGTGCGCGGGCTTGGATTGGGAATACCCTATGTTTCCCCAAAGGCAGCCCCGGCCGACACCGTATCGGCGACCATAGAATGCCATCAACCCTAAAAATCGAATCCAGAATGAAAATAACATCAGCGGAAGAAGCGGTAGGAATTGTAAAATCAGGCGACCGGGTCTTTTTCCAAGGAGCGGCTATGACCCCCAACGAATTGATAAATGCACTTTGTGAGCGTCACCATGAGCTGAAGGATGTTGAGATAATTTCTATCCACACCGAAGGAGATGCAAAGTATACCAGGGCTCCTTATTGCGAAGCGTTTACCTTAAACGCCTGTTTTGTGGGCGGTAATGTTAGGACTTTTGTAAATACCTATATGGGGGACTATATCCCTGTTTTTTTAAGTGAGATACCTTGGTTGTTTGCCGACGAATATTTGCCTTTGGATGTGGCCTTTGTGCAGGTTTCACCTCCGGACAAACATGGTTATTGTTCTTTGGGAGTTTCAGTCGATGTGGCTTTGCCCGCGGTAAGGACTGCAAAAAAGATAGTGGCACAGATAAATCCCAAAGTGCCACGTACCCATGGTACGGGGATTGTCCATATTGACGAAATAGAGTTTGCTATAGAGATCGATCGTCCCATTCACCAGCATGACCCAACTCAGCCATCGGAAGTGGAACAAGAGATTGGTCGGCATGTAGCATCTTTGATTGATGACGGGGCTACTTTGCAAATGGGAATAGGAAACATACCAAATGCCGTGCTTTCCAACTTGGGCAACCATAAAAACCTTGGAATCCATACAGAGATGTTCTCGGATGGAGTTTTGCCTTTATTGGAAAGTGGTGTGATCAATGGGAAAGAAAAAGCAGTGAAAAGAGGTAAAATAGTGAGCTGTTTTGCCGTGGGCTCCCAAAAACTGTACGACTTTATAGACGATAATCCAATATGTGACTTCAGGGATTCCGGTTATACCAATGATACGGCAAGAATCCGTAGAAACCCCAAAGCAACTGCAATAAACAGTGCCATAGAAATTGATCTTACAGGACAGGTCTGTGCGGATACCATTGGAGGATACCAGTTCTCTGGTGTAGGAGGGCAAATGGACTTTATGCGCGGGGCATCCCTTTCAAAAGGAGGTAAGCCTATTATTGCTATGTCCGCCACTACCAAAAAAGGAGTTTCCAAGATAACACCATTTTTAAAGCAAGGTGCAGGGGTTACCACAACTCGCGCCCATATGCATTATGTGGCCACTGAGTTCGGTGTCGTTAACTTATTTGGAAAGAATTTGCAGCAACGTGCCAAAGCACTTATTTCCATTGCGCACCCTGATCATAGGGAAGGTTTGGAAAAGGCGGCATACGATAGGTTTCACGGATGACCTTGGTAGAAGCAAAGCACTAAAAAAAGGGGCAATCTTAAGATTGCCCCTTTTTTTGAATTACATGAAACCAATCAAAAATGTAATCCTTTAAATTTTAAAGGTGATTACCGGAGCTTCTGAATGGTTGGCGATATCTTCGCCAATACTGCCCATAAAGAAATGGGATAGACCCCTTCTACCGTGGGTTGGAATGCCTATAAGGTCGGCTCCAATCTTTTTGCTAAAGTTTATCACTCCTTTTTCCACCGTGTAGTCGTTAAAGATTTCAACCTCCATGCCTACATTGGCCTCGTCCAGGAACTTGGATATCTTGGCATAGGCATCGTTGGTGCTCATAAACTCGTCTCCTGGCGTATTAATGTACACCAAATGCAGTTTTGAGCCCAAAAGCTCGGCCATTTTTTTTGCCTTTTTAAGGGCGGGTACACTTTCTTCCTCAAAATCACTGGCGAAGACGAAGTTTTTTGGGTTAAAATTGTCCACTTCGTTCCCTTTGATGACCAATACAGGTACATCAGAGGTTCTTACTACTCTTTCTGTGTTGGAACCGATGAAGATTTCTTGAAGGCCATCTGCTCCATTGGAACCCATTACAATAAGGTCTGCTTTGTGTTTTTCGGCGACTTCGGCGACTTCACTGAACACTTTATAGTGTTTGATAACCGGGGTAACCGTGATATCTTTTAGATAAGGCTTGTCCAAAAAATCGGAAAAACGTTTCTCACCAAGCTTGATTAGGTGTACCACCTGTTCTTGGGAAATATATCCAGATTCACCCATAATGGCTGGCGAAAGCTCCAACATATGTAGGACAAATAGCTCTGCATTTTGTTCCTTGGCCAATGAGGCGGCCACTTTTAGGGCCTTTTCTGATTGATTTGAAAAATCAACGGGTACGATTATACTTTTCATTTTTTTGCTTTTTTAGGTTAAACGGTCATGGAAAATATTCGGGTATTCGGTTTTTTACGGTGCATTTTAAGGTCAAAAGCCATGCTGATATTTCTGACAAAAGGCCTGCCTTTGTCCGTCACCTTTATGGTTTTGTCCTCTATTTTAACAAGGCCATCTGCTTCCAGTTCGGATAGGTTGGCCAGAATGTTCTCAAAATCAACGACTTCTTTTTCTTCAGGTTTCCAATTTGTCTCAAATCGACACATAATATTGAGGATATGTCTTCTCAAAATTTGGTCTTCCTCATTTAAAATGTGTCCTCTAAAAATAGGGATTACACCATGTGAAACCAAATTCTGGTATTCTTCCACATTCTTTACATTTTGGGCAAACCCGTACCAGCTATCACTGATGCTGGAGGCTCCCAAACCAATCATCAGTTTGGTTTTGGAGGGGGTGTAGCCCATAAAATTTCGGTGTAGGGTTCCATTTTCCAAGGCTTGGTATAGACTGTCCGTGGGAAGGGCAAAATGGTCCATGCCAACATCTTTATAGCCAAACTCTGCAAGCATTCTTTTGCCCATTTCGTACTGTGCTTTTTTCTCTATGGAAGAGGGAAGGTCCTCTTCTTTATACCCGCGCTGACCATTTCCCTTGAGCCACGGCACATGTGCATAGCTGTAGAAGGCTATTCGGTCCGGTTTTATGGCATTGGTCTTCATTATGGTCTGCTCCACATCACTGCAATCTTGAAAAGGAAGACCGTAAATAATATCGTGCCCAACCGAGGTGTACCCTGTCTCACGGGCCCACTCGGTAACATTTTTTACATTTTCAAACGGCTGAATCCTGTTGATGGCCCGTTGAACGGTAAGGTTGTAATCTTGTACGCCAAAACATACTCTCCTAAATCCTACACCGTAAAGGACCTGTAAATGTTCTTTGGTGGTGTTGTTGGGGTGCCCTTCAAAACTAAATTCAATGGTATCCGCCTTTTTACTAAGTCGTGTAATACCGTTGATCAACATTTTTAAGTTCTCAGGCGAAAAGAAGGTCGGTGTTCCACCACCAAGGTGAAGTTCTTTGATTACAGGTCTAGACCCCATCAATTCCACATAAAGTTCCCATTCCTTTAAAACAGCTGTGATATAAGGAGATTCCACTTCGTGCCTTTTAGTGATGCGCTTATGGCAACCACAAAAGGTGCACATGCTCTCGCAAAAGGGCAGATGTATATAAATGCTGATTCCTTCCTCGGGGTTTTCCTCGAAAGCTTGGATTACGCTTGACTTCCATTTTTTTCCTGAAAAAGTTTCCATGTCCCAATAGGGAACAGTAGGATAACTCGTGTATCGAGGACCTGGAACATTATATTTTTGAATTAATTCGCACATAAGCTGCATACCATTACATTATAGGTCAAATGTACTTTTGATGGTTTGCAAAAAACATGATAAATGTCAGTATTGCCATATTGAAGGTCCTGAGGAACAATGAATAGCGCTATGTAATGATCCAGAACCATGGCAAAACCTCATGTTTACTGCATAAAAATGGCCCAAGCAAATTCACTTGGACCTCTTTTTGGGCTATGTTCGGTGATTTAATTTTGCATGATAAAGTTTATTGGTATACTGTATTTAACGCTTACGGGCTTACCTCTTTGTTCACCGGGTTTTACCTTGGGCAGTGCAGCGATGATTCTCGCGGCCTCTTGTTCCAATAGTTTGTCCGGTCCTCTTTTTTCTATGCCTACGACCCGTCCGTTGGTATCAATTACAAATTGTACGTAAACCCTACCTGTAATCCCCATTTCTAGAGCGGATTTCGGATAGCTGAAATTTGCCTTGATGTGCTCCTGAACCTTTTCATTAAAACAGGCTTTGCGTTCCGCTTGGGTCTGTAGGCCCTCACATCCAGGAAAAACAGGTACGTGTTCAATAACAGCGAAAGGCACTATGATATCTTCTTCGACTTCTTCCACATCAACATCCTCAATTCGAACTACGGCATCCTCAATATAAGTTTCTTGGCTACTCTCGGTACTTTCTATTATGGTCTCTTTTACATCTTCCACATCATCCACTATCTCAATAACATTGGGAGCAGAAGGTGGGGGCGGAGGTGGAGCGGTACGTATCATTTCGGTAATAGGTACATCTTCCTTAAGTTCGTCGGTTAGCTGTACAACTTCAGAAACTTTGGATTCCTCTTCATAGAACTTTACTTCAAAGGATTGCCATGTCATGAACAATACCGAAGTAAGTCCTATCATAAAATATAGACTGCTGTTGCGTCCAATTTCTGCGTTTGGGTTCTTTTTTGGTTTCATGACTTCTACGATTTAACTATGTTAAAGGTAGATTTATCCCAAATCAGAAAATATGATAATAATCAGGTTTCAAAATGGAGAGGAAACGATTGTTTTTTAGTGTGTTAGGTTATTTGTTTGGTTGTAGTGCCCAGTCATCTTTGGTAAGGTCAATATTGAAGTTCAGACTCAGCCTTACCATATCCTCACGGTAATTTTTAAACCTCCTGTTACAGTATCCGATATCCGCTTTTAGATTTGGGGCAAGTTGTTTCCCGACCCCAATGAAAACTCTATTTTCACCGTATGCATTTCCCTTCAGATTAAGAAATAGCTCATCAAAAGCCTTAAAATAGATATCCTTATAAATAGGTAGAACATATTGAAGACGGTACCTGATTCTATTGTTCGCCTTGGGCGCTTCTGTATTGATAAGCCTTCGGTTTTCCAAACGGATACGATGATCCAAGGAATTATCGTTGAACTCTGTCTGTAAGTTATACTCCCCATACAACCAAAACTGGTTTGTGTTCACTACATCATTGGGTTCCAAATAGGAATTGGAATTGAGTAATGCAACCCCTCCGGTAAAAGTAGAGGCCTTACTTATTTTGTAGGATGCCCCTGTTCTAAAAAAGAAAAAGCCATATTTGTCAAGCATTTGATGATGGCGGATAATCCCAACCGCCGGTATGCTCCAATCTTCGTGAACTTTGGCGGTTCCACAAAGAACCAACCAAGACCCATATTCATTTTCCTCAGAATTTTGAGTATAACCAAACTGTATTGAAAAACAAGCGAAAACTATGGAACAAAGCCAATATGAAAGAAACTTTGAGAGCTCCATAATCAGCGGTTTTTGATTGTTGGAGTACAAAGTTTTCCATTAAATTAAATGACAAGTTATGATACTTGTCATAGATTGATTTTCTATATACCTAGGATATTTTTAAAGTTGTTTTTTCTTTTCGTTTTCCCAAATAAGGGCAGCTGCACCGCAAATGGCTGCCGTTTTCCCCTCCATTGAGGAATGCAGGAGCTTTACTTTTCCCTTGTAGACATCCAACAAGAAACCATTAAAGTATTTTTCCAAAGGTGTCATGATCCATTTTCCGCTATTGGTAAGCCCGCCCATTAAAATAAATGCTTCGGGTTGGGTAAAGGCCGTAAAATTTGCCAAGGCCTGTGCCATAATTCGGGCCGTATAGTCAAATGCCTTCAGTGCAATCTCATCGCCCTCTTCAGCGGCTTGGGTAATATCCTCTCCGTGAAGGTCGTTATAGGCAATATCCCTGAACCTGCTATCCACCAGATATTTGCTCTGCATGTACATTACGGTACGTTTTAGGCCTGTGGCGGAGACATAAGCTTCCAATCCTCCTTTTACACCGAGTCCGGTAAGCCTTCCATCGCCAATGGTCATATCCACATGGCCCAACTCGCCGGCAAAGCCGTCAAAACCGTCAATAAGTTGACCGTTGGCAACAATTCCGGCTCCAAAACCGGTGCCCAAGGTAATCACAATAAAATCAGTCATATTCTTGGCACCTCCGAACAGCATTTCCCCCAAAGCAGCGGCACTTGCATCGTTCATGATTCGGATGGGCATATCCAATCGCTGTTTGAGCAGTTTTACCAAGGGAACACTTCCTTTCCAAGCCAGATTACTGGCACTCTCAATGGTGCCGTTTTTACTGGATGCATTTGGTGCCCCGATACCACAGCCGATAATGTTGGCATCTTTCCCGAAATTTTCTAAAAGTTCATCAACGGTAGATTTTATTTTATCCAGGTAATTATCAAGGTTGGGATATTCTTTGGTCCTAAAAAATGTTTTTTCGTAGCATTCGCCATGTTTGTCCACCAAACCTATCTTGGTTTTGGTTCCACCTATATCAATTCCTATTACTAAATCCATTTTAATATTACGTTGTTGTTCGGTCCCTAAATATAACCAATATGGCAGCAATAAAATAACCCGTTGGATTTTTATAGTAACTCGTTTTTTGGAAAAATCGGGGATAAAAATCGAAGTTACTGATATCTGTCATGTTTTAGGTCACAGGTCGATTCTACTTTTGAATCGAGAATAGAAATCAATAAATATATTAGGTATGAGCAGTTTAAATAAAATATTAATTCCTTTTGATTTTTCCGAAGCATCAGTCAATGCTTTGGAATATGTGGTCAATTTTGTGGGCACGGAGAAATTCATTGGCATTGTTGGTCTGTATGTTGGTGCCATGCCCATAAGCGCATCTGACAATGAAAAACTGGGAAAAGATTTCTTCAAAGTTTTGGAGTCTTTCGAAGTGCGATTAAAAGTTGCTCCTGAATTTATTACAGATACGGGAGAAGTAATCAATACTATCCTGTCCGTACAAGAAAAGAGTGATGCCGATCTAATCATGATGGGCACCATGGGAGATAAGATTACGGATGAGGCCATAACAAATACCTCAAAATTGGTGCTGGAAGCCAATTGTCCTGTAATCTCCATTCCCTATGGAACCGAAATCAAGGATCCCAAAAACATTGCTTTGGTAATGGGCGGGGAACGAATTGATGATAAAGAGGTTTTGGGCACCCTTTTGGATGTGGCCCGAACTTTTGATGCCAGGGTTCATGTGCTCACCATTTACAAAGATTCGATATATGATGAAGAGGCGGTAATAGAATCCAATGAAAATTTATTGGAATACTACTTGGAGCATTTTTATGCTGATCATACATTCACTAAAAATGAGGACATAGAGCAAGGTATCCTTGACTATATCAAAGAAAAAAACATAGACCTGTTAACCATTTTGCCACGAAACCATACCGAAAAAAGTACCCCTTCGGAGGGTAGGTTGACCAAACTGTTGACCCTCCACTCCGAGATACCTGTTTTGGCCTTGGACTAACCTTTTTACCTTTTTAGCATGCTGCCACTGCTGATTATTTTAGGTATCACCATTGTTTTGTTCGTTTGGGGAAAGTTCCCTCCCGATGTGGTCGCCCTCATGGCGATGTTGTCGCTCTTTCTTACGGGTATTTTAGATTTGGGAGAGACTTTGGCCGGGTTCAGTAATCCGACCGTGATCATGATCGCGGCCCTGTTTATAATAGGGGAAGGGCTTTCCCGAACGGGATGGACCGCAATGGCGGGGCAATTTTTTGTGAAATGGGCAAGAAAGAATGTATCGCGACTATTGGTCATCGTTACTTTGGGCTCCAGCTTGTTGTCGGGTTTTGTGAGCAACACGGGAACGGTCGCAGCATTGCTTCCCGTAACTGTGACCGCAGCTTGGAACGCTGGCACACTTCCATCAAAATTATTGATTCCCGTAGCCTTTGGCTCCAATACCGGGGGATTGCTGACATTAACGGGTACACCTCCAAACATTATAGTGAGCAATGCATTGGCACAGAATGGGTTTACGGGTTTTTCGTTCTTTGAATTTGGATTGATAGGGGTGCCGCTCCTGATTATTTCCGTGCTCTATTTTAGGTATGTGGGCCATAAATTGCTTCCAGACCATAGAACCAATAACAAGCCCATGGCCATAGATCAGGAAATGCACAAATGGATAGAGAACTATAGTATCGGAGATAACCTGTACAGATTGCGCATACGTTCCATGTCGCAATTGATCAATACCAAGATCAAGGATTGGAATTTTGAGAGTGAGCACAAGGTATCTGTAATGCGCCTTAAGCGAAGGCATCCGAACAAACTGCACAGAATTCCACAATTTGTGGAAATGCCAGGGCTGGATACAGAAATGCGATATCACGATATCATAACCGTAAAAGGTGAACCAGAGGATGTAGATAAGTTGGTGATTAAGTTCCATTTAGGGGTAATCCCCCTTAAACCTGAATCCGATATGCTTAAAAAAGAGTTGATCAATCAGGAGGTGGGCATGGCGGAAATGATTATAACGCCAAAATCAGTTTTTGTAGGAAAGACCATTAATTTGGGACATTATCTTCGTCAAGCAGGAGTGCAACTTCTGGCGGTTTCTAGGGATAATGCACCTTTGACAGGAAAAATTGAGATCAAGGCAGGTGATGCGTTTGTGATTCGTGGTCAGTGGGAAAATATCATCGCACTCAAATCCATGTATGAAAACCTGGTGATATCCGGCAGTCCAGAAGCCTTGTCCAAAAATGTGGATCAACTCACCACTAGGAGCTATATTGCTCTTGGTACTTTGGTACTGATGATTCTACTTTTGGTATTTAATATATTGCCGGGAGCTATTGCCGCATTGGTTTGCGCAGGAATAATGATGTTGACCGGCTGTGTGCCCATAAGTAAAGCTTACAATGGGATCAGTTGGACCAGCGTGGTAATGATAGCGGCCATGATCCCCATGGGCTTGGCTTTGCAAAAAACAGGAGTCGCACAATTGGCCGCCAATAGCTTGGTGGATACCTTGGGAAACATACACCCCGTGGCTCTTTTGGCAGGTATTTTCCTGTTGACAGCGGCTTTTAGTCAAACAATCAATAACTCGGCTACAGCAGTATTGATGGCACCCATAGCGATTATGGCCTCAATGACCTTGGGAGTTTCCCCAAAACCTTTTATGATTGCCGTTGCCATAAGCGCATCCACTGCATTCTTGACACCAGTAGGAACGACCACAAACGCAATGGTCATGGCAGCGGGAGGATATAAGTTTATAGATTATATGAAAGTAGGCGGACCACTACTGCTACTTTTCTTTATAGCAACATTAGTACTAGTTCCATGGATTTGGAGCTTCTAACCATTAAAAAACATCAGAAATGAGCACAACCAAAGACCTAAGCAAGTATGGATTGAAAAATGTCCGCGCACAATGGAATCTTGATGCCGAGACACTACAAAAATTGACCGTCGAAAATAACATGGGGGTGGAAACGGATAACGGCACCCTGTGTGTAAATACAGGAAAGTTTACCGGTAGATCTCCAAAAGACCGTTTTTTGGTGAAGGACGAATACACCAAGGACAAAGTTTGGTGGGGCAGAATAAACAAACCAGTATCTCCCGAAAATTTTGATAAGTTATATGATGAGGTCACCAGCTACCTCGATGGCAAGGAAGTTTTTGTAAGGGATGCCTATGTATGTGCAGACCCAAAATATAGAATGAATGTTAGGACCATAACCGAATATCCATGGTCCAATTACTTCATCAAAAATATGTTCTTGCGTTTGGATGAGACCGAACTCGAAAACTTTGAAGAAGAATGGTTGGTGCTTTGTGCTCCCGGGTATGAAGCTCAGAACCCATCTGAATATGGAATATTGAGTGGCAACTTCTCAATACTCAACTTTACCAAGAAAATTGCCTTGGTAGCTGGCTCTGCCTATACGGGTGAGATGAAAAAAGGAATTTTCTCTGCATTGAACCTGATATTGCCGACAGAGAAAGAGGTATTGCCCATGCACTGCTCCGCCAATGTTGGCGAAGCAGGGGATACCGCAATTTTCTTTGGATTGTCAGGTACGGGTAAAACTACCTTGTCCGCCGATCCCGATCGTAAACTTATCGGGGACGATGAGCACGGCTGGACCAAGGAGGATACCATCTTCAATTTTGAAGGAGGGTGTTACGCCAAGGTGATCGACCTTACAGAAGAAAAGGAGCCGGATATCTTCAGGGCGATTAGACCAGGAGCCTTATTGGAAAACGTAGTATTTAAGGAAGGAACCAAAGAAGTGGATTATTCTGATAGTTCCATTACCCAGAACACAAGGGTAAGCTATCCGATTTTCCATATCGATAACATTCAGGAACCTTCTTACGCATCCAACCCCAAGAATATCTTTTTCTTAACTTGTGATGCCTTTGGGGTGTTGCCACCGGTATCCAAACTGACCCCTGGTCAAGCGGCGTATCATTTTATTTCTGGTTATACGGCCAAAGTGGCTGGGACAGAAGCTGGTATTACGGAGCCCGTTCCATCGTTCTCCGCATGTTTTGGGGAACCTTTTATGCCATTGCACCCAGCGGTGTACGCGGAAATGTTGAGCGAAAAAATGAAAGCCTCCGGGGTAAACGTCTGGTTGGTAAATACCGGATGGAGTGGAGGACCTTACGGAGTGGGGTCAAGAATCAAGCTTAAATACACTAGGGCAATGATTTCTGCTGTTCTTGAAGGTAAATTGGATGATGTGGACTTTGATACCCATCCGATTTTTGGTTTATACATGCCAAAATATTGTCCAGGAGTACCAACAGAAATTTTGGACCCAATGAACACGTGGTTGCAAAAAGGAGCGTATGTGAGCAAGGCCATTCAATTGGCGCACTCGTTCCACATTAACTTTGATAAATTTGCAAGTCAAGCATCGGATGAGATCATGAACGGAGGACCGCTCATTGATTCGCACCACAGCTTGACAGAACATTTTTAAGAATCAGTACAGTGAGTGATAAGAACATTTTTAATATTGAAAACTTAGGGGCGCCTACATATAGGTCGCCCCTTCAACTTAGTACCGTAGAGGGAGACCATATTTTTAATTTTGTGAGCGAGTCCGATAGACTGGTGTTCGACCTTTCCATGGACTATTATAATCACTGTTTGAACGATGGAGAGTCTCCTATCTGCATGGAGCAAGCGGGGCCAAGGCAGGATATATTTTTTGATGCCAAGAATGCCACTGCGGCCATAGTTACTTGCGGTGGACTGTGCCCCGGAATAAACAATGTGATCAGGGGCTTGGTGATGGCTCTTCATTATTTCTACGGGGTTAAAAAAATTGTTGGTATTCCCTACGGATATGAAGGTCTAAATCCTGAAAAGGGCCATGAGCTGGTGGAATTGACCCCGGATAAGGTCAAGGATATTCATCAATTTGGAGGTACTTTTTTGGGTTCTTCAAGAGGTGGACAGGATGTCTCGGTAATGGTGGATACCCTTGAAAGCAATAAGATTGACATGCTTTTTGCCATCGGAGGGGACGGAACCTTAAAAGGTGTGAATGCCATTGGTGAGGAAATTTCCAAAAGAGATGCCAAAATCAGCGTTGTAGGGATTCCAAAGACCATCGACAACGATATTGACCTGATCGATGAATCCTTTGGATTTCAGACAGCTTTTGATGTGGCCAGTCCCATTTTAAGGGATGCCCACAACGAAGCTACAGGGGCTTACAATGGTATTTCCATTATCAAATTAATGGGGAGGGACAGCGGTTTTATCGCAGCATCGGCCGCTTTGGCCATGCCAGTGGTCAATTTTGTGTTGGTCCCGGAGATGAATTTTTCATTAGAGGGGGAAAATGGGTTTTTTGCTGCTCTGGAACAAAGGTTGCTTCAGAAAAAACATGCGGTTATTGTAGTGGCCGAGGGTGCTGGCCAACAATTGTTCAAGGAAAGGCAAATAGTTACCGATGCATCGGGAAATGTTCAGCACGAGGATATTGGTGTCTTCCTAAAGGAAAAAATATCGGAATACTTCAAAGGAAAGAGTCCTGTGACCATTAAATATATCGACCCAAGCTACATTGTTCGTTGCGCACCTGCCAATTCCAGCGATAGTGTATATTGTAGCCGATTGGCATACCATGCGGTGCACGGGGCCATGGCCGGAAAGACCAAATTTGTCGCCAGCAGGGTCAACAATAGGTACGTGTACATTCCCATCTCGGAAGTAACCAAAAAACGCAAGAAAATTGATTTGGAGGGCGAATTTTGGTTCTCCGTATTACAGAGTACAGGGCAGCCTTTTTTCTTGGGATAGAAATTGAACTTGAACTGACAATTGTCATTAAATAGTATCTTTACTAGGCTTAGATTTGAATATAATCAAAACAATAATCATGGAAGTACATGTTCAATATCAAAAGATGATGACCAGCGAATCATTAACCCAATTATTAATGAAAAAACTGGAAGGGTTGGAAACAAAATATAACTGGTTGATCAAGGCCAATGTGTTATTTAAAACAGAGAACGATAAAACGGGAGAAGGCAAGATTTGTGAAATAGAACTGAGTGCCCCCGGACCAAGAATCTTTGCAAAGTCCGATACCGATGATTTTGAAAAATCCATGTCCCAAACTGTTGAGGATTTAAGAAGACAACTTGAAAAGAGACAGGCAACTTTTGCCTCGCATTGATAAATTAGGCATTTGCTGCGCATGAATTTTTTAAAACAATCGTGATGAAACTCAAATTAATAGGCATAATTCTATTGCTACTTACCAGCTGTTCGTCTACCAAGTTGGTGAGTACTTGGAAGAACCCGGACAATGTGGTTTTTGATGCCTATCAAGTACTGGTCGTGGGTATGGTAAAAGATGATGCGGCCAGAATGGAGTTTGAGGATAGATTTGTCCATGCTTTGAAAGAGCAAGGGGTAGATGCCATGCGCAGCATTGACCTGTTCGATGTGGAATTTACTTCAGCTGAAAGGTCGGAGCAAGAATTAAAAGAGGTAGAGGAACAACTATTGGACAAGGGCTTTGATGCCATTCTGTTTACCAAGGTGGTGGGTGCGGAAAATAGGAGGACATTTCGGGAACGCATCAACAATATTGATAAAATGATGCTCAGGTTCAGCAGTGATTATTTAGAGCATCAGGATATCTACTACAATTCTGAGTATTACGACAGTTTTAATATTTACCACGCTGAAACATCTCTCTACTGTATTTGCGTAGGAAAGGAGATAGAGCTCATCTGGAGGGGCGATGTGGATGTTACCGAGCCCGAAAACGTGAACAAGACCATTGACTCCTACATCAAATTGATCACAAAATCAATGGGCGAGCAGGATGTTATCTTCAATTAGAAAGACCCATAGCCTCTAAAACTCCTAGAAAGTCAAGTGCAATCAACACAGGGATTGCTATCAAGATTACGATCAATATAAAAACCATGATTCGTAAAAACCCGACCATGAGTTTGTTGCCTATGCTAATTTCATCTTCCATAATAGTGTAGTTTCTAACAATTTAAGAAAATATTTGGTTATTTCCTTATATGGGCCGACCACTATTCGATTAACGGATGTTTTTAGGCTACGTAATGTGAATGGGTCAATCGTTGTCATCTTTCTTTTTGCTCAGCAGTTTTGCAAGTTCTTCCAAAGTAATGCCTTTGGTTTCCGGCATCATAAAAATCACCCATAACAATTGAAGTACCATCATGACAGCAAAAAAGATAAAAATAGGCCATGGATTCTCCTTGAAGATGCCTATCTCCGCATCCAAAAAGGTAGGGGTCAGCAAGGTGATCAGAGCGGCAAAGACCCAATGTGTCCCTGTTCCCCAGGATTGTCCGTAGGAGCGAACCTTGTTAGGGAATATTTCAGAAATAAACACCCAAATAACCGCGCCCTGCCCTACTGCATGTGAAGCAATAAAAATCAAGATGAAAGTCAGCAATAATATCGAGTTGGCCCCTGAATAGAAGCACCATCCCACCATGGCCAAACTCACAATGTATCCGATGGAGCCAATGTACATGAGTTGTTTTCTGCCAAGTTTATCGATAAGGGATATGCCTACAAAGGTGAAAATCAAATTAATGACACCGATGGATATGGAACTAAAAAGCGATTCACCTGAAGCGAGACCTGCCCGTTCCAAAATTTCAGGTGCGTAGTAGAGGACAAAATTGATCCCAGATAGTTGATTGAAGAAGGCGATTAAAAAAGCCAATACCAAAGGTTTATTGTACTTTCCAGAAAACAAGCCTTCACTTGTCTTTTCTTTGGTCTCCACTATCGCAATTTTGATTTGTTCCAGATGAAGTGATGCCTTGTCCTTCGCAATTCCCAAAAGCGTTATGGACTCGATGACCAGGGCATCTGCCTTATCCTTCATTAAAAGCCATCTTGGGCTGTTGGGGATTTTGAACACCATGATGGTATAGATCAGAGCGGGGAGGCCCTCAATGCCCAACATCCAACGCCAAGCTATGCTTTCCTCAAAAATTATCCCGATAAGATAGTTGGAGATAAAAGCCAATAGAATCCCAAAAACAATATTGAACTGGTACATGGCCGTGAGCCTTCCTCGGGTCTGGGCCGTGGAAATCTCGGAAATGTAAACAGGAGCAGCTACAGATGAGGCTCCTACGCCCACGCCGCCGATAAACCTAAAAAACGAAAAACTATAAGCTTCCGGAGCAAAGGCCGAGCCTAGAGCCGATGCGAAATACAGAATGCCTATCCAGAACAAGGTTTTCTTTCTTCCCAAACGGTCTGTGGGAATTCCCCCGAAAAGCGAACCTAAAACGGTTCCCCACAATGCCATGGACATGATAAAGATACCGTGGAAGGTAAAAATGGAATCGCCCAAAAACCAGTTGGTGTCCCATATCTCTTTTATGGGTTGGTTGGCCCCGGAGATTACTACGGTGTCGAACCCAAACAAAAAGCCCGCTAGGGCCGCCGTCAATGAAATTCTGAAAATACGTTTGTCCATGGAGGATGAATTTTGCTAAAGCTAACCAAAATTTATAAAATCTTGGAAATGTATTTCATGATCAATTCCGAAGCACCTTTATTGACGTTGATGTAATTGGCGTTGATAGCTCCAATATTTTTGATGGAAATAGGTTTGTTCAATAGGTCATTCATCAAATTGTCAAAACTATCCTGACTGGAAATCGGAATAATTCCTCCTTCGTTGACCAAGTCCTCCGCTTCCTTGAAACCTCCAAATTGTGGTCCGATGATAATTGGGATGCCAAAAACCGCAGGCTCCATGGTATTGTGCAATCCTGTGGCAAAGCCACCGCCCACGTAGGCAACGTTGGCATAGCTGTAAATTTTGGTCAGCAAACCAATGGTGTCCACAATAAGGACATCGATTTCCATAAGGTTTTGGTTGCCCAATTCGGAGTAGCGTACCGCGGGTTTTTCGAGTGCAGAAGCAATTTTATCGATATGTGCCGACTTGATTTCGTGCGGTGCGATGACAAACTTTACTTTTTCGGTGGCTGTGTTGATGTAATTGATTAGGATTTTTTCATCTTCCGGCCATGTGCTTCCGGCCACCAAGCAAAGTTGATTGTTCTTGAAGCGATCCATAAAGTCCAATTGGTTGTTTCGTTTCAGGATTTCAGAAACTCGGTCCAATCGAGTATCGCCACCAATACTGGAATTTTTTATTCCGATGGATTCCAAAAGTTTTTTTGATTTATCATCCTGAACAAAATAATGGTCAAACTTCCTTAGGCTCTTTCGCATAAACCCTCCAAAGGATTTAAAATAAATCTGTCTTTCTGAGAAAATGGCGGAGACCAAAATGGTTGGGATATTTCTTTTTTTGAGATGATATAGGTAATTGGGCCAGACCTCATATTTTACAAAAATGGCCAATTTCGGATTTATAAGATCTAAAAAGCGTTTGACCTTGGCATTGCTGTCCATAGGTAGGTACACCACCACATCGGCTGCGGATGTGTCCTTTTTGACCTCATAGCCGGAAGGCGAAAAGAAGCTGAGAACCAATTTATGTTCGGGATATTTGGAGCGTAATCGTTCCAAAATAGGGAGGCCTTGCTCAAACTCGCCAAGGGAAGCCACGTGCATCCAAATGGTTTTGTCTCCCTTGTTCAATTTTTCTTCCAACAAAGGAAAAGTTCTCTTCCTGCCTTGAACGAATAATTTGATCTTAGCATTGAAAAGGGCAATCACTTTAAGGCCAAACCAAGCAACGTTGATGAGAATGTTGTAAAGAAAGCGCAAGGACATCATTTTTCGCTAAAATACATTCTTTCCGCCAGAGACCATTATGGCATCTTAATTTCTTAATTTTGACGTATTAATTTATTCGGATGAAAAAAATTCAAATGGTTGACCTAAAAGGTCAATATGAAGGTATAAAAACGGAGGTCAATGATGCCATTGCGGAAATCTTGGATTCTTCTGCATTTATAAACGGGCCCCATGTACAGGCCTTTCAAAATGAGCTACAGGAGTATTTGGACGTTAAACATGTGATTCCATGTGCCAATGGCACCGATGCACTGCAAATATGTATGATGGGCCTTGGACTGAAACCGGGCGATGAGGTGATTACAGCTGACTTTACCTTTGCGGCGACCGTGGAAGTAATCGGTCTGCTGCAATTAACACCTGTTTTGGTAGATGTAGAGCCCGATACGTTTAATATAGATGTGAAAGCCATCGAAAAGGCGATTACCCCTAAAACAAAGGCAATCGTTCCTGTTCATCTATTTGGGCAATGCGCCAATATGGACGAAATTATGGAATTGGCCAAAAAACATGATTTATATGTCATTGAAGATAATGCGCAGGCCATAGGAGGTTCTTATTTTTCCAAAGACGGTTCTAAACAAAAGGCAGGCACAATCGGAAATGTAGGGGCAACATCGTTCTTCCCATCAAAAAATTTGGGCTGTTATGGAGATGGCGGCGCTATTTTTACCAACGATGATGATTTGGCACATATTATCCGTGGTATTGTAAACCACGGCATGTACAAAAGGTACTACCATGATGTAGTCGGGGTAAACTCCCGATTGGACTCCATTCAGGCTGCTGTTCTAAGGGCCAAATTGCCCAAGTTGGACCACTACAATCAAAAACGTTGGGAGGCAGCATCAAAATATTCCAAGGCATTTAAGGGGCAGGAGCATATCATTGTTCCAAAGATTTCCTGCGGTTGCGATACGGAGAAAAGCGTTTGCGATTGCCATGTATTTCACCAATATACATTACGGATCACCAATGGCAAAAGAGACGCGCTTGTGCAACATTTAAATGATAACGACGTTCCTTGTGGTGTATATTATCCGGTTCCGTTGCACAAACAGAAAGCTTATGTGGACGACCGATACAACGAAGATGATTTTCCTGTGACCAATCAATTGGTGAACGAAGTGATTTCTCTTCCGATGCATACCGAGCTGGATGATGAACAAATTGAATATATAACCAGTTTGGTAATCGACTTCGTAAACAAATAAAAATGAAAATACTCGTAACTGGCGGTTTGGGCTTTATTGGCTCCCACACCGTTGTTGAACTACAGAATGAAGGTTTTGAAGTGGTTATTGTGGATAACCTTTCCAACTCATCCATTAATGTTTTGGATGGTATTGAGGCCATCACAGGAAAGAAACCTCTTTTTGAAGAATTTGACCTTCGTGATAAGCCCAAGGTCCAAGATTTCTTCCAAAAACACAGTGATGTTGCCGGTGTAATTCATTTCGCGGCATCAAAGGCTGTTGGAGAAAGCGTGGAAGAACCCCTTCTGTACTACGAGAACAACCTTGGTGTATTGGTCTATATCCTTCAAGAGTTGAAGAAAAAGGGTGGTGCAAGCTTCATCTTTAGTAGTTCCTGCACGGTTTATGGCCAAGCGGATGAAATGCCGATAACTGAGTCAGCCCCAGTTAAACCTGCTGAATCCCCATACGGGAATACCAAGCAAGTGGGAGAGGAAATTATTAGGGATACCTGCAAGGTAAACCCAGACCTTAAAGCCATTGCATTGCGATATTTCAATCCGATAGGAGCGCATCCATCAGGAAAAATTGGAGAATTGCCCATCGGTGTTCCTCAAAACTTGGTTCCTTTTATCACCCAAACAGGCATTGGACTTCGCGAGCAGCTTTCTGTTTTTGGCGATGATTACCCCACGGAAGATGGCACATGTATCAGGGATTACATCCATGTGGTTGATTTGGCCAAGGCGCACGTAGCGGCATTGCAACGTCTTTTGAAAGATGAAAATGAAACTAACTACGAAGTCTTCAATCTCGGAACAGGGACCGGAAGCTCCGTTCTGGAGGTCATCCAAAGTTTTGAGCGAGTTTCCGGCGAAAAGCTAAATTATAAGATTGTGGATAGAAGGTCGGGAGATATAATCCAAGCCTATGCCGATACCAAAAGAGCCAATGAAGTGCTTGGGTGGAAAGCAAAATCCAGTCTGGATGATGCCATGAAATCTGCTTGGGAATGGGAGAAAATAGTAAGAAGTTAAGTCGGAATAATCCCAAATCTTGATTTGTACGTAGATAGAGTATGCTTCCCAACTACAATAACAGTTTGGAGTTGCTGGAAAGTGTCCAGCAAGAGCAGCTCTATCAAAAACTTTTGATGCAGCTCAAAAAAGATTTTGAATTGGCCAATGTGCCCATTAATCTTCCTTTGGATATAGCTCCCGAAGAACTGAAAAGTATCATTCACGAAAAAATTTACTTTTTGATTGTGGAAAAGTTCCCGGAATATCTCAACCTATTATATGTGGTGGATATTTCGGAAAATGAAATTAAAAGGATAGCTCCATCCGATGTTGTTGACATTTCGGCCGAGGTATCCTTTTTGTTGTTGAAAAGGGAATGGCAAAAAGTGTGGTACAAGGCCAAATATAGCCGCTGACCTTTGGTCATACCTTCACATAGATGCCTTTTTTGTCCATAAAGTAGCCCACGACCCAACAGGTGAACATGATCCACAAGGCAAATAACAAAGAGCCCATATAACCACCGGACCAAGAAATGAACACGTTGTCGGCAATCCATCTATATAGCGAACCATCTTTGGTGTTGATTGCGTAAAGTGATATCACAAATACTTCGGACAACAGATAAATGAACAAGGTGTTTTTGCCGAAGACCTCAAAAAAGTAGCTCCAACTTTTTGCTTTCCTCATATCCAAAATATAGATGAGTATGGCAATCGCCATCAGGTCGATTCCGCAAGTAAGCAGTACAAAAGAGCTTGTCCACAGTTTTTTGTTGATGGGAAGAATCAGGTCCCATGCCAATCCAGCGAAGATCAGGGTAAAGCCCACCATCATCAATTTGGCCACTGTTTCATAATTTTGGCCGTTGTTCTGGATAAATCTACCCGCCAAATAACCAATAATTACGTTTACAATAGCTGGCAGTGTGCTGAGCAATCCTTCAGGGTCAAAAGCTATGCCCTCGCCATGGTACATGTGGCTCGGTCCAATTAGCCATTCATCCAGTTTAAGGACAGCATTCTCTGTCAGTGTGAGGTCCCCAAAACCGATCAGAATCAGATGGTAGCCAACCAAAAATGCCAAGCTCAGCCAAATGGCCGTTTTTGTCTTTACAAAATGAAGGATTATGGAGGCGAACATATAGCAGAGCGCAATACGTTGAAGAACGCCAAATACTCTGGTTTCCGAAAATGGCTTCAACTGTCCTTCATCAAAAAACGGATACCAATACATTAAAAATCCCAAAAGAAAAATAATGGCGGTTCGCTTCAATATTTTTTTAAATACAGCCCCATTTCCCATAGCTTCATACTTTTTCATGCTAAAGCTCATGGAGTTTCCAACAACAAAGAGGAAAGTGGGAAAAACAAGGTCGGTCAACGTAAAACCGTTCCATTCGGCATGTAATAATGGTGAAAAGGAGGTAGAACCATTTCCTGGGGAGTTGACTATGATCATCAAGGCAACATCAAGGCCCCTGAAAACATCGAGGGAGAGGTATCTGTTTTTGAGTTTGGACATGTTTGGTTGGTTTAGGGTCGGTCAAGTTAAATTATTTTTAGTTTCCACTGTTAATTTCAGTTAAAAATTTCATTTTTATTGCTTTACCGTTTATTCTGTGATATAGTTGTAAATTTGAGTAAGAAAATCACGGGAATACAAGCATATAAATGCTAAAACCCGTATTTTTGACAAAATTTTCCATAAAGTTTTGGAGAAACAGAAAGAATGGACAAATATTCATTTTTAAACGCTGCGCACACTTCATTTTTTGCGGAGCAATACGATAAATATCTAACGAATCCCGATCAAGTAGAGCCCAGTTGGAGGGCTTTTTTTCAGGGTTTTGATTTTGGTCTGGAAGGATCCCTCGAAGATTTGGGAATCGAATCGGATAAGGGTGATGGCGGCATGGTCGTGCTTTCCAATGGACGGAAAGTAGAAATGCCGGAAACCTTGCAAAAGGAGTTTCAGGTCATCCGCCTAATCGATGGTTACCGTTCCCGTGGGCACCTCTTTACCAAAACCAACCCGGTAAGGGAAAGGCGCAAGTATGAGCCTACCTTGGACATAGACAACTTTGGTCTTACCCAAGATGATCTGGACACTGTTTTTGATGCTGGAAAGATATTGGGCATTGGCCCTGCATCCCTAAAGGAAATCATACGCCATCTGGAAAGCATTTATTGCGATGCCATTGGGGTGGAGTATATGTATATCCGCACTCCGGAACGCATCCAGTGGATTCAGGATTGGCTCAACAAGAACGATAATCATCCCGATTTTACACCGGACGAGAAAAAGAATATCCTCCGTAAGTTGAACGAGGCCGTTTCCTTTGAAAGCTTTTTGCACACCAAATATGTGGGGCAAAAGCGATTTTCGCTGGAAGGCGGTGAATCTCTGATCCCGGCATTGGACGTGATCGTTGAAAAGGCTGCGGACAAGGGAGTAAAACAGTTTGTGGTCGGAATGGCCCACAGAGGTCGTTTGAACGTATTAACCAATATTTTTGGAAAGTCGCCCAAAGACATCTTCAGTGAGTTTGATGGTAAGGATTACGAGGAAACCATCTTTGATGGTGACGTAAAATACCACTTGGGATGGACCTCAAAACGTGAGACCGACTCTGGGAAAATGGTAAATATGAACATTGCCCCGAACCCTTCGCACCTAGAGACCGTGAACTCTATCGTTGAGGGTATTTCCAGAGCTAAGCAGGACCGCGATCATGGGGACAATATTTCTGAAGTATTACCGATTTTGATTCATGGTGACGCCGCTTTTGCTGCCCAGGGAGTGGTCTACGAAGTGATTCAGATGGCCCGTTTGGATGGTTACACCACAGGAGGGACCATTCATATTGTGGTAAATAATCAGATTGGATTTACTACAAATTATTTGGATGCAAGGTCCTCGACCTACTGTACCGATGTGGGCAAGGTTACCCTTTCGCCTGTACTTCACGTAAATGCTGATGATGCAGAGGCCGTGGTACATGCCACCACCTTTGCCTTGGAATATAGAATGCGGTACAAGCGGGACATTTTCTTGGATCTATTGGGATACCGTAAATATGGACACAACGAGGGTGATGAGCCCAAGTTTACCCAGCCGTTGTTGTACAAATCCATATCAAAGCATAAAAACCCAAGGGATATTTACGCAGAGAAGTTGATAGCAGAAGGCATTATCGACGAGAACTACGTAAAGGAACTTGAAGAAAAATATAAGAACGATCTTGAGGAGAATCTTTTGGATTCCCGAAAAATCGAGAAGACCAGAATAACCCCGTTCATGCAAGATGAATGGGAAGGGTTTGAGCAAGTGACCGAAGAGGTAATGCTGAAACCTATGGACACTTCCTACGATCTTAAAAAGTTGGATGAGGTTGCCAAGAGTATCACCAAATTGCCAGAGGATAAAAAATTCCTGAGGAAATTGGAGCGATTGGTGGAAGGTCGCCATGCCATGTATTTTGAGGATAATAAACTCGATTGGGCCATGGGCGAACTTTTGGCCTATGGATCGTTGATCGAGGAAGGTTACGATGTTAGGATGACAGGCCAGGATGTGGAAAGGGGAACCTTCTCGCACAGGCATGCGGTCATCAAAACCGAAATGCACGAGGAAGAAGTGGTGCTGCTGAACGAGATGGGAGACAACCAGAATGGGAAATTCCATATCTATAACTCCTTACTGTCAGAATATGCCGTTATGGGATTTGATTATGGCTATGCCATGGCAAGTCCGAAAACATTGACCATATGGGAGGCACAGTTTGGGGATTTCAGTAACGGTGCACAGATTATTATAGATCAATATTTGTCCTCGGCGGAGGATAAATGGAAATTGCAGAACGGATTGGTCCTTTTGTTGCCCCACGGTTATGAAGGTCAGGGAGCGGAGCACTCATCTGCACGTATGGAGCGATACTTACAGCTTTGTGCCAAGGATAATATGTTCGTGGCGGATGTGACCACTCCGGCAAACCTGTTCCACTTGTTCCGAAGACAAACTAAGGCCAACTTCCGTAAACCATTGGTGGTATTTACGCCAAAAAGTTTGTTGAGGCACCCAAAAGTAGTCTCCACCAAAGAAGAAATGGCCAACGGTAGTTTCCAAATGGTGATAGATGATGCCGATGCAAAAGCGACCAAAGTAAAAACATTGGTGTTCTGTACCGGTAAATTCTATTATGATCTTCTGGACAAACGCGATGAACTGGAAAGGGACGATGTAGCTTTGGTACGTGTGGAGCAATTGTTCCCTTTGCCTGCCGAAGAAATGCGAAGCATTATCAAAAAATACAAGAACGCTGACGATATTGTTTGGGCGCAGGAAGAACCAAGGAATATGGGGGCATGGGGCCACATGTTGATGCATCTGGACGAGGCCAAACAGTTTAGGGTGGCATCCCGCAGGTTCTACGGAGCGCCCGCCGCTGGTAGTGCCGTGCGTTCAAAAAGACGTCATGCCCAAGTATTGGACTACGTTTTTGACAAGAGTAAGGACAACATGCAAATAAGATAATTCAAGTATAAACTATAACAGAATGGTTTTAGAAATGAAAGTTCCCTCACCAGGGGAATCCATTACAGAGGTAGAAATAGCCGAGTGGTTGGTAGAGGATGGAGACTATGTGGAGAAGGACCAGGCCATAGCCGAAGTAGATTCGGACAAGGCAACATTGGAGCTTCCTGCAGAGGAGAGCGGAATTATTACCCTTAAGGCCGAAGTCGGGGATGCCGTAGCTGTTGGCGAGGTGGTTTGCCTCATCGATACAAGCGCCGAAAAACCCGGAGGCTCATCGGATAAATCAGATAAAAAGGAAGAATCCAAGAAAGAGGAGTCCAAAAAAGAAGAAACAAAGAAGGAAGCGCCAAAGAAAGAGGAACCCAAAAAGGAAAGCTATGCTTCCGGTACCCCATCACCAGCGGCCAAGAAAATATTGGACGAAAAAGGAGTCGACCCTTCATCAGTTTCTGGAAGTGGCAAAGATGGAAGAATTACCAAGGATGATGCGGTAAAAGCCGTTCCATCCATGGGAACACCTACTGGCGGTAACCGCGGCGAAAGTCGTTCCAAATTGTCCATGTTAAGAAGAAAGGTGGCCGAACGATTGGTTTCTGCCAAGAACGAGACCGCGATGTTGACCACATTCAACGAAGTGGATATGTCCGCGATCTTTGAATTGAGAAATCAATACAAGGAAGAGTTCAAGAACAAACATGGTGTAAGTCTTGGATTCATGTCCTTTTTCACCAAAGCGGTAATCCGTGCCTTGGAAATGTATCCGGCCGTTAACTCTATGATCGATGGCAAGGAAATGATTACGTACGAATTCTGTGATATCAGCATTGCGGTATCAGGACCAAAAGGTTTGATGGTTCCCGTAATCAGAAATGCGGAAAACTTGACGTTCAGAGGAATCGAATCCGAAGTAAAACGTTTGGCCATCCGTGCAAGAGAAGGTGAAATTACTGTTGATGAAATGACAGGAGGTACCTTTACCATTACCAACGGAGGTGTGTTTGGTTCCATGTTGTCCACTCCTATCATCAACCCACCACAAAGTGGAATCTTGGGAATGCACAACATTGTAGAGCGTGCCATTGTTAGGGATGGCGCCATTGCCATTGCACCGGTAATGTACGTAGCACTTTCTTATGACCACCGTATTATTGACGGTAAGGAATCCGTAGGGTTCTTGGTGGCTGTCAAAGAAGCATTGGAAAGTCCAGAAGAATTGTTGATGGACGGAAACGTGAAAAAAGCGTTGGAATTATAATCTAAATATTAAATAGAAAAGTCGCTGAGCAAAGTCGAAGCGATATCGTGAAATCTATAAGCAAATGCCTTTACTTTTTTAAGTAGAGGCATTTTTTATTGTAGTCGATTACGGCCTTACCTTTTTTCAGTAGATCCGCGCCTATGATTCCATCAACGGGCAGGGCATTGTGGGAAACTAAAGCTTGGTTCACATGGGTAAGATCAAAAAGAACGACCTTCTGTTTTTTCTTTTTCCAGTCCCCGATCTGTATTTTGTTCTTAATGGAGATCAAAGTTTCCATTTCCGAAGCACCAGCTCCAGCGGCTTTAATGTCCGTAGCTTCCGAGGCCATTTCAAAAAATGCAATTTTGTCCATCCCCACGCAGGTATTGGATGCTCCGGTGTCCAAAATAAACTTGCCCGTAACACCATTGATACTGGCAACGAGTTCAAAATGGTTGGTCTCGGTCAATACCAAAGGTATTTTAATGTAGTCTTTGGATTTAAGGAATTTTTTGAGTGATGCCATAGGGAAATATACGCTTGAGGAATCTTTAATCCGAACAAAGTTTTGGGACGTCTAAGATAAGCCTATTTTTGTGTTATGATTGAATTCAGCTTTAAGAAGATTGCCGTCATCGCTGTGTGCGTGGTAATCACCATGTCCTGTAATCAGAAGGATAAGGAAATGGACACGGTGAAAATTGCCGAAAATTACGTCAGTGCCCTGAACACATCCGATTATAAGGAACTGGTCGGGTTGTTTTTGGACAGCATACGGTTTAATGAAATGGACCATGTGAGGACTTTTAGTAAAGAGGGCTATCGTTCTTTGTTTCAGTGGGATTCCGTGTTCCGTCCAAAGTATAAGATCTTGGATATTAACAAAAGCGGGGACAGCCTTGAATTAAAAGTCTCAAAGGCGTGTGATAGGATTCTTTTTCTGCAAGAAGAACCCTTCGTTAGCCGTGAAATCATGAAAATCAAGAATGGCAAAATTTATAGTATTGATATCGTCGAATATGTCGATTTCAAGGATTCTTTGTGGGCCGATAGGCGGGAAAATTTGGTGTCTTGGATAGCTGAGCATCATCCTGAATTGGATGGGTTTATTTATGACCAAACCAAGGAAGGTGCAGTAAAATTTCAAAAGGCCATAGCTTTTTACAGGACCAGAAAGGATTCAATACGTGTTCAAGAATAATAGAATGATCATAACCGATACCCACACCCATTTATATAGTGAAGCCTTTGACGAGGATAGAGATGAGATGATGCAGCGGGCCCTTGATGCCGGGGTGGAACGCTTTTTTATCCCTGCTATCGATTCAACCTATACCCAATCCATGTTGGATTTGGAATCCGATTATCCGGACAACGTGTTTTTGATGATGGGACTTCACCCTACTCATGTCAAGGAAAACTATAAAGACGAACTGGCCCACGTAGAAGAGTGGTTGGATAAGAAAAAGTTTTACGCCGTGGGCGAAATAGGGGTGGACCTGTATTGGGACAAGACCTTTTTAAAAGAGCAGCAGGAGGCCTTTGCCCATCAGATTCGGTTGGCGAGAAAGCATCAGTTGCCCATAGTGATTCATTGCCGTGATGCCTTTGATGAGGTGTTCGAGGTCTTGGAACAGGAAAAAGGAGAGGGTCTCTTTGGGATTTTTCACTGTTTTACGGGGAGCTTGGAACAGGCGCATCAGGCTATATCATACGACATGAAGCTGGGCATTGGAGGAGTGGCCACCTTTAAAAATGGTAAAATAGATCAGTTCTTGGACCAAATCGACCTGAAGCATATTGTTCTGGAAACCGATGCACCATATTTGGCACCGGCACCCTATCGTGGAAAACGGAACGAAAGCTCGTACATTATCAAGGTATTGGAAAAACTATCATCCATGTATGGTATGCCAGAAGAAGAAATCGCTGCAATCACCACAGAAAACTCCAAAGAAATATTTGGAATCTGATCTATGAAAAAGAAGACCAACATATTACTGATCTATACGGGAGGAACCATTGGTATGGTGAAGGACTATAAAACCGGTGCGCTCAAGGCGTTCAATTTTGAGGAACTGGTGAAAAATATTCCCGAGCTGAAGCAATTGGATTGTAACCTAAGGGGTGTCTCTTTCAGTGATCCCATCGATTCATCGAACATGAACCCCGGTTATTGGGCACAGATTGCTTCCATAATTGAAGAGCACTACGAGGAAAATGATGGTTTTGTGGTGCTTCATGGTAGCGATACGATGAGTTACTCTGCGTCGGCACTTAGCTTTATGCTCGAGAATTTGGAGAAGCCGGTAATTTTTACTGGATCGCAATTGCCTATTGGGGATCTACGTACAGATGCCAAGGAGAACCTGATCACGTCCATCGAGATAGCCGCCCTTCAGAAAAAGGGGAAACCCATTATACGCGAGGTCGGTCTATATTTCGAATATAAGCTCTATCGTGGCAACAGGACCACCAAAATAAATGCGGAACATTTTGAAGCTTTCAATTCCTTAAACTATCCTCCCTTAGTGGAGTCCGGTGTCCATTTAAATGTCCACGACAACTATTTGATAAAAAAGGTGACCAAAAATAAGTCGCTCCAAGTACATAAAAAGATGGATGATCGGGTTGCGATTTTGAAACTTTTCCCCGGAATCAATCAAAATGTACTGCAATCGGTGCTGAATATTCCCGATTTAAAGGCATTGATACTAGAAACCTATGGTGCTGGAAACGCTCCAATGGACGAATGGTTTTTGAATGCGATAAAAAAAGCCGTGGAAAATGGATTGCACATGATCAACGTTACCCAATGCTCTGGCGGCAGTGTTTCTATGGGGCATTACGAAACCAGTGAAAAACTGAAGGAGATGCAACTGGTTAACGGCAAGGATATTACAACTGAGGCTGCCATAACAAAAGCGATGTACCTATTAGGGACGGGGGTTCCCGACAAATTGTTCAAGACAATTTTTGAGACGCCCCTTCGTGGTGAGATGGTGTAAAATTAACGCATCAAATTTCTATAACTAATAATTTTTTCGTTTATTGGTCGGCCTAAATGGAACAATAGAGAGGTGGCCGAGTGGTCGAAGGCGCACGCCTGGAAAGTGTGTATACACCAAAAGTGTATCGAGGGTTCGAATCCCTTCCTCTCTGCTAGGTATTTTAATTTTTCAATTGTAAAATTTTTATATCTTTATATTATTAACTAACTAAATTTAAGTTTAAGTAAAATGAAAAAAATATCCTTTACTCTGGCTGCTGCTGGAATGTTTGTGATGGGAACAACAACTGCATCTGCAGCAATGTTACAAGAAGAAGCTGAAGCCAGCGCTAGCTTCACCCAAGTATTGAAAGAGCAATTTATCCAAGGGGGTCCTGCCTTCATGGGAATTGTACTTCTTTGTTTGATCTTGGGATTGGCTGTTGCCATCGAAAGAATTATTTATTTGAATTTGGCAACTACCAACTCTACCAAATTGAAGCAACAAGTTGAGGACGCTTTGGCTTCTGGTGGTGTTGAGGCAGCCAAAGAGGTTTGTAGAAACACAAAAGGACCAGTTGCTTCTATCTACTATCAAGGTTTGGATAGAGTAGATGAAGGACTTGAGTCTGCTGAAAAAGCTGTTGTGGCTTACGGTGGTGTTCAAATGGGACAATTGGAGAAAAACGTTTCTTGGTTGTCTTTGTTTATCGCTATTGCTCCAATGCTTGGGTTCATGGGTACGGTAATCGGTATGATCGCGGCCTTCCAGAAAATTGCAGCAGTAGGTAACCTGAGTGCATCTTTGATTGCAGGAGATATCCAGGTAGCGTTATTGACAACCGTATTCGGTTTGATCACGGCGATTATCCTTCAGATTTTCTACAACTACATTATTGCTAAAATCGATAGTATCGTAAACGATATGGAAGACAGCTCAATCGCTTTGATTGATATGTTGGCTGCCCACAAGAAATAATTACGAATTAAAAACTATCGAGAATCATGAATAAAATAGTAAAAATATTGCTCATCGTCATCGGATTGGTAGCGGCCGTACTTTGGTTCTCTCTTCCGTCTGCCGATGATCCAAATGCCATTAACAGTGGCGCGATGAACTTCATGTTCATTATTATGTATATCCTTTTGGCTATTGCTGTGATTACTTCAGTAGTGTTCGGGTTGGCAAAATTGTTCACCACAAAAGGAAGTGTCAAGAAAGCCCTTTTCGCCATTGGCGGGTTAGCTATCATCGTAGCTATATCTTATGGGATTTCTTCGGACAATATGGCTGTGGTTGAAACAATGTCCGAAAGAGGTATTGAAACCACGGAAGGAACTGTGAAAAACATTGGAATGGGATTGAACGTATTTTTCATCCTAACCCTTATTGCGGTAGTTCTGATGATAGTACCAGGTTTGAAAAGAATGTTTGTAAAGTAAAAATTGAATTATGCCTAGAAGAAAAGGTGCGCCGGAAGTAAATGCCGGTTCCATGGCGGATATTGCATTCCTTCTGCTGATCTTTTTCTTGGTGACCACCACCATAGAAACTGACGCAGGTTTGGATCGTATGTTGCCGCCGATTGAGCCGCCAGAGCAAGATGTTGTGATTAAGCAGAAGAATATTTTTACTGTTAACATCAACAGGAATGGACAGCTTTTGGTTGAGGATAATTTGATGGAAATTGAGGATTTGAGAGAAGCCGCCACCGCCTTTTTGGAAAACGGTGCCGATGGATCTTGTACTTATTGTAAAGGTAAGAAGGATCCTTCTTCATCAGATAACCCGACAAAAGCGATTATTTCATTGAAGAACGACAGGGAGACCAAGTATAGTACGTATATTACTGTTCAGAACGAGTTAGTAGGTGCGTATAACGACTTGCGTAACCGTGAAGCACAGCGTTTGTATGGACAGGACTTTACAACTATGGAATCAAAATATTTGGATCCAGAGACTCCATCAAACGTGAGAGATGACCTGAAAGACAAAGTGAAACGTATCCAAGAGATGTTTCCACAGAAGCTTTCAGAGGCAGAAACAACAACCGATTAAAAACTATATTTAATATGGCTAAGTTTACCAAAAAGAAGGAAGGAGATTTACCAGCGGTGTCAACAGCTTCGTTGCCAGATATCGTTTTTATGCTACTTTTCTTCTTTATGACAGTGACCACGATGAAGGATAGTTCTTTAATGGTTGCAAACACCCTTCCAAATGCATCTGAAATAAAGAAGCTCGAGAAGAAGGATCGCGTTATTTATATTTATGTAGGGACACCTACTCAAGAATATCAAAAGGTTTTTGGTACAGAGCCAAAAATCCAATTGAATGATAAATTTGCCAATGTGGACGAAGTAGGTTCATTTATTTTGGCAGAACGTGCAAAGAAACCGCAAGAACTTCAAAATGTATTGACTACTGCTTTGAAGGTTGATAAAGAGGCCAATATGGGCCTTATTACCGACATTAAGCAACAATTGAGAGAAGTAAATGCCCTTAAAGTGAATTATACCACTTATGAGGGAGATGCTTTTAACAATCTACAGTAGGCAATAGCTTAGATTTAGTGGGAAACGCTCCAAATTTTTAATTTGGGGCGTTTTTTGTTTTAAATTGTCACATGATTCAGTTGTTTTACAAGATTTCGATTATTTCACTTTGCATGTTGTGCTCTTGTTTTGTTTTGGGCCAATCAGCTACAGATAGCACACAGGTACAACCCGTGGATAACAGTTATCTGGAAGACCAGTTTTATATAGGTGTTGGATATAACGTGCTGTTGAATAGTCCTGATGCACTCGACCAGCGTAACCTTTCCTATAATCTGCAACTTGGTTTTATCAAGGATATTCCGCTCAACAAAAGGAGAAACTTTGGATTTGGTGTTGGTTTGGGCTACGCCGCTAATTCCTACTATTCCAATATGGGGGTTACAGAGGACGGTGATGTAAGGACTTATCAGATTGTAGATGATGAGAACTTTAACCGTAGTAAGTTGGAAACACATGCGATAGAATTTCCTCTAGAGGTTAGGTGGCGTACATCTACAGCAACAGAATATAAGTTTTGGAGAATATATGCAGGAGCCAAATTGGGGTATGTGTTTTCTGGGAGATCCAAATTGGTTGCTGATGAGGGAAATGTTTCCTTCTCAAATGATGACATTAATACACTACAGTACGGCCTTATGCTGAATTTTGGATATAATACATGGAACATCCATGCTTATTATAGTTTAAATCCTTTGTTGAAAGAAGGGGTTTCAATTGCAGGTGAATCCATCGATTTAAGAGTTCTACGGGTCGGACTCACCTTTTATATTCTATAGCCAGTATTTGAGAATAATAAGTTGGGAGCAGCATCCTAGCATAAAACCAATCAATAGCTCATTTTTTGTATGGGCATTTAGGTATAATCTGGATGTAGCTACCATTCCGGTAAATAAGGTAAACAAACTAATGGCGATGGTAATATTAATTTCAAAATGAATGCTCAGCGCTACCATAAAGGTCAGAATACTTCCCATCCCTAAAAGGTGCATACTGGTCTTGAACCGAAAAAACAACAGGACAATGGTAGCCGTGGTAGCCGTTAAGAGCCCGGTAAAGTAATAAAAGAGCTCGTGTACGTAATTATTGGGTATTACCTTGTACAATATCATCAAAAAGATAATGCAGCTAATATAGAGCGGATATTTGCGTTCTTGAATGGTCGGTAAAAATATGGAATTGATTACACCGAGATTTTTCAAGATCAGAAAAAAAATAATCGGAATAATCACCGTTAGTATAAAAATGGGGAGTATGTTCCCACTTTGGGTCTCTAAAGTGCTGTAAGGAGCCACCAAAAAATACACTATAGTTCCTCCAATCGGTATGAACAACGGATGGAATAGGTAAGATATAATGTTGTATACGTGGCGCATTATATTTCTTTTCGTAGCCTTGCCACTGGAATATCTAGCTGTTCCCGGTATTTGGCTACGGTTCGTCGGGCAATAGGATACCCTTTTTCTTTTAGAATCTTGGCCAATTTTGCATCAGTAAGAGGTTTCTTCTTTTCCTCATCGCGAATAACGGTCTCCAAAATCTTTTTGATTTCCCTTGTAGATACATCCTCTCCCTGCTCATTTTTCATGGCCTCTGAAAAGAAATCCTTTATCAGTTTGGTACCATAAGGAGTGTCCACATATTTACTGTTGGCCACCCTTGATACGGTGGATACGTCCATGTCTATTTTATCAGCTATATCCTTTAGGATCATGGGACGCAACTTGCGCTCGTCCCCCGTCATAAAGTACTCTTTTTGATATTCCATGATGGTGCTCATGGTAATGTACAGTGTCTGTTGGCGCTGCCTGATGGCGTCTATGAACCATTTGGCGGCATCCAATTTCTGTTTGATGAACATGACGGTGTCCTTCTGGGATTTGGACTTTTCCTTGGCGTTTTTATAGCCCTCCAGCATATTACTGTACTCTTTGGACACGTGTAGCTCTGGGGCGTTTCTCCCATTAAGGCTGAGTTCCAGTTCACCGTCCACGATCTTAATGGAAAAATCGGGAACAATATGCTCTATCATCCGGGTATTTCCTGAATACGACCCTCCCGGCTTTGGATTCAATTTTTCTATTTCAGAAATTGCTTCCTTAAGCTCTTCTTCTGAAACGTGGTGTTTTTGAATGAGCTTGGAATAATGCTTTTTTGTAAAATATTCGAAAGAACGCTCAAGTATATTGATGGCAAGTTCAACAGAAGGCTTTGGCTCCTTGCGCTTCAATTGTATGATGAGGCACTCATCCAATGAACGGGCAGCAACCCCCGGAGGGTCTAGGTCTTGAACGATTTTTAGAACCTGTTTTATTTTATCTTCCTCTACGTAAATGTTTTGTGTAAAGGCAAGGTCGTCCATTATATCTGGAAGTGGTCGGCGTATGTAGCCGCTTTCGTCCACACTGCCCACCAAAAATTCGGCAATAGCCCATTCTTGGTCATCCAGATAGACGGTATTGAGCTGGTTGAGCAAATATTGCGTAAAGGACGTGCCAGCGGCATAAGGCACCCTTTTGTCCTCATCGTCGGCACTGTAATTGTTGGCTTGGGTTCTGTAATCTGGTATTTCATCATCACTTAGGTAGTCATCAATATTGATTTCCTCCGTATCGATACTTTCATTATCATCCGATTCATCATACGTATCCTCATACATATCATCCAGAGCATCATTTTCCTCTTTTCCGCTCTCCAATGCAGGATTTTCCTCCAGCTCTTGTTTTAATCTTTGTTCAAAAGCCTGTGTGGGCAATTGAATAAGTTTCATGAGCTGAATCTGCTGTGGAGACAGTTTTTGGGAAAGTTTAAACTGTAGATGTTGTTTCAGCATACGGATTGATGATTTACAATCTTACCTTCTTAAAATAATAAAATCAAATTAAAACTCGGCGTTCTGCGGTGTTCTAGGGTAGGGGATTACATCTCTAATGTTGCCCATTCCTGTGGCAAATTGAACCATACGCTCAAATCCTAGTCCAAATCCACTGTGTACGGCAGTACCAAATTTTCTAAGGTCAAGGTACCACCAAAGTTCTTTGGCGTCTATGTCGAGTTCCTTTATTTTTTGTTCCAGCACATCCAAACGTTCTTCTCTTTGTGAGCCTCCTACAATCTCGCCAATACCGGGGAAAAGTACGTCCATGGCGCGTACGGTCTTGCCGTCCTCGTTCAATCGCATGTAAAAAGCCTTGATGTTCGCAGGGTAATCAAAAAGGATTACCGGACATTTAAAGTGCTTTTCCACCAAGAAACGTTCGTGCTCACTTTGTAGGTCCGCACCCCATTCATCAATAGGGAATTGGAATTTTTTCTTTTTGTTGGGCTTACTGTTCTTCAATATATCAATGGCTTCGGTGTAAGATACCCTTTTAAAGTTGTTCTCTACAACGAATTTCAACTTCTCGATAAGGGCCATCTCCGAGCGTTCGTTCTGCGGTTTGGCCTTTTCTTCGTCCAATAGGCGTTTTTCCAAGAATTCAAGATCATCCTGGCAATGGTCCAGTACATATTGAATAATGTATTTGATAAAATCTTCTGCAAGATCCATATTGGCATCAAGATCATAGAAAGCCATTTCAGGTTCTATCATCCAGAATTCCGCCAGGTGGCGGGATGTATTGGAGTTCTCTGCCCTAAATGTAGGTCCAAAAGTATAGACCTTGCCAAGTCCCATGGCATAGGTTTCAGCTTCCAACTGTCCCGATACGGTAAGGTTGGTCTCCTTTCCAAAAAAGTCCTCTGAGTAATCCACTTCACCAGAATCAGTCAATGGTGGTTTTTTGGCATCCAAGGTGGACACCCGGAACATTTCACCAGCGCCTTCAGCATCCGAACCTGTAATAATAGGGGCATGCATATAGTAGAATCCATTTTGCTGAAAGTAGCTGTGAACAGCAAATGAAAGTACCGACCTCACACGCATTACGGCAGAAAAGGTATTGGTCCTTACCCGAAGGTGAGCCTTCTCCCTTAAAAACTCCAACGAGTGTTTTTTTGGTTGGATAGGATAGGTCTCCGGGTCTGCCGTTCCGTGAACAAATATGTCAGTTGCCTGAATTTCCACACTCTGCCCACGGCCTTGACTTTCTTCCAAAGTCCCTGTTACTTTTAGGGCGGCCCCGGTTGAAATCTTTTTGAGCAATGCTTCGTCCAGATTTTCAAAATCGACTACACATTGGATATTATGTATGGTGGAACCATCGTTAAGGGCGATAAATCGGTTACTTCTAAATGTTTTTACCCATCCATTTACTTCAACGGAATCTCCTACGGGTTGCTTTTCTAGCAATTCTTTTATGGAATAAGACATCATTCTAAAACTATGGTGATTTAGTTGGTAAAGATAGGTTTTTGATAAAAAATGATGGCAATGGATTGGCCTAATTTATGCCGGTTGTAAACACTATTTTTCCTTGGGGTTGTCCTCGTCCTGGGGCAATATGTCGATTTGAGGTTTTTTGAGCACTTGCTTGTTGGCAATGCTTCGTTCCAAAGACAATAACAAGGAAGGTAACAGAATCAAATTGGAAAGCATGGCAAAGAGCAAGGTGGCCGATACCAGTCCTCCCAACGCTTTGGTGCCCCCAAAACTTGAGATGATAAATACAGAAAACCCAAAGAACAGCACAATGGAGGTGTAGAACATGCTCACTCCCGTCTCACGCAAGGCCGCGTACACGGACCGTTTGATGTGCCAACGATTTGCTGTGAGTTCCTGTCGGTATTTTGCCAGAAAGTGGATCGTGTCGTCCACGGAAATCCCAAAAGCGATACTGAACACCAAGATGGTAGATGGTTTTATGGGTACTCCCAAATAACCCATGAGGCCGGCTGTTATGACCAATGGCAATAGGTTGGGCACCAAGGATATGATGACCATTCTAAATGATCGGAACAGGTAGGCCATAAAAAGGGAAATCAAGCCTATGGCCAGTGCAAGCGACAATAATAGGTTTTTTACCAAATATTTAGTCCCTTTTAGGAACAATAAAGCTTTACCCGTCATAAAAACGTTGTACCTCTCGTCTGGGAATTCCTTTGTGATGGCTTGTTGCACATCTTTTTCGATTTCCTCCATGCGATCGATTTTTACATCGCGCATATAGGTGGTCAAACGGGCAGTTTGCCCTGTGCTGTCCACAAAGCTTTGTAAAAGGTCGGCCCCACCTGTAGATGACTTTTGAACAGCACTCATGATGAAGGTATTCTCTTGGCTGGTAGGGAGCTGATAGTATTTTGGAATACCGTTGTAGTACGCCTGCTTGGAATATTTTACCAGGTCAACTATAGAGATTGGTCTTGATAGTTCCGGTATTTCGTCTATAACGGTTCCCAAACGGTCCATACGTTTTAAGGTCGCTGGCTTCACCACTCCATTTTTTCGTTTGGTATCCACTACAATTTCCATGGGCATGATGCCGTCAAACTCTGCTTCAAAAAATTGGATATCCTTGTAGAAATGACTGTTCTTGGGCAAATCCTCAATCCTACTTCCCGTGATGCGCATCTGGTAAATGCCAATAATGCTCAAGACCAAAACAGCAACGGTGGTGATGTAAACTGCAATTCGATGGTTTCTAACAATGTTTTCCATCCAGTTCACAAAGTAATCCATCCACTTTTTGTTCAAGTGTTTGAGATGCTTCGTTTTGGGAAGCGGCATAAAACTGTAAATAATCGGGATGATCAATAGGGATAGGATAAAAATCCCAACAATATTAATGGAGGCTACGATACCAAATTCCTTGAGAAGGTCGCTGTCCAAAATGATAAATGTAGCGAAACCTGAAGCTGTGGTAATATTGGTCATTAGGGTGGCGTTGCCGATCTTGGATATAACCCGTTGCAACGATAATGCCTGGTTTCCGTGCTTTTTGACTTCTTGCTGATATTTATTGATCAAGAAGATACAATTGGGAATACCGATTACAATGATCAGAGGTGGAATGAGTGCCGTTAGTATAGTTATCTCGTACCTTAAAAGACCGAGTATTCCAAAGGCCCACATCACCCCAATAATGACTACGCACATGGAGATAAAGGTTGCCCTGAAACTCCTAAAGAAAAAGAAAAATATAAGGGATGTAACCAAAAGTGCACCTACTATGAACAATCCGATTTCATCAATAATGGATTTGGTGTTCCAAGTACGGATATAGGGCATCCCGGAAATGCGAACATCCATCTGGGTTTCTTGTTCAAAGTCTTCCACGAGTTCGGCAAGGTCGTTCAAGATAAACTCGTTTCTTACCGCAGTGTTCATAATGTCCTTATCCAGATAAACAATGGTCTGTATAGTTCCGCTTTCAGGATTGTACACTAAGTTATCGTAAAACGGAAGTTCTTTGAACAGGTGGTTGGTAAGGGAGTCGATTTCCTGCTTGGTCTTTGGAGCACGGGAAATCAAAGGTTCCATGGAGAAGGTCTGGGTCTCATTATCTTTAATGAGTTCCTTTAAGTTCTCTAGGGAAATCACATAATCAACCTCAGGAAATGCATCAAGCTGTTTGCTCAATGTATTCCAACGGTTAAAGTTTTTTGGTGTGAATAGGGCGGAATCCCTAATGGCAAGAACAATAGCATTGCCTTCTTCACCAAAGATTTTGGTAAAAGCGTTGTATTGAATACTAGCTGGATGGTCGTCTGGCAGAATATTGGCTTCTGTATTGGAAAACTGCATGTTTTTCCATTGCATGGCCAAAAAAACGGTAATGCCGATAACCGTCAAAAGAATCAGGATTCTATTGCGGAGTATAATGCCAGCGACCTTGGGCCAAAATCCTTTAGTGAGCTTTGCTACCATTTGGGTTTTGTTGGCCGCAAAGGTAGAAAATGATATGCTGTGTTCCTAGGAAAGTAGCTGGTCAAAATCCAAGTTTTATACCTTCATGATCTCCGCTTCTTTAGCAGTGAGGATAGCGTCGACCCTGTCGATGTATTTGTTGGTTAGTTCCTGGACATCTACCTCGGCGTTGTTCAGAAGGTCTTCGGAAATATCCAGCGCTTTCAATTCTTTATTTGCCTCTTGTCTAGCGCTTCGTATACTTACTTTGGCATCCTCGGCCTCGCCTTTTGCCTGCTTTGCCAATTGTATCCTTCGCTCTTCCGTTAATGGTGGAACGTTAATGATTATGGTTTCCCCATTGTTCATTGGGTTGAACCCCAAATTAGCATTCATGATGGCGGTCTCTATTTCACCCAACAGGTTTTTTTCCCATGGTTGAACCGACAGTGTGCGCGCATCGGGAGTATTGATGTTGGATACTTGGGAAAGTGGTGTCTGCGAACCATAATAGTCTACCATTACCGTAGAAAGCATGATGGGGCTTGCTTTACCGGCCCTAATCTTGGTCAATGCCTTTTGCAAGTGTTCAATGCTTGCTTCCATGCTTTCTTTTGTGCTATCAAGAATAAATTTTACTTCTTCGTCCATAACTTTCAAATTTATAAAATTGAAACCAAAGTATATGCCAACCTATACGTTGACCACTGTTCCTATATTTTCTCCGGATACTATTTTCATTAAGTTGCCTTGAGTGTTCATGTCGAACACTACAATGGGCAGTTCGTTTTCCTGGCTTAGTGTAAATGCTGTGGTGTCCATAACCTTGAGTCCTTTGGAAAGCACTTCGTTAAAGGAAATGGAGTCAAACTTAGTGGCATTCTTATCTTTTTCGGGGTCGGAGGTGTAAATACCATCCACGCGGGTACCTTTTAAGATGACGTCGGCTTTTATTTCGATGGCCCTTAAAACAGCGGCCGAGTCCGTAGTGAAGTAGGGGTTTCCGGTTCCGCCACCAAAAATGACCACTCTGCCTTTTTCTAGGTGACGAATAGCTCTTCTTCTGATAAAAGGTTCGGCCACCTCATTGATTTTGATGGCAGATTGTAATCGGGTCTGAACTCCCTTGAGTTCCAAAGCGCTTTGTAGGGCAAGACCGTTGATTACCGTGGCAAGCATTCCCATATGGTCGCCCTGAACGCGGTCCATCCCTTGGCTTGCGCCGGCGAGACCCCTGAAAATATTACCGCCACCTATAACTATGGCGACTTCAACACCCTTTTCGATTACAGCTTGTATTTCTTCGGCATATTCGTCCAATCGCTTGGCGTCTATACCGTATTGCTGTTCGCCCATAAGGGCTTCCCCACTTAGTTTTAATAAAATTCTTTTGTAATGCATTGAGAGTTTCTTGAAGTCCGGACAAAAATAATCAAAAATATTTATGGCAAATGAAGAATTGCAGGTTAGATCTGGGCATAAAAAAACCGCTTCGGAAGGGAAGCGGTTTTTTATATTTATTCTACTGGTGAATTAGCCAAGGGCAACTCTTGTGAAACCTGTAACTTCCAAACTGGAATCTACAGATTTAACGTATTCTGCTACACTTTGCTTGCTGTCTTTAATGAAAGCTTGGTTCACCAAAGTGTTGTCTTTAAAGAAACGGTTCAATTTACCTTTTGCGATGTTGTCCAACATAGCTTCTGGTTTTCCTTCTTGACGCAATTGATCTTTAGCGATTTCAATTTCCTTATCAATGATGGATTGGTCTACACCTTCTTCGTTAAGTGCAACTGGGTTCATTGCAGCAGCTTGCATAGCTACGTCCTTTGCAGCTTCAGCAGCACCATCAACATTGGCGGACAATCCTACCAATGTAGCGATTTTGTTCCCAGCGTGGATGTATGAACCAACGAACGGAGCGTTCAACTTGTCAAAGCTTCCGATTTCTATTTTTTCACCGATAACACCTGTTTGCTCTGTCAATTTTTCGGAAACTGTCATTCCATTGAAGGAAGCAGCTAGGAAATCGTCTTTACTGTCAAAACCAAGGGCCAAATCGGCCAAATCGTTTGCAAGTTTTACAAAGCTATCGTTCTTGGCAACGAAGTCGGTCTCACAGTTAAGGGAGATTACTACTCCTTGTGTATTGTCATCGTTCACTTTTGCGATGGCAGCACCTTCGGAAGATTCTCTGTCAGCTCTTTTAGCAGCAACTTTTTGACCTTGTTTTCTTAGGATTTCAATGGCTTGGTCAAAATCACCATCTGCTTCGACCAAAGCTTTTTTACAATCCATCATACCAGCTCCAGTAGCCTTTCTTAAATTATTTACCTCTGCGGCAGTAATCTTTGCCATTTTTCTTTTCTTTTAAAATTTTATGTAAAGTAAAACACTAAAAAAGTGTTTTTGTTTAGGACAATGTTAAATCAATGGGTTTATTCAACTCCACCTTTTACGCTGTCTTGCCATTCTTTAAGCTCATCCCACTCACCATCGGCAGCCATTTTTGCTTGTTTTGGCCAAGATGTTGGGTCTAGGTGAGCCAAAGTTGAGCTAGCTTCTGTCAAAGTTTCTTTGATGTCGTCAGCGTCAGCTTTTGCCAATTCAGCGTAAGTAGTGATTCCACTTTCTACTAAAGCCTCGGCAGCTTTAGGTCCTATACCTTCAATTTTGGTAAGGTCGTCTGCTTTAGCTTCTTTTTTAGGAGCGGCTTCAGCTTTTTTGGCTGATTTTTCTTCAGAGGATTTTTTCTCCTTTTTGGGTGCGTCCTCGTCTTTGTCTTTTCCACTACCTTTTTCGCTCTTTCGCTCTTCCAAACCTTCGGCTACTGCACTGGTTACGGATTCCAAGATAGCTTCGATGGATTTACCTGCATCGTCGTTGGATGGAATTGCGTAATCAACATCACGAGGGTCGGAGTTGGTATCCACCATTGCAAAAATCGGGATGTTCAATTTTTGGGCTTCTTTTACCGCAATGTGCTCACGCATGGTATCCACGATAAAAAGTGCACCTGGCAAACGGGTCATATCCGCGATTGAACCCAAGTTTTTGTCCAACTTGGCACGAAGACGATCAACTTGTAATCTTTCCTTTTTAGAAAGGGTGTTGAAAGTACCGTCCTTCTTCATGCGGTCGATAGAAGCCATTTTTTTAACGGCTTTACGAATGGTCACAAAGTTGGTCAACATACCACCTGGCCATCTTTCTGTGATGTAAGGCATGTTTACTTTGGATACTTTGTCCGCAACAATATCTTTTGCTTGTTTTTTTGTGGCTACGAAAAGGATTTTTCTTCCTGATGCAGCAATTTTCTTAAGGGCCTCGTTGGCTTCCTCAAGTTTTGCAACCGTTTTGTAAAGGTTGATTACGTGAATCCCGTTACGCTCCATGTAGATGTAGGGCGCCATGTTCGGGTTCCACTTTCTAGTAAGGTGTCCAAAATGCACACCTGCTTCCAGTAAGTCTTTTACTTCAATTTTACTTGCCATTTTTTGTACTTAGTTTACGTTCCGTTGTAAGTAGCAATGTGCAGGTGGTCACAAATTTTGTTCGCCCTGCCCATTTAGATGCTAAACTAGTTTCCAAAAAGTCGATAATTTTATCCCTTTTGGAACAACGACAACTTTGATTAAAAATTTAACCCTGAAATTTGGATATTTTCAGGGTTTTCAATGAACTTATCTATAATTGTGTGTCGAAACACCCAATGTATATTAACGTTTGGAGAATTGGAATTTCTTACGGGCTTTCTTTTGACCGAATTTCTTTCTTTCCACCATTCTTGGATCCCTTGTCAACAAACCCTCTGGTTTAAGGATTCCCCTGTTTTCGATATCAATTTCGCACATTGCTCTGGACAAGGCCAAACGTACGGCTTCTGCTTGACCAGTGATACCACCACCGTAAACATTTACTTTTACGTCGTAGTTTCCTTCGGTCTCGGTTAAAGTAAAAGGTTGTTTTACTTTATATTGCAATGTACCTGTGGTAAAATAATCGTTAAGATTTCTTTTGTTTACTGTAATGTTTCCAGAACCTTCGGAAACGTAAACTCTGGCCACAGCTGTTTTTCTTCTGCCTATCTTATGAACCACTTCCATTATTTGTAGTCGTTTAAGTTTATTGCTTTTGGTTTTTGCGCTTCTTGTCCGTGCTCTGCACCGGCATATACCTTAAGGTTTCTGAAAAGTTCAGCTCCAAGTTTGTTCTTTGGAAGCATTCCTTTTACAGAGTTCTCAATGATGCGCTCAGGATGCTTTTCCAATACTTCTTTCGCAGAAGCGGAACGTTGTCCACCTGGATAACCTGTGTATCTTTGATATTCCTTATCGTCCCACTTGTTTCCGGTCATGTCGATTTTCTCGGCATTGATGACAATTACATTGTCCCCACAATCAACATGAGGGGTAAAGTTGGTCTTATATTTCCCTCTAAGTATTTTGGCTACTTTAGACGCCAATCTTCCTAAGGTCTGTCCTTCAGCATCAACCAATAACCATTGCTTGTCAACAGTAGATTTATTGGCGGAAATAGTTTTATAACTTAATGTATCCACTTCTCGAATATTATTGATTTAAATAACCTATCCCGATTAACGGGCTGCAAATGTACAATTATTAGATTGAATTACAAACGGTTGATTGGGAATATTTTTTCACTTTTTTCAAATTCAATATTAAAGCATAAAAATCGGTCAAAAGATAGATCGGTAAAATGTTAAAAAGAGTTAAAAATAATTTGTACTGTAACTCTATACAATTTCCTAGGTCTTTATCGTGTCAATCAATCAAAAAACGAACACGTGAGAAACGCAGCTCTGGTTTTCCTGACCCTATTCTTTATTTTTTCATCTCAAGCACAAGATTCCACTGAAGTCATTATCAAAAAAAAGTATACTACCCAATCTTTGGGCGAGTATGCGGCGCCCACTATTAATGGTATATTGGAAGACGAGGTATGGAACCTAGTTGAATGGGGCGGGGACTATATTGAGTGGCAGCCCGATGAGAATACTCCGCCATCACATCAAACCCAATTCAAAATACTTTACGATAGCAAGAACTTATACATAGGTGTGCGGTGTTTTGATGACGAGCCTGATAAAATTGTGAAGCGTTTATCCCGAAGGGACGGATTTGATGGGGACTGGGTGGAATTCAACATTGACAGTTATTTTGATAAACGTACTGCCTTCTCTTTTACCATTACGGCTGCAGGTGTTAAGGGAGATGAGTTCATATCAAACAATGGAAATAATTGGGACGAAAGTTGGAACCCCATTTGGTACGCCAAAGTAAATATTGACGATGAGGGTTGGACGGCTGAACTGCGTATTCCCTTGAGTCAATTAAAATTTAGTAGTGCCGAAGAACAGGTTTGGGGCCTGCAATCCACCAGACGTTTTTTCAGGAACGAGGAACGCTCCCTTTGGCAGCGTAAACCGGTGGACCAGCCCGGTTGGGTCAGCGAGTTTGGCGAACTGCACGGGCTACAGAACATTGAACCTCAAAAACAATTGGAGATTCAGCCTTACACCGTTGCAAAGACCGAAACCTACGAAGCGGAGGAAGGAAATCCCTTTAGGGACGGAAGCGAAAGTAACATTACTGCTGGGCTCGATGCCAAGATTGGAATCACCAATGACCTTACCTTGGATTTGACCGTCAACCCAGATTTTGGTCAAGTGGATGCAGACCCATCTGCTATTGCGTTGGATGGATTCCAGATATTTTTTCAGGAACGGCGCCCGTTTTTTGTGGAGAACAAGAACATCTTTGATTTTAGGGTGTCCCAGTCCGAAGCAGGGAACACCTTTGGCTCGGACAATATATTCTATTCCCGTAGGATAGGCAGAAGCCCACAGGGATATCCAGACACCGCAGATGGCGAGTTTGTGGACCAACCCGACAATACCCCGATTATTGGTGCAGCCAAGTTCAGTGGCAAGACCAAAGATGGATGGGCCATTGGGATGCTCGAAAGTGTGACCGCCCAACGAACCGCTACTATAATAAATGATGAAGGCGGGACTCGAAAAGAAATGGTAGAGCCCTTGACCAATTATTTTGTAGGAAGATTGCAAAAGGATTTCAATGAAAGGAATTCCTATATCGGGGGCATTTTTACAGCAACAAATAGGGAGCAGATTCCTGAACAGCTCAACTTTCTTCATGATGCCGCGTACACGGGCGGACTGGATTTTAAACATCAATGGGCCAATCGGGACTGGTATGTTGGTGGTAATATTACCATGAGCCATGTTCGAGGTAGTGAGGAGGCCATTACCAATACCCAACAATCCATTACGCACTTGTTCAATAGGGTGGGCGCGGCCCATGTTGCCGTGGATACTACAAGGACATCGCTTACGGGTACTGGAGGAAATGTGCAATTGGGCAAGGTGGGCAACGGCCACTGGAAATTTGAGTCGGGCGCCACATGGCGTTCTCCCGAACTGGAACTTAACGATATCGGGTTTCAACGTCAGGCCGACGATGTTCGCCATTATACTTGGATAGGATACCAAACCTTAAAGCCAGACAGTACTTTTAGGCGTGTGGGCATCAACTATAACCATTGGACAGCATGGGATTTTCAGGGCAACCACAATTACCTGCAATTCAATACCAATAGTTGGCAAAACTGGAAGAACAACTACCAGACCAATATCGGGTTCAATTTTGCGCCGATTGAGTATTCCAACTTCGCATTACGGGGCGGTCCTAGATTGCGACAATCTCCATGGGTGAGCTTTTGGAACAACATCAGCACCGATTACAGGAAAAAATTACGTTTTTCCTTTTTCCATAATGGACGAAGAGCCTTGGACAATTCCATAAAGAACTATTATATGGAAGGAGGGTTTGCGTACCAGCCCATTAATGCATTGCGGATTTCCGTATTCCCTTCTTTGGATATCAATCACGATAAACTCCAGTTCATAGACAATTTTGATGATGTGAATGGTTCGCCAAGATATTTGAATGGAAAAATAGATCAACGAACGTTGAGTATGTCCGTTCGACTGAACTATACCATCAATCCCAACCTGACCATTCAATATTGGGGACAGCCTTTTATTTCGAGGGGGAGATATTCCAATTTTAAACACATCACCGATCCTGTGGCCAAGGTCTTTGAGGATAGATTTGTACAATATTCGGCAGAACAAACTACTTTATCGGATGGAACCTATGCCATTGATGAAGATTTGGACGGAGTCACCGATTTTAGTTTTGATAACCCCGATTTTTCCTTTGTGCAGTTTCGTTCCAACTTGGTGATACGATGGGAGTATATTCCAGGCTCGGAAATATTTTTGGTCTGGTCTCAGGATGTGTCAAGAAATGGTGACCCTACAAATGGACTGCTATCCAGCTTGGGAGATAACATTTTTGGTCAAAAACCACAGAATATCTTCCTGCTGAAGGCTACCTATCGGTTTGTTTTGTGATAAATATTAAGTAGTAAAAATACTACAATAATGAATTGCTCGTTTTAACGATAACGTTTAAAACAAATCTCATGATAAAGAATGTTTTTACACTTTTATTGGTAGCAATCCTTTTTGCTTCTTGTTCATCCGATAATGGAGATGACTCAGGTAACAATTCTATTGTTGGTACTTGGGATATTGTGGAATTAAATTTTGGAGAATCAGTTGATTGGGATGGTGACGGAACCTCATCTGATAATTTGCTGGATGAAATAGAATGTTTTGCAGGTGCGGTAACCTTTACCGCTGAAGGAGAATATTCATCTGCAACTACCGAAATCAATTTTGAAGCTACCGAAACAGAGTTTACAATAACTTGCGGTGGCCCCGTTACTGCTTCCGGAACTTACAGCGTTGATGGTAATACATTAACCGCCACTGATGCTGAAGATGGTGGAACAGGGGAATCTACATATAGTATCTCTGGAGACACACTTACTGTTGTCGGTCCCGTGCAGATTGTTGATGTGGAAGCTGTTGATGGCGAAGCAACTGTTGTGTTAGTTAGGAGGTAGTTAAGAAAACAACAACATTCGTTAAGGAATTATTCGGTGGAATGCCCTAACGAGTGCTTCATTCGCCTCTGTATCACCAATGGTGATCCTAACCTTACCAGGAGCACCGAATTGCGAAACAGGTCGCACCATAATGCCCTGCTCCATCATCTTGTCCGTGAATTCCATCTCGGGCAATGGTGGGTCAATGATAAAAAAGTTGGCTTGACTCGGCCAGTATTTGATACCCAGTTCATCAAATGCCTTTGCAATGCATTTTCTGCCTTCCAAAACAGTTTGTACTGTTTCCTCAACGAATTCTGTATCGTTCAATGCGCCAATGGCCGCCTCAATGGAAGTCAATGGCAATAAAAAGGGTTTGTGTATCAAGCGTACGTAGTTGGCAATGGTTGCCGTCGTGTATCCGTATCCGATTCGTTGTCCTGCGAGACCATAGGTTTTGGAAAAACTGTTCAGCCCGATAACGTTGTGTCCTTCCAAGACATACGGCAATGCGGTCACATAATCTGGGGCATCCGCAAAATGGCGGTACACCTCATCAAAAACTATTACAATATTCTTTGGGACACGGGCGATAAAATCGTCCATTACCGATTTTGGAATATAGGTTCCCGTAGGATTATTGGGGCTGGTCAGGAAAATGATCTTGGTCTTCTCGGTGATGGCGCTTAAAATGCCTTCCACATTCAGTTCGTAGTTGGGAGCCAAAAGAGGAATGTCTACTTGCTTGGCACCATACCATCTGGAAAAAACAGCGTACGGCAGGAAGCAGGGGTTGGAAAAAATCACTTCGTCCCCTTCGTTGATAAAAGCGCGAAGCAGCATATCAATCACCTCTGACCCGCTATTGCCACACAAAAACTGGTCGGCACTCAACTGACCATCAAAATCTTTGACCAAGGCCTCACACAAACGAATATCGGTCTGGTCGGGGTAGATGTCAATCTTGTCCAAGGCAGCCTTCATCGCAGCAACCGCCTTTGGCGATGCTCCCAAAGGATTTTCGTTGGAGGAAAGTTTGTATATTTTTGTATTCGTCGGTGGAATGTTTTTTCCGCCTTTATAGACCTCTTTGGGTACCAAATGAGGTTTGAAAATGGATGTTATGTCTTTTTTCATTTTTTGATTTGACATCAAGTCAAGATTTTTATTAAATCCCTTCCTCCGTATAATACTCGAATGATACGTACATATCCGCGCATCTTGCGATAGAATATTACGTGTGATTTATAGGGGAAACTGAACAATTCATTCCTGATTTCCTTTCTTTCTATTCCAATATTGGGATTTTTGGCTATCACTTCGAAGTGACTGTTCATGCCGATTAAATATTCAATGGCTTGGGAAGCGCCGAATTTGAGTTCGCCATATTCGAAAATATCCTCAATATCATTATCTGCTTCTTTGGATAGAACATAGCTGGCTGTCATCCATTCTTTTTTGCCGCAATGATTTGCTCCATTGTTCTGTGGCTGTCAGGAGCATTCCAACCTTTCTCAATCTCATTTCTAAGATCATTGATAACCTTGTCCCTATACACTTTATGCAAACGTAAAGCATCGCGAATAACTTCGCTGTTGTTCTGATATTCGCCAGTTGCAACTTGTTGGGCAATATATTCTTCCTGTTTTTTTGTGAAACTGATATTCATGGCAAACCATTATTGATTCTTCAAAAATACATAAAATGTCCATATTTAGCAAAAATGGACATTTCTACGCTACATATTTTCCCCAAACAATAAATAGGCCATCGCCTTTTCGGTATTCCCATCTTCCAATAGCTGTTTGGCCAAGGTATGCAGTTCGGTTTTGGATTTATCTTGTATTCCCGCGACCTCAACAATGGTCTTAATGTCTTGTGGGGAAGGCAGTTGCTCTAAATTTCCCAATCGCCCTAAATTGTTTCCTGTAAGCACATCGCTTTCTCTAATGCCCTTGGGCAAAGCATCCACGCCAATGCCATGGGTACGGATGGGCTTTGGAATCTCAAAAAGGGATTCTTTAATCGCTCGAATGTACCAGTTGCCGCCCATACGGCCCACCAAGTCCAATTTTTCAGTGTCTAGGACATCATCCGTCAAGTAGTCGTCGTTGATGTGAATCATGTCCACTTGGGCAATGATCAAGTTTCCTGCTCCTGGGGTTTGGGCCAGTTCCACTACTTCCAAAACGGTACACTCAAAGGATACGGGAGCCTCGCCCACGCGAGGCGGTTTTACTTTGACACTGGGTACTTCGGTAAAACCTGCTTTCACAAATTCGTTCACGCCTTTCTCGTATGCCGTACTGGAAAGCGACATCTGCTCCGCCATTTTGTGGTTCACTACATTGATGACCACCTCGGGCACTTCCACCACATTTTGATGGGTATGTTTTAAAGAGTTATCCCTGCCGCTTCGAGTTGGGGAAAATACCATCACGGGCGGATTGGAACTGAAGACATTGAAAAAACTGTACGGACTCAAATTTACATTCCCTTCGGCATCTACCGTACTGGCAAAGCAAATCGGTCTTGGTGCCACAGCAGTGGATAGGATAGTATATAGTTCGGGTTGAGGTATGGTGGTTGGGTCTAAGGTTTTTATCATTTAGATTGATTTTGCGTTGTTGTTCCTGCGCTTGGGCAGGAATCGATATTGTTTTTAAAATGGTGACTGAGCGGAGCCGAAGTCACATAATATCCAAAGCCAAGTAGCTTCGGCCCCGCTCAATTACCAAAATTACATTGCAGGCAACACTTTTGTGGTCACTTTGCCAAATCCGACTCTAATATCGCCATTTTGTGCGTAACCGCTCATCGTTACCGTATCGCCATCTTCTATGAATTTTCGTTCGGAGCCATCTTTCAATTGGATGGATTTAGAGCCTCCCCAAGATAATTCAAGCATGGAGCCAAAACTGTTTTCTTCTTTGCCTGAAATGGTTCCAGAAGCCATCATATCCCCAATATTGATGTTGCAACCGTTTACCGTATGATGCGCCAATTGTTGGGCCATGTTCCAGTACATATGTTTAAAATTACTAAAGCAAACTGTGGTTTCTTCACCGTTTTCTGGTTGGATACCGACTTCTAGATTGATGTCATAATTCCTTTTACCTTCATATTTTAGATAGGGGAGGACTTCGGGTTCTTGTTTGGGGCCATTTGTTCTGAAAGGCTCCAAAGCTTCCAACGTAACCACCCATGGTGAAATGGACGATGCAAAATTCTTGGCCAAAAATGGTCCCAGCGGCACATATTCCCATTTCTGAATATCTCTGGCCGACCAATCGTTGAACAATACCAATCCAAAAATATAATTCTCGGCATCTTTAGTAGGGACAGATTCGCCCAATTGGGTTTCTTTTCCACAGATAAAACCCATCTCAAGTTCAAAATCCAACCGTTTGGTGGGACCAAAAACTGGGGAGTCCGCACCGTTGGGCATCGTTTGTCCTTTGGGCCGATGGATGGGCTGTCCGCTCACAACAATGGAACTTGCCCTGCCGTGATACCCCACGGGAATATGTTTCCAATTGGGCAATAGGGCATTTTCGGGGTCGCGGAACATTTTGCCCACATTGGTGGCGTGCTCCAAACTGGAATAAAAATCAGTGTAGTCTCCCACTGTGACGGGCATGTGCATTTGTGCCTCCGACTGTTTTACGAAAAGTTCGGACTTGCCCGCCAAAACGGACTCGTCATCCTTTAACCAATACTGAATCTTTTTGCGGACCCGCGTTGTGATTTCCTTCCCGAGGGAAATAAAATCATTCAAGGTATCCTTTTCCAGTAGTGCTGTGTTAAAATCGAACACATCCAACTCGGCCACAGCGGCCAAATCCAAAATATGTTCACCTATGGCAACACCCACTCGCGGGCTTCTGTCTTTAGTGGAAAAAATCCCAAAGGGAATATTGTGAATCGAAAAATCTGAGTTTTCAGGTATTTCTATGATCATTTAAAATTGAATTTGTCAGCTCGAGCGCAGTCGAGAGCGATACATAAGCCTTCTTTTCTCGACTGCGCTCGAAATGACAGAAGGCATTGATAAATAGAGTCTACTCCAACCATGATTTATAATACTTACCATCATCAATTTTGAGGGCGTTCTCCGTAACCTGCAATGGTTTAAAGGTATCGATCATCACGGCCAATTCTTCCGTACCCTTTTTACCAATACTCGCTTCATAGGTGCCAGGATGTGGCCCGTGTGGAATACCCGCAGGGTGCAATGAAATATACCCTGGTCCAATGCCTGTGCGGCTCATAAAATCACCATCCACGTAGTACAATACCTCATCCGAATCTATATTGGAGTGATTGTAGGGTGCTGGAATGGATTTTGGGTGATAATCATAAAGTCTTGGGCAGAAGGAACACACCACAAAAGCACCTGTCTCAAATGTTTGGTGCACTGGTGGCGGTTGATGTATGCGTCCCGTTATGGGCTCAAAATTATGAATGGAAAATCCGTAAGGATAATTGTAACCGTCCCAACCGACTACATCAAAAGGATGTGAGGCATAGACCAATTGGTGCAACATGCCCTGCTTTTTGATTTTCATCAAAAACTCTCCTTTTTCATCAAAAGTTTGAAGGTCTTGTGGCAATTTATAATCCCGCTCACAGAAAGGTGAGTGTTCCAACAATTGTCCGAACCAGTTTCGATAGCGCTTTGGGGTATAGATGGGGTGGAAGGACTCGGCATACAAAATGCGGTTGTCCTCCGTATCAAATTCGATTTGATAGATCATCCCTCGTGGAATGATGAGGTAATCCCCATATTCAAACGGAATATTCCCTAAAAAGGTTTTTAAAGTTCCCGAACCTTTGTGGATAAAGAGCATTTCGTCGGCATCGGCATTTTTGTAGAAATAGTCCGTAACGGATTTTCTGGGTGCCGCCAAGCCTACATGAACATCGTTGTTCACCAAAAGAGGTTCCCGCGATTCCAAAAAATCATCCTTTGGAGCCACATCAAAACCGATGAACTTACGACTGGTAATGTTCTTTTCCACGGCAATTTTCGGACTCACGTCCAAGGCCTTCCCAATTTCCTTGACCTGCGTAGGTCGGTGAACATGATAGGAAAGCGAGGACATCCCATCGAACCCGATAGTCCCAAAAAGCTGCTCGTAATAGAGCCCGCCGTTCGGTTTCTCGAATTGGGTATGCCTTTTTTGCGGAATTTTCCCAAGTTTATGATAGATAGGCATTGCTTTAATTTTTAGTGACAAGTATTGAGTGATACGCTCCAAATCGGAACGTAACACTTAACACTTACAATTTACAATTTATCAGTGCAATGTGCCACGAAGCTCTTGCTCACGCTCTATGGCTTCGAACAGTGCTTTAAAGTTACCTTTTCCAAACGACTGTGCACCTTTTCTTTGGATAATTTCGAAGAACATCGTTGGTCTCGGTTCTACGGGTTTGGTAAAAATTTGCAATAAATACCCTTCATCATCGCGGTCCACCAAAATGCCCAATTCTTTCAATGGGGCAATATCCTCGTCAATTTCACCAACACGGTCGGTTACCGCATCATAATAGGTTGCTGGAACACGTAGAAATTCGACTCCTCTGCTTCTAAGGTCGCGAACGGTTTGGATAATATCGTCGGTGGCAACGGCAATGTGCTGAACGCCTTCGTCTTCATAAAAATCCAAATATTCTTCTACTTGTGATTTTTTCTGTCCTTCGGCTGGCTCATTGATCGGAAATTTGATGCGTCCGTTTCCGTTGCTCATCACTTTGCTCATCAAAGCGGTGTATTCGGTGGAAATATCCTTGTCATCAAACGAAAGAATATTTTTGAATCCCAACACGTCTTCATAAAACTTTACCCAATGGTTCATTTTGTTCCACCCCACGTTGCCGACCATGTGGTCAACAAATTTTAAGCCAGTAGGCTCTGGGTTATAGTCAGGGGTTTCCCATTTTTTATAGCCAGGAAGGAATGTTCCGTTGTAATCCTTGCGTTCCACAAAAATATGGACGGTCTCGCCGTAGGTATGGATTCCTGCGCGTACCACTTTTCCATTCTTATCCTCTTCAACTTTCGGCTCCATATAGGATTTGGCACCGCGTTCCATGGCATTGTTATAAGCTATGGTGGCATCATCTACCCAAAGGGCTACGACTTTTACGCCATCCCCGTGCTTATCGATGTGTTTACCGATTTCGGTTCCACTTTTAAGGGGGGAGGTCAGCACCAATCGGATTTTGTCCTGTACTACTACATAACTTTCTCGGTCGCGTAGGCCAGTTTCCAGACCTGCTTGCGCATAGGATTGGAATCCGAAAGCGGTCTTGTAAAAGTGGGCGGCCTGTTTGGAGTTGCCAACGTACAGTTCAATATAGTCGGTACCGTTAATGGGCATAAAATCTTCGGATGTGTTTGCTTTTTTTGGGATTGTAGATGTTTCCATGGGCTCTATTTTTTTATTGTTCAGTTCTATTTTGTTGCATCAACAACAAAAATAATAATTTTGGGACACGAAAACGATTTTACCTACTCAATTTTGAGTTAAAATTTTTGATGCTCTTTGTCAATGGCATTTGTGAAAATTGGAATTCCTATTTTTGTGGCTATTCTTTGATGCATGCTCAGTCGTATAGATGAAATACAGGGGATGGGGTTCCATTTGGATTTGGTGCTCCGAAAGATTCAAAAGGCGTATTTGCGCACTTTTGATGAACTCGGGGTGGACACGACCATAGAGCAATGGGTGATTCTTTATCAAATTCATCAATTGGGCGAAGATGCGAGTCAGCGGGACATTGTAAACGAAAACTTTCGGAACAGGGCCACGACCTCACGTGTAATTGCAGGTCTGGAGCGTAAAGGCTGGATTTCCAAGACCCGTTTTGATGGCGATCAAAAACGGTTTAAGTTGGAGCTTACCCCAAAAGGACAAGAAATCCTCGACATTACCTTGCCTAGTGCCTTGGCTTTACGGAAGCTTGCCGTGAAAGATGTGGATGCATCGGAATTTGAAATCTTTTTAAAGGTTTTGGACAGAATCGGGGATAACTACGGTGAAGATCAGCCCCAATAATCGAACATCAATTTGGTGATGGTCGCCAAGCCTATCAACAAAATAAAGATCAAACTGAGCCTACGAAATTTTTCTTGGGGGATATACTTTAAAATTCTTTTCCCCAAGTAGGTGCCCACCAAGCCAATGGCGAATAAAAAGGGAAGGTACATCAACTCTTGTTTGCCAATATACCCATTGCCATAATAAACGAAGGTCCGTGAAAAATCGATCATAAAATCGATGAACGCCGAAGTAGCGATAAAAGCACTTTTTTCCAAATTAAAGGCGGCCATGGTAAGTCCGCGAATGGCCCCGCCCGTTCCTAGAAGTCCAGCCGAAAAACCCGATAGTGACCCTCCAATAATTGAATTCTTTTTGTTGGGAAGGACGACAATCTCACTTTTGATAAGGAACAGCAGACTGAAAACGACCAGAAAAACACCCAATACAATTTCAAGGACTGCACTATTGGCTATTTTGGATAGAAATCCACCGATAATGACAAAAAGCACGGACGGAACCCCGATGTAGAGCAATAATTTTTTGTCCAGTCCTTTTTTGAACAGGAAAATCTTGCTGATGTTGCTGGACAAATGAAAAATGGCCGTCATTCCCAGTACGGAGTAGAAATCAAAATAAAAATTGCCGATCGGTACAAAGAATACCGAAGAGCCAAAGCCCCCGATGGTCCCGATAATTTCGGCGATCAGGGCGAGCAGAAGAAAAATGTAGTCTACTTTCATTCGTTTGAAAGATAGTGTGGTTTGCTGTATCGTATTTGATTTTGTGTCATTTTAACCAAAATAAATCTTAAAATCAGGTTTTTGTGTTAATTGAGCATATAAACTGGATAATCTATTAGACGTCAGGGTAGGAAAACTACCCCAACTTTGTACCTGTATAACTTTTGATATACAATTGCTATGAAAAAGAATAATTTTTATCCAACAATATGGTCAACAGCACCATACACCCCGAATGTCCTTGCCGATTGGTATGGCTCGGAGAACAAAGGAGCAGAGTTGATTTTGTCCAATGAGGCTGCAACGGCTTATCATGTTTCAGAAATGACATTGAACATTACCAAGTTTTCAGCAATAGATGAACAAGGTAAAGAACATTTTATAATAGATTTTCCCGGTCAAAACCCGGTAACTTTCAAGGGTATCGCATCTGGGAGCTTTATACGTTCCAAGAGCGTTCTTTCTTTGCCCAAAGGTAAATACACAGCATTTCGTTTTTATATGGCGCAATGGGGCAATCAATTTATTTACCAAGATGGGATAGAGGAGTCTGCCAATACTTTTAATCGATTGGATTTTAATATCGAAGACGGTTTTGCAGTGGAGGAGAACAATGCTCCCGAAGTTAAATTGTGGTTTGACTTTGCTCCCTATCAGTGGAAGCGACACTTTAAACCGCTTACGGATTTGTTTATTGGGAGTAAAAGTCAAAAACCACGATTGGCCAATAGTTTTGGCAATTGATTGATTAAGCTATGAAAAGGAATGAAAAAGGCACCGTTTGGGTGCCTTTTTTATTTTTAAACGGTCCGTTCCGAAATTTCTATCGGCACACCGTAGTAAAAGTTATTGAGTATCGAGTCCATTTCTTCCCGACCCGCAACAATATTTTCGATTTTGTCCCAAAGTTCCTCTGGAAGCAGTCCGCGCAAAGGCTGTTGCTGTTTGGTAATGTTCCCAAAGACCTTTTTGATCTTGTTGTCCCAGACCTTGTAGTATTTCAATAGGTCGTCGGGGTACACGATCTTTCGTCGGGTTCCTTCGTCGGCCGCCCGAAACGGCAAAGGAATGTTCAGGTAACCGTAATCATCGGTCAATTGTTCCCCTGGGTGAATGTCCCTGATGGCAATTTCAAAATCGTAGGCCGTGGTAAGGCAGTTGGAATTGAAACTATGGTTTACGTACCTTCCGTTGTCCCAACATAAAATGTAGTTGCCCTTGTTGTTTCGAAAAGTATAGGTGTCCAATATATTTTGATAGATCGGTGCCATCTGTTGCAATTCCAAGGGAGTGAATTCTCGGTCCAATTGGTCCAATACCCATGTAACGGTTCCCGCGGGAATAAACTTTGTAGCGACCACGCCGTACCCTATTTCGTTACTGATAAAGCGTAGTTCTGTATCTGGATGAATCATTTTATATATAATGAATTTTTGAATGAAGGTATAAAATTGTTCGATCCGTAGATTGAAAATTTACAGGGGTGCGCTATGTTTCAAATTAAATGCTAACTATATTGATTTTTAGTGAGTTGATTCAGCTTATTCAGTACTTCATACACTGAAAAACTGCGGGCAAACCGATGCATTTCCTTGCTGCCCGCCTTGATGATGACCACAGGCAGCGTAAATACCATGGACTGTCCAGTAAATTCCGTTTCTTCCTCCACATCCACCACGCGAATGTTGACCTCGGGAAAGTTTTCTTGGACGGCTTCCAATAGTTTTGGTTTCAGCACCATGCAGACACCACAGGTTTTACTCGTAAAATAGATAAGTTCCATCATCTATGTTGCAATGGGGTCTTATTCCTAATAATCCGAATATTCGGTGGGGTACAACAACCAGATATCCGCATGGGACACATTGTTTTCATATTTGGACATGGCAATGAGTTCTTTCCACTCAGGAGAGTCGACAAAAGCCTCCCAATTTTTATCTCTGGTGGCCATATCGGGATGGGTGGTCATATACATTAAATTGGGCATTTTGGGCCCTGAAAGTACTTCGCCATAGAACACAGCGTTGAAACCTAATCGGTAAAAAAGTTTGACTTCCCCACCAGCGTTGAACATATCCACTTTGTTGCGATAGTATTGTTCCGTGGGCGACTCGTAGCTTCGCAGTTCGTAAATCCGTTCGGCGCGTGGACCGTCCAGATCGGGAGTTCCCATCTGCGGCATGTCCGAGAAGGCCTGCATTAGGATGGATTCTATGTGACTGTAGGGCGGATTATCGTAATTCGCATCGATGTAGGCACTGCCAGCAGCTAGGTAGGTGCTGTCCTCAAGAATTTTATTTTCCAACGCCTGAAAGTCATCCAAACTTTCAAAGGGCAATAAAACATAAGTTTTCTGCACCGTATCGGTTTCCGTGACCCTTGATTTGAACACTCCGACCTTGTCGATGCCCTGTTTTTTTACCGCAGGTATGAACGCATTTTTGAGATAGGCATCGGTAGCGTTGACCTGCTCTTCGGAGCCAAAAGAGTAGATTTTAAGTTGATAAAACTCCCGTTGCTCCTCTGTCGATTCGGGGATTTCTGCATTGGCAGTGGTTTCGGGATTTGGATTGCCGCAGCTTGCTATGGCCAATGCGACCAAAAGCATGATTAGTTTAATAATTTTCATCTTAGTCCAGTTTAGTTTGATAGGATATGGTCTTTTGTTTCAAAAATGACATTTCAAGATAGGGATTTATTTGATCACAGCGGGAATGATCATCTACTGACAGATGGTTTGCTTTTAAAGGCCAGCGCCATCAGACCAAGAAGCGGTCCCAAAGCCAAAATCATGTACACCGAATTGGAACTTGTCCACGTTCGCATTTCATTCAGCAATTGAATACTGAAAATGGTAATGGCAAAACCTACGCAGTTTATAATGGTGAGCGCCGTTCCTTTTATTTCCGTGGATGCATTTTGTGCTACAAGGGTGGAAAACAACGGTGAATCTGCAATGACCACCATCCCCCAAAAGATGAGAAAAGCAACAAAAAGCACGTCGGATTCTTGACCAAATAGCAAAGGGGAAACCAAACAGCAAAAACACGAAAGTAGGAGTGCCATAAATGCCACTTTTTTGGTCCCGATGGATTGGGCGAGATACCCGCCTAAAACACAGGCCAATCCTCCGATTCCTATGATCAGAAAGGACAGGAAAGGAATATTGAACTTGGTTTGTGGATGCAACAGGGCGTAGGTCTGCAGCATGATGGGAACGAAGGCCCAAAATGCGTAGAGTTCCCACATATGCCCAAAATACCCGAAAGCTGCCGAGCGGAAGCTTTTGTTCTGAAATACGTTTAAAAAAGCGGACAATTGTAATTGTTGACTTTGTTTACGGTATGGCCCGTTGGGAACAAGCGTGACCATTAAAGTTCCACCCAATAGGGATAGGAACGAGGTTGAAACTATAACGGCTTTCCAAGAAAAGGTATCGGTCATTTCTTTTAACAAATGCGGAAATGCAGTGCCTACCACGAGCGCACCAACCAAATATCCCAGTGATTTTCCGAGACCTTTTTCAAAATAGTCTGCCGCTATTTTCATTCCTACGGGATAGATGCCCGCGAGGAAAAAGCCCGTAAAAAACCGAAAGGAGAGGAGACTCCCTAAGCTGTTATCTTCCCAAACCACCCCCAAATTGAAAAGTGCTCCCAAAACAGCACAGGAAAAAAATACCTTGGATGGGGAAAACCTATCCGCAATGGATAAAATGGCAAAGACCAAGGTGCCGACGATAAAACCAAACTGGACCGCAGAAGTCAGGTGGCCTATCGCACTTTCGTTTAACCCAAACGTGGCCACCAAATTGCGCATAACCCCATTGCCCGCAAACCAAAGCGAAGTACAGCAAAACTGCGACAACACGATGATGGGGAGGATGCGTTTGGAGGGTTTCATCTCATTGTTTCTAATAAAAGATTTAACTGCGAAACCTTAATCTGATGACAATAGAAAAAAGAATATTGATAACAATATGTATAATCGGAAATAATATGATAAACCATAAACTTCTAATGCCATATTCGTCGTGACCGATAAAGGGAGGATTGCCATAAATCAAATAAAAAGTATATATAATGAACAATAAAGTATTTAACCCAAAAGATAATTTGTTGTTCTTCCATTTTGATAGCATGGGAACATTGATAATCCATAGGATTCCAATGACGAGAACAATCAAAACGAAAAGGTATGCCAAAACCATCATGTGAAAAGTAGTTTAACTTACTTCTTTAATATCAATGCGCCTCCAACCAATTCTCACCGATACCCACTTCCACATCCAAAGGAACGGACAGCTTATAGGCGTTTTCCATTTCGGACTTGATGAGCTTTTTCATTTCCTCCAGTTCGGGCTTGTAGCAATCGAACACCAATTCATCATGTACCTGCAACAACATTTTGGTCTTGTATTTACCTTCGGAAAGCTTTTTATGGATGTTGATCATCGCAATCTTGATGATGTCCGCAGCACTCCCCTGAATGGGGGCGTTCACCGCGTTTCGTTCCGCAGCCCCGCGCACCACTTGGTTCCCCGCATTAATGTCCTTTAAATACCTGCGACGGCCCAACACCGTTTGCACATAGCCATTATCACGGGCAAAATCGACCTGTTCGCTCATGTAATTGCGCAACTTGGGGTAGGTCTTGTAATAGGTATCAATAAGTTCCTTCGCCTCTGAACGGCTCAAATCTGTTTGGTTGCTCAATCCAAAAGCAGACACCCCGTAAATGATCCCGAAGTTGACCGTTTTGGCATTGCTACGCTGTTCGCGGGTCACTTCGTCAATCGGTACGTTAAAAACCCTGGATGCGGTGGAAGCGTGAATATCCTCTCCATTTTTAAAAGCGGAGATCATGGTGTCCTCTTCGCTCAAGGCGGCAATAATACGCAACTCTATCTGTGAGTAATCCGCAGCCAAGAGCACATAGTTTTCATCCCGTGGGATAAAGGCCTTCCGCACCTGTCTGCCACGTTCGGTTCGGATGGGTATATTCTGAAGGTTCGGGTTGTTGCTGCTCAAACGGCCCGTAGCGGCAACGGTTTGCATATAATCGGTATGTACGCGGCCTGTTTTTTCCTGAACCTCGTTCGGCAGGGCATCCACGTAAGTGCTTTTTAGCTTGGCCAATCCACGGTAGTCCAACACGTTTTGGATGATTTTGTGGTCCTTGGCCAAGTAGGAGAGCACATCTTCCGAAGTGGAAAACTGGCCCGTTTTGGTTTTTTTGGGTTTGTCCACCAGCTTGAGCTTATCAAATAGGATGTCCCCCAATTGTTTGGGAGAGGCAATGTTGAATTCCTCGCCCGCTTCTTTATAAATACTTTGCTCCAGTTCCTTGATGTCCTTGTCCAACTGCTCCGAAAGTCCGCCCAGATAATCCTTGTCCAGATTGATGCCTTCCAATTCCATATCCGCCAACACGCGAAGCAACGGGATTTCAATTTCAGAGAACAGTTTATCCGTATGGGCATCTTTGAGCTCTGGCGTAAATTTTAGCCCCAATTGAAATGTAACATCGGCATCTTCCACCGCATATTCCGTTTGTTTTTCCAAAGGAACGTCCCGCATATTGAGCTGATTTTTGCCTTTTTTGCCAATGAGCTCTGTTATGGAAATGGGCGTATAGTTGAGGTACGTTTCTGCCAATACGTCCATATTATGGCGCATATCGGGGTTGATGAGGTAGTGGGCCAGCATGGTATCGAACAGTTTGCCCTTGACCTCTACGCCGTAGTTTTTCATCACTTTGATATCGTACTTGAGGTTTTGTCCCACTTTTTCAATGGCTTCGGATTCAAAAAACGGACGCAGTTTTTCAATCAAAGGTCTTGCATCGTTCTCATTGTCTGGGAAGGGCACATAAAACCCTTTGCCTGGCGACCAACTAAAGGCAATCCCGACCAATTCGGCTTCCAACGGATTGAGGGACGTGGTCTCCGTATCAAAACATACCGAAGGTTGTTTCATCAGCATGTCCATAAAAAGTTCCATGCCCAGACCATCTTGCACATTCTGATAAAAATGGGGCACATCGCCAATCGTCATTCGGCTGTTCACATCTTTGATGGTGGCCGCCGCTTCGGAAGGGTCACCGCCAAATAGGGTAAACTGACCGCTTCCCGCCACTTTGGCTTCTTCTTTGGCCGTTTTGGTATTGGTCACTTGGGTACTGGCTTCCGCCTCGCCCGTAAATATTTTGATGAATTGGTCTTTCAGTCTGCGGAATTCAAGTTCTTCAAAAATCTCTTGGACTTTTTCGGCATCGGGCGGACACATTTCGTAATCCTCCGCATGGAATTGTACATCGCAATCCGTTTTGATCTCTGCCAATTTTCTGGACAATCGTCCCAACTCGGCATTCTCTTCCACCTTCTCCTTCATCTTGCCCTTGAGCTTTTCGGTATTGGCCAACAAACCTTCCATGGAATCGAACTGCTCAATAAATTTTTTGGCCGTTTTGTCGCCTACACCTGGGAGTCCTGGAATATTGTCACTGGCATCTCCCATCATCCCCAAATAATCGATTACCTGTTCGGGACGCTTAACACCGAAACGTTTCTGTACTTCGGGGATGCCCCAAATTTCGATACCGTTGCCCATTCGGGCGGGGCGGTACATAAAAATGTTTTCGCTCACCAACTGACCAAAATCCTTGTCGGGCGTGACCATAAACACCTTGTAATTCTCCTTTTCGGCCTGTTTGGCCAAGGTACCGATAAGGTCATCCGCTTCGTAACCTTCCAATTCCACCACGGGAATTTTCATGGCCTCCAAAATTTGTTGGATATAGGGCACGGCGATACGAATGGCATCGGGCGTTTCATCACGGTTTGCTTTATAGTCCTCGAACATTTCCACACGTTCCACACTGCCTCCTTTATCAAAAGCAACCGCCAAATGGTCGGGCTGTTCGCGTTTGATCACATCAAAAAGGGAATTCATAAACCCCATAATGGCAGAGGTGTCCATTCCCTTGGAATTGATTCTTGGGTTTTTGATGAGGGCGTAGTAGCCGCGAAAAATAAGCGCATAGGCGTCTAGTAGGAAAAGTCTTTTTTGGTCGGACATTTTATTCGGTTAATAATGTTCAATAAACAGTTAGCAGTGCCCAAAATAAAGTTGGGGGATTAAAAGTACGAATTGCGATTAAAAGATGTGAGAATTGAGATAATTAGATTTGAGAAGGCAGCTTTAAAAGATACAAGATACCAGAGTCAAGGCATCTTGATTCCAGGAGCAAAGCGGTCTTGATTCTTTCATCTAACATCGCAGCGGTCTTATGCCTATTCATAAAAACTGGTCACTTCACGGTTTTCGTGCCCGTTCTCGGAATACTCCCGATACGTAAACCCAGGGTGCACGCAGTAACCGCCCGTTTCCCCATTTTTGTTGATGGCCAAGAACCCGATTTGGAAATCTTTTCGGCCCTCGTTTTTCTTCATGATGCGTTTTACACCTTCCTCACAGGCTTCTTGCGGACTTTTTCCTTGACGCATGAGTTCCACGATCAAAAAACTGCCCACGGTACGGATGACTTCCTCACCAACTCCTGTGGCCGTGGCACCGCCCACCTCGTTATCGATGAAAAGTCCCGCGCCAATAATGGGGGAGTCACCAACGCGCCCAGCTACTTTGTAGGCCATGCCGCTGGTGGTGCATGCTCCCGCAATGTCCCCGTTGTCGTCTATGGCTAGCATGCCAATGGTATCGTGGTTTTCTATGTTGATAGTGGTCTCGTATTTGGAGGTTTTTAGCCACTCTTCGTATTGTTTTCGTGTACTTTCGGTAAACAGGTCTTCTTTTTTAAAACCTTGTTCGTAGGCAAATTTTTCGGCACCCTTGCCTGCTAAAATGATGTGAGGTGTTTCTTCCATCACCTTTCGGGCCACGGAAACGGGGTGCACAATGTTCTGCATGCAGACCACGGAACCGCAATTGCCATCTTTGTCCATTATGCAGGCATCCAAAGTCACGTTGCCATCACGATCGGGACGACCGCCTTTGCCCACGGTCTCATTGGTTTCGTCAGCTTCTTCGACCCTAACTCCCTGTTCCACGGCATCAAGGGCGTTGCCACCCGATTTTAAGACTTCCCAGGCCTTTTCTGTGGCGTTAAAAAAGTTCCAGGTGCAGACCACAATCGGTTTTACAGCGGTTTGTGCAGAAATGGTGGAAGCTGGGGCAACTTCGGGCTTTGTGTCCGTTTTACAGGCGACCAATGTGGAGGCGGAAACCAGTCCAGCAGCAGACAGACTGGAATTTTTGATGAATTTGCGTCGTTCCATGGGTTGGTATGTTTAATTTTAAGGGTTATAAAGATACAATATGATCGTAGAAGTGTGTGCCAATTCCTTGGAATCGGCAAGGAATGCCGAAAGGGCAGGAGCGAATCGAATTGAACTTTGTTCGGAGCTTGGTGTTGGCGGTGTTACCCCATCCGCAGGATTGATTCAATTGGTGAAAAGGGAGTTGTCCATTCCCGTTCATGTTCTAATTCGTCCGAGGGGCGGACATTTTACGTATTCCGATGCTGAATTTGAAGTGATGAAGGCCGATATCTTGGCATGTAAGGCCCTAGGAGTGCATGGTATTGTTTCGGGGATTTTGATGGATGATTTTTCGTTGGATGTTGAACGAACAAAAACTTTGGTGGAATTGGCCAAGCCGATGCATTTTACCTTTCATCGTGCGTTTGATTGGGTGGCCGAACCTTTGGAAGCCATCCAACAGCTTGAAGCGATTGGGGTTCAGACCATTTTAACTTCTGGCGGCGAACCATCCGCAGAAAAAGGAATCAAAAATTTGGAGTTTTGGCAACAAAAAACACCCATGACCATCATGGCAGGAGGGGGAGTATCACCAGGGAACGCATCAAAATTTAAAGACATTGGCCTCCGTGCCATACATTGTTCGGGTACGTCCTTCGGAAATCCGATTGCGCTGGATGGGAAAATCAGTATGAACTCCGCCAAACATTTAGTGGAAGATGAGGTGGCCGTTTCGAATTTGGAAACACTGACCTCGATTGTTCGAGCCGTTAAATAATAGTAAAAAGCACTGCTAAAAAGCAGATTAGCTCTAATTTTGTAAAAAAATTGTATGTCCCGATTTATCATTTTGGCAATTCTTTACTTGGTGTTGGCCGTCTACGGTTTTCAAGCATTCCGTACGCTTTTCAAGAGTCCGTTGATGCATTGGGCCTACATTGTACTGTTTTTGGGTGCCTTGATTTTTTTGACCATCAAGGTTATGACCTATGACGAGGGGGATGGATTTAAAGGAACTGCTGCCATTGCAGGCACCATTTTCGCTGCATTCTTTTTATTGGCCCTGGTGTTGGGGTTCTTCCTGTTGTTGGAGGATATTGTAAGGCTGTTGGGCTTCGGTTACAATAAAATTGTAGGTGTTTCCAATCCTGATGCAGGGTATTTTCCATCACGCAGAAAATTTATAAGTGGCATTGCGCTCGGTTTGGCGGCCTTGCCTTTTGGAGCGTTGTTGTATGGAATGTACCGTGGAAAATACAACTATCAGGTGTTGAAGTATGAGCTGGAATTTGATGACTTGCCCGATGCTTTCCACAATTATCAGATTACCCAGATTTCTGATGTGCACAGCGGTAGTTTTGACGATTACCAGAAAGTTGAATATGGGGTAAATCTTGTAAATGAACAGAAGAGCGACGTCATTTTTTTTACAGGTGATATCGTGAACCTAAAGTCCGATGAGCTGGAACCATGGAAAGAGATTTTCTCCCGTCTGGATGCCAAGGATGGTGTATACTCCATTTTGGGCAACCACGATTATGGGGATTACGCCGTTTGGGATACGGAGGAAGACAAGGAAGAGAATTTGGAATATCTCAAGACCATGCAAAAGGACATGGGTTTTGATCTGCTCTTGAATTCGAATCGGTTTTTGGAAAAGAATGGGGATAAGATTGCACTGGTAGGAGTGGAGAACTGGGGCCGCGGCGGATTTAAGAAGGCGGGTGACCTCCAAAAGGCCAAAGAAGGTGTTTCTCCCGAAGATTTTAAAATATTATTGAGCCATGATCCTTCCCATTGGGAAGATGTGGTGATCCATGACGACTACCATTTCCATTTGACCTTGAGCGGACACACCCACGGCATGCAGTTCGGGGTGGAAATTCCAGGTTGGGTAAAGTGGAGCCCCGTTAAATGGCGTTACAAATATTGGGCGGGCATTTATAAAGAATTGGGACAGTTCATCAACGTGAACCGAGGTTTCGGATTTATTGGATACCCGGGCCGTTTTGGAATTTGGCCCGAGATATCCGTAATCACTTTGAAGAAGAAGGGATTGGCCTAAGTACAGGGTCACTTCAACCAATTGAAGACATCTTGCATAAATTCTTGGCATTGATAATCGTCCACGCCTTCCCAACTGGTCATATAAAGTGAAACCATGGCTTCGCCCATGACCACTAGTTTTCCTCCTTTTTTGGTCTTCACGTAGGCAGCAGCAGGATAAGCCTCACCCAATTCATCTCCATAAACAAAAGGAGTTCCACCGATTACTTTTCTGGCCTCATGATAGGATATTTTTAATGGCTCTTCGTGTATTTCCCCTTTTATGGTATGGCCGCCCGGTAGTTTATCGGGTATGGCATCTCCATATTGGATGCCGTAGGGCGCGATGAGGTCGTTAACATTTGTGTCGCTCAACGATGACCAATACTCACTGTCCATAATGATAAATAAACTTCCGCCCGCATCAATAAACTTGTGGATGGCCTTGACCTCTTTTTCGGTGTACTGTTTTTTGGGAATGTGGATGTAAAGGATATCAGTATCCGACAACATCTTTGAATCTATTTCGGTTTTCGCATAATCCACTGTGGCGTTGATGGCTCTTGCTGTTTTGTAGAGTTCCTCTGTCATCATATAGACCCGACCGATTTTCTCATTCTCCAATTCCATGGATTTGGGGTCGTTCCAAAACACCTGATCATGCGCAACATCCATCAAAATATGAGTGTAATCATTCATTGTGTTCCGCTTTATGGAAATGTTTTTGAACCAGCCTTCACTGCTTTCGCCTACCCAAAGCCCAATTTTTCCGTGACCACTGACATTGATCTGTTCTTCGACCGTAAAAGTGGGAGTGGTTGAACCATTGACATAAACTTCCACTTTGGGATAATGGATTTCCAGTTTTACGTGGAACCAGTCATCTGGGGCAGGAGCGGGGTCGATATAGGTCTCATATTTTCCTGGGTGGTTTTCTCGCAAGGTTTTCCACTCCAGATGCGGCATGGCGATATACTGTACCATGTGCTCTCGCCTATTTTGATTCTGAAAGTTGAAGGGCCTGAAGTAAACGGCATCAAAAATGGAATTGTCCTTCCCGTTAAAGGCCACTCCAACAAAACTTGCTCCGGGCTTGTTCCTTCCTTTGATGTCGAGTTCAATGGTCCCGTTCTGAAAATCGGAACCTTTCAGCCATAAAACGCCATCCCCGGGTTTACCGTTCAAATGAATGACCCCGTTGTCAAAATCGACTTCCCTATTGTGGACTTCCCAATTTTTAGGATCATCAAGATTTTTGATGGTTTGCCCTAGAACGGAAAAAGAAATGGTCAATAAGAAAATGGATAATAAACATGTTTTTAAGGATTTCATTGTGTTTGTTTTTTGATTGAAATCCAAAACTAGCGCGGAACAAGGCTTGATGAGCAAGCAAAAGCCGATCAAATCGAGTTCAAAATTCGGTCATTTACCGAAAACCGAACAATTTTGGGCGAATATTAATATCTTCGAGTATGCTATGAAAAGCCCTGATAATTACCATATCGAATTGTGCATAAAATTGCTCGAAGAGAAATTTTCCTTCGGCAATGGGCACGGATATACCCAGAAGGATTTGGAACAGCTTTCCTCCTATATTGAGGAGCACACCGGGTACTATATCAGTTTGTCCACTTTAAAACGGGTGTGGAAGGGCACTTATAAAACACAGCCCCAAATTGCCACCTTGAACGCCCTTGTGGAAGTGCTCGGTTATAAAAACTGGCAGGATTTTAAAATTCAGCATCAAAAAGCCAAGGTTGAAGAAGAGGAAGGAGCAAAGAGAAGCAGATGGCCCTTTTATTTGGGAGTATCGGTAGTGGCGATTATTTTGACGGTGATCGTGTTTTCTTTTGGAGAAAGTGGGGCATCAAACGTAAAAATTAAGGGGCCCGTGAGTTTTAGTACGGATAAAACGGTTGCCAAAGGCGTTCCGAATACGTTTATTTTCGAGTATGACCTGAGCCATGTGGAAGCCGATAGTTTTTTTATCCAACAATCTTGGAATGCCTGGCGCAAGGAAGAAATCGACCCCAAAAAGGAGGTGTATGCTTCAACCTATTATGAAAGTGGTTTCCATCGAGCCAAATTGATTGCCAATGATGAGGTGGTCGCCACCCAAGCGGTCCATATTTTAAGCGATGGCTGGGAGCCACATGTTTATTACTCTGAAGCCGACGACAGATTCATCGATTTTAAGGGCGAGACATTTGTAAAGGATGGAAGATTGCATCTGCCTATCGAGCTGCTGAAAAAACGAGGTTTGGATACTTCCCGCTACTTTATGTCCCGCATTTCGCATAGCGATGACTATGGGGTCTCTTCCAATAACTTTGGATTCAAAACAAAAATCAAAGTGGACAAGGCATTGGAATCCAACTGTCCGTGGGTAAATGTTTTATTGATTACCACCGAGCATGTATTTTCGGCTAAGCTTGTCCGCAACGGCTGTGAAACGGGGGCCAGCTATAAATTGGGTGAAATTTACAAGTCCGGGAAGGACAATAACCTGTCCAAATTGGGAACTGACCTTTATAAATGGAATGATTTGGAGATAAAGGTCGAGGGAAAGAAGGCCACCCTTTTGTTGAATGGGAAGAAAATATATTCTGAAAATTACCAGGAGGACCTTGGAAACATTGTAGGTCTTTCCTATGTGTTTGAGGGAACCGGGTCCATTGATTTTGTTGAACTTACCGATGAAAAGGGAAAAGTAGTTTTCCAGGACGATTTTGAACTTTATGAGTAATGGAATTATGATGGCGCCCATCACAATTTAGTGTGAAGCAATGTCCAAAGCGTTGAAAGGCTGTAAAACATTCAACTTTTTTCTTATTTTTGACTGTAAACCTTAGAATACATGTCCAAATTCGGAGAACTTATAGATTTACAGGTCCCAGTTTTACTAGACTTTTATGCGGAATGGAACGAACAGTCCACCTCTATGCACCCAGTGTTGAGCGATGTAGCCGCTGCTCTTGGCGATAAGGGAAAGGTGATAAAAATCGATGTGGACAAGAACAAGGAACTTTCACAGGCACTCCGTATCAAAGGGCTGCCAACTTTAATGATATACAAAAAAGGAGAGATGGTCTGGCGACAGAGCGGAGAGCAAGATGCCAATACCCTGATCGGAATCTTAAATGAATATATTCAATAAAAAAAGCGAGGTTTTATCCTCGCTTTTTTTTATGCTATTCTTCTTCTGGAATTATAGAGTCCGGAATGCTGTCTGGGGCATCGATAGGAATGGAACCTTCCATGTCCGGGTCTATTGGAGGAATTGATTCGTCCATTACATCATCCTCTTCATCCACAAACTGGGAGAATTTGTCAATGTATTCATTGAAGATAATGGTTTCCGACTCTGCCAATTCTTTATCTCCATTTTCAATCAAAATGTCAATGTTTCTACGGTAGGCCTGCATATCGGATAGGATGTCGTCTATTTTATCGTATTGCTCATCCAAAGGAATGTTGGCGTAGTATTCCAAATGTTCTTGATAGACCTTTTTGAGCTTGCCGAAAAGCTCTCGGGCTTTTTGGGTTTCTCCCACTTTATAATAGCCATCTACAAATGGTTCAACAAAAGCATAGAAATAATAATGCTCCACGGGCATGTTTTCCATAGCAATATTGATGACATCCTTGGCCTCGTCAATCTTGTTTTCTGCAATCAAGGTTTCCATCAGGCGGGCCAAATTGCTTCTAAAAGAAAGTCCCTGTGAACGCGTTTGTGGATCGTGATAAATCTCATCGCTTCCTGCATTGCCCCATTCCCAATCCTTGACAATATCGTACATCAGATCGGTATCGATTCGGCCCATTTCAAAGGAATTTCGGTTTGGGGTTTTGATGGGTACCAATTTGTACACAAGTCCATCGAGTTGCAGATAATCCTTCATCCAGATGTATTCTGCACTGTCAAAACTACCTCCGGAGAAGTAGATGGGTCGTTTCCAATCGTTGTTGGCGATAAGGTCCAACATCAATATTCTGTTCTTGGGAAGTGCACCGGTTGGCAGGTCAATATCGATATAATCCACGATCAAAGCAGAATCCTTCTCTTTGACAAGGCCGCTTTCCAATACATTTTGTTTGTTGACAGGTATCCTGATTTTATTGGTGGGGTAGTACACAATATCCAAGGTGCTTTCTGAATAGTTGCTCAAATCGGCGCCTTGATTGGTCAAAATATGTCTGAATTTGGTCTGAGGCTTGTCGCTGCCAATCCAATTCATAAAATCTTTGATGTCCCATCTATTGTCTGTAATACCTTGATAGTAAATGGCATCCCTTGTTCCGTAGCTGTATTTGTCATGCGTCAATTGCGATGGTATAGGGTCACTTTCGTATGCTTTGCGCTTCATCTGGTCAATGTACCAATCTGTTGCAAAAAGGCTGGTATTGACCACGCGGACGTCTGTTCTATAATTCTCGATTTCTTGGGCGTACCATATTGGGAAGGTGTCATTGTCCCCGATTGTGAACAATATGGCTCCCGCATCTTCTTTGGTGGAATCTAGATAAGCTTTTGCCGTAGCTGGGGCCGTATATCGGTCAGATCTATCATGGTCGTCCCAGTTTTGAAAGGCCATCAACAACGGCACGGCCAAAAGACATATAGTTGTGATTGCCGGAGCCGCTATTTTGGACGAAACCAGTTTTTTGAATTCTTCAAACAGTCCGTATACACCGATACCTATCCATATACAGAAAACGTAGAAAGATCCTACCAGGGAATAGTCACGCTCCCTAGGTTGAAAGATGTATGGGTTGGTATAAAACTGTATCGCAAGCCCCGTGAACATAAAGAACACGAAGAGCACCCAAAACTGTTTTGGATTTCTGGATACTTGGAAGACAATGCCCAAGATTCCGAGCAATAGCGGCAGGAAAAAATAGGTGTTTCGACCTTTATTATTCTCCCAATCACTGGGCAGGTTGTCTTGGCTGCCCAACCGAATACTGTCAATAAAATTGATGCCGCTCAACCAGTTGCCATTTTCATCGTACCTACCTTGCATATCGTTTTGCTTCCCGACAAAATTCCACATGAAATAACGCATGTACATATAGCTGAACTGGAAATCGAAAAGGTATTCTACGTTTTGCCAAAGGGTAGGTGGCTGCACCTCAATATATTCTCCGAATTCCCTTAAAAAGCGTATATATTGTTCTGTATCCAGTTCTCCTTGAGAATAGGCCGTTTTGAATTGATTTACCGCCTGTCGAAGATCATTGTTGGATATGTATTCCGATTTTATCTTGAATTCCAGGGCGCCAAAATATTTCATATAGTTTTCGGCGTGTTGATCGCTCCACATTCTGGGCAAAAACCCTACGTGCTTTTCGTTGGGGCCTGGAATAGCTCCTTTGTAATGGTTTACGATAACATATTTGCCCGTTTCCAAGTCTTTTTCGTACTTCGGGCTATCATCCCTATCTTCTCCCGAAGTCGCAAAGGTGTCCGAGTAATAGGCTCCGTAAACAGGACTATCTACCCCTGGATATTGTTCCCTGTTATAGTAGGCCAGTAGTGCTCGGGCATCGGCCGGATTGTTCTCATTGACAACGGTTTTTGCATTTGCTCTAATGGGAAGCATCAACCATGAAGAGAACCCTAGGATGAGGAACATTAGACAAAGTACAACAATGTTGGCATTATAGTAATTGTGTTTTCGGGTGTACCTCAAACCAAAATAGAAGGCCGCAATAAACAAAAGTCCCATGATGATGGAGCCTGAGTTGAACGGAAGCCCAATTTCGTTGATAAAGAACACTTCGCTCCACCCAAATAGTTCAAGAACGTAGGTCAAGGAGAATTTATAGACCAAGATGAGTACCACTACAACGATTATGTTGGCCAACAAAAAGTTTTTAACCGTGGTGGTCTTATATTTTTTGAAATAATAGAGCAATCCAATGGAAGGAATCGCCAAGAAGCCCATGAACTGTATACCAAAGGTAAGACCTATTACAAAAGAGATGAGCATGAGCCATCGGTGACCTCTAGGGTCTCCCAAATTATCTGTCCATTTTAGGCCCAACCAGAGCAATAATGCCATCATAAAACTGGCCATGGCATACACCTCGGTCTCTACAGCATTGAACCAAAAACTATCTGAAAATGTAAATGCAAGCGCTCCGACCAATCCACTGCCAAGGATGGCAATAGCCTTGCTGTTGGTCATTTCACTCTTTTTGGCAACCAACTTTCCTGTTAGGTTGGTAATGGTCCAGAAAGTAAACAATACGGCAAAAGCGCTGGATACAATGGATACAGCATTTACCATAAGAGCTATTTTCGTAGGGTCGCCAAAAGCGAACATGGCGAAGAAGGCACCTATCATTTGCAATAGTGGAGCTCCTGGCGGGTGCCCTACTTGCAACTTGGCAGAGGTGGAAATATACTCACCTGCATCCCAAAAACTTCCTGTGGGTTCAACGGTAAGGGCATATACTATAAACGCAATGGCGAAGGAAGTCCACCCAAAGATGGTATCCCATTTTTTGAAGTCTTTTGCAAACATAAGAGTTGGTTATTAACCGAATTGTGGCGAATTTAGTAAATCTAGAACAGAAGCCTAGCCCTTTTTGGAAAACCTTTAACACCCATGTTCAATAAAAATAGCGAGTATTCTTATCAAAAATATTTGTTGAAACCAAAGTTTGTTTTAAATTTGCACGCTCAAAAGCTGAATCAAATTTAGCTTTTATATGGTACTGGCCTATGGTGTAATTGGTAACACAGCTGATTTTGGTTCAGTCGTTCAAGGTTCGAGTCCTTGTAGGCCAACAAAAAGCCCCTTAAATCATCGGATTTAAGGGGCTTTTTTATTGTTATATTTTTTTGTTTAAACGATTTGCTTGTCCAGGCTGGGCATTGGCCTGTAGGTGTAGTATTGCAATACCTCCTCCAATGCCATTTTCAATGCTTTGTTGATGGGCATGATTTTGGAACCCATTTGATAATCGATTTGGTTCAGCTGCATGTAGTAATCCGTAAATACGGGAACATACATTCCCTTGGCAATCGCTTCGGAGGTGGCTTGATAATTTTCAGCCTGTTCCTCTTTGATTATTTTACAAGTGGCCAATCGCAGATTCCCGTACTTATCCTTGCTCGCGGCATAGCCAAAAAGCCTGCATATCAAACCCCGCTGACTATAACTGCCACAGTGGCCCTTGCTTACTATGGAGACCGGTGTCAACAAAAAACAAGTTCGATCTTGGGATGTGTTCAAAGACTCAAGGGCTTCTTCGGCCTTACCTGATAAAAATAACTGAAATGCCCATGGTAAAAATTCCAAGGGTGATGCATCAATGTTGGGATAGGTGCAACATTTTCCACAACCGGAAACACAACCAAGCTTCGATTTTTCCTGAAACTGTTGGGTTTCTTGCTCCAATTGACTGAATAACGCTTCAACCGATCGGACTTTCTGTTCTAGTGTCATTTATTGGACGGCGAAGGTATATCTTATTTTGATCCATGGCGCAAATATTTTTTTCAGAAAAAAAAGAGTGTTGTCTTCAAGAGTTGTGTCACTCAAAAAATAATTCCATATTTGAAACATCTACGCAGCATTTACCCCAAATCTTTTATTAACCTATTAAATGCGAAAGCGTATGAATGTATTGGAAAAAGCAAAAGCTGTAATCGATGGCTTTGACTTTAACGAAGAGCACATTGCCAAGTTCAATGAAAGTGCAGGAACTGAATTGAGTTCCGAAAGCCTAAAAGACTATCTTAAAAAATGGCTGCTGTACTATCTGATCCCAGAATTAACAGCGTATGATTCTGAAGAAGAGGTGCAATTGGGAACCACCAAACTGTACGGACTTCCCCATCTGCCGGATTCCATGGAATTTCCTGAGGATATGATATTTGCGGGCCAGTTCAATCTAGCCGAAATTAAGCCACACGACATTTTTAATGAGGTGCCCAAAGACTCTGGGATTTATTATTTTTTCGTAGATGTTAACGGTGTGGAATCTGAGGTATTTTTCTATGATGGCCCTGTTGATGATTTAAAAATACGGGAGTACCCTAATGGGGATGAATATGAATCATCCAAAATACTCAACCTAACGGGCAAGACTGAAGAGCTTTATTTACAGTCGGAGATTATTGGATGGTGGATAGGAGCTGAAGAAGAATATGATGCGTATGATCTAGCGACCATAATTGGGGCGGATGTTTTGAAAAGGTTGGAGGGGCTTTTACAAAAAGAAGCAGGAAGCTTCACTCTATATGATCATCTTGGCAGTCTTCCAGATGAATACTTTTTCGGAAAGCCTAGATATTATCAAGGAGAGGATGGGGATACCCCTGATTTTTATCCAGGCTTCTTTGGTTTTGAACCACCATGGCAGGAGGATTGTTTTCTAAATCTTAGTGTTTGGCAGGACAAGTGGTCAAAAAAATATTTTGGTGATATTGAAATAACCTGTTAGCATGCTGGAACATTAGGTAGCAATAAAAAACCCCGCAAATTTGACTTTGCGGGGTTTGTTTTTTTAAATGTTTTCTGATCAGTTTTTGTTCACTCGGTAAGTGATTCCCCTGTTGGTGATCACCCTTCCGTTCTTCACGGTCAATGTCGCTTGGTCGGAGGCTAGGGGAGGGCAGCTTCCGGACGAATTGGAAACAAGCACACGATATATGTAACCGTCTTTTGCGGAATCCGGAGTTGTAATGGTCAGGTTTGCGCTAGATGTTCCCGTGTATTCACTTCCGTCGGCAATAGGCACAAAATTACTTCCGCCATCGGTACTTACCTGCCATTGGTAAGTGTTAACATTGCTCGCGGTAACGGAAAAAGAACCATTGTTCCCCACAACCACGGTTTGGTCGGTTGGTTGGGTGGATATGCTAAATGGTGTTACGGTAATGGTTTGTTCCACGTCCAAGGTGTTTCCTGCCGCATCGGTAACCCTATAGGTTCGGGTAATAATTTCAGGATTGCTCACGCCATCACTTACATCGCCCACAAAGGTAACGATTGGATTTGGGTCACAATTGTCAGCTTCATCTGTAATAACGGTTACATCCGGTGAAGGAATATCGGAAGCACAATTTACCGTTATTGGTGAAGGTGCGCTGGCCGTAGGAGCTGTTGTTTCTACCGTTATTGTTGTGGTGGCAGCCAAATCAGGGTAAGGCGGGTCGCCGGGCATACCGCCATACTCCACCAAATATCCTTTGGGCTGATAATCGCCGCTTGCAGCCCCCGTATTGGATAGGTCGTTCCATGAACCTGGCAGTCCTACTCCTGGAGCTGTTATATGTGCATAATCTTCGTCTCCTGAATTATTAGGTTCGCCGGAGTTCCAAAATTCATATCCAAATGCTGTGCCCCCCGCGCCGCCTCTCCAAAACAGAGTGCCTGCTTCAGGGCCAGTTACCCAGTACCAATCACCTTCGGTCGCAGCATCACTTGCTCCTATCCATCCTGCTCCTGGAGCCTGTGAGCCCAAAAGATCGGATTCATCTTGGATGGAAATTGTGGCCAAGTATCCTTGTAGACCGTAGAATGTTCTTAATGCAGCGGCATTTCGTGCAGCTGTCCAAGTTATCCCTTCCGCTGCCACATATTCGTAGTAGTGCCCGGTGGATTCTATGTAGTTCGCTTCGTTCATTACTATGGAGAACGTCCGTGTATCCCCACCGTTTACAGTTGCGGTGGTTTGGAAAATCACACCAGCAATTGCGGCTTCGAATTCGGCCAATGTTGCTGGTCCCTCCAAGAACAATCTTCCTTCTGAGGTGTCCCAACTAGCTGTTATGTTGGGGTGTGTTCCTGTTAAGCTCAATACATCGCCTGATACATCGTAGTTGGAAGTAATTTGAATATAAACGGCGTCCAAGGTACTGCTGTCGGTATCGGTGATCTCTACGGTTTCCACCACGGGAATTGGGTCGCCTGGACAAAATGTTTGGTTTCCGGTTGCGGTTATGGATGGTGGGTCATTACCATCAAAAGTATCGTCCCTAAAATCTAAATCCCCTCCCGAGGTAACATCACCATCAGAGTCGGGCAACATCAAAGAGCCTCCGTTAGTGTTCAGTGGATTGTCTATGGTGCCCCCTGGGTCGGCGTATCCGGTTGTGGTGTCGATATTATTGTCCAAGCCATCATTATCGCTATCCGACCCTGAAAGTGTCAAAACTGCTTCGGTGGTGTCGGTGGTCCCATCATTGTCAGAATCCAAATCCATAAAATCAGGTGCTCCGTCCCCATCGGTATCTACGGGGGTGATTCCGCTGCTTTCGTATGCATCGTCTAGCCCGTTGTTATTGGCATCTATTCCCGAAGGTGCTATATAGTTTAAAGATGTTTGAGCCTCCACATTGTCCGGTATTCCATCTCCGTCACTGTCCAAATCCTGATAGTTTGGAATACCATCACCATCTGTATCAACCGTTGTGCAATCAACCGTGCCGCCATAGCTGGCACCGTGAACTCTAGCTCCTGTTTGGTATGCCATTACCCTAAAGGATTGAAAATTACTTTGTGATACATTAAAAGTTATTTCGGTAATCGACCCAGAGGGAATTGCGGTGGCATCAGCTAAGTAAGTGCCATTGGAATATTGGATTTGCATATCCGAAGTGCCCGAGGCTGCCGATAAAAACACGCTAACTGTAGTCCCTATTGGAATTGGGTTGGCAAATTGAAATGATATAATGGAGGCCCCTTCATAAGTAGATGTGGAGTTATAGGCATATGAGGTGCCTGGGTTACCCTCCGCATTGGATGGGTCTCTAAAGTATTGAACGTTGGTCGCTGTTTGGACAAAATTCCCTGAGACTCCTCCACATTCATCAACATCCAAAATACCATCATTGTCGTCATCGACATCAGCTGTATCAGGTACACCATCACCATCAAGGTCGGCACTACTTGCGCTACATGTTGAATATAATTTGGAAAAAGGGATGTTCTGTTTTGAAATGGACGGGCCTTGATATGCTACTGATAGATTTTCTCCTCCTCCGTTTTCAAAGAATAACACGGTGATATCGTGAAGTCCGGGTGATAAGGTTATGGTTCCCGAACGTTCTTGGGAGCCATGTGCGCCATCGTTGTTCACTACCTGGGCCCCGTCGATGTATAATTTGGAACCATCATCTGAAGTCGTGTAAAATGTGTAGCTTCCCTGTGTATCTATTTGGATGAATCCCGTGTACCTAATGCTAAAGTTATCGGTATCTCCCGGGTCTTCTTGATTTTGAAGCGCATCTACATCAAAACTAGTATAAGTACCAGAGCCGAGATATCCCGATGTTGGGATGTTGTCCACAGTGCTTCCCGAAGGTGAACTGTCGTAAAATTCAAAATCAACCTCCCCGTTACAAATACCGGAGGTTGCCTCTACGGTCGCATTATCTATAAAATATTGTTCATTAGTCATGTTGTTGTCCATCCTCACTCTAATCTCCAAGGTGGAGTTGCCAGTATTTGGAAATCCAAATCCATATGAAGGATTCAAAGGATCGGAATTTGAACCCGATGCATTTACAAATTCTTGCCAAGAACCTCCGTCAACACGATATTCGCCAATCATATAATCACTCCCATTTTCCATATCATCAGGGTCATCCACCCAAGTATCCATACTAAAGTTAATGTAGTCGTATCCGGTAATGTCTATAGGGTTGACTTGCCAAGTTCGTTGTGCATCCAAATTACTGCCTCTCAATGAATTATTTCTTACGGACAACCTATTTCCTCCATTGGTAGTCCACGACGATGAAGAAGGTCCAGTTGCCGTACCGTTTTGAGTATCATTGGCGTAACTGTTGAAGTTTTCGCTCCAAATAGTGGTCTGTGAAAATGAAAGAAAGGTTCCCAACAGGAAAAACGCCAATAGTAGCATCCATCCACTGGGAAAATGATTCATCTTTTTATTAAAGAACGAGGTTGTGCCCATGTATTTATTTCAATCTTGCACAAAATTAACTGGTGCACAGAGGCTTCAAAATATTTGTTGTGAACGGTTGTAAAAGGAGTGTTAACATGGGGATATATGGAGAATGGCATGTTTTGTGGTCAAACTATATGGTTCGTTTGAATGAGATGTACGGGTTCGCATGCACCTTTTTTTATGATATGTATAAGGTAATTCATTGAAAAATAGATAGGGGAGGTATTATTTTTGTACGGGGAGGGGTTGCACAAGCGATATTATTTGTTGTATATTTGCAAAACTGAACGGATATAAAAGTATTCATGAGGGGACCTTGAGTCCCCTCTTTTATTACTTATTTCTCATTTTTATGTTGAAGGATAAAGTGGAATCGTTGCTGGGCAAGGCGTTGGAAGAGCACTCTTCCTTGTTCTTGGTAGATTTTAAAATGGGCAGCGACAACAGTATCAAAGTGGTTTTGGATGGTGATGAAGGGGTGAGTCTGCAAGACTGTATGAACATTAGCCGGGCCATTGAACATAATTTGGATCGCGAGGAAGAAGATTTTTCCTTGGAGGTTACATCGGCCGGGGCTACCTCGCCCTTGAGATTGCCCCGTCAGTACAATAAAAATGTTGGAAGAAAATTACAGGTCAAGACCACCTCTGGGCAATTGGAGGGTACATTGGTAGCGACCTCGACAGATAGCATTACCTTGGAGTGGAAGGCCCGTGAGCCTAAACCGGTAGGTAAAGGAAAAGTTACAGTACAGAAAAAGCAGGAAATCGCCTTTTCTGACATTCAAGAGGCAAAAGTTAAATTAAAATTTTAATTGTAGTAGAAAATGGAAAACCTAGCGCTCATCGAATCCTTTTCGGAGTTTAAGGACGATAAGTTTATTGACAGGGTGACCCTTATGGCGATTTTGGAAGAAGTATTCCGAAGTGCGCTAAAGAAAAAATTTGGTTCTGACGACAATTTTGATATCATTATCAACCCCGATAAAGGGGATTTGGAAATATGGAGAAACCGTGTGGTGGTTGAAGATGGGGAGGTTGAAGAGCCCAATGAGGAAATATCCTTGTCCGAAGCTAGAAAAATCGAGCCCGATTTTGAAGTTGGCGAGGATGTATCAGAAGAGGTAAAGCTTATCGACCTTGGAAGAAGAGCTATTTTGGCATTGCGCCAAAACCTGATATCCAAGATACATGAGCACGATAATACCACCATCTACAAGCAATTTAAAGACTTGGAAGGTGAGATATATACCGCTGAGGTGCATCATATCAGACATCGTGCAGTAATTTTGTTGGATGATGAAGGAAACGAAATCATCCTTCCAAAGGAAAAGCAGATACCTTCCGACTTTTTCCGAAAGGGAGATAACGTTCGAGGAATCATCGAAAGTGTGGAACTTAAAGGAAACAAGCCGGCCATTATCATGTCCAGAACATCGCCGATTTTCTTGGAGCAATTGTTCTTCCAAGAGATTCCAGAGGTGTTCGATGGTTTGATTACCATTAAAAAAGCAGTTCGTATCCCAGGTGAAAAAGCGAAAGTTGCTGTTGACTCCTATGATGATAGAATTGATCCCGTGGGTGCCTGTGTGGGTATGAAGGGTTCAAGAATCCATGGAATTGTACGGGAATTGGGCAATGAAAATATTGACGTGATCAATTGGACCAACAACCCGCAATTGATGGTGACTAGGGCTTTAAGTCCTGCAAGAGTATCATCCGTTAAACTAAACGATGAGAAAAAAACAGCACAAGTATACCTAAAGCCAGAGGAGGTTTCCAAGGCTATTGGTAGAGGTGGGCACAACATACGTTTGGCTGGTCAATTGACTGGTTATGAAATAGATGTGTTCCGTGAAGGCGTTGAGGAAGATGTGGAGTTGACCGAGTTTTCCGATGAAATCGAAGGCTGGGTAATCGAAGAGTTCAAGAAAATAGGATTGGATACCGCACGTAGCGTTCTGGAACAAGATGTAAAAGATTTGGCGAAGCGAACCGATTTAGAAGAGGAAACAATTCAAGAAGTCGTTCGTATCCTCAAGGAAGAATTTGAAGATTAGGCTTATATTAGCAGCGAAAATTTAGGGAAGTAAAATTATTTATGGCAGAAAATCCAACAATACGACTTAACAAAGTTCTCAGAGAATTGAACATTTCACTGGATAGGGCAGTCGATTACCTAGCCTCGGAAGGGCATGAGGTAGAAGCGCGACCTACCACTAAAATATCCAATGAGGTGTATCAAGTTCTGTTGGATGAGTTCCAAACGGATAAGAGTAAAAAGGTCGCTTCTAAGGAAGTTGGTGAAGAAAAGCGCAAGGAAAAAGAAGCTATCCGAATCCGTATGGAGAAGGAGCAGGAAGAGCGCAGGTTGGCCAAGGAGAAGAAAGAGGCTGAGCAGGAAGTGGTAAAGGCCAAGGCGGAACTTGCTGGACCAAAGACAGTGGGCAAAATCGATTTGGATAAAAAGCCAGAGCAGCCAAAGAAAGAAGAGCCAAAACAGCAAGAAGAAGCGCCAGTTCAGAAAGAAGAGGCACCAAAAGTTGAGCCAGAAAAAGCCAAAGAGACTGAAAAGCCCAAAGCTTCGGAACCGGAAAAAGCCGTAGAGAAAGAAAGTAAAGAAACTGAAACCAAGGAGGAAAGGGTTGAGGCGGAAAAACCAAAAGAGGACACGGAAAGCACTGAGTCGGGTACTATAAAGACCAATTATCAGAAACTTTCCGGACCTAAAATTACCGGTGATAAAATTGACCTTTCGCAGTTCAAGAAACCGGTGAAAAAGAAAAAGGAAGACCCCCAAAAAGGAAATAAGGGAGGAGCTTCATCCGATGCCGGAGAGCGCAAAAAGCGTCGTAGAAGAATAGTGAAGAATGGCCCACAAACTGGTGGGGGCAATAGAAATAGTAGGCCTGGAGTAGGTAGAAAGGGACAGCGTTCCAATGCACCTAAAGTAGAGCCTACAGAAGAAGAAGTACAAAAACAAGTAAGGGAGACCCTTGAAAAACTTCAAGGTAAATCCAGTAAAGGCCGAGGAGCCAAATATCGTAGGGAGAAAAGAGATCAGCACCGTCAACAAACGGAGAAAGACCTTGAACAACAGGAATTGGACAGCAAGATTTTGAAGGTAACGGAATTTGTTACCGTTAACGAGCTTGCTACCATGATGAATGTTTCTACTACCCAGATTATCTCGGCATGTATGTCCCTTGGTATTATGGTGACGCTTAACCAGCGTTTGGATGCAGAGACACTTTCTATCGTGGCCGACGAATTTGGTTACGAAGTAGAGTTCGTTACTGCGGAGATTGAGGAAACCATAGAGGAAGTCGAGGATAGTCCGGAAGATTTGAAGGCTCGTGCGCCGATTGTTACCGTAATGGGACACGTTGACCACGGTAAGACATCCTTACTTGATTATGTTCGTCAGGAAAATGTGATTGCAGGGGAAAGTGGGGGAATAACACAGCACATTGGAGCCTACGGGGTTGCTTTGGATGACGGTCAGAAAATCACCTTCTTGGATACTCCCGGTCACGAAGCGTTTACCGCAATGAGGGCCCGTGGAGCTCAAGTAACCGATATTGCTATTATTGTAATCGCTGCGGATGATGACATCATGCCTCAAACAAAAGAGGCCATAAGCCATGCTCAGGCAGCCGGAGTGCCCATAGTGTTCGCTATCAACAAGGTGGATAAGCCAACGGCGAACCCAGACAAGATTAAGGAAGGCTTGGCCCAGATGAACTTATTGGTAGAAGATTGGGGTGGTAAAGTACAGTCCCATGACATTTCAGCCAAAACAGGGCAGGGGGTCAAAGAGCTTTTGGAGAAAGTATTGTTGGAAGCCGAACTTTTGGAGTTGAAAGCAAATCCAGGCAGGTTGGCATCGGGAACGGTTGTTGAAGCTTTCTTGGACAAAGGTAGAGGTTATGTTGCCACTATTTTGGTTCAAACAGGTACCCTTAAAATAGGTGACTATGTACTCGCAGGAACATGTAGTGGTAAAGTAAAGGCCATGCATGACGAAAGAGGACACAATATTGATAAGGCAGGTCCATCCACGCCAATTTCTATTTTGGGATTGGACGGGGCGCCACAAGCAGGTGATAGGTTCCATGTATTGGAAGATGAGCGTGAAGCAAAACAGATTGCGGCAAAACGTTCGCAATTGCAGCGTGAGCAATCTGTAAGGACTCAACGTCATATTACCTTGGACGAAATTGGGCGAAGAATCGCATTGGGCGACTTCCAAGAACTTAACATTATCCTTAAGGGTGATGTGGACGGTTCCGTTGAAGCTTTGACGGATTCGTTCCAAAAACTGTCCACTGATGAAATTCAGGTGAACATCATCCACAAGGGTGTTGGGGCCATTACGGAATCGGATGTGCTGTTGGCAAGTGCCTCAGATGCGATTATTATCGGATTTAACGTACGACCTATGGGCAATGCCAGGTCAATTGCCGATAAAGAGGAAATAGATATTAGAATGTATTCTATTATCTATGATGCCATCAATGACCTTAAGGACGCGATGGAGGGCATGTTGTCTCCAGAGATGAAAGAAGAGGTTACGGGTAATGCGGAGATAAGGGAGACGTTTAAAATCTCCAAAATTGGAACCATTGCGGGTTGTATGGTGACCAGCGGAAAAATCTTTAGAAACTCGCGTATACGACTTATCCGAGATGGTGTTGTGGTCTATACAGGTGAATTGGCCTCGTTAAAACGATTCAAGGACGATGTCAAGGAAGTAGCCAAAGGTTACGACTGTGGATTGCAGATCAAGAACTACAATGATATTAGGGAAGGTGATATTGTGGAAGCCTTCCAAGAAGTTGCGGTGAAGAAAAAGCTGTAATTGATATGATAATGCGAAAAAAATCCCGCTCAATGGCGGGATTTTTTTATTTAAGATTCTTTCTGCTCAGGTTTTAAGAGCATGGCATCCGGATATTTTTTCCGAACCTCCAAATACTTTCTTTCGGCTTCCAACTTGGTTTTGAAACGTCCCAATCTAACACGATAGGTCGGGGATTCAAACTCTATTTTGGAATACCAATCCGGAAAGTCAATTTCAACTTGACTTAATAGGTCCTGTGCTTTCTGGTAATTGCCGAAACCTACTTGAATTTGATAATATCCAGTATTCGCATTTACCTTGGTGTACAATTTTACCAACTCGTTGATTTTTGGGTCCTGTTGAACCGTAACCTGTCCATCTTGGGCCAAAACTTGAGTTGTCAAAGCAATTAGAATTGCGCTAAAAACAGCCGTTTTCATGTTATTTACTCGTTGTATGATTTATGCTTATTGCAAATGTAGATTATTAAAGGTTAACCAAGTCGAGGGCAAGTTATTTAGAATCTTTATAAATTAAGTGTTATGAATACCTTAAGATTTCAAAAAATGACTGTATGTCTTACTTTTGTTGCCATTCTTGGTAGGGTAAAAAGCTATTGCTCTCAAACTCAATAGAAAGAATCATGCCAAAGATTTCGATAGAAATTTCACGAATATGAAAAAGGTTTTATACCGCCATCTATTTTCTAAAGTTTTAGGTTTAACTCTCCTATTATTCTCATCATCTTTTTATGCGCAAGAAGAAGCAGAGGCTGCGACCGATGCAGCTGCAGAGCAAACTACGGAGGCTGTTGATGGTGATCCGGTAAAAGGAAAACAACTCTTTAATCAGAACTGTGCCGCATGTCACTCCTTGGATAGGAAAATGACAGGTCCCGCATTGGCAAATGTGGAAGCTAGATTGGCCGAAGATGAAGGTTTGGACAAGGAATGGATTTACGCATGGGTCAAAAACAGCCCAGGGGTAATTGCATCGGGAGACGCTTATGCAAACAAGATTTACGCAGAGTACAATCAGGCGGCCATGACACCGTTTCCAACATTGTCCAACGAGGATATTGACAATATTTTGGCCTACACAGCTGCCCCGCCAAAGGCGGCACCAGCCCAAGCTGCTGGTGGAGCGACAGCTGCAGGTGAAGGTTCTGGTGGTTCAAGTTCCGGGATTTCCAATGAGATGATCCTTGGTGCCTTGGCATTGGTTTTTGGTCTGTTGGTCGTCATGTTGATTTTGGTGAACAAGACCTTGCGCAGAATTGCGGAGGCCAATGGTGTTGTTTTGGAAAAGGAGAAAGAAAAGCGTTTGCCAATTTGGAAGGCGTTTGTTCAGAACCAGTTCTTGGTTTTGGTAACGGTTGTCTTCTTGTTGTTGGGCAGTGCTTATTTTGCTTACGGCTATTTAATGCAGGTTGGTGTGGATCAGGGTTATGCCCCGGTTCAACCAATTCACTTCTCACATAAGATTCATGCGGGAGATAACGGTGTTGACTGTAAATACTGTCACTCCTCTGCAAGGGTTTCAAAAACTTCGGGGATTCCTTCCTTGAACGTTTGTATGAACTGTCATAAATCGATTTACGAATACACTGGGACCGCTGAAGGTCCATCGGCAGAAGATTTAGCTGCAGGGCGCACCAATGAGTTTTACACGGGAGAGATCAAAAAACTATACAAGGCAGTTGGATGGGATGAAGAAAACCAAAGCTATACTGGCAACAGTCAGCCAGTGGAGTGGGTTAGGATCCATAATCTTCCCGACTTTGCCTACTTTAACCACTCACAGCACGTTTCTGTAGCAGGTGTTGACTGTCAAACCTGTCACGGTCCGGTAGAGGAAATGGAAATAGTTGAGCAACATGCTCCATTAACTATGGGATGGTGTATCAACTGTCACCGTGAAACCAATGTGAAGATTCAGGGCAATGCATACTACGAAGCGATCCACGAAGAGTTGGCCAAAAAGTATGGAGTTGAGGAAGTGACCGCTGCAATGATGGGTGGTCTAGAATGTGGAAAGTGTCACTATTAAGAATTAAAAGAAGATAATCTCAGATATATCGTATGGCATCAAACAAAAAATATTGGAAAAGTGAAGCGGAGTTGAATCCGAACGATTCCATTGTTGAGGCGCTAAGAAACAACGAGTTTACAGAGGAGATTCCCGTTGATGAGTTTTTGGGGGACAAGGAAAAATTGTCTGCATCCAACACATCGCGTAGGGATTTCTTGAAATATGTAGGTTTCAGTACCGCTGCGGCAACTGTTGCAGCGTGTGAAGGTCCTGTTCATAAATCTATCCCGTATGTGGTTCAGCCGGACAATATTGTTCCAGGCGTAGCAAACTACTATGCGACCACGATTGCGGATGGTTTTGACTTTGCCAGCATCTTGGTGAAGACAAGGGAGGGAAGGCCTATCAAAATAGAAAACAATACCGATGCAAAAGTAAATGGCGGAGCCAATGCGAGGGTGCAGGCGTCCGTTTTGACTTTGTACGATAGTAAAAGGGTTCAGGGGCCAATGGCCAATGGAGAGCCTGTTGAGTGGAAGGTGTTGGATGCTGCCGTTAAGGCGAAATTGAATGCCTTGAAGGGTTCTGGCAAACAAGTGGTGTTGTTGACGCAGACCTATGCCAGTCCTTCAACTACAAAATTGATTTCTGAGTTTAAAGCGGCCTACGGGGAGAATGTGAATCATGTGGTTTACGATGCCATTTCCGAAGATGCTGCACTGAATGCATTTAATAAAGCTTATGGTGAGCGTGCCTTGGCCGATTACGATTTTGAGAAAGCTGATCTGATTGTTTCTTTCGGAGCTGATTTTCTTGGTGACTGGCAAGGTGGTGGATATGATTCTGGTTATGCCAAGGGTCGTGTTCCCAAAAATGGAAAAATGTCCAGGCACGTACAGTTAGAGGCGAATATGTCTTTAACAGGTGCCAATGCCGATAAGAGATACCCAATGACGCCAACCCAACAAAAAGTTGCCCTTGCCAAATTGTATGGCAAGTTGAATGGCAGTAACGTTGGTGGTGGAACATCTGATGTTGATGAAGCAGTGGATAAAGTTGCGGCTGAAATCAAAAGAGCGGGTAGCAAAGCGGTTGTTGTAAGTGGACTTAATGATGAGAATGCACAAACCGTTGTGTTGGCCATCAATAAATTGTTGGGTAGCGAAGCTTTCGATGCCGACAAGCCAAAATATGTTCGTCAAGGTGATGTTGCAAAAGTAAACAAGCTTATTGCGGACATGAATGCAGGTCGTGTTGGTGCATTGATTATGGATGGGGTTAACCCGGCCTACACATTGCCAAATGCCGAGGAATTCCTAGCGGGACTTGGACAGGTAGATGTGTCGGTTGACTTTGCTTTTAATAATGATGAAACAGCTCAGGCTTCTACTTATGTAGCCGCAGCTTCCCATTATTTGGAGTCTTGGGGTGATGCCGAATTCAAAAAAGGAGAATATAGCTTAATGCAGCCAGCTATTCGAGAGCTGTTTGATACGAAACAGTTTCAATCGGCACTTTTGACATGGATGGGCGTTGAGAAAACATATTACGAATACATCAAAGAAACTTGGAGTACAGACGTGCTTCAAGGTGGTTCTTGGAACAAAGCTTTGCAGGATGGTGTTTACGCTGCTTCGGTAAGTGTTGCAGTAGCGGAAGGTGCTGAACCGCAAACAACTTCTCAGGAAGATACTGGAGAGGTTCGGCCAGAGATTGTTCCGATTGCTTCTGCAATCCGTTCTTTAGTGAATTCAACAAGTTCCGGTACCGAGTTGGTACTGTATTCCAAAACTGGAATGGGTGATGGTCGTCAGGCAAATAACCCTTGGTTGCAAGAATTTCCTGATCCAATTTCTAGGGTTTCTTGGGACAACTATTTGACCGTTTCCAAAGCAGATGCCGAATCTTGGGGTCTCGAAAACAGCATTGAGGCCGATGGAGGTGTAAACGGTAGTTATGTTAAATTGACCGTGGATGGTAAGGTGTTGGAAAATGTTCCGGTGATTATCCAGCCAGGTCAAGCGGTAGGTACTGTTGGTCTGTCTTACGGTTATGGTAAGAAGGCCGGTATGCAAGAAGAGATGGCAACAGGAGTTAATGCTTACACTTTGTATAGTAACTTCTCCGATGTGCAGTCTGTAACCGTTGAGAAAACTGGAGGTGAGCATGAGTTTGCTTGTATCCAATCACATAAGACATTGATGGGTAGGGGAGATATTATCAAGGAAACTACCTTGGAAATCTTCAATACCAAAGACCACGCAGAGTGGAACCCGATGCCGCACGTAACCTTGAATCACAATGAAATACCTGTGACTTCTCCGGATGCGGACCTTTGGGAAGAGTTTGATAGAAGCGTTGGGCATCATTTTAACCTGTCCATCGATTTGAACGCATGTACCGGTTGTGGTGCCTGTGTGATAGCATGTCATGCAGAGAACAACGTTCCTGTGGTTGGAAAACGCGAAATGCGTCGTTCCAGGGATATGCACTGGTTGCGAATTGATAGATACTATTCTTCCGAAGAAACTTTTGAGGAAGATAACGAGAAGAAGGAAAACATGGATGGCCTATGGGGAGACCAAGGTTCTCTTGGTGGTTTCAGGGAAATGGAAGATCCATCTGCCAACCCACAAGTAGCTTTCCAGCCTGTAATGTGTCAGCACTGTAACCACGCTCCTTGTGAAACTGTTTGTCCAGTTGCGGCAACATCTCACGGTAGACAAGGTCAAAACCATATGGCATATAACCGTTGTGTAGGTACAAGATACTGTGCCAACAACTGTCCGTATAAAGTTCGTAGGTTCAACTGGTTCTTGTACAACAACAACGACGAGTTCGACTTCAACATGAACAACGATTTGGGTAAAATGGTAATCAACCCAGATGTTAACGTACGTTCAAGAGGTGTAATGGAAAAATGCTCTATGTGTATCCAAATGACCCAAAAAACGATTTTGGATGCCAAGAGAGATGGAAGAGTCATCAAAGATGGAGAGTTCCAAACAGCATGTTCTGCGGCTTGTAGCAGTGGGGCCATGGTTTTTGGAGATATCAATGACCACGACAGTAAAGTGGCGGAGTTGAAGAACGATGACAGAATGTACCATCTGTTGGAGCATGTGGGAACAAAACCAAATGTGTTCTACCATGTTAAAGTTAGAAACACCAACGAGGCTTAATCAATAAAAGAAGTAACTAGAAGATAAATTATGGCGTCGCATTACGAAGCACCTATTCGAAAGCCCTTAGTGGTCGGAGACAAAGGATACCACGATGTAACAGTGGACATTGCCCGTCCGGTTGAGGGAAAGGCCAATAAGCAATGGTGGATTGTATTTTCCATCGCATTAGTGGCATTCCTCTGGGGTCTAGGATGTATCATTTATACCGTTTCCACAGGTATTGGGGTTTGGGGACTTAACCGAACCGTTAACTGGGCCTGGGATATTACCAACTTTGTATGGTGGGTAGGTATTGGTCACGCAGGTACACTGATTTCAGCTGTACTCTTGCTTTTCCGTCAAAAGTGGAGAATGGCGATCAACCGTTCTGCTGAGGCAATGACCATTTTCTCGGTTGTTCAGGCAGGTTTGTTCCCGATTATCCACATGGGTCGTCCATGGTTGGGTTACTGGGTGCTTCCTATCCCTAACCAATTTGGTTCCTTGTGGGTGAACTTTAACTCGCCTTTGCTTTGGGACGTATTTGCGATTTCAACGTATCTTTCCGTATCATTGGTGTTCTGGTGGACAGGTCTTTTGCCTGACTTCGCCATGATCCGTGATAGGGCGGTAAAACCATTCCAAAAGAAAATATACAGCTTGTTGAGCTTTGGTTGGACAGGTAGAGCTAAAGACTGGCAACGTTTCGAGGAAGTTTCCTTGGTATTGGCCGGTTTGGCAACGCCACTTGTACTTTCTGTACACACCATCGTATCGTTTGACTTTGCTACTTCGGTAATTCCAGGATGGCACACCACCATCTTCCCACCGTACTTTGTTGCCGGTGCGATTTTCTCTGGGTTTGCCATGGTGAACACGCTTTTGATCATCATGCGTAAAGTGTGTAGCCTAGAAGCGTATATCACAGTACAGCATATCGAGTTGATGAACATCGTAATCATGATTACAGGTTCCATAGTAGGATGTGCCTATATTACAGAGCTGTTCATTGCATGGTACTCTGGTGTAGAGTACGAACAGTACGCTTTCTTGAACAGGGCTACAGGACCTTACTGGTGGGCTTACTGGTCCATGATGACTTGTAACGTGTTCTCACCTCAGTTCATGTGGTTCAAAAAATTACGTACCAGTATCATGTTCTCTTTCTTCATCTCTATTGTGGTAAACATAGGGATGTGGTTCGAGCGTTTTGTGATCATTGTTACCTCATTGCATAGGGATTACCTGCCATCTTCATGGACCATGTTCTCCCCAACATTTGTGGATATCGGAATCTTTGTGGGAACCATCGGATTCTTCTTTGTATTGTTCCTTTTGTATTCCAGAACATTCCCTGTAATTGCACAAGCAGAGGTGAAATCAATTATGAAGGCTTCTGGCGAGCGTTATAAAAAATTAAGGGAAGCAGGAAAACCGTTGTACGAGATGCCTTCCAATGTAAACAGAACAGTAACGTATCATGAGCCGATTACGGACGATGTGTTGATGGGCGAACCTAAGCCAACAGTAGGTGATAAAGTTGGTGTGGATGAATTACTTAGTGCAGTCGGAACATTTGATTCAACTACGCAAACTCCGGACGACCTTAAGAAAATAAAGGGAGTCGGTCCAGAAATGGAACGTACCTTGAACGAAATAGGCATATTCACCTATGCCCAGGTCGCTAGAATGACCGAAAGAGAATATGATTTGCTAGACTCGATTACTGGAAGATTCCCAGGGCGTGCACAACGCGATGATTGGGCTGGTCAGGCAAAGTTGTTAAACGATAAAAAATAATTATGGCGTCAAAAGTTATACAGGCACTTTACAACGACGATGATGTGTTGATGCATGCCGTAAAAAAGGTTAGGGCAGAGCACCATCATATTGAAGAAGTGTACACTCCCTTCCCGGTTCACGGTTTAGACAAGGCCATGGGATTGGCGGACACACGAATCGCTATCACATCCTTCCTTTACGGATGTTTGGGGCTAACCGTCGCCGTAGTTATGATGAACTTTATCATGATCGAGGATTGGCCTCAGGATATTGGGGGTAAACCAAGTTTCAGTTACTTGGAAAACATGCCCGCCTTTGTTCCTATCATGTTCGAGCTTACGGTATTTTTTGCGGCTCACTTAATGGTGATCACTTTTTACCTAAGAAGTAGAATGTGGCCGTTCAAAAAAGCCGAGAACCCTGATAAGCGTACCACCGATGATCACTTTTTGATGGAAATCGGTTTGCACGATAACGAAAATGAACTTGCCGAATTGTTGTGGGAAACAGGAGCGGTAGAAGTAAAAGTTACAGAAAAGGAGTCTTAATAATATGAAGCAATTAGGTAAAATAAGTGTTGTTTTGGTACTGGTTATCTTCGCTGCATCTTGCGCGGACAAGAACAGTCCAAACTACCAATTCATGCCAAACATGTACGAACCTGTAGGATATGAGGCCTATCAAGGTGTGGACAACGGATTGTTCCCCGATGGGACCGAGGCTATGTTGCCACCAGAAGGAACCATTTCCAGAGGATACATGCCCTATGAGTTTGAAAACACTCCGGAAGGTAAAGAATTAGCAAGATTGAATACAAGTCCTTTGGATTCCTTGAAACAAGAGGAAAATTTGGTAAAAGGGGCGGAGCTTTATGCAATTTATTGTGCCGTTTGTCACGGGCCAAAAGGAGATGGGCAAGGCAATCTTGTAAAGAACGAAAAAATATTGGGTGTTCCCAGCTACGATGATGCAGCTAGAAATATTACGGTAGGAACCACATACCACACTATTTATTACGGATTGAACTCAATGGGCTCGTACGCTTCACAATTCGCCAATGAAGAAGAAATGTGGCAAGTGTCCGAGTACGTGATGAAGTTAAAGGAAGACCTAACAAAATAATAGGATAAGAAGAAACTATGTATACCTTTTCAAACAAACTTAGACTAGGATCTTTCATCGCCATGGGGCTAGGATTCATTTTCCTTGTAATTGGTTTTATGTCTGCCCCATCAACTGTGGAAGAAGCCAAGGCCATGGTAGCAGTACACGATGATGGTCATGGAGGAGGACATGCAGAAGCGGCCACCGAAAGCCATGGAGATCAGGGCCACGGAGCAGAGGCTTCTCATGGTGAGGAACACGATTCTTCCCACGATGAGCATTTGTTGAGCCAGTTGAAAAACAGGCCATGGTCCGCACTTTATGTAGCAGCCTTCTTTTTCTTTATGATATCATTGGGCGTATTGGCATTCTATGCCATACAACGTGCAGCCCAAGCAGGTTGGTCCCCATTGCTCTTTAGGGTTATGGAGGGTATAACGGCGTACTTGGTTCCAGGAGGGATCATAGTATTTGTGATTTTGTTGCTCTCTGCAATGCACATGAACCACCTTTTTGTGTGGATGGATTCAGAAGTAGTTGCACACGATGAACTGCTTCAAGGAAAGGCTGGATATTTGAACCCTACTTTCTTTTTGATCAGAGCCGCGATATTCTTGGGTGGATGGATTTTTTACCGTCAATATTCAAGAAAATTGTCTTTGGCCCAAGATGAATCGGATGACAATACCAACTTTGTAAAAAACTTTAGATGGTCTGCCGGTTTCTTGGTATTTTACCTTGTAACCGAGTCCATGATGTCTTGGGACTGGATCATGAGTGTTGATCCACACTGGTTCAGTACCTTGTTCGGATGGTATGTGTTTGCCAGTATGTTTGTATCTGGTATCACGGTGATCGCGATGGTAACCGTTTACCTTAAATCAAAAGGATATTTGGAGGATGTGAACAATAGCCATATCCATGATTTGGCCAAGTTCATGTTCGGTATCAGTATTTTCTGGACGTATCTGTGGTTCGCCCAGTTCATGTTGATTTGGTATGCAAACATTCCTGAGGAGGTTACCTATTATGTGGCAAGGTTCCAAGATTATAAACTTCCATTCTTCGGAATGTTGGTACTGAACTTTGTGTTCCCGTTGTTAGTGCTTATGAACAGTGATTATAAGCGAATCAACTGGTTTGTTATCATGACCGGTATTGTGGTTCTATTTGGCCACTATTTGGATATATTTAATATGATAATGCCTGCAACAGTTGGAGATCAATGGTTTATTGGTCTGCCTGAGATTGGTGGTATTTTGTTCTTCGGAGGTTTGTTCGTTTACTGGGTGTTTACCGCTTTGACAAAGGCGCCATTACAACCCAAACGAAACCCATTTATTGAGGAGAGTAGACATTTTCATTATTAATACATTACGATTTAAGTCTTAGATAGATATACGATGACTGCATTATTAACATTTACTGTTTTAGTATTGGTTGCGATTGCGATTTGGCAGATGACCAAAATTTTTGAACTATCGCAAACTAAAACAGAACGCTCTGAGATAGCCAACGATTCCGACAACAAAAACAACGGATATTTGTTGTTTGCGTTCCTGATCTTTATTTACGGAATCACAATTTTCAGTTTTGCCAAGTATTCCAAAATGCTTCTTCCAGAAGCCGCATCCGAACATGGTGGTGATTATGACCAGTTGATGTGGGTTTCATTCGCAATCATATTCTTTGTGCAGACAATCACTCAGGCATTGTTGCACTACTTCGGGTATAAGTACAGGGGTGAAACAGGAAGAAAAGCTCTTTTCTTTGCTGATAATGACAGATTGGAGTTTATCTGGACCATTATTCCGGTAATAGTGTTGGCGGGACTTATCCTTTGGGGATTGTACACATGGACCAATATTATGGACGTCAACGAGGATGATGATCCATTGATCGTTGAGCTTTACGCCCAGCAATTCAACTGGACCGCTAGGTATGGCGGCGATGATAATGTTCTTGGTGAAGCCAATGTTAGGTTGATAGATATCGCAAATGCCAACATTCTAGGTATTGATGAATCCGACCCTAATGCCGAGGACGATGTTATCGTAAAGGAGTTGCACTTGCCAGTAGGAAGGAAGGTAAACTTTAAAATGAGGTCGCAGGATGTATTGCACTCTGCTTACATGCCTCACTTTAGAGCTCAGATGAACTGTGTTCCCGGTATGATCACACAGTTTTCATTTACACCAACAGTGACCACAGAAGAAATAAGATTGAATCCCGATGTTGTGGATAAGGTAAAAAGAACCAATGCCATACGTGCTCAAAAAGGCGATGATCCATGGGAATTCGATTACATATTGTTGTGTAATAAAATATGCGGAAAATCTCACTATAACATGCAAATGAAGATTATAGTGGAGACCGAAGAGGAATTCAATGCTTGGATGGCAGAGCAGAAAACCTTTAAAGAATCTGTAATGGTTGATGAAGCAGAAACAGAAGAGCAGGTAGCCAGTACAGAAGAAGAGGCAGATGTTGAATCAGAAGAATCCGCTTCGGAAGAGTAACAAACAACTTAAAAGAATAACGAAAAATTAATTGGAATATGTCTGAAGTAGCCCATGTAAGTCACGATGATCACCACGATGATCATGGACATCACCATAAGGAAACTTTCATAACAAAATACATTTTCAGTCAGGACCATAAGATGATATCCAAGCAATATCTGATCACCGGTCTAATCATGGGATTTATTGGTATTGCTATGTCATTGCTCTTTAGAATGCAGTTGGCATGGCCGGGCGAATCCTTTGGAATTTTTGAAGCTGTGCTTGGAAAATGGGCTCCAGATGGTGTTATGGATGCCGATATTTATTTGGCATTGGTTACCATCCACGGTACTTTGATGGTATTCTTCGTGTTAACACAGGGATTGAGTGGTACCTTCAGTAACCTTTTGATTCCACTACAGATCGGTGCAAGGGATATGGCTTCCGGATTTATGAACATGATTTCTTATTGGATGTTCTTTATTTCATCCGTCATCATGATTATTTCATTGTTCGTAGAGGCAGGTCCCGCGGCGGCAGGTTGGACCATTTATCCACCATTGAGTGCGCTTCCAATGGCGCAGCCAGGTTCTGGTATGGGTATGACGCTTTGGTTGGTATCCATGGCTATATTTATCGCTTCCTCATTATTGGGATCATTGAACTACATCGTAACCGTTATCAACCTTAGAACAAAAGGTATGTCCATGACACGCTTGCCATTGACAATCTGGGCTTTCTTTGTAACAGCTATTATCGGTGTTATCTCTTTCCCGGTATTGTTGTCAGCGGCCTTGTTATTGATCATGGATAGAAGCTTTGGAACATCTTTCTTCTTGTCGGATATCTTTATCCAAGGAGAGGTATTGCACTACCAAGGTGGTTCCCCAGTATTGTACGAGCACTTGTTCTGGTTCTTGGGTCACCCTGAGGTATATATTGTATTGTTGCCAGCATTGGGTATTACTTCCGAAGTAATGTCAACAAATGCGAGAAAACCAATTTTTGGATATAGAGCGATGGTTGCCTCCATCTTGGCAATTGCCTTCTTGTCCACGATTGTATGGGGTCACCACATGTTCGTATCCGGAATGAACCCGTTCTTGGGGTCTGTATTTACATTTACAACCCTTTTGATTGCGATACCATCAGCGGTAAAGGCATTTAACTATATCACCACACTTTGGAAAGGTAACCTGCAGCTCAATCCTGCCATGTTGTTCTCCATTGGTTTGGTGTCAACATTTATCACCGGAGGTCTAACAGGTATTATTTTGGGTGATAGTACGTTGGATATCAACGTTCACGATACGTACTTCGTGGTAGCTCACTTCCACTTGGTAATGGGTATATCGGCATTGTACGGTATGTTTGCGGGTATCTATCACTGGTTCCCAAAAATGTTCCACGGCCGTATGATGAACAAAAACTTGGGTTACGTACACTTCTGGATCACCGCAGTCTGTGCCTATGGGGTATTCTTCCCAATGCACTTTGTGGGAATGGCAGGTGTGCCACGTCGTTACTACGAGAACACAGCGTTCCCTATGTTCGATGAATTGACCAACGTTCAGGTGTTGATGACCGTATTCGCAATTATTGCAGGTCTGGCCCAGTTGATATTCGTCTACAACTTTATCTCAAGTATATTCTACGGTAAAAAAGGACCTGTTAACCCATGGGGCTCAAATACTTTGGAATGGACAACACCAAGGGAGCATATCCACGGTAACTGGCCAGGAGAAATTCCACACGTGTACCGTTGGGCATACGATTATAGTAAAACATACGAAAATGGAGAGTACATCATTGCTGGACAGGATTTTGTCCCGCAAAACGTTCCACTTCAAGAGAACGAAGAAGAACTCAACCACTAAAAAAATAGTTATATTAGTGAAAAGGCCCGTCCAATTTGGATGGGCTTTTTTTGTTGTAATATATTTTGAAGTGAATTGTATATCTTTAAAAAGCATTTCCCCTATCAATAGACCATAGTGATGAAAAAGATCGTAATCCTACTTTTAGTTTTAGTTCCGATAGCGACCACCGCTCAGCGTAAGCCCAAAATAAAAGGAAGCCGCATTGTAACACAGGTGAGCGAGGAACTTCCGCCTTTTAATGCCGTTATTTTGAATGATGACCTTGAAATCAATTTAAAGAAATCTTTAGGCCCTGGCTATCACCTTGTAGCTGACGATAACTTGGTGGACATTCTAAAATTCGAGGTCAATGATGGTACATTGGTAATAAGTTCCTACTACAACATCACAGCAAAAAAGGAGTTGGAAATCACGGTGAATTATACCCAGCTCAATTCCATTACGGTGAAAAATGGAATCATGGTCTCCACTGATGTCATTCAATCCGAGGAGCTGTTTGTAGATGGTTTCAATAATACCAAGTTGGATATTAAGGCCAATGCCGATGTTATGGACATTAATTTGGAGGACACCAGTAGCGGTGATTTTCATGTAGAGGTGGATTCGCTGAACGTAAACCTGAACAAAAGGGCCCAGGCCTATGTGTACGCGCAGATAAATTCCGGTGTTTTGGATTTGGAAGGAAATTCATCGTTGGCTATGGAGGGCACTTCGGATAGATTACATGCCAATTTGCTGGACGATGCCAACTATAAGGGCGAAACCATGCAGATAAATTCAGCGCAACTGGAAATTACCGGAACCGCTAATGCAAGGGTATATTCTTTTGGTAATATTTCGATAAAATCATCAGGAAGCGCGGGTATTTATCTGTACGGTACCCCAAAAATTACCATTGAAGAGTTTTTAGGTACCTCCCAGCTCATCAAAAAGGAAGATTGACGATTACTTTGTAATCGGTGCGGTCATGCAATGTTCAGGAATACCGAAGCCATCCACCAATACTTCAATATGTGGCCTAAGCTCCGTGGACAAACGTTCTACACGTTGACGGATGGCCTTGGATTTGGTATTGCCGATGTATCCTTGCTCCAAAAACCACCTCGCATCCGAATTTATTTGGTCCAAGGCATATAGGCAACCCACCTTTTCCATTAAAGCACGGTATTTAAGGTCGGTAATACCTTCGATGTGGTCACAAAAAATGCTATAGGATAATTCCACACTATATGCTTTTCCCAAGGCTAGTAAATGTGACTGAACCTTTAAAAAAGCTTGGTACGCGGGAACCCCTTTTTTGATATAGTCCCGTATGCGCATCGCCAAGGTGTATGTAAGCCTTCTGTTCCGATAATCAAACGCATGTTTATGGAACTTTGGATTATAAAGGTGCTCGGCATCGACTTTGTTCGAATAGAGTGGGTTGATGGCCGTAAGCTTATCCGTAAGCTGTGTCTGCAAAAGTTTAAGTACCGATGTAAAACCGGCACTATTGAACTCAGCCCTAAAGTCCGATAGAATGCCTTTGGCCGCTAGTTGTAGCAAAACGGTGTTATCACCTTCAAAAGTGGTAAAAATATCTACATCGCCCTTAAGGTCCGCAATGTGGTTCTCCAAAAGATAGCCCTTCCCGCCACATGCTTCCCTGCATTCCTGAATGGCATCATTGGCGTACCATGTGATGATGGATTTGAGGCCCGCCACCTGTGTCTCTATCTTTCGCTTATCAGGTTGAGTGTCGTCACTGTAGCGTTTCATCATATCCTCCAACGTAAAATGATACACGTAGGCCGCTGCAATTTTTGGGGTCAACCGTAATTGATGGGTGGGGTAGTCCATGATCAAGTCCTCCTGTATTTTCACATTGTCGTTGAACTGCCTACGGTTAAGTGCATATTTTACCGCAATGGACAAGGCCATTTTGCTGCCTCCCAGAGCACCCCGGGCCACACAAATACGTCCGCCCACCAAAGTTCCCAACATAGTAAAAAATCGCTTATTGGGATTTTTGATGGAGGAAAAGTACGAACCATCATCTTTGATTTCCCCGTATTTGTTCAGCAAGTTTTGTCTGGGGACCTTTACATTGTTGAACCAAATTTTTCCATTGTCCACTCCGTTCAGCCCCAATTTATAGCCATTGTCCTCGATGGTGATGCCCTCCAATGTCTCATGATTTTCGTTCCTTAGGGGAACCAGAATAGCATGTACCCCTTCATTTTTGCCATCGACGATCAACTGCGCAAAAACGGATGCCATTTTGGAATGCAATGCGTTGCCAATGTATTCCTTGTTGTCGTTCTTTCCTGGGGTATGTATAATAATGGAGTCCGATGCTTTATCGTAAGTAGCGGTTGTTTTGATGCCACGTACATTGGAACCGTGCCCGGTTTCTGTCATCGCAAAACAGCCCAGTAATTTTGTTTTCCCTGCGTCGGTCAAATATTGGTCATGGTGCTTTTTTGTCCCTAATTTTTGGATGCTTCCACCAAAAAGCCCGAACTGGACACCAAATTTTATGGCCAAACTGCCGTCCACGAACATCAAATGTTCAAAAATAGCTGCATAAGCGGGCATATTGTCAGTTCCTCCATATGCATCAGGATAAGCCATTGCACCGTATCCGGCCTCGCCTAAAAGCTGGACCTGTTTCAAAACCCTATTCCGGAATTCATCTTTATCCCGTAAAATTTCCCAAGCAAAATCAGGTTTATCCAAAAACTTCCGGAACTCATATACTTCCTCGGCATGTTCACCTTTTAAAATAGTGTCCAGAACATCGGCATCGTATTCGTCCGAAGTTTTCTCGTGTACCACTTCTACATCAAAGAGATGGTTGTAATGGTTGGGCTGTATGCCCAAATGAATTTCGATATGCTTTAATTGCTCGTTCAACTCCTCGTTTTTCACCAATCTTTGGCTGAGTGAGGTTAGAGGGTAGGTGTCGCTCTCAATCAGTTTTACTTTGGAAGTGGCAATGGTCTGCTTCCAGTTTTTGATTTCATCATCATGCGGAGGACGGTTTTTGTGCAACCAATTGCCTAATTGTTTTTTCTCTTCACTCGTCAGTGTTTCATCCAGCGCTATTACCTTTTGAACAACGGATATTTCGGAAGCGGAGAGAAGGTCATCGGACCAAATGACATAGAAAAAAGGGATGTATTGTAGAATTCCAGTGGAATAATCTGTGGTAACCATAAAGGGGTAAATTGACGAATTTTAAACTTATCTAAGGTAAGGTTTAGATTTTTAAGAAGTGAGTTCAAAACGGTATTTTAGTGCTTAGGACATTAGGTGGATTCCGTTTTCAACTATATTTGTTCAACCATGAATGAAAATTTAGATCCAACAGGCGAAAATCTTTCCCCGGAAGAGTTTGATATAGAAAGGGCTTTACGGCCCATAAGTTTTGATGACTTTACTGGGCAGGCCCAAGTATTGGAAAACCTAAAGGTTTTTGTGCAGGCCGCCAATCTTCGGGGCGAGGCCTTGGACCATACTCTTTTTCATGGGCCTCCGGGCCTTGGTAAAACAACTTTGGCGCACATTCTTGCCAATGAGCTTGGTGTGGGAATAAAGGTTACCTCTGGGCCCGTACTCGACAAACCTGGTGATTTGGCAGGCTTGTTGACCAATTTGGATGAAAGGGATGTCCTTTTCATTGATGAGATCCATAGATTGAGCCCCATCGTGGAAGAATATCTGTATTCTGCCATGGAGGATTATAAAATTGATATCATGATCGAGACAGGGCCCAACGCCCGTACCGTGCAGATTAATTTGAGTCCGTTTACCTTGATAGGAGCCACTACACGGTCAGGTCTGTTGACAGCTCCCATGCGTGCAAGGTTTGGGATCCAGAGCCGTTTGCAATATTACAATACAGAATTGTTGTCCACTATAGTGGAACGAAGTGCGGAAATTTTAAACGTGCCGATAACCAATGATGCGGCGATAGAGATTGCCGGTCGGAGCAGGGGAACACCTAGAATTTGCAATGCACTTTTGCGAAGGGTCCGGGATTTTGCCCAAATAAAGGGTAACGGGAAAATTGACCTCGAAATCTCCCAATTTGGTCTTAAGGCCCTAAACGTGGATGCCCATGGACTGGATGAAATGGACAACAAAATCTTGACCACTATCATAGATAAGTTCAAGGGAGGGCCGGTTGGAATCACCACCTTGGCAACGGCAGTGTCCGAAAGTGCCGAAACTTTGGAAGAAGTTTACGAGCCGTTTTTGATTCAGCAAGGCTTTATAATGCGAACACCAAGGGGCCGTGAGGTCACCGAACTTGCATATAAACATTTGGGCAAGGTAAAGGGCGGTACGCAGGGCGGGTTGTTTTGATGTTTTCCAGTTTTAAATCTTTTTGTAATTTACTTGCTTGTTTGATTGTCTTCTTGGATTGGAAATCCATTTTATGGGAATCAAGGAAAGTGCCCCTATCTTATCATTTCGTAATTGCTTTGCATGATTAAAGAAGAATCATGGAAGAACCAATACATCCAGAAGAGCTGAGTTCGGATAAAAACATAGCCATTGCTCGGCAGATTAAAAAGCTGTGCGTACAACTGGGTGTTTGTGTCATTTTGATGCTGGGGTTGGCCTTTACAGTGGTTTTGGTCGCATTCGGCGACTTCGGTTCCAAAGAATATGCAGCATTTCCAGATGGTGTCTATTACTTGGATTACAATGTGTACAATCTCTCCAATTCTGCTAAAAATCAAAAAATAAAGGAAGGTTTTGAAGTTTTTAGGAACACCCCACAGCATTTGGGTCCCAAACAAGGGGATTCAACACAGATGTACGCGGGGAACAATTTGGCTTGTGCCAGTTGTCATTTAAATGGAGGGACAAAGCCTTATGCTGCTCCGCTGATAGGTGTGGTCAAGCGATTTCCACAGTATCGTGGTCGAGAGGATAAAATGGGGACCATCGAGGAGCGAATCAATGGTTGCATGGAGCGCAGCATGAACGGTAAGGTTATGCCAGAGGACAGTGAAAAAATGAAATCTTTGCTCGCCTACATGGAATGGTTGGGAAGGGCTGCCCCATCAAACGGAAAAATAGAAGGACAAGGTTTTTTGACCATTGAAATCCCTGATAGGGCCGTGGATTTACAGCATGGAGAACAGGTTTTTGTCAAAAATTGTGTTGAATGTCATGGCGCGGATGGGCAAGGAGAGTCCCAAGCAGATGGCACTTATCTCTACCCGCCATTGTGGGGAAACGATTCTTACAATAATGGCGCCGGCATGACACGTGTGATTACCGCCGCACAGTTTATAAAAGGGAACATGCCGTACGGAACCACATTCGATAACCCTGTACTTACCGATGAGGAAGCATATGATGTGGCGGGGTATATCAATCAAAAACTGAGGCCGACAAAGCCCAATCGAGAAGTTGATTTCCCTGATTTGGTCAAGAAACCTGTTTCTACCCCTTACGGCCCATATTCTGATAACTTTAGTGAAGAGCAACATCAATTGGGACCGTTCCAACCCATAATGAAATATTATAAAGATGAATTTGATATGGTCAAAACCAAGTAGTTCTTGGTTTTGATGATCCGGGGTTGAATTGTTGAACGACCGATCACTTATCTACACCGCACCCTTTCAAAATCATTTGTAACCCCCATGATAAGGTATCCGTAGCGGTTCGATTGTCCAGTCCACAGACATCTTTTGCGGTAATGATAGATTCTATGCCCATCAAAAGTACGGACAGGTGAACCAACTTTTCTTTATCCTCTTCACTCAAATCTACCTTATTGGATTTGAAGTGCTCCTTCAAGGTATTGATGCGGTTTTTTCCCCTGCGCATATTTGGGTTCGATGATGCCAACACTGCTGCCAAGAACTGTCTGGAAGTTTGTTCGTTTCGAAGACTGAAATCCAGATAGGCTTTTTGGATACCTAGAATCGCATCTTTATGTGATGCTCCCTCGTTGTTGCTAAAAATGGTTTCAGGATTGGGTACATCGAGTTGAAGGATCAAATCCATCGATAAGGAATCGATATTGGTGTAGTACCTATAGACCGTTGCCCTGGAAATACCGGCTTTTTCCGCTACGTTTTCCATGGTTAACGTCACTTTCTTCTCCAATAATTGTCGTGATGCCTCAAGGATTTTATCCCTAGTATTTTGTTTCTGTTTTTTTCGCCCAGACGTAATATGTTTCTCTTTCATGAGACAAATATCTCATAAAATTTTGAACTGTGAAAATTAATATATATGTTTGTGAGACAAAAATCTCACGAAAATGAAAAACAATACTTCAAAATGGGTCTTGGGCCAAAAGGTAACATTGCACCCGACCACGGGTGATTATGATATGGTTGTTTGTGAAACGCCAGCTGGTGCACAAGGTCCGCCACCACATATACATAGCGAGTACAAGGAAGCTTTTATGGTAATCCAGGGTGAGCTTGAGTTTTTTGTGAACGGGAAGACATTTATTTGTAAACAGGGAGAGTCTGTGGATGTGCCACCGGGAACTCTGCATACGTTCAGTAATAAAAAGGATTCACCTTGTACCTGGATCAATATTCACAGTCCCAAAGGATTCTCTAAGTTTTTTGAGACTTTTGGTGTTCCCGAAACCGAAGACAATGCCGTCATGAAATCTGTTGAACCAGAAATCATTCAAAAGGTATTGGCCACGGCATCCGATTTTGATATGGCCATTCCTCCCCCTCCGCAATAAAATTGAGCATGTCTTTTGTATATTGGTGCTTCAAAACATAAGTAGTCGCCAATATTGAATTCGACAACCAAACATACCTTTATGATCAAGACCGAAGCCAAGCGCCTCGGTTTTTTGTCGTGTGGCATATCAAAGGCGGGGTTTTTGGAAGAAGAAGCGCCCCGTTTGGAGAAATGGCTCAACCAGAACATGCATGGCGAAATGCAGTACATGGAGAACCATTTTGATAAGCGTTTGGATCCTACAAAATTGGTTGAAGGTTCCAAGTCGGTCATATCACTCTTGTTGAATTACTTTCCTTCCGAAGAGCAAAACCCCGATTCCTATAAAATTTCCAAATATGCCTATGGGATGGATTATCACTTTGTGATAAAGGACAAGCTCAAAAGCCTGCTTCAGTTTATTCAAGAAGAAATAGGGGATGTCCATGGACGTGCATTTGTGGATTCTGCTCCGATTCTGGATAAGGCATGGGCCGCCAAAAGCGGTTTGGGTTGGATAGGAAAGAACAGTAACTTGCTGACCCAACAAGTAGGCTCATTTTATTTTATTGCTGAACTGATCGTAGATTTGGAACTGGAATACGATACACCGGTCACCGACCATTGTGGAACCTGCACTGCTTGTATTGATGCCTGTCCTACGGAGGCCATTGTGCAGCCCTACGTGGTCGATGGCAGTAAATGTATTTCCTATCTCACCATTGAATTGAAGAACGAGATTCCTTCCGAATTCGATGGTAAATTGGACGAATGGATGTTCGGTTGTGATGTGTGCCAAGATGTTTGTCCATGGAACCGATTCTCAAAACCGCATAGCGAACCCCTTTTTAATCCTAATCCCGACTTGTTGTCCTTCACCAAAAAAGATTGGGAAGAGATAACAGAGGATGTCTTCAAAAAAATCTTCAAAAAGTCAGCGGTAAAGAGAACAAAATTATCCGGTCTTGAGCGGAACATCAATTTTTTGAAGAAATAGCATTATATTGAGCTATATTCTTAAAATATCCATGTCTTTTGTTGGGATATGGTAAAGACTAGCTAAACAAACAGGATGATTACGATTAAAAAACCAAAATTAGGCTTTTGGCAAATTTTTAATATGAATGTTGGGTTCCTTGGAATCCAATACAGTTTTGGGTTGCAGCAGAGCGCCATTAACCCAATATTTCTTTTTTTGGGGGCTTCGGAAGAAATGCTCCCCGTTCTAAATATTGCGGGGCCGGTAACGGGCTTGATCGTTCAACCCATTATTGGGGCCGTATCCGATAAAACATGGTCTCCACGTTGGGGCAGGCGTAAACCTTTCTTCTTGATAGGTGCCATAATGGGCAGTATCTGTTTGTTTGCCTTTCCCTTAAGTCCCGCCTTATGGTTCGCTGTGGGATTGTTGTGGATTTTGGACGTGGGAAACAACATGGCCATGGAGCCATATCGGGCGTTTGTTGGGGATAAATTGCCGGAGTCACAATTCAGTATGGGCTATCAAATGCAGAGCCTTTTTGTGGGTGCGGGTATTCTTTTGGCCAATGCTTCCATCTTTTTGTTCCAGGATTGGTTTGGTGGGGGACAAGAAATAGAAGGGACGGTGCCCAAATGGTTGTACTATTCTTTTTTTATAGGATCGTTCTTATCGATAGCCACCATCTTATGGTCTGTTTTAAAAACTCCCGAGATTCCTCCCACGGATGAAGAGCTTTCAGAAATCAATAAACATAAAGCGCTACCCTTCATGGAACGCGTCAAGGTTCCATTTGTGGAAATTGCCAAAGCGATCAAGGATATGCCCAAATTTATGTGGAAGCTTTCGGCCGTATACCTATTTCAATGGTATGCCCTTTTTGTGTATTGGCAGTTCATAACGCCATTGTTCAGGGTCTCATTGGGGTACGATACTTCAGAGGCTGCTGCGCAAGCTGCCAAAATGAGCACAACCTACAATGTTGTCACGGCTGTTGTTGCATTGGTATTGGTACCGTTGACCGTGCGTTTTGGAGGTAAAAAAGTATATGCTTTGAGTTTATTGGGCACGGCCATTGCGCTGTTTGCCATACCATATATTCAAGATCCGGTTTATGTGCTGTTCCCCATGGTGCTGTTTGGAATTGGTTGGGCGGCCATGATGGGAATCCCGTACAGTATGGTTTCCAAAGTAGTGCCTCAGGAACGAAGAGGGGTGTACATGGGTATACTAAATATGATGATCGTAATTCCAATGGGCATTGAAACACTTTCTTTTGGCCCTATTTTTAAAAACCTTTTGGGGGGCAATTCAGTCAATGCGATGCTTTTTGCAGGCTTGTTTTTTGTTATAGCAAGCATTTTGGCCATGCGACTCAATGTTAAAAGGGCTAAAAAGGAGTATCCCTTGGATTCCTAAACCAAACTGAGGCAGTAGGTTATAAAATTACCTTTTTAATTTTTCGGTCAACTTGAAATTGATTATCAAGATTTTAAGATAAAAGCAACGAATGCCCTAACTTTACCACTTCATTTTTTACAATATGAGCAAGGAAAAGCAAAGAAGGGAGGCGTTACTGTATCACGCAAAACCACAGCCGGGAAAAATCAAGATTGTACCAACAAAACCATATTCCACCCAAAGGGACTTGGCATTGGCCTACTCACCAGGGGTGGCCGAACCTTGTTTGGAAATTGAAAAGAACAAGGATGATGTTTACAAGTACACTGCCAAAGGGAACATCGTTGCCATAATTTCCAATGGAACGGCTGTATTGGGTCTGGGGGATATTGGACCAGAAGCTTCCAAGCCGGTAATGGAAGGAAAGAGTTTGCTTTTTAAGATTTTTGCTGATATAGATGGAATCGACATCGAATTGGATACCAAGGATGTTGATCGTTTTATCGAAACGGTAAAGACAATTGCTCCTACATTCGGAGGTATTAATTTAGAGGATATTAAAGCTCCAGAAGCCTTTGAGATAGAACGAAGATTGAAGGAAGAGTTGGATATCCCGGTAATGCATGATGATCAACACGGTACTGCCATAATTTCTGCTGCCGCTTTGTTGAATGCCCTCGAAATTGCGGAGAAGAAAATTGAAGATGTTAGAATCGTGGTAAGCGGGGCTGGTGCAGCGGCCGTTTCCTGTACCAAGTTGTACAAGGCATTTGGAGCAAAGGCGGAGAATATCGTAATGCTCGATAGTAAAGGGGTAATACGAAGCGATCGAGAAAACTTAAGTGTGGAGAAAGCGGAGTTTGCCACTGATAGAAAAATTGATACTTTGGAAGAAGCCATGGTCGATGCTGATGTCTTCATTGGGCTTTCCATAGCTGATATTGTTTCTCCGGAAATGTTGAGTTCCATGGCTGAAAACCCGATTGTTTTTGCCATGGCCAATCCTAATCCCGAAATCGAGTACGATTTGGCCTGTAAAACAAGAAAGGATATCATTATGGCGACGGGGCGTTCCGACCATCCTAACCAAGTGAACAATGTACTTGGGTTCCCTTTCATTTTTAGAGGAGCTTTGGATGTGCGTGCCACTAAAATCAACGAGGAAATGAAGATGGCCGCCGTTAGGGCCTTGGCCGACTTGACCAGGGAACCCGTTCCAGAGCAAGTCAATATAGCTTACGATGCCACTAGGTTGACTTTTGGTAGAAATTATATCATTCCAAAGCCATTTGACCCTAGATTGATTACCAAAATTCCACCTGCAGTTGCCAAAGCCGCCATGGATAGTGGAGTGGCCAAATTTCCTATCCAAGATTGGGATAGGTACGAAGAGGAACTGTATCAAAGGTCAGGTAACGACAATAAAGTAGTGAGGTTGTTGCACAACAGGGCCAAGGTAAATCCAAAGCGTATTGTTTTTGCAGAGGCGGAATTGTTGGATGTGATGAAGGCCGCTCAGATTGTTTACGAAGAAGGAATAGCAACACCTATTTTGCTCGGAAACAAGGAAATCATAGAACATCTAAAGAAAGAACTTGAATTTGATGCAGAGGTGCCGATTATAGACCCGCGTTCTGATGAGTTCAGTGAAATGCGTTCCAGATATGCGTTAAAGCTTTGGGAACTCAGAAAAAGAAAAGGTGAGACCAAATATAGTGCCCGTGTAAACATGGGCAAGCGTAACTATTTTGGTGCTATGATGTTGAAAGAGGGCGATGCCGATGGTATGATTTCTGGTTATTCTAGGGCATACCCCAAAGTATTGCGCCCTGTTTTTGAAGTATTGGGAAGGGCCAAGAATGTGCAGAATGCGAGTACTGTCAATATAATGATAACCGATAGAGGCCCGTTGTTTTTAGCGGATACCTCCATTAATATAAATCCGAATGCCGAGGAGCTTGCCGAGATTGCCCAAATGACGGCAAATGTGGCCAAAACCTTTGGTTTCAACCCAATAATGGCATTGCTATCCTATGCGAACTTTGGTTCGTCAAACCATCCGCATGCCAAAAAGGTTAGGGAGGCCGTGAAAATCCTGCACGAAAGAAATCCTGATTTGGTGGTCGATGGTGAAATTCAAACCGATTTTGCCCTTGATCCAGAAATGAGCGATAAAAATTTCCCATTCTCCAAAATATCAGGAAAAAAGGTCAACACCTTTGTATTTCCGAACTTGGAATCTGCAAATATTACTTATAAATTACTGAAAGGTCTTAACAAGGCTGATTCGATTGGACCAATAATGGTCGGATTGACCAAAGCTGCCCATATTTTACAGTTGGGTGCCAGTGTGGATGAAATGGTAAATATGGCTGCTGTTGCCGTTATTGATGCCCAAGAACGGGAGAAAAGAAGAAAAGCTAGAATGCAAGGAGAATAGTCCCTATAAAACCAGATAGCATGATTACCCATTTAAGAGGAAAACTGGTCGAAAAAAATCCAACTTACGCCATTGTGGAATGTGCTGGGGTGGGCTATTTTTTGAATATTTCTTTGCACACTTTTTCCTTGCTAACCGATGAGGAAAATATATTTATTTATACGGACTTATTAGTAAAGGAAGATTCCCATACCCTGTTCGGTTTTGCAGAGCGTGCAGAGCGCGAAGTCTTCCGTTTATTGATATCAGTTTCAGGGGTCGGGGCCAGTACCGCACGTACCATGTTGTCCTCTTTGTCACCGGCCGATGTCAGGGATGCCATAGCCAATGGCGATGTGCCCACAATCCAGTCTGTAAAAGGGATTGGGGCCAAAACTGCCCAACGCGTAATTTTGGATTTAAAGGACAAGATTTTAAAAGTCTACGACATAGGCAAAGTTTCACAACAATCAAACAATACAAATAAAGAAGAAGCGTTATCTGCATTAGAGGTTCTTGGTTTTACCAGAAAGCAATCTGAAAAGGTGGTCGACAAGGTACTTTCCCAAGATACTTCGTTAAGCGTAGAGAACATTATAAAACAGGCGCTGAAAAATTTGTAACTAGTTTGAAAAAAGGGGCAAAACCAATACTTAAACCAACACGTTTTAAGTACACCTTCTTTATTGTTTGTTTGCTGTCCATATCCAACCTATTGGCGCAGGAAACCAACGAACAGGCACAGGACTCAGTGAAAACGGGCGCTGAGCTTGGTCGTCTTATTATGCAAAATCCCGACAGCATTGTTGCAAAATATACCTACGATCCCAAAACAAATACATACGTCTATACCGAGAGCATTGGCGATTTCAATGTCAATTACCCTATAATCCTTACTCCTGAACAATACTACGATCTTGTGGAAAAGGAGCAGATGAAGCTCTATTTTAAACAAAAGGGAGACGCCTATGCTGGAAAAAAGGCTGGAAGCGAAGAAGCGAGACGAAATCTTTTGCCCAACTTTTATGTGAACAGTAACTTTTTTGAGACCATTTTTGGGGGAAATACCATTGAGGTAATACCACAAGGGTCGGTGGCCATGGATTTGGGCGTATTGTGGCAGAAGAATGATAACCCTGCATTATCGCCCAGAAACCGTACCAATCTGTCTTTTGATTTTGATCAGCGTATCAGTTTAAGTTTACTGGGAAAAGTTGGCGAGAGGCTTCAGGTTACCGCAAATTACGATACCGAGGCAACTTTCGATTTCCAGAATTTGGTCAAGTTGGATTATACGCCCACCGAAGATGATATCCTTCAAAAAATTGAAGTGGGTAATGTCAGCATGCCCCTAAACAGTTCCTTGATCACCGGTGCACAGAGTTTATTCGGTGTAAAAACACAACTTCAATTTGGAAAAACCACAGTCACCGCTGTGTTTTCCGAGCAGCGTTCCCAAAACAATACCGTGGTTGCCCAAGGTGGTGGAACGGTAAATGAATTTTCGCTTACGGCCTTGGATTATGATGAGGATAGACATTTTTTCTTGGCACATTATTTCCGTGACAACTATGACCGTGCTTTGCAGTTTTATCCATTCATACAGACCCAGGTACAGATTACCCGTTTGGAGGTGTGGGTGACCAACCGAAACCAACAAACACAAAACGTAAGAAACGTGGTGGCCATCCAGGATTTAGGAGAGGCCATTTCAGATAATACCCGCATTGGTGTGAACAATGGTGATCCCGCAGGATTTTTTAATCCTCAGGCAGTGGCAACAGGACTTCCACAGAACGGGGCTAACGACTATGATCCCAATCAAATTGGGAGTGGGGCACTAACACCGGCTATTCGTGATATTGCAACGGTGGAATCCGGATTTAATATCCCTGGCTATACCGTAAACCAAGGATTTGATTATGCGATTTTGGAAAACGCCAGAAAACTGGAACCTGGCAGGGATTACGAGTTCGATTCCCAATTGGGTTACATTTCTTTGAGCCAGAGTTTGAGTAATGATGAGGTGCTAGGGGTTGCTTTCCAGTATACCTTTAATGGGCAGGTCTATCAAGTTGGGGAATTTGCCAACGGAGGTGTGGATGCGACCACGATTCCACCAAATTCTAACTTGATTGAGAACAATTCATTGGTCTTGAAACTATTGAAAAGTAACATCACCAATGTACAGGACCCTATTTGGGATTTGATGATGAAAAACATCTATTCCACTGGAGCTTATCAATTGAGTCAAGAAGATTTTAAACTCAATATCCTCTATTCCGACCCTACGCCCAGAAACTACATTACCCCGGTCGACCCGAACGCTGGTTGGCCAACTGGTCTGCAAGATCAAGTGCTTTTAAATGTGTTCAATCTGGACCGTTTGAACACTTATAATGATGTGCAACCGGGAGGAGATGGTTTTTTTGATTATGTCGAAGGTATAACGGTCGATTCGCAATCAGGACGGATTATTTTTACAAAGGTCGAGCCATTCGGGGAATACCTTTTCGAATTACTAGGGGGAGGCGTCTATGATGTGGACAACGATCAGGGCTATAATCCCAACCAACAGCGTTACGTGTTCCGAAACATGTACGCCAAGACCAAGGCAGCTTCCTTACAAGATGCCGAAAAAAACAGATTTCAAATAAAAGGAAAATATACTTCGCAATCCAATAACGGTATTCCAATTGGAGCTTTCAATGTGCCTCAAGGTTCGGTTACCGTAACTGCAGGAGGTCGCCAGTTGCAAGAAGGGATTGATTATACTGTAAATTATCAAGCCGGTACGGTGCAGCTTCTCGACCCAAGTTTGGAAGCCTCCAATACGCCTATCAATATTTCGGTGGAGAACAATGCGGTGTTTGGTCAGCAGACCAGACGTTTTGCAGGGGTGAACGTGGAACATAAATTCAACGAAAAGTTTCTTTTAGGGGGAACCTTTCTCAACTTGAACGAGCGTCCCTTGACACAAAAATCAAACTACGGAATCGAGCCCGTGAACAATACCATTTTTGGACTGAACGGAAATTTCAGTACCGAAATTCCGTTCCTGACGAGATTGGCCAATAAGTTGCCAAATATTGATACGGATGTGCCTTCCAATCTTTCTGTAAGGGGAGAGGTGGCATTTTTAAGGCCCAATTCGCCAAAAAATGCGGATTTTCAAGGCGAGACCACTACCTATCTGGATGATTTTGAAGGAGCACAGGCCTTGATTGATATTCGCTCATCGCTAGGGTGGACATTGGCGAGCCCGCCAGTAGAGTTTTTGAATGATAGAACGGGAATAGATGTAGGTTACGAACGTGCTAAAATGGCATGGTACACCATCGATCCTATTTTTTATACCAACCAAAGACCATCTGGATTGTCGGACAATGATATCTCGTTGAACTCTACCCGTAGGGTTTTTATTGATGAGGTATTTACCGAAACCGATATTGCGCAAGGGCAGACCCAAGTACAAAGTACTTTGGACATTGTTTACTATCCCAATCAAAAAGGGCCATACAATGCCAATCCAAGTTTTGAAACCGAAACCCCGGATGCCAAATGGGGCGGAATCATGAGACCGTTGAGCAGTACCAACTTTGAGCAATCCAATGTGGAATTTGTCCAATTTTGGGTGTTGGATCCTTATGTTGATGGTGAAACCGTTGATGGCAATGCGGGGGAACTGGTGCTCAACCTGGGAAATATTTCCGAAGATATTTTAAAGGATGGTCGAAAGCAATACGAAAACGGATTGCCTGCCAGCACCAATAATGAGATCCCGAGAGAGACCATTTGGGGCCAAGTACCTTCTACGCAGTCGTTGGTTTACGCATTTGATGCCGATGAGGCCAATAGGTCGGCACAAGACCTTGGTCTGGACGGTTACGACGATGCAGAAGAAGCTACAATCTATAATGGTCCTGCGGAAGATCCCGCCTTAGATAACTATCAGTATTATTTGAACCGCGAAGGAGGAATCTTGGAGCGCTATTTGGATTTTAACAATACGCAGGGAAACTCCCCGGTTACCGTTACAAATACCAATAGGGGGTCCACCACTTTGCCGGATGTAGAGGATATTGATAGGGATTTGACCATGAATACGGTGAACAGCTATTACGAATACCGAATCCAGATAAAGCCAAATACAACTATCGATGATCAATACGTAACGGATATCCGTGAAGGACAGACACCTACGTTGCCCAATGGAACGCAGTTGAACCGTAGATGGATTCAGTATAAAATTCCACTGAGCGATTTTACCGATGCAGTGGGCGGAATTTCGGATTTTAGGTCCATTAGCTTTATGCGGATGTACCTTACCGGGTTTTCGGATGATGTGGTTCTTCGTTTTGCTACCTTGGATTTGGTACGCGGGGATTGGAGGACCTATACCAATTCGCTACAGCCCACTGTGGACAATGATCCTACGGATGATGCTACCGTGACTGACGTAAATACCGTAAATATTGAAGAAAACTACGGAAGACAGCCCATACCATATGTATTGCCACCGGGAGTTTTTAGGGAGCAGTTGAACAATAACAATACAATAATTCGCCAGAATGAGCAGTCTTTGTCCTTTGTGGTGGAAAACCTGGAGTCTCAGGATTCCCGAGGCGTATTTAAAAATGTGAATGTGGATGTGCGTCAGTACGAACGTTTGAAAATGTTCATGCACGCCGAAAAAATATTCAATGCCGATTATTCGGACAGTGATACGCCTCTGGTCGGTTTCTTGAGAATCGGCACGGATTTCTCCGAAAACTTTTATCAGATAGAATTACCACTTCAATTTACCTCTTTCGGGGCATCAACTGCGGAAGAGATTTGGCCGGATGTCAACGAAATAGATGTAGCGTTGAGGGATTTGAACAAGGTAAAATCAAAAGGGATATCCGATCAGACCCTTGACGAGATCAACTACTACGAAATAGTGGATGGCGAGGCTGTTTTGGTAGATGAGTTCGCTCCACGAACTTTGGGAAGGGTCCGGATTGGAATCAGGGGTAACCCATCCTTGGGTAGTATCCGTGGTATGATGGTCGGTATCAAAAACATCGATGATATTCCTGCACGGGGAGAAGTTTGGTTCAACGAGCTTCGTTTGGCAGGATTGGAAAATAATGGAGGTTGGGCCGCCACGGCTGCCCTGGACGCCAACATGGCGGATTTTGCGAACGTAACCGCAACCGGAAGTAGAAGTACATCTGGTTTTGGGTCCATAGACCAGTCACCTACAGAACGAGCTTTGGAAGATGCTATTTCTTATGACGTAGTGACAAATGTAAACGTAGGCCAGTTATTTCCAAAGAAATGGAACTTACAATTGCCGTTTAACTACGGGATATCGGAAACATTGATCACCCCGGAGTTCGACCCGGTTTATGATGACTTGAGGCTGGATGACAGGATTGCGGCAGCTTCAACACAAGAAGAAGCGGAAACCATTCAGGAGCAGGCGGAAGATTATACTAAACGTACCAGTATCAATTTGATCGGGGTCAGAAAAAATAGGGGAGAGGAAGCCGAGGAAAATTTCTTCGATGTAGAAAACTTCACCTTCAATTATTCCTATAACGAAACCGACCATAGGGATTTTGAGGTAGCGGAACTACGGGATCAAAACGTTTCGACTGGATTTGTCTACAATCATAATTTTAAACCGGCTCCCGTGGCGCCGTTCGCCAAAAAGGATTCCATGCTCACCGGTAAATATTGGCAATGGCTCAAGGATTTGAACTTTAATGCCCTGCCCACAAGCTTGTCGGTGAATGCCAACTATAACCGCTCCTTTAATCAACAAAGGTATCGTGATGTGTTGGAGCCGGGAGTGGATGCGCTCCAGTTGCCATTGCTTCAACAGCGTAACTACCTGTTCAATTGGCAATATGCACTCAACTATAGTTTGTCAAAATCATTACGACTAAACCTTACTGCTTCCAACAACAATATTGTCCGTAATTATTTTAATGTGGACGATGATCGGGATTCGGGAATCAATCAGGCACTTGATTTATGGGACGGCTTCTTTGATATAGGAGAGCCCAACCGACATGCACAGCAAATGCAATTGAACTATGAGCTGCCGCTTAGCAAGATTCCATTTCTGAATTTTATAAACGCCCAGTACACTTATACCAGTAATTTTGATTGGCAACGAGGTGGCGATGCACTTATCGAGGTTGCTGGGGAGAACATCAATACCGTTCAGAATGCCAGCACCCATAATTTGACGGCCAATATGAGCATGCAACGTTTTTATGACTTTTTGGGTCTGAGGAAACGTGACGGAAAAGTAACAGCGAACCAAGCGGCGATAAGAAGGGACAAAGCAGGAAACCCCGCTAATGGTGAAGAAGCAGAAGGACCACGAAAAACCAGTAAGGGCTTCAATACCTTGGTAGATATTGTAACCATGGTGAAACGGGTGAACGTGAATTATAGCGAGAACCGAGGAACGGTGTTGCCGGGTTATACACAATCCATCGGGTTTATCGGAACCTCCCGACCAACATTGGGATTTGTCTTTGGAAGTCAGTCCGATGTAAGGTTCGAGGCGGCGCGTAGAGGGTGGTTGACGGATTATCCAGAGTACAGCAACCAATTCATGCAAAACACCAACAGGCAGTTGAATGTGACCGCTACGGCCCAGCCAACACAAGATTTGACAATCGACCTAACGGCAGATAGAAATTTCATGAGCTCTTCCCAAGAGACCTACAGTCCTGAGGATTGGGCAAATGGACAGCCTGGATTGATCAACGAAATGGGGAACTTTAGCATTTCCACCGTAATGATCGGAACCGTATTTAGTAAAAGTGATGAATTTGATTCGGAAACTTTTGAGCAGTTCAAACAAAATAGGATAACCATTGCCAACCGGTTGGTGACGGACAGAGGTGAAAACCCGGGGCAATTGGATGAGGATGGATTCCCAGAGCGCTACGGCAAAACACAACAGGATGTGCTGCTTCCGGCATTCTTTGCTGCCTACACTGGGCAAGATGCTGAGCGTGTGAACATGGATGCATTCCGGGAAATTCCTATTCCCAACTGGAATATTAAATATACTGGTTTAATGAAAAACCGATGGTTCAAAAAGAAATTCAAACGATTCTCATTGAGCCATGGCTATCGTGCTGCTTACAGTGTGAACTCCTTCCAGACCAATTTGGAGCGCCAGAACACTTCTATCGACTCAGAGACGGGTGATTGGCTTCCCAAAACATTGATCAATAATGTGGTGCTTACGGATGAGTTCAATCCGCTGATGCGTGTGGATTTTGAGATGCAAAATTCGTTCAGCTTCTTGGCCGAGATGAGGACTAGTAGGACTTTGTCGCTAAGTTTTGATAATAATCTTTTGACGGAAATCAATGGAAACGAATATACACTTGGTCTTGGTTACCGCTTCAAGGATGTAAAGTTTGTGACCAATATTGGCGGTGAGAAAACACGTTTAAAAGGAGACCTGAACCTAAAGGCGGACCTTTCACTCCGTGATAATATTACCATCATACGTAATTTGGATATCAATAATAACCAGATTACTTCGGGTCAACGATTGATGTCCATAAAATTTACTGCGGATTACGCTCTTAGCAAAAGTTTGAACGCGTTGTTCTTCTACGATCATTCCTTTTCAGAGTTTGCGGTATCCACTGCATTTCCGCAGACTACCATCAATACCGGCTTTACGTTGCGATACAACTTCGGAAACTAGAAAACACCCTATATTTATTTAGGTATCATTTTGTCGCAAAGTTTCTTTGAAAAGCTTTCCGCAATCTGTTACATTTGCCCATCGACTAATTCAAATACATTAGCAATGAACATACCATCAGAATTAAAGTACACAAAGGACCATGAGTGGGTCAAGATAGATGGAGATATCGCCACCGTGGGAATCACGGATTTTGCTCAGAGTGAGCTAGGGGATATCGTTTACGTGGAAGTGGAAACTTTGGATGAGACCTTGGACAAAGAAGAGGTTTTTGGAACAGTTGAAGCGGTAAAGACCGTTTCGGATTTGTTTTTGCCATTAAGTGGTGAGATCATCGAGTTCAATGAAGCATTGGAAGACGAGCCCGAAAAAGTGAATTCCGACCCTTATGGCGATGGCTGGATGGTGAAGATTAAAATAACAGCGCCTTCCGAAGTGGAAGAACTAATGAGTGCCGATGATTACAAGGCATTGATAGGTGCTTAAAAAAAGCATATATACCATATTGTTTATAAGCTGGGTAGTGGTCATCACAATGCTCAGCTTATTTTCTTTCTCGCAAATGGATTTGGATACAGGGGGTCTTAACATTCCATATGCCGATAAAATCGTTCATTTTACATTTTATTTGGTGTTCGCGTTTGTGGGAAGTTTAAGTTTACGGGAAAGAACCTCTGGAAGCCTGGGATTGAGAAAAACCTTGATTATTGTTTTAATTTTCGCTATATTATATGGAATGCTGATTGAGGTGCTCCAATATACCCTAACAATGGACCGGATGGCCGAATTTGCCGATGTTTTGGCAAATACACTGGGAGCATTTGCAGGAATTGGATTGATTCGGTGGTTTTTTTCTAAGAAAAACCCGTTAAAATGGAAATTTTAATTGTTTATTTAACCAATTAATAATTAAATTAGCAAACACTAAATTTAGAAAAGGAGAAAAAGGATGGAACCAAAAAAGAACCCGAAAGCAGACGTAGGAAGAAACAGTGCCCTATATTTCGTTATAGGATTGGCCGCTGTTTTGGCATTGGTATACGGAGCCATGGAGTGGAAGAAATATGACAAGGTCAATGATTACGACATTTCTATGAATGTCGAAGATCAGTTGGACGAAGAAGTGCCAATGACCGAGCAAATCAAGACTCCGCCACCGCCACCGCCACCTGCAGCCCCCGAAGTTATCGAGGTTGTAGAAGATGAGGAAGAAGTTGAGGAAACAGTAATCGAGTCTACTGAAACCAGCCAAGAAGAAGAGGTAATCGAAATCGAGGAAGTTGAAGTGGAAGAAGTTGAAGAGGATATTTCTGTTCCTTTTGCAGTTATCGAGGACGTGCCAGTATTCCCTGGTTGTGAAAATGCTAAGGATAAAAAGGCTTGTTTCCAAGAACAAATGCAAAACCACATCCGTAAAAACTTCCGTTACCCAGAAATTGCCCAAGAAATGGGAGTTCAAGGTAGGGTAAGTGTGATTTTCGTTATCCAGAAAGATGGAAGTATCGGAAACATTAGAATGCGTGGACCGGATAAAAACTTGGAAGCAGAGGCAATGAGGATTATTCAAAAGTTGCCTAAAATGACTCCTGGAAAACAAAGAGGTAGGCCAGTAAAGGTTCCTTTCAGTATTCCAATTACATTTAAGCTTCAGTAAGATTTATATAATTCCTGTCGAGGCAGGAATGGAAAAAGCCCTGATGGAAACGTCAGGGCTTTTTTTATTCATTTAAATACTAGAATCATAAAACTTTAGCTTTGGTTGCAAAAGATATACACTGGCGTTATCTTTGCCAGCCAATAATGTAGTGGATGAAATCTGCCGTAGGTTCAGTAAAAAGCAATACTCTTTCCCTAGTATTTTCCGACTTTAAGGAGATTACCAAGGCCAAATTGGCCGTAAGCGTGGTCTTCTCTTCGATTGCGGGGTATTTTCTGGGCGCCTATCAGGTGGATTTGGTTTCCTTGTTGTTATTGATGTTTGGGGGGTACTGCATGGTCGGGGCCTCAAATGCATATAATCAAATTATAGAAAAGGATCTCGACGCTCTGATGAAGCGTACAAGAAATCGGCCTATTCCATCAGGTAGAATGAGTGTTAGGACTGCCCTGATCATCGCGGTCACTTTAACAGTGCTGGGTGTTTTGGCTTTGCTGGCACTAAGCCCTAAAACGGCGATGTTCGGTGCTATATCCATTTTTTTGTATACCAGTGTTTATACGCCGCTAAAAACAAAGTCACCACTTTCGGTATTTGTTGGTGCCTTTCCTGGTGCCATACCATTTATGTTGGGATGGGTTGCCGCTACCGATGATTTTGGGATTGAACCCGGCACATTATTTATGATACAATTCTTCTGGCAGTTTCCGCACTTCTGGGCACTGGGTTGGATGTTGGATGACGACTACAAACAAGCAGGCTTCAAGATGTTGCCTACAGGAAATAGGGATAAGGGAACGGCACTTCAGATCATACTTTACACCATCTGGATGATTGTAATCTCCATTGTCCCAGTTTTTGGTTTCACGGGCAGGCTTAACCTTTCCATTACTGCAGCAATCATCGTATTTTTGTCAGGATTGGTCATGTTGTTTTTTGCTTTCAAACTTTATGAAAATAGGGACAATGCATCAGCCAGAAAATTAATGTTGGCCAGTGTTACCTACATATCATTGATTCAGATAGTATACGTATTAGATAAGTTTATAAGCTAAAAATGGATTTAACCCAAGGAACAGCGGAGGAAAAGAACAAAAGGGCAAAAAAAATGATGCTCTGGTTCGGTATTGTGAGTTTGATCATGGGCTTTGCCGGTTGGACCAGTGCCTACATTGTAAGTAGCAAACGAGAAGATTGGGTAAGTGATTTAGAGCTCCCAAGTGCATTCTTTGTCAGTACGGCCATGATTATCCTGAGCAGTATTACCTATTTTATCGCGAGAAAATCTGTGAGCAACAATAACCAAAAGATGGGCACAATATGTTTGCTTATCACTTTGGCACTGGGAATCACATTTATATCTCTACAGTTTGTGGGATTTTCGCAAATGCTGGAAAACGGTTATTATTTTACCGGTCCAACCAGTAATATAAAAATGTCCTACGTATTTTTGATAGCTGCCGTACATATTGCCCACGTGGTGGCTGGATTGATATCGCTTTTAGTGGTTATTGTGCAGCAAGTAAGGAATAAATATACCCCAGATAATATGTTGGGAATGGAGTTGGGCGCTACATTTTGGCATTTTTTGGATTTTATTTGGGTATATCTAATTCTATTTATGTATTTCGTGAAATAAAACAGGATTGGCGCAGTTTTCAATCAAGTTTGTCTTTTACAATACATCAAAAAATGTAAATTTGTGAAAGTTTTAATAAAACGACCTTTTATATGGATGCAACGGTAAGTACCGGTACAGAAGACAGCGTTTGGGGAGGCGGAAATAAGCCTCTTGGCGCTAGCTATGGAAAAATGATGATGTGGTTTTTTATCATGTCGGATGCCTTGACCTTTTCCGGGTTCTTGGTAGCCTATGGTTTCTCAAGATTTAAGTTTATAGAGCTATGGCCTATAGCTGATGAGGTATTTACCCACGTGCCCTTTTTCCATGGGAACTATCCTATGTATTATGTGGCTTTCATGACCTTTGTTTTGATTATGTCCTCTGTGACCATGGTGCTCGCAGTGGATGCAGGTCACAAAATGAAGCAAAAAAGCGTTATCCTATATATGTTCCTAACCATCATCGGTGGTGCCATCTTCGTTGGCTCACAGGCATGGGAGTGGGCAACATTCATTAAAGGTGATTACGGAGCTCTAGAAACCAACTCAGGTAGAATCCTTCAGTTTGTTGATGCGGAAACAGGGGAAAGAGCTGCCTTGGCCGACTTTGCAAAAACAATACCTGATGAAAGGGAAAGACATGTGGAGAGCGAAGGTATATGGTTTTATGGTGAAGGGTCGATGCCTTCTTACTCTTTGAACGAGGTTGTTGAAGGCTTCAAAGCAACACCAAATATCCTTATCAGAACGGAACAACTGAATGAAGAAGGTGAAAAAACCCTTTTGGACAGAAAGGAATCGCTTTCAAAAATACTGGAAGCTAACCAAGTGGTAGAAGGTGCAAACCTTATCCACAACGAATATGGACATAGGTTGTTCGCCGATTTCTTTTTCTTTATCACAGGATTTCACGGATTCCACGTATTCTCTGGAGTAGTGATCAATGTCATCATTTTCTTTAATGTGATATTGGGTACCTACGAGCGAAGAGGTCACTATGAAATGGTAGAAAAGGTTGGGCTGTACTGGCACTTTGTGGATTTGGTATGGGTATTCGTATTTACATTCTTTTATTTGGTATAAAAAACACAGATTATAAATGGCACACAATCATAAACTCGAGATTTTTAGAGGACTTGTAAAATTTAAGTCGAACACCCAAAAAATTTGGGGAGTACTTATTTTCCTCTCGATAGTAACAACAGTAGAAGTTGCATTGGGTATCATAAAACCACGGTTCTTGACCCACAGTTACTTTTTGGGAATGAAGTTGCTAAACTGGATATTCATCATCCTTACCTTGGTCAAGGCCTATTATATTGCATGGGACTTTATGCACCTTAGGGATGAAAAGACCCCATTAAGAAGGGTAATTGTATGGACACCGATCTTCCTTGTATGCTATTTGATATTCATCCTGCTGTTCGAAGCGGACTACATTTATAATGTTTATAAGGATGGATTTATTACCTGGAACTTCTAAGAAGGGTATTTAACAGATTTAAAAGACGGTTTTCCAACCGTCTTTTTTTATTTTTGTACGGTTGTAAACACTATGAAAAAGAAAATTGTATTAGCCGTTCTTTTTATACTCCCTGTGGTTGTGTATTTATTTTTTGCATCGGGAGTAAACAATTTTGGGCGCCTGCCCATTCTCACGGAAAACGTGGTTGATGTTGCTCAGATGGATTCCAATGTCCAACTAAAGGATAAGATTACCATTTTAGGCTTTTTGGGCAATGATGTAGCGTCCAAACAAGGGAATGCATTCAATTTGAACCAAAAAATTTACAAAAGATTTGGGGAGTTCAATGATTTTCAGATGGTGATGTTGGTGACAGAAGACCAAATGGGCAAGGTCGAAGATTTGAAGAGTGAATTGGGAAAACTTTCCAACATAGATAAATGGCACTTTGCATTCGGTAACCCGGATGAAATCGAAACAATTTTTGAATCATTGGAGACCAATATTGATTTGGATGATAGTTATTCCACACCCAATGTGTTTATAGTTGATAAGGACTTAAAACTTCGCGGACGAACCGATGATGAGGACGAAGGAACCAAGTATGGGTTCGATACCTCTTCAGTAGCAGAATTGAACAATAAAATGGTGGACGATATTAAGATTATATTGGCCGAATACCGTTTAGCTTTAAAAAAGAACAATGCCGACAGGAGCAAATAACAAAAGAAAGCATACTTACATCTGGGTCTCAGCGATCATATTGATTTTTGGGATTTTTGCAGTGTATGAAATCACTAAGCGCATAAAAGGGGGCACGGTCGTAGAAAACGACCGTATGAGCAATAGCTCCAAAGAAATAGAAGTCGGCTTTGTGGTCAACCAAGGCGAAAAGCGTCGCGTGCCAGAGTTTGAGTTTTATGATCAGGATAGCACATTGGTGACCAATAAGGACTATTTGGGCAAAGTATATGTAGTTGAGTTCTTCTTTACCACCTGTCCCACTATATGTCCAATAATGACCAAAAACCTTGTGGAATTGCAAGATACCTTCAAAGGAGATGAAGATTTTGGAGTGGCATCCTTTACCATCAACCCACGATATGATACGCCGTCTGTGCTAACAGCCTATGCCAAAAAATATGGTATTACGGATAAGGATTGGCATTTGATGACAGGCGATCAAGAGAAAATATATGACTTGGCAAGGCAAGGATTTTACATCTTTGCCAACGAAGACCAAGATGCGCCGGGAGGCTTCGAGCATTCCGGTATGTTCGCATTGGTAGACAAAAATGGGTATATTCGTTCCCGTGAAGATGAATTCGGTAACCCATTGATCTATTATCGTGGAACCATTACCGAGGAACAAAAAGTAAATTCAGAAGGGGAATCCCAACAGATTACCATATTAAAAGAGGACATTAAAAAATTATTGGCAGAATGACCGAGGAAATTACTCTTAAGGAAAAACGGTACAATAGGTTGATTACCGTAATTTCCATTGCTATACCTTTAGTGGTGGCACTTTTGTTTGGTTATAAAATTCCGAATGCGAAACCATTATCGTTTCTCCCTCCGATTTATGCAGGAATAAATGGTCTTACAGCTGTTCTATTGATTGCTGCCATTATTGCCATTAAAAATGGACGTCAATTGATACATAGAAGGTTGATGTTGACCAATATAGTCTTGTCCGCTTTGTTCTTGGTCATGTACGTGGCCTATCACATGACTTCCGAAACCACTGTCTTTGGAGGGGAGGGGCCAATCAAGTTTATCTATTACTTTATATTGATGACCCACATTGTGTTGTCCATATCTGTAATACCATTGGTATTGATTACCTATTCAAAAGTCTATCTAGACGATTTTGAGAGCCACAGACAATGGGCCAAATATACCTTTCCTATTTGGTTGTACGTAGCCGTTACAGGTGTTTTGGTCTACGTTATGATTTCTCCTTATTATCAATATTAAGCTTATTATGAAGACAAGATTTCTTATCATACTGCTCATACTTTTTATGGTGCCGACCATGTCGGAGGCACAATGTGCCATGTGCCGAGCGGTGGTAGAGAGCGAGTCTGATGGAAAAACCGCCGAAGCAATCAATAATGGAATCGTTTATCTTATGGCCGTTCCTTATGTCTTGGTTGCGGGCCTCTTCTACTTTATTTATCGCAAGATGAGAGGTTAAAAGATCCTTTCAATAGGGATTTTTAACTCTAACTGTAACAATTTAAGATTTTGATAGTCTAATTGATGTACGCTTTTGCGTTCTTCATCAATCAAAATCACTAACCTATGTTCGACCTTGAGCGGTGGCAAGAAATATTTGACACCATACGAAAGAACAAACTCAGGACCTTTTTGACCGGGCTTTCCGTTGCATCCGGCATATTTATATTGGTCATTCTTCTTGGATTTGGACAGGGAATGCGCAATGGTATCGAAAATGAGTTCAAGCAAGATGCCTCCACCAGTGTATGGGTGTGGCCCGGTGTAACTTCCAAGGAATATAAAGGCCTTAACCCAGGGAGGCGAATTCAATTGGTCAACGAAAATTATGCCAAGGCAAATACCATGTTCGATGATGATATAGAATATGGGTCGGCCCGTGTATTTGTACGCGGTGTCAGTGTCAACTACGGTAAAGAAGCCCTTATTTACGGAGTTCAGGGTGTAGCCTCCGATTTTCAATTTATAGAGAATGCCCAAATCTCCGAAGGGAGATTCATCAATTATCAAGATGAAATTTCCAATGGAAAAGTAGCCATTATAGGGGACAAAATTAAAAAGGATGTTTTTGGAGAGGTGGAAACGCCCATCGGTGAATTTATCGATATTTCAGGAATACCCTTTAAGGTAGTAGGAGTATATAAAGAAATGGAGGACCGGGAAGAAGAACGTATCTATATTCCCATAACCACGGCGCAGCGAACCTTTAATGGCGGCAACCGGGTAAACAATATGACCTTTACCCTGCCACCCGTGGAAAATTTTGATAAGGCCGTTGCCCAAGCGGTAGATTTTAAAAATGGCCTCCGACAGTATTTACAGCAGACCCATACCATAGCTCCGGACGATACTGGGGCGATTGAGGTGTGGAGCGCTATGGAGGAAGCCAAACGCTATTATGGGCTCACCAATAATATAAAACTATTCTTCTGGTTTGTGGGCGTGTGTACCATTATCGCAGGAGTGGTGGGCGTTAGCAATATTATGATGATCGTAGTAAAGGAACGTACCCGCGAAATTGGTATACGAAAAGCACTTGGGGCCAAACCTTGGTCCATTATTGGAATGATATTGCACGAAGCGATATTCGTGACCGCCATTTCAGGTTTTGGGGGACTGATTTTTAGTATGGCCCTTTTGGAAATTGTAGGGCCCAATATCGAGGTGGATTACATTATGAATCCCTCGGTCAACTTCAATGTGGCCTTTTCCACCGTAATCGTTTTGATAGTGGCCGGGACCCTCGCAGGTTTTGTTCCTGCCTACAAAGCGGCAAAAGTAAAAGTAATAGAATCCTTAAGAGACGAATAACCAAAAACAGCTATGTTCAATAAAGATAGATGGCGGGAAATAATCGAGGTGCTCACTACCAATGTGTGGCGTACCATCTTTACCGCTTTTGGGGTATGTTGGGGCATTTTTATCCTTATTGTGCTTTTGGCGGCCGGCAAAGGCTTGGAAAATGGTATTAAACAGGATTTTGGGGATACAGCCACCAATACCATGTTTATGTGGACCAGGGCCACAACCAGGTCCTACGAAGGTTTGCCAAAAGGGAGAAGCTTTGAATTTAAAATTGATGATGTGCAGGCCCTAAGGGACAATGTTCCCAATTTAAGGTTTATCTCGCCCCGCAACCAATTGGGTGGTTTTGGGGGCAACAACAACGTGGTGTATGGTCTGCGCACCGGGGCGTACAATGTATATGGGGACTACCCGGAAATTATCAATCAAGACCCAATGGCGGTGACCTCCGGCCGTTTTTTGAACTATAACGATATCCGGGAGAAAAGAAAAGTGGCCATCATCGGCAACGGAGTAAAAAATGACCTTTATGACAAGGATGAGGAAGCTTTGGGAACTTATATCAAAATTCAGGGCGTAAACTTTATGGTCATAGGCACCTACAAGAAGAACAACAGTGGTGGGGGCGAAGAGGGCCAAAAGGAAATATTTGTACCATTTACCTCATTTTCACAGGCATTCAACAGAGGAGAGAATGTCGGTTGGATGGCCATAACCGCAAACGACGGCAGTTCCATATCACAGCTCAAGGATAAAATTGTGGATGTGATGAAAAAACGTCACAAAGTCCACCCGGAAGACACACGGGCCGTAGGTTATTTTGACCTTTTTGAACAATACAACCGTGTAGAAAGCCTGTTTGGAGCACTAAAGGCCGTGGCCTATATCGTGGGAATCATGGTTCTGCTCTCCGGTATTATCGGGGTGAGCAACATTATGCTCATTGTGGTGAAGGAGCGCACCAAGGAAATAGGCATACGCAGAGCGCTGGGCGAACAACCATGGTCCATAAAAAAGCAAATCTTGATGGAGTCCATTTTCCTCACTTTGATATCGGGTATGGTAGGCATCATATTCGGTTCCTTGGTCATTTTTGGTATCAACTCGTTGCTGGACAGTGTGGGCCCTGTGGATATGTTTATGAGTCCAAGCGTTAGTGTGGGTGTGGTAACCGGCGCCTTGACCATTTTAATGGTATCCGGGCTTTTGGCGGGCTTCATTCCTGCACAGAGCGCGATCAGGGTGCGGCCCATCGAAGCATTGCGAAATGAATAATATGTAAAAGAATCAATCAATTAACAATTATAAAAAATGAAAAAATCGGTAACCATTGTCATCTTGCTGCTCATCGTAATAGTGTTCGGTGGCTCCATGTACTACCTGTATCAAAAAAATGCCGAAGACCCGGTGGTCTATCAAACAGAGACACCATCCAAACAAACCATTGTGAAAAAGGCGGTGGCCACGGGGAGCATTCTTCCTTTGGAAGAAGTATTGATCAAACCCAATATCTCGGGCGTGATCGAGGAAATATATGTGGAAGGGGGCGATTACGTAAAATCGGGAGATCTTTTGGCAAAAATCAAGGTCGTGCCCAATCTTTCTGCACTTAATGATGCGAAAAATGCAATCGATGAGGCCAAGATCAGTTTGGATGATCAAAAACGCAATTACGAACGCCAGTCCACGCTATATGGGAAGGGTGTCATATCCAAAACAGATTTGGAGCGTGCCGAAGTTTCCTATGATCAGGCAAAACAGGCATATGCAGCGGCCAATAAGCGCTACGATATTGTAAAAACCGGAACTACGAGCGGATTGAGCAGTTCGGCCAATACCATGATCAGGGCCACCGTAAGCGGAATGGTGCTTGAGGTACCTGTAGAAGTGGGCAATCAGGTCATCGAAAGCAATACCTTTAACGAGGGCACCACCATTGCAGCCATTGCCGATGTGGACAAGATGATCTTTGAGGGCAAGGTCGATGAATCCGAAGTGGGAAAGATTAAAGAAGACCTTCCTTTGGAAATAACCGTTGGTGCCATAGAAAATCGGGTTTTTGATGCCGTATTGGATTATATCGCACCCAAGGGCAAAGAAGAGAACGGGGCCATTCAGTTTGAGATCAAGGGAACCCTAAAAAAGAACGATACGGTCTTTATCAGGGCAGGTCTCAGTGCCAATGCATCCATTATTTTGGCACGGGCCGATAGCGTTTTGGCAGTAAAGGAAGCATTGGTCCAGTTTGATGATGATAGCAAAAAACCGTTTGTAGAAGTGGAAACCGCCGACCAAAAGTTTGAAAGAAAGGATGTTGAATTAGGGGTGAGCGACGGCATTTTTGTAGAGGTAAAGTCAGGCATAGCGGCAACTGACAAGATAAAGGTGTGGAACGCCCTGGCCGAAGAATAGTGCACAAAAAACACCGTTTGAAAAAAAAGTAAAAAATCTTGTAACATTTTAACAACATCTATGTCTTACTAGCAGAAGTAAAAGTAAGATAGCTAACATCATCAATCATGATAGAAATCAAAGACCTTCATAAATCCTATAAAATGGGGACCAACTCCCTTCATGTTTTAAAGGGAATAAATTTTAAAGTAGAGGATGGCGAGCTTGTTGCCATAATGGGATCTTCCGGGTCTGGTAAATCCACCTTATTGAATATTTTAGGAATGTTGGACGGTGCTGATTCCGGTGAGTATACCCTGGATGGCGTTCCGATCAAAAATTTGAGCGAAACCAAAGCTGCCCAATACCGAAATAAATTCTTGGGGTTCATCTTCCAATCCTTCAACTTGATCAACTACAAAAGTGCAGCAGAAAATGTGGCACTACCATTATACTACCAAAAAGTGCCAAGAAAGGAACGCCAGGAAAAGGCCATGCAATATTTGGAAAGAGTGGGTCTAAAACCATGGGCCGATCACCTGCCAAGTGAGCTTTCGGGTGGACAAAAACAAAGGGTGGCCATAGCGCGTGCCATGGCAGCAGAGCCCAAGGTGCTTTTGGCGGATGAGCCAACCGGTGCATTGGACAGTAAAACGTCCTATGAAGTAATGGACCTGATCCAAAAAATCAATGATGAAGGAAACACCATTTTGGTCGTGACCCACGAAGAGGACATTGCTCACATGTGCAAACGAATCGTGCACCTAAAAGATGGTGTTATCGTAGAGGATAAAAAAGTGGAACAAGTAAGAGCGGAACAGTATGTTTGATCGGGACGTTTGGCAAGAAATATTCAACACGCTTAAGACCAATAAACTGAGAACCTTTTTAACGGGGTTTTCCGTGGGATGGGCCATCTTCATTTTGGTGATGCTTTTGGCGTCGGTTAATGGAATGCAAAATGGGTTTGTCGGCCAGTTCAACGATGATGCCACCAATTCCATTTTCGTTCGTACGGGAACCACGGCCAAGGCCTATGGTGGTTTTGAGGCGGGCAGACGCGTTCAGTTAAAGAACGATGATCTCGAATATATCAAGCAAAGTTTTCCGAAAGACATCGAATATATAAGTGCCAGATACTATTCCAACACAACAGCGAGGTACAAAGAGGAAACAGGGTCTTATTCCGTTCAGGCCACTCATCCGGACCATCAGGCCATAGAGAAAACCCTAGTGGTCGCCGGAAGGTATATCAACGAAGCAGATATTGTCAACAAGGCAAAGGTGGCGGTAATCGGAAGAAAGGTAGCCGAAGACCTCTTCAAAAATGAAGATGCACTGGGGAAATTTGTGGAATTCAACGGCTTGCCTTTTCGGGTGATCGGAATCTTTACCGATGATGGTGATGATAACGCAGAAAGAAGAATTTATGCCCCCATAAGCACCTACCAGCGCATTTATGGGAACACCAACGAAATTGCAAGTATCGCATTGACTTACAATCCCAATTATGATTTGACCGAGGCTTTGGATTTTTCCGAGCGATTGGAAATTTTGATGAAGCGGAGGCATAAAATAGCTCCCGATGACCAAGCTGGACTAAATGTATGGAACTATGCCGAAGCGTTCAATGATATCAGCAGTTTTACCGCAGTATTGAAAGGAATTGGTATCGGAGTCGGCTTTTTGATATTGATAGCTGGAATCGTGGGTATCGGAAACATTATGGTGTTCACCATTAAAGAGCGAACCAAGGAAATTGGGGTGCGTAAGGCGTTGGGTGCTAGGCCAATACAGATTGTGAATCTAGTGCTGTTGGAATCCGTGTTCATTACGGCCATTTCAGGTTTTGTGGGTCTATTGTTCGCTTGGATGATATTGGCCGCCATTGGTCCCATGATCGAGACACCGGCATTCAGTAATCCATCGGTAAGCCTTTCCGTAGTGGTCACGGCCACTATAATATTGATTATTGCAGGCGTGTTGGCAGGTTTGTTGCCGGCCATGAAAGCTGCAAATGTAAAACCCATTGTAGCACTAAGCGATAAATAGTTATGTGGTTATTTGATAGAGATTTGTGGATAGAAATTTTTCATACCCTGGGCAAGAACATGTTCAGGACTTTCCTGACCATGCTTGGGGTAATCTTTGCCATGATTATTTTGGTGCTGTTGCTTGGGTCTGCCAACGGTATGAGCAACGGGTTCAATAAAATATTTGCGGGAACAGCTTCCAATAGCCTGTTCGTTTGGGGACAATCGACCTCTGAACCTTATAAAGGTTTTGAACGGGGAAGAAGAATCAATTACAAACTGGAAGATGCGGAAATCCTAAAAAGACAAATTCCAGAAATTGAAGTGCTTGCTCCACGAATTGAGCTTGCAGACCATAGGGGTACGGTAAGCGTCTACAGAAACGGACAGACGAGTGGTTCTGCCGTTTATGGGGATTTTCCCGAAATAGACAATATCACCAAAAAGAAATTGGTGGAAGGTAGGTTCCTGAACCAAACCGATATTGAGGACTCCAAAAAAGTGTGTGTCATCGGAGAAGAGACCTATAAGCTTCTATTTGAAAAAGGAGAGAAAGCCATGGGGCAGGAAATCCGTATCAACGGAGTGTATTTTACCGTTGTGGGAATATACAAGCCCAACAACAATATTAACATTGATGGAGAGAATGCAGTATTCATTCCGTTCAGTACTTTTCAAAAAGCGTTCAATTCAGGTGATAGAATGGGGTGGATGGCCATTGCTGTGGAAGAGAACACACCCGTACCTTTCGTGGAAAGCCAGATTAAGAGTATCCTAAAGACCAAATACGATATCCATCCGGATGATGAACGTGCCATCGGCAGTTTTGATATGTCGGAGATATTCAACAACATTACTGCATTTACCACGGTGTTGCAAGGATTCTCCTTCTTTGTGGGGATTTTCACCCTGCTGGCAGGTGTCATCGCAATTAGTAATATCCTTTTGATCACCGTAAAGGAACGTACGCAGGAAATCGGGGTGCGACGCGCACTTGGGGCGACCCCCGTAATCGTAAAACGACAAATCGTGGTCGAGGCCATAGTATTGACCGCTTTTGCTGGACTGGTAGGATTTGCCGTTGCAGTGGGGATATTATCCATTATGAATGCGATGTGGGGAAGTGGGGATAATTTCCCCTTTGTGAAGCCCATGATCAGTATTCCACAGTTTGTCGTATCCTTTATTTTAATGGTGGGGCTGAGCGTGTTAATTGGTTTACTGCCTGCAAACCGTGCCGTTAGGATCAAACCTATCGACGCATTAAGAGAAGAATAATCATCAATACAATTAAATAACGAATCAAATAAGCAAGAATGAACAAGTATGTAAAATACGGATTGATAGGGGTAGTGGTCATTGGTATTTTGGCCGCTGTAGTCTACTTTTTAAAGCAGAACAGTACTCCTGTAGAGCTGTATAAAACCGAAACAGCAGAACGAAAGGACATCGTAAATAAAGTAATCGTTACCGGAAAGGTGATACCTGAGGACGAGATCAACATTAAGCCTCAAATTTCTGGGATCATTGATAAGATCATGCTCGAGGAAGGGGTCCGTGTAGAGTCTGGAGACCTTATCGCAGTGATCAAGGTGGTTCCGAACGAGCAATCCTTGAACCAGGCAGCTGGTCGTGTACGCAATGCCGAACTGGCGCTGAACAATGCCAAATTGGAATATGATAGGAACAAAACCTTGTTCGATAAGGGGGTAATCTCCAATCAGGACTACAACAATCTAAAGTTGACCTACGAACAGGCAATGCAAGAATTGAAAAATGCCCAGGCCGATTATCAGATTATTAGAAAAGGATCGGCAGGAGGTTCTTCCAGTGCCAATACCAATATTAGGGCAACGGTATCGGGGACCATTCTTGAAATTCCCGTAAAAGAAGGTGATCAGGTTATCCAGAGTAACAACTTTAACGAAGGTACCACCATCGCCACCATCGCGGATATGTCCAAAATGATTTTCGAAGGTGAAGTGGACGAGGCGGAAGTTGGAAAACTGAGCGTGGGTATGCCTTTGGAAATAAGTCTTGGGGCCTTGGAAGAGCAAAAGTTTGATGCCAAACTAAAGTTCATCGCACCAAAAGGTGTTGAGGAAGAAGGTGCCGTGCAGTTTAAGATCGAAGGTGACCTGGATGTAAAAGCGAGCGACAGTACTTCATACGTTAGGGCAGGTTACAGTGCCAACGCTTCCATTGTATTGGAAGAAAAGAAAGATATTTTGGCAATCAAAGAAGCGTTGCTTCAGTTTGACAAGGACACGGAAAAGCCATATGTGGAAGTGCAGACAGGTGAAAATGAATTCGAGCGCAGAGATCTTGAATTGGGTGTTAGCGACGGTATAGACGTGGAGATTGTTTCGGGTATTGATGAAGATGATAAAATCAAGGTTTGGAACAAGTTGGAAAAAAGATCTGACGAAAACTAATCCGTACTAAACCATCAATAATAAATCAAAATCGAAAAACGAATGAAAAATAGCATAACCATATTACTTGCGTTGTTCGCTGTCACCTTGTCGAGTGCACAGGTGCGACAATGGACGCTCCAGGAATGTGTGGAATACGCAGTAGAAAACAACTTGACCGTAGAACAATTTGAACTGGATCTTGAAAACGCAAAAATCGATAAGTCCGATGCTGTTGGAAACATGCTTCCAAGTTTAAACGGAACAATGTCAGCCTCGAGCAACACGGGTTTTTCCATTAATCCAACAAATAACTTGCCGACCAACAGTACGGCCAATAACGTGAACATTAGTGCTACATCCAGCATTACACTTTTTGATGGGTTAAGGAACATCAACCAGTTGCATAGGGCCAAAATGAACGCGATTGCGAACCAATACCGTTTGGACAACTTAAAGGACGATATTCGTTTGAACGTGGCCAATGCCTATTTGCAAGTGGTGTCCAACAAGGAACAGCTCAAGACGTTCAGGGCGCAATACGCAGTTACCGAACAGGATTTGAAGCGTACCAAGGAATTGGTGGAATCCGGTGTGGTTCCCAGAGGGGACCTGTTGGAAATCGAAGCCACGGCCGCCAATCAAGAACAACAAATCGTGAATGGCGAGAGCAATGTTCTGATTTCTCGTATCAATCTAGCACAATTGCTTCAAATTACCGATTATGAGAACTTTGATATAGCGGAAGAGGAGTTTGATATTCCTCCATCCGATATTCTAGATAATTCACCTAAGGTGATATTCGACAAGGCCATGACCTTTAGGAACGATATCAAGTTTTCAGAATCCAATGTGGAATTGGCCGAACAAGATGTTAAAATTGCAAAGGGTGCTTATTTGCCAACGCTATCGGCTTTCTTTCAATACGGCACAAGGTATTCGGATGTAACCCAGATTCCTGATGGTAACGGGGTTCCCTATACGCCTAGTTTAACAGACCAGTTGTGGATTTTTGACGGTATCAGTTACGGGGCACAGTTGAACATCCCTATTTTTAATGGATGGAGCACACGTAACAATGTAACCCGTTCACAAATCAGCTTGGAAAAGGCCAAACTTCAACTGGAGCAGGATAAATTGGATTTGGAAAATACCATTCAGCAGGCCTATGTGGATGTGAATACTTTTGAAAAGGCCTATGCGGCAGCCGAAAAAACATTGGAGGCAAGGACTTTGGCGTATGACTATGCCAAGGAACGTTACGATGTTGGTTTGATGAACGCTTTTGATTTTAGCCAGGCGCAAGCCAGGGTAGAGAATGCACAGGCAGATGTGATCCGTACCAAATATGATTATATCTTCCGATTGAAAATATTGGAGTTCTACTTTGGTATACCCATTTCATTAAACTAGTATCTTTGTGGCCGCTATGGCTACAATACTACATTTAGAAACAGCTACCACCAATTGCTCCGTGAGCATTGCAAAGGATGGCGAGATGCTTGTCCTAAAAGAGAACAACGCCGCGAACTATTCGCATTCGGAACAATTGCACGTATTCATAAAAGAAGCCTTTTCCAAGGCTTCTTTGTCATTTTCGGACCTTGATGCCGTCGCAATCAGCAAGGGACCGGGTTCATATACAGGGCTCCGTATCGGGGTATCTTCGGCAAAAGGTTTATGTTTTTCACTGGATATTCCTTTGATATCGGTGCCTACTTTGCAGAGCATGGCGTATCAAGTGGATGTAAAACCAGGGGAATTGGTGATTCCGGTACTGGATGCAAGACGTATGGAAGTGTATTCCTGTGTCTACGATGCTTCTTATAAAGAGGTTCGTGAGACCAGGGCTGAAATCATCGAGGAAGCCTCTTTCGCTGAATATGTATCAGATAGTAAGGTATATGTTATTGGTAGTGGGGCTGAAAAAATTAGGGGTGTCCTAAAACACCCCAATTTTATTTTTAATGAATCCGTGGTTCCTTCTTCGAAGGATATGATTCCTATTGCATTTGAAAAGTTCGAGTCCAATGAATTTGAGGATGTGGCCTATTTTGAGCCATATTACCTCAAGGACTTTGTGCTCCAGCAAAAAAAGAAGAAAAATTAATCTTCCAAGGCCTTGTGCATCACCCGTTGTGGGAACGGAATTTCTATTCCGGCCGCATCAAATCTTAATTTGGTCTGTTCTATTACATAAAAGTGTGCGGGCCAAAATACATCGTTATTGGCCCAAAAGCGTAGGGTAAGATTCACAGAGCTATCTGCCAAGGCCCCAACGTATACTTCCGGAGCTGGTTCAGTATTTATATTTGGATTGTCTGCACAAATCTGCAAGAGAATATCTTTGGCCTCTTTAATGTTTGAGCCATATCCGATACCAACATCGATTTTGTCCCTACGGGTGTTTTCCATGTTGTAGTTTATAATGTTGCCATTGGACAATTGTCCGTTCGGGATAATGGCGATCTGGTTGCCGAAAGTGCTCAATTTGGTATTGAATATGGAAATTTCCTTCACAGAGCCGTCGACCCCTTGTGCAGAAATCCAGTCCCCTACCTTAAATGGTTTAAATATCAATATAAGGACGCCCCCGGCAAAATTGGCCAAGGATCCTTGTAGGGCCAAGCCAATGGCAAGACCTGCGGCACCCACAATGGCTACCAAGGAAGAGGTCTTGACCCCTAATTGCGTGATTACCAAAACAAACAACAATGCTTTTAGGGTAATACTGATAAAACTTTGCAAGAAGGATTCCAAGGTTTCATCGTAGTCCTTCTTCTTGAAAAAACGGCGCACCATTTTATTGATGAAGGTAATGGCCCAAAGTCCGACAAAAAATATGACAATGGCCGTAATAAGACTTGGTATAATGCCAATTGCCCATTCAACGGCTTGGTCTAAGTAATCTTGATAGTTTTCTAGTTCTTCCATAACGGTTTTTTAGTTTAAATAGCAACGTAATTAATATTCAAATGAAATAAAAGAAAAGGTGTTTTAAACAAATGTTAATGTTAAAGCCAGTTATAATTGTTCCAGGGCCCTTTCTGCACTGGTCACAGGGAGTTTGCATGCTCCCTCGATACAGACATAAGTTAATGTTTTTCCAGGTACTGTTCTGTTTTTCAGTAGTTCCAAGTTCCCGTCTTTTTCGGATGCGACCAAAATACTATTGGGAACGTAAACCTTGGCTAGGTCCAGTCCCATGGATTTATAGTTTTCTCCAAGAATGGCTATTTCATAAAAATTTTGGTTTTGGAACAACACCAAATGCAACCAGTTGGAAAAACCCTGTGCCCTACGATCAAAATCCTTTTGAACGTTTTTGAGCATTTGGTTTGATGTTTCTCCATAACCTTCACTTGGAAATAGCTTGTCGAATTTATAGAGGTTGATGGCCATCATGGAATTGGAAGAAGAGATTACATTGTCGTCCACATCGATGGTTCTCCTTATGAGGGATTGGTCTTGGTCCGAGGTATAAAAAAACATTCCTGATGCATCATCAAAAAAGTGTTTTTTGGTGTAATCGAGCAGGTTTTTGGAAAGTTTTAGCCATTTTTCGTCAAAAGTGACTTCATAAAGTGAAAAATAGGCGTCGATTACAGTGGTATAATCATCCAAAAATGCATTGATGGTGCTTTTACCATTTTTGTGGTTTCGGTAGAGTGAACCATCATTTTTTATAAGTTCCCGTTCAATAAATTCGGCATTTTTTAAGGCAAGGTCCAAGTATGCATTGTTTTCCAGATAACGATAGGCATCCACCAGCCCTTTGAGCATCAATCCGTTCCAAGATGTCAAAATTTTGTCATCCAACCGTGGTCGCGGACGTTTATTTCTTTCATTTTTAAGTGTGGCTAGGCTTTTTTTGATGGTTTTCCTCAACGTTTCAATGTCAATACCAAAACTGTTGGCAATCTCTTCATCACTCTTATCTCGGATAAGTACATAATTCTGTCCCTCCCAATGCCCGTAAGAGTTTATGTTGAAGTATGCTTGGAACAGTTCAAAATCATTGCCCAATAAATTGATAAGTTGCTCCTTTGTCCAAACATAATAGGTACCCTCTTCCAAGTTTCCATGTTCGCCCAAACTGTCGGCATCCAATGAGGAATAGAATCCACCACTCTTGTCCAAAAGCTCCTCTTTGACAAAGGCAATCGTTTCGGCAACAACATCTTTGTACAGGTCATTCTTTGTAACGGCATAGGCCTTGGCGTACAGACTTGTCAATTGTCCATTATCGTATAACATTTTCTCAAAGTGGGGCACATGCCATTTCACATCAACGGCATATCGGGAAAATCCTCCACCCACATGGTCATAAACGCCTCCGTAGGCCATTCTGGTAAGTGTAGTGTCCACAAACTCCATGATCTCTGGTTTGTTGGTCGTGGTGGCATAGTGCAATAAAAAGTCCCAATTGTTGGGCATCATAAACTTTGGGGCACGCTTATGTCCACCCAAAAAAGTGTCGAAGTACTGCGTCCAATTTTGAACGGCACTATCCAATTGCTCCAAGGAATAGAGTTCATGGTCCATATTGTTTTCCACCAAGTTGATGGCCTGCAGTCCATTCGCCAGGTCGGTAGCATATTCAGTTACCCGTTGCTTATCGTTTTTATAAAGTTCGGCCAATTGTTCCAGAGATTTTATCCAATTGTCCTTGGGAACATAGGTTGCGCCCCAGAAAGGCCGGCCATCGGGCAATGCAACAATATTGAGCGGCCACCCTCCTTGTCCTGATATCATCTGGATGGCGTCCATGTAAATTTGGTCCACATCGGGCCGTTCTTCCCTGTCAATCTTTATATTGATGAAATTCTCGTTCATCACTTGGGCCACTTCTTCGTCCTCAAAACACTCTTTTTCCATAACATGGCACCAATGGCAGGCAGCATATCCAATACTGATGAGCAGAAGTTTATCTTCTTTTTTTGCCTTGTTGAGCACATCGGGGCTCCAAGCTTCCCAATTTACCGGGTTGTGGGCGTGTTGTAATAAATAGGGACTGGTCTCTTTTATAAGTGCATTGGTATGTTTATGGCTCACGTTGTCTGATTTTTTTTTGCAGCCCGAGGCTGAGGTTACAACTAGTATGAAGAAAAGCACCTTTTTCATCAAATGGGCAGGTTTGCGCATAAAAAAATGCGTCCGTTTCGGGACGCATCTTGTTTTCTTCATTTTTGTTATTGTACTTCAAAGGTAATCTTAACGTTTACCCTGTAGTTGTCAATTTTTCCATCTTTTACGGTAGCGCTCTGCTCGTTTATATAGATGGAACGAATATTCTTAACTGATTTTGAGGCCTGCTCCAACGCATTGTTGGTCGCATCTTCCCAACTTTTACTGGAATTGGCCAATACTTCGATAACTTTTAAAACTGCCATGGTCAATGTATTTTTTAGATTTCCTTTAAGATAACAAATTTTGACCGTAATATGGCAGTAACCTAGTTAATTATCCGTTAAGAGCAACCACTTCCTTGATTTTATCGCCCATCATGTTCTTGAGCATCGTCTCGATACCGTTCTTCAAGGTGAAGGTAGATGATGGACAACCGCTACATGCTCCTTGAAGGATAACGCTAACAGTACCGCTTTGCTCTTCATAGGATTGAAAAAGGATATTTCCGCCATCACCGGCAACGGCTGGCTTTACATATTCTTCCAAAATGTCTATGATTTGTAGCGATGTGTCGTCGTAATCGGTGCCCGATTTTTTCTGCTCAATAGTTTCCTTGCCCTTTTGGATGGCTTCTGCAGTTACCACCTCCTTGCCGTCGGCAAGGTAATCGCGGATAAATTCGCGCAATTGCATATTGATTTCTTCCCAATCGGCCACTTCGTATTTGGTAACGGAAACGTAGTTTTCATCCATAAAAACCTCTTTTACAAAAGGCAAATGGAAAAGTTCCTTGGCCAATGGGGAATCTTTGGCCTCGTCAATATTCTTGAACTCGTAGGTAGAAGGAACGATTCTTTTGTTGGAAACAAATTTCATTACCGCAGGATTGGGTGTTACCTCGGCATATACCGTAATCGGCTCTTTTTTGGTAACCGCCTCTTCATTGACCACAGGTTCACCGGCGTTGAGGTACTCTACCAATTGTTGCGCCACTTCATCCTTCACATCGTCCCACTCCACAATGTCAAAACGTTCCAATGCCACAAAGTTACTGGCAATGTAGACGGTCTTGATAAAAGGGAGGTAGAAAAGTTGCTGTGCCAAAGGGGAGTTTTTGGCCTCATCAATATTTTTAAACTCGTAATTGCCCTTGACCAAAAAATGGTTGGCTTCCAATTTTATTATTTTGGGGTTGTTGGTGGGAACAACCGTGATATTGAACTCTTTCATCTTGAATATTTGTTGCAAAAATACCAATAGTTGCGATGCGCAGCAAAATATTATAATAATGTGACATGCTTATCGTTATTTAAGTGTTTTATAGTATTCGATAATCACTAGCCCCAACCGTCAGATGAGACGAATCTTAACCTCAATGTTTATAGCCTTGTTTTTTGGCTCCTTTGCCAAGGCCCAAGAAGGTATTCCCGTATATTTCGATTATTTGGCGGATAATTATTATCTAGTGTATCCGTCCATGGCGGGTATTTCGGAAGGTACCAAAATTCGCCTAACGGCAAGAAAGCAGTGGTTCAACGTGGACGAAGCGCCCAGCCTACAGACCCTGAACATTAATTCTCGAGTTGGGGAACGCAGCGGAATAGGTGGAATTCTTTTCAACGATTCCAACGGATACCACTCGCAAACTGGGTTCAAGGCCACTTATGCTCATCATTTGCAATTGGCGGGCGATTTTAGGACCCTCAACCAATTATCATTTGGACTGAGTGCAGGCGTAATCCTTAGCAGTTTGGACGAAACCGAATTCAGGTCTGTAGTTCCCGACCCAATTGTCACCGGGGTAAAAAACACAACTAGTTACTTTAATGTCGATCTAGGGGCATCCTATAATCTATTTGAGTTTTATGCACATGTCGCAGTTTTGAATCTTTTAGGAAGTGGACGTGATCTGTATACGGCTGCCGAGTTTGATAACCTTAGACGTTATTTGTTCTCCGTAGGCTATGTTTTTGGAAGAACTACCCGAATCGAGCCATCCATTTTGTTTCAAATGACCGACTTTACAAAAGAAAAGACGGTGGACTTGAATGCAAAAGTGTATCGGGATGTGAGTTTTGGAACCGTTTGGGCCGGATTGTCATACCGTCGTAGTTTTGATGGGGCACAATTTCAATCCAATGGGAATTTTGGAGAGCAGCGCCTTCAACTATTTACACCTATTATCGGGGTCAATGTGAATAGATTCATGTTTTCTTACAATTATTCGTATCAGTCAGGGGATATCCGTTTTGATAATGGAGGCTTCCATCAAATTACTTTGGGATACGATTTTGGACAAAGCGACCAAGGCAAACGTTACGACTGTTATTGCCCTGCGGCCAATAATTAATCCTTTAGTGTAAGAGCGTGAATGTCAGTTCGAGCGCAGTCGAGAACTTTTAATTTATCCCGACCGCGACCGATGTGACAGACCTTATTTGTCCCAAGTATAGTTTTTCTTTGATGCCTGGGCCTTTATAGCGGATAACATGGCATTTTCCAATTCTCCTGTTTCCTCTTTTTGATTCTCTGCAATGTAAACTTCGCGTTTGGCATTAAGTTCCTGTATCTGTTTTTGGATCTCTTCGCGTTCCATTTTCTTTTGTTTTACATAAGCTTTGATTTCGCTCTCGGTTTTTCCTTGGAGTTCTTCGGGAAGATCTTTTTGTGGTAATTCTGCGATTAAGGATTCATCATCTTCAGCGGCATCTACAAGGTCCCAAGTCGAGTTTTTGTACAATCTGGAACTTTTGCTCACAGCTCTTTTCACGGCTACCACCTCTTCCAATTCTGCTGCATTGGCATCTTGTGCATATTGAAGCTCCTTTTTTTGTCTGCCAATGGAGCCGTAGGAAATGTAAGTGCCGTTCAATTTTGAATTTAACTTAATGATGACATCGTCATAGGGCGTGTTAATGTGGACGACCTGTCTGTTATGGTCAATGGCCATATATTCACCGCCGGTAAGTGTGGCCCCGCTCTTCCACATGGTGGAAATACCTTGCTCGTAATTGCCACAAAAAATGGTGTTTACAATAACATCCTTCTCCTTGGCATTGGTGGTGGCGTCCTTGTAATCCAGTTTTCCTTGGGTAAAGGGTTCGTTGCCTGCAATAAATATCATTTTAAGGTCATCGGCATTTTTGCCCCAATCCAATTGTTTCAAAGAAGTATGGATAACCTGTCCGCAATATTCTTCACCTCCATTTGTGGTCAGTGAGAACAATTTCTCCGAAATTTCATCCAGATCGTTGCTAAAACCCAACACCTGTCTGATGTACCCTTCACGAGAAGAAAGATTGTCATTTCCATATTCATAAAGTGCAATTTGAAGTGATGGCCTCTTGCCGGTGCCGCATTTGGCATGGGTAAATTCGTTGACAATATCCCACAACTGGGCCTTGGCCTGATTGATGAGCCCATCCATACTGTTGCTTGTATCCAAAAGCAGCGCAATTTTAACGTATTGCTCCGAAGGCTTTTCAGCAGTGGATTGCGTGACCAAAGTTGTTTTCTCTTTCGTGTGTGCATTAAGGTTGCAACCGTAACTAGTACCTGTCATAAATAACAGAAAAGCCGAACCTAAAAAGTAATTCATATGTTTCATGATGCAATGATTTTTAAAGTTGAGGTAAATGTATCGGCAACTTTGTTCAATTAATATCTAGAATGAGTGACATGGCATTTCAAATGAGCGAATGGAACCAATAACTTCGTAAAGAGGTTAAACGGAGGTGTTTTTTAGCTTATTTCGGGTTCTGCCTATTTTTTAAAATGCTTGGGAAGCAGTATGTTTACCTAACGTATGGCTCAGAAGGTTTACATATTGATATTGATGCTGCTGACCTCGTTGGGTTCTGTTGCCCAACAGGGGAATGCACAAGGTCAAATGCAAATCAAAGGCTCGGTAAAGGGCAAGGAAAACTATGCCCCAATTTCTGGAGTTCGCGTATCCACCGATAAAGGAGCCTTTACCACCACAAATGCATTGGGCGAGTTTGTTATCAGGGCTTCCGTAGGAGATATATTGATGGTTGAAGGACCTGAACTTGAAACAGTGCGTTATCGTATCAAATCGGGTGAGGATGTGGATGTGTTGGTGGAAGGTTATTACGGTGGGGTTTCGAAAAAGCAAAAACGGGAAGCCATAAGTTCAAGGAGTTCCCTTGCAGACCATCAACGGTTTTTGGATTCGGCCAATGTCTACAAGAAAACCAATTTGGAAAAGAGCATCGATTTTATCGCACGTTCCATGGAACCTTTGGGAAGTTCGGGCAATAAAAATGAATTTTCTGCCTCGTTACGCACTTTGGGGGAAATCTATATGTTCCATGAACAGTACGATCTTGCCATCACCAATTTTAAGGATGCCTTGGCCGCACAAGAATCCAACAAGACCAAAATACTGTTGGGTAAAGCTTATGTGCTGAACAAAAACTTTGAAAGTGCCATCTCTATTTTGGAACCTCTTATAACGGTAAGGAACATGTTACCGTATCAGCGAATCGAACTTTTTGAAGCATTGGGAGATGCCAGCAAAGAACTCAATAAATTGAAAGAGGCTCAAGGGTACTATCAGCAGGGACTGCTCATTGCAGAAAAGAATCAAATCTCTCCAAAGGAAATCGACCTCAACTCTAAAATTGCGGATGTCTTTGCTAGTGAGGACAGGGTAATAGAGGCCGAAGGATTTTATCAAAATTCCTTGAGCCTCTCAAAAGAGGTGGCGCCCGAACGCTTGATTCAAGAAAGTGAAAAAGTTGCGGATTTCTATAATCAGAAAAGCCGGTATAATGATGAAATCCAACTGAGGAAAAGAAATTTGGATGAATTAAAACAAATATCAAAGTCCAGTGTGGCTTCGGCAGAACGGGGAATCAATACTCGGGATACCATCACTTCGCAACGCATCAACTATAAGATTGCAAATGCCTATATCGCACAGGACAAATTGGACGAGGCGATTCCCTACCTCGAAAAAAGTATTGTGGAAGCGGACAAGGATGATGATCTCGTAGTGCAAAAGGATGCCACGCGAAAATTGTCCGAAGTATATCGCAATAAAGGAGATTATACTAGGGCCTTGGAGTCCTACCAAGATTATGTGGCCGTGGTGGACAGTCTTTATGTGCGAAAGGAACAGGAAATTTCGAGGGCGGCACGTTTTAATCGGGAGATTGCAAACACACAAAACCGAATTTCCAGCTTGGAACAGGAACGCGAGCTCAGTCAAAGCAAGTATAGTCTGGCAGTAACGGAGCAACAGTTGTACGAGGAGACCAGCAAGCGTCAAAAATGGATTATCTACTCCCTGATATTTGGAATTGCCCTTATGGCCCTTACCGCATTCTTGTATTACAGGAGCAATAGGCAGCAAAAATTGGCCAACAACCTTCTAGCGTTGAAATCGCTCCGGACCCAAATGAATCCGCATTTTATTTTTAATGCGCTCAATTCGGTGAACAATTACATAGCCAAGAGCGATGAGCGAAGCGCCAACCGATTTTTAAGCGAGTTCTCCGTATTGATGCGTAGCGTACTCGAAAATTCTGAAGAAGACTTTATTCCGCTCGCCAAGGAACTGGAGCTGTTGGAACTTTACATAAAATTGGAGCATTCACGGTTTTCAGACAAGTTTGATTACGAAATAGACGTGGATAAAAAAATAGATGTGGAAGCCTTTCAAATCCCGCCCATGTTGCTCCAACCCTATATTGAAAATGCCATCTGGCATGGGTTGCGCTACAAGGAAGAAAAGGGTTCCCTCAAAATCAGAGTGCGACAAATTACTGGAGATATGCTGGAAATCTGTATTGAGGACGACGGTATTGGAAGAAAAATGTCAGCTGAATTGAAGACAGCCAATCAAAAGAAACAGAAATCAAAAGGCATGGGCAACATCAAAAAACGCATCCAGATTTTGAACGATATGTACAAAAACAAGGTTGATGTGTCCATTGCTGATTTGAACACTGACCAAACGGGTACAAGGGTATCCTTAAAACTTAAAAAACAATGATGGAACTAAAGGCGGTCATTGTAGAAGATGAGGCCAACAGCCGCGAAATTCTTCGAAACTATTTGTCCAAATACTGTGAAAACATAACCTTGCTAGGGGAAGGCGCCACGATAGAGGAGGGATTACAACAAATTAAAAAGCACAATCCAGAATTGGTCTTTTTGGATGTGGAAATGCCCTTTGGCAATGCCTTCGACCTATTGGACCAAATTCCCGACCGTACTTTTGAAACCATTTTTGTGACGGCCTATAACCAGTACGCTATGGATGCACTCAATCATCATGCGGCTTATTATCTGATGAAGCCCATCAATATTGATGAGTTGATCAAGGCGGTCGACTACGTACGCGCCATCAAGGAAAAGGAAAATGCATTGGAGGGAGAGGTACTGCAAGCTCGTTCCGTAAAAGCGGAAGGAAAAATAACATTGCCCCAGCAAGATGGTTTCCAAGTGCTGGATGTTGCCGATATCTATTTTTGCAAAGCAGATGATAATTATACCGAAATATATCTCGAGAAAAAGAAAATTGTAGTAAGCAAAACCCTCAAATATTTTGAAGAAGCCCTGCAATCCTATTCATTTGCTAGAATCCACAAATCGTATTTGGTGAATGTTGCCGAAGTAGTGAAATATAAAAAGGGCAAAGGTGGCAGTGTGGTACTGTCAAATGGGAAGGAACTTTCCGTTTCGGCATCCAAAAAGGCAGACCTATTATCGTATTTTCAATAAATTGTCATATCGGCCCAAGTCAAGGACGATAAATAAAATCAAAATGTATCAACATGATCATAAAACCAGTAAGGGGAAAATCCCCGGAGTTTGGAAAGGATTGTTTCATTGCAGAAAATGCAACCATCGTGGGCGAGGTGAGCATGGGCGACCAATGTAGTGTATGGTTCAATGCTGTAATCCGGGGCGATGTCCATTTTATCAAAATGGGAGATAAAGTGAATGTGCAGGACGGCGCGGTTATCCATTGTACCTATGAGAAATCCCCGACCACAATAGGGAACAACGTCTCCATAGGGCATAATGCCATAGTGCACGGTTGCACTATTAAGGATAATGTACTGGTTGGTATGGGCAGTATCATCATGGACGACTGTGTAGTGGAGAGCAATTCCATAATTGCCGCAGGGGCCGTGGTCACCAAAGGGACCCATGTTGAGGCAGGAAGTATTTACGCAGGAATGCCCGCCAAGAAAATAAAGGACATCAGTCCAGAAATTTCCAAAGGTGAGATAGACCGAATTGCCAACAACTATGTGAAATACTCCAGTTGGTTCAAAGAAGAGTAGTAATCGAGCAAACGATAATTCGAATATTCCCTATTTTTGTCCCACTCAAAAGAATAGACAACTATGAACGCATATATTTTTCCAGGACAAGGTGCACAATTTGTAGGTATGGGCTTGGACCTGTACGAAAATCACTCCGAGGCACAGGAGCTGTTTGAAAAAGCTAACGAAATTCTTGGTTTTTCCATTACGGACATTATGTTCGAAGGTACTGCGGAAGACCTAAAACAGACCAAAGTGACCCAACCTGCCATTTTTTTACACTCCGTAATCTTGAGCAAGGTGTTGGGCGATAGCTTTAAACCGGATATGGTGGCCGGACATTCCTTGGGAGAATTCTCCGCCTTGGTGGCCAATGGTACCTTGAATTTTGAGGATGGTCTAAAATTGGTGTCGCAACGAGCCCTTGCCATGCAAAAAGCCTGCGAGATCCAACCAAGTACCATGGCAGCCGTTTTGGGATTGGAAGATGAGGTAGTGGAGAAAATCTGCTCCGAAGTAGAGGGCATCGTGGTGCCTGCGAACTACAATTGCCCCGGACAATTGGTAATTTCCGGCGAGGTGGATGCCGTTAACGTAGCCTGTGAAAAAATGAAAGAAGCCGGGGCACGAAGAGCCTTGTTGTTGCCCGTGGGTGGTGCTTTCCATTCCCCATTGATGGAGCCTGCAAGGGAAGAATTGGCCGCAGCCATTGAAGCTACCGAATTTAAGACGCCTAGCTGCCCCATTTATCAAAATGTGACCACAACAGCGGTGTCCGACCCAAATGAAATCCAAAAGAACCTAATACTCCAATTGACCGCTCCCGTAAAATGGACGCAAAGCGTTCAGCAAATGGTAAAAGGAGGAGCTACATCCTTCGTGGAAGTAGGGCCGGGCAAGGTATTGCAAGGTTTGGTGAAAAAAATTCACAGTGAGGCCGAAACCAGTTCGGCATCGGTTTCCTAATTGGGGAAACACTTTATCCGAATAAATTGAGATTTAAACTAATAGGCAAGGATGTTCCTTGCCTTTTTCGTAATATTGGTTCACCCAACTTACCAACTACACGCAGGCAAAAAGAACGTAACTGAAACGCACGCAATAAATAATGCAAGCTCGGCTAAAAACAACCTCATCAACACCATGTGCCGCTATGGGTCGTGGTCGTATTTTGATTATTCTTTTTCTACTATTGGGTATCGGTGTTGGCTTTGGGCAAACGGTTTCCATAACCGCAAGCGAACCTAATGCCAGCGAGGCAGGCCTTACTTCTGGTGAGTTTACTATTTCTGTAACAGGAGGTACAGCTTTAACAACTGTAGAAGTTTTCTTCGAAGTCGATGCTAGCAGCACGGCCACACCAGGAGTTGATTATACGACATTGTCACCGCCAGTGAGTGTTTTTATTCCCTTGTTGGGTGGAGGTAATGGTTCAGAGACATTGGACGTCGATGTATTGCAAGATCCTCTGGTGGAGTTTGATGAAACAGTGATTGTTAATCTACTGGAAGATGATGATTATGATTTGGCTCCTAATCCTGCTAATAGAACAGCTACGGTAACTATTATTAGCGAAGATCTCCCCGATGGTACCTGTACCAATTTGGCAGCCCCTAACTTAGATACCACAGAGCCCACAGTGTTCTGCGAGGCCATATTTGTGGATTTGGACAATTATGTAAACAATGTTAACGGACCTGGGGGAACCCAACTGGTGTGGTCCAGAAACCCTTCCCCAGATAACGTTGATGATCAAATTGACAGTAATATAGAAGATGGCTCCGGTGTTTACTATGGATTCTATTACGATAATGCCAATGACTGTTACGGCGCTAGCTTGGAGCTGGAACTGGAAAGAAATTTTACCCCTACCATTATAGAGACCACTGCAGAACAGATTTGTGGCTCGGGAACATCCGTATTAACGGTTACAGCTGAGGTAGAGGACTTGAGCGCCATAACCTATAGCTGGTTCGATAGTTTGGATACAAATGCAAGTCCTATCGCAACAGGAACCACCTTTGAGACCGGAGAGTTAACGGAAACAACCTCTTTTTATGTTTCCGCAGCGTCCAATGAATGTGCCTCCGAAAGAGAAGAAGTTGTGGTCACCGTGAATAATGAACCTTTGGCCGGAGCTCCGGTGGATGGATTGCAAGCATGTAATGTTTCCAGTGATGAAGGGCCAAACGCTTTCGATTTGGATGATGGGCTTATTGGTCAAGATCCTGGGACTTGGACTGTAATTACCGACCCATCTGAAGGAAATGTGACCATTGGTGCCGAAAATGTGGTTGATTTTACTGGGCTTCCCAGTGGGGATTACATTTTTGAATATACCACGAATACTGTTGGAAACTGTACGGAAACAGCTTCGGCACAGATTACCATAACCGTACAGGATTGTATTTCCAATGAAGCCATTGATTTGGCCATAACAAAAACGGTGGAAGGTAGGGATGCCTATTTGTTAGGGGAAGAAATAGTTTTTGTCATCAATGTTGAAAATGTGGATGAAAATTTGGTGATGGATATTGTGGTCACCGATATGCTTGATGAAAATTTTGAATTCTTGAATGCAGAAGCAACCTTAGGGAACTATGATTCAGGTACTGGAGAATGGACCATCCCGGAAATGACCCCTGCCGATTTGAATGCAACACTCACCATAACAGTAAGAGCAAGAGGTGTAGGGGATATTCCGAATACGGCAGCATTGGTATCCTCGGTGCCTGTGGATGGAAATCCTGAGAACAACACGGGCACTATATCCGTGAACGTAAATCGAAGCCAATGTGTTTATCCAGGCACTATATGTAATATTTTCTCGCCCAATGGGGACGGGTACAACGATACCCTTACCTTGGTTGGCGACCACCTATTCCCCAATAATACATTTGAAGTATTCGACCGCTACGGCAATAGCGTTTTCCAAATGGATGGATATGATAGTTCTTGGGACGGAACAGGCAAGAATGGCGATTTGCCCAAGGGTACCTATTTCTATGTTCTGGACTTGAATGGAGACGGAACGGATGTGTTAAAAGGATGGATACAAATTGTAAGAGACAACTAAAATGCCAGATATAAAAAGTTTGTTGAAATACCGAATATCGTTGCTCACACTTTGCGCGGCCCTTGGCTCAATGTACGGGCAAAAGGAGCCGCAGTACACCCAGTACATGTACAATATAGGTAGTTTTAACCCTGCGTACGTAGGTACTGTGGAAAGCCCTGAAATAATCGGGTTGTACCGTTCGCAATGGATGGATATCGATGGAGCCCCTACAACCATTCGTGCAGGTGCCAATATCCCTTTTAAGAATGAAAAAATGGGATTGGGAATCAATGTGGTGAACGATGTTCTAGGGCCATCCACCCAAACATATTTTGATATTGCCTATTCCTATCAAATCCAATTATCCCAAGAAACCAAGCTCTCTTTTGGACTAAATGCCGGGGGGTCAATGCTAGATATAGATTATTCCAAAGGTAATTTTGAAAACCCATCGGACCCGTCAATATTAGGAGGTAAATACAATAGTTTTTATCCCACCGTGGGGGCAGGGCTTTTTATGTACCATGAAGAAGATTGGTACCTTGGGGTCTCCGTGCCCAACTTTTTGACCAATGCACTGTACAACAACGAAGTGGCCACCATTGTAGAAGATAATATGCAATTCAATGCCATTGGAGGGTATGTGTTCAAATTGGGAGGACAGACCAAGTTTAAGCCCGCTTTTTTGGTAAATTACTTAGAAGGTTCCCCGGTGACGGTTAACCTATCGGCGAACTTTCAGTTTTTGGACGCCCTTACCATTGGTGGGTCGTATCGATTGGACAATGCTGTGAGCGGATTGGCGGGGCTTCAGATTTCTAATGGCATGTTTATCGGATATTCTTATGATTACGCAACCAATGGTCTGGGTGAATACAGCGGTGGTTCCCATGAAGCGATCATCAAGTTTTATATAGGACGGGGCGGGTTTGGTTCCGGAGGCAATAGGTCCAAGGATAAAAAATCGAACGACAATAAAGGAAAGCAAATAGATTCCCCTAGATTTTTCTAACATGAGTCAAGTAAAAAACATACAATTGACACTTTGGGCTTGCCTGCTGGGCATGGTGTTCGGCTTTGCTCAAAAAAGAAATTCCCCAGGAGATGTCTTCTTTTTTCAGTACGAATATCAAAAAGCGGTCGATGCTTATGAGAAGCAACTTTCAAAAGGAGTTCTCACAAAAAAGCAGTTCCTTAATCTGGCAGATGCTTATTTTGAAGTAGATAATTTTGAAAAAGCGTCCAAGACCTACATGGAAATCTTTGGAAAGGATTCTTTGATGGATGCCCATCATTACAACAAGATGCTTAGAAGCCTGTCCCAAAATCCCAATACCGAAGGAACGACTGAATTTTTAGCCAAAGTTTCGTCGAGTTTTCCCAAAGAATTGATGGAAAACATGGAGTTCAATAAGCAACTTTTGAAAAACGGTTCACAAGAAAATCAGTTGGAGTATGATATCTTCAATTTGAACGGAAATAGTCCCCAAACCGATTTTGCTCCAAGCTTTTATGACAGTAAGCTTTTGTTTTCCAGTGGACGCCAAGTCAATAAAAAATTGCGATATGAGCCAGGCAATGAGGGATACTTCCATATTTATGAGTCCAACATTCAGCCTACTGGCCTAGTTGCCTCCGTACAGTTGTTCAAATCGTTGAAGGACACGGATTACCACGAAGCAACACCATTCTATTCATCAAAATTGAACAGTGTTTTTTATGTGCTGTCCAACACCGAGAATGGGGAACTGGCCTTTGATTCCAACGGAAAGAATGCCTTGGCAATTGCCAAACAGGTCATTGGGGGGTCATATCAGTTGTTGTTAAAAGATTTGAGTACTTCTTTCTATTATCCATTTTATGATGATGCTAGCGGTAAGCTTTATTTTTCGGCTGATTTTGAGGATAGTTATGGCGGTACGGATATCTATTATGTGTACACCAATAATGGGCAGGTAATGTCCGCTCCAATCAATTTGGGTCCTAGAATCAATTCACCCGGAAACGAGGTTGCACCGTACATATTTGAGAACAGTCTTTATTTCGCGTCCGATGTGTTTTATGGTCTTGGTGGTATGGATATCTATAAATCCAACATAGAGGATGATGGTTTTGGGACTCCCATCAATTTGGGAGAACCCATCAACACCGAATTCGATGATTTTGGAATGATAATCCGTAACGACGGAGATGGCTTGTTGGGCTATTTTGCATCCAACCGTAAAGGAGGTAAAGGAAAGGATGATATATATGGGTTTAAGGTGGATGAAAAACCAGGTCTCAAGACTATCACATTTAAAGGTACTGTGGTAAACCAGAGCGGTTCTTCCAAAACGGTTCCCAACGTAGAAATTGGTCTTTGGGACATGAACGGGACTGTGTTGGCAAAAACAACTTCGGATGAAAATGGGGAATATCGTTTGGAAATTCCATACGAGAGCGAGTTGGTATTGGATGCATCCAAAGAGCGATATTCAAGATATATCAAGAAATTTGTACAGGATGAATTGGATGCTTTACAGAATACCACTTTCGATATTCCCGTTTCACTTTATGATGATCTAGTGGAAGAAAGGGAAGGTCAAAAAGTAGTGAAATTGGATGACTTTTATTTTAATACCGGGTCCACACAACTGAATGACGGTATCAAACAGGAGCTTGCCAAAGTTGTTGACTTCGTCAAAGCATTCCCAGATGCGCAACTACGAATAGAAACCTATACGGACAGTCGAGGAGGGAGCAGCACCAATTTTAAGCTTACACAAGCACGTTCCGATGCCATTAAAAAATATTTAGTGGAAAGTGGTGTGCCGGCCACAACTATTTTATACTCTATTGGCTACGGAGAGGATAAAATCTTGAACAATTGTACCAATGGAGTGTTCTGTTTGGAAACATTGCACAAAAAGAACCAACGTTCCTTGGTGGTGGTTCTCAACGATAATGTCCTGTTCGATTAATTAAATCAACAGCATCCAGCAATAGTACAAAGCAAACAGTGATAAAAAAAGCATTCCACAGTACGTTAATATCCTGAGTCCTATTTGTGGTCTGTGCTCTTCAGGCATATCCTTGCCTGTTACTGTTTTAAGGTTCATCCATCCCAGTAATGGTGCAAAAACAAAGGATACAAATGTGGCTAGGGCCACGAGATTTCCCATGTTGGCACTGAACAAACTTATAACGATCCAGTTGATCCAAGCCATTGCAATGACCATCAAAGCAAAGGTATGTCTGCCATTGTAAATGTTTTTTTGGGGAAACAGTTTCTGAAGGACATCCAAGCTTACCCTGGAAATGGCATCATGGGCCGTCATACAAGTACTGAACATGGTTGCGAATGCCGCAACGGCAATAAAGAAATAGGCCCAACTCCCAATATGGGTTGTAAAGAGACTTACCAGTTGGTCTGCAAAGATTACGGAATTATTGCTAAGTTCAATTCCTGTTCCGTAGAGGGTCATCCATCCAATAATCATAAAAAACAGGGCCAGAACCGCTGTCAGAATATATCCAACATTGAATTCTTGCAATGCAAGTTTAAGCGATGGCTTGTTCTTCATGGTTTTTAAATTTTCCATGCCCCATAAACTCACCCATCCAGATGCTTCTACGGCTGTTGGCATCCATCCAACTAGCCCGATCAAAAATAAAATTCCGACCTCGTTGAAAATCTCGGGTCTTTGGTAAGATGCGGCATTAGGTACCGGACCTTTTTGTAACACCATAACAGTTGTTATCAAGAGAGCGATAAAGAGAATGGTAATTACGGCTTTCAAAGAATTTTCCAGAAATCGATATTTCCCAATGATGAGCAAAAGACTTATGAATACAAAAAGTCCAAATGCAATCGCCCCCGCTCCCAAGGAAGTTACCTCGAACAAGTTCATGAACAATCCAGCGGTCACAACATACAATGCCGCCAAAATGGTAAAGGTGGAAATCAACGTTACAAAGGCATAGATGTACAAATAGGTCTTTCCTAGATTGGTATACCCCTCTATCAAGCTTTTTTCCGTTACCGTGGTGTACCGTATCCCAAATTCAAAAAAAGGATACTTGAGCAAATTGGCCAAAATAATGGGAATCACCATCACCCATCCATATTGGGCTCCTGCTTTGGTGGACAGTACCAAATGCGATGTGCCAATGGCCATACTGGCGAACAATAGGCCAGGGCCAAGCGCTTTCAACAGTGCCTTCATGCAGCTTGTTTGTTAATTTTCAGGCAGGAAGATATGTTTTTTTTGTTGAAATTTTTCAGTTTCCTGTGGTGACAGTCTTTTATTCTTTTCCTAAAAGTGATTTTTGGAACAGCTTAAAAATACGGGTATATTCATCCGTCCAACTACTTGGTTCCACAAAGCCATGTCGCTCTACGGGATACACTGCCATTTCCCAGTTTTCCTTGCCAAGTTCTATCAGCTTTTGCGATAGGCGTACCATGTCCTGAAAATGCACATTATCGTCCACCATACCGTGAAGAATCAAAAGGTCACCCTGTAATCCATCTGCAAAATAGATAGGGGAGCTTCGTTTATAGGCCAAACTGTCGGTGGCAGGCGTGTTCAATATTCGAGCCGTGTAGCCATGGTTGTAGGCCGCCCAATCGCCCACGGAACGTATTGCCCCTCCGGCACTAAATGTTTCCGGCGCGTTGAACATTCCCATTAATGTAATAAACCCGCCATAGGAACCACCGTAGATTCCGATTTTGTCTGAATCAATACCGTATTGCTCCTTTAGCATATTGGCGCCGTCCACTTGGTCGGAAAGATCCTTCCCGCCCATGTGACGGTAGATTCCAGTCCTCCAATCCCTGCCATAACCAGCACTTCCACGATAATCAATATCAAGTACTGTATAGCCATTGTCAACCAAAAGATTATGGAACATATATTCCCTAAAATAAGAGCTCCACCATTTATGTGCATTTTGAAGATAGCCCGCACCATGTACAAAAATTACGGCTGCTTTGTTTTTTACAGATGCATCCGGTTGGTAGAGTCTGGCATGTACTTCCGCGCCATCGGATGCGTTAAAAGTGATGATTTCAGGGTCCTTCCAGTCGTAGGATTTAAATTCATCCGTATTGGAGTGGGTGATTTGTTCGGCTTCTTTATTTTCTCCGGTCTCTACGGGATTATCTTTGATAAACAATTCGGTAGGTTTGTTGGAGTAGGAGTATAAAATTGCCATTTTTTTCTCATCGGGAGAGAGTACTACATCATTTCTACCCGTCTTGTTGGTCAACTGTTCCCATTTACCTCCTTTTAGTTTCATGCTGTAAAACTGTCGGTCTCCGGGGTGCGTTTTATTGGAAGTAAAGTACCACCTGTCTTTATCTGTGGAGAGGAAAGCATCGTAAATTTCAAAAGAACCCGAGGTAAGGGCATCTGTTTTCTTACTGTCGATATCTACGGTATATAAATGGGAGTAGCCTGTTTTTTCCGACATGAACCAAACCTTATCATCACCGGGCATCCATCCGAGCGAGCCACCGCCCCATCTGCCAATTCCAGGGCCGGCGATCCAAGCCTCATCATGCTGGCGGTCCAATTGTTCTACTTTTCCCGTTTTTGGGTCCAGCAATACAATCCAACGGTCTTTGTAATCGTTGGCTTGAATATCCAGCACAGCTTTTGTTCCGTTTGAATTCCAAGTTGGGCCATTAATAAAACCGATGCGATTATCATTTTCATATGTTTTATCAGGATAATCCTTGGTGTATTCCGGAATGTAATCCAAACCTTCCAAATTGTCTAAAACCACCGGATAGCTCTTTCGAGCTTTAATGTCATAAATGAACATTTCGTATTCCGTAGGTTCGTCTCCCACTTTGGAACGTGTGTTCTGGTCTTCGGTATAGCCGGATTCTGTTACAAAATGAGGCACAATGGTGCCTTTGGAATCGGGTCTGTCCATCAATACATAAGTGATAAAGCTACCGGAAGGGTCAATTTCCAGATTGATTACCGGCTTGCCCTTGGTTTCAATTTCTAGGGGCTCCAAGGCTTCCAACTGACTGCTTATCTCTTCCCCTCTGTCATTTTTTGCCTTACGCTCCTGCAAAACATCGAATATTTCCAATTGGTCCTGGTAAAGCCATTCATCTTTGGAATCACGTTGCGGTTCTTTGTTTTTTGATTTTACGAACCTCGTTTTTTGCTCAAGAAGACCGGAGGCAATGTTCCAAGTAAATAGCTCGTCATTTTTCTCAAAAGCGATGCTCTTGCCATTATCCGTAAAATGCGGACCACTTTCCCTAGCTTGTGTTTTGGTAATTGGTTTGGATTGATAGGTATTGAGGTCCAACAAGAAAATATCGCCGTTTTTTGAATAGACCGCTTGTGTTTTGTCTTGATTATAGATCAATCGGGATGAGGGGAGTGAGTTGGCCGTTAAAAAATCAATTTTTTTGGTATCCTTGGTAGAAACGGAATAGGCATATAATGAATCGCTAAGGGAGCCGTCTGGATTCCAATCAAAATACAATGTTTTGCTATCAGTGGCCCAATGAGCATTGGACGGTCTAGGGCCTACGAAGGCGTCACCTTGCATTATATCCTTGATCTGTAAAGAAGAAATATTGCCCTTTTGTGCGGTTAATAAACCTAGGCCAATAAGAAAGAATGCAAGGAAAGTAGAGGTTCTTAGCATGGTGGTAGAATTTTTTTTGATAAAGTTAGTTTGTCAAATATCGTTTATTTTGATGAGTTTATTGAATAGGAAACTTAAAGGAAAACTAGAAAACTCCTCGGTTTTATTCGTAGAAAAAGTATCTTTAAAACGAACAAAAGGTAACTAAGATTAAATCATTTCATTTAATTTTTTGAATTTCAATCAATTAAATTAAACCAAACCAACAAATGCAGATAATAGAGAATTCCACGGTGTACGATGCGATCATCGTAGGCTCGGGCGCCGGGGGCGGCATGTCGGCGAAGGTACTGTCGGAGGCCGGCCTAAAGGTTGCCGTAGTGGAGGCGGGCCCGTTCTTCGACCCTGCGAAGCCGGAGCACCAGACCCAGCTGAAGTGGTCGTACGAGAGCCCAAGGCGGGGCAAGAGCACACGGTTCCGTCCCTTCGGGGACTTCGATGCGGCCTACGGAGGCTGGGACATCGAGGGGGAGCCCTACACGCAGAAGGACGGCACGGACTTTTCGTGGTTCCGTTCGCGCATGCTGGGGGGCCGTACCAACCACTGGGGGCGCATATCGCTCCGTTTCGGCCCACAGGACTTCAAGCACAAGGACGTGGACGGCCATGGGGACAACTGGCCCATCAGCTACGACGATGTAAAGCCGTACTATGACAAGGTGGACAAGATGATCGGGGTGTTCGGCACCAACGAGGGACTTCCCAACGACCCTGACGGCTTCTTCCTGCCACCTCCAAAACCAAGGTTGCACGAACTCTTTTACATCAAGGGTGCGAGGAAGAGCAACATCCCGGTGTACCCGTCACGGATGTCTATGCTCACCAAGAAGATCAACGAGGACCGTGGCGTCTGTTTCTATTGTGGACAGTGCAACCGTGCCTGCCAGGTATATGCCGATTTCTCGGCGGGGACGTGCCTTATCTTCCCGGCGCAGAAGAACGGCGGGCAGATCGACCTGTACGTGAACTGCATGGTGCGCGAGGTTACCACGGACCAAGAGGGCCGTGCCACGGGCGTATCCTACATCAACAAAGAAGATAGAAAAGAATATAAGCTCAAGGGCAAGGTGGTGGTTCTAGGGGCCTCCGCCTGTAGTTCCGCACGTATATTGTTGAACTCCAAGAGCGAGCGGCACCCCAACGGACTGGGCAACAGCAGCGATGTGGTGGGCAAGTACCTGCACGACTCCACCGGGGCCGACAGGGCGGGCTTCATCCCCGACCTGATGAACCGGAAGGTCTCGTACAACGAGGATGGGGTAGGGGGCATGCACGTGTACTCCCCATGGTGGGGGGACAACAGCAAGCTGGACTTCCCTCGGGGCTACCATATCGAGGTGTGGGGCGGCATGGGGATGCCGAGCTACGGCTTCGGCTTCAACGTGAACGAGTTCAACCAGTTCTTCGGCACAAAGGTGGGCGGCTACGGGGACGTGCTGCGCAGTGACGCGAAGAAGTACTACGGCGCCGTAGTGGGCATGGCCGGAAGGGGCGAGTCGATAGCGAGGAAGGAGAACTATTGCGAGATCGACCCGACCACGGTGGACGAGTTCGGTATCCCCGTACTGAGGTTCAACTACAAATGGAGCCAGTTGGAGATCAACCAGGCCAAGCACATGCAGGACACCTTCGAGGAGATATTGATCAACATGGGCGGTGAGCCGTTGGGCAAGAAGCCGGGGAAGGATACCAACTACGGGCTGCACAACCCGGGTAAGATCATCCACGAGGTGGGCACCACCCGAATGGGTGACGACCCAAGGACGTCGGTGACCAACAAGTACCAGCAGCTGCACGATGTGGACAACGTTTTCATCGTGGACGCGGGACCTTTCGTGTCGCAGGCGGACAAGAACTGTACATGGACGATACTGGCGCTCTCGATGAGGGC
>NZ_JAFLNL010000008.1 GCF_017313785.1 Flagellimonas aurea
TGTGCTTGAAGTCCTGTGGGCCGAAACGGAGCGATATGCGCCCCCAGTGGTTGGTACGGCCCCCCAGCATGCGCGAACGGAACCACGAAAAGTCCGTGCCGTCCTTCTGCGTGTAGGGCTCCCCCTCGATGTCCCAGCCTCCGTAGGCGGCATCGAAGTCCCCGAAGGGACGGAACCGTGTGCTCTTGCCCCGCCTTGGGCTCTCGTACGACCACTTCAGCTGGGTCTGGTGCTCCGGCTTCGCAGGGTCGAAGAACGGGCCCGCCTCAACTACGGCAACCTTTAGGCCGGCCTCCGACAGTACCTTCGCCGACATGCCGCCCCCGGCGCCCGAGCCTACGATGATCGCATCGTACACCGTAGAATTCTCTATTATTTGCATCTGTTGGTTTGGTTTAATTATAAATGAGTAAAATATAAATCTATCTAAAAAGGAATCACTACTAAAACCTTATATGGAACGCATATTCCATGTTCTGGATTCCCATAGGTGTCTTATTTATTAAAAATTGAGGCCCACCATCCATAATGGATATGATGGGCCTCATAATTTAATACTATGTATTAATATCCGTTGTTATCGGTACCCAAACTTGGGTTACGCTGAAGTTCCGGCCCTGGCAAAGGCAATAACATATGCTTTTCTTCAATCTGTTTACCTCTTTCTGTGGTATGCCCAACGGCATTAACAAAAGATATGGAACCAGGTGAATCCGCTACTGGGAACTGTCCTGTACGAACAATATCGAACCAAGTTTTAAATTCAAAAACTAATTCCCTGTGTCTTTCTTTCCAAACTTCCTGTACAAAGGCTTCTGTTCCCAAACCGGATAAATCCGCTTCAACTGTGGCAATGTCGGATTCCCAGTAAGCTCTGGCACGCACTTGGGCCAAATAGTTAATGGCATCTGGGGTAACTCCGCTAGATCTAGCAATGGCCTCGGCCGCAATCAACAATACATCGGCATAACCGTATACTGCAAAATCTTTTCCTGAGTTTGCTGTTTCAAAAATAGCGGTATCATCATGCCAGACGTAAGGTGCTGTTGCAAAGGTCTGTCCTGAATCTTGAAAGGTGGAATGAAAATATTGCTTTTCCTGAATTCTTAGGTCAGTTGCCGGATCATATAAATCCATAAATCCGTCTGAAGGTAGGTACCCTCCGTTAGTAATATCATAAAGTACTTCTGAAGCAAGTGCTACAGGGTACGAGTACCTTGGATAAACGGAAGTTCCTATCTCTGGGTCATATTCTTTGATGTAAATATGTTCTACGGCAGATGCATCTGATTTTCTGATCTTGTTGTAGGCGGAGTTTTCCAAATCCACAACTCCTGGAGACAGCTCATCGTGCTGCACCAAATCATAGGAACCATATGTTCCATTGATAATGTCCTGTGCCAAGCTGGCTGCATCACTGTATCGGTCCGCATTCAATGGGTTTCCGCTCATGGTGAGGTAGACATCGGCCAATAGGGTCGCAACCGCTCCTGCAGTTACGCGCTTACCGTTGTCCACCATGCTTACGGTTGGCAAACCACCATTTAAAGCATCGGTCAAATCTTGTTCTATAAGCGTATAGATATCGGCCACAGGGCTTCTTTCCAAATACAGATTTTCCAAAGATTCATAGGGTTCTGTGGTCAATGGTACGGGACCGAACCATCTTACTAAAAAATAGTATGCAAAGGCTCTAAAGAACTTGGCTTCGGCCAATAGTTGTGATCTTTCAGAATCGCTCAATCCTGGTGTTTCGGGAATATACTTGATGGCATTATTCGCCCTAGAGATCCCCAAATAAAGTTCCCTCCATCTATCTTGAAGGTAACCTCCAATGTTATCCCCGTTAAGGGTAAGCTCTTGTGAATTGCTTACATGGAGTTCCTGACCTGCGTATTCGTTGACGAAATACCCGGACATGTATCCTCCCAGCATCATTGGGGTTCCACTATACACTCCACCATCCGTCATGCTGGGAGCACCGGTCCTGTACAGTGAATTTACCGCACTGTAGGCCTGGTCTGGTTCTGAGAAGAACTGATTGGAATCCAGTTCGCTCAAGGGTTTCTCCTCTAAAAAGTCAGAACAGGAACCCAATACAATTATTCCGATTAGAAAAACTATATATTTAATTTTCATGATATCTTTTTTATGTATTAAAATTTCAGGCTACATCCAATGGTAAATGTTCTTGGCTTGGGATACTGGAAGAAGAAAATATTCTGTCCCCATTGGTTCCCGCCCCATGAAGTAGCTTCTGGGTCGTACCCCTGAAAGTCTTTGGAATGAATCACAAAAGCATTTTCCAAACTGGCATATACCCTAAGGCGGTTCAAGCCCATGATATCCAAAAACTGCTGATTGAAGTTATAGCCCAAAGAGAATAGGTTTCCTCTGATGTAGGAACCATCAACCACCCATCTGCTATCTACCTGACTGTTCTGCCCTGCATACGCTTGGTTCCTGATTTCCTGAACCTGAGTATTCTGATTGCTCTCGGTCCAACCATCATAAAGGATTGTAGCAAGTCCGTTGGCAATACCTGAACGGTCTTCGGTAGAGTGATAGAACTGCTGCATAATCTCTACACCTGCAACAAATTGAATGTCTGCGGTGAAATCAAAGTTTTTATATCGGAAGGTGTTGATGAAACTTCCTGTAATATCCGGCAAACCTTTTCCAAGGATTTTCTTTTCTGCAGATCGTTTGGCCTCACCTGGAACAGCTCCTACTTCAGCAGCTTCCGCAGCCTCATCGGTTCCCCAAGTTCCCAAACGCTCGTAACCCCAGAAAGAACTCAACGACTCTCCTACTCTAAGTATGGTTTGACTTCCTGAAACCCAAAATGGTCCAGGTTCTATATCCTCATCGTTCTCACCCAAGCTTTCAATCCTGTTCTTGTTGTAGTTCATGTTGAAGGAAGTTTCCCAACCGAAATCGGCTTTACGGATAATTTCTCCCGTAATCATGGCCTCGATACCTTTGTTGGAAACCGAACCGATGTTATCCCTTACCGATGTAAATCCTGTTGTATAAGGAACTGGTCTGTCCAATAGAAGATCTTTGGTCAACTTATCGTAGTAATCAAACTCCAAACGCAACCTGTAATCAAAAGCTGCTAGATCTAAACCTATATCGAATTGACTGGTTTTTTCCCATTCCAACCCTGGATTGGACAAACGGTTGACGGAACTGGAACTTACCCTTGTACCATTCAGCAAAACTGTTCCTGAAGAAACTGTTGCCAATGAACTATAAGGTGCGATCTCTGTGTTACCGGTGATACCGTAGCTACCACGTAGCTTAAGTCTGTTGATTGCGGTCACATCCTGCATAAAAGCTTCTTCACTGATGTTCCAACCGGCACCGATTGAAGGGAAGAAACCGTATTTATTGTCTTCACCAAATCTTGATGAACCATCGACCCTTCCTGTCAAAGTCAACAGATATTTGTCTTTAAATGTATAACCGGCACGTAAAAAGTAGGAGTTCAAAGCCCACTCGTTAGTTGTGGATTCCGGCGCACTTGGGTTACTGGCGGAGCCAATGTTGTTGTAACGGAAAAAGTCGTCACTAAAGCCTCTGGCAAAAATGTTGGAAGACTCATAAGTTCGCTCTTGCCAGCTAATACCCAACATGGTGTTGATTCTGTGGTCACCGAACTCCTTATTGTATGTTAGGTAGTTCTCTTGTTGCCAATAAGTGCTCTTCTCATTAAAAATACGGGCAAAACCATTTGGTGCTGAGATATTCACCAAGTCACGCGGGGAGTATTCCTTCTTGTTTCTGATGTTCTTATCAAAACCAAACTGTGTCCTGAACTCCAAACCTGGCATAATGGTAAAATTCACGTAGAAGTTTCCAAAAAGCTGATTTCTTTCCCAGAATCTTTCCTGTGTTTCCAATACATGGACTGGGTTGGACATGGACTCCAAATTGTAGGCATCGCTGATCATTTGGCTATTGCTCCATGTTCCATCAGGGAATTTTACTGGGAAAATTGGAGGCATTTCAATCATGGTTCTTCTTGGGGTCTGGCCACCACCGCCCTCTTCGAACTCGGTATCCTTGACGTCGTTTACAAGAAGGTTCACACCCAATTTCAACCAATCTTTTGGAGTCACATCATAGGCGATTTTTCCGCTGATCCTATCCAACTCGTTGTTCAGCATTATACCTTCTATATGGGAATAATTCAAAAACACCCCGATAGATGATTTTTCGCTTCCTTGTTGAATGGATAATTGGTGGTTGTTGGAATAAGCCGTTCTGGTCGCTTCATCTTGCCAATCGGTATCGTACAATGGATTACCTTGTGCATCAAAAAGATTTGGGTCGTTTGTGGTAAAAACAGGAGCAGGGTCGTCAGGACGGTACTTTGGAGTGTTCTCCATACCTGTACGAACTACTTCTAACCACTCTTCTGCGTTCAGCAAGTCCATCTTTTTGCGGATGCTTCCCACGCTCAAGAAACCATCGTAACCTATACTTATTTTTTCATCTTTTGAACCTCTTTTGGTGGTAATCAAAACAACACCATTAGCACCCCTGGCACCATAGATAGCAGCAGAAGATGCATCTTTCAGCACCTCCATACGCTCGATATCGTTAGGATTGATAAACTGGATATCGTCCATTACAACGCCATCAACAACGTACAACGGATCTGTTGAAGAATTGATGGTACCAACACCACGAATCACAATCCTGGGTGATCCTGTTGGCGAACCTGAGTTCAAGAATACGTTAACACCTGCTACCTTACCTCTCATTCCTTGCAAGGCGTTGCTCACCGGCGCTTTTAAAAGTGTTTCGCTATCCACTGCCCCAACTGCTCCCGTAAGGTCAGATTTCTTTTGGGTACCATAACCCACAACTACTACCTCATCGAGTGCGGCTACATTTTCTTTAAGGGTTACATCAATGGTTTGTTCTCCAGTAACCTCGATTTCCTGGGTCACAAAACCTATATAGCTGAACATAAGCACATCACCTGCGTCCGCCATAATGCTGTAGTTTCCGTCAAAATCGGTTGTAGTTCCTTTGGAAGTACCTTGCACCAATATGGAGACGCCTGGAATTGGAGTCCCGGCATTGTCCACGACCTTTCCGTTCACGGTAAACTGTACATTTGTTCTAATGAGCTCATTGATTCTGTCCGGGCTCAAGGCTGTGGGGACTTTATCAATATTGTGCTTGCTTAAGAGACTTTCAATTTTATCCTTTATCTCTGGATTGTTCTTTGGAAAAAGAATAATCTGGTTCCTAACAAAACTGAAGGCTATATCGGACTCGGAGAAGAGTTCGTTCAATACGGCGTCCAATGTTTTGTTTTCAACTTTCAGCGATTTTTTGGAATAGACATCCACAATGCTGTTGTTGTAGAAAAAACTATAATCGCTCTTACGTTCGATTTCGTTCAATATCCGCTTCAATCTTACATTGTTTGCCTCCAACGAAATGCTTTGGGCATTTGCTTCCGAAGCAAATAATTTGGCCAAAGTAAGCGCCACTAAGATCAAATAGATTTTCATTATCCTGATAATTGGGACCTTTGGTAAAAAAAGTTCCTTTTTTTCCATAATTTTGATGAGTTTACGATGTTTAATTACATTTTTATGTGGTTAAATAGTTTCTGAGAGGAGGGTGCGGGAACACCTTCCTCTCTTTTTTAAGGTCATTGCTTCATAAATAGTGTTATTTGGTTATTGTGCATTTTATAGAGTATAGGTGACGACACCTCAAAAAGGTCCAAAATCTGTTCAATACCAAGATTGTCGAACTCCCCAGTATATTTGTAGTCCATTATCCCAGGGGATTCCACCGATATATCAACCTTGTATTTTCTTTTTAAATCGCTTATCACCTGTCTTATGGGCGTTTCATCATAAATAAGTTTGCCTTCTCGCCAAGCAGTGAATTTTGTGGTCTGTACGTTGTCAACAATAAGTTTATCGGCATCCTTGACATAAGTAGCCCTTTGGGATGGGGCCAACACTACGGTCTTTTGATTTTGTTCTTCAACCACTTTTACCTTTCCAGATACCAAAGTAGTTTCCACATTTTGGTCTTCCGGATAGGATTTAACATTGAAAACCGTTCCCAATACCTGAATATTCATGCCATTTCCGGTAGCCACCTTAAAGGGTTTTTCTGGATTATGGGCCACATCAAAAAATGCCTCTCCTTGAAGACTGACATCCCTTGATTCTTCCGAAAATTTTTCAGGATAGGAAAATGTGGTATTCGCATTCAGTGTAACTTTTGTACCATCTGACAAGGTTATGGTTTTGTTCTCCCCTATAGAGGTAGAGGCCAAAATTGTCTGTGAGTATTTTGCTTCCAATTGTTCATTTGGAGAAACCAATGTATATGCCAGTGCAACCATTAGCAAAACGCAAGCTGCATATCCTACATATTTATACCAATCGGCAAATTTTCTTTTGGTATCCAGTTTGTTTTTGCCCCCACCCTCTTTTAGCAGTTTGGCGACATGCCTTGCTTTCAGTACATGGTAACGCTGTTGTTGCTTAGGGTTTTTGAGCAACCACTTCACAACCTCAGCCTTTTTCTCATCCGATAGCCGACCTTCTACCAGTGCATTTATATCCTTGTTGTTCATCTTAAATTAGGAACAGTATTCAATAGCATGACGTAAAAAGTGGGGGGCACCCCCTAGTCGGAAAATAAATTTTATAAAAACAAAGAAGGAAGATACTCGCTCAGCGCCACTCGAAGTTGTCTTAAGGCCCTGCTCATATGGTTTTCTACGGTTTTTGGAGAAATTTCCAGTTCTTCTGATATTTCTTTATGGCACAACCCCTCCATCCTACTTTTTTTGAAAACTTTCTTACATTTTTCAGGGAGTTGCTCTATGGCCTTATCCACCAAAGATTGGAGTTCGTTTGCCAAAATCGAAGAAGCCATATCATCTGCCAATGCACCATGGTTCAACCAAAACTCTTGCTGTTCAACAGACATTTCTTTGGTGAGCTTATTTTTTTTGGCGCGAAGATAATCCAAACAGGCATTTCGGGTCATACTGTAAATATAACCTGTAAAATTGGAGGTAATCTGTAATGTATCCCACTTTTCCCATAATTTGATAAAGACATCGTGGATGATTTCTTCCGCATCTTCTTGAGAAGGGATATAACTGTTTACAATCACAACAAGTTTAGGCCTGTAGAACTCATATATTATACTAAAATCATCCTCTACGGTATTCTCCGATAGGGGGTCGATTTTGAGGTTATGCAAATATTCTGGCTTCATTTTTTGTAAATGCAAACATTTTACACCTGCAATTTACAAATTTCGGATTAACGACAAATTTTAATCTCTTTATTTACGCGCACAGCCCAATTTGAAACAGTAGTGTAGTTATAACATTTTCAGACAGGTTACGGCCCATCTTTTTATCCCATAAAAGGAATTCACCCAACAAAGTGAGTTTAGTTGATCAAGGTATTCCTCATGTTCATACCCAAAAAGACCCAAAACTTGCTCCGCACTTGCCGTATGATCTTTATTTTTAACTCTTATGGAATTAAGGTGTATGTAAAGTCAATCCTTGTTTGCACAACTGTACCGGTTACCTCGGTTACATTGTATATTTCCGAGAACGTAAATGCCGTTAAATCTTCATTAAACTCCAAATTAGTGGTTTGCATGGTGCATGAAGATACCAAGCTAAGGTTTTGTGAAGTTAATTCCCACGTACCTGTAGAAGGAACCACATAGTCGCAATCTTCCCCATATTTTCCTATTTCATAGGCAAAAGTCCTGTCCGAATCAAAAGTATAGGCAGCGTCCCTGGCACACTCTTCATATTGTTCAAAAAGGTCTGTTGATGCATTGTCCGTATCATCATCGGTCAAATCCAGTTCTTTGGCGGCTTCAATGCCTGTAAGAATCCATTCCCCGACCAATATCTCTTCAGTTGTGGTTAGATCACCAGTAAAATCCGGGGCACATTCAGGTCCTTCATCCGAACTACATGATACGAGGATTGCTGAAATACTCACCATGGACAAAGCATTAAAAAACATTCTTTTCATCTTCAATTAAATTTTATTGTTCGCTATTAGGATGGGCAAGAATGCAAATGGTTGTTTGTGGAAGTAAAAAAACATTCAAACCCCTATAAAAATAAAGCATCCATTTTCTCGTTTTAAAGCCTACAATCTTCCTAAAAAAAGCTATGGCACACTTGTTGTATTCCACACTTTACCAAAATCTTACAATCATGAAAAACTTCAACTTTATTTTGCTTTCCCTTGTTATGTTAAGTATGGTTTCCTGTGCAAGTTCTGGGTTTGTGAATTTGAACTACCCTCAAGAACCTGAACTTATTTTGCCGCAAGAAATCGAAAGTGTAGCCGTCGTCAACCGTTCACTGACCAAGGAAGAGAACAAAAAAAACAGAACTTTGGAGTCCATTGCCACTGGAGAAATAGCAGGATCGGACAAGCTAGCCTCAGATGAAGCCGTCAAAGGAATTTTTGATGGTCTACGAAACAGTAATCACTTAAGAGCTGTGATACCTCCTAAAGTTAGGATATACGGCACCGGCACCAGAAAAACTCCAGAAATATTGGGTTGGGAAGAAGTAACCGACATCTGTGAATCTGCCAACGCCGACGTTCTGCTCGTTCTGGAAAACTTTGATTCCAATTCTGATTTTGTAATTGCCAATGCGGTCAATCAAGTTACCTCTGTTTTGGAAACCGGACGTACCGATACACGGTTTCCTCGTCGAGCAAGGGTAAATGTAAGAAGCTTTTGGAGACTCTATGATCCACATTCCAAAACCATTATGGATCAATACCAACAGACCTATTTTATGGATTTTGACCTGTTAAGTGGTGCTGCACCCTTATCCGCACTGCCCGAAACCGCCTATGCAGCCGGCATGGATTACACCAGCCGTTTCTTTACCAGCTATTACCGTGTAAGACGGGATATGTACAAAAAAGGAAAAGGTAGGGACAAAAACCTATTTGCCGCCGGCTGGAGAAGCAGCGAAGTGGCTAACTGGGACAAAGCCATTAGAATATGGACCGATGTTGCCAACAACAGAGGTAAATCCGCAGGAAGGGCCGCCCATAACCTGGCCGTCGCCTACGAGGTCAAAGGGGAAACGGACATGGCACTGGAGTGGGCGCAACGCGGCTATCAAGAGTTCGGGGACAAAATGGCCCGCGACTATGCCAAGGTGTTGCTCCGTCGCAAAAGCTTGGAATATTAAAAAGTTGTAAGTTTTAAATTTGGCTAACTTAGCGCTCTTATGAGTTCGCCCAACCCAATACTAACCACTATCATTTTTGTGTTTGCCTTACAGGCTTTTATATTGGACGGGAAAGATGAAGTTTTGGAGAGGCTGCTTCTATAGCTAAATTGATTTCAAAAAATTGTTTTTAAAGCTCTCTTATCTTAATATTTCGGAACCATGTTTCAAAATACCAATATTGTAATGCTATTTTACCCTCAGTGGTCTTTCCAAATTCCGGATACTTGGCAAAGTGCGTATTGGCGATTTGGCTTTTCCATTCCGGCGAGCTAAAATCTTCTTCTGCCGTTAAAACTCCGTTCAGGTAAAATTCAACTTTACCGTTCATTTGCTTTATTCGTGTCGTGTTCCACTGCCCTTGTTCTATCTCTACCTTATTTTTTTGGGGTTGAAAAACATACAAGCAACCTGGTCGTTTCTCGGGCACATCATAATCCATATGGTCCGCACCTAAAATCTGGTACTCCGGTCCACTTTGCCAAGCCGTAGGCACATCCGGTAGTTCCTGAACGTTGATAAAAACACCACTGTTCCCGTTGCCTGCTATCTTCCACTCCAAGATAAGCTCATAATTTTCATATGCATCATTAGTGACCAAATCGCCCGCTGTCAAGGATTCATCATTTGCGTTGCTATGCAATTCCCCATCCACTACTTCCCAAACAGAAGTGGCATTCGGGTCATTGTACAAATGCCATCCATTCAAGGTCTCACCATCAAAGAGCAACTTCCAACCCTCTTTCTTTTCTACTTCCAGTAATTGATTATGTGTAGCGTTCTCCTCTGCGGATTTTTTAGTACGCCAAGTATCGGCGTTCTCCTTTTTATTTTCGTTTTTGCAAGATGATAGTATTAAAATCAAAAGAAGACATCCTGTAAGTTTTGTGTACATGTAAGGTTTAGTTTGATTTATTGTGCAGTGGCTAAAGATAGAAAAAGTATCCGACCCGAAGCGATTCCTTTTTTTCATAACTCCAGCTTGTCCATGTGACCTAGGTCACTTTGAGGTTTAGTCGCTTTTTATAAATTGCAAGAGCTAATTGTATATAATCATGAAAGGAAACTTTGCCAATTTGATCAACAGCGACCAATTGACGCTCATCGATTTTTCCGCAGAATGGTGTGGTCCCTGTAAAATGTTGGCCCCTATTTTAAAACAGGTGAAGGATGAAATGGGCAATTCGTTGAAAATTGTAAAGATAGATGTGGACAAGAACCAAAGTCTCGCAAACACATATCAGGTAAAAGGCGTACCAACAATGATTTTTTTCAAGAACGGGAAACAACTCTGGAGAAAATCCGGTGTTTTGCAAAAAGGGGAAATCGTTCAATTGGCCAAATCATTTTTATAGCCTATTCAAAAAGATGAATGACCAAGAAAGGAACTGTGGAATTGAAGGTTACTTTTTTGATTACCGGTTCCCTAGTCAGCCTCTCAAAAAATGAGTGGTCTTGATTGATCATCGCTACCATATCAATATCACGATCTTCATTGACCAATCCTCGAATGGTATTGTTGACCGAAACTTCTTTCTCCACTTCCACAAATTCATAGTTGATGGATTTTAACCGTGTTTCCAATTTGCTTTTGGAGTTCTTTTGCTTTGAGGTAAAGTCCTCTAAATCCCCAACATATGCAATCCATAGTTTCGCATTAAAACTTTCCACGATGCTCAATAGTGGTTTTAGCTCATAATTCTCGAAAAGATGTTCGTAGCCCGTGGCAAGCAAAATGGAATCCAGTTTTCCCTCTGATCGGTAATCTTCCGGGACCGCTATGACCGGGCAAAAGTCCATTTCTTTGATAATAGTATAAGTATTGCTTCCCAGAAAAACTTCCTTTAGTCCTGATGCACCTTTGGTTCCCATGATAATATAGTCGATTTCTTCACGATAAACCGTTTTTCCGATGGCATTGACCAACGTATCCATGATTGATTTGGTTGTAAAAGTATGTTCAGGATTCTTATCAACACTTTTGATTCTTTCCAACTCTCTTTGCAGGTCACGTTCCGATTGTTCTTTCATCAAATTGTACAATCGCGTATCATTGGCACCGACCATTTTAGTAGAAAGACCAGAGGCTCCCACTTGATAGGAGTTTAGCAGAAAAAAATCACAAGGAACATGCTTGAATAACTCCAAGGCGTATACCGTAGCATTCCACGCATTTTCGGAAAAGTCCGTGGGCAATATAATTCGTTTCTTCTTCACTTGCCTATCGTTTTATATTTTGCATTACCATGAATGGTATTTTAATCTTGAGCCCCAACAGGTCCACCGTGGAACGGTATAGCATATCCTCAAAGAAAGAATGACGGGAATTTATCATCACCAGCATTCCTGCTTCCCTCTTTTCAATTTCTTCCAAGATCACTTCAACCTTGTTTTTAACAGGTGCGGTCTCAAAATACAAATAGGCCCTGGTCAAAGTTCCCTCCAAAAACAATCTATTATCCTCTTGGCGAGGGCTCAGTTGATCAAAATCCGTTATGTACAAACAATGTACCTTGGATTTAAACTTGCCGGCCAAATCGCCCAAAAGTTTAAGCTCCCGACGTTTGTAGGGCAACAAATAATCGGTAGGAAATAGAATGGCATTGGGCTGTCTGTATTCAAAATCTTCGGGTATTGCCATCACTGGGCATTTCACGTACTTAAATACCTCGATGGTATAGCTCCCAAATGTAGTATTGTGATCACTGGTCTCTCCCTTGGTTCCCATGATCACCAAATCAATGTTCATTTCATCAACAAAATCGTTGACCGCATCTACAAGTGAATCAAAACTGGCCACCGTTTCAAAATTGTGCAATGGATTTGATGGCTCACCAATTACGGAGTTGACCATTTGATCTAGTTTTTTCTGGGTTTGGGCCTTTCGTTCTTCTTTTAATTCATCAATATTTTCCTTTGCCACCGTTTTATATGCCCCATATACCTCTTCGCCAAAAGCATGCATCGCAAAAAAACAGGCTCGCTCACATTTAAACAGTTCTTGGGCATATTGCAATGCATGCAGGGCATTCTTTGAAAAATCTGTAGGAACCAGTATAGTTTTCATGGGTATTTCGCTTTTATCAAAGATAAATCGAAGAAATATGACAAAAAATGACAATGGTCAATCGATGATTGTCGTTAAATTTTAACAAACCTCAAATTGAATTTTTCATTTTATAAGGAGTTATATGTCGTTAACCCCTAATATATGGCTGTTGAGAGGATTACTATGTTAAAATAACATTGAGGCCTTTCATTGAATATTAGACTAGGTTTATCTTTGATAACCGTCTGTTTTTATATAAAAACAGCGTAACCGCCACCAAACCAAAATGAAAGTAAAATACATAGTCTACAGCTTATTAGTTGTTGGAGTAGGTGTTCTTATTGCCTATAGAATAAAGTCCAACGCCGAAATCGGAAAATCCGGAAGTTCCGGACCAAACATCTCTACGGTTTCCGGAACTATATTGAAGCCTTCAAAATTCGAGGACAACATTTCCATCTCAGGTACTTTGGAAGCCAATGAACAGATAGATATAAGAAGCGAGGTTTCTGGAATCGTGGAAAGCATCAATTTCAAAGAAGGTTCCGAGGTGTCCGAAGGTCAGATTCTCTTCAAGGTAAACGACATTGAACTACAGGCCCAGTTATCCAAGGCACTTACCGCAAAAAAACTGGCCTCTGAAAACGAAAGACGGGCAAAACTCTTATTGGAAAAGCAGGCCATTAGCCAAGAGGAATATGACATTGCCAGCGCCGATTATCAATCAGCGAACGCAGAGTCCGAACTTATATCCGCACAATTGTCCAAAACCAATGTTAGGGCGCCATTTTCTGGCACCATAGGGTTGCGGTCCATTTCAAAAGGAACCTATGTGACCCCTACCACCGTAGTTGCCAAATTGGTAAATACCGATAAGTTAAAAATCACCTTCTCCGTTCCAGAAAAATACGCATCCCAAATTCAGGTCGGCACCGAAATGACCTTTACCACGTCAGATTCCAAAGAAAACCATAATGCAACTATTTACGCCATAGATCCAGAAGTGGATATTGCCACAAGAACGCTAAGAGTACGGGCAATCACGGACAACCAGAACCATAAGTTATATCCCGGTGCCTACACCAATGTAAACCTGCCGCTGGAAACTGCGGAGGATGCCATTCTTGTACCAACCGAATCTTTGATTCCTGTACAGAACGGAAAAAGGATCTATATCGTAGAAAATGGCAAGGCCAAAGAAATAGACGTGGAAATAGGTTCAAGAACGGGATCATCTGTACGGGTAATTTCTGGACTACGACCGGGAGATACCATTATTACCTATGGGGTTATGGCGCTTCAAAATGGAATGCCCATTAAAGTAAACCTAGAATAAATCGTAAACGCTGAGCTATGAATTTATCAACCTTAAGCATAAAAAGGCCTGTACTTGCGATAGTTATGAATATAGCCATTGTACTCTTCGGAGCTATTGGCTATACCTTTTTAGGAATCAGGGAGTACCCCTCCATCGACCCGGCAATAGTTTCGGTCAGAACCAATTATTCCGGTGCAAACGCGGACATTATAGAATCACAGATTACGGAACCCTTGGAAAAGGCCATCAACTCCATTGATGGAATTCGAAATATCACCTCTTCAAGTGTACAAGGTTCCAGTTCCATTAGTATAGAGTTCAATCTTGATAAAAATTTAGAGGAAGCGGCCAACGACGTTCGGGACAAAGTTTCGCAAGCGGTCAGGAGCTTACCCGACGATCTGGATGCGCCCCCGGTTGTATCCAAGGCGGATTCCAATGCCGAAAGGATTCTCTCCATGACCATCCAAAGTGATAACAAGAACATCCTAGAGCTCTCCGATTTTGCCGAGAATGTTATTGCGCAGCGATTGGAGACCATTCCAGGAGTGAGTAGCATTCAAATCTGGGGACAGCGAAGGTACGCCATGCGATTATGGATAGACCCTGTAAAACTTGCTGCTTACGGACTAACCGTGGCCGATGTAAGGGCTGCGCTTCTGGCCCAAAACGTAGAACTCCCATCAGGTAAATTGACAGGTGATAATACAGAACTGACGGTAAAGACCATTGGAAATCTAAATACGGAAGATGGTTTCAACAATATCGTAATCAAGTCGGATGGAGCAAGACTGGTGCATTTGAGCGATATCGGAAAAGCTTCGCTGGAAGGAGAGAATATGGAGACCAAAATGACAAACTTAGGTCAGCCTATGGTCGCCACCGCCATAATCCCACAACCCGGCACCAATTATTTAGAAATTGCCGATGCTTTTTATGAAGAATATGAGCAGTTGCAAAAAGACCTGCCGGACGATATATCGTTGGACATTGTTGTTGATGACACCGTATTCGTAAGAAGAGCTGTGACCGAAGTAGCAGAAACGCTTTTGATATCCATCATATTGGTAATCCTTGTAATCTATCTTTTCTTTAGGAACTGGTCCATGGCAATAAGGCCATTGATAGACATCCCGGTTTCATTGATTGCCACCTTCTTTATTATGTGGATGTTCGGATTCTCGATCAACGTGCTCACTTTATTGGCCATTGTTCTTGCAACAGGCCTAGTGGTGGACGATGGTATAGTGGTGACAGAAAATATATACAAGAAAGTAGAGGAAGGTATGACGCCCATCGAGGCCGCCGTAAAAGGTTCAAAAGAGATATTTTTTGCAGTCATATCCATCTCCGTTACCCTAGCGGCAGTATTTCTTCCGGTAATATTTTTGGAAGGATTTGTTGGAAGGCTTTTTAGGGAGTTTGGGGTAGTCCTCAGCGCAGCCGTTCTGGTGTCCGCATTTGTCTCGTTGACATTGACACCTATGTTGAATGCCTACCTGATAAAACCAGGCAAACAAGGACAATCCAAATTCTACAAGACCACCGAAAAATTCTTTATTCAGATGAACGAATCCTATGAAAGGGCGTTGAAAGGATTTATGGCAAGGAAATGGTTGAGCTTTCCTTTATTGATTGCCTGTATCGGCGTAATCGTACTGTTTTACAACTTATTACAAAAAGAAACAGCACCTTATGATGATAGAAGCTACGTCCGTTTGGTAGTCAATGCCCCAGAAGGTTCTTCTTATGAGTATATGGAAAAATACATGGATGGCATTACCCAATTGGTATTGGATTCCATACCCGAAGCTCAGGTCGGTTTGATTATGACCTCTCCCGGCTTTGGTGCTTCTTCAGTGAATAGTGGAAGGGCCAGTATCATATTGTCCGAACCGGGCGAGCGTGATCGTTCACAGGCCGAGATTGCAGATGAGTTCAGTAAGTGGGCAAAATCTTATGTTGGCGGTAGATCAAGTGTTTTCCAACGACCCACCATCTCGGTTAATAAACGTGGAGGTGCGCCGCTCCAATTCATCATACAGGCAAAAAACTTTGAAAAACTGGAGGAAAAAGTACCAGAATTTATGGCAGAGGCCGAAAAGGACGCTACTTTTTCTTTTGTCGATGTAAACCTGAAATTCAACAAGCCCGAACTTTATGTAACCATCGATAGAGAAAAAGCAGAGAGTCTTGGGGTATCCGTATTGGATGTTGCACAGACCTTGCAGCTATCTTTAAGTGGACAACGATTTGGGTACTTCCTAATGAACGGGAAACAATATCAGGTGATTGGCCAGTTCGATAAGCAGGATAGGAACGAACCTATGGACCTCACCTCTATATTTGTCAAAAACAACGATGGGCAAATGATACAATTGGATAATTTGGTCAATACCGAAGAACACAGTAGCCCACCCCAATTATATCACAATAACAGATATATGTCCGCTACGGTTTCGGCGAGTCTTGCACCGGGTATGAGCATGGGAGATGGAATCGAAGCCATGGAACGCATAAAAGACCGGGTTCTTGACGACACCTTTACCACTGACCTTGGCGGTGAGTCTAGGGATTTTGTGGAAAGTAGTTCCAACACGGCATTTGCATTTGGTTTGGCATTTGTTTTGATCTTTTTGATCTTGGCGGCTCAGTTTGAAAGCTTTATAGATCCTTTCATAATTATTTTAACTGTACCGATGGCGGTGGCCGGGGCTATGTTCTCCTTATGGTTATTCGGCGAAACATGGAATATTTTCAGTCAGATCGGAACTATTATGTTGATTGGTCTGGTGACCAAGAACGGAATCCTTATCGTGGAATTTGCCAATCAGTTACAGGAGGAAAACGAACATATCTCCAAATATGATGCTATCATGCAAGCTTCGGTCTCCAGGCTAAGACCTATTTTAATGACAAGTTTGACCGTTGCCCTTGGTGCTTTGCCGATTGCAATGTCGCTTGGTGCGGCATCACAAAGTAGAACCGGTATGGGCGTGGTGATCATTGGGGGAACCATGTTCTCTCTTGCACTTACCTTGTTCATTATTCCTGCATTATACGTTATGTGGTCAAGAAAAAAAGTGCAAAGACCAGAATTTAAAACCCTCGAGCTAACATAACTTATGGATTTTAAAAATTACCTACTTTTCTTATTAGTATTGGCCACAACACTTGCTTCTAACGCTCAAGAAGTACTTACCGTTGAAGAAGCCGTAAAGATTGCGTTAGAAAACAACTACCAAATAAAGACCGCCAAGAACAACCTAAGAATGGATGAAACAGCGGTGAGTCCAGGACAGGCAGGTATGTTGCCACAGGTCACTGCCAGTATTGTGGACAACAACAGTGTTCAAAATTTATCACAAACACGTGTTGATGGAACTGAAGTTGAGCGGGATAATGCCAAGAACAGTAACCTCAGTTACGGGGTTGCCCTGGAATGGACCATTTTCGACGGATTGCGAATGTTTGCCAACTACGAACAGCTAAAGGAAACCGAAAAGCTGGGCGAAGCTGAGCTGAAACAAGCGATTTTAGGAAAAGTGGGCGATGTAATGACCACGTATTATGATTTGGTGCAACAGCAACAGCAACTTTCCGCTTTGGACAGTACCTTATTGATATCCGAACAACGGGTGGAATTGGCCCAAAACCGTTTTACCATAGGTAAAGCATCAAAATTAGAGGTACTGAACGCCCAAGTGGATTTGAATACCGATAAAACCCAAATGCAACGTCAGCAAGAGCTGCACAAAAACACAAAAATCCTACTGAACGAACAATTGGCCCGCGATTTAAAAATCGATTTTAAGGTAATTCCAGAAATTTTTGTTGACCAACAACTAAACCTTGAAGAATTGGAAAATCAGGTGGTTGAAGAGAACCCTCAGTTGCAGGCCGAAAAAATAAGTAAACGAATAAGTGAATTACAACTTAAACAAATTAAGGCTTCGCGTTATCCGTCTGTATATGTAACCACTGGTTACAACATCGGAAATTCCACCTCGGAGCTTGGCTTTAGCACGCGTTCACAGTCCAATGGCTTCAACTATGGTTTTGGTGCGTCATTGAACTTGTTTGATGGCTTCAACCAGAACAGGAACGAGAAAATTGGAAAAATTGCATTGGAGAATGCCGAAATAGCCATTGCCGAACAAGAGCAGAGCTTGACTTCCATGGTAAACAGCACCTATCAAACCTATCTTACCAATATAAGTTTGATGGAACTGGAGGAAAAGAACGAATCCATCGCCAAGGAAAACCTTGATATTACGGTAGAAAAGTATAGAATCGGAATCATCCCCACTATTGAGTTCCGCACGGCCCAATTAAACTATATCAATGCCAGGGTAAGAAACAGCAATGCAAAATATCAGGCCAAGGTTTCAGAAATTATTTTGAAGCAATTGGCCGGAAACCTTCAAATTTAAAAAGGGGCGCTTTTACAGCCCCCCTTTTATTCAAGAATTTCAATATCAAGTTTTTATTTTCCGTTGAACCAAATCATCACATAGATCACTATGGCAATGATGATCAAGGAAATAAGAATATCCTTCCAGTTATAACTGTTCTTGTTATGCTTTTTCTCTTCCTCCGAAATGGTAGCATAGGTGAGGTTTTTAAGTTTCTCCTCAGAAGGCGGTGCTGTAGCGTAGCTCACGACCACTATCAAAATGATACAGAAAAGGAAGAACCAAGAGGCAAAGGATAAAAAGTTCATATCACCCAAGAGGAACCAAAAGCTATCCGGGTTCAAGGAATCTTTGACCAACTCGAGTACAATTCTCAAAGCTCCCACAATAAACCCAACTACCATGGTTACAAATGCACCTTGGGCATTGATTCGTTTATGAAAAATCCCTAACAGGAATACTGCGGTAATAGGCGGAGCTATATAGGATTGTACGCTCTGCAAATATTCGTAGAGCACGCCGGAAATATTGGCCATGATGGGAATCCAGATGATACCGATGATCACCACGATCACGGTTGCTATCTGACCTGTCCTCACCAACTTCTTTTCAGGTGTGTTGGGTCTCAATTTTTTATAGATATCCACCGTAAATAAGGTGGAACAAGAATTGAACACGGAGGCCAAAGAACTCATTAAAGCAGCCAAAAGACCAGCCGCCACAAGCCCGCGGAGCCCCGATGGCAATAAGTTGCTCATTAAAACGGGGAAAGCTTCATCGGGACTGTCCCATTGTAATTCTCCACGCATTTTAAGCGTTAAGGCGATAACGCCCGGAATCAAAAACAAGAATACGGGCAAAAGTTTTAACAGGGCTCCAAAAATAGTCCCTCTCCTACCCTCTTTAATATTCTTTGCGGTCAATGCCCGTTGTACGATATATTGGTCGGTACACCAATACCAGATACCCGTAATGGTACTGGCAATCAAAAGTGGCGGCCATGGAAAATCTGGATCCGAGGCTGCTCTCCACATATTTAAATATTCGGGAGTTACGGTTTCCTTCATACTTTCCCATCCTCCGACATGATCAAGACCAATAATGGTAAGTGCAGCGGCCCCGATCACCAAAATAACGGCTTGCAGGGTCTCGGTATAAACGACCGCTCTCATACCTCCCAGCACTGTGTAGATTCCAGTCAGTATGACTGTTGCAATCGCACCTGTCCAAAAATCGATGCCCAAGAGTGCGGAAACCACAATTCCGCCCGCATAAATGGTCACGGAAATTTTGGTGAGCACGTAGGCCACGATGGAGAATACGGAAAGTATCCATCTTGACCTGGCATCAAAACGTTTTTCCAGGAACTCGGGCATAGTGAAAACTCCAGCTCTTGCATAAAAGGGCAGAAATACCCATCCCAGAATCAAAACTACCCAAGCCTGTATCTCGTAAATCAGCATGGGCAAACGGTCCCCAGCACCAGCTCCTGCCAATCCCACAACGTGTTCCGACCCTATGTTCGAGGCAAAAATCGATGCTCCGACAACGAACCATCCTACATTTCTACCAGCTAAAAAATAGTCTTCGGTATTGTTCTCCTTTTTCCGAATTACCCATAGTGCAATTCCCAGAAGAATCAAAAAGTATATGGATATGGCTACCCAATCAAAAGTATCCAATGTCTGCATGCAGTTATTTTATTTGGTTGATAATTTATACATGGTCCTCGAAGTATATTTTTCACCAGGATTCAGCCTAACCGATGGAAAATCCGACTGGTTGGGACTATCTGGATAGTGTTGTGTTTCCAAACAGAAGCCTGAGCGCTTGACATAGGTACCTCCTCCTTTTGCAGGCAAGGTTCCATCCAAAAAGTTTCCGCTGTAAAACTGAATCGCGGGCTCTTTGGTGTATACTTCCATAAAACGTCCCGTTTTTTCGTGATATGCCGAGGCGGCCAAACGAAAGTTGTCCTTACCCTCATTAAGCACCCAACAGTGATCGTAACCTAGACCAAGTCCCAATTGCTCGTTTTCGGCTTCTATCTCCTTACCGATCAGTTTGGGCTCCGTGAAATCGAAAGGCGTTCCCGCTACTTCCCTTAATTCTCCTGTTGGAATCAAACCTCCATCGACGGGCAGATAAGTATCGGCATTCAAATAAATCTTATGGTCCAAAACTGGTTTGGAAAGTTGTCCTGAAAGATTAAAATAACTGTGCTGCGTTAAGTTTACCACAGTTGGCTTATCGGTAACGGCCTCATATTGAATGTCAAGGGCGTTGTCATCCGTAAGGGTATAGGTAACTTTTACATCCAATTTTCCAGGATAGCCTTCTTCGCCATCTTTACTGGTATAGGTAAGCTCCAAGGTTGCTCCTTCGTCGGTAGTTTTGGGCTCGGCGTTCCATACCACTTTATCAAAACCTTTTTCTCCACCGTGAAGATGGTTGTCCCCATCGTTAGTGGCCAACTTATACGTCTCGCCATCCAAAGAAAATTGACCTCCGGCAATTCGATTACCGTATCTCCCTATGAGAGCACCAAAATAAGGGTTGCCATCCAAGTATTGGTCCAAGTTGTCAAAACCTAGGACGATATCCTCAAATTCCCCTTGCTTATCGGGGGCCGTCCAACGGGTGATGATACCACCATAAGTGATAACATCTACTTCCATTCCGACATTATTTTTTAAGGTGAATTTCTTCACTTTGGTACCATCTGGCATTTCTCCAAACGTAGTTTCTTCGATTGGGTTTTGCTCACTTTCGGTTGTTACGGTCTCCATTTCTGATTGGTTTTCTTTTTTGTTTTGCTTACAGCCCATTGTGCTATAGACCAAAAGCAGAACAGCATACATTATTGAAGGTTTGGCTATCCTCATAATTATAGTTTTTGTTAGTTAATTACATCCCATGCTGAAAAAGGTGATAATAGGCTTCGTTAGCATGGAGTTGATCTTTAAATGCCCTTAGTTTCGTATCCGAATCTATGACTAAAAGTTCTATTCCGAAAATATCGGCAAAATCTTCCATATATTCTGTAGTCAATGCTTGGGTATATACCGTATGGTGCGCTCCTCCCGCATGAATCCAAGCGGTTGCGGCAATATCCAAGTTGGGCTTAGGGTCCCAAAGCACCCGTGCCACTGGTAATTTTGGCAAATCGGCCATAGGAGCTACTGCTTCCACTTCGTTCACGATCAAACGGAACCTGTTGCCCATATCTATCAATGAAGCATTCAATGCATCACCCGCGGGAGAGTCAAAAACCAACCTAACGGGGTCTTCCTTGCCTCCAATACCCAACGGATGTACTTCACAGGATGGCTTTGCACTGGCAATGGAAGGACATATTTCCAACATGTGCGACCCCAAAACATAATCTTTTTGAGGTGTAAAATGATAGGTATAATCCTCCATAAAGGATGTTCCACCCTCTAAGCCTTCGGCCATCACTTTCATGGCTCGCGTCAAGGCTGCGGTTTTCCAATCGCCCTCTGCTCCAAAACCATAACCATCGGCCATTAAACGCTGAACGGCAAGACCTGGCAGCTGTTTTAGGATGCCCAGATTCTCAAAAGTATCGGTAAAGGCCTTGAACCCGCCTTCGTCCAAAAAGGTTCTAAGTGCCAGTTCAATTTTGGCCGCTTCTATCAAAGATTGACGTTTTGCCCCATTTTTTTGGAGAGATTCTGATAATCGGTAACTCGCTTCGTACTCCTCCATCAATTGATTCACCGCGTTCTGTTCCAATCCGTCGATAATATCGGTGATCTCTGATGAATCGTAGCCGTTGACCGCTACGCCAAAACGCAATTGGGCAGCAACTTTATCCCCTTCGGTAACGGCAACCTCGCGCATGTTATCTCCTAAACGGGCCACTTTGATGTGCTTAAGTTCATCCACACCAAGGGCAACGCGTGCCCACACGGAAAGTTTGCTTTGCACTCGGTCATCTTTCCAATGCCCCACAACTACTTTTCGGTTTTTACGCATCCGTGACATCATAAAACCAAATTCACGGTCGCCATGTGCCGATTGGTTCAAGTTCATAAAATCCATATCAATGCTGCCCCAAGGGATTTCAGCATTGAACTGTGTATGCAAATGGCACAACGGTTTGCTCAAAATGGAGAGTCCTGCAATCCACATTTTTGCTGGTGAAAAGGTATGCATCCACGTTACCACTCCAATACAGGATGGTTCGTTGCTGGCTTCGCGACAAACTGCTGTTATTTCGTCCGGTGTGGTTACAATGGGTTTAAAAACCAAGTTAACCGGCAATTTTCCAGTTGCATTCAATCCATCTACTATTGCTTTGGAATTGCTGGCCACTTGTTTTAAAGTCTCCGGTCCGTACAAATGTTGGCTTCCTGTTACAAACCAGATTTCCTTTTGAGATATTTTCATTTACTGTAGTTTATTTATTGACCGTAATAGGCATTCTTGCCATGCTTACGTTCGTAGTGTTTTTTTATTAGGGAGTCTTTTAATCTTGGTGCCTGTGGATTGATCTGCAAGGTCAAGTAGGCCATTTGGGCCACAGTTTCCAGTACTTTGGTATTGTAAACGGCTTTGGACGCATTTTTGCCCCAAGCAAACGGACCATGGTTTCCAATCAGTACCATCTCGACCTCGTTGTAATCCAAATTTCTTTCCTTGAAGCAGTCCAAAATCTGAATACCCGTATTATGCTCGTAATTGCCTTCGATAAGTTCGTCGGCCATTGGCGGCGCACAGGGAATATCTTGCGTAAGATGGTCGGCATGTGTGGTGCCGAAAATCGGGATGTCCCTTTGTGCCTGTGCCCACGAAACGGAATACATGGCATGCGTATGCGCCACTCCTCCGATATTCTCCCAATTTTTATAGAGATAACTATGTGTTTTGGTATCGGATGACGGTCTTAAACTGCCCTCGACCACATTGTTATCGTAATCCATGATGACGATATCCTCAGGCTTCAAGGTCTCATAGGGCACACCACTGGGTTTTATCGCAAAAACAGCGTTTTCCCTGTCCAAAGCACTCACGTTACCAAAGGTGTAGATGACCAAACCCAAGGCATTGAGTTCCATGTTCGCTTCGTAGCATTCTTCTTTAAGCGATTTGTATTTAGAGCTCATCTTATGTGTTTTTGTTCGTTTGTTCTTCCACAAAATTTCCAAGCTGTTTATACGCTTCCAACAACTGGGCATATACCTTCACTTGGGACGCTTGTGGAAAATATTCTGCTTCATAGTCACTTCCCATTACCTTACTGGCCTCGATTACATTTTCGTAGATTCCAGCAGCAACGGCTGCATAAATTGCTGCACCCAAGGCAGGCGCCTGATCGGATTCTGCAATTTTAATGGGCATATTCAGTACATTGGCCAAAGTCTGCATAATGAAAGGCGATTTTCTGGCCACGCCACCAATACCTATGACGGTCTCGATTTTGACACCTTCTTCTTCAAAACGATCCACTATCATTTTGGCACCAAAGCAAATGGCATTGACCAAGGATTTGAAAATATGGGGAGCCTTCGTACCCAGCGATATTCCAGAAATGGCACTTTTCAATTCTTGATTGGCATCTGGAGTTCTCCTGCCATTTACCCAGTCCAATGCAACTGGGACGACTTCGGACAAAGCAATTGCCTCGGCCTGTACCGCCAAAGACCGAATAAATTTTGATTCTACCTCAGCCTTGAGCTCGGCTTTTTGTTCCTCCGACAATACCTCGGAGTTTAAAACCAAGTTATCTATCGGCCATTGCAATACATCCTTGAACCATGCCAATACATCACCAAAAGCGGATTGACCTGCTTCCAGACCGACCATGCCAGGAATTACGGAACCATCGACCTGTCCACAGATGCCTTTAACCGTTTTGTCGCCAACTGCTTCGTTGGATGAGACCATGATGTCACAAGTGGACGTTCCCATGACTCGGACAAGTGCGTGGTGGTCTACTTTGGCGCCAACGGCACCTGCATGGGCATCAAAAGTGCCCACAGCGATTACGGTATCTGTAGTAAGACCTAATTTGTCCGCCCACTCTTTGTTCAGATGGCCCGCAATTTCGTTGGATGTAAATGTATCTTCATACAGATTATCACGGAGTGATGCCAAATACGGATCCAATTTTGATAAAAAAGCTGCATCGGGAAGTCCGCCCCAGCTTTCGTGCCACATAGCTTTGTGTCCTGCTGCGCATCGACTTCGTTTGAATTTTTTCAAATCTTTTTCATCCGCCAAGAGATAGGTGATGAAATCGCAATGTTCCATCCATGTATGGGTAGCATTAATTACGCTTTTATCCTCTCTGGCCACATGAAGAATTTTGGCCCAGAACCACTCGGAAGAATAGATTCCTCCTTCATATTTGGTATAATCTTCCCCGCCCCAGCTTCTGGCCAGTTCATTGATCTCGTTTGCTTCTTTTACTGCAGTATGGTCTTTCCAAAGCACCATCATGGCATTGGGATTTTCCTCAAAACCTTCCGTGCAAGCCAATGCTGTACCGTCTTGGGTCACTGGCATTGGCGAAGAACCTGTGGTATCGATACAGATTCCTTTTACGGTTTCTGGGGACACCTCGCTTTGCTTCATCACGGAGGTTATGGTATGTTCCAATCCCTCGATATGATCTAAGGGGTGTTGTCTAAACTGGTTGATGGCGGGGTCACAGTATTTTTGTGCTTTCCATCTAGGATACCAGAATACTTCGGAGGCCAGTTCCGCTCCGTTTTGGGAATCGATCATTACCGCTCTAACCGAGTCGGAACCATAATCGAGTCCTATTACATATTTTTTCATTAATCCTTCTCTATCTTCGTTTTATTTTCTTTTCGTGTTCTAAAACACTGTGTTTAACTAAAGTTTTACCTTATATATATTGAAGGCTTGTGCAGGTATGGAAGCTTTCAACATATTGCCCTCAACAGATGCCGTACCTTTTTTTGGACTGATTTTAAAGGGGTCTTTAAACGAATTTTCAGCCTCCAAATCGTCCATGGCCATGGTCAGCACCTCAACACTTTCTTGGGTAGTACCACCTTCCATTATGATGGAAAGGTTTTGTCCCACTTCTGATGTATTGACCACCTTTATAATCAATTCGTTTGTATTCGCATCTTTTGCTACTGTGGCATAAAGTCCACCTTTTCCAATAATTTTTTCTCCATTCTCCGTAATCTTCAAAAGGTCGGTTCCGGGATTAGTAGAATACATTTTTTGTACTTGATAGTTGGGTGTCCCGAAGGATTCCAAATTATTGAACCAGATCATATCCGGTGTCCATTGCCAACCATCTGCATGGGCCATCAAAGGGGCATACGATGTTAAATGAACCACTTCGGCATTTCTTTCCAAACCCGTCATAAATGCTGCTTCGGATAATGCTGCATTCCAGTTGTTCTTGTTATCGGGGCTCGCTATGGCTACGGTTTGGGCCGCGTACTCCCCTGCGAACACTTTAGGTCCATTTCTATCATAACCGTCATAACGGTCCGCATTTTCGCGGAACCATTTTGGTGGCTTGTAGTAGTGCTCGTCAACAATTTCGGCGTTCATTTGCTTAAGCTGCTCCCAACCGTATTCAAAATAATCACCTTCTGGGAAAGGTCCGCTACCTGAAACTATGATGATTTCCGGATATTTGGACTTGATGGCTTCCTCGAACACTTTATACCTTTCGATGTAAGCAGGTCCCCATTGTTCATTTCCTATTCCGATATATTTCATATTGAAAGGCTCTGGGTGACCCATATCGACACGTACCCGACCCCAAGCGGTATCGGCATCTCCATTCGCAAATTCAATCAAATCCAAGGCATCTTGCACATAAGGGTCCAATTCGTCCATGGGCACCAATTCCCCTGTGTTAAACTGGCAAGCGATACCACATCCCAAAATGGGAAGGGGCTCTGCTCCCATATCCTCGGACAATTGAAAATATTCAAAGAATCCCAATCCAAAACTTTGATAGTAATCTGGTGTTGGTCGGTGGGCAAACTCGGTATTCCAACGGTTTACCAAAATTTCCCTATCCGCTATATCGCCAACAGTTTTTTTCCATTGGTATCTTCTGGCCAAGGTTCTGCCTTCTACAATGCATCCACCAGGAAAACGAAGGAATCCAGGATTTAGATCATCCAACAATTGAACTAAGTCTTTGCGAAGTCCTTTTTTTCTTCCTTTCCAAGTATCTTGGGGGAAAAGGGAAATCATATCCAAATCAATTTCACCTTCTCCTTCGAAAGTAATTTTGACCTTGGCTTTCATTTCTGATGCACTTGCGGTAAGAGTAGACTCGTAAGTTTTCCAAGAATCGCTATCCGGACTAATTGAAGTCTCTCCCAAAACATTATCAAGGGAATCAATCACTTGAAGTTTAATTTTTTGGATATTACCAGAACGTTTAGCGGCTTCTATCGAGAAATCATATTGAGCTCCTTCTTTAACCCCCATGCCTCGGAAGCCTTCATTGATCAAAACATAGCCTTCGTCATTCTTGACCTCTACACGGGCAAAATTGTGGTTGGCCTCTTCTTCGGCATATTTGATGACGGAAAGAAATCCCGACTCATTGTTATAGGAATGTCTGTCACTATTGGGTTCCATCCAACCTGTTTTGGGCAAAGTGAACTCAAATGAACGGTTCTTTATCATTTCGGCGTACAATCCTCCATCTGCAGCAAAATTGATGTCCTCAAAAAAGATTCCGTACATGGTAGGCTGAATTTTTATGCCCGTATCTTCCAGATTCACCACCAATTCTCTGTCCGTTTCAGCTTCTATGTCATCAACTTTGGTTTCCTCTTGGTTCTTACAGCTGTAAAAACCCGTAACCGCAAGGAATGCCAAAAACGATGTTCTTGTCTGCATTTTTATGTTGTTCAGTTTGTACATTTATTAATTTTCCTCTGCAGGCAACCACACCTTCATTTTACCGATGCCTCGATTGGACCATGCGTAATAGGGTATGGCGGTTAATCTTTCGTTTGATATGGTTTTGACGCCTCCCAATAATTCGGGCTGCATCTCCACCTTGAATTCTTCATTGGCAGTGAGTCGGATATCATCAAAAGTGCTTTTATTGTCAATTTCCTCTACCGCATAAACGATAGGACCATACTCAAGGGACATTTTCCCCAGGTCCTCTTCGACTTCTGGATTGGCCTTCACTTTTCTTACGGACATTGGGAAATCCAGTTCCACCTGATCCCCAGATTTCCATGTTCTGGTCAGCGTGAAGTAGCCATTATCGGCGACCAAATCAATCTCCTCCCCGTTTAAACTGAGCTTATTGCTTGCTTCATCTTTGGAAACATATTGATACAAATCTCCAGGCAAAACGGTATTCCTGGACCAGCCAGGTATCCTGAACTTTATGGTAAATTCTCCTTCCATCTCTGGATTTACAGTGAATTTAACTTTCCCGTCCCATGGGTACGATGTTTCTTGAGTGACCATTATGTCTTGATTCTTCAACTCCACCTTTGCCTCATTGCTCGCGTATAGATTCGTATACAGGGTATTGCCCTTTTTGGAATAGATAAGTCCTGGCATGGCGGGAATAAAACGGATCACATTGGTAGGACAGCAAGAGCAATCGAACCAATCCTTTCGGGTGCATGCTCCTTGGTTGAATTTGTACACGCCGTCGGACTCGAGAGCGTTGGGATAAAAGAACTGTTGTCCATCCAAAGACAACCCAGAAATCAACCCGTTGTACAATGTTCTTTCAATAACATCGAAGTATTTTACATCCCCCGTGAGGTTGTGCAACCTATGGTTCCAGTATACATCACCGATAGATGCACATGTTTCGTTGTAGGCCGTTAGGTTGGGCAGCTCATAATTTTCACCAAATGCCTCGCCATCATGTTTGGCCCCAATACCTCCCGTGATGTACATTTTTTTGTTGACCATGTTTTCCCAAAGTGCATTTACTGCATCCAAGTAGGCGGTATCTTTTTGAATAGCGGCAATATCCGTCATGGCAGCGTACATATAAACCGCTCTTACGGCATGCCCTACCACTTCGTCCTGTGCCACAACGGGCAGGTGATCTTGGGAATAAGGACCAAAAAGCTCATGGTTTTCTGGATTGCCCCTATTATCCAAAAAGTATTTGGAAAGTTTTAGATAATCCTCTTTTCCTGTAATCTGATACAGTTTGATGAGCCCCGTTTCTATAATCTGATGTCCGGGGACAGCAGTGATTTTTCCTTCTCCATCGCCAAAGGTCTTTACCATTAAATCGGCATTTTTGATGGCGATGTCCAAAAAGTTTCGCTTTCCGGTTGCTTCGTAATGCACAGCTGCGGCTTCATACAAATGTCCTGCGTTATACAGCTCGTGGCTCGCAGCCAGGGACTCCCAACGTTCCCCTTTGTCAACATTTACCCAATTGGCGGGCGGTTTGGCGGGGTCAATGGTTCGCCATGTGGTCAAATAACCATCCGCTTCCTGCCCTACCTTTATAATGGAGACCAACGAATCGACCAATTTTTCCAATTTGGGATTGGGAGCACTGATGAGTGAGTTGGAAGCTCCCTCAATTATTTTGTAGACATCGGTATCATCAAACGGCATGGCACCTTTTACCTCGCCTTCCATTTCTCCCCCTGCAATCAAAAAATTGTCAAAACGACCTTCTTCCTGGCATTTGGCCAAAGCATATTCTATCGTTTTTTCCTGAACTCGCTGTATGATCGGCAACCAAAACTCATCGTTAAGCTTTACATTCTGTATGTTCACAGACTCAATGGGATAGTCCGGTGATTCACCAGCCATGTTTTCATCGCTTGCCTGATTTTTGGAATCTTCCTTGCAGGATATGGTCAACAAAAGAAGACCTGCTAATGTAAATAAAAGTTTTTTCATATTCTCTTAACTTCCCTGCAAGACTATAAGTGAATGTGCGGGGATGGTGATAGAAATTTTCCCTTTTTTCAATTTGGCATCTTTAAATTCTTTCGGTGTTACCTTTTCGGGATTGTCAAAGGAATTATGATCTTGAAGCTTTTCCGATGTTAAAATATTTCCTTCAATCTTTTTGATGTCCAATGTGGAAATGTCCACCTCTACCTCAACATCCTTTTCTGGGTCAATGTTGACCAAAGAAATATGAACTTTCCCTGCGTCATCCTTTGAGGCAGATACGGATACTACGGGAAGTCCTCTATACTCCATATTATCTTCGACTTTGGATGGCAACAGTTTTGCATCATGGTGCACTTTGTACATGTGCATGACATGGTAGGTAGGCGTTTTGATCATTTTCTCTTCATCGGTGAGTATCACTGCCTGTAGCACATTGACCATTTGCGCCAAGTTGGCCATTTTGACCCTTCGTGCATGATTATTGAATGTATTGAGCACCGTGCCCGCAATCATAACATCACGGATGGTATTCTGTTGGAAAAGCACCCCGTTTGCTACTTCTGGTTCGGCATCGTACCACCCTCCCCATTCGTCGACAAAAAGGTCTACCTTGCCATCAGGGTCGTACTTATCCATGATTTCGATATGCTTGGTCACATATTCTTCCATGTTCAGCGCCTGTTCCATTGTTTTAAAATATATCTCTTCATCAAAATTGACCGACGGGCCTTTATCGTTCCAATCGAACACAGCATAATCGTGCAGCGCAACGGCCTCCATCAATTCGTGAGGTACATTTTTCATCAAGGTTTCGGTCCAATGATAATCGTCTTCCGACGCTCCGGATGCAATCCTATACACTTCGGTCTCTCCGGACCAACCGGGCATAAAAGTGGCATATTGACGGTAAATATCTGCGTAATACTCCGCGGTCATGTTTCCGCCACAACCCCATGTTTCGTTGCCCACGCCCCAATATTTGACCTTCCAAGGTTCTTCCCTTCCATTTTCACGTCGCCAGTCGGCCATTGGACTAATTCCGTCATGATTGGTATACTGTACCCAATCGATCAACTCCTGCACGGTTCCACTACCCACATTGGCCGAGAGATAGGGCTCTGCTTCGAGCACTTCGCAAAGATTTAAAAAGTTATGGGTACCAAAGCTGTTATCCTCTGTGATCCCGCCCCACCAACGGTTTACAATCGTAGGCCGATCTTCTTGTGGACCTACTCCGTCCTTCCAATGGTAAGTATCAGCAAAACAGCCGCCAGGCCATCTTAGGTTGGGTATGTCCAGCTCCTTTAGGGCCTCGATAATGTCGTTTCGGACACCTTCGGTATTGGGAATGATCTTATTTTCTTCCCCAACGTAGAGTCCTTCATAAATACAACGTCCAAGATGCTCTGCAAAATGGCCGTAAATATGTTTACTGACAATGGGTGCGTCGGCTTCTTCGGCCACGTTCACTTTGACTTTTTCTTGCGCAATGCTCGCCTTTGTGCATAAAAGGACGGTTGCAATTGCGGCATACTTAAAAATTTTCATGTGCATGAGATTTGATACAGTTCTAATTGTAAACGCCAGAATCAATACAATCCTGACGAGGATATCCTAATAGAGGATAGACCCCAACAAAAGTCACTCCTTATAAGTGTTTTTTTTACATTTATAAAATAACGAAAGTTTTTTGGTTAAAGCAAAAAAAATAATGTTTCAATCGAAAAAAGTTCCCAAAAGATCAGTATTGAGAAATGTTTATATTTTAGCAATGGGAATTTATACGTAAAGAAATGTTTGAAGAAAACTTGGAGGCGCCAGAAAACCTGAACATGCATCTCAATTATTATCAAAAAGAAGATCAGGTTTTACTAGCAGTCGATTGTATCATCTTTGGGTTTGACAAAGAGAACCTGAAAATTTTATTGATCAAAAGAAATTTTGAACCGGAAAAGGGCAAATGGTCTTTGATCGGGGGGTTCCTCAAAAAAAATGAAAACCTTGACGAGGCGGCTGTGAGAGTTTTGGAAACCTTAACTGGTTTGAACGACATTTACCTCGAACAAATACATACATACAGTAAGATTGATAGGGATCCAGGGCAGCGAACTATTTCTGTTGCCTATTTTGCCCTAATCGATGTGGATAGTCATCATTTTGATGGAATCCAAATAGATGCCGCTCATTGGTTTGATATAAAGGAGGCTCCAAACTTGATTTTTGACCACAACGAAATGGTTCAAAAGGCCAAAGCTCGATTAAAAAGACGTGCGTTGAGCAAACCTATCGGCTTTGAACTACTGCCAGAGAAGTTCACCATGCGACAGCTCCAAAATTTGTATGAATCCATTTTGGACAAGAAATTGGACAAACGAAACTTCATCAACAAGATAAACTCTTTGGATGTCCTTATAAAATTGGACGAAAAAGATATGAGTGTGTCCCGAAAGGGCGCTTACCTTTATGTTTTTGATAAGGACAAGTATGAGAAAAAAGTGGAGGAAGACGGATTTATTTTTAAAATCTGATTATCCAAAGCTATTCGTTTTTACTTTCAGAAGGTTTTGTTTTTTGCATTAGCTTTTGGACATCCCTCTCGTTCAGAGCATAATCGTACATCTGTAAAGACGCCATATAACCTGAAAAGTTCTCGCCTATATCCGAAGCTCCTATCCGTAATTTGGCATTTTCGGTTTGTGAGGCCAATACCATTATCTGGGAATTGTCCAGTTTCCCGTTAACATACATTTTTTCAACTACGCCATCAAAAGTCAGTACGATATGGTGCCATTCGTTAGCAGTTGGAAGGTTATTGTACTTCATGTCAAAATGACTATCCAAATGTGCAACGGCCCCATAATTGCCTCTGTTGTAATGCAGCGCATTATAGGAGTTTGCCAAATTGAACTTAAAACGGTCGCACCACGACAATAGGCACTCGCCCTCCGTTGATATTTCTGGGTTTTTTACCCATGTGGCCACCGTAAATGCTCCATTCCATTGCAAACTTTTTGGAACTGGTTGGTCAAGTACCAGTGCTCCTTTTTTAAAATCAAATGCAGCAACACCGTCTTCTTGATATATTGACACTTCTCCCTTTTTCTCAAAAATTCCACCAATACTTCCTTTGTTGGCCAAGTTATCCCGGCTGTTTTTGGCAAGGACTTCTTGAGCATTGATACTTACAATTTTTTGATGGGAACCTTTTGCCCCAGGGCCTTGTTTTGAAGGTCTACTCTCAATATCCAAAGGCACATCGAACAAGGAGCCAAATACTTTAATGTTCCAAACTGCTGCCAATAAACCCGTTTTTTCGGTATCCAGGACTGTAAGTTTGATATATTGGGCAATCACATCGGCATCATCGATCATTGGACTGCCTGCTATTCTGTTTTTAGACCGGTCCGCAAAAACCTCCCAGTTCTTTCCATCAAATGAATATTCCAATTTGTATTGGTAATAGTATCCAGCGAACTCAAATTGTGTCATTATCCTTTTTATACGGGTCGGCTTTCCTAAATCAATGGTCAAGTCTTGTGGAAAAGAATTATCACTGGCCTTCCACATGGTAGCATTATAACCATCGGTGGCAAATGATGGTCGGTACGCATAATCGTATTTATGTGACTCCAATTGATAAAATGAAGATGCGGACACCTTGGCATTCAATGCTAAATTGGTCGGAACATTCGATTTTATCGATTTTCCCGGCCTTTTACTACCAGGCATTACTTGTTGTATGGTGGAGTCATTTTCAAAAATAAGTTCATCCACACTTACTTGGCGGGACAAACCGCCTCTTGTCATTGGATAATCATGTTTGTGGTAAACAATGTAGTAATTCCCATCCTCCTCCAAAACAGAATGATGCCCTGGGCCGTGTACAGTTACATTATCATTGGAGCTGAGTATAGGTTTTTTTGCACCCGGTGTAAATGGTCCATAGGGACTATCCGAATAGGAGTATCTCACATTATAGGTTTCGTCATGACAGGAGCCTCCAGAGTACATCAAAATGTATTTGCCCCCTTTCTTCATCATATAAGCTGCTTCAAAAGGTTCAGGGGTCTGTTCCAAGGGTATGTTCTTGGGGTTTTTGATTTTTGACATACTTTCACTATCCAACTCCCCTACGGCATAGCCTCCGTTGTAATGGACCCAAGTTCCCCAATAGGCATAAATTCTCCCATCATCATCGGTAAAAAACTGAGCATCAAGCGACGGAAAACCTTCCCTTGGATAATTATGGGCAATAACAGGAGTATCATCCTTGTTCAATTTTTCCCAAGGACCTACTGGGGAACTGGATACATATCCATAAATATTGCAGCCTGCTTGGCAATTACCAAAATACAGGTAATACCTGCCATCACTACCTTCAATAATGTCCGGTGCCCAAAAATTTCTCAGGTTAATGGATTCTAAGGAAGGAACCTCCATGGTATAATTGTACCAATGTTCAAAATCTTTGCTGTACCAAACCGTGGGCACTCCTGAGGCCAACATTTCATTGTCCGTGGTAGCGTAGATGTAGTATATATCTCCAAACTTTTTGATTGTAGGGTCCGCAAAATAACCCGGAAGAATAGGATCCACCTTCCCAACGGGCAATTGGGCATCTTTCTTTTGACCAAAGACATTACCCAAAACCATGACAAAAAACAATATGTATACTACCCAATTTTTCACACTTGGCAGCAAAGCAACTTTTTAGGTTATAGTTTGACTTCTGTTTCTTTCTTCCCCAATTCAATTTGATACGCCCCTCTGACCTTTTTATACGGCAGCTCGACATCCATGCCTTCTACACGCAAATAAGCATAAGGAACATGAGTGCTTTTGCTATCCAAAGTCAGGGTTACATCCCCAGTTTTGCTGTTGTAGATCACTTTTTTAAACGAACCTGCATCCAAGGTAAGCCAAAGCTTTTTGGGCGCTATGAATACTCTAGACCTTGCTGCCGTGGTCGGTTCCAATGCTATAAAAGTATCTTTTTCGGATAGATTTCCCCCAAATGCCAACCATCCCATATCCTCATCCTTGGTAAGGTAGGATGATGTGTTTACAGCATAGCCATAAAACCCGGACCCATAATCACCTGAAATACCGTCGATTTTTAAAGTTGAAGGATATGAATGGAACGCGGCCGGTCCAAATCCGTCTTGTGTAATATTTGAAATCCCTCCCAACAATCCCCCATAACCCACTTTCAACAGGTACAGATCTTCTGGTTTTTTTCGGTAATGATTCAAAACGGGAATGGCGTTCAATGAGGAACCATAATGATGGATTTGGCGTTCCACACGCGAAGTTTCCCCGGCTTTTCCACCGTACAAAAAGTCCCAATATCTTCTGGCATTACCGTTGTAGCCCCAATGAGGCATTGTTGGCATGTAGGCCAAAATGGCACTAAGCGTAACAGAGGCTTTTTGATCATACCCAAAAAAACTCGACCACATATACACTTCCTCTTGTCCGGTGGAATCCCATGGCATTTCGCTGCCAAAAGGGTAATCCAATGCTCGCCAATGGTCCGCCCGCTTTTTCATTCGTTCTTCCAAATCCGAGGCCATTTCCGTTAACCCTTCGTGTTTCAAATCTTCCAAAATAAATAGGAACACCGAGCCCTCCATTTGTCCGAACTGAGCATAATACGGTGCTTGCTCCACCATGGCTACGCTGGTGTGATAGGCATTTTGCAAATACCAATCCCAAGACCTGTTATCCACCAAACCTTTGTAGTAACGGGACAAACGGTACATTACCCAATATGCAGCCGCCACGTGAGGATAGTTGTAGGACCTTCCGGGGTCGTTCGCATGCTTGTGGTCCCATGCCGCCCAAGTATCGTAATTGATTTTATCGCTATACGTGCCTTTGGGTAAAGAGTCGGGTTCGTAATAGAACAAACTCTTTTTGACTCCGTACTTTTTAGGACCTTCATTATACTGGATTCCTCCCCACAGTGTTTCATCCACAAAACCTTGCAACTTCTGGATTTCCTCCTTGTCGGGTTGAACCAATTGCTTCATAACGGCTGCCAACCAACTACCTGCCCCACCTTCATCGCTCAATCCGCTGATCCAAACCCTACCATCTTGAACTACCTTTTCCTTTTTCTCGTAATCATAGCTTATTGGTGATGGATTTCGTCCGAATGGGTCATTGGGGTCGTCGAACCATTGTTCCGTAGTTAGAAAATGTCCAAAATCTTCAATAACCTCTGTCTCCGGTTTAATGATTTTATAGTTGATGGTCTGTTCCGTACCATCAGTATAAGTAATGGTAAGTCTGGCCCTGCCCCACTTTTTTCCTTGGACATGATATTTTTTCTTTCCCAAGGCAGTAGTGCCATTTTCTTTAATTTCCAATGCTCCGCTGGGTTCAACCGTTATGGATGCAACTCCTTTGTTGTAATCGATGAACAATTGACCTTCAACATCTTGCGGAAGTACGTAACCTGGAACGCCGACCGCAACAGGGTGTTCTTCCTTGACAAGTGTCTCTTGTATATTCTTGATTCCTTCGGTAAGTACAAATTTTAAGGCAAAGCTTTTGGTTTCGTTTGGTTGAAGAACAAGCGAAGTTGGTTCGTTCCATTGTTCCACTCCTTTCCATTCGTTTTCGGAATACGCTTTGCTGTATGCCATCCACTCGTGGAACCCTTCAAAGACGATGCTTTTAGGAGTTGGATCGTCCAATAATGGTCGATAAGCTTCAAAAGACATATTTTCCTCGGGCATCACCAATAGGGCCGGACCTCTCCCACTCAACCTTTTTACTTCTAGATACCCCGCATCTTTACCGATATAGGGATCAAAAAAGACGTTTTGGGCATGGGTTTCCACCAAGGACTTGCCTTCAAGAATGTTATTAAACACCATTGGAACTCCCAATGCTCCTATTTCCAATGGTTTGTCTTGTTTATTGGTAATTTCAAAACGCATGACCAATTGGTCATTGTCCAATTCGTAGTACCTTTTGATGGTAACTGGTATGTCGGTTGGCAAGGTATTGGCCAAGTCGGCGGCTGCCAAAACATTTCCACCGGTTTCCAAAGGTTTTACTTTTGCTCTACTAGTGGCCGTGGAATAGCTTTTCCAGATTCCGTTTGCCTCTTTTATACGTAGGTTAATGTCTCCCAAATGATAAAGGCTGTCCTTGTCCCTTATTTCCAAGCGGTCGCCCGGAGTAAAGTCAAAATAAGGGTCGCTATTAGGGCTCAATGCTGCAACAGTTTGTGATGCCCTTACCAATTTTAACTTAAAGTCAGGGGTTTCAAATTTTTGATAGACATCGGCTACACCCAAAGTCGATTCTCTTTTTTCCACTCTGCTCCAATAGGTATTCTGCGCCATTATAGTTGAAAAAGAGGCCATGCAAAATGCCGAGACCAGCCAATACTTTATCTGCTTCATTCTAGTGATAGTTTGGTTATGGGAGCAGGATTGGACCAAAACTCCCTTGCTTAAAGAAATATGTTGTGTTTACCTATTTGAAGGCCGTGGAAAATTTCCACTTTGTTTTATAATTTTTGTTCAAGGGAAGATCCTGCAACAGAGCGCGCAATACCTCAACCGGCATTCTACCTTCTTTCATCACCTGATCGTGGAATTGCTTTTCCGTCCATCCTTTGTCCAACATCTCATTCCTGAGAGCGTAGAACTGAAGACCTCCCATCATGTATGCCAGTTGGTACAATGGGGGATAATTGGTGGTAAACGAACGTCTCACCTCTGCTTCCGCATTGGCATATTCATGGCCAACTTCATCAACCAAAAGGTCTATGCACTCTTGTGGGGTCATTTCTCCTAAATGGAACTTGAGAGAGAAAATAATCCGTGCACATCTATGGATTCTCCAAAACAACATGCCCAGTTTTTGCTCTGGGGTCTGGGGAAAATCTTTGTTCCAAAGAATAATTTCCCAGTAGAGAGCCCACCCTTCGGTCCAAAAAGGTGTGGAAAAAGGCCTTCTGTAACTTTTGTTACGGCTGGTCATAAAATACTGTAGATTATGGCCTGGAAGCAATTCGTGCTGGACGGTGGGAAATGAAAAATTGGGATTGTTCCCCCGCATGCTCATCAATTTGTCATCGTGATCCATTTCCATGGTCGGGTACGAGATGATGATATCCCTTCCCCCTAAAAAGAACGGACTGACCTTTTGTCTCTCTGGGCTCATCATTTTCATGCCCCAGGTTTCCTTGGCAAGTTCCGGCAATGTGATCAAATCCCTTTCCTCTATAAAATCCACAGAGTGGGAATACAGATCGATAATGGCCTGTGGCTGCTCTCCCGCGGGAACGTAGGTGTTCTTTACATGCTCCAACGCCTTTTTCCAATCATCGCCATATCCCAATTCCCGCGACGCTTTAATCATTTCATTTTTGCACCATTCAAATTGTGCTTCCGCTGTTTTAATTAGTTCATCGGGTGTGTAGGGAATAAATTCCAAGGCAAGGCTCTCCTTTAGTGCTTCTTCTCCAATGGGTTTTCCAATGATTCCGCTTCCATCATCCTTTACGCTTCCTTCCGAATAATTTTCTTTTAAGAACTCGGCGTAAGCAGTCAGCTTTTCATTTAGTTTGATATAAGGTTTTTCCACCCACCAAGTAAAATCTGGGTCATATCCATAGTAAAAATTATAAGCCTCTTCCAATCCCTTCTGGAACGAAACGATAAGTTGGGAAGCTTTATCGGCAGTTTGCCAATCCTTAAATGGCTTTGCTTTCCATGACTCCATTTCAGAATCAACGGATTGCGAGGCATCTTGAAATATTTGTGCCAACTCTTTTGATTCGGGCTTTTTGCCTCTTCTACGATTTTTTATGAACGGAAAAATATCTTTTGCAAAAGAGCTTACTTCGGAAACTTCCTTAAATGCATCATATTCCTGATTTAAAAAATACTCTCCTTTATTCACCAAGTTCTTCAACAGTACGTAATCTACTTTTCCTTGTTGTGATAGAGCGTTGAAATCAACAGCAGACAACTTTTTGTTCCAGTCATTATAAAACGTGGAAAACCGCTGATAGTACTCTTCGGACTCTTGAACGATATAAGTCCGGCTCAACGCCCAGTTATCCGCTTCAAATTCGGTAACGATATCGGCCATTTTACTGTTCTGCGCAAAGGTGTACGAACCGACCAACGCTACTGCTATGATTCCTATTCTTTTTAAATCCATTTTTTACGTATTTAGTTTCTTCCTTTTACTCCTAAAGGTAATGATTGGTTTTTCTAAATTTTGGTGATTTCCTCACTATTCCAATGTAACATCCAAGTAAACCGAATGGCGTCCGTATGTTTCATAGAATGGTTTAAAAACAACTCCATCAATGGTATACTCCAGTGTTTTTGGGTTTCCTTTGATAGTACTGCCTATATTATTGGCATCCAAGGTTACTTTTCGCCAATCGTTTCGTGGTTCGGGTTCTTGGGCAACCAAAAGTACCGGACCATAAAAAAGGCTTGCAATGTTTTGTTGGTCCATTACTGGGTCTAAATGAAATTGGAAGGGCATCCTGATGTCCACAACATCACCATTGCTCCATTTTCGGCTCAGGGTAGTGTAGGAACCGGGGTCTGCTTTTATCTTCTGCTCTTTACCATTAACTTTTACATAAAATCCCTTGGTTGCCCACTGTGGAACACGTATGTTCAAATCAAACTTTCCTTTGCCTTTAATTATTAACTGGGTGTTATCCGCTTTAGGAAAATCCGTTTTTTGCTCTATGGTAATGTTCTTCTCCGTCCACTGCAGTGTTGAAGGCACAAAAAGGTTTACATATAGTGCGCTATTGTCCTTGTTCTTAAAATAAATGGAGTTTTGAAGCTTAGTGCTACTTTCCAAGGCCGTACCATTACAACAAGTGAATCCCGTCATATCAGCATTACCAAATCTTTTGACGGAACCTGGCCGCAATGGCACATGGTAGGTGTTTGCCGGGCTGTCCTCAGCTACCGATGCCAAGATATGGTTGTACAGGCCACGCTCGTAATAATCCATGAGCTCCGTCCGCTGGTCGAACAAGAATAAGTTTTTAGTCAGCTTCAACATATTGTATGTAGCACAGGTTTCATTTTGTCCTCCTGAAGAAAAACCATTTTCGTACAACGTAGCAGGCTGGCCGATGAAACATTCCGCATTCGTGGGATTCCTTGCTCCGGCCATGCCCCCAATACTATACATATAATCATGCTTTGCCTTGTACCAGAAATTTTCGGCTACGCGGTAGTATTCCGGGGATTCGGAATCGCGATAGATTTCAAGCGCCCCCATGATCTGTGGTATATGCTGGTTGGCATGCAATCCTCGGAAGGAATCGACATTTTTGGCCAATCCGTGGGAATGCTCCGCATCTCCAAAAAACATTTTGATGTTGTCAAACAGTTGTGCAACTTTGAGGTATCTCGGTTCATCGGTAATCCTATCCAATCGGGCCATGGCCTCGTTCATCCCACCGAATTCTCCGGCAATATAGCTGTTCCACATACTGATCAATGTATCGGTGGGCAATAGGCTCAAACGGGCATACACCCAATCTCCCATTCCCTTGGCCACTTCCAAAGCTTTCTTGTTTCCACTGACCTCGTAGATATCCATTAAACCTGCCAATATTTTATGCAGGGTGTAATATGGAGCCCAAACTTGAGTTGGCTGCGTACCGTAGGATGCACCGTTTTCCAGCATAATGAACTGGTCCGGCGGATAGGCACTTATAAATCCTTCTCCCCAATTCCAATAATCGGTTCGAATACCGTTTTCGCTCAAATCCGAGTCATAGGTGGATTTTCCGGGTCCATATGGCACCTTAGTAGGGTCCGATTCATGCTCTCCACCAACCTTAGTAGGCTTTCCTGACATTTGGGATAGTTTATATAGTACTTCTACCATATAATCCATTTTATTGGCAAAATTGGCCTGCAGTTCCTCATCGTAACCAGTACTTGCATACGCCTGGGCTATGGCCGTTAAATAATGGCCCGTGGCATGACCTCTTAACTTTGTTTCTTGGCTATCCCAAACACCCAATGGTTTGGCACCTTCGGGCTGGTCTTGTCCAAAGGCATTCCGGAACATGTACAAAAAGGAGTCCGGGTTGGTCTCTGCCAATGTATTGATAAACTTATCCCTGTTTTCTATAAACTTTGTCTGTTGACCATGAGTATCCGAATCCAATCTTACTTGATCTAATCCAAATACTTCCAGTGTCATATCGGGCGTTTTCACACCCTGTTTTGCCTTTACGGTAATTTTTGCCTTGGGCTTAAAATCTGTGCCTGGAACTTTGCCCGTGACTTCATAACTCCCTGCTTTGGTTACCTCGCTGTTATCTGTCGGAGAAGGCCATAGAACCCTGACCTCAGGTCCATTGATTCCATCACGATATGTTCCTTTGACATGGCGTGGCAATCTGGGCAAGAAGCCCAGTTCCGTTTCTACCTCAACATCGGACACTCCGGTCAGGAACTCATTGTATAATTGAGGAATATCGGAAGAAAATTTTGGCAGGTTGTCTTCGGGTTTTTCTCGTCTTACCACAGCATCCCCACCTTTGAGAGCAATATATCGAATCCCTGAAACCTGCTTTTCGCTCAGGGGTATTCTATACAACCTAAAATCGTGGATCTTTGCTTTGAGGTAAGGATTTCCCGATACAATCGACTTTCCTAAATAGAGTAAATTCTCATGGGTGAACAAATCCTCCAATTCTATTTCCACATTTTCAGTCTTTCCAGCTTCCTGTCCATTGATAAAAACACTCATGGACTTTGATGGAATGTCAAAGACCAAAGCTACATGAAACCATTGGTCCGTTTCAATCTCCACATCTGTGGAAAGCACCTCATATTCTGATTTGCCATCCAATATGACCTGAGCTTGGAACCCTTCTTGTTCTTTGGTTCCGAATGGGGCAACAAAAAAATGCGTCCTATTGTCTTTTCCAAAATCAAAAAGAAGCTGTCCCGGTTCCTTCGACTGAAAATTCACCCAGGTTGCAATACTGATGGATTCCTCGTTTTGCACAGATTCACCCGGAATGGAGATATAGGATTTACCGTCACCTGGGAGTGAAAGTACTTTTTTAAATTGCTCATCATCTTTAAAATCCACTTCGCCGTAAGCCCTTGCGTGCAAATTATTCCTAGACCAATCTTTGACATCTCCATCAAAAATATATCTGGCAATCATTCCGGTCTCCCCAATTCCATCCAAAATCTGGTTACCACTCTGTGCGTGCACCAAACTCATTTGGGCAGTGAATAGAAAAAATACTGCACCGACAAAAAACTTACTTACATTCATAATAACTCGTTTACTCCTATAATTTTATTGACCTATGGTTCAACGTTGTTTTTCTAATTGTAGATTTCCTCCCATGAGGGCGGGTCGACATCCATCAAATGTTTTACAAAAAAGTCCTTGCGCTTCCTCTCACCAAATTCCCCGCCAGAGGAATGTCCCATGCCGGGTATGGTGACAAGTTCAAAATCTTTATTGGCCTTGATCAATGCATTGGCAAATTGCATGGTGCTGGCGGGGTCTACGTTATCATCCACTTCTCCTAGTATCAACATTAAATCACCACCCATTTGACCTGCATTTTCAACATTGGAGCACTCAGCATAATGTGGCCCTATGGGATAGCCCATAAACTGCTCGTTCCACCAAATCTTATCCATTCTATTGTCGTGGCACCCGCAGGAAGATACTGCCACATCATAAAAATCAGAATTGAAGACCAATGCTGCAGCTGCATTTTGGCCTCCTGCCGAGGTCCCAAAAATCCCAACGTTTTCAGCATCCATATACGGATATTTTTTGGCAGCTTCGCGTATCCAAATTTTTCTATCCGGAAAGCCTCCATCTTTGAGGTTTTTCCAGCACACATCGTGAAAAGCCTTTGAGCGGTTGGAAGTCCCCATACCGTCTATCTGTACCACAATGAATCCCAGTTCCGCCAAAGATGACATGGACCAGTAGTATGACCTAAAATCCTTGGGAACAAATGAACTGTGAGGCCCTGCATAAATATATTCGATTACAGGATATGTTTTGTTCGGGTCAAAGGAAGTCGGCCTTATGATGACTCCCCAGATATCGGTAACGCCGTCCCTGCCTTTGGACGTAAAAACCTCGGGGGCTATCCACCCCTCCTGCAATAATGCGGAATGGTCGGCCTTTTGCAATTGCATTAAGGTCTTGGCATTTTTTGAAGATTTTAAAAGCGTTACTGGTGGGGCATCCACCCTGGAGTACTGATCTACATAATATTCATAGTCTTCTGAGAAAGTAAGCTGATGGTTCCCGTTTTCTTTGGTGAATCGGGTCAGATTCCTGCCATCAAAACCTACTTTGAAATAATGAAGGAAATAGGGGTCCTGTCCTTTATCCATCCCACTGGCCGTAAAGTACACCTCTCTATTCTCTTCATCCACATGAATGACATTTCGAACTACCCATTCTCCTTTGGTAAGTTGCCTCTTTACTTTTCCCGTTTCTCCATCGTACAAATAGATATGGTTCCATCCATCCCTTTCCGATGTCCATATAATTTCCTTTCCATCATCAATATCGTACCTGTACTTTTTGCCGTTATAGTCAATGAAGGTTTTGCTAACCTCATTTACCAGCACTTTTACCGCTCCAGTAATTGCATCAACCGCTATTACTTTATAGGCCTGATGACCTCGTTGATTATATTCAAAGGTAAAGGCACTGCTATCTTCTCTCCATTCTATGTTGTTGAGCCCGAATTGATGGCCAAACTCATCGGTAGGAACTTGGATATGTTTTTTTTCGCCGATTAAAAATAATTGTGGACTTTTAAATGGAAGCTCATCCCCTGGCTTTAAATAATCCCTTGATTGTAATTTAGGCTGGAACTGATCCTCTGGACTGGATTCCACAAAGTATATTTTACGTTCATCTCCTGGACGCACCTTGTATGCCATGATTTTTTTCCCATCAGGTGACCATTTTATGTACGTGGAATAGAAAAAACCCGGAGCGCCATCATAACTCAACCGGGTTTCTTCATCTGTCGAGGTGTTTTTGATATATAGGTTGTGATTTTTGATAAACGCCAACATGGTGGAATCGGGAGACATAACTGGCGGATTATTGGTCTCATCGAACCTGCTGCCCCAATAGCCCCAATCTCTTTTTGGGTCTTCAGTTTTTGACTCTACAATTGTTAATTCCTGCTGATTGGGATTAAAGGAAACTATCTTTTCATCAAAAGTAAATTTCAACTCTGCCATATCGAAATCAAATTCCAGTTCGCTGATGTCTACATGATTGGCATCTATATCTTTCTCAAACTTTTCGGACAGCAATTTGGCCAGTACAGCATGGTCAAAACATTTTTCTTGTGTTTTTTCCGAGGGATTTACCCAGAGGTATTCTTTTCCATCTGGAGTATTGTTCACATACCAGAGAAGGTTATTTTTTTGCCAATGAAAATTTTTAGGCGAGTTTGTGACCTTGTCCCTAAACAAAGAATCCAGCGAAATCGCCTTTTGATATTCCGCTAAAGTTCCTTGGGCAAATGATGTACCGAAATTTACAAGTATAAAAAATACACTTATTTTTTTGACAAAAGATTCCATAGTTTAAATAAGTCTAAAACTATTGATAATCTCTGGTTGTATATCGATTCAAATTACCAGATACTTATACTATATTACCCTTAACGCCCTCGCTAGCTTATAAAAAAGGGATTATTTGACTAAGGCCGTCCTTCTTATCTGGAAAACATAAAGAGTAACGCGATTTTAGCGAAACCTTTCCGGTGAGAGCGGGGCGACGTCCATCAGTGGTCTTGAGCCATTCACTTCTTGAGACACCAGCTTTCCTGTTATTGGCCCCAGGCTCCACCCCATCATAGCATGACCTGAAGCTATAGTCAGGTTATTATATTTTGCGGTTTTGCCAATAAACGGCAATCCATCCGGTGATACCGGCCTCAGTCCAGAGGTAGCGCAATCTTGTTCTTCTGGAAGTATGGTAAAATCTTTATAGTGTGCCTTAACGGCATTGGCCAAAGCCGCTACACGTTCTTTTTTGATGGTTTCGTTATTGCCGGAAAACTCCATCGTACCCGCAAACCGGGTAAAGCCATCCATCGGGGTAATAGCCATTCTAGCATCCACCAAAATAGTGGGCAAGGTTATTCCCGTTGGCCTCCTAACATCCATACTGTAGCCCTTGCCGCCTTGGATAGGAATTTTAAGTCCCATTGTTTTCGCTAGTTTTGATGTCCAGCTCCCACTGGCCAATACGAACTCATCAGCCTCATAATTGCTATCCCGAGTCCTCAAGGAGACTATTTGCTTCCCCTTTATGGTAACGTTTTCAACCTTTTGCCCCAACTTAAAATCTACTCCATGTTCCTGTAGCCAAGTTTTTAGTTCCTCCATAAAATGATTGGGCGTCATATGGGCATCACACTTGTAATGAACGGCTCCCTTTACTTGGTCGGATAGTACAGGTTGTACTTTTCGTAAATCTTCTTGTGATAGTATGGAAACCTCCAAACCTTCCTTTATGGCTTTTTCGGCCACCTGATGCTCCTCCTTTTCAGATTTTTCGCTACAATATGCCATTAAGACCCCTTTTCTTTCATAATGAAAATCAAATTCATGGGAGGCCAATAATTCTTCATAAAGTGCCCTACTTTTCAAATTGAGTTCTTTGAGCACGGGCAATGCTCTTTCAAGATTGGAAACTGCTGCAGACTTTTTAAATAATAGTGCCCATTTGAAGAAATCCATATCCCATCTGGGCTTCATATAAAATGGGCTGGAACTATTGAGCATCCATTTAAGGCCTTGGGTGATTATCCCCGGAGCGGCCAACGGAACAAAATGACTTGGTGTAATATATCCTGCATTGATATACGATGTTCCACTATCCATATTGGTTTGGTCCAAAATGGTGACCTTATGCCCGTCTTTCACCAAATAATATGCACTACAAAGCCCGGAGATTCCTCCCCCTACAACAATTACTTTCTTCATCTTGAAAAATTGATTTACAGTACTTGGAACCCATGGGCGTATGGGTCATCGTCATCTATAATGATATTATTATAGCCTGTTACCTGTGCCCACCCCTGTATACTTGGCACAATGGCTTTTTTACCCGCCAAGGTGGTCTCCTGCTCTATCCTTCCGATAAACTTGCTCCCAATAAAACTTTCATGAATAAAGTTCTCGTTCGCTCCCAACTTTCCTTTGGTATATAATTGTGCCATACGAGCCGAGGTTCCCGTACCGCATGGGGAGCGATCTATGGCCTTATCCCCGTAAAAAACTGCATTTCTTCCCGAAGATGTTGGGTCCAAAGGGTCTCCAGTCCAAAGCATATGGCTCACATCCCTGATAGTAGGATCCTCGGGATGCACAAACATGTCAGGATACTTTTCATTGATACGCTTCCGCACCACTTGGGAATAATGTATGATTTGGCCAGCGGTAAAATTATGTACACCCATAAAGTTTTCTTGGGGATCCACGATTGCGTAGTAGTTTCCACCATAAGCCACATCAAATGTGATTTGTCCCAGTTCCGGGCATTCTACAGTCAAATTTTCAGCGGCCAAGTATGATTTTACATTGACCAGTTTTACCCAATCCACTTTTTTGCCCGTTTGGCGATACTCAATCTCTACCAGGCCTGCTGGAGCTTCCATTTTAATTTTTCCCGGTACTTTGGGAACAATCAATCCCTCCTCTATTGCTACGGTAATGGTACCGATGGTTCCATGTCCGCACATGGGCAAACAGCCTGAGGTTTCAATAAAAAGTATTGCAAAATCATTATCCGGATTATGCGGCGGAAGCAAAATGCTCCCGCTCATCATATCGTGTCCACGGGGCTCGAACATCAATCCTTTTCTGATCCAATCAAAATCCTTGAGAAAATGCTGTCTTTTTTCACTCATATTCGCCCCGATCAAGTTGGGGCCTCCACCTGCCACTACGCGTACGGGGTTGCCACAGGTATGTGCATCAACACAAAAAAAAGTTTTTCTTGCCACTAGCGCTCTTTAAAAACCATCTTATTTTTATTTTCTATCCCTTGAGGTGTTCTGGCAACAACGACTGCGGAAAGGATTGATAGCTAACCGGTCTGACCCATCTATTAATGGCATGCACACCAACTGCGGTAAACCTAGAATCCGTAGATGCCGGGTAGGGTCCTCCGTGCTGCATGGACGGACACACTTCCACACCTGTGGGAACACCGTTATATATGATTCTACCCACTCTATTCTGCAAAGCATCCACTACCTCTATCAAATTGATGGTATCATTATCCTCTGCGATAAGTGTACCTGTCAACTGCCCTTCCAATCCTTCGATTATTTGAAGGAGTTCGGCATCATCCTTACATTGTACCACTAACGAAAATGGGCCAAAAACTTCTTGGTGCAATTTTGGATTGGCCAAAAATTCACTGCCTGAAATCGTTGCAATCGCTGAAGCTGCATAATTTGGTTCCAAATCAGCATCTACTTTACCTACTACTTCAACCCCAGATTGGGATGTTACATCAGCTTCTTTTTTCTCGTAGCCGCTCTTAATGTTCGGGTGCAGCATGCATTGCGGGTCCAACGCAATCGTTTCTTTCGCCAACTCGGCTATAAAATCTTCTGTATTATCATTCTTTATGGTCAATAGCAGGCCTGGATTGGTACAAAATTGGCCAGTTCCCAACGTGATAGATCCTGCGTAAGTCTTTGCAATCTCTCCTCCTCTTTGGGATATGGCGTCCGGAGTTATGATTACCGGATTGATACTTCCCATTTCTGCAAATACAGGGATTGGCTCTTCTCTTTTTGCAGCGATATCGAACAATGCCCTTCCACCTGTAATACTACCTGTGAAGCCCACTGCTTTGACCTTGGGATGGTTTACCAAATCCACTCCTGCCTGAACCCTTCCGTTAATGCTGGAAAACACTCCTTTGGGCATGCCTGTTTTCTCTACTGCCTTTACAATGGCAGAAGCCACCAATTCGGATGTACCTGCGTGCATTGGATGGGATTTAACGATAACTGGGCAACCGGCTGCCAGTGCACTTGCCGTATCCCCACCGGCCGTTGAATAGGCCAATGGGAAGTTACTTGCTCCAAATACAGCCACGGGACCCAAAGGAATCATTGTTTTTCTCAAGTCCTCCTTGGGCAAAGGTTTTCTATCCGGCTCGGCCGCATCAAATGTATTCCCTCTCCAATCCTCAGTTTCCACCAGTTTTGCAAAGGTGCGTAATTGGTTCATGGTTCTCCCACGCTCTCCAATCGCCCTACCTTCGGGAAGTCCTGATTCCATGGTATAGGCATCAATCAACTCTTGGTCCAATGCCAAAATCTCATCGGCAATGGCGTTAAGAAAATCTGCCCTTTGCTTACCGGGCACATTTCTATATACTTTAAAGGCTTCCCATGAGGCATCTACGGCCTTTTCAATTTCTTCCTTTGTTACTTCTACAAAAGTTGTGGGGTTTTCCTTGTTCAGTTTAGGGTTGATGGTCTTGAACTCAACCCCTCCATTTGCACTAAATTCTCCTGCGATACAGTTTTTGCCTGTAATCATACTACACTTTTTAGGTTTTTATATTCTGGAAGCTTTGGTCTGTTTTTCATGGCTTCCTCAATAACCTTGAGCACCCGCTCCCTTTCTTTTCCTTGCAAGGGCAATCTTGGGGCCCTAACATTCTCTGTTCCAATTCCTGTGGCCACTTCGGCCAATTTTATGTTCTGTACCAATTGGGGGCTTATATCCAGTTCCAGCAATGGCATAAACCATTTATATATTGACAGGGCCTCGTTTATTCTACCCGCCTTGACCAATTCATAAATGGCCACGGTTTCCGCTGGGTAGGCGCAAACCAAACCTGCCACCCATCCATCGGCTCCTATTACCAGACTTTCAAGTCCCAAAGTATCAACACCTGTGAATACCTTGAACCTATCGCCAAAACGATTTTTTAAACGTATTACATTGGTGATGTCCCGTGTTGATTCCTTGACGGCTTGGATGTTATCACATTCTGACAACTCTTCCATCATATCCAAAGTTACCTCAATTTTATAATCTACCGGATTATTGTAAATCATTATGGGTAAAGATGTACTGTTTGCGATGGCTTTAAAGTACACAACGGTTTCGTGGTCGGTTGCCTTGTAGCGCATTGGAGGCAAAAGCATTAGCCCTTGTGCCCCTACTTTTTCTGCGTGCCGGGCCACTTCCATGGCTTCTTTGGTGCTTTGCTCCGCGATGTTGATAATAACTGGAACTTTACCCTGAACTATCTTTAATGAGGTTTTTATCAAGGTCTCTTTTTCCTCTTTGGTAAGTGTACTTGCCTCACCCAAAGTACCTCCAAGTATTATTCCTTGTACACCGGCATCCAGTTGTGCGTTAATATTTTTCTCAAACATGGCAAGGTCCAATTCGTCCTCGCTTGTGAATTTTGTGGTTACAGCGGGCATAACCCCTTCCCAATGTATCATAATGCTATATATTTTGATTACAAAAATAGATGACTGAATTTCAAGGATAAGCTTCATTATTAACGAATACTGATACTATATTAACCCAAATATTGGTTCAGGTCAATATTATGATGATATTCGCATAAAAAAGTAGTGAAAGTTCTTCCGTTTAAAATTCCGAAACCCAAAGATGAGGCCTTGGTCTATCAAGTAGACCGGGAGCGGGTTTTTTATGACCAACTTCACCAACATGCAGAAATACAGATAAGTTATATTGCCAAAGGTGCAGGATCCTTGATCGTAGGCGACTCCATTAGTGATTACAAGGAAGGTGACATCTTGGTCATAGGAGGTTATGTTCCGCATGCTTTTAAGAGCGATGTCTCCTTTTCTCCAAAATCGATTATGTACACTCTTTTTTTTGACATCAATTCTTTTGGAAAAGAGTTTTTCCGCATTACGGACCTTGCATCCACAAAGGAATTCTTCAAAAAATCGGAACTTGGAATGCGGGTCATATCCAATAAAGACATCATTATTGGAGAGTTCAACAAACTAAAGACCCAAAATAAAATAGAGCAAATAGCCACTCTGTTGGTCATTATAAACCGTATAACACAATCCCAAACAACACCCCTCTCCTCATTTGTTTACCGCAAGTCTTTTTCCGATGATGAGGGCAAGCGTATGAACGATGTTTTTAAATATGCCATGGACCGCTACCACGAGCCTATCAGTTTAGATGAAATAGCCGATGTGGCCAATATGAGCAAAAATGCTTTTTGCCGGTATTTTAAAAAACGGACAAACAAGACTTTTTTTCAGTTTCTTATTGAGATTCGAATAGAAAATGCCTGTAAGCTTATTCTAGGAAGTCCAGAACTGGCTATTTCATTGATCTCCGATCAATGCGGATTTAACAACATTGCCAACTTTAACAGAAAATTCAAGGAATTGAAAGGATGTTCTCCCACCCAGTTCCGGGCACAATTTTAAAATCCATATCGATATAAAAAAAAACGGATGGGAAATCCCATCCGCTTATGCACTAAATAACAAACTCAAAACAATTACAACAATTTGTTTTATCGTTTACACCTTTTCCTTAGTAGCCAGGATTCTGGCGCAGGTTTGTGTTGGTGTTAAGTTCTTCCAAGCCTATGGGAAATAGGATTGTGTAGTCTCCTTGAGGGGTATGGTTATACCAATTTTTTGTCTGGTACACGCCAAATCGAATCATATCGGTTCTTCTACGTGCTTCTGCAGCAAATTCCCATCCCAATTCGTCCAAAAAGCGGCCGTATGGTACAGCAGATTGGTCTCCTGGTTCATCTATGGTACCATCTTCGGCCAACGTTCCATACTCCACAGTGGTATCCCCTTCAAGTTCAGTTCCTGTAACGGTGGCCTCGGCAGGGTCTTCAAAAGAACGTAAACGAACCTGCGTTACTATGGTAGCTGCTTCATCGGCACGATTGGTTCTTAGGAGAGCTTCGGCCTTCATCATAAGTACATCTGTATACCTCAGAAAAGGGAAGTCAACGCTGAGTCCTGCTGTGGCTCCGGATTCTATTTCGTATTTACCACATCTAAAACCGTCTGTAAATTCGCAATCATAAATACTTGGCATTTCCTTTCTTAGGGTCATTACCACACTACCGTCGGAAGCGTTCAATTGGTCTCCCATCAACCAGGTATCCGCCAAACGTTTATCATTGGCATCATAACTATCTATAAATTGGGGATTACAGCTAGACCCTCCCCAAGGTTGTGCCTGCATATCAAAAACCAATCTATGGTCTGGCAACAGCATTTTCATGTGAGCATTCCAGTCGCCAGCAAATATTTGATCGTAAGGTATGGCGAACACCATTTCTGGGTTTCCTTGGTTCTCTGTACTAAAGATATCGGAATAATTTGACGACAGCTCAAAAGCCCCGCTGGATATAATTTCATCACATGCATCGATAACATTGTCCCACTGGGCGGTTCCCGTATATACCTCGGCATTTAAATACACACGTGCCAGAACATGATAAGCTGCCCACTTTGTCATACGACCATAGGTCGATTGATCTACGACCTCGGTAAGGTTGGGTATAACCTCTGTCAGCTCAGAAACAATAAAGTTGTACACTTCTGAACGTGAACTCTGTACCGGAAGTTCATCACTATAACTTGCTATAATGGGAACGTTGCCATGGGTATCCACCAACATAGAATAGTACAATGCCCTTAAGGCTCTCATTTCTGAAATAATGGCAGATGCCTGCTCTTCGCTCACCGGTAGTTCTCCAGATTCCACTTGTAGAATTACCCTATTGGCACTATTGATTCCATTGAAACAGGTTATCCATGTGTTTCTTGGTTGCCATTGGGTCTCTGTCCATTCATGAAAGTGCATTCTTTTGTATGTACCCCCATCATCCCAACCATTGGGTCGTGTTGGAGTCACGAACATATCGCCGGGCTCTTCCTGCAAATCAAAATATCCTTGCCAACCCATTACAAATCGCATTGGCGTGTAAGCGGATGCCATAACGGAAATGATATCGGATTCCGAAGGCACAAAAGAGGATTCTGTCACTTCCGAGAACACTTCTTCCTCCAAGTCAGTACAGGCTATTGGCAAGAGCAATAAACTTGCCAGGAGCGTCAAAATTTTTGGTCTAAGTGAATTCACTTTGTTCAATATATTTTTCATGATATTTTTTTTAGAATGTGAAGTTGATTCCCAATGTAAATGTTCTGATAGAGGGATATTTATCCCTGTTATCATTTCCTGGAACAATTCCATCGTTAGGAGTACGGTTTCTATTTACTTCTGGGTCTATCCCCTTATATCCCGTAATAGTCGCCAAGTTCAGTCCTGATGCATAAATACGGAAGCTTTGGGCAAACTTGATGGCATCCTTGGGCAGTGTGTATCCCAAGGTAACGTTGTCTATCTTTAAGAAATCCCCGTCTTCTACATAGTAGCTCACAAATCGTTGTACATCTTGCAGGACAGCTTTTCCATATACCATATCATAAGCGGAGTCCAATGTATTGTAACTGATGGTTGGATTTTCGTAGAACATTCTGGAAAAGTTCAATATTTGATAATCCAATGCTCCTCTTAAATTTACCATCAAGTCCCAGTTTTTATACTTAACCGTGTTGTTCCAGCTATAGTAGGTTTTTGGCAAACCGTTGCCCAGTACTTGTCTATCGTCGGTCGTGGCCTCGGTTGCAGGAACAAGTGTGCCATCAGGACGTTCTATGACCCAAATACCGTCTTCGGTAATATCCACACTTTTTAGTCCAAAGAAATTACCAATTGGTTGTCCCTCTTGAATTCTATGAGTTTCGATTTGAATAGGCTCGCCCGTATATCCCTCATCAAAGAAATCATTGGTCAATTGGAACTCGCCGTTGGACAATGACACTACTTCGTTTGTATTCGTGGAATAGGTAAGATTAGCGGTCCATTCAAAATTGTCGGTTTGAAAAGGGGTAACGTTCAATAGAAATTCCAGACCTGTATTTTTAATCTGAGCTACGTTCGCAGCTATCTCTCCATAAAAATAGGGAGGTGTCGGTACGCTATAATTCAGCAGTGCATCTTTTGTGGTTCTGTTATAATAATCTACGGAACCATTGATACGGCCATCTAACACTCCAAAATCCAACCCAAGATTAAACTCTTCCTTTTTCTCCCAACGCAGGTTTGGATTTGCGTTACGTGACGGTACCAGTTCTCTTACCCATTGGCCATTGTTCAAGAAATAATCTCCATACTTTAGTCCACTCAAAGCTTGGTAATTAGCTCCTGCATTGATTCCTGTGATACCAAAACCTGTTCTTAACTTAAGATTGGACAACCAATCCCAGTTATCCGCGAAAGATTCCTGATCTACGCGCCAACCTAATGAAATACCAGGAAAATTACCCCATTTGTTATCTTCTCCAAATCTGGAAGATCCTTCACGGCGCATACTTGCCATCAATAGGTAACGGTCATCGTAGTTATAGGTGACCCTTGAGAAAAAGGCGATCAACTTATCAGAATACTTTTCGCTGTACATACCGGCTTCACCCAATTGCAGTCCCTGACCACTACCTATATTGTTATAAGTAAAACCGTCTGTTGGAAAACGGCGGTTTGTGGCCCAAAAGCCTTCACTTGTATTATCTTCATAATTGTAACCTACCAAACCTGTTACTTTGTGTTTTCCGAAGCTATTGTCGTAATCCACAGTAAACTGGCCATAGTTACCTACATAATCATCGGTTCCCCTTGATGCAAAGCCTTCTTGGCCGTTTTTAGTAGTGGAAACATGGTTCTTTGTCTCGTAAAAACCTCTGATATTTGAATTTCCTTTACGCGTATACAGTCCTTTGATCGTAACATGGTCCCCAAAGTCGTAGCTTAAGGAAAAATCGAACCTTGTATTCCTGTACCTGTTCTGACCAATGGTTTCCTGTATATAGGCAACAGGGTTGTCGTAGAAATACACATCTCTCTCGTACCAGGTACCATCTTCGTTGTAAACAGGCTCTGTCGGATTTCTTATCAGGGCCTGTCTGTATATGTACGGGTTAAAGCTTGCTCCATCGCCCAAGGCATTAAAGGTCTGTTCGCTCAATATTACACCAACATTTGCTTTCAATCGGTTGTCGAACATGGCATGGTTCACACTTACTCTTGCCGTATGTCTCTTGTTATCAGATTTTAGAAAAATCCCTTCAAGATCCCTATAGTTTAGGGATGCTGTCATATTGGAAGTTGAATTACCTGCCCTAAAAATAAGATTATGAACTTGACTGTAGGCATCGCGGGTAATTTGGTCGACCCAATCGGTATCAGACCCAAAATCCTGAATATTGGCTCCATTAAAGGTGTAGCCTTCATTGAATTTTTGCCTCAATTCTCCAGCGTCCAAAAAGTCCAACCTATCCGCAATTGTAGATAAGGAAGCATAGCCGTTATACTCAATGGTCGGTTTCATATCGGCGCTACCTTTTTTTGTGGTAATGATGATTACACCATTGGTACCACGTGTACCATAAATAGCTGTCGCCGAACCATCTTTTAATACATCTATGGATTCAATGTCCTCTGGTGCCACGGTATTTAAACTTCCGGGAACTCCATCAACCAAAACCAATGGGTTAGACCCACCCGTTAAAGAGGAGAAACCCCTTAAGTTGATTTGCGTTCCTTCCGTGGGGTCGCCCGAAGGTGCCGAAACGGACAGACCGGCCACCTTACCTTGAATAAGTTGCGCCGCATCCTTTACATTTCCCTGTACAAAGTCTTCAGACTTTACAGTTGCCACAGAACTGGTTACATCGGCACGTTTTTGCGTACCGTAACCAATTACAACTACTTCCGAGAGCTGTTGAAGATCCTCCTTGAGTACCACATTAATTGTGGATTTTCCTTGTACGGGAATTTCCTGACTTACAAAACCTAAATAAGAAAATACCAACACCGCATCGGATTGCGAGGTGGTAATCTCATAATTTCCATCAAAATCGGTAGCCGTACCGTTGGCGGTATTCTTTTCCAACACCGCAGCTCCTGCAATGGGTATCCCTTGCTCATCTGTAATGTTACCTGTAACCGTCTGTTGAGAAAACCCAGCTTGCGCCACAAAAACGCAAAACAAGGAAAGTACAAGCTGCTTTTTAAGACAATTGGTCCCTAGACATTCTTTAAATAAAAAGTTAGCCAATTTCATAATACATGTTAATTAGTTGAGTTATTTTTTCCTGTAAAAACCATTGCTCAGCATCGTTAATATTGATTTAAAGATTAATAAGCGTTAATTTTACACTTGTAAATGTAAACTTATGGCTCAGAAGATTTCTGGAAATATTATCCGGTTTTGATATTATGTTGACCAATCAGCCCTGTTATTTTTATTTAACGTGACTTAATTCTATCAATTCGTTAAAACCGAAAGTAATTTCACTTATTTATGTAAGTAAATTTCTGTTACATAAAACTAGGGCGGCATTAGTTCAAAATCGTACCAACTTTATCCAAACCAATTCTAGGTATGTTGTTTGTATAGACTGATCAAGTGCTCATAAAACCCTAACTTTAGGTGCAATTTTTTTAGACTTGTACACCATCATCGACATAGAGACCACGGGAAACGGAATCAAAGGCAACAAGATTACCGAGATTTCCATTTTTAAATATGATAGCGGACAGATCGTGGACGAGTTTACGTCCTTGGTCAACCCTGAAAGTCCCATTCCCTATTTTATTACAGGGCTTACGGGAATCGATGATCACATGGTGCAAAATGCACCAACGTTTAAGGAGATTGCCCAAAACGTTTTACGCATTACCGAGGGATGCATTTTTGTGGCCCACTCCGTTAATTTTGATTATGGGGTCATTAAAGAAGAGTTCCGACAAATCGGGGTGGATTTCATCCGTAAAAAACTTTGTACCGTACGTTTATCGAGAAAGTTGATACCTGGACTGCGTTCCTATAGTTTGGGCAAACTGTGTTCTGCCGTGAACATTCCTTTGGTGGACAGGCACCGTGCCCGCGGAGATGCCCATGCCACGGTTCTTCTGTTCGAAAAGCTTTTGGAAAATCCTGAATCGGAAGAGGTCTTTAAAAAGTTTTTGAATGCCCGAAGTCAAGAAGCCACCCTTCCTCCACATTTGCCCAAAGCTGTTTTCGATAAGATTCCGCAAAAACCTGGCATCTATTATTTTATGAACCAAAAAGGAGAAATTATTTATGTGGGCAAGGCCATCAACCTAAAAAAACGGGTGTTGGGGCATTTTTATGACAAGAGCCGCAAGGAGATTCAAATGTGCAGCGAGACAGCCAATATCGATTTTAAACTGGCAGGCAGCGAACTGGTAGCTCTATTGATGGAATCCGCAGAAATAAAAAGGTTGTTCCCGCCCTACAACCGTGCGCAAAAAAGACCAGGCAAGCAATACGCCATTTTTGCCTACGAGGACCGAAATGGCATTACACATTTGGCCTATAACACGAGTAAAGGGGCTCCAAGTCCTTTAAAAGTGTTCCATAATCAAACCGAATGCCGAGCATATCTGGAAGAAGTATGCAAAAAATTTTCGCTATGCCCCAAGTATTGCCATCTACAGCAAACAACCTCCGCCTGCTCCCATCATGAAATCAATACCTGCGAAGGAATTTGCAGGGGCGATGAGTCTCCCGAGGATTATAACCAAAAAGTGGACGAGGCCATAGCCCACATGAAAATGTTGTCCTCCGAAGTCAAAATCATCAAGGAAAAAGGCAGGGCCGAAAACGAAAGTGCCGTGGTTTTAATTGCGGACGGCATCTACAAAGGTTTTGGTTTTATAGATACGGACATTCAAATATCCTCCATTGACGATATTGAGGCCTTTATCACCCCGCAGAAACATACTTTGGAAACAGAAAGTATTCTTACCCAATATTTTTTGAAGCACAGCAAGAGTCAAGTGCTTGCTTCGTAAAAGCTATGCTTTAGGTCTAAGAACCACCTTAAATTCAGACGAACCCTTCAACTTTTGAAAGCCTTGATGCAAATTGGACTGTTCCACGGCATAGGGATAAAAAGTAATCGGTTCAATACACACCATGTTCCGCACCTCCGTCCAGCACATAAAATTGCCAAAACCTTCGGTTTCTATAGTGATTTCCTTCTCATCTTTTAGTGTAATGGAAGTACAATTGGCTACTTGTAACGCTCGGCTGCCAACGGCCAATACCTCATCCAACGAAATCTCTTTGCCCTTTGCCAAAATTACAGGCGATTTTGAATGTAATTTAAATGCAGGATGGTACCCCAACATAAACGGCATCCCTTCTTCTCCCGAAACTTTAAAATGAATTTCAAGGCCATCGTCCATCAATAAAAAGGATTTCTCAAACCTAAAATCATACGGCCAAGACAAGGCTTCCTCTGTGGATTTTTCAGGAAATTTGGAATTGGAAACCTCCGTCCCCGCTGCATATTCCTTAAAAAAAACAGCAGATGTTCCTGTTTGGTGCTCCAAGTCGTAATCTATTTGGCGTAAAAGCCCATGCTGATCTTGAATCGCTTCGCCTTTTGGTGTTTTTACCCGAAAATCGGCCTCGTTAACGGGACCGATGATGGGAAACATTTCCGTATCCGCACTACCCCATCCAGGGCTCCCCTTTTGGTGGATAAATTGGTGTCCGTTTACTTCATAGCCCACCAATTCTCCTTTATCAATCTTTACGAAAGTGTTATTTGTGCTAAGTGTAACCATTATTTGGTGTTTATCAATCGGTAGATGAGAATAGCTGTACGTTTGGTCAAGGCTTCAATAGTGTTCAGGTTAACGGTTTCTTGAGGGGTATGCGCATTGTTGCCCATGGTTCCCAGTCCGTCCAGTCCATCCACATATTCGGCAACAAACGAAACATCGGCCGCTCCCCTTCTCCCTGGGTCGTAGGCCAAGACTTCGCCTTGTTTTAAATCTAAACTCACCTCGTTCAGGGTTTCGAGCAAGGCAAGATTGCCTTCCGTGGGCTGCATGGCAGGATAACTATCCGTAAAACTGATGCTGGCCGAGGTTTTCGGTAGGTTATTGGCAACGATTTCCCTCATTTTTTCCCTGGCACGCTCCTTTTGCTCTTCGGAAATAAATCGAAGCCCTCCTTTTACCACGGCTTTTTGCGCGACCACATTGGTTTTTCCAAAGGCATCTCCCTTGCTGGTCAATTCATCAAAATTAACAAAGGTTCCTCCAAGCAAAACACCAGGGTTAAAAGTCAATAGGTCTTCACCCTTGACATCAGTATAAAATTGATGAAGTATTCGAGACATTTCAAAAATGGCGCCAGCACCTGTGCCTTCACTAAAAACACCAGAGGAATGGGCTCGTTTTCCCTCCACCTCAACCGCCCAACCAGAAGCACCTCTTCTGGCCACTGTAGCATAATTAAAACCTGTGGAGGTTTCAAAACCAAGAGCAATATCGCTGCGTTTCGCTGCATCGATCAGATCTTTTCGACTTATGGACAAAGGTTTGCCCGTACTTTCCTCATCCCCTGTAAATGCCACAACGATCTGTGCATTCTCCAACAGTCCGTTTTCGGAAAGTGCCTTTAAGGCATACAGTACAATTACATCACCACCTTTCATATCGTTGCCGCCTGGGGCGTGGGCCATACTATCGTTGACCATTTCAAAAGTCTGGAATGGGCTATCTTCTTCAAATACGGTGTCCAAATGCCCGATCAGCAACAGCTTTTTTCCTTTGGTTCCCGTGGTTTCGGCAAAAAGGTGTCCTGCACGGTTCATTTCTGCGGGCATTTCTATCCATTTGGTCTCAAAACCTATATTGTCAAAGGCGTCCTTAAAAACCATGCCCACTTTTTTCACACCTTCGGCATTGAGCGTACCACTGTTAATGTTCACTACCTTTTCCAAAAAATCTATGGCTTCGGAATTGTTCTTTTCTATGGTAGAGACAATCTTTTTTTCTGTTCGGGAAAGTTTTTGGGCAGAAACAGAAGCAACAAAAAGCAGTGCAATAAGGGTCGAGGTATATTGAATTTTCATGGTGGGTTATTTTGATGGACAAGTTATCAATTTAGAATGATAAACACCAAGTCGGGCAACATCTTCTACTCGAACTGGATGGCCTTTACGGGTGTAATCCTTGTGATGATGTACGATGGAATCAAAAGCATCAACAAACAAAGCAGCATCACCCCAACATTCAGCAATAGCACAGTGGGCGCATCCATATGGACTGGGATATAATCAATATAGTATTCCTCGGGATTCGGGAACTTGAACATTCGGAATTTGTTCTGAAGGAAAATGACCCCAAGACCGATCAGGTTGCCCCAAAATAGTCCGATGGCGATCAAATAGGCGGCATTGTACAAAAACACTTTTCGTATGCTCCAATTGGCAGACCCCAACGCTTTCAAAATCCCGATCATTTGGGTGCGTTCCAAAATAAGGACCAGCAAGGCGGTGATCATATTGATGCCGCCAACAATGATCATAATGCCAATGATCAGGGCAATATTAAAATCAAACAGTCCGATCCATTCAAAAATGCGAAAGTATTTGCTTTTGATGTTTTGGGTATCTAAAACAGAGAGTGTATTGTTGTAAATCTCGTTCGTCTTTTCATCGATCTGATCAAAATCATCCAAAAACACCTCAAAATTCCCAATTTCATCTTCTTCCCAACGGTTCATCAATTGAATATGACGAATGTCCACAAAAACGTAGGTTTCATCAAATTCTTCAAAACCGCTGTCATAAATACCAACGATTTCGAACCTACGATTGTTCGGTGGTTTGGACGCATCCCCATCACGAAGAAAGAATGAAAAGAAGCTATCGCCAACTTTCAACTGCAACCTATTGGCCATTAAACTGGATATGAGCACCTCTTCATTGAGATCTCCGCTATAATATGGCAATCGACCGTCGACCAAATATTCCTCAAATGTGTTCCAGTCGTAGTCGGAGCCCACGCCCTTGGCCAACATTCCTTCGAACGTATCGGCAGTTCGGATAATTCCACCTTTGGTGGCCACCGCTTGCACATGCCTTACACCTGACACGTTTTTGAATTCGGGATAAAAATCCTGATCAATCGAAACTGGCGTGAGGGAAACCTCGGAATTGTTATTGTCGAAACTGGAGATCTGGATATGCCCGTTAAAGGCGGCAACCTTTTCGCGAATCTTGTTTTTAAGACCAATGCCCGTAGCAATGGCAATGAGCATCATCACCACCCCGATCGCAATGGCGGCGATGGCGATTTTTATTATCGGGGCGGAAATACTAATTTTATGTTCCTTCCCTGTAACAAGGCGTTTGGCAATAAATAATTCTAAATTCAACGAATGCCCATTTTATATAGATTCAAAAGTACAGTTTTATTGTTGTTTTTGATAGGTTCCTCGTGCAAGGGACAACAAAAAGAAGCAGTTTCGGCCCCTGAACCCGCAACGGAAGCACAAGCTCCCATAAAAGTGGCGGCAAACCGAACCGAGGTCTATCTCCCGCTTTTACAAGGAAAAAAAGTAGGTGTGGTCGCCAATCCCACGAGCGTTGTTTTTAATGATAACGGATACACCCATTTGGTGGATTCCTTGCTTTCATCGGAAGTTGATGTACTAAAAGTTTTTGCCCCTGAGCACGGATTTCGGGGCACGGCAGATGCAGGGGAACACGTAAAGGATGGTGTGGATACCCAAACGGGATTGCCCATTATTTCGCTTTATGGAAAAAACAGGAAACCATCAAAAGAACAACTGAGCGACTTGGATGTGGTTGTTTTTGATATTCAAGATGTGGGCGTGCGGTTCTACACGTTTATTGCTTCCCTGCAATTGGTGATGGAAGCCTGTGCCGAAAATGACGTTCCCATCATTGTTTTGGACCGCCCCAACCCCAACGGACATTATGTGGACGGCCCCACCATGATGGAGGAACACACCAGCTATTTGGGTCTGAACACGATTCCTCTGGTGTATGGGATGACGATGGGCGAATACGCAAAAATGCTGAATGGCGAAGGATGGCTGGAAAATGGCAGCAAAGCCGATTTGACCGTGATTGAACTGGAGAACTACACCCACGAGTCGGAATACCACTTGCCCATACGGCCCTCACCGAACTTACCCAACGATACTTCGATTACTTTGTATCCCAGTTTGGGATTGTTTGAGGGCACCAACGTCAACGCGGGCCGTGGGACGGAATTCCAGTTTCAGCGCTACGGCGCATCGTTTATGGACAGTACTGCCTACGAATTTAGTTATGTGCCCGAACCAAATTTCGGCTCCAAATACCCCAAAGAGGAAGGCAAAACCTGTTATGGCCGTGACCTGTCCGATACGCCAAGGATGAACGAGATGACCATGCAATGGATCATTGATGCCTACAGCAACACCTTGGACAAGTCCAAATTCTTTTTGACCGACGGTTTTACCAAACACGCGGGCACTCCCCTGCTGCAAAAACAGATTGAGCAAGGACTCTCCAACGAAGAAATCAAGGCCACTTGGCAAGAGGATTTGGAAGGCTTCAAAAAAATTAGGGCGAAGTATTTAATCTATGATTGATTTGTTGGGTGATTTTGTTATTCGTTATTTGTTGATGGTTAATGGTTGATGGGGTTTGGATAAAGGGTAAAAGGCTAAGGGTTGAGGGTTAAGGGTTGTTGGATTGTTCGATTTTTGGATGGTCAGTAGTCATCTTGACACGAATTCCACTAATTCTCACCAATTGAGGGCCGGACCCTGAGCGGAGTCGAAGGGCAATTCAGATTCTATGGTGTATAGGTAATGGGCAAAGGGTTCTCGACTGCGCTCGAACTGACAAGTAGCATCTGTTCATTGTTCACTGTTAACTGTCAATTGTTCATTGTTCATTGTTCACTGTAAACTGTAAACTGCCCACTGACTCCTGACTCCTGACTCCTGACTCCTGACTCCTGACTCCTGACTCCTAAAAAAGAAAAAACCGGAAAAGCACTTGGCCCTCCCGGTCTTTTGTCTATTTAATTTGAAATATTAAGTTCTTCACTAAAATCAATTACATTGAGCTGCATAATCAAGTATGCCAGTAAAGGTCCATCCGTAATCATTGGTGAAGGCCAGTATAGTATTCCAAACCTCTGGACCACATGCAGGTAGATTATCGACACCTATACTTAAACCATAGGGACCACTATTATCACCTACAAAGTTGTACCACCCAATTATGGTGGCATTTACATTTTCCTTGGACATACCACTATTATCGAACATATATTCCATATCAGTAACTTTGGAGGTATCCCAACCATTGATATCACCATTAAAAGAAGTGGCCTGGAAGAACATTCCCTCTAGGCTTGTTCCATTGGAAAGGTCAGGGCTATCTGTAGCATTGTAGACCATGTTTTCACTATTTGCAAAAGCATACGAAAGCTCCTGCCATATAATACTGCCCCATTGCTCAATGCTCATCAGCTTAAGCCCATCTGCATTATTATACAAATGGAAAGCCGGGAAAGTGCCTTGTATGGCGACAATGTATATACCTGCAGTAGCGTAGTCATGTCCTACTTTTTTATCTTCAGGGACTATTTGAATAGTTTCAATAGTGCCATCACCCCAGTCTATGGTGAAGTCATATTCATAACTATCCCATAAATTAAATGATATCCCTTCCCCATCAGCTTCCGTTTTCCATGCGGTGACAAAAGAGGCGGGGTCTTCGGCCATTGTATCAGCCACGTTTTCCACGGTTATGGTAACGGTAGCTTCAACGGTTTCCTCGCCATCGGTAACGCTTACGGTAACGCTGTGCGAGGCCGCTGTTTCAAAGTCCAAGGTCTTGCCTTCGGCCAGTGTCAACATGCCCGCATCCGAGATAACAAATAGTTCGCTATCGGTAATGCTAAAGGTCAAGGTATCGCCATCGGGGTCGGTGGCAACTACCGGGCCAATTTCATCGGCATCGGTAATGTCCTCTGCTGCCGAGAACTCTTGGTCGGCCATTTCGGGGGCTTCGTTTGTCGGAGCAACGGTTGTTACCTTAATGGTAATCGTAGCACTTGCCGTGTCCTCGCCATCGTCCACCTTAACGGTAATGGCGTGCTGATCTTTTGTGGCCGCATCCAGTGTTTTACCGCTTGCGAGGCTCAGGTCGCCCGCTGCGGTGATCTCGAACAGGGATTCGGAGTTCGTTACAATGGAGAAGGTCAGTGCGTCATCATCGGCATCTGTTGCCGTTACCTTACCTATCACCTCGGTATCGGAAATGGTCTCCGCTACAGTAAAGGTCTTTGCGGTTATTACGGGTACGCTGTTCTCGTCCACCGATGGGGTTGGACTATCGTCCTTTCCGCAGGACCAGAGCATGGCCACAACAACCACTGAAAAAAGTATCTTTTTCATAATTTATGTTTTTTATTGATTAAATATTCCGGCAAATTCGGGACTTATCGGGAGGTTTTTGACCGCCAATTGACCAATGCCCTGTTTGAGTTGACGGATGATAGGTTTGGGTTGATAGATGTTTTTTGGGGAAAGGGTAAAAGGTTAAGGGATGAGGGTTGAGGGTTTAGAGTTAAGAGTTAAAGGTTAAAAAAAGGATGATTGGATGGTTGTCATTCTAAACGGGTCCCTGAGCGTAGCCGAAGGGACATTCTTATTCGATTATTTGATCTTTGGATTTTTGGATGGTTCGATGATCAGTAGTCATCTTGACACTAATTCCACTAATTTTCACCAATTGAGGGCCGGACCCTGGGCGGAGTCGAAGGGCAATTCAGATTCTATGGTGTATAGGTAATGGGCAAAAGGTTCTCGACTGCGCTCGAACTGACAAGCGACGTATGTTCAATGTTAATTGTTAACTGACTCCTGATTAATGTCATTCGCAACTGGACCCTGAGCGGAGTCGAAGGGACATTCTTATTCGATTATTCGATTGTTGGATTTTTGGATGGTCAGTAGTCATCTTGACACTAATTCCACTAATTTTCACCAATTGAGGGCCGGACCCTGGGCGGAGTCGAAGGGCAATTCAGATTCTATGGTGTATAGGTAATGGGCAAAGGGTTCTCGACTGCGCTCGAACTGACAAGCGACGTATGTTCAATGTTAATTGTTAACTGCCCATTGACTTCTGACTTCTGACCTCTGACATCCGACTTTTTCGAGAAATCCTATCCCTCCGTAGTTGGCCTTCGGTATTTATGGAAAGGCTGTTTTAGCAATCCCTTGATGCTGCTGTTCTCTTTTTCATCGGGAAAGGTATCCACGCCGTACACGATATTCTTGGGGTCCATGGACATATAGGTGCCAAACAAGCGGTCCCAAATGGAGAAAATGTTTCCGTAGTTGGAATCGGTATAGGGCAATTGATAGTGGTGGTGCACTTTGTGCATATCGGGACTTACGATGAACCAACTGATGGCATTGTCCACTTTTCTGGGCAAACGGATATTCGCGTGGTTGAACTGAGAAAACACTACGGACAGACTTTGGTACAGCATAATAATGCCGATGGGCGCCCCAACAATGACAACTCCCGCCAAAGTAAATGCATACCTGATCAAACTTTCCAAAGGATGGTGGCGGTTCGCCGTAGTGGTATCCACATTGTGATCGGAATGGTGCACCAAGTGAACCATCCACAGCGGTTTTACTTTGTGCTCCACCCAATGTGCGGCATAAGCCCCGATAAGGTCCAAGAGCATAACACCGAGAAGCACGTATAGCCACAACGGCATTTCGGGCAACCAATTGATGATTCCAAATTGGTTTTCCACCGCCCAATCCGAAGATTTCAGCAACAAAAACGCCAACGGAAAATTTACGATTATGGTGGTCAACGTAAAAAAGAAATTGGGAACGGAGTGCCGCCATTTTTTATAGGGCACATTAAAGAGGGGCACGATTCCCTCCAAAATCCAAAAGAAAGTGATTCCTCCGACCAAAATCAGGCTTCGGTGCCAAGAAGGAATGCTCTCAAAATATGAAATCAACTGCTCCATTCCTTCAAATATAGCAAATCATTAAAATTTGATGGCTTTTTTCATCTCTTCAACAATGTTAAAAGCCGCAGGGCAAATCGCCACGTTTTTTAAAGTAAGATTGGAAATCTGTTGGAACTTTTTTCGGTCCGTATGTGGAAACTCTCGGCATGCTTTGGGACGGACATCATAAATGGAACAGTAATTATCAGCTCCCAAAAAAGTACAGGGCACACTTTGCAGCACATAATCGTTCTCTTCATCAACCCGTAAAAATTCATCAATAAATTGGGAGGGCTTCATCCGAAAATGTTTGGCGATTCGTTCCACATCGGCATTGGTGAACAACGGGCCCGTGGTTTTGCAACAGTTGGCACAGGTAAGGCATTCCGTGCGTTCAAACTCGGCATCGTGCAGTTCCTGCATGGTATAGTCGAGATCCTTGGGCGGACGCTTTTTTAGCTTGGAGAAGAACTTTTTGTTCTCCGAATGCTTCTCCCTGGCTTTTTGCGGTAAATCCCTGAGTATTTCATCCATAGCGTACAAACTTATCCATTTTAAACCTTTCCAAACAATTAAAGTCCCACCTTTGCACAAACAAATTGATCCTATGGCAGATGTTTTTGGAATGGCCTTGAAAGATTATCAAAATGGGCACTATACGGAAGACATAAAAACCTTTTCATCTTTGGATGAAGAAGATGTGATTCCCGTTCCCTACTTGTTTCGAACATTTGATGAGATGCCCAAAATTGAACAGAAGGCCCTGCAATTGGCTCGTGGAAAGGTACTGGACATTGGGTCCGGTGCAGGAAGCCATGCACTTTATCTTCAGAACAATGGATATGGTGTAACAGCCTTGGACAATTCAGAAGGCGCCATTACCGTATGCAAGGATAGAGGGATTAAATCGACTGTATTGAACAACATTCTGGACTACTCAGAAGAAAAATATGATACCCTACTGTTGTTGATGAATGGAATTGGTCTGGCTGGCAAACTGAAAAATTTAAGTCCTTTTTTACAACATTTGGCGTCATTATTGCTACCTAACGGGCAGATTCTCTTGGATTCCAGTGATATTGTGTACATGTTTGAACAGGATGATGATGGCGGCTACTGGATTCCAGATGATGGCACTTATTACGGCGAAGTGGAATTTGAAATGGAGTACAAAAAACAAAAAAGCAAACCTTTTGATTGGGTTTACGTAGATATAAATACATTGCAAAATGCTTGTGAGTCGAACGGTTTTAATTGTGAACTTATACTATCGGGCGAACATTACGACTATTTGGCCAAACTCACTTTAAAATAATACTAGTTTCCAATATGGAACGTTCTATTGTATATTAGTTGGTCATGAAAAAAATTGTCCTTTTTGCCCTTTGTAGTTTTGGGTTACTGATAAGTTGTTCCAAGGATGCCGATGTATCCTCACCGGAGTCCAACACCAACCTGATGGCCGGAAATCGCTTGACCACAGGTGCATCTGCAAGGGATTTTCTCTCCAATGATACTTTTGACAGACTCTTGATAGAAATAGATTATGTGACCGGTTTTGCCCCTACTGCCGGAGCCATAGCCAATTTTGAGGAGTTTTTAAGAGCGCGTACCCACAAAGAAATTATTGAATTTACATATTCTGCTGTTTCCTCTCCCAACGAGGATAGTTTATCGCTTGATGAGGTAGTGGAATTGGAAAAGGAAAACAGAGATGAATATAATAACGGCTCAACCTTGGCCATTCACATATATTTTGCTGATGCCCCAGCAGAAAGCGACGATGAAAGCGAAGGATTGGTGACCTTGGGTGCTGTATATAGAAATACCTCCATGGTTATTTATGAATCCACCATTAAAGATATGGCCGGAAGTAGCACTGCCGTAAGCACCGAAGAGGTTGAAACGGCTACCATTCTTCATGAATTTGGGCATTTGTTCGGTTTGGTGAACCTCTCCACAGAATCTGTAAACGACCATGAGGACACAGAAACTGAAAACCATTGCAATGTAGATGGTTGTTTGATGCGTGCCGAATTGCAGTTCGGTGCATCTTTGCTCAAACAGATGGAAAAAAATACATCCAAAGGATTGGCCACGATTCCAGATTTGGACGCTGAATGCCTTTTAGATCTTCAAAAATACGGGGGACGCTAACGTCCGTTTAAGGAATATTTAAATACTTATGTGTCTGTAGGGAAACTTTCCACTTGGGATGCTTCATCACATAGTCTACAATCAACGGAACCATTTTATCGCGAACGCTCCATTCCGGTTGCAGGTAAAGAATACAATCCTTCCCAACTTGAGCGGCCTGTTCCTCGGCAAAGATAAAGTCGTGCTTATTGTACACGATTACCTTTAGTTCATGGGCTTTTTTATAAATCTCTCCCTCGGGAAGTTTGTTCTTTTTGGGCGATAGACAAATCCAATCCCAAACACCAGTCAATGGGTAGGCCCCTGAGGTTTCGATATGGATTTTCATATTCTTTGCCTTAAGGCCTTGGGTGAGTGGCCCCATATCCCAGGTTAGCGGTTCTCCGCCGGTAATCACAATGGTATCGGAGTACTTTTCCGCGTTTGCAATAATACTATCGATAGCTGTTGGCGGATGGGTTTCGGCATTCCAACTTTCCTTAACATCGCACCAGTGGCATCCCACATCACACCCACCTACCCTAATAAAGTAAGCGGCCGTTCCCTTGTGGTACCCTTCCCCTTGAATGGTATAAAATTCTTCCATCAGGGGCAGCATCAAGCCCTTTTCCACCAAATCCATCACGTTTTCTTCTACCATGGTGCAAAGATAATCCACTTCGGTGGTTTCACCTACTTTACGGCAATAACATCTATCTCAATATGGGCATTGGCCGCAAGTCCGCTAGCCGCAAAAGTAGTTCTTGCCGGTTTCTTTGTGAAAAATTGGGTGTAAATCTCGTTGAAGGCCGCAAAGTCGCCTATATCCGCCAAGATTACGGTACATTTCACCACATTATCCAATGTCAAATCATGCTGGGCCAAAACATCCTCAATATTTTTTATGGCCTGCCGGGTCTCTGCTTGAATCCCTCCTTCTACCAAAGTCCGAGTTGCTTGGTCCATACCTATTTGTCCGGCCAAAAAGTACATATTGCCCGCCTGTACCACATCACTAAATGGTGCATTTTGCTTTTTGGGTTCGTGCGATTTATAAAAAATAACCTCAGTGGATTCTTGCGCATAAGTGGTTGCCATAAAGCAACTCAACAAAACAGTCCAGATTGCACATTGCATATGTTTCATAATCTCATTTTTAGTTTTGCTTAAAATTACCCTATTTTTATCGCAAATTGGATGCAATGGGCAACAAAGAAAAATTCTTCGAGCATTTAGAACAAGGATACGCCATGAAGGGCGATTACATTACTGTGGGAGCAGGAATGCTGGATGGCGAGACTTTGACGAATGCCTTTGTAAAGGTTCCCTTAAAAACAATGAACCGCCATGGCCTGATTGCAGGAGCAACGGGTACGGGAAAAACCAAGACGCTACAAGTTTTGGCAGAAAACCTATCCGACAAAGGAATTCCCGTATTGCTCATGGACCTTAAAGGAGACTTGAGCGGTATTGCACAACCTAGCCCTGGCCATCCCAAAATAGACGAGCGCCAAGAAAAAATAGGTCTGCCATTCGAAGCCAAAGGATTCCCTGTGGAAATCCTTTCGCTTTCCGAACAAGGCGGGGTTCGCCTGCGTGCCACAGTTTCGGAGTTTGGTCCCGTGCTGCTGTCCAGAATTTTGGACCTTAGCGTAACACAGGAGGGCATTGTTGCGGTAATTTTCAAATATTGCGATGACAACAAGCTTCCGCTATTGGACCTTAAGGACTTTAAAAAGGTTCTACAATATGCTACTGGTGAAGGAAAGGAAGAGTTTCAAAAAGCTTACGGACGAATTTCCACAAGCTCTACCGGAACAATTTTGAGAAAAGTAATTGAACTGGAACAGCAAGGTGCGGACCTTTTCTTTGGAGAAAAATCTTTTGATGTGGATGATTTAACACGCATCGATGAAAACGGGCGGGGTTATGTGAACATTATCCGTTTGACGGATATACAGGACCGTCCCAAATTGTTCTCAACCTTTATGTTGAGCCTTTTGGCGGAAATTTATGCCACTTTTCCGGAGCAAGGAGATAGTGAGCGTCCAGAACTGGTCTTGTTTATTGATGAGGCCCATCTAATTTTCGATAACGCCAGCAAGGCACTTTTGGACCAAATTGAAAGCATCGTTAAATTGATTCGTTCCAAAGGAATAGGACTCTATTTCGTTACACAAAACCCTACCGATGTACCGGACGAGGTTTTGGCACAATTGGGACTAAAAATACAGCACGCATTGCGTGCATTCACGGCTAAGGACCGTAAAGCGATAAAACTTACGGCACAGAACTATCCCATAACCGAGTTTTACGACACTGCCGAGGTACTGACCTCATTGGGAACTGGTGAAGCCCTTGTCTCCGCTTTGGACGAAAAGGGACGCCCTACCCCATTGGCAGCCACCATGATGCGAGCTCCCATGAGCCGAATGGATATTTTGAGCGATTCGGAAATCAAGGAGGTACTGGGCAAATCCAAATTGATAAAAAAATACAATGAAGAGATTGACCGTGAAAGTGCTTACGAAATCTTAACGGAAAAAATAGAAAGAGCCGAAAAAGAGGCTGAGAAAGAAAAAGAAGAAAAATCAACGAGCCGAAGATCATCAGGCCGGACCAGTACCCGAATGAACCCCGTGGTCAAAGTTTTGACCAGTGCAACATTTATAAGAGGCGTTTTAGGGGTGTTAAAAAAAGTGATTCGATAATTTATATGAAAAAAACAAGCATAGCAATTGTACTGATTTTTGCGACAGTATTCATCCATTCTTGCCAAAAAGACACTACTTTTTTGATTACGGAAACCAGTGTCGGTCCATTGACACAAGATACTAAGGCAACCGAACTGGAGACCACCTTCGCTAAGGACTCTGTAGTAGGGGACCAAGTTCAAATAGATTTGGGGGCGTCACCTAAAAAATTCGAAGTTTTTGAAAAAGGGGGCAAACATCTTTTGACCCTTACCGTGAACACAGACAGTGTACCGACCATTGAGAACGTGAGAATTATGGACCCCAGATATGTTTCAGAAAAAGGAATTGGACTAAAAAGTACGTTTAAAGATATCCAGAGCAAATATGATATCAAGAAAATTGTGACTACCTTGAAAAGTATTGTGATTTTTCCAAAGGGAAGCAATCTTTACTTCACGATTGACAAAGAAGAACTCCCTGAAAATTTACGGTTTTCAACCTCGGATATTGAAGCGGTGCAAATTCCCGACGATGCCAAAATCAAATATTTAATGGTGGGCTGGGAATGACTTCCCAAGACTACAACAATCCGAATTTTTCACGGTTGGCCAATACTTTTGGACTGTTGTCGTGCATCCATTCGGCCAAGTCCAGTAGTTTTTCCACATAGGATTGTCCAAATTCGGTAAGACTGTACTCAACCCGGATGGGCACTTCGGGATATGCTTCCCGTTGAATGTAACCATCAGCTTCCAATACTTTTAAGCGCTGGCTCAATACTTTATTGGATATGCCATACACATATTTCTTGAGCTTGTTGAACCTAAGTACGGGAAAATAACCCAACCAAAGAAGAATCAAAACGCTCCACTGGTCAGAAGCCACGGACATTACATCCCGAACCGGGCATAGCACGGGAGGATTCTTCAAATCAATGTGAACAAACATTTTTTCTAATTTTTTTACCGTCCTAACCTTCTGATTTTCAGCAATAGTTTCCATAGATATACTTGGTTTTCAATCAATCACTTCTTTTCTTTTCTAAAAGGAATATGTACTTTTAGTATCTAATCAAGAGTAAGTTACAAAAAGTAACCTCATGAAAAAACTAATCAATAAAATAGTGCCCCGGGCCTACGGACAATATTTTAATCTGTACAGCCTTATTGCCCCCCATAAAGTGGCCAATAATGCCTTTCATGTTTTTTGCACAGTACGAAAAGGACGCATCAAACCCGAGCAAGCTGCCTATTTGGATGACTTTAAACTTACCGTTGAGGATATTGCCGGACATAAAATACAATCGTACCGTTGGCCAGGGAATAAAGAAACCGTTCTGTTGGTACATGGCTGGGAGAGCAACACATTCAGGTGGCGCAACCTTATCAAAAAACTTAGGGAAGCCGATTTTAACATTATTGCTTTTGACGCTCCTTCACATGGATATTCTTCTGGAAAACATCTGTATGTGCCGTTGTACGAAGAAGCGGTAAACCACATGGTTAAAAAATATAATCCAAAGCATCTTATTGGGCATTCTGTTGGTGGAATGACGATTCTTTATAATCAATACAAAAATCCAAGTGAGCATGTTGATAAAATTGTTACTATTGGTTCTCCCTCGGAATTTCATGAGATTGTTGGTCATTTTCAGGACATTTTAAAGTTCAACAATAGGGTTATGAAACATTTGGATGATTATGTCTTGAATCGTTTCGGGTTCAAAATTGATGAATTTTCCACATCGAAGTTCGCACAGTCCATCAGTAAAAAAGGACTGTTATTCCACGATAAACACGACCTGATTACCCCCTATCATGCCTCTGTCGCCGTCAATAAAAATTGGAAAGGGAGCCAATTGGTCAGTACCGAAGGACTAGGGCATTCCATGCACCAAGACGATGTTAACGATCAAATCATATCATTTTTGGAAGCTTGATAAAGTTGTTCTACTTTTCAGAAAAAATACACCATGCAAAAAATAACTCCTTTTCATGTTGCCGTACCGGTTCACAACCTTGATGAATGCCGAATATTTTACCGTGAAGTTCTTGGTTGCAAAGAAGGTAGAAGTGCCGAGCAATGGGTCGATTTCGATTTTTTCGGACATCAATTTGTGATTCATTATAAGCCAAAGTCCGAAGAAGAAACCCACACCAACCCTGTTGATGGCAAAAACGTACCCGTTCCCCACTACGGCGTGGTTTTACCGTGGGATACCTTCCAAACATTTTCGCAGGAACTTATTGAAAAAGGAATTGACTTTGTAATTGAACCTTACATTCGCTTTAAAGGAGAACCTGGTGAGCAGGCCACGATGTTCTTTTTGGACCCAGCAGGAAACGCTCTGGAATTCAAAGCTTTTAAGGACATGGGGCAATTGTTTGCCAAGTAGATTACGCGAGGTTCAATCCTTTTTTTCGTACCCATAGCATAGCAAAAACCATATTGGGCACCCAACAAAGCCAAGCCACTATTTTATAAGCCATTAAAAATTCACCAAAAACAATGGTGAGCAAAGGTAGCCATATGCGTAAGGTCACCGCTGCAAAACAAGCCGCGTAGCTGTAAATCATCATACCCTGATGAAGCGAAAGATCCTTCTTTTTGATGGCAATATATGCTCTTGTCGTGGTAAATACCCAAATCACCCCGAGACTTATAAAACCAATAGCGGGAACGATACCACCTGTGGCAAAAAATCCAAGATAAATTCCGCACGATCCACTGATCAAAGCTGAGACCACATAGATTTTTCCAATATTTCGATGTAATTGCAAGCGCTTGGCCCGCAGCCTTTTCAAGAACTGGGACCATCCCACCAAAAGCGCTATTCCACCAAAACTAATGTGGCCGTAAAACGCCGTCTTCCAAACGCTATTGGCGCGTAAATCTGATGACTTGCTCAACAATACACCAAAATCGTCAGAAGCCAATAAATAGGCCAAAGGATACAAACCTATCCCTATGGCCAAAAAGATAAATACCACCCAAGCTACCTTGTTTCTTGCTGTTTGAGCCATAATGCCTTGTTTAGCAAGAGGTAAGTTATCGATATTTTTATGACAAAAACAAGAATTTGAACAGCAATTCGTTATAAGTGTACCAATTAGGCTAACAAGCCGTACCCAAATCTTATTACTATGAAGACAATTTTACTATTGGTCACTCTTGTTTTTTCGGCCATGGCAGTATCCAGCTGCACCAACGATGAAGGTGAAACGGAATTTGAACACCTTAATCCCGATGAGGAGCAGCAAATGGCATTAAAAACAGAGCAGAAAAACTAAGCTAGTTATTATGGCGCTCTCTGGCCAATAAGGTATTCTTGAGCAACATCGCTATCGTCATTGGCCCCACCCCTCCAGGTACGGGTGTGATAAAGGAAGCTTTTTTACTAACGTAATCAAAATCTACGTCACCTGTGATGTAGTATCCTTTTTCTTTAGTGTCATCGGCAACCCGAGTGATTCCCACATCTATGATGGTCACACCCTCTTTAACCATATCGGCCTTTAAGAACCTTGGAACTCCTAGGGCAGAAATGACTATATCCGCTTGCAAGGTCAACTCCTTTAGGTTTTTGGTTCTACTGTGCGCAAGGGTCACGGTAGAGTTACCAGGTTTTCCTTTTTGGCTCATTAAAATACTGATGGGCCTACCGACGATATGGCTTCTCCCGATCACAACGGTGTGTTTTCCTTCGGTATCCACATTGTACCGCTTCAACAATTCCATGATTCCAAATGGAGTGGCAGATATAAAGGTCTCCATATCCAAGGCCATTTTTCCGAAATTGGTCGGGTGAAAACCATCCACATCCTTATCTGGATCTACCGCCATTAGCACTTTTTCTTCATCAATATGCTTGGGCAAAGGAAGCTGAACAATATACCCATCAATTGCTGGGTCATTGTTCAATTGATGTACTTGCTTTAGCAAATCTTCTTCTGTAGTTTCCTCCGGAAGATGGATCAAGGTGGATTCGAAACCTATTTTTTTACAGGAACGCACCTTACTTCCCACATAGGTTAGACTGGCACCATCGTTACCCACCAAAACAGCGGCCAAATGAGGTACTTTTTCACCTCTCTCTTTCATTTGGGCCACCTCAACGGTGATTTCTTCTTTAATTTGGTTCGATATTTTTTTTCCGTCAAGGATTTCCATGGGTTGTGTTGGTATTTAGTTCTGGGCTTTTGAATAAGTTATCTCATGTTCTGCATCATCTGCATCATCTTCTTGCCTCCGCCACCTTGCATCATCTTCATCATCTTGCTCATTTGGTCGAATTGCTTTAGCAACTGGTTCACTTCTTGAATAGAAGTTCCGCTACCTGCGGCAATTCTTTTTTTGCGGCTTGCATTCAACATAGCTGGGGTAGATCGTTCTTCGGGAGTCATAGAATGGATAATAGCCTCAATGTGCTTGAAGGCATCATCGTCAATATCCAACCCCTTTAGAGCCTTTCCTGCACCTGGAATCATTCCCATGAGGTCTTTCATGTTCCCCATTTTCTTGATTTGCTGTATTTGACTCAAGAAGTCATCAAACCCGAATTTATTCTTGGCAATTTTCTTTTGAATCTTACGCGCCTGTTCTTCATCGAATTGTTCTTGGGCACGCTCCACCAAGGACACCACGTCTCCCATTCCAAGGATACGATCGGCCATTCGGGATGGATGGAACACATCAATGGCCTCCATTTTCTCGCCTGTACCAATAAATTTGATGGGCTTGTCCACTACGGATTTAATGGAAATAGCCGCACCTCCCCGGGTATCACCATCAAGCTTGGTAAGGATTACACCATCAAAATTAAGTACATCGTTGAACGCCTTTGCAGTATTCACGGCATCTTGACCTGTCATGGAGTCCACCACAAACAAAGTTTCTTGCGGCTCAATGGCTTTGTGGATGTTGGAGATTTCATCCATCATCTGCTCGTCCACGGCCAAACGACCTGCAGTATCGATGATTACAACGTTGCACCCTGTACTTTTTGCATGGGCAATACCTGCCTTGGCAATGGCAACGGGGTCGTTGTTTTCCCTATCGGAATAAACCTCTACGCCGATTTGGTCCCCGACTACATGCAACTGATCTATCGCTGCAGGACGATACACATCACAAGCCACCAAAAGCGGCTTCTTTGTTTTTTTGTTTTTGAGATAATTGGCCAATTTACCGGAAAAGGTGGTTTTACCCGAACCTTGAAGACCGGACATCAGTATTACAGAAGGGTTGCCCGATAGGTCGATTTCCTCTGCATCGCCCCCCATAAGCTCGGTAAGCTCATCCTTTACCAGCTTCACCATAAGCTGGCCCGGTTGAAGGGTGGTCAAAACGTTTTGACCCAGTGCCTTTTCCTTTACCGTATTGGTAAATTCCTTGGCTATTTTAAAGTTTACGTCAGCATCCAACAAAGCTCTTCGAACTTCCTTAAGGGTCTCTGCTACATTGATTTCCGTAATTTGACCATGTCCTTTAAGGACGTGGAATGCTTTATCTAATTTTTCGCTTAAATTATCGAACATATGTTCTTTGTTTTAAAGAGGGACAAATTTAAGAATAATATAAAAGAAAAAGGACGGCTTTGGGGTAGGCCGTCCTTCTTTTGGAAAAAGAATGGGGGAAAATTTTTATTTCTTCTTGAATTATTGACTAATCAGAGCTTCTAAAGCTTTTCAATTGAGAACCAATTGTTGTGGGTTATATATCACATCTTCTTTCGAGAACAATTTTATTGACATCGTCTTGGTACAACTTTATAAGATTTTCCTCAAGTTTATATACTTGCCATTCTGAGGTGAAATCGGGAAAATTTTCAAACTTAAGTCTCAAGTTCACTGCTCCATTTGACATACTTGTGTTCCAGGTTCCTGTTATCTCATTTGCAGTAAATGTGGAAAAAACAACAGAACCATCTTCTCTAAATACCATTAAATGTTCAAGGTATTGTTCACTGTTGTCCATTTGGTTACGTATTACCTGTTTTACCTGTAATGGACAGGCCATTACATATTCGTCCAGCTCGGCTTCGGAGAAATCGTCATCGCCAAAGTCATTGTCGTCATCCTCATCACATTGATTTTTTTCCATTTCCAAAGTGGCAATCAAATCGGCATTATTTTCAACAACAATTTCGGTGCCGTCATGCTTTGTCAGTGTGATGGGATACTGGAAACTGACCAATCGATTGTCTTCCAACTCGGAAAATACACGGTACATATCAAAATCGGTTTCAACTTGGATTTCGGAACTCTGTTGTGCATCTATCACAAAGGTGAACAAGGTTATGGGATATACGAAATCAACGCACTCAATATCGTCATCCCCGCCGCCTTCAATGCATTCACGGGCCCTAACCATAAGCTCTCCCTTATTTTCAATAGTAATTTGGCTATAATCCGCAAATGTTATTGTGATGGGAAAAACTATTTCTAGGATATTATTTCCCTCAATGGTAGCGTCAAAAACATTTTCGATTTTTTCTAGATCACTTTTGGAATTGATGCTGATCTCAACCCCATTTGCATTTACGGTATATGGAAACTGGATGGCGAAACAACTGGCTCCATCCACAATATTGTCAAAAGAACCATCTTGGGATGAGGTTTGTTGAATTAAACCAGCAATGTCAGATTTAGCTGCAATGGTTTGTTCTTGGTCGTTGCCATGTACATCTTCATACTCCTCTTGACAGGAATACAACCCAATAACAGACACCATGAGCACAACACGCATCACATTGTCAATCAGCTTCTTCATAACTATTGATTTTTTGGGGTTATTCTTTACCACTAAACAATTCTCAAAAAAAAAACCCTACTTTTCCTTAATATTTTTCAAATATATTTGATTCCCTAATCAAACCATCTTCAATGAGCAACGTTTGTGAAGAGCAAATTTTCAGTAAAGTTTTCAAGGCCCATTCCAAAACGGTCTTTAACTATATATTCTACAAGTTCGGCAATGAGGAAAAAGCAAATGACGCTGTACAGGAGGCATTTGTAAAATTATGGCAAAACTGTGCAAAAGTGAGCCCGGAGAAAGCAAAATCCTATGTTTACACAGTAGCCAACAACCTTTATTTAAATGTGATAAAGGCTGAAAAGGTGAGGTTGAAACATGCCGACAGCCTTGTAAAAGATAGAACCAACGAATCTCCAGAATTTTTAATGGAGGAACAAGAATACAAGGAAAAATTGGACAATGCGCTTAATGCCCTACCCGAAAATCAACGGACCACATTTTTACTGAACCGAATCGATGGTAAAAAGTATGCAGAAATTGCAGAAATGGAGGAGGTGAGCGTAAAAGCCATTGAAAAACGAATGCATTTGGCCCTCAAAAGTTTACGGGAACATATTGATGGTATTTAGCTATAGAATTTATTTTGAATTTTAAGTAGGGTATTTTAACAACTAGTTGTTTGTATAACGTAAAGCATAGAACCCATGCAAGAAAATTATTTGGCAAAATGGCTGAGCGGAGAGCTTTCAGAAGATGAGCTTCGGGAATTTAAAGGCTCCGAAGAGTATGCCTCATATCAAAAGCTAAAGGATGTTTCTAGTAGGTTGACGGCTCCTGAATTCGATGCCGACCAAGCATTGCAACGCCTAAAAGATGAGTACATCGACAATGCGCCAAAGGTGATTTCCTTGAACCCTTTCAAGAAATTCCTTAGGGTGGCTGCAGTCATTGCTGTTCTGCTTGCTGGTTCATACTTCTACATAAATACTTTGAATGAAAAAGTAACCACAGAGTTTGCAGAACGCTCCGAAGTTGTACTTCCCGATGATTCCGAAATATTTTTGAATGCCGGTTCCCAAATCTCATACAGCGAGAAAGGTTGGGACAAAAATCGAAACATTGATTTACAAGGCGAAGCTTTCTTTAAAGTAGCCAAAGGAAAAAAATTCACCGTTTCCACCGACCATGGAAAAGTTAGCGTATTGGGAACACAGTTCAATGTGGAAAACAGAAAAGGTTTTTTTGAAGTAACCTGCTACGAAGGATTGGTAAGCGTTACCCACAACAATAAAGAATTAAAACTGCCCGCAGGAAATTCCTTTCTGGTAATCGATGGCAAAATTGTAAGCACTGGCACTCCAAATGGTAATTCCCCCTCTTGGATGAACAACGAAAGTAGTTTTGAAAGTATTCCTTTAAAATATGTTTTTGCCGAGCTGGAAAGACAGTTCAATATCCAGGTTAGCATTGAAAATATTGATACAAATCTTTTATTTACAGGTTCGTTTAACAACACAGACCTAAAAATGGCGTTAAAAAGTATAAGTACCCCCTCCCAAACACGTTTTAAAATAGACGGAGACAACGTACTTTTTTATGCTGAGAACACACAACAATAAGCATATAGGCCTCGTCCTCGGTGTTTTGTTTTTTCTGGCAGGCAACATGAATGCACAGGAAGAACAACAATCCCTTATTTCATACATAAAAAATATAGAGAATCGTTTTGATGTCAAGTTCTCCTATCTTGATGAGGATTTGGATGGTCTCACCCTTAAAATTCCAGAAAGCCTGAATACCCTAGAAGAAATCCTTCAATACATCAAGGACATCTTCAATATTCAAACAGAAAAACTCAATGACCGCTATTACACCCTCTCCACCAAAAATCAGGTCAATGTGTGCGGTGTGGTTTTGGATAATTTTGCCGAAAACACGGTTATTGGAGCCACAATAGAGGTTTTGGGAACAGGCACCGCTAAAATAACGGACAATAACGGCTCTTTTTCACTGGAGAATATTCCTAGAAACGCGTCCTTGCAAATTCGGTATTTGGGATACGTGACCAAATATGTAAAGGTTGAAAGTCTGTTGCAACAAAGCGGATGCCCCAAAATACTTTTGGCACCTTATTACGAACAATTGGATGAAGTGTTCGTATACAAATACCTCACCTCGGGAATTATAAAAGAAAAGGATGCCAGCATCACATTGAACACCGCAGAGTTTGGAATACTTCCAGGACTTATTGAACCCGACATTCTGCAAACCGTACAAGCCTTGCCGGGGATAAAAAGTATTGACGAGACCGTATCGGACATCAACGTTCGTGGTGGTACCAACGACCAAAACCTTATTCTTTGGAACGGCATAAAAATGTATCAATCCGGACATTTTTTTGGGTTGATATCTGCCTTTAACCCCTATCAAACGGATAAAGTGACCATCTATAAAAATGGGACGCCCGCCAACTTTGGTGACGGGGTGAGCAGCGTTATTCAAATGGAAACGGGAAATTCCATCCCGGAAACGTTTAATGGTGGAGGTGGATTTAATTTGATAAGCGGCGATATCTACGCCGAGGCCCCCATAACCAACAACCTTGGAATTCAGTTTTCTGCAAGGCGCTCAGCCACCGACTTTTTGAGGACACCCACATACAAACAGTTCATCAATCGGGCGTTTCAGGATAGTGAGATTACACTTCAAAACAACAGCACCGTTGATGATGAATTTATACGTGACGAAGATTTTTTCTTTTATGATTTTTCCGGAAAAATCCTGTACGACCTCAACGAATATCACAAAATCAGACTGAGTGCCATACACATTAAAAACAATTTAAAATTTGATGAGACCAATGTTACGGCAGATGAAACCAATATCAGCCTATTGAGACAGGACAATATTTCCGTTGGCGGGCAACTCCAAAGCGATTGGACGGATAGGTTCTCCACGCACCTGAACATCTATTACTCCAAGTACAATTTGGATGCACAAAATATTTATGACAATCAGATACAGCAGTTGTTCCAAAACAATCAAGTGATTGAAAATGCACTAAAATTAAACACCACCTTTATTCTTAATGATGCATTTAATTGGAACAATGGGTATCAATACATTGAAACCGGTATTGTCAATGCTACGATCATCAATCAACCCAGTTTTGAAAGTGAACTCAAAGGCGTAATCCGAACCCACGCACCATATTCGCAACTCAATTACAATTCTCCGGGGAACAAATTCATCGGAAAAATTGGAGCCCGATTCAATTTTATCGAGAATCTGAACACCTTTCAACAGCTTTTGGTGGAACCCAGAATCAACCTGAACTTTAAATTGGCCAATTATCTTAGGGCCGAGGTTTTAGGTGAGTTCAAAAGTCAGACCACCAACCAAATCATTGATTTGGAACAAAACTTTTTAGGCATTGAAAAGCGCAGATGGATTTTGTCCAACGATAACACGCTTCCCGTGACCAAGAGCAAGCAAGGCTCGGTAGGCATCAATTACGAAAAAAACAATTTTTATGTGGGTGTCGAGGGCTTCTATAAAAATGTGGACGGCATCAGCACCAGCACGCAAGGATTCCAAAATCAATATCAATTTTCGGGAGAAATAGGAGGCTACAATGTTAAGGGCATGGAACTGCTTATCAACAAAAAAGGAGATAATTATAGTACTTGGTTAAGCTATGCTTACAACAAGAATGATTACACCTTCGACTCCATTGTACCACAAACATTCCCGAACAATTTGGACATAAGACATACCATTACCTTTGCCAGCACCTACAATTATAAGGATTTGAAGCTGAGCATTGGACTTAATTACAGAACTGGTAAACCCTTTACCGAACCTGTTCCGGGCGATGAAGGGCTGGATGACAACTTCTCCCCGCCCAGAATCAACTTTCAGGAACCAAACAGCAGTAGGTTGCCAGAATATTTTAGGGCGGATGCCTCGGCCATATACAATTTTCAAATCGGTAGAACTATTCGGGCCAACGCCGGGCTGTCCATTTTAAACTTCACAAATAGAAGAAACAGCCTCAACAAATATTATCGGGTCAACCAAGATAATGAAATCGAGACCGTGGAAAACTTTTCACTGGGCATTACCCCCAATATGAGTTTTAGGGTGAGTTTTTAAATTTTGTAGATTTATAGAATCAATCTCCCAGATTCAGTAGCCTGAATCACCCCTCTTTTTCCAAGAGGGGAGCTTTTTATATAAAGATTGATGAAAAAAAGAATCCATAACCGCAAAGAATTAGAAAACTACAGAAAAAAGTTACGAAAGAACCTAACCCCCGCCGAAGCTTTTTTATGGCGTTACCTCAAAGCCAAAAAACTACGAGGTAGACGTTTCAACCGTCAGCATAGCATCAAAAACTACATTGTTGATTTCTATTGTGCTTCAGAAAAATTAGTGATAGAATTGGACGGAGCCGTACACAATACACCTCAAGCCCAAGAATACGACGCAAAGCGCACTCAGGTTATAAATGAACTAGGTTATACCGTGATACGATTTGAGAATAAAATGGTGTTTGAAAACCTGGAATCCGTATTATCGGAAATTACTGAACATTTTAAACAAACCCCATAGGCTTCTCCCTTTTAAAAAGGGAGACTGAGAGGATTCCTACATCCTATCAGGAACATCAATACCCAACAAGCGGAACGAAGATTGAATCACCTCGCCTACTTTTTGGGACAACTGCACCCTGAAGTTTTTCTTCTGCTCGTCAGTTTCACCCAAAATGGAAACTTGCTGATAGAACGAGTTAAACTCCTTCACCAAATCGTAAGTATAGTTCGCAATCAAAGCAGGGCTAAAGTTTTCCGCCGCCAATTGAACCGTTTCCGGGAACAATTGGATTTGTTTCAACAACTCTTTCTCCTTTTCGTGCAAGTCCATTGTCATGTCGAGCGCAGTCGAGACACCAAAATCAGCCTTCCTTAAAATAGATTGAATCCTAGCGTAGGTATATTGAATAAATGGTCCTGTGTTTCCCTGAAAATCGACCGATTCTTCAGGGTTAAAAAGAATACGTTTCTTTGGGTCTACTTTTAAAATGTAGTATTTAAGGGCACCCAGACCTATGGTTCGGTACAATTGTTTTTTCTCCTCTTCGGAATAACCTTCCAGTTTGCCCAATTCTTGGGAAATGGATTCAGCGGTATCTTCCATATTTTTGATAAGGTCGTCCGCATCCACTACGGTACCTTCCCTACTCTTCATTTTGCCGCTGGGCAAATCCACCATTCCATAACTCAAATGGAACAACTGCTCCGCCCAAGAATAACCCAGTTTTTTTAAGATAAGGAACAAGACCTTAAAGTGATAATCCTGCTCATTACCCACCGTGTATACCATTCCGTTAATGTCTGGATGGTCGGTCACCCTTTGAATGGCCGTCCCGATATCTTGAGTCATATACACCGCAGTACCATCGGAACGCAACACGATTTTTTCATCCAATCCGTCCTCGGTCAGGTCTATCCAAACACTGCCATCTTCCTTTTTAAAGAAAACACCGCGTTCCAATCCATCTTTCACCACATCACGACCTAGCAAATAGGTATCACTCTCGTAGTACAGCGTATCAAAATCAACGCCCAAGTTTTTGTAGGTGATATCAAAACCATCGTACACCCAGCCGTTCATTTTTTTCCAAAGTGCCACAACTTCATCATCGCCAGCTTCCCACTTACGGAGCATTTCTTGGGCTTCCAATAAAATTGACGCCTCCTTTTCAGCCTTTTCTTTGGGTGTGCCCGATTCGACCAATTCGGCTATCTGTTCTTTGTATGCCTTATCAAAAGCCACATAGTATTTTCCTACCAAGTGGTCCCCTTTTAAACCGGAAGATTCTGGGGTTTCGCCTTCACCAAATTTTTGCCAGGCCAACATACTTTTACAAATATGGATGCCTCGGTCGTTGATGATCTGGGTTTTGTACACTTTTTTGCCCGAAGCTTTCAAAATCTCAGCTACGGAATAGCCCAAAAGATTGTTTCGGATATGCCCCAAGTGCAACGGTTTGTTGGTATTGGGAGATGAATATTCCACCATCACGGCATCATCCGACTGTGATTTTACATAACCAAAATCTGTTTCATCAAAAATACCGTTGAAGAAATTAAGGTAGTAGCTATCAGCAATAACAATGTTCAAAAAGCCCTGTACCACGTTGCATTTCAATACTTCATCAACATTCTCAACCAAGTACTCCCCTATCTTAGTTCCAATCTGAACCGGATTCCCTTTCACAAGGCGCAACATAGGGAATACCACTACGGTAATATCACCCTCAAAATCCTTTCGGGTAGGTTGAAATTCCACCGTGGGCAAGTCAACTTGGTACAGTTGTTTTACCGCCTCGATTACTTTTTGGGTCAAATCGTTCTGCAAACTCATCTATAAAGGCTTTTCAGGGCGCAAAACTACGCATTTTTTGGGCTTTTCCCACACCCTTACCAAATGGTCCGCCCTAATTTGAGTATTTTTAGATATGCTTTTGAACGTCTCCTACAACGATAAAATAATCACCAAAAAAATTGACGATGCCGTAGGCAAACCCATCCCTATAAAAGAGCGTTTTGCCATGGGCGGTATCGGCTCCCCAAAACTTTTTGTTACCGAGGCCAGTATCGATATTTACAATCTGCTCATTTTGGACAATAGCACCAATACTTGTAATGTTGAAATTCGTCCGAATGGCATCATTGTTCGGTTTCGAGCCCGCTTGGAGACCTACGGGCTTATCATCCCCTACTACAAATTGAACGTGTATAAAGGTGATATCGGGATCTATTCCATTTATATGGACCATTACTTCATCAAAGTAAAGTCGGATACCAAAGCTATTCAGCGATTCTTCCGTAAATTGATGGACCATCGTGCGGATAATCTGCCCACCAACTTGGAAGACCTATGAAAATATTGTTGACAGGGGCCAATGGCTACATCGGGATGCGCATATTGCCCAAACTTTTGGATATGGGCCATAGCGTAGTTTGTGCTGTTCGGGATGAAAAACGGCTTTCGGTGGATGCTAAAATCCGCTCAAAAATTGATATTGTTGAGATTGATTTTTTGGACGACCCCGAAAAACAACAGGTGACCAAGGATATTGATGCCGCCTACTACTTGATACATTCCATGACCTCCTCCGTTACCGATTTTGATGAAAAAGAGGCGCAAGCGGCCAAAAACTTCAACACCATTTTGCAGAACACCCAGTGCCAACAGGTTATCTACCTCAGCGGTATTGTGAACGACAAGGAACTTTCCAAACACCTCAGTTCCAGAAAAAATGTAGAAGAAATTCTATACAAAGGCCCGTTTGATGTAACGGTGCTCCGTGCTGGGATTATTGTAGGCTCCGGAAGTTCCTCTTTTGAGATTATTCGCGACCTCTGCGAAAAACTGCCCGTGATGATAACACCTAAATGGGTACTCACCAAAACGCAGCCGATCGCCATTCGCGATGTGATTCAGTTCCTCACCGAAGTGTTGGGCAACAAAGAAACGTACGGTCAATCCTTTGACATTGGTGGGCCCGATATTCTTACCTATAAAGATATGCTGCATGGCTACGCCAAAGTACGTGGCTTTAAAAACTGGATTTTCACGGTTCCCGTGATGACGCCGAAACTATCTTCCTACTGGCTCTATTTTGTGACCTCGACCTCTTACAAATTGGCTACAAACCTAGTGGATAGCATGAAAATGGAGGTTGTGGCCCAAGACAATCGCCTGCAAGAAATGTTGGGAATCGAAACTCACACTTACGAAGAGGCTATCGACTTGGCCTTCAAAAAAATTGAGCAAAACCTCGTCATCAGTAGTTGGAAGGACAGTATTGCAAGTGGTAGAATAAAAAAAGATCTTGAGGATTATATCCAAGTACCAAAATATGGTGTATTGCAGGATAAAAAATCAATTCCCATACAAAATGAGAAAGAAGTCCTCAAGAACATCTGGCGGATTGGTGGCGAAAACGGTTGGTACTACGGTAATTGGCTTTGGAAAATCCGTGGGTTCTTGGACAAATTGGTAGGTGGACCGGGACTGCGACGTGGACGCACCCATCCCGATAAAATTTTTCCTGGTGATGCACTGGATTTTTGGCGAGTGCTTCTGGCCGACAAAAAAAGCAAGCGATTGCTGCTTTTTGCCGAAATGAAAACCCCGGGAGAAGCTTGGCTGGAGTTTAAAATTGAGGACGGCGTGCTCTACCAAACCGCTACCTTTCGGCCCAAAGGTTTACTGGGACGATTGTATTGGTACTCCGTGCTGCCGTTCCATCTATTCATTTTTGGGAACATGATTCGGAATATTGCAAAAGTGTAAATACTCAAAGTAAAAACCTCTGTTACATCGAGCGCAGTCGAGATGTTTTCATTAATTATCGTTTTACTTAAGATTTCTCGACTGTCCCCTTCGACTGCGCTCAGGGTGACAGCTCGAAATGACAATCCTCCTAACTTCACAGCTGTTAAAATACTATTAAGCCATATCGGGGATTCCCTATTTCTTCGCACTTTGTCACAAAATTGCCCAAAGTTCGTCTAAACCACAGACAACCTTTCCTCCCCAAAAGGCGTCTTAACATTGAAACCATATCTGTAGTTATGTCCCTAAAACAGACCTTATTTCTTGCTTATTTTTCGCTTTTAATAGCACTTCCGATGGCCTCCCAGACCATTAGTTCACGTTTGGTGGATGCCAAGACCCAAAAAGGGATTCCCTACGCCACCATACAATATGGGGAGCACCAAGGAGTGGTCACTAATGATGAAGGCCGTTTCAGTTTTGTATTGGAAGAAGGTACCGCCCTGCCCGACTCCATTTATGTGACTTCCATGGGCTATGAGAAAAAAGGCTTCACGTTGGAACAAATGCAGGATAGCTTGGTTACTTTGAATGCCAAGGCCATTGAATTGAGCGGTGTTTATGTGTTCGACAAGGAACTGGAGGTAGATGACATCATTGATAAAATGATAGAGAACATTCCCCAAAACGTGAACAAAGCTCCAGTAAAACAACGGTTTTTTCTTCGGAAATCGGAACTGGCCAATATGCACAAGGTGGATTTTGGGTTCGAAAAATCATCCATCAAAGAACTCAACAAGGAATTAATGGACAGCATTGCCCGATCTATCCCTAAAAATGCTTCGCACTACACCGAGAGTTTTGGCGACTTCTACAAAAACAACACCGATTACAAGCTCAACATCCTAAAAGCGGCCGACCTGTACGATAAACGCGATGTGAGCTCTTTTGAAGATTTGGCGGAACACATGGAGGACATTTTTACGGCGAACGTAAAGCCGGGTTCTTATCTAAAGATAAAATCGGGGATTTTTAGTGAAAAAATACAAGTGGATTCCATTCTGGATACCATGGACGACGAACGGATGGACCAGGCAAAAAAACTGAAAGCCCAAGTAAAAAAAGACAGTGTTTCCGGCTTGACCGATAGCCAACGTTGGCAGTTCAAAGAACTATTGAGCAACTGTACTATAAAGAAGATACCAAATTGGATTTGGTGGACAAAAACCACCGTTACGAGTTTAAACTGGCAGGCTATGCCGATATTGGCGATGCAGGGGTGTACGTAGTCGACTTTTGGCCCAAGCGAAGCAGCGCGGATTTCAAGGGACGACTCTACATCAACATTGAGGACTTTGCCGTAATGCGTTTGGACTTTACGAACACCCAACGCCTCAGAAATTTCAGATTATTGGGCATTACCTATCGCGAAACCTTGTACAAGGGCACCATGCGGTTTGCCAAACTGCCCAATGGCAAGTACGAACTTCAGTTTATGGAATTGGCCGATGGCAAGTTCTTTGGGGTGGACAGACCGCTAAAAGTGGTGGAAAAGAACAAACATGTAAAAGGCCGTCGCAAACAGAACGAATTGAAGCTAAACATTGACTTCCAGATGAACGTTACCTCCAAATGGGAACTCGTGGTCTTCAACCAAGATAACATTGCCGAAAGCGAGTTCAAGTCCTTTAAAGAGGATAAAACAGTAAAGGCCACTTATATGCCACGCTACGACGCGGAGTTTTGGAAAGGCTACACCATTATGGAGCCCAACCAGGCCATTCGTGGGTTTACGGCCGAGGAGGAAGATTAGTTATGAGTTTTGGGTTAAGAGTTCTGAGTTTTCTTCCGTAACCTTCGTCTTTTACCCTTTACCCTTCATCATGTTGCCATATATGACATGTACCCGTTGACCAAAAATGTATTTCTTGCTTATCATATGGAAAAAGCAGAAGTTGTTTGGCAATGGATGGAAGACTGGTACGGTTCTCCTGAGGAATTGGCCAAAGTGTTGGATCTAGCCTTGGAAATGTTGTTTTATTTGGAAGAAGACACATTTGACCGAAAAGAAGTTCAAAAAGTGGTCGCTGCGCTTCGGGGGATTGCGGTTGGGTTGAGAAAATGAAATGCAAAGCATCGATTGAGAAATCTCAACTTTCCTTAGATTTCTCACACTCCCTTTGGTCGGTTCGAAATGACAAAAAGCTACTTCGGGGAAATTCGTGGAATTTGTGTCAAACTATGCCATTGATTATTGCTCACTGCCAATTGTTCATTGTTTCGGCCGGAGCAATTTCCCTAAAAAGTAGAGAGCGGCCATAACCAGGAGCATCAACAATAACACAAAACAGCTATTCAAAAGCACGGAACCCAACCCAAGCTCCAGCACATTTAAAAACGGATACGGATAAAAACCAGAGAAATGTCCCCGGACCAACACAAAAACCACATACCCTAAAGGGTAAAACAGCCATTTGGAGAGCTGTTTCCATTCAACTACGGCCTTGGAACAGAACATGAGCCAATACACATACATCAATATTGGGATTATGGTATGCAACAGCTCATCCACCACCATTTGCAGACCTGTTGGAGCCCAAAGGTTCCTGAGAACAAATTGGTATACCAATCCCACCACCAATATAAAAGAGGTCAAGGCCATTGGCGTGGCCTTCTGGTGAAAAAGGGCCAGTCGTTTTTGGTCCGCCCCAAAGACCCTGGTCGTAAAAAAAAGGGCAACCAACGTATTGGTAAGAATGGTAAAATAGCTGATAAAACGCAACAAACTTTCAACCAAGACGGTTTCTCTATTCTGAAGCATCAAATAGAGTTGGGCGAGTACGGCAAACCATCCTGCACACATCCCTAAAATCTCAAAATTTCTGCGCATGGTCGAAGATATTCAATTTTAAAGTTGCAATGCAACAGTATTATTCTGAATGTGAAGCTGAATCAAGTTCAGCACGACAACTTGCCCATTCGTAATGATTCGTATAATTGGTGTAATTCGTGTCATGTTAAAGAATAAAGATTTCTCGACTGCTCCTTCGCTCTCCTTCGACTGCGCTCAGGATGACAACTCAGAAACCAGCTCGAAATGACATTATGTTCCTACGCTTTTGGCAAAAATACTTCGGCCATCATACAACGGGCGCTGCCACCACCACAGGTCTCAATGGTATCCAACGGACTGTGGATGATGAGACAATGTTTTTCAATGGCCGTGATTTGTTCTTGTGTTAGGCTATTGTACGCTTGGGTACTCATCACCATAAAACGTTTATCGTCGGCACCGATTACCTGCAACATGTTCCCTGCAAAATGGCACATTTGCTCTTCGGTAATCCTGATGACTTCCTTGCCGTCCATTTTAATATGGTCCACCACGTTTTTTCGTTCCTTTTTATCATCGATGGAATCCAAACAGATAACGTCAAAGGTTTCTGCCATGGCCATCATTACATTGGTATGGTAAATCGGCAATCGCTCACCTTCCACCGTTTGATTGGCATGAAAAATTACCGGAAAACAATCAAAATCTTCACAAAATTCGATAAACAGGTCTTCGTGCGCGCGTTCGGACAATGCGCAATACGCTTTCTGGTTTACCCTGTCCAATAGAATACTGCCTGTACCTTCCAAAAACACCTCTTCCTCTTCTGCGGCTGTATAATCCATAAAATTATTGATTACAAAACCGTTCTCTTCCAAGAGTTCAAAAATATCCTCTCTACGCTCCTTTCTGCGGTTCTCCGCAAACATGGGATATACGCACACCGTTCCGTTGGCGTGAAAAGAGACCCAATTGTTCGGAAAAATGGAGTCGGGAGTATCGCGCTCCATATTATCGTTTATGGTGATCACGTTGACACCATTGTCCCGAAGCACTTTTACAAACTGGTCGAATTCCTCTTGTGCTTTCTTGTTGATCTCGGCATTTTTTAGATGCGGGTCTTCCTGAAAATAATTGTTGACAGCAGTCTGTTCGTTCATCCTAAAGTTAACGGGGCGCACCATAAGAATGGTACCGGTAATCTGATTCTTCAATACGTTGACTGTTTTTGGTATACCTGTGGCAGCAGGAAACGGGGTTATAAATTTATGCTCTCACCAAAGGCATGGTGCTACATCGCAACAGACCTTCTTGCTTGGCTATTTCGGCATAGGGAATCTCCTCTACGGTAAATCCTTGGTCCCGAAGCCAGTTGTTCAATCTTGTAAAATTCCTTTCTGAAACTACGACTTCAGGGGAAATGGAAAATACGTTGCTGAACATTTGATACATTTCTTCCTTATCGATTTCAAAGATATTATCCGGCCCGAAAAAATCTACCAGATATTGGTATTCTTCTTCCACTAGAAATCCATTCTTGTGCAATATGGCCTTATCCTTCCCCACAGGTTGAAAACAGCAATCCAAGTGCAATGCATTTTCCCTTGGGTTGGTATTCGATTTTCTCAGTTCGAAGGATTTCACCGTTTTATGGGGGAACATGTCTTGGATAAATTCTACAGCTTCAATATTGGTTCTGGCGGTTATATAGCTAGAATAATCGCTCCCCGTATAGGTTCCGATAAAAACATGATCCTTCCAAGGCATTACATCGCCACCCTCTATATGAACTTCTTCGGGCGGCCTAATAATACAGTTGGGGTCTATGTTTTCCAATACTTCATGGATTGCTTCGAACTCTCTTTCGCGGTCTGGCAAAATATTGGCGTGAAACAACTTATCCTCGATCACAAAAGCAATATCGCGGGCGAATATCTGGTTACAGTCCTCCAAAACTTCGGGTCGGTAAACCTTTACTCCATATTTATGAAATACATGGGCAAAGGCATCCATTTCCTTGATCATATCAGCTTCCTTGGGATACGTACCTGCCTTAATGTATTCGATGGATTTGGGGTCGTAGGCCTCCTCAATGGTCGGAACTGGCCCACAACTTTCTGCAGTTCCCAAAATGACTGCTTTTAAAGGGCTGGTCTCATCAACAACGTTCAAATCTATCATACTAGGGTTATTTGTCTCCGAAAATATCGGCAGATATGATCAACACAGAAAAATCCTAAAATTTCTATGGCAAATCTAGTGTTTTAGTTGAATTTTATTGCTCGCGAAAATGAGAAAATCCTCCAACTTTTCAATGCCTTACCCTCTAGAACTACAATTTACGGGTTTAAAAACGGGCTAATTTTTATCAAAACCTCAAAATACTGTTCAAATCCTCAAAAACTGACATATATCAGATACTTAAAATGTTTTTATTACTACTTTTGTATTAAGATTTTTCTTACTCATGAAAAAACTAATACTCACATCAACTCTACTGGCAACTTTAGCAGTTGTATTTGGGGGCATGAATGCTTTCCAAAGCAAAGATCGTTTTAGCTTTATTTCCAAAACTGGGACTCCTGCTAATCTTGAACCAATCCTTATGGTAAAATACAATGATTGTATTACCCAAGAAGACTTGCCCAAGAGACATTTTCTGTTTACACACCAGATAACTCATCAGCATTTAGAGCCTGAATACAGTAAAGTAAACGAATCGGCGAGAAAATATGGTATGTCATTGGACTCTACCTTAAAGAGCATGAGTACCGTGGATGCGCATGACTTTATTCACAAAACTTTTCAGGATGCAAAAAGTGAAGCATCCAGAGAGGACATTTCCGAAATGCAAAGGCATTACCAGTTTGAAATAATGCGAATGTGCCTAGATAAGGACAAGCATTTAAACCAAAATACAATAGGTCGCATTCTATAGTTAGTTAATCCGTCCCATTGAAAAAGGGGCGATATCGCCCCTTTTTTATTTTCTCAATGTTCCAAATCTTATCTTTTTTCCAAAGGAACAAAGCTTCTATGGTTTTCACCGATGTAAACCTGTCTTGGTCTACCTATCGGTTCTTTTCTCAATCTCATTTCTCTCCATTGTGCAATCCATCCGGGCAATCTACCCAATGCAAACATTACAGTGAACATTTCTGTTGGTATACCTAATGCGCGGTAGATGATTCCAGAATAGAAATCCACGTTGGGGTACAGTTTTCTATCCACAAAATAGCTGTCTTCCAAGGCCTCTTTTTCCAATCCTTTGGCGATGTCCAAAATCGGGTCTTCTATTCCTAAGTTGCCCAACACCTCGTCTGCCGACTTTTTAATGATCTTGGCTCTTGGATCAAAGTTTTTATATACCCTGTGTCCAAAGCCCATTAATCTGAAAGGATCGTCCTTGTCCTTGGCCTTGGCCATGTATTTTTTGGTATCACCTCCATCAGCCTCAATAGCTTCCAACATCTCCAGAACGGCTTGGTTGGCCCCTCCGTGCAATGGACCCCATAGTGCGGATATACCTGCGGAAAGTGATGCAAACAGACCAGCGTGCGAAGAACCCACGATTCTTACCGTAGATGTAGAACAGTTTTGTTCGTGATCTGCGTGCAAAATCAATAATTTGTCCAAAGCATCTATGGCGATTGGATCTCTTTTATATTCTTGATTCGGTCTTTTGAACATCATTTTATGGATGTTCTCCACATAACCCAAAGTATCATCCCCATAATCCAATGGAAGACCTTTTTTCTTGCGTAGTGTCCATGCGACCAAAACCGGGAACTTTGCCAAAATACGAACAATGGAGTTATACATGGCGGACTCGGATGACACATCAACGCATGATGGGTTAAATGCAACAAGGGCACTTGTCAACGAAGATAGCACGCCCATTGGGTGGGCAGATTTTGGAAAGCCATCCAAAATTTTCTTCATTTCCTCGTCCACTTGGGATTCCTCTTTAATGTCGCTATGGAATTTTTCAAGCTGTTCCTTGTTTGGCAACTCGCCAAAAATCAGAAGATATGCAACCTCCAAAAAGTCAGCTTTCTCGGCAAGATCTTCAATAGAATATCCTCGATATCTTAAAATACCTTTTTCGCCATCGAGGAACGTTATGGCACTTTCACAAGAGCCTGTGTTTTTGTAACCGGGGTCTATGGTCACCATTCCTGTTGCGGCCCTCAAGGTTTTGATATCTATGGCCAATTCATCTTCAGTACCTTTTATAACAGGGAATTCATATCTTTCTCCCCCATATTCGAGTATAGCTTTATCCGACATTTTATGTTTTAATAGATTAGTAAAAATAGAATGCGAAAATTACGAAAAAGCATAGCCATTAACAATTTCCAGCCGCTATTTGTGTTGATATTAACGCTAAAATGATATATATAAATTGGGTCAATCCAATTTGTAGAGCACTTTGTAATATTCATCTACGGATTTCTGCCATGTAAAGCGTTTTTTTCGTGCCGCAGCCTGTATTTTTTTCCAAGTTGGTTTATCATTTGCGAACACATCCAAAGCTACATCCATTGCTTCCAACATGCTCTTTATTTTCTCGTCGTAGCTGTCCCCATCAAAACTGAAACCGGTTTTCATGTGCTCCACCGTATCCTTTAGTCCACCAGTGTGATGTACCAAACATGGATTTCCATTTCTCATGGCCAACATTTGGCTAATACCACAAGGTTCAAAAAGACTGGGCATAAAATAAAGGTCGGATTCCAGGTACATGGAATCAATGAGTTTTTCTGACTGACCGTTGGTGAATATAAAGTTCTTGTGCTGGTAGCTCAATTTTCTGAAGAGTTCCTCATACTCGGGAGCTCCGGTGCCCAATAACATAAAGATACCATCGACCTTTTCGAGTTTTTTCAGTATTTCCACAAAGGCTTCTGGCGACCTCATGAAAAAGTAAAATTTTTGCTCTGTCAACCTAGCTACGCTCGAAGCGATAAATTTGGGTCTCTCCTCCACATAGGCCATGATTTTCTCACCTGTGTGGGCCAAGAAATCGGCCTTGTACTTTTTATCCTCTTGCTGCAACCATCCAAATAATGCTTTGACCGTATTTCGGTAAATATTACCCTTCTTTTCCTTGTTGATGTTCTTATAGTTACAGCCGTTTAGTATACCGAACAAACGTCCTTCCTCATCTGCTTTCTGTAAATCGGTTTCCAAGCTTTCCCCTCCAATAAATTCGGGAGGAGAACTCGGCAACAAGACATCATCTTTATAGGATGGTGACACAGTATGTACGGCATCCGCAAATCGAATGCCCACGGCCATAAGGTTGATACAGTCTTGGTATCTGTGGTCCATCAACTTTTGATAATCCAACGGAACATTGGGGAACCAGTTCTTTACAGAGGAATAATTATTGTCAAATGGACGTATGCCCTGAATGGCCAAATTATGGATACTATAAACAATCCTGATATCCTTAAGATTGGTATACTCTGGATGATATTCCCTCAAGAACAACAATAAACTGGAATGCCAATCATGCAAGTGTACCAAATCCACATCACCGAATGCACCTTGTTTTATGGCCTCAGCCACCGCGGTACAAAAGATAAAATACTTAATGGCATCGGTATAGAAGGGCTCTTCTGGGTCGTTGTGGTAAATGTGCGCAATATCGCCCGCCTCAATTTCCGGATGGTGCAAAACGTAATGGAAAATATTGGGGAATTCCTTTTTAGGTTTTACTTCGTAAAGTTCTGCGGTATACCCCAAACCGCGCAAGGTAAAGTTCACCGTTGTTCTTGGCAATCCTCCATGATGAAGTCTCGAATAAGCGGGAACAACCACGTGCACCTTATCGCCCCGTTCGGATATCTGCCTTGGCACATCACGGACCACGTCGCCCATGCCACCTGCTTTACAGTTTTCCAAAGCGTCATTTTCGGCGGCAATAAAAAGAAAGTTGTTCATGCGGGAGAGATATTTGAATGTTTATTAAGTGAACCCTTAATTTAACCAAAGTTTGGAACTGAAACAAAAAAAAGCCTTTCCTGATCAGGAAAGGCTTTTTGTATGCTAAAAAATCATTATTCTTAGTTTATCTTGAAGGCTTTTTCTTGTGGATAATAGGCAACTTCGCCCAATTCTTCCTCAATTCTCAATAACTGGTTGTATTTGGCCATACGGTCACTTCTGGAAGCAGAACCTGTTTTGATTTGACCTGTGTTCAATGCCACTGCCAAATCAGCGATGGTATTATCCTCTGTTTCACCAGATCTGTGAGACATTACAGAAGTGTATCCGGCATTCTTTGCCATGTTCACAGCGGCAATGGTCTCGGTCAATGTTCCGATTTGGTTCACTTTGATCAAGATGGAATTGGCAATACCGTTTTCAATTCCACGGGAAAGACGCTCCACGTTTGTCACGAACAAGTCATCCCCAACCAACTGAACTTTGTCACCGATCTTTTCAGTCAAAACTTTCCAACCTTCCCAATCGTTTTCATCCATTCCATCCTCTATGGAAATAATCGGATATTTTTCACAAAGGTCGGCAAGGTACTGAGCTTGCTCCTCAGAAGTACGCACTACACCTTTACTTCCTTCAAATTTTGTATAATCGTAAGCACCGTCTACATAAAATTCTGCCGAAGCACAATCCAATGCGATCATGATCTCATCGCCCAATTTGTAACCTGCTTTTTCCACAGCTTTTGCAATGGTATCCAAAGCATCTTCGGTACCACCTTCCAATGTTGGTGCAAAACCACCTTCATCACCTACAGCAGTGCTCAAATTACGATCGTGCAATACTTTTTTAAGGTTATGGAAGATTTCCGTTCCCATTTGCATGGCATGACTAAAATCCTTTGCCTTAACTGGCATTACCATAAATTCTTGGAACGCGATAGGTGCATCGGAGTGCGACCCTCCGTTGATAATGTTCATCATAGGAACGGGAAGCGTGTTTGCGCTAACACCACCTACGTATCGGTACAATGGCATACCCAACTCATTCGCTGCAGCTTTTGCCACTGCCAATGATACCCCCAAAATGGCGTTGGCCCCCAATTTTGATTTGTTTGGAGTACCGTCCAACTCGATCATGGTCTGATCAATATGGTTTTGTTCAAAAACCGATGTCCCGATAAGTTCCTCGGCTATGATCGTATTTACATTGTTCACGGCTTTACCGACCCCTTTACCCATAAAGGAATCGCCGCCATCACGCAATTCAACGGCTTCATGCTCCCCAGTAGAGGCTCCGGAAGGTACAGCTGCCCTTCCCACTATTCCATTTTCTGTTGTTACATCTACTTCTACTGTCGGGTTCCCTCTGGAATCCAATATTTGTCTTGCATGAATGTTGATAATGATGCTCATTTTAATTCAATGTTTTATAGTTGTGATTATTGGCTAAAGATACAAAAGACAGCGTTTTTAACTCCATGATATTACTCACAAAACGCACTTAAATACTTAAAAACAGAACTATATCGTTTTAGTTTTTACCGGCCTTGATCAAATCGAAGAACTGGTCGAACAGATAATCTGCATCGTGTGGACCTGGACTTGCTTCCGGGTGATATTGTACCGAGAATACATCCTTGTTCTTCATTTTGATTCCGGCCACGGTTTGATCGTTCAAATGCGTGTGGGTGATCTCCAACTCTGCATTTGCTTCCGTCTCTTCCCTATTCACCGCAAATCCGTGGTTTTGGGAAGTGATTTCACCCTTCCCAGTAACTAAGTTAAGGATGGGGTGATTAATCCCTCTGTGTCCATTATGCATCTTATACGTGGAAACCCCGTTTGCCAAAGCCAATACTTGATGACCTAAACAGATTCCGAACAAAGGTTTATCAGAGGCAATCATTTCTTTAGTGGCCGCTACGGCATCGGTCAACGGTTCTGGATCTCCAGGTCCATTGGATATAAAATAACCGTCAGGATTCCATTCTTTCATTTCATCATACGAAGAATTATAAGGAAATACTTTGATATAGGCTCCCCTCTTCGCCAAATTCCTCAAAATGTTCTTTTTGATTCCGATATCCAAAGCCGAAATCTTTATTTCGGAATTCTCATCCCCGTAGAAATACGGCTCTTTTGTGGATACTTTGGATGAAAGTTCCAAGCCTTCCATACTTGGAACTTGCTTCAATTCTTCTTTCAACGCATCAATATCGTCAACTCTTGTGGAAATCAGTGCGTTCATGGCGCCATTATCACGAATGTAGCTCACCAAAGCACGGGTGTCCACATCTGAGATAGCCAATAGACTGTTCTTGTCCAAGAACTCCAACAAACTCATGTCTGCATTGGGTCTGGAGTAATCGTAACTGAAATTCTTGCAGATTAGACCGGCAATCTTCACGGAATCAGATTCCACTTCTTCCAAATTGGCCCCATAATTCCCAATGTGTGCATTGGTGGTGACCATTAACTGTCCGTAATAGGACGGGTCTGTAAAAATCTCTTGGTAACCCGTCATCCCAGTATTGAAACAAACTTCCCCTACTGCGGTACCTTCTCTTCCTCCAACGGCCTTGCCATAAAATATGGTTCCATCCGCTAACAAAATCAACGCTTTTTTCTTTGTGTGATACTTCATTTCGTGCTCTAGTTTCAGTTTTGACAAAAAAACATAAAAAAAGGATAAGTTCTCACTTATCCTTTTTCGTTAAATACAATAGTTAATAACATTCTTCTTATTCTTCAGAATCGTCAGTTTTGGTTTCAGCCGCTGGAGCTGGTGTTTCAGCTTTCTTGGCTCCGCCTCCTCTTCTACTTCTTCTGGTCGACTTCTTCTTGGGCTTACCTGCGTTGTAAAGCTCGTTGAAATCTACCAACTCGATCATCGCCATGTCAGCGTTATCTCCCAATCGGTTACCCAATTTAATGATTCTTGTATAACCACCTGGTCTGTCACCAACTTTCTCCGCAACAGTGCTGAACAATTCAGTCACAGCTTCCTTGCTTCTTAAATTGCTGAATACAACCCTTCTGTTGTGCGTACCTTTTTCGGTAGTCTGATTGTTCTCGACCTTTGCTTTTGTGATCAAGGGCTCAATAAACTTTTTCAACGCCTTGGCCTTTGCAACCGTGGTATTGATTCTTTTATGCTCAATTAGGGAACTTCCCATGTTGGCCAACATTGCCTTTCTGTGGGCAGCTGTTCTACCTAAGTGATTAAACTTCTTTCCGTGTCTCATTGTTCTAAGTTATCATCTTGCTACCAAATCCCGTTTTACAGAGAGAGCAAAATATGATTATTAATCTTTATCTAATTTGTATTTGGAAAGGTCCATACCAAATTGTAGGCCTTTGTTTATGACCAATTCTTCCAATTCGGTCAATGATTTTTTACCGAAGTTTCTGAATTTCATCAAATCGTTCTTATTGAAGGAAACCAAATCTCCCAAAGTGTCAACTTCAGCAGCTTTAAGACAGTTCAAAGCCCTTACGGACAAGTCCATGTCTACCAATTTGGTCTTCAACAACTGACGCATGTGCAATGATTCCTCATCGTAGGTCTCAGTCTGAGCAATTTCATCAGCCTCAAGGGTGATACGCTCATCGGAGAACAACATAAAGTGGTGAATCAAGACTTTAGCGGCCTCGGTCAACGCATCTTTTGGGTGAATGGAACCATCAGTGATGATTTCGAAAACCAATTTTTCATAATCGGTCTTTTGCTCTACCCTATAGTTCTCGATGCTATATTTTACATTCTTTACAGGAGTGTAAACAGAATCCACCGCAATGCTTCCCAATGGGGCATTGGATTTTTTGTTTTCCTCCGCAGGAACATAACCACGACCTTTTTCTATAACGATTTCCATGTTAATGCTCACCTTGGGGTCCATGTTACAGATTACCAAGTCTGGGTTCAGCACTTGATATCCTGAGATGAACTTTTGGAAGTCACCGGCAGTCATCTGCTCTTTTCCGCTAACGGAAATAGACACAGTTTCGCTCTCAACATCATCAATCTGTCTTTTGAACCTAACTTGTTTAAGGTTCAGGATAATTTCGGTAACGTCTTCAACAACGCCTGGGATAACAGAAAACTCATGTTCAACTCCATCTATGCGCACAGAAGTGATGGCAAAACCTTCCAAAGAGGAAAGCAAAACCCTTCTCAGCGCATTCCCAACTGTTAATCCATATCCAGGTTCCAAGGGACGAAATTCGAATTTCCCCTCGAAATCTGTTGAATCGATCATTATAACTTTATCGGGCTTCTGAAAATTAAGTAATGCCATAATTGGATTAATGTTGAATTCTTATTTAGAGTATAATTCGACTATCAGTTGCTCCTTGATATTCTCAGGAATCTGAAGCCTTTCTGGAACAGCTACATAAGTACCTTCTTTCTTTTCAGAGTTCCAAGTAATCCATTCGTAAACACTGCTATTGTTAGCCAATGAATCCACGATGGATTGTACGGATTTGGATTTTTCCCTAACACCAACAACATCGCCAGCTTTTAGCGAGTAAGATGGAATGTTAACTACCTCTCCGTTTACAGTAATATGACGGTGCGATACCAATTGGCGTGCACCTCTTCTTGATGGGGAAATTCCCATTCTGAAAACCACGTTGTCTAAACGTGATTCACATAATTGAAGCAAGATTTCACCGGTAACTCCTTCTTTTCTTTTTGCCTCGGCAAATAGGTTACGGAATTGCTTCTCCAAAATACCATAAGTGTACTTTGCTTTTTGCTTCTCCATCAACTGGATTGCATATTCAGACTTTTTACCACGGCGTCTGTTGTTTCCGTGTTGTCCTGGAGGGTAATTTTTCTTTTCGAATGACTTATCGTCTCCGAAAATCGCTTCTCCAAATTTTCTAGCGATTTTTGTTTTTGGTCCTGTATATCTTGCCATCTTCTTTTGGTTTGAAAGTGCGATTATGAATTAAGGCTTATCCTTCGATAATCTAACTGCACCTTCGGGTGAAGACCCTTTTTAGGGGGCCGTTAAACATTATAATTGATAATTAAACTCTTCTTCTTTTAGGAGGTCTACAACCATTGTGCGGTAGTGGAGTAACATCTACGATCTCTGTTACCTCGATTCCTGAGTTGTGAATGGAACGAATGGCAGATTCCCTACCGTTACCTGGTCCTTTTACATAAACCTTCACTTTTCTCAAGCCTGCTTCATGAGCAACCTTTGCACAATCTTCTGCTGCAACCTGAGCTGCGTAGGGAGTGTTCTTTTTTGAACCACGGAATCCCATTTTTCCTGCAGATGACCATGAAATAACATCACCTTTCTTATTGGTAAGAGAAATAATGATGTTGTTGAAAGATGCTACAACGTGCGCCTCTCCTGTAGCATCTACTACTACTTTGCGCTTCTTGGTTGTAGTTTTACTTGTTTTTGCCATATTTTTTAGTTTCTAGTGTTAGCTCTTAGTTATTGGAATCCTAGACTTTTACATTTCAAACAGATTCTTCTAACGTCTAAATACTAATGACTATGTTCTTATTATTTAGTTGCCTTTTTCTTGTTAGCAACCGTTTTTCTTTTTCCTTTTCTAGTCCTAGAGTTATTTTTGGTACGTTGACCTCTCAATGGCAATCCTGCTCTGTGACGAATTCCACGGTAACAACCGATGTCCATCAAACGTTTTATGTTCATTGAGGTTTCTGAGCGAAGCTCTCCTTCAATCGTGTAAGCTCCAACCGCTTCCCTGATTTTACCAATTTCATCATCGGTCCAATCGGAAACCTTGGTATCTTCACTTACTTGGGCTGCTGCCAAAATTTCTTGCGCCCTACTTTTACCTATACCGAAGATGTAGGTAAGCGAAATAACGCCACGCTTTTGTTTAGGTATATCTACCCCTGCAATTCTTGCCATAATTACCCTTGTCTTTGTTTAAATCTAGGATTCTTTTTGTTGATTACATACAATCTGCCCTTTCTGCGAACAATCTTGCAGTCGGCACTTCTCTTCTTTATTGATGCTCTTACTTTCATGTAACTAGTATCTATACGTAATTCTTGCTTTTGTTAAATCGTATGGACTCATCTCCAACTTTACTTTATCACCGGGAAGCAGCTTAATATAGTGCATACGCATTTTCCCTGATATGTGCGCCGTTACCACGTGCCCATTTTCCAATTCTACCCTGAACATTGCATTAGACAATGCTTCAATAATAGTCCCGTCTTGTTCTATTGCTGGCTGCTTTGCCATAAATTATGCTACTTTTCTGTTTTTACCGGTTTTCATCAAGCCGTCGTAATGCCTGTTCAACAAATAAGAATTTACTTGTTGTACAGTGTCTATGGCCACACCTACCATAATCAATAGTGATGTTCCTCCATAAAACAATGCCCATCCGGCCTGTACGTCCATCAATTTTACAACGATTGCTGGCAATACTGCCAACAAGGCCAAAAAGATGGATCCTGGTAATGTAATCAAGGACATGATTTTGTCCAAATAATTTCCTGTTTCCTTCCCAGGGCGTATGCCAGGGATAAAACCGCCACTTCTTTTCAAATCATCGGCCATTTTGTTGGTCGGCACTGTGATTGCTGTATAGAAGTATGTGAATATGATGATCAACACTGCAAATAGGATATTGTAAGCCAACCCGAATATATCGGCAAACTGTACTTCCATCCACTGACCTGCAGCTGTATCATTAAATGTTCTTCCTATCAAACTTGGTGCAAACATAATTGCCTGCGCAAAGATAATGGGCATTACACCAGATGCATTCAATTTTAAAGGAATGTACTGACGTGCTCCCATTACGTTCTTTTCATATCCCCCAGAAGCTGTCCTTCTTGCGTATTGTACCGGAATCTGTCTTACAGCCATGGTCAAATAAACACTGGCTAAGATTACCAAGAACCAAACAATCACTTCAATCAACATAAACATGATTCCACCAGTATTGTTGGTAGTTCTTGAGACGAATTCCTGAGCAAATGCTTGTGGCAACGTAGCGATGATGCCCACCATAATCAAAAGGGAGATACCATTTCCAATTCCCTTATCGGTAATTTTCTCACCCAACCACATGGCAAACACACATCCTGTTACCAATATAATAACAGCTGGAACGATAAAATCCAACCCTTTGCCCAACACAAATGCACTGTCCGGTACACCAAGGGCACCAAGACCGTACAAATAGGCAGGGGCTTGAACTATACAGATACCTATTGTTAACCAACGGGTAATCTGGTTGATGGTCTTTCTACCACTCTCACCTTCTTTTTGCAGTTTTTGGAGATAAGGAATCGCAATTCCCATCAACTGAACCACAATGGAAGCGGAGATATAGGGCATAATACCCAAAGCGAATACCGAAGCATTCGCAAAAGCACCACCTGTAAAAGCATTCAGAATACCCAAGATTCCATTTTCGGTCTGCGAGGATAATTGGGCCAATTGGGCGGTATCAATACCAGGAAGTACAACTTGGGCACCGAATCGGTACACCAATAATAATCCCAATGTTAGGATAATACGTTGTCTCAGTTCATCTATCTTCCAGATATTTGATATGGTCTCAATAAATTTCTTCATGCTATAACTTCTTATAAACTTATTGCTTCACCTCCTGCTGACTCGATGGCAGCTTTTGCGGAAGCAGTAAATTTATGTACAGATACTTTAAGGGAGGCCTTCAATTCGCCATCGCCCAATATCTTTACCAAATCATTTTTGTGGGCCAATCCATTCTCGATAAGGGTTTCCAGAGTAACTTCGCTTTTTACGGTTCCTTTGTCCACCAATTCTTGAAGTTTACCCAAATTGATTCCTGTGTACTCTTTTCTGTTGATGTTGGTAAAACCAAACTTGGGTACGCGTCTTTGCAATGGCATCTGACCACCTTCGAAACCAATCTTTTTGGAATATCCAGATCTAGACTTGGCTCCTTTGTGTCCACGGGTAGAAGTACCTCCTTTACCGGAACCTTCTCCACGTCCTACACGTTTTCCTTCTCTGTGCACAGCGCCATCCGCTGGTTTAAGATTATTCAAATCCATGTGCCTTTATATTTTAAGCTTCCTCTGTGGAAACCAAGTGTTTTACCTTATTTACCATTCCAAGGATACTAGGTGTTGCTTCGTGTTCAACTACCTGTCCGATTTTTTTCAGTCCAAGAGCTTCCAAAGTTCTTTTTTGGTTTTGTGGCTTTTTAATGCCGCTCTTTATTTGCTTAACCTTAATCTTTGACATAATATCCTCTATTTATCCTTTAAAGACTTTTTCCAAGGAAACTCCTCTTTGCTTCGCTACGGTGTCAGCGCTTCTCAATTGCAACAAAGCATCGAAAGTTGCTTTTACCACGTTGTGCGGGTTTGAAGATCCTTGGGACTTAGAAAGTACGTCATGTACTCCAACTGCTTCCAATACGGCTCTCACTGCTCCACCGGCGATTACCCCGGTACCATGCGATGCTGGCTTGATGAATACCCTTGCGCCTCCGAACTTTCCTTTTTGTTCATGAGGAAGTGTTGCTTTTGTCAAAGGTATACGAACCAAGTTCTTTTTAGCATCCTCGATTGCCTTGGCGATAGCTGTGGCAACCTCTTTGGATTTACCCAAACCATGTCCAACTACTCCGTTTTCATCACCAACAACAACTATTGCTGAAAAACCAAAGGCTCTACCACCTTTTGTTACCTTGGTAACCCTTTGTACTCCAACCAAACGGTCTTTCAACTCCAGTCCACCTGGCTTTACTATCTCTACGTTTTTGTAATTCTGGTACATAGTCTATTAAAATTTTAGTCCGGCCTCCCTAGCGCCTTCAGCCAACGATTTTACTCTTCCGTGATATAGGTTTCCTCCCCTATCAAAAGCCACGGCTTCAACACCAAGCTTAAGGGCCTTCTCGGCTATGGCCTTACCCACGTTGGTCGCGATTTCGGACTTTGTTCCTTTGGCATCGACATCCTTATCTCTGGATGAAGCTGCCGCCAAAGTTACACCTTTATTGTCGTCAATCAACTGGGCGTATATTTCTTTATTGCTTCTGAAGACAGACAACCTTGGTCTTGCTTCAGTTCCGAAGGATACTTTTCGAATTCTTCTTCGGATGCGTAATTTCCTTTCAGTAGTAGATAATCCCATAGTCTTAATTATTAAGCTGATTTACCTGCTTTTCTTCTTAATTGTTCTCCTACGAACTTCACACCTTTTCCTTTGTAAGGCTCTGGCTTACGGAAGGATCTGATCTTGGCGGCCACTTGACCTACCAATTGCTTGTCGTGAGATGTTAGTTTTACGATAGGGTTTTTCCCTTTTTCGGAGATAGTCTCAATCTTCACCTCTGGAGCAATGTCCAAGATAATGTTATGAGAGAATCCAAGGGCCAAATCCAACTTTTGACCTTGATTGCTGGCTCTATAACCAACACCTACAAGTTCCAATTGCTTGGTCCAACCATTGGTCACACCTTCTACCATATTATTGATAAGAGCGCGGTATAAACCATGTTTTGCTTTATGTTCGTTGTCATCGGAAGGTCTTTCCAAAACAACATTTCCGTCCTCGACTTTTATGTCTATCCCTGAAAACTCTTGCGAAAGCTCACCTAGTTTACCTTTTACAGTAACCATGGAATCCTTCACTTCTATACTGACTCCATCAGGAATTTTAACTGGACTGTTACCTATTCTAGACATTTTTCTTCTCTTTTCTCAATTAATATACGTAGCACAAAACTTCACCACCTACGTTCTCTTGTTGAGCTTGTTTGCTCGTCATAACTCCGTGAGAAGTTGATATGATGGCAATTCCCAAACCGTTCAATACTCTAGGCAAATCGTTTGAGTTTGAATATTTACGCAGACCTGGTTTACTAACCCTCTGCAATTTTTTTATGATAGGCTCCTTGGTGAATTTATCATACTTAAGGGCGATTTTAATGTTCCCTTGCACTTCATTCTCCTCGAACTTATAGCTCAAAATATATCCTTGGTCGAACAATATTTTGGTAATTTGTCTCTTTAGATTGGAACCTGGGATATTTACAACCCTATGACCTGCCTTGTTGGCATTTCTCAATCTGGTCAAATAATCTGAAATTGGATCTGTAAGCATTTCTTTTCTTTATCTAAATTACCAACTTGCCTTTTTAACACCAGGAATCAAACCTTTGTTGGCCATTTCCCTGAACATTACCCTTGATATACCAAAAGTTCTCATGTAACCACGAGGTCTACCAGTTAGTTTACAACGGTTCCTCATACGAACTGGAGATGCATTTACAGGCAACTTTTGCAAAGCCTCATAATCTCCCGCTTCCTTTAGCGCCTTTCTTTTTTCGGCGTATTTTTCTACCATTTTAGCCCTTTTTCTTTCGCGGGCTTTCATTGATTCCTTGGCCATACTAGTTCTTTTTAAAGGGTACTCCCAGTTCGGTTAACAATGATTTTGCTTCCTTATCAGTTTCAGCGGAAGTAACGAACGTAATGTCCATCCCATTGATTCTGTTAATTCTATCGATATTGATTTCTGGAAAGATGATTTGTTCGGTAACACCTAAGTTGTAGTTACCTCTCCCGTCGAAACCAGTGGCTTTAACTCCAGAGAAATCACGCACCCTTGGAAGTGCACTTGTGATCAATCTATCCAAAAATTCGTACATGCGCTCACCTCTCAATGTCACTTTAGCACCAATCGGCATACCTTTTCTCAGTTTAAAGGTTGCAACGTCTTTCTTTGAAAGCGTAGCTACCGCCTTTTGACCTGTGATATTGGTCAGCTCGTCCACGGCATGATCGATAAGCTTTTTATCTGAAACAGCAGCACCGACTCCTCGGCTCACTACTATTTTCTGCAACTTAGGAACCTGCATTACATTCTTGTAACCAAACTCTTCCGTTAGCGCCTTGATCACGCGCTCCTTATATTCTTGCTTTAATCTTGGAATATAACTCATGACTAAATTACTTCATTGGATTTTTTAGAAACCCTTACTTTCTTTCCATCCCTTACTTCGTATCCAACACGAGTTGCCTCGCCAGATTTTGGATCAATCAAGGAAAGATTGGAAATATGCATTGGAGCTTCCTTTTTAGTTATGCCTCCTTGAGGATTGTTCGCACTTGGCTTTTCGTGTTTGGACACCTCATTGACGCCTTCCACGATAGCTTTGTTCTTTTCACGGTCTACTTGAAGCACTTTACCTTCACTGCCCTTGTGGTCTCCCGCAATGACTCTTACCGTATCCCCTGTTTTTATTTTCAACTTCATCTTTCTGATATTTCTTTTATAGCACTTCAGGCGCCAATGAAACAATCTTCATGAATTGTCTGTCCCTCAACTCTCTGGCAACAGGACCGAATACACGAGTTCCTCTCATCTCCCCGGTTGGGTTCAACAACACACACGCGTTGTCATCGAAACGGATGTAAGAACCGTCAGGTCTTCTCACTTCTTTCTTTGTTCTAACAACAACTGCTGTAGACACAGAACCTTTCTTTACAGTACCGTTCGGAGTAGCTTCTTTTACGGTAACAACTATTTTGTCACCCAAGGAAGCATATCTCCTTTTTGTTCCTCCTAGTACGCGGATGGTCAAAACTTCTTTTGCACCGGTATTGTCCGCAACTCTTAATCTTGATTCTTGCTGTACCATAATTATTTAGCTCTTTCTAGGATTTCTACCAACCTCCAGCATTTTGTTTTGCTCAATGGTCGTGTTTCCATTATTTTGACGGTATCACCTTCGTTGCAATCGTTCTTCTCGTCGTGGGCAACATACTTCTTGGTCTTCAAAACGAATTTCCCGTACATAGGGTGCTTCATTCTTTTTACCTCAGAAACCACTATCGATTTCTCCATTTTGTTGCTGGTAACAACGCCTATTCTTTCTTTTCTTAAATTTCTGTTTTCCATAAGGCAGAACCGATTATTGTAATTCCCTTTTAGTTATTTCAGTTGCAAGTCTTGCTACCGTCCTTCTAGTCTTTCTGATCTGTAAAGGATTTTCCAAAGGAGTAACGGCATGTGCCATTTTAAGGTCGGCATGTTGTTTTTTCAACTCGGCCAATCTCTCCTTTAGCTCTTCAATTGAAAGTTCTTTTATTTCTGATTGTCTCATCTTTCTTCTCAATTAAAAATTAGGCGGAATAATCCCTTGCTACAACAAACTTGGTCTTAACCGGAAGTTTTTGTGCTGCAAGCCTTAAGGCCTCTTGGGCAATATCCTTTGGTACACCAGCAATCTCGAACATGATTCTACCCGGCTTTACCACGGCTACCCAATATTCTGGAGCACCTTTACCTTTACCCATACGTACCTCAAGAGGTTTTTTGGTGATAGGCTTGTCCGGGAATATTTTGATCCACAATTGACCTTGTCTCTTCATGTATCTTGTCGCAGCGATACGTGCAGCCTCTATTTGACGGGAAGTAATGAAGTGCGAATCCATGGACTTGATACCGAACATTCCATTGGAAAGTTGGTGCCCTCTCTGGGAGATACCCTTCATACGCCCTTTCTGGGCCTTACGAAATTTTGTTCTTTTTGGCTGTAACATTTTACCTTACTTTATCTAATTACTTTCTACGGCGTGGTTTCTTATTATCCTTACCGCTTTTTCCTTGACCAGTGCTCAATCCTACCAATGGGGAAAGCTCTCTTTTTCCATAGACCTCTCCTTTCATGATCCACACTTTAACCCCTAATCTACCGTAAGTAGTATGAGCTTCGTGCAAAGCATAATCTACATCCGCACGGAAAGTAGACAATGGAATCCTTCCTTCTTTGTAAGATTCGGAACGCGCCATTTCAGCACCGTTCAAACGTCCGGAAATCTGAATCTTGATACCTTCGGCATTCATACGCATTGCAGCTGCAATCGCCATCTTAATAGCTCTTCTGTATGAAATCCTACTCTCAATCTGTCTTGCAACACTTGCAGCTACCAAGTTAGCATCAAGCTCAGGTCTCTTAATTTCATGAATATTGATCTGAACCTCTTTGTTGGTGATCTTCTTAAGTTCCTCCTTAAGCTTATCAACCTCTTGTCCACCTTTACCGATAATGATACCAGGTCTAGACGTGGTAATGGTAATAGTGATCAACTTCAGGGTTCTCTCGATAATTACCCTTGACACACTGGCTTTTGCCAAACGCGCATGGATATATTTTCTGATCTTATCGTCTTCAGCCAGTTTATCGCCGTAATCATTTCCTCCGTACCAGTTGGATTCCCATCCTCTGATAATTCCTAAACGATTTCCTATTGGATTGGTCTTCTGTCCCATATTCTAATTTCTAGCTTTCAACGTTGTTATTGGCCTCCAAGATCATTGTTACATGATTGGAACGCTTTCTGATTCTGTGTGCCCTTCCTTGTGGAGCTGGTCTCAATCTTTTCAACATAGTTCCTCCATCTACACGGATTTCCTTGATGTAAAGATCAGCAGCTTCGATATCAGCACCCTCATTTTTAGCCTCCCAGTTAGCAATTGCGGATAGCAAAAGCTTTTCCAACTTTCTAGAAGCTTCTTTAGGGTTAAACCTTAAGGTAGCCAATGCCATCTCAATTCGCTTACCTCTTACCAAGTCAGCGACCAAACGCATTTTTCTTGGAGACGTTGGGCAATTGTTAAGCTTTGCAATAGCAAGTTGCTTTTTCTCTTCTTTTAACCTTTCGGCCATTTCTCTCTTACGAACTCCCATAGCTTACTTACTTTTTACCTTTGTTTTTAGCCCCTGCATGACCTCTAAAAGATCTAGTAGGTGAAAATTCTCCCAATTTGTGCCCAACCATGTTCTCAGTAACGAAAACGGGAACAAATTGTCTTCCGTTGTGCACTGCGATAGTCTGCCCTACAAAGTCTGGCGTTATCATAGAGGCTCTAGACCACGTTTTGATAACTGTTTTCTTACCTGATTCTATATTGGTCTGGACTTTTTTCTCCAGACTAAAATGAACGTATGGTCCTTTTTTTAACGAACGTGCCATTTACTTTTCTTTTATTTCTTTCTACGTTCTATGATATATCTATTGGTGTCCTTGGTCTTGGAACGGGTTCTGAATCCTTTTGCAGGAATACCGTTTCTAGATCTTGGATGACCTCCTGAAGCTCTACCTTCACCACCTCCCATTGGGTGATCAACAGGGTTCATTGCAACAGGTCTAGTTCTTGGCCTTCTACCCAACCATCTGCTTCTACCGGCCTTACCAGAAACAAGCAATTGGTGGTCAGAGTTGGAAACCGCACCGATGGTAGCCAAACAAGTAGTCAAAACCATTCTAGTTTCACCGGATGGCAATTTCAAGGTTACGAACTTACCGTCCTTTGCCATTAATTGAGCAAATGTTCCAGCACTACGCGCCATGATGGCACCTTGACCTGGTCTCAACTCAATACAGGAAACAATAGTACCCAATGGAACTTCGCTCAAAGGAAGTGCATTTCCAATTTCGGGAGCAGACCCGGTTCCAGACTGGATAGTCTGACCTACCTGCAAACCATTTTGGGCAACTACATATCTTTTTTCACCATCCTTGTACTCTACCAAGGCGATAAATGCAGTTCTATTGGGATCATACTGAATTGAAACAACTGTAGCTTCAACCCCTTGTTTATCCCTCTTGAAATCGATGATTCGATATCTTCTTTTATGACCACCACCCTTGTGACGCATGGTCATTTTTCCTTGACTGTTCCTACCACCTGTCTTTTTGATCGGAGCAAGCAAGCTTTTCTCCGGCTTATCAGTAGTAATCGCGTCAAATCCGTTTACTACTCTAAAACGCTGACCAGGGGTTATCGGTTTTAATTTTCTAACTGACATTTCTCGTCTTTATAGATTACTGTAAAAATCAATAATATCACCTTCAGCTACATCAACAATTGCTTTTTTGATAGCATTTGTTTTACCATGCTGAATACCGGTTTTTGTATAACGACTCTTACGCGTTGGACCATAATTCATGGTTCTTACCTTTTCAACAGACACACCATAAGTTGCCTCTACCGCTTCTTTGATTTCCAACTTATTAGCAGCTGGATTTACAAAGAACCCGTAGCGATTGAAAAGCTCGCTATCGGCGGTCATCTTCTCCGTAATTATCGGTTTTATCAACACACTCATGATACTCTTATTTCTTTAGGTTCGATTCAATTCCTTCCAAAGCGCTTTCGGTCAACACCAAACTAGTTGCATTAACTATTTTGTAAGTGTTTAATCCTGAGTTAGTTACAACTTCGGAACGTTCCAAATTACGCGACGACAAATATACGTTATTATTTGAATCGCCCAACACAATAAGGGACTTTTTATTTTCTATTCCCAAGGAAGACAAGAATTTAACGAAGTCCTTGGTTTTTGGAGCTTCAAAATTGAAGTCTTCCACCACGACTAAAGATTGCTCTTTGGACTTCAAGCTCAAGGCTGATTTTCTAGCCAATCGCTTCATGTTCTTGTTCAACTTTTGAGTGTAGTCCTTAGGTCTTGGACCAAAAATCCTACCTCCACCTCTAAATACAGGTGACTTGATACTACCAGCCCTTGCGGTACCAGTACCTTTTTGCTTTTTAATTTTTCTGGTACTACCAGCGATCTCAGCTCTTTCTTTGGCCTTATGAGTTCCTTGCCTTTGATGGGCCAAGTACTGCTTAACATCCAAATAAATAGCATGCTCGTTAGGCTCTATCGCGAAAACATCGTCAGAAAGCTCTACGCTCCGACCTGTTTCTTTTCCTTTGATATCTAAAACTGCTACCTTCATTATTGCCACCTTTGAATAGTTACATATGCATTTTTATGGCCTGGCACACATCCTTTAACAACCAAAAGATTTTTCTCAGGAACCACTTTCAATACTCTTAAGTTTTGTACAGTAACTCTGTCACCACCCATTCTACCAGCCATACGAAGACCTTTAACAACTTTGGATGGATAAGAAGCAGCACCGATGGAACCAGGGGCTCTCAATCTATTGTGCTGACCGTGGGTGGCTTGGCCAACTCCACCGAAACCATGACGTTTTACAACACCTTGGAATCCCTTACCTTTTGACGTACCTACTACATCAACAAATTCTCCTTCTTGAAAAAGGTCGACACCTACTGTATCTCCCAATTTGTATTCCCCTTCAAACCCATGGAATTCAACGACTTTCTTTTTAGGAGAAGTACCTGCTTTTTTGTAGTGACCTGTTTCGGCCTTGTTAGCACGTTTTTCTGCCTTGTCATCGAAACCTAGCTGAAGGGCCTTGTACCCGTCTACCTCTTCGGTTCTGACTTGGGTAACCACGCATGGCCCAGCCTCCAAAACGGTACATGGAATGTTCTTTCCATTCTCGTCGAAAATGCTGGTCATACCGATTTTCTTACCTATTAACCCAGACATATTTATTAATTATTAATTGTTTACTTTTTATAATGTTAGCCAATTCCTTGGCAAAAAAATTGGGTCAAGAAAACAATTCTGTTCTGACCCAGATTCTTTTCTTTCTCCGTTTTTCCCCAACCATCGTTGGGGACATGTAATCTCCGCAATGCTTGCGGAAAAATTTTATCAGACTTTGATCTCAACTTCCACACCACTCGGAAGCTCAAGCTTCATAAGGGCATCGATAGTTTTTGATGAAGAGCTGTAAATATCCAACAACCTCTTGTATGAGCTTAATTGAAACTGCTCTCTAGCCTTTTTATTCACGTGAGGTGAACGCAAAACTGTAAATATTTTTTTACGAGTTGGCAACGGAATTGGTCCAGTTACCACAGCACCTGTAGTTTTTACTGTTTTCACGATCTTTTCAGCAGATTTGTCCACCAAATTGTGATCGTAAGATTTCAATTTTATTCTAATTTTTTGACTCATCTTGCTGAAAAATTAAGCGGTTACTCCTTTAGCTGCTTTGATCACTTCCTCTGCAATATTGGAAGGAGTCTCTGCATAATGTGAAAATTCCATTGTTGATGTTGCCCTACCTGAAGACAAAGTCCTCAAAGCAGTAACATAACCAAACATTTCGGATAATGGCACTTCAGCCTTAACAACTTTTGCCCCTGCTCTATCTGACATGCTGTTCACTTGACCCCTTCTACGGTTCAAGTCACCTACAATATCACCCATGTTTTCCTCTGGAGTTAGAACCTCCAACTTCATAATTGGCTCCATTATAATAGCCCTTGCTTTCTTAGCAGCAACCTTGTAACCCAATTTTGCAGCCAATTCGAAAGAAAGTTGGTCAGAATCCACAGGGTGAAAGGAACCATCTTTAAGGGTAATCTTCATGGAATCCATTTCGAAACCGGCCAAAGGACCATTCTTCATAGCCTCCCTGAATCCTTTTTCAACAGATGGAACAAATTCCTTAGGAATGTTACCACCTTTTATAACGTTTACAAACTCAAGTCCGGATTTACCTTCCTCCGCAGGCTCCATAGTAAATACAATATCTGCGAATTTACCACGACCACCAGTTTGCTTTTTATAAGTTTCTCTGTGATCAGCTGTACCAGTAATAGCTTCTTTGTACTCCACCTGTGGCTGACCTTGAGTAACATCAACTTTAAATTCACGCTTAAGACGGTCACAAATAATATCCAAGTGAAGCTCACCCATACCAGAAATAATGGTTTGACCTGAAGCCTCATCTGTTTTTACTTGGAACGTTGGGTCCTCTTCGGCCAATTTAGCCAAAGCCATACCCAATTTATCAACATCCGCCTTAGTTTTAGGCTCAACGGCAATACCGATTACAGGCTCAGGAAACTGCATACTTTCCAAAACTATCGGATGTTTCTCATCTGAAAGGGTATCCCCTGTTTTGATATCCTTAAATCCAACAGCAGCACCAATATCTCCCGCCTCGATAAAATCGATGGCATTTTGTTTATTGGAGTGCATCTGATAGATACGAGAAATACGCTCTTTGTTACCTGAACGGTTGTTCAAAATATAAGAACCTGCATCCAAACGACCAGAATACGCTCTAAAGAATGCCAAACGACCTACGAAAGGATCAGTTGCGATTTTAAAAGCAAGAGCAGCAAATGGCTCTTTTGGGTCCGGTTTTCTTCTTTCTTCTTTTTCCGTATCAGGGTTAACACCTACAATATCATCCTTATCTAAAGGTGAAGGCAAGTAGCGACAAACCGCATCCAACAAGAACTGAACTCCTTTATTTTTAAAGGAAGAACCACAAATCATTGGAATAATCGCTCTGTCCATAACCGCAGCACGTAGCGCAGCATGCACTTCCTCTTCAGTGATAGAGTTTTCATCTTCGAAGAATTTCTCCATCAACTCCTCATCATATTCGGCAACAGCCTCTATCAATGCAGCCCTGTACTCTCTCACCTCATCCTGCATATCTGCAGGGATATCAACAACATCAAAGGTGGAACCAAAGTTATCCTCGTGCCAAACAACAGCTCTGTTTTTGGCCAAGTCAACGATTCCTTTAAAGTCAGCCTCATCACCAATTGGCAATACAATCGGCACGGCATTTGACCCCAACATTTCGCGAACTTGCTTACAAACCGCAAGGAAGTTAGAACCTTGACGGTCCATTTTATTCACGAACCCGATTCTTGGCACTTTATAGTTATCAGCCAACCTCCAGTTGGTTTCGGATTGAGGCTCAACACCATCAACGGCGCTGAACAAGAACACCAACCCATCCAATACACGAAGGGAACGGTTTACTTCTACCGTAAAATCAACGTGTCCGGGAGTATCGATAATGTTAAAATGATAATCTTTTGTATCTGGCAAATCCTTGGCATTCTCCATTGGGAATTTCCAAGTACATGTTGTAGCAGCAGAGGTAATGGTAATACCGCGCTCTTGCTCTTGCTCCATCCAGTCCATGGTCGCCGCACCATCGTGCACCTCCCCAATTTTGTGACTCACACCTGTGTAGAAAAGAATACGTTCTGTAGTAGTTGTCTTTCCAGCATCAATGTGAGCTGCAATACCTATATTCCTTGTATATTTTAAATCTCTTCCCATTGTATTGTTTAGAATCTAAAGTGTGAGAACGCTTTATTGGCCTCAGCCATTTTGTGTGTATCTACTCTTTTCTTCACCGCCGCACCTTCTTCTTTGGCAGCTGCCAAAATCTCGGCAGCCAATTTTTGCGCCATGGATTTCTCGTTACGCTTTCTTGAATAGCTGATCAACCATTTCATGGCAGTGGATATCTTTCTATCTGGACGAATCTGCATTGGAATCTGGAATGTAGCACCACCAACTCTCCTACTTCTAACTTCAACATGCGGCATTACATTGGAAAGAGCGTCTTTCCAAAGCTCCAATCCAGTTTTTTCTTCGTCAGTATTTTTCTCGTCAACGATCTCAATTGCATCATAAAATATCTTGAACGCAATTGACTTTTTACCGTCCCACATCATCATGTTCACAAAACGCGTAACAAGCTGATCATTAAACTTTGGATCCGGTAATAAAGGTCTCTTTTTTGCCTGCTTTTTTCTCATCTCTCTTTCTTAAAAATGATTAATTTTTAGGACGCTTTGCACCATACTTAGATCGTCGCTGGGTTCTTCCCGCAACACCTGCGGTATCCAAAGCACCGCGAACGATATGATATCGCACACCAGGCAAATCCTTTACTCTTCCGCCCCTTACCAATACTATCGAGTGCTCTTGGAGGTTGTGTCCTTCACCAGGGATGTATGCGTTCACTTCTTTACCATTGGTCAACCTTACCCTTGCAACTTTACGCATTGCCGAGTTTGGTTTTTTTGGTGTAGTAGTATAAACACGCGTACAAACCCCTCTTCTTTGAGGACACGAATCCAAAGCAGCCGATTTACTCTTCTTGGTAATCGTGGCCCTTCCTTTTCGTACTAATTGTGAAATTGTTGGCATTAAATTCCTTTTAAAAACTAAATAACCCTCATTTTGAGGGCTGCAAATGTAATGATAATTCCCAATAATTCAAATCCCAAGCAATTAATTTTAAGCAGAATGCAAAAAAAGATAAAAGCCGTCTTAAAAAAATAACTCACACCAACATTAAATGCCCCTTTGAAAGGCAAAATTCTTGGACGCAAATAACCACTATATATTAAGGTATAGGGTTACTAAGACAAGAAGTAAACTCTTAACATTACCCTAACATTTTTTATTACATTTATTCTTTAAGACAAAACCTAACATCAAATCAAACTTATTGGACTCGACCCCTCTTAATTTATGGGTCAAATCAAAAATATTGCAATAAGAACAATTACACCCCTTTTAAATTATATAGTTATCAATCAAACTTGATGTTTTTGATGTTACTTCATTTAAACAACCAGTCTTAAAGATTTTATAAAATTAGTTTGGATTATTAACATGAAATTATGATTTTAGCGATTAGCTAATTCAAATAATTTAACAATGAGAACAAAACTTAATGGATTGTTAACGCTATTATTGGCGTTTGTTGTGCATATATCCTATGCACAGGACAAGACGATTACAGGTACAGTTACGGATGCCGATGGCCTCCCGCTGCCTGGGGTCAACATTGTCGTTGAAGGGACCACTACCGGCACCCAAACGGATTTCGATGGAAATTATGCAATTACCGCAAGTGAAGGACAAACTCTTCTGTTTACTTACATAGGCCAGCGTCCTTCTACCAAAGTTGTCGGCGCAAGCAGTGTGGTAGACGTACAGATGGTCGAAGACACTCAGGCTCTTGAAGAGGTAGTTGTTACTGCACAGGGTATTAAAAGAGAAAAGAAAGCCCTTGGATTTGCCGTATCCTCGGTAGAGGATGAGGATTTGGAATCCCGTTCCGAAGGTGACGTTGCCAGGGTACTTTCCGGTAAAGCTTCAGGTGTTCAAATAACAGCCGCAGGTGGTATGTCTGGATCCGCGACCAACGTTATTGTACGGGGCTTAAGTTCCTTCAGCGGAAGTAACCAGGCTCTATTTGTTGTTGACGGTGTACCTTTTAGTAGTGACACCAACGCACAAGATATTAACGGACAAGGATCCAACTTCCTAACAGGTAATACTGGTTCTTCCAGGTTTTTGGACTTGGACCCCAACAACATCGCAAAAATTGAAGTTTTAAAAGGTCTTGCTGCAGCCACACTATACGGTTCGCAAGGTAAAAACGGTGTGATTTTGATTACTACAAAAGCAGGTTCTGCAACAGGCGGGGCCAAGAAGACCGAAATAACGGTAAATCAATCGTATTTCGTGAACGAATTTGCATCCTTGCCTGACTATCAGGATGAATACGGAAATGGTTTTGACCAAGCTTTTGGATGGTTCTACAGTAACTGGGGCCCAAGCTTTGAGAAAGAAGGGCTGTCTGGCTGGGGAAGACAACCAGCTATAGACGAAAACGGAACACTCCCACACCCTTACAGCACAACCTCAATTGCTGCCACCAGGGCTGCCTTTCCAGAGCTACAAGACGCACGATATGAATGGAAACCCTACGATTCCGTTGAGGAATTTTTCAAACCAGGTTATGTAAGCTCCACCTCTGTTAACATTAATGGAGCTACCGATGACGGAAACACAACATTTAATGCCAACTTTGGATATTTGGACGATCAAAGTTTTATCCCTGGAAATGGGTTGACCAGGGCTAATATCTCCATAGGTGGCAAATCCAAATTATCTAACAAATTTACAGTGTCCGGGGCCATGAACTATTCCAGAACAGACTATAGTTCACCTCCGGTTGCTGCGAGTGAAGGTAACGGCTCCACAGGTTTCTCCTTGTTCGGTGCAGTTTACTTTACCCCGAGGAGTGTGGATCTTATGGGACTTCCTTTCCAAAATCCTATAGATGGCTCCAGTGTTTATTACAGAAATGGTAACGACATCCTTAACCCGCGATGGACGGCGGCCAATTCCAAATTTTCACAGTTAACTACCCGTGTATTTTGGAATGCATCAGTTCAATACGACATTAATGAAAACTTGAACCTTGTTTATAGGGCAGGTCTGGATTTTTATAACGAAAGGAACGAACAATACTCTAACAAAGGCGGGGTAACATTCACCAATGCAATTTTCGGTTTCTTAAACACTTATGACAACAACAACACCATTTGGGACCATTATTTGGCCTTGAACGGTAACTACGACCTATCCGAGAAACTTGGAATGTCGTTCAACGTTGGTGCCACTACCCGTTCCACTACATTTGACCAATCAGGTGTTGCAAGTACCGGACAAATTGTTTTTGACATTCAAAGACATTACAACTATGCTAATCAATCACCTATCCAATTCTCACAAAGAAGAAACATTGCAGGTATATTGGGCCAAGCAACCTTGGACTATGATAACATGTTGTTCTTGACCGCTTCAACAAGAACGGATTGGGTTTCTAACCTTATCACAAAGAACAATAGTCAAACTTACCCAAGTGCAAGTGTATCCTTTCTACCTACTGCCGCTTTTTCCAGTTTAAGGTCGGAAAACGGATTAAACTTTCTTAAGTTGAGGGCTGGTATCGGACAATCCGCAACCTTCCCAACGGGATATCCAACGATAAGTGTTGTTGAGCAAAATACTCAGGTATACGGAGATGATGGTGGTGTAACCACAAATCAAGTTGCCGGTTTCAAGGCAAACCCGGACTTAAAGCCGGAATTGTTGTCCGAATTCGAAGTAGGTTTTGAATCTAGATTCTTTAAAAACAAGGTCTCCCTGGACTTTACCTATTTTGACAGAACTACAAAGGACTTGATCGTTCGCGAACCTCTATCTCCATCTACTGGTTTCACCTTCACTCAAAGCAATGTTGGTAAGATTGAAGGAGACGGTATCGAGGTTGACTTGGGCATAGATTGGTTCACAAGTGAAAATCGTGATGGTTTCAATTGGAATTCCAGGGTAAACTTTACCAAAAACAAATTCATAGTAACCGAACAAGAACAAGACATCATTATTTACGCAGGTAGCTCAACTTTGTCCGTAGGTGGTAATGCTGCTATAAAAGGTGAGCAACTAGGTGTGATTGTCGGAGACGCTATTGCAAGAGATGCCGATGGTAACTTCTTGGTAGATGACGGTGGTGATTATGTAACCACGGAACAGGACATTAACGGAAACGTACCAATCATAGGTAATCCAAACCCTGATTACATCATGAACTTCATCAACTCTTTTTCCTATAAAAACTGGAATTTAGGCTTCCAGATCAATCACATTAAAGGAGGTGATATTGTATCCAATACAATTGGGACACTGCTTGGTAGAGGTCTTATCACCGAAACTTTGGACAGAGAGGACACATACATACTACCAGGTGTATCGCAAAGTACAGGGGAAATAAACAACAAGCAGATCAACAACTCCACGTATTACTTCAACAACATTCTTTTTGGCCCAACCGAATTGAAAGTTTATGACGCATCTGTGATACGTTTGCAAGAGCTTTCACTGGGATATACTTTCCCAAGCAAATTCTTGGACAGGACTCCCTTTGGATCTTTGACTATTACCGCTCAAGGTTTCAACCTTTGGTATGACGCCTACAACACACCTGATGGTGCGAACTTTGACCCTAACATTCAAGGTGCCGGCGTTGGTAACTCACAAGGTTTCGACTTCTTGAACGGTCCAAGTTCCAGAAGATATGGACTTAGTGTAAAAGCAACCTTTTAAAAATTGCTAATCTGAATTAATAGAAATATTATGAAAAAAATAATAAAATATATAACCGTTGCTTTTACCGCAGGACTGTTGTTAAATTCCTGCGAAACAACGGATTTAGATCTTAGGACTAGTCCTAATGACTTGGCATCGGATCAAGCAGACCCTAACTTATTGCTTAATTCCATCCAATTATCCTACACAGCCAATATGTATACGTTAAACGATATTGGTTCTGAATTAACAAGGATTGATTATATGTTAGGACGAAACTACTTTAACACGTACCCAGGGAACACTTTTGACGATGTTTGGGAACGTCTATATAGTAGTACAGATGGTAACGGAGATGTTTATTCCGCTTCTGTTGACCTTGGTATTTTTCCCAACGTTGCCAACCTTCAGACCATAGATGAAACATCCGATATCGACTACTCCTTTCACATTGCCGTTGGTCAAACATTAAAAGCACATATGCTTTTATTACTTGTAGACTATTTGGGCAAAGCGACCTTAAGTGAAGCAGGAAACCCAGTAGATTTCCCAGCCCCATTATTGGATGAAGGACAAGAAGTCTATACTGGTGCTTTAGCCATTCTATCTGAAGCCGAAGCATTGTTTGCCGCTGACCCGGACACTCAAGGAGCGGTTGACTTTTTCTATGATGGCGATACAGAGCAATGGATCAAGTTAATCAATACGATTAGATTAAAAGCTGCTGTTACAACTGGCGACGCTAGCACGTTTAATTCAATAATTGCAGCCGGCAACTACATTTCCGATACCGAGGATGATTTCCAATGGCAATATGGAGCTAGAGATTTGCAACCTGATACGCGCCACCCCGATTACCAAGATGATTACACTCCCAGTGGAGCAAACATCTATCAATCGAACTGGTTGATGAACTACATGTTGGATAAAAATGACCCAAGAATCAGATATTATTTTTATAGACAATCTGATGCCACACCTGGTGCTGCTGGTGAACCTGCAGACGAGGAAACCTTAGCGTGTTCCCTTGCAACTCCACCGCCACATTATGCCGGTTTTGTATACTGTTCAGTTCCGAACGGATATTGGGGAAGATCTCACGGTAATAACGAAGGAACACCACCAGATGGATTTACAAGAACAGCTGTTGGTGTCTATCCAGCGGCAGGTCGTTTTGACGATAACAGTTTTGATGTTGTTGGTCTTGGCCTTGGTGGTGGTGGAGCAGGTATCGAGCCGATCATCCTAGCCTCTTACGTAGATTTCTGGCGAGCAGAAATGGCTGCAACGCCAGCAGAGAAAGCCGAATTCCTTGAATCAGGAATGACCAAGTCCATTGCTAAGGTGCAAAGTTTTGCTGCATTGGATGCCAGTGCAGACAAGTCCCTAGAGCCCACCGAGGGAGAAGTCACCACCTATATAGATGGTGTTGTGGCCGATTTCTTGGCTGCGAGCGGAGATGCCCAAATGAACATTTTATCCGAGCAGTATTGGATCGCTCTTTATGGGGGAGGTGTAGAAGCCTTTAACTATTACAGAAGAACAGGATTCCCTACTACTTTGGCCCCTAACTGGGAGGCCAATCCAGGCGCATTCCCAAGATCGTTCCTATATCCTCAAACAGAGGTTATAACAAATTCGAACGTATCGCAGAAAGATGATTTATCAACTCAAGTATTTTGGGATACCAATCCAGCTGGACCGGCATTCCCACCTGCTAACTAAAAAAAATCAAAATGAAAATAATTAGTAAAATATCAAGCTATATTATAGGAGCCTCGGCACTACTGCTAGTCTCTTCTTGCGATGATGATGGAGGCAAGGTTATTGATGAGGTCTTCTCATCAACAACCAGAGGTGCCGTCTTAAGAACACTCGAATCACATGGTGTTTATGATCGCTTTGACACATCCTCAGTATTTGGTTTCACTTTTGAAGAACAAGATTATGAAGGTGGAGCATTAATGGAAAAAGTAGATCTGTATATCAGTTTTGAAGACAATACCGAGGATAACGGTGATTCAACAGTTGATGAAATTTTGATTCAGACGTATACTCCCGAAGATTTTACCGAAGGTGATTTTGGACTACCAGTGGCCAGCTACGAGTCAACTTTGGCAAATGCCTTGAGCCTTTTGGGACTTGAAGAAGGGGATTTTGACGGAGGTGATGCCATCCAATATCGTTTGGTTCTGACACTGACCGATGGCAGAACATTCTCAAACGACGACAGCACGGGTACCATTACCGGTTCGTTCTTTAACGCTCCTTTCTTTTATGGTCCTGTAATTAAATGTATCCCGCCGGCCCCAGTGCCTGGTGAATACACTATTGATTTGGTAGATAGTTATGGTGATGGTTGGAACGGTGCATCCATCGATATTGTAATAGATGGTGTAGAATCTTCATTTACTTTAGACGATGGAAGTTCTGGAACAGAAACTTTTACTGTACCTGATGGAACTACAGAGTTTACTTTAGAGTTTGTTTCAGGTTCATTTGATTCTGAAATAACTTATGAAATAACTGCCCCAACAGGTGAAACAGCAATTGCTGATGGACCAACTCCGGCAGTAGGCACCATTACATTGAATATTTGTAAAGGTTAATACTTTCACTAGAATATTTTATAGCTGCCCCAAAATTTTGGGGCAGCTATTTCTTTTTTGTGCAACTAACCTTACCGAACAAAGGATTTTAATTGTCGAAAGAAATTACTCAATTAACAAAAAATTAGAATTTAAATTATTGTAAACTAATCAATTAATAATATTTTTAGATATGAGAAAAACACTAGCCCTTTGTATTTTTATTAGTATTATTTATCAATCCCACTCCCAATATGCCGGCCAAGTCGCCTCTAATATGGCAGGAGCCAGTCAAAATGCCGCAGCAGGTTCGGCCTTATCCAATTTTTTGGGACCTGTGAATGAGGCATATCAAAAAAGAAAGGAAATAGACCTTGACAAGTTTCAAGGATCCCCTTACACCGCCGATACATTTTCCCCGGCACCTTTAAAATATAAAGATGAGATAATAGGTACCATTTATTACAGGTATAATGCCCTTAATGAAGAAATCGAAATCAAAAAAACACCTTCAGAGGGCGAACTATACCAAGCCCTTAATAAAGACAAAGCCATAAGTCTTCTCATCAACGGAAAACCCTTGAGCTTCAAAACCTTTATTACGGATAAAAAAGAAACGATAAACGGCTACCTAAGCTTGGTTTTCGATGGCTCAAAATATGATCTTTATGAAAGAACCTTGGTGAAATTTACCGAGGGTCAACCAGCACAAAATTCATTTGTAGCGGCAATTCCAAGTAGGTTTTCCAAGTTTACGGAATACTATTTCCAGAAAAAGGGAGTCAATAAAATAAATCAAATACCCCAAAGAAATGGGAAGATGTTGAAACTATTTGAAGGCTCTACCAAACAAGACCTTAAGGAATACCTCAAAGCAAATGATTTAAACATCAAAAACGAGCCCGACCTTATAAAGGTGTTTGAATATCTTAATAAGAAATAACCACATCTTCGTTTTTTATTATTCCCTACATTACTTATGCTCACTAAATCGATTACCAAATCTCTATTTACAGTACTGGCCATAATTTTACTTTTCCCTTCGTGCTCCGGAGACGATTCCACAACGGAGCCTCCGGATTCCCAGGGTGAAATAGAACAACCAGGTAATCCCGATGAGAATGGTGACGATTCAGAAGACGGCAACGGTCCAGAAATCAGTGAGGGAGACACTGGAACGGTAAATATTATTGATTCGGAACAAATTAGTGATAGCTATGTGTTGGTAAACGACCTTTCAGCTCCTGCTGTTTATTTAATGGACAAAAGCGCAAATATTGTATATGAATGGGATCTAGGAGAAAAAGCAATAGGCAACGATGCGGTACTCCAAGATGATGGAACACTCCTTGCCATGTTTAGGTATGATGGAAGTACTGACATTCTTTTTGGAGGTTATGGAGGTCAAATTCAAATTTTGGATAAAGAAGGAACTGCTCTTTGGGATTTCGTCTATGCCACAAGCGAACATAGGATGCATCACGATATTGAAAGGATGCCCAACGGGAATATATTGGCCATTGCATGGGAAAGAATACCTCAAGAAACAGCAACAGAAAATGGCTCTACCCATAATATGGATCTTTATTTGGAATCGGTTATTGAAATTGACCCTACTACCGATGAAATTGTTTGGGAATGGCATTCTATAGACCACATCATACAAGATGTTGATGACACCAAATCCAATTTTGGTTCAGTATCGGACAATCCACAGCTTATTGATATCAACTTCAACAGTAACGATACTGGTAATCTTATGCACATCAATGGAATTGATTATGACCCCGATAACAATCTTATATACCTTAGTGTCAATTTTTATAGCGAAGTTTGGGTGATAGATCATAGTGCGACGACCGCTATTGCTGCCTCTCATTCCGGCGGAAATTATGGACGTGGTGGGGACCTTGTATACAGGTTTGGCAACCCAAGCACATATGGAGATTTAGATTCTGAACGATTGTTCCGCAATAACCACCACCCCAATCTATTTGAATCAGGAAAATTCATGATCTTTTCTAATGGAGGGGAATTGGGCCAATCGACCGTTTACGAAATGAAACTGCCTGAAGCTCTTTACCAACAATCAATACCCAAAAACATAGCGCCACAAGTTACATGGAGTTTCTCAAATCCTGAGTTATTCGCAGACAGGGTTTCAGGAGCCGTAAGACTCCCCAATGGTAATACGATGATAACCGAAGGAGATTATGGTATTTGGGAGGTAACTATGGATGGCGAAGTCGTTTGGAAGTTCTCAGGACAAGGATTCTTTTGGAGATCGTACCACTACGCCAAAGATGACCCAGGAGTATTGGAGCTTGGACTATAAGCTTCATTTATTTAGTACTTCTAAAAAATAGATCTTCCATTAAAATGCTTATAAGTTTCTTTATTGCATCTTTGCAAATCAATTGCACCTAACAATGAGCAGTCAAATCTACGGTATAAGGGCCGTCCTAGAGGCGATTAACGCCGGACAACCCATTAATAAGATATTCATTCAAAAAGGTCTTAAAGGTGATCTTTACAAAGAATTAGAGTCTTCTGCGCGTAAAAGCGGCATCGGCCTATCCTACGTTCCTGTTGAAAAGCTGAACCGCCTTACCCGTAACAATAACCACCAAGGTGCCGTCGCCCAAATTTCCCCTGTGGAATTCCATCAGTTTGAAGAATTGGTAGAACAAGTACTAAATAAAGAAGAGACTCCCCTATTCCTGATGCTCGATGGTGTATCCGATGTAAGAAACTTTGGAGCCATTATCCGTACCGCTGAATGTTGTGGCGTTCACGCAATCATTGTTCCTAAAAGCGGGGCTGCACCTATAACGGACGATACAGTAAAAACTTCGGCCGGGGCAGCCTTTAATGTCCCCATCGCAAAGGTAGACCACTTAAAAGATGCAATTTTTTACCTGCAATCTTCTGGAGTTGTGGTTACCGGAGCTACCGAGAAAGCCGATGACGAGGTTTATGGAATAGATTTTAACCAACCTACCGCAATCATAATGGGATCGGAGGAAAAAGGTATCTCCCCCTCTACCCTCAATATTATAGACCATCAGGCCAAATTGCCCCTTATGGGAAAAATTGGTTCGTTGAACGTTTCGGTAGCTTGCGGCGTGTTTCTTTATGAGGTTGTTCGACAAAGGAGAAACTAATCATCACTGGACTTTTTATAGTGATATTTGATTTCTATTTTTTCTTCAGGCTCTTCTGGAGTATTCTCGATAAAATTTCCGTTATCATCAAAATGTTTTAGGAAAGGGTCATCCTCTTCCCTATAATCTTCTCGTTCCCAATCATATTTCCGAACCTCCGGAACTTGAACCTTCGTAATAAAAGCAAACACAAGCCCCGTGAAAAACCCTGCCAAATGGCCTTCCCAGGATATACCGTCCTTGACCGGGAATATATACCAGATCATACTGCCATATATAAACACCACGACCAACGACAGGGCGACCAATCTATAGTTTTTGGCCAAAATCCCTTTAAAAAATATAAAGCTGGCCAATAAATAGATAACACCACTTGCCCCAATATGGTACGATGGCCTTGCGATGGCCCATGTAAGCAATCCAGAAACCAGAGTCCCGACAAACAAGACCCGAAGGGCCGCACTCCTATAAAAATAGAAAAGGAATGCCGTTAAAACTGCTAAAGGAATGGTATTGTTGTATAGATGTTCAATGGAACCATGGATAAACGGGCTGAAGAATACTCCCTGCAAGCCCGATAACCTCCGAGGATACACACCATATTCGTTCAGGTTGATGCCCAACTGCATCTCTACCCAGAATACAATCCAAATGGACAATACCGCCACTAGGGGCGCTACTATAACTGAATTAGAGAATTTAAACGAACCTGAACTCATACGCTCACAAAATCAAACATCCCGCCATAACATTAAATTTATACAAATTGTCAGGTGGCAGATGAAAATCCTTCCTCTTTTAAGAACAACGGACCATCAAATTTATTTTATTTTTGATGTATGAACGAACCTTTGGCAGAACGCATACGTCCGAAAACTTTAGAGGATTATATCAGTCAGCAACATTTGGTGGGAAAGCAGGGCGCTTTGACCAATCAAATTAAAAGTGGAGTAATCCCCTCATTAATTTTTTGGGGCCCGCCCGGAACAGGAAAAACCACCTTGGCGAATATAATCGCAACGGAAAGCCAAAGACCATTTTATACCTTGAGCGCCATTAGCAGTGGTGTAAAAGATGTTCGAGAGGTAATTGACAAAGCCAAGCAGAGTGGTGGCTTGTTCACCTCCAAAAACCCCATTCTTTTTATTGACGAGATTCACCGATTTAGCAAATCACAACAGGATTCTTTGCTCGCTGCTGTGGAAAAAGGTTGGGTTACACTTGTTGGCGCAACTACCGAGAACCCGAGTTTTGAGGTAATTCCTGCACTTTTGTCACGCTGCCAAGTCTACACTTTGAATTCTTTTGGAAAAGATGACCTTGTAGCACTCTTGGAGCGCGCCATCGAGACCGACACCTTGCTTTCCAAAAAAGACATTGAACTTAAAGAAACGGATGCCCTGCTGCGCTTATCGGGAGGAGATGGCCGCAAATTGCTCAATATCTTTGAGCTTATCGTTAATTCAGAACCATCAGAACCAAATGGAAAAATTGTCATAACCAATGACCTAGTACTCAACAAGGTCCAAAGCAACACGGTTCGGTATGACAAAACCGGGGAACAACATTACGATATTGTTTCGGCCTTCATTAAAAGTGTTCGTGGAAGCGACCCCAACGCCGCTGTTTATTGGTTGGCCCGGATGATTGAAGGAGGTGAGGACGTAAAGTTCATTGCCCGTAGAATGATCATATTGGCATCCGAAGATATTGGAAATGCCAATCCTACTGCACTTGTAATGGCCAATACCACATTCCAATCCGTAACAACGATAGGATACCCAGAAGCCAGAATAATTTTGAGCCAATGTGCCACCTATTTAGCAAGTTCGCCCAAGAGCAATGCCAGCTATATGGCCATTAACGAGGCGCAACAAAAAGTTCGTCAGACCGGGGACCTATCCGTGCCTATTCCGCTAAGGAATGCTCCAACTAAATTAATGAAGGACTTGGGCTATGGAAAAGGATATGCATACGCACATGACTACGAAAACAATTTTGTGGATTTTGAGTTCCTGCCCGAAGAGATTTCAGGCACAACTTTCTATAAACCCGGGAACAACCCGAGAGAAAATTCTATGAAAGATTTCCTAAAGAAAAGATGGAAGAACAAGTATGATTTTTAGAACTTGATATCTAGTTCTTTCTGAACTTTTTCTCCGTTTTCGGAATACTCCAACAACCACTTGCCATCCTTTTGGAAGACTACTGCATTGTTGCCATTAAAATCGGTCATAAATACGTTGTTCATGGATGTTTCCTGTAACTTTAAAACAACCTTTGGAGTACTGTCCACGAGTTGATAACCAAAATCGGTAGGCTGTGCGTACAAAACCTCGTTTGGCAACTCAGACGATTGCTTCTCAACAACTCTTACAATAGATGATGGTTTCGGTTCCACTGCTTTGTAAACCTGCTCCTCCGTAGTTGCCTTTTGCTCTATAATATGCTCCTTTGAATTTTCCTGAACCGATTTTACATCGTCCTTAAAATTGAGAGTAACCGTAGCTGATTCTTTTTGCTCCTGTTCTTGTGACACATAGTTGTAATCCATTCCGGCAAAAGAGACAAATGCCTTTTGAATAGCATCTTTGTAAGCCTTGTCGTATTCCTTGATCTTGCTAACTCCCTCAACGGACCTATACACTTCAACGTTATTACAATCTTTAAGTACGATGGTAATTTTCGTGGAAAACATATTGGAACCATCCTCCAAATTGGCCAAAAGCCCTAAACACCTATTCCCTGCCAAGTCCACTGGCAATGCATCATCATAAAGAGCATTAAACCCGTTTTCTTCAAAATAATATTTGACCAAAGTGCTGGTCTGGTATTCATTCACAGATTTAAATGCATCGAACTTCTTGGGCACAATGATGTATTTGTAATCGTTCAACTGAGCATTTACCACTGTGTTCAATCCCATTGCAAAAAGCAATATGTACAATACTTTATGTTTCATATATCAAAGATACTCAATTACCGTTCCAAGATATAATATTAAATCCGAACTGTAAAGAAGCATAGTGGCTGTCCGCAATATTGGAGTAGCTTAGAAGATTGTCCGCCAGCACATAAAAGTTAACGGGGCCCATCTGAAAATTTGCGCCCAAACCTATATTTGTAAAGGAATATTTATCCACGGTATACGTACCTTTTAATGAAAGTACACGACCAAAACGTCTTTGATAAAAACCGGTCAATGCAGCTTGGACTCCCTTTGGTCTTTTTATCATGAACAATTGTCCGCCGACACTATTGCGGTAATAGTCGGTAGTACTTGACATTCCGCCCCCGTTTACGGCGCAACCGCAATTATCGAAAACCCGACCGTTTCCGCCCTGTCCAAAATCGTATCTAACGGAACCATAAACCTTTACTGGCCTCCAAGAGATATAGCTGGACTGATTTTCACCATGTGGCAATGCCGCATCGATTTCATCTATAAGTTCTTGCCATTTGTCATTGTCCACGTCGTCGATATCCTCTGGAAGTACAATAGAAATACCGTCTGTAGTGGTGCTACCGGCAAAAGTATAGTTCCAAACATCTTTTGAATTGCTGATAAATCCAAGGTCCAAAACACTTGCTGTAATGGTAGTCTGCGGATTTAAATTATAACTAAAACCAACATCAACACCAAAACCCAGGTTTCCACCCAACAGCGTCCTTTCCGTAAACAGGCTTTTTACATCCTTTTTCGTAGTTCCCGTATCCTCTTCGATGATATCATAAAAACCTTTAACACCGGCCGTTTGCAACTGCATATCTGCAATGATGCCACTTTCGTAGACATTGTTCTGTCCTTCCCTTGTAACAAATGACCCTGAATTGTTTATGGATTGAAACTGAAAAATACTGGAATATATTTTGGCCCGTCCCCCAATAGTCAGACTTTCATTCATCTTTCTATTGATGCCAAAATGAAGCACATTGACCATTTCTCCGCGGAGATTCAAATCCCCAAGGTCAAAGCTCCTACCCAGGTTGGCTCCCCCGTTACCTTCAAAAGCCAAAATGGCCAAGTCCTTGGGCCAATAGGAAATAATGTCCATTTCACCATACATTCCAAAGGAATAGTAATTATCCGGTCTGTTTTTACCCCTGAATCCTACGGTAAACGCCTCTATCTGACTTGTTGTGCTAAAATCATCTCTATTGGTCATAACCGACAACAATCGCTCTTGCACCTTGGTGGTAAAGTCTACCCCATCATTGGCAAAAAGGTCGTTCACGGTAACTCCACTGGTGGCTCCTTGCACGGACAGACCTGACAAAACAGGAATACCTGCATGCCATTTCTGTGAGGTCTTGACTCCGGGATTGACCATCAAAGATTGGGGAATCTCATAAAAATCGTACAATATCTCCTTGTTCTGGGCAAACCCGGTTGCGCATACAAACAGTGCAATCAGAATAAGTCTTGGGGCCATACTCATTTTAGTTGAAATAAAAATTCAGCTCCAGAGCGAAATATAATCCTTGCATCAGGATTTGCAGAAACACTTGAGCCATCACCCAAATTATCAGCAGATACGCGAAGACTTTTTGTACTGGATAATATATCGATGTTTTTGCCTCCTACTCCGTAAAAGACCGGACGTTCAACAACACTTGGACTATTGGGCTCGATACCAAATCTCTCTACATCCAACACCCTTCCATCTTCATTCAAAAATTCAATGACTATGCGAAGCCTTTTGCTTGTGGTGTTTTCTATTTGATAGGTTATTGTGCCTTCTATTAAACGCTCTGCAACATACTGCTCGTTAAACGCTTCAAAAGTGACCTCTTGAAAATAAAAAGAGCCCAATGGCCCTGCTAAATTTATGGTCTCCTCATCGGATTCAAAATAAAAAATCCCTGAGGACAAGGTAGGGGTCACCCTTAAATCATCAAACTGATCAAAATCTTGCTCTTCCATACAGGATATGGAGCAACACAATAATCCTGTGATCCAGAGAGCGGAATACAGTAATTTTTTCATAGCCAAAAACATTTCCAAGTATCAAAAATGGGGGTTGCCACTGGTAATATAACTCTATAAAATGTTTTTTATTTCAATAAGGTCATGAATCATGGTACATTCTCCATGATGGGATTCTTTGTGAAAATTATAGTGCAGCACTTGCATCCCCAAGGCTTTTGCCCCTAAAATATCGGCTTCGAGATTATCCCCTATCATCAACGAGTTCTGGGGCTTTACCTTTGCCAGTTCCAATGCCATTTGAAAAATGTAGGGGTCCGGTTTTTTAACACCGGCCATCTCTGAATCAATTATTTTTTGAAAATAATGATGGATTCCACTTCCTCTCAACTTTTTGGTCTGTACCTCCTGAAATCCATTGGTTATAATGTGCAACTTGTATTTTGGAAAAAGATATTCCAAAGTTTCCAGGGTATTGGGCAACAAATGGTTGAAAGATGATAGGTGGGCGATATATTCGTGGGACAATACGTCTATGATTTCGTCTGGCACATGTTCCCCGAGCCTATCAAATGTTTGTTTTAAACGCTGGTACCTTAGCTCGGACTTTCCAATTCCATTCTGTCGGTACAATGCCCACATTTGCATGTTGATGGGGGCATAAACCTTCAAAAAGTTATCTAAATCTACGTTGACCTTGTTTTCTACCAAAATTTTGGCGAAGGTCAATGCCGAGTTTTTTTCAAAATCCCATAAAGTGTGGTCCAAATCAAAAAAAACATCGGTTACTTTATGATCAAACATAGTATCTCTTTAAAAGGGATTGATACAGATCCATCCAATCCAAATGCTGTTTTCCTCCCAAGAGCTCATTTGAGAACACAAGAATAAAGTCGCCCTTGACCTGTTTTACCAATCGGTATACCCTATCCATTTTCTCGTACACTTCTTCCTTGCTCTTGTACTTTACCAAAGCATAGTCGTGCATGGCAAATGGATGGATCTTAATGGGTTGTCTCACCTCTGTATTGATGTCGTAAAAATAAAATGGCGTACACGTACCTGCCCTGAAACCAATTTCGTGGGTATAACCCATGGAAAAGTCATCCGTGAACTCCGTTTCCACCAAATTCCTGTAGGTCGCGGGAACATTTACTTTATTATAACGCAACCGGGCATAGCTGATGGGCCTATTAATTAAGTTGCCCAATTGTTTCTTTTCTTCCCGGAGCACATTTTTGTCATAAGATGATATAAACGAAGTACTCAATGAAACAATACTATAATCAGCAACTGATTTGATCAAATAGCGAAACTTATTGTTGTTGGTAGATACGTTTTTATCGTGCGCCGAATGCTTTGCAAACTGAAAAAAGAACATGGTTTTAATGGGAAACTTTTTATGGATATCCACCAACTCGAAAAAATTGTCATAAGGGTCTTTTTTGAGTCTCATCATCACCGAAAAGCGATCCAAGACATCCCTGAACCTAAAATTCCCCAAATCCAATAAAAGTCCTCCAATACTACGGGCAATCCCTCTCATGGCATACGCATGTGAAGTTGTAACATTTATAATCGAGGTAAAACGATAGTCCTTTTCCTTATTTTCCAAATCCGGGAACCTTTCCTTTAAGGCCTCCAATAATTTGTAGGCCCAAAGGTCTACCACGGGAAGTTCCAAAAAGTCATTCTGATAAGCTATACTTTCCTTCACAGGGAATCTGCCCACACTGTCCTTAACATGGGGCAAATATTCTTCGTACCTGCTCAAAAGAAAAAAACTGGCCGAAAAAATATCAAAGGGAACAGTACTTTTATCCCCAGCAGAAAAAAAACAGGGAAGCCCATCCCAATCTGACACCCTCACCTCTAAATCATTGATGCCTTGCTCAAACAAAAGATCATTGCTTCGAATAAAGAATTCGTTCTGTAGTGGTTGTTTGGAATACGTCATTTTAGGCCCATTATGTTTGATGAACTCCTCGACCTTTGTTGTAAAACCCATCTCCACGCCCAAGATTTTTTCAAAAATCTGTTTGGCCGTATAGGTCAATCGATTGGTTACCTTATGTGTAAAAATCAACAACATGGGTTACAGTATTCCTTTATCGGCAAAGCTCAAATATTGGTGTTGGGCCAAGATTAAATGATCCAATATTTTTATATCCAGAGCTTCTGATGCCACTTTCAATTTTTTTGTTATTTGTTTGTCCGCTGCACTTGGCACCAATGTCCCTGATGGATGGTTGTGTGCCAAAATAATACCCACAGCCCCGAGCTCCAATGCTTGTTTTAGGACAAGCCTAACATCTACCAAAGTTCCTGTAATGCCGCCTTTGCTAAGCTGCGCTTTATGTACAGCTTTGTTTGAATTGTTCAGGTAAACAATCCAGAACTCCTCGTGCGGAAGTTCACCGATCAATGGATAGAGCAACTCAAAAGCATCATGACTGCTCTGTATTTTGATTATTTTGGAAGTATCCTCCAATCGTCTTCGCCTACCCATCTCCAATGCTGCGGCTATGGTAACAGCTTTTGCCTCACCTATTCCCTTAAACCGCATCAACTGGCTTACCGATAACTTTCCAAGCTCATTGAGATTATTGTCCACAGAAGCCAATATCCGTTTGGAAAGTTCCACAGCACTCTCATTTCTACTCCCCGAACCAATTAAAATAGCAATCAGTTCAGCATCGGAAAGTACAAAACTTCCTTTTTGCACCAATTTTTCTCTTGGCCTATCATCGTCGGCCCAGTTTTTAATGGAAAAGGAAGCTAGTTTTTCTTGCATGCGCTAAAGATAGGAGAATAATTTTATGTAATTTTCAATATAAATCCTTCATCATGAAATCCCTTTTCAATACTGAGGCGCACGAAGAAATTATTGCACGTATCCATCAACTTTCAGAATCTTCGGAAAGGCAATGGGGCAAAATGGAGGTTGGGCAAATGCTTCACCATTGCCAATTTCCTTTAAAAATATCCTTGAAACGGCACAAATCGGATGGCAATGCCAATTTTATGCTCAAACTTGCGGGCAAATTTTTCAAAAAGAGTTTGTACGATGATAAACCATGGCGCCAAGGTTTGCCCACCGCCAAAGGTTTGAAGGTCGTGGAGGACAAAGATTTTGCAAAAGAAAAGGATATCTTACTTGGTCTGGTGAACGATTTTCATAATGAAAAAGATAAAAAAGAGTGGGACCCACACCCAGTTTTTGGGTCTTTTACACCCGAACAATGGGGACAAATGCAATATAAGCACTTGGACCATCATTTAAGGCAATTCAATGTTTGATGTAGGGAGATAGTCAGAGTGAATCGTCTTCATCCTGAACCTCGTGCTGCTCTACTTTTTTCCTTGAATCATTTATCATTCGGTCTTCTTGTAAAAAAACGTTGGAAATCCCCAACATAAAAGCAAAAAATGAAACCGATATAAATCGTTTCAAGTAAAACAAGATTTTGCGAACCCACTGTTTCATTCACAAAATCAGTCAATTACCGTTCCACAAACTACGAACTGACAAAATTACATTTGCCTGTTTATTTGGACGCCCAACCTATAACTGCCGGTAAGTGGCCATCGCTTCATAAAACTCCACTTCGTCCACTCCCATTTGTTGGCAAACCCATTTGGCCCCCGCCAAATTGCTCAACGCTGTTTCACCGGATATTTCCAATGGCATTTCACCATCTGGTGTATCCAAAAATATTTGTCCGTCATTTTCTTGATACGCTGGGGTTACGTAAGGGAACTTTCTTATAGGGTTTTCCGATGACTCCACTCTTCTTTTTACTTCGACATCCTCATCATTATAGGTAATACTCCCTCCCTTTACAATACTATTTACAAAAATCCCGTATTGTTCCGCATAGGTTTCAACATCGGTATAAGAACTTCCTTCTTTAAACTCAATATCGGTCAATAAAGCGATGTTGGGCTGATAGTTGTGAAATTGTGGTGCGGCGTCAATAATAGATGATGGCCCATCACCACCTTCGATGACAATAAAATCATTTTCTTCGGTTAGATGGATTCCATTTGGAGATGGAAGTACATAATCGACCTCAATATTGTTATAGTCCAGTACATGCAAAATCATGGAAACGACCTCGGACCTTCTCCGGCTTCCGGCTATCACAACACGTGTTTTCAATTTAACCAGCTCGTATAGGAATTCAGGGTAGGAAACCAATCGCAAACCCAGTTCTTTTGCCCTCACAAGTTCCGGATTGTCATTTTTTACGTTGGCCCCCAATACGACAACATCAAGCTGGTCGTTGATTTTATCGGAAAACCAACCTATTCCATCCGACATCAATCCTTGGTCCCGCATAACGGTCTTCAACGATTCATCAAAAAGTTCATCACTTCCGGTTACCGTATCTCCCTTCTTGTGAAGAGCTAAGGCCAGATTAAACATTTCCACCTCGCCCAAACCTATAAAATGTACCTGCATCGATTCAATTTAGGCTTCAAAAATAGCCAATGCCAGTGCCAATACAAATTCCAAAACCCTAGATTAATAACTATCTTGGTGGTAAATTTGAGAACTATGAATTTATCAGAAATAAAATCAAAAGAAATTATGCCCGGCTACCATGGCAAATTGGTGCACGGCGAACGGATGAGCTGGGTGTTTTGGGATGTAGAACCAAATGCCGAAGTGCCCGAGCACCAGCACGACCATGAACAAATTATGCACGTAGTGGAAGGCACTTTTGAATTTACCTTGAATGGCGAAAAAGGAACTTACACTGCTGGGGACGTTGTGGTTATTCCATCCAATGCTCCACATAGTGGCAGAGCAGTGACCTCCTGTAAATTAATGGACATTTTTAGTCCGGTTAGAGAAGAATACCGTTAAGCCATGAACATATCTCTAAAAGGAAAGAATGCCTTGGTCGGCGGCAGCAGCAAAGGAATCGGTGAAGCTATCGCTCGGCAATTGGCCGAAAGCGGTGCCAGTGTGACCCTTATGGCGCGAAGCGAGGGACGCATGAAAGAACTGATTGCCGAAATGGACAGCTCATATGGACAAAAACATCAATATTTGGCCGTGGATTTTACCAACTTCGATGAATATAAATCAAAAATTTCGGAGTTCTTCGAGACCAATACCGTGGATATATTGGTCAATAATACACAAGGACCGGAAGGTGGTGGTGCACTTGAGAAAAATGTATCTGACTACCAAAATGCTTTTGACCTGCTGTTCAAGTCCGTTGTCTTCACTACGGAACTCGCCCTAAAACATATGCAAAAAAACAAATGGGGCCGTATCATTAACATAGCGTCTATTTCGGTAAAGGAACCCTTGAACTATTTGGCGCTTTCAAATACCATTAGAGCTGCAGTGGTTACCTGGGCCAAAAGTTTGGCTTACGATGTGGCAAAAGATGGTATTACAGTGAACAGCACGCTAACAGGCTACTTTGATACTGACCGAATTGCCCAATTAAATTCCAAAAAAGCTGAAAAGTTAGGAATTTCTCCGGATGAGGTTCGTTCCAATATGGAAGAACAGGTTCCTGTAAAAAGAATTGGAGACCCAAAAGAATATGGATACTTGGTTGCATTTTTGGCTTCGGACCAAGCTGCTTTCATCACTGGAACCAATATTCCTATTGACGGGGGCTTGTTGAAATCACTTTAAAAAACTGGCCCCCAACAAATTAAATCTTATCAAAAAATTATCACATATTCAATTTTTGAATACTTTTAGTGTATAACCAATAAAATTTATACCTATGAATTCAAAAGTTTTTATGGTGGTTCGTATCCTATTGGGATTGTTCGTCATCATTTTCGGGGCCAACAAACTCTATCCATTCCTTCCTGCTCCCGAAGAAATGCCAGAAGGTATGATGGCCTATTTTACAGGGTTGACAATGTCCAAAACTCTAATATTGGTTGGATTGGTAGAGGTGTTGGCAGGCATTTCCTTCATTTTGAACAAATACGGAGCTTTAATGGCAATCATATTGATGAGCGTATCGGTATGTGCCGTCCTATTGCACCTAACCATGGCGATGGAATCTATTGCCCCTGCTCTGGCACTACTGATTCTCAACATTGTTGTGCTTGTCGGATATAAAGACCGATACAAGGACATTTTAAGACCTTAACAAAAAAACCTCCAATTGAATTGGAGGTTTTTTTTTATAAACTCATTTTATCCTTAAAAATGTAGGATTGCCTTCGGGAAACTTCCACTTCCTCACCGTTCTTCATGGTAAGCTTTAGCTTGCCATTGAACCAAGGCACCACATTTTCAATATAGTTGGTATTGATTATTTGCTGACGGTTTGCCCTAAAAAAAGAATCTTGGGGCAGCTTTTCTTCCACTTGATTAAGCGATTTATACAGCATGGGTTTCTTGCCATCAAAGAATACCCGCGTGTAGTTGCCCACAATTTCGAACTGAGAAATATCTCCTATTTTCACCAACCAACATGCCTCTCCATCTTTAATGAAAATCTGACTATTCTCGGTCAATTTTTTAGCGGAGTTGTTATCCTCCTGCTTTGAGGCCATTTTTACACGAACTTTTTCCAAGGCCATATCAAAACGTTTGTTGCTGACCGGTTTTAATAGATAATCCAATGCATTGTACTCAAAGGATTTTATGGCATATTCATCGTAAGCTGTAGTAAAGATGGTAATCGGCACCTCATCCAACATTTCCAACAGGTCGAAACCATCCTTTTCCGGCATATTGATGTCAAGGAACAACAAATCAGGTAATTCGGACTCAATTAATTCAACACCATCATCTACATTGCTTGCTTCGCCAATAAGCTCCAAATCATCATGCAGTTTAATAAGCTCCTTGAGCTCGTTCCTTGCCAATCGAGAATCTTCAACTATTACCGCCCTGATCTTCATGCCAATGGTATTTTAATTTCAGCCACTACCTCATCAGATATCTCCTCTAATTTAAAAGATGCTTTGCCAGCATACAATAGCTTCAAGCGCTGTTCTATGTTTATCAAACCTAATTTGGTGGAGTCTTTGGCAATATTGAGTTTTCCTGTATTCCTTACTTCTATAATCAAATCTTCTTCTCTCCTGGATATATCCAAGAGAATCCTTCCTCCATTTTTAAGATTGGAAATACCATGCTTGGTTGCATTTTCTATAAGTAATTGAATGATCATAGGCGGAATCCTAAGGTCCAAGGTATCGGCACCAACTTGTTTCACAAACTCCAAACGATGTTCGAACTGTATTTTAGAAAGGTCGATATAGTTATCCACTACCTCCAACTCCTCCCGTACCGGAATATCATTGATATTGTTTTTGGTAAGGGAATAGCGAATAATTTCGGAGAGCTTGGTAAGCATTTCCCTTGATTTTTCCACATCTTCCAGCATGAGACCTCTAATGTTGTTAAGACTATTGAACATGAAATGTGGATTTATTTGCCCCTTTAAAGTGTTTAATTGGGCCTGCTTTAAGGTGGTATTCAGTTCAAGCCTTTCTATTCGATCCTGGTTTAATTTCAAAAGTAATTTGATGACCAAATACGTAATCGTCCAGGCCCCGACCAAAAAGAGCGAATTCAATACTTGGACCATGACTTTGTCATAACCCTCGAACATTTGCATTTCTGCCTCGGTAATTTCTGGGCCAAATTTTATATAGATGTACCCGAAAAAGACATTTAAAAGTCCGAAAATCGTGGAAGCCAGTAATATGGATATAATAATTTTCAGGACCTCTTTTCCACCAAAGGAATCAAAATGAACATTTCTCTTAAGGTACCAACGTAAGATGGAGGTAGAAAATACGCCTATAAAAATTCCGACAACCACAGAGAAAATGGTCATCTCCAAACTAATTTTTTGAGGAATCAAAGCTGCAATGGCATTGATAAACCCCCACCCCAATAATTGGAGCGTCCAAAATGCAATATTTCTCTTTCTACTACTTAATTCCATTCCATTGAGCCAAGTTTGCCTAAATTTACATTAAACCAATTCAGTATTGGTGCTACTAGGATTCTTGTGCGGCTTTTCTTTTAAACGGATTGCTGCAAGATTTTTTCTGTGGTAAAAAGGCAACCCACATCATGGTTATTCCCGAATAGAAAAATGGAAAATACTCCATATACTCCCATGTTTGGTATCTTCCAAATATCCCTATAGACACGCCAATTATTCCCATGGCCAAAACTACTTTCTGACTTGTTTTAAGCTTTTTCATATTGATGAATTTTGCAACGCTGGCAGATTATAAAATAATACTTACTAAAATTGAAATGATTAATTTGGCTAGTGCTATCATGACTATTTGGTTTTAGAATTTATTTCTAAAGCTAAAGTACAGGACAACCCTTGCTTGATGAAGTGATTTATGACAAGTGGTAATTTTGACAAACTGAACGGTAAAACCAGTTGCTACCGGTTTAAGATAGTGGTAACGAGCTAATTTTAAGGACTATTTTACCTTTGGAGGAAATTTTGAGAATACTTTTTTTACCACGGCACGTAGTTTATCCTCTCGCACACTTGGCGATGCATTTTCTCTAAGGCCACTCTCGGCGACTGCCTGCCAAACAAGTGCATCACGCTGCGCATCCACCAAATCGATTTGGATACTGCGCTGCATATTTGGGCCGCCCAATGGTAACCCAACAGAAATTCCGCCGCCGACATTTCTACCGCCACCGCCAAGACCAACACCTACATTGTTATTGGGTGCGCTCCTGTATTCATTGCTCATGATGTTGATGAAGAGTTCGGGTTCTTCGGCCAATCGATAGCCTCTAGCTTTTAGTGTAGAATCCAAAGCATTGAGCAATCTTTTTTCATCCAGTTGGCTCAATCCAGATTGCATATCCGAATAGTAATTATAGGTAGAATAGCTGGAAAAATCGACCGTTTTGTCGTAATCATAGTTTACCTTGACCGAGCTGCAGGATGCCATTACAACAATCAAAACTATAAAAAGTAAATAACGCATAGTGGATATTTGGGTTCTCCTAAATTTAATCAATATATTGATTAGATGGCATATAGCAGAGTATTATTCGTTCAACAACTTCCAAAGTCTATCCTTAAGTTGCTGAATTCCCAATCCGCTCACGGAAGATATAAACATGAAGGGAACATCCTTGAAATCTTCTTTCATGTCCTCGTCCATTTCGGCGATAAGCTCTTGGTCCAGCATATCGCATTTGGAGATGACCACCAAACGTGCCTTGTCCAGCAATTCGGGATTGTATCGTCTCAATTCTTCCAGAAGAATATTATACTCTTGGCTAATGTCCTTACTGTCGGCAGGTATTAAAAACAATAGCGTAGCGTTACGTTCAATATGTCGCAAAAAGTAATGTCCTAATCCCTTTCCTTCGGCAGCACCCTCAATAATTCCAGGAATATCAGCCATTACAAAACTTTGAAAATCGCGATATTCCACAATGCCCAAATTGGGTTTTAAGGTGGTAAACTCGTAATTCGCAATTTTAGGTTTGGCAGAAGTCATTACGGAAAGTAGCGTTGATTTTCCGGCATTGGGAAACCCTACCAGACCAACATCGGCCAATACTTTAAGCTCTAAGGTAACGTCGCCTTCTTGACCCTTGATACCTGGTTGTGCATACCGGGGTGTTTGGTTGGTGGCACTTTTAAAATGCCAGTTTCCCAATCCGCCCATTCCTCCTTCGAGCACAATTTTCTCTTCGCCGTCCTCGGTAATCTCAAAAAGTATCTCGTTGGTTTCGGTATCTCGCACCACTGTTCCCAATGGCACTTCCATATATACATCCTCACCATCGGCCCCGGTACTTCGGCTTTTGCTTCCGTGTTCGCCATGGCCGGCCTTAAAGTGTTTTTTGAACTTGAAATGGACCAGTGTCCATAAGTTTTTGTTCCCTTTGACTATAACATGACCGCCTCGACCACCATCACCACCATCGGGCCCGCCTTTGGCCACATATTTTTCGCGACGTAAATGTGCAGAACCCTTGCCCCCGTTTCCAGAAGAGATGTGAACTTTTACATAATCGACAAAATTTCCTTCGGTCATATTCTAATATAAAAAAGTCTTTTGGGAAATCAATTATAGGGAATCGATTACCTTGCTCAATCGCTGGGTAATCTCATCGATTTCACCTATTCCGTTTACAGAGTGGAATTTTCCTTGTTTTTCGTAGTAAGCTTTTAAAGGAGCTGTTTTTTCATTGTATTCATCAAAACGGTTACGGATTTTGCTCTCGTCCTGGTCATCGGAACGGCCGCTACTTTTACCACGCTCCAAAAGACGCTCGACCAAAATGTCGTCCTCAGCTTCCAAAGCAATGGTCGCATTTACCTTCATATCCTTGGATTCCAAGAAATTGTCCAATGCTTCTGCCTGAGCTGCGGTACGTGGAAAACCATCAAAAATAAAACCTGCTGCATCTGGGTTCTTTTCGACCTCGTCCTTCAGCATATCAATGGTCACCTCATCGGGAACCAAATCCCCCTTATCAATGTATGACTTGGCCAAATTACCAAGGTCTGTTCCGTTTTTGATGTTGTAACGAAAAACATCTCCTGTGGAAATGTGTTTCAGATTATACTTTTCTTTTAAGAAACCTGCTTGGGTCCCTTTCCCTGCTCCTGGCTTTCCAAAAAGCACTAGGTTGATCATATCTGTTTGATTTAATTGGTAAACTTCTCTAAGATTTCGACCCAACTCGTTATAGTCCAACCCATAGCCCACAATAAAATGATCTGGAATTTCCAGACCTACATAGTCTATGGCATATTCACCATTATAAATGTCCGACTTATAAAAAAGGGTCCCTATTTTAAACTCCTTTACATTGGTGTTGGAAAACAGATGAACCAATTCTTTCAAGGTTCTTCCTGTATCCACCACATCCTCCAAGATTATCACACTCTTTCCTTCCAATTCCTCCGGCACATCCAAGAGCGTTTCCACAATCCCTGTCGAGGTCAATCCTTGATAAGAACTCAACCGCACAAAAGAGACCTCACAAGGGTGCTGGTAGGCCTTCAAAAAATCGGCCACGAACATAAAAGCTCCATTGAGCACACCAACAAACAAGGGCGTCTCATCTTTATAATCATTGGCAATCTCCTTAGCCATTTTATCAATGGCCGCAAGGATTTGCTCTTCCTTTAAATAGGGCTTAAAAACTTTATCGTGGAGCTTAATCAATGTGTTCAAGTTATGGTCAGGTTGGCAAAGATACTATTTTTAAAGCTCCTAAAACCTTACATCTTTTATACCCTCGTGGATTTCATGTATTTTTGCCCACATTCAATTTACAAATCAATGCAATTTTTCTCTTCAGACTTTAAATTGGGAATTTTAGGTGGTGGACAACTGGGCAAAATGATGCTCTACGAAACCAGAAAATGGGACATACAAACCAAGGTTATGGATGCCTCTCCCGAAGCTCCTTGCAAAATTGCCTGCAACGAGTTTGTTCAGGGCAGTTTGATGGATTTTGACACCGTTTACGCCTTTGGAAAAGATGTAGATTTGCTCACCATCGAGATTGAAAACGTAAATGTTGACGCCCTTGAAAAGTTGGAACACATAGGCAAAACCGTATATCCGCCCACCAAAACCTTAAGGACCATTCAGAACAAGGCCGTCCAAAAATTATTCTATACCGATCATGGTATTCCAACCGCTCCTTTTACCCGCTTTGCCTACACATCGGAAATCGAGGACAGCATAAACAACGGCGGACTTTCCTTACCGTTTGTTTGGAAGAGCGCCCAATTTGGGTATGACGGCCAAGGGGTAAAAGTCGTCCGAAAGATGGAAGACCTTAAAGAACTGCCCAATGTGGAGTGTATTGCTGAAAAAATGATTGATTTTAAAAATGAGTTGGCCGTTGTGGTAGCTCGAAACTCCAAAGGTGAGGTTAAAACATATCCCGTGGTTGAGATGGAGTTTCATCCCGAAGCCAATCAGGTGGAATACGTAATCTGTCCTGCACGGATTGATGATGCCGTAGCTAAAAAAGCACAGGAAGTGGCATTAAAAGTTTCGGAACATATGAAGCACGTTGGCCTGCTGGCCGTGGAAATGTTCCAAACCAAGGACGACCAAATTTTGGTGAACGAATCTGCACCAAGACCGCATAACAGTGGCCATTACAGTATTGAAGCGGCCTACACCAACCAATTTGAACAACATATCCGTGCCATTTTAGGTCTGCCGCTTGGAAAAACCGACAGTAAAGTAGCAGGAATTATGGTTAACTTGGTGGGTGCAGAAGGACATACAGGCGATGTGGTCTATGAAAACATTGAAAAAATATTGGAAATGGACGGGGTTACACCGCATATCTATGGTAAAAAACAAACCCGTCCGTTTCGGAAAATGGGCCACGTGACCATCGTTGACGAGAACATGGCGAGAGCCCGAGAAGTTGCCCAACAGGTAAAGGAAACCATTAAAGTGATAAGCAAATAAGATATGAGCAAAGTAGCCGTAATCATGGGAAGCACAAGCGACCTTCCTGTTATGCAGGACGCCATCGATATATTAAAGGAATTGGGAGTGGATGTGGACGTGGATATTGTTTCCGCCCACAGAACACCCGAAAAATTGTTCAGTTTTAGCAAAAGTGCCCATACCAATGGCTACTCCGTAATTATTGCTGGAGCCGGTGGAGCGGCACATTTGCCAGGAATGGTGGCATCGTTATCACCTCTCCCTGTTATCGGAGTACCCGTAAAAAGCAGCAATTCCATTGATGGTTGGGATTCCATCCTATCCATTTTGCAAATGCCCGGGGGCGTTCCCGTAGCCACAGTTGCCTTGAATGGAGCCAAAAATGCCGGTATCCTTGCGGCACAAATCATAGGAAGTTCCGACAGCGAGATTATGGACAACATAATTTCCTATAAAGAGGGACTCAAGGAAAAAGTCATCAAAGGGGCAGAGGAGGTAAAGAAAACCTTTTAGAAAAAATCATGTTTGGTTATGAACTATAATCAAATTGGCATATTGCTGGGGATTTGCTCCATTGCCTTTTTTGGCTTCACGCTGCCAAAACTTCGCAATCCGTACATAAAAGGACTATGGAAAAGTGGTCTATTTGTGTTTACCATGTATGCCGCGCTATTGATTTTTATTGAAATACGTTGGCAATTTATTTCGGATTATGCGAGTAAATATGACTTAAACGGAAACGGTTTTGTTGACCTCAACGAATATTCTGTAGAAGCCATTGCTGCCATGAACAGAAAAACCTATGGTTCAACCATTAGGAATTACGCTCCACTGACCATGGCCGTAATTTCATCCATTATCGGTTTCGCCTATTTGTTGAGTGATTGGGCGGTTATACGTTTAAAAAACAAAGAACAGAAGAAACAACTATGAACAATCCATTGTTGGAGCCTTTTAACCAAGCTCCTTTTTCCAAAATAAAGAACGAACATTTTAAGCCTGCTTTTCTTCAGGCTATCGAGGACACCAAAAAAGAAATCGATGACATTGTAAACAACCCTGAACCCCCAACTTTTGAAAATACTTTGGAAGCCCTGGATTTTTCCGGGCAACAGTTGGACCGAATCTCCAGCATATTTTTCAATTTGAATTCTGCTGAGACCAATGAGGAAATTCAAAAAATAGCTCAGGAAGTATCACCTATTTTATCAGAGTTCAGCAACGATATTACTTTGAACGAAGGTCTTTTTGCAAGGGTCAAAACCGTTTATGAGCAACGTGACTCTCTGGATTTGACCACCGAACAACAAACGCTTCTTGAAAAGAAATACAAGAATTTCAGTAGAAACGGGGCCAATTTAAAGGAAGAGAATAAAAAACGTCTGCGTGAAATCGATGCCGAACTCTCTAAGTTGAAGCTTATATTTGGAGAAAACGTATTGGCCGAGACCAACAAGTACGAAATGTTGCTAACGGATGAAGAAGATGTGGACGGATTACCCGAAGGAACCAAAGAAGCTGCTGCTCAATTAGCGGAATCTAAAGGTAAAGAAGGCTGGATGATTACGCTGGATTACCCGAGCTACATCCCATTTATGAAATATGCCAAAAACAGGAAGTTGCGCAAGGAACTTTCCATGGCTTTTGGCAGCAAGGGTTTCCACAATGACGAGCTGGACAACCAAGAAAACGTAAAACGCATCGTAAACCTTCGCCACGAAAGAGCCAATCTTTTGGGCTATAAAACCCATGCAGATTTTGTGCTCGAGGAGCGCATGGCGGAGACCCCCGAAAAAGTAAAAGACTTTCTGAACGAACTTTTGGAAAAAGCCAAACCAGCAGCCGAAAGAGAGTTTACGGAATTAGAGGCATACGCCAAGGAATTGGACAACATTGACCGTTTGGAAAAATGGGACAGTGCCTACTACTCCGAAAAATTGAAGCAAAAGCTTTTCAATTTGGATGATGAAAAACTGAAACCATACTTCAAACTGGAAAATGTAATCAACGGGGTTTTCAAAGTTGCTGAAAAACTCTTTGGGCTTACGTTTAAAGAAGTGGACAACGTGGACAAATACCATCCAGAAGTCAAGACTTTTGAGGTATATGATAACGATGAGTTTATTTCCTTGTTCTATGCCGATTTCCATCCTAGGCCAGGAAAACGTGGTGGTGCTTGGATGACCTCCTACAAGCCTCAGTATATTTTAAATGGCGAAAATAGCAGACCACACATTTCCAATGTCTGCAATTTCACCAAGCCTACAAGTTCAAAACCCTCGTTGCTTACCTTTAATGAGGTCACGACCCTGTTCCATGAATTTGGTCACGGACTTCACGGCATGCTAGCGAACACCAACTACCCTAGCCTATCGGGCACTTCGGTGTATTGGGATTTTGTGGAACTGCCCAGCCAAGTAATGGAAAACTGGTGTTACGAGAAAGAAGCATTGGAACTTTTCGCCCATCATTATGAGACAGGTGAATTAATTCCAATGGAACTGGTAGCAAAAATCAAGGAATCAGCTACTTTTCAGGAGGGTATGGCCACCGTTCGCCAATTGAGTTTTGGGTTATTGGACATGGCATGGCACGGAAAGGCCCCATTGGGCATCAAGGATGTGAAAGCCTACGAAGAAGAAGCCTTTGAAAGCACAAATTTGTTCCCCGAAACAGCGGAAACATGTATGAGCACATCATTCTCGCATATTTTTCAAGGAGGTTATTCATCTGGCTACTATAGCTACAAATGGGCGGAAGTTCTGGATGCAGATGCCTTTGCCTATTTCAAGGAAAACGGGGTTTTCAGTAAAATGGTTGCGGACAAATTTAAAGAGCATGTGCTCTCAAAAGGCGGAACGGAAAACCCCATGGACCTATACAAGAAGTTCAGGGGAGCAGAACCCAAAATTGATGCCTTATTGGAACGGGCAGGACTCGTTTAAAACGATTTGAATAGAAATTAAATTTCAAGCATCTCTAAAACAAAAGCTGATTTTTAGTATCTTTTAAGATTTAAATTTATTTAAATCAACCTTAACCTTGTCCATGAATGGTCAACACCACTTCCTTTTTTAGACCTAATCCGAAAACATATGAAGAATTGGGACAATGAGGAGTCGGCATCTGTGAATTTGTTCAAAGAGGTCATCAAACTTGCCAAAATTGGAATCTATGAGCTATATGTTGCCACCAATGAAGTCTATTGGAGCGATGTCACCAAACAAATTGTCCAAGTGTCAACAGACTTTGTCCCGACAATGGAAAACATCAAGTCCTTTTTTAAAGAAGGATATTATAAGGACAAGGCCAGAGATGCCATGTACCGTGCTTTGAACAATGGCGACCCTTATGATTTAGACCTCGAAATTTTAACGGCAAAAGGTAATATTCGTTATGTCCGTAATGTGGGGTATCCCCATATGGCAAATGGCCAATGCCTTAAAATAGTCGGCTTTCTTCAGGACATTACCGAAAGAAAAAATACTGGAATTGAACTTGCCAAAAAAAATCAACAGTTAAACCTTGCAGAACAACTGTCCAAAATTGGATATTGGGAATGGGATATTGTTGAAGATGAAATCATGTGGTCCGATAACCTATATCGGATTTTCGATTTGGAATTGGGCACTCCTATCAATTTTGAGCGCGTCATCGAATCCATCCATCCCGATGACAGGGAAATGTTTCGTGAAAACGCTGAAGAAATCATAGCGAAGAAAAGATTTCAAAAATTCATGCACCGAATCATTCATAAAGATGGAAATGTCCATACCGTTGAACTGATTGGCGAATTAATTACCGACAAAAATGGTGATGTAATAAAAATGATCGGAACCACCCAGGATATTACGGAGCATAGGATGTCCGAGATAAAGTTTAGGGGACTATTGGATTCGGCTCCGGACACTATGGTAATCGTCAACCAAATGGGTATCATCCAATTAATAAACAAGCAGGCGGAAAAAATGTTTGGCTATATGCCCGCTGAACTTAAAGACAAACATTTGACCAAATTGGTCCCCAGAAGACTTTGGGACACCATGGAGTATTATGCCGACAACTTTTTCAAATCCCCCAAACATACCGAAGTCCCAGCTGATCTTGACTTTTTTATACAGAACAAATCTGGATTCCAAATACCTGTTCAAGTAACCCTAAGTCCACTTAAAACCTCCGAAGGATTACTTGTTTCCATTGCAATAAGGGATATTACCGCCCAAAAACAAGCAGCCCACCGTATATTGGAAACCAACAAAAGCTTAAAAGAATCGGCAACGCGCTTAAAAGCCCAAAATCGACAATTGGAGGAATTCAATCAGATCACATCGCACAATTTACGATCACCGGTGAGCAATCTAAAAGCACTGCTGGATATTTATAAAACGGAAAGCGATGAAGGAACCAAAGAAATGATCATCGACAAAATAGATTCCGTCGCGAACCATTTAACATGGACCTTGGATACTTTGGTAGAATCATTGATTATTAAAAAGGGCTCCGTACAGTCCTTGGAAAAGACATATTTTGAGAAAACTTTATCCAAAACAAAAGAAATGTTGGCTGCGGAGATTTCAAAAACCAATGCCACAATAGAGCACGATTTTTCGGAGATACCAAGCGCCATGTACAACAAAATCTATCTTGAAAGTATTTTTCTCAATTTGATAAGCAATTCTCTAAAGTACAGGGCGGAGGATAGAGCCCCGAAAATTTTTGTGCAATCCAAAATTAATGACGGTATCGTACAATTGGAATTCCGGGACAACGGATTGGGAATCGACCTGAAAAAGAACGGCCACAAACTGTTCGGTTTCAGCAAGGTTTTTCATAGAAATAAAGATGCCAAAGGCGTTGGTTTGTTTTTAACAAAGGCCCAAGTGGATGCCATGGGCGGTAAAATTTGGGCTTCAAGTGAAGTAGGAAAGGGAACTTCATTTTTTATAAACTTATAATCAAAGATAATTATGGAACCATTCAATGTCTTTGTGGTTGATGATGACGAAATCTATCAATTCACTATTGGAGTTGCCCTTAAAAGTATTCCTCAGATAGGTACTGTACATACATTTTGTGATGGTGCAGAGGCACTGGAACATATTGTTGTCCATCAAAATGACGACGATCTACTTCCTGACCTCATCTTTTTGGATATCAATATGCCTGTAATGGATGGTTTCCAATTCATGTCCGAGTTTGTGGAAATGCTTCCTAAATTGAACAAAGAAATCAAAGTGTACATGGTGTCCTCTTCAATGGATCCAAAGGATATCAAAAAGGCGAAAAGAATCCATGCTATATCGGATTATCTTGTAAAACCTTTAAAACCCGAAGATATCGAGAAAATCATTTTAAAAATGTAACCGATAACACATTTGTTTTTTACATTTTTTTATTCCCAACCAACTCGTACATAATATTGGCCGAATTACCTGAAGGCTAGATAGTGTTTTCGATCAAAAATTCAAAAATTTATATTAAAAACCTGTTTCGGTGTTAGCTTGGCGTCTTTTGAACGTCCAATGCGTTTTCAGTCACATCTTTGGATGTTCAAAAAACCCTTACATTTGGTAATTCGATAAGAATATGACCAAGCACAAACTTCAACCGGAAAACTGGGTAGACCAATATGCGGACTATCTTTTCAACTATGCGGTCTCGCGTGTTAGCGATGCTGAAATAGCAAAGGATTTGGTACAGGAAACCTTTTTTGCGGGACTCAACTCTGCCAAAAACTTTAAGGGAGATGCAGCCGAGCGTACTTGGTTGGTATCCATTTTAAAAAGAAAGGTCATCGACCATTATCGAAAAATAAATTCAAAAAAAGGCAAAGCAGAGGTCCGAATCAACTATAGTTCCGATTCCGATGCAGAGGGTGACTGGCTGGAACAACAAGTTGCGGACCCTTTCAGTAAAGATGGCGACAATATTTTGGAAAATGAAGAATTGGGTTCAGCTATTCAAGATTGTATCACCAAATTGCCGCAAAAACAGGCCTTGGCCTTTAAATTAAAGACCATTCAAGGCATGAGTACCGAGGATATTTGTAATGAACTGGACATAAATCCGTCCAACCTTTGGGTAATGATCCATAGGGCAAGGACATCGCTTATGGGTTGTTTAAACGAAAATTGGTTTTAGGTATGAAGATTTCATGTAAAGAGGCATCATGTATTTGCGACAAATCCCAGTATAAAGAAGCTAGCTTTTGGGACATTGTCAAACTGCGCTTCCACCTACTATATTGTAAAGTCTGCAAAGGATACTCCAAAAAGAACAGCGAATTGACCTCATTGTGCGATCGCGCTGGACTCACTATGTTGTCTGAAGACGACAAAAAACGCATGAAACGGGAGCTTGGAGAGAAGTTTTAAAAAAACTCTTTGACAAACCAGAACAACGAAAACCAGAAAATCGGGATAGCTTCCACCCAAAACATCACAAAATACTTGGACTGCATTCGCTTCTTTGATATCAGTATAAAAACAAGTACGGCCGACAAAATTAGCCGTAACGGGATTTCATTTTGATGGATTTCGTCTTTCAAAAACGTCATCAAGAAAAAAATCAAGATAAGCCCAATCCCCAATCGGGTGGCATTTTTTATCCCCAAAACCTGCGGCAATGTCCGTAAACTTTTGTCGTCCCATTGTAAATCCCTTATCTCAAAAGGAAGAATCAGTATCAACACCAGTAGCATCCGCTGAATGAATGTTACCGCAAAATCCCAGTCCAAGGTCATTTTTGCATCCAAAACAGGCAATAGAACCGAAAACCCGGCCCAGACAAAGGCCACGATATAAATTTTTAATCCCGCCAAATTCCTCAAATTATTGGCACTGGGCAACAAAGGCACGGCATACAGCGCGGACAACACTCCCAAAATAGTCGTCGCTATCCAAATATCCCTATTCAGTTGCAGCAAAAAATAAACCGCGAAAGCAAAGGAAACAAAGCTGAATAATTGGATGATTTTGTGATATGCATTGGACACAATAAGGTACTTGTATGCCTCAACACCATACTTAATGAAATTGTAGCAAACAATCACACTGAAAAAAATGAAACCCATTAGATTGACATCCGATGAGCTGCCCAACAAATGGAAGGTGACGCCCGCCATAGAAATTACTGCTACGGCCACATGTATACTGGCGTCCAGATAAAAATCAAATATGGCTTTTAGGGTCCGCATGGGGATAAAAAATTATGCTTGGGCACTAAGGTTAATTGGTGGTTAACAACTTTGCTCCAGAGTCCATCAAAATTGGTTATTTTCATTGAATTAATCCCTAATTTTGTGCACTTTATTGGATTGAACATGAACACAGAGGTTTTTGCCGCCAGACACATTGGCATCACAGAAAGAGACTTGCCCCACATGCTCGAAACCATTGGGGTGGAAAGTATGGAACAGCTCATTTATGAGACCATTCCCGATGACATCAAACTAAAAAAACCATTGGACCTTCCCGAAGGTATCAGTGAACATGAATTCCTGAGCCACCTGAACAGCTTGGCCAAGAAAAACAAGGTTTTTAAAACCTATATCGGATTGGGGTACCATGAATCGCTTACCCCATCTGTTATTAAAAGAAATATCTTGGAAAATCCAGGATGGTACACCGCCTACACCCCCTATCAGGCAGAGATTGCCCAAGGTAGGTTGGAAGCGCTTTTGAACTTCCAAACCATGGTCGCCGACCTTACCGGTATGGAAATTGCCAATGCATCGCTATTGGATGAAAGTACAGCGGCAGCCGAGGCCATGAACATGTTGTTCGAGCTTCGCAACCGTCAACAGAAAAAAAGCGGTGCGGTAAAATTCTTTGTTTCCGAAGAAATATTGCCACAAACATTGAGCTTATTGGAAACAAGAGCTATTCCTTTGGGGATAGAACTTGTAATCGGTGACCACGAGAAATTTGATTTTTCAGAAGAATTCTATGGTGCGTTGTTACAATATCCGGGGAAACATGGTCAAGTAAACGACTATGCATCCTTTGTGGAAAAAGCCAAGGAGAATGAAATTAAAGTTGCCGTTGCTGCCGACATTTTGAGCTTGGTACCATTGACCCCTCCGGGCGAATGGGGTGTGGATGCCGTAGTGGGAACAACCCAACGTTTCGGGATTCCATTGGGGTATGGTGGACCACATGCCGCATTCTTTGCCACCAAAGAAGAGTATAAAAGAAGTATTCCAGGACGTATCATCGGCATCACTAAAGATACTGATGGCAACCCAGCGCTCCGAATGGCACTTCAAACTAGGGAGCAGCATATAAAAAGGGACAAAGCCACTTCAAATATTTGTACCGCACAAGTATTATTGGCCGTGATGGCGGGCATGTACGCCGTATATCATGGACCAGAAGGTTTAAAATATATTGCGAACAAAGTACACAATAACACCAAAAAGTTGGTCAGCGTCTTGGAAGCTCATGGTTTTGAGCAAATGAACAGTGCTTATTTTGATACTGTTGAGGTGAAGGTCAAAAACAGTAGTAAACTCAAACAAGTTGCAGAAAGTAAAGGCATCAATCTTCACTACATTGACGAGAATACAGTGTCCATTTCTTTGAATGAAGCCGTTTCCAATACTGATGTGGAAACTTTGATCTCCTGCTTTTTGGAATCACATGATTTAGATGAAAAGCAATTGAGTGATGCTCAATTGGATGAAGCTATTCCAACCAACCTTCAAAGACAGGCTCCATTTATGGAGCACGAAGTCTTCAACTCCTATCATTCCGAGACCGAGTTGATGCGTTACATCAAAAAATTGGAACGTAAGGATTTGGCCTTGAATCAATCCATGATTTCTTTAGGCAGCTGTACCATGAAGCTGAATGCCGCATCGGAAATGTTGCCGTTGAGCTGGGGCGAATGGGGGAACATCCACCCATTTGTGCCTTTAAATCAAGCTGAAGGTTATCAAGAGGTTTTAAAATCTTTGGAAGAACAATTGAATGTCATCACAGGGTTTTCTGCGACCTCCCTTCAACCCAACTCGGGTGCGCAAGGTGAATATGCAGGGCTTATGGTTATCCGTGCTTACCATGAATCCAGAGGTGAGGGACATCGCAACATCTGTTTGATTCCTGCTTCGGCCCACGGCACCAATCCTGCTTCGGCCGTAATGGCAGGCATGAAAGTGGTCGTGACCAAAACCGATGAAAAAGGAAATATCGATTTGAACGATTTGGAAGAGAAAGTGAATCAACATGCGGAGAACCTAGCTGCATTAATGGTCACCTACCCTTCCACTCACGGGGTTTTTGAATCGTCCATAAAACAGATTACAAAACTTATCCATGACAACGGAGGACAGGTCTATATGGACGGTGCCAATATGAATGCGCAGGTTGGATTGACCAATCCCGCTACCATTGGTGCCGATGTATGCCACTTGAACCTTCATAAGACCTTTGCCATCCCACACGGAGGTGGAGGACCAGGTGTTGGGCCTATTTGCGTGGCCGAGCAATTGAAACCTTTTTTACCGACCAATCCAGTAATTCCTACGGGGGGAGAAAGTGCCATCACAGCCATTTCATCAGCGCCATGGGGAAGCTCTTTGGTGTGCTTGATTTCTTATGGATATATTAAAATGTTGGGTTCAGAAGGACTGACAAACGCCACCAAGGCCGCTATCCTCAACGCCAACTACATCAAAGACCGTTTAAAAGGTAAGTTCGATGTACTGTATGCTGGCGAAAGAGGACGTGCCGCCCACGAAATGATCATTGATTGCAGACCATTTAAAGCAAATGGCATCGAAGTTACCGATATTGCCAAACGTTTGATTGATTATGGTTTCCATGCACCAACGGTATCGTTCCCCGTAGCTGGAACATTGATGATAGAACCAACGGAAAGTGAAAGTCGTTCAGAACTGGACCGCTTCTGCAATGCCTTGCTATCCATCAGAACAGAAATCGATGAGGCTACTTCTGATGAGACGGACAATGTCCTGAAAAATGCACCTCACACATTGGCCATGGTTACCAGCGATTCTTGGGAGCACCCATATAGCAGGGAAGAAGCGGCCTTCCCATTACCTTATATTGCCGAAAACAAATTTTGGCCAAGTATACGAAGGACAGATGAAGCATTTGGGGATCGTAATTTAATGTGCACCTGTGCACCTATCGAAGATTACATAGAGGCCTAAAAACCACTATAAACATTGATTAAAAGCCTTGTTACTAATAATAGTTCAAGGCTTTTTTCATATCCAGCAATATATAAGTTACCTTTTGAACATTGTATAATTTATTATGCATGCATAATAATAATGGTTCAATACCTTAAATTGTATTGATTAAACCTCCGCACAACATGAAAATTGGCATAACAGGCACAGGAAGTCACATCCCTTCCGTAATTACCAAAAACGAAGATTTTTTAAATCATAAGTTCATGGAAATCGATGGGTCTTCCTTTGAACAACAGAACAATGTGATCATTGAAAAATTTGAAGCTATTACGGGCATTGCCAACCGAAGGTATGCCAAACCGGACCTTAAAACATCGGACATTGGTTTTTTGGCTGCCGAAGAGGCCATTGCAAGTTCCGGAGTGGATAAGGAGGAACTAGATTACATCATTTTTGCACATAACTTTGGCGATCTTACACCTGGAAAAATACAAGGGGATACGCTACCGAGCCTCGCCACCCGTGTTAAACATCTATTACGAATACAAAATCCTAAATGCGTTGCGTACGATCTTATCTTCGGTTGCCCCGGCTGGATAGAAGGTATGATTCAAGCTACTGCTTTTATCAAAAGTGGTATGGCCAAAAAGTGTTTGGTCATCGGAGCGGAAACACTATCCAGGGTTGTTGACCAACACGACCGCGACAGCATGATTTTTTCCGATGGAGCGGGTGCCGCAATACTTGAGGCCAATGCCCCGAATGGAGAGATATTATCCCACGCGTCGGTAACCTATGCCAATGAAGAGGCTTACTATCTTTATTTTGATAAATCGAACAGTCCTCTGGAGTCCAAAGACACACGATACATAAAAATGCAGGGAAGAAAAATATACGAGTTTGCCTGCATCAACGTTCCCAAGGCCATGGCTTCTTGCCTAGATGATAGCGGAGTTAATATCGAGGACGTTAAAAAGATCTTCATCCACCAAGCCAATGAAAAAATGGACGAGGCCATTATAAAAAGGTTCTACAAAATCTACGGAAAAACCGTACCCGAACATGTGATGCCGATGAGCATACACGATTTGGGAAACAGTTCGGTCGCTACGGTGCCCACACTTTATGATATGGTTCTTAAAGGAAAACTATCAGAACATGAAGTAAAAAAGGGAGACGTTGTTATATTTGCAAGTGTTGGTGCAGGAATGAACATCAACGCCATTGTATATCGATATTAAATGTACGAAAACAACTTTCCCAACAAACGCTACAAACATACATTGGCGTTCTTACAAAAACACATTGATACCTCAGAGACCATTTTGGATTTAGGGGTTGAAAATCCCTTTTCAGAAATAATGAAATCCAATGGGTACAGTGTCGCGAACACTGCCGGAGAAGATTTGGATATCGATTTTGAACGTGTTGCACAGTCGGATGCCGATGTGGTAACCGCCTTCGAAATCTTTGAGCATTTAATAGCTCCATTTAATGTCCTAAAAGAAATAAAAGCGGATAAATTGGTCGCAAGCATACCCATGCGATTGTGGTTTGCACCTGCCTACCGCAGTAAAACTGACCCATGGGACAGGCACTATCACGAATTTGAGGATTGGCAGTTTGACTGGCTCTTGGAAAAAGCCGGATGGACCATAAAAGATTCCTCCAAGTGGACAAATCCCACCAAAAAAATAGGCCTTCGCCCTATTCTTCGATATTTTACAAATCGGTACTATATCGTATATGCGGAAAGAACAAAAAACTAATTTGGGATAAGTCCCGGGATTTTTGGACTTTTAACCAATGCGCATCAGTATTGTTATTCCAGCTCACAATGAGGCAATTTTTTTACAAGATTGTCTAGATTCCTTTGTGGGTCAGACCTACTTGCCCAATGAAGTGATTATTGTGGATGACAATTCTTCCGACGATACATTTAAGATTGCAAAAGAATACGCCAAAAAATACGACTGGATAGAAGTGGTCCAGCGTAACTCTACCGATGAACATATTCCGGGCAAAAAAGTTGTGGACACCTTCAATTTTGGGTTGCAACAAACGTCAGATTTTGACCTCATTGGAAAGTTTGATGCGGACATTATTCTGCCCGAAAATTATTTTGAACTCATCGTAAATCAATTTCAGGCCAATTGGAAACTCGGAATGTGCTCTGGACTTCTCTACATCAAAAAAAGTGATGCGTGGGTATATGAAAAGATTGCGGACCAAAATCATATCCGGGGACCAATCAAACTATATCATAAAGCCTGTTTTAACAAAATCGGCGGTCTCCGACCGGGAGTGGGTTGGGACACTGTGGATACACTTCTGGCCAAATACCACGATTTTGATACATTGACGATTCCTGAACTCAAGGTAAAACATCTTCGCCCGACGGGACACGGGTACAGCACCAGAAACTATCAATCCAAGGGTGTAGCAATGTATAAAATGGGTTATGGACTCGTACTCACTAAAATTGCGACATTAAAAATGGCTTGGCAGGCCAAAAGTCCGAGCCTATACTTCCAAGCTATATTTGGCTATCTTCAGGCTTTCTTCCAACAGCAACCCAAATACGTTTCCAAAAAAGAGGGAAAATTTATAAGGAGCTATCGTTGGAAGGGAATCCCATCCAAACTATACTCTAATCAAACTCCAAAACCTCCCCAATAGGCCGGCCCGTAGTTCCACTCGGGAACGCAATACCAAGCAACGCTGCTATAGTAGGTGCGATATCGGGAATCTCCGTACGGGTTACGGTGCTTCCCTGTTTAATGCCCTTACCATACAGCAATAACGGCACATGGGTATCGTAGATTTGAGGCGAACCGTGTGTGGAGCCTGTTTTACCGTAAGAAATATAACCTACACTTGGCACCAACAATACGTCACCGGAACGCTTTTGATTGTACCCGTTCTGCAAAATGTATGGCACACCTTCGGTATATTCGTTTTTCCACATTTGACTGGCCGTATATACCTGGCCAATACCTTCATAAGTCAATAATTCCCGGGCAATTTCTTCTTGGGCATCATCCAGGTCGATATCCAAATTGGTCAATATTTTATGGTCTAAAAACAATTGATAGTTGGAAAGATCTCTGACCACATCGGTAGTTCCATATTTGTATTGAAGAAACTCTGCAAACTTTGTTTTCATACCGTTCATATCCAAATAACCGGCAGGAATCTTGGAATCCATCAAATAGGAAGGAACATCAATGGCGGCATGGTCCGCTGTAAGGAACACAGTATACTCGCCTTCTCCCACCTTCTCATCCAAAGTAGAGAAAATACGGGCCAAATCTTGATCTAATCTTATGTAAGTATCTTCAATCTCCTTAGAGTTCACCCCAAAAAAGTGACCTACATAATCCGTACTGGAAAAACTAATGGCCAAGAAATCAGTGATGGTATCTGCTCCAAGATCTTCGCCTTCCAAAGCGGCCAAGGCAAAGTCAGCTGTAATGCTATTTCCATAAGGGCTTCTTCTTATCAAATCGAACTGGCCGTTTTGATCCCAGATTGCTGGAAGGTCATGAGGAAAAGTATTGCTGGTCTCCCCTTCTTGCAACCCTTCATAATTATTGGCATCCAAACCACTTTCAACATATGTTTCAATAGGCTTTAATGTATTCCATGGCTTTTTGTACGACTCTACGATATCCGAACTATTAAAGTCCACTACCCATTGGGGCAATTCATCCATGTAATAAGTGCTTGTAATCCAGTTGCCATCTTGTCCGCCCTCGAACCAGTATGCTGCATTTGCTGCATGCCCCGCTGGAAGAATGGCTCCCCTATCTTTTAAAGCCACGCCAATTACTTTCCCCCTTTTTTGGGTATGTAAGCGCAATTCGTCTGTGATGGTAGTGGTGAGCATACGGTGTGGAGACATTTTTCCGGCATCCGATGTTGTACCTACTGAAGCATAACTATCATCTCCTGCACAATACACATCTTCGCCGGATTCCTTATCGAACCAATCGTTTCCGATGATACCGTGCGTTGCTGGGGTTGTTCCCGTATACACCGAGGTATGGCCCGGCCCTGTGCTGGTGGGCGCATAGTTAAAGTGGTTGTTTTTACAATTGAACCCTTCGTTTACCAATCGCTTAAAGCCCCCTTCTCCGTACTGATTCCAAAAACGTGTGAGATAATCGTATCGCATCTGGTCTACCACAATGCCCACGACCAATTTAGGGGTTTGGGCTATTGGTGCTGGCGATTGTACTTCTGCATCGTTCTTTTTTCTTCGTTGACCATAAGATATACTGATCATGCACAATGCTAAAATGGAAACTATAAGGTTGGTTGTTCTCATGTTATAGGTTTAATCTAATTAGGGCAAAACTATTCATTTATCCCGTTTTAAAATTTAAATGAAGGTTAAAAGCTGCACAATATTCTTATTTTTATCATCTCAAGTCCAAAAAACGCATGAAATACCTAGAAGCGATTGGAAAATACTTCATCATGATTTGGGAAGTATTTAAAAAGCCTACCAAGTGGCGCATAATGAAAACCTTGATTCTCAAGGAAGTTGATGAATTGGTCTTTGGGGCCATGGGCATCATCATATTCATATCCTTTTTTATTGGGGGAGTTGTCACCATACAGACCGCCCTTAACCTGACCAATCCGCTTTTGCCCAAAAGTCTTATCGGGTTTGCGGCAAGACAATCCGTAATACTGGAATTTGCACCGACATTCACCTCTATAATAATGGCAGGAAAGGTAGGATCTTACATTACCTCCAGTATTGGCACTATGCGTGTTACAGAACAAATAGATGCCCTTGAGGTTATGGGGATAAACTCCTTGAACTATCTTGTGTTCCCAAAGATCGTGGCCATTATGTTATACCCCTTCGCCGTGGCAATTTCCATGTTCGTAGGCATTTTAGGAGGTTGGGTCGCAGCTGTATTTGGCGGTTTTGCACCTAGCGGGGATTTTATACAGGGACTTCAGATGGATTTTAATTCCTACCACGTAACCTATGCACTGATCAAGTCCGTGGTCTTTGCTTTTGTAATCGCCACGGTGCCATCCTTTCATGGCTTCTACATGACAGGCGGAGCTTTAGAGGTGGGCAAGGCCAGCACCACATCTTTTGTTTGGACAAGTGTTGTGATTATTATCGTGAACTATATTTTAACACAATTATTGTTGGGCTAATGATAGAGGTTGATAACATACATAAATCCTTTGGCGAAAATCATGTACTTAAAGGAATTTCGACAATATTCGAAAAAGGGAAGACCAATCTTGTAATTGGGCAAAGCGGTTCAGGGAAAACGGTCTTCTTAAAATGTCTATTGGGACTATTTGAACCCGATGAAGGAAACATTTGCTACAATGGCCAAATCTATTCCGAGCTTTCGACAAAACAAAAAAGAAATCTAAGGCAAGAAATGGGGATGGTTTTTCAGGGCAGCGCCCTTTTTGATTCCATGACCGTTGAGGGAAATGTAATGTTTCCTTTGGATATGTTCACCAAACAGTCGCAATCGGAAAAGCAAGATCGTGTGGATTTTGTGTTGAAGCGAGTCAACTTGGTGGATGCTCACAAACAATTTCCTGCCGAAATATCCGGTGGTATGCAGAAACGAGTCGCCATTGCAAGGGCCATTGTTATGAACCCAAAATATCTGTTCTGCGATGAACCCAACTCTGGGCTTGACCCAAAAACTGCCATCCTAATCGACAACCTGATTCACGAAATCACTCAGGAATACGATATTACCACCATTATCAACACACACGATATGAACTCGGTAATGGAAATCGGGGAAAAAATAATCTTTCTAAAAAACGGACTCAAAGAATGGGAGGGTACCAATAAGGAAATCTTCAAGACCGATAACCAAGCGGTTACCGACTTTGTGTACTCCTCCGAATTGTTCAAAAAGGTTCGGCAAATGTATATCGAAGAAAGAAACTGACGCTATTCAACTTCCTTGATCACCAAGGTGGAATCCTGAAGCCTCAATTTTAACCATGCCAACATTTTTTTGGTATCGGCTTCCTTTTGGCTAGAGCTCAATCCGCTTTTCCAATTTACCTCAAAAACGGGAACGGTATCCAGCTTTTTAAAATCGGTACGTATTTGGTAAGAGAAACCTAGGGCATCAATATTCTCATAATTGGCTTTAGCTTCTGCACTTATACTCTGAAAAGGAACCCTCCTACCTACATTCCTGGTTAGAATGGCCAATTCTTCTTCGAGCAGTCTGATTTGCTCATCCTTATTCAACAGCTCGGCCTTGTTCTTCTCATAAAGTTCGCTTACATAATTGAACTTTTCTTCTGAATCATCCCTTCCTCCTTGAATAATATGGAGTTCGGCGTCCTTGAGCCTATTGTACTCATTCTTCTGTGTTCTCCATGTATTGATGATATTCTCTGGAACCAATTCATCGCCCATAAAAACCACTTCTATCATTGAGGTCCCATCATCCACATATTCCAATTTGGTAAGATTGTCCACATATCTTCCAGCTCCATCAAACTGATATACCTCTACCGTACCTTTCAAAAACTCTTGTGCCTGTTTCATAAAAAGTGACTCCTGAAATACATTGTAAAAAGTAAATCCAGCCGGAATCATCACCAAAATTCCTGTAATGGAAGCCAAACGGGCAATCAACCTCCTTCGTTGGGAATTGGCGTATCGCACCATGGGAAATCTCAGGAACTTGATGACCAAGAAGGTTGCCAGACCTATAAAAATGGTATTGATAATGAACAGGTACATGGCCCCTGCAGCATACCACGGTTTTCCAATGGCCAAACCAAAACCCACTGTACAAAGGGGCGGCATCAAAGCAGTTGCAATGGCCACACCAAAAATAACACTGGCAATGGTTCCTTTTTTTGCCCGAGCGATCACCAGTGCGAGCCCACCAAAAAAGGCAATCAGTACGTCCCGAATATCTGGTTTGGTACGTGCCAACAATTCTGAAGATTCATCGCGCAATGGAAAAAAGTAGAAGAATAGGAATGCCGTTATCACACTCAACACCACCATTACAGTGAAATTCTTGAGCGATCTTCGCAACGTATCGATATCATTTATGGCCAACGACATGCCCATTCCCAAAATGGGACCCATTAAGGGAGAGATAAGCATGGCACCGATAACCACTGCCGTAGAGTTTGCGTTCAAGCCAATGGATGCAATAAAAATGGAGCACACCAAAATCCATGTGGTATGGTTCTTAAATGGAATATCCGCAATGATGGATTCCTTGGTGGCCGCGGCATCAGTATTGGAACGGATTTCCAACAAATCAGAAAGGAACTTGCGCACGCTGCCCAAAAGCCCTTTAAAATCCTTTTTTACCTCATCCCCACTATCTTGATTGGGCGCTGTGGTCTCTGCATCCTTTTTTTGTTCTTCGGTCATATGCTATGCAAACTGATCCCCAAATTTTTCCTTTACTTGGGTCAATACTTTTTTAATATCCTGTTGTTTCTCCTTCGGATAAATAAGGAGCACTTCTTCTTTATCTACAATGATGTAATCCTCCAAACCATCAACCACAACTACTTTTCCTTTTGGGGCGCGAATCATATTGCCTTTTGCATCCTCCAATAACACCTGGGCATTCACCACTGCATTGCTCGCATCGTCTTTCTCCAATTTATCGTAAAGAGCGCCCCAAGTACCTAAATCGTTCCAATCAAAAGTTGCCGGGAGGGTATAAATTGAGTTGGATTGTTCCAAGATAGCATAATCAATGGATATGTTTTCCGCCTTGGCGTAGTTTTCTTGGATAAAGGCTCTTTCTTCGCCCGTATTATAACAGGAAATACCTCCTCCAAATAGCTCATATTGACCAGGCTGGTATTTTTTGAAAGCTTCCACTATCGTTTCCACGCTCCAAATAAAAATACCCGCATTCCATAAAAAGTTGCCTTGCGCCAAAAATTCCTTTGCGGTTTCATAATCCGGTTTTTCCCTGAATTGGGACACCTTTTTAAATTGCGCGTCACTCCCTTTTTCAAATTCGATGTAACCGAATCCTGTATTGGGAAAAGTTGGCTGAATCCCTAAAGTGCAAAGTGCATTTTCTTCTTCACATTTATTGAAACAAGCGGTCACATCTTTTTCAAAGGCAGCCTCATCCTCAATCCAATGATCACTCGGAGCTACTATCATTACCGCATTGGGATTCATTTTCTGAATCTTTAGTGATGCATACAAAATACAAGGTGCCGTATTCCTCATCGCGGGTTCCAGAACCACTTGGTCCTGTTTTACCATAGGCAATTGTTCCAACACTAAGTCGTTATACTGCTCATTGGTCAGAATCAGAATATTTTCAGTGGGAACAAACTTATTCAGACGATCAAATGTTTTTTGAATCAGGGTTTTGCCCGTCCCCAGCATATCGTGGAACTGTTTAGGGTTGGAAGATGTACTTACAGGCCAAAATCTAGAACCAACTCCTCCCGCCATTAAAATTGCGTAATAATTCTTGTTCATTTTGCTGTTCTTCTAATTAAAATGCTGGTTACCTTGGCACATCTTGAACCAACTCAACCTCCGCGTTTGGCTGGAACAAATATACTCTGCCAGTTGATAACTCTACACATTCGTACCGTTTTACTTTCTTGTTTCCTTTTTTATACAATTTACTATTATACAACCTAAAAACACTCCCCGTGGGCAATTCGTATACATAACTCAGTTGTCGCTCTTCCTCATCAAAAGCTTTAAGCGCAATGGACAACCTAGCGTCGGTGCTACTACTGGCTTTTGGGTTTTTAAAATGATTTGCAATTATGGGCAACAGTTGCGTTGGAAACACCTCTGGCCGAATAAATGGAACCATTAAGTGCTGAAAGGTACGCTTCCATTCCACTCCGTGCGGTTTTATTCGACGACCATACGTTTCAAAGGCCACCAAATGCGCTATTTCGTGGACGAGTGTAATCAGGAACCGGTATTTGTTGAGCGATGCATTCACGGTTATCAAATGCAATCCGTTCGGCAATCTTCGATAATCGCCATGGCGAGTAACACGATGGTTCACAATTTTTAAATGCACACCATGCGTTTTGATGAGTTCAAAACAAGGAGCAACTGCAAGCTCTGGAAGATATTTTTGTAGGGTATCGTTCACTGGGATAAAGTTACAAGTTTATCCAGAGAATATTTAATGATAAAGCCTAGGGCGTACTATTGCTTACCTGTAACATTTTTCCATTGTACAGTTTATGCCCTGTCAATGCGAAATCCTTGATATAGGTCGCCATTTCCGCGGCGGTTACGGGAGCTTTGTACCCTGGAAAGGCTTCTTCGAGCATCTCGGTCTGTACGGCACCTAGGGCCAATACATTAAAACTCGGTCCTGTTTCCTTGTACTCTTCCGCCAAGAGTTCGGTCAACGTAATCACAGCACCTTTGCTTGAACTATACGCAGAGAGTCCTGGAAACTTTAGGCTGCCCTGCACGCCTCCCATGGAACTCACGGTCACCACATGTCCTTCTTGACCCATCAAGGGGAGTACGGTCTTTGTTATTTCAGCTACTCCGAACACGTTTACTTTGTAAACGCTCTCAAATTCTTCAGCTGTGGTTTCCGAAAATGGTTTGCCCAAAAACCGACCTGCATTATTAATAAGGACATCCACTACATGCCATTGGTTCAAAAATTCATTTAGTTTTTCAAAATCAGCAGGATTGCCCAAATCAAAGGGTAACGTTTGCACATTGGGTAAATTCAGGCTTTGCACAGGCTCACTATTTCGTGACAATGCCAAAACCTGATGTCCTTCCCTTGCAAAAAGTTTCACCAATTCAAATCCTATTCCCCTACTTGTGCCTGTAATAATAATGTTTGCCATAATATATTTCAGATTTCTTACTCCCGATAGCCATTGGGCAGTTCGAAACAATATGCTACTCTTTTAATTTGATTTCTTTTGATGGAGCATTAGCGATACCTTCAATAACTGGAATTGTTTTGTTTACCAATGTGGCCATATGACCAAAATCCATTAAACTGTTCTCGTCACCGACCTTATGATAATGATTAAAGTTGGTAAAGTCAAACGTACAGAACGTATGGGACGGCACTCCAAACTCCTCATGGAACGGATAATTGTCCGACCTCTGATACAGGTTAAATTCCTTGGCCGTTGGTAAAAACCCTACCAAGTTTTCCTTAGCGTACCTATTGCTTACCTCGGCCAAGTTGGACATATCGTACCCCGTGATGTATACAAAATAGTCCTTCCCCTGCAAAGGAACACCCGTCATTTCAAAATTGAGCATGGTGTACAGATTCAAATCCTGCTCTTTTAATTTTTGGGCCAGGTGCTTGGAACCCAACAAACCCTTCTCCTCAGCACTGAACAAAGCAAAAATAAGAGTGCGCTTGTTTGTTTTGTTTGTTCCAAAATAGCGTGCCATTTCCAAAACAGAAGTGGTACCCGATGCATTATCGTTTGCCCCATTGGCAATATAATCTCCGTTTTCCGGCTTAATGATGCCAATATGGTCGTAATGGGCACCTATCAAAATATATTCATCCTTTAAATTAGGGTCGTTGCCCTCCACAACACCCACAATATTGTAAGCAGGTTTTTTAAAATTTGAAAGTGTGTCACGATACGTTTCAAAATAGGGTTTGAGGTGATAGGACTTAAAATAATTCTCAATATATGTCGCAGCAATTTCAATTCCCTCGTCTCCAGCCTCCCTTCCCTTAAGGTCGTCGCTCGCTAAATAATTCATTATTTCGCCGACGCGCTCAGCATTGGTAAAAGTCCCACTTGACTTTTTAATTTCTGGTGATACATTTGTTGTTTGAACAACCTTTGCAGAACCACAACTTACTATAAACAGTGCCGTGAAAACATATGACAGTATTCTCATTTTTGTTCTTTTTTGATTTTTTTAAAGATAAAAAAAGCATCCCAAAAAAAGGATGCTTTTAAATATATGTATTATTGAATGTGCTTGTGTCGACAAATCTAGGCCAACATAGTCACCGGGTTCTCCAAGTACGCCCTCAAGGTCTGTAAGAACTGAGCGCCAGTAGCTCCATCAACAGTTCTGTGGTCACAGGCCAAAGTTACCTTCATGGTACTTCCAGCTACAATCTCGCCATTTTTAACCACAGGTTTATCAACGATTGCTCCTACTGATAAAATAGCCGAGTTAGGCTGATTTATAATGGAAGTAAACTCTTGAATACCGAACATTCCCAAGTTGGAAACCGTAAAGGTACTTCCCTCCATTTCGTCCGGCTTGATTTTCTTGTTTCTTGCTCTTCCGGCCAAATCTTTTACTGCAGTACCCAATTGGGTCAAACTCATCTGATCTGCAAATTTAACTACAGGAACCACAAGACCCTCATCTACGGCAACGGCAACACCCATGTGAATGTGATGTTTATAGATCATGGAATCACCGTTCCACGACGTATTTACCTGCGGATGCTTTTTAAGGGCCATGGCACATGCTTTCAAAACCATATCGTTGAAGGACACTTTGGCATCCGGCAAACTATTTATTTGTGCACGGGACGCCTTGGCATTGTCCATATCCACCTCAATGGTCAGGTAATAATGTGGTGCAGAGAATTTGGATTCTCCCAAACGCTTGGCAATCACCTTGCGCATTGTAGAGTTTTTCACTTCTTCCACGCTTTCTTCGCCAACTGGAAGTGCAACCGGTGCTACTGCAGGTGCTGCTTCGGTTTTTTCTGCAGTAGGAGCTGCTTGTGATGATGGCTTAAAGTTCTCTATATCCTTTTTAACAATTCTTCCGTTATCGCCAGTTCCTTTTACATCTGCCAAATTGATACCTTTTTCATCGGCAATCTTTTTGGCCAATGGAGAAGCAAATATGCGCTGACCGTCTTGGGTCGCCGGTGCGGTTTCTTCTTTTTTAGAAGATTCTTCTGCATTAGCGGCATCATCTTTAGGCGCTTCTTTCTTAGCAGCACTCTTCTTAGATGAACCACCTGATGATTGTGCGTTCAAAACGGCATCTACATCGGTTCCCTCTGGGCCGATTATGGCCAATAGGGAATCCACAGGAGCACCTTCGCCTTCTTGAATACCGATATGCAACAAAGTTCCCGAGTAGAACGATTCAAATTCCATAGTGGCCTTATCCGTCTCGATCTCGGCCAATATATCTCCTTCTTCCACTTTGTCCCCAACATTCTTTAACCAGCTGGCGACCGTTCCTTCCTCCATGGTATCACTCAATCGGGGCATGGTCACGATTTCCACTCCTTCGGGAATATCTGCTGGCTCACTAGTTTCAGTTTCTGATGCAGTATCTTCTTCTGGTTCTGATGAACTTTCCTCTTTTGGAGCTTCCGATGAGCTTCCCGAGCCGTTCAATAGACCGGAAATGTCCTCACCTTCTTCACCGATTATGGCCAAAAGTGAATCAACCGGAGCACCATCACCTTCCTCGATTCCAATATGGAGCAAAGTTCCCTCATGGAAAGATTCGAATTCCATGGTGGCTTTGTCCGTTTCGATTTCGGCCAATATATCTCCTTCTTCTACCTTGTCCCCTACTTTCTTGAGCCATTTTGCCACGGTTCCTTCTTCCATGGTATCGCTCAATCTAGGCATGTTGATTACTTCTGCCATCTAATTATAATTTATGTTGTAAAAATGGATAGTCTTCTTGCTCGTAAACGGTGTCGTACAATTGCTCTTTTGGTGGGAAATCTGATTCCTCGGCAAATTTCTCGCACTCTTTTACCAAGTCCTTCACCTTTTTATCGATTTTCTTAAGGTCGTCCTCGGATGCATATCCTTTCTCAAGGATCACATCTTTGACCTGAGTGATCGGATCTATCTTTTTATACTCTTCAACTTCTTCTTTTGTTCTGTAATGCTGTGCATCCGACATGGAATGTCCACGGTATCTGTACGTCTTCATCTCCAAGAAAGTTGGTCCTCCCCCTGTACGGGCACGCTCGATCGCTTTGTCCATTTCCTTTGCAACTATGGCTGGATCCATTCCGTCAACAGGGCTACAAGGCATTTCATAACCAAGACCCAATTTCCAGATTTCTGTGGAATGCGAAGTACGTGCCACAGAGGTTCCCATAGCATATCCGTTGTTCTCACAAATGAAAACTACCGGTAATTGCCACAACATAGCCAAATTGAAGGCCTCGTGCAGCGAACCTTGTCTTACGGCACCATCACCCATATAACAAAGGGTAACAGAGTCTCTTTTAAAGTACTTGTCGGCAAATGCCAACCCGGCACCTAAAGGAATTTGCCCCCCTACGATTCCGTGTCCACCATAAAAACGGTGTTCTTTGGAGAAAATGTGCATGGAACCCCCCATACCTTTCGAGGTTCCGGTAGCCTTACCGTAAAGCTCGGCCATAACTCTTCTGGGATCAACTCCCATGCCGATCGGCTGAACGTGGTTTCGATAAGCGGTGATCATCCTGTCCTTTTCAAGGTCCATGGCGTGCAAAGCACCTGCAAGCACCGCTTCTTGACCATTGTATAGGTGCAAGAAACCCCTAACTTTTTGTTGAATATATACGGCGGCCAGTTTATCCTCGAACTTTCTCCAGAAATACATGTCCTCGTACCATTTAAGGTAAACTTCTTTGGTGATTTTTTTCATCTACTGTTGTATTAAATGAATTTCCCTTGCGTAGGGAAGAGCAAAAATACATATATATCTGTTTTGGAAAAAGAATTGAATTAAGAATCGCCCAAAAATGAGCTATTGAATGCCAATGGTAGAATATCGGACATGGAATTGCATTTATTAACGGGTCCAGATTCCGAACTTAACAATAGTGAGATTGGTGATCGCTGTTTTTGTTCATATTCTATGATGGACTGCCTACAGTTACCACAGGGAGCTGCGGGCGAACTTATCCCATCCTTGGACGATGATGCGCAAATAGCAATAGTCTTTACAGCTATACCAGGATATTTGGCTCCTGCATGAAAAATGGCCACCCGTTCGGCACAAAGACCGGCAGGATAAGATGCATTTTCTTGATTGCTGCCAATAATGACCTCACCGTTTTCCAGCAATACCGCGGCCCCAACCCTGAACTTGGAATAGGGGGCATAAGCATTCTCCCTAGCCTTGGCAGCTTCTTGTAACAATTTTTGGTCGTTTTGTGACAACTCCGATGCATCATCAAAAACAAGCAATTCAAAACCGATTTTCCTTTTTTCCATGTAATCTTTGGATATATTCAAAAATAAAAAAAACCTGCCCCAACGGACAGGTTTTCAATGATATATTTTAATACTAACTAATCGTTGAAGAATTCCTCTCCAAAATCAAAGCTAAGAGAGAAACGCAATGTGTTTTCCAAAGGATTTCTGACCTGTGAGGTCGAGAACAGATAGGAAAGGTCTATTTGGGCCGATTTAAATTTGAAGCCTGCCCCCAATGTAAAGAACTTGCGGGAACCTTTTTCCTCGCTTTCGTTAAAGTACCCGCTTCGCAACATAAAGGCTTCCCTAAATCGATACTCGGCACCAAGTGCCCAAGTCACCTCTTTCAATTCTTCGCTGAAACCATCCGGGGCATCTCCAAAGGATTCGAAAACTCCGTTGAAGAAACTTATGTTCTGATATTCATCGTTGTCTTCCGTGGTGATCTGACCGTCCCCATTAAAATCCCTTGGTGTCGGGACCAATAGTTTGTTAAACTCTGTATTGATGGCCAATATATTGTCTTGATCAAAAATAAAATCAAAACCAACTCCCAGTTTCAGGTTGGTCGGCAAAAAGTTTTCTTGCCCTCCCTCATCATACTGAAGCGAACCTCCCAAATTGGAGATATTGAATCCAGCTCTCCAACGTCCATCGTAATTACTGTATGCAATTTCCCTGGACCTGTAAAATCCTGCAACATCCACCGCAAATGCATTGGCTGCTTGTGAATCTTGCACACCGTCCTGGAATCTTAGATTTGAACTTATAAACCTACCACCAACGGCCATGGAAAATGTTGGGCTCAATTTTAAGGAATAGGAACCATCCAGAGCAAACTCGTTGGGTTTCACCAAAGTTGGATCTTGATCTATGGTTTGCCTTAATTCTATTTCACCCAATCCAAAATAACGCAATCCAAATGCAAAAGCACTTTGGTCGTTAAGCTTGTTGTAATAATTGGCATTTAACAAGGAAACATCGTTTACAATGGTTTCCAAGTACGGGGTATAACTTATCCCTACCCCTGATTTTTTATTGGCAAAAGCATATTTGGCTGGGTTCCACTGCTGGGAATATGCATCAAAGGAGGTGGCAACACCCATATCCCCCATACCGGAGGCCCGCGCATCGGCTGCAATGGTCAAAAATGGAACTGCTGTAGTGATCGCCCTTTCTTGTTGTGCGCTCATCGATGTAGCACCTACGATGACCAGCAACACCAATACGAGTAACTTTCTCATTCTAAGTATTTAGCGTTTAGTAAAGTTATTGAATCCAAAATAATTCCTTTGGACTTATTACACATTAACGGTCTTTTGAGGAAATTCTTATATAGAAGGACATATTTCTAATACCGAATGTCCAAATCGTCTCTATTTTGATTAAAAGGCAAAAAAAATAAGCACACTTATCTTTCTTGACCGTTAAAAACCGATTTCTCCATACTATTTTGGAACCTTCTCCGTTACTGAAATGTAGCATGCCGCAATTTTCGGGTGTTACAAATATTTGATGAGCACAAAATATAATGGTAAAAACGCCGTTCTAATGCCATCGAAAGATTTAAAAAAATCAAAACAAGTCGAAGATACTGAGGGTAAAAACCCTGATTTTTAAAGTACTCAAGCCCAAATTATGAAAAAACACTTAATCAAAGTTGTACTTTCTTGCGCCGTAGTGATGGGAAGTTTTTCCAGTTGTAAAAACTCATCCTCATCAAAGAACGTCTCCAGAGCCACTGGTTGGAAAATTAATGCCAAAGAGGGAGGTTTTCAATACAATTCGGATTTTAAAGAGCAAGAAACGCCTCCAGGAACCGTATTTGTAGAGGGTGGAACTTTTACCAAAGGTAAAGTCCAGGACGACATTATGCACGATTGGAACAATACGCCAACACAGCAGCACGTCCAGTCATTCTACATGGATGAGACCGAAGTAACCAACGTAATGTACCTAGAGTACTTGGATTATCTAAAGGCGGTATACCCTCCAGATGACCCAAAATACGCCAACATATACGAAGGTGCCCTGCCAGATACATTGGTTTGGAGAAACCGATTGGGCTTTAACGAAACAATGACAAACAACTACCTAAGACACCCAGCATATGCCGAGTATCCCGTGGTAGGTGTCAACTGGGTGCAGGCTACACAATATGCCGAATGGAGAACCGACAGGGTGAACGAGGTAATGCTCGAAAGGGAGGGCTACCTTGCCGACGATACCAAATACAAGGTGTTGAACGGAGAACTAGAAGGTACTTTCAGTACTGAGGCCTACTTAAACAATCCAGAATCTGTTTATGGAGGTGAAATTGATTCGCTTCAAGGAAAACAAAAGAAAGATTCCATCAACTCCTTTGCCAAAAGAAGCAGCGGGGTAATTATGCCAGAATACAGACTCCCTACTGAAACTGAATGGGAATACGCTGCGCAGGCACTTGTTGGAACTAGGGAATACAACAACTATAGAGGTAGAAAAAAATATCCTTGGGAAGGTGACTATACCCGTAACGGTCAACGTGTGGGAAGAGGGGACCAATTGGCCAACTTTAAACAAGGAAAAGGTGATTACGGAGGTATTGCCGGATGGTCCGACGATGGTGCCGACATCACAGGTCAAGTAAAATCATACAAGCCTAACGACTTTGGTCTGTACGACATGGCCGGTAACGTAAACGAATGGGTTGCGGATGTTTACCGTCCTATTGTTGATGATGAGATAAGTGATTTCAACTACTACCGTGGAAACGTTTTCATGAAAAAAGCCATCGGCGAAGATGGAAAAGTGGAAATATTGAGGGATGAAATTGTATACGATACCTTGCCAAATGGTAAAATCGTAGCTATCAATCTTCCTGGAGAAATCAAAGAAGTTGCGGTTACAGAGGAAGAAACCTACCTAAGAACCAACTTCGATAAAAGCGACAACAGAGGTTTTAGAGATGGAGACCCAGGTTCTTCAAGGTTCTTTGACCGCTTTAGCGAAGAAGATGGAGATACCCAAAAAATGTACGACTCCCCTAATCACAAAGTTGAGCGCAACGAGGATGGTGAGATTGTTCGCCAGTATGACGAATCCAACTACAGAACATCCTTGATCAACAACGAGGTTCGCGTGTACAAAGGTGGATCATGGAGAGACCGTGCTTATTGGTTGGATCCTGCACAACGTAGATACTTGCCACAATATATGGCAACAGACGATATCGGCTTTAGATGTGCCATGTCCAGAGTTGGATCTAAATCCAGATCTAAAAAGACAGTACGTCACAAAAAAGCGAGATAAAAAACTTCTTGAGTATTTTAAAAGCCCCGGCCAAAAAGGTCGGGGCTTTTTTTTATCTTCGATTTATGACGATAAAAGAATTGCACGCTCTATTTTTAGAGCATCCCCATATATGTACGGACACGAGGAAAATCACCAAAAATTGTCTGTTCTTTGCCTTAAAAGGCCCCAATTTTAATGGTAATAAGTTTGCTCAGGAAGCCTTGGACAAAGGTGCCGCCTATGCTATTATTGATGAGGAAGAATTTAAAACTTCCGAGCGGCTTGTTCTTTGTGATGGCGTCTTGGAGACCTTACAAAAATTGGCAACTTACCATAGAAAGTATTCCAGCGCAAAAATCATATCCCTGACCGGGAGCAATGGTAAAACCACCACCAAGGAACTTATCCATGCGGTTATCTCCAAAAAATACAGGACCATAGCCACACAAGGCAACCTCAACAACCATATTGGGGTTCCATTGACCCTATTGTCCATAAAAGAGGATACTGAAATCGCCATTGTGGAAATGGGCGCCAACCATCAAAAGGAAATCGAGTTCCTATGCAGCATTGCCCAGCCAGATTTTGGTTATATCACCAATTTTGGACAGGCCCATTTGGAAGGTTTTGGAGGTGTGGAGGGCGTCATTAAAGGAAAAAGTGAGATGTACGACCACCTCATATCCCAGAACAACTCTATTTTCTTTAATGCAGATGATGGAATTCAGAAGGAAAAATTGGCCAACTACACCAAAAAGATGGGCTTTAGCTCCAGTGACCATCAATATTATCAAATAAAGTTCCTTGGGGTTGACCCTTACGTTTCTTTAGAGGTTGAGGGAACACAAATAAATACGCAACTGGTGGGCAAATACAACTTTACCAATTGCTGCGCCGCCATTCTGATGGGGAAATATTTTAATGTGCCCTTGACAGACATCAAAACAGCCATTGAAAGCTACCGACCAGAAAACAATAGATCACAGCTACTTTCCAAAAACGGTTTTGATATCGTTCTTGATGCATACAACGCAAACCCTACGAGTATGAGGGCTGCCTTGGAAAACTTCAGCCTGATGAAGGCCAAAAGAAAAACTTTGATCATTGGAGATATGTTCGAACTTGGAAGCACGGCTGCTGAAGAACATCAATCCATTGCCGACCTCGCAGAAAACCTTCATTTTGACCAAATCTATTTGGTAGGCGAGAATTTCTATGGAACCAAGACTTCTTTGAGTAAATTCAAATCGTTTGATGCCTTAAAAGAGCATCTGACAAAGCATCCTTTGGAAAAAGCATCACTCCTCATTAAAGGTTCGCGGGGAATGGCCTTGGAACGTGTTTTGGAGGTGTTATGATTGGTCGTTACCGTTTATAAAACCATGAATCCGAGTTTTTATGTGCCTCATTCTCATCATTTGGACGAAACGAGAAGCTCCCTGACATCTACATCCAAGGCTTTTGCAATTTGAAAAAGCGTTTCAACTCTTGGTTGCATGTCATTCCTACACCATTTTGAAATTGTTGTCCGGTTCATATCCAATTCATCAGCCAACCAATTATTGGTTTTTCCCTTCTCAGCCAAAACTGCTTTTATACGATTGAATACTTCTTTTTCCATGTTGGGAAGTTGTTCCGTATCAAAAATAGTCACTTAACCCTATATGCTGTTGGGTTAATTTTATGCTTTATTATATTTATTAAAGTATTTTTTATATTTTAATATTGCTTTTAACGATTCAAATAAATATTTTAAAGTGTTTTTTGAATACAATCACAGACCATGAGTAAAAGGTTCACCAAATCAGACCTAGAACAAATCATCAGCCTACAACAAGAAAGCCTAGAGGCCATGCAAAAAGTATTGGGCGGTTTACGCAACCAAAACGATCGCTTGGAGCGCAGTAACCAAAAACTAAGAAAAAGGATTTCGGAATATGAGTAGAAAAAGTGGGATATACTGGATTCGAACCAGTGACCTCTGCCCTGTCAAGGCAGCGCTCTAAACCAACTGAGCTAATATCCCTTTGAAAACGGGGTGCAATATCGGAAATTAATCCCAATCTCCATACTCCGCAGAGTTCTTTGATGTCTCGTGCAAGGTAATATGCAATAATTGTCCCTTTTTAAGACTCGGTTTTAGGATATCATAAATAACTTTTACGAAGTACTCTGTTGTCGGGAGCAGATTTTTAAACTCCGGACAATCCTCGTTCAGGTTCTTATGATCAAAGCGTTCCTCTACCTCATCTTTTATCAATGCCCCAAGTTCTGCAAGGTCCATCACAAAACCGGTATCCGGGTCAACCTCTCCCTTTATCCGTACCTCAAGGTCAAAATTATGACCGTGAAAACTAGGACTGTTGCACTTTCCGAACACTTCAATGTTCTTTTCCTTGCTCCATTTTGGGTTATGAAGCCTGTGTGCGGCATTAAAATGTGCTTTTCTACAAATCGTGGCAATCATGCTGCAAAGTTAAGTTCTTTTTCTGCAATCATATTTTATTGATTCAAAAAAATATGCAAAAGGATCCTGAACCTTTCGATTTCAAATTGAAATTCAAACTTGTTCTTGTTAACTTTATGCAATAGGTCAAAAACCTTCAAAATAACATACGAAATAAAAAATACTACACTATGAAAATTACCTTTTTAGGACATGCTTGTTTCCTGATTGAGATGAACGGAAAACACATTTTGTTCGACCCGTTTATCACCGGCAACGAAATGGCATCCGATGTTAACATTGACGACCTTAAAGTTGATTACATTTTTCTGACCCATGGGCATCAAGATCATGTTCTGGATGTAGAGGCCATTGCCAAGAACAATCCAGATGCTTTATTGGTTTCTAATTTTGAAGTGGTAAGCTGGTTTGGAAACAAGGGTATTGACGGACACGGGATGAATCATGGAGGGAAATATACCTTTGATTTTGGAACGGCCAAATACGTAACTGCCATTCATTCCAGTATGCTGCCCGATGGGAGCAATGGAGGAAATCCGGGAGGGTTTGTTCTATGGGATGAATCGAAATGTATTTATATTGCAGGAGATACCGCGCTGACCAAGGACATGGAACTGATTCCCATGACCTGCCCGAAACTTGATATGGCTATTTTGCCCATTGGCGACAATTTTACCATGGGGTACGAGGATGCATCAATTGCCAGTGATTTTGTGGAATGCGACCAGATAATCGGTTGCCATTACGATACTTTTCCGCCTATAAAATTGGACAAAACCAAAGCCGTTCAATATTTTGAGAAGAAAGGAAAGAAATTGATTCTGCCCGGTATTGGTGAATCTATCTCCATATAAAAACAAATAAGCCCTCGAAAAACCGAGGGCTTATTTAGTTGTTCAAGACAGCATTATGGAGCCTCTACACTATATGTTGAAATTGAAAAGTTACCAGCAGTATCTTTTGAAATGACCTCCACGGAATATTTCCTTGTATTCATGAAAATGATTGGTTCCAAAACGTCAAGGGAGTACTCAACCTCTTCCAACAAAAGATTATTGTCTTCCCATACTTTTACATCGTACACAAGAGCATCACTATCCTCATCACTACCAACCCAACCTACGGACATTTCCATTGTATTCGTATTAAACTCAACATTGATTTCTGCGGCGTAAGGAGCGTAATTACCCACCTGCATTCCCGGAGTTGTAAAAGAATATGAGTTTCCTGGTGTTTCTCCGAACTCGTTCTTTGCCGTAACGGACCAGGTATAGGTTTTTCCTCTTTGAAGTTCCACTTGGGCCTCCGCATTGGGGTAGTTATCGCTAAATATTTCTGAACTGCCATCCAATACAATCAACTTATAACTGTCAGCAAATTGCGCCTCGCTCCAATTAAAGGTAATCAATACCATGGAGTCGTCGGAGGGCACTTCATCATAATCCGAACAAGGTTCACCGTTCACAGGCAATGTTCCCGTTACTTTCAAAGGCAAATCATTGCTGGGTTCTGCCTCTGGAGGTGGTTGCTCTCCTCCACTGCCTCCGCCACACGAAGATAAAATGATAACAATGGAGCAATACATGATTCGAAAAATTGATTTTATCATTTTCATCGCTTTATGATCTTTACGGTTTCCATGCGTCCATTGACCTCCATTTGCAAGAAATAGATTCCGGATTTCAAGGTGGAAACATCTATACTTTTGTTATTTTGATTAAAGTTGATTGCCCTCACAAGTCTTCCATCCAAGCCAAAAATCTTTGTATCAATATTGCTTTTATCGGTTATAATATTTACAAAGGATGATGTTATGGTCGGATACACTTGAATGGCGTCTCCAATAAAAAAGCTATCGGACACAATGCCTTGGCAAGCCTTCTCACCTGAAATGGAAACTTCACTTTGACCGTACAAGTTCTCAATCAGAATGTTTTGTCTTCCTGTATTTTCAAAGGAGTAGCTTTTTTTCTCCCCATTTATCAAAACATCATAATTCTTACTTCCAGCTACCTCATATAAAACGGTACCATTTGTGGAATCGGTCGAAGCTCTTTTTCCCGTTATGGAAGACAAACTATTTATGGTAATCCCAACGGTTTGTTCAAACAAATTTTCAGGCACTGTAATAGAGATGGAATATGTGCCGGGCGCTAACCCTCCGATTTGAAATTCCTGCTCGGATGCTACATCATCAAATTGATTCGAGTAAGAATCGCCAGATATGGATATATCCATCAAATGTCCTGGTACATTCATCAAAATATTTACTGCTCCATCCGCACTATCGACACAACTAGGTGTCAACACATAAACCTGGACAGCATCAGCTGGAATAATCTCACATCCATATTCATCCACTATAGCACCTATCCTAGTACCCAAGCAAAAGTCGAACTGATCTAAAACTCCGTCGTTATCATTATCCTGATTACACCCAAAAAATCTACCGCCATCGACGATCGTCCATCCAAAACCATCAATTAAGCTCTGTCGTGCTTCTTCAGACTCGCAATATTGACTTGAGCCAGCGTTCAAAACAACGTTGTTTTGTTTTAAGGGCAAGTTATTCCAACCAATCAATGTTTTGTCGTAATTATATAAGGATAATCCTGCATTTAAAAAAAGGTAATCCATATTGGTAACATTACTTATTTCCCACTCTCCTAAGTTTTGATCAAAAGAAGTGGCATCAACAAACATTCCACTCATTTCGATTACACTTGAGGTATCCCAATTTGAAATATCTTGATTAAAATTGACGGCATCCGAAAACATTCCGCCCATAGTGCGTGCACTTGAGGTATCCCAATTGTTCAAAGGTTGATTAAAAGGTGTTTCAGCGAATGCAGAATGAAAATCAATTACATTGGAAACATCCCAATTATTCAAGGGTTGATTAAAGGAAGATGCATGTCCAAAAACAACCCCAAGATTGGTTACACTGCTTACATCCCAGTCATTTAAGTTTTGATTAAAAGCCTTGGCTCCCGCAAAGGTTCCATTTAAACTGGTGACATTGGAAACATCCCAATTCGAAATATCTTGATTGAATAAATCCGTTGTGTTGAATGCAGCCACTAGATTGGTAATATTGGATACGTCCCAAGAATTCATCGATTCGTTTCCTATAAGTGACCTGCATCCCCTAAACATATACACTAGACTAGTGACCCGACTAAAATCTGGAAGATCCAAAGCTGTAACATCCAAATTAGCACAACCATGAAATGCAGATTCCATTGATGTCCATTCGATAGAACCCCATTGATTCACGTCCATTATTTTATCACTATCATTGGTTGTTTCATTGAAGGTTAAATCATCAAAATAAATCCTTGGAAAATCGCCTCTAATCGAAACTTGATAGGTTCCTGCAGTTGCATACGTATGTGTAATGTCGCCTGTTATATTTTCATCAAAAGTACCATCGCCCCAAGCAACAGTATAGTTGTAGGTTTCATCAGGATGGGTAGGAATTGTAATTTGATTATCCGCCGAAATTCCAGGGTTGTCTGTTTTCCATGTAGTCACAAAAAAGCACTCTCCATTGGCACCTGCATCGTCTATTACCCATCCATAGGTGTCAATTAAATACTGCCTCTCATCCTCGGCACTACAATAATAATTGTCCGGAGCCCCCAATTGCACCCCATTCTTTAAAGATGGCAACTGACTCCAACCTATCAAGATTTTATCATAATTGGTATTTGAAAGGCCAGAGCCCTTGAACAAATTCGTCATATTCTCCATTGCTTGGACATTCCAATTGCTCAAATCTTGATTAAACGATTCAGCTTCTTCGAACATTCCATTGAAATCTCTCTTTCCAGTAACATTCCACTCCCCAATAGGGATATTGAAATTGCTGGCTCCTCTGAACATAAAGTTCATATATGTAGCCTTTTCAATATCCCAATTTGCAATAGAAACGTTCCCCTCTAAAGATTTGGCATCCCAAAACATTCCGGTTAATGAAACCCCTCTTGAAAAATCGGGTATATCCGTTGCCGTAACATCCATATTTTCACACCCTGCGAATGCCAAATCCATTGACTTCCAACGGTTGGAACCCCATTGATCCACGGACAACAATTTTAAATCGTCAGAGGTTTGGGGGCCAAATTCATAACCGTTGAAATATATTCTGGGAAATTTTCCAGTAATCGACACCTCATATACTCCCGGCTGTGCATAAGTATGGGTAATGTCTCCAGTAACTGCTTCATCAAAAGTACCATCGCCCCAATCTACCCTATAATCATAAATATCTGTTGCACTCGTGGGTATGGTAATTTGGTTGTCATTTGAAGGGCCTGGGTTATCCGTCTTCCAAATAGTGACAAAAGGCACTTCGGGTTCACAGTCAATCCCATAATCGTTTATGGTCCAGCCGTAATCATTGATTAAAGTAGCTCTTTCGTTTTCGGCCGTACAGTATATTGCATCATTGGCCCCTAAAGTAACGCCCGTCTTTAATCCTGGAAGTTGCGACCAAGCAATCAGTATAGCATCATAATCTTCTCTGGATAAATCCGAATCATCGAAAGCATTACTCATATCCAACACATTGGAAATATCCCATGAACTTAAATCTTGATCAAAGTGGCCTTGACTAAAGGCGTGCCGCATACTTACCAGATTAGTAACATTCCAACCGGTAATATCATGATCAAAATAGGTGCTGTTGAATATGAAATCAATATTAACCACACTGCTAACGTCCCAAGACGAAACATCCTGATTGAACATACCGCTGCTAAACAGCCCCGCCATATTCACTACATTGCTAACGTCCCATGAATTAATGTTCTTATTAAAACTAGAACTAAAAAACATATAGGACATATCCTCTACATTGCTCACATCCCAAGACGAAATATCCTGATTAAATGAAGACCTATCGAACATGTTGGACATATCGGTAATTGTGCTTACGTCCCAATCGTTAAAATTTTCTACCCCATTAAAATTAGGGTACTCACGATTAGTATAATTAAATGAATAATTACAATAGAAAAACATTCTCCTCAAACTCGTCACATTGGACAGGTTGGGTACGTCATTAGCCCCAACCGATATATTTGTGCAACCCGCAAAAGCGGACTCCATAGAAGTCCATTGAATATTCCCCCATTGTTTGATGTTTAGGATCTTGTCCTTATCCCCCGATTCGTTGAAATAAATTCTGGGAAATGTCCCTTCAATCGAAACCTGATATATGCCCGGGACATTATAAGTATGTGTAATACTTCCGGTAACATTGGTATCGGAATTTCCATCACCCCAATCCACAGTATAATTATAGGTTTCTCCTGTAAAAGTGGGAACTGTAATTTGATTGTCCGCAGAAGAGCCGGGGTTGTCTGTTTTCCATGTTGTAATAAATTCTGTTTGGGCAGATACAAAGAAGTGAATCAAACCCAACAGAATAGAGGTTAGTGTTTTTTTCATGTGCTAGTTTAACTCTTGTAACTTACTAATATCCTATCACTTTACGAAGAAGCATTCGATATAAGGTATTATTTTTCTTATGAAATCTTTTTTTAAAATGTATCAGACCCTAAATTTTTATCCGGTGCGTCATCAAAATTAGTACGACTGATTATGCCAATGATAAAAAACAGCTTTGCGTCCAATTAAGATAAACAACCCTGTCATTCATCGAACAAAATGACGATCATCATAACACGATCATCTTTTATTATTTGATGTACCATGTTAGTTTTGTAGTATTCCACGGTAAATAGAAGCTAAAGTTTATAAATGGAAGAAACAAAGGGCCAAGGTAAAGAGACTGAACGGTTGTTGCGATTACTGGAAGAGGAACAAAACCTCGATGGAGAGGCCTTGTCCCGACTTTTGGCCCTACAAAAACTGGACAAATTAAAACTGATTGCAGAAAACACCATGGATGTGGTGTGTTTGCATCATCCTTCCGACGGTCAATATCTGTATGCAAGCCCTTCCACTGAACGTATCATGGGATATACTTCGGAGGATCTTAAAGGAAAAGTCCCTTTTGACTTTATCCATCCTGAACAATATTCCAAACTACTGAAAAATGTTTCCAACTCTTCGGTAGGCTTCTCCTCTATGCCTGAAAAATTGGAACTTAAATTCAGGACAAAGTACCATGGTTATCAATGGTTCGAAGGATACACCAAGCCTATTTTTGACAAAAAAGGAAATGTGCTACTGGTATTGAGCTGTACCCGGAACATTCAGGACAGAAAATTGGCCGAATTGGAAAGGAAGGAAAAAGAAATAATCCAACAGAATCTTCTGCTATCTTCTATATTATTTGAGAAAAAAAAGCACATTATCAAAAAAATAGAACATCGGATATTGGAGGTTGAACCGCACACGAGAAAAGAATTAAGAAGCATCCTGTGCCATATCCAGGAAACCATGAACCTTGATGAGGATTGGGAGGATTTTATGATGCACTATAAAAAAGTACATCCCGATTTTTATTCTAAACTATCAACCCACTACCCCAATCTTTCCCAAAAGGATATGAAACACTTGGCCTTTATTAAGATTGGGATGACCTCATCGGATGTTTCCAGGATTATGATGGTCAAAAAAGAAAGTTTGAGAGTGATAAGGAACCGATTGAAAAAAAAATTGGGATTGAACGTCTCCGAAGACCTGATTACTTTTGTACAGCGTCTTTAGGTAAAACTAATAGTTTTATTGAGCCCAATGGCCGATTCCTGCGGTCAAAAATTTTCATCATCTGATTTTTAGTATAAATAGTTGGTTACTCCCGTGTCAGCACATAAGATTTTCCACTTTGGGAAATCGTCATTTCTCCCGTATCGGGAAAGAATTTGAGCACAATGTCGGCTGGCTCATATTTAAACTCACCTTTTGCAGTGGCCTCCATCTTCATTTTGGCACCCCCTTTGGCCTGTACAACCAATTGGTTCCCAGATTTGGTGACCATCAATTTTACAGGAAAGGTACTACTGGAATATACCCCCAAATAGGCGTTCAATTCCTTTGCCTTTGTATGGTAAACCCTAAAGTCAGGGATACTAAAGTGTCTTCCGTAAAGGGCATTGACCAAAGTTACCGTTATGGCATTCAAGTTGTAGTTCAACCCATTGGATAAGACTACAAAACCATACCTGTCATCCTCAAAATAGCGCATTGCCCCAATAAAACCATCAATCTCACCATTATGACCATAACTGACATGGTCATAATAAACTATCTTAAACAATCCCATCCCAAATTTATCCCGTATGACCTTCATTTGTGACAAGTTTTCCTCTGCCAATAGGTTGCCTGAAAATAAGGCATCAGCAAAGACCAATAAGTCCGACGGGGTTGAAACGATACCGCCCGCCCCCAATCCGATGGAAGTATTCGTTTCCGCCATGAGTCTCCATTGACCATCATACCTGTAGGAACGGCTCTCCCTTTGATCCTCCTTTATAGTACCACCAAAATAAGTGCGGGCAAGCCCCAGCGGGTCGATAAGTTGCTCCCTCAAAATAGTTGAATAGGACTGTCCGTACACCTTTTCCAAAATGATGGAGAGCAAAACGTAATTGGAATTACTGTACGCCGCCTTAGTTCCCGGTTCAAAAACACTGCCGCCTTCAGCAATGATGTCGACCATTTCAGCCCGATCCATATAAGTGGTACGATACCTGAGATAGTTTTCCTTATCATCGGTGAAATCGAACACACCACTTCGATGATTCAATAATTGGGCAATGGTAATCTTATCAGAATTACTAATGGCAGGGAAATACCCTTCAATGGTATTATCCAAATCGATTAGACCTGCCTCAACGGCCTTAAAAACGAGAACAGCGGTAAACACCTTGGAAATCGAACCGATTCCATAGCTTGTGTTCACATTTGGTTTTTGCCCCAATTCCAAATTGGAATATCCCAACTGTTTATCATAAACAACCTCTCCGTCTTTTAGAATGGCCACGCTGCCCATGAACTTGTCATTTCTTTCCAAAGTATTGAAATAGGCATCCAACCTATTTACATCCATATCTTGTGCAAAAGTTCCATTCGAGAACATTCCCAACAGCAACTTTGCACAAAGCATCGAGATGATTTTAAATGATAACGTCTTACCAAACATTTAACAGAACTTTTTTAACGCCTTTTGATTTTTAAAAGGTAAATGATCCTCCCCATACCTTATCAGGGTTATCCAAAATATGCTCGGTTATTTGCTTTAACGATGGAACCGTTGCACCCAACTTGTCCAGGGCCTCCTCTATCGACATCCAATCGGAATTTCACACTTCATTATAGACCAAACTTACCTTGAAGGTCCCCGACCAGTTTATTGGGATCATAGCCCAAACCGTTCTTGAACACAGTATTTACCTTATATATCACAGATGGGTCATTGATCAAAATTCCGTCCAAACTGACAAAATCCGCATTTTTACCAACCGCTATCGAGCCAATATCATTTTTTTCAAGCGCTTTTGCACCATTGCCGGTCATGACCTGAATCGCTTCCTCAGTGCTAAAACCAGCTTCTCTTAGCAACTCAAAATTCCGTTGATCCCCAAATCCAGGTACGATATGCCTGCCTGCATCCACTCCACTGCACAATAGGCCGCCCATTTCATGGAACTGTCGTTCAAAAGCCATAATACGCTGCAAGCGTTTCTCGCGGGTCAGGTCACTTTTTGATTGTTGCGCCTCCTTGCTCCGCCTTTCATACTGATCGAGCAAATAAGGGGACATTACCGATTTGGCCCTATCATCCAAATAGATTCTGTTGGGCACACTGGCTTCATAAATGGAAAGGGTGGACGTCAAAAACGTACCCCTATCAATCATTTGTTGCTGTAAGGTTTTGACCTTCGGGTCATCTATATTTAATTCATCCATATACTCACGACCTCCCCCACAGACACCATAATTCTTATTGGTCCTAAAATCACTGGCGCTGTTCAATCCATGTTCAATACCATCAATACCGTACCGGGTCGCTTCTTCAAAGGTTACGGAACATAAATGCCCCCTGACCTTGGCCCCATATCCGTGGGCCACATCAATAATCCCCTCAAGATCATCGGGTTCAACATTTCTATAAACCTTGATCCATTTGACACCTTTGTTCAACCAATACCCTAATGTATCCTTCAGATGTTTCAAATTTTTGGGTATGATCATGTTCGGGTTGCCACCAGGCCCATTTACAAAAGGTGCACTTGGAACTATATTGGGTCCTATTTTTTCCCCTCGCTCAATTTCATCTGACAACAAAAGTTCCTTTTCCGAATCGGTGGCCCCACAGGTTTGTATCGTTGTCACCCCTGCGGCCAAATACAATTTGGAAGCTATTTCCCCCACATCGGGAAAACCGGGGATATGAAGATGGTTGTGCATACCTACAAGACCTGGTATAATTGTCTTCCCCTGCATGTTCATGATCTTTGCACCTGTAGGGACAACTACTTCATCATCATTTCCGATTGCATGAAACTTTCCTGATTTGACTATAATTGTTCGTTTCTTCTTTGCTGGAGCTCCTGTACCATCAATAATGGTGGCATTACGTAGTACTATGGTTTCATAGTTATGCTTTACATATCTCAAAACACTGTCCGAATACACATTTCTTGTCAATTCCGACTTCACTTTCTTGATTCGATATGGAGCGGAAGCCTTTTTGGAATCTTGTTCAAAAAAAGAGATGCTCGCCAAAACAAAGGCAATATTTAGCAATATGATTTTCTTAGTCATACTTTAACAATCGCTTTATATATAAATTTTCTGCATAGCTCCCCCAATACGTCTTGGCCACCATAGGTCGACAAAAAAGAGCACATACATAAACAATACTTTTCTGGACAACGCTTAAACACTTCAAAACCACGTCTTATTGTTTGACCAATTGATTGTAGGATTCCACCTTTTGTGAAAGTCGAAGCATATGGTTGATACCCAATATAAACAGAAATATAAGCCCAACCATCAAATGTGTCTTTCCAAGATGAATCCAGTTGAAAACGGTAAAAGAGGTCATCGGCACCAGAAAAAATAAGGCCAATACGGCCATTTCTACAGTTACCAAGCCCCATAGTGCTGGTCGGAGTGCTATTTGTATTGATGTGGGGCGTTCCGCTTTTCGAGTTTCCAGCCTCTTCATCAAATCATCGGTGAATCTTTCTGAAGTCTTCACTTCACTTTTCAAAAGTATTTTTTTAAACGCTTTGTCTTCCATAGGTATTCGTTTTAATGTATCACAAAAGGTCTTTGACTTGATCTCCCAATAAATCTTCGAGTGCCTCTTCCATATGCCCCCTGCCCCTGTGCAGGTCTACTTTGACCTTGGAAATTCCAAATCCGGTAATTTCCTGGATCTCCGTGATCGAATGTCCGCACAGATAATGGAGTCTGAGCACCAAGGCCTCATCGGGCCGCAACCGTTCCATGGCCATTACAATATATTTTTTTTGATCCTCCTCCCGGATTGTATCCGTATTAGTGGTTTCCCCAATGTTTGTGGTCTCCTGATTGAAATGTTCCATTTCACGATATTTCTTTTCCTTTTTCAAGGCATTATAGGCCGTATTGACCACAATGCGGTATAGCCAACTGGAAAAGGCGGATTGATGCTTGAAACTACCAGCCTTCTCATATACCTTCACAAAAGCATCCTGAAGCACATCCTCAGCCTTGTCACGATCTTTCATGATGGAATGGGCCAAAGAAAGGGAAAGGTCTTTGTACTTGTTCACCAGTTCAACAAAAGCCCTATCATCTCCTTCCTTGACCCTATCAATCAATTTCGCATCTGTATCGTTATCCCTGATCGCCAAATTTGTTTCTTAAAAAGTGGGCCAGAACCATCCCTATGGCACCAAAAATCAAAATGGTCCCCCATACCAAAAGGTCGGTGGTATTTTCATCCAAGTCCATCGCACTGAACATGGAGGAAACCAAAAGGCCCAAGCCAATTCCCCCCATAATACATCCAATATCAATGAACATCAATCGCTTCGATTTCGCCGGGATTGCCAGCCCGTTTTCAATCATGGCCTTTTTGACCAAATAAGTGTATCGTGCAATGATATATACGATCACTACCAATCCTGACATCAGGACCAGGGCACCTATGGCATCTTGAACATTTTCCATACTATTGTTATTTTTTTTGTTTTATATCTTGTCCCAGAAAGTTACTAGTTTTACCATCCCGGGCATTTTTTAAAATTGTGGACCAAGAATCTCAGATAAACCTGAAACCACTTGTATCATTTTGGCACAGTTGGTAAATACTACCAATCCATACTTCTTTTCCGGAACGAACATTACGTAGGCCTGGAAATCATGATTGTTTCCTGTATGCATGTGCATGGTCATTTCAGGGGTGCGTTTTTGTGCAAATCCAAGTCCCCATCCGGTTTGACCAACTTCCTTACGCAATGGGTTGTCCTCATCAAAATGGGTATGCTCTTTGAGCATTTCTTCAAAAGTTTCTTGTTTCAAGCCTTCTTTCTTCAACATGGCGATTACAAATTGGGCATATTCCTTGGCCTCACTATGCAAACTGGAGTAGGCACTAAAGACGCCATCTTCCCAATATCCTTCTGAGGGCACTCTGTGTTTGGGCGTTCCATCATCTTCATCATGTCCATATACCTTGTGCTCAGCAATATAATCGTCCCAAACAAAGGTGGAATGGGGCATACCCAAAGGTCCGGTTACCTTCTTTTGAAACAAATCGTTCAAACCTTCCTTCCAGCCCACTTCGTTTTGCATGCCAATAACTGCGGCCAAATATTGATAGGCCTCTCCGGAATACCCGAATCCGGTACCTGGCTTAAAGGCCAACTTTATTTTTTTGCCAGAGGCATGGTTGGGCATCCCTGCCTGATGTGCCAATACCATACGTGCCGTAATCAACTTGGCATCCTCCTCAGATTCGGGAGCAAAACCTGGATGTGGCAGATATTCATGGAGCGGCCGGTCCAAATCGAGCTTGCCCTGTTCCACCATTTTCAAGGCGAAATAGGCAAAAATAGGTTTGGATAAGGAGGCCGCCTCAAATATACTCTCCCCATTCACGGGCTCGTTTGTTTCAATATTGGATACCCCCAAGGCACTGTGATAGACCAATTCATTGTTATTGATAACGGCAATGGACAAACCGGGGACACTATGTTGTTCCATAATCGTTTTGATGCCCTGGGTAAGTTCAGAGGGCTCCACACTTTTGCCGTACATGGTATGGATAGTTTGCTGTTGGGCATATCCAATCGCCCCTGACAACAAGGTTGAGGTAAAAAGAAAAAAGTAAAATCGTTTTAAACTTACAGTAATCATTTCTATGTGATTTTTAATTGATAATTCGTCTTTTTTTTGTGAATTCACATCCATAGGACAAGACGACTTTTGAAATGGTTACAAATCCCCAAAAGAAATTAATCTACAATTTGGGCCTGTCTTTCGTTTTGGTTATCTAAACGGGCACATATCACGCTGGCTGGCCATCATAAGCTGGACGCATCCTGAACAAAAAACATCACTGTCATTGATACCGTTCTTTTTCTTACATGCTTAAAGGATAATCGGAATGATTAGAGGTTTGTTTTAATTCTTCAGCGTTCAATGGTTTGTTTTACTCCGTTTTTATCAAAAATTTCAAAACGGGTATTATCAAATTCATCTACATAAATTTTAATCCGTTCATTTCCTTTTGAATCATAAATAAATAAACCGGTATTCTTGCTTTCCTCACGCCCTAGGAACATCCTGTATACGTTGATTTCGGAATCCAAGTATTTTTTAAATTTCAGATACTCCGCATCTTTTTCTGCCTTCGTCATTGATTTCGTCCGTTCCAGAAACTGATCGTACAATTTTTCAACCCGTATGGAGTCGGACCGCTCCCTAAAAAACATACCATACCACCTTTTCCACTCACCATCAACTAGGTATTCGTCTTTCATGATGGCCATTATTTGGTCGTTTTTTTGTTGATCAAAAGTGATACCTGAAAAATTCTCTTCATCAGTTCCATCATAGTAGATACCTCCTACTTCATCCCCAACACGATTAAAAAATATGATACCGGGCAAATCCCTATTAGAGCCAGGATTATGTGCAATGCCATGAGTAGTGGCCAATGCCTGCTTTTCGGGGTTACTGATTGAAATGTACAGGTTTTCCTCGGCATCAATTATGCTGAGTCTTTCTGCCTTAATCTCTTTGAATGTCTCAACATTCTTGACCTGTCTATCATAAAAGACGAAGCAAATCAGGGCGATCAGCAGTGTAAGGTTGATTATTGGAAGTTGTTTTTTCATTTTTTAATTTGATGATGTAAATACCTATTTTAATTGAACGGCCGGCAATATGTATTCGGTTAAAATCGAAAAGGGACGGTCCTCCATCTCGGGAAACAAATTATAATTGCCCCCAGTAAAAGTTATGGTCATATCAATTTCAGGAATTATGATAAGAAACTGACCGCCATTGCCCCAAGCCTCAATGGTCCTCATCCGTTTTCCGCCCACTTCACGCTCCAGCAATCTCCATAAATATCCATAGTCAGAATCTTTGGGCCAGCTCCCCTTTATATGTGGTTTTATGGATTCATCTATCCAGGATTCCCCGATCAATTGTTCGCCGTTCCAGGTTCCCTTATCGAGTACCAATAATCCGAACTTGGTAAAATCAATGGGACGCATATAAAATGAGCCGGCCAAATATCCCATCCCAGTGGGCGAAGTGAGCATTTGAAAGTTATGGATATCCATGGGCAACAATAGTTCCTTATAAATGAAAAGGGGAAGATAAGTGTCCACCGATTTTTGGATGATCCCTGTCAATAAATTACTGCCTCCGGAGGAATATTCGAAAACATTCCCAGGTTCATGTACCATGGGCAAATTTAGTTTGTACCCCACCCAATCCTTATGTTCCCACTGCATCTTATCCTCATCCTCCAACTGTATGCCGGTGCTCATGGTCAAAATGTGATAAATGTTGATTTTTTTCTTCTGGGCATCATTGATGCTATACTCAGGATAGTAATCCACTACGGCATTTTCAACGTTTAGTTCATCGTTTTTCATCATGGCCTTGCCCAGCGCCAAGGATGCCAAGGATTTAAAAGCGGACCGTATATCATGGATATTTTCCCTGTTATATCCATGAAAATATTCTTCAAACACAAGTTTTCTGTCCTTTGTGATTATAATGCCATGAATGTGCTCTAGGTTTTTGCCATTTGCCAGATCAATAAAACTCAACATAGAGATGTCGATGCCTACATCCTCCAAAGAAGCTGACTGCATGGTGGAATCCGGAGCTTTTGGAATACTGTATTGATAGTTTTCCTGAGGCAATTTTGGCAAGTAACCTTCCAATTCATTGGGTTTGAGCTTTTTCATCTGAACTTTTCTTTTCCCCCCCGCATTGCCATAAGTAAGAGCTATATTCCTTTTCTCCGTATCGTAAACTGCAGAAATCCCGAAACGGTCGTTGGTTATCTTGAAATCGATACGGTTCCCTTCCACCAAAACCTCTTCAATCTTGAAATGCAGTTCCCTATTCTCCTTATTGCTTTGAATATTGGCCTGTACCTTGCTTGTTGAATCCTTGTAAAATTCCAAATACACGATATAATCGGTATCGATTATTTCGGGTTTATAAATTTTAGCCCTCCATTGGTTATCCTTATGCTCAAAACTGAGGTTTTGTGCCCAAAGATCATGGGTAAATACACCATGAAAGGTTGTACTGTCACTGGCCAAAAAACCTTCAAAACGAAGGCCAGAAGAATCTTTAAAATTAAAAACCCTCCCTTTTCTGGTAATTTGGCGTACAGTCTTCTTGCCTTTTTCATATAAATATGCCTTCGAAGGAACAATTGCTGGTGAGAGTACCAATGAATCGTATTTTGATTCGGTTTGGAACAGTAATCCGGACCATACCCCGATAAGTTCATCTGTTTCAGATGTTGACTTTTTGGGGGAACAAAAAGAAAACAGTATTGCAAGTAATGGTACTATAAAAAGTTTTTTGATCATAATGAATGTTTGATGGTTGAACTTAACTTTTGTTGAAAATCACATCTTCAATCCAATAGGCTTCAATTTTCAAGTATTTGTTGATAAGCACCCTGTATTTCAGATAAATCGGGTTCCTGTTTCATCCATTTTACCCGTTCTTCCTGTGTATCCATCCATCGGTACAGCCAACTGATGCCCCATTTTTTGTAATAGTGGTCCTCTTGATCATAAATCGGGTCGGTAAGCGATTCCTTGAAACTTACTATTTGGTAATCGTTCTGTTTTAGTCTTGTGATGATTTCCCCCAAATAATCGGCATTGATGGCATTGTCGTGGCATAGATAGATATGCTTTACGGAACGCCCGTATAAACTTTTTGCCATTTCATCAAAAAAACCGACCAATGCTACGGTCTTTTGCACATATTGTTCCCCGACTGCCTTGGCTTTCCCAATTTCTCCACTGTCCAAGTAATGCTGATAAACATAATCGAACATCCAGTCGGAGCTTTCTACGGTGAAAGGGGCTATTATGTAATCCTTTGACCTTAAATACTCCCTGATCTGTACATGCTGTATGGAATCTTTGCCCATGTCGTTAAAGGGAAACCGAAAATATGCAAGGTTTTTGCCATGCTTTACCGCATACCGCTTAGTCAATATCTCCCCTTTTTCAATGTCTTGGACAAAACTGTCCAAACCCGCATCCGAATATCTGGGATGACTATAAGTGTGGTTTCCGATCAGGGCAAGTTCCCTTTTGATCCAAGATTCCAATAGGGTCTTGTTATGTTCCACGTCTTCCGTTTGCAAAATTTTCTTCTCATTGATGAAAATGGTGAAAGGGATGTCCAAGGAGTCCAATAAGTTCAACAACTTTGGGCTATAACCGTCTTTTTGATATTTAGTGGCATTGGGGACATCATCTATGGTTATGGAAATGGATTTTTGTTGGCCAAAACACAGAAGTCCGCTAAAGACCAAAAAAAACAATTGAAGTTTAAATTGCATATTTTGTAAGATTGAAGTGTGTTTTACTTTTACCAAAAGAGTATTTCATCTCTTCCTTTGTTACATTGTTTTGTTTTTATCCACAGGATAAAGCCCCTAACTATCTTATTAGTAAAAGTAAATAGAATAAGTTAAAATAATGGCTGATGCATTGTAGACACCATGGGCCACTATGGATGCCGAAAGGCGTTTCGTCCAAATGAACAATACTGTATATAGAATGGTGGGCACCAAAATATCAAACCAGTCCAACGTATTGACCGGCATGTGACCCAATGCAAAAAGCAGAATGGACAGAATTGCCGAAAACCAAAGCCCTTTTTTTGGATTCCTGAAAGTTTCCTTCAACACATTGATAAAATATCCCCTGTTAAAAATCTCTTCGGTAATTCCGCCGCCTATAACACCAAGCGCTACAAAGGATATGGTCCCTACCAAACTCCCATCATACATGTCCAACATTCCATTAATGTCCGGACGGTTTGCTCTGCCTGTGTTTGGAATAATAAAAGCAAATTGAAGCATGGTCCATACACCGCCGAAAAAAGTACCCAAAAGAATATCCTTTCCAAGATTGTTAAAGCGAAGGCCAATATCACTAAACTTTTTATTTAAAATTTTTAGGGATCCGTACAGCAAGGCAGTCACCGTTATAAATTGAAAGAGACCAATAAAAAGCAAGTTTATACCGATTTTACCTCCATTTATCTTGGTAACTCCAAAAAAAACATCCGGGATGATAAAAAGTACATATCCCAAAAAAATGGTCCCTATAAAAACAACCAACGTTTTTGTTTTACCCACTTTGTTCATTTCGGATTGTTTTTCTATTTTTTTCATATAATGTCATTGTTTATCTAATGAGATAGTGGGGGAGCCGTTCAGACCCACACCGCTACCTGTAGATGTACCGCAATAGTGCTACTATAACTTAAACCAAAGATAGAATCCTAAGTCAATCACAGATCCCAGTTCGTTAACAAAGCGTTATCATCATTAAAAAAACTGAGAATACCAAAAAGCAATCCCATAAAGCTTGAATAGGGCAACTTGGAAAAAAGGATAGTATCCACTCCAAAAAAGGTTCTTAATTATGTGTACCTTTGTAAAAGCTTTAGGGGTATTCTGAAAAGAATTGAGAGAGTCCCTTGGAACCTGATACGGCTCACACCGACGTAGGGAAAAGCGAAACAAGCATCACTTTCTGGTGATGTTACTTTCCTTTGTTTTCCGATTTACACCTAAGGCCATTGTAATCTAAATCAATAATGGTAATGGAAAAAATTCTCTGGAAACACATCGAATCCGTCAGATCAAAATCTCCTTTGGTGCATAATATCACCAACTATGTTGTGATGAACAATACAGCCAATGCCCTTTTGGCAGCAGGTGCATCCCCTATTATGGCACATGCAAAATCCGAGGTACCCGATATGGTAGCTCTGGCCCATGCATCGGTCATCAATATTGGCACCTTGGATGAATATTGGTCTGAAACCATGCTTTTGGCTGCTGAGACCTCACATAAATTGGGTAAACCATGGGTCTTGGACCCTGTTGGTGCCGGGGCTACCCCGTTCAGGGATAAAATCTTGCAAAAACTGTTAGCGTTCAAGCCAATCGTGGTCAAGGGCAATGCATCTGAGATTATGGCATTGGCCCAAGCCAACGAAGGGGCCACCAAAGGTGTGGACAGCACGGCCGACAGCAACGAGGCCGTGAACGCAGCTATTGGGTTGGCCATTCAACACGAAACTTTGGTATGCATCTCCGGTGAAACAGATATCATCGTAAATGGCACTCAAACTGTTCTTGTAAAAAACGGACATCCGCTAATGACCAAAGTGACTGGTATGGGTTGTACCGCGTCTGCACTTATTGGGGCTTTTGTGGGTGTTGTGGAAGATAAAACCGAAGGAACAACGGCAGCAATGGCCTTGTTGGGCATAGCAGGAGAACTATCGGCAGAACAGGTGGATGGCCCTGGTAGCCTTCAGCTAAAACTCATAGATAAACTCCATAATCTTTCAGAAAAAGAGTTTTACGACCATATCAGAATATCAAAACAGTGAAGGTACGTTCCCTATTTCCATACCGATTGTATTTAGTCATCTCGGAAGATGCTTGCCGTGGAAAAGGCATGTTGCAGGTAGCGGAACAGGCTATCCAAGGAGGTGTTGATATTATCCAATTGCGTGAGAAGCAATTAACCGAACCCCTATTCTTGGAAAGGGCAAAACAATTAAGGGATATCACGGAAAAATATGGTGTGCCGTTGATCATCAATGACAATCCAAAAGTGGCCGCCTTAGCTGATGCTTCTGGCATCCATGTGGGCAATACGGATACCCGGCCCACAGTCTTGAGACAACGAGCCGGTTTTGAGGAAAAGCTGATCGGATATTCAATAGAATATTTGAAACAACTGGAGAACGTGCAAACAATGGTATCGGACTATCTTGCGATTAGCCCCGTATTCAGTACCAATACAAAAACGGACACCGTAACGGAATGGGGACTAGAGGGCATCTCAAAAATCCGACAATTGACAAAAAAGCCACTGGTAGCCATTGGTAATATCCATGTGAACAATACCAAAGCCGTCTTCCGAGCCGGTGCGGACTGCATAGCCGTAGTATCTGCCATATGTGGGGCTGACGACCCCATGAAAGCAGCTTATCAACTAAAAAATACCATAGAAAAATGAAGAAGTATACCTATCCTTCGGTTTTGTCCATTGCCGGTTTTGATGGAAGCGGCGGAGCTGGTATCCAAGCAGATATCAAAACAATATCGGCACTCGGGTGTTATGCCACAACGGTGCTCACGGCCCTGCCCGTTCAGAACACGCAAGGGGTACGAAAAATCTACCCCATATCGTTGGAAGCTGTCAAAGACCAAATTGAAGCGGTTATGGACGATATCATGCCAGCTGCCATAAAAATAGGAATGGTTCACACCCCAAAATTAGTGGAAAGTATAACGAGTACCTTAAAAAAATACGAAGCGGTTCCCATAGTATTCGACCCGGTCATGGTGGCCACCAGTGGACATCGTCTTATCGAAGAGGATTCAGTAAATGCCCTGATAGAACAATTGCTCCCCATTGCCACGGTCATAACGCCCAATATGGACGAAGCAGCCATCTTGGCCAATATGGAAGTAAAGACATTGGAAGAGATGAGAACTGCCGGAAAACAAATCAAAGAACTAGGGTGCAACAGCATCCTCATGAAAGGAGGGCACCAGGAGACGACAAACATTACCTCCTTGTTTTTCGACCCGAACAATCAGTGCCACTCTTTTAAAACGAAAAAAATCAGAACGAACAACACACATGGCTCTGGTTGTACCCTGTCTTCTGCAATTGCCTCCCTGTTGGCACAGGGCAAAACCCTGTTTGAATCCGTGGATGTTGCCCAAAGTTATGTGCACAATGCCATTTACAGTGGAAAAAATGTACAGACCGGAAAGGGAAACGGTCCCTTGAACCACTTTTTCAACCCTCAAAAAATGATTAAAAATGAAATGGACTGAACAGGCCTGGAAAAAAATCGAAAGTAATTATAGCGCTATACTGGACATGCCTTTTGTCCAAGAGCTGGCAAACGGTACTCTGCCCAAAAACAAGTTTCAATTTTATATGGCCCAAGATTCCATTTATCTGGAGCATTTCGGAAGGGCACTTGCACTCATAGGTGCCAAATCCCATGATATTGGAGATGCATTGGCCTATCTTCGTTTTGCGGAAGGTGCCATAGTCGTTGAAAATGCACTTCACGAATCCTACTTTCAGGATTTTGGTGTAACGGACAAGGGTAAGATACAACCGGCATGCCACCACTATACCCACTTTTTAAAAAGTACTGCTGCCATGGAACCCGTAGAAGTGGCCATGGCCGCAACGCTACCGTGCTTTTGGATCTATAAAAAAGTAGGTGATCACATTTACAAAGGTCAACAAACCTTCAATAACCCTTACCAACGATGGATCGACACCTACGGTGGGGAGGAATTTTCAGATAGTGTACAACGTGCAATCATGATCTGTGACCTTGCAGCGGAACGTGCCACTCCAGTAACAAGGGCCAAGATGACCGAAGCCTTTATCCATGCCTCGCATTTGGAGTACCATTTCTGGGATGCAGCATACACTGGAAGAACATGGAGCTGATATTAAAGGACAAGAAAGCAGTCATCTTTGATATGGACGGGGTGTTGGTGGAAAGTGAATGCCTATGGAAACAGGCAGAATTTGAGGTTTTTTCCTCACTTGGTGTCTCGTTGACGGAAGAAGAGAGCTTGCTGACACGGTCCATGACGACCAAGGAAGTCACCCTGTTCTGGTTCGAACGGTTTCCATGGAAGGGGAAAACCTTGCCCGAAGCGGAAGAGATGGTCATCCACAGGGTCATGGAATTGATTCAATCCGAAGATTGTGTCACCCAGGGAATCAAGACCTTCATAAAACAGCTCAAAGCCCAACACTATAAAATTGGATTAGCGACCAATGCACCGCAAAAAATCATTCCAACGGTACTGGAAAGGACCAAGACCACGGATTTTTTCGACATCGTTTCATCGGCCGATTTTGAAGTAAAGGGCAAACCACATCCTGCCATATACTTAAAAACAGCAGAGAAATTGAAGGTAAGGCCCGAAGAGTGTGCCGTGATAGAAGATAGCGAGATTGGAATGAAGGCAGCAAAAAATGCTGGAATGACCGTTATTGCCTATACTCAGGGAAATAAAAATGTATCTCTGCAATGGGCAGATTATGAGATTGACGATTTTAATATCAAGTAGAATAGGCAGAGGTCAACATAACAGCCATATACGAGCATGGGGCAGATAACTTATAGCCTTACTGATTACCTAGCAGCAACTCTATAAAGCAAACAAGCATGAAAGAAACAAAAATTTACATTGTTGGTTCGGGAGCCATAGGAAAGGCTCTGGCCGTTTTTTTACAACAAGAAAACAAAGAGGTGGTGCTTGTCAGAGGCAGTGTGGACAACATACCCGACACTGAAGAAACCATTACCGTTATTGAAAAAAATAAAACATTTCAGCAAAGGATAACGACAACAACCTTTAAGGGCCTACAAGCTATCAATGGGATTGTTTTGATTACCGTAAAAGCGTTCGCCAATACCGAGATTGCTGGAAAACTAAAGGACAAAAAAGGGGATTTTTCTATTGTTCTCCTCCAAAACGGACTCCATGTGGAACGTCCTTTTGAAATGTTCGACAAAATATATCGCTGTATCCTGTTTTCCACCAGTCAAGTAACCGGTGACAACGAGGTTACCTTTAAATCGGTAATGCCGTCGCCCGTTGGAAACTTGCAGGGAAACAATGACGGCCTTCAGGATTTGGTGGATTGGATCAATACACAACACTTTAGCTTTCGAAGCGAAACCGATATCACTCCATTACTATGGACAAAAGTGATTGCCAATTGTGCCTTCAACTCCATCTGTCCATTGCTCGAGACCGACAATGGTATTTTTATTAGGAATGCAGATGCAAGAAGATTGGCAAGAACGGTCATTGAAGAATGTGTTGGTGTAGCACAAAAACGAGGTATTGCTCTTGACAAGGATGCTATAGAAAACAACCTGATGCAGATCAGTAAACGATCGGATGGTCAGTTAATTTCCACTTATGTGGACATCCTTCAAAATAGAAGGACAGAAATTGAAAGTTTAAACCTTGAAATCTCAAGAATGGCCAACGATATGGGCATCCCCGAAACAGTAACGCTCACTAAATTGCTTGGGGAGTTGATTCAATTAAAATCGACCATAAAATAACTTTATTTTCATGATGTATTGATTGGGACAACTACAAAGCATATTTTATGGATTTAGTACTCATTCAATCCTTGATCGATCATCAAGTTTTGAAAATCAGTGATACCGTATTTTGGGTGAGGCCTGCTACCATCAACCCTGCTGTGGTTTGCTCATAATTACATCATCATACATAGCATCCAATCCCATTTGCACACAGGTTGCAGCCATGGCACCTGTCTTGGCATTGGAAACAGGCAATGTATTGTTCACAATGTTGTCCCTAAAGTCGATTAAGGCCTGTTTGCTAGGATCTTCATGGTCAAACTGTAAGGGTATGCCCCTGCCCTGGTCCCAGTTTAGGGTGGCCCCAGAAACACCGTCGACTTCCCCGATTTTCTTTTCGTAGCTTCCTTCTGGATAAAACCAAGCCTTTGCATAGTCCAAGATATAGGTTCCCTTGTCTCCCATTACCTTGACCTTGTAATCGCCCATAGCGTTACTGGTAAGACAGGTAAATGACGCTCTTACCCCTTCCGGATAACTGTAGATAAGATGGATGTTGTCATAGGTCTCCCTACCATCTTTCCAATAATCAATGCCTCCTATACCCATGACCTTTTCGGGCATGGCCCCCATGACCCAATTGGCAAAATCCAATTGGTGCGAACAAAGTTCGGCCAAAAGCCCTCCTGAAAACTCTCTGTACATGCGCCAGTTGATCATACGTTCCCATTTTGGGTCCGGGACAGGGCGACGCCAATTGCCGTTACGGTTCCATTGACATTCAAAAGCCGTTATTTTTCCTATTTTCCCGTTTTTGATCTCATCAACAACATGGGAGTACAAACGGGAGCTGTGGTACTGATGGCCTGTCTGAAATATGCTATTGGACTCATCAGCTGCCGAGACCAATTCAGCTATCTCCTCGTACCCTTTTGCCATCGTCTTTTCCCCATACACGTGCTTTCCTGCCTTTAGGGCATCAATAGCTATCTTGGAATGTGTGCTGAACGGGGTAGCCACCAAAACGGCGTCCACATCCTTGTCTTCCAACATTTTTTTGTAATCGGAATATCCTTTGGCCTTTCCTTCTACTTTTGAAAGACCCGAGCTAAGTCTGAATGGGATAATATCACAACAGGCCACTACTTGCATGTTGGGGATTTGATTAATAAAAGGAATGAGTCCACCGCCTCGATCCCCCGTTCCTATGACCCCGATATTAATGGTCTCGTTCACACTAAAGGTTCCGTACCCAAGCACCGTTGGGGCATATAGGGCAGCGGAACTTGCCAGACTTCCTTTTACTATAAAGTCGCGTCGTTTCATGTTCTCTTAAAGTTTTGGTTCCCATCCAGGTTCATACGTTCGCTTCCAAAGCTCCATGGCTTCCCGATCGAATATTCTTCCCGTGTTCCCATCCACATTGAAGCCTTTATCGATTCGATAGGCTATATTGGCATAGTGTGTCAACATTTGCGAAATGGCCCCCACTTCGATATGTGATGTCAACGCTTCTTTTCCTCGAATGGCATCAAAGAAATTCACTGCATGTCTTGTTGATAGGTCTCCACCTCCGCCAAGAGCAGTTCCTCCTTCGTTACCGCCGGATTTATTTTCCTTGATCAATTCCCCCTTAAGATCGTACAGTTCATATCCGTCGCGGTCCACCATTACCGAACCCTCGGAACCGTAAATTAGGGTACCTCGACCACGACCGTACTTGGAATAGCCGTTCCTACTGCTTCCATCCCATTGAATGATCTTATCATCGGCAAATGCATAGGTCGCCTCCATGGTGTCGTACATTTCCCATCCGTCATTCACAAACTGGTGCTTCCCAGCGATCACATCCACATATTCTGGATACTTCACATCCAACGCCCATCGTGCTATATCCAGTTCATGCGTTGCATTATTCCCCATTTCAGCGGTTCCATAATCCCAACCGTACCAATGCCAGTTATAGTCCCAGGTATCGTGGGCGTATGCTTTTCTAGGGGCGGGCCCTTGGAACAGTTCCCAATCCAAGTCCTCTGGTGGTGCAGTCTGTACGGGAATCGGAACTTCCCCCCTTCCATTGGTATAAAAGGCTATTGCTTTGTAGGCCTTGCCAATAATGCCATTATGGATATCGTTGATGATTTCGATACTCTGTGGTGACGATCGTTGCTGATTGCCCATTTGGACCACCTTATCGTACTTTTTTTGAAACGCGACCACAATTTCATTCTCATGAGGGTTATGGCTGCAGGGCTTTTCTAAATAAACGTGTTTCCCGGTTTCCATGGCCATACAGGCTCCGGGTGTATGCCAATGATCGGGCGTTGCCATAAAAATCGCATCCACATCCTTGTCCTCAAGAATTTTTCTGATATCCTTTTCCTGTTTGGGATTATATGATATTTGTTCGGATACATGTTGTGCCGCCTTTTCCAGTTGGCTGCCCCGAACATCGCATAGATAGTTCAGGCGCACATTGTTTTGCTTAGCCGCTATGGAAGGAATATAGGCTCCATATCGCCTTCCCAAACCTTGAAGGGCAACATGAATCCTATCATTTGCTCCTAAAATATTGTTATAACTCTTGGCCGTCATAGCATTGATGCTACCGGGTAGTCCCATGCCAATAGCAGCGACCGTTGTTTTTTTTATAAAGTCTCTTCGCGCTCCCATAAATCTAGATTTAATTTATTGGTCTTATTTTGATGTTCTTAAAACTTACTCTATCCCCATGGTCTTGTAACAGTATGTGACCTTTATCGGCCTCGCCAAAGTTGGGCCATTTCTCATACTTGCTTTCTGAGACCAATTTGCGGTATGCATCGCTTTTTCGCTCGTACTCCAAAACCTTAGTCCCATTGAGCCAATGCTCCACATGGTTGTCCTTAGAAATAATATGGGCCGTGTTCCATTCCCCGATCGGATTGATGGGCTTATTAATATCAGCTTGAATCAGATCGTACAAAGATGCCACTGTACGACTACCTTCATGATTTCCCAATTTTGCATCGGGATGCCTTTCATCGTCCAAAATTTGATATTCCAAACCAATTGAGGAGCCAGGTCCTTTGTTCAAATCCGTGTCCACATAATATTTGATACCACTATTGGCGCCTTCCGTTAATTTGAAATCCACTTTGAGTTCAAAATCTCCGTACAACTCCGTGGTCACAATATCACCACCAGCTGCAGATTCCTCTCCCCCAGAGGAAAGAACGGTCAATACACCGTCCTTGATTTTCCATCCTTTATCTGGAAAATCATCCAAACGGGCACCGCGCCATCCCACGGTGGTCTCACCGTCCCATAACATTTGCCATCCGTTTTTTTCCTCATCAATGGTCAGTTGGTTTTTTGTCACAACTGGTGCCAAGGGCATTTCTTTACTGTATTTTGAAAGGCTGTCTGTCAAGATTTTGACATTCTTCCAGGCTATCTCTGTTCCCGCCTTCTGATCTTTGCCAATACTGTGCACTTGGAGCGCTATGAAACCACTTGCGGTCTTATCATCGATCAAATGGGCGGCGGGCACTCCATTGATCCACGTTTGAATCGTATCCCCAATGGCCTCGATGCGATAGTGGTTCCAATCATTTTGTTTGAATGCTTTTTGAGCCGCTGGATTGTTTTCCAAGGTAACGAGCCAACCTCTACGACCTTCGTCATAGATTCCGGCACTCCAAGCCCGATCCGATGGGTCGATCTCAATCTGATAACCGTGCACCCTTCCATTTTGATAATGGGGAAAGCTATTGCTTCGTATTTGGATTCCCGAATTCATGGTCGAATCCACTTTGAAGTCCAATTCCAAGATAAAATCGTCATACATCTTATCCGTTGTCAAAAAGGAATTGGGCGTATCATGTACCGTAGATCCTACGATGGCATCCTCTTTTACCTCATAATTGGCTTCCCCGCCTTTTTGGTTCCATCCGTTCAGGGTCCCATCGGACAATTCGACCCACGGAGTATCATCTTTGGGAGCATCGGCACATGCGCAACAGAGCAACAATGCCAAGGTCCCTAGTTTAAATTTATTCATTTTATGTGTCATGAGTTAAAAATTATATTCTACAATTCGATTTATAGGCCAAAAAGACCTGGTAGCCAGAGAGCCAATTCTGGAATATAGGTGATCAGAAAAAGTGCCAATATCATGGCCGCGAACAACGGCAATAGGGGCCTTATCACTTTTTCAATTGATGTTTTTGCTACACCGACACCGACAAAGAGTACCGAACCCACCGGAGGTGTACATAGTCCTATGCAAAGGTTCAAGATCATTATGATACCAAAATGCACCGGGTCTATCCCCAATTTTGTGACAATGGGCAAAAATATGGGGGTAAATATGAGCACGGCCGGTGTAATGTCCATAAAGATACCCACTATCAGCAAGATTATATTTATGATGAGCAATAGGGCAATCTTGTTATCGGTAATGGATAAAAGTCCCGAACTGATGTCCTGAGGTATATGCTCGAAGGAGAGTGCCCAGGACATACTCATGGAGGCTGCTATCAAAAGCATAACAACAGCGGTGGTGGCCGAGGCGTTCAAAAAGATATTGGGTAGTTTTTTAAACCTTATCTCTTTATAGACAAAGCCCAGAATCATACTGTAGAGCACGGCAATGGCGGAAGCTTCGGTAGCGGTAAAAATGCCCGCCACAATGCCCCCAATGACCAGAACCAAAAGAAATAAGCTTGGGACGGCATCAACAAATGTTTTAAAAACTTGTTTTAATGAGCTTCGTTGTCCCTTGCCGTAGCCTTTTTTCTTGGCCCAGAACATGGCGACCACCATCAACAATAAGCCGGTGATCAAACCAGGGATGTATCCGGCCAAGAAAAGTGCGGCAATGGATGCCCCTCCACTTGCCAAGGAATACACGATCAATACATTGCTTGGAGGAATTACCAACCCTGTTGTGGCCGAGGTGATGTTGACGGATACCGAAAAACCCTTATCATATCCCTCTTTTTCCATTTCCGGTCCTAGAATGCTTCCCATGGCAGAGGCCGAGGCCATGGCCGAACCTGCAATGGCGCCCATGAACATTGCCGATATAATATTGATCAGGGCAAGCCCTCCGGGCAATGCCCCTACCAAGCTTTTGGCAAAAGCTATCAAACGGTGGGCAATTCCCCCGTGGTTCATCAGTTCCCCGGACAATATAAAAAATGGAATCGCTAACAAGGCGAAACTATCCAGGCCCGTGGCCATTCGTTGGGATATGGTGGCGAATGCGGGCAGCATGGGCAAACTTACCAGTAGGGTCAACATGGATGAAATAGCTATGCTCCACGCCACAGGTGTGCCGATGGCCAAAAGACCCACAAAACTGATGATCAAAACTAGCAAGGGTATATATTCCATAAGGCTCAATCCGTTATTATTTCGACGACTTTGTTATAAACCACGATCAGCCCGCTTAAGGGAATCACGACATACACATAGGCCAATGGCAACCCCAATGCCGGGGAGTGCTGTTTGAGTTCGTAGGTAGTGTACACCAACCATCCGCCGCCTGTCACCATTGCCGCCAGACAGAAGAGGATGATGAAACCGGACACCACTCTTTTCAAAACTTTTTGATTTTTGACATTGGCCCGTTTGGCCAGTACATCTATAGCCACATGACCGTTTTTTCCTGAAACATAGGCGGCACCCAACAATCCCAACCATATCATAAGGAAGCGGGCAAGTTCATCCGTGAAGGCACTTGGTGTACCTAGGACATATCTACTGAACACCTGCCAAAGCACATTAAGCACCATTAGGCTCATTAACAATACTAGCAAGTGGGCCAAAATATTTTCCAATGCCCTTTTGAGTCCCATCAATTTGCCAATGATTTGATTTGTTCTATCATGTTGTTCAGCTCTTCGTCCTCTTCATATGCCCGGTACATCTCCCTTGTCATTTCAATAAATGGTTTTTTGTCCGGATGCGAAATCTCTACACCAGCTTCCTTGATTTTCTCCAATGCTTCTGCTTCCGATTCGGCCCACAATTTCCGCTGATGCTCCAACGATTTTTTTACTGCTTTGTCAAGCCAATCCTTCTCCTGTTCTGAAAGGGCATCCCAAAACCCGGTACCAACGATCAAGACATCTGGCGAAAATGTATGTTCGTCCAGCGAATAATATGGACACACCTCATAATGTTTGGAAAGATAAAAACTAGGTAGATTGTTCTCCGCTCCGTCCACCACGCCTTGTTGTAGGGATGTGTAGAGCTCTCCCCACGAAATGGGGGTCGGGGAACCTCCTAGACTTTTGACCATATCCATTGCAGTAATGCTTTCCATCACCCTTATTTTTAGCCCCTTCAGATCATCTGGTGTAGTTACAGGTGCATGTTCGGTATAAAAACTTCTAAACCCGGCATCGTAATAACCTAAGCCTTTCAATCTAAATTGTTCGGCATTGTCCAACAATGATTGTCCGATTGGACCATCCAACACTTCAAATGCATGTTCCCGGCTATCAAAAAGATAGGGAAGCCCCAGAATTCTTGTCTTAGGAGCAAAATTCTCTAGAGTGGCAACAGATACCTTGGTCATATCAAGGCTGCCCAATTGAATCAATTCCAAGATTTCACGTTCAGTGCCCAATTGCTGATTGGGATAGATTTCGATGCGAAGCCTTCCTTTTGAAACACTGTCAAGATCTTTCCCCATTTTTACCATGGCCCTGTGCACGGAATGATTGATATCCAAGCCATGTGCCAACCTAATTGTTCTAATGCCCGAGGTTTCTTCGCAACCGAGGGCAAAAAACAACGTGCACAATAAAAGGATGACATTGAAGTGTTTCATTATTTCTCTCTTCTGATTTTTTCTATCAATTTTAAGGTGTTCGTCACTTTTTTCTGCAATCCTTCAAAATCTTTTTGCTCCAGAACATCTTTGGAAATCAATTTGGAGCCCATGCCCACGCATGTTACTCCTGCATCAAACCAAGCCCGCAGGTTTGCCTCCTCTGTACTGACCCCTCCAGTGGGCATGATACTCGTCCACGGCTGTGGGCCTTTGATGGCTTTTACGAACCCCGGGCCGTAAGTAGACCCCGGAAAGAGCTTAATGAGCTCACACCCCAATTCTTCTGCCTTGTTGATTTCAGTTAAAGAGCCACACCCCGGTGACCAAAGTACTTTCCTTCGATTGCACACTATGGCGATATCTTCCCTTAAAGACGGGGTCACCACAAAGCTTGCTCCCATTTGCATGTACATGGATGCTGCAGCTGCATCTGTAATGGAACCAACGCCCATCATCATACCGGGCAACTCCTTGATTGCATATTTGTTCAGCTCCGAGAATACTTCAAAGGCAAAATCGCCACGTGCGGTGAACTCCATCAAACGGGCACCACCATCATAGCATGCTTTGAGCACTTTCTTCCCAATTTCGATATCGGAATGATAGAACAACGGTACCATACCCGTTTCCTGCATTACCCGAACTACTTCCAATCTTGTATACCTTGCCATTTTATTTTTTTATCGTGATACTCTCCCAGAGGCATCGCCCCCCATCAATTTCTCAACTTCCGTAACGGTGGCCAAATTGGCGTCCCCTTTTATCGTATGCTTCAAGCATGAGGCCGCTACAGCGAAGTCCAATGCTTTTTGGTCGTCGCCGGGCCAGTTCAGCAATCCATAGATAAGACCGCCCATGAAGGAGTCTCCTCCACCGACACGGTCCACGATGTGTGTGATCTGATACTCCCTTGATTGGTACATGGTGTTGCCATCATACAACACGCCCGCCCATGTATTGTGTGAAGCTGACAAAGACCCCCTCAATGTTGTAATGACCTTTTTTGCGTTGGGGAACCTTTTCATCATCTGTTGACAGACCGATAAAAAAGCATCTGCCTTTACATGCTCGCCTTGTGTGGTAATGTCCAGCCCTTCGGGTTTGATACCAAAGTGTTTTTCCGCATCCTCTTCATTTCCCAAAACAATATCGCAATACGAAGTAAGCTCTGACATGATCTCTTCTCGCTCGGCATCGTCACAATATTTCCAAAGTTTGGCTCGGTAGTTTAAATCCGTGGATATGGTTACCCCATGTTTTTTTGCGATTTTCACGGCCTCGATACAGGCATCTGCCGCTCCTTGGGAGATGGCAGGCGTGATTCCTGTCCAGTGGAACCATTCCACATTCTTGAAGACACTGTCCCAATCCACCATCCCGGGACCTATTTCTGCCATGGCGGAGTGTGCACGATCATAGACCACTTTGCTCCCGCGGCTTACAGCTCCGGTCTCCAAAAAATAGATGCCCAAGCGGTCTCCTCCATAAATGATATTGTCAGTACCTACACCACGCTTACGCATTTCCATCAAGGCACATTCACCGATATCATTTTTTGGCAATCGGGTCACAAAATCTACTGGCACACCATAGTTTGCCAAGGAAACTGCGACATTGGACTCCCCTCCGCCATAGACCACATCAAAACTATTGGCCTGAGAGAACCTCAAAAATCCCGAAGGGGCCAAGCGAAGCATTATTTCCCCAAAGGTTACTACTTTTTTCATTCTGTTACCTTTATTTTAGTTATCTCCTAAATTAAAATAGGCTTTGGCATTTCCGTAAGAAATGTCTTGGACTAATCCGCCTATGTATTCGATATCATTGGGCACCAGGCCCTTTTTTATGTCATTCCCCAATATATTGCACAACAGTCTCCTGAAGTATTCGTGCCTTGGAAAGGACAGAAAGCTCCGGGAATCCGTGAGCATTCCCACAAAACAACTGAGCAATCCCATGTTCGATATCGCGTTCATTTGTCTTTCCATACCCTCCAGTTGATCATTGTACCACCATCCGGAACCCATTTGCACCTTACCGCGCACACTGCCATCATTGAAATTTCCCACCATTGTGGCAAAAACCTCATTAAGGGCGGGATTGAGGTTATAGAGGATTGTCTTGCCAAGCTGTCCCGTACTTTCAAGAGTGTTCAAAAACTTTGCAAGATTGAGGGCTTGTGGGAAATCGCCAATCGAGTCAAATCCTGTGTCAGGCCCTAGCTGGGCAAATTTTCTTCTGTTTGTATTTCGTAGGGCACCTAAATGGAATTGCTGTACCCACCCCAGTTTATGGTATTCTTGGCAAAGGTGGACCAAGGTCTCAAAGGTAAAGTATTGTATTTCCTCGACTTCCAGAGAATGACCGTTCATCAGTTTTCCAAAGATGTACTCAACATCATAACGGTTCATCTCAAAATGATACAATTGTTCCAAACCATGGTCTGAAAGACGACAACCTTCTTGATGAAAATATGCCATTCTTTTTTTGAGGGCCGTAATCAAATCCTGATAGTTGGATATTTGTGTCCCTGATACCTCTCCTAATTTTTCCAAATATGCCCTGTAGGCACTATTGTTCTCTAAGGCATATGCTTTATCGGGCCTGAAGGTTGGCAGCATTTTTAGCGAGGCATTCTTTTTCGCCGTGCTACGGTGGTGTTCCAAAGCATCGATGGGGTCATCAGTCGTGCAGATGACCTCTACGTTGAACTGTTGCAACAGTCCCAATGCACTATGGCTTTTCTCTTGCAATTGTTCTTTAGTGTCCTCATAAATACGTCCTGCATTTTTTCCGGTAAGCAAATCATCGATTCCAAAGTAACTTTTCAACTCCAATTGTGTCCAATGATACAAGGGGTTCCTAAGCGTTAAGGGGACTGTCTCCGCCCACTTTTGGAACTTTTCCCTTTCCGATGCATCACCGGTGATATAAGTTTCATCAACGCCACAAGCCCTCATTGCCCTCCATTTATAATGATCATCCGTCAACCAAGCCTCAGCCAGGTTTTTGAACTGGTGATCATTGTCAACATGCTCGGGTGACAAGTGGTTATGGTAATCGATAATGGGCATTTCCTTGGCATAGCCATGGTACAGCTTCTTTGCTTGTGGGGTCTCCAGCAAAAAGTCATCTTTTATAAACGTCATTGAAGCAAGGATTTTTCTATACCGTACATGAGCCCTCTTAATTCAGCAAGGCCCCGAAGGCGTCCTATTGCGGAATATCCCGGATTCGTTTTTTTGTGGATATCGTCCAACATTTGATGTCCATGGTCAGGCCGCATCGGCATGCGACGGTTCTTTGCATTTTTTTTGCTGCGTCCAAGTTGTTCTTTTATCAATTCGTACATGACTCCATACATATCCACATCTCCATCCAAATGGTCCGCTTCATAAAAATTGCCGAGCGAATCTCTTTTTGTACTTCTCAGGTGTATAAAATTGATTCTTTCCGATAAACGATTGGCCATACCCACCAAATCATTGTCTTCCCTTACCCCGTAGGAGCCTGTACAAAAACACAGCCCATTATGGGGACTGTTGTAGGCCGCAAGCAATTTTTGGGCATCCTCTTCCGTACTCACCACTCTTGGAAGGCCTAGGATAGGGTATGGGGGATCATCTGGATGGATTGCCAAAAAGACACCGGACTTTTCAGCTGCTGGGCCGATTTCCTTGATAAAATCGTACAGATTGCTTCTAAGTTCTTCCTCCCCGATGTCCCTATACATGTCCAAAGCCTCTTGAAACTGTTCCACCGTGTATCCTTCCTCTGCCCCTGGCAGACCGGCAATGATGTTTTGGACCAAACGCTTCTTGGCTTCGTCATCCATGCTTTCGAATGCTGTTTTGGCCATTTCAATAGTTTCTTTGGAAGAATGACCAAAGGCTTCTTCACGATTTAAGATAAAGAGTTCAAAGGCTGCAAATTCAATGGCATCAAAACGGAGTGCATAGGAACCATCAGGCATTTTATAGGAAAGGTCGGTCCGGGTCCAGTCCAGAATGGGCATAAAATTGTAACACACTATATCAATTCCACATAGACCGAGGTTTTCAATGCTCTGCTTGTAATTCGCTATGTATTCCTTATACTTCCCTGTTCGTTTTTTAATGTCCTCGTGAACGGGTATGCTCTCCACTACTGACCAAGTAAGACCATAGGCCTCCACTTCTTGTTTTCTTTTGTTTATCTCCGATATGGACCAAACATCACCATTTGGAATGTGGTGCAATGCCGTTACAATGCCGGTTGCCCCTGCCTGCCTAATATCAGCAAGGGAAACGGGGTCTTTTGGCCCGTACCATCGCCATGTCTGTTCTAAACCCATTGATATTGAATTTTCATCGTTCCCTAATTTAATTAAACGCCGCTAAAAGCACTGAAGCCCCCATCGATGGGAACTACTATGCCCGTTACGAATTTTGATTGTTCACTGCATAACCACAAGGTCGTTCCCACCAAATCTTCCGGTTCACCGAAACGACCCATAGGGGTTTGATCAATTATTGTAGTTCCCCTAGGAGTAAGTCCCCCTTCCGGCTTGGTCAACAAACTTCTGTTCTGGTCGGTAAGAAAAAAACCGGGAGCCAAGGCATTGACCCGGATATCCACTTTGGAAAAATGGACGGCAAGCCATTGGGTAAAATTCGAAACAGCGGCTTTTGCCCCGCTGTATGCCGGTATTTTCGTAAGTGGTGTAAAGGCATTCATCGAGGAAATGTTCAAAACACTACATCCTTTGCGACCTACCATGTCTTTTGAAAAAACCTGTGTAGGCAAAAGGGTTCCAATGAAATTCAAGTTGAACACAAATTGAATTCCTTCCGTGTCCAAGTCAAAGAACGTCTTGAAATCCTTTGCTGTTTCAACCAAATCCTCCTTGAGCAAATAGGGGTTGCTGGTCGTTCCCAAAGGATGGTTGCCCCCTGCTCCATTGATGAGAATATCGCAGGGGCCGAACTTTTCAGTAATCCTTTTTTTCGCTTCTTCCAAACTTTCCCTGTCAAGCACATCAACTTTGACGGCCATTGCACTGTTCCCAGACTTATTAATCATATCGGCAACGGTTTGGGCGGATTCCACATTCAAATCCATAACACAGACCTTAGCTCCTTGATCGGCAAAAGCATGGGCTAAGGTGCTGCACAAAATACCGCCACCACCTGTTATCGCCACAACTTTGCCTTTCAATTCTTTATATTTGGGATTATCCATTGCTATTATTTTTTTCTTTGAATAAAGTATTGGACTAGGTAAAAAATATTCTGTGTACTTTTGACATAGTTTCAAATATATAAATTTTAATTGTCCATTTAGAGAAAAAGATAAAATTTTCCATAAAAAAATGAACACTCAAGAAAAATTACAAGATATTCAAGTAAAACCGGATTCCTTTGAATGCTCTGTCACTGCTGACATAACGGTTTTTGGATATGTTGACGGAAAACTGAAAATCCTTTTGATAAAAAGGTCCTTGGGACATTTTAAAAACCAATGGCATGTTCCCGGAGGGGTCATGGAAGAGCATGAAACTATTGAGGATTGTGCTGCTAAAGTCCTTTTTTCCTTGACCGGGTTCAGGGACATACACTTTGAACAGGTAAAGACCTATACAGCATTGGACAGGCATCCTTTGAAAAGGGTCATTACCATCTGTTTTTACGCATTGGTGAAACCAGAGAACCATCCGCTGACATTAAGGGACAATATTACAAGCATCGATTGGTTCGATGTGGACGACATACCCAACAATCTTGGCTTTGACCATGGGAAATTGATCAATGAAGCGCATTCTTTTGTCCGAAATAATTTAAGGGACAGACTAATTGTTGGTGAACTTTTGCCAAAGGAGTTCACTTTGCACGAACTTCAGAACTTATACGAAGACATCCTGAATGTTGAGTTGGATAGAAGGAATTTTAGAAAGCGAATATTCCAAATGGATGTTTTGAAGAACACCGGAAAGAAAAAGCAGGGGGTGAAAGGAGGTCCATATCTGTACAGGTTAAAGTAATATCCATTTGGATTTTTATTGGGCGTATCGTTCTATTTGAAAAAATTGTCTAGACACATATTTTCCATCTGGGCGATGAACACATCCCCTTGACGGATATTACTTGATTTGTACGATTATACGGGCTTTTTTAAATTATAAAATATATATTTACCTCTATAACCAACTGTCTATATTAATTTTGCGTATTCGATACATTACTACTTTTTCTTTTCTGCTTACCTTTTTTTTCTACAACGAATTCTCCTATTCACAAGAAGTAAAATGGGCCATTTCCAATGGGGGACATCTAGGTGATAGCGCAAGGGATATTCATTTAGTGGAAGATGGTTTACTATTTCTCACAACTGCTGGTCTGGAAAAAAGAAGCGAAGCCGGGGAATTAATTTGGAGATTTGATTTCTTCGATTTAGATCAGTTCAATTACAGCAACCAAAAGCCTACATTAGGCGCCATGACTATTGATGAACATGGGAATACATATGCTCAACTGACATATCCAGCAAGAGAAGAAGGCTTTACTACAATAGACAATATTGATGTACCCTATGGTAATTCCATCATAAAGATCAATTCCAACGGACAACTTCTATGGGCTCAAAAAATCGAAGGGACAAGATACACTCGGGTTAAATATCATGATGGTTTCATATATGTCATTGGAATGTTCAACGAAACCATCAACATAGATGATGCTTTCTTTTTTAATAAAACCGAAAATACTGAATGCACTTATGCAGATACATACTACGAGGATGACATCTATATTGCAAAATTCAATACAATCGGTCAAGTAAAAGATGCCATCAAATATGGAGGTCCTGGAGATGATGAACTCAAAGCTGTTACCATGGATGGAAACGGTGATATTTATCTTGCCATAAATTATGGAGAAAACAGCTGTATTACTGATGAAACACAAATCCATAAAATAAACTCCAATTTAACCAAGGTTTGGTCCAAGACCATTAGCAAACAATATGTTGAGGGAAACGGGGACGATATATTATTACCTTCAGATATCCACGTTGGGGAAAACGGGAAATTATATATATGGACTTACGCTTTTGACACAGTAATCTCAGACGATTTCAGGTTTACAAATACTGAATTTGCTTTTGCAGCGGGACTTCTAGAATATAGTTCGGATGGAACTTTTCTAAACTACCGGGCATTTGATGGCTTCCCGTATTATGGTCAAAACGGCCATTTTGCGGACTATAAAGGGCATTTATTGATAGCTACCAGTTTTAGAGGAACCAAGGAGTTTGACAACGGATCACTGACCACTATAAATCCCGGCACAGAGCCTGTTCTCATTAAAGTAGGTCTAAATGACCTGGAAATGGATTATTTGATTCATCTAAGCGGGGCACCACAGCAGTACCATACCGAGGTAGAAGATTGGTCGGGAACAATAAAAATCAATAACAACAATTTATATTATTCAGGAAGTTTTTCCTCTGGTGAGCTTAATGTTTCCCCTGAAATAACTTTGATCAATAATAGTGGTAATAATGACAAAGATTATTTCCTTATAAAATATGATATAGGCAACTTGGATTTTACAACATCCGACGAAGATACAGACCAGGATACTGTTCCAAATAGACTGGACCACTGCCCTAACACTCCTTTGAACGAATCGGTAGATGAATATGGATGTAGCAAGGCACAAAAAGATTCTGATGCGGATGGCATTATGGATGATTTGGACCTTTGCCCCTATTCTGAGTTTGGCGCAGAAGTAGATTCAAAAGGTTGCTCCAAAGAACAAATAGATACCGATGGGGATAATGTTCCTGATTATTTGGATTCCTGTCCTAATACAACTTTTGGTGTTTCGGTAAACGCTGAAGGTTGCGAAATAGCCTACTTGGACCCAGATTTGATTGATGTCAAGTCTATCGGCGAGGTATGCCCCGGTTCAGCAAATGGTCAGATCATCATAAGCACAAGTGACGATAGAGCCTACAAAGGCATCCTTGATAACAGTATTGAAATATCCTTTGTAAATGAAGGTAGCTTTTACAATCTAGCACCTGGAACACACGAAGTTTGCATTTCTGTGGATGGTACGGATTCCGAAACAATCTGTTATACTTTAACCGTGAAATCCTCATCAGAAATTTCACTTACCGCAAAAGTAGATGCTGGTCAGGTTTTAAAATTGGAATTGTCAGGTAGCAACGAATACAAAGTCAGGATAAACAATCAAACCCTTACAACAAAGGAATCAAAGCTGGAAGTGCAATTAAAACAAGGGCTGAACCAGATATCTGTTGAAGGAGAAGCCCCTTGCCAAGGCATTGCTTCACATATCGTGAATCTGGAGAGTGACATTCTAATTGCACCAAATCCTTTTATCGATAAAATTGAGATATATCCAAAAAATGGTCAAGGAAAGCAAACGGTGACATTATATACACAGACCGGTCAAGTGGTCTATCGAGAGACATTTCTTGATGCCCCCTATCTAGTTTTTGGAAATTTGCAGTCTTTGCCAAAAGGCATCTATTATTTGGAATGCTCGAATGGTACTCACAATGATTATAAAAAGGTTATAAAAAGATGAAATATCCTCTATTTCTAATTTTTTTGGCATGCGTAATTAATGCCTGTTCTAAAGGTGGCAATGAAGCAGAACCTCCTGCAAACAGCTCTCCGACCGAAGTAAACTTGGAATATCCATTAAAGGATTCTGAATGTACTACAGGGGTTGATCAAAGCTTGGAAAAAACAAGTATTGAATTTAGGTGGAAAGCCGACAACAATGACTCATATGAACTTATTCTTGAAAACCTCACCACAAATCAAATCCTACGACAACCAACAACCAACAGCAAAGTTTCAATGGTTTTGGATAAAAACACCCCTTATCTATGGTACGTAATTTCCAAAGTTTCAAACTCGGACAAATCGAAAGAAAGCGAGCATTGGAAATTTTATTCTGCAGGAGATGGGGTGTCAAATTATGCCCCTTTTCCTGCGAGTCTTATCAGTCCAGAAGAAGATTCACAATTTGAAAAGGATATACAGGAAGTAACATTGGAATGGGAAGGCTCCGATATTGATGATGACAATCTTACTTATGATATATACATTGGGACAGAGAACCCTCCTTCGGAGCTGATTGTTGCAGACCTTACCACAAATAACTACACCACTAAAATAGAAGTTGGCAAAACTTTGTTCTGGAGAATCACCACCAAAGATAAAAGTGGGAACACGTCCAACTCCAAGGTTCGGATGTTCAGTTCTGACGGTGGGACCGGGATACTTTCCTTTGAAATTCGACAAAATGACTCTCTTTACACAGCAACCATTGATGAAAATCTTAAAACCATAAATATCAGGCTTGGTAACTTTGATTATGAAAAGCTGGCACCAACCATCAACTTAAAGGAAGGATACAGCATCAATCCTGAGAGTGGAACAGAAATGAATTTTCATGATTCACTTTTTTATGTTGTCACAGATTCACGAGGAAATGAAACCACTTATACACTTCAAGTTGAAAGTGGGCAGCATGAAGTAAAATCCTTCAAAGTACATCAAGGCGAAGAAACATACATAGGTCAAATTGATTCAAAAACAGGTGAAATATATCTTGAAATGGGGAATTTCGATTACACAGATATTACTCCCGAAATCAAACTTTCCACCAAGGCTTCCACTGAAGTCACTCAAGTAACAAGTATGGACATTGGCCAAAATAATGGCGCAACTTTTACAGTGACCTCAGAAATTGGTACTACCAAAGAATTTGTAGTTAAAGCACCCGTCAGAGCTTCCAAGGTAACCTCTTATTTTCTGAACCCTGGTTTTGAATTTACAGATTCTGCTATAGAGACGGGGTATAGGGTATTTGCTGGTTCAACACAATACATTTCTGTCCAAAACATACAAGATCCCTCGCAGGTTGTCTTGGAATTGGTGAACACAAACGGAGAAAAGTTCAATTTCCCTATTACAGAACATTTCTATCATCATTATCATTCCTTTGAAACCTCACAATCACAGAATAGCTTAACAACTGTAATTCCGGACGATTTGCCTTCTGGCAGCTATAGCATTACCATATCGGAGGGTACACGGACCACATTTTATCCCCATCGGTTTGAAGTCGTCAATGATCATCGGATAATTAGAATAACTGAAATAAATGGAACTGATTTTACCAGGGGTGACACTCTTATTATCAGGGGGGTCAATTTAAGAAAGGAGTTTATGGTGAAAACCAACGGAGAGCACCATACGTTTAATGAATATGTTTACGACCTCGAGCTGAATCAAGATAGCACCGAAATTCGTCTGCCCTTTAGCACCAATACCTACAACAGATTGAAGTCATGGACCGGCAACAATGAAAAGCCACTTGCAATTCAAGGTACAATTGATGGTTACCCGAATGTGCTAAACTCCAACATTGTATATTTTAACGTTAACTAAAAAAACCTTTGACCAGTGGTTGGTAATAAAAAAAACAAATCTTTGCTAGCAGCGATTATTTCGCTCATCAGTATTTATACCTATAGCCAAACATATTTAGAGAATTTTGAGGAAATTGGAGGGTTTGCTACCATCGGAAACACCTCATATTTCATGGCAAGAAACTTAACGGAGGGGTGGGCACTTTGGAAAACCAATGGAACTCGAAAGGGAACACAGCTGATAAAAGGTTTACTTGATGGATCCTCCCCCCCTGGAAATCTCTTCATATTCAAAAATGAACTTTATTTTGCAAGCAATACGCCGGGTAAGGGTATTGAACTATGGAAATCTGATGGAACTGAAAATGGAACATCTCTTTTAAAAGACCTTAATACGGATGGGGATAATTCCAGTTCTAGACCATCAAACTTTACCATTTACGGCGATATGCTTTATTTCACGGCTTCCAATCAATATATAAGTGGGCCTCCAAAGCTGCATAGAACAGATGGTACTACCGAGGGCACAGTACTTGTGGAAGACATTATAGATGCCGGAGATATTATTTATTCCAGTGGCAATCTCGTAGTAGCCAATAATAAGCTTTATTTTACCAATAATGGCAAATTGTATGAAACTGATGGAACAACGGAAGGCACAAAAAGTATGGTCATCGATGGCCTGGAGAACATGGGAAGATTTAAATCTTTTACTTCAGGACTCTATTTCATTACCTATAGCCATAACAATACTTACATTAGATTATATCGATTAACCGATTTGGATAACTATACTATGCTAAAGGAATTCTCCATTGAATCGTATAGTGGGTTAAAATTGTATGGGTTGATCGAAGTCGGCGAAAAAGTATTTTTCTCCTTAGGATCAGGTAATGCATACAATAATATTAGAGATGCGTTATGGGTTACAGATGGCACAAGCCATGGAACCAAAGAAATATTAAACTTCCAAGACCCCTATTTATTTGGCTCCGGCAATTTCAATGGTTTTGTGGAACATAATGGAAATCTTTTTTTTAGTACTGGAGCGTTCAACAATCATTTACTCTGGACTTCTGACGGCACCGTTCAAGGAACAAAACAGGCTAATACTGCTATAAATGTCAACCCTTATGCAGATATGCTGGTATGGAACAATAAAATATATTATGTAAACGGTAGTGCTGGGGTAGGCTCTTATGATGTCAACTCCAATTCGGTCGAGAACTATTCCCCGCTGAGGGCAACCCGAAAAACCTCCGGTGACAAGTATTTTTTAAAGTCGGATGGCAGATTTGTCTACTTTGCAGTTTTGAACGACAAAGTACAGTATCAAAGCTCCGTGGACCTGTACCATGCAGGTCCAAATCCGTTTATGCAAATCAAGTCTGGATATTCCATTGTTGACAATGGCGAAGAAATTGGCTTTGACACGAAAGTGGATAGCTTGGCCATTAAACGGATATCAATTCAAAACATGGGAAAGGCCCCGCTTAATTTTTCCAAAATACAGGTAAGCGGCGAAGGCTTCTATATCAATGGTGATGTCGGTGAAACCTCCTTGCCACAACAACTCGCACCTCTTCAAACAGGGACTTTTGAAGTAGGTTTTTTGCCCAACACGACCGATGTCCACTCTGGATATCTGATCATTAGAGGTGATGATACATCCCAACCTGAATTCCGTCTACAACTAAAAGGCCTAGTATCGGCACATCCTGCAGAGAGTGTGGACAAAACCTTCCCTACGCAAAAAGAAATAGAATGGGACAGAAGTGTAGCTGAAGTTCAGATAGACAATTACTCCATTTTGGAAAATGCCGTAATCGGCTCTCTCATTGGCACTTTTTCAACAGATGTTGGTGACGACGAGACCTTCAATTATTCATTGATTGAAGGAATAGGAGACGAAGACAATATGGTCTTTTCTATTTCTAACAATCAATTGTTTGTCGGTGACGGGTTCAACGATGATTTCAAAAATTCATATACCATTCGGGTCCAAGCAACCGGAGCTAAAGGAACAGTGCTGGAGGAAAACATAATTTTGGGCATTATTGATGAAAGTGAAGAAATAGAGCTGGGGGATTGCGAAAAAATAGGGATTCCACTTACCAGTGACCTGTATGACGTGGAATTCCTGAACGATACCGATGCCATAGCGGTGGGCGCCAACGGAGTGATCTTGAAAACCTTTGATAAAGGAGCCACATGGCAACACATGCATGTAATAGAACAGACAAACCTAGTGGGTGGTTTGTACACATACCCCTCCAATTTGTATGAGATACAGTTTGTAAACGAAACCACCGGATTTATAGCAGGTTCATCAGTACTGTTGCGAACAGATGATGCAGGTTTGAATTGGAAACCATTGGATTTTGATCAGCTCGGCAGTTTAACAACATACAATGGTAGGTTTATGGCGGTTTCCCCAGAGGTATTGTTCATTTACATGGAGCGTTATATCTTCAAAAGTAATGACGGGGGACAATCTTGGTCAGAAACCTCATATAGAGGAGGATTTGGAGATCCCAGGGCCATTTACTTCCCTAATGATGAGCTCGGTTTTGCCAGCAACAACTCTCAGACCTACTTTATTTCCAATGACGGCGGGGAAACCTGGACAAACTACGTACTTGACCTTGAAGAATTGGCGTATGATGAGGATATAACCACTTTCACTTTCAGAGATGACAATGTTGGCTTTGCTGCAACAAACAAAGGCAAAGTTTTAAAAACAGAAGACCAAGGACAAAGTTGGGTGGTCATCAACGCTGAAAATAGATCCGGAATCAAAGAAATTCACTTTGTAGATGAATCCATAGGATATATGATAGGAGGAAGTATATATGAAACAAATGATGGAGGACTCACTTGGTCGTCCGTTTATTTGAATGTTCATGCAAGTATACAATCTTTGGACATTAATCAGTTAGGAGATCGAATAGCGGTCGGAACAGGATCCTATGAAAATGGCCGCGCTATTTTTGCTTCTCCCAGTGGAACAGAATGGAGCCCTGTAAGCACTTTGCTAGGGGGCGGTAGGGTTCGGGATGTGATTTTTGATGGGGATAATGCTTACTTTTTTTCCGAATATCAATCTAGAAAATCGAACGACGGTGGAGTGACTTGGATAGAAATGACCACACCCATTGATGAAAAAGTTTATCAAGCTGAAAAGATAGGGGAAAACTTAGTTATCAGAACCTATAATGGTGAGGCTTATAGAAGCCCTGATGGTGGAGACACCTGGATACCGATAATGGCCCAAGATTCTTATGGGGCATTGGATGTACTAGATAATACTATTTTGTTCTCCAAAAACTTGGAAGGTCGGATTACCAAGTCCCTTGATTTTGGAGAAACATGGACACCGCTTGCAGATACGGCCCTTGACCATGTAAGGGTACTTGAGTTTCCTAGCGAATCCATTGGGTTTGCCGGAAAATCCAATGGTGTCTCCCGTACAGAGGATGGTGGGGCTACTTGGGAAGAGCTAATAGTTGACCCTGATCAAGAGCCCTTTGTATATGGGATCACCTTCGCCAACGACCTAATTGGAATAGTGTCGACAGGCAATGGGTTTTACAAGACCATTGATGGTGGTGATTCATGGGAGTTTTTAAATTTATATACTGGTTACACTAGTGAAATTATCGCATTGAATGAACTGGAATGGTATATAGGTGCCAATAATGGTATCTATTCTACCATAGATGGGGGAATTCATTGGAAAAAAGTATTTAACAGCAATGGTGATATATTGGACATGGATTATGTAAATGGCACCATTTACATCTCTGTCAATGGCGGAGGTGTTCATAAAATTGAAGATGACCTGCAACCAATCAATGCTGGATATATAAAGGGAGACAAATCGGTAAGAGTCGAGGATGAGGAAATATATTCCATTTTAAAACACAGTGATGTGCGCTATGAATGGCATGTTGAAGGGAATAACAAACTAATTTCTGAAGACAACTTGGCAAAAATAACCTGGAGCGAACCTGGCACATATACCGTAAGCACAGTGCCTTACAGTAGCTGTAACACCGGTGTGTCTTCAGAAATCATAGTTACCGTTTTGGAACGACCAAGCCCGCCTGAAATCTTTGGCTTGGAAAAAGTGGTCGAAAACAGTAATGGACATGTTTATACCACTCCATTGGAAGACCAAGTAAGTTATATCTGGTCGGTTTCTGGGCAAAGATCTTATGAAACAAATGGAAATGAACTTATTGTTGACTGGGGAGGTATGGGTTTCGGAGAAATAGGCCTTATAAGGACCGACCTCTTGACTGGCCTTCGCTCCTTTAATAGGCTTTCCGTTGAGATTAAACCCAATGATCCCTTTATGATACTTCAATCCAATACCACTTGTAGAGGGACATCGAATGGAAGTCTGCACATAATGGCCCGTATACCCGAGAATGCCTATTCCGCAAAATTAACAGGCAGTTCAATTTCCACAAGCTCCGACTTCAAAGGTGAATTACTTCTTGAAAACTTATCTGCAGGAATGTATGATATTTGTCTTCAAGACCATGGCACAAACAAGGAATACTGCTATCAATTCACCATTTCAGAACCCGAACCTTTTGAAGTGACTTCTATAATTTCTTCTTCCTCTTCAAAACAAGTTGATCTTCAATTTAAGGGAGGGGCTGCACCTTATATTGTTTCAATAAATGGGAGAAAGATAATGGAAACCAGCCAAGAAAGCGTTCAAATTACCGCTGATAATGGTGATGTATTGGAGGTAAATTCAGCTGGAGATTGTGAGTTTTCATATTCAAAGCTGATCTATTTCCAGAAAGGCATAACTGTAATCCCCAATCCTGTGGTAAATTCATTTACCGCTTCGCTTTCAAATGAGAAGTTCTCAAATCATCAAGAGGTTCCTTTAAGGATTTTCAATTCATCAGGACAGATGGTTTTATCCATGAATGTTACCATTTCCAATCAAACTCTAACTTGTGAGGTATCCACCTTAAATTCTGGAATATACATCGTCCAATTAGGTGACAATCAAAAAACCTCCTTTAAAGTTATAAAAAAATGAAACAGTCATTATATATGCTTTTCTGTCTTTTGATTTTAAGCTGTTCCAAAGGCGGAAGCGGAGAAGGAGAACCTCAACCAGATTCTTCTCCGGATGGTCCCAACTCAGAAAACAACCCTCCTGAGGTACCTTTGCTCATTTTTCCCAATGAGGATGAACTTTGTATTGATCCAGAATTGAAATTTGAGTGGACAGACTCTGATGACCCTGATAAGGATACGGTTACTTACCGATTACAAATATCTACCAATCGATCTTTCACAGAAATTATAGAAAATGGGGTTGTCACTGAAACTAATATAACACTTACAATGGAAGTTGGTCAGGATTACTATTGGCGTGTACAGGCCATTGATTCTAAAAATTCTCAAAGCGAGTATAGTAAAGTACGGGCATTCTATGTTAAAGGTGATCCAATAAGTAATCATATTCCATACATTCCTTCCTTGATTTCACCTCTTATAGGGTCGAAAGTCACATCAGCTTCGGTGGTTTTGGAATGGCAAGGGTCTGATATCGATAACGACCCTCTATCTTATGATGTTTATTTTGGAAACTCTGAAAAGCCAGAACTCTATCAATCTGGGGTTAAACAAAATTCTATAGAGGTAAGTGTTTCCCCAAATCAATCATATTATTGGAAAATTAATGTAAAAGACAGGTATTCTACAAGTAATGGGGAGACATGGTCTTTTACCACCATCGAATAACTTATTGTAATTTCAAATTATATCCAACCGGATTTGAGAAATAACTTGATGTAAATAATGCCAGATATATGGTCAAATTGAACCAACCCGATAAAGTTCTCTATGAGAGAAACCTTAAGGCTTGCAGACTTACTGATATAGAGCCTAACATGATAACCAAGGTCATATATTCGGAATTGAAATAAAAATTAAAACCAGTACTGAGGCAACTATTTTTAGAGATTTTTTTAAAAGCTCAATAACAATAAAACTCCTGTCAATATTCTAATCTAGAACTGAAAATTTTAGTGTAAACACAGATTTAGCAGTTTTGAAAAAACTTTTGAATGACAAAAACAAAAAGTTTTATTTCAAATGGCAATCGGAAAACAGACTCATCATAGGTCTAAATTTCTAGGTCGGGTCCAATTTGGTCTTTGACACTAACTACCCAAGTACTCAAAGTGATATTATTTATTGCGGGATTTATTCGAAATAAAAGATTCAAAGACAGAAATCGTTTTAAAAAATAAAAGGAAGTCGTTTCTTATTTTCCTTGTGATTGCGTTATTCTTATTTGCTGTTGCAATTTTTGGATTACTGAATTTTTGGACTTACTACATTTGACTGGACATTTAGAAAAATGGTCCTATATTGACTCAAGGTCATTTTGTTGAAGTTATGGGCCCCACTTCCATATTCAAATAGTTCAGTTAAACTCACCTCGCTTTTCGTTTTTCCCGAAATACTTCGGCTTAAACACCTGCAAAGTTATATGTTGGGTCTTAGACCGTAGTTCCCGATAACATTGGAAAAGTTCAGTTTCATTTTCCATTAGAAAGGTATTGATTTCCCGTGCTTCCTTCATGCGCCCCAGAACCCTCGACCCCTTTCGGTCCCAGTTTTCCTTCGGGATGCTATACTTCAAGCTCATGTTAACTCGTTGTGAGTCAATAGTGATACGAGCATATATCTTATAGGAACCGTCATTTCGACAGACAGTGCTTATCTAAAACTAATTGAAAATGTAGACCGGGTTCTCATAGGTTTAGTGTCAAACTGAACGAAAATTACCTGCGAAAGTCAAACACTAAACTATTGTAATTCATATACTTATTCGTTTGTTCAGTTAACACTTTTGATAAAAATATTTACTAGCCGAATTACAAACCAGAACATATTAAATCAAACCAATTCAAATGAATAATGCCTTAAAACGTCAAAACCTCGCAAATCAATAGGATATGCAAGGTTTTGTACTTGTTTGATCTTATGTGGGCGCTGAGGGATTCGAACCTAATTCGCCAACCCTTATGTTTATTACGTTTTTCCTTGCCTATGCTTTTGCTGCTAACCGAATTACAGACCACTTTTGGTAACCTTACTTCGTAGATGTCAAATCTAACTATAAAATATTAAACAAACATATACACCAACTAAACACTAAAATGAGTCGGGATGACTGAATCATCGACGAAATCTTATATTGCCGAAAATCATAGTTTTACCCTGTAACCTTGAAGGAGTTCCCGTTAAAAACACGGAAAGCAAAAAACAACTTTTGAACACAAATTTTATGTATATATGATAACCTAAACATACAAAAATTCTGTTTGAAAAAATTTTTAGGGAAGGCTACAAAAAGGGTGAGGCTAAATTTTAACAAAGATTAGCTCACACAAAAAGATTGATGATAAAAACTGATAAAACTAAATCATATTGATCAGTTAAACGATTTAAGTATCAATATGAAAAATAAAGAACCAAAACTATTGTATTATTTCTAAGTAAGATATATATTTTAAATATGTAGGTTTTTAATTATTAATTTTTTTGTGTAAATTCAAATGTTTCAATTCTAATATTCTTTTTTAATGTAAGATATTCTAGATTAAGAGCTTGCTCAAAAGAAGATGATATTTGCTGCAAAAATTAGCATTTTAAAAGATATTACAAGGAAACTAACTGTATGAAACGGAGATGAAATTGTGGATATATCAAACCGTATTATCAAACATTTTAATACATGGAACGTGCTAATATAGAAGACGGATACTGTAAATTACGCAAGTGAAAGACTTTACAGAAGTCGATTAAACGCTATCTAGTTTTACAGATAAACGCTATCTAGTTTTACAGAAGAACCAATTAAATATAAGCCCTCAAATAATACTCAATAAAGTCAGTCTCAAAACTGCAATTTAGATTCAATACGCAACTAATTAGATTTTTTTACATCCTTTCTAAGGATCTAAACAACTAATTTTATGAAAGTTAGTATTTAATTAATTTAATATTAATGCTATGAAAAACAACATTATAATTATAATCATCCTAATTCCCCTTTTATTATTCGCTGCCTGTTCCAATGGACAAGAAAACAATGATCCTCTGTCAAGTTTAGAGTCATTGTGCATTGAATCTGCAATGGAAACAGAATTAACGGAAGGTGTTCCGGCGATAGTAAAAGTTGTAGAAGAGGGACAGCCATTTTTTAATGGTAATAAAAAGTATTATGAAGTTGACATAGAAACTAATATCCCTGAACTCTTCGAGCTGTATAAAGAAAAAATAATACGAGTTTTTCCAACAAGAAAAATGAATTCGGATGTTGGTGAAGAAGTTTTTATCAAAGGAAAAATATTCTCATGTCTTTCTGGAAATCATGGCCTATTGACCAATGATTTCAAAGGTTTTACTCTTATAAGTGATTAAACCAATTCTTCAAAAAACCAAACATTATGAAAAACTCAAAAAAAAACCTACTTATCCTATTATTTTTTGCATTCTCCTTAGCATTTGGTCAAAACCGAATCATAGGTGGTAACGATACGACAATCGACCAAAATCCTTGGCAAGTTTCTATGCGGGCAACCAACAACCATCATATTGTAGGAGCTAGAAATAATCATATCTGCGGAGGTTCCATCCTAACATCAGAATGGATTTTAACAGCAGCACATTGTGTGACCAATACAATTAACGGAAACGTTATTGGCGTTAATGAAATAACGATTTCAGCAGGCATAACGCAACGGAATGATTTAACCACAGGGCAGTACAGAAATGTCGCTCAAATTGTCAGGCACCCAAATTACAATAGCATAACTTTTGAAAATGACCTAGCTTTAATCAGACTTACAGCTCCATTGAATTTTAATAGTGATGTACAACCTATTCAATTAACGGATGAAGCATTTGATTCATCACCAAGTAATACTGCAAGAGTAACGGGATGGGGACTTACTACTGATAACGGTTTCCCATCAAACAATCTTCAGACATTGGATATGCCAATCATTTCCAGCAGTAGTGCAAATAGCCAAAATACGGGCTCCGTACAAGTCACATATAATATGATAGCACTTAGATTGGCTAATGCAGGAGTGGCCCCAGGTGACAGTGGCGGTCCTGCAACCGTGTTGAAAAGTGGCCAACGCTTTTTAATTGGCTGTTCAAGTTGGGGAGAGGCACCCAAGGATAACAAGCCCACAATTTATACTCGACTTTACAACTATAGAAATTGGATTGACAACTTCGTGGCTTTTCCATATATTTCTGGAAATAGTTTATTGTGTAATACGAATACCTCTTATACTTTACATAATGGCACTGGAAACATTACATGGTCGTCATCCAGTAATATTCAGGTCGTTTCCGGTAGCAATTCACAAGTTACAGTAAAAGCTTCGAGCTCAACATCTTCCGGTAATGGATGGATACGTGCAACCTCTTCTCATGGCTATACGATTACCGAACGCTTGAATGTGAACCAAAATGCTGGTCAATCCCCAATGACCGTAACTATTTATAATGTCAACAGCAACTATATTGACATTACCGCTAATGGAGGCAGTGGGGAAACCCCATATTCTTGGTATATTAACAATTCCTTTTATACAAACACCACCGGAAGAACATTGACCAAGTACTATACTGAAAGCTCCATAAGGGTAGAAGTAAGAAATGACAATGTTTGCAATACGGGTACCCATAGTGCATATTATACAGGACAAATCCCTGGACGCTATTATTTTAGAGTGAGTCCAAATCCAGTAAAAGACTACTTAACAATAAGTGAAATTTCTCCACTTGAAGAAAGGAAGCTGGGATTAAGCAACCAAAAGACATTCGAATATATACTTTCTGATTTCCAAAGTAACATATTTCTTCAAGGCAAAGGTGAAATTGGAACTTCTGGTTTTGATTTAGACTTGAATGGACTTAAAAAAGGATTGTACATTCTTGAAATTATATCGGAAAGAGAAAGGGAGACCCATAAAATCATTAAAGAATAGAAAGGTTCTCATAGATAATAAGTAAGAGCAAAGCCAAGCATCCGATTTGAAAATCGGATGTTTTTGATGTAATACAAATCGTTCATTCCATTTTATCCATTTAAAAAACATAAAGAAATATAAATAAAATAGGAATCAAGCTTATTTGGACTCCACTTAAACAATAAGTTAATTCGAGTTAAGTGATTTTATCTAGTGCTGAAATTCAGCAATTCGCTCAACAACTGAGACTACATATTTTTCAAAAACGTATAATCAAAATACCAGTTACTGTTCACATTTTTTTTATCCAATCTATCGTGCTTAAAAAATCAAAAGTTATTTGTCATAGCCTAGTATTGCTAATCCAAGGTGTAAATCTTCAACTAAAAGTGGACTGAACTTGGTCTAAAGTTAAGTGATGGCTTTGTAGCCTTCCCTAAAAATGCAACCTTCCCTTAAAACCGAACTGTTTACAAAAAGAACCCCAAATCTTACCTCCAACTTTTGCGCATGGATCCTATCGGGGTTTTGTAGCGTTCCGATAGATAAGCGTGAAGCAAAAACTCGGTAGGGCGCAACCTACTTTTTGGATTTCAGTAGCCCATATCCTCACCTGTGCCCCTCGCCTTATCGATACCCCTCCCAAGTGCCTTGATGATCTTGGCCGCAATCTGCACTTTATTCGTCGGTATGTTGGGAGCTTTGACACCCATCGTTTTAAGAAGTTTAAAGGCCATGTCCTTTTCCTTGGTGGGCAGTCCCATCACCTTGGCAAAGAATTTCCCAGGTTCTTTGGCATGGGCCTTTCTCCCAACATAGGAATCCACATAGTTCCTTTTAAAGCCAGTTGTCCTGTCAAAGGTCTTTTCGGCTGCTTGGTAAAAACTGTCCCGATCAAACCCTCTCTTGACCGTCTTTCCGTTCAGTTCCACTTCTGAGGCCTTGTGTTTGGCCATCGGGGAAAGCGTATAGGTGTTCGTTACGTCCTTTCTACTGACAATGATATGGATATGGGTCTGTGGCCCCTCTTTTTGCATCCCTGCGGCCACCAATTGTCCGTTCTGTTTGTGTGGTGCCAATCTTTCCTGCTCTTTGATTCTTTTTTCAAGCTCCTTGATATTCCCGATGGATTCGCCCCGTTCCACTTTCCGTATCTCGTTCCTGAGCCTTGCTATCTCCCCTCGATAAGGAGCATTCTCCTGAACCTGTTTGTCAAAACCCCGATAGGTGCGCTCATGCTCTATCTTTGCATAGTACTTCAGGTTCTCGGCCTTGACCTCTTGGTTCCTATGGAAACTCTTGGCATAGTCCTCCATGAGTTTCCTTGTATATTCCCTTAGCATATTGGGGTCATTGCCTATGGCCTTCAGTTCCCTTTGGTTGGGACTGACCACTATGGAATAGAATTTCGGGTCTTTCTGCCTAAGCTTGGCGGTATTGGCATCTATTTCATCGATGACCGTTTGAGGGCTTACGCTGTTGTTTTCTTGGTCGAAGAATTCCTCCCTTTGTTCAGGCAATCTGTCCTCGTTTTCCTTTTCCAGATAGTCCACATAGTTCCCTACACTGGAGTTGTAGGTACTTCCCATTTTCTGTGCCGAGATGGTAAGGTACATGAGCGTTATTTTAATTGATGTTTCAAGCTTTCAAAATCCCCGATGCCCATATTGATTTTGAGATATGGCTTTCCCATCATGGGTTCCACCTTCTCAACATTTTGAAGCATTTCATTGCAATGCTTTTTATAGCTTTCAAATTCTTTTAGCATTCTGTCATGCTCCACTTTTGGAACGGTGTTTCTAGGCTCCAAAAAATCCATTCGCTCTTCTCGTATCTTGACGGGTTCACGTTTAGGTTTCCTCCCGTCTCTCACATATGCCTCATAAAGGATCAACATCATTTCATAGGTGGGCCGGATACTGGTCTTTTCCATGTTCTTGATAATGGCGATGAGCCTATCGAATTTTTTCATCATCTGACGCTCCAGCTTTTTGATATTGTCAACGATGATCTTGGTTCCCTCCCCAAAAGGATCAAGGTTGTTCTCCTTGAAGTAGCATACCATTCCATCCAATACCTCACTATGCGATTTGCCGAACTTTTTAGAATAACTGCGAAAGCGTATGGCCGTCTCCTTCTTTATGGTGATGTTGGAATAACCACCGCTTCCTTTCTTAGTTCTATCATTGGTTGATTGCTTTTCCATAGGTGCGATTTTGTTTTTTAGTGAAATTGCGTCAATTTTTTCGTCAAAAACTTCCAGTGTTTACAGGGCCTCCCGAAGGGTTTACTGTAGATTTCGGAAAAGTCTACTGTAGCCCCAGATTTTGCACAGTATTCCAAAACCTACTCAATTAACTGGTTTTCAACTTATTGAAGACCCGAAAACAACCGTGATGGCGCAAATTGCGCATCACCCTCTTGCTATTCCCTACGTCCCGCAAGCGGGACCGAATAAATACAAGCTGATTTGAAAATCAGCTGCACTATTAATGTTATTATTTGATGAGTAGTTTTTACAAATTCCACCTTAAAAATCACGGTTTCCAAATTTTCTCTTGTCCGGCATCTGAATCTGAAAACTTAGAATCCAGTTTCGTTTCCAAGTCACTCATATCTTCACTGATTTTGTTATCCAATACTCTTGCATAAATTTGGGTCGTGGCCAATTCTGAATGTCCCAATATCTTAGAAACAGTCTCTATGGGAACCCCATTACTTAATGTGATAGTTGTAGCAAACGTATGTCTGGCCATGTGGAAAGTAATGTGCTTTTTAATATGGCACGAATCTGCAATCTCCTTTAAATAACTATTCAATTTTTGGTTGGAAATCCCAGGGAATAATTTATCAATGCGTCTTTTGGGATGATATTGATATCTCTTGATAATCGACAAGGCCGGTCCCATTAAAGGTAATTTGAAACTGTTCTTGGTCTTCTGTCTTTTGGTACTTATCCAATGCTTCCCATCGATACCCAAAATCAAGTTATCCTCAGTAAGGTTCATAATATCAATATAAGCAATACCAGTATAGCAACTAAATACAAATAAGTCCTTTACAATCCGCAACCGTTCAATCTTGGTTCGGAACTCCTGGATTTTCCGCAGTTCCTCCAAGGTCAAAAATTCTCTTTCCTTTTTCTCCATCCTTATTTTAAATTTTTGAAAGGGATACTTTTCTATCCATTCGTTATTTACCGCCATTCTAACCATTTTTCTCAAACGCTGAATGTGTTTCATGGCCCCATTGTTCGAAAGCCTCCCATGATGGTGGATTGGATGTAGCTTGCGCAAATAGGTCTCGAAACCCACAACAAATTGGTGATTGAGCTGTGACAATCTATAATCATTGCATTTGTATTGTTTCTTCAAATAGTCCAACAAGTACTTCTGGGTGGTCTTATAATGGCTCAGGGTCGCTTTGCCAAGGTTATGGGCAGCATGTAGATTGTGGTGTTCAAATAGTTCGGTTAAGGTCACTTGATCTAAGTCTTCTCCGAAATACTTCGCCTTGACCATCTGCGGGGTTATATTTGGCGTCTTGGACCGCAGTTCACGATAGCATTGGAAAAGTTCGGTTTCGACTTCCATCAGATAAGTGTTGATTTCCTGTGCGTCGGCAGCGCGCCCCAGAACCCTCGACCCCTTTCTATCCCAACTTTCTATTGGGATGGTATACTTAAGGCTCATGTTAACTCTTTGTTTATCAACGGTGATACGGGCATAGATCTTGGCCGTTCCGTCATTCCTTCGGGCAGTGCTTATCCAGAAACTGATTGAAAATGTAGATCGGGTTCTCATAGGTTTTGTGTTAAATTGAACGAAAAATACCTACGAAAGTCAAATACTAAGATGCTGTAATATAGCGATTTACATTCTTATCCGGTTAACACTTTACAGAAAAAATTTTACTAACCGAATTGCAAACCAAAACATATCAAATCAAACCAATTCAAACAAGGCTCAAAAAAATTAAAGCCTTGCAAATCAATAAGATATGCAAGGCTTTGTTTTCATTTGAACTCTAAAAGTGGGCGCTGAGGGATTCGAACCCCCGACCCCCTCGGTGTAAACGAGGTGCTCTGAACCAACTGAGCTAAGCGCCCATTTAATTTGCTAAATAGGAGTGCAAATATAAGACTGTTTTTGATTTAAAAAACAAAAAAATGAAAAAAATTACACAACTTCGGCCACAACAAAAGTACTTCCTCCCACATAGATCATATCCTTATCGTCGGCCTTATCCAAAGCTCTTTGAAAACCCAATTGTACCGACCCATATTTTTCACCCATAAGCCCCTGTTCCCTAGCCAATTCCTCCAAAATAGTCGTATCCATACCCCTTGGAATAGCGGGTCTTACAAAATAATAATGCGCATTTTTCGGAAAAAGAGTCAATACAGATTTCACATCTTTGTCGCTTACAAAGCCAAGCACAATGTGGAGTTTTTTATAGGATTGCTTTTCGACTTGCTTCAAAACTAATTGAAGCCCTTCTTTATTGTGGGCCGTATCACAAACCACCAATGGATTTTGCTGCAATATCTGCCACCTACCCAAAAGTCCAGTGTTTCCAATAACATTTTTCAAACCTTCGGAAATTGTTTGCTCAGTTACATCAAAACCTTTTAATTGATGCATAGTTGCCACTACTCCATTTATGTTTTTTTGCTGATATTCCCCAAGCAAATCAGTTGTATATCTCGTTGCCGGTTGTTCATCTGCGAAAACAATTTCTGATTTTAGCTGATGTGCAATCAGGTTAAAGATCATCTTCGTCTCTGCTTGCGTCTCACTAATAACAACAGGCACCATTGGTTTTATGATTCCAGCCTTTTCCAACGCTATTTTTTCCAAAGTATCACCCAAAAACTGCGTATGATCCATCCCGATATTCGTAATCAAGGACACTTCAGGGGTTATTATGTTGGTAGAATCAAGCCGTCCCCCCAAACCAACTTCGATAACGGCAATGTCTACCTGTTCCTCTGCAAAATAATGGAAGGCCATCCCTACGGTCATTTCAAAGAAAGAAAGCTTTTGATATTCCAAAAAAGGCTTGTACTCTTCAATAAAATCAACCACAAAATCTTCACCTACAACCTTTCCGTTTATTTTGATGCGCTCCCTAAAATCCTTGAGGTGTGGTGACGTATAAAGACCTACCTTGTAACCGGCCTCTTGAAGAATTGATGCCAGCATATGGCTACTGGACCCTTTACCATTGGTTCCTGCAACATGTATACTTTTGAATTTTTTTTCAGGATTGCCAAGCACATTGCAAAAGCTGATGATGTTGTCCAGTTTTGCGTTCATGGCAGCTACGCCCTTTTGCTGGTACATCGGAAGCTGTCCGAACATCCAGTCCAACGTTTCTTGGTAGGTCACTACTGCCCTAGTTTAAAATTAACAACCACAAAACCTATCTGTTGTGCCGGAGCATTCGAATCTGAATTCCATTTATGAAGCATAGCAGTTTTACGGGCAGGCTCCAATAGACATGGAGCGTTGTTTGTAGTACCTTTTACGCCAGGTTCCGCCTTAACAACTTTTCCAGACCTATCAACGGTGATTCTAACAACAACCCTACCTTCTTCATTACAATCTTGCTGAACCTTTCCTTTGTTGGCCAAAGACCTTCCACTTAATCCATAACCACCTGTTCCACTTCCAGGGGAACCGTAGTAAGATGAGGCATAAGGATCTCCATCTGGTTGTCCCTTGTCGCCTGCACGATCATCGTCGCCTTCACTACCGGTAGTGGTGCCATCTGATTTACCTATACCACCGATAAGTGCATCCACACTCTTTTTCTTCGCTTCCTGCTCTTGTCGTTTACGCTCTTCGGCCTCACGTTTTTCACGAGCAATTCGCTCAGCTTCAGCTTTAGCTTTTTCTGCTTCTTCTTGTGCCTTACGCTTGGCTTCTTGTTGTTGTCTTAGCTTAATGGTTTCCTCATCATTGCTGGTTAAAACCTCTTCGACCGGAGCTTCCTCAACCACCGTTTGCTCAGGCTCAGCTGGCTCAGCTACTTCTTGTGGTTCAGGTTGACTTACGACCTCTCTAGGTTCGGAACGCACTGGTTCCGTTGGTTGAACTTCCCCGCTCCCAAATTCCATAGTCCCAAAATTCACAGCAATGCCATTTTCAATGGGTGGGTCCAGATAGGTCAATCCAATATAAAAAAGCAATAAGAGTAATGCGCTCAACAAAAGTGTTGTGAGCGTAAAGGATTTTTTCTTGTGTCTCGTATCTAAAAAGGACATTATTTTGGCCGCACCGCCAAGATAACCTTGTAACTGTTCCTGTTTGCAATGTCCATTACGTTGACCGCTTCTTTAATGGCTACGTTTTCTTCTGCTCTGAGGATGATTGTCGGCTTTTCTTGACCTTCAAGTGCCTTTTTTAATTCAATTTCAATGTATTCTTTGTTGATTTGCTCGTTGTTCACAAAATACTTCAGGTTTTTATCAATGGTAACTGAAACATTCTGTGTGTTCGTGGATTTGCCCTTGGCCTTGGGCAAAAGCAAATCCAGCGCATTTGGCGCATTGGAGGTCAGCATAAAAAAGACCAATAACAGAAATACGATATCCGTCATTGACGACATGCTGAACTCCGGGCTTATTTTGTTTCTTCCCTTCAGTTTCATAGCTAAGGGTTATACTGGTTCGTTCAAAAGGTCCAAAAACTCAACTGCATTGGCTTCCATTTGATGTACCACTTTATCTGTCCTGTTCACCAAGTGATTATAGCCAATATAGGCAATAATACCTACTACCAGGCCTGCAACAGTTGTGGTCATCGCAGTATAGATACCGGATGCCAAAGAACCCATTTCTGCCTGTCCACCGCTACTTGCCATCTCGTGGAATGCCAAAATCATACCAATTACGGTTCCTAAGAAACCGATCATTGGAGCAGCACCTGCAACCGTAGCCAATACGCTAACGTTTTTTTCCAGTTTGTAAACTTCTAACGTACCTGCATTTTCGATGGCAGTGTTGATGTCATCCAAAGGTTTTCCAATTCGGGCGACACCCTTTTCGGTAAGTCGTGCCACCGGAGAGTCCGTTTGCGCGCACAATAATTTTGCAGCCTCCAATTTACCATTGCTAATGTGGTCACGAATCTGGTTCATGAAGTTCTTATCTATTTTGGACGCGGCCTTAATGGCAAAAATTCGTTCAAAATAAATGTACATAGCAACAAAAAGAAGAACAAAAAGCACCACAATTATTATGACACTCCCTGTTCCTCCATTGACAATAAGATCTATTACGGATAAGGTCTTTTCTTCGGAAATTGAGGCAGTTGCCTCAGCGCCTTCCGTTACTTCTTGTAAAATATTCATATAAAATCCCCAATTTATTTGCAATAATAACGGAGATTTTTGAACTAAAGTATTTTTTAGAACAAATATCGCATCACCATAAATACAATTGCCCCGGCAATGAAGCCCACAAAGGCCAACCAAGATATCTTTTTAAGATACCAGAAGAAGTCGATTTTCTCCATTCCCATGGCTACAACTCCAGCTGCTGAACCTATAATAAGCATACTACCTCCAGTTCCCGCGGAATAGGCGATAAAGTGCCAAAGTTGATCATCCAATGTTTCGTTGAACATTCCCAAACTGGCCGCAACCAACGGTACGTTGTCTATAACGGCAGAACCCACACCCAATAATATCACAACTAAATCGGATACTCGTGTGCCGGCCATTTCTGTTCCGATCAAAGGCATACCTTGTTTTAGTCCTTCGGCGAAGTTGAACAATAGACCCAATGATTCTAGCGCCGCAACTGCCATCAAAATACCCAAGAAAAACAGGATACTGGGAAGTTCAATTTTGGTCAATGCGCTATGTACCGGACTATGGTGGGAGTGTGCATCACTTTCCTGGTCTACGGATGATATAGCAATCTTTTTATTACTGTAGATTTCAGCAAAAGTGGCCACAACTGCCAAGGACAACATCATACCCACATATGGAGGTAAATGTGTTACCGTTTTGAATATTGGAACAAAAACAATCGCCCCAAGACCCAAATAAAGCATTATGGGACCATATTTAGATTTCGAACTACTATCGTCATCATCCGCATCAATCTCCCCTTTAAAAGCGGGCAAAAATGAAGCTATAAAAGATGGCAACAACATACATACCAAAGAAGGAACCAACAAATGCTCGATAAGCATAGCAGTTGAAACCTTGTCCCCGATCCATAACATTGTAGTGGTGACATCACCAATCGGCGACCATGCACCCCCTGCATTTGCAGCGATAATGATTAAACCGGCGTACCAAAGTCTTACTTCTCTGTCCTTCACAATTTTCTGAAGGATGGAAATCAATACAATAGTTGCTGTAAGGTTATCTATAATGGCAGAAAGAATAAATGCCAAGAAAGAAAAAATCCAAAGAATCTTCTTTTTGCTACGTGTCTTTACAAAAGACTTTATAGTTGCGAAACCATCAAAGTAATCAATGATCTCAACAATGGTCATGGCTCCAAGAAGGAATACCAAAATCTCTGCGGTCTTCCCCAAATGGTGAAGAAGAGTTTCCTCCATTAACTCCATTTTCTCTTCGTGCCCGAAGGACCCAAAGTTCTCAAGCAGAGCATGGTTTCCAGAATCGAACCAGGTCGTAAAACCGTCGATGCCAAAAGCCATCAATGCCCACAAAATAGCCATCATGGCCAATGCGGGAATAAGCTTATCTATTTTTAAATTATGTTCTAGGGTAATTGCCAAATATCCAATTACAAAAATGACAACTAAAAGGGTTTCCATGTTAAGTTTGGTTTAATTAAGGAATAATATTTTTGAGCAGTTATCTGTGCGGCTAAAGATATTCAAAATGAATATTTCCACATAATCTTATCAGCATAAAAATAAGGAAACGCGAATAGATAGATTTCAAAAAACAAGAAAAGAATTCAATCATTCTCATTTAACCATTGTGTTTTATAAAATATTAATACTAGAAAGCTATATTTGCAGGTAGTTTTTAAATATTATTCAGTTTTATGGATTTCACACTTTCCGAAGAACAGTTAATGATACAACAAGCGGCAAAGGATTTTGCCCAAAATGAACTTTTACCAGGGGTTATTGAACGCGATGAAGCCCAAAAATTTCCGAGTGAACTTGTCCGAAAAATGGGTGAACTTGGGTTCATGGGGATGATGGTCGACGAAAAGTATGGAGGAAGTGGTCTAGACACTCTTTCCTATGTGATAGCCATGGAAGAATTATCCAAAATCGACGCCTCGGCTTCCGTAATGGTATCCGTGAACAATTCTTTGGTATGTTGGGGACTGGCGACCTATGGAAGTGAAGAACAAAAACAAAAATACCTGACACGCTTGGCAAGCGGAGAGATTATTGGCGCCTTCTGTCTGTCAGAACCAGAAGCGGGGAGCGATGCAACTTCTCAAAAAACAACTGCCATAGACAAAGGTGACCATTATATAGTAAACGGCACCAAAAACTGGATTACAAATGGCAATCAAGCGGAGGTTTACTTGGTCATCGCACAAACAGACCGGGAAAAAGGCCACCATGGCATCAATGCATTGATAGTCGAGAAAAACATGGAAGGTTTTGAAATAGGCCCAAAAGAAAACAAACTGGGCATTCGTGGAAGCGACACCCATTCCTTGATGTTCAACGACGTCAAAGTACCAAAAGAAAATAGAATCGGTGACGATGGTTTTGGATTTAAGTTCGCCATGAAGACGTTGGCCGGAGGACGTATCGGAATTGCAGCACAAGCCTTGGGCATTGCCGCCGGGGCCTACGAACTGGCCCTTAAGTATTCGAAAGAACGTAAAGCTTTTGGGACCGAGATAGCAAACCATCAAGCGATTGCCTTTAAACTGGCGGACATGCACACCAAAATACAGGCTGCACGCCATTTGGTCTATCAGGCAGCCTGTGATAAAGATGCAGGCAATGACTACACCCTATCCGGGGCCATGGCTAAGCTTTATGCTTCCGAAGTAGCAATGGAAACAGCGGTGGAAGCCGTTCAAATACACGGCGGAAATGGATACGTGAAAGATTATCATGTAGAACGGTTGATGAGGGACGCCAAAATCACCCAGATATATGAAGGCACCTCCGAAATTCAAAAAATAGTCATCTCCAGAAGCATCCTAAAAGATTAAATATTCACACCCCCTCCCAAAAGAGGGGGTTTCTTTTTGCAAATCACTTCTAATTTTACTTACCCCCTATTTTTCACAAAGTATTAACATGAAATTAGGTTGACAAACCTTGAAGTACTCTTTTCATGGCAGGGAAGAAACCCTTTTTTAAGCTCGATTTGAGATAATGATAATTTAACATTCCTTTAATTCCTAAATTGAATTTTTTTTAACCCCAGAAACCATACGTTGATTATTTATCTGATAACCAGCTAAAACCTTATTATTTCTACATCAATTTTGATATTTTTGAGGAAATACGATAATGATGGGATTGAAGAAACAAGGTTTATACTTACCGGAATTTGAGCACGACAACTGTGGTGCGGGCTTCATATGTAGCCTAAAGGGAATTAAGTCCAACGACATAATACATAAGGCCCTCGAAATTCTTGATAAATTGGAGCACAGGGGAGCTGTGAGCTCGGACGGAAAAACAGGAGATGGTGCAGGTATACTTATAGATATTCCCCACGCCTTTTTTAAGGACACCTGTTCCTTTGAACTACCAGAAGCAGGAGAATATGCGGTTGGAAACGTATTTCTACCACAAAAGGAAAACCAACGCAACTTTTGCATCCAGGTTTTTGAGGAAAACATAAAAAAACAAGGGCTCGAACTACTTGGTTGGCGCCACGTGCCCGTGAACCGTTCCGTTCCGGGAAGAATAGCGGCCGAAACAGAACCGTTTGTAATGCAGGTTTTTGTCGGAAAAGGAGAGGATTTGGACGAATTCCAGTTTAACCTTAAACTTTTTATCGCTCGTAAAGTCACGGAACATACCGTAATAGAGAGCAAGCTTTCAGAAAGCGAATTCTTCTACTTACCCAGTCTATCAACTAAAATCATCATTTTTAAGGGGCTTTTAGTCCCTAAGGACATCAGCAGATATTATGAAGACCTTTTGGACCCCCGAGTTGTTACACGCTTGGCCCTGGTTCACCAAAGATTTTCCACAAATACCTTTCCTAATTGGGATTTGGCACAGCCATTTAGATATATGTGCCATAACGGAGAGATAAATACACTGAGAGGAAATGTCTCCCGCATGCGCTCACGCGAAGAGCTAATGGAAAGTGAGTGGTTTGGAGAAGACATAAAAAAGATACTTCCCATCGTATTGCCGGCAAAATCCGATTCTGCCAGTATGGATATGGTCGTTGAGCTATTATTGATGACAGGTCGTTCTTTGCCCGAAGTAATGATGATGCTGGTTCCCGAGGCATGGGAAAAAAATCCAGACATGTCCGAAGCCAAGAGAGCTTTTTACGAATACAACTCCTGTCTGATGGAACCTTGGGACGGGCCTGCCTCCATTCCGTTTACGGATGGAAATTATATAGGGGCCGTACTTGACAGAAACGGGCTCCGACCATCAAGATACTCCGTAACCAAAAAAGGATATGTGATTATGTCCTCGGAAACCGGAGTCGTTGAATTGGAACCAGAGGATATTGAATTCCACGGACGACTGGAACCTGGAAAAATGTTCTTGGTAAACATGGAAGAGGGAAGAATCATCAACGACGAAGAAATCAAGGAAGCCATAGCCAAAAAGCATCCTTATAAAGAGTGGTTAAAGAAGAATTTGGTGCATTTAAGGGACATTCCTTACAACGATTGCCCAGTTTTCTTTGGTGAATTCCCGCTGCAGACCAGACGAACTGCATTCGGGTACACCCAAGAAGACATCAACACCATTATTATGCCGATGGCAGAAAATGGTAAGGAACCCATTGGTTCCATGGGCTCCGATACTCCAATTGCCGTGTTGTCCGAGCGCCCACAATTGATATACAACTACTTTAAACAACTCTTTGCCCAGGTAACCAACCCACCTTTGGACGGTATCCGTGAGGAATTGATCACGGACATTAGTTTGACCTTGGGCAGTGACCATAATATTTTTGATTTTTCGGAATTACATTGCCGAAAACTAAAAATCCAAAACCCTGTTATCTCCAAGGAAGATTTGGACAAAATCAAAAATTATGATGCCAGTCCGGACTATAAGGTTGTTTCCATTTCCATGCTTTATGAAATCAACAAAGGGCATAATGGACTGGAAGAAGCTTTGGACGGCATATTGCAGCAGGCATCAAATGCCATTGATGAAGATGCGAACATCATCATTCTATCGGATAGGATGGTAAGTGCCGAGATGGCCCCTATTCCTGCCCTATTGGCCTGTTCCTATGTGAACAGTGGTCTAAGAAAATTGGGGAAACGTTCCAAACTGAGTATCATCATTGAATCTGCAGAACCAAGGGAAGTCCATCATTTTGCCCTTCTTTTTGGTTTTGGAGCAAGTGCCATCAACCCATATTTGGTGAATGAAATCATCGGTGAGCAAATCGAGGAAAATAATATTACCGATTACACTTTTGAGGAAGCTGTTAAAAATTACAACAAGGCTATCGGGAAAGGTATATTGAAGGTTATGAACAAGATTGGGATATCTACGTTGAACTCGTATAGAGGATCCCAATTGTTCGAATGCATCGGAATCAACACAACCGTTGTGGACAGATATTTCCCGAACACCCCTACTCGAATCCAAGGAATTGGACTTTACGAAATAGAGAAAGAAGTTACCAAACGTCATAAAAAAGCATTTCTATCACAAAACATATCAGCTAATCTCGATATCGAGGTTGGAGGAGAGTACCGTTGGAGAAGAAATGGCGAGAAGCACATGTTCAATCCATTAAGTGTCGCCATGCTTCAAAAATCGGTACGCAACAACGAGCCGGAAACCTATAAAGAGTATTCCAAACTGGTCAATGAGCAATCCAAACACTTGATGACTATCCGTGGACTTTTCGAATTTTCGAACTACGACCCTATTCCCATTGAAGAAGTAGAACCTTGGACAGAAATTGTAAAAAGGTTCAAAACTGGGGCTATGTCCTACGGAAGTATAAGTCAAGAAGCACATGAAAACCTAGCGGTTGCCATGAACCGAATCGGAGGTAAGAGCAATTCGGGTGAAGGCGGAGAGGATTCGGCTCGTTTTTATAAAAGTCAAACCGGGGACTGGAAAAACAGTGCCATAAAACAGGTCGCTTCAGGTAGGTTCGGGGTAACCTCCAATTATTTGACAAGTGCCCAAGAAATCCAGATTAAAATGGCACAAGGAGCCAAACCTGGTGAAGGCGGTCAATTGCCTGGACCAAAAGTCAACCCGGCCATTGCCAAAACAAGAAACTCCACACCTTATGTGGGATTGATTTCACCACCCCCTCACCACGATATTTATTCTATCGAGGATTTATCACAATTGATCTATGATCTTAAATCCGCGAACAGGGAAGCGCGTGTAAACGTAAAACTGGTATCGGAAGTTGGTGTAGGCACCGTAGCTGCAGGTGTTGCCAAAGCAAAGGCCGATGTTATCCTTATCTCTGGATTCGACGGTGGAACCGGGGCATCTCCACTAACATCTTTAAAACATGCCGGACTACCTTGGGAACTTGGAATCGCCGAAGCCCAGCAGACTTTGGTGTTGAACGACTTGCGAAACAGAGTGGTTCTAGAGTGTGATGGACAGTTGAAGACAGGACGAGACGTAGCCATTGCCTGTTTACTGGGTGCGGAAGAGTTTGGTTTTGCCACAGCACCTTTGGTGGCATCGGGTTGCATTATGATGCGTGTATGCCATTTGAACACCTGTCCAGTGGGTATCGCCACCCAAAATCCGGAGTTGCGCAAAAAGTTCCAAGGAAAACCAGAACATGTGGTCAACTACATGTACTTCGTAGCTCAAGAACTACGAGAAATTATGGCCAAGCTCGGGTTTAGAACCTTGAACGAAATGGTAGGCCAAGTACAAAAACTGGACAGAAAGAAGGCAATCGAACATTATAAGGCCGCCGGTATCGATTTGACGCCTATCCTTTATCGCATAGACGTTCCTGAAGGAACAAAACTGCACAATACGGAAAAGCAATATCACGAAATAGATAAATCAATCGAATTTGAGATAATAGGAAAAGCACACCCTGCACTTTTCAGAAAGGAAAAGACCACACTGGATTTCCCGATCAAGAACACAGATAGGGCCGTTGGCGCCATTATCAGCAATGAGATTTCAAAAATTTATGGAGAGGAAGGCTTGCCAGAAAATACACTTAAACTAAACTTTACTGGTTCTGCCGGACAAAGTTTTGGAGCATTTGCCACAAAGGGCCTCACCATGGTGGTGAACGGAAACACTAACGACTACCTTGGAAAAGGACTCTCGGGAGCCAAGCTGATAGTAAAAGTTCCTTTTAAATCCACAATTAAACCAGAAGATAATGTGATTACCGGAAACGTGACCTTGTACGGGGCCACCTCTGGAGAAGCATACATCAATGGTAAGGCAGGAGAACGATTCTGCGTAAGAAACTCCGGAGCCAAAGCCGTGGTCGAGGGAATCGGGGACCATGGTTGTGAATATATGACCGGTGGAGTCGCTGTGATTCTTGGTTCCGTAGGACGGAATTTCGGAGCTGGTATGAGCGGTGGAATTGCCTATGTGTATGACAAGGACGACACATTTAAACGTAACTGTAATGGAGACCATTTGAACCTTCTACCTGTTGATGAGGACAACGATAAACAACAGTTAAAAGATTTGATCGAAAACCATTACAACGCCACATTAAGTCCTTTGGCTCAGAACATTCTTGAAAATTGGGAAAAATACCTTCCTAAGTTTATTAAGGTATTCCCTGAAGAATACCGCCAAGCACTTATCCGATTGGAAGAAGAAAAAATGCAAACCTTATAATTTGAGACATGGGAAAGATTACAGGATTTTTGGAATTTGACAGGAAGGACGAAGCATACGCCCCTGTCAAAGAACGCATCGAAAACTATAAGGAATTTACAAAGCCTTTAAAAGAAAGCGAATTAAAGAACCAAGGTGCCCGGTGCATGGACTGTGGTATTCCATTTTGCCATAGTGGTTGCCCATTAGGAAACCTGATTCCGGATTTTAACGATGCCGTCTATCAAGGAAAGTGGGAAAAAGCTGCACAGATACTCCACTCTACCAATAATTTTCCGGAGTTTACGGGAAGATTGTGTCCGGCACCATGCGAAGAAGCATGTGTGCTGGGAATCAACGAACCTCCTGTATCTATTGAGAACATAGAAAAAAACATCGCGGAGACAGCTTTTAAGAATGGTTGGGTAAAGCCAGAACCGCCAATGAACAGAACGGATAAAAAAGTGGCCGTAGTAGGTTCCGGGCCTGCAGGTCTTGCAGCTGCCCAACAACTAAATCGCGCCGGCCATACCGTTACGCTGTTTGAAAGGGACGAAAAACTTGGTGGCCTTTTAAGATATGGCATTCCAGACTTTAAAATGGAAAAAAACGTTATCGATAGGCGTCTTGAAGTGATGGAAAAAGAAGGCATCGAGTTTAAAACCGGTGTACACGTGGGAGTTGACATAACAGCCCAAGAACTTCAAAAAGAATATGATTCCATTGTACTTTGTGGAGGAGCAACGGTAAGGCGCAGTCTTCCAATTCCAGGAGTTGATGCCAAGGGTGTGGTTCAGGCCATGGACTTTTTACCGCAGAATAATAGAAAAGTGGATGGAATCCCATTTAAGGGAGAAGATATTTCAGCCAAAGGCAAAAAGGTAATTGTGATTGGTGGTGGTGATACCGGGTCCGATTGTATTGGAACTTCCATAAGACAAGGTGCCATTTCCGTAACTAATTTTGAAATAATGCCAAAAGGCACGACTGATCGCCCTGAAGGACAGCCATGGCCGTTTTGGCCCATGCGTTTGCGCACCAGTTCATCGCACAAGGAAGGGGCGGACCGTGTATTCAGCATATCCACAAAAAGATTCAATACCGACGACAAAGGCAATTTAACAAGCTTGGTAACTGTAGAAGTTGAATGGGTCAAGCAACCTGGTCAGCGACCCATACTTAAAGAGGTAGAGGGCACAGAGAAAGAATGGGACTGTGATTTGGTCCTATTGGCTCTGGGCTTTACGGGTTCGGAGACCACGGTTGCTGATCAACTAAATCTTGAAATGGACCCAAGAACCAACATTAAGGCTTCTGCAGCCGACTATAAAACGAATGTTCCGGGAGTTTTTGTAGCTGGTGATCAAAGAAGGGGCCAATCCCTTATTGTTTGGGCCATTTCCGAAGGCAGGCAAGCAGCATACTACGTGGACACATATTTAATGGGGAAATCTGATTTACCTTTAAAGGGTGAGGGAGATCTTCCTAGAGTTTAAAACCTCACATAAATCTCAACTAAACTTGCTAAACTCCTCTAGGCTTGCTTTGCTTAGGGGAGTTTTTTTTTAGATACACATTATATCAACCACATAAATAAACCGACCGTTTACACATCAAAAATAGGTAAGTGGAAATTTGTTTGTATCTTAATAGAGGTCATCTTACCATAACCAACCTTTTATAAAGTCTGTGCTATGTATTTCAAGGGCATACAAACCTCTTAATACATCACTTATGAAAAATCCAATTACAATCTGCTTACTCCTCTTCACTTTGCTTTCCTGCAAAACCAAAGAAAAAGAAATTACGACTCCAGAAAAGTCACCTTTAGAACTCGGTCAGGTCAATGTAAGTACAAAGAGCATGGAATTCTTTGTTTCTGACACGCTATATTCGGGCTGGAACACTTTCATTTACAACAATGAATCTCAGGAAGTCCACTTTATTATGATGGATCTATATCCGGAAGGAATAACCATTGAAAACACCAAAACAGAATTGCTACCACCGTTTGATGATGGTATGAGATATATTATGGAAAACCAAATGGATAGTGCGATGACGGCTTTTGGTAAAATACCTGAATGGTACCAAAAAGTGAAATTTTTAGGAGGTACGGGACTTGTATCTCCTAAATACACCGTAAAGAGCACCGTTTACCTAGAACCTGGTCGTTACATGATGGAATGTTATGTAAAAATGTTCAATGGCGCTTGGCACACTTCACATGGTATGTTAAAAGAAATTATAGTGAAGGATGAGGCCAGTCAACTAACACCTCCTAGCGCTACAGCCAACATTGACATATCCAGTATCAACGGAATTTTACTTAAGGACAGCCTCTCTTCTGGCCGCCAAGTGTTTCAAACTAATTTTATAGATCAAAAAGTATATGAAAACTTTGTCGGACATGATGTAAACTTGGTCAAATACGACGCTACGGCTTCTTTAGATTCCTTGGTCCTATGGATGAATTGGATGAATCCTAGGGGACTACGTACACCTGCTCCGATTGGATTTACGTTCCTGGGCGGGATGAACAATTTACCTGCTGAAAGCAAAGGCTTTTTTGAAGCTGATTTAACTCCCGGGAACTACATTCTTATTTCTGAAGTTCCTGCAGCTGATGAAAAGAGACTTCTTTATAAGTTTTCTATTGATTAAAAAAATCTTTTAAAAAACAAAAAAGGCCCATCACTAATGTGAAGGGCCTTGAGGAAGGCGGCGACCTACTCTCCCACCTGGTGTGGCAGTACCATCGGCGCAAACGGGCTTAACTTCCCTGTTCGGAATGGAAAGGGGT
>NZ_JAFLNL010000009.1 GCF_017313785.1 Flagellimonas aurea
ACTATCTCCATTTCTATGGTATCTTTGTCGAGTACTTTGTACATGGGCTATGGTATTTGCGTGTGGTAACACAAATGTCCGTAGCCCTATCTTTCGATCCAAAAAAAGTTTAAATCACTTCGATATTTAAAACTTGGTCATCAGAAATATTGATATGTATTTCTTGGTCTCTGGATTTTACCCGCTCCAAACAGATTGTGCCGTTTGCAAAGACACCTATGGTGACCACCTGAAAATCACTTTTTAAACGTTCAAGCATTTCATCAAAATATTCGGTCAGACCTGTGGACTCGAATACAAGTTGGTCTTTATGGGCTAAGCTACTTCGGATTCCTTTTTCAATGCTCCCAAAAACTTGTTTTAGATATGCTTTATCATCAACATCTCTATTTTTGATGATTTTCTTGGCCCAATCCTCCACTCGAATGAATGTTATCCCAAACTCCTTGTCGAACAGGGTTCCTATAAAGGACTTTCCACTTCCTTTTTGCCCAATCAGCAGAAATATTGTTTTACGATTAATAGTTCCCACGCTTCCGCTTTTGTAGTTCCCATTTCCAGATAAGCCCATCGTCCGGGTCGTTGATTTCTTCAACCTTTTCAAAGCCACATTTCATCAATACTCTGGTTGAAGGGTTTTCTTTTCCTAATGTATGCGCAATTATTGTTTTCACGCTACTGTCCCTAAAAGCATTTTTCAACAAGACCGTTTGTCATTTCAGTGGCAAGTCCACGATTGCGGTAGACCGGAGCAATCTCATACCCAAGTTCAACAGTGCCATCTGCCGTTGGTTTTCCTTTGTAACCGCCGCTTCCTATCAATTTGTTATCCTGCTTGTGAATAGGGAAATAGGTCCACCAATCTTTTTCGTCTTCACTTTCGGTAAGTCTTTCAAGCGAATATTGTAGTGCACCAATGCCAAACTCCGTCCAATTATCTGGAATGGTAACCCCCAACTTTTGGGCAATGATTTCATTCCCTTCAATCGCAGCTTTCAAAATGTCGCTATTACAAGCGATGAGCTTTAAGTTCTTTGTTTCTATTATGGTCGTTGTCCTGATCGTGGTCATGTTTCTTCCTTTTGGTATCAGCTTGATGCTAACAAGTTGCTAAACATAATTTTTAGCAGGAGTCAAGGTATCGCTTTTCAGAATAGAACTCTACCGGTAATTAACGAATGAGCGGTTTGAATTTACGAATGCTATGATTTACCCATATCCTCAAACAACGTCCACTCATTTGGGTCTAAAACAATGGAATCGGGTCGGTCTTTGCTTTCCAATTGGATGTTTTGGTTGCGCTGGTGCAACTCAATGGTTTTAATGGTCAGTTTCCCATCTTTTACCACACCTATTTCCAAAGGAAACTCAAATACATGATGGTCTTGCAGTTGTTGTATGTTGAGATTGATGTTCCCATTGCTGTAATTCCAGTTCCATTTGATTTGTGGATGCCCCTTCACAAACAACCATTGCTCAAAAAAGGACTCCAAATCCTCGCCCGATGCCTCTTCCATTACGTGCCTAAAATCATCTGTCAGCACATTGCTGTTTTGGTATTTCGCGTAGTATTTTCGGATGCCTTCCCAGAATACGCCATCGCCCAATTTGTGCCGTAACATGTTCAACACCCATCCTCCTTTTTGGTAGGTGTTGGTGCTCAAGACCTTCATGGGGTCTTTAATGGTGAGGTCGACAATGGGAGCGGGGTTTTTTCGGTAATACTCAAAGATTTGCTGCTTATCGATGGCCAACTCCTCTTTTCTGCGCTCATCGCCATATTCGCTTTCCAAATACAGAATGCAGAAATGCGTGGCAAACCCCTCGCTCAACCAAACGTGGTTCCAGCTTTTTTCGGTTGCTGAATTGCCGAACCACTGGTGGGCAATTTCATGGGCAATAAGGGGCTCAACTGTTTTGTTGCCCGTCACAGAATTTTCAAAATACGCAATGGTACCAGCATTTTCGAGTCCACCCCATTGGGTCTTGGCCTGCATGTTGGCCAATTTAGCATATGAATAGGGTCCGATATGAGCTATAAAATATTCGAGCACATCGCCCGCCACGGTATAGTCGCCAAACCCCTGCAATCGGTTTTGCGGATATACCCAGGCCGAAACCTCGATACCATCCACATGGTCCACTACTCGCGAAGCAAACTCTGTAACGCCAATGGTCATTACTTTGGTGGCCACAGGAGCTGGTTCTTCGTAAATGGTTAGTTTGTATCCGTTTTCCAGATTGCTTTCTTCGATTTTCTTGCCCGTTGCCACCACATCGTATTGTTCTGGGGCAGTGATTCGGAATTCCACACTGGCCTTGTCGTATGGATGGTCTATAGACGGTAGCCAATGCCTGGCCAAGTTGGGCCAATTGTCTCCAAAAAAAGAGCGCTTTCCAAACTTGGTGGTATCTATGACTAAACCTCTTTCGGGAACACCTTGGTATTTGATCGTAAACGTCTGTACGGAATCGTTCGGATTTTTAGGAACGATGTTGATTTTGTTGTCGGTATAGGTGTAGTTTGCCTTGGAGCCATTTTCCAATATACTTGTCACTTCCATACCAAATTCTCCCGATTTTTGGATGAGGTCCAAAGCGAATGGAACCATGCCCTCCTTAAAACGGACCGTTACTTCGGTCTCCCCTTTGATTTCGTTGGAGGCATCATTCAAATGAAGACCAAAAACATAGTTTTGGATATCTAACGATTCATTTTTGGCATAGAGGTCTTGGGCATTTCCAGTGAGGCAAGCAAAAATAAAAGTGAATACGAAGGTTACAGTTCGAAGTTGCATAAATAAACCATTATAGTTGATGGCTCAAGATACAATTTTGGGAAAAAGCCTGTATGACTTTTTGCAGGGAACCCAAAAATTAAAAAAAGGGAATTTTTGGAATGGCACTTATCCGAAGCTTTTAGTTTAACTAAAAAATACAAAACATTGAAGTTTAAACTGAAACCCGCATTAATTTTAGCCGGTGTTACCTTGTTGGCATTATTCTCTTATTTCAATTTTCACTTCTTTACCTGATTCAATTAGTGTAATATTTGTCCAATTACTTTCGGCTGGAATTTCGGTAGGAAACCAATTTCGTCTGTTTTTTACAATAATTAATAACCCATTATCATCCCCTAAAGCTGTAAACACCTCATTATTTTTGTTTTTTTCAAAAAGGTTAAGATTATACTTTTGTATTAGCTCTTCTCCATAAACATATGGTTCGTTTTTTACTATTCCTATTTCACTAATGTTTAAAATTTGATTACTGTTAAATTCATTAAGTTCTTCGTTTTTCAAATCTTGACGAGCAATGAATTCTAATAAATTTTTATCGGTGTCAAAAAAATAAACTGAGTTGGCATTCCAACTTTCAAAGTCAGAAATTAATACCTCGTTTTCTTTTTTTATAAGTTGAATTCTATTCATTGACCAATTTATTGCTTCTTGTAGCTTGTTTCTAGGTATGTTAAAAGCTATATGATAGATTGGTTTGGATTTGTGTTTGTCCTCAATTATTTTCAATGATGACTCTCCAATTGAAACATTGATGGAATTTTTATCAATTTTCTCAACAGGTAATTTTAAAATACTCTGATAGAAGTTAGCAATATCATTTAGGTTAGTAGTTCTTATTTCAATTTGTTTTAATATCATTTCAGTCGGATTTCAGCTTGCAGGTAACGGTTAGCTAAATATCGTTTCAATGATTTTTAGCGTACGATACCTGCCTGTCGGTAGACAGGAGTGAAGTTAGTATTTTTTCGGGTTCAAATTCCAGCTACAATTCATCAATGCCCCGTTAGGATTGATAAACCAGAAATCAACACTTGATAAGTCGTAGTATTTTTAGGAATTTAAGGATTTTTCCATTTTCTCTTTTATCTGCTCCAGGCACAGATTGCCCAAACTCCCTTCGTGGCTATGCTCGATATCGCGTTTCGGTTTAAAATTGCCATTTTCTATGGCCTTGCCCATGGTTTTGTAGGCATCACGAAAAGGCATTCCGCTTTTGACCAACTCGTTCAAGGTATCCACACTGAAGAGATAATCGTATTTCGGGTCTTCCAAAATGGACTTGTTCACTTTGATTTCTTTTAGGCTGAAGGTCATCATCTCCAAACAGGCGTGCATGTCCTGCAAAGCAGGGACTATGACTTCTTTTACCAATTGAAGGTCACGGTGGTATCCACTGGGCAAATTGTTCATGATCATGATCAATTGGTTGGGCACCGCTTGAATTTTATTGCACTTGGCTCTGATCAATTCGAACACATCTGGATTTTTCTTGTGCGGCATAATGCTGCTTCCAGTGGTCAGCTCGTTCGGGAAGGAGATAAAATCAAAATTTTGGCTCATGTACAGGCAAATGTCCATCGCCATTTTTGATAGGGTGGCGGCAACGCTCGAAATTCCGAAAGCGGTTGCTTTCTCCACTTTTCCGCGTCCCATTTGGGCGGCCACAACGTTGTATTTCAAGGTTGAAAACTCCATTTCGGTAGTCGTGAAACTTCTATCAATAGGGAAGGAGCTTCCGTAGCCTGCGGCACTGCCCAGCGGATTTTGATCGGCAACTTTATGGGCTGCTTGTACAAAGTACAGATCGTCTATCAAACTTTCGGCATAGGCAGAAAACCATAGTCCGAACGAGGATGGCATAGCAATCTGAAGGTGGGTGTAGCCTGGCAGCAAGATATTTTTGTGTTTGTCCGCTAATTTCATCAACAGGTCAAATAGTTCTTTTACTTGATCTTTGATCTCGGTCAATTCATCTTTGAGAAACAACTGCATGGCCACCAAAACCTGATCGTTCCTAGATCGGGCCGAATGGATTTTTTTACCAGTATCGCCCAATTTTTCGGTCAGCATAAACTCTATCTTCGAGTGCATGTCCTCAAAATCATCTTCGATGGTAAACTTTCCTTTTTCAATGTCCTTCGCAATGGAATCCAATGCTTTTACCAGTTCCTTGGCCTCTTCTTCGGAGATCAGCCCGACTTTGCCCAACATTTTGGCGTGTGCTTTGGAAGCGATGACGTCATATTTGGCCAATACCAAATCCAGTTCGCGGTCGTTGCCTACGGTAAAGTGGTCTATTTTTTTATCGGTACTGAATCCTTTGTCCCAGAGTTTCATAATTTTCGTTTTGTCATTCCCATGAAAATGGGAATCTCATGATTTTGATATAATTGCCCGTCGACTACGCTCAGGGTCCCATTGTATTTTGTTTATTGCAAAAATCCTGTAAGGGTCTTAATGTAAATATCTATTCCTTCTTCAATTTCCCTCACGAAAATAAATTCGTTGGCCGAATGAGATCGTGTACTGTCCCCTGGCCCCAATTTTACGGATTGACAGGTCAAAGCAGCCTGATCGGATAAGGTGGGCGAACCATAGGTTTTTCTGCCCAGTGCCAATCCACTTTTCACCAAGTCGTGATCAGGATCAATGCAAGATGAGTTCAAGCGTAGGGAGCGTGGGGTCATTTTGCAAGGTGCTTCTTTTTGTAGAATATCCGCTATTTCCTGATTACTGTAACAATCGTTCACACGCACATCCACTACCAGGTCTACTTGAGCTGGCACTACGTTATGCTGCTTTCCCGCATTTATTTGGGTGACGGTCAACTTTACCTCGCCCAAGGCTTCAGATACTTTGTCGAAAGTATAGTCCCTGAACCATTGTAAGGTTTCAATGGCGTTATAAATACAGTTGTCATCATTGGGGTGGGCTGCATGCGATGGCGTTCCCTCCACAACGGCATCAAAAACCACCAAACCCTTTTCTGCGATGGCCAAGTCCATCAACGTGGGTTCGCCTACAATGGCCACATCAATTTGTGGTAAAATAGGAAGCAGGGCCCTAATGCTTTTCTCTCCCGCATCCTCTTCTTCCCCTGTTGCGGCCATAATAATGTTGTGACTTAGCCCTTCTTTATCATAAAAATGAACAAAAGTGGCCAAAAGCGACACCAGACATCCGCCCGCATCATTACTTCCAAGACCGTATAGTTTGCCGTCTTCGATATGTGCATCAAACGGGTCTTTGGTATAGGCGCTGTTCGGTTTTACGGTATCGTGATGGGAGTTGAGCAACAAGGTCGGTTTGCTCTCATCAAAATATTTGTTGAAAGCATAAATGTTGTTGTGTTGTCTTTTGGTATCAACCCCAAAGCTCTTTAAAAACTCCTCAATGGCATCACCTGTTTTGTCCTCTTCACCTGAAAATGAAGGCGTACAGATGAGTTTTTTAAGCAGTTCAATGGCTTTTTCCGTTAATATGTCCTGGGTTATTTTCATAAGGTCAATGTCGTATATTCTGAATTGTCGGCTTCCAACATGTTCGTATTGCCTACACAAACTTTGGATACGTTGTTCCGAAGGGCGTAAAAGCAATTGTGCATTTTGGGCAACATGCCATCGGCGATGATGCCGTAGGCCAGTAGCTCGTCGTAGCCTTGAGAGTCGATGTGCTTTATGACCGAGTTTTCATCCTCGATATCTTGAAGCACCCCTTTTTTCTCGAAACAATAATAGAGTGTGGTCTCAAACTGTTCGGACATGGCGATGGCAATTTCAGCGGCTATCGTATCCGCATTGGTATTCAGCATTTGTCCGTTACCATCGTGGGTGAGGGCACAAAATATGGGTGTGAAACCTGCCTGCAACAATTTAAAGATTCCGTAGGTGTTCACGGTGTCCACATCGCCCACAAAACCAAAATCTACATTTTTCTTGGGTCTTTTATGGGCACGTATCGCATTGGCATCGGCACCGCTCATACCAATGGCATCGGTTCCCAACGATTGCAATTTGGCCACTATTTTTTTACTGTACAATCCTCCGTAGACCATTAGGGCAATATCAAGGGTTTCAGCATTGGTGATTCGTCTGCCGTTGACCATTTTGGATTCCACTCCCATTTGGTTGGCCAGTTCGGTGGCTTTTTTGCCTCCGCCATGGACCAAAATTTTGTTGCCGTCCATTTTGGAGAACAGGTCCAATACCTTTTTGCATCCTGCGGCATCTTCAATAAGGTTACCGCCAATTTTTATTACGGATAATTTCTGTTTCATTTTATGTATTTATAATCCCTCCATCTATGGTCACTGTGGTTCCCGTAATCCAAGAACTATCCTCGGAAACCAAGAAAAGTACAAGTTTAGCAATATCTTCAGGTGCCCCCAACCTTTTTAACAATGTAGTCCTTTTCGCATTTTCGACAGCAGTATCTGGATTCTCAAAAGCCTGGGCGGATTCCCATAACAGAGGAGTATCCACAGGGCCTGGACAAATGGCATTCACCCTGATTTTTGGCGCATAATCAACTGCCACTTGCTTCATCAGGGCTACCGATGCTGCTTTGGAAGCACAATAAGCGGGATGGTTTGGGAAACTCTTGAAGGCTGCAATCGATGCATTGATCAAAATATTGCCTTGCGGTTGTTTCTGCAACTGCGGAAGTGCATGTTTACAAAGGTAAAAGATGGAACTCAAATTCGTATCGATGGTATTTCGCCACGAATCAATGGACAGCTCTTGGACATTTCCCAATCCAAGAATGCCCGCATTCAATGATAGGATGTCCAGCTTGCCATGGGTTTCCATAGCGGTTTGCACCAACTTTTTGTTGTAGGACGGGTCGGTAACATCACCTGGAACAAAGAGCGCATTGTTAAGGCCGTTTTCCAATGCTTTGCCGCTTTCTTGGTTGCGACCAGAAAGTATTAGCTTAGCTCCTTCAGAAGAAAAGGATTCGGCAATGGCTTTTCCCATTCCACTGGTTGCTCCTGTAACTATGCAGACCTTGTCCTTGAGTTTCATTTTTCCTGCAATATTTTTTTCAATACGATCTGTGCGGAATAGATCCTGTTTTTGGCCTGTTCCACCACCAAGGATTGTTCTCCATCCAAAACGGCGTCCTCCACGATCATGTTTCTTCGAACGGGAAGGCAGTGCATAAACTTGGCATGTCCCAATTTTTCTTTGGTAATGGTCCAGTTTTTATCCTTGTTCAATACTTTCCCGTAATCCGAATAGCTGCTCCAGTTTTTCACGTATACAAAATCCGCATCCTCCAGTGCCTTGTCCTGATCGTATTCAATTTGACATCCTTGGGTCAGTTCCGCATTGAGTTCATATCCTTCGGGATGTGTGATTACAAAATCAGCATCTTGCATCTTCATCATCTGAACAAAGGAGTTGGCCACCGCATGTGGCAATGCTTTGGGGTGCGGAGCCCAAGACAAAACTACTTTCGGTCTCTTTTTTACTTCATTCTCCTTCAAAGTAATGGCATCCGCCAAAGCCTGAAGTGGGTGCCCCACGGAACTCTCCATGTTTACCACTGGAATGGTGGCGTACTTGGCAAATCCGTTGATTACCTCCTCGGCTTCGTCCTTTTCTTTGTCCACCAAACCTGCAAATGCCCGTATTGCAACAATGTCGGCGTATTGGGAAACTACTTGGGCAGCTTCTTTTATATGTTCCGAAGTACCCTGATCCATCACGGTGCCATCACCATATTCCAGTGCCCAACCTTCGTTGCCAAAATTCATGATCATTACTTCCATGCCAAGGTTCATGGCGGCTTTTTGTGTACTCAAACGGGTCCTTAGGCTATTGTTGAAAAACAACAGGCATATTGTTTTCCGTTTGCCCAAACCTTCAAATAGGTAAGGGTCTTTTTTTAGGGTTATTGCTTCGTCCACCCAATCGGGTAGGGATTCTATATCGTTTACGGATAAATAATGCTTCATTATAATGCTTTTTTCAGCGCTTCAAAAAATAGGTCAATGTCTTCTTTGGTGATGTTCAATGCAGGTAAAAACCGCAATAACTTTTTGTTTTTGGCACTTCCCGTGAACATGTGCTGTTCCAGAATCATTTTCTTGCGTAGGTCGGCAACTTCAAAATCGAATTCCAATCCAATCATTAATCCTCTCCCCTTTACTTTTTTGATTTCTGGTATCTCAGCAGCTTTTTCCCTAAAATAGGCTCCAAGTTCTGATGCATTTTCTATCAGGTTTTCACTTTCCAAAACCTCTAAAACTGCAAGACTGGCGGCACAGGCCAAATGGTTGCCACCAAAGGTGGTGCCCAAGAGTCCGTATGATGGTTTAAACTTTTCGTGAATCAAAATACCACCTACTGGAAAACCGTTCCCCATGCCCTTGGCTATGGAAATGATGTCGGGTTCTATACCATGATGTTGAAAAGCAAAAAACTTACCGCTACGGCCATAGCCCGATTGTACTTCATCGGCAATAAGCACAACATTATGTTCCTTGCATTTTTTGGCGATCAATTGGAAGAATTCCGTGGTGGGCTCGTCCAAACCGCCGACACCTTGAATGGCTTCCAAAATCACGGTACAGTATTCATCACTTTCAATGGCTTTTTCAAAGGCATCAAAATCGTTTAAAGGCAAGAAAGTGACTTCTTGTTGTTTGTTGATGGGTGCATTGATGCTCGGGTTGTCCGTTGCGGCAACTGCTGCCGAGGTTCTTCCGTGAAAACTATTGGTAAAAGCGATCACTTTTGATTTTCCTGTGTGGAACGAGGCCATCTTCAGTGCATTTTCGTTGGCTTCGGCGCCCGAATTGCACATAAAAAGGTCATAGTTTTCACAACCAGACAAATCACCAAGCTTTTGTGCCAATGCTTCTTGCAACGGGTTTTGTACCGAATTGCTGTAGAAGGCCATTTGGTCCAATTGTTCCTTGATTCGTTTTACGTAGTGCGGATGTGTATGGCCAATGGAGATTACGGCATGACCACCATAAAAATCCAAATATTTTTCCCCTTTGTCATCCCAGACCTCAATGCCCTTTGCCTTTACTGGAGTGACATTATATAGCGGGTATACGTCGAATAGTTTCATAATTTCTTATTTGTCATCTCGAGCGCAGTCGAGAGGTACACTTATTTTTTAAGGTCTCGCATCTCGACTGCGCTCGATGTGACAGCTCGACCTGATAGCTTTATCCTTTTCTGATTTGACTGATTTTTTCATACGAGGATACAATTCCCCTGATCAACGATGAGCTCAATCCTTGGTGCTCCATTTCGTTCAAACCTTCAATGGTGCATCCTTTTGGGGTGGTTACGCGATCAATTTCTTCTTCTGGGTGACTTCCTGACTCAATCAACAGGCTTGCGGCACCGTTACAGGTATGCATGGCCAGCTCTTGTGCTTCCTTGGCATCAAACCCCAATTGAATGGCGCCTTGGGTGGTGGCACGTATCAAACGCATCCAAAAAGCAATCCCGCTCGCACAGATTACGGTAGCAGCTTGCATTTGGTCTTCTGGAATTTCCATAGTATGCCCCATTCGGTTGAAAATGGCCTTGGCCAAATCGATTCTTTTCTTGCCGAGCTCGTTGGAGCAAATGCAGGTCATGGATTTGCCTACGGAGATTGCCGTGTTGGGCATACTTCGGATGATGAACTTGTCCGACCCGATGATTTCCTCGATTCTAGGAATCTTAAAACCCGTAATGGTACTGATGATCACGTGCTTTTCGGTAAGAAGATCTTTGGCTTCGTTCAAAATATGGGCAAAATGCCCTGGCTGAACGGCGAAGATCAATATATCCGAATTTTTCACCGCTTCATTATTGTCCGAAGTAACGGTTACGATTCCATATTTTTCAAACTCCTGAATGGATTTGGTGTTCCGTTTGGTAAGGTACATGGTGGTGGCTCCGTTGCTGTGCAAAATGCCTTTGGCAATGGCCAATCCCAAGTTACCTGCTCCTATGATGGCTACTTTCATGGTTTCTTAAGTTTTGTCATCTCGAGCGCAGTCGAGAGATGTTTCAAAATTTTTGCGTGTGGTCTCGCATCTCGGCTCCGCTCGATGTGACAGCTCGACCTCGTAATTTTAAAATACGCCTGCCTTCAACAACAGACCTTCGGTTTCGGGGAAACCGAACATTAGGTTCATATTTTGTACTGCCTGTCCCGATGCCCCTTTCAATAAATTATCAATGGCCGATGTAACCAAAAGAATATCATCGTGTTTGTGCAAATGGATGTGGCACTGATTGGTGTTTACTACTTGTTTTAGATGCAGTTCTTCATCCGACATGTGGGTGAATGCAGCGTCTTTGTAAAAATCGTTGTACAGCTTCTTCGCATCTTCCAAGTTGCCGTTGTATTTGGTGTACGCCGTGGCCAAAATTCCACGGGTGAAGTTGCCGCGATTCGGTAAAAACATCAATTTACCAACGGAATTTCCGAATGAATTCAAGCTTTCACCGATTTCGCCCAAATGTTGGTGCGTAAAAGGTTTATACCATGAAACGTTGTTGTTCCTCCAGCTAAAATGCGAGGTGTCGGACAGTCCAACGCCTGCCCCAGTACTTCCTGTAACGGCGTTGATATGGACGTCATCACCTAACAGACCTGCTTTTGCCAAAGGCAACAGGGCCAATTGTATGGCGGTGGCAAAACAACCTGGATTGGCAATGGCCTCAGCGGTCTGCATGGCAGACTTGTTCAGTTCGGGAAGCCCATAAATAAATCGTTGACCATTAAAATTGGAATCCGCTTGTAACCTAAAATCGTTGCTGAGGTCAATGATTTTTGTTGATGCTGAAAATTGGTTCTCGTTCAAAAATGAAGTCGAGTTACCATGTCCCAAACAAAGAAAGACTACATCGACCTTTGGATTTATCTCTCCTGAGAATTTCAATTCAGTTTGTCCCAGCAAATCTTGGTGGGCGGAACTGATGGGCTTTCCCGCTCTTGTGGTACTGTATACAAAATCGATTTGGGCCTTGGGATGGTTGAGCAGAATCCTGATCAATTCACCACCTGTGTAACCCGAACCTCCTATGATTCCTGCTTTGATCATGAATCTTGGTTTACGTGGTTGGCTATTTTCCCTGAGTTCGACAAAATTTTGATAAAGCCCTTGGCATCGTCAGCGGTCCAACCTTTGTTCATTTCGCCATAACTTCCAAAGGAAGCGTTCATCAAATCGTGTTGTGAAGTGATGCCGTTCAAGTCGAATCGGTAGGGGTGCAACGTGACGAAAACATCGCCCGATACATGTTTTTGGGTGTCGGTCAAAAAGGCTTCGATGTTTCGCATCACCTCGTCCAAATAGTTGCCTTCGTGCAATAGCATGCCATAAAAATTGCCCATTTGCTCTTTCTGATATTGTTGCCACTTGCTCAAGGTGTGTTTTTCCAACAAATGGTGCGCTTTTATTATGATCAATGGAGCTGCGGCTTCAAAACCGACCCGTCCTTTGATTCCGATAATCGTGTCTCCAACGTGGATATCTCTGCCAATAGCGTATTTTGATGCAATGGCGGACAATTTTTCGATGTTGGCCACAGGAGTGTCCTGCTCGCCGTCCAATGCAATTAATTCACCTTTTTTAAAGGTCAACTTCAACTCTTTGGATAGTTCTTTTTCTAATTGGCTCGGGTACGCACTTTCTGGTAATGAAAGGTGAGAAGTCAAGGTTTCATCGCCTCCCACGGACGTGCCCCATAATCCTCGGTTTACGGAATATTTGGCTTTTTCCCAGGAGTAATCGATACCGTTTTGTTGTAGGTAGTTGATTTCTTCCTCCCTTGCCAATTTTTTATCCCTTATCGGCGTAATGATCTTGATGTCTGGGGCCAAGATTTGAAAGATCATATCGAACCTAACCTGATCGTTTCCTGCTCCCGTGCTTCCATGGGCAATGCATTTGGCGCCAATTTTTTTGGCGTGGTTCACAATCTCGATAGCCTGAACGATTCGTTCCGCGCTTACGGAAAGTGGATAGGTGTTGTTTCGGAGCACATTTCCGAAGATAAGATATTTCAACACTTTCTCATAAAATGTTGCAACGGCGTCAATAGAGGTGTAGCTAGTTGCGCCAAGGGCAAGCGCTTTTTCCTCGATTTCCTCGATTTCAGTTTTGCTGAAACCGCCCGTGTTCACACTTACGGCATGCACTTCAAAACCTTCTTCCTGTGATAGGTATTTGGCACAGTATGACGTATCCAATCCACCACTATATGCTAAAACTAATTTTTCCATTTTTCTTTTATTTTGTCATTCCTGCCAAAGCAAGAATCCATTTATGTATTCTCAATAGTTCGACTGCTCCTTCGACTGTGCTCGGGATGATAGCTCGAACTGACAATTAATTATCTTTCTTTTTTAGGAAAAGGTGTTCCTTAATGCTTTTCAGCCTTTGAAACGCCTTTTTATTGAGTTTTTCAGGCTTGTGTTTTTTTGTATTGGGGTCGTACAGCATTCCTGTGCACAGGCACATCTTTTTTTCTGTGCGTGTAAGAATATCAAAGTTCTTACAGGTCTGACAACCTTTCCAAAATTCGGGGTCGTCCGTAAGTTCGGAAAATGTAACAGGTTTATAGCCCAGTTCGTAGTTCATTTTCATTACGGCAAGTCCCGTGGTGATGCCGAATATTTTGGCTTCGGGGAATTTTTTTCTGGATAGATCAAAAACGGCCTTTTTGATTTTTTTGGCAAGTCCTTGGTTTCTGTAATCGGGATGTACGATCAAACCAGAGTTGGCCACAAAATCCTTGTTCCCCCAGACCTCGATATAACAGAAACCCGCAAATTTATCGCCATCCAAGGCAATGATGGCGTTTCCGTTCTGGAGGCGTTTTATTATATATTCGGGAGTGCGTCTGGCAATACCTGTACCGCGGACTTTGGCCGATTCGGTAATGGTATCGCTAATGATCTGTGCGTATTTAAAATGTGATTCGTTAGCAACAATAATTTCCATTGCAAGCGATTGTTCTGTAAAAAATTAAAAAAATAGATTTGGTCGTTCTGCGGAAATGGACTCACCTATTTCCAATTGATATAATGCACCCTTACGGGCGACGACGACGGGGAGTAAATGGACTGATAGGAGCAGTGATGCTCAAAGTAAATGGTATGTACTGGTGTCCTTTCATTCTGAAGCTAAAGTACAAATTAATTCGAATTGTACTAAAGTTGAGGTCACTTTTTGAGGAAATATAACTTTTTCGGCCCACTTCCTATTATTTCATAAATAAAAAACCCAATTACCAAAATGTATTCAATGGCCAATAACCAAAGATTTTCTTTGTAATCGGGATTGGAATATGCATAGTAACTCAGAACAACGGCGAAGGACCACACGAATGGGAACCTGTAATCGGTAAACATGGCAATGCCCAAAAGAAACACCACATACCAAGGATGCACGGTGCTGGAGAGGAAATAATAGCAGGCCAATGCAAGCATCATGGATGTGATGACGCTTTCCAGTTTTTGGTTTTTCCGAAGGAAAGCAAGCAACAAAATGATAACGATCACCACTTTTTGTATTACTGAACCATAGGAGTCTATCAATTCCCAGGGTTTGGCTTCATAATAAGTGACTGCAATCTTCTTAACGACATTGTATATGCTGGTATTGAACTCAAAATTGGTGAACCATAGCCCAACGGTATCCGAATAATTATCGATAAATACGGAGGAATAAAAAGGAAACAGCAAAGCCCCGCACCCCAATAGTATCAAAGCGTAAAAAACAACACTCTTTTTTAGCCCGAAGTATTTTACAAAAAGTGGCAGGAACATCAGGGGCATTAACTTTACCATGATGGAAATGGCATATATCGGGGTTGACCATAACCACTTGTTTTTTGAGATTAGATACAGGGCCCAAACAAAGAAAAAGAGCATTACACCCTCAAAATGCAGGTTGCCCGTAAGTTCGATAATGATCAATGGATTCAAAAAGTACCAAAATGCCAAATGGTTGGCCTTGTTCAGGTGCTGTAAAAGCTTTCTTCCAAAATAGAGCACACCTAAATCGGCAAGAATCACTATCAATCGCATGGCAATGGTGGAACCCAGAACACTTCCTCCTCCCAAAATTGACGCAATGGCAAAAAGGACTTGGTTGATTGGCGGATAGTTGCTGTAGTGACGTGCATTGAGGTCGGTCATTCCCTCGTGCAGTTCCTTCATGCTAGGGAATGATACCGTGCCCTGCTCCATAATTTGGTCGGGTGTGTACAAATACGGATTGAAGCCGTTTTTGATGAGTTCTCCATCCCAAATAAACCGATAGAAATCCTGTGAAAGATTGGGCTCGGCAATCAAAAACATCAACCGAAAAAGTATCCCAACGACCAATAGGAACTTAAAGTTCCATTTTTCGAACTGGATAATTTTGGAAGTAAGATAAAAAAGTGCCCCATAGAGCATGAACAACTTAATGAAGTCCGTACGGACCAAGTTGTATGCAAAGCTCCAGTAGAACAGAATACAAGCGACAGCAAATAGTATCGGGTATCTGTGCAGTCGCCAATAAGATTGCATGGTGTTTGTTTATGCCTTGGAAGTTAAGGATTTAAAGAATACAAATCCAAAACCTAGGAACAACATTAAGTGGAACGGGAACAATCCGTAGTCGTTCAACGGTATGGCGCTGTACATTCCAAAGAGGAAATAAATCATCAAGGCAAACTCCAAGATCATGTTGGGCGACAATTTATCGGTTAAATATTTGTTGCCTTTCCAGGTATCCTTAATACTGTTGATATTGAACTTTGGAGTTCTTACAAATTCACTTCGCTTGCCCAAATGTCCTTCCAAAACTGCGACGGTATTGTGCAAAGAAAAGCCCAATGCCACTGAGAAAAAGGTAAAGAACAGTTTGATGTAATCCACGAAATTGTCGAAACTACTGCCCTGAATACTTTTGTACGTAAACCAATAGCATACAAAAAGGATAATGGTACTCAAAATGAAAAAGCTTGTCACTTCAAATACCCATCCCAAATGGCCGTAGGTATTTTTGATATAAAGCATGGGAATGCTCAACAAGGCCACGGTGAACACGCAAAGGAACATAGAACTGTTCAAGAGGTGCATTACCCCGTGGAACTTAGTTTTGAACGGAATGTTTTTGGCGGTAATTACGCTCAATACCGTTTTTCTGAAGTTTTCCGCACCACCTTTGTTCCAACGGAACTGTTGTGAACGCGCGGCGCTGATTACTACGGGAAGCTCTGCGGGAGTTTCCACATCTTCCAAATACTTGAACTTCCAGTTTTTCAATTGGGCACGGTAGCTCAAATCGAGGTCTTCGGTAAGGGTGTCGCCCTCCCAGTTGCCCGCATCGAAGATGCATTCTTTTCTCCAGATACCTGCGGTACCGTTAAAGTTGATAAAGTGTCCTTTGGAGTTTCTTCCAACTTGTTCCAAGGTAAAGTGGGCATCCAAGGCAAAGGCCTGTATACGGGTCAAAGTGGAGTAATCCCTGTTGATGTGTCCCCAACGGGTCTGTACCACACCGATTTCCTCATCCTTGAAATAGGGAACTGTTTTTTTGAGCCAATCGGCTTCTGGAAGGAAATCGGCATCAAAAATGGCGATAAAATCACCTTTGGCAATTTCCAGTCCTTCTTTAAGGGCACCTGCTTTATAGCCTTGTCTGTTTTCCCTACGGATATGCTTAATGTCCAATCCAGTTTCTTGGAGTTCCTCGATCCTTCTGGCAGTTTCCACTACGGAATCGTCCGTTGAGTCGTCCAGCACTTGGATTTCCAGTTTACTTTTTGGGTATTCTATCTTGGCAATGTTTTCCAACAAACGCTCCATCACATATTCCTCGTTGTAAATGGGAAGCTGAATGGTAACGAATGGAATTTCTTTGGGGTCGAGAAGGTTGAATTTTGGAGCTTCCTCGTTTCGTTTTTTATAGCCCAGATAATTGACCAGTAGATTCAATTGAGCCAGACTATAAAAGAATATCAAAATTAAGGCTGTACTGTAAATAGCAATGATGATGTAAGCGATAGCAAGTCCCATTATTTTAAACTGTATTTAAAGATCCAACCTAATATTTTTATGCCAGCAAATATAGTACCTTTTACCGTACCTGATACTTTTGACACCCCAATTCTTCGTTTGTAACGCACTGGTACTTCGATATATGACATTTTTTTTCTCAAAATTTTCAATTGCATTTCCACTGTCCAGCCATAAGTGGTGTCCTGCATTCTTAATTCTTTGAGCTTTTCATATTTTATCGCCCTAAAAGGTCCCAGATCCGTAAATTTTGACCTAAAAAACAATCTCATTAAAAATGTGGCCAATTGGTTCCCAAAAACCTGCTGTGGGGTCATGGAACCAGGTTCGCGAAGTGATTTTTTTCGCGCTCCCACCACAAAATCGATGTCATTTTCCAAAATTGGGGCGACAATCTTATCCAATTCCTCTGGATAATCTGAATAATCTCCGTCGATAAATACGATGATGTCGGGTGTTTTAGATCGTTCGGATATGTAATTTAATCCTCTTAAACAGGCGAACCCATAGCCCTTGCGGTTTTCCGCGATTACAGTGGCGCCAGCTTTTTCTGCATTGGCTACGGTATCGTCTTCGGAGCCGTTGTCCACGACCACAATTTCGGATACATGGTCGGGAATTTCCGAGACCACCAAACCAATGGAATCTCCTTCGTTGATCGCTGGGATGATGACCTTGATATCCACCATTGGTCCGATGTTGTTTTGGTTAGTGTTAGAGCTCGCCAAAACTAAAATTTTCCAAGGATATTTGATTGAAAATCTTCAAAAAGAAGGGAAATCTATTTTTTGTTCACCAATGTCATCAGGTCCACATCGTTACCCAATAATACTTGGTTGCTGTCTATTCTACCCTCCAACGGACCGTTTTCCAGTTTAAGGACGCCCCTTGGACAAACTGCTGAGCAAATTCCGCACCCCACGCAGCTCGACCGAACGATGTTCTCTCCTTTCTGGGCGTAGGCCCGTACATCGATGCCCATTTCGCAGTATACCGAACAGTTGCCGCAAGAAATACATTGCCCCCCATTGGTGGTAATTCTGAACCTGGAAAACAATTTCTGCTGAAACCCTAAAATGGCGGCCATGGGGCAACCGAAGCGGCACCACACCCTGCTCCCAAAGATGGGGTAGAACCCTGTTCCGATGACTCCAGAAAAAATGCTTCCGATCAAGAAAGAATACGATTTACGAAGTGTTTCGGATTTAAAAAGAAAAATTTGCCCGTCTCCGCTAAAAAAATGAAACCCGATCAGTGCTATAATAATCACAAAATAACCGATGGCTCCGTACTGCGCATCTTTCTGGAGTTGGTCTCTTTTAAAAATCATGGCCCAACCAAAAACTAAAGTAAGTAAGACGGCTACACCAATTAAGAAAGTGCTTTTGGTCAGCCAATATTTACTGGTATCCGTTCCCAAATAGGAATAAATGACCGCGGTTGTCATCAAAGTCACAAAAACTACGACGCTGTGCACCACCCAGCGTTCCACTTTCCATGCAAATGTGGATTTATCGCTCAACTGCCTGAATGAGTCCCCAGCGGTTTCCGCCAGTCCCCCGCAACCGCAGACCCAAGAGCAGTACCATCGCTTCCCATATTTATAGGTTAGGATAGGGGTAATCACAAAAATGGAAAGGATGCCAAAGATCAAAAGGGCAAACCCTATCTCGCCCGAACTTAGAAAGGCTTTGATGCGATAGCCTTCAAAATTATAATAGTTGAGCGGCCAAATATTTTTGAGGTCGTAATAAGGCAAACTTCCCCCGTCCAAAATTTTATCGCCGTTCAAACGGGCCATCAATTCTGGGATGATGAACGCAAAAGCGGTTTGAAAGAACATGACGCTCCAAGTGCGCAATCTTTCGTATCGGTTATGGCGGTATTTCCAAAGAAACTTGATGCCAAAGGCCAAAATGGCCACCGTATAAAGTGTGCCGTAAACAAACCACTGACTGGCGAGGTTACCGCTCAAAAATTTACTGAGCGGGTCAAATAGACCAATAACACCTTTGTTGTCGCCACCGTTCACCAGACCGAGGTATTCAGGATAAAAATAAAGTACAATGTAGAAACCTGTCAGGGACAAACCTGCCACCCATCCCCATAAACCGCGGCTGGAAATCGACTTGAACCAAACACCATCATTTTTGATCCCAGGGATTTTTTTGGAATAGGCATCCCAGGAAAACCAAACAATCCCGACGGTGATGGCCAAAAGAGACAAGGTCAACCATAAGGTCTTGTTCGGAAAATTGACATTGAAAACGGCCAAAAGCAGAATGCCCAGCCCAGATAATCCCAAAAGAACAGCGAGTTTTTGACTTATGCTCAAACTTTTTGGTGGTTCGCCTGTCAGGGCCATACTTTTATGATAGGTTTGACTGTTCATTGTTTCTTTATTCAGATATTTTCCAATCGGAGATGACCTCTCCAGTTTTTCGTACAATTTAAACTCTTTAATAAACCATTAACCCTGAACCATCAACCAATCAATTCAGTTGGAAGATGCGTTTTAGGTTTTTCTTTTTCAGGTTGATGGATTTTCCCAAATCGGAATTGTATTTGGACACGATCTGTGATTCAAAATTCTTATAAAACTCAGGATCAAAATTGGCGTCTCTTAGATGCTCCATTACATAATCAATGGTTCTTTTTTCACTGAGCCATCTATCAAAAACTTCGTGCCGCAAACGAATGCCAAAGGTGTTGATGCCCAACACGGTTTCAGAATCCTTATCAAACGCAAGGGTAATGCAGAGTTTTTCTTTGGGATGTCTCCAATGGAAATGGGTCTCGTTTTCTTTTTTCTTTCTCTCTGGGAACACCCAACCATAGGTTTGGTACTCAATGTCCAGAAATTTGGCGGAGTTGAACCAATGGCCTGGATTATATTCCATTCGATTGCCACAAATGGTCTGGGCCAAGGTTTCGCCCATCATACGGCCCGTGTACCAAACAGCTTCAATGGGGCGTCGATTTCCAATGGCTTCGTGCTGTTCCGCACAATCGCCAATGGCGTATACGTTTTCAACATTGGTCTCCAAAAACCGATTTACCTTTACTCCTCTACCTAATTCTATATCCGAGTTTTTCAAAAAATCAATATTTGGGGTAACACCTGCGGTCAATCCTACCAAGTCACATTCAATTTCTTCCCCAGTTTCGGCCAGTGTCACGGATTTTACCCCTCCATTTTCATCAGAATTGATTTGCTTGAGTGAAGCACCCAAGCGCAAATCAATATGGTGGTCGCGGATATGTTCGTTGATCATTTCTGATTCGCCAGAAGGCAAAACACTGTTCCAAAAACTGTTTTCACGAACTAAAAACGTTACTGGAATATCGCGGGTTCGGAGCATTTCGGCCAATTCGATGCCAATAAGTCCACCACCAATGATCACTGCCCGTTTGCAAACGGTGTTGTTGGGCGCGTTGTCTTCCAGCAGTTCCAGGTCTTGTTTGGAATAAAGCCCTTGAACGCCGTCCAAATCCTGTCCTGGCCATCCAAATTTGTTGGGTTTTGACCCTGTGGCAATAATCAATTTATCGTAGTTGAGGTCTGGTGCACCATCAAGATGAAGCAATTTTTCTTGGGTGTTGACCTTGGTCACGTATGCATTTACCAAATCTATTCGGTTCTTTTTCCAGAAGTGGTTCTCGTAGGGTTGGGTATGCTCAAACTTCATATGGCCCATATACACATACATCAAAGCTGTTCGGGAGAAAAAGTACTCGGATTCTGCGGAAACAATGGTGATTTTTTTGTCGGAAAGCTTTCGAATGTGCCTTGCAGCGGTTACACCTGCAATTCCATTTCCAATAATGACAATGTGTTCCATGGGTTGGGTTTGATTGTTCTATGTGTCGAGGTTTATCGTAAAAACTTAACAGAAAGATGAAATTTAATAAGAATTTGGCGGTCGGATGATGTTTTAAAATGATTATTTTTAAAGCGCTCACAATCATTATGAAAAAGCTGATTTATTTATGTGTGCTTGTTTTTGCCTCTTGTGCAACTAACAAGTTTGATAAAGTCAATGGTGTCAGTTTTGTTTCCTCGAGGGAGGAAGTCGCCCAACACCATATCGACCCCGTTATCAATGTGGGCGCCAATTATGCCGCCGTGATGCCGTTTGGATTCATTAGGGATTTGGATTCCCCCGAACTGATTTTTAATACGGATAGGCAATGGTATGGAGAGCGCAGGGAAGGAGCTAAGCAGTACATAGAAAAGTTGCATCAAAATGGGGTAAGCGTGATGGTGAAACCCCAAATTTGGATTTTTGATGGTCAATTTACTGGTAACATGAAAATGCCTTCAGAAGAAGATTGGGAAAAACTGGAAGCATTCTACGAAGCATTCATTCTGCTTTATGCCGAGATGGCCGAAGAAACCCAAAGCGACATATTTTGTATAGGAACTGAGCTAAAAACCTTTGTAAACGAACGGCCAGAGTTCTGGAACGATCTTATTAAAAAGGTAAGAGCAGTGTACACGGGTAAGATTACCTATGCCGCCAACTGGGACGAGTATGCAAAAACACCCTTTTGGTCGGAACTGGATTTTATTGGTGTGAACGCCTATTTTCCGCTTTGCGAACGCGAAAACCCTACGATAGAAACGCTAACGGAAGGTTGGCAACCCTGGAAGACCAAAATGCGGGAACTTGCCAAACAGGAAGATAAACCTATTCTTTTTACAGAGTTTGGATACCGAAGCATGGATTTTACGGGCAAAAAACCTTGGTTGGTCGATCGTAACCAAATGGATGTGAACCTCAAGGCGCAAGCTGATGCTACGCAGGTAATCTTTGATGAATTTTGGAATGAGGATTGGTTTGCGGGGGGATTTGTCTGGAAATGGTTTATGCAGCATGATAAAGTTGGTGGACATTCGGACAATCGTTTTACGCCCCAAAATAAACCAGCGGAATCCATCATTAGAAGGCAGTACACCCAAATCAAAAAATCGAGTCTTTAGGAACAAGTAAAGGTTTGTCGGAAATTTTGGACTAATTCGTACCCATGCTATATGTTTTTTCCCCATATTTGCAATACATCCCACCCAAAAACATACAGTAATGAAACTTAAATTATCCCTTCTTTTTTGGGTATGGGCCTGTACATTTATGTTGGGACAGGAAAGCACCTATTACAATGTGGTTGCCGAGCAGGGCGATGGTATTTTTTCCCTATTACGTAAGCAAGGTCTTGACCCAGCAAAATACTACGGGGAGTTTTTGGAATTGAATTCTGATAAAATAACGGAAGGCACTGCCCTCAAACTGGGTGAAGCGTACAGGGTTCCTTATGCAGATGATTCCTTAAAGAAAACCGGGGTATTGGTCGAGACTGTAAAAGACTCAGAAGCCCCAATTTTTGACAAGGAACTGGCTCAGATGTCACTCAAAAGTGATAAGTTGAAAGATGCTGTATACTATCTTATTGCTGAGAATAGCTCTGGAACGGAGAATGGTTTTGTGAACGATGTTACACAACGTATTGCAGGAGAATTGATGTTGAATGGAGCCCATGTGTATGTCATGGGTGATGACTTGATGCGTGACTCTGAAGACGAAGGAATTTCGGTAGACAATACTTTTGGGGACTATGTACAGGTCATCAATAAAAGATACATAAAGAATACTGGAAAATACCAACGTGTTTTGTTGATTCGGGCTGAAAATGTAATCGAGACCGGTAACATGGCAGTGGCTGTGTACCATTATGATAAAAGTGTCCAAGGCCAGCGTTTTGCAGAGAATATACAGAATGTGTTTAAGGAGAACAACGTTTCCAGTACAACCATTGATGAATCTAGTTTGGTTTTTGAGGACAAAAACAGCTTATATTTGGCTACAAACATTCTTCCTGCCATCAGTATAATGACGATAGAGAACACGAGTCGGACATCAAAAAGCAAGATATCACTCAAACCAAACAAAAAAGAATTTGCCGATCTAATTAGTAATGGCATTATTAATGATTATGTTGATTTAGAATTTGAGAATTAAATGAGACTTAATTGGTTTACGCCATTGCTGGGCGTTTTGTTTATATTTCAGTCCACACTATGGGCCCAAGAAGAATTTCCCAAAGTCATGGCCCAAGAAGGTGATGGTATTTATTCGTTGCTGCGCCGACACGGGGTGAGCCCAACAAAACACTACAACAACTTTGTGAAACTAAATGCAGAGGATTTGGGCGAGGATGAATCCTTAATTCTGGGCAGGCATTATATGCTGCCCGATACTTTGGAGACAAAAACGGTGGAAGTAGTTGAAGAGGGCATCACCTATTCCATTTTTGGGGAGGACTTTAAAAAGGTCGACAAGGTTAGTTCCCGTTTGAGCAATACTGTTTACTACTTGATTTCGGGACACGGTGGGCCAGACCCAGGGGCCATTGAAAAGCATAACGGTAAATTGATTGCAGAGGATGAGTACGCCTATGATGTGACCCTAAGATTGGCCCGCGAGCTGATATCCCACGGGTCGGAAGTACATATTATTGTCCAAGATGATAATGATGGAATTAGGGACAAAAGAATCCTTGAACTGGATACGGACGAAACCGTTCAATCACAGCCTATCCCGCTAGACCAATTGGAGCGTTTGAAGCAACGTACCAAAGCTGTGAACGATTTGTATGCTAAGAATTCAGGTAAATATCAACGTCTTTTGGTCACACACGTGGATAGTAGGGGCGAGGGTACCAATATCGATGTATTTTTCTACCATCACGAAAAGAGTACCAACGGAAAAAGGCTTGCGGAAAGCATTCACCAGACATTTTTGAGGAAGTACAAAAAATTCCAGCCCAACCGATTTTACAACGGTACCTTTATGGAAAGAAGCAGTTTGTACGTAGTTAAAAACACGCTTCCGGCCATGGCTTACATCGAAATAGGCAACATCAGAAACAAAAAGGACCAACGTAGGATTCTGGACCCAGATAACCGACAGGCACTGGCCAAATGGATTTCCGAGGGGATTCTACTGGATTATGAATCTTCGAAAGAAGCTCTTGCCAAATAAAGTATTAGCAACATCCGCCACCATTGTAGTGGTAGGTGCTCTCACTAATATAAATTTCATTCGAAGCATTGGCCAAAGCTGCCGCTGTTTTATCGCACACCGCCAAAGGTTGGTTTTGCTGTAGCACATGACCCTTTTTATCATCGAAATACGCCTCGTTGCCAAAATAAATGGCCGTTTTGCCTGTAAAAACACAGGGACCATCTTCTGGCATGGGATCTTTAATGGCCGCTATTTCAATGGATTCTATATGAATAAGTTCTTTTGTGGGATAATGGTTCGGCGATAACACCCTGTACGATCGCTTACCTCTGATTTCTATGGTGCCAAAACCAGCATCGGTCAGTACTTTAACATATTCCTTCAAAGGAATGCTACCGCTCAGACACTGTGCCCTCAAGCGGTCATCGTTGCACAGCTCGTCGCTCATGGGTTGTTCGCAAATAGGATCGCTCATCACCAATCTTCCGTGGGGCTTTAAAACGCGGTACATTTCGGAAACGGCTTTTTTAAGATCATCAATCTTAAAAATATTGAAAAGGCAATTCTGTGCTGCCACGTCGATACTTTCATCGGCAACGGGTAGATTTAGGGCATCTCCCTTAACCAAATTCACGTATTCGCTCTGGAACCAATCGTTTTCTTCTTCGGCTATTTTGAAGTTTTTTCGGGAAGCTTCCAACATTTCGTTCACGGAATCCACACCCACGACTCCACCTTTTTGTCTGGAAAAATAAGAGAATTGCAATAGTTCCATTCCGCCCCCTACACCAACATATAGAATTTTTGGATCGTTCACCAGATCTTGTGCGGAAACCGTGCTTCCGCAGCCGTAGTTCATCTCTTGCATGATCTTGGGAATGGACAATCCTGGGAACTGCCAAATGGGGTTGGTGGTGCAGCAAAGCCCGACATCGGGTGTTAGGGCAGCTTGTTTGTACAGGTCTTGGGTGGCGTCTAAATAGCTCATAATTCTTTGATCAGTTCTTTGAATAGTTTAATCATCTTGGGTTCCGTTTGCCCTGCAATCTTCAAAATTTCTTGGACTTCGACAGGTTGCAGGTTGTCGGGGTCGCATTCATCGGTCAATACCGATACCGCTACAATGGGTAGTCGTAAATGATTCGCAACAATTACTTCGGGTACGGTGCTCATTCCCACAGCATCGGCACCCATGATCTTGAGCATTCGGTATTCTGCCTTGGTTTCCAGTTGTGGACCCACCACGGAGGCATATACTCCCTTTTTCAAGGAAATGTTTTCACGAGCGGCGATGGATTCCACTTTTTTGCGCATTTCTGGGTCGTAGGGCTCACTCATATCCACAAATCGGTCGCCGAACTCGGATACATTTTTAAATGCCAAAGGCGAACCCCCTTGAAGGTTAATGTGATCTTCGATCAGCATGATGTCCCCTTTTTTAAAGTCAAGGTTGATGGCTCCCGCAGCATTGGACACGAACAATTGTTTGATGCCCAATTGGTGCATTACGCGTATGGGGTAGGTTATATCGATAAAATCGTAACCTTCATACAAGTGAAAACGTCCTTGCATTACGATGACTTTTTTGCCCTCGATGGTACCATAGATCAATTTGCCCGTATGGAATTCCACGGTTGCCAATGGGAAATGCGGAATATGATTGTAATGGGCCTCAATGGGGTTTTTTATGTTGTCTACCAATTGTCCTAATCCCGTACCTAGAACTATACCAATTTCTGGTGTTTCAAAACCTCGTTTTTTTAAGTATTCAACGGATTCTGCTATCTGTATTTTTGTCATTCTTCCATATGTTTTAAAAATGGCGCAAAGGCCTCAATGTCTTTAATGTCTTCGTAGTAATCCACATCATTCTTCTCATCTAAAAGCACAAACTTTTCATCTTTTATGTCGGATAATGTATCAGCAAGTACAGTATTTGTGCCCCAATCTTTGTTTTGGAACAATTTGGGTTTCAGGGATTTCATCCCCAAAAGATAGTATCCGCCATCTTCTGCGGGCCCCACAACAAAGTCGTGGTCCATTAGTTTTGAGAAAGCTGCTTCCAAATCAGTTTGGTCAAGGTGAAACATATCGCTGCCTATAATGATGATGTTCTCAAAACCCGCCTTGAATCCTTCATCGAAAGCGTTCATCATCCGTTCGCCTAAATCGTTCCCGACCTGAAGTTTCTTTTTGTAGACCTTGTTGTCCCAAATATCATCCATCCAAATGGTTTCTGAATAATAGACCCATTTTTCAACTTTCAAATTTTTGGTAAACGACACGGTCTTGTCCAATAGAAAGTTATAAATGTCCAAAGCTGCTTGGTCTCCCACTTTGGCGGCCAATCGGGTTTTGCATTTACCAAGTTCGGGGTTACGGGTAAGGATTAAAAGTAGGTTTTTGCTCAATTGCTTTGTTTTGGTAACCGACACTTTATGCTGTTGGTCAGCAAGACGATCCAATACTTACTTTTCTTTTGTGCAAAGAATGGTCATCTTTTGTTCATCTACCCAAATATACTACCATAATGATTTTCTTTATGAACAATAGTTGACTTTTTGGTATTGAGCATAAAAAATGGGGCGAAGCTTCAGGATATTTTGATGAGGTAATTGGGCAAGTGTTTTCTTAGCTTGTCAAAAGAAATGGGTTTGGTAAAATAGTCGTTCATGCCAACACCTTTGGCCTCATCGATTGCCTCTTTTGTTACATCTGCCGAAAGGCCAATTATTCCGATGGTTTCATTAAACTTTCTAATTTCCATGGTAGCCTTGAAGCCATCCATTTTTGGCATGTGGACATCCATGAAGACCAAATGGTAGCCATTTCTTTTGACGGCTTCGATGGCCTCGACCCCATTGGAGACCGAATCGGAATGGACCCCCAAATTTTCGAGGGTTTTCTGTAGTACAATTACATTCACTCGGTTATCATCTACAATCAAAACCCGACAGCCGCTCAAATCAATCGATTCTTGCCCTTTACTGTTTACGGAGCCACTACTGTCCGAAACAGGGAATTTAAGGGATAAATGAAATTCGGTTCCTAGGTTTTCTTGACTTGTCACATCAATTTTCCCCTCTAGGAGCTCTACAAGTTTGGAGGTTATGTACAATCCAAGTCCGCTGCCTTCATGACGTTTGGCCTTTCCGACCTCTACTTGTGTAAATCGGTCAAATATGGTATTTAGTTTATCTTTTGGGATGCCAATTCCAGAGTCCTTTATGGAAATGGCAATTGAAAGGTCGTTATCCTCTATATGTTCTTCGTAGGAGATGGTAATTCCTCCCGTTTCTGTGAATTTCAAGGAGTTTCGTAAAATATTGGTTATTATCTGACCGTATTTCCCGATATCCCCAAAGGCTTCCATTTGGCTTTGCGATACTTGGTCCAGATTGATATAGAGACCTTTTTCTTCAGCAGTTCGCCTATAAATCCTGATTATGTTTTTTAGTTCATCCAAAGGGAAGAAAATGTCGTTCCTAAAAGTTGTTTTGCCCGATTCTATTTTGTCGATTTCAAGGATATCGTTCACCAAAAGGAGCAGTTTTTTGGAGGAAATATCCATAAGGGAAAGATATTCTTGCAGGGAACTCTGTATCTCCGAAAGTTTTAAAACTTCAATAAACCCAATTATCGCATTTAATGGGGTCCTAATTTCATGGCTCATATTGGATATGAACTCCGTTTTTGATTTGGATGCCTTTTCCGCTCTCAACTGTTCTTTTTTCAAGGATGTGTTGAGGTCTTTTAATTTTAGGTTGGCATCGTGCAAGTTCTTGTTCTTTTTTCTGGAAGATCTGTAGAAATATATCAAGGAACTGGTTAGCAGGGAAAGCAGGAGCCCAAATGCCAAATAGATGTAAGTGGATTGTTTTCTTTCGGCCAAAAAGTTTAACTCGGCGGGCATAAGGGAGAACTTCCATGTTTGTCCATCAAGTGCGTCCACCTCAAAAGATGTGGTGAAAATAAATTCTTTTCCGATTTCGTTTGTCCTCGGATTGTTTTTGGAATAAAATATGGTGCCTGTTTCGTCCTCTACTTGAATTGCATATTTGTCCAATTCGGCAACCAGCTCATTAAAAGGTCCGGTAAAATCCATGCCCGCTGTTACCGAACCCATAAAGCGGCCGTTCAAATAGACAGGTGCATCCACTAGAAAGGCACTGCCTCCTTGGTACAGTTTTGTCCAGGGTGATATGTTGGTGGTTGAATCGCTTATGTGTTTTTGCCATTCGGGATATCTGGGGTGGGTGGTAAGATCTAGCCCAATGGCAGCTTTGTTTTCCTCAATAGGGATAACTTTTTGTATGACCATGGAACTATCCAGCCATTCCACAAACCTAAAGGATGAATTTTGTGCCATAATCAAGGTGGCATCCCGTTCCCAGTAATCAAAGTAGGACCCATTGGTCATTTCAATTCGCTGTTTCAGGTTCTCCAAAGATTTGATGTTGTACTCTACCAAGGAAAAGAATTCCTTTGCCCTGAGACTTCCCGTATTTTGTATTTCCCTAATGTAGCTCGATTTTTGGGTATTGAGCGAATTGTTCCACAGAGCGAATACTATGGCAATAAAAAAGACAAATATTGCCAAAGGGAAAATCAGTTCTTTTTTTGAGGATATCAACGGCATGTTAAGTATCTAAATCGGAGGCTTATTATTAATACTTGTCAACTCATCTGTTCAAAACAGCGAACATTCTATATTTTTCCGCCGCACTTGGTGTCGTAAGAAAATTCATCAGTTATTACTATCAAACACTTTTTTGCCAAAAAAATTGTGCTTCACACTGCGTATTTGGTAAAACATCACAAAATCGTTCACCAACCTATATGCTCTGATCAATATCAATTTTTTTGAAAGCTCTCCACATGATCTTTGTCATAAATAGCCAACTATGGGCTTTACACAGAGCCAGTTACAAAAATGCTTTGCAGATGGATGAAGTTGTTGATTTGATAGAGCAGCAAAATGTTGACAACGGTATCTTGTGAAACGAGATATACCCAAAATACCGGCAGCGTGTCAAAAACTTAATGCATGCAAGAGGCCTACAGGAGAAATAGTGGAAATGTGGAAAGTTCCCTTGATGAATTGGAAGGACTCTTGCCAAGAATGGAATGGAAATAAAAAAGGGCGCCTGATCAGGAGCCCCGTGAGAACACATTATTAACTATTGGTGAAATTGATTGATGTGGTAGTGTTTAGTATAGTTTAATTAATGTAAAGGTAAATGCTACTGAAAAGGAAGTAAACGGATAGTGCAATTACAGCGTACCAAAAGAGGTAACCTAGTTTTGCTTCTACAGTGTTCATTTTTTTGGTGTTTGTTATTTAGTTGGGTTAAAACTTCAGCCCTAAATTATTCAAAACAGACCCGTGCGCAATCCAGATTTTTATTGGTTGCAGTAAATTGGACATAATTGGTTCTAAAAGTTATGTAAATGGGAAAAACAGACCTAAAATGGAAAAAAGAAAGTCTTTTTTAATCATTAAACACTGAAAAACAGAATGTTGTGATTTGATGGGTGAGGGGTATAAACAATTATGGAAGGATGCCGACACTTACGAATGCCGATATCCTTCCATAAAAATTAGTGGTTGATAGAAACCTTAGGCCAAAGGCGAACCTTTGAGCCGTTTTTCTATTTTACGCTTTTTAGCAGTAATGTTCTTCATGGTTTCCATTAATTTGGAATCCTTGGTCTTTTTATAAATCTCGTTGATCGAAAGAATCAAGCTCTTTGCTTCTCTTGAGGCCTTAACCCTATCGCTGGTGGACATGTGGCTCATGGGCCTTTTTTCAAACTCTTCCGCCTTTTCTAGTAACTCGTGGGTCATTTTTTGTTTTTAAAATTATTCGCAATCGGCTAAATATAAGAGTTAGTTTGATATTTTTTGCCTATGGAACGATTTGATTTTCATATTTATGAAAACATTAAGAAGTCTATTGGTGAAGTGTTGAAAAAATCTAAATAGGACAGCAAAATAAGTGTTAAGCAATTGATTCTGTGTAACTTTTTTCTTGAACAATTTGCTGGAAACAACAAGTCCAAATCGAAATCAATGTTAAATTAATATAACTTAATTGTAAGTTTATTGTTATTTGAAGTATTTTTGCTTCAAAATTTTTTGACTTGGAAATCATCTGGAAAAACGTAACGGGAAAGACTGCTTTGGACCACAAACAAGAAGTGGATTTAGAGTATGCCGTGCGGCTTCAGGTGGTAAAGTTAGTAATAAAAGAGGCAGAACACCTTATGCCTTATCTTTCTTTGGTGGCAATAGAAATAGATGCGGCCAAAGGCAACGTTTCGGTGCATGGAGATACACCTGAGCCTCTTTATTCCAAAATTGCCAACAAGTTAAAACAGCCAGTTTCAGAAAAAAATTCCAGAACCTCTTCACCTGTTTTTGCTACACTTAATTTTTAAGGTCATTTAAGTTGATCAAAAAACGGATTGAGTAAACTCTACCTGACGAATATGGGTAATTTTATAGTATTAAAATTACTCGATATGGCTATCATTGGAAACATCATTAAGGGGGTTATCGAGGCAAAAGAGGCCTTGAGCTGGGAACCCAATCCTGTTGAAGAACAGAAGGAAGTGCTCAAAGAATTATTGGGCAAAGCCAAGGATACCCAATTTGGCAAGCAATATGATTTTGCGGCTATTTTAAAGTCGGATAATATTCAGAAAGCATTTGCAGAAGCCATACCTTATCACGATTATAAAAAAATCACCGAAGAGTGGTGGAGCAAGACCATTGATGGTGAACCTGATGTTACTTGGCCTGGAAGCCCTGACTTTTTTGCGTTATCATCTGGAACCACGGGCAAGAAATCCAAAAGGATTCCCGTTACCGAAGATATGATCGATTCCATAACCCGAGCAGGAAGGCATCAAGTTTATGCGATGAGTAATTTTGATATGCCCGCGGACTTTTTCGAGAAGGAGATCATGATGCTGGGAAGTTCCACCAACTTACAGGAACGAGATGGCAAAAAAGAAGGGGAAATCAGTGGTATCAGTGCCAGTAACATACCCTTTTGGTTCAAAAAATATTATAAGCCTGGCGACCAAATTGCCCAAATTGATGATTGGGACGAAAGGGTGCTCTCCATAGCCAAAAATGCCAAAAACTGGGATATTGGCGCCTTGAGCGGAATACCATCTTGGATGGAGCTTATGCTCAAAAAAGTAATCGATTATCACAATGTCGACAATATCCATCAAATATGGCCCAATCTCCGGGCATACACTTCGGGAGGAGTTGCTTTTGATCCTTATGAAAAAAGTTTCAACGCGTTGCTGGACCACCCGATTCAAATTATTGATACTTATTTAGCTTCGGAAGGATTTTTTGCCTGCCAGAACAGACCAGAAACCTCTTCCATGAAATTGATTACGGACAATGGAATCTATTTTGAGTTTGTTCCCTTCGAACCCAAATATGTTAACCAAGATGGTTCATTGACGGATGATGCTCCTTCAATTACTTTGGATGAGGTCGAGGAAGATGTGGACTATGTTCTTATTATTTCAACGGTTTCAGGTGCTTGGCGCTACATAATCGGAGACACCATTGCGTTTACCGATGTGGAACGGGCCGAGATCAAGATTACAGGTCGCACCAAATTCTTTTTGAACACTGTTGGTTCCCAGCTTTCCGTCAACAAACTTAACGATGCCGTGAAGCATTTGGAAGATGAACTCGACATTAAAGTGCCGGAATACACGCTATGCGCCAAACGTTTTGATGATGGATTTTACCACACATGGTATTTGGGCTCCGACAGTAAATTGGACGAGGAGAAAACGGCAGATGTTTTGGACAAATACTTGAAGGAAGCCAATAAAAACTATAAAGTGGCACGTAGCAAAGCTTTGGAAGGCGTAAAGGTTCACTTTGTGCCCCAGAAAATGTTTTCGGAATGGAACGGTGCCAACAAGAAAAAAGGCGGACAAGTGAAAATGGAGCGTGTAATGGGTGAGGAACGTTTTAAGGAGTGGGAGGATTTTGTATCCCAAAAAGCTTAACCATTTCCTTTTATCGAATCCAGTTCTTTTACCATTTCCATAATCTCATCCGGAGAAAGGTAGTATTGTTTGATGCGTGTCTTGTAGGTCTCGTCTATTTCTGAGTTGTCGAGGATAAACCGCTTTGTTTTCAGAATGTATTCGGACATTCCCCTGGATACGGCAAAGGAGTCCGCGGCACGTTCTGCTTTTTTGATAAACTCTTTCAATAGCACATATCTAATGCCAAAACCTATAAGATTGAGGTTGCCACGTTGTTGGTAGTCCATAACATGTCCAAGCTCGTGACCGAGCCATCCGATCAGAACATCTTTTGGTACATCCACGGTCTTGAACTCTTCACCGGATATCTTGAACTTTTCACTGATCAAGATTACATAGCTGCGCTTGTTCTTTGGTTTTAGCAGTCCGCTCCATGTAGGTTGGGCCTGCATCACCGATTTTTTGATGTTCTTTTTGAACTTGAATTCAATAGGGATGCCATTGAGTTCAGGAAAGTGGCCCAAGGCGATTCTCGCCTCCTGCTCAATGCTCTCAGGTATGCTGTTCTTGGGTTTCTTCAAAATAATGATAACTAAAAATACCGATAGGGATAGTAGTAAAAGTAGTTTTAGTTTTCTTTTCAAAATTTATGGGTTAAAAAAAGGGCAAATTACAATTTGCCCTTTTCAATGTGATTATTTGTTTTCTAAAACTGGTATCTAAGCCCTAGGGCTATATCCAGGTCAAGGTCGTCCGAGTAATCATCGTTGAAACCAATTTCCGGTCTCATATCCAACGAAATCAACAAAGGAATTTCAAAATCGTATTCAATACCTATATCACCGGCGATCAAGGCAAATGCACCGTCGTTTTCACCAGCGTCAAAAGACCCAACACCACCACCGGCACCTACGTACCAATGGAATCCACCATCAATGGGCATTACCCATTGATAAAGACCTACCAGTTTAAAGGCTTCTACATTATCGGAATCTCTCCAACCAAGATCGAACTCCAATCTGTTGTTCTCTTGCAAGTAACGTTGGTAGGAGATTTCCCCACCAAAACCGTCATTGTCACCAACTCTTATACCCAATGCGTTCTTGGATATACTTTGGGCACTAAGTGCTGTTGTTCCGATTAAAAATAGAAATAAAATTGCGTTTTTCATGATAGTTTTATTTTGAGACAAAGGTAATTCTGTCCCAGAATCTGCTTATCTCAAATAAATTAATGATTGATTCAAATAAACAGGGAAATCAGATGATCGGCTTGAAGAATTTGAAAAGACCTTCAAGAAATCTTAGCCATATTGTTCTGTTTTGATAGCGTTCCAATGTGACCAAATCCGCTTTTTCACATAGTTTTTCGAACTCGCCGATCATTTCTGTGGTGATTTCCTTGTTGTAGATAAGGATGTTCGTCTCATAATTGAGCTCAAAACTCCGAATGTCAAAATTCCCGGATCCGATGGATACAAGATCATCGTCCACTATCATGATCTTGCTATGGGAAAAGTCGTCCCGGAAATAAATTTTGACCCCTACTTCCAATAATTCCTCAAAGTGGGAGAGCATGGCAAATTTAGCAGCCTGCGAATCGGATTTTTTGGGGACCAACAAACGTATTTCCACACCTTCCATGGCCACGATCTTCAAGTTCTCCAAAAAAGCCTCTCCGGGAACAAAATAGGGATTGGCTATACGAATGGATTCTTGGGCCTGGTTCATCATGCCGAGGTACTGCTGCATTATGGTGGGATGCTTTGAATCCGGTCCTCCGGCCACTAGCTGTGCATTCACGTTGCCTGCTTTTTGCTGTTCGGTGAGGTAATCGTCGATATGAAAATCCTCCTTGTTGCTCGCAAAAAAATAATCCTTCAAAAAAATGAGATGTAGATCATTAACTATGGGGCCTTCTAGTCTTAGGTGGATATCCTTCCATTTGCCCAGCTCATTTTTCCGACTTATATATTTATCGGATACATTTACCCCACCGGTAAAGGCAATTTTGTTATCGATGATCACGATTTTGCGATGGTTCCTAAAATTTAGTGAGAACAACAGATTTGTTAACCGTATCGGCATTATGGGATATATCTTCACCCCGATATCCTCAAACTCTTTCCTGGGCCGTCCACGTAGTTTGTAGCTTCCAAGGGAGTCGTAGATGATTCGAACTTCTACGCCTTCCCGTATTTTTCTTTTAAAAAGCTCCAGCATTTTGTCCAGTAGGTAGCCTCTTTCCAAAATATAATATTGAACGTGGATGAACTTTTCTGCTTTCTCCATCGCCTTGAATAGGACATTGAAGGTTTCGCCCCCATCTTGGAGCGCGGTTATGGAGTTCCCTTTTTTTGCCGTGCTGTCGGAATTGGTCTCGATCAATCTATTGAGCCGCTCTTTTCTGATGTCATCATCAAAATGGGTCAAGAATTTTTCTTGGGCGGAAATCTTGGGGTGGGTGTACTTATTTCTTTTGTCGAACTCTTTGGTATTGAAGAACTTGAACTTTCGGCGGTTCATACCAAATAGATAATAGAGCGCCGCACCCAAATAAGGAAGAAAAATAATGGCAAGCGCCCAACTTATGGATCTTGATGGCCTCCTGCCATGGTAGATGATGGCTCCAATGGACCAAACGGAGGTAAGAATGTAGATTACGGTTAGAGCGGTCTTCACAGCTAATGGTGGTGTTTGTTTCTCCTAAGGTATAACGAAATGAATTTACTGCTCCTGTCTTTTGCCGTAAACTTGTGTCAATCAAAAAAACTCTGGCTGTGGTGCCAGAGTTTTTACAGTGTGTGCCAATGGTTATTCTATTGAGGGCTGTCGTCCGTAGCGTCCTCTACTTCGTCTTCAACGTCTTCGGCCGCATCCTCGATACCATCACCTACATCTTCAGCTGCATCTTCTACTTCTTCGATGGCTTCTTCGGCCTTGTCTTCATTTGTTTCTCTGCAACTCGTCATACTCAAGGTAAGCGCCATTGCCATAAAAATTGCGAATAAACTTATTGATTTTCTCATGGGTTCTATATTTAAGGGTTAATGATTTTATTTGTGTTTCTAGCTTTTTATAATCTTTTTCTTCCTGAAATCAACGATATGATAAACAGAACAATAAATATGAAAAATAGAATCTTGGCTATACTTGCTGCACCTGCAGCGATTCCACCAAAACCGAATACACCGGCTATAATGGCCAAGATGATAAAGATGATTGTCCAACGTAACATAATAGTAGTGTTTTTAAGTTAGTGTCCGATTATCCTTTAATCGGTACATTACAAATGTCGTTTACTTTTCTCCCGAAGCTTGCCGTTTTCCGATTATATGTTAACTCAAAAAAATGGAATCTTAATATATTGATGCATAATGGTTTGCATCTATTTTTCAGGAAAACAGGGAATCTATCTGATAATTTGACGTCAAGTTTTTTAGAAAGAATTCGTTGGAAATATGTTTGGCCTTCAACTTGGTGTTATGCGGCCTTTCAATGATTTCTTTTAGGCTTTCCATGTCATGGCCATCGTTCAGCCAAACCGATACTTTTTCCTTTGGAACAATAATGGGGGCAAGGTTGCTGATGTTGTGGTAGTTCGAAACAAAAGTGTCGGTTTTGCCTACCATCAGTGCGGCGCATAAAAATCCATCGTTCAACGTATTGTATGTGCCCGCCAAGTAGAACGGCTTTTCAGATTCTTGATGGATATAATAGCTACAGGTATTGCCGTTGTCCAACAAATGGGTGTAAAATCCGGTGACAATGATCACACAACGCCGTTCTTTAAAGGAATCCTTCATCCAAGAAACGTTTTCCAATTCATCCAGTTGCACGTTCAAAGTATTGGCATTGTCTTGGAAAATGTGCCAATCTTCTTTAAAATCCTGCGGCATAAGGCCCCAGATGGCAAATGTTATCTCATTTTGGTTTTCCATTGTCACCACGCTTATGTTGGTCTCATTAAAACCGTTGATTAATGGGTTGGGAGTGTATAAATTTGGATATCTGAAGGGAATTCCAAACTCCTTTTCTATCTCTCTTGTGCTAGCTTCATTTGAAAGTTTGTAAATCATAATCTTCTATAATATGACCCCAAGTAAGCAAAAGAAGCTCGGAAAGGTTGACGCAAATAATTTTAATCGTGTTTCTTTTGATATATGTAATTAGGGTACCGACCTTGTACAAAGGCCAACAAAGAGTATATTTATAGGATTTAGACCCAATAATCAAACAAAAGTCAGTTGTAGACCTAATGATCAAAATTAAAGTAAAGGCCCAGGATACTGCGGAATCTGTAGAGCAGATAAAAAATGTTTTAGGAGGAGCTATCGAAGAACAGTGGGGGCAGCACCAGTTGAAAGTTTCCAATGACAAGGCAAAAGGCACTATAAGTTTTATAACTTTTGACTGGGGCGTGAGCTTGTTGGAGTTGGACATTACCTTTTTTGATGAGGTTTTGATAGAAGTGGACACGTCTGACTTTAATCCGATCAGCTTCTATTATTGTTTGGAGGGCTATTGCGGGCACAAGTTCGGGTACCAGCCAGAAGAAAAGATTAAGATTATGGAGCAGTTCCAGTCCGTTATTCTTACCAATCGCGATGGTGGGATCACTGATAGATACTTTCCCACGGATGTGAAAATTTCCCAAACCGTGATACAGGTGCGCAGAAAACCATTTTTGCGCAAAAGATTGAACCAGGGGGAAGAACTCAATAAAAAGCTGTACGAAGTATTTTTGGATACCGACCACGAAAAGGTTTTTGCCTACTACGGATCCTATAACCTAAAAATGGCCGAGGTGGTAACGGCCATAAAAAAGGTGAATACCAAGGGGATGATCCGCATTATGATGATCGAGGGACTGGTGTACCAAATCCTATCCATGCATATGATCCAGCACAACAAAGAGGTGTTGGACAAAAGGCCGCAGACCAGTCTGCTGAAAAGGGAATTAAAGGTGGTTCGCAACTATGCCAAAAAGATAGAAAAGAACATTGCCAAGGATTTTTCGTTGGAGGACATTTCTGCCGAGACCGGGCTTACCCAGGCCAAACTACAGGAAGGCTTTAAACTGCTCTACAACAAAACGGTGACCGAATATATTAGGCATGCCCGTTTGGAACTGGCCAGAAACTACATTGCCACCACCGAAATGAACATCTCCGAAGTCGTCTACTCCATCGGGTTTACGAGCCGGAGTTATTTTTCCAAGATCTTTAAGGAGAAATTTGGGTTGAGCCCCAGTGAATTCAAGAACAGTAAAAAAAGCGCCCAAGTGGGGGGCTAACCGTTGTCTTATTGCCTTACGGGTTTGCCAGAAAGTAGCAGGGAGAGCTCCTTTAGGTCGCAAATGCCTTGGTAGGTATGCATAACCTCCACCCTGAGGGAAGGGTCCGGGGCATCTATCCTAAAGGATAACATTAATTTTTCTTCATCTATCAGCAGCTTGCCGTGGTCCAAGGGGCGGGGCAAGGATAGCATTTCTATAGTATGGAACTCTTTGGTTTGCGGTAAACGGAATTGAAAGGAAAAGCTGAACACCAGATTGTCCAGTACCGTAAGTTCTGCCAAATCGCTGCAAGGTATTTTATTAAGGGTAATGCGGCTCTGCGGCCGATGCAAATGGTTCAGGAACTGTCCGTTTTGGTGATTGTGGATTTCTAGGGTTGCAAAAGTGATTTGCAACGGGCAGGGGAAGTTTGGTGGAGGAAGTTGTTGAAAATGGATGAAATAAGATGTGATGGCATGGTAGGTAATTTTAATGATTGGGAATCTTCAAATTTAGACAAAATGACGTTTACGTCATTAATTTCGACACCTAAAATTTTGACATTGCTGTCGTATGATGGACAACGACGACCAGAATGTTGATTTTTTGAAGGACTTAGCTAGCCGGATTAAGGGCTTGAGAGAAGCTAAAAATCTTACCCAAGAAGACGCCTACAATGATACTGGAATCCATTTTGGACGAATTGAAACTGGCAAATGGGACCCAAAGTTCAGTACCATCAAAAGAATATCTACCTATTTTGATTTAAGTATCACCGATTTTTTTGCAGAGGGTTTTGATTAATAATCTGAGAACTACCTATTTTAGACTTACAATATACCAGCCTAAATTTTGAGATCATTTGGATTGAGAGCCTGATATTTCGGGGTATTTTCAATGCCATGTAAAACTATCGGCTTTGCTTTTATGCGGCAGTAATTTGGATAATATGCTTGAACAAAACTTTGTTGTCGAATAACGCTAAACCTTAACCAACAAAAATCCATAAATTAGCTAAGTAAATGAAAAACAAAATTTTAATAGATACTTAAAGTGTGGATGAGGAAATTAATCCAGAATTGAAAAAACAAATTTTGGCTGAACATAAAGGTTTTGAATTAAAGGTGGCATTAGTTTTAACATTAATGTTACTCGTTGGAGCTTTTGTTTGGGATTTTCTTGACGATAATTTTACTCTAATTTTTCTAGTAATATTGGGAATTATATTTTTTGTAATCTCTTTGAAAAACAAAAGGTTTGGTCCGTTATTTAAATTGATAGCTTTCTTTACCATTGTTCATCTGGTTGTTTTTCCAAACATTTATCTGCACCATTTAAATAATACACCAAAAGGAATTGAGTTTTACGAAAAGATTACAAAATCTGAAAAAGAAATTGCTCTTAATAATCTTCAAAAACTTTATTCTCCAAAAAAATTAAATGAAAACAGGAGAATAATCAAAGACATTCAATTTAATAATACAAGAAAACTTGATTTTCCAATTTCTTATTTTAACAAGAATAATATTTTGGTGCTCAATAAATATTTGCTCTATAAAGGATATTTAAACTTAGACAATTCCTTAGATGATGAAATAAATTTGGCTACAATGATGATAACTCTTCCTTCTATTGAGAGTTTGAAAATCAGAGATATTATAATTGTATGTGACAGCTCGGGTGCGTTTGTGGCAAGCTTATATCATCCTTCGATAATTAATTTTATTGATGAAGAAAAACAGCTATCTGATTTTATTGAAGAAGTTGCGAATTATTCGAATGAAAGACTTGTTCAATATGAACTAGACAGAAAAAAAATTGAGCTGGAAGACCAATTTTGGAATTATAACAAGATTTTACCTTTTGTTTTCACATCACTTTTTACTGATAATATGAAGCCAGTAAGTAGAGTTGCTCAATGGATTTTTGGAATACATTATGTGATAATCTTTTTTATTGTTGCAGCTTTAATAGGTATCTATCTGGGTAGAATTTTTCTCAAATAACCTGCTGCTCAATTATTCATCGCTAGGATTTATTTGATATGTTCTATTACTGTGGAATGTACTCCGTTTAAATGCAAAAAGAAACTCTTTTAAAGACTAAAAACAAAAAACCCACAAACCAAGTTTGCGGGTTTTTTTGTGGTACCTCCAGGAATCGAACCAGGGACACACGGATTTTCAGTCCGTTGCTCTACCAACTGAGCTAAGGTACCAAGCTTTGTTAAGCGGGTGCAAATATAATTTCAAAATTAGGATATACAAACAAAATCCCGAAAAAAAGGTTTTGATTTTTTTCAATTAACGACCTTTGTAGCATGAATCTGGTAATCGACATCGGCAATACGTTGATCAAATACGCTGTTTTTGAGAACGGAAGTATCATCTACGACCATAGTTTCGAATCCGTATTGTTCCTTTCCAAAATAAAGGAACTGTTCGAGAAATATCCCCGGATAAACAAGGCCATACTATCCTCCGTAGGTAAATTGGACCGAAAGGAACGGGACGTAGTGGCCCTTTTTTGCAAGGTGCACGTGCTTACCAGCGATTCCAAAATGCCCTTTAAGAACAGTTATGCCACACCGCAGACCTTGGGCGTGGACCGCTTGGCACTTGCTGCCGCCGCTTATTACCAAAACCCCCGTGGCAATACCTTGGTGATAGATGCCGGTACCTGTATCACCTACGATATGGTGAACAATGCAGGCGAATATGTGGGAGGGGCAATTTCTCCCGGCATCCGGATGAGGTACCGCGCCATGCACGAGCAAACCGCCGGTCTTCCCTTGCTGGCCCCCGACGAGCTTTTGGATTTTATCGGCAACAGTACCGAAACGTGCATGCACAGCGGAGTTATAAACGGAGTGTCCCAAGAAGTTGATGGGGTAATCGACCAATATCGCTCTCGTTTTCAAGATTTAACAGTTATTTTAACAGGGGGAGACTCCCATTTTTTTGCCAAAAGGCTAAAAAACACCATATTTGCGAACTCCAAATTTCTCTTGGAAGGACTTAATTGCCTACTGGAATACAATACAAATTGAATGATTAAAAAGATTCTGATTGCTTTTCTCTGCGTGGTTGCACATGGAGCGTTTGCACAAAATGGAACCATTTCGCCATATTCTTACTTTGGAATAGGCGACGATAGGGACAAAGGGGCAGTGGATACCCAGATGATGGGTGGTGTGAGTATGTATGGGGACAGCATCCATATCAACCTTTCAAATCCGGCGGCATATTCCAAACTTAGGTTGACCGCCTATACTGCGGGAATCTCCCACAAAGAGTATCAGCTTAAGAGTTGGAACGAGGAACAGCGAACCTCGGTCACCAATTTGGATTATCTGGCCATTGGCTTTCCATTGGCGAAAAATGTAGGATTTGGTTTCGGGATAATGCCCTATTCCTCGGTAGGCTACAGTTTGAATTCAACTTCGAACTCGGCAAATGGAGAGGTCTCCAACTTTTTTGAAGGTGAAGGAGGGCTCAATCGGTTATATGCTTCCATTGGGTTTGAGCCTATTAAAAATTTGAGTTTTGGGGTTACGGCCAACTTTAATTTTGGAACCTTGGAATATCAAAGGATTCAAAGTGTGGAGGGTGTACAATTCGGTACTTTGGACGATCGCGAATCCAATATAAATGGATACGATTTTAAATATGCCCTTAATTATAACCCGACCATTAAGGACAAATATACCCTTTACACATCGGTACTTATAAATACGCAAGGAAACCTTACTTCGGAAAATACCCAGACATTGGGGTCGTTTTCACTGGTAACCGGAAACAATGTTGAGGTAGTGGATGTGGATTTGGATGCATCCAATCTTAGGAATACAGAGTTGAAAATACCCACTAGAACCACTTTTGGACTCGGTTTTGGAGAAAACAAGAAATGGTTTTTGGGAGCAGAATACAGTTTTCAACAGATGGGTGATTTTGAAAACACCTTCCTAGGACTGGATAATATCGATTATGGTGATGCCAACACCTATGCTTTGGGAGGGTATTGGATTCCTGATTATCGTTCGTTGACCGGGTATTTTAACCGTATTACATATAGGGCCGGTCTTAGGTATGATATGACCGGTATGACCATCAACAATAAAGAGATAAACAACTTTGGCATAACTTTTGGATTAGGTTTACCGTTGGGCGGCGACTTCTCTAACATAAATGTAGGATTTGAATTGGGAAGACGCGGAACAACAGATGCAAACCTTATTGAAGAGAGTTATTTTAAAATTAACCTTGGTTTATCGCTAAATGCTAGATGGTTTGTTAAAACAAAAATAAATTGATAGACCTTTTTTTAAAAATTTGATAAATAACCACCCATATAAGGCCCTGAAAAGGGATTTTTTAATGAAAATTTGTACTTTAACAGCTTTAAAATTAGAAAGATGAAAAAGAGACACTACTTAACAATGATAATGGTCACCATGTTGACGGGATTAAGTATGGCCCAAGCACAGAACCCCGAGTGTATGACCAATCTGTCTATTTACGCAGAACACGTAAAGGTGAAAAACTATGATGCAGCTTACGAGCCATGGAAAATGGTTTACGAAAGTTGCCCGGACATCAACAAGGCAAATTTTTCCTATGGAGAAAGAATCTTGAAAGCAAAGATCGAGAATTCTACCGGAGCAGAAAAAGATGCTTATGTTCAGGATTTATTGTCTTTGTACGATAATAGCCTAAAGTATTTCCCGACCAATTACACCAAAGCAGGTGTAGCCATCGACAAAGCATTGTTGATGTACGAGAACAAAATGGCTTCCGATGAAGAATTGTTCACCATGTTGGACAAAGCCTTCCAAGAAGATCAGGAAAACTTTACAAACCCAAGGGCCTTGTACCTTTATTTCTCCAGCTTGGTAGATTTGCACGATGCTGGTAAAAGGGACCTTCAAGATGTTTTCAATACATACGATGATGTAACTGGTAAGCTTGAAGAAGAAAACAAGAAATTGACCGATATAGTTACAAAATTGTTGCCAAAAGATTCATTGGGCACGTTAACTTCCAAAGAGAAAAGAACTCTTAAGGTGGCCACGGTAAATTCAGAATCTTTCGGTAAAGTAGCTAGTAGTGTAGATTCCAAATTGGGTGCACTTGCCGATTGTGACAACCTTATCCCATTATACGAAAAGAGCTTTGATGAAAAGAAAGATGATGTAAAATGGGTGAAGAGAGCCGTAGGTAGAATGTTCTCCAAAGAATGTACTGACGACCCTATGTTTAGAAAACTTTTCGAAGCCCAGTTGGCTTTGGACCCATCTGCCGATGCATATATGTACGGTGGTGTACTTAAACAAAAGTCCGGAGATATGAACGGTGCACTTGCTGATTTCAACAAAGCAGTGGAATTGGAAACAGATTCTTATAAGAAATCTGAAATCCTTTACAAGATTGCCACTACCGTTAGAAATAGTAGTTCTTCTCAAGCGAGAAGCTATGCGCTAAAAGCTATCGATGCCAACCCTGCAAACGGTAAGGCCTATTTGTTGATCGCTACACTTTACGGAAACAGTGCCAACGCATGTGGAGATACACCGTTTGAAAAGAGAGCTATTTACTGGAAGGCAGCAGCCATGGCAAGAAAAGCAGCAACGGTAGACCCGGCATTGAGTGGTCGTGCAAGCCAACTTGCTGCAAGTTATGATGCCAAAGCACCATCTAAAGAAATGATCTTTAGCTCAGGAAAGGCAGGTCAGACCATTACTTTCAGCTGTTGGGTAGGAGGTAGTGTTGCCGTACCTAATCTATAAGGTGAAACAGAAATCAAAACATATTTTAAAGAGCTTTGCCACGGTATTCACCGTGGCAATCCTTTTTATGTCCTGTGGTGATGGTTACGAAAGGGTGGGCGAAGAAGCGGTTAAGCCTCTATTCCCACAAGGTGTTGCCCAAAACTTCACGTTGACCTATACCGAGACCGTGGAGGCGATGAGTACACAGGACTCGGCCAATTCAAGGGTAGTTGCCGTATTAACAAGTCCATTGTCTGAGGATTTTGATAACCAAGCCTTCAAGTTTCGTACCTTTCCAGAAGGCTTACAGGTGGACTTTTACGATGAAAAAAGTCAAAAAAGTGTTATCCTTGCCGATTATGGTATTGTATATTCACAGACTAATTTGATAGATTTGAGAGGGAATGTCGTAATCAAAAGTCATGATGGGAAAAAGTTGGAGACCGATCAGCTCTATTACGATAGAAAGAACAATTGGATATTTACCGAAGCCGCCTTTACCTATACAAATCCTGAGGACGGAACGATAATGGACGGTGAGGGCATGGACTTTAATAAGGATTTCACCTTTTTTAAAGCTCACAAAACCTATGGGTTAATGACAATAAAAGAAGAAGAATAGGATGATCAAAGTTTTAAGATATACAGAATACCTTTATTTGGCAGTAGCGGCCATTTCCATTTACAAGATTGCAACACTTTGGAGCGTTGATCCAAAGGAAACCTACATATTTATCTTCTTTGCCGTGGTGTCCATAGGCATGTTCATCTTTAGAAGAAGATATCGGAAACGTTTTGAACAGCGAAACAAGGATAATCAACAATAGCATTGGATTCCTCCATAATCATCATCGTTCTTTCTCTGCTGTTTTCGGCATTTTTTTCGGGAATGGAGATAGCCTTCGTTTCCGCCAATAAAATCCATATTGAGATTGAAAAAAAACAGGAAGGCTTCTTGGCCAAGGTACTCACCTTGCTTACCGATAAACCTTCAAAATTTATTGCCACCATGCTTATTGGAAACAATATTGCATTGGTAATTTATGGGCTTTTTATGGGGGATATGCTCATGGAGTGGTTCCAGAGCCTGCTTCCCTCCAATATTCAACTTGTCAATCTACTGTTGACGGACTTTAGCTTATTGTCGCAAACCATTATCTCGACACTCGTTATTTTACTGACGGCCGAGTTTTTGCCAAAAGTATTTTTCCAGATATACGCCAATGTGCTGATCAAGGTGTTCGCGGTGCCGGCCTATTTCTTTTATTTGCTGTTCTCCATCATTTCGTGGTTTGTGATCAAGGTATCCGACTTTATATTAAGGATATTCTTCAAAACAGAAGGGGATGAAGTTCAGCTGTCCTTTACCAAATTGGAATTGGGGGACTACATCACCGAGCAAATGGAGACCGTACAAGAAGAGGACGATGTGGACTCGGAAATTCAGATATTTCAGAATGCACTCCAATTTTCCACGGTAAAGGCGAGGGAGGTAATGGTTCCAAGAACCGAAATTACAGCGGTGGAACTTAACGAAACACCTAAAAACCTGACCAAACTTTTCACGGAAACAGGCTACTCAAAAATTTTGATATTCAAGGATAGCATCGATGAGATTATTGGTTATGTACACTCCTACGAACTGTTCAAAAAACCAAAGACCATTAAAAGTATATTGCTTCCAGTTGAGTTTGTTCCCGAAACCATGCTTATCCAAGATATCTTGAACGTACTGACCAAAAAGCGAAAAAGCATGGCCGTGGTCTTGGACGAATACGGGGGCACCTCCGGTATTTTAACGGTCGAGGACATTATCGAGGAACTTTTTGGGGAAATAGAGGATGAGCACGATTCCACTGACCTACATGAAGAACAGATAGGCGAGAACGAATACAAGTTCTCTGCCCGGATGGAAGTGGATTATATCAATGAAAATTATAAGCTGGAGCTTCCGGAAGGGGAAGAATATGAAACATTGGGAGGGTTGATCGTAAATCAGACAGGAGAAATTCCCGAACAAGATTCAGAAGTGACCGTGGACAACTTTACCTTCAAAATTTTGGAGGTGTCCAACACCAAAATAGACTTAGTGAGTGTGCGCGTTCATACTGAAGATTAATAATTTCCACTCCTTTTTTAGCTTTCCTATTTGAAAAGAAAGTGGTATTTTCGCCCACTGAATTTAAAGAAAACAAGCAGTAAAATGGCAATATTAGAGAATATTAGAAAACGGACAACAGTTCTTATTCTAATTATTGGTTTGGCGTTGTTCGCATTCGTAATATCCGGAGTATTCAGCAGTAATAATTTTGCTGGTGGAAAAGTGGGCTCCTCGGTTGCAGAAGTAAATGGGGAAAATATTCCAATAGAAGAGTTTAGGTCTCAGGTTGAAACGGCATCCAGAAGATACGGACCATCTGTTACCTCCACCCAGTTGGTGAACATGGTATATGATCAAGAAATCAGAAAGGCTATCTTGAACCAACAATTCGAAGATTTGGGCATTGATGTGGAAAGCGACCAAATTGTGGAGTTCGTGAGAACTTCGGGCTATGCACAGATTCCTGATTTTCAGGATGAAAATGGAGTGTTCAACGAGCAAGTCTTTAAAAGTGCCATTGCCGATTGGAAAGCCAACGACCCTTTGCGATACGATGCATGGTTGCAAGATGAAGAGTCTATCATTCAGGCAGCCAAGGAGCGTATGTATTTCAACTTGGTAAAAGGTGGGGTTACTGCTACCCTGACCGAGGGCCAGTTGAACTATGATATGGCAAATGACAAAGTGGATATGCAATACGTTCGTATTCCTTACACGTCTATTCCAGACAGTACCATCGAAGTTTCAAAAAGTGATATCCAGTCATACATCAACGACCACAAAGCTTTGTTCAAACAGGATAAGGCACGTGATATTCGTTTTGTTTATTTTGAAGAAAAGCCATCAGCCGAAGATGAAAACAGTGTTAAGACTGCAATAACTGCTCTCTTGGATGACTCTGTGGAATATTCAGAAGCAAAGGATGCCAACGATACCATTCTTGGATTTAGAAATACTACGGACATGGCCGCTTTCTTGGACAGACATTCCGACGCTAAGTTCGATACCATTTACAAGGCTAAAAAAGACCTCCCATCCGTTGTTGCCGATACATTGATGGCAATGAGTGTTGGGGAAGTATACGGTCCATATAAAGATGGAAATGCTTATAAAGTATCCAAAGTAATGGACAGAAAAGAAAATGGAACTGCAAAAGCAAGTCACATTTTGATTACATGGGAAGGGGCCGAACGTGCCAACCCATCCATTACAAGAACCAAGGAGGAAGCCGAAGCCGAAGCAAAAAGATTATTGGCAGAAGCTAAAAAAGAAGATGTACTCTTTACAACTTTGGCAAGGGAGAATTCAGATGGACCATCAGCTCCACGTGGAGGTGACCTCGGATATTTCCAAGAAGGCATAATGGCAGATGAATTCAATGATTTCTGTTTTGGAAACCCAACCGGAACCATTGGTTTGGTGGAAACACAGTTTGGATACCACGTGATCAAGGTTGATGATAAGCAAGATGTGATACAGGTAGCTACCTTGTCAAGAGAAATTGAGCCATCCGAGGAGACCATAAACACGTTGTTCACCGATGCCACTAAGTATGAAATGGCAGTTATGGATGCAGAACCGGAGAACTTTGGGGATATTGCAAGGGAAAGTAGCTATACCGTTCGTCCAGTGAACAAAATCAAGGAAATGGAAGAGAACCTTCCGGGTCTTGGTTCACAGCGCAGTATTGTACAGTGGGCATTTAACGACGATACCAGTGTTGGCGATATCAAACGCTTTAACGTAAACAATGGTTATGCCGTGGTGCAATTGACGAAGAAATATAAAAAAGGACTTATGGCACCAGAAGATGCTTCGGCAACTGCTTTGCCAGCCATCAGAAAGGAGCGTAAAGCAGAACAGATAATTGCGGCCAATAAAGGTAAAGCAATGGACGCTATAGCTTCGGACAATGGTGTAAGCCTTAGCAATGCATCTGCAGTTACATTGTCCTCGCCAACATTGCCAGGGGCAGGGAGAGAGCCATTTGTTGTTGGAAAGGCCTTTGCCATGGAGAAGGACCAAACTTCTGACTTGCTTGAGGGAAGTACTGGTGTTTACATGATCAAAGTGACCAATAAAACTGAAGCAGCCGATGTGGAGAACTATAGCACCTATGCACAAAATCTACAAACAAGTGCTGCTGCCAGAGTAAATGGGGCAGTGTACAATGCTTTAAAAGATAAGGCAGAAATAGAAGATAAAAGAGCTATATTCTACTAGGATTATTAGCCAAAATGATAATAAAAAAGGCATCCTGATCAGGATGCCTTTTTTATTGCCTATTTACTTTCGTACTCATCCCATTTCATCTTATAACAGATATGGGTGATTTTTCCTTTTGGTCCTACCGTTATTTCAAAACCTTGTTTGGTACGGAAATACGCATCTCGAAGGAAATACCATTTGCCATTTTTAAAAAAGAACTCTCGTTTATCGGGTTTCCAATCGGCAATGGGGTAGATGTAATCCAAAAGTGTTTGAAAATGAGGGGCAGATTCTTCGTTGAGCATAAAGTCTTCACGTATATAACTCCTAAGTTCCGGTAATGGAGTATCGGTTTTTATTCTTTCAAACCGTTTCACCTCTAAACCAGTGTCCACCACAATAAACTCATGAACCTCTTTTTCCTTTTCGCCATATATATTCTTTGTCTCTTGGGTGATATAGAACACATCATGCTTTAGAATATTCTGAACAGATTCCGAGGTGATTTGATTGTAATTTGTGGTACAACTTTTATTGATAAAGTTATCCAGTCTTAGCTCAGTTTCAGTATCATTTTGAGCATCGGCAGGAGCAATGAATATGAATCCTTTCAGAGAGCTCCCAATTGTCTTTTTGTTGATTTTGGCCATATTATCAATAGTTGATGAATATGTATCAAACATAAGGGCAATTGATTGAATTTTAGGGTGCCAATTGACAAACACCCCGTTTGAGTTTACGGATGAGCAAAAATTGGGAAAAAAGGCCTCTTCGGAGGAAAAACTATAGTGACATTTTAGAATAGGAAATCACCGTTTCAAAACCTTTGGACTTGAAATAAGAGCGTGTTTTGTCATCTCCGGTGGCCAAAACAAAATCACCGCCCCAAGCGCCAAGGCTTTTAATCGCCCCAAAATAATCTGGAAAAAGGCGTTGTTTTACAGGTTGAATTTTTAAAACTTTGGAAAGTAGGGCCTCATGTTCCTCCATCAATGTCTCAAAACCGAATAATGTAGAGGCTCCAATCATTCTTCTTGTAATATCTGAAACTTCTTTAACCAGTTGGGGTTTGTCAAACTGTTGTTCCCTGTAATTGGCAATGGCCTCTTTGCTGTTTTGTTTCTGGTTGAGGTGGATAAAAAACAAGTGTTGCTTGAAAATTGGGTCGAAATCAATTTTTTCAACTTGAGGATTGCCATCTTTTAATTGATAGGTCAACGGCGAATTGTATTGGGCGCAAGCAATGTCGTATCCGCTTCCACCAAAAGCATTTTGTAAAAGCTGAAAGGCGTCAACCCGTCCCCATTGGGCAATATTGTTGATAAGAGTTGAGGAAGAACCCAATCCCCAGGATCTTGGAAAAGTAAGATGGGTCTCAATCTGGAAGCCATCGCTATCGGTCGGTAAAAGTGGGTTTTGGGCATTGGCTTCCAAGAGTAAGGATGTCAAGGTCTTGGCTATGGTCTCATCAGAAGTGGAAACTACCCGTAAATCTTTGAGGTCAAACTTCGCGGAGAACCAGATTTTGTCATTTTCATCTAAACTGGTCCATTCCAGAAAACCCGATGTAGTCGGAGTCACATGGAGCGATTGCCCATAACTGGAAGGGATGGCAAAGCCCAAAGCACCATCTAAAACGGCATACTCACCTGATATCAATAACTTACCGTTGCTATAAAATTCCTTCTTCATTACTTCGATTTAATTCGTTCCAAAGCCTCCTTAACCGACGCGTTGGTTACAGTTTCATCTTTAAAATGTTTGACCATTTTCCGTTTTTCTTCTTCTGTGGCCCCCAATTGATTCAACATGTTCAATAAATGCATTTTCATGTGACCTTTTTGAATTCCTGTGGTGACCAAACTACGTACTGCCGCAAAATTTTGGGCCAATCCAGCAACGGCCACAATTTGCATCAATTGCTTTGCTGATGGATTCTGAAGAATTTCCAAAGCCAATTTTACCAACGGGTGCAAGGTGGTCAATCCACCAACGGTTCCAAGAGCGAGGGGAACCTCAATCCAAAACCTGAAAATACCATCTTCAATTTTGGCATGGGACAGGCTTGAATATTGCCCATCTTTGGCGGCATAGGCATGTATCCCGGCTTCCACGGCCCTAAAGTCGTTCCCTGTTGCAAGTACTACGGCATCTATCCCGTTCATAATACCTTTATTGTGCGTAACTGCCCGGTAGGGTTCAACCTTGGCTATATTTACCGCTTGAACAAATTTCTCTGCAAATGCTTCGGCTGGCATATCGGCATTGCCCAAGTCGGCAATTGGACAGCTTACTTCTGCCTTTACCAAACAATCGGGAACATAATTCGATAAGATGCTCATTACCACCTCAATGTTCTTTTCTTCTTCGGAAAAAGCCTCGAATAAAAGAGCCTGCTCTTTTAATGTCTTGGCAAATTGCTCCAAACAGGAATTAATGAAATTCGCCCCCATGGCATCCAAGGTCTCAAAAGTGCAATGGAGTTGGTAATAGCCATCAATTTTATCCGTTAAATCTCTTAACTCGATAGTGTTAATGCCCCCGCCCCGTTTTTCCATGCTCTGGGTGATGGTGGCAACGCTTTTAAGCAATTCTGGTTTGGCCGAAATAAAGAAATTGGAGAGCTTTTCTGTACCACCTTTATATATAAAATGTACCTGGCCAACTTTTTCAGTTCCAATAATCTCAGCCTTAAACCCACCGCGTTCCAACCAAAACTTGGCCGCTTTACTTGCTGCTGCCACCACCGAACTCTCTTCAATGGCCATGGGAATTGCAAAAATTTCTCCGTTGATCTTAAAATTGGGGGCTATGGCAAAGGGCAGATAATAATTGCTTATGGTGTTTTCAATGAACTCATCGTGCAATTTTTGTACCCTTGGGTCCATGTTCCAATATTGCTCCAGCACCTGTTTTGTCCCTTTTGGGTCTTTGGTGCAGTTATTGGCGATCCAATCAATCTTTTGGGTTTTGGTAAGTTTGGAAAATCCTTCAACGGGAGTGTTCATAAAGCTGGGTTAAAGCATTCAAATATACGTATAATGGGAATTTTGCCAGAGATTCTGAAAATTGATGAAAAACGGTTCGAATCAAAGGTTAAAATTTGTTGCAAATGCAACATCAAAATTTATTTTTCCGATAAATATTAGTAAACTTGGGAGTTTTTAATCAATTTTTTCACTTCATGAACAAACAGTCTTTTCTATTCCTATTCTTATTGGGAGTTGTTACTTTTTCTACAGCACAAAAGAAAAAAATAACCCTCGAAGAGATTTTTGGAGGAGAGTTCAGGACAGAATACATGGATGTCCTACGATCCATGAACAATGGTACACAATACACCATATTAAATACATCGCGTTCCCCGCGTTCCAGTAGTCTGGATAAGTACGACTACGAAACTTTGCAAAAAGTGGAGACCATAGTAGCATCATCGGATGCCGTACCATATTTTTCATCCTATAGTTTTAGTGATGATGAATCCCAAGTGCTTTTGGCGACGGAAGTTGAACCTATATTTAGACGTTCCCGTTTAGGGATTTATTATGTGTACGATATAGCATCGAAAGAATTGGTGAAAATATCGGAGGTCAAAATCCAAGAGCCTACCTTGTCACCGGACGGGAGTAAAGTGGCTTATGTTCTCGATAACAATCTATATGTTATGGACTTGGCGGAGCGAACTACCAAGCAGGTCACCACCGATGGAAACAAAGGAACGATTATTAATGGTGTGACCGACTGGGTGTATGAAGAAGAGTTTGGTTTTGTCCGCGCTTTCGAATGGAACAGCGATGGTTCCAAAATTGCCTTTCTCCGATTTGATGAAACAGAGGTTCCCCATTTCTCGATGGATGTTTATGGCACGGAACTTTATCCTTCCCAGCATGAGTTTAAGTACCCAAAAGCAGGTGAAAAGAATTCTATTGTAACATTGCATATGTTTGATGTTGCCTCCGGAGCTATTTCAAATGTGGATTTGGACGGTGCCTACTATATCCCAAGGATCAAATGGATGCACAACCCGGACCATTTGAGTGTTCAGACTATGAACAGGCATCAGAACAACTTGAAACTTTATGATGTAAATGCCAAGGATAATTCTGTAAGCGTTCTATTCGAAGAGACCGATGCAGCTTATGTTGATATTGATGATGACCTAACTTTTTTGGCCGATGATAGCTTTATCTGGACCAGCGAAGCTGATGGCTACAATCATTTATATTTATATGGTCGAGATGGAGAATTGAAAAATCAGATTACCGAAGGGCCTTGGGAAGTGACGAGTTATTACGGTTATGATGAGAAAAACGACCGTATTTTTTATCAGTCGGTTGAAAATGGTTCCATCAATAGGGGAGTTTATAGCATTTCGAGCAAAGGGAAGAAAAAGAAAGAATTGTCTACTGAGGAAGGAACCAATTCAGCAGCCTTTAGTAGTGATTTTACATACTATATCAATACATATTCAAGTGCAACTACGCCTTATCAATTTACCTTGCACAATGCATCCAATGGCAAATTGATAAAGGAAATTAAGGACAACTCGGCATTGGAGAACAAATTGGAAGGGTATCAGATTGCACCAAAGGAGTTTTCTACCATTAATGTAAATGGCTACGACCTTAATATGTATATGATGAAGCCTGCGGATTTCGATCCTAATAAAGAGTACCCGTTGTTTATGTTCCAATATAGTGGGCCAGGTTCGCAACAAGTGGCCAATAGATGGATGGGCACTCGGGACTACTGGCACCAATTATTGGTGTCCGAAGGATATATCGTTGCCTGTGTAGATGGTAGGGGTACAGGATTAAAAGGGCGCGACTTTAAAAAATTGACCCAAAAGGAATTGGGGAAATATGAAGTGGAAGACCAAATCGACGCTGCAAAAAAGTTAAGTGAGCTTTCCTATATCGATGAAGATAGAACCGGAATCTGGGGATGGAGTTATGGAGGGTTTATGTCCACCAACTGTATATTAAAGGGCAATGATACCTTTGAAATGGCCATCGCTGTGGCACCGGTGACCTCATGGCGTTTTTACGATACCATTTACACCGAACGTTACATGCAAACGCCGCAGGAGAACCCAACAGGGTATGACGATAACTCACCTTTCAACTATCCTGAATTGCTAAAAGGAAAATATTTATTGGTGCACGGTTCCGGAGACGACAATGTCCATGTTCAGAATACCATGCGAATGATCGAGGCACTCGTGCAGGCCAACAAACAATTCGATTGGGCCATTTATCCCGATAAAAACCACGGTATTTATGGCGGCAACACAAGCCTGCACCTATATACCAAATTGACCAACTTCGTTAAAGAGAACTTATAATCAAACTATAAAATATGTCAGCAGTAACCAAACCAGCCCACAAAAGAGAATTATTTGGACACCCCGTAGGATTGTACGTATTGTTCTTTACCGAAATGTGGGAGCGATTTTCTTACTATGGAATGCGTGCCCTACTTACCCTGTACATGACTGCGGAAACATTGAAGAATGATCCGCAAAGCGGTCTGGGGTGGACAACTACCGAAGCTTTGGCACTCTATGGCTGGTACACCATGTTGGTTTATGTAATGAGTATACCCGGAGGTTTTTTGGCCGATAGATACCTTGGACAAAAAAAAGCAGTTACCATTGGAGCCATTCTCTTGACCATTGGGCATGGGGTCTTAGCTATAGACTATTTATGGGCCTATTACACCGGTTTGGGCTTTGTAATCCTGGGTGTTGGAATGCTTAAACCCAACATCTCCACCATGGTGGGGGGATTATATAAACAAAATGACATCCGAAGGGATAAAGGTTTTAGTATTTTTTACGTAGGAATCAATCTTGGGTCATTTTTAGCCTCCATCACAGTGGGTATCGTTGCTGCGGTTTATGGATGGCATTATGGTTTTGGCCTAGCCGGAATAGGAATGTTCGTGGGATTGTTGGTATACCTCTACGGGCAACGGTTTTTGGTGCATGTGGGGAACCAGCCAACTTTGGAGGAAAAAGCCTCTGATATAAGTTTGGCACAATTGTTTTCGCAATTGCTTAAATCCCCATTGCAATTGACCATAGTGGGTGTTCTTTTGGCATATTCCATTTATGCAGGATTTACATACGATGGTCCAGATAATTGGGGATATGGGATATTATTTGTTTTCCTGTCGCTCATCACCGGTATGATGATGATGATTTACAAAAACCTGAACGGAAAAGTCGAAAAGGATAGATATGTTGTGCTGCTCATTTCACTTTTGATGGTAATTGTATTTTGGGGATGTTTTGAGCAGATGGGAGGTCTAATGAACTTATATGCCCAAGAAAAAACCAATAGAATGTTCATGGGCTGGGAAGTGCCCGCAGCATGGTTTCAAGCAGCCAATGCCGGATTCATCATCCTTTTTGCCGTAACAGTGGCAAACTTCTGGGCAAGAAGAAAACTGAAAGGCAAGGAAGCCACTTCTTTGTTTAAAATGGCAACAGGGGTTATCATCATGGGAGTGGGATTCGTTTACATGGTTTTTGCCTCCCTGCAATATGAAAGTTCAGGTTCTTCGGCTATGTATTGGTTGGTTTTGACGTATCTTTTCCATACCATTGGAGAGTTGTGTCTTTCCCCAGTATCATTATCATTCTTTACAAAATTGGCACCAGCAAGGTACATGGCCTTGATGATGGGCGTATATTGGGCCGCCACAGGTTTAGGTAACAAAGTTGCGGGAATCGTTGGAGAAAGCTCGGTTCAGGCAGGGGAACTAAAAGTGTTCGGGGGACTATTCATTTTTGCCGTACTGTTCGGGACGTTGGTTTTGTTCCTTTTGAAACCATTGAAGCGATTGACGCACGGTGCTGAAGACAATGAGACTGAAATTACTGCAGAAGATGAGGTTGAAACTATCGAAAGAGGTTAATTTTTCTTCAAACTAAAAACATAACATCCCCTTTCACCCGTATAGTGGAAAGGGATTTCTTTTTTGATGCATGTCGCTTGCCATTTAGCTATCAAACTCGGATAGCTGCTGCCATCTGCAAGTATTATTTTCGGTTGCATGGAATCAATAAGCTTTTGAAGGTTGGGTCAGTAACAGGTAGTCTAATTGCTCTTCCAAAGGAAGAATACCCAAACTATCCATAACAAATAGTTTTTTGTCACCTATTTGGTAACTGTTTCGCAATACAGAGTTGTTCACTTTTTGGATTCGTTCTGCTACCGCATAATCAGTAGAAACAGTACCAATATTATCGCTGTCCGAAGTGATTACGGAAATTGAATCCCCTAGTTGATGCAGTAAAATGGTATTTCTGGTTCGGTGTGCTAATACGATAGTTTCCTTTTGGTGCACTTGGGTTTGATTCCAAATCGTCCAGCTTTGAAAAATAATCAGTCCATCAAAGAATACCAAAGCCGATTTCCGGCGAGGCCGGGATAGGAATAGCACAAGAGCAGTGATGATAAAATATCCCGCTATCATCTGAACGGAATCAAATGGAATGTTTTTGATGATGAAACCTTCCTGCCGAGCGACCCAACCAACTATGGAATTCATAAAATGAATCGCCCAATTGAAACCATCGACCAAAAATTGCGGTAAAAGATTGGTCAAAGCCAATAGGATGACCACGATTCCGAGACCCAAAATCAAACCTAAAAAAGGAATAATGAGTAGGTTGGAAACAAAAAATAGTGCCGGAAACTGATGAAAATAGAACAAACTGATGGGTAAAACTCCCAACTGGGCCGCAATGCTTACCGATAATAATTGCCATATTTTCCGAACAATGAAATTATCGGGAAACCAAAACTTTTGTAGTTTGGGATAAACCCAAACAATGGCAAATACCGCTGCGTAGCTCATTTGAAACCCTACTTGAAACAAGAACAGTGGCTTTACCAATAAAATAAACAATATGGAAAGTGCTATAATGTTAAATGAGTTGGTAGGTCGGTTGAGGTATAGGGAATAGACCACGAAGGAAAACATGGTTACGGCACGTACAATTGAAGGTGAGAGCCCGGCTAAGAAAGCGTAACCCCAAAGTAGCAGAACAATCAAGATAAGCTTGATGGTTTTGCCTTTGGGAAAGCGCTCCAATGGCGATAAAAGAAACTCCAATAAAAGCAGGATGATTCCAACATGGAGGCCGCTTACCGCTAAAATATGAACTGCCCCAGCATTCTTATAGTTGTTATAAGTGATTTCGGAAATATCGTCGCGCTTTCCTAAAATGAGGGTTTGGATTACCCCGAGTTCTTGATGCCCAAAGTTTCTACTTTACAATTTTGAAATAATGTGTTCCCTAAAATTGGATGCCGCTCCAAATAAGGTTGTGCAACTATTTTCCTTCTTGGCAATGGAGGCGTAATTGGTTCTAATTTGATGTTGAATCCCTTGCTTTTCAAGATAGCTTTTGTAGTCGAATTGGTGAAGATTTAATGGTGGCCGTATATTTTCAGGTTTGGAGTAAGTGATAAATTCATCATCAACCTGCAATGGTGTTGAGTTGGAATCGGTAGAGACACTTACAAGCAACTTTGCAGATAATATTTCCGAATCGGCAGCAATAATTTTGGTGATGTATCTGTGGGAGTAGTCATTTGACTTAAGTACTTCCGTCACCTTTAAATTCCAAACTTTTTCCAAATCATCATTGGAGTTAGAGTAATGGGTAGGTATGCCACGGCCCACTGAAATTCCGATAACAAAACTGCCAAGAGAAGTAGTCATGAGGACAATCAACACTTCAAAAAACGGGAACCCTTCACGCTGTTGCCTTTTGCCAAGCAAATAAGCTACTGGTAAAAAAACCAGCATAATTGTGAGGGGGAGAAGTGGAGCTATCTCAAAATTAAAACCAATAACGATGCCCACTATCACCCACAATGTGAGTTTTATGGACACAAAATTAAGTTGGCGCACGTTACAGGATGCGCATAGCCTTTACAAAAGCGCTGTTCCAGTATCCTTCCCGTAATGAGGATACCAATACGCCTCGTGAGGTTGTGGCGTGAATAAATTTAATATCGTCACCGTCGACGTCTACCACTAACCCAACATGATTAATGCGTCGTCCCGTTTTACTGGTCTGAAAGAAGAGCAAATCCCCCTTTTCTACATCGTTTACCCTGATTTTGTTACCTTCCAAGGCCATTTGGTAGGATGATCTGGGAAACATAATGTCGTTCTCTTTTAAGGAAACATAGACCAGGCCAGAGCAGTCCATTCCCTTTTTTGTGGTGCCCCCATACTTGTACCGGGTTCCGGAATAGCTTAATGCAGTGGAGATGATTTCGTTTGCCTTAACATTTTTACGCCCCTCTTTCTTGTTTTCCTTTTTAGGTTCAATTTTAGGGGAAGTGTCTTCGGTGGACCCCTCTACCGAAACGGTTCGGGTCTTGCTGTAGGTGCGTCGTTTTTTGCCGGGGCCGCAAGCGGTAATGGCCAAAAACAACAGTAAGATTATGGTTTTTCGTAACATCCAAGAATAGATTTACATTCTTGGAAGATAAAACTACACATTTTTCACAATTAATCGGGCTGCCATTTCACTGGCTCCTTTTCCACCCAATTTTTCTTTGAGCAATGCATAATCCGACAAAATACGTTCCCGTTCGGTCCCTTCTGCAATTTTGGAAAGCTCGTTCTTCAGGTTGGAAGTGGTCAAGTCGTTCTGTATCAACTCTTTTACAACTTCCCTTTTCATGATAAGATTGACCAAGGAGATATAATCCAAAGTGATGATTCGCTTTGCTATCTGGTAGGAAATCCAATTGCCCTTATAGCAAACTACTTGGGGCACCTCAAACAGCGCTGTTTCCAGTGTGGCCGTTCCACTGGTTACCAATGCGGCATGGGAATGTTTTAAAAGTGTATAGGTTTTGTTGGAGACATATTCCACTTTATCACCTTTTAGAAATGGTGCATAAAATTCATCAGGAAGACTGGGGGCCCCGGCAATTACGAATTGGTAATCGGGAAAATCCTTTTTTACCGAAAGCATGACCTCCAACATTTTTTGTACTTCCTGCTTTCGACTTCCCGGTAACAGGGCAATTATAGGTTTTACGGGATCAAGGTCGTTCTCCTTCCTGAAGGTTTCGTTATCTTGAAGTGGTGTATTTTCAATGGCATCAATAAGAGGGTGGCCCACAAATTGGACCGGATAGCCATGCTTTTTTTCGTAAAACTCTTTTTCAAAAGGGAGTATAACGTACATGTTATCAATATCTCTTTTGATTTTTGATATACGCCCTTCCCTTGAGGCCCAAATTTGGGGAGAAATGTAATAATTGGTTTTGAACCCATTTTGTTTGGCCCACTTGGCGATTCTTAGATTAAAGCCAGAGAAATCAATAAAAATTACCACATCAGGATTAAAATCTTGAATGTCCTTTTTGCAATAGGAAATGTTCTTGAATATGGAGGGAATGTTCATCAAAACCTCCAAAAAGCCCATAAAGGCCATATCCTTGTAATGTTTTGCGAGCTCACCGCCAGCCTGCTGCATCAAATCACCGCCCCAGCAACGAATTTCTGCCGAGGTATCCTCTTTTTTAAGGGCCTTGATCAAGTTGGACCCGTGCAGGTCTCCCGATGCTTCACCAGCAATTATATAGTATTTCATTCTAAAGTGTCAAGTTCAAACAACAGGTTCAATTTAATTTCAAGAAAAACATTCCAGTTTAAATATGTTCTTGTGTTTTAAGTTTTAGGACATCACTTTATATATCATAATAACAAGTGCCGTGACCAATGTTGCCAGCATGACGCCTTTGGCCCTTTGGTCTCTCTTTATTCGCAAAAAACCGAAAAAGGCCACTAAGTTCAATATGGCCCCAAGTGCCAATAAACTGCCAATATGTCCTTGTTCTATGGCTGCATTGAATGTTTCCACTATGCCCAAATCAGAAAAAAGTAGAATGTAGAGCAGTGTTCCAAAAGTATTCGCAATTATTCCGACTATAAATCCTATGATGATCTCTTTGCTACTTTTCATTTAAGTTCCAGTTGTTTATTTGTTGTATGGCGTGGTGTGCGGTAAGGTCGAACTGCGTTGGAACTACTGAAACATAGCCTTGGGCCAATGCCCATTCGTCTGTATCCTCTCCTTTGTCCAAGAGCTCAAATTCTCCCGTAAGCCAATAATAATCTTTACCCGATGGACTTGTACGTTTATCAAATTTCTCTTTCCAATTGCCACGAGCCTGCCTACAGATTTTAATGCCCTTGGGGCCCTTCTCTGTCTTGGGAATATTTACATTTAGGACCGTTCCTTTCGGGATTCCGTTGTCCAGTGCCTCCTCAACTATTTTTTTGACCGAATCCAGGGCTGGCTCAAAGTTTGCGTTCCAAGAATAGTCGCATAACGAAAAGCCGATGGCCGGTATTCCTTCAATGCCCGCTTCTATGGCCGCACTCATGGTGCCGGAATAAATTACGTTGATGGAAGAGTTGGATCCATGATTGATTCCGCTGACGCAGATGTCCGGGGTTCTATCCAGAATTACACGAAGTGCCAACTTTACACAATCGGCAGGTGTGCCGCTGCAGCTATACTCGCTTGGTGCCCCTTCTTTATGGTCCACTATTACCTGCTTGGAAAACAACGTACTATCTACGGTAATGGCATGCCCCATACCACTTTGCGGACTGTCCGGAGCCACGACAACAACATCGCCCAGTTCTTTCATGGTGCGTATCAATGCCCTTAGGCCAGGTGCCGTAATGCCATCGTCATTGGTGACAAGAATCAAGGGTTTTTCCATGTCGGATAATTTAAAGCATAAAAATACGTTTTTCATAAGGATATGGAGCTTTGTCCGTTTAACAAAAAATTAAATCCAGCCATCGGGACTGGCACGGTTTTTTCTGTATCTTAGAGAATTCATACAATTAGAAAAGATGGATGGCGCAATGAAGATTTGACGGTTTGAGGTCAGATAGTTTCGCTCCAGAAAAATGAGATTATGAAAAAGAACTTTATTTTGGCACTATTGGTTATTCTTGTTGCAGTAGCTTCCTGCAGTTTTACCAATAAGTCTTTTGATAACGACGACAAGGATAAATTTTTGTTGGAATTGATTTCCTATGTACTTGAAAAAGGGCACTATGAGCCCAAGGAAGTAAACGATAGCTTCAGTTCCAATGTTTTTGATGACTTTATAGAGGTTATCGACCCTACCAAAAGATATTTTTTGCAAAGTGATATCGACGAATTTGAAAAATATAGGTTCATGATCGATGATGAGATCAGGAACACCGATATTACCTTCTTCAATGTTGTGTACCAACGCTTGATGGTTCGTATGCAAGAGGCAAAGGAAATTTACGGAGATGTCCTTGCCCAGCCTTTTGATTATACTATAGATGAAACCATCGAGATAGATTACGACAAACAAGAGTTCGCTACCAGTAAAAAAGAGCTTAAGGAGCGTTGGAGAAAGCAATTAAAATACAACACCCTTAACGTTTTTGACAATAAGATTGAAAATCAGATAGCTGATTCGGAAGCAGATTTGGACGTCGATGCGGCCTATGCCTTCAACGAAATCCCAGGTTCCATAGATAAGGTCACAACAGAAGAAGAAGCCAGGGAGGTTACAAAAAACACCTTGGATGAATTTTTCGATTTCGTGGACGATTTGGAACGTAAGGATTGGTTTGTTCAGTACTTGAATACCATTGTAGAAGAATTCGACCCTCATACTTTCTATTTTGCCCCAGAAGAAAAAGAGAAGTTCGATATTGGCATGTCCGGTAAGTTTGAAGGAATCGGTGCCAGATTGCAGAAGAAACCAGAAGGAGCAAAGATTGTGGAAATCATTTCCGGGGGACCCGTTTGGAGGGACCAAAGTCTTGAAGTTGGCGATCAAATCCTTAAAGTTGGCCAAGAAGGAGAAGAGCCCATCAATATTGTGGGAATGCGATTGGAAGACGCCATTAAATTGATTAAAGGCCCAGAAGGTACCGTAGTGGACCTTACCGTAAGAAAAGTAGATGGAACTATTGAAACAGTTTCCATCACAAGGGATGTAGTTGAGCTTGAAGAATCCTATGCAAAATCCGCGACAATCGATGCCGGGGAGAATAAATATGGATTGATCAACCTTCCCAAGTTTTATATTGATTTTGAAAATTATGCCGAAAGGAATGCCGCGACCGATGTTGCCAAGGAATTGGAGCGACTCAAAGAGGCAGGTGCGGAAGGAATTATCTTGGATTTGAGGGACAACGGCGGAGGATCCTTGAAAACAGTAGTCGATATGGCAGGACTCTTCATCAAGGACGGACCTATAGTACAGGTGCGTTCCTCCGGTCAGCGCAAGGAAGTCCATGAGGATAAAGACGAAAGAATCCAGTGGGATGGTCCATTGGTGATTTTGGTGAACGAATTATCCGCATCGGCCTCCGAGATATTGGCGGCTGCAATGCAGGACTACAAAAGGGCCGTTATTATCGGAAGCAAACAAACTTTCGGAAAGGGAACCGTCCAAAATATATTTCCTTTGGATGATATAGTGCGAGGGAACGAACATGGAGATTTAGGAGCGATAAAGTTGACTACCCAAAAATTTTACCGTATCAATGGAGGCTCTACCCAATTGGAAGGTGTAAAAAGCGATATTGTAGTTCCAGACAGATATAGTTATATCGATTTGGGCGAGCGAGATCAACAGAACCCATTAGGTTGGGATAAAATTACCGCTGCCGACTACAAAGTATGGGATGGCTATATCGATTTTGAAGATGCCGTTAAAAAGAGCAAGGAACGTATGGCCAAGAATGAGCAGATCAAGCTTATCGAGGAAAATGCCAAATGGCTCAAGGAGCAACAGGATGAAAATGTTATTTCCCTGAACTATGATAAATACGTGAGCAAAGAAGAAGAAGCAAAGAAACGTTCGGAAAAATTCAAAAGCTTAAGGGATTACGATTCCAAATTGTCCTTTAGTTCACTGAACTATGAGAAAGAATTGTTCACCCAAGATTCTGTATTAAGGGAAAAAAGAGATAGATGGCACAAGGATCTAGCTCGTGATATTTACGTGGAAGAGGCCGTAAACGTGCTCAAGGATCTTCATAAGAACAATATCAAGAAAAAAGACGGCGAATTGGCCAGTGTTAACAAAGGCTAAGATTGTCCAATGAAATATAAAAAAGCCAACTCCTCGGAGTTGGCTTTTTTTGTTGTGGCCAGTTGACATAAATAGAAAAATATGATCAAAGAAGTTTTATTTTTTTAGGATGTATTTATTTGCAAAATTTGGCCCTTAAACCCGATCAAATTTATTTGATGAAGAATAGAACCCTTTACGCGGTGTTGATGTTTGTTTGCATTGTAGGCTTTTGGCTGTTCGAAAACTTTTATACGCCAGCAACCTATTCCAAACCCAATGGGCCGGAAACCAATGCTGTCGAAGCCAATTTGTTGCCAAGGTCTACCACAGGTGAAATTGTGGAACATAGTTTCTATACTTTATCCTATAGCGAACCACATGAGCAAGCGGAGTGGGTGGCATATACGCTCAAGCAAGAGCACCTAACGTATGATGATAGGGAGCGACCATATTTTATCGAGGACCCAAAGGTATCCACTAAGTCGGCCGATTGGCGAAATTACAGAGGTTCGGGGTATGATAGGGGACATTTGCTCCCGGCAGGCGACCGCCGGTTCTCGGAACAAGCCTATAACGAAACCTTTTATACCAGTAATATTAGCCCCCAGAACAAAGATTTCAATGCCGGAATCTGGAACCGTTTGGAACAGCAAGTGCGTTATTGGTGCAAAAAGGAAGGAGAACTCTTTGTGGTCACCGGAGGTGTTTTGGAAGAAGGCTTGCCACAAATAGGGGATGAAGATGTGGATGTGCCCCGAGCATATTATAAAATTGTGATGAAAGGTTCCGGGGACAATACAAAGGTTCTTGCTTTTTTGATTCCAGCGGAAGAAAGTCAAAAGCCATTACAGGATTTTTTGGTTTCCGTGGATGAGGTCGAGAAAAGGACCGGAATCGATTTTTTTGAAAAACAGCCTGATGCGTGGCAGTCGCGAATCGAGTCAAAAGTGGATGCCGAAGGCTGGAAATTCTAGATACCGTCCTTCAAGCGATTGGAGTCCAGTTTCAGGAAAATAAATAATAGCATCGTGAAGAAAATCAAACCGGAACCACCATAACTAAAAAACGGCAGGGGCACTCCAATAGTAGGCAACAGTCCGATCACCATTCCTATATTGATAAAGTAGTGGAATACCAAAATCGAAATTACTCCATAGCCGTACATTCGGCTAAAATCGCTCTTCTGGCGCTCTGCTATATATATCAACCGTAAAAAGAACAGGGAGAACAATAAAATTACAGTGGCAGTGCCCAAAAAGCCCCACTCTTCGCCAACGGAACTAAATATGTAATCGGTATGCTGTTCAGGTACAAAATCACCCTTGGTCCGGGTGCCTTCAAGGAATCCTTTACCTGTAAATCCACCGGATTCAATTGCTTTTTCAGATTGATAGGTGTTGTAACCAATGGTCTTGCGTATTTCGTCCAATTTATCCTCATCCTTTTCCAAGCTCAACCACAGTGCAAATCGGTCTCGGTGACGCTGTTCAAAAACGTTCTCGAAAACAAAATTTACGGACAGGGAAAACAGAATGGAAACCACAATTACACCCAGTACGGGAAGTAAAGGAATCTTAACCGAAGCCTTTTTGAAGGTATAGACCAATAGGGTGAGAATAATCAATCCAATGGAGACCCAGACAGTTCCGAACATCAAGGTAGTGGCGAACAAGACGACGGCGAAGATCAAAATTCCCAAATAATAAATAGGGAAGCCTTCTCTAAAAAGTACAAAGAACAACGAAAAATATATCAACGAACTCCCAGGGTCGGGCTGTGGTAAAATCAAAATAGCGGGCAACAGAATAATTATCAAGGCATAAATTTGATGCTTTCCTGTTCGTATATCCGTTTGTATATCGCTTAAAAACTTAGCTAATGCCAACGAAGTGGTAACCTTGGCCAGTTCCGAAGGCTGCAGGTTAAAAAAACCAAGATCGTACCATGATGTGGCTCCAGCTATTGTTTTTCCGAAAACAAATAATCCTAACAAGAGAATTATGGAGACCACATAGAAAATTGAAGAAAATCGTTCAAAAAAGGTCGATTCAACAAAAAGCACGAATATGATTCCCAAAAAAGCCACACCCATAAAAAAGAGTTGCTTTCCATAAAGGGTCGAGAAATCAAAAATTGATGTGTCCGCATCTCCTACCGAAGTTGAGTAAATGTTGAGCCACCCTATAAAAACCAAAAGCGCATAGAGGATTACACTGATCCAATCCAATCTGCCAAACGGGCCTCTACCAGACATACTCGTTTATCTTGAAAGGTTCGCCGCTATAGGGTTTGGCATACTCGTGTTCCAAAGTTTTTTCCAACATGCGTTTTTCCAGGTCCGTCCTTGTAATTTCCCCTTTTATGTATTTTTCGATCAATAGGGAGGCAATATGCCCAGCATATCGAGAACCATAATACCCATTTTCAATATAAACTGCCAATGCTATCTGAGGATTCTCAACAGGAGCAAAGGCTACAAAAACGGAGTGGTCCGTCAATTGCATCCGTTCACCATCAATTCGGATATAATTTTCAACAGTTCCGGTTTTCCCGGCAATATCGATACCTGGAATTTTTACCCATCGAGCAGTTCCATATTCATAGACGTTGGCCATTCCCTCGATCACAGGGTCAAAGTGTTTTCTGTCTATGGTGGTGTAATTAGGTTCGGTGTACTTAGGGTCTATTTTTCCATTGTTACCGATGCTCTTTATGATATGGGGCGTATAAAAATAACCTCTATTGGCAATCGCCGCGGTCATGTTGGCCAACTGCAATGGGGTAGCTGCGATTTCCCCTTGACCGATAGAGTTGGATATGATGGTGGAGGCAGCCCATCTGCCATCCCCATACCATTTGTCGTAATAAGCGACATCTGGAATTCTTCCTGGAGCTCCCGTTGGAAGGTCTGTACCCAAATAACCGCCCAAGCCAAAACTCTTCATGTGCTTTTCCCAAACATTCATGCCTTGGTCGGTAGTGTTGTACTTGTCAAAGATTTTACGGAAAACACCTGCAAAATAGGCGTTACAGGATTGATATATCCCAGAGTTTAAATCCCTAATACCGCCTCCACAGTGGCAACCCCTAAGTGTATTGCCTACATAAAAACCATGGTAACACCTGAAATTGGTGTCCTCATTTATTACTCCTTCTTGAAGGGCTACTAGTGCGTTTAGGGTTTTAAAAGGTGATCCAGGAGAGGGTTGAGCTAAAATAGAACGATCCCATGTGGGTTTGGATATGGTATCGTAATGCAGTTTGCTATAATTCTTGGAACGCTCCCTGCCAACCAATAGTGCAGGGTCATAAGTTGGACCGGATATCATTGCCAAAATTTCTCCCGACTTTGGTTCAATGGCAACGATGCCACCACGTTTACCGTGCATCAACTTTTCGCCATACTCTTGCAGGGTTTTATCCAGTGTAATATGGATTTCTTTGCCTTGTTGTGGCAAGGTGTCCAGTTTTCCATCCTTATAAGGGCCTATATCTCTGTTGAAACGATCTTTTTGAATATGTTTTACCCCTTTTTGACCCCTTAAAATTTCCTCATACTGTTGCTCAATACCCGTTCTACCTTTTAGTTCGCCTGCAACATAGTAGGGGTTGTTCTTAAGGTCCCACTCGTTCACTTCGCTGATGTATCCAAGCACATTTGCGGCACTTTTGGTGTTGTAGTAACGCAGGGAACGTTTTTGAATATAAAAGCCATTGTAGTGGCGCATTTTTTCTTGAAGTTTGGCATAATCTTCCTTGGAAAGCTGGGGCACCAAAACAGAGGGTAACCTTGGGGAATATACTCTTGCTTTTTCCATTTTGGAAAGGAACTCCTCCTTCTCAATGCCCAAAAGACCACAAAATTCCAAAGTGTCCAATGGCTTTACTTCCCGGGGGATTACCATGACATCGTATGCAGGTTGGTTTCCGACCAAAAGTTTTCCATCGCGATCATAGATATAGCCTCTTTCTGGGTAATCGTACACTTTTTTTATTGCAGGATCATCCAATATTTGATCTGGCGAAAACCGGAACAATTGCAAATAGGAAAGCCTTCCTATAAAGGTGAAGCCTATAAGTACAATGACGGATGAAAGCAATAATTTTTTCATGATAGACCTAAATTCTTGAGTTGCACATATAACCCAACGATAAAAGCTACGTTTTTATTCGCTCTTTGGACTAAAAAGTGAACTGAATAATACACAAAGTATTAAAGTTACCGTTCCTGTGGCAAAAACTTTTTTCAAAATTAACAGGATATGGGCGATACTTAAAATTTCAAACGAAAAGAATATGAGATGATGAATAAAAATAAGAAGCGCCATAAAGGTAATTCGCTGCAACTTGGTCGTGTTCTTGAAACTGAAATTTTGAAAATCATAGTTCACGCCAAAGCAAAATCGCATGATGGCAGGTCTTGCATAAGCAATGGTGACCGATGCCAAGGCGTTCAATGCAAGGCTGTCCGAGAAAACATCGATGACCAATCCCAATAGAAAAGCCGTAAGCATAAAAATGGCACGATTCCTTTTAATGGGATACCAGTAAAAGAAGATTACATAAACCATAGGGTTGATGAAACCCAGAAAATTGAGATTATTGAATATGAGCACCTGTGTGATGACCAACAACACAAACCTGAGAACATTTATGAAAACGGTATTGCTCATTCTATGGTTCTGGCTTCAAGTTCCTGTATTTCCTCTCTGTCAATGTTCTCGATCAGGTACACATTTTTAATGTTGGCCATGTCGGAGAATAGCTCCACGTCAATATTGTAGAAACTTTTGGAATCGTTAAGATCATATTTCTTGATAACACCTATGGGAACGTTTTCCGGAAAAATGCTGGACATTCCCCCGGTAACAATGGTATCTCCAACAACCAAAGGGACCAGTCTGGGAATATCTATCAGTTGCACCACGGAATAATCTTTTGTATCCCATACCAACGAACCAAAATATTCGGTGCCCTTTATTTTTGCGTTGATGTTGGATTTGGTGTTGAGCACACTTTGCACCGTCGCAAAATTATTCGACACGTTTTCCACAATTCCCAAAATACCGTCGGTAGTGATTACCCCCATATCTTGATGCACCCCGTCTTTCTCTCCCTTGTCAATTAAAACATAATTTCGAGGCGAGGTAAAACTATTTTTTATAAGACGGGCATTCAATACTTGATAAACGGCCAAAGTGGAATCCAAAGGTTCAATGCTATCATATTCTGTGTTGAAAAGAATTCTGCGCAATCGCTGATTCTCCTCGACCAATCTTTTGTTCTCCTCTTGCAAGTCAAAATAAGAGGAAACATCGGAACCGGCACCATAAATACTACCGGAGACCCAACGGGATGAATTAAAGAATTTGGATTGATGGTACGAATGGGACCGAATCGTCATCACCAAAGAAATAAACGCAAAAAACACATACAAAAATGCATTTCGATAGCGTAAAACAAAATTGATGATGCGTTGCATGCAATCGTATCGTTAAGAAGGTTTTTCAACTCCTTGAAGGTAATAGAACTGTAAAGATTACAGCGCTATTTTATTAAAATACTTTTATAGCGTTCCAAGTTTTTAAGTGCAATTCCCGTACCTCGAACAACAGCTCTCAAAGGATCTTCGGCAATGTAAACGGGCAGATCGGTTTTTTGGGAAAGCCTTCTGTCCAGGCCTCGGAGCATGGACCCACCACCTGCCAAATAAATACCTGTGTTGTAGATATCGGCGGCAAGTTCCGGTGGTGTTTGCGATAAGGTTTCCATTACCGCATCCTCGACCCTTAAAATACTTTTGTCCAAAGCCTTTGCGATTTCCCGGTAAGAAACCTGTACCTGTTTTGGTTTTCCAGTCAAAAGATCGCGTCCTTGAATGGATTTATCCTCTGGTGGGGATTTTAAGTCTTCCGTAGCTGAACCGATCTCGATTTTGATGGCCTCGGCCGTACTTTCGCCCACATACAAGTTGTGCTGGGTACGCATATAATAAATAATGTCGTTCGTGAATACGTCGCCCGCAATTTTCACGGACTTGTCACAAACGATACCACCCAATGCGATGACCGCAATTTCCGTGGTACCACCACCTATGTCCACAATCATGTTCCCCTTCGGTTGCATAATGTCCAGACCGATACCGATGGCAGCAGCCATAGGCTCATGAATCAAATAAACTTCTTTACCGTTTACGCGTTCCGCAGATTCACGTACCGCACGCATTTCCACTTCGGTAATGCCCGAAGGAATACAGATGACCATTCGAAGCGCGGGCGGAAACCATTTTTTCTTGAGCGCCGGAATGTTTTTGATGAACATGCTGATCATCTTTTCCGATGCATCAAAATCGGCGATAACCCCGTCCTTCAACGGTCGTATGGTTTTGATGTTTTCATGGGTTTTCCCCTGCATCATATTGGCTTCGCGGCCTACCGCGATTATTTTACCCGATACACGGTCCCTTGCCACAATGGAAGGACTGTCTACAACCACTTTGTCCAAGTGGATGATCAGGGTATTTGCAGTACCAAGGTCAATCGCAATTTCCTCGGTCATGAAATCAAAAAATCCCATAAAAATCGTCTGTTTTTCGGATTAACGGTAAAAATTATCGGCTAAAGTACTAAAATTAATGTTTAAAATGTCGAGTACCTGTCATCACCATCGCCAATCCATTTTCGTTGCAATAATCTATGCTCAATTGATCCTTGATGGAGCCTCCTGGTTGTATCACACTTTTAATGCCCGCTTTGTCCGCAATCTCCACACAATCAGGGAATGGGAAGAAGGCATCACTCGCCATCACGGCACCTTCCAAATCAAAATTGAAAGATTGGGCTTTGTGTATGGCTTGGTTCAGTGCATCAACACGTGAAGTCTGTCCCGTTCCACTGGCGCACAATTGTTTGTTCTTGGCCAAAACAATGGTGTTACTTTTGGTATGCTTGCACAATTTGGAGGCAAAAATCAAATCCTCGATTTCTTGTGGGGTCGGTTTCTTGTCCGTTACTGGGTTCAGGTCCTCTTTGGAATCGGTTTTGGAATCCTTATCCTGAACCAGAACGCCGTTCAAGCAAGTCCTGACCAAAGTTTCTGGCAATTCAATTTTGTTTTGAATCAAAATGATTCTGTTTTTCTTGCCCTTCAAAATTTCCAAAGCTTCATCGGAATAACTGGGAGCGATTACCACTTCGCAGAATAAATTGTGGATTTCCTCAGCCGTTGGTTTGTCAATTTCAACATTGGAAATCAAAATACCGCCAAAGGCAGAAACTGGATCTCCCGCCAGGGCATCCACGTAGGCTTGTTTGATGGTGCTTCGCGTGGCCAATCCACAGGCATTGTTATGTTTTAAGATGGCAAAGGTTGGGTCATCATTTTTGAATTCTCCCATCAAGTTTACGGCGGCATCCACATCCAAAAGGTTGTTGTAAGATAGCTCTTTCCCGTGCAACTTGGTGAACATGGCATCAAAATCACCAAAGAAGAATCCTTTTTGGTGCGGGTTTTCCCCATAACGCAACACCTGACCTTTGGTTTCGCTGATTTTCAATACGGTTTCTTCTTTCTCCTGGTTGAAATAGTTGAAAATGGCCGTATCGTAATGTGATGAAATATTGAAGGCCTTGGTGGCAAAACGTTTGCGGTCTTCCAAGGTCGTGGTGCCGTTTCCTGCGGTAATTACGTTCAAAAAGTCTTCGTAATCCTCCATGGACGATACGCAAAGTACATCCTTGAAGTTTTTGGCGGCCGCCCTGATCAGGGAAATACCACCAATATCGATTTTCTCGATTATATCTTGTTCCGAAGCGCCACTGGCAACGGTTTTTTCAAAGGGATAGAGATCCACGATCACAATGTCCAACTGCGGAATATCGAACTCCTTCATTTGGGACACATCACTTTCGTTGTCCTGTCTGTTCAAAATTCCTCCAAAAACCTTCGGGTGCAATGTTTTTACACGACCGCCCAATATGGATGGGTAGCTGGTCACGTCCTCAACGGGTACCACATCGATACCCAAATCGTGGATAAATTTTTCGGTTCCTCCTGTAGAATAAAGAGTTACCCCAAGTTCATCCAATTTTTTAACGATGGGTTCCAGACCATCTTTATGAAATACGGAAATTAATGCAGCGGAGGCTTTTTTAGCAGTCATCTTCTCTGTCTTAGAATCAATTTATTAAGCGCACAAAAGTACTTTTTTTGAATCTAAAAATCAGAACGGTTTATCAACAAAATATCAGAAGTTTTACAGAATTTTGGCGACTTCGGCATTGATGAATTCCAAAAAGCGCTCGTCTTCCTCGGTAAATGGGTCTGGAGTGTTGGAATCGATATCGATTTGGCCCACATTTTCCCCGTTCACAAATAGAGGGACAACAATTTCAGCTTTAACGGTAATGCTACAGGCGATGTAGTTGTCCTGAGCGGCAACATCGGGTACCACAAAGTTCTGATTGCTCACGGCTACCTGCCCACAAATGCCCTTGCCAAAAGGAATGATGGTGTGATCGGTGGGAGCACCTGCGTAGGGGCCCAGTTTCAATTCTTCTTTGTCACCATTTTTAAAATAGAACCCTACCCAATCGTAATGAGCTACGTTGCTGCGCAAAAGTTCACAGATTTCGCCCAAACGGTCATCCACGGATTTGTTCCCATCCTTTACGATATCGAGCACTTTGGGCTCCAATGATTTTAGCATGACATTTTTTTTTGCAAATGTATTGAATAGCGGATTTGTACGACAAAAGAAAGTGAACTTACAGGTCAAAAACAGATAAAGTTCTGTTAAGCAAAACAATAAATGTTAATATTTTGTAGTTTTGTTGTCGAATGAAACAGATTTTTCATCAAATAGTATCCTCATTAATGGCCCTTTTGGTCTTGGCCTCTACGGTTTCGTGGACGGTGGACAAGCATATTTGTATGGGCCGTGTGATGGATATTTCCTTTTTTGCCCATGCCGATGATTGTGGAATGAATATGGACATGGAGATGGAAAAATCCTGTTGTAATGATGAATCTTTCACCGTTCAAGGTCAAGATGACCTAAAAATTTCTTTCGAGAAGTTTGATTTGGACCAACAAGTCTTTTTGATAAGTTTTGTCCAATCCTATTTTCAGCTTTTCGAAATTGATTCCGAAGAGCCAAGTTCGTTCAGGGAGTACAACCCTCCACCATTGATACGGGACGTCCAGGTTCTGGATCAGACTTTCCTTATTTGATTTAAGCATTGATTGAATGTACCCGGCCAATTTGGTTGGGCAGTTGCGTTTATACGCATTTTTTGTATCGATCTAATGTTTAAATCAAACCCTTATGCTCAATAAAAGCATTAAATTTTTAATAGAGAATAAACTGGTAGCCATATTGCTCCTGCTATTTTTTATGGCTTGGGGCATTGTGAGCACTCCCTTTAATTGGGATACCGGTATCTTGCCCAGCAATCCCGTTGCCGTGGATGCCATTCCGGATATTGGGGAAAACCAACAGATTGTTTTTACCAAATGGCCGGGCCGTTCCCCACAGGATATCGAAGATCAGATTACGTATCCATTAACGACTTCTTTGCTTGGTATTCCTGGAGTTAAGACCATTCGGAGTTCTTCCATGTTCGGGTTTTCCAGCATCTACATCATTTTTGAAGAGGATGTCGAGTTCTACTGGAGCCGTAGCCGAATTCTGGAAAAACTCAATTCGTTGCCCAACAATTTATTGCCCGATGGGGTAAACCCTGCTTTGGGACCTGATGCGACAGCCTTGGGACAGATTTTTTGGTACACTTTGGAAGGTCGGGATAAGGATGGCAATGTAACCGGAGGATGGGACTTGCAAGAACTGCGAAGCGTTCAGGATTACTATGTGAAATATGCACTGTCATCTGCATCAGGTGTTTCCGAAGTTGCTTCCATTGGCGGGTTTGTGCAGGAATACCAAGTAGATGTAGACCCCGAATTGATGAAACAGTACAATGTGGGGTTGGACCAAGTGGTCAAGGCCGTTAAACAGAGCAACCGGGACATTGGTGCACAGACATTGGAAATCAACAAGGCCGAATACTTGGTTCGTGGATTGGGATACATCAAATCCTTGGACGACATAAAAAATGCCGTAGTTACGGCAACGGATTACACCTCCATCAGAATTAAAGATGTGGCACACGTATCCTTGGGGCCTGCCGTGCGCCGTGGTATTTTGGACAAGGAAGGTGCCGAAGTGGTCGGTGGGGTGGTCGTGGCTAGATACGGCGCCAATCCGTTGGAGGTCATCAACAATGTGAAGGAGAAAATAAACGAGTTGAGTGCAGGACTTCCCTCCAAGGAATTGAAAGATGGAACCACTTCTCAACTCACCATCGTTCCTTTTTACGATAGAACAGAACTCATCCAAGAAACACTTGGAACACTCAACGAAGCCCTGACTCTGGAAATATTGATAACCATTTTGGTCATTGTGGTCATGGTGTTCAATCTTAGGGCCTCCGTTTTGATTTCAGGACTGTTGCCGATTGCGGTACTCATGGTGTTCATCGCCATGAAAATGTTCAACGTGGATGCCAATATCGTCGCACTTTCGGGTATCGCCATTGCCATTGGGACTATGGTCGATGTAGGGGTAATCCTCTCCGAGAACATTATCCGGCACATGGATGAAAACGATAACAATCTACCTATAAATGAAGTGGTGTACAATGCCACTGCCGAGGTTTCTGGGGCAATTCTTACGGCTGTACTGACCACCATCATCAGTTTTATACCCGTGTTTACCATGGTGGGGGCAGAAGGAAAACTTTTCCGGCCGCTGGCCTTTACAAAGACCATGGCGTTGACAGCCTCTATTATTGTGGCGCTGTTCCTCATTCCACCGTTTGCGGCCATCATATTCAAAAAGAAAAACCGAAAGCCCACTATTACTTATGTCTGGAACGGCATTTTAATTGCCTCGGGACTGGTTGCCATTGGTTTTGGCTATTGGTTGGGCTTGGCCTTGATTGCCTTTGGTGTTTCGGGAATCTTAAAACTCCGTCAAACTTTGGATGGGAAACAAAATAGTATGCTCAATGTGGGTATCTGCGTTGCCACTATCGCCTTTTTGTTGGCCACCTATTGGAGGCCTCTCGGTTTTGATCGTAGCATTGCCATCAACCTGATTTTTGTGGGATTGATCTGCGGTGTTTTGCTTGGTGGGTTTTACCTGTTCCGACAATACTATAGCCGTATTTTAACATGGGCCTTGGAACATAAATTGCTATTTCTTTCCATTCCCACGGTGATTGTGGTATTCGGATTTATGATTATGCGAAACACGGGCCAAGAGTTTATGCCCTCCCTCAATGAAGGTTCCTTTTTGTTGATGCCGACTTCCCTGCCGCATGCCGGGGTGGAAGAAAATAAACGGGTGGTACAGCAGTTGGATATGGCCGTAGCTACCATTCCAGAGATTCAAACGGTGGTGGGAAAAGCGGGAAGAACGGAATCCGCTTTGGACCCTGCACCACTTTCCATGTACGAGAACATTATTCAGTACCGCTCGGAATATCAAAAAAATGAAGCAGGAAGCCCACAACGTTTTAAAGTAAATGACGATGGTTATTTTGAGCTGAGCAACGGAAAAGTGCTTGCCAACCCCAATTTGGAAGTGAGCAATGAGCAAAATTATAAAGAGAACCATGTAAGTGAACCCTTGCGAATCGACAGGAACTTATTAATTCCAGACAGTGATGGAGAATACTTTAGAAACTGGCGACCGGAAATAGAAAGTCCAGATGATATTTGGAATGAAATTGTGAGGGTCACCAAATTACCAGGAGTCACTTCAGCTCCTAAACTACAGCCTATTGAGACGCGTTTGGTGATGTTGCAAACAGGGATGAGGGCCCCAATGGGCATTAAAGTGAAGGGTCAAGATTTAAAGGAAATCGAAAATTTTGGCCTTCAACTGGAGCCCATATTAAAAGAAGCGGCCGGGGTGAAGAACGAGGCCGTTTTTGCTGACCGAATCGTTGGTAAGCCCTACCTCCTTATCGATATAGACCGTGAAAAATTGGTCCGATATGGTTTGGTGATAGAGGATGTGCAGCAGATTTTGGAGGTGGCCCTTGGCGGGATGCAATTGACACAAACCGTGGAAGGAAGGGAGCGATATGGCGTTCGTGTGCGATACCCAAGGGAACTCCGTGAAAATCCAACCGATTTGAAAAACATTTATGTTCCTGTGCAAAAAGGAAGCCCTGTTCCTTTGAGTGAATTGGTCACCATCCGTTATGAACAAGGTCCGCAGGCCATTAAAAGTGAAGATACCTTTTTGGTAGGCTATGTACTTTTTGATAAGCTCGATGGCTACGCTGAAGTAGATGTGGTGGAAAATGCCCAGGCCAAGATTCTGGAAAAGATAGACAGCGGCGAATTGGTGGTGCCCCAAGGCATCAGTTACCGATTCACGGGCACTTACGAAAACCAATTAAGGGCGAAAAAGACCTTGTCCGTAGTGGTTCCGATGGCGTTGTTGATCATATTCTTGATTTTGTACTTCCAATTCAAGTCCGTTGCTACCTCTATGATGGTATTTTCAGGGATTTTGGTAGCCTTTGCAGGTGGGTTTTTAATGATTTGGTTCTACGGTCAGGACTGGTTCCTCAACTTTAGTTTTATGGGCGAGAACCTTCGGGACCTCTTCCAAATGCACACCATTAACCTGAGTGTGGCCGTCTGGGTCGGATTTATTGCCCTATTCGGAATTGCTACGGATGATGGGGTGGTCATGGCTACCTACCTTACCCAAACTTTTGACAAGAACAAACCGGACAACTTGAAACAGATTCGTGCTTCGGTATTGGAAGCGGGAGAAAAGCGAATAAGACCTTGTTTGATGACCACCGCGACTACCATTTTGGCACTCTTGCCCGTGCTCACCAGTACAGGTAGGGGAAGCGATATTATGATTCCGATGGCCATTCCAAGTTTTGGTGGAATGCTAATCGCTTTGATTACACTCTTTGTAGTGCCGGTGCTGTTCAGTTGGAAAAGTGAGTTGCAACTTAAAATGCAAAACCAATGAAAAAAAGATTCATTTATATAATGTTTGTACTCGCAAGCTTTGGGACAAAGGCCCAATCGTTGGAAAGCTATCTGCAAGAAGCGGAACAGAACAGCCCCATGATTCAGGCCTTGGAACTGCGCTACAACATTGCAAAAGAAAAGGTGAACGAAGTGAACACCTTGCCCAACACAACGGTTGCCGCGGGATATTTTGTGAGCGAACCAGAAACCAGAACGGGAGCACAAAGAGCTCGGTTTTCGGTCTCACAGATGTTGCCCTGGTTCGGTACCATCACGGCGCGGGAGAACTACGCAAGTTCCATGGCAGAGACAGAGTATGCTGAAATTGTCATCGCCAAACGGAAACTGGCGTTGTCCTTGGCACAATCCTACTATAATTTATACGGGATTCAGGCCAAGCAAAAAGTGCTTCAGGAAAACATTGAACTGTTGAAAACTTACGAAACCTTGGCGCTCACTTCGGTAGAAGTAGGAAAAGCTTCTGCCGTGGATATCTTAAAACTTCAAATCCGTCAAAATGAATTACAACAGCAAAATGAAGTTTTGGAACAATCCTACTTGTCAGAGCAGGCCGTATTCAACAATTTGCTGAATCGTGAGGAACGTATTGCGGTGGAGGTCGTGGAAGAAATGGAAATTCCTGAAGATGATACTATTTTGAACAAGGATGATTTGAGCCTCAACCCGGAGTTGCTCAAGTATGACCAATTGTATGAATCCGTAACGCAATCCGAAGTGCTCAACCAAAAGGAAAATGCACCAAGTTTTGGGATAGGCTTGGACTATATTCCTGTTTCCGAACGTGAAGACATGGCTATGAGCGATAACGGGAAGGATATTGTAATGCCCATGGTCACTTTTTCCATTCCTATTTTCAACAACAAGTTCAAATCCGTTACCAGGCAGAACGAGCTCCGTCAAAAGGAGATTGAATTCCAAAAAGAGGAGCGATTGAATGTTTTGGAAAATGCCTATGCCAGTGCCATTTCGCAACGGAACCAAGCACGTATCGCATACCGTACCCAAGCAAAGAATCTGGAACAAGCGAAGGATGCAGAAGAAATTTTGATCAAGAGTTATGAAACCGGAACCATCAATTTCAATGATGTGCTCGATGTTCAGGAGCTGCAATTAAAATTTCAGACCAGTCAAATACAATCAGTGCAGTTATATTATATACAATCTGCCATCATCAATTATTTAATTAACAAGTAAATTTAATTTATCAAAAATGAGAACAAACATCAGAACAATCATCGGAATCGCATTTGCATCAGTATTGGTGCTTACCGTATCGTGCAAGGGAAAAACGGAGGAAGCCAAAGAAACTTCTACGGAAGAAACCATGGAGCATGAAGGTCACGATATGGAGAAAATGGATCATGAAAATCATGATATGGAAGGCATGGAAACTGCCAAAATGGAAGGCAAAGAGTATACTTCCAAATATGTTTGTCCCATGCATTGTGAAGGCAGTGGCAGTGATGAGGAAGGAAAATGCCCAGTTTGCGGTATGACCTATGTGTTGAACGAGGAACATATGGCCGACGGGCATACCCATAACTAATTTCAAATTGTACCACTATGCGTATCAAGGTAAAAAATATGGTATGTGAAAGATGTAAAGGCGTTCTGAAAAATGAATTTCGGGATGTTGGCATTGAGGTGGTACAAATTGACTTGGGAGAGGTTGAATTCAAGGATTCTGCCATTGGCCAAATAGCACGTATTCGGGAGATTTTGACCAAGAACGGATTTGAATTGATCGAGGATGTCGATCAAACATACATCGTTGACATCAAGAAACACTTGATCCATGCTTTGGATGACCGTTCCGATCAGAATCTGTCGGAATACTTGGCCAAAAAACTGGGCAAGGAGTATTCGGCGCTTAGTAAAATGTTCAGTGCGAAGGAGGGCTTGACCATTGAAAAATATTTTATCCTGCTCAAAATGGAAAAGGTAAAAGAAGAAATCCAAATGGGAAACAAAACCTTCTCCGAAATTGCCTACGATTTAGATTATAAAAGCAGCAGTCATTTGGCCAAACAGTTTAAATCGGTAACGGGGATGTCGATGAGCGATTATAAGAAATTGCAAGAGTGGAACAGGAGACCATTGGACCAAATTGTATAAAAGAAACCCAGAATTGTAAAAAGCTTCCGACTGGTATTCAGCTAGTTTTGAATAAAAAACAAAAAGATGAAACATACCTATCACATACACGGAATGAGCTGCAATGGCTGTAGAAGCCATGTAGAGGAGACCCTATCAAAAGTTGACGGGGTTACCGGGGTTGAAGTCAGTTTGGAAAAGGCCGAGGCCGTAATCCAGATGGAGGAGCATATCCCCATTGAAACTTTTGAGGAAGCATTAAAGAACGATGGAGGAGGCTATAGCATCCATGCTCAAGGCCACCACCATCCACCCAAGAAAAAAGAAAAGAAAACCGTTTCGAACGGAAATGGCACCTTTTATTGCCCTATGCAATGTGAAGGGGATAAAACCTACGATAAACCAGGTGATTGCCCGGTTTGCGGAATGGATTTGGTAGAGGAACAAAATTCAGCTACCAGTTCCAAACAACAATGGACCTGTCCCATGCACCCCGAAGTGGTTCAAGATGGACCAGGTTCCTGTCCAAAATGTGGAATGGATCTGGTGCCAAAGGAACCAGAAGCCAGTGCGGAGGAAAAGACGTATAAAAAACTGCTCAAAAAGTTTTGGATCGCCCTTGCGTTTACCTTGCCCATTTTCCTTATTGCCATGAGCGAGATGATACCCAATAATCCATTGTACAAAATAATGGAACCAAGATATTGGAACTGGGTACAGTTTGGATTATCGCTCACCGTAGTTTTTTATGTCACTTGGATGTTTTTTGAAAGGGCCTATCGAAGTATCAGAACATGGAACTTGAACATGTTCACCTTAATTGGTATTGGGGCTGGTGTGGCATTTCTGTTCAGTGTCCTTGGATTGTTGTTTCCCGGATTTTTCCCGGAACAGTTCAAGACCGAATCTGGTGCCGTACACGTCTATTTTGAGGCGGCCACGGTTATCCTAACGCTAGTGCTTTTGGGACAATTGCTGGAAGCCAGAGCCCATAGTAAGACCAATAATGCCGTAAAGGAATTATTGAAGCTGGCACCCAACAAAGCCATCAAAGTGGTTGATGGGGAAGAAGTTGAGGTCAGTATTGATGATATCGAAAAGGGGGATATTCTTAGAGTAAAACCTGGCGAAAAGATTCCTGTTGATGGTATCATTACCGAGGGCGAAACCTCTGTTGACGAGTCCATGATCACAGGGGAACCCATCCCTGTTGAAAAAGCAGTGGATGACAAAGTGAGCAGCGGCACCATTAATGGAAATCAAACTTTTTTGATGAAGGCCGAAAAGGTGGGCAGTGATACGTTGCTCTCACAAATCATTGATATGGTGAACCAAGCTAGCCGAAGCCGGGCGCCCATTCAGAATTTGGCAGATAAGGTATCGGCCTATTTTGTGCCCATTGTGGTGATTATTTCCATAATTACCTTCGCGGTTTGGGCCATTTGGGGTCCACAGCCCGCTTATGTCTATGCATTGATCAATGCCATTGCAGTTTTGATTATCGCTTGTCCTTGTGCACTGGGTCTCGCCACACCAATGTCCGTAATGGTCGGGGTGGGCAAAGGAGCTCAAAACGGTGTGCTGATCAAAAATGCGGAAGCTTTGGAGAAAATGGCCGATGTGGACACCTTGATCATCGATAAAACGGGAACCATTACCGAAGGTAAACCCACCTTTGACCATTTGGAAGCCTTTTCGGATGATTATTCAGATAGAGATTTGTTGCAATACGTTGTTTCGGTAAATGCCAATAGCGAACATCCATTGGCACAGGCGACGGTGAATTATGGCAAGGAACAAGATGTAAAGATTCTAAAAACTGATTCTTTCAATGCCGTAACCGGTATGGGGGTGGAAGGTAAAATCAATGGTTCCGAAGTCCATTTGGGCAACATTAAATTAATGGAAAAGGCCAATGTCGAAATCTCTGATTCGATAAAGGAAAAGGTGAAAAAATCCCAAGAAAAAGGAAAAACGGTTTCCTATTTGGCCATCGATGGGAAATGTCATGGCTTTGTGGCCATTGGAGATAAAATAAAGGAAACCAGTGCCAAAGCCATCAAAGCTATTCAGGACAGGGGAATTTCTGTAATCATGCTTACAGGTGACAACGCCAATACAGCCAAGGCGGTGGCGGGAGAACTTCATTTGGATGATTTTAAGGCAGAAGCTTTGCCAGAGGATAAAATGAAGGAAGTGGAACGTTTGCAAGGCGAAGGAAAAGTGGTTGCCATGGCAGGAGACGGAATCAACGATGCCCCGGCATTGGCCAAAAGCGATTTGGGTATTGCCATGGGCACCGGTACCGATGTGGCCATTGAAAGCGCTATGATTACTTTGGTAAAAGGTGATTTGCACGGCATCGTTAAGGCAAGGAACCTTAGTGAAGTCGTCATGAAAAACATAAAACAAAACCTATTTTTTGCATTGATCTACAACACCATCGGAGTGCCGGTAGCGGCAGGGGTGCTCTATCCGTTTTTTGGGATATTGCTCTCACCCATGATCGCGGCCCTCGCCATGAGCTTTAGCTCCGTATCGGTGATTGCCAATGCATTACGACTACGAACTAAATCAATCGACTAATACAAAAATGGTAAAACGAAAAACAGCGATTAAAATTAGAAAGGCCCACAGGTATTTGGGACTGTTTTTGGGAATACAATTCATTATGTGGACGGCCAGTGGCCTTTATTTCAGTTGGACCGATATTGATGAAATCCACGGAGACCATTTCAGGAATATGGATCATGAACCTGTTGCCTTTGATGGTCTCATCGGAAGTTCAGAAATCAATATACCGGGTAAAATAAGTTCGTTGAGCCTAAAGGAAATAGCAGGAAAACCCTACTACTGGATAAACCATGAATTTTTGGTGGATGCGAGGGATGGAAGCCTAAAAAACAACATTTCGGAACAAGAGGCCTTAGCGGTTGCAGCACGTGAGATGGCGCCGAGTTTAAAAGTGAAAAATGTGGAGGTCATCAAGGAAACCGATAAGCATCATGAATATCGAGGACGAAAGTTGCCCGCTTACGTGATTTCTTATGATTCCCCCGAGAATATAAAGGCCTATGTTTCCCTTGCCGACGGTTCTTTTCAAACCGTACGACATCGAAACTGGAGATGGTTCGATTTTTTGTGGATGACCCACACTATGGATTATGAGGGCAGGGACGATTTTAATACAACTGTCCTTCGGGCCTTTTCCCTTATGGGATTGATCACTGTACTGAGCGGATTTTTGCTCTGGTTTACCTCTTCGCCAACGATGCGGAAAATCGTTAAACGTAAAAAATAAAAAAATGAAAAAGGAAAATATCATTTATATCGGAATTGCTGTGGTAGTCGGATTATTGGTCGGCTATCTCATATTTGGGGGCAGTGAAAGCAGCACTGCAATGGACGAACATGATCACAGCACTGAATCTACTTCGAGCGAAATGTGGACCTGTTCCATGCATCCACAGATCATGCAGCCGGAGCCAGGATCTTGTCCCATTTGTGGTATGGACCTTATTCCCGCGGAAAGTAGCGAAGAAGGACTCATGGCCAATCAAATCAAAATGACCCAGAATGCTATGGTGCTCGCGGGGGTGGAAACCATTCAGGTTGGTTCCCAAACTGAAGGGGAAGGCAGTGTCAAGGTTTCGGGCAAGATCGCCGTTAACCAAGAATCCGACGCGGTCCAATCGGCCTACTTTGATGGTAGGATAGAAAACATCTTCGTGAATTTTGAAGGGGAAGAGGTGCGCAAGGGCCAGAAGCTGGCCACTATTTATGCACCGGCCTTGGTTTCGGCACAGCAAGAATTGCTGACCGCGGCCAAATTGAAGGAAACCCAGCCCCAATTGTACAAGGCGGTCCGCAATAAATTAAAGCTGTGGAAGTTGTCGGGATCACAAATTGACCAAATAGAGAATTCAGGCAACGTTGTTGAAAATTTCCCGATATATTCCAACGTCAGGGGAGTGGTTTCAAAAATAATGGTGGAGGAAGGGGATTATATCAAAACAGGTTCACCTTTGGTGAAAGTGGCCAATTTGGGCTCTGTTTGGGCCATTTTTGATGCTTATGAAAGTCAATTGGGCCTTTTTGAAAAGGGTCAAACCTTGGAAATCACGACAAGATCTTACCCGGATGAAACATTTCCCGCGACAGTTTCTTTTGTTTCTCCCCTATTGAACAACAGGACCAGGACCCTGGAGGTTCGCGCCGAACTTGATAATGAAAAAGGGTTGCTAAAGCCCGGAATGTTCGTGCAGGCCAAGATTGAAATGTCCAAAAATGAAAAGGATGAGGTTTTGACCATTCCCGAGAGTGCGGTTTTATGGACAGGTCAACGCTCTTTGGTGTATGTACAGCCGGATCCTTCAACTTCGATTTTTGAAATGAGGGAGGTGGAACTGGGAAATTTGAGCAATGGAAGCTATGCGATCAACTTGGGATTGGAACCGGGGGAACTGGTCGTTGCCAAGGGAACTTTTACCGTGGATGCCGCAGCACAATTGCAGGGTAAAAAATCCATGATGAACCAAGATGGTGAAACCATGGCCATGGACCACGAAGGCCATTCAAAAATGGGCGGAACCATGAAAATGCAATTTTCAGAAGCGGTACAGGACAAGTTTGGCGGTTTGCTGGAGGTATATCTGGACCTAAAGGATGCCTTGGTAGCATCGAACAATGAACAAACGCAAGCATTGGCACAAAAAGGAGCAGGGATTGCTTCGGACATCAGTGGTATGCCAATGGATGATATGGGCAGTAGCCACATGTCCCAATTGGCAGAACAACTGGCAGAAATGGCTTCAAAAAGTACATTGGGGGATCAACGTGGGATTTTTATCCAGCTTTCCCAAAACATGATCCAAATCGGACAACAAATGCAAGGTTTGGATCAAAAACTGTATGTGCAACATTGCCCCATGGCGGATAACAACAAGGGCGCCAATTGGCTCAGTTTGGAGCAGGAAATACGGAATCCGTATTATGGAGATGCCATGCTTAGCTGCGGTAGTGTGGTTGGGACACTTGACTAATTTTTATTTTAGTTAATATTTAGCCAAATAAAATCTACGGATTCAAATCTGAAATACATTTACTTCAGTTTTTAAATTATTGACTGATGAAACAAGCAAAGTCAAACGGAAAGTCATCTCCTGCAAAAGCTGTAAAACCAGCTGCAAAGAAGACTGCCCAAGCTACTGGTAAGAAGAAGTAACTTGTGGTTTTTGGTTCTCACGGAGAACCGTACAACTTAAGAGAAAAGAAAACGCCCCGATGCAAATCGGGGCGTTCCTATTTATATCCGAATAAGATACTATTACATCATGCCCGGCATTCCGCCACCTCCCATTGGAGGCATTGAAGGTGCATCTTCTTTGATGTCCGTCAATGCACACTCGGTGGTCAAGATCATTCCGGCAACGGATGCTGCATTTTCCAGAGCAATACGGGTCACTTTCTTGGGATCGATAATCCCTGCTTTAAGCATATCCACATATTGGTCTGACTTGGCATCGTAACCGAAGTCTTTTTTGCCTTCAAGTACTTTGGCAATTACTACGGAGCCTTCGCCACCTGCGTTCTCTACAATGGTACGCAATGGTGACTCGATGGCCTTGGCCACTATCTGTACACCTGTAGTTTCGTCCAAAGAGTCGGTCGCCAATTTTTCAAGAACCTTTTTGGCCCTTACCAAGGCAACACCACCACCGGCAACAATACCTTCTTCTACAGCGGCACGGGTAGCGTGCAAGGCATCGTCCACACGGTCTTTCTTCTCTTTCATTTCCACTTCGGAAGCTGCCCCTACATAAAGTACGGCAACACCACCGGCCAATTTGGCCAAACGTTCCTGAAGTTTTTCCTTATCGTAATCAGATGTGGTGGTCTCGATTTGAGCTTTTATCTGGTTTACTCTCGCTTTGATGTCGGAAGCGTTGCCGCTACCGTTCACGATTGTAGTGTTGTCCTTATCGATGGTCACTGTCTCAGCAGTACCCAACATGTCCAAAGAAGCGTTTTCCAAAGAGAATCCTCTTTCTTCAGAGATTACGGTACCACCTGTCAAGATGGCGATGTCTTCCAGCATGGCTTTTCTTCTGTCACCAAAACCTGGAGCTTTTACTGCGGCAATCTTAAGGCCACCTCTCAATTTGTTCACTACCAATGTTGCCAAGGCTTGGCCTTCTACATCTTCGGCAATGATCAAAAGAGGTCTTCCGGATTGTGCCACTGGCTCGAGGATAGGAAGGATTTCCTGTAGATTAGAGATTTTCTTGTCGAAAAGAAGAATGTAAGGATTCTCCAAATCGGCAATCATTTTGTCCGTGTCGGTAACAAAGTATGGAGAAAGGTATCCTCTGTCAAACTGCATACCTTCAACCACGTCAACGTACGTATCGGTTCCTTTAGCTTCTTCAACAGTGATCACACCCTCTTTGCCTACTTTGGTGAAAGCAGTGGCGATAAGGTCACCGATAGCTTCATCGTTGTTTGCAGAGATGGAAGCTACTTGCTTGATCTTGTCGGAGTCGTTACCAACTTTTTTGGCTTGTTTTTCCAGGTCGGCCACCAAAGCTTCAACGGCTTTGTCGATACCGCGTTTCAAATCCATTGGATTTGCTCCGGCAGCTACGTTTTTAAGACCTTCTTTTACGATGGCCTGAGCCAATACAGTTGCGGTTGTTGTACCGTCACCGGCTTGGTCATTGGTTTTGGAAGCAACTTCCTTTACCATTTGTGCACCCATGTCCTCAAGGGCGTCTTCCAATTCGATTTCTTTTGCTACAGATACACCATCTTTGGTTACTTGTGGTGCTCCAAAGGATTTGCTGATGATAACGTTTCTACCTTTTGGTCCCAAGGTCACTTTTACAGCCTCGGCCAATTTGTCAACGCCTCTTTTCAGTCCGTCACGTGCATCTATGTCAAACTTAATATCTTTTGCCATTTCTTTTTAGTTGATTTTAATTATACAATTGCCAAAATATCGCTTTCGCGCATCATCAAATAGTCGGTGCCATCGAACTTAAGTTCTGTACCGGCATATTTTCCATAAAGAACGGTGTCGCCTACTTTTACGGTTACTTTTTCGTCCTTGGTTCCAGGTCCAACGGCCACAACAGTTCCTTTTTGTGGTTTCTCTTTCGCGTTGTCCGGGATGATGATACCGGAGGCAGTTTTTGTCTCGGCCTGTAGCGGCTCGATTAAAACCCTGTCTGCCAATGGTTTGATGTTAATTTTAGCCATATTTTTAATTTTTAGGTGTTTGTTTTAAAAATTCTTGAAGATAAGAGGCAGAAATTGTGCCAATGCACAAAAACTGACAATCTGGAAAACAAAAATGCCAGCTTGTCATTTAAGCTGGCATTTTTCTATGCTTTGTCACTTTGTGTTATCCAATAGTATCTACTGGACTTGTAGTGTTGGCCGGTGGAAGTTGTTCAGGTACTTCCTCTGGAACCGTTTCTGGTATTTCGGTATCGTCGCCTTGAAGCAATTTGGAATCTGCTTGGCTATAGTTCCCTTTTAAGGAAACATTGGAAAGCAAGATCAAAACAATCAACAAGGTAGCAAGCGTCCAAGTACTCTTGTCCAAAAAGTCCCCAGTTTTCTTAACACCACCAACAACTTGGTTGCCACTTCCGCCAAAGGATGAGGATAATCCGCCACCTTTGGGATTCTGGACCATAATGACCAAGATTAACAAAAGGCACACGATAATTATCAGTACCAAAAAAATTGAAAACGTGCTCATTTCTTATTCTTTTTCTTTCTGCAGCTTCTTCACCGCCTGAATTTGGTCTGCAAAGAAACCACTTTTTTCTGGATATTTCAAACTCAATATTTTAAAAGCTTGAATGGCCTTTTTATACTTTTTTTGCTCTAAATAAACCTTGGCCAAAGTCTCCGTCATCAACTCGTTTTTATCAATTTTGGTTGACTCTTTAATGTTCACTTTTGGGTTGGATTCTTTTGGAACTATTTTAGGATTGTTCTCAATGAATTTGTCCAAGAGTTCAAACTTTTTCTTTCGTTCCAATTCTTCCAGCACATTTTCGCTCCCATGGTCATCATTAGTGTTTTGCTTCTCAACAGGTTCGTCATGGGTGGATGTCAGTTGAAGCCATTCGGTAAACGAGTGCTTTTCTTTTTTGGTGAACGGAATGGGTTTGCCCAAGTTTAAATTGGTATCGGATTCTTTTTTTGGTTCCTCAACCTTTTCAATCTTGACTTCAGGTTTTCTGGATTCGAAAAGTTTTGGGTCCAGAATCTGTTCGGCATCGTTCAAATTTTGGGGCAGGGCAGGCTCGCTGGATTCCGAAAGCATGCTTGCTGTATTCGGGTTCGGCTGTATTTCTTCGGAAATGGCTTCCTGGTCCTCGAGTTTGGAGCCTCTACCGGCAATGGCATCGGCGATATTGTTTTGAACGAATTCTTTGGAGGTAATGTAGTCAAAAAGCACATCCCTGTCAGTTGTATGTGCAGCCGTTACTTTTAACGCATTGTTATATTTGTAACTATCCAGATTTTTAAGTCCCTTTAGGTGCAAGGCCCGTGCAGCCTGAAAATAGGGGTACTCTTCAATTATATCTTCCAGTTCCCGCGTTTGTTTGGGAGATAGGATGGTATTTGAATTTTGAAGAATATGTATAAAATCTGAAATGTTCATAAAATTTTACCAATTTCCCAAGGAGGCATTAAAAATGTCCTGGGTGAGTCGTTCAAAAATTTCCTCGTGCGCGGCAGCCTGTACGGATGGCAGGGGAGCTGCGGCATCAAAATCGTAAAAGAAGGAAAATCTTCTTTCAAAGTCGGCATCTTCTTTGGTTGTATTGTAAAACCTGACATTTACGCTCATGGTCAATCGGTTTTGAGCGGTCCGTTGGTCGGCGGTGGCAGTCATTGGTACCACTTTGTACTCCACAATTTCGCCTTCATAAACCAAATCTCCATTGCTCCCGGTCAGTGAAAGACTCGTAAGATTGTTGATCATATCTTGCAGCGCCAAGGTAAAATCCCTACCCAATCCGGGCACGATTACCGATCCGGGGGTTTGGTCTGCATAGTTTTGGAAAAAATTGACCTGAAAACTTTGTGCGGTACCAATATCGGCGCCGGAAAAGTTGTAGGCACCACAACTTTGCAAGAAGAAAACCAATCCTAGCAATCCGATTTTAATTCCATTTTTTTTCATCTCTGACTTGTAACTGTTTTGGGTATAAATTAAAGATCGTACTGCTTTATTTTTCTGTAGAGCGTTCTTTCCGAAATACCGAGCTCTGCGGCTGCGGCTTTTCTTTTTCCTTTATTGCGCTCCAATGACTTTTTGATCAATTCAATTTCCTTTTCCTGTAAAGATAGGGTTTCTTCTTCTTCGATTTCCTCAGCAAAATGATATCTATCTTCCGGTGGTAATTGGGACTGGGTAGGAGCCGATGGTTCCAAAACTGGCTCTGGCAAATGGAGCAATTCGGCAGGTGTTTCCTCGTGCTCTATTTCTTCTTCAGGCTCTTGATTGCCATAGATTTTGCGAATCAAGCCCTCGTTTTCCCTTTGTACCTTATTGGAATCGTTGTCCTTCAGTAGTTCCAAAGTCAATTTTTTGAGGTCGTTAAGGTCGCCCTTCATATCAAATAGCACTTTGTACAGTATTTCGCGCTCGTTGCTAAAATCACTTTCCTTTTTGGCCTGTCCCACAACTGCAGGTAAATTGGAGCCGGTTGAATTCGGAAGATAACTGTTCAAGGTTGAAGCGGAGATATTCCTGTTTTCTTCCAATACGGAAACTTGCTCTGCAATGTTTCTTAATTGACGGATATTTCCGGGCCAACGGTATTTTAAGAGCAGGTTCACTGCATCGTCCTCCAAACGAATAGTGGGCATTTTGTATTTCTGACCAAAGTCGGAAGCAAATTTCCTGAAAAGCAGATGAATGTCGTCCCTTCTGTCACGAAGGGGCGGTAAACTTATTTCGACCGTGCTTAATCTATAATAAAGGTCTTCCCTAAATTTTTCCTTTTTTATGGCCTCGAACATGTTCACGTTTGTAGCTGCCACGATTCGAACATTGGTTTTTTGAACCTGTGATGACCCGACCTTCAGAAATTCGCCATTTTCCAAAACACGGAGCAAACGCACTTGGGTGGTCAGTGGAAGCTCACCTACCTCGTCCAAGAAAATGGTACCGCCATCGGCTACCTCAAAATAACCGCTTCGTGTTTGTGTGGCACCGGTAAAGGCTCCTTTTTCGTGTCCGAATAATTCACTGTCGATGGTTCCCTCGGGAATCGCGCCACAGTTTACCGCAATGTATTTGGCATGTTTTCGGTGCGATAGGGAGTGGATGATCTTTGGAATCGATTCTTTTCCCACACCACTTTCACCTGTTACCAAAACGGAGATATCCGTAGGAGCAACCTGTATTGCTTTTTCTATTGCGCGGTTGAGCTTGACATCGTTTCCGATAAGCTCAAATCGTTGTTTTATGGATTGTACACTTTCCATATGTTGTTATTCCTGTGAAAGCAGGAACTTTATTTTTTAGGTATTCCACATCGTTCTTCGACTACGTTTAGAAATCGGTGTGAAATTAGAAATGGTTATTAATTATTTTCTGAATACCCGACTGCTTCTCCGATAAGGGTAGCCGAGGTGCATTCGTTGATTTTTACATTTACAAAATCACCTACTTTATAGTGTTCTTTAGGGAAGACAGCTACGGTATTCTGTGAATTTCGCCCCATCCAATGAGCGTCCGATTTTTTGGAAGTCCCTTCTATCAAAATCTCTTCGGTTTTTCCCAAATGCTCTTGTGTGCGGTAATGACTATGTTTTTGTTGAAGGTCGATGATTTCCGTGAGTCTTCTTTTTTTGGTTTCTTCCGGAATGTCATCATCCATTTTCCGCTCTGCAAGCGTTCCGGGACGTTCAGAATATGCGAACATAAATCCGAAATCATATTTCACATATTCCATCAAACTTAGGGTGTCTTGATGGTCTTCTTCGGTTTCAGTAGGGAAGCCGGTTATCATATCTTGACTTATGGCACAATCTGGAATTAGTTTTTTGATGTTGTCGATTAACTCAAAATATTCCTCACGAGTGTGCAAACGGTTCATTGCCTTTAAAATGCGGTTGCTTCCGCTTTGCACGGGCAGGTGAATATACTTGCAAATGTTTCTGTATTTGGCCATGGCCTCGATGACGTCCAAGGTCATGTCCTGAGGGTTGGATGTCGAGAAACGGATGCGCATTTTGGGCTGCGCCTGTGCTACCAGTTCCAAAAGTCCGGCAAAGTTCACGGAAGTGGCTTTTTGCATGTCCGTTGCCTTGTCGAAATCCTTCTTCAATCCGCCACCATACCAGAGGTAGCTGTCCACATTCTGGCCTAACAGGGTGATTTCTTTGAATCCTCTGTCCCATAGATCGTTCACTTCTTCCAGAATGGATTGTGGGTCGCGGCTACGTTCCCTTCCCCGGGTAAACGGAACCACGCAGAAGGTACACATGTTGTCACAGCCGCGCGTTATGGAAACAAAAGCGGAGACTCCGTTGGTGTTTAATCGAACCGGGGCCACATCGCCGTAGGTCTCATCTTTGGAAAGGATAACGTTAACGGCATTTCTGCCTTCGTCAATTTCTTGGATTAAGTTGGGAAGGTCTTTGTAGGCATCGGGTCCTACCACCATATCCACTATTTTTTCTTCTTCCAAAAACTTACTCTTCAAACGCTCGGCCATACATCCCAAAACACCCACTTTCATGTTGGGTCTGGTTCTTTTAACGGCGTTGAATTTTTCCAAACGCTTGCGTACGGTCTGTTCAGCCTTTTCCCGAATGGAACACGTATTTACCAAAACCAGGTCTGCATCGTTCAGGTCTTGGGTGGTATTGAAACCTTCCTTTGCCAAAATGGATGCAACAATTTCACTGTCCGAAAAGTTCATCTGGCAACCGTAGCTCTCTATGTAGAGCTTTCGACCGTTCTTTTCGTTGTTTTCCAGCGATAATGTACTTCCCTGTTGGCTTTCGTCTATTATCTTTTCCACGCTTTTTTCCTCTATCATAAATGTTTCAATGGGGTGCAAAGATAGTGCTTATTACATTTTAGTGACAATATGGCAGTATTTTTTAATAATATATTGCGATATCCCTTGTTAATATTACCTTTCACTTTAAAAAATAACCTAAACAGTACAATGAATTTCACTAGTCTTTCTGAAAGAATACAGCAAAGTGCCCCGGTAGAATTCGGGTCTGTGTTCAACAACTCAGTTGAACTTTTTAAAAAAGTATGGCTACAGGGTTTTATAACGCTTGTATTGACATTTGCGGCAATTCTTCCGTTCTATTTGTTGATCTACTTGCCAATGATAGCTATGGGGATAAGTGATCCTGATATTTTTGAACAGCAAGAAATGCCGCCTTTATTTGCAGGGTTGATGACTTTGATTATGCCTTTGTTTATGATCGGTGTGATGACAATAGGTATTTGTTTGAATGCCGCTTTTCTAAGAATCTGCAGAAAATATGATTTGAACGAATCCGGGAAGGACGACTACTTCTACTACTTTAAAAAGGAGTATTTGGGCAAGGCAGTGATTATTTCCTTAATTATGGTCGGTTTAACCTTACTCGGAATTTTGGCTTGCGGCTTGGGGATAATTTACCTTATGGTGCCCATGTCCTTGTTCCCTGCATTTTTTGCTTTTGACAGGGAACTCACCGCTCTGGAAGTAGTGAAGGCAAGTTTTGCCCTTGGCAACAAAAACTGGTTGATGATATTCCTTTTGATACTTGTTTCGGGATTGGTCGGTCAACTGGGAGCGATCCTATGCTTGGTCGGAGTATTGTTTACTGCAATGTTCAGTAAGATACCAATATATTTTATACACAAAGATGCGGTTGGGGTTTCGATGGATGTATAATTTTTTTGTGGTAAATGGCGCAACGAAATGCTTTGGTCTGTATCTAAACAACTAAAATACAAACCGCTATGAAGACCAAGGTCCTTTTGTTTTTATGCATCAATTTTTTATTGTTCACCTCTTGCTCCGATGATGATTCCAACGGTAAATATGAGGAGTATTTGGTGGCCCGTCCTTTGACGATGAATCGTGCAGAGTTTGCCAATAGTGTGGATGTTATAGCCGCTCGACCCATGAACGAATCTGGCAAGGTCTATACCTATGGGGATTATATTTTCATCAACGATAAATATGAAGGAATACATGTTATAGATAACAGTAATCCGAACCAACCCGTAAAGGTGGCTTTCATTCAAATCCCGGGAAATGTGGATATTTCGGTAAAGGACAATTTTCTTTATGCCGATAGTCTAATGGATTTGGTGATTTTGGATATTTCTGATCTTGATAACATCACAATCGTAAATCGGTTAGAAAATGTATTGCAGGATTATGTGGCAGCCCCTTTTGAAGCAGACTTGGTCGATTATGGTGATTATGATTATTACTCTGATGAAATTATTGTGGGGTGGGAAATGGTTTCCGAACGTATGTCGAAGAAGCAATACCAATCTCGTTTCGGGGATTTTGGGATTGCTTTTGCCGAAGTGGCAAACGATGCCAGTGGAGGAACTGGTCAAGGTGGGTCGTTGGCAAGGTTTAAAATTGTAGAGGAATATCTGTACGCTGTCGATAGTCACAACATCAATATCTTCAATATTTCAGACTTGGACAATCCGCAGGTCATGGATGATGTACATGCAGGCTTTGATATAGAAACCATATTTAATAGGGATAACTATCTGTTTTTGGGAAGTATGAGGGGAATGTATATTTATGATATTTCATCTCCTGCAACACCGACCTTTGTATCGGAGTTTCAACATGGCACGGCCTGTGACCCTGTTGTTGTAGATGGGGATTATGCCTACGTTACCTTGAGGGGGGGCAATATGTGTGGCGCTACCGAGAGCGGATTATATATTGTGGATATTTCCAATATAGAAAATCCTGAACTGGCCATAACCTATCCTATGGATGGGCCGTATGGTCTAGGGATTAGGGATGAAAAAATATTTATCTGCGACGGGGCTTCAGGTCTTAAGGTATATGATAAGACGGACATTAACAATTTAATCGAATTGAACCATTTTGAAGACATTGTCACCTATGATGTGATTCCCATGGAAAACCATCTGATTATGGTGGGCGATGAGATACTATATCAATATGAATATCTTGACGGCGGTATTAAGCTAATAAGTCAGATAGGTCTTAACTAGATGAAAAATCAACTTTTCTTATCCCACTTTTAGTGGGATATTTTTTTATTGGTAATCGTCAAAACCACAAAATCGAAAAATTGATATACTTTTGTTAGGACAAAACCAAGTGCATGCCAAAGAATTTAGTTATTGTAGAGTCCCCCGCAAAGGCAAAGACCATTGAAAGATTTCTAGGAAAAGAATTCCAAGTCGAGTCCAGTTTTGGGCATATTGCCGACCTCCCCTCGAAAGAGCTTGGAGTAGATGTGGAGAACGATTTTAAGCCGAAATATACTGTTGACAAGGAGAAAAAAGCCTTGGTGAAAAAGCTCAAGGATTTAGCTAAAAAAGCAGAAACCATATGGCTTGCGAGTGATGAGGATCGTGAAGGAGAGGCGATATCATGGCACTTGGCAGAGGAATTGGGACTGGACAAGAACAAGACTAAAAGAATCGTATTCAACTCCATTACCAAATCGGCCATCCAAAAGGCGATAGAAAACCCAAGAGACATTAACTATAACTTGGTTAACGCACAGCAGGCCCGTAGGGTTTTGGACCGATTGGTGGGTTACGAACTGTCACCCGTTCTTTGGAAAAAAATAAAACCGGGACTTTCAGCAGGGCGTGTGCAATCTGTGGCGGTACGTTTGATCGTTGAGCGCGAAAGGGAAATCGAAGGGTTTACGCCTGAGGCATCTTTTCGTATCAAAGCTGAGTTCAAGACCAACGAAGGAAATACATTTGCCGCAAAGCTGAACACTACGTTCCCGACTAAGCAAGCAGCAGAATCATTTTTAAAGGAAAATATTGGAGCGGATTTTTCGGTTTCGGATTTGGCCCGGAAACCGGCAAAGAAATCTCCGGCAGCACCGTTTACCACATCTACCTTGCAGCAGGAAGCTTCAAGGAAACTTTATTTTTCGGTAAGCCGTACCATGCAGGTGGCACAGCGCTTGTACGAGGCAGGTCTTATCACCTATATGAGAACGGATAGCGTCAACCTTTCCAACGAAGCATTGGCTGCGGCAAAAGATGCTATTCTGGATAACTACGGCGAAAAATATAGTCAAACCAGAAACTTTACAGGGAAATCCAAAGGAGCGCAAGAGGCGCACGAGGCCATTCGGCCTACCGATATGAAGTTGCAATCGCCCCAATTGGAGCGAGACCAGGCCAAATTATACGAACTTATTTGGAAACGTACCCTGGCATCCCAAATGAGCGATGCACAGTTGGAACGTACCAATGTTAAGATAAAAGCCAGCACCCATGGCGAAGAATTTTCAGCAAACGGTGAAGTGGTAAAATTTGATGGTTTCTTAAAGGTTTATCTCGAAGGAACTGATGATGAGGATAGTGAAGAGCAAGAAGGAATGTTGCCAGCCATGAAGGTGGGAGAGCCACTTCAAAATGTATTTATTTCGGCAACCGAAAGATTTTCCAGACCACCCTATCGTTATTCGGAAGCTTCTTTAGTGAAGAAATTGGAAGAGTTGGGCATCGGAAGACCATCAACTTACGCCCCCACCATATCTACCATACAGAACAGAGGCTATGTAGAAAAGGGTACTGTTGAAGGTTCCGAGCGAAAATATATGCAATTGGTACTGGAGGACGGGAAAGTGTCCGATAGCCAACTGAGCGAAATGGTCGGCTCCGAAAAAGGAAAGATCGTGCCTACCGATATAGGGATGATCGTAAACGACTTTTTGGTGACACATTTCACTCAAATTTTGGATTATAACTTCACAGCGCAAGTAGAAGAAGATTTTGATGAGATAGCATCCGGTGATGAGGATTGGCAGGAAATGATGAAAAATTTCTATAAAGATTTTCATCCCAATGTGCTGGAGGTAGAGGAAAATGCCGAGCGCGCCAGTGGAGAACGTGTTTTGGGAACCGACCCAAAATCAGGCAGACAAGTTTCAGTAAGGTTGGGCCGTTTTGGACCGATGGTTCAGATCGGGACCGTAGATGATGAAGAAAAACCAGAGTTTGCCAGCTTGCTGCCAGATCAGTCCATAGGTACCATTACTTTTGAAGAAGCAATGACTCTTTTTGAGCTTCCACGAAAATTAGGTGTTTACGAAGGCGAAGAGGTAGAGGCCAATGTAGGTAGATACGGTCCTTATGTACGATTTGGGAAAAAATTCATTTCGCTGGCTCAAGGAGAAAGCGCTTTTGATGTGGATATGGAACGTGCCATTGAACTTATCAAGGAAAAGCAAAAAGCGGATGCGCCCATCGGCACTTATGAAGGAAAGGATGTTACCAAAGGTAAAGGTAGGTTTGGACCATTTATCAAGTGGGACGGCATGTTTATCAATGTGAACAAGAAATACGATTTTGATGATCTATCCGACGGAGATATCGCTGAATTGATCGAGGCCAAGAAGAAAAAGGAGGCCGAAAAAATCGTTCAAGAATGGTCAGAAGAAAAGATACGAATAGAAAAAGCCCGTTGGGGGAGACACAATATTATAAAAGGTAGGGTAAAAGTGGAGCTTTCCAAGGATGTGGATGCTACAAAAATCACCTTGGAAGAAGCGCAGGCCCTACTGGAAAAGAAATCACCAAAGAAAAAAGCCAAGACAAAAGCTAAGAAATAGAATGAATAAAGTAAGAATCATTGGCCTATTAATTCTGCTAGTCGGAATTGGCATTCGTTTTATCCTTAAACATGATACTATCGATTTTGTTTCTGGACTTCTAATAGGACTTGGAATTGGACTGACCATAGTTGGGAGAATTTGGGGAATAACTACGAAGAAATAGCATTCCTAATTATAGTATTGAATTCAAAACAATATCATAAAGTTCAAATAAAAAATGGCATTTGATTTTCTGGTTCCGGTCAAGGACAAGGTATTGGCACATTCCGAATTGTTGCCAGAACAAGCATTGGGCAAGAACGTTCACATGCATACCGAAAAGGATGGGCTACCTGTGTTCGCTCAAGCTGATGTCGCCATTTTTGGCGTCTTGGAATCCAGAAACGCTTTTGAGAAAAAACCCGAAAAATTGGATCTTGATGAGGTCCGTATCCAGCTTTACCGTCTCATGATGGGTAACTGGAACTCCACTATTATCGATATTGGCGACGTGGAGGAAGGCAATACCGTAGAGGACACCTATTTTGTGGTAAAGGAAATTGTTGCCGGTCTCCTCGAAGAAAATATAATACCAATTGTGTTGGGACTTACCCAGGACATTACCTTTCCCACGTATCGTGCTTTTGATAAAATAAAGAATATGGTGAATCTGGTCTCCATCGATAGTCGTTTTGACTTTGGTGAGGACGATGAATTGATCTCGTCACATTCCTACATGAGCAAAATCATTACCGATAAACCCAACAACCTTTTCAATTTTTCCAATATAGGTTACCAGAGCTACTTCAATGCCCAGGAGGAAAAGGATTTAATGGAGCGTCTGTTCTTTGATGCTTACAGGTTAGGTGAGATTGCGGCCAACATAGAATTGGCGGAACCGGTATTGCGCAGTAGCGATATTGTTAGCTTGGACCTTAGAGCTATTAGGGCGGCCGAAATGGGCGGTTCAAGAAATTTTTCTCCCAACGGATTTACGGGGAGGGAGATATGTGCCATTGCCCGTTATGCGGGGATAAGTGACAAAGTAACCCTGTTCGGTATCTACGAGGGGGAGAATTCCTATCAAGCCTTTCAAATGATCGCCCAGATCATTTGGTACTTCATAGAAGGGCTAAGCTTCAGAATAAAAGAATACCCAAGCTCCAAGAGCGAAGACTTCACAAAGTTTACCGTGCCAACGGACACCGAGGAATTGGTCTTCTTCAAAAGCCATGTTACAGAAAGATGGTGGGTAGAAGTACCAACAATTTTAGCAGAACATACTAAAACAAATTCGGTGGCGTTATTACCATGCACCGAAGAGGACTATCTGGATGCTTGCAACCAGAACATTCCGGAAAGGTGGTTCAAAGCCTACAGAAAGGGGCTGAACTAATTAAATTAAATTTTGACCATTAATTGTTTTTACACAATAATTCATTCAAAAATCAGTTTTGAGAATAATAAACCTGTGTAGTGCAGTTATAAATCTTGAATCGAATAATTTAACCTAAAGTATGAGAAAGCTATTCTTTTCATCTATAGCACTTGTTTTTTTGCTTACCAGTTGTGGCTCTAAATCAAGATCAAAAGGTGAACTAGTTGGGGTCAGTGGAAAAAAATGGCATCCAGAAAAACCCTATGGAATGGAACTGATTCCCCGCGGCGCCTTTGTTATGGGTAAAGCCGAGGAGGATCAGGCAAAAGTATTGAACGCTCCCACAAGAACGGTTACCGTACGTTCCTTTTATATGGACGACACGGAAATCACCAATAGTGAGTACCGACAGTTTGTGGAGTGGGTCAAGGATTCCATAGTAAGAACAAAATTGGCCATTTTGGCCGACGAGCTGGGGATAAGCCCAGAGGATGAAGGTATCGGGGAGTATGCTTTTAAAGATACAGATACTACCGAACTATCCGTTTATGACAAATATATGCTCGACAACTACGCAGGTCTGGGAGCGACCGGGTACGAAGGAAGGGCATTGAACAAAGATGTGGACTTGGTATGGGATACATCCGAATATCCAGATGAGTACTACGCAGAGGTTATGGATTCCATTTACCTACCCGAAGAAGAAAGCTATAACGGTTTGAGAAGTGTGGACGTTACCAAGTTAAAATATAAGTACAGCTGGATGGATATCGAAGCAGCCGCTAGGGCCAGGACCGGTAACAGAAAGGATTTCATCAAGCACGAAGAATTGGAGATTTATCCTGATACCACTGTATGGATCCGGGATTTTGAATACAGCTACAATGAGCCAATGCACAACGATTACTTTTGGCACGACGCCTACAGTGATTATCCTGTGGTTGGTGTTAACTGGATGCAGGCCAAAGCTTTCTGTAACTGGAGGACCAAGTTCAAGAACGATGACCAAAAAAGTCGCGGCAAGCAATTTGTGAACCAGTTCAGGTTGCCTACCGAAGCCGAGTGGGAATATGCCGCAAGAGGTGGAATCGAAGGAGGTACATATCCTTGGGGTGGTCCGTATGTGATCAGTGATACAGGATGTTTTATGGCCAACTTTAAACCACAGCGTGGTGATTATGCCGCTGATGCCGCCCTATACACCGTGGAAGCCAAATCTTTTGAACCAAACGAATATAACCTGTACAATATGGCAGGTAACGTATCCGAATGGACCAACTCAAGTTTTGATCAAGGTGCATACGAATACCTGTCCACCATGAACCCGAACATCGGTTCGCAGGACAACCAACGTAAAGTGATCCGTGGAGGTTCTTGGAAAGATGTTGCCTACTTCCTGCAAGTAAGTACCAGGGATTACGAATACCAGGATTCCGCTAGAAGTTACATTGGATTCAGAACCGTTCAAGATTACATGGGAGAAGAAGATTCTACCAACGGTAGCAGAAGCGGACTATAATAAAACAACGAGAGAACATTATATAAACAAGTAAGAGTAGTAACCAAATACTTATTTTTTATATAACTTAATTAAAACTAGAATTATGGCGCAGTCAAAATCAACAAAAAAGCTGTTTAACATGGCCTACGGGCTTGGAGCATCAGTAGTAATTATTGGTGCATTGTTCAAGATCCTTCACTGGGAGTTCGGACCACTTACAGGTGGACTTCTTCTTGCTGTTGGTCTTATTACCGAAGCATTGATCTTTGCTATCTCTGCATTTGAACCGGTAGATGATGAGTACGATTGGTCTTTGGTTTATCCAGAATTGGCAGGTGGTCAGCAATCTGCTTCCAGAAAACAAGAGGCTAAAGATGCTCAAGAAGCTGAAGGTCTTCTTTCCAAGAAATTGGACAACCTACTTAAAGAAGCCAAAATCGATTCTGATCTTTTTGCCAACTTGGGCGAAAGCATCAAGAGTTTTGAAGGTGCCGCTAAGAATATCACTCCTACAACAGATGCTATCCAGCACACTAAGAAGTATTCTGAGGAATTGTCTCACGCAGCAGCTCAAATGGAATCTTTGAACAGCTTGTACAAAGTACAATTGGAAAGTGCTAGCAGACAAGCTTCCATCAACGAGGAAGTTGTACAGAACGCAGGTGCTTTAAAAGACCAAATGCAATCATTGGCCACTAACCTTTCTTCTTTGAACGGTGTTTACGGTGGTATGCTTACAGCCATGGGCGGAAGAAACTAATTAGAGTTTGATCAACAGAAAACAAACCAAATCAAATTAATTACTAAATCTAATTAGAAAAACATGGCAGGAGGAAAACAAACACCACGTCAGAAGATGATCAACCTTATGTACTTGATCTTCATCGCGATGTTGGCCCTTAATATGAGCAAGGAAGTACTTGCAGCTTTCGGACTTATGAACGAAAAGTTGGAAACTTCCAATACGAACATGGATTCCAATAACGCTAGTTTTTTTGCTAGCTTGGAAACCAAAGCTTCCGAAAATGCTGAAGAGTATGGAGCGCTTTACGAAGATGCCCAGAAGGTAAAAGAACTATCCGATAGTTACTACAGCTATTTGGAAGGATTGAAAAAAGAAATGACCGCAGATTTGGAAGACCCCAAAGATTATGTGGTCATGGATAAATCTGACTACTTGGACCAAAAATTCTTTCAAGGGGACAACTTGGGCCCAGAAGGAAAAAAGTTCATGGAATATATCAACAATTACCGTGAAGGTGTGATCAATGCATTGCCAGAAGGTAAGTTCGAATCTTTGAAATCTGCAGTAAAAGCTCGCTTTGCTACAGGTGGTGAAGATGGTAAGGTTGAGAAGAGAGACGGTACCCGTCAAGATTGGATCAACTATCACTACGAAGGATTCCCATTGGTGGCTTCATTGACCAAGATGACCCAATTGCAAGCTGACATCAAAACTACCGAACAAGAGGTGTTGAAAACCCTGTTGGAAGGTGAGTTGACCGAAGCTGTATCGTTGACAAACTTTGCAAGTTCTTTGTCTGCCCCAAAAACAGCGTACTACGCAGGTGAAAAGTATGATGGAAAAATCATTGTTAGTAAAACTGACAAGACCTCTACTCCTGTAAAAGCTGAGTTGACCTTGGACGGAAGACCAATGACTGAAGGTAAGGATTACGAATTGGAAGCTGGAGGTATCAAAATGTTGATCAGTGCCGGTACCCCAGGTGATCATACCATCAAAGGAACAATGACGTTCATGCAGGATGGTGAAGAAGTTCCAGTAGAAGTGAACAACACTTTTGCTACGATTTCCATGCCCAACGCAGCCGTTATATCTGCTGATAAGATGAACGTGGTGTACCGTGGTGTTGCCAACCCAATGACAATTTCCATTCCTGGTATTCCAGATAACAAGGTGTCCGCAAATGCTCCAGGATTGAGCAGAAGAAGCGGAAGCCAGTACATCATGAACCCAGGTACAGGTAGGTCTGTAACCATTACCGCTTCCGGTACATTGCCAGATGGTAAAGGTATCAGCACCAAGTCCGAGTTCCGTATCAAGGATATTCCAAGACCAAGCGGTACAGTCCGTGGAGAGTCAGGTAGCGTTAAGATGCCAAGAAACAATCTGGAAATTTCTACTGTAAGCGCTATGTTGGAAGATTTCGATTTTGACTTGAACCTTGCTGTAAGCCAGTTTAAGTTCAAAGTTCCTGGTCAACCTACTGTAGTCGTAAACGGAAACAAATTGGATGCTAGAGCTAAATCTGTACTTAAGAGAGCAGATAGGGGCGAGTCTGTCCAGATATTCGATATCCAAGCTTACATTACCAACAACAAGAGCTACAAGTTGAAAAAAGTATCTCCTGTAGTGGTTGAGCTTACTAACTAAGAAGTATAAAAAGTATACAAGTGATCATGAATTGGAAAAACGCATTATTAATAGGATTGTTGGGCATATTGCCAGTATCGATCATGGCGCAGGCAAACATTTTGAATGCCAAGCTGCCCGAAGATATCGGTAAAAAAACCCAAGCTCAAATAGAGCAAGATGCAGATGAGCCTTTAGCATACGGTTATGTGGATGATAGGGATATCCTTTGGTCCAAGACTGTTTGGGAAATCATCGATCTTGACGAGCGGGTTAACTTTCCATTGTATTACCCAACCGATACCATAGGTATTGGGGCGGACAGAAGGTCTTTATACCATGTTTTGATGAAAAATATCAGAAACGGTAACCTTACCGAGGTATACGCAGACTCTTACTTTACCGAGAAGAGAAAGTTATCAGACCTTTCTGCAACCTTGCGCAAAGTGGATACTACAGACCTTGGATATGAACAATTGAACGCCGGTGAGCAAGTGTCCCCAGAGTTTATCAACAGAAGGGACCTTACTGCTGCTGATATTGAAGAATTCAGAATCAAAGGAATGTGGTATTTCGATAAGCGCCAAGGTGAACTGAAGTATCGTTTATTGGGCATTGCACCTGTTGCTCCCGATGTGAACTTCATCGATGATGAATCTATGGGGGCAGGAGAGAACAAGGTAGAGTTATTCTGGGTTTGGTATCCAGCGGCACGTCAAATTTTGCACGATGCCAAGGTGTACAACCAGCAAAACTCCGCAAGACCTATTTCTTTTGATATGTTGTTGAACGCGCGTCGATTCAACGGTGTGATCTATAAAGAAGAAAATGTTCACGAGGATCGTGAGATAAGCGATTACATTTTTGATAATGCCTTGTTCCAGCTCTTGGAAGCCCAAAGAATCAAAGAGGGCATACGAGATAGAGAGCAAGATATGTGGGCGTACTAAACGTTCATAGAATATTTCCAATTCAATACAGTAAAACGCCGCACCTAGTGCGGCGTTTTTTTTGTTTTAAAGTCAAATGAAAATGCCAAGGACTCGTTCAGTTGCTTAATTTTGTGGTATGGTTGATTATTTAGTTGTAGGTCTGGGTTTGGCGGGAATCACTTTTTGTGAGGTTCTGGAGGAAAATAGAAAAACTTTCAAGGTAATCTCCGATGACTCCCAACAGGCATCGCAAGTTGCCGGGGGCTTGTACAATCCAGTTATTTTGAAGCGGTTTACCATGGCGTGGAAGGCCAAACAACAGCTGTTGGACGCAAAACCATTTTATCAAAATTTAGAAAAAAAATTAGGGGTCATTATAGACAATGAGCTTCCAGTGCTTCGAAAATTCGCCTCTATTGAAGAGCAAAACCTATGGTTCGAGGCATCCGACCGTCCAGATCTGGATTATTTTCTGTCCACTAAATTACACCCCAATAAAAATCCGGCCATTGATGCTCCGCATGGCTTCGGAGAAGTAAAATATACGGGTAGAATTGATACTGCCGCTTTGGTGAGGTCGTACAGCAGTTATCTCAAGAATCGTGATTTGCTTTTAGAAGAGTCTCTGGATTTTGATGCAATTTCAATTACAAACGAAACCGTATCGTACAAGAATCAAACGGCAAAGAATCTCGTGTTCGCCTGTGGTTTTGGACTCAAACAGGACCCATATTTTGGATATTTGCCTTTGAATGGGACAAAAGGGGAACTATTGGTGATTCATGCCCCGGAATATCGAGAGAACAACGTTATAAAATCTTCCGTTTTTACCATTCCCATGGAAAATGACAGATATTTGGTCGGCGCTACCTACAAGTGGAAGGACAAGACCAATCTACCAACAGAAGAATCCAAAAATGAGCTTTTGGAAAAGTTGACAACCTTTTTAAAGTGTGATTTTGAGGTTGTAGACCACGTGGCCGGTATTAGACCAACGGTTGTAGATCGTAGGCCATTGGTGGGAAGGCATCCAGAGCATAAAAACCTTTATGTGTTGAACGGTTTTGGTTCGAGAGGGGTAATGATCGGACCGTACGCTTCCAAACAACTTTTCGATTACATAGAAAAAGAATCCGAGCTCGACCCAGAAATGGATATTCAAAGATTTACTAAAAAATACTACTCAAAATAGCTTTATACAGTTTCGTGCTTTTTAACAGAGGTTGCATCGTACTTCACAAAAAGATTGATCCAAATATTTCTGGAGAGTCTAATTATGACCGGCATAAAAACCACTAAAGTCCCCACTATGGCAATAAAAGTCGTCGGTAATGAAGCGTCCAGGAACAAGAATGAGATCACAAAGGCTGCTACGGCAAAAGCAATGCCGACAGCATAGCTGACATACATCGCCCCATAAAAAAATGAAGGCTCAATCTTGTATTTTAAACCGCAATGTGAACACCTTTCGTTCATACTGAAGATTTTGGAAAGAGCATAGGGGTTGGATTTCTCATACATGCTCTCTTCTTGGCACCTTGGACAGTTTCCTGTTAAAATGCTGTACATTTTGGTTCCTTTTTTTAACATTTGCACGGCTTTTGTACAAAAGTATACATTCGCCAATTAATGTTTTGTAATCAAGGTCACATATAATGCTAAATATTCATAATCTATCCGTAGCCTTTGGAGGGGAATATCTGTTCGAGGAAATATCTTTTCGTCTCAATGGGGGCGACAGGGTAGGGCTTATCGGAAAGAACGGTGCCGGAAAATCAACCATGCTCAAACTCTTGTCCAAGGAAATGTCCTTGGACGAAGGTGCCATAGCAACCGAAAAAAACATCAAAATTGGGTTTCTAAAACAGGATATCGATTTTGAGGAAGGTAGAACAGTACTGGAAGAATCCTATCAGGCATTTTCGGAGATCAAAGAGATGGAGCTGAAGTTGGACGAGATCAATACGGCATTGGCCGAACGCACGGATTATGAAAGCGAAGGCTATCACCAATTAATGGTAGATCTTAACGATGTTACCCATCGATATGAAATATTGGGCGGGTACAACTATCAGGGAGATACGGAAAAGGTGCTTCTTGGGCTAGGTTTTAAGCGGGAAGACTTCAACAAGCTCACCGATACATTTTCCGGTGGGTGGCGTATGCGAATCGAACTTGCCAAATTGTTGCTCCAAAGCAATGATGTACTCCTGCTCGATGAGCCAACGAACCACTTGGATATTGAGTCCATCATCTGGCTGGAACAATTTTTAAGGAACTTTACCGGAGCAGTAGTGATCGTTTCCCACGATAAAATGTTTCTGGATAATGTGACCAACCGAACCATTGAGATTTCTTTGGGCAGGATATATGATTACAGTAAGCCCTATTCACAATTTTTGGTACATCGCAAGGAAATCAAGGAACAACAATTGAGCGCCCAGAAAAACCAGGAAAAACAAATTCAGCAGACCGAAAGGTTGATAGAAAAGTTTAGGGCCAAGTCCAGTAAGGCTTCCATGGCGCAATCCTTGATCAAGAAGCTGGATAAAATGGAGCGAATCGAAGTGGATGAAGAGGATAACAGCGTAATGAACTTGCGATTCCCTGTTTCCATAAATCCTGGTAAAGTAATCGCCGAATTAGATGGTGTTTCAAAAAGCTACGGTTCTAAAAGAGTATTAAAGGATATTGACCTTTTGGTGGAAAGGGGGAGCAAAACAGCATTTGTCGGCCAAAACGGACAGGGCAAGACCACTTTGGCCAAGATTATGGTCGGGGAGCTCGATTATCAGGGAAATCTAAAAATCGGACACAACGTGCAGCTAGGGTATTTTGCCCAGAACCAAGCTGAGTATCTGGATGGCAGCAAAACTATTTTGGATACCATGATAGATGCGGCCAACGAGAGCAATCGGAGTAAAGTAAGGGACATCCTTGGCTCATTTTTGTTCAGGGGCGATGATGTGGACAAGTATGTAAAAGTGTTGTCAGGAGGTGAAAGGAATCGCTTGGCATTGGCAAAGATGTTGTTGCAGCCCTTTAATGTGCTGGTAATGGATGAACCTACCAACCACTTGGACATAAAATCCAAGAATGTACTGAAACAAGCTTTGCAAAGTTTTGAAGGTACACTGATATTGGTGTCCCACGACCGTGATTTTCTTCAGGGATTGACGGATAGGGTTTACGAATTCAAGGAAGGGGGGATTAAGGAGTATTTGGGCGATATCGATTTTTACTTGGAACAGCGTAAAATGGATGATTTCCGAAGTGTTGAAAAAGGAGATCAAAAGAAAGAGGAAAAAACTCAGGAAAAATCAAAGGAAAGTGACTACCATACCCAGAAGAAACAAAAGTCATTGAAGAATCGACTCAGCGGAGTAGAGAAGAGAATCTCGCAATTGGAAAAGGAAATTGCGAATATTGACCATGACCTTCTTATGGATTACGATACTACCATTGCCAAGCCTAACTTTTTTGACAAGTACGAAGGGAAAAAGAAGGAATTGGAAGGCCTTATGGAAGATTGGGAAACCCTCTCGCATGAACTAGAAGCATTGGATTAAGAGAAATCACCACTTTCTTACAACGTTTTTTCGCGAATTCACAACATATAGCTGTTAGTTTATCGATAAAACTTGTAAGATGTTTCTCATTTTTATTATTTTGTATGTAAATTTCCTACAGCTAAATAAGAAATAATGCTTCGTATTACGATTTTTCTCTTTTGTTTGATGTCCTCAGCCGGCATATCGTTGGCCAATGGACAGGTTTCCCCCAAGGAAAAATCTGCATTGGTGGACCTTTACAACAGTACCAATGGCAAGGAATGGAACTCATCTTGGGATTTAAATGCTCCTGTCAACACTTGGAAAGGTGTGGAAATCAATCAGGGACATGTGGTTGGGCTTACCTTATTTATGAACAATTTAAATGGTACCCTGCCCGAAAGTTTGGGCGACCTTAAGCATATTTCCACTTTAAACTTGGCCTTTAACCAAATTACAGGTGTACTTCCCAAAGATTTGGTCAAGTTGGAGAAGCTCAAAACGTTGCGTTTGGAGATGAATAGAATCAAAGGAGAAATTCCTGAAGGGGTAGGGCATCTTAAACAGTTGGAAATTTTTTCCATGTTCAATAATTTTTTAACGGGAACTATACCTGAAAGTTTTGGAGAGCTTAAAAATTTGAAGGAACTCAATTTGTCCAGTAATAATCTAAAGGGAGATATACCCAAATCCATTGGTAACCTTTCAAACTTGGAGGCTTTGGGCCTTTTTGAGAACAAATTGGAGGGACAGATACCTGCGGAAATTGGGAATTTGGTCCAACTGAAAGAGCTGGTTTTGTCCAACAACCAACTGGGTGGCGAGATTCCGGCCGAATTCGGACAATTGGCTAGTTTAAAAATATTACAACTTCAAAACAATAGGTTCAATTCTTTAAATGTCCTGCATGGGATGGACTCCGACCAGTTTTTGGTTTTTGACTCAGATGATAAGACTTTGAATCCGAAATTCAATGAAATTAAAATAGACCGTACTCGAATGGCAGATACCAAATTCGAGGACGAAAACGAAAACGAGTAGTTAGTATTACTTTAGTTTGTTTGGTTTGGGGATACAGGCGTGTATCCCCTTTTTTTTGTGACAAAATTTTCGATAGATTTTATGAAATATTTAACCATTGTAAAAAATGTAGGGGATAGATTTGCACCGACTAAACCAACTAGCGCATGCGAAAGCTAATAATATCGGCTGTTCTTGGAGGTATAATTATTTTTGCCTCCCTATATTTTGCCGGCTTGATTGCCGACAGCAAAGAAAATAAAAGACCGCCATCACAAAAAATAGTAAAGACAGTCTTTGTGGATACAGTTCAGAATACCACTGTACCTATAATGGTTCCCGCAAATGGAAATCTTCAAGCCAAAAAGAGAGTCGAACTTTACTCCGAAGTACAGGGCGTTTTTAGGCCGGGAAGCAAATTGTTCCGGACTGGGCAGGAATATGCAGCTGGCCAAACACTTATCAGAATAGACGCTAGCGAGTACTATGCCACTGTGCAATCCGCCAAAAGTAATCTGTATAATTTGCTTACTTCCATAATGCCGGACCTTAGACTGGATTATCCAGAGATCTACCCTAAATGGCAGCAATATCTCAACGAATTCGATTTGGAGAAGACCACACCGGAACTTCCCAAATTGGATTCCGAAAAAGAAAAGTTTTTTATAACTGGAAGGGAAATCATCACAACATACTACAATGTCAAGAATTTGGAACAGCGTTTGTCCAAATATACCATAACAGCCCCATTTACAGGAGTATTGACCGAGGCTTTGGTCACTGAAGGAACTTTGGTGAGATCGGGACAAAAACTAGGCGAGTTTATTGATACTGGATTATATGAATTGGGAGTATCCGTAAGCAAAACCTACGGGGATTTCTTAAGAGTGGGCCGTAAGGTAGAACTCAGTAATTTAGAAAAGACCCAGACCTACATGGGCGAAGTGACACGGGTAAATAGTAGGGTCGACCAAAATTCCCAGACCATAATGGTCTACATAGAGGTCAAAGGTGATAATTTGAAAGAAGGCCAATATCTCGAGGCCAATCTCGAGGCCAAGGAAGAACCAAATGCCATTGAGATCGATAGATCACTGTTATTGGAAAACAACCAAATTTTTGTGGTACGGGACTCCATTTTGGACCTAATGGATGTTAATCCTGTGTTTTTTACGGACAAGACCGTTGTGCTCAAGAATGTTCCTGATGGCCAAGTAATCGTGGCCAAACCAATGACTGGTGCCTATGCCGGTATGTTGGTGCGCACTTTTGACGAAAGTAAATCATAAAAACCCCCGCCATGAGAAATCTCATCTCGTATTTTATTAAATACCACATGGCAGTCAATGTCTTTATTTTGGCATTTTTTGTTTTTGGGGTCGTAGGGATTCTTTCCTTAAAATCATCATTTTTTCCACTCAACGAAGCTAGGAACATTACCATTACCATTGCTTACCCAGGCGCGTCTCCACAAGAAATAGAGGAGGGGATTGTCCTCAAAATAGAGGATAACCTAAAAGGACTCGAAGGAGTGGAGCGGGTAACTTCCACTTCAAGGGAGAACAGTGGTACGATCAATGTGGAGATCGAGAAGGAAAGAAATGTGGATTTCATGCTCTTGGAGGTGAAAAATGCTGTGGACCGGGTACCTACCTTCCCAACCGGTATGGAACCTTTAATTGTTGCAAAGCAAGAACCTGTAAGGCCTACCATTAGTTTTGCCGTAAGCGGAAAAGATATTCCATTGGCGACACTGAAGCAAATTGCACGTCAGATCGAGAACGATTTACGCGCCATTGATGGGATATCCCAAATACAAATCGACGGCTATCCGGACGAAGAAATTGAGATTGCCGTAGATGAAAACAGTCTTTTAGCGTACAATCTATCTTTTACAGATGTTGCCCAAGCTGTTTCCAATGCCAATATTTTGGTAACGGGAGGGAACATTAAGACCGTGACCGAAGAATACCTGATCAGGGCCAACAATCGTTCCTATTATGGTGATGAACTTTCCAATATCGTAATCCGGGGCGATGCTGCTGGACGTGCAGTGCGTTTAAGGGATGTTGCCGTTATTCGGGATAGATTTTCCGAAACGCCCAATGCTTCATATTTTAATGGTGAACTTGCCGTAAATGTTACCATAACAAGTACCAATACAGAAGACCTCATGGGCTCTGCTGAAAACGTCCGACAATATATCGGCGATTTCAACGAAAAATATACCAATGTTAGGTTGGATGTAATCGATGACCGTTCCACCACCTTGACCCAACGGACTGAACTCTTGACCGAGAACGCCATTGTGGGGATGATTTTGGTATTGGTGTTCCTATCCCTCTTCTTGAATACAAGATTGGCATTTTGGGTAGCCTTCGGACTCCCGATTGCATTTTTGGGAATGTTTGTTTTTGCCCCCATGTTCAATGTCACCATCAATGTACTATCCCTTTTCGGGATGATTATTGTAATCGGTATTCTGGTGGATGATGGAATCGTGATCGCAGAGAATATCTATCAACATTACGAAGATGGAAAATCACCCGTGCAAGCCGCCTTGGATGGGACCATGGAGGTGATACCACCCATTATTTCGGCTATCATCACCACCATATTGGCATTTTCTATTTTCTTGTTCCTTGATAGTAGAATTGGGGAATTCTTTAGTGAGGTTTCTGTTATAGTGATTCTCACTTTGGTAGTTTCCTTGGTAGAAGCGTTGATTATATTGCCCGCTCACTTGGCACATTCAAAAGCCTTACACCCACAAAGTGATAAACCCAAAACAGGCATTGCCAAGGTATTTGCCGAGCTACGCGTCATCAACAAGATAGGGGACAGGATTATGAACTATATGCGTGATAAGTGGTACAGCCCGGCCCTCCATTTTATGCTGAACTACAAGTTTTTGACCTTTGCCCTTTTCTTTATGGCTTTGGTCTTAACGCTGGGCTCCATTGGAGGGGGAATTATCCGAACCGCATTTTTTCCAAGAATTGCCAGTGATCAGGTCTCCATAGACCTTACTATGCCTAACGGCACCAATGAAAAGGTGACCGATTCCATTATCAGTCTTATTCAAGAAAAGGCACATATCGTAAACCAAGAATTGACAGATGAATATTTGCAGGGCATGGACAAAATGCTTTTTGTGAATATGATAAAAAACCTTGGCCCAGGTTCATCCACGGCAACATTGGAAATCAACCTGCTGCCCGGAGAGGAAAGACCGGATGGCATACGTGCCGATATGGTGACCACAAGACTTCGTGAGCTCGTAGGCCCGGTAATTGGAGTGGAAAGCTTGATTTATGGTTCAGGAGGTAACTTTGGGGGCAATCCTGTATCAGTTTCCTTGTTGGGTAACAATATTGAAGAGCTAAAGGCGGCCAAAATGGAGCTTAAACAAGCTATGGAAGCCAATTCCAATCTAAAGGACGTAACGGATAATGACCCGGCCGGAATCAAAGAGATACGATTGCAGCTCAAGGAAAACGCCTATTCGCTCGGGTTAGACCTTCGTACGGTAATGAACCAGGTTCGTGGCGGATTCTTCGGCGCGCAGGCGCAGCGTTTCCAAAGGGGACAGGATGAAATAAGGGTTTGGGTACGATATGACAGGGAGAACAGATCATCAATTTCCGATTTGGACGAGATGCGAATCTTGGCCCCAAGCGGTGACCGTATTCCATTAAAGGAAATAGCTACGTATACCATTGAAAGAGGAGATGTGGCCATCAACCACTTGGAAGGTAGAAGGGAAATTCAGGTATCTTCCGATTTAACGGACCCCGAGACCACCAGTGGAACAGATGCCATGTTGTGGATACGTAACGAGGTATTGCCCGATATTCTGGCAAAATATCCAACCATAAGCCCATCTTATGAAGGACAGAACAGGGAGGCTAACAAACTAATTGGTTCACTTGGATTTGTGGGTCCAATTGTATTGTTCCTCATTTTTATAACCATAGCCTTCACCTTTAGAAGTATTAGTCAGCCTTTATTGTTGATTTTTATGGTGCCCTTTAGTTTAACGGCGGTTGCTTGGGGACATTGGTTACATGGCTTTCCGATCAATATTCTTTCCATGTTGGGAATTATCGCACTGATCGGTATTATGGTAAACGATGGATTGGTGCTCATTGGCAAGTTCAATATTAATCTGAGAAATGGAATGAAGTTCGATGAAGCCATTTATGAAGCTGGTCGTTCACGTTTTAGGGCCATCTTCTTGACATCGGTAACCACTATTGCCGGTTTGGCACCCTTACTTTTGGAAAAGAGCCGCCAAGCACAGTTCTTAAAGCCAATGGCCATTTCCATTGCCTATGGAATCGCCTTTGCCACTATTTTAACGTTGCTCATGCTACCTTTGCTACTTTCCTTTGGAAACAATGTCAAAGTGCTGGCAAAACGTTTATGGACCGGCGAAGAGGTTACACCTGAGGAAGTAGAACGAGCCATTCGCGAACAGCATGAAGAAGAAGAGATGTACTCAAATAGTGTAAGCCTGAACGGAAGTGACAGTAGCAATATGCCGCAAAACGGAGAAGAAACCCCAAACGTTGCAGAAGAGACCAGATAATGAAAAGCTTTTTTTATAGACTACCCCTGATTTTGATATTTCTTGGCCTTTCCGCAAGTGCGCAAGATGAGGTGCTTACCAAGCAAGAAGCAATCAACCTTATTTTGGAAAACAATTTGGATATCAAGGTCGCTAGAAATACCAGGTTAATTGATGAGAACAACGCAGATATTCTAAATTCGGGCTACTTGCCTTCGGTTACGGGGAATGCCAGCGGTAGTATCGATAAGCAAAACTCCGAAGGTGTTTTGGCCAACGGGGACACCAGAACAGCGGAAGGTGCGGAGACCCGTAGGTACAGCGCTGCTGTGAATGTGAATTATACCTTGTTTGATGGTTTGGGGAGATACTACAACTACAAAAGTTTTCAGGAAAGGTCCGAGCAATCCGAACTTGAGGTCAGGCAGACCATTGAGAACACCATTTTACAGCTTTTTACCGTGTATTACGAAGCAGCTCGGCTGACTGAGAATACATCGACATTGGAACAGGCTTTGGAAATTTCAAAAGATAGGCTCAAAAGAGCGCAGTACCAATTTGAGTTTGGACAGAATACCGGTCTGGATGTGTTGAATGCCGAAGTGGACATTAATACGGATAGCATCAATTTATTGAATTCCAAACAGCAGCTGCGAAATACAATGAGGGACTTGAACCTTATTCTTAACCGAGATCTATCGGCTAAGTTTGCTGCGGATACTATTGTGACTTTTGTTCCTGGGCTTCAAATGGAAAATATGTACAATGAGGCCCAAATGAACAATGTTAGGCTTCAAATTGTGGAAAAGGACATAAATATGGGTCTCAACGACATCAGAATAGCCAAAAGTGGTTACTTGCCCACCATTGGACTTACGGGGACCTACGGTTGGAACGAGTCCAACAACAACAGTCCGTTGGCCTTTGTCTTGCAAAACACCTCTACAGGGGTCACGGGAACGGTGAATCTCACTTGGAACTTGTTTGATGGAGGAACTACCATCACTGGGATAAAAAATGCCAAAATTGCCTTTCAAAACCAAGAAATTGCGAAAAAACAAATCCAGTTGGAGGTAGAAAGGGATATCCGAAATGCATGGGACAGTTATACCAATGCACTTTATGTTTTACAGGTTCAGGAGAAAAATCTACAGACCAACCAGAACAATTTCAACCGTACCGATGAAAGGTATAAGTTGGGTCAGGTTACTTCCATAGAATTTCGACAGGCCCAGTTGAACTTGTTGAATGCCGAGTTGGCCAAGAGTCAGGCAAAATACAACGCAAAGTTGGCCGAACTTCAAATGCTTCAAGTTAGTGGTCAACTGCTTAATGTAGAATTTTAAGCCATGTACGAACATTTTTTTCAATGTCCGTACTGTTGGGAAGAAATTTCCTTTTTGTTGGATAGCTCTGTGCCGCAACAGACCTATGTAGAGGATTGCGAAGTATGTTGCAATCCCATTGAGGCTACGGCAAGGTTCAGTAATCAAGAGCTAGTTTCTTTTGAGGCAAAGGAACTTGGCCAATAAAAAAGCCGAAGTCTAAACTCCGGCTTTTGGTTGGTTGGAATAAGTTAATAGTTTTTACTTTTCCAAAATCTTGAAATAACAATGCTCAGCAATCTAACTCCTTTGCACTGGAATTGTGGTTTTACTGATATATTCTTACATAGTCAATTTCAAAGATATCTTCGGTGAAATTCGCAGGTACATCACCACCCAAATTTCCACCTATTGCAATATTCAGGAGCAAATAATGTTCGTGGTTAAATGGTTTGTTGGTACCATTTTGAAATTCATATACCAAGTTATCGTCCACATAGGTCTTAATACTTTTGCTGTCCCACTCCATGGAGTATACATGAAACTCTGAATCTGCATTTTCTACGGCTATTTCGCCACCTTCATCGCTATATACCTCGGTATTTAAATCTCCCCAATGAAAATGCGAAATAGTACTGTTTTTATCCCATCCGGTTTGTTCCATAATGTCGATTTCCCCGCAAAGAGGCCACCCTACATTACCGTATTGATCTCCAAAATAGTTTCCGGTTTCATTCGAGTTTGCACCTAATGTCCAAATGGCCGGCCATGTGCCCGCGGTATTGGTAAGTTTGGCACGGACCTCTATGCGTCCGTAGGTAAAGGCGAACTTGGCGTTCAATCTGGCCGAGGTATACTCTTTTGTACTTCCGTTATAGGAGTATTGCTCTTTGATGGCCTTTATTTTTAAGGTTCCATTGTTCACATAGGAATTCTCTTCCCTATCGGTATAGTGCTGTAACTCGTCATTGTGCCAGCTACCGTTGTTCGGGGGAATAACTTGATGATGCCATTTTTGGTCATCCGGTCTACCTTCGTTTTCAAATTCGTCGGAGAATACCAATTTGGCAAAAGCCTCATCGGACCTGTAAACATCTACGCTGTAACTTTCGTTTACGAACGCCCCGGACTCGGAGTAGGCCCATACGGTAATATTGTGATTATTTGTTCCATCTTGAAGAAAGGTATGTTCAATGTTTCCAGACTCACTGTCTATTTGGTCTCCCGTTCCAAAACGGAAGGCGTACCTGATGGCATTGGTGGCGGAAGCCATTATCTGTATCGCTCCGGAGCCATCCCCATTGGGATTGTTGTCATTTGAACCGACCACGGAAATAACCACATTTAGATTGGTGGGTGCGCTGTTGGAGTCTGAATCCCCAGAACTACATGAAATGGCCAATAAGAGAGATAATATAGATATATTGAAAATGCTCATTTTTACTATTTGGTGAATGTACAATTTGTTTTTCATAGAAAACTTTACTTGGATTTGAGCTCCTTTCTGTTAAGGAAAGGAGCTAATCCGTTTGCTTAATTAACTAACTCAAATCAATTTATGATTTGTTTTTCATTATATGTTTAGTGGAAATAGATGTTGTCCAAGAAAATGGTTCCATTTCCATCAAATTTCAATTGAATTACATCGGTTAAATCAACTACACCTGAGAACTCGGTCAAAGGAATATCTACACTTACCCATTGTCCTGCAGTTACTTCTATTGCATATGGAGTTTCTACAGGTCCTGTACTTATCAAAGATAGATTAAGGGCCGATGAATCTGGCGTCCAATAATCCAGGTGAATCATGGTCATTCCTGATACATCCAATGAAGATGACAATTGTGTTCCCTGATAGTTTAGATTTTCGTATTTCAAGGTATTGTTTCCATCAATGTTTTCTTGTGTAACTACGGTTGCCTGCCCCCAATTAGGATTGAAATCGGTATCGGTGAGGTCAGTATAGGTATCACTGAAGATTGAAATCACATCTGCCTGAGGCAAGGTTGGAGCAGGAGCGCCTGCTGCGGGCTCCGTGGGAGGTGGCGAATAGAAATAAATGTTGTCCAAGAAAATGGTTCCATTTCCATCAAATTTAAGTTGGATCACATCTGTCAAATCAACTGTATCGGAGAACTCTGTCAAAGGAATATCCACACTTACCCACTGACCAGTGGTCACGTTAATTGAATAAGGTATTTCAACAGGACCAGTGCTAACCAAAGATAGGTTGAGGTCGGAAGAATCAGGCGTCCAATAATCCAAATGAATCATCGTCATTCCAGAAACATCCAATGCATTTTCGAATTGAGTTCCCTGATAGTTCAGGCCGTCATATTTCAAAGTGTTGTTGCCAGCTATGTCTTCCTGTGTAACTACCGTAGCTTGTCCCCAATTTGGATTGAAATCTGTACCGGAAACATCGGTATATGTGTCACTGAATACGGAAATCACAAAATTATCAGGGACTGTAGGTGTTGGGGCTCCCGATAAAGGAGTGTCGGATACCCCAGCTTCATTATAAAAGAAAACATTGTCCACGAAAACTGTATTTGCTCCTGAGGGTGTACTTATAAATAGCAATTGTGCAATATGCTCCTTGGTTGTAAGTCCAGTAAAATCAGATAATGGAATATCCAAGCTCACCCATTCTTGTTGTGTGGGTGCTTCAAATACAATTTCATGCTCAACATCATCGCCACCATCGTAGGCTCCATCAGCACCAAAATCTACCAATTTTATTCTGAATTCGGTAGCATCACCGGTCCAGATATCGGTTCTAAAATGTGTCATGCCGGTAGCATCGATTGGATTGGATGTTGCTTCAATTCCAGCAACGTTGAGTTCACTGTACTTTTTAACCGCATTACCATCAATTTCGATGTCCTCCAATGTTGCGTTGGACCAATCGGTTCTCCATGTGTCCACGGTAACGTTAGTGTACACATCACTAAACAATGAAATTACCTCTGTTGGGTCTATGTTTGGGTCGGTTGCGGGAGCGGTAGGTTCACTGGTTTCAACGGGCTCTTCCACTTCACCACCTTCGCTCATCACAATATCGTCGAAATAGTGGGTGGTTTCCGCACTTTTCTCGCCATTGAAGTCAAAAAATAGAATCAGTCTATCAAATTTATCGGAATCACTTGGGGAGAAAACGAATGATAATTCTTCCCATTCGTTGGCTACTGTTGTAGTAGCCTGCACTTCTTTTGCAATGGAGTTATCGGTTTTGTCCTCAAACTTCAATAGTACAATCTGATCAGCAGCGGGCGAGTAAACTTTAATTTTCACTGTTTGCATTTCGCTAAAGTCGACTTTGCTTGCCAAATCGAAAAAGAATCCTGCCCATGGCTCAATATCGGCTGTTTGGGTATACTCAACCACTGTCTCCGATGTATTGATGCCAGACGCATCTGGATTTTCTACATACTCAAGGGTAAAGGAACCGTCCTTTTCTCCAAAGAAAGTGACCTCAGGTCCCCCACACTCAAAATCGATTCCTTCGGACAACTCAGGAACAATGGTGGAGAACACACAGTCTTCACCGGGTTCGGGCTCTGGTTCCGGTGTCGGTGGTACATAGGCGGAAGGAGGCGGAATATCGTCCTCCGTTTCGCAAGAAATAATGGTTCCCAATATACCCAAAGCCATTAATAGGGCAATTATGGGCAATTTTGAACGGGATATGTTCTTGTTGTTATTATGCTTTTTCATCTTTCAATGTTATAAGTTAATTATAGTTTGTGCCGGTTTAGTTATACCCATCGTTCTGTGGGTAGTTGGGTCCTAAAAGGTCCATCTGTTGTTGTGGAATGGGCCAATTCTGCATGTACTCCCTAAGAATGTCTTTTGGGTTACCTTCAGGATACGATTCGTTCATGTTGTCGTTGTTCATATGATCTAAAAGGTAATCGTACAACAACCCGGTACGTTTCAGGGTAAACCAACGTTGACCTTCAAAAGCAAGTTCGCGGGCCCTTTCTTCCAATATGGTCTCTAAATCAATGCTGTTCACTGGAGCGGTATTCGCTCTGGTTCGTACCGCATTAAGGTATTCCAAGGCCTTGGCGGAATTGTTGAGCATCATGTGTGCTTCGGCACCGATTAAATAGGTCTCGGCCAAGCGATAGATCATAATGTTCTTAAAGTGATTCCTGTCGGTAGGTTCTACGGTCTCATCAAGGAACTTGATAATCCCGGGGTTTTGCCTTCTGTAGTAAAGCATAAACTCGTTTTGATCATCTTCGCTGTTTTCGTATAGGTCCAATGGGTCGCCAATTTCACTTCCAGCTGGCACTGCGGTCTCATCGTTGTAGAGATATTCGAAAATATAGTAAGTGCCATTTTTTCTGGTATCGTTAGGGTCTTCGTTGAGTAGGTCGATGGTGTACTGGTTCAAGGAAATAAATCCAGCTCCAGCGCCACCATTTTCTACGGACTGAATCAAACCAGGGGCATCAGCATAGCTGGAAACCATATTCCAGTTCATGATATGGGGGTCACCACCACCGATAGTTTGTCTTTCAAAATTGATGGCAAAAAGGGTCTCGGAGTGATCAAGTTCTCCGGCAAAAACTTCAGCCGTGGTCTCTGTCAAACTATGACTGCCACTTGTAATGATGGCATCAGTCTGAGTGGCGGCTTCGGTCCAGTCGTTTTCCCACATGGCCACTTTGGCTCTCAGGTGTCTTGCGGCACCTTGTGCCCAACGTCCAAATTGAGGGGTGGCGTAATCCAAGTTTGCGATGGCAAAATCCAAATCGGAACGCAAAAGTGCAAAGATCTCTTCTTCGGAGGATTTGTCCTGTGGTACATCAAATGCATTCTCGGGCGTAGTGGGCTCGGTAGTGATAAAGATGTTGTTGAACAGGCGGTAAAGCGTAAAGTAGGCATGGGCACGCATACATTTGGCTTCTGCAAGGATTTGATTTCGTCTACCTTCTTCAATATCCTCCAAATTCTCTGCCCCTTGGATTACCGCATTGGCCCGGTCAACTATTTTATAGTAGTTCACCCAATAGGCATTAATGCCCGATGTGGTACCGTAATCGCCCAAACTGGCTCCCCACAGCAAACGGCTATATAGGGAAACCTCTCCGGTGATACCCACGCCCAAATCGCTTTTTGCCTGTGGAATTAGAGGATAGGTCCCATTCAAGCTTAAATCTTGGTAAAGGTTCCTGTTGAGTGTGTACAAACCTACGACGGCATTTTCCAAGCCCTCTGGTGTGGAGTAGAGGAAGTCGACCGAGGTATCGGACAACAGTTCATCTTCCAATTCTTTTTCGCACGATGCGAATGTGGCAATGACAAGCAGTATTGCCAATGCCCTTTTTGATGTTATGTATTGAAATATATTTTTCATGACAATTTTTTTAGAATCCTAATTTTACACCTAGGGTTATGTTTCTGGTCTCGGGGAAAGCAGAGCCATTTTGGTCATTGTTTAAAGGCGTCTGTTCCGGGCTGTACGACTTAAAATCGGTAAAGGTGAACAGATTGGTTCCGGTTAAGTATATCTTGGCACTTTGTAATCCAATTTTGGAGAAAGTATCACTAGGAATGTTGTAGCCCAATGTAAGCGTACGTAATCTCACGTAGGATGCATCCCTTACAGCAAAAGGGAACAGGTGCAAGTGCGTATCTGGTTTTGGTCTTGGGTATTCGGTGGAGGGATATTCAGGTGTGTAATATTTAGTCCTGATACCGTTTATGGCACCCTTCCAAAGCTCTCCGTTGGCAAGAACAGGGTTTAACCTTGTTGCATTTTGTACAATGTAGATATCGGCAAACAGGTCAAAGTTCTTGTAGGTGATGGTGTTGGTAATTGAACCGTACCAATCCGGGTCGGTGTTTATAAAAACATTATCACGGTTATCTATTTGCCCGTTGCCATCCTGATCTATCACGCGAACATCACCTGGCTGGGCCAATGGGTTTCCAGAACCGGCAATGTCATCGCCTTCTTGATAAATTCCATCATATTTTGGCAACCAGATATTGTTGATGGACTGTCCAACGGACAAACGTCTTCCTGAATTTGCATCGGTTATATCGATAGGGTTTCCTTCGTCATCGAGTTCTCCTGTAAGAGATATAACTTCGTTTCTGTTTCTGGAGAAAACAAGTCCCAAAGACCAACTAAAATCTTCTTTACGGATTATGTTAGAGGTCAAAGAAGCTTCAATACCTTGGTTTTGAATTTCACCTGAATTGAATCGAATCACATTAAAACCTGTGGTTCCGGCAATGGCCCTGTCCAATAACAAGTCGGTAGTATTGGCTTTGTAATATTCAAGAGTTCCTTGAAAAAGGTTATTGAACAATCTAAAGTCGACACCGGCGTTCAACGTGGTCGTGGTTTCCCATTTAAGGTCAGGGTTGGGCAGTCGGGATGATGCGGTGGCACCTGCCACTGTTTCATCACCGAACACATACGGTAGGTCGTCGGCAACCCCTAAAGATTCCAATGGGTTGATTCCTTGGTTACCTGTGGCACCATAACTCACCCTAAACTTCATTTCGTTAATGGCGTCGATATCTTGCATAAATGGTTCCATATGCATTTTCCATGCTAGGGACACCGCTGGGAAGAAACCCCATTTGTTGTTCTCTGCAAATACCGAAGCACCATCCGCACGCGCTGTCGCTTCCAAAAGGTATTTGTCCATATAACCATACCTAACCCTTCCCAAGAAAGAAAGTAGTCTACGCTGGGAAACATCCCTAACGTTGTTCAACAGTTCGGTGGCGTTACCATTGAAGCCAAGGGCGTCGTTGGTGAACCCTGATTTGTCCAATTGGGTGTATTCGGTACGGCGTTCATCGAAGGCCTGTACGGCTGTCAAATCAAGACTATGCTTATCATTGATTTGAGGGGTGTAGTTCAGGATGTTTTCCACAAGCACCTGTTTGAACAAGGTGTTGGACAATACCCCAAGTCCGTCGATACCTTCGTCACCGGCAGAGTGCAATGAGGAACGATACACTCCTTGGTTGGTGTTACGGTTTCTTAAGAAAGTTTTCAATGTATAGCTTAGGTTGGGTGCTATGTCATAGATAAGGCTCAAGTTGACATCCGTAAGGTTGATTTTGGTCTCATCCACAGATTCTCTCTGGTCCCACAAGGGGTTTACGGATGTGTTGGATGGGCCGAGATAGAACTTCTGTAGCTCACCATCCGCAGTATAGGGCTGTGCAAGTGGTGTTATTGTGGTAAAATTTATTCCTCCTGTTTCGCGGTCTTGTTTTGCATTCTGATAGTTGATAATCCCTAGGAAAGTCAATTTATCAGATATTTTTTGTTCTAAGTTTAGTTTGAATGTGCCTCTGTCAAAACCTGAATTTGGAATAATACCTTCTTGTGAAAAATAGTTGACGCTGGAAAAAACCTTGGTCTTTTCGCTACCTGCGGAGAAGCTTAGTGCATGGCTCTGGATAACAGCGTCCCTAAGTACCAAATCTTCCCAATCCACAAAGTTTTGGTTCTCAATGGCCTCTAGTTCAAAGGGTGTAAATATGTTCTCATCGCTCAAATAATCGCCAGTGAACCTATTTCTGTTGGCCTCTCTTCTTAGGTCTATAAATTGTGAACCAGTGTATTGATTAAAGTTTTTGGTCAACGTTTGCACGGTGGTATAACCGTGATAGTTTACAGTAGCTTTCCCTACTTTACCTCTTTTGGTCGTCACCAAGATAACCCCGTTGGATGCCCTTGAACCATAAATGGCGGTTGAGGAGGCATCTTTTAGAATCTCAATGTTGGCGATATCGTCGGGTGCCACATCATTAAGGTTGTCAAAGGGAAGACCGTCCACAATAATCAAAGGGGAATTTCCTCCGGGTGCAACAGATACGTTACCCCTAATTACGATATTGGAATTACCTCCGGGTCGTGCATCCCCGAGGTTTACCTGAACACCAGCGGCTCTACCCCGAAGCATTTCGGAGACGTTGGTAGTGGGTACGTTGGTGGCTTCTTCCACTTCAACACTGGTCACGGAACCGATAACGTTACTTTTCTTTTGGGTACCGTACCCTACAACAACCACTTCGTCCAAGGCTTGTGTGTCCTCGCTCAATGTAATGTTGATTTCAGTTTGTGTGCCAACTGGCACTTCTTGGGATACAAAACCAATGTAACTGAACACTAAGGTGTCATCATTGGAAACATCGTCAATGGTGAATTCACCATCAAAATCGGTAACAACCCCATTGGTTGTTCCTTTTACAAGTACGTTTACACCCGGCATGGGACCCATGTTGTCGGATACTGTACCTGTTACGGTTTTAGTTTGTGAATATCCATAGGCAGTACATAAAAGAACTATCCATGTTAAAAATCCATATCTCATTTTCGAGTAAATTTAGTTTGGACATAAAAGTAAATGGCTTAACGTCTTCTTAACAAAGGAGCTACCTCTATAAAAAACCTACATTGGTAATTTTATGGGGTTAAAATTGATGTTTTGCTATTTAAAGCCCCTGAAATATGATGATTTAAAAAAAATAGACATGTGATTATGCTATCTGACAAATCGCTGAATTTGAGGTGATTTGTCAAAATGTAGAGTTGTTGTAGGGGTAATTTTAAGAAATGTAGTGTTGTGATGTGGGAAAGTAGAGTCGCCTAAAAGTTTAAAATGTAATCTATAAGGTTATCGTGGTGCGGTAGGTCGAACTTTTTTCGGAGCCTATAGCGCTTCATTTCTACACTTTTTACCGATATATTCAGCAATGGTGCAATCTCTTTGGAGGAAAGATTCAGCCTTAAATAGGCACACAACCTTAAATCGTTATTGGTTAGACTATCGTGTTTACTCTTGATTCGCTTTAAAAAGTCCTTATCCGCATTGTTGAAGGCGTCTTCAAAAAACTTCCAATCATCTTCGCTGTTTATGTTCTGGTCTATTTCCCTAATGACTGATCTAATATTCTTATCCTTGTTGGGCACCTCCTTAAGTTGAGATTTTAGAGCGGAAAGAAATTTGTTTTTCTTTACCAGGCTCATGGTAGAGATGGCCAGTTCACGGTTCTTGCTATTAATCTCATTTTGAAGTTTCTCCGTCTGTATTTGTGCTATACGTTCTTTCTTCTCCAGTTCCCTTCGCTCTAGTTCTTTACGGTTCTGTTTAATCAGTGATTCCTGCTTTTTCTGGTAATAGTTATTGTAAAGTCTGTGTATCAAAATAAACACCAAAGCAATGGTCAGTACGTATATCAAAAGTGCAAGATTGGAGAGGTACCATGGGCGCAGGATGGTAAAATTATAAGAAACGGTATTTGCGCTCAAGTTGTTGCCCACCATGGCTCTAACGGTAAAGGTGTAATCTCCGAAGGAAAGATTTTTGAACGTAACCTCGGTGTTTTCGGACCATTCGCTCCAACCTTCGTACAGGTTCTCCATTTTATACTGGTACCGTACTTCGGTATATTTATCAAACTCAGGGACACTGTACTCGATTCTAATATTGTTGTTGACATATTCAAATGCTCCTATGGTGTCTTTGGGAGCTTTAAAACCCAACGCTTGGTAATCTCCGAAATAAATGGAATTTATCTGCACCTCTTGTTTGGAAGGTTCTACTTTGGTAAGGTCTAGGGATACAAACCCGTTGGAACTACCTATCAAATATTTGAAATCGGATATTTTTGAGATGTTTTCAAATCCCGAAACCCCAAAATTTGCACGAATGTCCTGGGGAATGGAAATATGGGAAGAGTTCAGTTTGTTGCTAAGGGTGCTTTGAGTAACATATTGGAGTCCGTATTTTGTGAAAAACCAAAGCCGTTGTTCAGAGTTCTCAGGAATAATGATGCTTACCTGCTCATCATTTTGATTAAAAATCATTTGGGTCATGGTGCTGTCCAGCACAATGTCATTTGCTCCACCAATATTATAGATTCCAGCATTCGTTTTATAATAAAGTTCATCCTGAAAACTAAAGATATTCGAACTGTGACCGATACGTTCCACATTGGTTACTTGTTTAACTTCTCTGAAACTTGGGTCGAGCTCAATAAAATACAGTCCTTTCTTTTCATGGTCCACAACTATTTGAAGGGAATCCATTTCAAAAAAACGACTGGAAATGGTGAAACCATCGATGGCATTCCGGAATTTCCAAGTTCCCTCCACCTTTTCAAGTATGCTCAACCCATTATAATTTCCTTGGAGTAAAAGGTTGCTGTGACCCTTAATAGGTTTTACGCCCCATGTCCCGGGGTAATCTGAGATAAGCTCTGCTTGGTTTTTATCGATAATGAAGGTCCCATTATTGTGCCCACAGAAAATAGTGGAATCCAAAAATTGAAGATTCCAAACTTGTCCTTCGGTTCCATCAATCAAACTAAAATTGTCCTGCGAAGCGGACTCACGATAAAACAGACCTTGATTGGTACCCAAATACAAGTGTCCTTCATGGTTCAATGCAGCATACACCAGACCAAGATTGCCCAATTTGTCGACATATTCATTAAAGGGGGAGTAGAGGTTTACGATCGCAATTCCGTTATCCAGACCAAGCCATAAGTTGTTTTCAGCATCTTCAAAAAGGGATAGAACCGTATTGTTGTTCAATCCTTTTTCCTGGTCGATGTTCCGCATGATGGTCTCACCATCTGGAGAGAGGTGATAAAAACCGTTGGATATACTACCGAGTACAAAAGAACTATCGTTCAGTCGAATGCTGCTATATAGTTTGATGTTCAAATCATCCATGGCGGTTTCCCAGGGAGTGACATTTTCCGAATCGTATCTGTAAAACCTGGAACTTTCGGTAAGTATTAACAGGTCATTTCCAACACCGTACAGCCCAACTATGGGCTCTTTGGTAAATACAGGGTCGTTGCTTACCAATTCCGGTTCCCCATTTTGGATAGTGAACAAACCTTCTCTGGCAATTTGAAAATAAACATTGTTGTTTACGATACCCATGTTTGCCTTGTCCGATTTTGCCTCTATGATCTTAAAGCTATCCTCGATTTTATCATAGATGTAGATTCTGTCCAAGGATTGGAAGAGTACCCACTGGTCCAAGGTTACGATTTCCCAAAACTCTTCATCCTCCGTGATAGAAGTTTCCATTTTTTGGGATAAAGAGGTGTAGGTCAGTTCTCCGTTGGGATTTTTGGTCCAATAGCCAAATTCACGATAAGAACCCGTATAAATTTTGTCACCAATGGCTTTTACCGAACGAATTACGGGAGATGTAGGTAATTTATATTGGTGCCACTTGCTCCCATCAAACTCCAAAAGACTGGTATGGTTGGCTACATAAATGTTCTTTGAAGGGGATTGTGTGATTCCCCAATTTTGGAATTCCCCATTATATTCCTTTGGGGTGTAATTTTTAATAGGGGGAAGCTCCTGACCAAATAGCGTTGAAGAAAATACAAATAATAAAAAAGCGATTAGGAGTCTCAAAGGGAACCGATTTAATTAAGCATCAAAACTTTTAAAGATAAAGATAAGTACTACAATTAAAACTTGCTTTTTATCTGTTTACATAAAAGCAAGGGGCTTTTGTGGTAAGCCCCTTGTTTTTTGGATGAAAAGATGACTACTTATGTTTTGGTTCCCAAATAAGTCGCAAAAATGAACTGAAACGTTCATTCTCCCTGCTAATGGGAACTCCCGCGATAATGCCTATCATTAAATTGTCAGCGATTCCAAGTCGCATTTGGGGGCGCATTGTCATATCAAAATCACTGCTCTCCCAAGTTTTATTAAACTCTACCCCAATAAAGTTCCGGGTGCCAGGAATCATGTAGTGAAAACTGGTGTTAACATCGTAGGATGTGTGAACCTCACCGCTTTCATATTCGTGAACTATGATAGGACCGGTATACACCAAGGAATGGAAATTGTTGCCCCAACGTTTGGCGACCACCAAAAACGGATTGTAAACATTTCTAGAAATCATAGGCTTGCCAAAATTTCTGAAATCGGATAGTTCAAACTCATTAATGTAGCCTATGGCCATTGAGGTAGCTATTCGTTCGTTTACAAAGAACGACCATTGGGTCGCAATTTTGATACTGTTCAACCTATTGGACGGGGTTTCGACCCCACCATTGTCCGCCAACGGAGAATAAAAGGTAAAGGGCAGCTCCACTTCGAGGCCCAACCTATCCATTGGGGCCCATTCGTACTCGATAAGAGCTTCGTAGGAATCAAAAGTGAGCTCGTCTGTCAGCCCCAATCCAAGGTTCCACTCCCGTTCCCCTTTTCGTGCACCGAGGTCACGTATCAGGTCAATATATAAGGGTTCTGCGTGCAGCACCTTGGCAGGTTGTTTTTTTTCCTCGATTTGATTTATGTAAAGACTGTCTTTCTCGGTATTACTAATTTGGGAATAAGCTATACTGGATGATGCCAATAGAACTATCGGCATCATTTTTTTTATGATGTTTTTCATGTATTCTGATTTGTTATATGTTAATGTTGAATTGCCCGAACCTTATGGTTAAAAAGGACGGGTTTGATTAAGAAAACAAATCATACTTCGGGAGGGGGCGTATCCTTTTGCGTATACATGTGAGGGAAATAAAGATTCTTATCTGGAAACTTTTTCTTTTTGCTCATCAACAGATGGTTCCGGGAATAGTAATGGTCGGATTGATGTACGGTAAGCTTTATTTTAAGACTAGAACCACTGTTATGGTCTTCTTTATCAGGGTCGTCATATTCTTTAAAAACATCTCCATAGCCCAGGACCTTTTCAACCAAAATCTCGATAATACTCTCTTGGTCGTTGATGGATAAATCCTCAGGAATGTAATCTGGATACCTGTCCGGCGAGTCAACACTGATATTCAACAGGTAGAGACTCATCAGGCCCCAAAATACCTTAAGCAAAGTGCTATTTCGTAAAAGACCTATCACATTGCAAAACTAAGACTCTTTTTTTCTTTTGGATAATTTATCCATGTAAAGAATCACAATTCCTATAACACCACCTATACAGGCCAAAACTCCGCCAACAACACTGGCGTAATTAAATCCTAGTCCAAAAACCATAGGTAGACCACCAAAATATGCGCCCGAGGCATTTCCCATATTAAAAGCACTTTGGTTCATGGACGACCCTAGTTTCTCTGCACCCTTGGCAGCTCTTATGATGGCTATTTGGATGGGTGCCGAAATGGAAAAGGTAATAACGCCGACAATAAAGCTAAGTACATATATGGCAATATCGTTACTTGCGAAAATGGAGTTTAATAGAAGAATCATCGTCATACTAAACATGCTTATGACCACGGATTTTACTGGATTGAAAGTTTCTACCATTCTCGCCCCTAAAAAATTTCCAAAAAACATCCCGAATCCTGCTACGATCATAACGTATCCAACGTTTGCTTCGGGAAGCTTGGTTACGTTGATAACCAAAGGTGCAATGTAGCTGTACCAAGCAAAAAAGCCTCCGGTACCCACAGTGGTAAGGGCAATTAAAGCCCATAATTTTTTGTTTCTCAATCCTGGGGAGGGACTTGTTGAATCAGAATTGTCGGCCTCATCCAATCCCTCTTTGGGCATCCAGAAATAAAGGCTGCAAAAAGTGGCAATACCAGCAATCCCTACCAACATAAAAGAATAACTCCAATGCAGTTCCTGTCCAATATATGTGCCCAGCGGTACTCCAATAATATTGGCGACGGTCAAACCTGAAAACATAACAGCCATGGCTTGGGCAGCTTTGCCCGGTTTGGCCAAATAACCCGAAACCACAGCACCAATGCCAAAAAATGCACCGTGCGGCATCCCGGAAAGGAAACGGAACAGCATCATTGCCCAATAATTGCCCGAAAAGGCCGACAATGTGTTGAAAATGGTAAACCAAACCATTAAGAATAACAAGGTTTTCTTTGGATTGAGGTTGTTGGTGATTCTTGCCATTACGGGCGCACCTATAACTACCCCAAGGGCATAGATGGCTATGAAATGTCCCGCTTTAGGAATGGAAATATCAAGAGAACCGGCAATATTGGGAAGAATTCCCATGATTACAAATTCTGTTAGGCCTATACCGAAACCACCTATAGCTAGAGATAAAAGTGCTTTTTTATTGGTTGATCGTGAAGTTTTGTCCAAGCTTATTTTATTAAGGGGACAAAGGTAATTGGAATCACTTAATTCCTGAGCAAGGATATTGGCTTAATTCTATATTGAATTACCTTAAGAGAATAAACAGCCTTGAAGTTTGGACTAATTCAAATACATTCAAAAAATGAAACAAATACTTTTGAAAGGATATTTTGGGTTCAAGGCTGTTTTTAGGATATTAATTTTTACTGTTACCAAATTATGGCAATGCCTGTGTTTTATCGGAAATCCTCAACAACAAGTACTCTTCCCGATTTATAAGAACCTTTTTATCAAAAAAAAAGACCCGCCCCAAATGAAGCGAGTCTCTTTCTTGAACAAATATGTAAAAAATCAATTGATACACGGAGCTGGATTCGGTCCAAAAGGACCTAGAACTTCACCGTCGGGTGTTTCAATAGTGTAGACGTGTTCTTCTTCAAATGCACCACTGGTATACGAAATCACTAAACTGTTGGTTCCTTCGGGTACATTTACATTAAAAGTGGCTGCATCACCAGCGGTAAATGTGTAGTCCGTGGTTGCCCCATCAATCTCGAACGTTACAAAGGCTCCGTCCCATCCGTCCCCATATAGGTCTTGCATCTCTATTACCCATGTTCCTGGTACAGTAGTCCCTGAAACGGGAGAGCACTTAACAAGAACAATAAAGTTAAATGCTTGCAATTGTTCTGGCTGTCCTGTGAGGGTTGCGCTATAGTTGGCCACTGTGGTCACTGTTCCATCCGTTCCTGTGGATTCTCCCAAAAACCGGATAAAGTCGCCTCCAGAGATATCATCCACTGTTATGCCCAGTGCACTGGCAATGTCGGTATAAGGAATGGAAAGGTCGCTTGGGAACTCTGTTATTGTTGCCAATGGCACCGTGTCGGAAGATACTCCGCCGGACTCCAAAGTTACGCTCAAATCCCATGAGGCAACATTGTCACTAGGGTCATCAACGGTACCGGAGAAAGTGGAGTTGGCCAAGTCACCTTTGGCAACAATGGTTTCGTCCAGCTTTATCCTCACATAAGGTGCGGCCGAATCTTCCAGCTCAAACACGTTGAGTGGGTTTTTGTCCTCGTCTTCACAGGCCGCTATTCCCAAAATCAGTAGTGATAGACCGATTATATATTTAAAGTTACTTTTCATAAGTATTGTTTTTAGAATTAAATCAATCAACGAATCCATCGGGGTTGGTGTCCCAGAACACGGGAGTACTTGGTGCACTTTTCTGTGTAATGTTCGTGTTGCTGTCCGCAGCTGTCTGTGAATACCACATAGACCTTAGGAATGGTCCTGGGTCGTTGGTGGTAAAGGCAGGTGTCAGGTTATCGGGTTGACCTGTTCTTCTATACGTATTGTATGCTTCAATTCCGTTGCACCATAAAGCAATAAAGTATTGCTCCACAATAATTCGAAGTTTGTCCGTATCGTTCCCGGCATCATAGGCTGCCAATATTTCTGCAACATGATTGTCTACGGCTGTCGAGGTCGGAACAAATCCTGTACCCTCTGCCAAAGAAGCCCCAAAGTCCATAACCGTGCCAATGGATTGCCGTATGCCCGTTTCCAGATAATCTCTTGCACTTCCGGTAGTGTTCAATGTCAATGATGCTTCTGCTAACATAAAATAGGTATAGGAAGACATCAAAATAGGGGATATTCCCGCACCTACGAGCCCCTCGTTCACTGCCCCGGAACCGGATACATTTCTAAAAGAGTTGTCATCGAACGGTCCACCAACTGGGTAGGTTCCGTGCAGCGTCCTAAAGGCATCATCTGGTGGAATACCGTCATCGTCCAAATGGTTTCGTCCCCAATATCCGCTTAAACCATTGGTAGCGGGAACCAAACAATAGGGTTCGGAAGGGTCCCACCATGCAGGTAGTGATATTTCGGTAACACATTCCTTAGTAACTACATCCGCACCAGAAAAGTCTTCTTGTTGTCTATAGAAATAGTAACGAATCCTTGGGTCAGGTTCTCCATATTGGTTGGCCATCAAATTCATATAATAATTACAGGTATAAAAATCTGAACTTGGTCCCGCACCGTCGTAGTTGGCATCAAAATAGGGATGTCTACTGTCCGGAGACGCATTATTGGTACCCCATTGAAAGAAAAAATCATCGGCAGGGTCCAAAATCAGTTGGTTGCCCGCAATCAATTCATTGATGCGCGAAGTGGAAACGGATGCTCCAAAGCCTTCGGCAGATGCCAAACGGGTCTGAAGATATAGCTTCAAGCGCATGGTATTGGCCACTTTCTTCCATTGGTCTTCATTGGCATTATAAAATAGGTCGTCAGATGGGAGAGAGGTTTCATCTTTGTTTAGATTGGCAATAGCATCTACCAGCAATTGGTCTGCCGCTTGGTAAATGGAAGCTCCCGGGTCAACCGTTGGATTTAAGATTCCTTCGCCGCCCATTGCCGCTTCCGAGTAAGGTACGTCCCCGAAGAAATCTACCATGGACATCATTATATAGGCTTCCAGAATTTGGCCAATGGCAATATGCGTGAATTGACCTGCTTCTTCGGCCAAAGGATTCATGGTCCTAATGTCTATCAAGGCTCTGGCATACACATTGTCCCAAACCCTATCAAAATCCGATGGATCGTAACTTTCACGATAGGTAGGGCCAAAACCATGTTGTATTCTCACGGGTTCCATTCCAAATTGACTTAGGCCATTTTCGGCACGACCTTCCTCACCGGAATGAATCTGGGCGGTCATTAGTTGTATTTGATTCAAAAAGAAATCAACGCTCGCCTGCGACGGATTTAATGCATTGGGGCTCTCCACTACATCCAAGGTAGTGCTCTCGCAGCCCAGCATAACTGTCAGTGCAGCGATTATGAGACTTAGTATATTTGATATTTTTTTCATAATATTTCTGATTCTTGTTAGCTGCGATTAAAATGATGCTCTTACGGTAAGGCCATATCTTCTGGTGGATGGCCCAGTGAAGAAATCAATTCCTTGTCCGTTGCCAACCCCTGTACTCGATGAGTTGGTGTCGTATCGAACGTCATCAGGGAAGTTCACCGCCTTGTACCAAAGGTTGGAACCGGATAGTGTTAGCGATAGGCTTCCGAAAGGGGTTTTTTCCAACATTTTCTTTGGAATGGAATATCCCAATGAAGCTTCCTGTAACCTGATAGTGGTGCCATCAAACACGTTTACTTCGTTGATATCTCCCCCAAAAAAGGTGTTGAAGCCAAACTCGGTCGCTGTAATGGCCACGTTGTTCGGGCTTCCATCTGCAAAAACGCCCGGGAGTATATAATTTGATTCTCTATCAATTGGATTATCAGGATCAACAACTCCACGACCTATCAATCCAGCCGTTGTTACCGAATACACATCTCCACCATGGCGATATTGCAAGTTGGCGGAAAGGGTGAAGTTCTTAAAGCTGATGGTCGGGATCATCGCAGTGGTCCAGTCTGGGTTTGGGTCACCAATTTCGGTGATGTTGTTGTCCACCAGGTATCTACCATTTGGCCCTACCACTTTGTTGCCGTTATCATCTCTTTGGATGGTGCTGCCGAGCAATACCCCAAATGGTCTGCCTTCCACGGCGTAGTTTGCAGCTTCACCGGCTACGGCGAAGGTCAACAAAATGTTGTTGGTTCCCTCAGCCAGGTCGGTCACCGTGGTTTCACTGGCGGTAAAGTTTCCTGCAAGATTAAAACCGATGCCTGCTTCGCTTTCCCTGAGTATGGTAAGGTCGTAATCGGCTTCTATACCTTTGGTTTCTACTTCCCCAATGTTTACGAAAGTGGAGCGGAAACCTGTTGAGCTATCCAATGTACGGTTGGTAATCAGGTCTGTTGTGGATTTTTGATACAAGCTGACATTAAAGTTCAACCTATTAAAAAGGCGTGTATCCAAACCTACTTCCAGTTCCTGGACTCTTTCTGGGGATAAATCACGGTTACCGAGCACATCAGAAACGGTATTTCCGGAAACTACGTTGCCGTTGAGGTCCACAAATGTTCTAGAATTCAAAGTGAGTACATCCCTAGTGTTAAACGGAGTCGGGAAGCCTGCGGAGGAACCGTAGCCGACCCTAAGTTTTGCATAGTTGAGCACATCTCCCTGCAATGCAGGAAATGCTGTGGTAGGAATAAAGGATAAACTGGCTCCCGGGTAAAACAAAGAGTTGTTTTCTCTTTCCAATGTGGACGACCAGTCGTTTCTTCCTACTACGTTGAGGTACAATAAATCTTTGTAGGAGAGCGTCGCATCCAAATAAATACCTACTAGGTTTTCCTCAAAGTTTTGATTCAGGTCGGTCCCAGAAAAGGAGTTTATAGATGATGGAGTCGTAAAGTTATAGTGTTCTAGCACTCCAAAAACCAATTGTCCTTGGCTTTCGATACCATCCTGTGCATAGGTGTCCCTACGACTATTGGCACCCAACGTGGCGGTAAGGTTTAAATCTTCGGAAAGATTTTTCTCTGCACTAAGAATCAAATCGTGGTTCCAAATGGAATTTCTTACAGATGAAGTTCTTAGAATTCCCAACGTAGGTCCATCTACACCCCCTCTGTTCTGCCCGTACGAGTTTAATTCGGTATACGTATCCAGACCTACCCGGTATGTCAGGTTCATCCAGTCGTTCAAGGCATAGCTCATAGAAACGTTTCCGGTAAATCGGTCGGTTTCTTGACTGGTCTTTGAGTTAGCAACGGTCCAGTATGGGTTTTGAATATCGTTACCTGATCTATAATATAAGCTTCGGCCATCCGCTGCTTGGAATGGGAGATTGGTCAAATCGATGTTTCTCGGCGTGTAAAGTACGTCACCAAATATGGCGGAGCCATTAAAAGCGGCACCGCTACCTGTACTCACGGCATTTGGTGGCGATTTATAGCCTGTTCTGGCAAAATTGAAGACCCCGGACACGGTAAAGTTGTTGGATAGTACCGCATTTCCTCCTAAACTAAAGTTGTTACGTAGCAACTTGTTGCCAGGAGTGACCCCGATATCTTCCGTACGGCCGTAATTCGCATTGAAATTTACCTTTTCGGAACCACCACGAACATTTACGGAGGTGCTGTACACATATCCCGTTCTAAAGAATTCTTCAACTCCGTTATAGGGTTGGTACGGATATTCAACACTCAGTAAATCTTCATAACCGGCAATTAAGGTTGGGTCGGCAATATAGTTGAACGGGTGTCTGGTCAATGCCACTCCGTTTGGACCAGTTCTAATGTATTGGGCTGCTGTGGCAATACCATCATCGTCAGTACGGTCAAAGCGCGGTCCCCAATTACTAAAGAAGAATCCAAATCCTTGATGGAATCCACTACCATAGTTGTTTTGGAACTTTGGAAGCACGGCATTGGACATAAATACGGATTGTGTAACGGAAACTTCCGTTTTGGAGGGGGCATCTCCGGAGGCAGAACCTTTTGTAGTGATCAGTATTACCCCATTTCTACCTCGGTTACCATAGAGTACCGTTGCACTCAACCCTTTCAATACGCTTACACTTTCAATATTGTTCGGGTCAAGGTCCAGAAATCGGCTGGATTCCGTATTTCCATCCAAAAAGTTGGTCTGGGTATTGGTACCAGAATCAAAAGGAATTCCATCAACAATAAACAAGGGTTGATTGGACTGTGTTGCCGAAGAATAGCCCCTAATGATTATGTTGGTTCCAGAACCGGACATACCGTTGTTGGAGGTGATGTTTACCCCAGCAACTTTACCATTGAGCACCCGAGCTACATCTGCTTCGGGCCGAGATTCAACCTTGTCGGACTCCACAGTGGTTACCGAATATCCCAAGGAACGCTTTTCCCGGACTATACCTTGTGCGGTGACCACTACTTCTTCCAGTTGCGATGCGTCTTCCTCCATTTGCACGTTCAAAACGCTAGCTGCACCTACGCTTCTCTCAAGTGTTCGCTGTCCTAAATAGGAGAATACAAGGACATCTCCTTCGTTGGCTTCAATGGCGTAGTTGCCATCAAAATCGGACTGAGTTCCCTTAACGGTGCCTTTCACAACAATGTTGACACCGGGCAAGGGTACCCCGTCTTGGTCGGTGACCGTACCGGTAACCGTTTTTTCTTGAGCGTGGGCAAATGCAATGGATAAGCAAATGGCCAGTAGCGCTCCAAACAGTTTCTTTACTTTCATACGAATAAAGTTTTGTTAGTAATTTGAAATGAGTTAGTGCAACTGAGAAAGGTGGACGGCGCTAGGAAATTGATAGCTAATTCAAATAATACTTCTGGGAAGTGAACAAAACTCAATGGATTTTGTCTTTTTAAGAAGTAGAGCCTCTCACCGCCCTACCTTTACAATTGCACAACAAATCAACTTATAAGTGTGTAGGAGAGGGTACTTTTTAAACGGCTAGAACCTCAAAAAAATGGAAGCCCTTGGGGAAGGACTGTTTTTAACAACTTATGATGTGTTTTATAACAATTTGATAATGAAGTATTAAAAAACCTCTTGATGTTCCAAGAGGTTTTGTGGGAATAGCTCTAAACGATTTAGAGTCCGCTACTATGCCATCTGCATTTCTTGTTGCCTATCGAAACCGGTGTTTACTGCAGTTCGGTAATCGTTGGGGCTATACCCGGTGGTTTTCTTAAAGGCGCTGTAAAAGCTGTTTTTACTGTTAAAACCAACTTCATACATAATTGCCTTTACACTGAGAGAGGGGTCTTCGACCAATAGGTCTTTAGCTTCTTCTATTCTATATTCGTTCAAGAATGAATAGAAATTCTTGGAGAAGAACGTATTGATGACCTGTGAAACCTTGTACCTATTTTCCTTAATATGATCAGAAAGATCATCGAGGCAAAGGGTATTGTTCCGGTAGATCTTGTTTTCATCAAAGGCATTTTTGATTTTCCTTCGAATCAAAACAGCTTCCTCCTCGGTTAATCCGGACTTTTTGTACTTTTCATGACTGTCCGTTGGGTCCAAAGTCCGTTCATGGCCCCCAACATACTTCACAACGAATTGTTTTAGTAGTTGTCTCATTGATTGATGATTTTTGATTGATGACTACTAGTTAACCAGAAAACCAATGTTTTTAGGTGTTCCCGATAAGATTTTACCCTTGTTTTAGGGCATTGAGGTATTCGCTGGGAGTGAGTTGGGTATCTTTCTTAAAAGCTTTATTGAAAGAGACTTTGTTGTTGTAGCCGACCTCGTAGGCAACATCAATAATGTTCAGTTCATTTTCTTGAGCAAGCAGTTCCTTTGCTTCTTGAATACGATGGGAATTTACAAATTCACGAAAGCTCATATTAAAGTGCTCATTGATGAGTTGCGAAGCATTGTGGCGCGTAGTGTCCAATTTTTCAGCGACCATATCCAAATTGATATCGCTTTTCCTGTACAATTTTTCATTGCGGAACAGGTCGCTCAACTGCTGTTTCAGCTCTTGCGATAAACTATCCGTTAGCCCGGACTTTACATATTTCGGAAAAAGAGGGTTGGTATAGGCATATCGTCCACTGAACACATCGGGCTGAACATTGGCGGCATATCCCACATATAATACCATGGTGCTTAAAAGAACAATGGGTGCATGATAAAGGATTCCGCTATTGTTCCCGGTAATAATGTACGCACCATATATAAGGTAGACGGCAACATAGCTAACATGTATCAAATAAATGTTCCTTTGCCAAGTCCTCGTCTTTTTGCTCAGTTCGGAGGTATTCTTGCTCAAGATCAAGTGCACAAAAAAAGCATATATCCCCAAGGATAAGGATTTGAGTGCAACCATCAGCACTAGTTTGGTTGAATCCCCTGGATTTAAACCTTCTTCCAGCCTTTGTAACATTTGGTTGACTTTTTCTATCCCGGAAAACCCATAAATTGTGAATATGAGATAAATAGTCAGAATTACTGTCGGCAGAAAGTGCCACAAATCCGTTCTATCCAAATCCGATGACTTTGACACCCTTTTAAAATATAGAAAAAGCAGGGGCCCATATAAAAAGGAACACCAGGTCGACATCAAATAGGTGTGGGGAAACACGAATACATAATTGGTCTGGTTGACGCATATATTCAGAATGAACAGGGAATGGATAAAAACAAATGTGGCAATAAGATTTCTAGCCTGTTTATCAATTTTTTTATTGATGACCAGCATGAACGTTACGTAGAACCCAATGAGTGAAACAATAAAGTAGAATATGGACCACGTATTTATTTTTGGCAAAACAGTGCCTGACAATTTTTGAAACTCCTGGTTGTCTCGAATTCCGTCAAAATCCTCGTGCAATAAAAAAGTGGGCTGAAAATCGATTTTGAAATAATCGTATATATATCCAATTGATTCTTCTGGTTTATTCAATGCAGCCTGACTAAGGGCCAACTTTTTCAAAATGTGTATTTTATCCTCTTGATTGGTAACATCAAGATTCTTTTGATATAAAGGAACGGCCTCTTCAAATCGGTGAATATTGAAATAATAGTCTGCCCAATCCAATGAGTCTTTGAAGGTTTCTGCTGTGGGTACAGGAAAACCACCATAACCGCTGTTTACGATAAGGCCGTAGGCAAACGTGAGGTTTAGCCATAGAAACAGTAAGACAATATAGTTAGTAGATTGTCTCATTTTGATTGATGATGAATTAGTATTAACAATTTATGAAAATACCGTGTTAAAAACGTTAACAAACTATTAAAGTAGGTAAGCCCCGATAAAAGTTTACTCTTGAAACACCTGTAAGGACGTAGGTTTTGGAAGATTGCATAAAAAAAGCCGAGGAAAATTTTCCTCGGCTTCTCTAATTTCTAGTAGCGGGGACTGGACTCGAACCAGCGACCTTCGGGTTATGAGCCCGACGAGCTACCTACTGCTCTACCCCGCGATGTGGACGGCAAATATACAACCCTTTTTTCATCATTTCCAAACTTAAACCTAATATTCCTTTTTACTTAACGTCTATCCCGCTCAAAATCCATAAATTGGCCGTTTTTACCTTATGGACGCAATCAACGATTTTATATCTTCACTTTTGCCCTACACCGAGTGGCCCATGTTCATTTTGCTTATTGGTGGTGGGCTGTTTTTAGCTTTTTACTCCAAATTTGCACCCTTCCGCCATTTTGGTCATGCCATTGCCGTGGTCTCGGGAAAGTACGATGACAAAAATGCAAAAGGGGATGTAAGTTCGTTTCAAGCATTATCGGCAGCAGTAGCGGCAACGGTAGGATTGGGAAACATATCCGGAGTGGCCATTGCCATTCATGATGGGGGACCGGGCGTTGTATTCTGGATTTGGATGACCGCACTTTTGGGCATGGGCATCAAATTCTATTCAGGGAGCTTGGCCATTATGTACCGTGGAACAGATTCCGATGGTCACATGCAAGGAGGGCCTATGTTTTATATCACACAAGGAATGGGGAATTGGGCAAAGCCCATGGCCATCTTTTTTAGTATTTGTGGGCTGTTTGGGTTTTTGGGGGTATTTACCGCCAATCAATTTACCGAAGCATTTATGGGCGTTGTGCAACCACATGAAACTCTTTTTGCTACAAGCGAATACAATTGGAAGTTGGGAATAGGCTTTTTTCTGGCCATCATCACATCCATCGTAATTTTTGGCGGACTGAACAAAATTGCCAAAGTAGCGTCTGCCATTGTGCCTTTTATGGTGGGAATTTATCTGTTGGCGGTCATTTTTGTGATGGCTAGCCATGCAGGGGAAGTTTGGCCTGCCCTTAAAATGATTTTGGTCGAAGCTTGGAATTTCGATACCGCCGTTACGGGCGGATTCTGGGGCCTCGTAATCGTGGGGGTCCGTAGGGCCATGTTCTCCAACGAAGCCGGTCTCGGTAGTGCACCTATGTATCACGGGCAGTCCCGAAACGACGAACCTGCAAAAGAAGGCCTCGTTGCCATGTTGGGTCCATTTATAGATACCATTTTAGTATGTACCTTTACCGCGGTGGTCATTATTTTGAGCGGAGCCTATCTTGAGGATGGCAGTGGAATAACCATGACGATGTCCGCCTTTGAAACGACGTTGTACGGAATCGGGGATGTGCTCTTGATGGTGATCGTGGCAGCTTTTGCATTGTCGACCCTATTTACGTATTCGTATTATGGGGTGAAAAGTTTGTCATTTTTGACGAATGCCAAAATCGGAAAGTGGTACAATGTATTTTTTATAGTGATGATTGTTTTTGCCGCAGTGGCATCATTGAAATTGGTAAAAAACTTGATTGACCTATCATATGCATTGATGGTCATTCCAAATATGATCGCTGTGTTGTACCTTTCACCAAAGGTGAACGCAGCATCCAAACAATATTTTGAAAAAAGAAAGAACGGTGGCGCATAAAGCAGGATTTGTAAATATTATAGGAAACCCCAATGTGGGCAAGTCTACATTGATGAATGCCTTTGTTGGGGAGAAACTGTCCATTATCACCTCCAAGGCTCAGACCACGCGTCATCGTATTTTGGGGATTGTCAACGGAGATGATTTCCAAGTGATTTTGTCCGATACCCCAGGCATCATCAAACCGGCCTATGAGCTGCAAACCTCCATGATGGATTTTGTAAAATCCGCTTTCGAGGATGCCGATGTGCTGCTCTATATGGTTGAAATAGGAGAGAAAGCGCTCAAAGACGAAAATTTCTTCAAAAAATTGCAGAACAGCAAAATCCCAGTCTTGCTCCTTCTCAACAAAATTGATAAATCCGACCAACAAATATTGGAAGAGCAGATGCAGTATTGGCAGGAACAATTACCCAGCGCAGAAATTCATCCCATATCCGCTTTGGAAAATTTTAATGTAACTGAGGTGTTCAATCGTATTTTAGAATTGTTGCCCGAGGCTCCGCCGTATTACCCAAAGGACCAAATGACGGACAAACCAGAGCGTTTTTTCGTGAACGAGACCATCCGTGAGAAAATCTTACTATACTATAAAAAGGAGATTCCCTATTCTGTGGAGGTGGAGACCGAGGAGTTTTTTGAAGATGAGGACATCATTCGAATCCGGTCGGTGATCATGGTGGAGCGCGATACCCAAAAAGGAATCATTATCGGGCATAAGGGCGCCGCCATTAAAAAAGTAGGGGTGGAAGCCCGTAAAGACCTCGAAAAGTTCTTTGCCAAACAAGTTCATATCGAACTATATGTAAAAGTGAACAAGAACTGGCGAAGCAACTCCCAGCAGCTTAGGAGATTTGGGTACAATGGCTAGGCATCGTTATTGATTTGTTCAAAAGGCGCAATAGTGTCCCGAACGAATTTTTTCAACTGTTCCATTTGGTCTTTTCCTTTCGATTTTCCCAAACGGCCGAAGGCATAGAGGGCAAACCAAATCACTACTAATAAGAACATGCCCACCAACCAGAAGGTAACATCCTTGCCCAAAGAATAATTGGAATAGGCAAAAATTCCCATGATGATAAAAATGGTGCCCACACCAAAATGGAGGAACATAAAAAAGGTCCAAAGCGTGGGATTGGGGCCAAAGACGCCACGAATATTGCTGACACCCTCCTCGAACGACGATAGTTCCAAATGAAGTTGGGGTGTCCAAAAGGTAGTTTCCGCCTTTCTGAACTTGACAAAAATATGTTCATCCAGTCTTTTGATCAATAAGGAATCAGCTGAAGCCGAATCAAAAATGGACTCCAATTGTTCTAAATTTGCTCTTAGGGACACGCGAAAACGAGGCCGTAAAACTATCTCGTTGGTCAAGTCGCTCATAATCATTTGAAAATGATGAAAAAAGGTATCATTTTTTCTTCATAATAAATGGTACTTTTGCCAAAAATTAAACCTGATGGGAGCTATCGTAGCCATTGTAGGAAGACCCAATGTTGGGAAGTCCACTTTTTTCAACCGACTTATTCAACGCCGTGAGGCGATTGTGGATGCCGTAAGCGGTGTAACACGTGACCGTCATTACGGTAAAAGTGACTGGAACGGCAAAGAGTTTTCCGTTATCGATACCGGTGGTTACGTCTTGGGTAGCGACGATGTTTTCGAAAAGGAAATCGATAAACAAGTAGAGTTGGCCATCGATGAGGCCGATGCCATCATTTTTATGGTTGACGTGGAGTCCGGCGTAACCGGAATGGATGAAGATGTGGCCAAGCTACTTCGCAGGGTGGACAAACCCACATTTTTGGCCGTAAATAAGGTGGACAATACGCAACGTATGGCCGATGCCGTAGAGTTCTATTCTTTGGGATTGGGTGAATATTATACGCTTTCAAGTATCAACGGTAGTGGTACCGGGGAATTATTGGATGCCCTTGTTGAGGTATTGCCCGATGAAAAGGAAGAAGAAAGCGAACTCCCTCGCTTTGCGGTAGTGGGAAGACCCAATGCAGGTAAGTCATCCTTTATCAATGCGTTGATAGGTGAGGATAGATACATTGTGACCGATATTGCCGGTACTACCCGCGATAGTATCGATACCAAATACAATCGTTTTGGATTTGAGTTTAATTTGGTGGACACGGCCGGTATCCGAAGAAAGTCCAAAGTAAAGGAAGACTTGGAGTTTTACTCCGTTATGCGTTCCGTGAGGGCCATTGAATACTGTGATGTATGTATTTTGATGATGGATGCGACCAGAGTTTTTGATGGACAGGTACAGAACATATTTTGGCTCGCCCAGCGCAACAACAAAGGTATTGTAATCTTGGTGAACAAATGGGACCTAGTGGAAAAAGAGACCAATAGCGTAAAGGAATATACAAAGGCCATTCACGAAATAATATCACCTTTTGAAGATGTTCCTATTCTTTTTATCTCGGTGTTGAACAAGCAGCGAATCTATAAGGCCATTGAAACTGCGGTGGATGTTTATAAAAACCGTTCCAAAAAAATACCAACGCGTAAATTGAACGATATCATGCTTCCCATTATTGAAAAAACGCCGCCGCCGGCAACTAAGGGGAAGTACGTAAAAATCAAATTCTGCACGCAATTGCCCACACCATATCCGCAATTTGCCTTTTTCTGCAACCTGCCCCAATATGTGAAGGACCCCTATAAAAGATTTTTGGAGAACAAAATCAGGGAGAATTTCGATTTTACCGGAGTTCCAATGACCATTTTTATGCGGAAGAAATAATTATTCGCCCGAAGCTGAGCGTACTTTCACCAATTGCTGAATTCGATTGCCCTGATTGTCCACGGCTGTGAGCATATACTCACCGGCTTCGATGGGTAGAATCAGCTCATGGAAATTCTCTGTCTTGCCAATAAATAATTCATCCAAATACCAATAAATGATAGCGTTGGATTGTTGATGAGCCAGTTTGAGAATGATTTCCATACTTTTTTCGCCCAAATCCTTTGGGAGTAGTACGGTTTCATTTCTTTTTGGGTAAATGAACTCCATCAAATTGTTTTCCAAAGCAGAACAACCTTCCAAATAAGGGGGCAAAGGTTTATAGTTGGGATTCGAAGAAGCGTAATAATATTCCAAAATAGGAGGGAATACCAACCAATTCTTGGCGACCATATCTTCCAGAGGGTAACATTCGGAGTTTACTCTATACTGTTCCGAAGCATCTAAAAAAACCTGCTGATGATAGGGGCACGGACCACTTCGTGTTCCGTGTGTAGGCACCCATTCTTTCTTGATATCATCACAATACACCGAAGCACGATACCCACTCTGTGCACATACCTCCAGCTCAATAAGGTCATCAAAAGGTTCTTGGAACCAACCGCTCTGTGGTAGCGCATCCAGTACATCAAATAACAATGGAGCAGCTGCGGTAATTCCTGTTAGTCCAGGTCTGCCCTCGCCATCGGCATTGCCCGCCCAAACCCCAATGGCATATTTTGGCGTAACCCCAACTGCCCACGCATCCTTAAAACCAAAACTGGTGCCAGTTTTCCATGCAATGGGTTGGGAGGAATCAAAAAACTGCCAATTTTCGTCACCTTCGGGTCTGTTGACCTCGTACATGGATTGAAATGTGCTGTAAATGGAACCTGCTCCAAAAACCAAAGGGTCAAATTGTTCCCTACCAAAATCTTTGGTCTCATTTTGTAGATAGGTGGCTTCCGTAAATTCTTTATTGCGGTACGTGCTGGAATGGGTCAAAAAATAATTTAAAGAAGATGCCATAGAAGCATAGGTGGAGGTCACTTCCCAAAGGGAACTTTCCGCGCCCCCGAGAATCAAGGATAGCCCATAATACGATGAAGGCTTATCCAAAGACTCCATCTTCATTTTGTTGAGCTTATTGTAGAATTTTTGAAGCCCATACTCCCGCAACAATCGAACAGCAGGTACATTCAACGAACGTGATAAGGCTTTGCTTGCAGGTACGGCGCCCACATGTTTTAAATCAAAGTTTTGGGGATTGTATCCGTTGATTACTGTTGGAACGTCCTCTACAAGGCTATGAGGCAACAATTGGCCCTCGTCCAACAAAGAAGCAAACAAAAAAGGCTTCAACGTACTCCCCGTACTTCTTTTTTTAGTGATGATATCCACATAATTGGCATGTGTCTCATCCGAAGGTGAATTACCTACATACCCGAGCACTTTTCGGGTTTCAACATCCAGCACTAGAATGGCCAGATTATGGATTTCATTGCTTTGCAATTGCCGATAATGTCGTTCTGCCAAAAGGTTCAACCGCTGCTGCAAGGGTCGTTGCAGCGAAGTGGTCACACGCTGGCCAGGATGCTCGTTTCGGATGCGCTCGGTAAGGTGCGGTGCTACATCGGGCAAAGGGAAAGGTTTTTGTGGGAGTGGTTCGGCTATCGCCAATTCGTAAGTTGTTTCATCAATGATTTCTTTTTCCCATAACTTCTTCAATAACCGGTTTCGCTTGTCCAAAAAGGCCCGTTCGTTTCGCCCAGGGAAAATAAGTGCCGGGGCATTGGGCAAAACGGCCAAAGCGGCCGATTGTCCCCAGCTCAGTTCGTGGGCGGGAATGCCAAAATAGCGCCAAGCTGCCGTTTCCAATCCCACTACGTTGCCGCCGTAGGGTGTGTGAGAAGCGTAGAGCTTTAAAATTTCTTCCTTGGAGTGGCGCAACTCCAAACGAGTGGACATAAAAACCTCTATGAGTTTTTCCCAATAGGTTCGACTTTGGTTTTTTCTGCTTAACCGTATCACTTGCTGTGTGATGGTACTGCCACCTCTTCGTGTTTCTTTGGTGAGATTGTGCCCGATGGCTTTTATGATTGAAATAGGATTGAAGCCTGGATGCCGATAAAAATACTCATCTTCAAAAAGCAAAATACTCTGCTTGAAACGTTCGGGAACCGAATCAATCTGTGGAAATCGCCACTGACCGTCATCGGCTATGCGTGCTCCGATTAGGGCACCATCGGAGCTGTTCACCACTGTGGATGTAGGATCCTTGAACAGGTTTTTGGGCAAGCAAAACAACCATAAAATCAATAGGGTGCCAAATACACCTATTTTGATCTTATGGTTGGCAATGTATTTTTTTACTGGCGATAAAAACTCAATCATTCAACATTACTGAACTATTTTGACCCACTGTCCTTTGTTCCGGGCTTGGTAGTTGTTGTCGTACATCGCTTCAGCTTGGGCACCTGGCAAATAATAGTCACCCAAAAACGATGCATTCAATTTGATGGTGAAGACCTTTGATTTTTTAGCGTCCAAATCAAAATATAGATGCGTTCGGTCGTCCCGTGTATCTACATAATCCGCTTTGGATGCATTTTCATTGTCCCCGCTTACAAAAGAGGTGTCCACAATTTCCCATCCGCTGGGCACAATGTGCGTCAGGGCCACATTGTCAATGTAATCATCGGAACTGTTGAAGATGGTCACTTTTGCTTCGAATTCTGTTCCCTGTCTCAGTTCATTTATATTGACGGAATTGCCCAATGGGTCTTGGTAGTTCACGGACAACCTTAGGTTTTGCTGTTGTGCCAACTCTTCGCCAACGGGTAATTTTCCAGTTTGGGTAAGGGTCGCGTAAATGATGTTTCCTTGATTGTTTTTCAGTTCGAATTCCTCTTTAAAGGAAGTCACGGAAAGTTCCCGCTGTGCTATGGCCCTATCGGTTTTGACATTAATGTTCTTTCCATTGTTGGTAAAGGTAAGGTCGATGGACCTTCCCCCATTCTTCATCACCATTTTGGACAAAGCCAAGAGAGCAAAAGCTGTTTCTTGGGTGCTATACCATTGCTGTGATGATAAATTTTTGGCCAAGGAAACGGCCAGTTCCCTTTGTTGCGGGTCACCCAAAATCACCATGGTTTCCAGCGCCATGGCACGGTTTCTGAAAACCGAACCATAGGTTCTGTAATTGTAGTTATTGGGTTTAAAGTTGATGTTTGCCTTTTGAGCGATGGCTTCTGCCACCTCCTTTTTCCCAACAAGGGCATAAGCAGCGGCCAATCTCCATTTGGCTTCATTGCTAAGGTTTGCGGTTTCGCGTAAACGGTTCATTGCGGCCAGTTCGGGTTGTTGTGCCAAGGCCAATGTGTACAATCGATATGCTTGTGAAACATCATCGTTGTAATAGGTACTTTGGTTACTCCATTGACGCGCTGCATTCTTTTGGTATCTCAACCAATTGCTCAAGAATGTCAACGGAAGTTGGTATCCTTCTTTTTTGGCTTCCAACATAAAATGCCCGGCGTAGGATGTTCCCCAATCATCGGCATTGCCGTAACCTGGCCAGTAGCTTAATCCGCCATTGGGAATTTGGAAATCGCTAAGTCGGTCAATGGCAGCTTTTACATTTTTCTCAATCTCCTTCTTTTTATCAAAAGTGATGTCCAATACATCTGCCAAGAACAATTGAGGGAATGCTGCGGAAGTGGTTTGCTCCACGCATCCGTGTGGGTAGCGCAACAGATAATCCATTCGTTTGGAGAAATCCATCGGTGGAAGCGTAGAGAATTCTATGAATGCTTCATTGGTGCCCGATGTGCCAAAAGTTTCCATTGTGATGGTCTGAGCACCATTTGGGTCGAGCGTGTACAATTCACTTTTGGTGGTTACAGGATTTGGATTTTCCACATCGATTTCGGTCTCGTTGGATGCGCTTTCGTCACCCCCCGTAGCGGTAACTTTTATGGTTTGGAAAGATGATGTTGGGTTGACTTTAAAATCAAAGTTGACAATTTGCTCCCCAACCGCATCGAACGTAATGTTCTTGGAAGTACCGTTGATGGGTTCCAATGCTTTTCCTGCATCAATATTGACCTTTACATTTTTTACTTTGGATTCCATTGCAAATACCGTCACAGGAATCGTCACGGTCTCCCCAGGAGATAATTTTCGTGGAATGGAGGTCAGCACCATCAAAGGTTTGCGTACTGGGGTTGTTTTTTCAGCATTTCCGTAAGCACTGTTCGGATTCCCTGCAACGACCATAGTTCGGACCGAACCTACATAGTTCGGCATATCAATGGTATGTGATGCTTTTTCCTCTGCTTTCAAGGTAAACGGACCCAAATAGGTAACGACGGGTTTAAAGCGTTGTGCCTTTCGGTTTTTGGCGCCAGCTCCAATGCCGCCACCACCGATGGCGTAGATATTGTCCACACTCACGGAATAGGCTCCCATAACATCGTCAAAAATGTCGAAAGTCTTCACGCCCAGAGCTTGTCTGGCATAGAACGAACTGTGAATATCGGGAGTGGTAAAACGTGTCAAGTCTAAAAGGCCATCATCTACCACGGCCAACGAGTAGGTCATTGGTTTTTTGTTGGCTTCGGACACGGTGACCTTGTACGATGTTTCTGGTTGCAGGACATCGGGCATGCTGATTTGTGGCTCCAAGAATGTGGCTGGATTTTCCACCAAAAGTGGAACAACACCGTACAATCGGATGGGTAAATCGTTCTTAACTTGACTGTGTGGTTGCAATAAGGAAATGTTCACGTAGGCATTCGGAGCCATTTCTGCGGTAATCGGAATGGTGGCGCGAGTTTCTTTGGCTGAAGTTTCTATCCATTGTTGGGAGAGTACCTCTGTACCGTTTTCGATGCTAATCAAGGCACGGCCGCCTTTATCTGATGGGAAAGTGACCGTTGCTTCTTCCCCAAGGCTATATTTTTCCCTGTCGGTAGAGAAAATCAAAATTTTGGAACTCTCGGCATCTGCGGATGCTGGTCTACGCCACCAATTACGGTAAAAATAGGCTGTACGTCCCGTTGCATGACCGGAAACTTCATCCATCACACGGATGAGGTAACGTCCGCCCTGCTCATCAGGAACATTAATGTTGAAATTGGCCTTTCCATCGCTTCCCGTGGTCACTTCCATTTCTTTGAAAGGTCGATGCACGGTGGCATTTTCATAACGTGATAAATTGTCGTACCCGCGGTTCCACCACCAGCGCCATTCAATTTCAAATACCTGTACTTTTAGTTTTCGATTGCCTGATGGATTTCCTTGCGCATCTACGGTAACCACATCAAAGGTGTTGTTGTCATCGGTCAAGAAAGAGCCGTATTGTTTTGGGTCGGGAGAACGAAGTCCCACAAAATTTGAAAATGGCGCCAAGTTTTTGGAGAACACATCTATGGAGAAATCGCCACCTCCTTCAAACACTTTTGTGGTAAAGGTGGCTTGCAACATTCCTGGGGCATTGCCGTTCACATCAATTTTTTTATTGATATCGAGTACACCATTGGCGTCCAAGTTTGATGATATCCATTGCAGTTCAGTTTGGTTGAAGGTGCGTACAGGGTCTTGGAAAACATAACCTTTGTACTTGGGAAATGCTGTGGAAGTCTCGCTCAAGGTGGCATTGATGTCTATTTTAAGGTTGCGTGCAGGAGCGCCATGTAACCATTTTACTTCTGCTTTTCCTCTATTGAAGGAATTTGCCTCCAATACTTCATCATCAAAAGCGAAATCCACTTTTAATCGGTTAGGTTTTACCGTGGCCACTTTCAGGGTTTTACTGAACTGTGCACCTCCCACAATTACTTTGGCAGACCAGTTTCCAGTGGGGGCGGTAGCTTCAGTTGGAATGGGGAAGTAGTAGAAATTCTTTTCTTTTTTTGCGTACAGACCATCGGCAACGGGAATACTGCCTTCTTTTAAAACATGACGTTGCACCAGTTTACCACGTGCATCACTGACTTCCAAAGCTACGGGATGCCCTTTGGGCAAAGGGTTGGCATTGTCATCCAAAACAAAGGTCAAGTGAATAACATCTCCGGGCCTGTGCACGCCTCTTTCGGTATATAAATAACCTTGCAATCCTTTTTGCAGCTCCTCCCCGGAGACATCAAATTTACTCAGGGACAATGCATTTCCATCCGCTAGTTTTGCATAGGCAAAATTGTTGTTATGTTCTGCCACCGCAAAGGCAATGCCCTTGTCGCTATCGTAAACGGAAAGACCTTGTGGATCGGTTGTAACCTCGCCGATATATTGCTGTTGATAGTTGTAGAGTTTTATTCTGGCTCCTGACACGGGTTGGGTGGTGAGTAAGTTGGTTACGGCAAAGTGATGGGAGCGGTTGCTTCCCTTTTTAACGATAAGCCCTAAATCGCTACCCAATAAATTGGTCGCTGCTATTCTTTCGTAGTTGTAGTATGCAGAGTGGCAAGGGTTGTCCCGTTCTTCCCAATTGTAGTCATAGTTTCTGTAATTATAGATTTCATTGTTCCAATAGCGCTCTTCTTCGGAGGCTTCATCGGAGCTTTGCTCCAAAGCATAATCGGTGGTTGGTTCTTCGGTTTCAGCGTTATCCCCACAATCGTAAGTGGTATGTTCTTTCTTAAAACTAAACTCCACCCGATACAACGAACCGGGGTTTATTTTTATCAACTTCGACAAATCGAGACCGTGGGCCTGCCAGTAGCTGGAATTTTGGTTGCCGTCTTTTGTGAGCGGAATCACTTTGTAGGCTACCCTGCGTCCAACGGGTCTAAAATCGGGGCTGTAACTTTCGGTCAAATCATAGTTTTGGAGATACTGGAGCATATTGTCCTGATACACTTGAATTACACGAACTTCAACGGCAGCAAGGTTGACGGTTTCAAAATAAATGGGCGTGGATGACGCATTGGGGAGAATGGTTCCTTTGGAAATCAATCGAACCGCCGGTTTGAGCTGCTCAAAAGAGACCAGTTCGGAAAAGTCATTTTTCAACGTGAAACCATATTCACTTTTTATTCCTTGATAGGCATTGATGCGCACCTCACCTAAAATGCGATTGGCCGGGTAGACGCTTAAAACGTTGCCGTTGATTTCATATCGAACGCTTTCCGCATTTTCAATGGTGACCAAACCATTTAGGTTTTGATCCTGTTTTAATGGTTCGGAGAAATTTAGGGTAAGTACAGCATTGGGTGATGATGTGGTCTTGGCATCAATAATCACAAATTTGTTTTTGCCAGGAATCGTATAATTTTCCGAGCCTTTATTGTCAATATTGAATGCATCGCCTGTCCAATTGATAATAAGTTCGCTATCGTCGGTTTTTCTGGAAATGCTGTCAATTTTAAAACTGAAGTACTGTGCGTTTTCCGAAATATTGTCCCATTTCACGGGGATAGTTTTATCTCCTTGCTTTACGGAAAGTACCGTTTCTATTTTGGATGCTTCCAAAACATCCGAAGCATCCAAGGTACCCGTGAGGTATTGCCAATCTTTGCTGTAGGACTGTAAATCTCCTAGATTGATTTTGAAATTTGGCGCAATGGTCTTAAAACTAAAGGTGTACGTCTTAAACTCACTTTTTATATCCTCGAAGAGTTTGTTGAGCTTCAGGCTAACAGTATATTCCGTATTTGGTTTTAAATATTCCGTTGGTTGAAAGGTGAGTTCCCTTCCGTTTTCAATGATGAGTTTGCCATCAACCTTAGGAGAAATCTCCAAATATTCTTTGGGAAGTTCTTGGGTCAGTTCAAACTGTTCCAATTGTTGGGCCAACGCAATGGTAATTGGAGTAGAAATACTTTGATTGCCGTTGGTGTGATAACTGATGTAATCCTTGAACTTGAAAAGATTATCGGTTTCTGAGCCGCCCTTTTTTTTGCAAGATGCAACTAGAACAAGTAGGGCAATAAGAATGGTTTTGTAGGATCGAGACATGAGAAGACTAGTGTTTTTTATTCAAAAGTTAATCTGAAAGCAAGATACTTAAAATTGAAAAGCGGCATGGCATAAGTTTACGGATGGTGCTTTTGAGTTTACGTATGAAGGTCGGGGGATAATTTTCTCAAAGTTTCGTTAAAAGTGCCTTTACTTAATTTACCAATCCGATATTTAGCAGTCTAAACACCATAAGTAACCATACAAGACAGATTCAAATTGGGAAAAAATCACCTTCACTACGCTTTAATTCTATTATTTTTTTCGTTTTCCACTGCACAAAGCCAAGACTTTTTGGTCAAGGGAAAAATTGTTGATGCAGCCACAGGAGCACCAATCGAAGCCGCTACCATTTACGCGGAGACCTTAAAGGACAGTACTTTGATCACTTACACCATAACCAACGCCGAAGGAATCTTTGCCTTGGAGGGAAAAACGGCTTACAAAAAGGCAAGGTTGGCTTTTTCCAGTAATGGCTTTACTCCCCAAGCACGTGAGGTGACGCTGGAACCTGTGATGGAGATTGGAACAATTAAAATGGAGGAACGGGTGCAACAATTGGATGGGATAGATTTAATTGGTGAACGCGTTCCAATAACGGTGAAGAAGGATACGCTGGAATTTAATGCCGATTCCTTCAAGACCAGACCAGACGCAACCGTGGAAGATGTATTGAAAAAACTCCCCGGTGTGGAAGTGGCCAGTGATGGTACCATAACTGTTAACGGAAAAGAGGTCAATCAAGTGCTCGTAAACGGTCAAGTGTTCTTTAGCACCGACCCGAAGGTGGCGACCAAATCGCTTTCCAAAGATGTGATAAGTAAAATACAGATTACGGATACCAAGACCAAGGAACAGGAATTTATTGGGGAATCTGGCAACGGAGAGACCAAAACTATCAATCTTACTTTAAAAGAGGATAAGAACAAGGGCTACATGGGCAGGCTGTCAGGCGGCTATGGTACGGATGATAGATACCAGGCAAGCGGCCTTCTAAACTATTTCAACGATACGGAACGCATCAGTGTTCTTGGGAGTAGTAACAATATCAACAACCCTGGATTTTCATTCGATGAAATCTATGAAATGGTCGGTAATTCAAGGGGTGGAGGTATCAATTTCAATAGAAATGGTTCCTTTTCCATTGGAAACATGTCGTTCGGTTTTGGCGAAGGTATTGTTACATCTTCTACCATTGGAGGGAGTTATGCGAATCAGGATAAAGGGAAATATAAGGTTGATGGAAATTATTTTTATGCCTATAGCGATTCTTATAATGATGAGCGGACATCCAGGGAAAATATTTTGCCCGATGGAAGTTTTTTTACCGACACCGAGAGCAGTTTTGTGGGCGGGACCATATCCAATCAGGCGGCGGCCAATTTAGAGTTTGATGTGGACAAGACGACAAGGATTACCATACAGCCTAATTTTAGTGTGAACAATACCAATTCATCGAATCTTGAGAACACCGTTTCCACTGAAGAGGATGGCAATTTGATCAACGATAATACATCTTTACAGGTAACCGATGGTTTCCAGCGAAATTTTGGCAATAGGTTGGAGATTATGAAACGACTGGATTCGTTGGGTAAATACGTGCGGGTATATTTCAACAATGATAATCGGGTAAGCGATTCTGAAACCTCACTGAATTCCGAAAGAAATATTTATGGGGACGACCCCAGCCAAGTACTTTTGGACCAACGGACCCTGATTGACAATTCCAACGATAGCTACGAAATAGGAGGTTCCTATAGACAGCCGCTTAACAAGGAACTGTATTTGGATTTTAGATATAGCTATGAAAAGAATGAGCAGCAAAACCAGAGAACTGTTTCCGATTTTGATGAAATCACCGGCCAATATGTCTATAACATGGCATTGAGTTCTGATTTTGATTTTGTGGTGAACAAACATGTGCCGGAGGCTGGAGTAGGTTTCAATGGCAAAAAATTGAGATTCAACCTTAGGGCGCGTTTAGAAAATAACCGTCTGGAAAACGAAGATTTTATTCAGGAAACCTCCTTTTCCAAGGATTATAACAACTTGCTTTTAAGTTCTTACGCCAACTATGACCTTGGCAATAACAAACGGATGAGTTTTAACTATCGTTCCCAATTGCAGGTACCGTCTATAAACCAAATGCAGCCAGTGCCCAATGTGAGCAATCCATTGAACATTGTTCAAGGTAACCCCAACTTGGACCCTCAGATTAACCATAATTTTTATTTGAATTTCAATAACTACAATTGGAGGGAAAGAACCGGGATTTTCTTTTGGGCCAATTTGGGTATAGATGAGGACAGGATAGTATCCAGCACCACAACGGATGAAGACTTCATCAGAACGACAACTTACCAAAATGTAAAGGGCAATCACAATGCGGCGATGGGCATCAATTACTCAAAACAGATTAAAAAGGATAGTCTTTACACCTTAAAATTCACCCTGAGGCCCAATGCGAGCATTAACAAGCAGGTGGGTTTCACCAATGGGTCCCAACTAGAATCCAACACTTTTGCAATCAGGCCCAGCGCGGGACTTTTGTTCAACTATAAGGAAATGCTGGAGATTGAACCCGAGTACACTTTGGCCGTAAATGCTACTCGATATAATTTGGACAATGTGGAAAATGTAGATTTTACCACACACAACCTATCTTTTAAATTGACCTCTTACTGGCCAGAAAACTTGGTGTGGGGCAATGATATCACCTATAGTTACAATGGTAACCTTGGTGCAGGGTTTGATAAGGACGCCATATTTTGGAACATGAGTTTGGGCCTACAAATGTTCAAGAAGAAGGCTACCTTGAAAATATTGGCATACGATCTTCTCAATCAGAACATCAACACCAGAAGAACCACTGGACAGGATTTTATTCAGGATTTTCAGGGTACTGCACTTAAACGTTACTTTATGGGCAGCTTGACCATAAAATTTGATTCCTTTGGAGGAAGTGGTGCTCCAAATAAGGGAGGAGGCCCAAGGTTTATCAGGTTTTAATCAAGATTGGGAATATATACAGTTGTAAGAACAGGAAGAGGTGATGGCTCTACCAAATCATAGGAATAGTTATCTATGGTAAAACTCTCCAAGGTGGTGTAGGCACCACAACAATCATTACCCTCTGGCAGACTTGTTTCAAAATTTATATTGAATGACTCGTCTTCGTCAAGAGTAATTGTAAAGCTCTTTCGTCCAAAAGATGTTGTTGATACGGGAATGGCCAGATAGACACCCATTTCTGAAAATTCTTCAACTGTGAATGTTACTTCATTGCTATCCTCATTGATGATTTCTATCAAATCGACATTGATGGTGCCATTTTTCAATAAATCTTCATCATTGTCTGGATGTAAAAATTGAAGATAGATAGTGTCATCGACCGCTGCACATAAAACTAACGAACAATCCAAATCCGTCGAATCGTCATCCGATCCGCAGGAAACCATCACAATTGTAATAAACAGGAGAAGAAACTTTTTGGCCATAACATTTTATCCAGAAGATGATGAAATAATGCTATGGTTGCTTTGATTGCGGTTACCATCCGCCAGAGGCGCCTCCACCACCGAAGCCTCCGCCTCCAAAGCCACCACCGAAACCACCGCCGCTAAATCCTCCTCCGCCTCCAAAACCACCGGAAGAACCAGAACTGCGGCCCATATTGCTCAGTATGATCATGTCCCAGATGCTTGGGCCTCGACCTCCACGGCCTCCACGGCCTCCCCCGCCTTTATTTTTGCGGCTCCAGAGAATTATGATGATGATAAAAAAGATGATGATCGGAAAAAGTGCGTCGATCGGGAATTTTTTACCGCTGCGCAAAGAGCGATCTTCGGTAAACTCTCCGGTGAGTACTTTAAAAATGGCATCCGAACCTTTGTCCAGACCACTGTAGTAGTCCCCTTTTTTAAATTCGGGAATGATTACGGTTTCAATAATACGTCTCGACATCAGATCCGTAAGCCTGCCCTCCACGCCATAGCCTGTATTAATGGCAATTCTACGGTCGTCCCTGGCGAGAAGTATTAGCACTCCATTGTCCTTGTCAGCTTGCCCAATGCCCCATTTTTGGCCCCATTGTGCTCCCAAGAAATTGATTTCCTCCCCTTCTGTGGAACTGATTATGGCCACAACGATCTGTGTGGAGGTACTGTCCGAATACCGAACGAGCTTTTGTTCCAACGCATTGCTCTGCGATGGGGACAATAGGTCCACGTAGTCGTAAACGCTCGTCTGTTTTTTGGGTTTATCGGGTATGGTGAACTGCCCCCAAGCTAGGGAAACACATAAAAATGCCAGTAAAAAACTACCCTTTGGATATTGCATCGTTCAGTTCGTTGATATCATTTTGATTCCATGGAAAATGGGCCTGCAATTCTTTGCCGGCTATCAATATTCCATCAATGATACCTTGTTTAAAATTTCCTTTTTTAAAGTGCGAAGCGATCACATCCTTGGTAGTATCCCAAAATCCTTTGGGAACGGCCCTATCAATGCCCTCACCGCCATAGATGACAAATTTTCTGTCGTCTACGGCCACATATAAAAGCACCCCATTGCCCTCTTTGGTATTGTCCATTTTCAGAAAATGAAAAATTTGCTGGGCCCGACTAAAATGGTCTATTTTGGAAGTGGATTCAATATGTACGCGGATTTCTCCGGAAGTATTTTTTTCAGCTTCTACAATGGCGTTTACAATATCGCTTTCTTCCTCGGCAGTTAAAAATTCTTCTACGTGCGACATAATTTAGTTGAATTCGAAGTTCACGTCGGGGGCGTTTTCGGAACCGGCATCGGACTTAAATAGAGGTATGGCATCAAAATTTCCTATGCTGGCCACAATGTTCGTTGGGATTTGCTGAATTTTGATGTTGTATTCTCCGGCCAGATCATTAAAGCGGTTACGTTCCACATTGATTCTGTTCTCGGTGCCTTCCAACTGCGATTGAAGCTCCAAAAAATTCTGGCTTGCTTTCAGGTCTGGATAACGTTCCACAGTGACCAATAATCTGGAAAGTGCAGAAGATAATCCCGTTTGGGCCTGTTGGAATTCGGCCAATTGTTCCGGTGTAATATTGTTTGCATCAATGTTGGTGGATGTAGCCTTTGCCCTGGCTTCGATTACGTCCGAAAGCGTTTCGCGTTCAAAATCCGCGGCACCCTGAACCGTTTTTACCAAGTTCCCGATTAAATCGCTTCTACGTTGGTAGGAGCTCTCCACATTGGCCCATTGTTTCGTGGCCTGTCCTTTCATGTTGATGAGGTTGTTGTTGGTTCTAACATACCAACCCACGACGATTACGCCAATCAACCCGAGGACAATAATGGCTATGATACCTTTTTTCATTTTCTATTGGTTAAAGTGTTTATAGTTGTTCTTTGATCTTTAGCAGTTCCGCTTTTACCTTTTGTAGTTTTTGAATCACTTCAAAATTGGAAAGCGCCTTTTGCTTTTCTTCTTTCAAATGCGTTTTGGCCCCGTCCAAGGTAAACCCACGTTCTTTTACCAAGTGATAGATCAACTGAAGGTTTTGGATATCCTGTGGTGTAAATTTACGGTTGCCCTTTGCATTCTTTTTGGGTTGGAGCACATCAAACTCTTTCTCCCAAAAACGGATTAGAGAGGTGTTTACCCCAAAGGCCTTGGCCACTTCGCCAATGCCATAATATCGTTTTTCGGGTAGGTCTACGTGCATTAATCCAGCGATTGGTTCTCTTGGTTCGCCAACCTGAGCATGTTATCAAATTCTTCAGCTGACAAACTTCCGTAGTAGAAGTTAATGGGGTTGATACGTTCCCCGTCCTTGAACACTTCGTAGTGAACGTGTGGTGCCTGGGAACGCCCTGTGCTGCCAACAAAGCCGATAAGATCGCCTCTTTTGACTTTTTGACCGACCGTTACATTGTATTTGCTCATGTGGCCATATAGCGAGATATAACCGTAGCCATGATCGATACGGACGTGTTTTCCATAACCTGAGGACCTATTGTCGGCCCGAACCACTTTTCCGTCACCTGTGGCATATATTGGTGAACCCCTGGGCGCGGTAAAATCCATTCCCCAGTGCATTTTACGGGCTTTGGTAAACGGGTCGGATCGCCAACCGTAACCTGAGGCCATTCGGGTAAGATCTTCGTTGCTTACAGGTTGAATGGCTGGAATGGAAGCCAATAGTTTTTCTTTCTCTTCGGCCAATTTGGCTATTTCATCCAAGGATTTGGATTGTATCACCATTCCTTTTTGGATGATGTCTAACCGCTTGGTGGCATCAATAATGATCTCGGAATTGTTGAAGCCTTCAAGGTCTTTATAGCGGTTTATACCACCAAAACCAGCTCTTCGCTGTTCTTCGGGTATCGGATTCGCCTCAAAATATAAACGGTAGATGTTATTGTCCCTTTCCTCGATATTGGCCAAAACTTGTTCCATTTGGTCCATTTTACGGTTGAGGATATCGTATTGGAGCTCATAGTTTCGAACCTCGCGTTCCAAGGACAGTTCCTTGGGCGTATTTACCCATCGGGTGTTCAAAAGAATGATCAGTCCAAGGAAACCAAATAACGCGGAACCCAACAAGAACAGGAAAATGTTCCTATATCTTTTCGATTTCTTCGGCTCGATCTTTCGGTACGAAAGCGTGTCGGGGTCGTAATAGTACTTTACTTTAGACATGAATGGATTTTATCCTATTTTTGCTCACTCATTTTAAACAGAACAAACAAATATAAAAATTGTTTTGCTTAAACTGTTAAATTTAAGAAAACCCTAGGAATTCAATGACATCCCAAGAAGTTAGAAACCAGTTTTTAAACTTTTTCAAAGAAAAGAACCACAAGATTGTACCATCGGCGCCCATGGTAATGAAGGACGACCCTACCTTGATGTTCACCAATGCAGGTATGAACCAGTTCAAGGAGTACTTTTTGGGGAATTCCGTGCCAAAGGACAAACGCATCACGGACACCCAAAAGTGTTTGCGGGTGAGCGGCAAGCACAACGACCTCGAAGAAGTGGGCAAGGATACCTATCACCACACCATGTTCGAGATGTTGGGCAACTGGAGCATTGGGGATTATTTTAAAAAAGAAGCCATTGCGTGGGCATGGGAATTGCTTACCGAGGTATATAAAATAGATAAGGACAGTCTTTACGTTTCAGTTTTTGAAGGAAGCGAAGAAGATAATCTGCCGCTCGATCAAGAAGCATACGATCTGTGGAAGGCCATTGTTCCCGAGAACAGAATCATCAAAGGGAACAAAAAGGACAACTTTTGGGAGATGGGCGACCAAGGTCCCTGCGGACCCTGTTCGGAAATCCATGTGGATATTCGTTCCAAAGAAGAGAAGGCCAAAGTTGATGGAGCTTCCTTGGTCAATCAGGACCATCCACAGGTGGTGGAAATCTGGAACCTGGTATTTATGCAGTTCAACCGAAAGGCCAACGGCAGTTTGGAGCCACTTCCAGAAAAGCATATTGATACGGGTATGGGCTTTGAGCGCCTTTGCATGGTGCTCCAGGGCAAGCAATCCAATTACGATACCGACGTTTTTACCCCTCTGATACGTGAAGTGGAAATTATCACGGGCAAAAAATATGGCACCAACGAAGAAACCGATATCGCCATCCGTGTCATTTCCGATCACGTGCGTGCGGTGGCCTTTTCCATTGCCGATGGACAATTGCCTAGCAATACAGGAGCGGGTTACGTCATCCGAAGGATTTTACGCCGTGCCATTCGCTACGGATTTACATTTTTGAATACCAACAAACCGTTTATCTACAGATTGGTCAAGGTGTTGAGCGAACAAATGGGCAAAGCTTTTCCAGAGTTAAAGGAACAATACCAATTGATAGAGAACGTCATCAAAGAAGAGGAAAGCTCTTTCTTGAGCACTTTGGAGCAAGGTTTGGTGTTGTTGGATTCCGTGATCAAATCATCAAAAGATAAAACCATTGCAGGCGATAAGGCTTTTGAACTCTACGATACGTTCGGTTTTCCGATAGATTTGACCTCCTTGATTTTAGAGGAGAAAGGCTATCAATTGGATACGGAAGGGTTTGAAAAAGCATTGAAAGCCCAAAAAGACCGCTCAAGGGCAGCATCCGAAGTATCCAAGGACGATTGGAACATATTGATGACCGATACCGAACAGGAATTTATTGGTTACGATAGTTTAGAGGCCAACGTGAAGCTGGTGAAATACCGAAAAGTCACCAGTAAAAGGGATGGCGATCAGTACCAATTGGTGTTCAATCTTACCCCGTTCTACGCCGAAGGTGGTGGACAGGTAGGGGACAAGGGCTATTTGGAAGCTCCAAATGGTGATGTTACCTATATTGTGGATACCAAGAGGGAAAACAACGAGATTGTTCATTTTGCCAAGTCGTTGCCCAAGGAAGTTTCAGGAACTTTCAAGGCTGTTGTAGATCAAAAGCAAAGAAGGAGAACAGAGTGCAACCATACGGCAACGCACCTGTTGCATCAGGCCCTTCGGGAAGTTTTGGGAACCCATGTGGAACAAAAAGGTTCTGCGGTACATTCCAAATATTTACGTTTTGATTTCTCCCACTTTTCAAAATTGACCACAGAAGAACTTCGGGAGGTGGAAAATTTTGTCAATGCCCGTATTGATGGACAGCTGTCTTTGGAAGAAAGTCGCAATGTTCCCATGCAAGAAGCGATGGAGCAGGGTGCAATGGCACTTTTTGGAGAAAAATATGGTGATACGGTACGAACCATCCGCTTTGGTCAATCCATTGAACTTTGTGGTGGTACCCACGTGAAGAACACGGCTGATATTTGGCATTTTAAAATTGTTTCGGAAGGGGCGGTTGCTGCTGGAATCCGAAGAATCGAGGCCATTACCTCCGACGCCGTTAAAGAATTTTACTTCAACAATAACCGTATGCTCTTCGAAATCAAGGACATGTTGAAGAATTCCCAAGATCCTGTAAAATCCGTAGCGAGTTTGCAAGAGGAGAACGCAGCACTTAAAAAACAGGTGGAGCAATTATTGAAGGACAAAGCGAAAGGACTCAAAAACGAATTGATTGCTGAATTGAAAGATTTGGGAGGTGCTAAATTCTTGGCCAAAAAGGTGGATTTGGATGTAGGTGGTATCAAAGATTTGGCCTTTGAAATGGGGGGTCAGGTAGATAATTTGTTCCTATTGCTAGCTTCAGAAAACGATGGGAAGGCTATCCTGTCCTGCTATATCTCCAAAGGTTTGGTGGCGGAAAAAGGCCTGAATGCTGGAACCATTGTCCGAGAACTGGGCAAATACATTCAAGGCGGTGGAGGTGGACAACCGTTTTTTGCCACAGCGGGGGGTAAAAATCCTGCGGGAATCCCCGAAGCGCTGGATAAGGTGAGGGAATATTTATAATAATTCTCTGAGAATTCCTTTGTCACATCGAGCGCAGTCGAGATGTGGTATCATGTTGTTCTCGACTGCGCTCGAACTGACATTTTTAGCAAATCAAATGGAACTACAAACAAAGATACCTTTAACGCCCAGCGATAATTCCATCGATTATGGAAGTAAGTTGGTGCTGTTGGGTTCTTGTTTTGTGGAAAATATAGGCGCAAAGCTGGACTATTTTCGGTTCCAACACTTGCAAAATCCCTTTGGGATATTGTTCCATCCCTTGGCCATTGCGAATTTGGTTGAAAGAGCCATTGAGGAAAAGGCATATCGGCAAGAAGAGATTTTTGAACAGGATGGTATTTGGCACTGTTTTGATGCGCATTCCGATTTGCGTTCCGATGATCCCGAAGCCTTATTGAATCTGCTCAATCAACAACTGGACGAAACCAAAGCGGGTCTGGAGACTTCATCCCATATCATCATCACCTTGGGAACGGCTTGGGTGTACGAGAATAATTCATCAGGGAAAACTGTGGCCAATTGCCATAAGGTTCCGCAGAAGCAATTCACCAAAAAACTATTGAGCGTAGCCGAAATTGAAACTAGCCTTCAAAAAATGATAAGCTTGATTCAAAATGTGAATCCAAAGGCACAGATTATCTTCACTATTTCGCCTGTTCGCCATTTAAAAGACGGTTTTGTGGAAAACCAACGAAGCAAAGCAAATTTAATAACTGCCGTTCACTCTGTTTTGTCATCTCGAGCGCAGTCGAGAGAACTGTCCTATTTTCCGTCCTACGAAATTATGATGGACGAGCTGCGCGATTACCGTTTTTATGGTAAAGATATGGTGCATCCAAACTTGTTGGCTGTGGATTACATTTGGGAGCGTTTTAAATCGGTCTGGATTTCATCAAAATCCTATTCCGTTATGGATGAAGTCGATGCCGTTCAAAAAGGATTGCAGCACCGCCCGTTCAACCCCGATTCCGAAGGCCATCAAAAGTTCAAAACATCGCTCCGCGCAAAAATTACGTATCTTCAAGAAAGGTTTCCTTTCATGAAATTCGAATAAATGAAGAGAATATTAGTAGGAGCGGTAATAGCGTTGGCCTCGGTTCTGATCTACAAGTCGTGCACCGATGACCGTGAGCAAAAATCCATTTTGGAAGAAAATTCCATGCTCATTCAGCAGGAACTCCGCAACGTTTCCAAGTTAGTGGTTACCGAAGGCCATTTTGCCGAGGTGTACAATTATAAAGACTCCAAAGAATTGTTCGGACCTTTGGTCACGGCCCATAAAAAGGCACTGGTGGTCGTGAATGCCGATGTCTCCATTGCCTACGACCTATCCCAAATAAATTATGATGTGGATGAAGAAAATAAGGTCTTGACCATTACCCAGATTCCTGAACCTGAAATAAAAATAAGTCCCGATTTTGAGTACTACGATGTCACCGCGGATTATTTGAACCCCTTTAATGCAGGTGATTACAACGCCATCAAACGGAACGTAAATGCGTCTTTGATGAAAAAAATAGAGGCTTCCTCTTTACGTTCCAATGCAGAAAACCGTTTAGTGAGCGAGCTTTCCCGAATTTTGGTGCTCACCAATACCATGGGCTGGACATTGGTTTATGAAAATGTCCCCGTGGAAAATTCGGAACAGTTGAAAACTTTTTTGGATTAAGCTGTCACATTTTCCATTTTGATGCGTCTATATGGTACATCAATCAATCAATACCATGTTTAAAAGAGTACTGCTAACCGCCCTTTTAGCCACTTTTCTATTTTCCTGCCAGCAACGCCCCGAATCCGTTATCAGCTATGAAATTTCTGCCGTGATGGTGGATAGCGTTCCACAGCTCAAAATTAAAATGACCTTGAAGGCAAGTCCCGATGGCACAACCACACTGTCCTTTCCCAATGAGGCATGGGGGCAGGAAGGTCTTCACAAAGCGTTGGGCAAAATGCAACTGCTGAATGTGGAAGGAGCCGTTGAAAAGGACGCAGATAGTAGCCGAATAGTTCTGATGCATCCAAAAGACGTCGAGGAATTGGAGTTTGAATATTTCTTGAAACAGGATTTTGAGGGAGATGTTTCTACCAGAAAAATATACCGCCCCATCATCAACAAAACTTATTTTCATGCATTTTCCCATAACATGTTCATGATTCCAGAAAATGCTGGGGAAAGCGAGGACATACTTCTGGATTGGACCTCTCTTCCAGAAGAATACACCATTCATAACAGTTTTGGTAGCAAAGAAAAAATCCAATTATTGAAGGATCAGGATGTGGGCCTTTTCAGCAATGCCATATTTGTGGGGGGAGATTTTAGGGTCTTCAATGACGAGATACAGGGGAACAAAATCAGTTTGGCCACCCGTGGCGAATGGATTCCGTTCAAGGACGAGGAAGTTTTTAAGGTATTGGAAGAAACCCTTACGTACCAACGCAATTTTTGGAACGATCACTCCCAAGAATATTTTACGGTGACCATGCAGCCTTTTCCGCAAGAGAATGGCAGCAGTTTTCAAGGCACGGGCCTGACCAATTCGTTTGCCACCTCGGTCTCCAATAACGACCAAACGGAGATTGGTCAAATGGTGTATCTCTTCAACCACGAGCTGATGCACAACTGGATCGGACATACCATCAAAAACGATAACGAAGAGGAACAATATTGGTTCAGTGAGGGATTTACCGAATACTATACCTTCAAAAACATTGCAAAGAACAAGATCAATGGATTGGACGGCACTTTTTTTATAGAGGAACTGAACAGGACCATTCGGGATTTGTACGCATCATCCGTAGCGGAGGCACCCAATTCCGAAGTCAACTATGATAATTTTTGGACCAACTACGAGTATTCCAAATTACCCTATTGGCGAGGTGCGATTTTTGCTTTTTACTTGGATCAGAGCATCCAACGGATAAGCGGAGGTGAAAAAAGTTTGGACGATGTGATGCATCAAATTTATGCTGATGTTACCACAAGTGATCAAAAATTGACCCATGACTATTTTATTGGTGTGATGAAAGACTTTTGGGATGAGGATTTTGAAGCTGTTTTTCAAAAGCATATCGAAGAAGGTCAAAAAGTGGATTTGGTAGCCCTGTTTGATGATTTAGGGTTGGATTACAGCCCCGAAAGCGATATTTATGAGCTTGGATTTGAATTTACGGAGGACAGAAAAGGTATAGCCAGTGTTGTAGAGGGCAGTAAAGCTTGGGAAGCTGGTGTGCGTGAGGGGGATGAGGTATTTTCACGTAGTATTTGGCAGGGCAGCATTGACCACGAAGCTGAACTGAGCCTTAAACGCAACGGGGAAAGGATAAACATTGCTTTTTACCCCATTACCAAAGCGGCGGTGCCCCAACTCAAGCCCACTTCCGAAAATGTGGAAAAACTAGGGTTTTAACTTACCAAAGTGCCGTTTACCAATTGCAGGCCGTCATCAATTAAATGCCCTACCTTGGGGTTGTCCCGTTTGATTTGCTCCAAGTGGTCCAAAATCTCCTGCTGAAACTCTACGTTGTTGTCCTGTTTGGCCAGTTCGTATAGCTCAACGGGCAAAAGCCAATCTTTCGGGTGGTCCCTTTTTAGGGCCTGGAACACTTTATTTCGGGAAATCGTAGTGTTTTTTCCTTCCCTAAAATGTCTGATCTGTTCATAGAAACGTTCCAGTTGCAACCTCTTCTCATCTTTTTTCGATTTGATGGTGCTTTCCGTAACCTTATGTGTGGTCAGGTCGAAACTGTTCAAATCTGCGGGACCATTGTAAGCGGAAACAATGTGTTGGCCAACAGCCATATGATAGAGACCCCACTCGGGTTCAAATAAGATTTTATCGTTGTGGGTAACGGTACAATTTTCCAAAGTGATGAGGATAATTTTTCCCATTAGGTTACGGGTGCCCGTAACAATGGTTCCCTCCACTTTGATACCGCCTTCAAACTCAAGGGCAATCTGTTCGCCCTCATAAATTTTATAGGCCTTGAGGTCACGTGGTCCCATATCTTCAATGGCAATGTTGATGCCCTTCAATTTACCGATAGGGGAGCCGAAGCCATCCTTATGGTGGGCAATACTGTGTCCGACCAATTCTTTTTCACGGTAGGCCAACGCCGTTCCACCTGTGGTTTGAATGTAAATCGGTTTCCCGTCATTTTCGATGACATTGCTAAACTCTCCCGAGATTTGCAGCCCAGTACTCAATTCGATGGTGCCCAAAGCTTGGGAACCGATCAGTTTTTTGATTCCTGAAAGTCCTCCAGTCCGCACGGCCATGGTATTGGCAAAATCTTCCAAGACCTGACTCAAAAAGGCGAAATCGGGCGTCACGAACAACTGGGGTTGCGGTTTGGTGATATCAAACTCCGTGTGGGCCGCTTCAATGGAGTACGGAATCTTTTTGACCTTGTCCGTAATGCACCACGCACTTTCCCCGATGGAGGAGAGCAGTCCCGCACCATAAATTTTTGGGTTCTCCACAGTGCCGATCAAACCGTATTCCACGGTCCACCAATGCAAATTTCGGATAAGTGCCATTTCACTGGGTTCGCCCATATTCTGCTGAAGGTGGTCGATATGTTTTTCGGCCTCCTCAATGTCGCTTTGGGGCGTACCGTTGGCCTCTTTGATGATGGAAAGATGACGCACTGCGTTATAGAGTTCGTAATCCTTGGCGCTGGAAATGGCCTTGCAACCAATTTCCCCGAACCTACGCAGATATTCTGCGTATTCTGGATTCGCGATAATGGGAGCGTGTCCAGCCCCTTCGTGGATAATATCGGGGGCGGGAGTGTATTCAATATTTTCAAGCTGGCGAATATCCGAAGCGATGACCAGAACATTGTACGCTTGGAATTCCATAAAGGCAGAGGGCGGTATAAAACCGTCGACCGCAACAGCTGCCCATCCGATTTCTTTCAGGATGCGGTTCATCCCATACATATTGGGAATATGGTCTATGGAAATCCCTGTTTTTTTTAATCCATCCACATACGATTTATGGGCCACCCTGCTGAGGTAATCCACGTTCTTCCGCATTACATAGCGCCAAACCGCTTGGTCAATGGCGGTGTAGTTTTCATAATTCTGTGGTTTTATGAATTGTTTGAGGTGCTTTGGTAATTTATCCAGAATTGGATTGGACTCGTAGCTCATACGTCAATTTTTATGCGACTTAAAGATACGAAAACAGGAACGGAAATTCTCTTAAGGAAAGTTAAGGGCAATAAAAAACCGCCCATTGGGCGGTCTATATTTTAATTGGAGGCCACCGTCATTTGCGGTGGGTACTCTTCCAATATCTGGGAGACAAATTCTTTGATGCGCTGTTCCTTTTTCTCAATATTCGAAGTATTGTTCAGTGTGCCTACACCACGACCTTGCCATACCAATTCCTTTTTGTCGGCATCGATAACGTCAATGTACAGGGAACCTTCGGTGCGGGTGCTCACATTGTTGCCGACTCCCCAGCCCCAGCCCCAACCGGGACCCCAGGCCCAAGGACTATAAAAACCGCCCCAGCCCCAACCGTAGTTGTTGTAGACATCGACACGTTCGCGTTCCTTGGTGAAAATACTGATTAATACATCCGGGTTGTCGGATTTTACGAATCCGCGGGAACTCAATTCGGCCTCAATGGCCCTTAAAATTCTTTTCTTGTCCAAATCCGAGATTTGGGCCTTGTCTATTCCTGTTTTATAAAAAGCATAGCTTTTATAGGTATTAAAGTTGGCTTTTTGATCGTAATCGGAAACTACACGTACGGAAGTACAGGAAGCCAAAAGCCCAAAGGAGAAGGCAATGAGTGCTAAGTGTTGTAATCTTTTCATAGTACAATTTTTAAATTCTTGAGATGTAATCAATTAAGTCACAAATATTATGCCGAAAAACTAAACTTGGGTGTTGGTTTTTGAGTTATATCCATAGGGACAATGTCGACAGCCACTCTCACAGCAATAACCACGTTTTAGGTGGTATTTTTCGGTAAACACCCGGTACCCTTGTTCCGATAAGTAATAATCACCCTCTTCCAAGGGAATGTGTTCTTTCATGTAAGGCACTAATTTTGCTACTTAAATTTAAGGGTTTCATGGGAAAAATACGAAGGTTTTAACCTTTTCAATACAAGGTTATTCACCGAAAATGTTAATCTTATTTTTTATTGCGTCAAATTTTCGCTGCTTTTTGCTGTTATATTTGTAGTGATAACCTAACCATTTATCAATTTGATACTAGTCTTTAAACATTTCTTCTATAAAAATTATGTGGGGCTTTCCCTATGGCCCTTCATCATCTTAAAGGAAGATTCCCTAAAGACCGATGAGGTGCTCATCAACCATGAACGCATCCACCTGAAGCAACAGCGCGAACTGCTGATCTTGCCTTTTTATGTTCTCTATATTTCTGAATGGCTTTTCCGAACCGTGCGCTATATGGACAGTTACCGAGCCTACCAGAACATTAGTTTTGAACGTGAGGCCTATGCCAATGAAAAGGATATGCAGTATCTTTCCAAGCGTAAAACCTTTGGTTTTTTACAGTACTTGACCCGTTAATTTTTCTGGGTCTTGAAGATTATTTTAGAAGTTTATCAATTTTATTGGGATCTTGAAAATTCCCCCAGAGATACTCGATTTCGATTAGTCCTTCCAAAACCCTGTAAAACATAGTCGTGTGTTTGGTTAGTAGAGCTTCGCGGCTTGCATTATTGTATGGTGAGATCTTGAAAAGTTTAGGATAACTCTTTATTTTCTCAATGGTTGCTTCTACCAAATCAATGAAAGCTATGGCCTCTTTTTGAGACCAAACAATCATTAGATAGTCAAATATCCCATCAAAGGACTTTTTTGCTTCGTAGGTCCATACTACTCTCACTGGGATATTTTTTTCCTAGCGTTGGCAATTACGGCATTATGTTCCCAAACACGACCGGCTTCACTATCCTTCCGACTTCTTTCCAATGCTTCTTTGATTTCAATGGCCTTGACATCTTCGGGAAATAGGAGGCTACTTAATTTGATCATTTCCGAAACACTGAAACTCTGCTTTTTCAATTTGTTGTAAAAAGTTGCCCTGGAAATGCCAAGCTCATCAATAATGAACTCTTTTTTGAACTTACTTTCCTCGATATACCTGTGTATGTTTTCAAGAAGGTTTTTGTAATTTAAAACAATATCCAACATTGCAATGTAATTTGTATTAAATTTGTAGATAAAAATACAACTATTTTTAAACAAAAATCAATTGTTTTTTAAACACTCAAGTGCGGCACCCCAATATTAACAATTTGATTATCCCCAATCAGCATATTGATATGCCCCTTTTGCGAGAAAAGGGCATTCATCTCTACATCAGAAGAGAGGATACCATCCACCCGTTGATATCGGGGAACAAATACCGAAAGCTCAAATACAACCTGCTTGAAGCCAAAAAACAGGGCAAAGACACTTTGCTCACCTTTGGTGGGGCGTTTTCCAACCATATTGCCGCGACGGCCTGTGCAGGACATGAACAAGGGATAAAAACCATCGGGGTGATTCGTGGTGAAGAACTACAAGATAATTGGCAGGACAATCCCACCTTAACGCTGGCCCATGAGCATGGCATGCAATTCCATTTTGTATCCCGAGCAGATTATCGACTCAAAAGTGAACCCTTATTTATTCAGAATTTAAAAGATCGGTTTGGGGATGTGTACGTGCTGCCCGAAGGAGGAACCAACGATTTGGCCGTGAAGGGCTGCATGGAAATCTTGACGGAGGAAGATACCATCTTCGATTACATTTGTTGCGCCGTCGGAACCGGCGGCACGGTAGCCGGATTGATCAATGCCGCACGACCCCATCAAACGGTTTTGGGGTTCCCTGCGTTAAAGGGTGATTTTTTAATCGAAGAGATTCGTACATTTGTTCACAACGACCGTTGGAAACTCGTAACCGACTATCATTTTGGAGGTTATGCCAAAGTTGACCGACCGTTGATAGATTTCATCAACCTTTTTAAAAGTAAAACAGGGATACCTCTGGACCCCATATACACGGGAAAGATGCTTTTTGGTATTTTTGACCTTGTAAAAAAGGGTGTGTTCCCACATGGAACCCAAATTTTGGCCATTCATACAGGTGGATTACAGGGAATTAAGGGGATGAACCGTATACTGAAAAAGAAAAATTTACCCTTATTGGACGTATGATCAGGCGAATAGGATATGTATTGATTGTGGCACTTTTGCTCTCGAGCTGTGGTGCCAAAAAAAGAAGGTCGACCCAAAAAAAAGGTGCTCCCGTTGTGGTAAGGACGGAAAAACCGACAACTAAAACTACGAACGATATTGATACCGAAGAGACCCTCGACCTTTTTCCCATGCCAGAGGATACCGGTCGTTTTGAACGCTTCCCCATCTCCGATACCGAGGACTATATTGACAACTTTGCCGAGATTGCCCAGTACGAAATGCGTGCTTTTGGTATTCCCGCCAGTATTACCTTGGCGCAGGGCATTTTGGAAAGTGGCTCCGGCCGTGGAGAGCTTACCCTAAAAACCAATAATCATTTTGGTATTAAATGTCATACAGGCTGGCAGGGCGAGTTCGATTTCCATGATGATGATGCAAAGGGGGAATGTTTTAGAAAATACAACCACCCCATGTACTCCTTCCGAGACCACAGTATATTTTTATCCACCCGTTCGCGCTATGCTTTTTTGTTCAATTATCGAAGGGACGACTATAAAAAATGGGCACACGGATTGCGACAGGCGGGCTACGCGACCGACCGGAAATATCCAGAAAAATTAATAGCCATCATCGAGCGCTACAAGCTCCATGAGTACGACGAGGCCGTAGTGGATACAGGTCTGTCCCCGGTACGCCAGCCAAAACAGTACGATGTGTTCACCCACACCGTGGAAAAGGGCGATACGCTCTATGCGATATCCAGGCGTTACGATATTTCGGTGGATGAGCTTCGCAGACTCAACAATCTGAATGATAATATTATATCTATCGGACAGGTGCTGAACATCCGGGTTTCACAATAGTTTTTTGTTGATGGTTTCTGGTTGATGGTTTTTGGTGTGGTCACATCGATTGCAGTCAAGATGTATCGAGAACTGAATCACAGTTGCTAATTCTCGATACGATTCACTAAAGTGAATCACTCGAATTGACGTAGCTCATTTTTTGAAGCATACAATGTCACTTCACGATTTTCCATTTCCCAAAAAGTATTATCCTCATTACCTTTGCTGAGAGCAGTTCGAAATCTATATGGCTTGTCACATCGAGCGTAGTCGAGATGTGGCGATGATGCGGTTCTCGAGTGTGCATGAACTGACATATAATTTGTGCGCTGAGCACCTGCCTGCCGCAGGCAGGGAGTCGAAGGGTGCTGAACAAAATATACTAAAACAGATTCCCGTCTGCACGGGAATGACAAAATATACTTATGATCTACCAACGAAGCAGTGCCCTGTTCGCTGAGGCCAAAAAATATATTCCTGGAGGAGTAAATTCACCCGTACGAGCGTTTAAAGCCGTAGGCGGCAACCCTATTTTTATCAAGGAGGCCAAAGGCGCCTATCTGTACGATGAGGACGGCAACCAACTTATCGATTACATTGCTTCATGGGGTCCGCTGATTCTGGGGCATGCATACGAACCCGTGATCCAAGCGGTAATCGACAAGGCAAAAAAGGGAACTTCCTTTGGAACGCCCACCGAAATCGAGACCGAACTCGCCAAACTGGCGGTGTCCATGGTACCAAATATTGACAAAATCCGTTTTGTGAACAGCGGAACCGAAGCCTGTATGAGTGCGGTGCGCCTAGCGCGCGGGTACACGGGCAAGGACAAAATCATTAAATTTGCGGGTTGCTACCACGGCCATTCCGATTCCTTTTTGATACAAGCGGGGAGCGGTGCCGTTACCTTTGGCAGTCCCAACAGCCCTGGGGTAACGCAGGGCACGGCCAAGGACACCCTATTGGCCGATTACAACGATTTGGAAGGCGTAAAAGCCTTGGTGGAAGCTAATAAAGGCGAGATTGCTGCAATTATTTTGGAACCCGTAGCGGGCAACATGGGTTGTATTATTCCCAAGGATGAATTTATACAAGGACTTCGCGACATCTGTACCCAAGAAGGCATTTTGTTGTTGTTTGATGAAGTGATGACTGGCTTTCGCTTAGGAAAAGGGGGCGCGCAGGAAGCCTTGGGCATTGATGCCGATATTGTGATGTTCGGAAAAGTGATCGGAGGCGGACTGCCCGTTGGGGCGTTTGCGGCCAAAGCCGAAATCATGGCACATTTGGCGCCCGAAGGACCCGTGTACCAAGCGGGCACCTTGAGTGGAAACCCGTTGGCGATGAGTGCGGGACTGGCCATGCTCACCGCCCTGAACAATCAGCCTGAAATTTTTACCAGCTTGGCCGAAAAAACGGAGTATCTGCACAAGGGCATTGCCATGGTGCTGACCAAAAAAGGCGTTACCCACCAGATCAACCGTTATGGCAGTATGATCTCCGTACATTTTACGGACGAGCCTGTGGTGGATTTTGCGAGCTCTGCGAAGGGCAATAACGATACTTTTAAGAAATATTTCCATGGCATGTTGGAAAACGGGGTGTACTTACCGCCCTCTGCTTTTGAAAGCTACTTTTTAAACGATGCCCTTAACTATGCTGATTTGGATAGGACGATTGAAGCAGTGGCGAAGGTGTTTTTATGATGTTTTTTTAATCATTATCGATAAGATTCATTTATAGTATTAATGAGGTAAAACTTGGTTATATAAGCATAAAATACACTCATATACACCCAAATAGGTGTGTTAGCGATGTATTTGGGTACTCTATGCAAAAGCATAACTAGTTTCAGTAAAATTCTTGGGGAAAGGGGCTGTGAACGGCAAATTATTAATTCCCAGCAAATTACCATTACGGAAAAACCTTAAAAAAACTAGGGGTTTTCTACAATTTGCAATAAACAGTTGACAATTATCAATTTTTTGGGTTAAGGGTTAAGGATGGAAAGGAAAAAGGTGAAGGGTTTACAGTAAGGAGTTAACAGTTGAAAATGGAGAATGATTTTTTGTGCGTAAAAGCATACTTTCTAACCAATAACCAATAACCAATAACCAAAAACCTCAGTCCTTTTTCTTGCCGCGTCCCATCATAGTGTCGACCAAGCCTTCTTTTAGGTTGATCCATAAATAATTGAAGAAAGATTTCGTCTGGTTGCGCTCTACCTTAAAATCTCCGTGGCGAAAGCCGTCCGCATCCGTTTTTTCACCCTTTTTGGTAAACAGGTTCACAACGGCGGTAAGGATTTTGTTTACGCCCAATCCATCTTTTTTTAGTACGGTGAACTCAAAATCATCATACTTCATCTTCATATCGCCCTGCGACTCCAGTTCGTTGCCACTGATCGTAAAATACATTTGCTGAATGGTGCCCGTGACCTCTGCATTGAGGTTGGTCTTTAAAAACGGGTTAATGCTCTCCGACTTAAAATTGGACAGCGAGCCTTTGGCCAAAAAGCGGTTGGCCTTGTTTTGGGGGTCAAAACTCCACTCCAAACTAAACGGACCGTTGTCCATCAATTTGGCGTTGATGTCTATGGCTACATCGCCCTTACCTTGGGTGTGCAGGTTGCTGATGGTGGCCTGAATATCGGCAAACCTCAATTCTTCGGGTTCCACATCGGCCTCCAACCGCTCTTGGTAGGTGATGAGCCCCTCGGAAATACCAATGGAATCCACTTGCAGGTCCATTTTTAACTCGCGGAGCGCCTGGTTGTACAGTTTTTTATGGGTGGTATCGTCGGGCAACAGCTTGTCGCGGTACACATGAAAAATGGGTTTCCGCAATTGCATTTCGCCCAAGTGAAAGTAGGGCAGGTCGTTCTCGAAGCCGAAATCCCAATCGGTCAACGAAATGTCATCAATGTTGAGGTTGTAATGGTCATGCTCCACCTGTAACCGTCGGGAAAGTTCCGATTTGCTGTATTTGGTGCGCAACACAAACTGTTGAAATCCGCCAGCATCGGGCGTTAGCTGCATCCGTTCAAATTGGATAAACTCCAAAGCGCTCATGCTGTAGTAGCCTTTTTTGGTGCTCAGCTCGTAGGTACCGAAGGCAAAGGGGATATTTTCTTGAGCGGTCTCTTTATCAAATTTGATATCGGAAAGGGTAAAGTCGATGCCCTTCACAGTGGCCGTGCTGTCGGCAGTTTTGTTCAACATATGAAACGTCCCGTTTTGGATGCTCAAGGTACTGACGGTATAGGTTTTGGAAGGGTCTTGTTTCTCTTTTTTTGAGGTAGTGTCTTTTTCCGTTTGATGATAAACGACCTTGGGAGCTTCGAGGCTTATCTCACCAATGGTAATATCCCCATTTTGAAGCAAAGGGATGTATTCCAGACCCGATACGGTAACAGAGTTAGCCTTGAAATCGATGTTTTGCTCCGAGTTGTTGGCGCTCACATCGCTCAGGCTGATTTTTCCCAAAAGTACGTTGGTGCTTACATCACCATAGGTGAGGTTGAGTTCTGCAGGCACTTTTTCCTTTAGTATGGACTTTACCTTGTGGGTGAAGAACCATTGTGCCGCAATGCCCATCAAAATCAAAACTAAGAGGATAATGACGGTTATTTTCAGGTAGCGGGAGACTTTGCGTTGCGGCATAAGTGTATTAATGTTATGTTTAATAGATATGGGAGGGAAGGCCTAATCTTCTTCCTCCAAAAAGGGCACTACCTCCGAGGGGGTGTCAATCTGTATTGCTTTGTCCCCGTTCACAATGATGGGTTGCGTTACCACCTTGGGGTTGTTCTCCAATACCTTTAGCCAATCATCCTCGCGTTTTAGGTCAGAATTTTCGCCATATTCCTTTATAAAATCTGCATGATCGGTATTTATAAGCCCCCTGATGGGTTTGTTCAAAAGTTCGGCCAGTTCCACCCATTGGGTAGCGGTTACCTTTGTTTTGCAAAGGTCTACGTTCAGCACTTCTTTATTGCTGGATTTAAGGTAGGCAAAGGTTTGTTGCCCTTTATTGGTATTGCCGTTGTAGAACAATTGTATTTTTCGATTATCTGTTGCTATTACTCCCATGTCGTCCTTCATTTTGATGTCTTTTAAATAAAGTAAGCGCTTTTTGGTGTTTTGCCTTAACGCTATCGATTTTTTTAGTGTCGTAAAAGAGGATAAAAAAAAGCGGGACCACTGGCCCCGCTCCTCACACAAACTAACTCAAACTGAACCACTCAGGATAATGGGATAACAAAAGGTAGTATGGGTCCAGTGTTGAGCATCTGAATAAATGAATCGTTACAGGCGTTCATAGGTAAACTGGTAGTGCCCCCTTTCGCCTTCCGTGCTTTTATAATCCGTAAAATCGAATTTGTAGTAGTTTCCATCGGCATCTTTTAGCACGTAGTACACATTTTCGTTGATCACACCATTAAAGGCATCTCTCCAGCCACTGCCCACAACAGCTCTGTTGTCAAATACAAATGCGGATTCGTCCACATCGCCCATGGTAAAGTTGGAGTAGGTGGGAACATCCCCTTCAATGGTCACCTGGTAGAGTCCCACATTGCCCAATGTATTGTGGAGCACGTAGTCGGAATAGGTAAGCCCGGCAACCAAGCCGCCAGAATCTCCGTAGTAAGAGAATACTCCGCTAAGGTTGATGTCCCATTGGTCTTTGTTGGGCTCTACGCTAATGGTTTCGCCGTTGGTCAAACTAAAAGCGGTAAGGTTGTAGGCAGCGTCTTTGGATATTGTCACTTCATTGTACGACTCGGTTTCGGCCAATTCTGCATATTGAATGGTGTAGCTGTTACCATCGCTCAATACCCTGACCTTCATGTACCCTCTTTGGTCGCCAGTAGTTGCGATGCTCCCTGTTTCTGCTGGCTTCGTTGGAATTTCGTATCCCAAACTAAGGATGTACACATAGTTTTCCGTTGCAGTGGTGGATACCTCGGAGAAAGCGGTCCCCTCCAAGGTGCCTTCGGCATTGTCGGTAAAGGAAATGCCTTCGTCCAAATTTCCGTATTGATAATAGCCTACGGGCAAACCTTCCAAAAGTTCGGACACGGTGCCTACAGTTACGGCTTCTGGCTGAAACATGGCGTTAAGACCTGTCAATTCCATCGGTTCGGGAAGGTCGCTAGCTTCTGTAATAGCAAGTAAATCGGTTTCACCTGTTATTTCAACGGCAGATACGGCCAAGGCTGGATTTAAGAACACGCGGTTTTCAGTTCCATTGTAGAACGCAATTTCCCAAGTGTCGCGGCGCACGGCCGTCTGGGTCGCGGAGCTAAAATCAAAATAGACCTGATTGGGTATGTTGGACCCACCGTTTTCGGAATCGATTATACCGTTTGTGGATGCGATAGGGGTAAAGCTCACCAAAGCAGATGCTTTGGCCCCCTGTTTCCAATCCGTTTGATCAAAACTGCCAATGGAAAAGGTCACCGATTTTGTGGAACCTTCAATGGCATTGGACAATTTGTTGAAGGTAAAAGAGGCGCTATGGTCCCCTTTTGCCACTGCAACGGCAATGGTTCCCGACTCTCCATCGGGGGTAGTCGTAAAATCCGTTCCATATTCCGCATTGGTAGCTGTGTAGGCAATGCTAATGGTTCCCGCTTCCGATGCAGGTCTGGAAAAGTTGAGCTGAACATCAACGGAGGTGTCCTTTTCGGTGGTGCTTACGGTCTCACTGTTGAAGTTTACCGTGAAGTCTATCAGGTCTTGGCCCTCATCGTCGCTACAGGAGCTGATGACGAGCAAAAGTGCGATTGCTTTTAAAATGATTGTTTTTCTCATTGGTTTTAATTGAAATTTAGATTGTATAATAGTTTTAGGTAATATGATCTTCCATTGCCGAACAAACGGCTTGGAGCGCCTCCACTTCCGTGGGCTCCCGTGGGGGTGTCCGAGGCATTCACTCGAACAATGTCGAAGATGTTCCGTGCGCCCAGGGTAAGGCTTAAGTTTTTGGTAATATGGGTCCGTGCTGAGGCATCCATCCATGTGAAATCATCGGTTTGGCCCACTTCGGTACCATCCGAGCCGCTTTGTACAATCTGGGTTCTTCCCGTGTACTTGAGTTGTGCGGACAGGGTGGTGTTGATTGATGGAACCGTATAGCTCAAGGCTGATTGTAGATTGAAACTCCACAGGTAATCGCTGTTGTCTTCCGTAGATTCGTCCACCGTGGTGGAAGCACCCAGATACGTCATCCCCAAAGAGGCCTGCCAACGGTTCATGGTTAGGGAATTCTCTAAAGAGAAGCCTAATATTCTGGAACGGTCCACATTATCAAAAGTGAACAGGTTACGGTCCTGCTCGTCCACATCAATAACTGAGGCTATTTTTCCGTCAATATCAAAATAGTAGGATTTTAGGGCGGTTTTGAGCATACTTGTGTCGGACAGCCTAAATTTTTCTTCTACGTTCAAGAAAAGTGAAATACCATCTTCGGGCTCTAGTTCGGGATTCCCCTGAACATTGTGGTTGGAGTCCACAAAGTAGAAAAAGAGCTCCTCAAAATTGGGTGCCCTAAAGGCGGAACCGAACACAGCTTTTATTTTGAAGGTGTTGCTGATGTCGTAGGTAGAGGAGAGGGACCAAATCAATTTGTTGCCGAATTGGGAGTTGTTGGTGAATCGGGCTCCTGGGAAGATGGAAAATCTGTTGGTTAAGTTAAAATCCGCCACCCCAAAGAAATCGTAGTTTTCCAACGTGTTTTCCACCACATCGCTGGAATATGCGCCCGTGGCAATGGCATCAAAACCTGTTTGATGGTTAAACTCATACCCCAGTTGCAGATTTAAGAAATCCGATTTGGGGACCATATTGCTCACAAAGCCCTTGGAGTACCATATTTCACTGGATTGACTTAAATCGTCGGCGATAACGGATTCGATTCCCTGCTCGAGGATATTGTATACATATTGTTTGTAATAGCGCTTTTGGGTTTGATGGGACACGGACAGGTTGTAGACCGTTGACCCTTTGATGGGACCTGTAACATTAAGGTTGTTCATGAGGCGCTCCGTGTCAAAATTTTCATCCAAGGCGGTGGGCCTTACCATCCCCGTGTTACTGTCCAGCCTACCGTTTATATAATGGTTGTACACTGGAACGGATTCATCGTAGTATTGGATCTTGTAAAAGATGTTGTGTTTGCCCAGCGATGTATTCAGGTTGCCATAAGCCGTCAATTGCTCCTTGGGATTCCACTCCATCCCGCGGAGACTATCGTTTACCACCGCATTATCCTGAATGTTCACATAGTTTTTTCCGCGGTAACCATTAAAAAAACCAGCATTGTCGTTTCGGGAACCCCCGATGGCAATACTGGTCTTATCACTCAATTGATGGCTAAGTTTTACGTTTTGGATATGTCGGCCTTCATCAAAAAGGGCATATTCGCTGCCTACGGTCTCTTCTTGTACGGATAACTGCAATTGCCATTTGTGGTTATTGTTCAATCCGCGTTTGCTCACAATATTGATAACGCCTGCCACGGCATTGTCTCCGTAAAGCACCCCCATGGATCCTTCCACGATTTCTATCCGTTCCACATCCTCCAAATTGATCTGGGTAATGTCGATGTTGTTCCCCATACCATTGTCGCTGGCCATGGGAATACCATCGATGAGCACTTTTACATACTGTCCGTCCAATCCGAACATACTAATGGTGGAACGGCCCGTGGAGGGGTCCGGCGTAACGGTAATATTGAGATTATAGTTAAGAATGTCGGCCAAATTGTTTCCAGCTACCTTGGCAATGTCCTTTTGATCTAGAACGCCCACAGCGAACAATTTTTTGCTCAGCGACATTACTTTGCTCTCGCCTGTCAATACCACTTCGTCCAATTGTTGCATGGACAATGAGTCTTTTTGAGTGGTTTTTGATTCTTGCGCAAGTCCGAACAAGGAGAAAAGTAAGGTTAAAAATGGGAGATTGATATTTTTATTTAGACTCATTCTAATTAATTTATGAGGGCAAATATATATTTTATTTTTATTTAATCTAAATAAGTTTATTATTTTTGACCAGAACATTTTTAAAACAATCTAACACGAACCGATATGAAGAATTTTATGGTACCCTTGCTGGTTGTGGGTTTAACAACCATTGGCGCAACCGCGCAAGAAAAAAAAGAGCTGGACCGCGAAGCTATTTTGGACATGTGCGGCTGCTACGAAGTCAGTTTTAAGTACACGGAAACCTTTGCGCCCGAGATTGATTACGAGAAACATTTGGACTATACTTCCAGTGCTCTGGAACTGGCCCTGCCCATAGAAGAGGGAGACGATAAAATTTCCTTGCAGCACTTGTTGGTGCTCAACGATACTATGGTAATCAAACACTGGAGACAGGATTGGTTGTATGAAAACCAGAAGATTTTCCATTATGATAAGGACAATAATTGGGTGTTCAGTGAGCTTCCTGCAGAGGAGGTAAAGGGACAATGGACACAAAAAGTATATCAAGTGGACGATAGTCCCAGATATGCAGGTTCCTCTACCTGGGTCCATTTTGATGGAAAGCATTATTGGGAAAACCAAAGTGATTCTCCACTACCGCGTAGGGAATATTCCAAAAGAAGCGATTACAACGTGATGAGCCGTGGAAACAGGCAGGAAATCACGACTACAGGATGGGTGCACGAACAGGACAATGACAAAATTATCCGTAAAGATGGTAAGGAAGATGTTTTGTTGGCACAAGAGAAAGGATACAATACCTATGTTAAGGTAGCCGATGAGCGCTGCAAAGCTGCCAAGGATTGGTGGAAGAAGAACAAGGATTTTTGGGCCACTGCCCGTGATGCTTGGGATGAAGTATATGAAAGGGAAGGGGATTTGACCTTGTTGAAACAGGTCGATGGTCAACCGTTGTTCATGCACTTTTACGGTCTGGAGAAAGAAAACGCGGATAAAGCTGAGATTTTGGAGACCATCAACAAGTTTATAGCGGACAAAAACACAAAGCATGTTGAAGGGCAGTAGATTTCACTTTTTTAGTGGTTTGATTATAGCTTCCACCTTGCTGCTCTTTAGTTTTAGGGCGGACAAGATATCGGACAGGCTGCAGGAAAAAATCAATACCGCTATTCAGGGGACGTATGAAGTCGATGAATTCTCCATGGACCTGATGAATGTCTCTGACAATTTGAACGGAAAAACTCCTTCAGAATTGGGAGGGGAAAATTTGTTCAGGATTACTGCTGGGGAGAAAAAATTGGGATATGTGTATGTGGGGGTTGCCCCTAGTTTAAAGAAAACGTTCGACTATGTGGTTTTGCTCAATCCCGACCTAAGCGTGAAAAAATCCAAAATATTGATTTACCGAGAAGATCATGGCCGCCAGGTGGGAAGCCAGCGTTGGTTGAAACAGTTTATCGGAAGAAAATCGGGGGAGAAACTGGTGTATGGTAAAGATATCGATGGGATTTCGGGTGCCACGGTCTCTGCAAAATCCATGACCCTAGCGGTAAACAACGTATTGGAAAGCCTTCAAATTCTAAAGAACAACAACTTTTTTTAAGCAAGTGTTTCGATTCAATTAGTGCAGAAAAGGCCATTCTTTATAGGATGGCTTTTTCGTTTTTTGGTAGTGGCTAAAGCTGTTCGGCCAAATACATATAAAACGTACCCGATAGGATGGCCAGACCAAAGCTTAATAGTGTACCAATAAGTACGTACTCGGTCAATTTTCTGTTCTTGCCCTTGTTGAGGTCACCAAAACGGAACACGGATTTGGCTGCGATCAATAGACCGATGGCAGCCCATTGCTGCATCAAAATAAAACCAAACACAAAGAGCCTTTCCAGCATCCCGATATAGGTTCCTGCATTTTTTAGCGAGCCTCCTTCCTCGGATACATCGTTCTTCGCAATTTCATCAATGTACGGAGCCAACAACATTCGCATTATAATACCTGATACGTAGGTGACGAACACCAAAAAAGTAATCAGTAGTAGGGTGTTTTCTGTCAACAAATTGCTGAAATCCAGCGGGAACGGTTCTATCCAATACAGCACCGCACCAAGGACCAAAAGATGCAATACTTGATCTAAGACGAATAGCCAGCGATAATTTTTTGCGTTGGTCAGGGATAATTTGCCCAAGTCGATAAGGAAGTGAGTCACTACAATAACCAAAATTGGTAGAATGTGTTGAAATTGTAGGATAATCAATAGAGCCAGTAGATGCACCCCAATATGAAAATAGAGGTATTTGGACCGTCCCTTTTTCTCCAATTTATCCTCTACCCAATGTGCTGGTTGGAGTACAAAGTCTCCAATAAAGTGGGCAAGTATAAGTTTTAGGGCCAAAATCATCATAATTGGGCGAGTTGTGCTTTGTAAAAATGAATCATTTTTTTGACTTCATCAAATCCAGCCTTGTTCAATTCTTCGCTAATGTTCCCTTGTGATTTGTTGAGTAGCGATGCCAGTTCTTTTTGATTCATTTCTGGGTTGTCCATGGTACATTGCACAGTTCTGGAGATTGCCGGTGTCCAATCGTCCATGGTCAAGAGGGCCAATTCCAGTAATAGATTGATAAGCTCATCAAATTTCTCGTTGGGGGTTTTAATGCCCAGATTCTGTTTTTTGAGGTTTTCAAAACATTCACCGGAGTTTATAAATGCGGGACCATTGGATTCTGTGATTTTTGGTGAATCATAATTTTTTTCGCCCAATCCAATGGATATCCTAACATCCAATTGGCGAATTTGTTTGATGCACGCTTTTATGTAGATAGCAGCTTCCAGCGCATTTTCTGGTGTGCACTGCAGTTGAAAACTGTCACCACGATAAATTTCCCAATCCTTTGGTTCCTTACCGTATTTGGAAAGTGAACTCTTTAAAAGAGGAAGCCATTTATTGGCCTTGTGTTCCGAGGAGTTTTTAATGTCCCCTGTGAGTATCGCTATCATGATAATTATAAAAATCTGCTTATCAGTAGATATTCAAATATATCTGTAAAATAGCAGATAAACAAATATATCTGTAAAATAGCAGATAAATTTTAAGTACATATAAAAAAGAAACCGCGACCATGGCTGGCGCGGCTTCTTAAATCAACAAAAAACACTATCATCTTCTCCTTCTTTCCTGCATTTTTTTCTTGCCATGCATTTTTTTGCGATTGGAGAACTTTTTCCAAGTCTCATACTGTTCTGTGTCCAGTATTGTTCTCATTTTTTCCTGCATTGCGATTTGACGGTCCAAACGTGCGTTTTGCATTTCAAATCTTTCTTCGGGAGTGGTTTTTTCCCATTCACCACTCTCTCTTGCCGCTTTCACCTCTGCCCATTTTTCTTTTCCAAACTGGGCCTTTTCCAAATTGATTTTGTATATCTGATTTTGTTGATCCTCGGTTAGGTCCAATGCCAAGGTCATATGCTTTGTCTGCAATGTGGCCATTTGTTCCGCGGTCATGTCCATTTTGTGACCTTTTCGCATTTTGGGACCATCATGTCTTTGGGCGGCCATGCTTACTGTTGTTGGCATAACCAATAAAATTGCTTCAAATTGTTCAATTTTTTAATGATTTGTTCCTTGGACATCTGCTTGATCCAAAAGGTTTAATCATCAATAGATAGTTTGTGAAGCTTTTAACAGTAAAAAAGTGTGTTGTGAAAATTACTTGAGCTCTTCCTCGGGGGTTGTTTTTTCAGAATCATCGGAATACTCATCTTCATCCTCAAAATGAGTTTCAACGTAAGTTTTGGAATTTAAATCATCTTTAAATTTATCGTGTTCCTCTATCAAATAGTAGGAAGTAGAAGCTGCCACGAAACAGTAAAAGTAGATTAAGCTTTTTGTCTTGTAGTTCATGAATGTGAGATTTGGATTACTAAAGTAGTGAAAACAACTGGCAATCTCACGTATATGTTGTGAAAGGACTTCTAAGGGATGCGTACTTAAAAAAAAGCAAGGTGTGATCGATGAACGGTAACGATCACACCTTGCAGGTACTTTTTGTTTAAAAATGCCTATTTCGTAGGCTCCAAAATAAGGTCAATGCGCTCCATTGCATCTTGCAAATGATAACGGCTCATGGTATCCGAAATTCTGGCAAGACCACCTCTGATATCGCTTTTTAAATTGTTGAGTTCAGCACGGGCTACCGAGCGAATATCCGACTGGCTGGTGTTGATAGGGGTTGATTTTCTGTAACCACCAAAATCAGGTTGTTTGCTTTGACCTTCGGCAGTCATCAAGTATTCCAAACGATCAATATGTGCTTTTTGAAGATTTCTACGGTAGGTGTCAATGGTTTTTCCACTTCGTGTCTCGGACCAGATTCCCCTACGAAGGTCGCGCATCATCTCTACCAATCCGTAAGCTTCATCGCCGTTCAAGGTTTCATTTTCGATGATTCGGGCCAATTTGCCCAAATGCAACATGGTGTTCAAGTATCGTTCTTGTGTTGCGCGGATTCGTTCTATGGAACCGGAATATTGTATCTTATTTAAAATATTTTGGTCTATCAACCACTCCGGGGTCTCAAAGAGTTGCTCTTGCATAAACTCCATAGCGTCCTTTTGATGCTTCTTGCCCACATAGGTGTATACTGCACCTTCTTGGTCTGCAGTTTTGTGGTATTCATAAACACCTCCAATGTTGTTGGATACATGTCCCATATACCTACTGAACTGTGCCACTACATGACCGTACATGGTCTCCAGGTCGTCATAATTTTCACCGTCTTCGGTGGTCCATTGCATTAAGTTGGGCACAATTCGCTTTAAGTTCTCTATACCATATAAGCTAGCTTTGATGGCATCATCCCCTAAATCTTCGGTTTGTGAACTTGGGTCGTGGATATCGCCTACCTGTTGGTGACCAAATCGGTACATGGGGTCTCCGGCATGTTCCAGGATCCATTCGTTCAAAATAGGTTTTTCTTCTTTGGCCGTTTTGTCCAAAATAGGCTTATATCCCCATTTAATGGCATACTTGTCATAGATACCGATGTTTGGCATCAAAGCAACGCCTTCGTCACCGGGTTGGGCAACATAGTTGAAACGCGCATAATCCATAATGGATGGTGCCGTTCCATATTTTTGGGTAAAACTTGCAGAGCGCAAGGAATCAACGGGGTAGGCTACACTACTCCCCATATTGTGGGGCAATCCAAGTGTGTGTCCAACTTCGTGGGAGGATACAAAACGTATCAGGCGTCCCATAATTTCTTCTTTGAACTGTGTTTTTTGTGCATCTGGATTAATGGCTGCGGTTTGCACAAAATACCATCCACGTAGCAAGCTCATTACATTGTGGTACCAGTTAATGTCCGATTCCAAAATTTCACCGCTCCTTGGGTCGCTCACGTGCGGACCGTTTGCATTTGGAATAGGAGAGGCCAAGTAACGAACCACAGAGTACCTAACATCTTCGGGAGACCATTCTGGGTCTTCTTCGGGTGAAGGAGGGTCTTTGGCAATAATGGCGTTTTTAAAACCTGCCGCTTCAAAGGCTACTTGCCAATCTTCGATACCTTGTTTTATGTATGGAACCCATTCTTTGGGAGTTGCCCTGTCCACGTAGTAAACAATTGGTTTTTTAGGTTCCACCAATTCTCCTGCCTTGTATTTTTCAATGTCCTCTTCCTTTACCTCGAGTCTCCAACGATCTAGGTAGGTAACGGTTTTGCTTTCCTGTGCATCAAGTCCGTAATCCACTTGTCCTCTAGCAAACCATCCTACGCGTCTGTCAAAATAACGGCGTTTCATGGGTTCTTTTGGCAATAAAATCATTGAATTATTGATTTCCAAAGAAATGGATCCCAAACTGGAGTTGCTTGGTGGTTCGTTGGATAGATACGTTTTTACGTGTCTTGCTTCTATGTTCAAAGGGTAACTTTTGATGGATTCGATGTAGCTACGGTCCCCGTCCATTCGGGTCACTTTGTATCTTTTTCGGTACCCATCAGGAAAACCAAGGGCCTTTACGTCATCGGTAAACATAGGGTCGATTTCGATTACCGTTGCAGGGTTCAAGGAATCTTTTTTGTTGATGGCCTTGATGTCGAATGAGAAAAGAACCGGTTCAAAGTTCGAGTTTACCACTGCTTCGTGCACCGGAAGGGAATCTGCCGCTACATTTTCATAAGACGCAACTCGCACCAATACCTTTTTGTCCTTTTTTTCCCAGCGTAGTACCTGTGTATTGATTTTTCCACCACCAAAACCGATGCCTGTGGCTGTTTTGGAGATTCGGCTCACCATTAGCATCTCACGATTGAACAGGGAATCTGGAATTTCGTAGTAACGTTTGTCATCTACAGTATGCACACTGAAGAGACCTTCGTCGGTCTTTGCTTCTTTGGTGATGACCTTATCATAAGGCTTTATATCACCAGGTTTGGATTTGTCCTCCTTTTTTTGTTCGGTCTGTTTCTTTTTCTTTTTGAAAAGTTGGGCGTCAATGTTTTGAACGGTACCCAATAAAATAAAGACTACAAGTAGTCGAGGTAGTAAATTTTTGATCATTATATGTCCGTTTGAATAACTATGAAGATTCAAAGAACCTAAAATTCGTGAGATTTAACTGTTAAATAAATATTAACGGCTGTTTTTTTAACGCTATGCCCCAACCTTTGGGAGTCCTGCCTTTTACTGATGGTTTGGAGGGAATCGCCCCGTATAGCTGGGCTCAACGTACGTTTGGAATTTGTGAAAATTTCCTAAAGACTGTAACATTTCGGGTTTTGGTCAGTCTTATAAGCATATCATCAATCACAAAATTCAATCAAAAAATGAACAAGTTATTATTAATTTATGGTAGTGTATTATTAAGTAGTACCGCCATAGCCAACGACCAACAAAATACCAAAGTTGTCCAGGTACAATCCGAGACACCGGGTAGTTTAGAAAACAGTTTAACCACGTTGAGCATCAGTGCTGAGTTAAACAATTCAACTTCAGAAATGGCAGATTATGCCTGGTATGAATTGAATTTAAATGAAATAGTGTATTTGGAGGAAGAACCAGAGGTACATCTAGGTTTTGATACCTCGGATTATCTTCCTGAAGGTTTTAACCCCTACAAAAGCTATTTTGATTTGAATTCCATCATATTCCTCGAAAACAATGTTGATTCTTCTTTGGGCTTTGATGTCCAAAAGTACTTGCCCGAGAATTTCAACCCCTACACGGATGTGGTGGATGTACATTCCATCAATTATATGGAGGAAGAGGATATGGACCTAGGTTTTGATACCAAAGATTACTTGCCCGAAGCTTTTTCTCCTTACGAGATGTACGTGGATTTAAAATCTATTACCTACTTGGAAGATGAATCTGAGCTGGTATTGGGAATCAATAGCGAGTATTTGTTGCCAGAAGGTTTTGATCCTTACACGGATGTAGTGGCCATCACTTCGGTAAACTACATGGAGGAAGAAGATATGGAACTGGGTTTTGATACTTCCAAGTATCTCCCTGAAAATTTTGATCCATACTAGGATCAATGCAGTAAAATGTTCTCATTTTACAACTTATTTGAGTTAGCTATGAAAACCCCTCGATCGAGGGGTTTTTGTTTGAGTACAATCTCTTGTCTGTTAAGAAAGTCTAATAAATGACTGGTTAACAAAAAAATAACATCAGTAAGTATGATGTGCGTATTTGTAGCAAAACAGCATTTATCGTATAGATAATTCAGTCATTTGGATGTTTTGATAAAATTATTTCAGCAAATAGCGAAAACTGTAAAAAGGAATAGGTCTCCTGAGGTTTTTATTGTGACGTTAACAAAAGACTAATTATAATAATCTTCACAAAAAAGGGTTGTAACTTTGTACCTAACAAAGAGTTACGCTTCGCTTGTCAAAAGTTGAAGCGTTAGTTAAGTTAGTTTCTTACATTTTTTTGAGTTAGTTAGTTTGTGAAAATGCCCTTCCGCCCGGAGGGGCATTTTTGGTTTAGAATAATAACGGAATCACAAACTGGAAAACCAAAATAAGTAAAACAACTGCTATCAGATTCAGGATAACACCAACCCGTGCCATTTCCGGAATTTTTACATAGCCACTGGCAAATACAATAGCGTTTGGGGGTGTTGCCATGGGCAACATAAAGGCACAGCTACTGGCAATGGTAACAGGTATCAACAGGTGGAGCATGGGGATATCCAGACCAATGGCGATACCGGCCACTACGGGCGCCAAAACCGCTACAAGGGCCACATTGCTCATCAATTCGGTCATAAAAAGCATAAGGAAAATCAGCAGTGCAGCAGTAAACAAAACACTTATTTCGCTCTGTGCTATGGCGTTGGCCACCATATCCACAATGCCACTGGTAGACATTCCCTGTGCCAAAGCGAGCCCTCCACCAAAGAGGATTAGAATGCCCCATGCCAGTTTGGATGTATCCTTCCAAGTGATGATAAAATCCCCTTTTTTAATGTTGTACGGAATGGCAAAAAGAGCAATGGCCGCAAAAATGCTGATCATGGTATCCGTAAGCCCTAAACTTGGAAAAATATTGTTGATGAGCGTTCTAAAAATCCATAGGAAAACCGTAACACCAAAAATGACAAGTACCATTTTCTCCTTACCGGATGTTGGGCCCAATTTTTTCAATTCTGTACGGATTACTTCCTTTGAGGCACTAAACTTTAAACCCCGATTGGGGAACATCCATTTGACCAAAACCAAGTAGCAGATTGCAATCATGATGATGGAAAAGGGCAATCCAATGGTCATCCATTTTAAAAAGGAAATTTCGGTGTTGTATTCATTTTCCAACAATCCGATCAAAACCGAGTTGGGCGGCGTCCCTATAACCGTGGCAATTCCACCTGCATTGGCAGAAAACGCGATTCCCAGCATAACGCAAAGGGCAAAGTTTTGATCGTTCTTGGTAAAACCGTCTTCATCGTTTACCAATAAGTTGATCACAGAAATGGCAATAGGAAGCATAACCACTGTACTTGCCGTATTACTGATCCACATGCTAAGGGTGGCAGTGGCGATCATGAAACCTAGAATCACTTTGTTGGGCGTGGTACCGGTAAGTCGTATGATGTTGAGTGCTATCCTGCGGTGCAGGTTTACCTTTTCCAGCGCAAGGGCCATTACAAATCCGCCAAAGAAGAGAAAAACGATGGGGCTTCCATAGTTGGCACCTACCTCCGCAATCGGCAATACTTTCAAAATGGGTAATAGGAGCAATGGCAAGAGGGCGGTCACCGAAATAGATACAGCCTCGGTTATCCACCAGATTAGCATCCAAGCGGCAATCGATATTACGGGGTCGCCTTTTTCTGACACCATTTCAAAAGGCAATAGGTTCAGTATGAGGAATACAATCGGTCCTAGGACCAAACCAATTTTTTTGCTTAGTTCCATTGGGGTTCTAAGCTATGCTTTTTTATGAAAAGATAAAAATAATGAAGCCCCGCGAAGGGGCTTCAAGATTAAATTTTGATAAAAAGGATAGTGTTATTGGATTTTGAACGTCAATCTACCAAAAACATACCTACCGTTTTGTCCAAACTGCACAGATCTTCTCGAATAGATAAACCTTCCATCCGATCTAAAAGCAGGGTCGTTCTTGTCCGGATAAACATCCAAAAGGTTGTTTGCACCGATGGTAAGTGTTGCGCTCTTCGTGAAGCTATAGCCTATGGTAAGGTCGGTCACTATTTTTGCACCGAATGTGTAGTCGATTGTTGGGTCAACTTCGTTGGTAGCTTCCCGAACCTCTCCAAAATAACCGTTCCTTAAAAAGAAACTCCAATTGTCCCCAACTTTTAGGTTGTGAGACAGGTTCTCCTTTGTGGTGGGAACGGCGGATTCCAGATAGATTCTGCTTGTCGGGTCAAATAGGTGTCGCTCAGCCCTGCATCGGCGATTGCCTCAGGAACTTTTACTTTTTCTACGGTTGTTTCGGATACTGTCATGGCCAATGTATTGGTCAGGGAAACATTGTCCGAGATGTTTGCTTTATGGTCTACTACAAAACAAAATCCAAACCTTTGGTTTGTGTGTCCACAGAGTTGGCAAAGAAGGCAGCTTGGGTGGCATTGGCCTGTTGGAAAAGATTGGCCAACTCGGCATTTCCGTTATCATCGAACTGACCTGTGAGGATTACACGGTCATCTATGTTGATGAGAAATCCGTCCAAGGTAAACTTTAAGTTGGCACTGGGCACCCTTGCGGTGAATCCAGCCGTGGCACCTACCGAAGTTTCTTCTTTCAAAGGTTCAATGCCCAACAATCGGGCAACTCTGGAGGTGTTTGCAAAAGTGCCAACCTCTTGAGGACCATCTCCATTAAATATTGTAGATACAGAATTAAAATGTATTTGATGTAATGAAGGAGCTCTAAAGCCCGTTTGTCCGCCACCTCTAAAATTGAAGTTTTCCGAAATTTTCAATCGTGTAGCAATCTTAAAGTTCAAGGTTCCTCCAAAATCAGAGAAATTCTCGTATCTCACAGCTCCGCTGAGTAAAATGGATTCGGTGAAATCGGCCTCCACATCAAAATAACCGGCAATGGTATTTCTGAAGGCGTTGACTTCGTTCTCTGGTTTGAAGCCTGGAAATACTTGAATCCCACTATCCCGAGTGTTTCCAAAAAAGTCTGTAGGCACCATTGAATCTGGATCAGTGGGATCGTGAGGATTGCCCAGTGTATTGTATTGGGTGTATGAGATTTCTTCACCAGCAATAATACCATAGTTTTCCACACGATACTCGGCGCCAAAGGCAATGTTCAATCCTGCCATGGTATCTTCATAAAAGCAGCTCATATCAAAATTCGTTGTGTTTTCACTATAGTTGAACCCGCCTGAATTTGCTTCAAAGGGAGTTGCATTTTCCATTGAAGCATTGTTGGAATTGGTAACATAATACATAAACTCGTTTTTTCCGTAGGAATTGCTAAAGTCCACATTCCAATCCCCGATCATTCCCTTGATGCCAAAAGCGGCGGACTTGTCCACAATGTTGGAATTGATTTCCGGCAAAAAGCCGTTGGGATAAGCAGGGGTATAGGTGCGCGACTGGTTTGGCAAACGGTAAAAACCACCGGCATTACCATTTTTGAAGCTCAATCCGCCAAATCCATAAATTTCCAAGTTTTCATCCAACGGAATGGATAGGTTGGCAAAGAACTGTGCTCCCCTAAGTTTGGATTGACCAACTCGCATGTTGAAATCGCTCCGTTGTAAACCTCTTGCTGCAAGTTCTTCCTGGGTTACATTATTGCCGGCGATACCATTCACAATATCATCATTGTTGTAAGTTAGCGAGGATAAAATTCCAGCTTGAGAATTAACTCCATCATTTATTCCAAAAATTTCTTCAAAAGTATTGGCATTGTTAATTGCATTGATGGTCTCTTGACTAAAATAGCTTACTTGAGAAGCATTTTGTTGAACATCAGAAATGTCATTGTCCAGAAGCTTGGAGACATCATATCCTGCCTCATTTGCTACTCTTTCTATTGCATTTGCTGCATGAAAAATAGAACCTTCCCATTCCTGCATACGGTTGGTCTATCCGCGGTGGCTAAAATTACCGGTAAAGTTGATAAACCCACCATCTTTCCCAATAGGCAATCCGTAATTCAGTCCGAGACATACTTTTTCACCATCGATTTTCTTTTGTGGACTATGCTCGCTGGTAAAATGGGCTCCGGTGTTCACATCTACCTGCAATTCGTTCACGGTTTTCTTCAAAAAGATATTGATGACCCCTGCAATGGCATCGGAACCATACTGGGCTGCAGCACCGTCCCTCAAAATTTCTATTCTGGAGATGGAGTTGGAAGGAATGGTGGTCATATCGGTACCCACACTTCCCCGACCAAATGTTCCATTTACGTTGACCAATCCTGTTTTATGCCTTCTTTTTCCGTTGATGAGAACCAATATTTGGTCAGGCCCGAGTCCGCGCAAAGCAGCGGGGGCAATATGGTCCGTACCGTCAGAAATGGTCTGTGGATTGGAAGTGAACGACGGTGCCGCGTAGTTCAGGATTTCGGTGACCGTGACCTGAGGAGCGGATTGTACCAGTTCTGTTACATCCAGCACATCTACCGGCACTGGCGAGTCGGTAGAGGTTCGGTTGGCGTTTCTAGATCCAACCACTACAACATTTTCCAGTTCGAGTCCGGCTTGTAGTGTAACGTCCAATGTGTTGCCGGTTACGGTCGCTTCTTGCGTGTTGAATCCGACGTAGGAAAATACCAAGATGTCTCCGGTGCTAGCTTCAATTGAATAGTTGCCATCAAAGTCGGTGATGGCTCCCGTGGTTGTTCCTTTAACTTGGACCGAAGCTCCCGGTAAGGGTACGTTTTGGTCGTCATAGACCGTTCCTGTTACCTCTTGTGCCATTCCGGTAAACGATACCAACAGCACGAAAAGGAATGTTAATTTCATTCTTTTCATATAAGTAGATTTTAGTAAGATTAGTGGGGTAAGCTGCTGGAAATCTTCCTCCGTTAGGGAAGAAAATCGGGGGTAAGATAGAAATTTTTTTAAAAACGAAACCCCTGAACCTATTTTGAGGCCCAGGGGTTTGTATTTAATGAGGATAAGATTTTATGCTATCCTGTATATTTTACCAAAAGATCACTTTCTGTTTTCTCTATTTTGATAAGCCCGTGTTTGGATAGGCTCTTAGTGCTCTTGTCCCATTTTTTACCGCTCAAACCAGCTTTGTCCTTAAGGTCGGCCAAGGACATTTCTCCTTGAGGCCTAAGAATGTCCACGATGGTTTTTTCTTCCTCGGTCAACTCTACTTTTTTCTTCTCTGGACGCATTTGAGGGAAGAACAATACTTCTTGAATGGAGGAATTGTTTGTCATCAACATCACCAAACGGTCGATTCCAATTCCGATTCCCGAGGTTGGGGGCATACCGTATTCGAGGGCACGCAAGAAATCCTGGTCGATGAACATGGCTTCGTCATCTCCTTTTTCCGAGAGTTTCAATTGATCTTCAAAACGCTCGCGTTGATCAATTGGGTCGTTTAACTCGGAGTAGGCATTGGCCAGTTCCTTGCCGTTTACCATCAATTCAAAACGTTCTGTAAGCCTTGGGTTGGTTCGGTGCTCTTTCGTCAACGGACTCATTTCCTTTGGATAGTCAATAATGAAAGTTGGTTGAATGTAGTGGTGCTCACATTTTTCACCAAAGATCTCATCTATCAATTTACCGATGCCCATGGTATCATCAACTTCAATACCCAATTTTGTGGCCACTTCGCGAAGCTCATCTTCCTCCATTTCGGAAACATCATATCCGGTATGGATCTTTATAGCTTCCAAAATAGGGACCCTTGGGTAAGGCGCCTTGAATTCAATTTCGTGATTTCCAACTTTTACTTTGGAACTTCCCGTGGCGTCGATAGCTACTTTTTCCAATAGCTCCTCGGTGGTATCCATCATCCAGTTGTAGTCCTTGTAGGCTACATAGAGTTCCATTACGGTGAACTCTGGATTGTGGGTACGGTCCATTCCCTCGTTACGGAAATCCTTGGCAAATTCATAAACGCCATCAAATCCGCCGACAATCAATCTTTTTAGGTACAGTTCGTTGGCGATTCGCAGGTACAAGGGCACGTTCAACGCATTGTGGTGCGTTAAGAACGGACGTGCGGCCGCTCCACCGGGAATCGGCTGTAAAATCGGTGTTTCTACTTCCAAGTATCCTTTTTGGTTGTAAAATTCCCGTATACTGGTGGTAATCTTTGTTCTTTTGATGAACGTGTCCTTAACGTGTGGATTCACTACCAAATCCACATAACGTTGACGGTACCGTAACTCCGGGTCATTGAAAGCATCGTATACTTTTCCCTCATCGTTTACCTTTGGTAAGGGCAATGGCCTTAGACTTTTGCTCAAAAGCGAAAAGTTTTTTACCATCACGGTTTTCTCACCGACTTGTGTTTTGAACAGCTCTCCTTCAATACCGATAATGTCCCCGATGTCCAACAATTTTTTGTACACATCATTGTACAAGGTTTTATCATCATCCGGACAAATTTCATCACGGTTAAAGTAAACTTGGATACGGCCCTCGCTGTCTTGAAGTTCGGCAAAGGAAGCCTTTCCTTGAATTCTGCGTGACATCAATCTACCGGAAATAACCACTTTCTTTCCTTCTTCAAAATCATTCTTGATGCTCTTGGAAGTGGCATCAACAGGATACAATGCTGCGGGATATGGGTCGATGCCCAATTCCCTGAGTTTGGTCAATTTTTCCCTTCGAACGATCTCTTGTTCCGATAGTTGCATAGTCTGTAAAAAATTTAAAGCGCAAAATTACACTTTTGCGCTTTTAAATCCTTGCGTTGGCCCAACTTAATATGCATAATTGGGTACGTAGTCCTTTTGAAAAATGATTTGGGCCATGTCTTCCTCCAAAGTTTCCAGCGGACTTTCCACGATTCGGTTGACTTCCTTGCCATCCTTAAAAAAGATGATGGTGGGTACTTTGATGATGTCCAATCCTTTTTCTTCGCCCGAGGGGCTGGTTTTATAATGTTCCTTGCGATAGTCCAATGCTATGATTTCCAATTGTTCCATTGGGAAATCTGCAGCTTCCAATATTTTAATGAATTTTGGGCTTTCCCGTTTGCTGTCCCCGCACCAAGTGCCCAAAAATAGTTTGATGTTGTACCCCGCCAGTTTTTCCTTGAATAGTGCAACCATAGTTTCGTCAGGGTTATAGCTCTCATATCTGTTTTGAAACCAGTTGCCGTAGGGTTGTGATCGTAACCCTTCCAAATTGATTTGTCCCACCAAAAATTGTAGGCCGTTTTCCGTTTTGATTTCCTTGTTGAATTGCTGTGCCATAGCTCCGAAAGTGCAAAGCAAAAGGAGTGTTGCCAAAAGTTGTTTCATGATTTACTGTGATTTATGGTTTGATGGCCAAATTCACCAAAATCTGTGATGGACGTATGTTGTGGACGTTGGATATTGGTACTAGACCGGGGGTTGAATTTTATTTTTTGAAGCGGAGTGCCATCTCTTCGCGGGAAGTGATGCCCAACTTTTTGTACAAATTGTTGATGTGTGTTTTTATCGTGCTTACACTTACAAAAAGTTCCGAGGCAATTTCCTTATTGGTCTTGTTTTCCAAAATCAGGTTGACGATTTTTTGCTCTTGCGGGGTAAGTTTTTCAAGTAATTCAGAAGAACTCTTTTTCCTTTTTCTAATCAAGAACAATACATTTCCCAATATGGAAACTGCCAAAAGTGCGATGATGGTCCGGTTCCATTTACTGGATTTTGGGCGACTGAAACTTGCCAATTCCTTATCAGTAGCTATTTCGGCTTGGTACTGTTTGGTGAATTCTGCGTTGGGGTAGGTGTTGGCCAATCTTTCCGATAGACCCTCGTAATAATCGTTGGTAGTAAGGTCTTCGAGATAAAACTTAAAGGTTTCGTTCCTTTTGTCGGATAAAAAATCGTAGATGTAAAGTTCGGCCAAGGGTTCGCCAGTCTCTTTTCCAAAACTGTGCAAGGTTTTGAACCATTTGTCCAAGTTCAATTTTTTGTTGGCTTCGCTAGGATAGTGGGCAAAATCGTAGGCCATATGCTCTTTTAGCCCTGCAACCTCTAAAAGTAGGCCCGATTTTGGGTTAGTGGACGTTATGGTGCAAAGTGATTGGTCCTCGAACGAGGTCGGGAACTCTAAGGTGTCGGTATTGTTGGCTATAAAAAGGACACTTTTGCTATTGTTGCAGCGGCCTAAAAAATGATTGTTGCCCGTATTGTCCGAACAGCCATCCAAATGGATGCGATAGATGCGGTTTTGGTCATTGAGGTTGTTGCCCTCAAAGGAAAAATGACCCAAGGAGTCCACCTCAGATTTTTGTACAATTTGGTCCAAGTATACTCGCCCAGATTTTCGGTAATCCTCGACCAATGACAGGTAAATTGAATTACCATTGTTCTCTGCGGAAACTTGGCCCGAAAAATGGTATTGCCCTAAAAGGACATGTGCTTGTGCCAGAAATAAGAAAAGGAAGAAAAACCGCATTTTTTACCCGATTTTGGCTAAAAATAGCGCTTTCTGTAACAAAACATGTATTTGGGCTACCTATAAGTATCATCAATCAAAATCAAAAAAATGAGTATCTGGAGAGTTTTGTTGGCTATTTTTTTCCCTCCCTTGTCGGTCATCGGAAAAGGTTGTGGGTCTTTTCTTATTGTATTACTTTTAACCCTGTGTGGTTGGGTTCCCGGAGTAATCGGGGCCTTGGTCATACTAAACAACACTAACTAAATATTTTATGAAAAAAGTCCAAATCTTGCTATTGGCAATGTTGATTGCCCTTGCCAGTGCATGTAATTTTACCGAAGAAATACACATTAATGAAGATGGTTCTGGGAAACTGTCCATAAATTTTGATGGTTCCGAGATGATGGAAATGGCCGGGGAAGAAATGGCCAAAACAAATGAGAAACCAATAGATTCCATAATTTCCTTTAAGGATTTTTTGGAAGAGAAAAAAGATAGTATTGCCCAATTGCCTATTGAAGAACAAGAAAAGTTGAAAAAACTGGAACCGTTCAATATGCGCATGGTGATGAATCCTGAAAAAAAGGAGATGATGTTCGATTTGTACAGCGAGTTTAAAAATGTAAGTGAGGTAAACGATGCCTTTGGAGCTTTTCAAGATGCAAGTTCCATTGGAGGCAAATCTAATCCTCAACAAGGCCCGATGAAGCCCGCCGAGCAACCAACCGAAGTAGATTATTCGTTCAGCAAGAACAAGTTTTCCAGAAAGGCCAAAATTGTGGATCAAGAGTTGTTCCAACAGCAATTGGATAGCTTACAGGGGGCGGAGATGTTCCTATCTGGGTCTACGTATACATTAAAATACCACTTCCCTAAAAAGATAAAATCAACCACTGCGGAAGAAGCGACCTTTAGTCAAGATGGTAAAACCTTGATCTATGAGGTGAACTTTATGGAGTTGATGAAGAATCCTTCAGTCTTGGATTTGGAGGTGGAACTGGAGAAATAGTTTTCCATTCCCATGCTTCGTATCTTTGTGGCATGAACAAGAAAGTTACTTTACAAGATCTAGGATTAAAAGATTATAAGGACACTTGGGATTACCAAGAGCTTCTGTTTAAGAACATTGTGGACACCAAGGTTCGCAACCGACGGGAGGATACCGGCTTTGAGACCCCCAATCACTTTTTGTTTGTGGAACATCCGCATGTGTATACCTTGGGAAAGAGTGGTGACATCAACAATTTGTTGGTGGACGAAAATAAACTTGCCGAAAAGGGTGCTACTTTCTACAAGATTAACCGCGGTGGTGATATTACCTACCATGGCCCGGGTCAAGTGGTGGGATACCCAATTTTGGATCTGGACAACTTCTTTACCGATATCCATAAATACCTACGCTTTTTAGAGGAAATGGTGATTCTCACCTTGGCCGACTACGGTCTTAAGGCGGAACGTTCCCAAGGCGAAACTGGAGTTTGGTTGGATGTCGGCACTCCCTTTGCCCGAAAAATATGTGCCATGGGTGTACGTGCCAGTCGTTGGGTGACCATGCATGGGTTTGCCCTGAACGTAAATACCGACTTGGGCTATTTTGATATGATGATTCCCTGTGGCATCAAGGACAAGGCGGTTACTTCCTTAAATGTGGAACTTGGACAAAAGCAAGTGGATATGGAGGGGGTGAAGCAAAAACTGCTCCAACATTTTAGCACACTTTTTGAGGCCGAGTTGGTCAAGGAAAGGGCAGGGGTCTAACTTTGAGGACATATTTTAGAATTAGATAACAAAAAACCGAGGTGTGAGCCTCGGTTTTTCTGTTTTATAAAATAAAATTTAGCTATTTGCTATACTGGGTCAATACCATGCTGCCCATTAATTTTCCGTTTTTGTTGTAGGATTCCTGTTTGATCATGCCAACTCCTTCGGCCAGCCAAATACGGGAAGGGAAGGTCTGGTTGGTCATCATCATTTTGGTTTTGGTCTCGCTGTAGATTACATAACAGTCAAAAGTTCCGGCAGGGGTGGTCACATTTTCCTGTTTTTCAACTTTTCGGTTCAAAGTCTCAATATTGGTGTTCATGTTGATGCCTCCGCTCATTTTCATTTTCACCTCCATATTGGCATCCGGAAGTTCCTGTCCTACGGAAAGATTGTTTGGCAATTCCACATCGGTACCGGAGATATCCATTTCTACATCGCCCATTTGGCTGAGCATCTGCTCGTTCATCAAGGATTTAAAATCAATTTTTATCACATCGCCTTCACAGGTAACTTCATAGTCGGAGGTGTAGGTTCTTCCCTTTTTGTCCGTCATTTCCATCATCATTGTGGCGTTGGTGCTGCTGCCACCACTTTGTACATCTGTTACCTTGTAGGTGATTTGGCCATCCTCTTTACCTTTTTTATCATAATTGGTATACTGGAAATTGGCTCCGTCAACCAACGGGTAATAACTGCTACAATTGGATTGAGCTTGGGAATGATGGGCCGCAAAAAGAGCGATTAGACCTAATACTATATATTTTTTCATGGTTTTTAGTGTTGTTACTTTTTGATGAATTCTACTCTTCGATTTTGAGCTTTGCCTTGGGCCGAATTGTTGTCGGCCACAGGTTCCGCTTCTCCTTTTCCTTCGGAACTTAGTCTATCCGGAGAGATACCGTACACGGATACCAATGCCTTTTTTACAGCTTCGGCCCTGTTTTTGGAAAGAGATAGATTACTTTCATCCGAACCATCTGAATCTGTATGCCCAACAATATTTAGTTTGATGGAGCTATCTTGTGTCAATACTTGGGAAATCTGTCTGATGATACCCATGGATTGGGGCAGAATATCGGCCGAACCGGAATTGAATAGAATGCCATTGGTTGAAATTTTTCCTTCGGATATCAATTTTCTGCGAAGATCTACACCGCCTTCAGCTATTTTAAGGTTGCTGATCAATACTTGCTCCTGTTTTTTTTGCGTATCGATACCGTTCACATAAAACTTTACATAATTCATCAATTCGGGTTTTACGATAAATTGGGGCAGGTCCACAATCTTTGTTTCATTGAGCCAAAGTCTGTACCTATTTTTATTGACGGCAATGGAAACATGGACAATGTCTTGGTAAACTTCCCGGAGATCTTGTTGTAGGGTATTGGCAATAGGGGCTGGATCACCATTAAATTTATTTTCCACCCGGACTCCAATGTCAATGTATTGACAAAAATTAAGTTTGGCCACCACATGGTTTTCTTTTGTGGTAAGCCCAGGTGTTTCGGAAAGATAAATTCCCAAAATTGCACCTGAGCCGGTATTCCTAGTTAAGTTGGTGGCTTTCAAATCGAATTCCATGGTGAAATCTTCAGGAAGTTTGCTCCCAATATTTGGTAAGGTTATGCTTTTGTTGGCAATGGAGTACCATTTATCGGGCAACGTGCCTAAGGTAACTACTTCCCCCGACCCGTTTGTGTTCCATTTTGATGGGAAGTCTCCCATAAAATCGTCATTGAAATCATCGTAAAAAATAGGCTTGTCCCCTGGAACGTAATCAAATTTACTGTAAACTTCTATGGTTTTGGGACCGGCCGTAACAGGCCCAGTGGATGTGCCGTTTTCGTCTACCGTGCCACCAGGATTCCCATTTCCTTGCGGATTTCCTGGAGATTGTTTTCCTCCCGAGCCAGGTTCCAGGATACTGTCCAGAGCTTGGTCTGTCTTTTTTGAGGTCTCTTTTTCTACTCGTCTTTCAACTGTACGCTCAGCTGCTTTTTCCGCTTTCTTGGCCAATTTTTTGAAAAACTGTGCTTCTCCGGTGGTACCCATCAATAGGGCAAAGGACAAACAGTAGAATAGTTTGTTTGAGGTTTTCATTTAGTACTGTTTTTAGTTGTTGATTAAGCAATTCTATCCAAACTACTAAAATGTAAGCCCCTATATATCTAAAAATGTATGTGTTGCAGTAACTAATGTATGACTGGCCGTATGTTGTTCCGTTAGTTTATTTTGTAGACAATCAGAGAGTTGTCTTGGTCTTTTGCAACAAGTTCCAGCTTTTTGTCGTTGTCCATATCCGAAAGGTCGATCAAAGAACTTCCGAACACAGGGAAATTGGAAATAGGTTCTGCTTGGCTATCGTATAGATAAATTTGATGGTTTTGCAAATCCGTTACGGTAACATAAATTTTGTCGTAGATATAAAAGATTTTAGGTTTTGAATAAACCCCAAGCTCCAGTTCTACCTTTTTTCCTTTTATGGTGAGTACGTTGTCATCCATCAGTACCAACGTGTTGCTTGTTGCATAAAACCCGTGGTCCGGGTTTAGGTTGAAGTTTGTGGCCGTCAATTTTCCGTTGGTATCAATCTGGTGGAGCACCCCTGTTTTATTGGTAACGGAGAATTTGTTTTTATAGAGGAAAACATCGTTGTTGGAAAAGTCTATTTTTTCAGGAATTTTAATTCGGTCACTACCTACACGGTGCAAAATCCTAAGGGTACTGTTGTCCTGTTTAAATACGAGATAATCTTTGTTGCCCACCCTAAAATGTTGAGGGGTACCCAAGATATTGCTAGGGGCATCGGTAAAGGTAAACCCACGGACTATTTTACCTTGGTTATTGTACATGAATACTTTACTGCCTTGGGTAACCACAAAGCGGTAGTTCCGACTGCCATCATAATCAAATACTGCTAATGGATTCAGGTTTCCGCCCTCAAAATCAATATTGAATGGGGCAACTTCGTCTCCATTTCGGTCCAAGATCAAGAATTGGTCGTTTGTGGTAAAGGCGAGCTGCAGTTTTCCATTTTTATAGATGTCAACTTGTTGTATAGCTCCCTGTATCCTGCCATCCAATTGTTTGGTCCAAAGTACTTTTCCATCGGTAGAGATTAGGTAGAGCACGTTATTTTCGTCCTGTACCACTATTTCCTGCTGTCGTGTTCTGTGGTTTTTTACAAACTGGGGTTCGGTTGCCAGGTCCGTGTTCAGTTCTAGAGTGAAGAGTGGGGAAACTGTATTCTTCTCTTGGTTCTTTATGATTTTTGATGCAAGGAGATTGAAATGCCCAAAACCATTGTCCATTACCATTTGTGAGGCAAATACCTGTCCGCCCAAATCATCTTCATTGATGTCCTCGACCACCTCAGGGGAAAGTTCCTGTTCGGAAAAAAAGTCGATGCCCGAAGCATTGGAGACCATAAGAATGCTGGATTCGCTAGCTAGGGAAGCTTTTGCTGTTTTGTACCCTTGGTCGTTATCGAAAGACGAGGAGCTTTTATGATTGCTGATTATGGTCTGTAAGGCTTCCTTGTTTTCTGAAAAAATAAAACTGTTCTCCAGTATAGTACAAAAGTTGGACGTAAAACTCTTTATTAAAGGGGTGAAGTTTTCTTCTATTAAATCTGGAGCATCCAAAACCAATATTTCACTTCCTTGATAGTCTTCTGAGCTGGTTTTTTTACTGTTAAGGTAATCGTATAGGCCTTCGGTGCCGAAAGACTTTAACAATGCCACCTTTTCATTATTTAAAAAAATCAATCCAACTTCTTCTATGGTATTAAAAAGGGAATCGGTTTTTTTCACCCTGTCGAGATATTCGTTCTGGTTTTTTGCGAAAATTTGGTAATCATCAAAGGTGTAGGAAATAATCGCTTGCGAGTTCAATGGGGCATAAGAGGGTGTTCTATTGGCAAGTGGGGAGGTGCCTTTGAACAAGTTGATAAAGTTTTTAGTGGAATCGGGAGCCATGGCCACGCCGTTCAGGTTGACCTCGTCCGAATTTGCGGTAAAGTCCAAAGAAATCCATGACGAAAATGGGTTCTTTCTGGATTCATTTTGTTCCTTGAGTGCCAGAAGGGATGTGTTTCCACTAGGGTCTATATATAAGGTAGCGGATTTGTCGGTGGAACTCGCTTCATACAATTTCTTTAACGTAGGGTCCACTGGCGTACTCTCATTTGCTCTTATGAGGTTTTCCATCAGCATCATGGAAGAGCTCATAAGAACATCACTTTCTTTTTCAAGGCTGAACATTTCTAAACCGTCGAGATTGTATTTTGTGACGTTTGTGCCTTCATAGGTCAATGTCTCGACCGTTTTGTTCGCGACGCTGTCCACATTAAAAAGTCCCGAAACTTTTTTAGTGGCCATTATGAAATCATAATTATCCTTGCCAACTTCATAAAAAGCAAGTACAATTGTTTTATTGGTTTTCAGATAATTTAGTCTTTGGGTCTTGCTGGAGATGTCTTCGATATGGGCAAAGCCTTCAATGCTTTTTAGGAGAGAATTGTTCTTAAGTTCGCTTTTGAAGTTGCCAAGGTTGTTGATTTTTAGGACTAGTGCCGGATTAGGGGGTAAATGCTCCAAAAGAGAGTCTTTGGTCTTCACCTCTTTCGTACATGATGCGATAAGTATGGGGAGCAAGCAAAAAAGTACCTTTGATCTCATTTTAGCAGTTTGACACAAAGTTAGGATTTTTAAATATCCAGTGTCAATTGTTCGGGGAGTTGTCTAAAGCTTTTTCTGTGATATTTGGTGATACCGTATTTTTTGATGGCTTCCCTATGCTCTTTGGTGGGGTATCCCTTGTTTTTTTTCCAGTTGTACATGGGAAACTCTTCGTGGATTTTTGCCATATACTCGTCCCGATATGTTTTGGCCAAAACCGAAGCGGCGGCAATGCTCATAAATTTACCATCCCCTTTAATTATGCATTCATGGTCTATGTTCGGGTAGGGTTTAAACCGGTTTCCATCAACAATGATAAAATCGGGGACAGGTTGTAGTTTATCTATGGCACGGTGCATGGCCAAAAAAGAGGCGTTCAAAATGTTTATTTCGTCAATTTCTTCTTCAAAAACATGACAAACAGAGAAAGAAACGGCTTTTTCTTCCAAAATCGGCTTCAAAAAATCGCGTTTTGTCTCGGAAAGCTGTTTGGAGTCGTTCAAGGTGATGTTGTTAAATTTCTCGGGCAATATTATGGCGGCAGCCGTCACCGGGCCTGCCAAACAACCCCTTCCAGCTTCATCGGTTCCTGCTTCCAACAATGACCGGTAACATGATTTTAACATACATCTTAAAAATTTAACAGTTGAAAAGTAAAGAAAAACATATTTGCCAATAAAAAGTTAAAAAAAATCCTACAAACCTAATAAATAGGGTTGTTGACCACGAATAATATGTTAAAATTATCAAAATTATTGATTGATGCTTCGGTAACATAGGCGCTGCAAGGTTGTTAATTTTTTTGAATATTAACTTTTTATATTGATTTTTGAGCGGACTAATTCAAAAAATGAAATAAATGAAAGCTAAGTTAGCATGGATGCTGACACCTCTCTTGGTGTTATGCATGTCTTTCTCTTTTGGACAAGAGAAAACAGTTTCAGGTAACGTGACGGACCAAAACGGTCTGCCGCTTCCTGGTGTTTCCATTATGGTTGTTGGAACATCCAATGGTACACAAACCGATTTTGATGGTAATTACACCATCTCAGCTTCACAAGGACAAATGTTGCGTTTTAGTTACATCGGTCAGAAGACTGTGGAAAGAACTATTGGTGCTTCTTCCACAATTAACGTAGAGATGGAAGATGATGCCCAGGCCTTGGAAGAGGTTGTGGTTATGGGGTATTCAACCAAATCTAAAGCGGATGTTACGGGTTCTACTGTACAATTGGACTCGGAACAGATAGAGCAGATACCTGTTGCTACTGTAGATCAGGCACTACAGGGTAAGGTGGCGGGTCTTTCCATTACTGGAGATTCTGGTACCCCAGGTTCAACTACAGATATACGTATTAGGGGTATCAGTTCAATTACTGCTGGAAACGATCCATTGTATGTGATTGATGGGGTGCCAATGGCAAACCCAAATCTTTCACCTGCAGAATCAGGTTCTTCGCTTTCGGCATTATCCAGTATTAACAGTAACAATATTGAAAGCATAACGGTGTTGAAAGATGCTTCTGCTACAGCTGCTTATGGGGCTAGAGGGGCTAATGGTGTAATTGTGATCACCACTAAGGGTGGTAAAGCTGGAAAAACAAAATTCAACTTTAATAGCTACTTTGGTTTTGCAAATGATGCAATTGACGGACCGACACCTCTTACAGGAGCTGAGAGGGAAATGTTGTTCTATGAGGCTGTTTTAAATTCCTTTGGTGAAGATTATGGGTTGAGTAATATAGAGGAGGCTGGAGAGTTTGCTAGGGCAAATACATCATATGGCGCGGACTATCAAGCATGGAGAGATGCAGGGAGTCCAGAGACAAATTGGGCTGACCTGATTACCAATAAAAATGCTGTTATAAGAGAATACAATTTCTCAGCTACTGGGGGTGATGAAACTTCTAATTTTTATACTTCACTTGGTTATTTTGAGCAGGAAGCTACAGTTATTGGTTCAGAGTTTGATAGAATTTCAGGTTCGTTGAACTTTTCTAAGGACTTGTCTGACAGGTTTACTTTTACATCCAATAACAGTGCATCTTATTCACATCAGGATGGTGTGTTGGAGAACAGTGCATATTTTTCTTCTCCACGTGCAGTTAAATTTTTTATGCCTGCAACGGATCAAGCATACAACCCTGATGGCTCTATAAATGTTTTGGGTACGTCCCTTCCCAATCCATTATGGATAGCGCAGGAGGATATTGATGATTCCAAAACAACGAGAATTATTTCCAACAATGCGGTAACTTGGGATACCCCAATCGAAAACTTGTCATTCACCTCAAGAGCTAATATTGATTATATAGTATATAACTATAAACGTTACAGGAACCCAGTAAGGGGTGATGGTGATAGTTCGAATGGTTATGGTTGGCAGGCAAATAGAAATTACGTTACGTATGTATTCCAGAACTCTTTGGATTACTCTTTCAATCTTGGTGAGAGTCACAATTTCGATGTTAAATTGCTTCAAGAGTGGCAAAAAAACAGAAGTTATTATTTGGAGGCTGATGCTGATAATTTTAGCGATACAGGACTTACCAATCTGAATTCAGCGGGTAATCCGACTACAGCAAATTCTACTTACTTTGATTGGTCTGTTGCATCTTATCTTGGTGTGATTAACTATAGTGCTTTTGATAGTAGGTATGTGCTGAATGGTACATATAGAAGAGAAGGAAGTTCAAGATTTGCTCAGAATAACAGATGGGGTAATTTCTGGTCTGTAGGTGCTGCTTGGAACGTAAACAGAGAAAGTTTTATGGCTGGTGCTGAATTTATTAACAATTTAAAATTGAGGGCTTCTTATGGTGTTACTGGTAATGCTGCAATTAGTTTGAACAGTTATCAGGCACTGTTGGATTTTGATTCAGATTATAATGGTGAGGGGGCATCTTACCCAGGCTCTTTTGGAAATAACGATTTGTCATGGGAAACTTCAAATACATTGGATTTAGGAATCGATTTTGGATTGTTCCAAAATAGGATTTCGGGGTCTTTTGCTTATTACAACAGGGAGTCTAAGGACTTGTTGTTAGATGTGCCATTGTCCTTGACTACAGGTTTTGCTGATCAAACAAGGAATATTGGTCGTATGGAGAACAAAGGTTTTGAGGCAGAAATAAATTTTGATATAGTTAGATCTAATGATTTTAATCTTTCCATAGGAGGAAATATTGCTACTAATGAGAATGAAGTTCTTGAGTTGGCAAAAGACCTTAATGGTGAAGAAATCAATATTTCTACTACAACTGATAGGGTTGAATCTGGACATCCGGTTTATGCTTGGTATATGCCTACTTGGGCAGGTGTTAATCCTGAAACAGGTAATGAGGAATGGTACGTTAATGGGGTAGATGGTGAAACTACTACAAACTTTAATGCAGCGGAAAGAGTTTTCCAAGGTGGTAGTGCATTGCCAAAAATCACTTCAGGTATGAATATTCATATCGATGTTAAAGGTTTCTTTGTTGATGCTAGTGGTTATTATGCCGGTGGCCACAAGGTCTATGAAGGGTGGCATAGGTATACTCAAGGTACGGACTTGTACCCAACAGCATTGTATCAAGGCTACAATACCTTGTTGGATAGATGGCAAAAACCAGGAGATGAGGCACGTTTTGGTAAATTTGAATATGTAGGAAGGCCATGGCAAAGACACTCTAAATTTTTGTATGATGGCGACTATTTTAGATTGAAAAACCTTACAGTTGGTTACAATTTCAATTCTAAGTTCACTGAGATGATGAAAATCGATGGCTTGAGATTATTTGTTCGTGGAACAAACTTGTTTACATGGGTAAAAGATGATAATTTAAAATATGATCCCGAAAATATAGATTTGAGTGGCTTGAGTGATGGTACAAACAGGGGAGAGACTGTGTTGACCACACCTCCAGTTAGGTCAGTTGTTTTTGGTGTTAATCTAAATTTTTAAAAAATGAAAAAGATAAAAATAGTTTTAATGTCTTTCTTGTTGGCTGGGGTTTTTAGCTGTACCACGGAAGATTTAAACCCTGCATTGGACCAAAATAAAGAGGCCAATGGAGGAATAACCAATGTGGACAATCTCTATGCTGTGATAAAAGGGGCTTATAGTAGAATGACTGGTTCGGGTTATTATGGAAGAGATTTAATCGTGACTAATGAGGTAAGAACAGACAATTGCTTTTCCAATGGAAACTCTGGTAGGTTTACTACACAGGCGGGTTTTGCCTATTCGAATACTACTGGATTCTTTTGGGATGATGCATATAGGGTTATTGAAAGCGCAAATTTGATTATTAATACCGATTTGTCTCAGCTTGAAGGTGATCAGGAATATGGTTTACATTTACAGGGTCAGGCATATGCTATCCGGGCTCTTGCTCATTTTGACTTGTTGAAACAGTATGGACAAAAACACGTGACTGGAGGTGTCACGCCTGGAGGTATTCCTTATGTGACTACATATCTAAGTAATCAATCAACCCAGGAAGAATTATTCCCGCCTAGGAATACCATTGAGGAAGTTAGAGTAAAACTTTTTGAAGATTTAGAAATGGCTTTCAATTTAATGGAGGACACTGGTGATACTAATTTCTTTTCTAAATACGCGGCAAAAGCATTGGAGGCTAGGGTGGCTGTTTACTTTGAAATGTGGGATACGGCTGTTGACGCAGCAGAAGAGGTTATTGATAATGGTGGTTACGCAATTGTTCCAGCAGAAAATTATGTAGCTTCATTTGAAAGTGACGGAGGCAGTAACATCATCTTTGAATTAGAATTTAATTCTACCGATAACCTCGGTGGTAATAGTTTGGGTTATATTTACCGTACTACCGGAGGTGGAAGTTACGGAGATGTTCAGGTTATCGATGAAGTTGCTGATATATTTGAAGATACGGATGTTCGTGGTCTTTTTGATGGAACAAATGGTATTTTGGGTTATGAGGGGGATATGTTAAGAAACATTGGTAAGTATCCAGATAACCAAGGATACGATAATGTGCCGCTCCTAAGGTATGAAGAGTTAATTTTGAATTATGCTGAGGCCTTATTAAATACAGGTGGCGATGCATTGACTCAACTTAATAAGATACCTGCTAATAGGGGAGCTTCATTATATGCTGAAGCCACAATAGAAAATATATTGATGGAAAGACGTAAAGAATTGATGTTTGAAGGTTTCCGTTTTGAAGATTTAGTGAGAACGGGCAATGACATCGTGAAGTATTCTATTCAGCAAAATTTTACCGAAACTATACCTTATGGGGATAGTAGATTGGCTTGGGCAATACCTTTGGCAGAAATGGACGCAAACTCCAGTATGATTCAAAATAAGGGCTACTAAAATTAGTTTGCTAAAAGTTATAAGACCCCGCCCAATCGGCGGGGTTTTTTTATGGCTCAACTTTTCACATTTCTTTAGAAACAAAACTTTTACCTTTGTCCAACCAATATCATGGAATGAGATATTTAGCATTGACCCTACTTTTATTGATTGGCCAATCAGTCTTGGCGCAACAAGATTCGATTCCTCCAAGAAAAGAAGGAGACTCTATAAGGCTGCAAGAAAAAGATACTCTTGCGTTACGGCAGAAGGATTCGGTTGCCGTAGATTCAATGCCTGCAAAGCCCAAAAGAAGAGATTCTGCTAAGTTACAGGCCAAGCAAAAAGACTCTGTGAGCATCAGAGATTACAAAATAATTTCATATTACGGCGACACTACTGTGGTCGACACGACTCTTGCCATCAGAAAAGATTACATCTACAATTATTTAAGAAAAGACGATTTCGAACTAATGCCCTTTGCCAATATGGGCCAGCCCTATAATGAGCTAGGCAAAAGTTTTTCTTCTGCACCTTATTATCCGCGCATGGGGGCGAAGGCCAAACATCCAGGTTATTTTGAAAAAGAGGATGTCAACTATTATCATGTTCCTACCCCGATGACAGAGCTCATGTTCAAAACCACGTTTGAGCAGGGTCAGTATTTAGATGCACTTCTTACCTTTAATGTGTCCGAACGATTTAATGCCTCGGTCGCCTATAATGGATTCAGGTCACTGGGTAAATATAGGTACGAGGAAGCCCAGGATGGAAAGTTTAGGACAACATTCAATTATGTTACTAAAAATGGAAGGTATTCTCTGAGGGGGCATATAGCGGCCCAAGAAATGCAAAGCGAGGAAAGTGGGGGTTTACGGAACAAGAGTCAATTTGAGGACGACCTGCCCGATTTTCAGGATAGGGCAAAAATTGATCTATTGTACACAAACGCCAATAATAGAATATTGGGCAAGCGCTATTTTTTGGACCATCAATTCAAATTGGTCAATCATAAAAAGGATTCTACTGACAATTCACCCACCACATTGGCTATAGGGCATGAATTCAGCTATGAGACCAAAATGTACGACTTTGAACAAACACAGCAGAACGATGCCTTCGGGCAAGATCCATTCTTGGTTCCAATAGAAGATAGGGCGAGATTGAAAACAATGTTTAATAAAGGATTTGTGGAATTTTCAAACAAAACACTTGGCAGGCTTTCCGGCAGTGTGTCATTGTTCAACTATAATTATTTTTTCAATAGTGTACTGTTCACCGATGAAGGTGTCATACAAAATAAGTTGCAAGGAGAAGAAATTGTGGTTGGAGGTAGTTATCGTAACCGCATAGGACCTTTGTATTTGGAGGGAAGTGTCGATTATACGGTGGTGGGCGAACTTACGGGGAATAAGTTTGATGCCAGGGCAAGATATACATTAAATGAAGGTAATTCATTGTTGGGGTCTGTCCATGTATCATCTCGGATGCCCGATTTCAACTACTTGTTGTATCAAAGTGATTATAGAAACTTCAATTGGCAAAATACGGACACCTTTGATAACATTCGTACAAAGAGTATAAAATTTGGTTTTGATTCCAGAAGCTACGGCCTTTTGAGTGCTGAGTACAGTACGCTGGATAATTATACATATTTCGCATCCACGGCAACAGAGGAAGAAATAGGATTGGGTCAGGAAACGGCATTTGTAAGGCCCTTTCAAGAATCGGGCACGGTAAACCATTTGAAGGTCAAGTATGAAAAGGAGTTAAAATGGAGAAAATGGGCGTTAATGAATACGGTAATGTATCAAGAGGTAACTCAGGACAGTCAAGTGCTCAATCTTCCACAGGTGGTCACGCGCAATAGTCTCTACTTTTCAAGTGATGTGTTCAAAAAGGCTATGTTTTTACAGACGGGTGTAACATTTAAGTACTTCACATCCTATAATATGGATGCTTATAATCCTTTGTTAGGGGAATTTTATATTCAGAACAATGAAGAATTGGGAGGGTATCCTTTATTGGATGTTTTTATAAACGCCAAAGTGAAACAGACCCGTATTTTTTTAAAGGCAGAACACTTGAATTCCATTTTTTCAGAGCCTAATTATTACTCTGCCCCAAATTATCCTTACCGTGATTTTGTCATCAGATTTGGGTTGGTCTGGAATTTATTTTCATAAAATTCTTTAAGAAGTGAAAAACGAAAACCTGAAAAACAAGTAGTTATAAATTAATTGATTTTTTTTCGAAAAAAATATCGAAAAACATTTTGCGGTAAGAAAATAACGTGCGTATATTTGCACCCGCTTAGCTGATAAGGCAGGGCGCTTTCGAAAGGCCGAGAGGCTGAAAAACGAGAGAAAAAACAAAGAAGTTCATATACATATTGTAACGACAGCGTAGAATTAAGAAATGAACCATTTTGATGCAGGGACTCGGTATTCCGGGTGTCGGACAGACATTCAAGGAAATACAATGAAGAGT